>OZ244931.1:0-3906275 GCA_965222215.1 Alphaproteobacteria bacterium | reverse complement strand
CGCGCCCACCGCGAGACCATGGAATCCCACCGCCTGCATCTGGAGGCCACGGTCGAGGACGGCATTCCGGTGCGCGGCAGCGAGGAACTGTTCGAGACGGTGATCGACAACCTGTTCGAGAACGCGATCAGCTTCGCGCCGGCGAACTCGAAGATCGCGGTTGCGCTGAGCGAGGCGAACGGATCCGCGCAACTCATCGTCGCCGACGAGGGCCCCGGCGTGCCCGACAGCGAGCTGGAACGCATCTTCGAGCGCTACTACTCGCGCCGCGACGAAGCCCAGGCGCGCGCCGGCGCCAACTTCGGCATCGGCCTGTGGATCGTCCGCCGCAACGTGGAGGCCGTGGGGGGCAGCGTCGCCGCGCGAAACCGCGAGGGCGGCGGACTTGAGCTAACGGTAAAACTGCCGATCACAGGCGAAACGGCTAACGCCGCGTGATGATGTTTGTTCTTTTTTTGTTCTCATAGAAAAAATGGGCCGCTATAGTCGCGTCCGATCTATTCCGGACTCGCATCAATGGTCGCACATATCAGCACGGTCGCCTTCCAGGGCGTGGACGTCGTCGATGTCGACGTGCAGGTGCAGATGGGCGCGGGACTGCCCGCCTTCACCATCGTCGGGCTGCCGGACAAGGCGGTCGGCGAATCGAAGGAGCGCGTGCGCGCGGCGCTGAACGCGCTCGGCCTCGCCCTGCCCCCGAAGCGGATCACCGTGAACCTCGCCCCCGCCGACCTCGCCAAGGAGGGCAGCCATTTCGACCTGCCCATCGCGCTCGGCCTGCTCGCCGCCATGGACGTGCTGCCCGACGACACGCTCGACCGCTACACCGCGCTGGGCGAGCTCTCCCTCGACGGGGCGCTGGCGCCCGTGGCAGGCGTGCTGCCGGCGGCCATCGACGCGTCGGCCCGCGACAGGGGGCTGATCTGCCCGGCGGCCCAGGGCGGGGAAGCGGCGTGGGCGGGCGAAATCGACATCCTCGCCGCGCCCGACGTGCTGGCGCTGGTCAACCACTTCAAGGGCACCCAGATGCTGTCGCGCCCGCGCGCCCGCGCGCAACAGGACAGCACGCCTGCGCTGCCCGACCTGCGCGACATCAAGGGGCAGGAGACCGCCAAGCGCGCGCTGGAAATCGCCGCGGCCGGCGGCCACAACCTGCTGATGTCCGGCCCGCCGGGCGCCGGCAAGTCGATGCTGGCCTCGCGCCTGCCCGGCATCCTGCCGCCGCTGTCGGCCGCCGAGGCACTCGAGGTCTCGATGATCCATTCCCTGTCGAACACCCTGCCCGAGGGCGGGCTGATGACCGTGCGCCCGTTCCGCGACCCGCACCACTCCGCCTCGCTGGCCGCGCTCGTCGGCGGCGGCACCCGGGCGAAGCCGGGCGAGGTTTCGCTCGCCCACCGGGGTGTTCTTTTCCTCGACGAACTGCCGGAATTCTCCCGCCAGGCGCTGGAATCCCTGCGCCAGCCCATCGAGAGCGGACGCGCGGTTGTCGCGCGGGCAAACCACCATGTCGCCTACCCGGCACGCTTCCAGCTGATCGCCGCCATGAACCCGTGTTCCGGCGTTGCCTTGTAGTCACCACTTCCGAAGGAAGGTAACGCTATGAGATCGATGCTAACGTCTTCTTTCCCAATGGTAATTGTGTCCACCACGGCTTCGACAAGAGCCCTGCGAGCTTCCAGTTCCATGGACGGCCATTGGGTAAACAGATCTGCCGCTTCTGAAAGGATTTTATCGGACGAGAGATAGTCGATTTTAAGGACGTCTAGTTCAGCCTGAAGCCGTGGAAGTTCGTCCTCGATCTGCTGGTAGCGCTCGTCGAGCGGACGGTACTCGCGGGCGAATGCTGCTTGGCTGATTTCATCATCCATGAAGGCCTTCGACCAGCGGTCCATCTGACGCTGAAGTTCTCGTTGCTCGTTGGGAAGAGCTTCGAGAAGCCGCTCCATCTCTGCAATCTCATCGTTCGCCATACCGAGATAGTTGGCGACTTCATCAGGCGATGAGACGAACTCCCGAAGCTGTTCGTGGAACAGGGCCTCCAGATCATCGACCGGGATCTTGTTACGGCAGTCGTAGCAGACGTACTTCGGAGTGTTAGACGGCACATACATCTTGCCACCACAGTGACAGAGCACACGTCCGGCAAAGACATGACGAGGCTTTCGGCTCGGCTTGCGCGTTTTTGTTTGCTCGTCGAGGATCGCGTTGCACTGGTCCCAAAGTTCTTCGGAAACGATCGGCACGCAATCGACCCACACCCATTCGTCCTCGGGCTTGAACTGCCATTGCTTATTGATGCCAGGGGACTTCGTGTAGTTGGCCCGGCGTTTCCCCTTGGCCGTCGGGTCTTTGAGCAGCCGCGTGATGGTGGTGTCGCTGAACTTGGCGCCCTTGCGGGTACGATAGCCTCGCTCGTTCAGAACACGGGCGACCGTCTTCTTGCGACGATGTTCGAGAAACAGTTCGTAGACGAGCTTTCGGACCGGCGCTTCATCTGGATCAGGAACCAGGTTATGTCCCTCCCAGCGGTAGCCAAAGGAAGCGGCACCGCCGAGGTTCTTTCCAAGCTGTGCGCGAACAGGGATGGAGGCGGCCACGCGTTCCGCGATCTCTTCCCGCTCCCACTGCGCCATCGCTGCGATGATTGTGAAAAACAAAAGACCCGCCGGCGAGGCGGTATCGATGCTTTCCTGGAGCGATACCAGATCGGCATCGTGTTCGCGGAAGATGTCTGCCAGATCGAGCAGATGTTTGGTGCTGCGGGCAAGACGGGCGAGCTTGGAAAAAAGCAGGCCCGAGATATGGCCCGTGCGGACATGTTCGAGCATCCGGGTCATCTCCGGATGCTCCATAACCGCTTTGCCGGAAACGCCTTCGAGGCGATAGACCTCTACGACCGTCCAGTCCTTCGCCTCGGCATAGGCACGAGCACGCTTTTCATGGTGCGCCGGACTGTCACCAAGCGCTTGATCGTCGGTCGATACACGGACCCAGATACCAACCCGTTTCCGTTCTTTGGCCATTCAGACCTCCCTTCGCACGGAATCGTACGACGGACCGGACGTGCGGCCAACCGGACTATGCAGTCAGGTGATCGAGCTGTTGGGCCAAGGGCGTTTCGTTTCCTTGAAAGCTCTCGATCATGGCATCCAGAAAGCGTTCAGCATCAAGCCGCTCCAGCTCGAGCGGATGGCCCGCTTGGTAAGCGACCAGCGCGAAGAATGTTGTCTGTGTGCGACCGTTTCCTTCACGGAACGGATGGATCGCGTTGAGTATCGACAGGAACGAAGTCGCCTCTGACACGAACTGGTCTCGGGTCAGGTCCTGGAAGTACCGCTTCGCCCTGAAGTCCGCGAACAGCGACCTCATCTCGCGGTCAATGTGTTCCGGGTAGCAGAACATGCTTCCGTCCTTGCTTATGCGCACGGTCCGGAATCGTCCTGCCCAACGATACACGTCTTGAAAGAGGTGGCGGTGGACAGCCTTGTAGTGGGTGACGCTCAGCCGACCATTCGGCAGAGGCTCTTCCGCCCTCTGGGCTGTCGCTATGGCCTCGAAATTTTCAAGGCCGGCTTGGTCTCTAATGCCCGGCGTGTTTTTGAGAACCGTCGTACCTGCATAGCAATATGGATCTGCTATGGCGTCATACATATTCAGGCTTTGACGGGTTTGGCGTATTTCCTGGCAATCGCCTTTCGGCGCTCTTCGGCCGACAGGCCTTTGCGATCGAACTCTTGAAGGTCTTTATGCATTTCACGCGTCAGCTTCACGCCTTCAACAGCGCTGATTTTTGCAAAACCGCTCCGACCGACAACGAAGCCCACGGTCGCGGCGCCACCAGATTTCGGACGTGATTTCATAATGCTCATACTAGCATGAATATGTGATTTCCGCTCGTCCACTTACGGTCAAGCGCCATCCCCGTCGCGGGGCTGCAGATGGATTATATTGAGCGCGGCGGCGTCGAATATAGCCATCCTTGAATGTTCGCTCTTCCATAGCTCGCGTTTCGGCGGCGCCCAGAACGCCAGGGCCGGAACGCGAGCGGCAATCTCGGTCGCTCGCTCGTGTTTTGTGCGGGCCCCAAGTTCCTGAAAGTGTGCACCGACGGACTGCCGCGTGTAACACACAACGGCCTGCCCGCGCCGTTTGCCCAATCGCTCGAAGGAACGGTAGAGAGCACGGATGCGATCAGGCCGACGACAGTGCCGAACGCGCCATTCCTCCAGGACCAAGTCGTCGGGCTGATAGTGGTCGAGCAACTCGGTCACAGTTACCAGGCATCGGGATTGAGCGTCGGTACCGCGATGTTCCCGGGTGCCCCAGTCGACGGCACGGTCGGCACCTTCAAAAAGTGAGAACGCGTATCCCCGGTTGGTGACATAGATACTCAGCGCCAAGGCTCGCCGTTTTCGTGCCTTCATGTTGGGGGTGAGTCCGGATCGCCACCGGAATACGAAGACACCATGCGCAACAGCAACGCACGCTTCGCTTCCGTTGCCTCGTCATCGAGACCTTCGATGTCTTCAAACATCTGTTTCGCACGGCGCATGACCTGGTCCGCAATCTCGTCATACAGCGCCGGGAAAAGCTCATGGCCGCAACAACCGAATACGACCTCGAACGCGATGAGCAGTTCAGTCGGTGGCGTTCGTCCGGTTTTTTCGTATCGAGAGATCGCGCTGGGCACAGCAAGATCCACGAGAAATGCCAGGTCGCTTTGCTGCAAGCGCCAGCGGCGTCGATACATTCGAAGATAATTGGGTATACGAGAACACATAGGCAGACGCAGGGCTGGCAACCCTCCGTACTGCTCATAGTCACTCGATCAAGGAACAAACCCTAGGGTGGGAAATGTGCGCCACGGGCAAATCCCCGGCAGCCCGATGTGAATAACTCCTATTCTACCATCAAGGCTGACTATCTCGCGGGTGGACATGGGGACAAGTGGAGGGCGGCCTTCGGCTTGAAACCCTCGGTGCGCGGTGTTCCGTATCCGTGTTTGCAGGCCGCCCAACGTCGAGAGGACCTCCCCAAGTCCACCCTCCTCATTCAACGGGCACCGAGCTTTGCGATACAGAAATCCCGAAGCGCTCGCACAAGGTGACCACGCGCGGGATATCGGTCGCACCAACGACATACACGCCGTGGCTCTTGAAGGTTCTCAAGCCAATCGCGCGCAGCCTCTCCCCCATCCACCGGTTCGACACCGGCCGTCCATATTCGTCGCCGAAAAGTTCAATGAAGTGTTTCGTGATCTCCCCGACGGCAATGGACTTGGGTGCGTCCTCATCGATCAACCTACAGAGAACTTCGAGGACCTGAGCTTCGGTGCTCACGGATCGTTCCGCCACCCGTTCTGCCTGCATGTTCTTTGCGAAGTCACGAACCAGCTCCTGGTCGGCTGGGTCCGACATCAGGCTCAACAAGGGCAGCAGCACCTGGTTTGCGCGCGGCTCGAGTGAACGGTCGACGAGTGCGGCGTTAGCGCCGACGATATTTCTCTTGTTAAAGCGATAACCGAGCAGCCGGTTGCGAAGCTCCAGGGCCTCGTCCCGGAAACGGTCGGGTAAGTTGATCGGGATGTCGGCGCGCAGGGAACTTCGCCCCATCACCTCGGTAAGGAACCGGCTCTCGAGCGCCTTGTCCTCGTATTCTCCGCGAGTGGCCACGATCTTGGGTCCGAACACCCGAAACGCCCTCGGATTAAACTCCTTCTGATTGTTCTGCATCGTCCGCAGGATCGGCATCCCGCGGACGTTGCCATTGTTGAGGATCTTCACGATATCGGCGCGTTCATCGCTGACGCGGAAATCGGCCTCGTCGATCAGCAGGGTTCCTGCGAATGCATCCAGCGTGTGGAAGATCGGCGAGACAGTCGAAGCCCCGCTCGCGAAGAACGGTTTGTTGCAGATCGATCCGATGGTGATGAGTGCGCGGGTCTTGCCTGTTCCGTAGTCCCCACGCAGTCGAAGATACGGCAACTCATTGAATGCGTCGTACACCCAGGTGAGCAGGACATAGTAAGCGGCGACCGTCTCGAATGTCGGTGACAGATCGACGTAGCGGTGAATGAACGACGTGATATCTGCCACGAGCTCATGATCCTCGCCCGCCTCTCCGGGCTCCGATGGAAGCAGGACGGCGCCGGTGGAGATCAGGTTGTTGTCGGGAGAATACGGAACCAGCGTCTCGCCAGCCGGGGTTTCGATCCGGTCATGAACCGTCGACTCACCGTCTTTGAAACGGACAAGCGCCGTCGATCGGCTCGCGGGGTCATACAGAAGCTCGACAAGCACACCATCATCGAGCGCAGATGTCGCCGTCGGAAGGGAACGTCCATTGGAGGTGACGCGATTGTTGCGGTTGTTTTTCCCGAAATCTGTCTGTTCGTTCATTGCCTCCAGAATAAGTGCCACTGGCCCACCGATGTAGCGCCGGGGATGTTCCTTGCGGGCAATTGGCCCCAGCTAGGCGGAACCCACGATACTGGTATCCTGAACAGCGAAGGCTGCGGATTCGCGGAATTCCCACGGATTCGGTAGAATCAGCCCAACCCCCATTCACGTATGAAGTATTTCGTCTACTGTCGGAAATCGTCCGAGGCAGAGGACCGTCAGGTCATGTCCATCGGATCACAGCGATCGGAAATCGAGCGGGCTTTTTCATCGCAGCCCGATATTGAGATCGTGGCAGTCCTCGAAGAAGCATTCAGCGCCAAGGCGCCAGGACGGCCAATTTTCGATCGCATGCTCTCGCGCATCGAGAAAGGCGAGGCCGAGGGAATCATCGCCTGGCACCCGGACCGGCTCGCCCGCAACTCCGTCGATGGCGGCCGAATTATCTTCATGCTCGACCAGGGCACGCTCAAGAATCTGAGATTCGCTTCCTTCGCCTTCGAGAACAACTCTCAAGGCAAGTTTATGCTGTCGATCATCTTCGGCTACTCGAAGTACTACGTCGACAATCTCAGTGAGAACGTGAAGCGCGGAAACCGGGCCAAGCTTGAAGCCGGCTGGCTCCCGAACAAGCCCCCGCTCGGATATCTCAACGACCGCGCCACCAAGACCATCGTCCGCGACCCGGACCGGTTCTTGATCGTGCGCAAGATGTTCGATCTGGCCCTGACCGGGGTCTACTCGCCGCGTCGCATCACCGAGATTGCTCGGAACGAGCTGGGCCTTACGACCCCCACGCGCGATCGGATCGGCGGAGGGCTCGTTGCTCTCAGCACCGTCTACAAGATGCTCAACAACCCCTTCTACGCCGGTCTCATCTCATGGAAGGGTGAGATCTATCCTGGCCGCCACGATCCAATGCTGACCATGGAGGAGTTCGAGAGGATTCAGGCGAACCTGTCCGAGACAAAGAAGCCTCACCCTCAATCGAGAACCTTTCCGTTTACGGGCATGATCCTCTGCGGCGAATGCGGGCTTCTCGTGACGGCCGAACACAAGGTCAACCGGCACGGCTCGCACTACACCTACTATCACTGCACCAAGCGCCGGATCGGCGAGCGCTGCCGACAGCGCTCGGTTCGCGATCACATTCTGGAAGAACAGATCCTCGCTTTCTTGCAGCAAATCTCTCTCGACGACGGCCCTTACGAGTGGATCCTCGAACAAGCGGTCGACGATCACCGCAGCAATGCAAGCGTGATCGAGGCAGAACGAGCACGGCTTTCGCAGCTCCGCTCAAAACTCGACCAGCACCATGAGAACCTGAGCCACATGCGCATCTCGGCACTGATCGGCGATGAGGAATTTGTGCGTGAACGGGAAAAGCTCGGCATCGAGAAGGCCCAAATCGATGGAAAACTAGCGAGGCTTGAAGCGCCGGGAGAAGCGTTCGAACCCTTGTCGTCTTTCTTTCTGTTCAGGAATAGAGCCGTCGAATGGTTCACCCACGGTGACGACACGACGAAACGCCTGATCTTCAAAATGACCGGTTCGAACCCGACCCTGAAGGACAAAATCCTCAGCGTTCAAGCCAAGGATCCGTTCTACATCGGGACGAAAACGGCGACCCGCACTAGACTGCTGGCGGACGCAGAGAGGATCAGAACCCTCTGGCTAAAACGAGACCCGGTGTTCATGCAGGTGCTGGACACCGTGCACTATTTACGGGGCGATCACACGACAGAACCATTTCATCCTTCGCGTGAACGATCGTAGTAGGGAGTCATGGCTTCGACAAAGTTCTCGAACCATTGGATCTCGTCGTTTCGTGACGCATAGACGAAGTTCGATCGGTCCGCGATCAACAGATTGATCCGATCCACCTCGTACTCGCTTCCAGGAAAATGCGTCTTCCGCTTCAGCTTTTTTCCAGAATCCGTGTGCGGGTAGGTCGCCTCGATCGCCAGATTCGGGGTGAGCGGAAAGATATGCGTTCGCTCGAGAAACGTCGGACCATAGATATGGTCCCTTGGTGGCAACACAACCACGACCGGATTGTCGCTCGTCACGAACTGGCGCTCGCATTTCGAAACATGGACCGTCCAATATTGACCGAAGAACAGGTTGGCGAACCCTCTCAGATGTTCGGCGTCCAACATAAAGCCAAGATGCATCTTGTTTGAAAACTCGAGGTCGTACTCGTCGTTGAAAACCATGTCACGGAGAGACTGACGCTCCTCGGCCGAGAACTCTTGGCCTGTTTCCTCCTGAACCCGGTCCAGCAGTTTATCCGAACTGGGATGACCAAACCGCAGCTTCGTGATCTGCCGAGTCATCTGCTCTTGCATGTTGTTGATCTGGCGACGCATGGCCGGATTTCGGAGCCACATCGTGCTCATGAACAACGACAGCACGTATTTCTCGGTATCCGTCACACTCTCCGTCCCCGAGAGCTTTGCGAGAATATCGGGAAGGTCTTTGGACAGAGGATCCTCGACATGAACCGAGAAAAACTCCTCAACCCCCTGCGCCACCTCATCGGGCTTGCCTGTTTCGACGGCGTAGAAGAATTGGTCGTAACAAACACCGCTCGCTGCCCGTGGTTTTGTTCGGCGCCGATTCTTGGCGTCGAAAATGTGCAGCAATCCCTGTTCGTCCGCAAAATTGCGCAAATAGAACTGAGGGACGAAATGCTGTTTCGCCGTCTGTTGTTTTTCTGACGCCATTGGGTTTTCGGGGTCTGTGGGTGTGACAATCGGGGCATTCGAGCGGGCCGCGTTGTCGATTAATCATTATACCATCGAAACGAATCGGCACTTCTTCGTGTCAGGCAACCCAGGCTACACGTCCTCTCCGAATTCGATTGCGGGTAACGGCCTTGCCACGGCGTCGTAGAGCGTGACCAGGTCTTGCGCCATTTGCCATGCGTCCTCCAATGACAGGCGGACGCCATACTGATCCTCGTACATATCGATGAAGGCGCGGACTTTCTCTTCTGTTAATCGCATGCCTACATTGTCGGCGAAGATTTGAAGCAAACGTAGACGTGGAGATGTGCCGGCCCGGCAATTCTCGGGTACATGGAACACCGAAACATCTACTTCTCATATTCCAAAGTATTTTATGGGAATTCATTGAACATCTTTGAGTGTCAGGTCAGTATAGCCCCAGCCCTGACTTAGAACCTGGATGCACCCCATGGCCGAAGATTCAAAAGACCAAGTCCGCCGCGTCGCCGGCGATATCGTTGCCGCCTACCTCTCGAACAACCAGATGCCGCCGGCTGATGTCCCAGCGTTCATCCGAACGATCAAGGAAGCTGTCGCCGACGACGAAGCTCCCCCTGCAGCCAATTTGAAACCGGCCGTCCCCATCAAGCAGAGCATCAAACCCAACGCGGTGGTCTGTCTCGAATGCGGGGCTGAAATGAAGACACTCAAGCGCCACCTCCGCACTGCGCACGGTCTTTCTGAGACCGAGTACAAGGAGAAATGGGGCCTGCCAAAGGACTACCCCCTGGTTGCCCCGTCATACGCCAAGCAGCGATCGGCGATGGCGAAGGAAATCGGCCTCGGCAAAAAGGGCGGCCGAAGAAAGAAATAGCGCAGGGAGAACGACCTCTCTTCTGAGCAAAGAAAAGGGGCCGCAATCCGCGGCCCCAGTCGATTCCGCCGATCAGCTCGGCATCATCGGTATCAACTCGCAAGTTTCGTGCGCAACGGTTCGGGAAGCCATTGCGCGTTCTCGAGAAGCTTCTCTGCTCGTGCAGCGATCGCCGCCTTCTTGAGACTGACGACGTTGTTGGCTGCCTGCTTGGACGCCCCCTCCGAGATGGCCTCGAGGATCGTGTCCTTGGTCACGTGATCGAAGAACGAGACCCGGGTGGCACACCACCAGTGGGACATATCGAGCCCGACGTCGGTCGCCAACTGGTCGGCCATCGCGAGACGGTCATCCTGGCCGTGGTCATTGCGTCGCCAGAGCGCGTTTGCAGCTCCACCGACACAATGCGCCAACAGCTCGAGGTTCGCCTCGAAAGTCTGCTCGCCGAGCCGCGACCACAATTCCTCCGGCTCTTTCGGCAGGATTCGCGCGATCGCCTCATGCTGTTCGGCATAGGTGCGAACCGCGAGGCTCTCACCGATACCATCGGCCCCCGAGCCGAGTTCGGCTGGGACAGCACGCACATCCACGACCGAACGGTCCCCCGCAGCGTAGAACGCCCGCAGAGCAAGCGCGTGGACAAGCGTCCGGAATGCCAAGTCGGGCTTCCGGGACAGCTCTATGCGTAACGCCGCCGTGCGTTGAGCAGACAGAGTCTCGCGAAGACCATCGGGGATACCCCGCTTCTTCGCAGAGCTGTGCTTCTTCTGGGCCCCGGTCGCAGCTTTCCCGTCGGGTTTGACGAGACCACGGACGACCAGGACTTCTCCTGACGGATCGAGCGAGACGAGCGCCCCGCTTTGCGAACACACTTCGTCGTCCCAGATCTCCTTAGGCGCCGAGAGCCGATTGATCTCGGCTTCCAGGTTGTCGATTTCCTCGAGCGCCTCGGGTAACGGCTCGTCGTCGAGATCTGCAACCAACGCATCGTAGCGTTCACCAAGTTCGGAGAGCTTTTGGTCCTCTTCGTCGGTGCGCGGCTCGATGGTCGGTGAACGGCGACCGAACCGGCCGAGATACTCGTAGTCGAGCGCAAGCATGGTCTCGATCCATTTCCAGCCTTCCGCGGCAACCCCCTTGGCCGCCTCGGCAAGCTTCTCGGACGCCAGGCGATCGAGAAGCACAGCGTCGGTGAAATACCCCTCGTCGTCCGGCTGGAACAGGTCACGAATGACTTCTCCACCGGCCGCCTCGTAGGTATCCGCACCGACGAACCGTGCACGTCGGTCCCCTGCCCGAACATGGGTAGCGGTGAGCGCTTGCCGGATAACATACGGAGACGGATGCCGGTCCGGCTCTTCGAACCAGATCCGTTCCTGCGCTTCGTGGTCGTCGGTAATGGCAAACGCCATCAGCACATCGAGAGAGAGTTCCTCGTCCCGGTAGGCTTGCATGAGTTTGGGGCTAACCGCCGCAAGCTTGAGGCGCCTGGCGACCACGGCCGGCGTGATACCGAACCGCGCCGCGATCTCTTCGGCGCCCAGGCCATCAGCCTGGAGCTTCAAGAACGCCTCGAACTGATCTGCCGGGTGTATAGGCACCCGCAGTTCGTTCTCGGCAAGCGACAGCTCGGTGTCGCTCGCGTCATTTTCTGCAAGCACACGACACGGCACCAGAAAATCTGACGGGATGGCCTTTCGCTTCGAGAGCTTCTTGAGCGCGGCGAAACGCCTGCCGCCGGCAATGACCTCGTAGCTGTCATTCTCGCCTGAACCACTTGAACGCACCGTGAGATTCTGCAGCAGACCGTGAGCCTTGATGCTCTCGGCCAACGCGTCGATGTCCGCAGTTCTGTCGGTCTTGCGGACGTTCCGTTTCGACGCCCGGAGCGACGAGAGCGGAATCATGGAGATGGGATCGCGCATAGCGATGCCTCCTTGCTTTGAGTTGATGGAAAGAACGGTGCCCGGTTGGGCTGCCTCATCCATCATCCCGCAGGTCAAGGGGACGTCGTAGACGTGGGGATTTTCCGGGTCGGCACATGACACCACCAGCGAACTGCAACGTGCGTGACTTGCCTTCCTGGCAAACGCCCGGCGCTACGAAGAATGTGTCAGTTCCCGCACACTTATGGTGATGCAGGAACACAGCAAGGACATCGCATACTTCGCCCGCACCAACACGCGCGAGCCGCTACGCACCTTCGGGATCAAGTATGGCGACCGCCTCGGCCACATCCACGTGATCGGGAAGACCGGAACCGGGAAGTCCAACGTTCTCGAGACCCTATTTCACCAGGATATGGAGAACGGCGCAGGTGTAGCCCTTATCGACCCCCATGGTGACCTGGCCGAACGAGTTCACGCCGCATCCGGGCTGACGAAGGCTCACAACGTTGTCTATGTGGACGTCGCGGATCCTCGTCAGCCGTTCGGATACAACCCGCTGCGCCATGTGCGGCAGGATCGACGTACGCTCGCCGCCTCGGGGATGCTCGAGGTTTTCAAGAAGATGTGGCCCGATGCCTGGGGGCCGCGGATGGAGCATGTCCTGCGCTACGCGCTATTGGCGCTCCTCGATTACCCGGAGGCGACCCTCTCCGACATTCTTGCGCTGCTGACGGAACGGTCATTCCGCAACCTTGTGATCCGACACATCAAGAACCCGCAGGTGAAGGAGTTCTGGTCGAACGAGTTCAAGGATTATTCCCCCCGCTTCCGGCAGGACAGCATCGCGCCAATCCAGAACAAGGTCGGGGCGTTTCTGGCCGATCCGATTCTCAAGCGGTTCCTGACCGAGCCCGAACAGCCACTGCGGTTCCGCGAGATCATGGATCAGGGCAAGGTTCTGATCATCAACCTTTCGAAGGGGCGGCTCGGCGAAGACAGTGCCCATCTGCTCGGCGGCCTTCTGGTCACGACCATGGGACTTGCGGCCTACAGCCGGGCCGATACACCTGAGGCACACCGACGGCCGTTCTATTTGTTTGTTGACGAGTTCCAAAACTTCACAACGCTAGCTCTCGCCAACATGCTCGCAGAGTTGAGAAAGTTTCGGGTGGGGACTGTCCTGGCCCATCAGTATCTGGACCAACTCGAACCTGAGATACGCCATGCGGCTCTGGGTAACGCCGGCACGCTAATCTCGTTCCGTCTTGGCGGAAAGGACGCTCCGTTCGTTGCGCGCGAATTCATGCCGAAGTTTGGCGCCGAAGATCTTGTGGCGCTCCCGAACCACAGTATTTACCTGCGCCTGATGATCGATGGGGAGCCGTCGAAACCGTTCAGCGCAAAGACAATCACGTCTTCAGACCTGATTGCTAGGCACCGACGATAGCGGTGCAAATCAGAAGCACCGGGAAGCGATTATGCGGCTACTTGAAGCTGGCCCGCTTCGTTGCGAACGAGAGAAAGCGGCGCTTCGATTGTATCCCCGAGCAGCACAAACACATCACCTACGTAGCCTGGACCACCGCTAACAAAATCAAACTTGGCCGCGTAGATGATCTGACGGACGGTATCGAGCCCCTCGTCGGCCTCGAGGCCCCACATCTCTCTAACTTCTTCCAAATCAATAATTTCGCGCAGTTCTTCATCGGAAACATTTATTGGGTTCGAATTATTCATATATAACAATTGTATAACGAGAACATTGACTGTCAACACAGAGAAAACCCCGACAACATGTCGGGGCTTTAGTCAATACTCTTCAGCTAGCATGATCGTAAGCACGCGGCGGGTCTTCTCAGGATCAGCCGCGTCTTCCGAGTGCATGGTCTCAGTTCGATCGTAGTAGTCGATTTTGAAAAAGACCTTGTGGCCTTCGGCCTCGAGACTGCCGAAATCGTGCTCCCCGTAAGGGTCATTGTCGGGGGTGAAATCGTCAAATCTTCTCACCGCCGCCAGGATCCGCGTGGCCGCTGAAACGCCGAGCGCATCAATGCCACGGGTAATGAGCACCCTTCCCCCAGATCCTGTTCGTCGCAGCTGGTCATTCAGCGCACGAATTTGATCGCGCCGATCATCGTCGGCGCATTCTTCATCTGCCATGGAAATCTCCGTATCGCGTCGCCGACGCCGCACAATTGCGGTGCCGGCGGACGACACGGAGAAAGGGGAGCCTTAGGAACTAGTCCCTGTTGCTTATTATACCCTCGCGACAGTGATCATTTGAGCCAGTGTCCACAGTGGCCCAACCTGATCCCCCGCGGTCACTTCCCCTGCCAAGGGTGCGAGGTGAGTCTGGAAAAGGTTCCACGCGAGAAACCCGAGCCGAAGTCGTAGGTGCCTCGAAGCTCGTTGGGCGAATTCACCCGGTAGGTGATTGTCCTTCTGCCCTTGTAGGTGATGCTGTCACCGGAGACTTCTCCGAACACTCCGCGGCAGCCAGGCTGGTGGATGTTCCACCCGCTATACGTTCCGTAGGCATAAAAGCTCTCGGCGCGGCCGTTATCGTCGACATCAACGATGATCAGGGTGGAATCGAGCTGTCCGTCCCAATCCCCGGTATAGACGCCCGGCAGGTGGGCGAACTTGGACGCAGTATTCTGGCCGAGCACTGTCCCATCGCCGATGGAACACGCCTCCTTCACATATGAAGGAACGGAATCTGCGTTCGCCGTCGCGAAAACGGCCGAACAGAGCAGTGCAAGTGCAATGGAAAAGCCGCTCAAAACCGAGCGGCGAGCGCGGATGACCATTCGGATTCCCCATCAATGCGGTGAACAGAATGAGGTATTCTGTTCACTCACAACGCCTCAAGCGTCAGGAACCCTTTGTGAAGTCGGCTCCCTCTCCAACATAGCCTGGAACGTCGGGCGATAGCCTGAGGGACTTTTCCCTTCAACCGTTTCCGAAGTTGAGCGCTCGCTTAAGGGTAGAATTTAATTTGCTATTTTGTCGAACTAGGCCTTCGTGCTGAAGCCTCTCCAACAAAAGTCCGGCGGAAATACCGATATCACGTGCATACTTCGAAATAATTTTCTTGGGTAGGTAGTTTGCATCTGGGCCGTATGTCTGACGGAATTCGTCAATGACGTCTGACGATACGATATACTCTGCAGAAAACGAATTCGCTTCGTCTTCTATTTCAGCTTCCTCGTTGCCAATGTCCTCTCGATCTATGAACACCGACTTCTTGCTATGAAGCAAAACGTGGGCTGCTTCGTGGAAAAATGCGAACCAAACACGTTCTTCTCTCTTTCCATAATCACTCAACATGATGACGGCTTTGTCTTTCTGAGCCCACCATGCGGCACCACGCAACCCAGTTCGTTTGAGGTTGGGAATAAGCACAACCGCAACACCCGAGCGCCGGCAGAGCTCAATAAGATCGTCGACCACTTCGCTCCATGGCCGTTCCGTCAAAGACCGAATTTTTGAAAGGGACTTTCGAAATCGGCGCTCATCATACGGCGCTGTCTCGACTTCAGTGGCCAGTATCTCACCCCTTCTCAACCAAGCAGCAACGGCATACTTATCAACATTAAAGTGTTTTTGTTGTTTGAAGCGCGCAAATCCCATTCGCTCAGCCCAATATGATTCCCACGCTGAGATGCTGCTAACTCCAAAAAATCTGAGCAGCGTATCTGCGCAGTCATTCTTGATTGCGTCGGCATCTATGAAGCCGAACGAAGCCATCTCCCTTACAGGGAAATGCTTTGACCATGTGGTCGCGTGATCGCTTGAAATTTTACTGCGTTCAGATTCTCGAGCTTCTTGCAGTTGATAGTTTGTCTGCAGCGACAACAAAAACGCTGCTGTGACTCCGAGAACCTTCTCGAACTGCAATGCCGTTTCCGGTGTGATGCTGGCCTTGCTAGAGAGTATCTCGCTAACTGTCTTAGTCGGCCTCCCGCATCTTTTGGCGAAATCAACTTTCTTGATCCCGCGTGACTCGAGGATCCATTCGAGATAGGCCCCTGGGGATTCCTGATCATAATCGGGGCGGAAATCAGTAGCAGGAATTGTCATATCACCGCTCCTTCGATTGAGGTTATCGTGACCTGTTTGACCTCGGAGAGATCAAGGCCTGTATGCGGCGGTTCTGGACGAAAGTAGATTCTCCCGGGCCCTTTGTTGCCTACCGCAAATTCAGGCGGATTGTCGGAACTTACGCGTTTTCTTGAGATTGGCGGCTGGGTCGGGAGATCGGCCAGCGTTGGCGCCGCATCAAGCCACCAAAGCGTCCGCTCGACAGTTAGGGCAGTTTTCGCCCCAAACGAATTTTGGATTTTCCGCCGGCTGTTACACAGCATTTTTAGCTGCGGACTGTCGAATAGCAACCGCATTGTCGCCCGTCATCGATCTCGTCTCTGATGAGATTTCTTAACAGATAGGGTTAAGCAAACTCCCGATTCGGGTCAACTTTTTTATTATAACCTATGGGGTAATGAAAATGATTGACTGCAGAATTTACCAAGAATATTTTTATTCCGGTATAAGGTTATGAAAAAGGAGTTCATGATGTCCGCCACTGACGATATGGAAGTTGAAACTGGCAGCGCCGCTGCGTCTGCAATTGTCTACTCAGTCAACAACGAGGAGTTTTTCACGAAGGATCGGCATCAGCCGAGTCGTCAGCTTCTTTCAGAAGCTGAATACCGGCCACCCGACCAGCATGTGTTGATCGAAATTATTGACTGCGCGACGGTCACACGTGACCTCGATGAGGTCATCGATCTGAAAAAGCATGCGCCGCGCAATTTCCGCGCCTTCGAGAGTGATCGCATCTTTATGTTCAGTGTTGATCAGGTTGGTTTCGTCTGGGGTGCAGCAACAATTGTAGAAACTGAACTCCGGAAAATTTTTGGCCTGCCGGATGACGAGATTTTTATCTTGGAGCGGAAGGAGGAACCAGACGAACCCATCGCTGATGGTTCGCTAATTGCGTTCGATCCGGCCGGAGCAGAACGCCTCCGCACCGAGGGTCGACCGAAGGTCAAGATCAAAGTGAACGATAAGCCGGTGACTCTGCTCTTTGGCTTTCATTCTGGGTCGGCAATCAAGGCTGCGGCGATTGAGCAAGGTGTCGAAATCGAGGCTGATTTCGTACTTGAACTGGTGGTTCCCAGCGGTCCCGATCGGATCATCGGAGATAGTGATCTCGAGTTTATCAACGGTGACGAATGCTTTGATGCGGTGGATAACCATGAAGACTCGTGAAGCAGCCCTCACACGCGGCGTCGCAAAGGCAATAACAGAATTTGAGCAATTGCACGGAAAGGCAAACGTTCACGTCGCACCGTCCGCGTGCGGCGGTGCCTTTCTCGAGATTCGTGATGTTCCGTTGGGGCTGCCTTATCATCAGGACAACTCCTGGGTAGGTTTTTTCCTAACCAATGCCTGTCCTGAGGCCGACACCTATCCGTTTTACGTACGGGGAGATTTGAGCAGGGTCGACGGTAAGCCCTTGAAATCACCGATTCACATTAATCGTGAATGGCCTGATGCAGATACGACATTCCCTAAGAGGCCTGCTGTGATGATCTCGCGACGCCAGAACAATGCCGCCTCGCTAGGTCGCGAAACACCAGCACGAAAGCTGCTCCATGTATTGAAATGGCTGCTCGAACAATGAACACACCACGATGCACTGTCCGTATTGCGCAATCTCATTTCGACGAGCTGCACAGTCATCTGTTTCCCGGTGACCATGATGAACACGGTGCGGTGATTGAAGCTGGTCTCTCATCGATTTCGGGCAGATTGAACCTACTCGTGCGGTCTATCCACTATCCGGTCGAAGGAATTGACTGGGTTCCGGGGAATCGTGGCTATCGGATGATCAAAGCGAGCTACGTTCGGTCCAGAATCCGCGAATGCCGAGATGAACGTCTCGTGTATCTCGCGGTTCACAATCACGGCGGTGATAGGTCGGTCGCATTTTCATCAACGGATATCGAAACCCATGAAAGGGGTTTTCCTGCGCTTCTTGATATAGCTCGTGGAATGCCTGTGGGTTCGCTTGTCTTTGCGAAGGATGCGGTCGCAGGTGACATCTGGCTACCAGATCGTACGCGGCTCGAGCTCGATCATCTAGTTGTCGTCGGCCCTCAGCGCAAAATCTTATTGCCTCATCCGGCTAAAGCAGCACGCGCCTCTGATATGCGCTTCGACAGGCAGGTTAGAATCTTTGGAGATGAAGGTCAGGCAGCGCTCTCAAGTGTTCGGGTTGGAATCGTGGGCCTTGGTGGAGTTGGCATGCTCCTCGCGCAATGGCTTGGTCACCTCGGCGTGGGGTCGTTTGTTTTAATCGATCACGACCGTATTGATGAAACGAACTTGCCTCGGCTTCCCGGGGCTAACGACATCCACGCCATGAGTTGGCTTAGGTCAGAGCGCCGGCCTGAATGGCTCCGACAATTTGGTGCTCGTCTCGCACGACGAAAAGTCGATCACGCAGAAAGGCTAATAAAGGCAGCAAACTCGAAGGCAAACGTTAGAAAAATTTTCGGGTTCTTTGAGAATGAATTCGCTGTGCACCAGGCGGTTGATTGCGATTATCTCTTTCTCGCAGCTGACATGCACAGGGCTAGACGTTTGTTTAATGCGGTATGCCATCAATATCTGATTCCGGGCGTTCAGCTCGGTTCGCGCGTCCGCTCCGACCCTGTATCGGGCGCTGTACTAGATATTTCTACAGTGGTCCGACCCGTGTTCCCCGATAGCGGGTGCCTTATTTGTAACGGAGCGGTTAGCACCAAGCGGCTCCATGAAGAGAGTATTTCGGACTCCATGCGGCAGCGTCAAAAATACACAGATGAACCTGATCTCGCAGCGCCAAGCGTAATGATGTTGAACGCGCAATGCGCGAGCCAAGCGGGCAATGATTTTCTAATGCACATTACGGGGCTTACTGCCGAGACCGCATTTAACGGCTATGTGCGAACTTCTCCTCGGTTGCGTAAGACGAAGCTTATTACACCTCGGATGGCTCACGATTGTCTCGATTGCAGTTCGACAGCTGATGGCCGATACGCTCGCGGCGACCACTTTGATCTGCCACTTCTTGGGTGATAGCCAGATCATCATCCTAGCAAAACAGGCTATAGCGCATCTTTCGGGCCGGACACTGTTCACTTTGCCCCCCAACCCCAGCTTGATCACCCCGATATGAGCTAGAGTTCGTTCACTAACCTATTTGAGAAGATCTATGCGTCGCAGCGAGGCCTAGCCAGGGGAGACGATTAATCTGTTGTCATGCCGGGTATATCTTCCACGCTAAAACCGGGAAACGTATCCCAGAACCGGGCAGCTAGTGCGCGTTCCTCCGGCCCAACCGCGTTGGTGTATATTGCAGTTGTGCTTAACTGCGCGTGCCCGAGCCATTTCTGAACAATGGTCTGGGGCACAGGCGCTTGAATAGTGCCGACGCCAAAGCCATGCCGGAGCCCCTTTGGACATGCCTGCGTGCCGGCAATGCCAGCCGTCGCCATGACTTCTTTGACCCGCTTCCACGCAGTCGTGCGGCACCATGGCCAAAGTCTTTGGTCCGCCGCTCGAGGGTCACGCTGAGCCCGAGCAACGTCATGTACCTGGTCGAGCCAAGTGAGAAAAACGGCGGGTACGGGTACCTCACGAAATACGCCGGAGCGGCGTTTTTTGAGACACTCGATTCGAATGGATTGTTCGAAGAAATCGAACCGCAAAGGCGTTAAAGGCAACACCTCAGATATGCGAGCCCCGGTATACACAAGTGTTAGGCAAAAGGTCTGAACATCGGTCGGGAAAGATCGCGTCGCCTCAATAAACTTGGTTCGTTCAGAGCCGTTGACATACTTTCGCCCACCAGACTGATCATACAAAAAGCTCATATCATGCACCCTCCAGTTCAAATAAATATGGCGTCATAGTTGACATAGGGTTAATTATTAAACAGAATACCTCATACTGTTTATTTCATTCAATTATACACTATTAGTTTATAAACAAAATAAACGAATACGTTTCGGAAAAATACAGCTGAATTAATTGTCTTTCCCCGGTCCGGGTGAGCTATGCACACTTCATCCGGAATTTTTCTGCCTATGTTGTATAATTTAACTAATGAATAAAAATTTCGAATTCACTCACCCTGAAATAGTGAATGGGGAGGTGTTTTTCACCAATACAAATAAATCTGGTTTCGATGACATTTCCTGGGTCACCAAGAGAAAAGGGGTATTTGCCTATGATGGTAATGGCGGCCGCATTCCGCGTTCGGACTGGTTCCCCGTCTTCGTCTCGATCTCTGAGCTACAAGAGCGCAACGAGACCCTCCAGGAAGCACGTTCGGCCTTTAACCTGCAGCGTTAACGCCTTAGCATCGTGAGCGTGTCTTTGAGTGAAGAGAAGAGAGGTTATCCCCACAACCAAACAGCTGAGATTCAATCAAATGACTCTTGAAAACCCCCAAACGGACGACAACGCCGGAACGCGTAGAGCCCTTCAGCTCACGAAAATGAAACACATCGACAACGTTGAGCCCATCAATGACGGTGATTTCGACTGTATCGATGAAGTGAGAGCGGTGCTCGAGAAGTATGGCGCGCTTGGGCGCTTTGGCCTGACACTGCTGCACAAACACTTCGATGTCGAAGACGACGAAGTCCTGGTCGAGTACTGTGACGAGGAAAACCGCAGGCTGACACTGGAGCCCGTGAAGCACGCAGATCTTGATAAAGATTGCTGCCTCATACCGACATTGTATGTATTCGACGAGTTATCTCACAGGCCCCGCCATTGCGCTGTCTGCTCCGATGGATCGCATTATGGATACAAGGATGTTCGGATTTAGGTGAAGGTTCACTCGCCTTCTAATCCAATACATGTGCCAGATAGGCTTAGCGTAAAGTCCGTTCCAGCCCTTGCTGGCTTTGTCGCAACGGCTCTATTCGTCGTCGTAGTCGTCAATAAAATAGGCATCCGAAACATAGCCTTTGTCGGGTGTATCGCCGGACAACTCAACCATGACCTCACCCTGGTTGGTTTCCCTGCCAAACCTGTGCAGGATTTCCTTGAGCAACCGGAACCTTTCCCAGAACCTGTCTTCATCGGTGATGTAGGAATAGATGACCACTGTGTCCTCGTGCACCTGTTCCCCAGTTTCCTGGTTGAGCCACATCCCCACGGCCGGCGGCATCCGCGTTACGCCTCCATTGGTCTCAGCGAGAATTACCATCGCGGTTTCGATATAGGTCTCCAAGTTTGTGACCTTGTTCCCGCCGCGGTCTTGATTCGGAAAGTACAGCGTCAACTTTTCGAGCGAAAACGTTCTACGCGCACCCAACAATTCCCCGAATGACGGCCTAGCTTCCTTCTGCTCCTCGGCCATAGATCTCCCCACAAGTTGGCGGATTTTCCTGCTCTTGAGACGCATAAAAAAGGGCCCCAAACATAGAGGCCCTTTGGGAGTCGGCAGGACTATTAAGATTTCGAGACCACGGATTGTTAAATCTTGGTCCCAACACCGCCTTTCCGGCTTCCAACTTTGATCCCGACACCGCCTTTGCGACTCCCAACCGCGATCCCAAGTCCACTTTTCCGGTTATTTCCTGGTACCCGAGTGTGTTTCACGGGTCCAGATTCCTGAGAGCGCCGCTCGGCAGTCGCGATGACCTCTTCAAGCATTTTCTTTGCCCCTGGACTCAGAGGCGGCATTGTCGCTGGGGTGTAATACCCAGGACTGAGCCGATCTTTCTTCTGGGGATCTGGCATGACCTTCTCCTCTCGTGGCTGTTCGCGAAGATCGGAATGCGTCCGGTCCTCGCTTTGGCCGCGAGAGAGGGGTTCATCGAGAAAATCTGTTTCGCTTTGGTCGCGCCAACCGAGCGCATCAAGTGCGATTGTCTGATCGGCACGGGAGCGCAATTCATTTTTGGGCGCGCCGTAACCACACAATGCAATTGCGGCGACGGTCGTGGCCCCGGTCAGCGCCTTCACATCATCCGCTGCCGTGCAGATGCCCGTTCCAGATACAACAAGGTCATAGATGATCGTGATGCGATCCGTCTCATTCGGGCGCTGACCCGCGATTGCAGCCCGTTCAGCCCAATGCGTCGAACGATAAATGCTGGCCGGTAACCCGGTTTGAATGACAAGAGAAGACATCATAGGAAGCGCGCCCACGGGGCCGACTTCTTTTTCGACAAACACCAAATGATTGGTTCCGCTGACTTCTTTCAGTCTATCAATCTTGCTTGAAAATGCACGCACAAGCTGTTGATTCGCCTTCGGATCGCTGAGCGTATTTTCAAAGATCGGCACGGTATCCGTCGTGCGATCGCTGACGACCATGCCTTTCGACGAGGAAGCCTCTGACGTGATCACCGGCACGTGCAGACCTTCCGTTTCAAGATTCCATATCGCAGATTTCGACGGGAGCTCGGGCATCCGCGCCACCTCGGAGCACGCCGTCAGGAACTCGGTCAGATGTGGGTGGAGCCAATCCCTATTTTCCAAAAGGGCCGCATAAGCCTGCTTGGCTTTTCGGACGGCGGGGCTTTCGGTATCGACATAGTCGTCTTCGAAGGAATACCGATAAAATTCAACCAGGAGGGCGTGCAACATCCACTGCCTTGAAAACTCCTGCTGTTGGGTACTCCTCAAATTGCGAGAGCCGTCATCGATCGCTTTGATCGGGTTCTCAATTGTCTCATCAAAAGTAGGCATATCTAGAAAGCCTTAGAATTTATCAGGACTTCATCGTTCAATGATTTCGATTTCATCCTGACGAACCAGATTCTCCGGGTGGTGACCTTCAATAGTGTTAAACACACGATTGACGGTCTCCACACGGACTTCATACCCGTCTTCGATACGCTTTAACGTGCGTTCGGAGGGGGCGTTCTCTATTCGCTGCGCCAGAAATGAGATCGTCCATCCCAATTCCTCTCGCAGAGTTCGCAGCCGCGGAAAGCGTGCAAGACGGCGCGGTCGCTTTGCCATTGCCAGTGCCTTTTGTTGAGAAAGTCGCGGTTTCTAGGTGCTTTGACAACTGCAATCAACTGACAAAAAGGGACACCAGGCGACAAGAAACGAAACTCAATGAAACGAATCGATATATTAAGACTCTGTCGGACTATTTCGCAAGGTTGACTAAAACAGGGGCCAACTCACCCACCGGACGCTCTCAGCAATATCACTCTGGGTTGATAACTTTAGTGCAAATTCCCGCACATGTGCCTACTCTCGTATGAACCAGGTTCAATCATTGCGGGAGAACGGGGAATGAAGGTGCTCATCAAGCGAGAAATCGGTTCCAAGGGGATGATCAAGAAATCCCCGACATTCGCACTCCATGTCCGTGCAGAGCTTACGCCGGACGAGGAAGCACTGATCAAGCAATGCGGTGCCGGAGACACCATCCTTCACCATTGGGCAATCGGTCGAAAACGCGACATCGAGATGACCACGACGGTCGACAACCTGGCCCGCGGCGAAACCATTTCCTGCGAACACTTCATCGATCTGATCGAAACCGAAGACTCGATCAAAACCGCCTGCGGGAACTTCAAAGCCCTGCTCGAGCGTGCCTCGACATTCGGCGAAGAGGTCGTTCTCGAGTTCTGACGCGTCGCCCCTCCCGATCCGGAGTGCACCGCGATGCCGGAACAGAAAAGCGAGTTCGCCTGGGTGGAAACGGCCTTCGGTGCCGTGGCGCTGATCGTTGCCGTTCCCTTCCTTATGGTCGTGGGGGTGATGGGCCTGTTCCGCGATCCCAAAGCAGAGCGGGAAAAGCGCGAGCTCAAGGAAACGCGCGCTCTCTATGACCGGGTTTTGGCGAAACAGGCGTCCTCACCAATCACAGAGGACGCCCTCGATAACCTTCCGGTCAGCGTCATCGTTGAAGCCTGTCGAACCACCGGACGGCTTCCCGGGACAGACATCCTCGACCTGCTACTTGATCTGGTGAACGAGCTGATTGCCGACGAAGGGCTTTCGCCCCTACCGGAGATCGACTGGTCACGACCACTCTCAATGGAGACCGGAGCGGGCTTGCGAAACCATTTGCGGGCCCGGATGCAGTATCTGGAGAACTTCGACGTCCTGTTTGTCCAATGGCGTGGCGCGGTTGTCGAAATGCTCGTCCACATCATCAAGTACCTGCCGGCCGCAGCGGTTGATGACGACGAGGACAACGATACGAACCCAGGCCTATCCGCCAGTCTCGACGTCTCGCTCATCGACCTTGTCGGCAATCCCGCCGCTATGGTCGAGGACATATCCGCGGCCGCGGTCGTTGGATTTGATGACGACCGCTGGCCGCTCGGTCCGTTGCGCGACCGTATCGAACTGAATGCCTGCCGTGCATCAGGAATATCTCCAGAGCAGCGCGAGACAACGCGAAAACCATACATCCTGCCGTCAGAACAACGCGGGCAGACCGCCCACGAGCTCGCCGCAGCCTATCTCGGCGGCACACCGTTCGAGCGACTCCTGCTTTATCCGATGTCGTTCAATATCCCGGACGCCGTGCGCTTCGAGCACTGCCACATCGTGGGCGGCACCGGTCACGGCAAGACCCAGCTTCTGCAGCTCCTGATCCACCAGGACCTTTTGCGCGCCCGCGAGGACAAGCGCTCGATCATCGTGATCGACAGCCAGGGCGATCTCGCCAATACGACCACACACCTGACGCTGTTCGACCCCGGCACGCGGGACAGCCTTGCCGATCGGCTGGTGGTGGTGGATCCGCATGACGTCGAGTACCCGGTCCGGCTCAACATGTTCGATTTCGATCGCGGCCGCCTGAACGCTTACGGCCCGGCGCAGCGAGAAATGATCCTGTCCGGCACGGTGGCGCTTTTCGAATACATGTTCGGCGCGCTCCTGGGCTCCGAGCTCACGGAGAAGCAGGGCGTCATCTTCAAGTTTCTTGCCCGGCTGATGATGGTGATCCCCGGCGCGACCATCCACACCCTGCGCGATGTGATGGAGAACGGCGAAAAGTACCGGCCTTACTTCGCACAGCTCGATGGCACCACCCGGCACTTTTTCGAGACCCAGTTTCTTCAAAAGACGTTCGATCCGACCAAGCAACAGATCGCACGGCGTCTGTGGAGCATCCTGTCCTATCCCACTCTCGAGCGGGTCTTTTCCCATGAGGAGAACGCGGTCGACCTGTTCGAGATGATGAATGCCGGCAAGATCGTAGTCATCAACACCGCCAAGGACCTCCTCAAGGAAGACGGATCCCAGGTGCTCGGGCGGTTCTTCATCGCGCTCATCGGACAGGCCGCCCTCGAAAGGGCCGCCTTGCCTGCTGTGGATCGGCGCCCGTGTTTTGTCTATGTGGACGAAGCGCACGAGTATTTCGACGAGCGGGTCGAGGATCTCCTAAACCAAGCGCGGAAATTCAAGGTCGGGCTCACACTCGCGCACCAGAACCTGGATCAGCTCTCGACCCGACTTCGAGCGACCTTCATGGCAAGCACGTCGATCAAACTCGCCGGCGGGGTCAGCTCGAAGGACGCGCGCGCTTTCGCTGAAGATATGCGCTGTGAGGCGGAGTTCATCCGTAGCATGCGCAAGCACGAGGCGAGCTCTGACTTCGCCTGTTTCATCAAAAACGCGCTCCCCCGCGCCATCCGGGTCTCCGTTCCGCTCGGTGCGATCGACGCCGAACCCGCGATGCCCGACGACGCTTACCATGACCTGCTTGCCGGGAATCGAACGAAATACTGCCGACACATGGATGAGGTGTCGTTGCCGGTTGAATTACCGGCACCGACCATGCCCTCAACGGTCAGGCCCGAACCTGTCAAAGCCAAAGAGCCGGTTCCGGCAACAACACAGACAATTTCACCCCAAACCTCGCCGAGCATTGATCGCCCCAAAGTCGAGCCGAAACCCGACCGGCAGCATGTCTATCTCCAGAATCTCCTTCGGAAGGTTGCCCAGGATCGCGGCTTCAAGGTGACACTCGAGGAGCCCATCCTTGACGGTTCCGGGCGCGTTGATATTGCACTCGCGGACGGCGATCAGCGGATCGCCTGCGAGATAACCGTCACGACGACCCCCGAACACGAACTCGGCAACGTCCTGAAATGCCTGGCCGCGGGTTACGACAAGGTTCTCGTGGTCTCGTCAGCCGAAAGACATCTCAAATCAGTTGAGAAGCATGTTTCTGCAAACCTTTCTACTGAGCAGTCCGACCAGGTGCTTTTCCTGTCTCCCGATGCCGCGATCGAGTGCATCGACGGCCTCGGCAGCGCACCAGCCGGTTCCAGGAAGCTTCGCGGCTACAACGTGACCGTCACCAAGAAAGCCGTTTCGAGCGCCGACGCGCAGGCGCGCCAAACGACCGTCAACAAGCTCATCGCCGATTCCGTCCGGCGCATGAAACCAACCGATAAGCCGGGGTCATGCTGAAAACACGCTTGCCACACATACTCGCGATACTGCCGCTCATTCTCCTTACTCTCGCAGGAGCGCCCGTACGGAGCGAGCCCCCTCGAACGGGTGTCCAGCTTACGCAAGCACAGCCGAACGCATCGCAGCTGAACGACGACCAGATCCGCCGGCTCCTTATCGAGCGTTCCATCGCGCGTTATTCAGGCCCCTGCCCCTGCCCTTACAACCTGGCAAGGAACGGGAGCCGTTGTGGCAAGCGCAGCGCGTACAGCCGGCCCGGTGGCGCATCGCCGCTTTGTTACCCCCAGGATATTTCCGACCAGATGGTCGAGCGATATCGCGCTTCAAGGTGAAACCGAGAACGGCTCACCCAAAGGCTTGGAATCACGTCCACCCGCAACATTGGAAAACCAGGAGTAGGTTATGGGAAAGGCAGTCGTTTTCTTTTTGTGCGCCCTCTTGTTCGCGGCGCCAACACGGGCTGACATTGTTCAGATCGACTATTCCGGATTTACCGTCTGGGTTGATTGTGATCGCCGAGGCCCGGTCCTGTTCCATTACATCGCCCAAAAGGACGAAGGGAATTTCGACCGCCACTCGAGCTACGACATCGACACTGCAGTCCCGGCAGCATGCCAAGCGACAAGTACCAAGACCTTCCAGTCCGTGATCGCGGTGCCCGGCGCAGCCTACGACGTCGGCCACCAGGTTCCCGCCAACCACTTCGATGGATCTGCAAAGGCAATCCGGGAAACGAACTACTGGACAAACCTGCTCCCGCAAACGTCTTCAATGAACCGCGGTGCGTGGCTGGAAACTGAACACATCATCGAATGTCTGCGCGACGAAGTCCCGCTCGAGGTCTGGGGTGGCCCCATTTGGGGCAGCAATTTCGACGATGACTATTTCGTCGAAAGTCACGGCGTGCAGACGCCTGCCGCATTCTGGAAAGTCGTGATCCGCACTGACAACCGTCAGGCCAATGCTTGGATCATCCCCAATGGACAGGCCCCCGCAAGCTCGTTGGATCGCTGGCTTGAATCCGTCCGCACCGTGGAGATCGTTACGGGGCGGTCGTTCGATGCTGCCAATAAGGACTCGTTGCCGGATGCACCGTGGAAGCGGTCCGACAACTGCGACATCAGTTGATGGTCGCTCATGACCGATGACCACAGCAGCGCTTCCGGGTGAGCGCATATTTTGACCGGCCGTGTTGGCCCTCATCCTTCGGGCCAACCGCATTCTGATCTAGGGAGATCTAAAATGAGCCAGTTTCGAAATCTCGTGTTTGAGGGCGGGGGCGTCAAAGGGATCGCGTATGTCGGCGCCCTGGACGTCCTGGAGAAAAGAGGCGTGCTGGACGAGATCGTTCGGCTCGGCGGCACGTCGGCCGGAGCTATCAACGCAGTCCTCCTCGGCTGCGGCTACACAAACGCGGAACAACTGAACATCCTGCGCGAACTGGATTTCAAGCTGTTCAAAGACGACAGCTTCGGATTCGTCTCGGATACGCAGCGACTGATCAACGAATACGGCTGGTACAAGGGCGACTACTTTCACAAGTGGATCGGCAACCTGATTGCCGACAAGCTCGGCTCACCCTCGGTTACATTCAAGGAGTTCCTCGCAAAGACCGGACGAGGGCTTTTTCTCGTGGGCGCCAATCTCAGCACGGGCTTCGGTGAGATTTTCTCCGAAGAGCACACGCCGTCCATGCGCGTCGTCGACGCGGTTCGAATCTCGATGAGCCTGCCGTTGTTCTTCGCCTCGGTGAAAAATCCGCGCGGCGATGTCTATGTAGACGGCGGTCTGCTCTACAATTACCCGATCAAGCTGTTCGACCGTGAAAAATACATCGCGGAGGATGAGCGCGCCTTTGCCATGCGCGAAACCGACTACTACGCCAAGGAGAACAAGGCGTTCCTCAAAGGCGCGAACAAGAACCGCGCGCGCTATGTCTATAACAAGCAAACACTTGGATTCCGGCTCGACTCAGGCCGTGAAATCGCGGCGTTCCGTTATGGAAATGTCGAGGTCGCCCGCAAGATCGACGGGTTCCTGGACTACGCACAGGCGCTGTTGTCGACCGCGCTGGCGGCCCAGGAAATGGCGCATCTGCACAGCGACGACTGGCACCGCACTGTCTACATCGACACCCTCGGTGTTTCGACGACGGATTTCGGAATCACCGCCAAGCGCCGTGATGCCCTCGTTGCATCGGGCAAGAAAGGGACCAAGGACTATTTCAAATGGTTCGATACAGCAGAGGGTGACAATGCCCCCAGCAGCCGTGTCGACAAGGAGGCAAGCCAATGACTCGTATCGTTGTCACATCTGTCATTTCCCTGCTCATTCTCTCGGGCTGCAGTTCTCCGGCGGGGCTGGACCGCGTGCTCAACAGCTTTGCAGACGCTGCCGACAACAATAAGACGGCCCTTGCCGAACTCGATGAGACCTCGGCCCGTCGGATTACCGAAATCCGCCAAAAGCGCGCAATTGATGGTGCGGATGCGAATGGTGAACGCGTTCTCATCCGCCCCCTGGCCCGAGCGAATTGCAGTTTCGATGCCCCAGGTTGCGAGATTCGGCTCATGACACAAAGCGACGCCCAAAGCGGTGCCGACGATGCAGGCAGCGAACTGAATGTGGCGAGCCTCATCCCGAACCAGCTGGCTGTCGCCCGTGAGATTGCGACCTATGCATCGGGCTTGAAGGAAACTGCCGCCGCCGACAACACGGACGAACTCAAGGCCGGCGTTTCCAGCGCCATGGAAGGTGTTTGTGGCCTGGCCGGAACGCTCGCGGCTTTCTCGGGTGTTGGCGTCGTTGCAAAACCGGCATGTGGCGCATTCCAGGCCTCCGTCGCCAGCCTCGCAGCCTTCGTGTACGGCGAGTACCAGACCCAGGCCAAACTATCTGCTCTACGGGCTGCAACGCGGGACATGCAACCGCTTCTCGTCGAGGCCGCGGCCTATTTTTCGACGAGCGCCGGATTTGCCATCGATGGCGATGTCCGCCGGTTTACGGAGCAGTACGACAAAGCTCTGGGAAATTGGGAGACGGAACGATCGGAAAAGAACCTTGAGGCCTTGCTGCAAGCCGCATCCCGCCTCGATACGGCGCTGAAGGCACGTGCCGAACTCGGCTCAGAAGATTCCGTATTTCACGCATTTGCGACGGCCCACGGGAAGATCGTTTCAACCCTCAATCGCAGCAGCACCGATCTTTCGACAGCCATCGCCGAGGTCGAGAACCTCGTTCAGAAAACCAAGAACCTCGTGGCAATCGCGCGCGAGTTCAAAAAGGCCGCCGAAGCCCAAGGCGAGTCTGCGGCCAACGATCAGTAACAATGAGGACAGATCATGACACGTCAGGAAATTGTCGAAGAAGCCCGAACGGCGCGAGCCGCCTTTCTCACGATTATCGAGAGTATCGAAGCAGAAATCGCGCGCATCAAGGACAAGGAATGGACCAGCCCGCTTTCCAAGGCCGATCGCGACAAGCTCAAAGAACTGCGCTCTGACAAGGCCGAGGTCATGCTCGCCGTCGAGGAGCTTGGCTATGTGACAATGGGGGCCCTCGATAAGTCCGACGGCATCCAACGGATCAAGAACGCCCTGACGGGCGCGCGCCGGGATCTCGCCGCCGACCGTGAAAGGCTGGAAAAGCTCGCGGAAACCCCGCAACAGTTCGCTGACATTCTCGCAAAACTGAAAAAGATTGTGGACAAGGTCTCGGAGCGTCTCGCCGGCTAACTCCAAGAATCTCGCCGGATCTGGCCCTGAACGATGACGGGTTGTAGTTCCCGAGGACCTCGAGGCTCAAAATTCATCTTCCCGCAATTCGGGTGTTTGATTAGTATTTGGCAACCCTTGGGATTGGCATGGGGGGATCATGCTCGATCATCCGGCAATAGACGTCGCGCTTGGGCTCATATTCTTTTTTGTCGTTTTGAGCCTGGTCACATCCGCCGTACAGGAATGGATCGCGAGTTTATTCGCGCTGCGCTCCAAAAACCTGAATGAAGGCATCCGCAACCTCGTTGGCAATGAATATGCCAAACGGGTTTATGAACATCCGCTGATCAAGAATCTCGCAAAGGAAGGCAAGCTACCCTCCTACATTGCGCCGCAGACGTTCAGCGAGGTTCTGCTCGAAATCCTCGCGAAGGACAACGCGAACAAATCCTACGTCGCCTGCACCGCCGAGGAAGCGCGCGATATCGTCAGCAAGATCGATGCAGATCACCCATTGCGGCGCATTCTCGAAGCGTTGATCGACAATGGCGAAGATGCCGCAAACGGTCTCAAGGACAAGCTTGCCGGATGGTTCGATGAGGGCATGAGCCGTATCGCCGGCTGGTACAAGCGCAAGGTCCAGTGGATCATTTTTCTCATCGCCGCAGGTGTCGTGATCGCGACCAATGCAAGTTCTGTCCATATCGCCGAAGAGCTTTGGCGCAACGACGGCCTTCGCGCCTCTATCGCAGCGCAGGCACAGGCGGCCGGAGAACAGGAAGCTCTCCCCCAACTGGAGGCGGGTAATCTCGAAGCTCTCGAGAGTTTTCCGATCGGATGGGACAGCTTGCCAAGCGGCCCGGTCGATTGGCTAAAGTCATTCCTCGGATGGCTGATTACGATTGCCGCGATCAGCCTCGGGGCACCCTTCTGGTTCGATCTGTTGGGGAAGGTCGCCAACCTGCGCGCGGCGGGAGGGAAATCAGATAACTCATCATCACCGAAACCGACCGCCTAGGATCACCAAGGCGCACCCACTTGGCTCCGCTGTTACACCGTCCAACAGAATTCCAATGACATGTCCGATACCGAAATGGAAAAAGGCGTGAGAGAATTCCTCCGCTCTTCTGCACCGCCTTTCCTCCTCACGGTCTTGGTCGGGGCTTTCGCATGGTGGATTACCCACACGGTCGATCGGCTGGCTTCGCAGCCGATCGTCAAATATGCAATTGCGGAGGCACCATCCCAATGCGAATCCGTAGGCGCATGTACATCCGTCGTTCTGGAGATCGAAAATCTCTCCCGGACCAAGTTCAGTAACGTCACGTTCGAACTGCAGGTCAGGAAACAGCCTGGCCAGTTCGTCGGCAAAGTCACGTCGGTTGCCGTTCCCCCCGCATCAATCACAAACGTGACCGAGCCCGTAAACAACAGCATCACAATCAGATTTGACGAGTTCCATCCGGGCTTCGAGGGCCATGTTTCCGCGCAATACGCAGCCGATGACGGAATCGTCTTGCTTCTCTCGAGTTCGGATCAGGCGATGCGGTTGGTCCGGCCCTCGATCACGACATTCTTCCTGGAGAATGAGTTCTGGGTTCTCCTGGGAGCCCTCACGGCCCTCTTGGCAATATCCGCGAGCGTGCTCGTTCCTAACAAAAGTACGGGCCGTGCGCTCGGCGTCGTCTTTGCCGCCGGCTTTCTTGTTCTGCTCGCTCTTTGACTGAGCGGCACTGTGGAGAGAGCTCAACGAAAAGAAAGTCCCCGCATGAACCCGATGAACTCAACAGCCAAATTCTCGCAACGAGCCTTTTACGCTCTGACATTCCTCGTTATTTCGGCTGGAACCGTTTACGCCGGTCAGCTCGGCGAGATGCTGGTCGTCGACGACCGAGGCAAAGGCCTGGTGACGAAGATCGAACTCGTCCCGCCACAAGGACACGAGCATGCCGAGTATGTCGGAACCACTTCCCAGAACGGCAAGCTTGTGATGGCGCCAACCCTAGAGTGCCCGCAACGTCACCGCATTGCAATCACTGTCACGCAGGGGCGTTACTTCAGCGTTGAACGAGACTGTGGCCAGGTCGGGAATCCCCATCGTGAAGTGCTTACGAGCTGGGGTGTTGCCGCAAACTTGTACAAGAGCTTTCAGGTTGCAGAAGCCTCAGAGAATTTCGCGACTGCGGCCCTTATCTCGAACGAGATCAGCGCGAGAGTCGGCAAGATGTCCCTGGAATCGTGGGAGAGAATTTGGGAGCAGGCCCTAGCTGCTGGCAACGAGAACGGTAGTTCCGTTGCAGCGATGCTGGACGTTGAAATCAAAGCCTCAAAGCATGAAGCGCCCTATGCCTCATCATGGTCGGCTCAAACCATTGCGCTTTTGGGACGCTCATTGAACTTCGAAAACACCATAGTTTATGACCCGACCCAAAATCAGGTCGTCATGACAGAAAGCTTTTCCCAAGCCCTCAAAGCCTATCAATCCAAACAAAGTCTACCGGAAACCGGGGTGATTGATTATCTGACACTCAAACGTGCCGCCGGAGAGCACATCGGAAGGCATATCTACAGTTCTCCCACCAACTTTCAGTAGATGACCTTGGCAGAAATATAATCACGATCGCGAATAAATTGGTGTAGTGGAGATGTGCTCTTAAAAAGTCGCCGAGTTTAGATCTCCTTAATTCACCTGACTGCACCCCCATCCGATGGTTCTGAAAATTCTCCAACGTCTAGAGTACGGGACAGAAAATCTCTGACGGAGATATCGTCAACCCGCCCTCGACAAACTGAACCGCGAATTTCTGTCAGGACAGAGGCAATCACCGGCAAGTGCAAGATTGCACCTTGACGTCAGGAATTCACATGAATAAATAGTTACCTATCAATTAGGCATCAATATGATTTCTACTCCCTCACAGGAAGAACAGTTCGGCACGGAGCTCGGTCGGGTTTATCGATCCTGGAGGGCGCTCGTCGATGCTCGTTTGCGACCGATGGGAATTACGCAGGCGCGCTGGATGACGCTGTTGCATATTGCCCGTGGTGGCAGTGGGTTGCTGCAGAGGGATCTCGCCGAACGAATGGGTGTCGAGGGTCCGACTCTGGTCAAATTTCTGGATGCCCTCGAAGACGCGGACTTGGTTGTGCGGCGGGAGGCGAAGAGTGACCGCAGAGGGAAGACTCTGACGTTAACGCCTTCTGCACAACCGATTGTCGACGAAATCGAACGCATCGTTGCGGATTCGCGGCAACACTTGCTGAGCGATGTGAACGACGCCGATATCGCCACGTGCATTCGCGTGTTCCAACGCATCCGAAAGAACATTGCAGTCTACGACCGCTCGTCAGAACGGGCCATGAGGAAGCTCGCGGAAGCAGACTGATGGCGCGCGACGATACCGCTGACCGGACGCGTCTTCACCCGGCAAATGAAAACGATGGCACACCGCCATCGCAGGGGCACATTGTGCGGCGGCTTGGCCCGTTTGTTGCGGCCGCAGCGGTCATTGCCGCTCTGGCGGCCTGGGGAACGGACTGGGTTATCGGGCAAATCTACTTTGTCCATATCGTCGATGCCCGCATCGACGGGGATGTGAAAACAATCAGCACACGCCTACCCGGATTCATAACTGATCTGGCAGTGACTGAAGGTGACCGGGTCAAACACGGTGACCACCTAGCCCGCATAGATGATCGCGAAGCAAAGCTACAATTGCTTGAGCTTGACTATATGATCGAGGGAATCGACGCGCAGCTTGCTCAAACGCGGACCCGGATCGAACTGCTCGATCGAACCACGACCTCAGGGATTGCCGCCCGTCGATCCGGCTTTGACGCCGCGCAAGCCGAAGTATCGGTCCGTGAATCCGAACTCAAGCTGGCGCGCGACGAGTTCGCCCGCGCCAACTCGCTTAGGAAGCACGGTATCGTTTCAACTCAACGCTGGCAGGCGCGTCAAACCGATGTCGCAACAGCAACGCAGGCGCGCGCTAAAGCGTACGCAGAAGTCGCGGCAGCAGCAGCCGCGCTGGATACCGCCGAAGCCGCGCGCAGTGAGATGGAAGTTCTTCAGCGCGATCTCTCGCGGCTAGACGCAGAGCGCGAGATCTTGAACGCGCGGCGCGAACGCAAGAAAATCGAGATCGAAGACATGACCGTAATCAGTCCGATCGATGCGGTCATCGACAAGACTTTCGTGTCCGTCGGGGAATTCGTGCAGACAGGCCAGCGGCTGCTGCTCCTACATAACCCCGACGGCGTGTGGGTTGAAGCAAATGTCAAGGAAACGCAGGTGCGTAAGCTTCGTCTGGGACAAACGGTAACAATCGACGTAGATGCCTATCCTGGCCGCATTTTCATGGGAACGTTGGCGCGGATCGGCAATGTAACGACAAGCCAGTTTGCACTTCTACCGGCACCGAATCCGAGCGGCAACTTCACGAAGGTGACCCAGCGCGTTCCAATCCGTGTCGCCCTCGACCAAACAGATGGGCTATTGCGCCCCGGCATGATGGTCGAGCTGGAAATCGATGTCAGCCGCCAATGAAGCGCCGCCCTCGCGACGCGACGCGGCACACCGCTGGTTGGTTACGCTAACCTCGCTGATCGCCTCTATCGCTGTCATTCTAACGGCGACGATCGTCAACGTGGCCATCCCCGATATCATGGGTGCCTTTGGCATCGGACAGGTCAAGGCTCAGTGGCTCTCTACTGCCTTTCTCGCCGCGATGACCGCTACAATGTTAATGACGGATTGGCTCGACAAGGCTCTCGGTCTTCGGACCACGTTCCTCGCCGCACTTATGTTGTTTATAATTGGTTCGTTCATCGGCGGCATAGCGCCGAACGAAGAGCTTCTGATCCTCGCCCGGGTATTACAGGGAGCGGCTGCGGGGATCGTTCAACCGCTCTCGATGGTCGCGATGTTTCGGGTTTTCCCGCCCGAACAACGCGGCAAAGCAATGGGTATCTTCGGGCTTGGTGTCGTACTAGCGCCGGCTATCGGGCCCTTCGTCGGCGGCGTACTAATTGACAGTTTCAGTTGGCGTTATGTCTTCTATGTTGCGGTTCCATTCGCATTGATCGGCATGGCGATGGCATATTTTGTCTACCCGGCGCATCACCCTAAGGCTCGGCGACCGCGCTTTGACTGGACCGGCTTTGCCTTGATGTCAATGGCATTGGCGGTATTGCTGACCGCACTTTCCAACGGTCAGCGCGATGGGTGGGGGTCTACGACGATTGTGCTCCTGTTTGCGGCCTCTCTGACAGCGACTGCGGTGTTCATTATCTGGGAGCTTCGCGCGAAGGAACCGTTGCTTGATCTGCGCTTGTTCACCAACCCCAGCTTCACGTCCGCCGCAATCGTCAGCTTTATCTTCGGTGCCGGCGTTTTCGGTACGACGTATCTCGTTCCACTCTTCGTCCAGACGGTTCAAGGCATAACACCAACAGTTGCGGGTCTGTTACTGATGCCTGGCGGACTGCTTCTCGGCGTCGTGTTTCCCTTGGCCGGCCGGTTGAGCGACCTGCTACCAGCAGACATTCTAATCGGCTTTGGCCTGTTATTGTTCGCCCTGTCGGCAGTCCTGATGGCCGATGTAGACCTCGATACTGGATTTTGGACGCTCGCTTGGTGGATCATCATCGGCCGGGTCGGTCTCGGGTTTATATTTCCCGCCCTCAGTGTTGGGAGCTTGCGCGCGCTGCCGCCAATGCTGGTGGCACAAGGGTCGGGTACGATTAACTTTACACGTCAGCTTGGCGGTGCCTTTGGCGTCAATTTTCTGGCCGTCTTTCTGGAGCGGCGAACGCAGTTCTTCAGTAGTACAATGATCGAAAGCCAGAACCCATCCAATAGCGAGACCATAGAACTTCTCGCACGGGTCAATAGCCTGCTGTCAAAGATCGGCGTCGCGGAATCACAACAGTTACCGACAGCACTAGAATATCTCGGTCGTGTCGTCCACGCACAAGCCAACATGCTCGGTTACCGGGATTCATTCATGGTCGTGGCTGCTGTGACAGCGTTGGCGATTATGCCGGCCATCGGCGTGCAGCGGCTGCGCAGCATCACCGGGCCCGCCCAAGACGCAAATTCAGAATCGCAAACAAGCGAACCGCTTGACCCGCGGGAAACTGACCCGAAGTAAGAGTAAGAACACGTACGGTGCGAAGTCCCGAGATCAGTCGTTGCCGAGCGTAAGTCATCTCCGGCGTTCGTCAAATGGGCCCCAGAATGTTGTCGAATACACTCTGATCTGAAGCAACTGCCATCATCTTGGAACCCCATTTTCCATTAGGACGGCGCCTAGGACAAACGATCACCGTGACACGCGGCCCCGATTAACGCTGACCAGCCTACTCTACTATTCAACCGGCATAGCTGCATAATTCGCTCGTCCCCAAAGTTCGGTTACGAACCGGAGCCTATCGCGGGCCGCAGTACCTGCGCGTTAGATGCGTCCAAGGAATTTCACGACTCATGCTTATATTCTTTGTTTTGCCCCAACAAGTACGAAGGCCATGACGGCCGGTTTGCCAGACCGGTTGGACCAAGCATGGTTTGTACCGCGCTGAATCAGGACATCACCCGCTCGGAGCTTTGTCTCTCCCTTTTCCATCACAGCCCAAATCTCTCCTTCTAATACCAGCGCATAATCGGTGGTCTGGGTTTCGTGCATGGCGACCGCCTCGTCAGAGGTGGTGTCATGTGCTTCACCACTTCCCATTTCGGCGAAAGCTTCTCCCAGATCTGCTCCTTGCCAGACCTCATCCGGAGGAAATTCCACAAAGCGAAATACAGTACCCGCCGGGTCGTGCGGTTCGATACTGTTTTCACGAACTGCGCAGTCTTTATCGCCGGAATTGTCGGCTAGAGATCCTGTTTCCCAAAGTTCATGCAATTTGAGCTGAGGGAGTGGCTCTAGAGATTGGGGCGGTGGACCATCTTTCCAAATAAAGGATTTCCCCTCAGAATTGTGCCCCGTAACTACGCGACGAAAAACTCGGGCCATTGTCCTTGCTCCTGTTTAGTTTTTTTTGAATGGTCAGCCCCCTGGTAAGGCGCGGCCAAGTTAGCCAACTGGCACCGGGGAATTCGGGTGATCACCAAACAGCACTTGAAAACCAATCCCCGTTTAGGACGACGATTGGCTTGAGCCCCATGATCTCCCGGGCCTCGTCCGGTGTCGCCGGTTCCATACCCAGTTCACGGATAATACGCACGATACGCTCGACAAGCTGCACGTTGTTGGCCAGAACGCCGCGTTCGTAATAGAGGTTGTCCTCCAGCCCCACGCGCACATGGCCGCCGAGCAGCAGCGACTGCAGCGCCGCGTTGAGCTGGGCCGGGCCAATGGCGCTGACGTTGAAGTTCGCGCCCTCTGGCATCAGGTCCACCATGTCCTGCAGAATCTTCGGCGAGTACGGCATCGCGCCCTGGAAGCCACGGTCCGCGCCCAGCACGAAGTTGATGAAGTACGGCGGCTCGTCCAGCCCCTCGGCCAGCAGGCGGTTGACGTCCTGCAGCAGGTGGGTCGGGCTGAACACCTCCCATTCCGGCTTGATGCCCTTGGCCTTCATCCTGGTCGCCAGTTCGCGGCAACGCTCCGGCGAGGTGTTCATGAAGATCTCGCGGCCCTCGAAGTTCGCGACGATGGTCGTCGGGTCGAGGGTGCACATCTCCGCGCCTGCTTCCAGACCCTTCAACCGTTCTTCCCACGAAATTTCGAGGAACCCGTCGGTGGATTCCTTCAGCATGTCGCCGTTGATGCCGCCGCCGGTGGAGTTGTTGATGATGATGTCGCATTTGGCCCGGATGCGCTCGTTGATATCGCGATAGATATCGGGATTGCATGTCGCCTCGTCATCCGGCCGGCGCGCATGGACGGCCACCACCGAAGCGCCCGCCTCATAGCAGCGATAGACATCGTCCGCGATTTCCTGCGGCTGGGTCGGGATATTCGGGTTCTGCTTCTTGCTCGCCATCCCGCCCGTCGGCGCGATGGTCACGATCACCTTGCGCTCGGCCATGTTCGTCTCCTCCCTCACGAAAGATTGTTCCGGTCTTCTACCGTAGATTCCTGTTAATCAGAAAAAGCATTTTGCTATAATCGTTCTTCGAAAATGGATAAGTGATTTGGGGACGCCATGGACGCCCGGGTCCTTGAATATTTCCTGCGCGTGGTCGAGCTCGGCAGCATCAACAGAGCCGCCAACGAACTGGGCCTGTCCCAGCCGTCGCTGTCGCGCTGGCTGGCGCTGCTGGAGCACGACATCGGCTCGACCCTGCTCATCCGGACGCGCAAGGGTGTGCAGCCCACGGACGCGGGCCAGCAACTGATCGAGCGGGCACAACCCATCCTGCGCCAGCTCAATCTGTTGCGCGACGAGATCGGTCAATCCGCCGTCTCCCAGGTCGCGCTGGCGATGCCCTACTCGCTCCGCCACCTGGTGACCGCGCCGTTTATCGAGACACTGGCGGAGGAAGCCCCGAACATCATGCTGCGGCTGCATGAGGGTATGAGCCACTCGATCCGCGCGCTGATCGCGGACGGGCTTGTCGACGTGGCCGTCATGGCCGCGACGGAGCATCCGCCGGAAAGCTATGATTCCGCGCCGCTGCTGACGGAGCGTCTGCATCTCGTCGGTCCCGGATCGGCAAAACTGGATTCCGCCGGTTCCGTGACAGTCGCGCGCCTCGCGGAGGTGGCGTTGATCCTGCCGGGGCGGCCGAATGTCATCCGCGCGCAGGTGGAGGCCGCCATCGCCCAGGCGGGTGGCACCTACCGAAGCCGGTTCGATACGGATTCCATCGCCCTGTGCCTGGAACTCACCCGGCGGAACCTGGGATACACCGTCATGCCCGCGTCGGCGCTCGGACCCCAAGCGGCGCGCGATGACGACCTCTCATCCGCGCCGATCGACGGCCTGGAACTAACATGGTCGTTCTGCACCAACCGATCGCGGAGCCATTCGGTCGCCGTGAGAACCGTTAGCGAACGCCTGAGGACTTTCACGGAAGCGGCCTACGAAACCACAGTATGAGTGACGTCGGTTATTAGTCAAATATGATTAGGTCATATAGTCGAATTGATATTCTGGATAATACCAATTGGTCTTACCATTCCCGGGAACTAGCGGTTCGCGCCCAAGCGGACCCGTTTGAGGGAGACAAACATGGCACAGCCGAAAGTCATCGTGAATCTGTACCCGGTCCTGCCGGCGGGCGGCGAGGAAGACCGCGCGGCGCGCCGGCCGATCGGGCGCGACGCCGCGCTCTATCACTCCGTGCTCCACGAGATGACGGACATCGTGAAAGCCGCCGATGAACTGGGTGCCTGGGGCGTCAGCACCATCGAGCATCACATGCACTCGGAAGGCTACGAGCTCGCACCCTCTCCCGGCATCATAAATGCGCACTGGGCCAACCAGGTGAAGAACGCGCGTGTGGGAACGATCGGCTATGTGGTCGGCACCCGCGACCCGATCCGCGTGGCGGAAGAAATGGCCGTGATCGACCATGTATCAAAAGGCAAATTCTTCGCCGGCTTCGCACGCGGTTACCAGAAGCGCTGGACCAGCATCCTCGGACAGCATGACGACATGCAGGCGACGATGTCCGACGGCAGCGATGCCGACAAGATGAACCGGGAAATCTTCGAGGAACGCGTCGACCAGATCCTCGCCTGCTGGACACAGGAGACGGTCGAGTTCGACGGCAAGTACTACAAGGCCCCCTATCCCTACGACACCGGCGTCGAGAACTTCCCGGCGCGCGAAGTGGCGAAGCGGATGGGAGCCGAGGGCGAGATCGACGAGAAAGGCGCGGTACGCCGGGTCTCCATCGTACCGGCGCCCTACCAGCAACCGCATCCGCCGACCTTCACAGCCGTCAGCGCGAGCATGGAATCCATCGAGTTCTGCTCGGAGCGCGGGATCGTGCCGGTCTATTTCTCGAACATGGACGGCGTCATCGCAATGTCGGAGCACTATGTCGAGCACGGCAAGAAGAACGGCCGCCCGTGGCAGCACGGTGAGCGCCAGTGCATCGTCCGCTGGCCGCACTTCACCAACGGACCCGAAGACGCACGCCGGATCCTCGCCGAGCAGGACGAGGAGTTCTACAAGAACATCTACGGCTCGTTCTTCCCGTTCCTGGTGGACGGCGCAAACGACATGGTTGAGCGCATCCAGCAGACCGGCCTCTTCCCGTGCGGAACGGTGGATGAGCAGATCGCGTACTGGCAGGACACGCTCGACAAGGTGCCGTGCGAATACCTCTGCCTGATCTGGCACTACGCCCAGGCACCGAAACAGTCGGTGATCGACGAGATCGAGCAGTTCATGACCAAGGTGCTGCCGAACCTCAACATTCCGGAATTCCCGGAATTCGAGGCCACAACCCCGACGGCCCAGGCCGCCGAGTAGGCACGTCGCGCCGCGCCGTCAGACCAGCGGCGCGGTCGCGGCCTCCAGCCAGTCGCGCACCTGGGCATCGTCCGGGCCGTCCAGGCTGACGCCGACCACCTCGCGCACGCGTGCATGATAGGCGTCGATCCACTCGCGCTCGGCGTCGGTCAGCAGGCCTGTCACGATGAGGCGGCGGTCGATGGGGGCCAGCGTCAGGGTCTCGAAGCCGAGCATGGACCGCTCGCCCCCCGCGATCTCCTCCGGCTGTGTGACGGCGACAAGGTTCTCGATCCGGATGCCGTATTCGCCGGACTTGCAGTAACTCGGCTCGTTGGAGACGATCACGCCAGACTTTAGCGCCATGCCGGACCCGACCTTGGAAATCCAATGCGGGCCCTCATATAGTTGCCGACGCCGTGTCCGGAAACAGAGATCGTAAAAGCTCTGGATAATTTAAACCATCCAACCATTTAAATATCTTCCACGTGCTGCCGGATTTGCCTTCACAAACATTGAGCCAACGAAAAGGTTGTTCGTAGACATTATCAGAACTGTACAAGTACTTTAATCGCTGGACAGTTTGCAGTTTTTGGCAATATTTAGTGACAAAAATGCCCCAATGGACCTGTTCTCCAGTCTAAGGGACAAAAAAAGCCCCGGGAATCCAGTTCTCAGGGAGGAACTTTTTAAAATAGTGATTCCCGGGGTTGGCTGGACCTGTATTTACACTACAGCCTAATTTACGATGCAAAACTTGTAATAGTGCGCCTTATTATATTGTTTTCATATTATTATTAACTCCGAGAGGTGTTTTATTAGCAATCTTCTATTGGCAGACAGAGTGGACAAGAAAGACAAAAACACCATGAAATAGTTTTTGGCCAATCAAAATATAATAAATAATAACGACGCAAACAAAACAATGTGTATTTCATTGCTATGTGATGATAATTACCAATGTTTATTTTATGCATATTTTAACTCGAACTCAATAGGAAGAGGCTTCGCAGTGCCAGCTTCAAGCGCTCTCTCAAATGCAAGCGTGGCGATAGTAACGTCCTGAACTGCAGAGCCAACGCTCTTGAACATCGGCAATCGAGCTTCGTCCACACGCTCTTGGCATACACCGCGAACAAGGTCGTTCAATGAAATCATCTTCGGGCGAAAATCGATTCCAGCACGCTGCGCGGCCAACATATCGCCCGTCTCTTCGGCCACCTCCTCAACCATATCTGAAACAATAAGATCGCAACTGGAGATACACTGTTCGTCTATCTCGCGCTGCTCTGGCATCGTAGATCCGATCGATATAACTGTCATTCCAGGCCGCAACCACCGTCCACGCACCGTCGGTGTTTCGTCGTGCGATCTCGCTGCCGCAATGACCGCATCACTCCCTTGCACAGCCAGAGACGGTGTATCTGCTGAAACACCATAAATCCCCAACTCCTTCGCCATCTCCCCTGCGAACCGGTCTCTGCTGGCCTGCCTAGGGCTAAATACCCGAAATTCAGTCAATTTCAGGACGGAAGACAGTGCACGCAGATGAGAACGGGCCTCTGCCCCACTCCCTATTACGGCGACCTTTTGAACACCAGGCCGCATCAACCGAGACGCTGCCACAGCTGACGTCGCAGCCGTCCGAAATGCCGTAACACTGTTGCCGTCCACAAATGCAACAATTTCACCTGTTTCTTGGCGAAAAAGAACAATCAAATAGTTGACTGATTTTTGGCGAGATAACCCAAATAGTTTTGCCCCCATATACTCCTGACCAACAGGAATAGCCGTCAAGGAACGAAACCAAACATCAGCTGAACGCGCAACCGTCCTCGGAGGACAGGCCTGGTGCTCAATAGGTTGTTCGTATGCCCGCTGGATCGCTGCAACCATGTCAGGCCAAGCAAGGACATTGCGAGTTATTTGAGCAGATATAAAGAATGGTTTGCTCAATTTTAATGCTCACACCGTTTTATCAACCATTCAGAAAATACCGAGTCACAAACCACTTTGACCATTAACGATTGTTAGTGTACTCAAAGTCGCGTCTACGGATATCAGGCCTTGAGGGGTGTCAGGAACACAACACCCCTCAAGGTAGTTTTGTCGCGTTATTCTGCAGCTTTACTTGAGTGGGTAATGCCTGCTTCGTCCGGGTTTCGTCCGATGTAGAAATCCCTGTCTGGATCGTTGGTCGGGATGATGCCAGATTCAACCAATCCTTTCCGAAGACCATCCATATGCTTGTCGCTCAACCGCATAGTCGGAGCACGCATCGGGCCGCCATTGAAACCATTGAGCCAACCCTGATATTTCCAAAGCATTCGGTGAATAAAAAGCGTCTGCGGAATGTGACTGTTGGCGGCGCCATTCGCTTTGCGCGCCGGATGTATTTTCCAGAAAAGGTCCGTGGCTTCGTCGTACTTGCCCTCCTGGAGCAATTGGAAGATGCGTGGAATCATTGGGCCATAGTATTCAGTATTACTTGTACCGCTGAATTGGATTGGCACAAGTTGGGATAGTGGAATCATGTCGCTTTCGAGCGGACATGTAACAACCACCTCATCGGCAAACAATCTGTGGCATTCAATAAAGCCCATAATACTTGGCATACCACCTTCGGCCTTGATAGCTGCAACATTGGGAATGTCATCGATCATCTTACGAAGTAACGACGCAGGGATGTCAGACTGGTGCACCCTGTCAAATCCCCAGAGCGGAACCGGGAACATCATCACGGCCAGATTGGTCGCCGCGCAAAATTCTTTCGTATAGTCATATATGTCTTGGGGTGTTTCGGCGTAAAAGTTCGCTGGGTAGGACATAAGAACCAATTCGGCGCCATTCGCCTCAGCGATTTGAACCGCTTTGATATTGTCTTCGAGCGTATCGAAAGCAGCGTGATGAATTAGCGTAAGATCACCATTCGCTTCATCGTTTGCCCATTCGAAGAACTGCCCGTACTCTTCCAGCGTAATCGCCACTTCGGACACCAGCAAAGTGCCAGAAAATCCGTACTCCATTTCAAGTCGGATATCATGACGGATTCCGGCCTCGTTCAGCCCCTTCAAATCTGCGGTGTAGGATGGGATAACGACATTGGCGACACCCTTCAGATTTTCGCGAGCCCATTCGCGTGCTTCTGACTGCTTGTAACTTGCCATTAGTTTGATTCCTTTCGGTGTAAGTTTTTGGCTGGTTTCTTTGAGTTTGCGGGCATTTGCAAAGAGGCCAGTTTCGTCCTAATACACACGTCAGAGGCGAGACTTGGCATGCTTACCAATTTCCCAGCCCCCTTCGCTTAAATGCCTCTTCGCAAAATCGTGCGGCCAGTCTTCGAGCTCGACAGCAAGTGTGTCATTCCAGCGATTGAGAAAACTCATAAAGCTCGCGACAGCAACGATTTCTACGACTTGGCGTTCAGAGAAATGTTTTTTCACCTCTTCAAAGTCAGAGTCGGTTGAATTGCCGCCGGCCTGGGCAACTCGTAGCGCTGCGCGTTCAGCATCTGAAAAGATCGGGTCTCGCTCGTATTCGAATAGTTTTTCAATTTTCTCGGCCGCGATACCCACCTTGTTGACCGAATGATTGCCCGAGTGCGCCGTGCAATACAGGCAACCCGATGAACGGCTGACCAAATGGGCAACCAAAGCCTTGAGTTCTTGCGAGATTTCACTCGGTTTGAACATCGTTTCTCTGCCCAAATTCATCCACGCCTCCAACAATTCGGGCCAGCGAGCCATGGTGAGCATACTGTTAGAGGTGAAACCCATGTCTTCTTCGCGCGCCTGAAACAAACGCTCGAAAGAGACCAGATCATCACGGTCGAGTGGATCAATTCGCGCCATCGTCCAACCTTAATGTCTCTGCCATGGCAGATAGCGGCGCTCCAACGAATCGACGAGCTTGGCTGACAGAAACCCAAGTAATGCCACCACAACGAAACCGACATACATCGGCACGACCCAGAACACGGACCAGGACCACCAAATCCTGTAACCGAGCCCCTCGTTGGCACCGACAAATTCTGCCGCGACGAGCAGCAGGAGCGCGACTCCCATGCAAATACGCAAACCCGTGAAGATACCAGGCAATGCCCCTGGTAGTGCCACCGTCAAGTAAACCTTCCACCTGGATGCCTTGAGATTGTTGGCTACATCGAAATAGATACTCGGCACGCTTTGCACGCCGGCGTAGGTGTTGATGGTCATCAAAAAGAATACGCCGATGGCGACGATGACGTACTTCGACATTTCGCCGAGACCGAAAATCAGAAGGATAAGCGGTAGAATTGCAATTTTCGGTAACGGATAAAGGGAGGCTATAAGTGGCTGGAATATTGTATGGAATGGCTTGAAAAGCCCCATCGCCAGGCCGAGCATCAAGCCCGGCACTGCGCCCATGGCAAAGCCGATGATCATGCGCTGCATGCTGATCGCAAGGTCTGCCCAGAATTGCGTGGTGCCCAAGGCTGCCCACAAGGCAGAAAATATAGTCGACGGTGCGGGAAAGAACTGGACCTCGACATACCCTAGCCGAGCCGCAGCTTCCCATATTATCAGCAACACTGCCGGGGACAGTGCCGCCATCGGTATAAACGAGATTAGGGTGCGGGATGATTTCCCTTTTCCCGCAACAATGGTCGCTGCCGATTTTGAACCGGAAGTGTTTATCGTATCTACCATAGGTACTACTCTACTCTTTCGAGAGTGGGGCGCTTGCGTGCCATGGATCCAGTTAAGCGGCCCGCTTCTTGTTCACGAGCGTGTTGAACTTCTTCACGCAACAACTCCCACAATTCAGTTGTTAGTTCGATGAATTCAGGCGTACGGCGAAGCGTGACCAAGTCGCGCGGACGCTCAAACGGAACTTTGATCGTGCGCTTGATTTGCCCAGGCGCTGAGGTCATAACCGCAACCCGGTCACCGAGAAGCACCGCCTCTTCAAGACTGTGCGTGATAAAAACAACTGTGGAACGAAACTCTTCCCAGAGTTTCTCCAGTTCCTGCTGAAGCAAGATTTTGTTCTGCTCATCGAGAGCCGCAAATGGCTCATCCATAAGTAGAACCTCAGGGTTCGTAACGAATGCTCGCGCCACCGAAAGTCGCTGCTTCATCCCACCAGACAGTTGATGGGGATAGAACTTGCGAAAATTTAAAAGTCCGGTTTTTTCCAGAAAATAATCGACCCGCTCTTCACTTTCAGCACCAGCCCAAGTTTCGGTAACGCGCAGCCCATATGCCGCGTTCTTTTCAACCGAAAGCCAGGGAAATACCGACTCCTCCTGGAAAATCATGGCACTTAACGGCCGGATAGGGTCTTCTTTTTCTATCTTGAAATGCCCTGTCGTGGCTTCTTCGAGGCCGCCCAACATGCGTATCAGTGTCGACTTGCCGCAACCGCTCGGGCCCACAATGCAAAGAAATTCCTCGTTCCCAACTTCAAGGTCGATACCACCCAAAGCCTGAAAACTTCCGCCCCGGACGTGAAATGTCTTGCTTACGCTTTGGATGTTAATTTTGGGATTCTGCAGATCGGTCATAGTTACGCCAATTCATGAGGATGAGCGGGGGAGAAGCATCGCGTCTCCCCCGTCAGAATAGTGGTGAGCCTAATTACCAAGTGATTTTGACGCCGCGTCCGCGAACTCATTGTCAACAAGATCCGAAAGTTTCGGCACGTTCGGAATGAGCCCGCGCGAAACCAGCCAATCGAGCTGGGATTGCAACCCGTTAGGCCCGTCGATATCCACTCGAATATCTTCTCGGCCAATTCCGAGGGCGACGCGTTCGTAGGTGCCTGCGGATTTCTGGGGCAGGTATTTTTGATAAATCTCGGCGACTTCTTTGACCCCTTCAGGGGTTTTCAGACTTTCACGAACAAGACTGTTGGCTTCCGCATAAGCAGCCATAAAACGCATGCCAAGGTCTCGGTCCTCCTCAAGAAGCCGGCTGCCGTACATGAGGACGCCGAGGTTGTAGTTCGGCAGAAATTCCGAGACGAGAACAAGGCGTTTCGCTAAGCCCTGGGACTCAGAGATCGTAATGAAAGGATCGACAAAGGCAGCCGCATCGATCGACCCCCCTCTGAATGCGGCAAGCATGTCGGGGTAAGACATTGTGACCAGCCTGACATCAGCGTCGGTAAGCCCAGCAGTCTCCATGAACTTGCCCGCAAAAAGATGTGTTGCCTGGCCGCGCGCAGTGATTGCGAACCGCATTCCCTTCAAATCTTCGGCCACCTTGACCTTGCCGCTGTCGTACAGGTCCTTGCGCACGACAATGGCGTTAAGGCCGTGCCCCGGAACAAGAACAATGTAGTCAGCTACGATCTTGGCGCCGATGCCGGAGGCCATTGCATTGTATAGCGATGCGCCCGCCGCGGTCGCACCGATGTCTACTTGTCCTGTCGAGAGTGAAGGCACGACCTCCGCACCGGAGCGGAAGAAAATCGGCTCTATTTCTATATTGCGTTCCGCGAAGAAACCCTTTTCCATCCCAACATAAATCGCATGAGGAACGCGCAGCGCGCCGTACTTGAGATGATCCGGCTCCGCTTTCGCAGAGCCAATGGAATACACCGTTACAACAGAAACGGCGAGCACCAGCGCAAATTTGACTAGTGTATTACACTTCATAGCAACCCCCTTTTTGATGATGATCTTGAATGCTATCAATAACTCTTCATGATTACTCTGCCGCCGCGTAAGTCACATCAGAATACTTCGCCTGTAACTGACGCAATCGGTAGCCGCATTCTATTGCCGCCTCCAACCGATCAGGTGCAATGTATTGGTAGGGCGGCAACGCAGGGCCTGGGTTCATGTATCCAGCCGCGGCAAAACGCGCCTTCATGAAAGGAATCTTATCGACATGCCACACAGCAAAATTGTGTGCAGGGACCATGCCCTCATATGACCAGGCGATATCGTTTGTGATTCTTTTCGCCGCTGGCCAGTCGCCGCCCAAAAGCGCACTGTGCAATGCTTGGACCGGTGCCGGCCCCCCGCTAACAGCGCTTGACCAGCATGCATCCATGTCGAAGAGGCGCCAAGCGTGATGCCAGTCAACCTCGCCCGGCATTAGCTTGATGCGGCCCTTAACCGCATCGATATCGGCATTGTAGCTGTTGTCGACAATGCCAGAAAACAGCAACCGCGAACGGTATTTGCATCCAACAATTTGTGGAATTTTCGCAAGCTCAGAGTAGACCTGAGTTGATATTGGCCGCTTGAACGCCTCCATGTCGTCGTACATGAATATTGCCAAACTTGGCACCTCTTCAACGACATCCCGATAAAACTGCACGATGTTTTCGTCTGACAATGGCGACATCATCGGCCGGCCGAGCATGAGGCCTTCAGCCCCCATGTCGGCAAAGACCCTGGCTCGGGCAATCGTGTCGCGAACGTTGAGCGTAGTTGCGCCGGCAAACACCGGTATTCGACCAGCGACAGCCTCGATGACTGCGCCAGTAAAGCCACGCAGCTCACTCCAAGTGAGCGATGGGCACTCACCAAAAGTTCCATTGAGCGCAATCGCACACATACCTTCTCGGACAAAACTGTCCGCGACCCGAGCGGCTTCATCAAGATTGACGGCATTCTCAGTGTTTCGGTCGATAGCAATATCCGTGCGCACAGGGGTGGGCATGTAAGCGACAATTCCCCGTAAGTCGTCAGCGGAAATTTCCGGTTTTTTGGTCATTCTCAAATATCCCCCAGATTCTTCCCGAGTTCGCGCTTATGCGCGCTTAACCAGAAACTCAATCGGCAACGGCGTCGCAAGCCCCTGTTCGACGGCTCGATTAAACGCCATTTCCGAAACAGCCATGTCCTGGATTGCGGACCCGACCGACTTGAACATCGTGATGTCAGTTTTGCTCAACTGGTTTTGCAGATTGCCGCGAACCAAGTCGTTAAGGGACGCCAGCTTATCTGCAAATTTGACCCCCGCCTCGCGGGCCCCTATGAAATCGCCGGTTTCATCGACAACCTCTTCGATTGCATCACATACAATGAGATCGCATCTCTCGATTGTCCGGGGATCGATTTCTAGCTGCCTCGGCATCGTCGATCCAACCGCTACAACCATGGACCCGGACGCCAGCCAGTCGCCGCGCAGTACGGGCGCACCGCCCTGCGCATTCGTGGCGCCTATTACGATTTCGCAGCCCTCCACCGCCTCTTGCGCTGACGCAACCGAAACAATTGGTGCGCCAAATTCGCCCTGGAGTTCCCTTGAAAATCTATCTCGATTGGCCTGTGTCGGACTGAACACCCTGACGTCTCGAAGAGATCGAACCGCAGCGGTAGCCCTCAAATGCGATTGTGCCTCTGTGCCACTTCCCAAAACGCAAACGCTCACAGGGCCAGGCTGCGCCATTAGGTCAATTGCGAGCGCCGACGTTGCACCGGTACGAAGCGCGGTGATGTAATATCCGTCAATGAGACCAGTAATTTTGCCTGTGTTCTGGTCAAACAGAGTGATCAGGTAATTGACCGCCAACTCCCGAGAGAGCCCAAATACTTTGGTTCCCATGAACCGGCCTGTCGGCGGCACCGAAGTCAGAGCCCGCAGCCAGTTTCCGTCTCCACTTGCGACTGTGCGAGGCGGATTGCAGCCTGAAGCCAATTCAACCGAATACGCTTGCCGCAGGCATTCAATCATTTCCGGCCACGTCAGCACTTGCTGAGTGGCCTCAGCGGAAACGAAAAGCGTTTCTGACATCACGACATTTCCTCGTTCACTCGGGCAGATCTTCATTTTGTTTCTAGCCGTCATAGTCACCCAGCAGGGTGATTCAGCTCGGCCCGTGTCCGCCTCAACCAATAACAACACCAATCACTCTTTGGTGTCAACCAATTAATTTCGTGATCGGGCTCACGATTGAACAGTGCGCTTGCAACGACGCGAAACTGCTGGAGGAATGTCGGCACGCCTGAACCACGCGTATCTGCAGAAATGCGCACGCAGTTCTCAGGCAGTGCCTGGATTTGAAAACGACCTAATTGGTTGCGCTCTTGTCACACTGGACACTTAGCCCGAGAATTAGCCGTGTACGGTCGCGACAGGGACATGTGAGAAAAAATTTGGGCCCCTCTCAAACAGCATCCTGCTTGTTCGAGGAGAATGACCTCAATTCAGAAAGAGCGCGCCATGAATGAACGTATAATGCAGCAAGCTTCTGCTGCGCGCACACAGACAATCTGTCGTCGATAACAGCCTGCCGTTCCAGCTGACCAAAGGCGACGAGTACATACCCGCGGCAAATTGCGGGTGCAGTGGTGCGATTGACGCACCAAATGGTCAGGTATCACTGCGCCCACCTGAGCCAGAGAACGAAGAGCTCGTGCAAATAAGAGGGGAGCCTACTACAGTCGCTTGCCGACAGCGCTACCTGAGGGCGTATGCTGTTCGTTGCCCAAGCCGCTGCGCTGCATTAACGCATTCTCCAGATCATGCCGAAAAATCTAGGCGGCACTTCAACCAGATATCCCAATATATGCTGCGGTATACGCTTGCCGAGCACGGCACCCGGTAATGACGCTCTTTCGCTTATAGGGACTTGACTAAAGTGCTTTGCGTAGGCCGTCAGCGCAAAAGTCCAGAACCTCGTAAGCTGCATCAATATAGCCGCCCCAACTCGCGAAAGCATGCGAATAGCCATCCCAGTTGCGATGTTGCACAGGCACCCCCGCTTCAACGAGGCGCTCAGCATAAGCTTTTCCCTCATCTCTGAGCGGGTCATGGCTTGCAGTTACAACGGTTGTCGGCGGCAGGCCCGACAGATCGTCAGCAAGGAACGGGGACGCACGAACATCTAGCCGCTCATCAAGATTGTTGAGATAGGTATCAGCAAACATTTCCATCATCGCCCGGGTCAAAAATGGGCCGTTGGCATTCTCGGAGTATGATGGCGTGTCAAATGACAAGTTAGTAACCGGGAACAACAACACTTGCGCAGCAAGAGAAGGGCCGGATTCACGCACCTGTTGTGCTGTCACTGCCGCCAAGTTGCCGCCAGCACTATCACCGGCGACAGCGATGCGGTTCTTGTCTCCACCTATTTCCTCAGCATGCTCATAAACCCAACGAACCGCCCACAAACAATCATCGACAGCAGCGGGAAACTTATGCTCCGGGGCGACCCGGTACTCGACGGAGATGACGATTGCCTTCGCAGCGTTGGCGATATACCGACATTGTGGCTCAACCGTTTCGTGGCTCCCCAAGACCCAGCCACCGCCATGAAAATAGAGCACGACCGGCAAGGCTTCGTCATAGGCAGCAGTTATGGGTACAATCACCCGAAGCGGGACCGGGCCACCCGGTCCCTGGGGGTACAAATCCATAACCCGTTGCACTCTCCCCAGCGGCTGATTTAGCTTCTGGAAGTGCTCCCGATGAATTGCGCGCGCCTCGCCTGGGGTCGGCTTTCCCAAATCAGGGCCCGCCATGATGGATACAACGCGGCGCATTTGTGGGTGGAGTTCCATTGCAAATCTTCCTTCTCGAATTTCACGAATAAAGAACCAGGCGAACGTTCGATCAGATATTCCGCTGCCCGACGATCGCGCAGAACCATATTCCAAAAGCGAAAGAGCTTGCAATTGGGCTGATTGGTTTGTATTGGTTGTTGCATGCAAACGACATTCGATACCGACGCATTGCTGCGTAATTACATAAGTGAAAGAGGCTTTTCCGACCAAGAACGGCTCCCGCCCGAACGTGAATTGGCAGAGATCTTAGGCGTGACAAGGAGCCAATTGCGAGCTGGCTTGGACGCGCTCGAAAGTGAAGGCTTGCTTTGGCGCCACGTTGGTAAAGGCACATTCTATGGGCCCAGACCTATCGTGCCCCCGGCTATCTCAGCAGTTTCAGACTTAACCAATCCAAGTGAAATCATGGAGGCCCGGGTCGCGTTTGAACCTGAATTGGCCCGCCTCGCGGCACTTCGTGCATCAACAGCGCTTCTTTCGCGAATGCAGGATTGTATCGAGCTTGCTGAGAAGAGCGAGGGACGACAAGCATTTCAAGATTACGATGCCAAATTGCATCACACAATTGCCGAGGCTGCTGGGAATAGGATGTTGCTGTCGCTCTATGAATCGATACATGCCAATCGCCACGGGGCAATCTGGGGACGATTGCGTGAACAACTCCTCACCGAAGTCCAAATGAAACGCTACCGGCAGCAGCATCGCGAAATCGTTGAGGCTATATCAGAGAGAAACGCCAAACGTTCACACGATCTGATGCTCGCGCACATCAAGTCCGTGGTGCAAAACATATTCCGGGATTTCTAGCGGCTGCTGCGCGAAGCGCTTACCGCCGACCGTGATCGAGAGAGCATGGCAGCAACCCTAGTCTTTTATTCAAGTGTTTGCGCTCTGAACTCTATACTCCCCCCGACGATGGAGGCGGCCGCAGGCCAATCAGCTCAAAGGGTCATTTAGCAAAAGTATTCATGAAAGCTCAGAGTGCCGAAGCCCAGCTCTCAAAGGCCCTCAAACGGATTGACTCAGACCTCAGACGCCAACGCTCGGAACTTGACGCACTGACTGACTGGCAAGAAGAGCACATTCAGCCGTAACAGCGCCCCCCCCTCGATCGGGCACAGCAATGTCGGATACTTACCGCCAATCCGTTTGAGCGCCCCGACGCTCGGAAAGTTATCGAATTGAGCCTCAAGGGCATTGCTGTATGGATCGCGATAGTACAGCGAGGTGTTGGGCCCATCGTTAACGACCCGCATAGGCATGACACCAATCTCTTTCATGTGCTCGTAGTGAGCGATCAAGTCTCCAAGTGATGCACAGCTGAATGCGAAATGCGCCAAGCCGACGGTGTTTGTGCCGGGATCGTGGTGGTCGTCCGGGTTTTCGAAGATCGCGACACGATGATGCTCATCGTCACATGTGATGAATGCCAGCCCCACTGAAGCGCTGGCAACCTGTCCGTCAAGAAACATGACGTATCAGTCGACCCGTTTCTGGAACCTTTTCATGTAGAGGACAATGTGCACGAATTCCGCAGGAGAAATGACGTCGTTGGGTTCAGGCACTCTCATCGAAACATTCATCGTCGATCCTCCGAAGGAAAGCGCAGCGGCAACTGTGGATTCCGTTGCTGCACCAACAGGTCCCACCGCGCCACCACGCAGTCTTATCTACACTTCTGAGGGCAACAGCACCTTCCCTGGAAAGCTGTGATGCCGATCATCTTCCTAGCAAGTGACTACCGCGCATTGAATTCCATAATTATCACTTTTTGATATTTCGTTGACATCCTGGGCGTTGAGAATATTGTCCATCTTCACGGCACGCTTGTTTCAGGAAGCAACATAAACATCCAGAATTCAACACTTTCAAGAGAGAAGCCGCGCCGCATGGCTATCGTTCATATCGCTTGACAATATCTTAAACATGATATAAATTCCCATATTTTGGGAATAATATAAAAGGAACTGCCGTGATAGACACGTCTCTCAACACCGCTCCGGAGCGCCGAATTCGCGAAGATGAACGGCTACCGATTATCGATGTTGGCCCTTACCTGGCCGGCACGCCCGGGGCCGAACAGGAACTTGCTACGGCATTGCGCAAGGCGTGCGAGGATATCGGCTTCTTCTTCATTACAAATCACGGAATCGATGAGACGCTCATCGCCGAATGTTTTGATCAATCCAAACGGTTCTTTGACCTGCCGATGGACGTGAAAAAGCAAAACCTCATGAACGAAAGCCAGTCGGGCTACCAACCGCTGAAGGCCTCGGTCTACAGGGACAATCTCAGCAGAAACAATCGGCGTGGCAGCATCAGCGAAGCCTATAAATACACATTCGATTTAGCTGAAGGTGATCCTGATTTTGGGAGCGGTCGGCGATTCCGCGACCAGCCCAACTGGCCATCAAAGCTTCCCGGGTTTCGTGAATTTTCACAGCGCTACATCCGCGCCTTCGATGATGTTGCCTATCGGCTGCTCGCACCCTTGGCGATTTCGCTAGGTCTGCCCGCTAAGATTTTCGAAAGCAGCTTCGACCGATCGACCTCGGCGGTCCGGCTTGCTCACTATCCGCAAGTTTCCCCGGATGAGCGTGACGGGTATATGGGGTCTCCTCCCCATCAGGACCTCTCGTTCCTCACCCTCATTCCACCGACTGAAGTACCGGGACTGGATGTCCTGCTTCCAGGTGGTGACTGGCTCGAAGTCCCTCGTGTCCACGGTGCTGTGTTGGTCAACACGGGCCTCGCCTTGCAACGGTGGACTGATGGGCACTATCGCGCAACGCCGCATCGTGTGCGCATCCCACAGGACCAAGGGCGATACTCAAATATTTTCTTCTACTATCCGAACCTAGAAGCACGGATTGCACCACCGGATGGTTTCAAGTCCGCACACCCAACCAACGCCTCGAAACCGATCACGTTCGAAGCCATGCACGTTGAGTATTGCGATCGTAATTTCCAATACGTGAACAAGCTGTCGAATGTTGAAGCGGAAGACGCTGTTTGATGGCCTGCGGCACCATCGGCGTTATCGGACTCGGATTTCTGGGCTCAGCAATTTCCCACAGGCTGATTGAGGCGTCCTTTGGCGTCGTCGGATTTGACATAGATCCACAGAAGATCGTCGCTGCAGCCAATGTTCGCGCTGTCACCGTCGAGCAAATGGCGGAGCACTGTCGTGCAATCGTACTTGTCGTTTTCAGCCACGGACAGGCCGCCGAGATTATTCACGCCTGCTCCAAACATGTGAGCGCCAAATCGGAGCCGGGCCCAACTCTGATCTGCTGCACGACCTGCCCGCCTGAATCAATAAACGAGCTGGCCCTCATCGCTGCCAAAAACAAGCTTAGCTTCATTGAATATCCGATTTCCGGCACGGCCTCCAACGTCGCACAGGGCGATAGCTTGGGCTTGGCCGGAGGGGACAAGGCGCTGGTCGACGAGCATGCCGATATTCTCGCCGGCATCTGCCCCGATTGGGCTTATTTGGGCGGCATTGGCAGCGCCTCATCCACGAAGCTCTCAATCAATCTCGTACTGCAATTGAATAGGATAGCGCTCGCAGAGGGTTTGATCTTCGCGGAATCCCAAGGACTCGACACCACTCTGACACTCGATGCATTCCAGCGCTCTGCCGCTCGATCGAGCGTCATGGCGACCAAGGGGCCAAAAATGGTGTCACAGGACTTCAGTCCACAGTCTCACCTCTCAACGTCACTAAAAGACGTCTCCATCATGTGTGACATTGCGGAGCGAAACGGCATTTGGTTGCCGCTCCTTGAGAGCAGCGCCCAACTGCATCGCTTGACCGAAGCTCATCTGGGCGGGGCGGTCGACCCGGCGGCCTGCGTTGAGGGGCTCCGTATGGGGGCGAGGGCGCATCAGTCCGACTCCTCGGTCTTGATGCGGATGGAAAAAATGCGCTGCGAAGCGCTCGAGGCAGCTGACCTCGAAACATTGGACAGCCTACTCGATAAGGATCTCGTTTATGTGCATTCCTCGGGTCGGGTGGATAGCAAGAACGAGCTCATAACATCGATTCAGGCCGGCAATCTTCGCTACGACCTGGTTCGGACAGAGAATGTGGAGATCAAAACGTCCGGTTCTGCTGCGATCATGTCTGGCGAAATAGCTATGGAGGTATTAGTGCAGGGAACACCGAAGCCACTGCACAACTCGTTCATGTCGACTTGGGTGAATCGTGGAGGAATGTGGTATCTGCTTTCCTACTCAGCTATGCCTCTGCTTCCCTGAGGCTCGCGGCACTCTTCAAGTGCCAGCACTAGGTCACGATGCTGCGGTAGGCGAAGGACCCTGCTCACCACTCTGACCGCCCCCAAACTCCACAGCCATCTTGTCGTGGATTGTCGCCGCCGCTGCGTGCAGAGATTCGACCAATCCCTTTTCCAGTTCTGCCTCAACATTTTCATCCAAACCGACACTAGCGAGCGCCGCCGTCGCATTTCCGTCCGGGTTAAGCAAAGGCACGGCGACGCCAGTCACCCCTTTCATGACCTCGGACCTCGAGATGTAGTGGCCCTCTTTCCTGATTATCGCGAGATTGGAACGAAAATCCTTCCAGGTTTTGCCCAAGTTATGCAGCGCCGTCTCATCCTTGTTCTGTTCAAAAACTTTGACGAGCTGATTACGCGGAAGATGCGCCAGCAGCACCTTTGGTCCAGCACCAAAGAAGAGTGGGCGGCGGCGGCCGCGCCCGTACTCAAACTCTAGCGCTGCATTGGGTCCTGCCCGATACGTATCGATCACTTTCGAACCAAAAATACCGCTCACCACGGCGTCCAGGCGCGTGCGGCGTACAAGGTCATCGATAACAGGGGGGGCCACCAAAAGAACTGGATCGCTTCGTCTCGAGAGATAGTCGAGTTCGATGATGCGTATCCCGAGGCCATAGTTCCCGGCCGAGACTTTTTGGAGCAAACCCTCGTCTACCAGTTCTCTTACATAGCGATATCCGGTTGCCCGGCTATATCCAAGCGATTCACACAGCTCATCGATTTGCCAGACGGACTTATCCTCGGTGAACTGGTTTAGTACCGCGAAGACGCGTGAAGGACTCTTCATGATCTCTTAGCTTTTGCGTTCAACGAGAATTTCAAACTGCCACATATCCCCATCAGGACGACACTCGTATCACGACTGATTCCTAACTCTCCTTCAGAGAGCTCCTCGCGTCAGAGGTTTCCTTTTCAAATTTGCCAACAGTCGCCTCATCACAGCCCACTACCTGGGCAAGCCTTTTCTTCGATAGACCAAAGCGACGCCGCAATGCGGTAAGCGCCTCACCATCGGATTTAGGTGCGTCACTGGGGTCATAGCCCAGGAACCTGATCACCTTCGGCCACATTCGGATCATGGGCTCGTTCCGGTTGTTTTCCCAGTTGCTATAGGTCCATTCGTTGACGCCTATTAACACCGCAACCTCCTTCTGCGTGCACCCCTTGGTGTACCTTCGAAGGGCCAAATGCTGGCCTAGGGTTTGCGGCATTTCCGGTAGAAGTCCGGGCTTCCGAGCCTGAATTCGAAATGGCAGAAAGGCAACGCCGCTATGCCGCTGCGGCCACCTGGACGATCCCGGGCTCGCCTGCTCGCGCGCGCCGAAATGCGCGCTGGACTACCAGGCGCGGCTGTCCGGCCCCCTGCTCGACCGGATCGACCTGCATGTGGACGTGCCGGCGGTCTCCGCCGCCGACCTGGCACTACCGCCGCCGGCGGAAGGTAGTACCGAGGTCGCGGCCCGGATTTCCGCGGCGCGCGACCTGCAGCGACGCCGATACGCGGCCCGGTCCAACGGGCAGGCCCTACTCACGAACGCGGAAGCGGATGGCGAAACGCTGGAAGCCGTCGCCGCCCCCGATGCCGACGGCAAGGCCCTGCTCACCGAGGCGGCCGAGAAACTGAAGCTTTCGGCGCGCGGCTGGCACCGGGTACTGCGGGTCGCACGGACGATCGCGGACCTGGACAGCCGCCATACCGACGCCCCGGTCCGCCGCGTCCATATCGCCGAAGCGCTGAGTTACCGGCGGGTCGCGCCGGGGCGGTAGCCCGTTACATAATCTCGTCTTCGTCGAAGATCGGGTCGCTGCCGACATCCTCTTCGACAACACCGATATTTTCCTCCGCGACAGCCACTGCCGGCAACGTCGCCACGTGGAACAGGGCATCGCCCTGGTTGACCACAGGCAGGTTGGTCCGGCCGATAATCAGCCCGCCGGTCAACGCCGTGACCTCGGCTTCCGTCTCGCCGAACGGATCGGACACCACGCCCAGCACCTCGTCCTTCTCGACGATATCGCCGGTCTTGCGCAGCGAGCGCAAAATGCCGCCGGCGGGCGCGCGCATCCAGGAACTCTTGCGCGCGACCGGGGATTCGATCGCCGCGGTCTTGATGCTGCGCGATGCGGACATGCCGGAATACTGGAGCACCCGCAGCACCCCCTTCACGCCGACCCGGATCGAGAACTCGTCGAATCGCAACCCCTCGCCGGCTTCGTACACCAGCACCGGGACGTCGCGCTTGTGGGCCGCGCTGCGCAGCGAGCCGTCGCGCAACGGCGACTTGATGATGACCGGCGCGCCGAACACCTTCGCCAGATCGAGCGAGCGCGCATCGTCGGGATTGACGCGGATCTGGGGCAGGTTCTCCCGGTTCACGGCGGCGGAGTGCAGATCGACCCCGAACTCGCATCGTGCCACCACGTCGTTGAGGAACCGGTACGCAAGCTGGCTGGCCAGCGACCCCGACTCGCTGCCGGGGAACGACCGGTTGAGGTCGCGCCGGTCCGGCAGGTAACGGCTGTGGGAGATGAACCCGAAGGCGTTCACGATCGGGACCAGCAGCAGGGTGCCCGACAGTCGGCGCAGCGCAGGCACGCGCGCCAGCCGGCGAATGATCTCCACCCCGATGATCTCATCCCCGTGGACCGCCGCGCTGACGAACCCCACGGGCCCGTCCCGGCGTCCGTGGATCACCTGGACCGGCAGGGTCATCGGCGTGTGGTTGGACAGCACGCTGAGCGGAATGCCCACCGTCGCCCGCGTGCCGGGCGCGACGGCCGTTCCGGCGATCTCGAACGGCGCGCGCTTTTCCTTCTTCGGTTTGGCCAAGACTAGCTCGCCTTGCGTTTCTTGCGCGGCGAGCGGGTCTGGGTCCGGCCCGGCTTGGCGTTTTTCTCGATGAACTCGATGATCTTGCCGGCCACGTCAATGCCCGTGGCGGTCTCCACGCCTTCCAGCCCGGGCGACGAGTTTACCTCCATCACCACCGGGCCGTCGTTCGAGCGCAGCAGGTCGACACCGCAAACATTCAGCCCCACAGCCCGCGCGGAACGCACGGCGGTTTCGCGCTCCCTGGGCGTGATCTTCACGGCTTCCGCCGATCCACCCCGGTGCAGGTTCGAGCGGAAGTCGCCCTTCTTGCCGCGCCGGATCATCGACGCGACCACCTTGTCGCCGATCACGAGGCAACGGATATCCTCGCCGTTCGCTTCCTTCACGAACTGCTGGACAAGGATGTTGGTTTTCACGCCGCCGAACGCCTGGATGATACTTTCCGCCGCCTTCGGGGTTTCGCCGAGAACCACGCCGATGCCCTGCGTGCCTTCCAGCAGCTTGATCACAACCGGCGCGCCGCCGGCGATGTCCAGCAGTTCCGCCGCGTCGGACGTGCGGTGCGCGAAGACGGTGGTCGGCAAACCGATCCCCTCGCGCGACAGCAACTGCATGGAGCGCAGCTTGTCGCGCGAGCGCGAGATGCCGACGGATTCGTTCACCGGGTAGATCCCCATCATCTCGAACTGGCGCAGCACCGCGGTGCCGAAGAAGGTCACCGACGCACCGATACGCGGGATGATCGCGTCGTAGCCCTTCAACGAGCGACCCTGGTAGTGCACCTCGGGATCGTTGGATGCGATGTCGATAAAGCAGCGCAGATGATCGATCACGTCGATCTCGTGATCACGCGCCTCGGCCGCCTCGACGAGACGTTTGTGGGAATAGAGGTCCGCATTGCGGCACAGCAGGGCGAGTTTCATTTCGATGTCTTCCGTTTGGGAGTTGTCGTGACATCGGCGAAGCTCCGGCCGATGAGATACGAGCGGTCGGGGTTGACCAGAAAGTGATCCCGCACGGCCTCACGGCCAAGCAGCATCCGGAATCCGAGTTCGTCGCGGTTGGTCAGCGAAAGTTCGATCGGCCAGACGATGTCGCCCAGACAGGCTTCCGTCTCTATCACGAACCGGCGTTCTTCATCGCCGTTCGAACTCTTGATCTTGCGTTCATCGAGAACGGGACAGGCGCATTCGAGTTCCGGCGTGCGATGGCGCTGTCGGGGACGCAACACGAACGACACCCACGGGACGCCGCGTTCGACAAAAGGCCGAATCTTGAAGGCATGGATGGCCGAGGTGCGCGCGCCGGTATCGATCTTGGCCTTGATGGCGTCGATTCCCAGATCCGGCAGGGAAAGCCACTCCCGCCAGCCGATGACCGGAACGCCATCAATCCGGCGCTTGCGCCGGTTTGCGGATTTGCGCGGGTTTGCTTTCGGCATGCGGTGCCCACTGTGTTCCGGCAAGGGGAAAGAATGACTGCCGTTGCTTAACGACCGTACTGCGCACAGACAAACTTGTTTGCGTTCTCTTTTTGACGCCGGAAAGGAACGCCGTGTTATCGGTTATCGCACATCGGGTTCGGTTCCGGGGGATTCATCCCACGGGCCCGGCGCGGGCTATAGTGCAGCGGTCGTGATGCAGCAGTTCCAGAACACCCTGACCTTCACCGCCCCGGCGCGCGGCCTGGTCGAGATCACCGGCCCGGTGGTGAACTGGGCCGCGGGGCGGGGTCTCGAGACCGGCCTGCTCACCGTCTATGTCCGGCACACGTCGGCGTCGCTGGTGATCCAGGAGAACGCGGACCCGCAGGTCCAGCGGGACCTCGAGGCCTACATGGACCGGCTGGTGCCCGACGGCGACCCGATCTATGGCCATACCGCGGAGGGGCCGGACGACATGGCTGCCCACGTAAAAGGCGCGCTGACCCAGACGCATCTGCAGATTCCGGTCACTGCCGGCACGCCCGCGCTCGGCACCTGGCAGGGCATCTTCCTGTTCGAGCACCGCACCCGGCCGCGCCCGCGCGATGTTGTGCTGCACCTGACAGGTGCCTAAGGCACACCCTGCCCGATAAGCCTCAGCCGGGGCGCACACCGCTTGCCGCCGCCACCGCGAGCGGCGAATAGATCGCCTGCCGCATGCCCTCGTTCGGGTCGATCACCACATCGATCACATGCGGCCGCCGGGATTCCCGCGCGGCGTCGATGGCCGCGCCGACGGCGTCGGTGACGTCGCCCGGCCGGTCGAGGCGTGTGCCGTCGGCCCCCATCGCGCGCGCGATCGCGGCGTAGTCCGTGTCGGGGAACTCGTTGCCGACGGCGCGGTTGCCCATGCCTTCGGCGGTCATGCCGAGGCGCGAGTTGTTCATGATCACCGTGACCGGCGCCGCGCCGTACTGCACCGCGGTCAGCAGCGTGTGCATCTGCATCGCGAAGCCGCCGTCGCTGCACACCCCGACCGCGGGCCGCTCCGGATGGACAATCTGCGCCGTCAGTGCGGCGGGCAGCGACCAGCTCACCCCGCCGATGCCGCCGCTCCCGAAATAGCAGCCGGCGCGTTTTGTGCGGAAAAAGTGGTTCATCCAGTGCCGGTTGTTGCCGGCGTCCGAGCACACGATGGCGTCCTCCGGCACCGCGTCGGCGACCGCCGCGACGAAGCGCTGCGGCAGCATCGGGGTCTGGTCGGAGGCCATCGCCGCATCCGAGAACAGCTTGCCGGCGGTCTTTGCCGCGACAAGCGCGCTGGTGCGGGCCTCGGCTTTGGCGACGTCGACCCGACCGTCGAGGCGGCCGGCGAGCGCGGCCAGGGTCAGCCGGGCATCGCCCGTGAGCGCGATCTCGGCCGGGATCGACCAGGACGCGTTTCGCGGATCGACGTCGATCTGGAAAATCCGTTGCCGGTTCGGGTCGAGCAGGTCCGGGTGTTCGTAGCAGGTCTCCTGCGGCTTCAACCGGCACCCCACCACAAGCACCGTGTCCGCCGCGCCCAGGGTGTCGTTGGCGACCGGCATGCCGGTGTAGCCGATGCCGCCGGCGGCGAGATCGTGGGTCTCGGCGAGCGCGCTCTTCCCGAGATAACTCGTGACAACCGGTGCGCCCAGTTGCTCGGCCAGGGCGCGCAGTTCGTCGAAAGCCCGCGCGATCCGCACGCCGTTCCCGGCGACGATCACCGGGCGTTCGGCCGTCCGCAGCGCGTCGGCCACCGCATCGAGCGCGCCGTCCGGCGGCACGCTCGGCGTCGTGCTGAGCAGGCGCGTCGTGTCGTGGATTTCCGGCAGGCCGCCCTCCTCGACCGTGCCCGCCAGGGCCGCCGCGCGGAACACGCAGGCGGCGGGGCCGGGCCGCCCGGCGAGCGCATGCTTGATCGCGAGCTGGGTCATGATCACCGCCTCGCGCGGCTTGTGCGCCGTGGCGGTGTACTTGGTGGCGCCCTTGAACATCTGTGGCAGATCGAACGAGCCGTACTGGCCGCTGCCGGACTGGATCGGGCCATGCACCACGAATCCGTCCGTGTCGGTCATCTCCGTCAGCACGACCATCGGCGTCGACGCGAGGAACGCCTCGATCACTCCGAACATCCCCGTCGACCCGGTAAACGCGCCCTGCCCTGCGAACACGCCGGGCCGGCCCGTCAGCTTCCCGTACATGTCGGCCATGCATGAGGCGGTCTGCTCGTCGCGCGGCACAATCGGGCGGATTTCGGACTCGCGCCCGTGCAGCGCCTTGTAGATTTCCATCGTCGCGCCGCCGGGCAGACCGAAGAAATGGTCAATCCCGGCCTCAACGAGGCAATCGACGATGTGTTCGGCCGCGACTTTTTCCGCACTCATAAGAATACCCCGTGTCCCGCCGCGCAGCGTCAGCGATCACGCGCGGGCGAATTCAGGTAAAGACCAGATAGTCTGTCCGGTCAGTGAAAGACGTTGGCGGCTCCCGTCCGGGTCAGCCGCCGCTCAGGAACTTGATGCAGTGCTTCGTGACTTCGGCGCCGGCGGCCTCGCCGGTCTTGTTCGGGTCGCCGGAAATCGACCCGCTGGTCATGAGCGCGATCGTCGCCTTGGTGACGGCCGGGCGGATCGTCGCCTCGCGGCCGCCGCACAAAGCCTTCATGTCCGGATTGTCGGCCAACGTCTTGTCGACGACCTTCTGAACATCTCCCTCCGCAGCCATGGCCGCCGGCGCGAACGCCCCGACCGTCACTGCCAATGCCGCTCCTGCGAATATCGATCCGAATTTCATGCCGGCCCCCGTTCTTCAACAATATTTCGGGATTCCCCGATCCCGAGTACGGAATGCTCGCACATGAATCCCGAGCACTCAATTACCCTGACCTGACCGCAAGAATAGGCGAAAATTGCTGCATCCATGTTGCGCAGCATGAATGCAGCATAAACATTTGTGCATTGCACAAAACGCGGGTGATTTCCCCGGAAAATAGGCCTATCTGTCTTTTGTGCGCCGCAATAAAGAACCGGTGCACGGAGGTGATGCCGTCACGCACAAGACGGAGTCAGCCATGAACACGCAAGCCCCAACCGAAGTTCGCCCGACACACGGCCCTGACGCCGGTGCGGGCATATCACCCGAAGAAATCCGTGCCGCAATTCGCGAAGGCGAACGTTTGCGAGCGGAAGTGACGGGCCGCGCGATCGTCGCGGCGGTGAAATACCCCTGGCAGCTTTTCTCCCGGCTGCTTCCCTCGGGCTCTCACCGTCCCGCTTGACGGGCGCGGCACCACGAGCGGGGCCGGTCGCAAGACCGGCCCCGTTTGCTATTCCGTATTCGGCAAGAATCAGGGTTGCGGGACATCACCCGCGATGATGATCCGGTGCATCAGGCGGTGTTCGGTGTAATCGAACAGGGCGTAATGCAACGACGTCCGGTTATCCCAGATCGCCAGATCGTTGGCGTGCCACTTGTGGCGATACTGGAATTCCGGCGTGCGCAGATGGTCGAACAGGTGGCGAAGCAGGTAGTCGCTTTCGCGCCGGTCCATGTCCTTGATGAAGCTCGTCATGGATTCGTTGACGAACAGGCCGCGTTTGCCGCTGTCGGGATGGGTGCGCACCACCGGGTGCAGTGCCGGCACGTATTCCGCACGCTTCTTGCGGATATAGTCCGTCCCCTTGTCGCCGCCCTGCTCCTTTTCATACATCTCCGGCCGCACGAACTCGCTGTAGGGCTGGTAGGAGTCGTGGTAGGCCCACAGCCCTTCGATATGCGCCTTCATACGGTCGGACAGCGCCTCGTAGGCCGCCACCGCGTTAACCCAGATCGTATCGCCGCCGCCGGGCGGTATATCGCGCGCGTACAACAGCGTGCCCCAGGTCGGGCGCTCGGTGCCGGCAAAGTCCGTGTGCCAGAGATCGCGCGTCACGTGCGGCGGGTTGTCCGCGTCGTATTCCAGGATATCGATCTCGGGATAGTCCTCATCCTTCTCGAACGCCGACACCGCCGAGGGCTGGATATCGCCAAACCGCCGCGACAGCGCGATCTGGTCCTCCGGTGTCAGGTCCTGGTCGCGAAACACGACCACCACCCGGTCCACGACCGCGCGATGTATCTCGTCGAACTGCCGGTTGGTCAGCTCCTGCGAAAGGTCGAGGCCCTCCACGATCGCGCCGCACGCGGGCGACATTTCCTGCACATCAATGGTCTCGTAGGTCATGCTGTGTTTCTCCCGATACCGCAATTCTTGCGCGGGAGAGCGAACTCCGCAATACGCGCAAGACACATGTCTACTCGCCGCGGGCAGGCTCCACCATCCGGCCCAGCCGGCGTCCGCCGAACAGGTGAATGTGCAGGTGGGGCACCTCCTGGCCGCCGTCATCGCCGATGTTCGCCAGAATCCGGTACCCCGGATCGGCCAGGCCCAGTTCGCGCGCGACATGGCCGACGGCGCGCATGAAGCCCACGATCTCGCCGTCTTCGGCGTTGGCCGTGAAATCATCTATGGACACATACGCGCCCTTCGGGATCACCAGCACATGCACCGGCGCCTGCGGGTTGATGTCGTGGAACGCCAGCGCGTGCTCGTCCTCATAGACCTTGTTGCAGGGGATTTCGCCGCGCAGGATTTTCGCGAAGATATTCTCGGGGTCGTAGCTCATTCGGGGCCGCCTCAGCTCTTGCGGTTGGCTTTCTCGGTCAGGCCGGACACGCCTTCGCGCTCGGCAAGCCTGGCCCAGACGTCTTCGGGCCGCACGCCGCTCTCCGCCCACAACACGCACAGGTGATAGAGCAGGTCCGCGCTCTCGCTCGCCAGCGCGTCGGGGCCTTCCTGCAGCGCCGCGATCACGGTCTCGATGGCTTCCTCGCCCACCTTCTCCGCGATCTTGTTGGCGCCACTTGCGAACAGTTTCGCCGTATAGGACGCGTCGGGATCGCCCCCGCGCCGGGATTCGATCACGGCGTAGAGCGCGTCGAGCACTTCGGCGGTCGGTCTGTCGGTCATGTGCCGGCCTCCCCGGAAACGAGCCGGACGGGCACGCCGGCCGCGTCCATGTGCAGCTTAGCATCGCCGATGGAGTGTTCGCCGAAATGGAAGATCGACGCGGCGAGCACCGCCGACGCGCCGCCGTCGCGCGCGCCGTCCACCAGGTGGTCGAGGGTGCCGACCCCGCCGGATGCGATCACCGGGATGCGCACCGCGTCGGAAATCGCGCGGGTCAGCCCGATGTCGAACCCGGACCTGGTGCCGTCGCGGTCCATCGACGTGAGCAAAATTTCGCCCGCGCCGTACTCGTCCATGCGCTGCGCCCACTCGATGGCGTCGATCCCGGTCGGGTTGCGGCCGCCATGGGTGAAGACTTCCCACTTGCCGGGGCCGGTCGACTTCGCGTCGATCGCCACGACGATGCACTGGCTGCCGAACTTCTCCGCCGCCTCGCGCACGAATTCCGGGTTGTGAACGGCCGCGGTGTTGATCGAGACCTTGTCCGCGCCCGCCAGCAGCAGCTTGCGGATATCGTCCACCGTGCGCACGCCCCCGCCCACGGTGAGCGGCATGAAGCAGGCCTCCGCCGTGCGCGAGACCACGTCGAAAATGATATCCCGGTCTTCGTGGCTCGCGGTGATGTCGAGGAAACACAGCTCGTCCGCCCCGGCCCGGTCGTAGACCTGGGCCTGCTCGACGGGATCGCCTGCATCGCGCAGGTCGACGAAGTTGACCCCCTTCACCACCCGGCCGTCCTTGACGTCGAGGCAGGGGATAATCCGCACTTTCAGCATGTATCCGCCTCCGCCAGCCGGCGCAATGCATCGGCCAGGTCGAGGCGCCCGTCATAGATCGCGCGCCCGGAAATCACCCCGGCGATGCCGTCGCCGGCATGCGGCAGGAAGACCTCCACATCGGCCAGCGAGGAGACCCCGCCTGACGCGATCACCGGGATCGAGACGGCGCGCGCCAGCGCCACCGTCGCGTCCACGTTGGGGCCCTGCATGGCGCCGTCGCGGTCGATGTCGGTGTAGATGATCGCCGCCACGCCGGCATCCTCGAAGCGCTTTGCCAGGTCCGTCGCGGCGAGGTCGGACGTCTCGGCCCAGCCCTCGACGGCCACCATGCCGCCGCGCGCGTCGATCCCCACCGCGACGCGGTCCGGGTGGGCACGGCAGCTCTCGATCACCAGGTCCGGGTCCTTGACGGCGGCGGTGCCGAGGATCACGCGATCGATCCCGTCCTCGAGCCAGCCCGCCACATGGTCCGGCGTGCGGATGCCGCCGCCGAGCTGGGTTTTCAGCCCCGCCGCGCGCGTCACGTCGAGGATGCGCCGCACGGTATCGCCATTGACCGACTGGCCGTCGAAGGCGCCGTTCAGGTCGACGATGTGGAGCCAGCTCGCGCCGGCCTCCACGAAAGCGCGCGCCTGGTCGGCAGGGTCGTCGTTGAATACCGTCGCGGCGTCCATGTCGCCGCGCAGCAGGCGAACGCAGGCACCGTCTTTCAGGTCGATGGCGGGAAACAGGATCATCGGGCCGCGCTCACAGGTCCTTCATGTAGTAGTAGCCGGTGATGTACTCGCCGCCGGCGCGCTCGTACTTTGGGTGGGTTCCCCAGTGCACATAGCCCGATTCCTCGAAAATCTGAATGGCGCGTTCCTGGGTCGATCGCACGCTGAGGTTCAGGACCGTGTAGGCCTCGCGGCGCGCCAGTTCCTCGCACGCCTTCAGGATCTCGGGCGCCAGCGTGTGTCCCCGCGCCCAGGGCGCCACGAAGAACGTCGACACCTGCACAGCGAAGGATTGCGCCTCGGCGTTGGGCCGCGGGCGGGTGAGCTGGGCCGCGCCCGCGATGACCCCGTCCAGCCGACCGACGAACACCGTGCGCCCGGGCACCAGCAGGGTGCCGCGCCAGTAGGCCTCCATGACGTCGCGGCGCGGCGGCTGCAGCCAGCCGAACCCGCCGCCGCCCACGATCGCGGCTTCCGCCGCGTCGCACAGGTCCGCGAGGTCGTTGCCCCGGAATTCCGCCAGCCGGTCGATGGCCACATCGGTCATGGCCGCCACCCCAGGAAGGCCGAAATCAGTGCCAGGCCGGTCGCCTGGCTCTTTTCGGGATGAAACTGGGTGCCGATCATGTTGTCCCGGCCGACGGCGGCCGTGATCGTACCGCCGTAGGACACCGTCGCGAGAACGTCTTTCGGGTCATCCGCCGCAAAGTGATAGCTGTGAACGAAATAGGCGTGCGACCTGTCACCCCCGAGACCGGAAAGCAGGGGATGGCGTGTGTGCGGCAGGATCAGCTCGTTCCAGCCCATATGGGGTATTTTCAGCCCCGGATCGTGCGGGGCGATGGCCACTACTTCGCCGGGAATCCAGCCGAAACCCGGCGTTTCGCCATGTTCGAGACCCCTGGTCGCCATCAGCTGCATGCCGACGCAGATGCCGAGAAACGGTTGACCGCGCCCGCGGACGCTCTCCTCGAGGGCCTCCAGCATGCCGTCGCGCGCCGCCAGGCCGTCCCGGCAGTCGCGAAAGGCCCCGACACCGGGCAGGACCACCCGGTCGGCGGCCGCCACGACGGCCGGATCCTCGGTGACGACAATCGCACGGTCGAGACCCGTTTCCAGGGCCGAACGCTCGAACGCCTTGGCCGCCGAACGCAGGTTCCCCGATCCGTAGTCGATGATGGCGACAGTTTCCATTATTAGGCCATACCCAGGAAGTAGTGCCGCTCGGCATCCGCCAGCCGACGGCCCGAAACGACGCCTCTTTCGACAAAGTCCCGCCGCCCCAGCACGAAGCGCCGCCAGTCATTTGCCCAAAGCCCTACCATTGCCTGAAACCCCATGGAAACCGCGACTTCCGCGCCCGATGTCATACCAAGTACGACGGTCATACCAGACAGCAGAGCGGACACTACTACCAGCATGATCGCCGATTTCCACATGCCGTGCCAGAGCGCCCAGATCGGGCCGAAGACAAACGCCGCCCAGTTGTATCCCTCCGGCACGAAAACAGCATCGCTGTCGGCCGCCGCCGCCCAAGGGCGCGCATGAACCGTATAGATGCGGACACCCATGCCGTCAGCCCCCCGCCTCGTCTTCGCGCGCCATCCTGAGTTTGAGCTCGGTCGTGCCGAAAATGCGCAAATCAGGCAAAAAGGACTCCTTCTTGAGGAACCGGACGTCGTTCTTCGTGACCGGCCCGACGAACATCAGTTTGTGGCTCACGCTGTACCGGGCCCGGTCGATCCCGAACACCTTCTGCATGATGTAGAAGGTCAGGTAGTGGTTGTCCACAACCCCGAAAACCGGGGTTTCCGAGCCCCTCACCACGTTGATCAGGTCCAGGTTGAACAGCTTGTCGCCGTTGACCGGCGAGTGGCGGTCGGGGCCGTCGGAAAAGATGAAGTCGTACGGCCGGTCCGGCACCGATTCATACTGGACGCCGCGGAAACACTTGTAGAACCCGTCGACTTTCCGGCTGTGCACCATATCGACCACGTCCGACACGGCGGCCGGCAGCCTCGAACGTGCGACGTCGAACCATTCCCGGTCGTCTTCCATGGATGTGACCCGCCCGCACGGCGTTCCGTCCTCGCGGGCGTTCTCCATCAGCGCATAGGCAAGCACTACCGTGGTAATCCCGGTCCCGCACTCCAGAATCTCAAGCGGACGGCGGGTTCTGACCTGTTCGTAGAGCGTTAGGTAGTCCGAGTATGACGCCCCCGTGACCGCCGTTCCGGCGGCGGCCTCGGTCATCAGCGACCATAATTCGGTCCGGGCCTCGAGGGCGGCGCGGGCGCGACGCGAACGCGTCGCAACCATGCGGTCGACCAGCCATTTTCGCGCTTTGACGAGCGGACCGTGCCCGGCCAGCGCCAGGGACGTCGGAACGGCGCCCGGCGTGGCATCCGCGCGCCGGCCCTCCCGTCCCGGGCTATTTTTCCGGCTGGTAGTGGTCACCACAAAAATCCTTACTTAACAAGGATTTGGCCCAAAAGTAGGGCCTGCACTACTCCTTGAGGGAGCCACCGAGAACGCCTTTCGTCGACGGCACGTCGCCGGCGCGGCGCGGATCGATCTCGACCGCAACCCGCAGCGCGCGCGCCAGCGCCTTGTAGCAGGACTCCACCATGTGGTGGTTGTTCTCGCCGTGCAGCGTCTCGACGTGCAGGGTGAGGCCCGCCGACTGGGCGAAGGCCCGGAACCACTCCTGGAAGAGCTCCGTGTCCATGTCGCCCAGTTTCGGGCGGGTAAACGGGACGTTCCAGACCAGGAACGGCCGGTTGGACGCATCCAGCGCCACGCGGGTCAGCGTTTCGTCCATCGGGACTAGCGCGTCGCCGTACCGCCGGATCCCGCGCCGGTCGCCCAGCGCATTGCTGATCGCCTCGCCGACCGCGTAGCCGGAATCCTCGGTCGTGTGGTGAAAATCGATGTGCAGATCGCCTTTCGCGCGCACGGTCAGGTCGATCAGGCTGTGGCGCGAGAGCTGCTCGAGCATGTGATCGAGGAAGCCGATGCCGGTTTCCACGTCATACACACCATCGCCGTCGAGGTTCACCGCGACGGAAATGTCGGTTTCCTTCGTCGTGCGCACGACTTCGGCGACCCGGGGGTCTGCGTCACCGCGCGTCGGAAGCTCCTGAACGCTCATCTTTCGCTCCTGCGGACCCGGGGCATGTCCCGGATGCGGCGCCTAGATAGCAGGGACCGGACGCGCGCGCCATCCTGCTTTGCGCGGCGAGGTTGGCGCGCTCCGCGAATTTGTCCATCATGGGCCGGTAATTTCGATGACTTTCCGCCCCCCGCGACCATGAGCAACCTGCCCGCACGCACGCGCAACTTCTCCGACGGCGAAGTTCTCCTGGAAGCCGGCTTCGACCACGAAACCGGCTACGTGATCCTGTCCGGCCACGTCCGGCTGCGCACCGAAAGCGGGGCGCTGGTCGAGACCGCCGCGCAGGGCCAGGTGATCGGCGCGGTGAGCGTGCTGTTCGGCGGGGCGCAGGAGCTCACGGCCACGGCCCACGGGCCCGTGGAGGCCGTCCCGTTCGACCGGGCCACCGTGTCCGCCCAGTTGTCGCGCAACCCGGACCTCGTGCGCGAGGCCGCCAACGGCCTGCTGGCCAGGCTCGACCTGGTGCCGAAGGCGGAGCGCGACGCCTCACCGGCCGGGCACAACGGGCCGCTCGCCGTGCCCGGCACCTGGAGCGAGATCCGGCTCCTCCCCGACAGCTCCGCGACCCGGAGCGGCATGCCCAAACGCGGAATCGTGATCACCCAGATGCCCTACGGCATCGGCCGCAAGCCGCTGCGCGGCGAACAGACCCCGCGCACCGACATTGCGCTGATGTTTCCCGATTCCAAGCCCTACAACCTGTCGCGCAGCCATTTCGCGATCGAGCACGGCCACAGCGCCGTGATGATCCGCGACGTGGGCAGCCAGCTCGGCACCGTGGTCAACGGCCAGCGCATCGGGATCGACGAGATCCACAACGCGTTGCCGCTTCACATCGGCGAGAACGAGATCGCGGCGGGGGGCGCCGACACCCCGTTCCGCTTCGTGATCGACATCGCGCCCTGACGCGCGTGCCGCCCGGTAGGTTCAGGCGCCGCCCGCCCCGAGCTTGACCGGGCGGCGCGCGACCCCACATGCAGGCATCCGGAACTCAACGTTGCGCATGCCCGCCCGATGCGGCAGGACTCGCCCGCAGCGAACACGGATGAGGCGCATGACAACGATGCACGACAACGACGCCATCCCGACCTGGCACGGCACCACGATCCTTTCCATCCGGAAGGGCGACGACGTGGTGATCGCCGGGGACGGGCAGGTCACCCTCGGCCAGACCGTCATCAAGGCCAGCGCCCGCAAGGTCCGCCCCCTGGGCGACGGCAGCGTGATCGCCGGCTTCGCCGGTGCGACGGCGGACGCCATGACCCTGTTCGAACGGCTGGAGGCGAAGCTGGAGGCCCATCCGGGCCAGCTCACCCGGGCCTGCGTCGAACTGGCCAAGGACTGGCGCACGGACCGTTACCTGCGCCGGCTGGAAGCCATGATGGCCGTCGCCAGCAAGGACGCCTCGCTGGTGCTGACCGGGACCGGCGACGTGCTGGAGCCCGACGACGGCATCATCGCCATCGGGTCGGGCGGCAACTACGCGCTGGCCGCGGCCCGCGCGCTCGTCGACCGCGACGACCTGGACGCCCGCGCCATCGCGGAGAAGGCGATGGGGATCGCCGCCGACATCTGCGTCTACACGAACACGAACCTCACCATCGAATCCCTCTAGCGAATCCCTCTAGGCGACAGGCCCCATGACCAACTTTTCCCCGCGCGAGATCGTTTCCGAACTGGACCGCTTCATCGTCGGCCAGAACGACGCCAAGCGCGCCGTCGCCGTCGCGCTGCGCAACCGCTGGCGGCGCCAGCAGCTTCCCGAGGACCTGCGCGAGGAAGTGCTGCCAAAGAACATCCTGATGATCGGCCCGACCGGCGTCGGCAAGACCGAGATTTCCCGCCGGCTGGCGAAACTCGCCCAGGCGCCGTTCATCAAGATCGAGGCGACCAAGTTCACCGAGGTCGGCTATGTCGGTCGCGACGTCGAATCCATCGTGCGCGACCTGGTCGAGCAGGCGATCCTCATCACCCGCGAGAAGAAGCGCAAGGAGGTGACGGCCCAGGCGGAGATCAATGCCGAGAACCGGGTGCTCGATGCGCTGGTCGGCGCCAGCGCCAGCGAGGCGACCCGAAAGTCCTTCCGCGACAAGTTGCGCGCGGGCGAACTCGACGACAAGGAGGTCGAGATCGAGGTCTCCGACGCGGGCGGCATGCAGCTGCCGACCATGGACATCCCGGGCATGCCCGGCGCGCAGATGGGCATGATCAACCTGAACGACATGCTCGGAAAGGCCTTCGGCCAGCAGACCAAGTCCCGGCGCATGAAGGTGTCGGAAAGCTACGAGGTGCTGGTCGCCGACGAGGCCGACAAACTTCTGGACGACGAGAAGGTCGTCAGCGAGGCGCTGCATTCGGTGGAGAATGACGGGATCGTGTTCCTCGACGAGATCGACAAGATCACCGCGCGATCCGACCGGCAGGGCGCGGACGTCAGCCGGGAAGGGGTCCAGCGCGACCTGCTGCCGCTGATCGAGGGCACGACCGTTGCCACCAAGCACGGCGCGGTGAAGACCGATCACATCCTGTTCATCGCTTCGGGCGCGTTCCACCTCGCCAAACCATCCGACCTGCTGCCGGAACTGCAGGGCCGCCTGCCGATCCGCGTCGAACTCCGCGCGCTGACCCGCGAGGATTTCGGCCGCATCCTGCGCGAGCCGGAAAACTCGCTCATCCGCCAGTATGTGGCGCTGATGGACACCGAGGGCGTGAAGCTCAACTTCACCGAGGGCGCGATCGACACGCTCGCCGAGCTGTCGGCGGAGATCAACCAGTCCGTCGAGAACATCGGCGCGCGGCGCCTGCACACGGTGATGGAGCGCCTGCTCGACGAGATCAGCTTCACCGCGCCGGACCGCGACGGCGAGGAGATCGAAATCGACGAGGCCATGGTCCGCGAGCGGCTCGAAGAGCTGACCAAGAACGCGGACCTGTCGAAGTTTATTCTCTGACGGTCGCCCTCATTGTCATGCCCGGATCAGGCCCGGGCATGACGGTTTAAACAATACCGCACCGTTCCAATCCACGTCCGCGCGCTGTAAAATCCCGTCAACCAACAAGCTCACTCCGGGGAAGACACCGCCATGAAAATGCCGTCCAAGATCATCGACATCTCGATGCCGCTCGACAACGACACGATCGTCGATCCGGAAATCATGCGGCCCAAGATCGACTACGTGGACCAGAAGTCCAACGCCGAGGCGATGGCGAGCTTCTTTCCGGGCATGAAGGCGGTCGACCTGCCGGACGGCGAGGGCTGGGCGTGGGAGATCGTGACCCTGACGACCCACAACGGCACCCATATCGACGCGCCGTGGCACTACCATTCCCACGACAAGGACGGGAACCCGATGCAGACCATCGACGAGCTGCCGCTCGACTGGTTCTTCCGCCCCGGCGTGAAGCTCGACTTCCGCGACAAGCCCGACGGCTACATCGTCCAGCCCGAGGACATCGAGGCCGAACTCAAGCGCATCGACTACGAACTGCAGCCCCTCGACATCGTGCTCGTGAACACCAAGGCCAGCGAGTATTACGGCACCGAGGAGTATCTCTCCCGCGGCATCGGCATGGGCAAGGAGGCCACCCTCTACATGACGCGCGACCACGGCGTGCGGGTGTGCGGCATCGACGCCTGGGGCTGGGACGCGCCGTTCTCGCTGCAGCAGGAAACCTACGCCAAGGACAAGAACGCGATGGCCGTCTGGCAGGGCCACTGGGCCGGCATCGAGCAGCCGTATTGCCACATGGAGAAGCTGTTCAACCTCGAACAGCTCCCCGACCACGGCTTCGTCGTCAGCTGCTTTCCCTACAAGATCAAGGGTGCCTCGGGCGGCTGGATCCGCGCCGTCGCGATGATCGACTGAGGGGGCCGGCGCCCGATTGACGCGGAGGTTTGTCGTCATGCCCGGGCGTGACACGGGCATCCCGGCTCAGACCAGCGTGTCGTAAAGATCGTCCCAACCGGGATTGTCTTTCTCGATCAGCTCGATCTTCCAGGCGCGGGACCAGTGCTTGAGATTCTTCTCGCGCTGGATCGCCACACCGATGTCGTCGAAGCGCTCGACGTGAACGAGGCGCTTCAGTCGATAGCGATGCGTAAAGCCTTCGACGACGCCTTCACGGTGCTCCCATGCCCGGCGCGCGATATCCGAAGTCACGCCGGTGTAGAGCGTGCCTTGCTTCCGGTTCGTGACGATGTAGACCCAGCCGCCGGCCATGACGCATCTGCCTCCGTCTACATCCTGCCAGAGATGCCCGGGTCAAGCCCGGGCATGACGCAGGCGGGGGAGGATCGCCGCTCCGCGACACGGGGGAGGAAGTACCATTGCCAAAACCGTCATGCCCGGGCTTGACCCGGGCATCTCGGCTCGATCGCGGAAGCGCCTAAAACAGATCGCCGCGCAGGCGGGCGAGGATCGCGATGGCGTCCTGCTCGGGCAGGTCGCCGATCTTTTCCGCCAGCGTGTTGGCCAGCTCCGTGTGGGCCGGCGACAACCCGGACGTGTCGACCGTCACCTTCGGGTGGGACAGCGCGGCGAGGCGGTGCATTTCCTCGTAGTCGTCCCAGATCAGGTGGAAGTATTCGCAGATCTGCACGACCAGCGCCTCGGACGGCCGTCCGCGATGGCCGTGTTCGAGCGAGGAGAGATACGCCGGCGACAGTTCGAGGTCGGCGGCCATAGTCTTCAGGTTGACCCCGCGCGCCGCGCGCAGGGCGCGGACCTTTTCGCCGAACGGCGTCACGAGCGGCGATCCCGGTTGCGTTTCAGCAGAACGTAGAACGCGCCGTCGCCGCCATGCTCCGGGCGGGCCGAGGTGAAGGCGAGGACCCGGTCGCGCGACGGCGGCTGGTTCAGCCACTGGGGCAGGCGGGAGCGCAGCACGCCCGATCCCTCCCGTGAGCCGCGCCCGGTGATCACCAGCACCATCCGCCGTCCGGCCGCCGCGCTTCCGGCGATGAAGTCCGTCAGCGCGTGATGCGCCGCGTCCTGGTAGTGGCCGTGCAGATCGAGGCGCGCCTCGATGGGCAGCTTGCCGCGACGGAACCGGTCGGCGGTGCGGCGGTCGAGGCGGGTAAAGTCGCCCGCCGCGAGCAGGGACGGCGGCGGCACGGCGATCGCGGGTTTCCGAACGATGGGCGGAGGTCGCCGGACAGGCTTTCCGGGCTTGGCCGGTTTCGGCGGCGGGTCGACGCGCGGGGTCAGGAGCGGGCGCTTGCGCCTGAGCGGCTCGGCGTCCGCGACCACGCGGCGGAACAGGTCCGCATCGTCGTCCTGGTCGCCGCCGGCCACGAGATCAGCCGTCTTGCTGTTCGCCGTCTTCGACGATCACGATGTGCAGGCGCCGGGGGCCGTGCGCCCCGAGCAGAAGCGTCTGCTCGATATCGCCCGAGCGCGACGGGCCGGTCACGAAGTTGACCGTGCGCGGCGGCAGGCCGTCGCGGCCCGCCTGCGGGTCCTGCATCTGGGCGCGGACCGCGTCGAACACGTCTTCATAGGATTTCACGACCCGGCCGGCGGGCAGCACAACGATGTGCGTCTCCGGCATGAAGTTAAGGGTCGCCGGGTGGTCGGGACCGGAAAACATCGCCAGCGTCCCGGTCTCCGCTACCGCGACCGGTGCGGACGTGACGCTCACCTGGTCCGCCTCCACGGGCGCGCCCCGGCGGATCTCCAGCAGCGCGTTGTCATCCCACGGCGCCGCGTCGAGGGTCTCGTCCGGCGCCATCACGATTTCCGACGGCAGGTTCTCGCCGCGCAGATAGTCGCCCACCGCGCCGGGTACCTCGGACATATCCGACACGCGCGCGACAGTCGCAAAGACCTTCTCGGCCATGTCCTGGAACAGGTCGACCAGCCCCGCATCGTCGAGTTCGGTGCGCGCGGGCACGATGTTGCGGGCGTGGCCCGCAATCCCGGCGCGCAGCTTGGCCGCGGTGTCGTCGTCGACCGGACCGGACCGCCCGAGCGAGCGGCGCACCGATCCAAGAATTGCGTCACGACTCATGTCTTGTTCTCCGTGGCGGGACGCTCCCCGGATTTCCAGCGCGACTGGAAGGTCCGGCCCTCCGGCGCCGGCAGATCGCGATACTTCGTCCAGCCGCCGGCGAGCGGCACCGACGACAGCCGGCCGCGCTTGCGGCCCAGCCGGCCGAGCAGGCGCATCTGCAGGCCCGTCGCCAGCTGGTAGAGCTTCGGCCGCCGGGCGACGAACGCCCACAGCCCAAGCCCGAGCCGCGTGGCGCCGGGCGAGAGATGTTTCTCGAACTCCTGCTCACGCCAGTGCCGCATCAGCTTCGGCAGCGGGATGCGCACCGGGCAGACCTCCTCGCAGCGCCCGCAGAAGGTCGATGCGTTGGGCAGGTGGCCGGCCTCGTCGACGCCGATCAGCCCGGGCGTCAGCACCGAGCCCATCGGCCCCGGGTAGACCCAGCCGTAGGCGTGGCCACCGACCGACTGGTAGACCGGGCAGTGGTTCATGCACGCGCCGCAACGGATGCAGCGGAGCATGTCCTGGAACTCCGTACCGAGCATGTCCGAGCGGCCGTTGTCGAGCAGGATCACGTGATACTGCTCCGGCCCGTCCGGATCGCCCTCGCGTTTCGGGCCAGTCGACAAGGTCGTGTAGCTGGAGAATTCCTGCCCCGTCGCCGAGCGCGCCAGCACCCGCAGGACCGTCGCGGCATCCTCCAGGGTCGGCACCACCTTTTCGATACTCGCCAGCACGATGTGGACCTTGGGGATGAGTTGCGACAGGTCGCCGTTGCCCTCGTTCGTCACGATGATCGACGAGCCGGTCTCCGCGATCAGCAGGTTCGCGCCCGTGATCCCGACCTCGGCCTGGAAGTATTTCTCCCGCAGCACGGTCCGCGCTTCGTCGAGAAGGGTGGGAGGTTCTTCCAGCACCCGGTCCGGGTCGAGATGGGTGTGGTTCTCGCGGAAGCTTTCCTCGACCTGGCCCTTGGTCAGGTGGACAGCCGGCGCGATGATGTGGCTCGGCGTCTCGCCGCGAAGCTGGATGATGTATTCGCCAAGGTCCGTCTCGACCGGGCGGATGCCGTTCTCCTCCAGCATCTCGTTGATGTTGCACTCCTCGGCGATCATCGACTTGCCCTTGTTGACCGCCTTTGCGTTCACGGACTTGCAGATGTCGAGGACGATGTTGCGCGCGTCCTCGGACGTGCGCGCCCAGTGCACATGGCCGCCGGACTCGAGCACCTTTTCCTCATAGGCCTCGAGATAGAAATCGAGATGCTCGATGGCGTGGTTCTTGAGGTCGCGCGCCTCGTCGCGCAGCGCCTCGAATTCGGGCAGGTTCGCCGCCGCGGTGGCGCGGCCGCCGGTGAAATGGCCCTTGGATTTTTCCAGCGCCCCGCGCAGCGTCTCGTTGACGAGCTGCTCGGCCGCGTTGGACTTGAAGTTGCGCGATGTCGAGACGTTCATGCCGCGCCTCCGTCTTCCCGGGATTCCCCGATCGCGGGTTCGTCCGTCATCCCGGCCAGCACCTCGGCCACATGGCGCACGCGCACGTTCGCGCCCTCGCGCTGCAGCTTGCCGGCCATGTTCATCAGGCAGCCCAGGTCGCCCGCAAGCAAGGTCTCGGCGCCGGTCGCGACGATATTGTCCATCTTGTTGGAGACCATCCGGTTGGAGATGTCGGGATACTTCACGCAGAAGGTGCCGCCGAAACCGCAGCAGACATTGGATTCTTCCAGCTCGCGCAGGTGCAGGCCGTCGACCCCGTCGAGCAGCTGGCGCGGCTGGCCGTGGATGCCGAGTTCGCGCAGGCCCGAACAGCTGTCGTGATAGGTCACGGTGCCGTCGAAGGCCGCCTCGACTTTCTCGATCTTGAGCACGTCCGTCAGGAACGAGACAAGTTCATGGGTCTTGTCCGACACGGACTGCGCGCGCGCGGCCCATTCCGGCTCATCGGCGAGCAGCTCGGGGTAGTGCTTCTTGATCATCCCCGCGCAGGACCCCGACGGGGCGACCACATGGTCGTAGCCTTCGAACGCCGCGATCACCTGTTTGGCGATGGAGATCGTGTCCTTGCGGTCACCGGAATTGAAGGCCGGCTGGCCGCAACAGGTCTGTGCTTCCGGCACCTCGACGGTGCAGCCGGCATCCTGCATCAGCTTGACTGCCGCGAACCCGACTGTGGGGCGGAACAGGTCGACCAGGCAGGTGACGAACAGGGCGACGCGGGGCCCTTCGCTCATGGAACGCTCCTTTGGTTTCGCGCTTTGTGTAGCACAAATAGGGCGGGGTCAAAGACGGCGGCGGTGCGCCGGCCCCCTGCGCTCACCGCATCCAAGACCACGTCATGCCGGCACTTGATCCGGGCATCTTCCGCGCGTCCGCCGGAGATTGCCCTGACGGAGGACATAATCACCAACCCTCTCCTCCCTTGAGGGAGGAGAGGGTGGCGAGCGCCCGCGAGCCGGGTGAGGTGGGCGGCTGCGGACGGGTGCAAATCCTTGAAAAGCCTGCGCGAACCCCACCTCACCCCGACCCTCTCCTCCCCCGACAGGGAGGAGAGGGAGAGGATCCGGGCGTATGGGGCGCGGGACAGGCCCGGTTAGCTCGCGGGAATGACCGTTTTGGGCACAAGAATCCAGTAGTCGCCCGTGCTTTTCATCCGACCGGCCTTGTCCAGCGCGGCGCGCCCGGTCCCCCAGTAGAAATCGCCCCGCACGACGCCCCTGATGGCGCTGCCGACATCCTGGGCAAGCATCAGTCGTTGCAGGCGCGTTTCCCCGTCCGGGTGCTCGATATCGAGCCAGACCGGCACGTTCAGGGGAACGTGTTCGGTGTCGACCGCCATGGAGCGTTCCGGCGTCAGCGCCACGCCCGCCGCCCCCAGCGGCCCCTCGCCATCGAGTTCGCGGAAGAAGATATAGCGCCGGTTCACCGCCAGCGCCTCACGGGCCTTGTCCGGGTTCGATTCCAGCCAGGCGCGGATATCCTCCCACCCGGCGCGGCCCGCGGTCAGTTCGCCCTCGGCGATCAGGTGGCGGCCGAGCGAGCCGTAGGCGTGGCCGTTGTGGCCGGCGAAGCCGATCCGCGTGCGGGTGCCGTCGGGCAGCTCGGCGATCCCGGAGCCCTGGACCTGCAGGATGAACACGTCGAGCGGGTCACGCGCCCAGAACAGGATTTCGGCGGTGTCCGCGAGCGCGCCTGCATCGATCTCGCCGCGCTCGCGGTAGGGCACGAGCTGGCCGTCCTCGACCCGGCCGACGATGGCCCTGCCCTTCAGCGCCGGATCGAAAGTGCCGAGCCAGACCGTCACGTGATCCTCTGGCAGCGCGTAGATCGGCTCGGCGTAGGTGTCCGAGCGTTCGCGGGCGGCCTCGATGATCGGCTCGAAATAGCCGGTGAACAGGCCCGGCTCGTCGGGACCGCCATCGACATGCAGCGCGACGAGGTTGGTCTCGATGAAGGCGCGCAAACCGGCATGGTCGCCCGCGGGCATGGCGAGGATCTGAGTGCAGAGCGGCTGCCAGTCGCCCGCCGTGCCTGCCGCCGGGCCCAGCGCGCGCGACGGCTGCATGCCGGCGATCCGGCCGCAGGACCGCTTCCAGGCCGGAAGCGCGTCGGCGAGGCTGTCTTCGTTCCAGCCCGGCAGGTCGGCCAACGCGACCGGGGCGTAGTGCACAATCTGTTCGGGTTCGGGCGGGGTTTCCGCGGCCTCGTCCTCCTGATCGCAGGCGGCGAGGACCATCAGGCCGGCAGCGAGGAGAAGGCGAACCCGGCGGGTCACGCCTAGTTCGGCGCCTCGGTCGCGACCAGGGTCCAGTTCGGATTGCGCGAGCGGGTGTTGCGCGCGAACGTCCAGATATCGGTGACCGTCGTGACCTTGCTCTGGTCGCCGGAGACAACCTCGCCATCCTTGTCGCGCACGACCTCGATCTGCTCGGTCACGAACTTCAGGGTGACGAACGCCACGCGCCCGTCCATGGTCGCTTCGAGCACATCGGCCTCGCGGATACCGACCAGGGTCATTTCCATGGTCTCGCCGGCGGCGTCGCGGGCATCTATGGCGCCGGCAAAATTCTCGTAGACCTCATCGCTCAGGAGCGGGCGAAGCGTTTCCTTGTCGCCGTTGGCGAAGGACGTCACGATCATCTCGAACGCGGCGCGGCCGCCCTCGATGAATTCCTGCACCGAGAAGTTCGGATCCGCTTCGCGAATGGCCCGCAGGCCGTCGCTCGCGGGGGTGTCGTCGGGAATATCGTCCGCCGGCTCCATGCCGGGAAGCGCGACGACATTTTCGTCTTCCGACGCCTCGCGCGGGCCCTCCGGCGCGGAATCCCCATACGGATTCTGCGGCGGCCGCTCGTTGCCCGTGCGTTTTCCCAGCACGCTGCGCAGGCGGAACACCAGAAAGGCCGCGATCATCGCGAGAATAATGATATCGATGAATTTCACGCCGCGATCCGTCCCAAAACTTGCGCCGCATCCCTATATAGGGGGGCGGCATGCATGTGCCGGTCCCGGAAGACCTCGAAACGTCCCCCGACCGGCAACGTGTGTCTGACTGTCCCTAGATAGGGGTAACTGCATGAAAGAACAAGAATGCCACTGCTGATTCTCGCGCTGTTCATCGGCGTTCCCCTGATCGAAATCTACCTGTTCATCGCCGTCGGCGGTGCGATCGGCGTCTGGGCGACCATCGGACTGGTGATTCTGACCGCCCTGATCGGGACGGCGATGCTGCGCCACCAGGGCCTTGCGACGCTCGCGCGCGCGCAGGCGGAAGTGCAGGCCGACAGGCTTCCCGTGCGCGAACTGTTCACCGGCGTATGCCTGCTTTTCGGCGGGGCGCTGTTGCTGACGCCCGGGTTCATGACCGACGCCATCGGCTTCGCCCTGTTGATACCCCCGCTTCGCGAGATTATCGGGCGCGGAATCTGGAAGCTGCTCGAACGATCGAAGGGCGTTCATTTTTCCGTGTCCGGCGGCGGCGGGCCGACGCAGGGTCCCAACCCCGGCAACCCGAGGGGCCGCGGCGGCCCGATCATCGACGGCGAGGAGTTCGGGGTGGAGCGCGACGAACCGGCTCCCGGCAATGACAACGCGGACGACGAGCCCCCGCGCCGGCTGCCCGACAAAAGCTAGACGCCCGGCCAAGCGCGCGCCGGTTGTGAGCCGCCGTCCATCGTGTTAGCCAGAGCGCGAAATTTCCCACCACCGCGCAAACAGAAAGCGGACACCGCCATGACCGATCAGAACGCCGGCCAGCCCGATCCCGCCGCAGGCGGCACGACAACTCCCGACGGCCAGCCGATGATGCTGGTCAACGCCCAGTACGTGAAGGACCTGTCGTTCGAAAACCCGAACGCGCCGCAGTCGCTGCAGCAGCAGGACGGCGAGCCGAACGTCCAGATCGCGATCGACGTCAACGCCAACCAGGTTGCGGACAAGGCCTTCGAGGTCACGCTGACCCTGCGCGCCGAGGGCAGCAACGCCCAGACCACGCTTTTCATCGTCGAGATCGCCTACGCCGGCATCTTCTCCATCGGCGAGGTGCCCGAGGAATACATGGCGCCGCTCGTCTACATCGAGGCGCCGCGCCAGCTTTTCCCGTTTGCCCGGGCCATCGTTTCCGAGGCGGTACGCGACGGCGGGTTTCCGCCGCTGCTGGTCCAGCCGATCGATTTCGTGGCGATGTACCAGCAGCGCGCGGCGCAGGCGCAGGCCGAACAGGAAGGCGCCGGGACAGGTGCAGGGGCAGGAGGCGCGGCCGCCGCGCCGGCACCCGCGGGCGGTAACGGGGCCGGTGGCGCCTCCGGCACGGGCGGCACCGACGGCAAGGACAAGGGCGGCGACAAGTTCGAGTTCGAACTCTAGGCGACTGCGCCTGTCGGCCTAAGCCTTATCGGGCGTCCACAGCGGTTCATTCAGGGTTTCGACCAGCTTCGCGTGCGCGGCGAGTTCCTCCGCGCTCGGCGCGTGCGGGCGCGGCGGCCGGGCCTGGCGCTGTACCTCGACCGGGCCTGACGAATCGACGTTGTTCCCCGCCAGCTCGAAGCCCGGCTGCGCCCCGCCGCGCAGTTGCAGATACACATCCGCCAGCAGCTCCGCATCCAGCAGCGCGCCATGCTTGTCGCGGCGCGACAGGTCGATCTCGAACCGGCGGCACAACGCGTCCAAGTTGACCTGCGCCCCCGGAAACTTGCGGCGGGCGAGGGCCACCGTGTCGATGGCGCGGTCGCGGTCGAGCAGCGGCCGCCCGACCTTCTTCAGCTCCGCGTTCAGGAACTTCATGTCGAATTCGGCGTTGTGGATGACCAGCGGCGAATCCTCCACAAAGGCAAGAAAACCCTCGACCACTTCGGCGAAGACCGGCTTGTCCGACAGGAACTGCTCGCTCAGGCCGTGCACGTTGAACGCCTCTTCGGGCATGTCGCGCTCGGGATTGACGTAGACGTGAAAGGACTCGCCCGTCGCAATGTGATGGCGGGTTTCCACACACCCGATCTCGACGATGCGGTGCCCGCTGCCGGGGTCGAGGCCGGTGGTTTCGGTATCGAGGACAATTTCGCGCACGTCTGGGCTCGCTGATCCGGGGTTAACGCCTTCCGCGCGAGCCAGATTGCGCGGCACGGATCTCAGAGACGATCCGCTTGAGAGCGGTGAAAGTATAGGCCCTGCCGAGACCCGTCTCCACGACAAAGTCCGCGCGCCGCCGTTTTTCCCGGTCGGGCATCTGGGACGCGAGAATGCCGGCGAAGCGGGCCTCGTCCATCCCCGGGCGCGCCATGACACGCCGGCGCTGAAGAAACGCGGGCGCCGAGACAACCACCACCGCATCGACCCGTTCCTCGCCGCCCGTCTCGTACAACAGCGGAATATCGAGCACGGCCAGCGGCACGCCCAGCCGGCGATGACGGCGCAGGAACGCATCGGCGGCCGCCCGGACCCGCGGGTGGAGGATATTCTCCAGGTCGCGCCGTGCGGCGGGGTCGCCGAACACGGCCTTCCCCAACGCCTGGCGATCGACCCCCGCATCGCTCACCACGCCGGGAAACCGCGCGCAGATCGCGTCCCGGACCTTCCGGTCGTTCGCGAGCAGCGCGTGCACCGACGCATCGGAATCGTGCACCGGCACGCCCATCGTGCGAAACATGTTCGCCGCGGTTGATTTTCCCATTCCGATGGAACCCGTCAGGCCGAGAACGAACATCGCCGCCCGCCTATGTCCGCGCCGCGAGCACGGCCGCGCGCAGATCGTCGTCGACCTCGGGATCGACCCCGAACCATTCCCGGAATCCCGCGCGCGCCTGGTGCAGCAGCATCCCCAGCCCGTCGACAACCGGATTGCCCCGCGCCCGCGCCGCCGACAGCAGCCCGGTCTCCAGCGGCGCGTAGACGATGTCGTTCACCACGGCATCGCCCGGCAGCCGCGCCAGATCGAGTTCGAGCGGCGGCTGGCCTTCCATGCCCAGCGTCGTGCTGTTCACCAATAACCCGGCGTCCTCAAGCGCCTGCGCGCGCACGTCCCAGTCGACGGCGATCACCCGCGCGGGGGTGTCCGAGACGATCTGCGAAAGCGCCTCCGCCCGCGCCCGGGTGCGGTTCACGATCCGGATTTCCGGCAGGCCGAGATCGGCGAGGCCGACGACCGCCGCGCGCGCTGCGCCGCCGGCCCCCAGCACCACCACGGGGCGGCTTGAGAAATTCGCCGCCACCGCCGCCGGTTCCAAGGCCCGTATGTTCTCGATCAGCCCGTACGCGTCCGTGTTCGTTGCGAAAAGACTGCCGTTTTCGCGCAAGACCAACGTGTTCACGGCCCCGATCCGACGGGCCGTCCCGTCGATCTCGTCGACCAAAGACATCGCGGCTTCCTTGTGCGGCACCGTCAGATTGGTGCCCCGGCGGCGTTCGGAGCGCAGCTGTGAAATTGCATCTTCGAGCTCTTCCGGCCGCACCGCGTACGCATCGTACGTGCCGTCGATGCCGTAGCGGGCCAGCCAGTGCCCGTGGAGCACGGGCGAGAGGGAGTGTGAAATCGGCCAGCCCATCACGCCGGCGCGCAGAGGCGGGTTCATCGGGCGATCACCTCGCGGTCTCGAAGGAAGGCGAGCAACGGCAGGAGCGGCAGGCCGAGGATATCGAAATGAGCGCCGTCGATGCGCTCGAACAGTTGCGCCCCGAGCCCCTCGAGTTGGTACGCGCCGACCGACGCGCACACGGCCTCACCGACCCGGTCCACATAGGCGGCGATAAACTCGTCGGACAGTTCACGCATCGCCAGCTCGGCGTGGGTCGTCACGTGCCAGAGCACCGCCCCGTCGCGGACCACGCACGCGCTCGTGTGAAGCGTATGCGACTTCCCCATCAACGCGCGAAGGTGACCCGCCACATGTTCCGGCCCGCGTGGCTTTTCGAACAGCTCGCCCTCACATGAAAGGATCTGATCCGCCCCCAGGACAAGTTCGCCCGCGTGCCGTTCGGCCACATGCTGCGCCTTGAGCTCCGCCAGAGTTTCGGCAATCGCGGCGTGCGACGCCGCCCCGGCCAGCAGGGTGTCACGCACATGCGCCTCGTCCACATTGGCCGGGTCGACCGCATACGGCACCCCGGCATTCGTCAGCAGGCGCGCGCGCACTTCGCTGGCGGACGCCAGCACCATCGCCGCACCGTCAGCCAAGGGCATCGCTCGGTCTGGAAAGCACTTCCTCGTCGCGCTCCTCGAGCCGCCGGTTATAGAGAGTGAGGATCGCCGCCGCGGTTTCCTCGATGGACCGGCGGGTGACGTCGATGACGGGCCAGTGGTTGCGTGCGAAGTAGCGCCGCGCCTCGGTAATCTCCGCGCGGACCTGGTCCGGGTCCACATAGTCCGTTTCCTCGTCCTGCTGCAGCGAACTCAGGCGTGCCTTGCGCAGTTCGACGAGGCGCTTGGGATCGTTGGTCAGACCGATCACCAGCGGGTTTTTCAGATTCTCGAGGCCGTCCGGCAGCGGAATTCCGGGCACATAGGGCACGTTCCCGGCCTTGATGCCCCGGTTGGCGAGATAGAGACAGGTCGGCGTCTTGGATGTGCGCGACACCCCGATCAGGACGACATCCGAGCCGTCCAGTTCGTGCGCGCGCTGCCCGTCGTCATGGGACAGGGTCCAGTCCATGGCCTCGATGCGCTGGAAGTAGGCGGCATCGAGTTCATGCTGGCCGCCGATCACATGGGTCGGCTGCATGCCCAGGAAGTTGCCCACCGCGGCGATCACCGGATCGAGCACGGAGATACACGGCACCTGGCGAAGCCGGCACCCGCGCACGAGCTGCTCGCCGAGGCTGTCGTCGACGAGCGTGAAAATCACCGGCCCCGGATTCTCGCTGATCTCCTCCAGCACGAGATCCATTGCCTTCGGGGTTCGCGCCATCGGCCAGAAATGTTCGACGACGTTGGTATCCTCGAACTGGACCAGGCAGGCGCGCGCAACCGACCGGATTGTCTCGCCGGTCGAGTCCGACACCAGGTGAATATGAAAAGCAGTCTCGGATTCGGTCATGAATCGGGCGCCAAGCCTGTGAGCGGAATCGCTGGACCGGTGGAAAACAGGACAAATGCAAACCGGCGAATTTTTTCATCACCCTTATGCCGTTGGAAACAGGCCCTGTCATCCCGCCGGGATAAAGATCGCGGGCATTGCGAATAATCTATCCGCCCACAAAGTCGGAGCAGAGGCATACCCGATAAATCCACATGAGCGGACCCCGCGTACACGTTCACAAACAAGGCGGTAGCGATTTTTCCACGAATATGCCGGCCGACATGAAGCTTTCATTCCGGCATCTGGACAAGATTGTGGATGGCGAATTATCCCCCGGATTCACCGGACATCTACAACGTCAATTTACTTTTTCATTTCATTCTTTTTCTTTTTTTGAGGTGCACAGAACAAACACGTTCCGCCATATTCACCGCTCGCCGATGTCAGGTCACGACATTCCCATCGCCGGTTCGAAACACCCATGACTTCTCTTTTTCTCGACGCGCTTTCCGGCCAGACAACGCCCCGTCCGCCGTTCTGGTTTATGCGCCAGGCCGGGCGATACCTGCCCGAGTACCGCGAGATCAGGGCCCAGGCGAAGGATTTTCTCGATCTCTGCTACACCCCGGAACGTGCGGCACGGGTGACGCTGCAGCCGATCGAGCGCTTTCGCCCAGACGCGGCGATCCTGTTCTCCGACATCCTCGTCATCCCCGATGCGCTCGGCCAGAACGTTCGGTTCGTGGAGGGGCGCGGCCCGGTCCTCGATCCGATCTCGGGACCGGAGGACATAACGTTGCTGAAAGCCGACCGCGTGCGTGAGCATCTTGCGCCAGTATTCGAGACCGTCCGGCTGACGCGGGCCGAACTGGCGGACGATATCGCGCTGATCGGGTTCGCCGGGGCGCCCTGGACCGTGGCGACCTACATGATCGAGGGCGGCAGCAGCCGCGATTTCAATCTCGTGAAAAGCTTCGGCATTGCCAATGACCAGATGTTTTCGGCCGTGCTCGACCTGCTCGTCGAGGCCACGTCCGACTATCTGCTCGCGCAGGTCGAGGCGGGGGCACAGGCGCTGCAGCTGTTCGATACCTGGGCAAGCGCGGTCCCGGCCGAGTTCTTTACCGACTGGGTGGTGGGACCGACGGAGCGGATTGTGTCGCGGGTGAGGGCGCAGGCGCCCGAAATTCCGATCATCGGGTTTGCCCGCGGGATTGGCATGCGGACGGCCGAGTATGTGCGCCAGACCGGTATCGATGCGGTCGGCCTGGATTCGTCGATCGCGCCGCGTGACGCGGCCAGCGAAATACAGCCGATCTGCCCGGTCCAGGGAAATCTCGATCCGGCCTACCTGCTCGCGGGCGGTGAAGAGATGGAGGACGCCGCGCGCGAGGTTCTCGATGCGCTGTCGGGTGGACCGTTCGTGTTCAATCTGGCCCACGGGATCAACAAGGATACGCCGGTCGCGCATGTCGAACGCGTCGCGGAGATCGTTCACGGATGGGGGTCAGGCGCGTGACCACCGCCGTAATCGCTTACAATCTTGGGGGGCCGGATAACCCCGAAGACATCCGGCCATTCCTGTTCAATCTGTTCAACGATCCGAAGATCATCGGCCTGCCGCAGCCTTTTCGCTGGCTCCTCGCCCAGCTGATCTCGCGTCGCCGTGAACCCACAGCCCGCGAGATCTACGCGCATCTCGGCGGCGGCTCGCCGCTCCTGGCAAACACGCGCGCGCAGGCGGAGGCGTTGGAAGCCGCACTCAACACGGACCCGGACGAATCCTATCGCTGCTTTGTCGCCATGCGGTACTGGCATCCATTCATTGAAGACACGCTTCGAGACGTTCTGGCCTGCAACCCGGACCGGATCGTGCTGCTCCCCCTCTATCCGCAATTCTCGACCACGACCGTCGGTTCGATGATGCGGGTCTGGGAAGAGGTACAGCGCAAGCAGGATATCTCCATCCCCGTGACAGCGCATTGCTGCTACCCGACTGAACAGGGCTTTGTGAACGCTACGGCCGAGGCTGTTGCCGCCGCGCTGGAGAAAGTTCCCGCCGGCGAAGACTGCCGGATCCTGTTTTCCGCCCATGGCCTGCCGAAGAAAATCGTTGCGGCCGGCGATCCCTACCAGTGGCAGGTCGAGCAAACGGCGAACGCAGTGATGAAAGAACTCGGCCGGGAGGCGGACTGGCTGTGTTGCTACCAGAGCCGCGTCGGGCCGCTGGAATGGATCGGCCCCGCCACCGAGGACGAAATCGCGCGGGCCGGTGCGGACGGGAAAAGCATCGTTCTCGTGCCGATTGCGTTTGTATCCGAGCATTCCGAGACGCTGGTCGAACTGGACATCGAATACCGGGAATTTGCCGACGAGGCCGGCGTGAAAAACTACATCCGTGTCCCCACGGTCGGCACCGCGCCTGCGTTTATCGAGGGGCTCGCGGACCTGGTGCGCGGCAACCTCCGGCACGGCTGCGATATCTGCTCCGCGAACGGCGGCAGGGTCTGCGGGGCCGAATGGTCCGGGTGCCCGGTGGCGGTGGGGGGTTAGAGCGTGGGCGATTTCCTGATTGCCGCCTATCCCTGGATCAAGTCGCTTCACGTAATCTCGGTTATCGCGTGGATGGCGGGACTGCTCTACCTGCCCCGGCTGTTCGTCTATCACGCCGAGGCCGAGGCCGGCTCCGACAAGTCCGAGACGTTCAAGATCATGGAACGCCGCCTGCTGCGCGCCATCATGAACCCGGCGATGATCGCCAGCCTGATCTTCGGCATCGCGCTGCTGGGCACCCCGGGGATCATCGACTGGGGCGCGGCGTGGATATGGATCAAGCTGGCCGCGATCGTCGTCATGATCGGCGCGCACATGGTTTTCGCGCGCTGGCGCAAGGAATTCGAGGCCGACGCCAATACCCGGTCCACCAGGACTTTCCGGATCGCCAACGAAGTGCCGACCCTGCTGATGATCCTGGTCGTCGTGATGGTGATCGCGCGACCGTTCTAGTCATTTGCCTGACGCATTTCCGTCATCGGGATTGACTTGACGGCACGCGCTCACTAAGTGCGTAATGGAGTTGCGCGTAAGACAGCAAGAGCGTCCGCTCGCCCTTCCGCACATCACGTATTTTTCTTCCGGCGCACGGCGTCGGGCTCCCGCGAAATACGCAGCCCGCCCGACGTTTCACCGACGCCAACTCCGACAATGGACCCGTTCGGGTCGCCGTGAAGACACCCAGCACAGGACAGGTTTCCACAATGGAAGCAATGGATCTTCAGCAACTGAAACAGAAAACCCCCGCCGAGCTTCTCGCCTTTGCCGAGGAGCTGGAGATCGAGGGCGCGAGCAACCTGCGCACGCAGGACATGATGTTCGCGATCCTGAAGGCGCTGGCCGAGGACGACGTGCCGATCTATGGCGGCGGCGTCCTGGAAGTGCTCCAGGACGGCTTCGGGTTTCTGCGCTCGCCGGAATCGAACTACCTGCCGGGCCCGGACGATATCTATGTCTCGCCGAGCCAGGTGCGGCGGTTCTCGCTGCGCACGGGCGATACGGTCGAGGGCGAGATCCGTTCGCCCAAGGACGGGGAGCGGTATTTCGCGCTGCTCAAGGTCAACAAGGTCAACTTCGACGACGTCGACACGACCCGCCACCGCATCAACTTCGACAATCTGACCCCGCTCTATCCGGAGCGGAAGATCGAACTCGAGATCGAGGACCCCGAATTCAAGGATCCCACATTGCGCGTGATCGACATGGTCGCGCCGCTCGGCATGGGCCAGCGCGCGCTGCTCGTCGCGCCGCCGCGAACCGGCAAGACCGTCATGATGCAGAACATCGCCAAGGCGATCATGGCGAACCATCCGGACATCTACCTGATCGTGCTGCTGATCGACGAACGGCCGGAAGAAGTCACCGACATGCAGCGCACGGTGCGCGGCGAGGTGATCTCCTCGACCTTCGACGAACCGGCCCAGCGTCATGTGCAGGTTGCCGAGATGGTGATCGCCAAGGCCAAGCGCCTCGTCGAGCACAAGCGCGATGTGGTGATCCTGCTGGATTCAATCACGCGCCTGGCGCGCGCCTACAACACGGTGGTGCCGTCCTCGGGCAAGGTGCTGACCGGCGGTGTCGACGCGAACGCCCTGCAGCGCCCGAAGCGGTTCTTCGGCGCGGCGCGCAACATCGAGGAGGGCGGCTCGCTGACGATCATCTCGACCGCGCTGATCGAGACCGGCTCGCGCATGGACGAGGTCATCTTCGAAGAGTTCAAGGGCACCGGTAACTCGGAAATCGTCCTCGACCGCAAGCTGTCGGACAAGCGCGTCTGGCCGTCGATCGACATCACCAAGTCCGGCACCCGGAAAGAGGAGCTGCTGGTCGACAAGGATGTGCTGTCGAAGATGTGGGTCCTGCGCCGCATCCTCAATCCGATGGGCGTGACCGACGGCATGGAGTTTCTGCTCGGCAAGATGAAGTCGACCAAGAACAACAACGACTTCTACGACACGATGAACCAGTGACGCATCCGTGCCGCCCGGACAGCATGCGCTGTCCGGATTGTGCAGGGTGTGGCGGTCCGTGGACGAAACTGGCTAGTCGGCCGAAGGTGGATTTTCGTCGGAATCCCGACGTCTTTTCTGGCCGCGCTTCTTGATGAAGATATAGACACCGCCTGCAATCAGGACGAGCAGGACAACGGGCAAGATTGACGTTGTCCCGCCCTCCGGGGCCATCTGTGCGTATGCCGGTGAAATAATCATCTAAGCCAGCAAGATCGTCGAGCCCGTCGTCTTTCGTGCCGCCAGGTCCACGTGGGCCTGGACGGTCTCCGACAGCGGGTAGCGCTGGTTGATCTCGATCTTCACCGCGCCGGACGAGACCACGTCGAACAGGTCGCCCGCGCAGTCGAGCAGCTCCTGCCGTTCCGCGATGAAATCGAACAGCATCGGCCGGGCCGCGTAGATCGAGCCGTGGGTGGCCAGCTCCGTCAGCTCGATCGGGTCCGGCGCGCCGGATGCGTTGCCGAAGCTGACGAGGTAACCGCGCCGCTGCAGGCACTCCATGGACCCGCGCAGGGTGTCCTTGCCGGTGGCGTCGTAGACGACAGGCACGCCCTGGCCGTCGGTGATCTCCTTCACCCGCTCGACGAAATTCTCCGTCTTGTAGTTGATCGTGTGATGGCACCCATGGGCCCTGGCGAGTTCCGCCTTCTCGTCGCTGCCGACGGTGCCGATCACCGTCACGCCCAGATGGTCGAGCCACTGGCAGGCGATCAGGCCGACGCCGCCGGCGGCGGCGTGCCAGAGCACGGTCTGGCCCTTCTCCACAGGGAAACAGGATTTTATGAGGAACTGGACGGTCATGCCCTTGAGCATCATCGCCGCGGCCTGTTCGTCCGAAATCGCGTCCGGCAGTTTCACGGCGATCTTCGCGGGCATCACCCGTTCCTCGGCGTAGGCGCCCAGCGGCATGTCCGCGTAGCCGATCCGGTCGCCGACGGCCAGGTCGTCCACGCCCTCGCCCACGGCGACGATCTCGCCCGCCCCCTCGAGGCCGAGCCCGTTCGGCATCGGCACCGGGCGCGCGCCGGAGCGCAGGTAGATATCGATGAAGTTGAGGCCCGCCGCGGTCTGCTTCACGCGGATTTCGCCGGGGCCGGGATCGCCGACCTCGACCTCTTCCCACTTCATGACCTCGGGACCGCCCGCCTCGTGAAACCGGATTGCGTGGACCATCTTTTCCCCCTGAAAATCGAATGCGTTGTTGTTGGCTGTGAGCCTATCGGGCGGCCCCGTTGCCATCAAGCAGGTCGCCCCGGAGCGTACCGCCTTCGAGCGCCAGCAGGGCCCGCTTGGTGTCGAGCCCGCCGCGGCCGGAATAGCCGCCAATCCGGCCGCCCGCCGCAACGACACGGTGGCACGGCACGATGATCGGGATCGGGTTGCGCCCGCACGCCGTCCCGACGGCGCGCGCCGACGATCCGATGGCCGCCGCCATATCCCCGTAGGTCCGCAAGGCGCCGAACGGGATGTGCGACATCTCCCGCCACACTTTCTTCTGGTGGTCGGTGCCCCGCGGGGCGAGCGGCAGGTCGAAGTCGGTGAGCCGGCCCGCAAAATAGGCGTCGAGCTGTTCGGCGGCCGCCGCCAGCACGGGGTGGTCGGATGACGATGCTTTCACGTCGGTCCAGTCGAGCGAGACCACGGCGTCGCCCTCGACCCGCACCGTCAGTTGGCCGACCGGAGATGGGACGGTGACGGCGTGGCTCATCGGGCAAGTTCCTCCAGCACGTCTTCGGCGGCGTGCAGCGGCAGCGAACACACCGGACCGCGGCAGACATAGACGGCGGGGCGGTCGGCCGCGCCGGTCTTGCCGTGGGCCGGGTGTCCTTCCGGCAACTCGGTGCCCGGTGCGACAAGGCTGATCGTGCGGTTCGGGGCTGCGCCCTGCCACGCCGCGGCGAGCAGGGACCGGGTCTCCGGGTCGCTTTCGTTCCCGACCACCGTGACCTGCACGGCGTCGGCAATTTGCCCGGCGGCCATCAGAAGCGTGCCGTACCCGATGGCGTGAGACGTGTATTCGCCAGCGAACACACGAAGAATGCTCTCCGCGCGCGTGCGGTATTCCGTCCGGCCGGTCAGCAGGAACAGCCGCGCGAGCACGTCGGCGGCCATCCCGTTGCCGGACGGTGTGGGGTTGTCGAAACCGCTGCGCGTGCGGGTGATGACATCGCCGGCCGAGCTGTCGGTGAAAAAATACGCGCCGTCGTCGCCGGCGAAACTATCGTTCAGTCGGTCGATCAGCTTTTGCGCGTCTTCGAGATAGTCGGTGGCGCCGGTCGCCTCATGAAGCGTGACGGCGGCCTTTGCCAGCGCGCCATAGTCGTCGAGCGTGCCCATGTGGCGCGCGTCGCCGTTCCGCCAGCTGTGGTACAGCATCACGCCGTCCGGCGTGTCCCGCCAAATATTCTTTCGCAGGAACGCGTAGGCGCGTGAGGCCCTGTCGAGCCAGGCCGGTTCGCCGAACGACATTCCCGCCTCGACCAGCGCGACGATGGTGAGGGCGTTCCAGTCGGTGAGGATCTTGTCGTCGAGAGCGGGCCGGGGGCGGCCGTCGCGGACTTTCAGAAGCTTCGCCCGAAGTTCGGCCAGCTGGGCTTCGGTGCCGGCATCCCGCAGATCCGGGTGGGCCGAACGGTTCAGGATCGTGTGGCCGTCCCAGTTGCCGTCGGGCGTGACGTTATAGGCAGCGGCGAAAACCTCGTAGTCGTTCCCGAGCGCGTCCCTGATTTCAGCCGCGTCCCAGACGTAGAACCGGCCCTCGACCCCTTCGGTGTCAGCGTCGAGAGAGGAAAAGAAACCGCCGTCCGCGTGAGTTATCTCGCGGGCCAGCCATTCGACGGTCTCGCGCACGCGCATTTCGTAGAGCCGGCTCCGGGTCGCGCGCCAGGCGACGGCGTACATCTCCAGGAACTGCGCGTTGTCGTAGAGCATCTTCTCGAAATGCGGGGCGAGCCAGACCGGGTCGGTCGAGTAGCGTGCAAACCCGCCGCCGAGGTGGTCGTAGATGCCGCCCTGGGCCATCCGGTCGAGGGTGAGAACGGCGGCGTCGCGGGCCGCTGTGCCGCCGTGCGTCCACAGGAGCTTCAGCGCCGGGAGGTGCGGGAACTTCGGCGCGGAGCCGAACCCGCCGTGCCGCGGGTCGACATCCCCGGCGAGCGTATCGGCGATCGCCGCGATGTCGGCCGCGCCGGGAAGGTCGCCCGGCTGGGCGTGGGCCATGTCCTCGATGGCCTGGACGATGCCTTGCGTGTTCGTCGCGACCTTGTCGGCCTCGGTGCGGTAGATGCGGTCGATATGTTCGAGCAGGTCCGGGAAGCCGGGACGGCCGTACCCGGCGCGCGGCGGAAAATACGTGCCACCCCAGAACGGCTTGCCGTCGGGCGTACAGAACATGGTCAGCGGCCAGCCGCCGGCCTGTCCCATGAGCGCGAGGGCCGACTGGTAGATCGCGTCGAGGTCGGGCCGCTCCTCGCGGTCGACCTTGATGTTGACGAACAGCCGGTTCATCGCGTCCGCCGTCTCCGGGTCCTCGAAACTCTCGTGCGCCATGACGTGGCACCAGTGGCAGGCGGCGTAACCGACCGACAGGAGGATGGGCTTGTCCTCGGCCTGCGCGCGCGCGAGCGCTTCCTCGCCCCACGGATACCAGTGGACGGGATTGTCGGCGTGTTGCAGAAGATAGGGGCTGGTCTCGTCGGCCAGCATGTTGCGGGTCATGGGCGGTCCGGTTTCGGGTCGGTCAGCAGCATTGCTCAGCCTACAATGTCGGCGCGCGTTGCGCTCCGGCAAGTCAGGGCGCACCAACGAGGAGCCATTCGAATGAAGGTCACCATCAACGTCGATTGCACGCCCGAGGAGGCGCGCGCCTTCATGGGCCTGCCCCCGGTCGCCGATGCGCAGAAGGCCATCGTCGACGAATGGCAGCGCCGCACACTGGAGGCGATGGAGTCCATGGATCCGCAGACCCTGTTCCAGTCCTGGATGTCGGGCGGGCCCGTCGCCGGGACGGAAGCGTGGGACGAGTTCCAGAAAGCGTTCTGGTCCGCGATGCCCGACATGGGCGCCAAAGAGAAATAGCTCCGTGCCGGAAACCGGGGGTTTTCAGGACACAATCTTCGCGCTGTCGAGCGGCGCCGGCATGGCTGGTGTGGCGGTGGTGAGGTTGTCCGGAGCGAATGTCGACCGGATACTCGGCCTTCTGGGTGTCGACGAGTTGCCCCCGCCGCGCCAGGCGGCGCTTTACGGCCTCACACGCCCGGACGATGGCTCTCCCCTCGACCAGGGGCTGGTGGTGCGTTTTCCCGCGCCGGCGAGCTTCACCGGGGAGGATGTCGCTGAGCTGCATGTGCACGGGAGTGACGCGATCCTCTCGGCGCTGTTCGAAGACATTTCACAGAGTGAAATGGCAAGGCTTGCCGAACCGGGCGAGTTCACCCGCAGGGCCTTCGAGAACGGCAAGCTCGATTTGACCCAGGCCGAAGGTCTCGCGGACCTGATCGAAGCGCGCACCGAAGGCCAGCGTAAACTCGCCCTGAAACAGTATGACGGGGTGCTGGCGGACCTGTATGACCGTTGGCGCGCGGAACTGGTCGATATTCTGGCCTACGCCGAGGCGGAAATCGACTTCTCTGACGAGGAACTACCCGAGGCCCTACACGCGCAGGTAGTGGCACGGATTAATCAATTAAAACAAGAAATTGTTAACCATAGTAGTTCCGCACTACTTGGGGAAAATCTGCGCCTCGGCCTGCCGGTGACGATCCTGGGTGCGCCGAACGTCGGAAAGTCGAGTCTTTTGAACGCGTTGGCGCGACGCGACGCGGCCATCGTGTCCGAAGAGGCGGGGACGACCCGTGACGTGGTCGAGGTTCAGCTCAATCTCGGGGGATACGCGGTCAATATCCAGGATACCGCGGGCCTGCACGAGGCGCAGGGGGAAGTCGAGGCGGAAGGCATTCGCCGCGCGGAGAGCCGGGGGCGCGATGCGGCCCTCAAGATCGTCGTGCTGGACGGGCTCGCAAGCACCGTCCCGGCGCTTATTGCCGAATGGATCGACGAAAGCGCGATTGTGGTGGCCAGCAAGCTGGATCTTGCGGGAACCCGCCTCGATGATGTGGCCGGTTTCCCGGTCGATTTCCATGTCTCGGCGATAACCGGGACAGGTATTGGGGAGCTCCTCGCCGAGGTGTCGGAGCGCGTCGCGTCTCGGCTTTCGGGGCAGGAGGGCGCCGTGCCCACGCGCCAGAGGCACCGGGATGCCCTGCGCGATGCACGGGAGGCGCTTGACCGGGCGCTCTCGGCAAACCTCCCCGAGCTGGCGGCGGAGGACATCCGACTGGCCACGAGGGCGCTGGGCCGGATCACGGGCAGGGTGGACGTCGACGAGATGCTGGAGGCGGTTTTCCGGGATTTCTGTATCGGCAAGTAAGCCGATGTTTCACGTGAAACATAGCACCATCGCGCGCCTTTTGACTGGACTGGAATAAGGCCCTACATACGGTGAAATGAGCGAGTTCTCCGGGACATACGATGTCGTCGTCATCGGCGGCGGCCATGCGGGCTGTGAAGCGGCCGCGGCGTCCGCGCGTGTGGGCGCGGCGACGGTGCTGGTCACCCACAAGGCCGCCACCATCGGCCAGATGTCCTGCAATCCCGCGATCGGCGGTCTGGGCAAGGGACACCTGGTGCGCGAGATCGACGCGCTCGACGGATTGATGGGCCGCGTCATCGACCGGGCCGGAATACAGTTCCGGATGCTCAACAAGAGCAAGGGGCCGGCCGTCTGGGGCCCCCGGGCACAGGCGGACCGGAAACTGTACCGAGAGGCCATGCAGGCCGAACTCGCGGCGCAGGACGGGCTGAACGTTCTGGAAGGGGCGGTGGAAGACCTTCTCCTGTCGCCGGAAGGCGCGGTCGAAGGCGTCGTCCTGTCGGGGGGTCAAAGGATCGCCGCACGCGCCGTCGTGCTCACCACGGGCACCTTCCTGAGTGGTGTGATCCATATCGGCGAGAAACAGATCCCCGCGGGCCGCATGGGGGAAGCGCCGGCGCTGGGTCTGTCGGGGACGCTGGGCCGCGCGGGGTTTGCCCTGGGGCGCCTGAAGACGGGCACACCGCCGCGGCTGAACGGGCGGACAATCGACTGGGAGGGCCTCGAGCGCCAGCCCGGTGACAATCCGCCGGTCCCGTTCTCCTATCTGACGGAAAGGATCACCACGGCGCAGATCGACTGCCACATCACCCACACCACGCCAGCGGTGCATGATCTCATCCGTGCGAATCTCGACCGTGCACCCATCTATTCGGGCCAGATCGAAAGCGGGGGGCCGCGCTACTGCCCCTCCATCGAGGACAAGGTCGTGCGTTTTGCCGACCGCCAGAGCCACCAGATATTCCTTGAGCCCGAGGGGCTGGACGATCACACGGTCTATCCCAACGGGATCTCGACCTCGTTGCCGGAAGATGTCCAGCTCGCTCTCCTGAAGGAGATTCCGGGCCTGGCGCGAGCGGAAGTCCTGCAGCCGGGATACGCGATCGAGTATGACTTCGTGGACCCCCGCGAACTCCATCGGACGCTGGAAACCCGCCGGATACCGGGGCTTTTCCTCGCGGGGCAGATCAATGGCACGACGGGATATGAAGAGGCCGCGGGCCAGGGGCTGGTCGCCGGCGTCAACGCGGCGCACCAGGCGGGCGGCGGCGATACGCGCTTTGAGCCGGACCGTGCAACCTCCTATATCGGCGTGATGGTCGATGATTTGGTGACCCGGGGCGCCGATGAGCCCTACCGGATGTTCACCTCACGCGCCGAATTTCGGCTCATGCTCCGCGCGGACAACGCCGACCGCCGGCTGACGCCGGTCGGGCTGGAACTCGGCTGTGTCGACACGGAGCGCGCACGCGCGTTCGCCGCCAAGCGCGACCTTCTCGACAAAGCGCTGTCCGCCGCGAAGAACCTACTCGCCACGCCGGACGAGCTGGGGCGCCACGATATCCGGATCAACCGCGATGGCGTCAGGCGGAGCGCATTCGAGCTGTTGAGTTTCCCCGACGTGACATTCCGCGACGTGCTGCGCGTCTGGCCGGCGCTGGACGCGATCGACGAGAGTGTCCGCCCGACGGTGGAGATCGAGGCGAAATACGCGCATTACCTCGAACGTCAGGCGGCCGATGTCGAAGCCTATCGGCGCGACGAAGCTCTGATCCTGCCGCGGGATCTCGATTATGCGGCCATACCGGGCCTGTCGAACGAGGCGCGCCAGAAGCTGTCGGCGCAACAGCCGGAAACCCTGGGCCAGGCGGGGCGGATCCCCGGTATGACCCCCGCCGCGCTGGTCGTGCTTCTCAGGCATGTCAAAAAGCGGGGCGAAAACCGCGCATCGGTGGCTTAATCCACAATATATAGTAGTTGGCCGTGCGGCCATTGCCTGTTATAGGGTTTGCATGGTCAGCGTTGCCCCCATGTCGGTCGAGGAATTCGGTCAGACCGTTGGTGTTTCACGTGAAACATTGGCGCGATTTGAGGCCTACGAGGACCTACTTCAGCGCTGGCAATCGCGCATCAACCTCGTGTCGCGAGATTCGCTTGCCGATGTGTGGCGCCGGCATTTTCTCGACTCCACGCAGATTGCACCCTGGATCGACACGTCGACGCCGACCCTCGACATGGGGAGCGGTGCCGGCTTTCCGGGACTTGTGCTGGCGATCCTGAAAGAAGCCCCCGTTGTCCTGGCGGAATCCGATCTGCGGAAGTGTGCGTTTCTACGCGAGGCCCGCCGGGTCACCGCAGCCACCGCTGAAATCTATGAGGGTCGCATTGAAGACCTCAACGAACCGAACGCCTTTGCGGTGATCGTGGCCCGGGCGCTTGCGCCGGTTTCGAAACTGCTGGACCTGGCGGTGCCGTTGTTGCGGTCGGACGGAGCTTGCGTTTTCCTGAAAGGCGAACGCGCGGAAGAAGAGTTGCGCGATGCCCGCTCGGCGTGGCGCATGGAAGTCGAACAGTTTCCGAGCGCGGCGGATCCGCGCGGCGTTGTTCTGGAAATAAGGAACGCGGAACGTGTCTGAATTTGAATCGAACCCAAGTCCCGAGCAGGGTCCTGCCATTTCTCTCGACCGGTGCCTGCCGGCGCGTGGCGGATCGAGAACCATTGCGGTTGCCAACCAGAAAGGCGGGGTGGGTAAAACCACAACCGCGATCAATCTGGCGACCGGGCTTGCGGCCTGCGGTCAGCGCGCGCTGGTTGTCGATCTCGATCCCCAGGGAAACGCATCGACTGGGCTCGGTGTTTCAGAATATGAAACAGATGTGTACGATGTCCTGATCGGCGGGGCGGATTTGAGGGATGCGGTCTGCCATACGGAGATCCCCGGCCTGGATGTCATCCCGGCGTCCGCCGACCTTGCCGGCGCCGAGATCGAACTGATCGACCTCGATCATCGCGAGGCCCGCCTGCGTGACATGCTCGGGCCGGTTCTCGGACACTACGACTATATCCTGATCGACTGCCCGCCCGCGCTGGGCCTGCTCACGATCAACGCCCTGGTGGCGGCCGATTCCGTGCTGGTGCCCCTGCAGTGCGAGTATTTTGCGTTGGAGGGGCTGACGCGTTTGATGAAATCTATCGAACGGGTGCGGCGCGCCTACAACGAGGAGCTCGATATCCAGGGGATCGTCCTGACCATGCATGACGGCCGGAACAACCTCTGCCGTTCCGTCGAGGCCGATGTGCGGAGCTACTTCGGGGACCGCGTCTATCGCACGGTGATTCCGCGTAACGTGCGCTTGTCCGAGGCCCCGTCTTTCGGCAAGCCCGCGCTGGTCTATGACCTCGCGTGCGCGGGCGCGCAGGCGTATGCGCGGCTCGCGGCCGAAATGCTGCGGCGGGAAGGCGCCGCCCCTGTCGGGGAGGCAGCCGAATGAACGACAACAATTCCCGCCGGCGTCTGGGCCGCGGCCTGTCGGCGCTGCTCGGCGACGATGAGGCCGACTACGAGGAGCTCGAAAAGGCGCGTCCGCAAAGAGAACTGCCGATCGAGCAGTTGCATCCGGGACGGTTTCAGCCACGAACGAATTTCGACGATGAAGAGATGAAGGCTCTCGTCGAATCCGTCCGCGCCAGGGGAATCATCCAGCCGATCCTCGTTCGTCGCGATCCCGTTGAGGCCGAGCGCTACGAAATTATCGCGGGCGAACGCCGCTGGCGTGCGGCACAGCGCGCGCAGTTGCACAATGTCCCCGTCGTCATCCGTGAGATGGACGACCAGGAAGCGCTTGAGATCGCGCTGATCGAGAATATCCAGCGCGAGGACCTTTCGGCGATCGAGGAGGGCGAGGCATACCAGCGCCTCATCGATGAGTTTTCCCACACCCAGGACGCGCTTTCGAAAGTCGTCGGCAAGAGCCGGAGCCATGTGGCCAACACACTGCGACTGCTCACGTTGCCGCCAGAAGTCCGTTCGATGGTCGATTCGGGTGAATTGACCGCCGGGCACGCGCGTGCCCTGGTGGGACGCGAAGATGCTGTCGACATGGCGCGCGAGATCGCAAGTGGCGGCATGACGGTGCGGGACGTCGAAAGCCGTGTGTCGCGAGGCGCCTCCCGCCCACGCAAGTCGGGCAAGGCCCCGGCCAAGAGCGCCGACACGCTGGCGCTCGAACGTGACGTATCGGACGCAATCGGGTTGAAGGTGGCCATCAATCTGCGCGGCGGTGAGGATTCCGGCCGCGGCACGTTATCCGTCGAGTTCGAAAACCTCGACCAGCTCGACGACGTCCTGCGCCGCTTGAATCAAACCGAGGCGCCCAAATCCACGGGAAATGCACAACCCGTAAAGGCAAGCTTCCCCTTCAAGCCGTAGGAAAAATCAGGCGCGTCGCGCCCGTTGCATGCTGGCAATGGCGTAGAGGGTGCGGCCGCACGCGGCACGGGCCGGTGTGCCGGTCGTCTTCAGCGCCAGTTCCGCTTCGGTCAGCCGGTCCAGGGCGGATTCGATCCGCGAAAGCGGCCAGGTGCGGCACTGGTTCTGAAATCGGCCCGCCACTTTCCAGAAAACGGGTGGGCGCAGACGCTTGGCCGCGCCCTCGTAGGCCTGGCCCGCGTTCATCAGACCGGACACGCGATGCATCCGCTGGAAATGCCGCTGGGTGGCGCGAACGAGTGAAACCGGTTCGCCGCCGTTGGACCAGAACCGTTCCAGCGCCAGATCAAGTTCGCCGATGTTTCCGTCCGCCGCGGCAAGCACGGTTTCGTCCAGCGAGGTGGTGCCGGAATCGCCAACACAGGCCATAACGTCATCCTCGCTGACCTCACTGCCGGGGCCCACGAACAGGATCAGCTTTTCGATCTCCCGACGATTCATCTGACGGTCATCGCCCAGAATTCCCGCCAGCGTCCGCAGCGCCTCGGGTGCAATCCGGATATCGGCGTCCTGCAGCATGCCCCGGGCAACGCGCGCGCGCCCTTCCTCGTCGTCGGGATAACAGGGGAGCGCTGCCGCGTCGTCGCGCCCTTCGCACAGTTTTCGCAATGCTGACCGGGCCGAGAGGTTGCCGGCTTCCAAGACCAGAAATGCCCGGGTTTCCGCGCTTTCTGCGGCTTTCAGCGCATCCTTGAGCGGGCCGGAAAGCGTGTCCGCGGCGTCGCGGATGATCACGAGCCGGTCGCCCCCGCCGAAGGGCATGGCGAGAAGTTCGTCGGTCAGCCGGGACGGGGTCTCCGCGATCGATGCGCCCGTGAGTTCGGCGACCCTGAACGGGTCGGACGGGTCATCGACGATGTGACGAATGAGACGCTGCGCGCGCTCATGGGCGAGGCCGATGTCGGGTCCGTAGACCAGGTACGCGCGGACCGCGGGGTCGGGGTTGGCGACGAAGCCTTCGACGCGGCCCGCCGAGATTTTCACCGGTCGCGCCTCGCCGCCGCGGAGCGCTGTGCGTCGGACAGGAAAATCGCCATGCGGTCGACGATTCCGTCAGCAATATCCTTGGCGCCCCGGCGCCGGGCGTCCTGCTCGGCGACGAGGGTTGCGTAGTCGGAGGTGACGATATCGTAGCTGTTGACCGAGCGCACCGAACCGGAGGTCAGGCTGACCCCGTCCGAAATGCGCTGCAGCTCGTATGTCGCGGTGATCGTCAGGTTTGCGCGCGTGGCGCTGGCGTCCTTGCGCACGGCAAGATTGGCGCGGGATTCGGTGAGCCGGATCGGCAGGGTGTACACGGGCTGCGGCGCCGGACGGGTCGGCGTCAGGCGGTTGGTCAGTTCGATCCGAAGCAGCTGGCCTGTCCGGTCCGCAATCGGCGGGACATCGACCAGCTCCAGCAGGTCTTCGGTCGGCGCCAGCTGTTCGTCGGCGTCGCCATAGAGCGGCTGAAAACCGCATGCCGCAAGGAGCAGGCACGCCGCCGCGTAGAATGGCGCCCGCCTAGACAACGAAATTCACCAGTTTGTCGGGTACCACGATCACCTTGCGGATCTCCTTGCCGCCGATGAACTCGGCGACGTTCGGCACCTCGCGTGCAGCACCCTCCGCATCGTCGCGGCCCGCGCCGGCCGCCAGATCGACGGTGCCGCGAAGCTTGCCGTTCACCTGCACGGCGTAGGTAACCGTGTCCGACACGAGCAGCGCCTCATCGGCCTCCGGCCAGCTTTCGTCGCTGAGGCGGCTGTCGTGACCCAGCGTCGCCCACATCTCCTCGGCAAGATGCGGCATCATCGGCGCGATCAGGCGCACGAGCGTCTCCAGCGCTTCGCGCCGGCACGCCCCGCCGGCGGCATCGTCCTTGAACGCTGCCGAAACGGCATTGGTCAGCTCATAAAGTCGTGCAACGGCGCGGTTGTACTGGAAGCGCTCCAGGTCGTCCGTGACATCGGCGATGGCGCCATGTACGGCGCTGCGCAAGGCGAGCGAATCCGCGTCATTCTCGAATTCGGCCCCCGGCGATGCCAGGCCGCCGACGTTGTCGGTCACCAGCCGGGCCACGCGGTTCACGAACCGGAACGCGCCCTGCACCCCGGCGTCGGTCCATTCCATATCCCGGTCGGGCGGGCTGTCGGAGAGAATGAACCATCGCGCCGTGTCGGCCCCGTAGTCGCGAATGACGTCGGTCGGATCGATGGTGTTCTTCTTCGACTTCGACATCTTCTCGATGCGGCCGACGGTAACAGGCGCGCCGTTGTCCCGGCGCACGAACGCCCCGTCTTTCTGTTCGACGGACTGCGGTTCCAGCCACTCGCCCGCATCGTCGCGGTAGGTGGCGTGATTGACCATGCCTTGCGTGAACAGGCCGGCGAACGGCTCGGCCACGTCCAGGTGACCGGTGTCGCGCATGGCGCGCATGAAGAAACGTGAATACAGCAGGTGCAAAATTGCGTGCTCGATACCGCCGATATACTGATCGACCGGCAACCAGTAGTCGACGTCCTCGCGCGTGACGGGCTCGTCGGCTTCGGGCGAACAGAAGCGCGCGAAGTACCAGGACGAGTCCATGAAGGTGTCGAAGGTGTCGGTGTCGCGCGTGGCCGCCGCGCCGCATGACGGGCACTTCACATGTTTCCACGTCGGATGGCGGTCGAGCGGATTGCCGGGAGATTCGAAGTCGATGTCGTCCGGCAGCAGCACGGGCAGTTCCGCTTTCGGGACGGGCACGACGCCGCAGGCATCGCAGTGGATCACGGGAATCGGGCAGCCCCAGTAGCGCTGTCGGGACACCAGCCAGTCGCGCAGGCGGTAGTTGACGGCGCCCTCGCCCTGTCCCATGCCCTCCAGCCGCTCGATGATCGCGCGTTTCGCCGTATCGACATCCATGCCGTCGAGAAACGCGGAATTCGCGAGCGCGCCCGGACCCGTATAGGCCTCTTTGCCGACATCGAAGGTCTCGGGCGCCTCGTCCTGCGGGACCACGACGGGAAGAACGGGCAGGTCGTAGGCGCGGGCGAAATCGAGATCTCGCTGGTCATGGGCGGGGCAGCCGAAAATGGCGCCGGTGCCGTATCCCATGAGGACGAAATTGGCGATGTAGACCGGCAGCTCCAGCCCCTCGACGAACGGGTGCCTGACGCGCAGGCCGGTATCGAAGCCCCGCTTTTCGGCCGTCTGGATCGCCTCCTCGCTGGTGCCGAGCTGGCGGCATTCCTCGATGAAGGCGGCCGCGTCAGCGTTGTCGGCGGCGAGGGATTCGGCGAGCGGGTGGTCAGCGGCAATCGCACAGAAGCTGGCGCCGAAGATCGTGTCCGGCCGCGTGGTGTAGACCCGCAGCGGCGTGTCCGGACCCTCGGCGAACGCGAACTCGATATAGGCGCCCTCGGAACGGCCGATCCAGTTTTCCTGCATCGCCCGGACTTTCGCGGGCCAGCGGTCCATGGTTTCCAGGGCGTCGAGCAGTTCGTCGCTGTATCGGGTGATGCGGCCGAACCACTGGGACAAACGGCGGCGCTCGATCGGGGCGCCGGAACGCCAGCCCTTGCCGTCGATCACCTGCTCGTTGGCGAGGACGGTCTGGTCGACCGGGTCCCAGTTGACCCAGCCGTCCTGCCGGTAGAAGAGATCTTTCTCGATGAAATCGACAAAGAGCGCCTGTTGGTGCCTGTAGTAGGCGGGATCGCAGGTCGCGAACTCACGCGACCAGTCGATCGACAGGCCCATGGCGCGAAGCTGCTCGCGCATGGTCGCAATATTCTCGTAGGTCCACGCCGCCGGATGCACGCCCTTTTCCATCGCGGCGTTCTCGGCCGGCAGCCCGAAAGCGTCCCAGCCCATCGGGTGGAGAACATTGAACCCCTGGCTGCGCTTGTAGCGGGCGACGACGTCGCCGAGGGTGTAGCAGCGCAGGTGTCCCATGTGGATGCGGCCCGACGGATACGGGAACATCTCCAGCACGTAGTATTTCGGTTTGTCGGGATCGGAGGTCACCTCGAACGTGCCTTCGGAATCCCATGCCGCCTGCCATTTCTGTTCGGCTTCGCGGAAATTGTAACGTTGCGCCATAGGCGGATGCTCTCCCGGGTTCGGCAGGAAACAGGACTGCCGTCCGGATCTGTGGGGCGCCGGGCCCGGTTTGGTTCAGTCGGTTTTCAGCGGCGGTCAGCCGTCGGACTGCGCCACACGAAGTTCGCGCGCCCGGGTCAGGATCGCGTTCTCGAGGCTCGTTGACGTGTTTTCGCCGGTGTTGGCGTCCAGCCAGTCCGACGCGCTATCCTTCTTTTGCCGGAATACGGCAACGCGGACGCCGTCGGAGCGCAGTTCGCGGCCGAGGATGTACACGGTGACCTTGAAGCGTTCGGACGGGCTTTCGGGCGGGGCGTACCAGTCGGTAATGATGACGCCGCCGAACGGGTCCGCCGAGGACAGGGGCAGGAACGAAAGGGTGTCGAGCGATGCGCGCCACAGGAAGCCGTTGACCCCGATCCCGGTGTTGCCGACGGCCTCATCGTCGCCGCCGCCGAGCAGGTTGATGTCGCCGAACAGCTTGCCGCTGTTCTTGCGCAGACCGTCCCTGTAGCCGTCCGCGTCGGCGCGCTCGGTCTCGACTCCTTCACAGGCCGTCAGTGCGAGCAGCATGCCTGCCGCCGCAATGCCGATAGTCGCTTTCGGAAGCTTTCTGAAAATCATGACGATTGATCCGTGATCGCGTTGGTTCGACGCGGGAACGTTCGCCGGTGTTCCCGCAGACTCCTTAGCAGAGAATCGGGCACAAAAAAACAGGGCGGCAGAAAACTGCCGCCCTGCTTCGTCTTCAGGCTTGGGTAAGCCTAGAAGAAGAACATGTTGGTGAGCAGGAAGCCCGTACCATCGTTGTCCGTGGTCGTACCGTTCGGGTTGTTGTGCTCGAGGAACTCGAGGTCCGCACGAAGCAGCCAACCCGGCGCAACGGTGTAACCGGCACCGAAGCCAAGACGCTGGATCTCGGTCTCGATGTTGGCAACCGAAGTACGCTCGGCATCCAGGTACCAGACGCTGACGCCCCACGGGCCGGCCTGATAACCAAGACCGACGGACCACTGGTCGCCACCGTCAGCACCGGCAGCGGTCGCTGCGGCCGTCAGGTTGGTGTCGCCATAGTCACGCCAGTGCGCACCGAAGGTGAAGCCAGCGAAGTCGATCTTACCGCCGACGCCCCAGATCTCGAGATCTTCCTGGGCTTCGTCGGAACCCGACGCGCTTTCGTCGTCACCGAACTCACCGACGACCGACAGGCCGATGCCGACTTCGTCGAACTTGCCGACGTAGTTGGCGCCGAGACCGATGGTGTTTTCGAAGTCACCGTCGTTATCCGTCTCACCGAACAGGTCAGCCGTGCCCGACTCGACACCGGAGTCCGGCGTCAGCGAGGCGCCGAGCTGGAAGCCGGCGAAGCGCGGGGTGAAGTACGACATCTTGGTGTCGTCACCCGTGGTCAGCGGCTGCCAGTCAGCACGCGCGACCAGGTTGTCGCCACCAAGGCTTTCCCAACCCGTCAGGATCATGCCGAGACCGCCGAACGGTCCGCCAAGGCCCTTATGGGCGTTCCAGGCACCGAGCTGCATGCGGTTCGAAACGTCATCGTTGTCGCCCAGTTCCAGGCGGCCCCACTGATCGCTGTCGAGGAACGCATAAGCTTCGTCACCCGCCGTGGCATCGGAGCCACCGGCGTTCAGCTCGATTTCAACACCGTACTTGATGCCGTTGTCGGCCGTGTTCGACGCCTTAACGTGAACTTCGGTCTCGTTGACCTTGAACTTGTAGCCACGGCCTTCGCCCGCCGAAATGTCTTCGTCGACGAGGGCAATAGCAAACCAAAGGGTGCCGCTGAGCGAAACGCTCATGGCATCCTTCGAACCAACCGTACCGGCCATTGCCGGGGCCGCGATCAGCGACGCACCAACGAGAGCCGAGCTGGCAAGAAGTGTCTTCTTCATTGTTGTCCAACCTCCATGATCATGGACTTGCGTCCGCGATAAAATCCCCTTGCGGGGACAAATTCAGCTCCGTAACCCTGGCGCTTTCGCGGACGCCAGACTCCTGTTAGCGAAGCCTTGGCCGGATAAAACCCCCCGCTCCGGGTCTTTGCAACGATTACTGCGTCCAGCGATGCACATTTATTCGGCGACTGTGACAATTTGAACACACACGGTAAGCCGCTGGAAACGAACACCTTCTCTCCCGAGTGCGGCGCGGGCGACACGCTTGCTGAATTCCGACACAGAGCATTCCGCGCGACGCCCGAAAACCCAGGTTTCCGGGGGCTTGAGAGGATACTGCGGGCGTGTGTACTAGCGCGGGGCGAGAATGCGCATCCCGACAAGGTCCTGAATCAGCTTGTTGCGCGCCTCGGCCTCGATGGCGGGAAACACCTCGGCCAGGTCCTGGCCGGTAAACTCGCGCCTTTCGACGATCCAGGCCACGGGCTCGGCAATGTCCTGCGGGATGGCCACCCGGCCCCTGGCGCTTTCCAGGACGGCGCGGCCATTCTCCTGCACCACCTTCAGGCTGCTCGCGGTAATGGAAAAAGCCTCGGTATCGTCCGTTGTGTAGGCATCGCCCGGCAAATCGAGGCCGCCGCGCTGATATTCGAAGTCCGACCTGAAATCCGCGATCGCGTCCCAGATCTCGGCGCTCTTGCCGATTTCGGCGAGGCGGTCCGACATCTGCGCGATCCAGGCCCGCGCTTCGTCCGGGTCGGCCGGGATGTGCCGGCGGAACAGGGGTTCGGTCATGGCGCGCTCGAACATCAGCGTCATCACGTCGTGGCCGATGACGTGGGTCACGCCGAAGGAGAGGTGGATGCAGCCGTCGCTCGAAGCCAGCGCGTCGTGATACTGGCCGCGCGGGATATAGAGGACATCGCCGGGGCGCAGCGTGATCTCGTCGACGATCTCCCCGCGATGCTCGTTGTGAAAATCGTCGTCGAGGGACTGGAACGCCTCGCTGGCGATCGGGTTGTCGAGCCGCCCCTCGTAGATGCGCCAGACCTTCTCCCCCGCCACGTGCAGGGCGAACACTTCATGAGTGTCGAAGTGGGTCGGGAAGGCCTGATGCTGGTCCCAGGAGCAGTAGAGGTTGCTCTGGACCTTGCCGCCGGTGCGTTTTTCGAGGGCGTTCGCGGCCGAGATAAGGCCCGGAGTCAGCGTGTCGATGTCGTTCGCGACAATCGAGGCCCCGCGCCGCAGCCAGCTTTTCACCTTTTCCGCGTCGGGCTGCATGGTCTGCTGGTGGTTCCGGTCGATGGCGGGCCGGCAGTACTGGTCGACCGGTACCGGCTTGGTATCGAGGTAGAGCTTGAGGCTCTGCGGGCTCCAGATCGCCGTCATGTTCAGGATCGCGCTGAGCGTGTCCCAGGTCATGACGTCGTCGAGCTTGTCGGGTTTCGGCGCGGGGATGTGCAGCGGCTTGCGGTCGTGATACTCGGCGAAGAACGTGTCCTCTCCGAAAGGGGCAATCAGGTCCGCGAAGGTTTCGATTCGGTTCGCCATACGCCCGTTATAATATGTTTGCCGCGCCGCGAACATTCTTCGCGCGCGCACCCGCAACGAAAGTCGGCAATTCTCGCTGGAAGGTGGTTGAGTGACCGTGGAATCCGAAATTTCCGCCAATCTGGACGCGGTTCACGGCACGATTGCCGAGGCGGCCGCGCGTGCGGGCCGCCGTGCCGAGGACGTCGTGCTGGTCGCGATCAGCAAGGTACAGCCCGATGCGCGTATCGCGGCGGCTCTTGCCGCCGGGCATCGTGTTTTCGGGGAGAACCGTGTGCAGGAGGCCCGGGAGCACTGGACCGACCGGCGGGAGCAGTTCGACGATCTTGAGCTGCACCTGGTCGGCCCGCTGCAGACCAACAAGGTCAAGGATGCGGTGGCGCTGTTCGATGTCATCCAGACCGTCGACCGGCCGAAACTCGCCCGGCGCCTTGCCGCGGCGTTCGACGCCGCCGGCGCGGCGCGGCGCTGCCTGATCCAGGTCAACACCGGCGAGGAGCCGCAGAAGGCCGGTATCCTGCCGGCCGATGCCGATGCCTTCGTCGCCGAGTGCCGCGCGCTGGACCTGCCGGTCGAGGGCCTGATGTGCATTCCTCCCATCGACCAGCCCGTGGCGCCGCATTTTGCGCTGTTGGGCAGGATCGCGGCGCGAAACGGGCTTGAGACATTGAGCATGGGCATGTCGGCCGATTTCGAGGCCGCCGTGGAATTGGGGGCGACCCACGTGCGGGTGGGAACCGGGATCTTCGGGGCCCGGCCGCCGCGCGACTAGGAGGCGTCGCCGGCCGTCCCGGCGATATCGATCGTGTCGCCGGGCCCGAGGCGCGCCACGATTTCTTTCAGCGGGCCGTACTCGAGCGCGACGCAGCCCCCGGTCGGCCCGAATTCCGTGTTGACGAGGTGCATGAAGATGGCGCTGCCGGCGCCGGGCCGTACCGGGTCGTCGTTGTGCCCGATCACGACCAGCAGGTCGTAGACCGCGTCGTCGCGCCACATATGTTCCGCCGAGGCCGGGTAGGGCAGAGTTACGGGCCTGTTGTAGGCCGGGTCCGCGGGGTCGTCGCACCATCCGTCGTGCCGGGCGATTTCCGAGACAGGCAGACCGGAAACCGGCCGCGGGATGCGATCCGCACGATAGTGCACGGCACGCAACGGGAAACGGCCGGCCGGGGTAACGCCGTCGCCTTCCTGTTTGGCGGCCCGTATGCCGCCCGGGCCGAGCGCACACGGCACCGCTGCGCCGTCATAGACGAGGGTCCCGCGGTGGCCGGATTGCTGGGTCACAAGAAGCTTCATGGCCCGATCTATAAGGATTTGGGCGAACGGGCGCCAGATTCCGGTGCCGAAACTAGGAGCGGTCAGGGGCCTTTTGTTCCGTGGCGGCCACGTCCTCCTCGCGGTCGTCGGCCCGCGCGCGTGACAGCGCCTCGTATTTCTCAAGCGCCTCCAGCATCGCGCCGGCCACCCAGGGCTGCGGCGCGGCGGGTTGCGGGGTGTTTCCCGTCTCGCGTGCGGTTTCGGCCTGCTGTGCGGCCTCGAGGGCATCGGGGATCCAGGCGGGGGCGGTCGTTTCGCGCGGTGTTGCTGCAAGAAGGACCGGCTCTGGGCTTTCTGCGTCGGATTCAATGGTAGTGGCAGGTTTTTCGGCGCCGGTAGTGGCATCGGTATGGCTTGCGGGGAGCGTCTTAACCGTTTGATTTTCCGCGATGAATTCAGACCGTGCGAAGCTGGGCACAATCCGAGGCGCGTTCCAGACAATGTCCTCGCCCGACAAGGCGGGCGCGGGCCGTTCGGCCGTTTGCAGGCCCGTATCGGCCGCCTGGCGGCTGGCCTCGAGCGGGAGTGCCTCGTCGCTGTCGGAGAACATGGCCAGCGCATGTCCCATTGCGTCGTCGCCCGAGACCTGTTCGAGCAGGACGTTGGCCGTTGCGGAAGCAAATCCCACGGGTCCGCCGAAAACCGCGCCTCCGACGATACGCGCGGCCGGCTCGATCTCGTCTCCCGTCAGGTCCCGGTAGAGGTTGGAGACCAGCGGGATGTGCTGCAACGGGTTGACGATGTCGAGCAGCGTCTCGAAAAAATTCCCGGCGTCCGCCGTGCCTGTGTACGGCGTGCTGCTCGCGGAATCGGGATAGACGAGGGACGAACCTGTCTCGTCGATGGTGGGTGTGATGGCCATGGCTGCAGCATGATTTGCAATGCGCATGCCACCCTGAAAAGAGGCACTACGGAGAACTACTTGTTTTAATTACAACGACTTAAAAGTATGCCCGTTAACACTACCTTAACCATGAAGCTGTTCGGCGGGCAATTTCTTCAGGCTTCGGGACACATGTGCCTAGAACAGATGGCCGGCCCTGTTCTTCTTGGTGGCAAGGTAGAACTCGTTATGCGTATTGGACGGGAAACTGTGGGATACCCGTTCGCTCACGACCAGGCCGGAACTCTCCAGCGCCTCCACTTTGTCGGGATTGTTGGTCATCAGGCGCACCTGCGAAACGCCGAGCTGACGAAGCATCTCGGCGGCGGGCCGGTAAATCCTCTCGTCGGCGTCGAACCCGAGCTGCTCGTTTGCGTCGATCGTGTCGAAGCCTTTGTCCTGCAGGGTATAGGCGCGCAGTTTGTTCACCAGCCCGATCCCCCGCCCTTCCTGCGCCAAATAAAGAAGGATGCCGCCGCCCTGGGTGCTGATTTCGGCGATCGCACCGCGCAACTGGTCGCCGCAATCGCAGCGCAGGCTGCCGAGAAGGTCGCCCGTGAAGCATTCGGAATGCAGCCGCGTCAGAACCGCTTTCCCGGTATCCGGTGTCCCGAGCACGATCGCGAGATGCTCGCGGCCCCCGTCACTCGGCCGAAAGGCAACGATTTCAACATCTTCCTCGATATCCAGCGGCACGCGCGCCGCGCCGACCTTGAGCAAGGTTCGGGCCTCGATGTCCTGGTAGTTCCGGACATCGTCGAGTTCCGTCGTCATCAGGGATTCGCTGTCCGCCCAGGAGGGCAGATAGTCCATTCGCTCCTTCGGAACCGGGGCCACGATGGCGGCGGGCAGCAGGCTCGCAAGTTTGAGGAGTTCGATCGCGCCCGTTTCGGCGAAGCCCGGGCTCGAATCCGGATCGATGTGGGAGATCGCGACTGCCAGCGGTGCCGTGCCGGTTTGCGGGCTTGCCGGATCCGCCATCGTGCGCACGGTCTCCGCTTTGACGCCGCCGGATAACGACAGGCGAACGACGCCTTCAGGATGGTCGGTCAGCCCGAGGATCGAGGCGCGCCGCGCCGTTAGCAGGAGCGCCGGCGTTTCCTTCGAAAGCGCGGCGATCCGCGCCAGATCCGCCTGGGTCGCGCCTTCGGCCGGAATGACCAGGAGCGCGTTGTCGTGCGCCACGAGAACGATCATGGCGCCGCGGCGCAGGTCGCCGATGGCGCGTTCGACCCTGAGCAGGGTTTTCGGAATGGGGTTCATGGCCGCTATGGACGAGGGTTTCGAGACCCGGAATATGCGCCAACCGCGACACACCGGCAATACACGCGACGCCAAGAACGGAAAGACGCGACGAATTGCGCTCGCCGGAACGTGATCGCATGTGAGCGTGGTTCAGGGGGGGCTCCGGTCTTGTTTTGGCGCCCGGGATCGCCAATTAGGCGGGAGGACAGGAGGGCACCCATGGCCAAGGCCGTTTGGAACGACATCGTTCTCGCGCAGAGCGACACTTACGAGACCGTCGAGGGAAACATCTATTTCCCGCCGGATTCCCTGAACCGGGAGTATTTCTCCGAAAGCGACACCACGACGGGCTGCCCCTGGAAGGGCATCGCGCGCTACTACACGCTGAACGCCGACGGGCAGGAAAACCACGATGCTGCGTGGTACTATCCGGACCCCAAGTCTGCGGCCGAGAACATTCGCGATCATGTCGCGTTTGGGCGCGGCGTTCAGGTAAGCGCCTGAGGAGACGATGATGACGGGACTTGCTGCCATGAGCGTTGTTGAAACAAAAACGACCACGGGGAAAAAAATCCTACTCGTCGATGACGACGACGCGCTCCGGGATTCGCTGTCCGAGCAATTGCGCTTGCACGAGGAATTTGTCACCGCCGAAGCCGACAGCGCGGCCGGCGCCCTGGAAATCACCAAGGACGAGTATTTCGACGCGATCCTGCTCGATGTCGGCCTTCCCGACATGGACGGCCGCGAGGTCTGCCGGCTGATGCGCCGCAACGGCGTCAAATCCCCGATCATCATGTTGACCGGCCACGACACCGACGCCGACCAGATCCTCGGGCTCGATGCCGGCGCCAACGACTATATCGCCAAGCCGTTCCGCCTGAATGTCCTGCTTGCCCGCCTGCGTGCGCAACTGCGCCAGCACGAGCAAAGCGAAGACGCGGTCTTCACGATCGGTCCATACACGTTCCAGCCGGCGCAAAAAATCCTGGTCGACGGCGAGGAAAAGAAGGTCCGCCTGACCGAAAAGGAAACGGCGATCCTCAAATATCTCTACCGGGCGGGGGACAAGGTCGTCAGCCGCGACACGCTTCTCGGCGAGGTCTGGGGCTACAACGCGGGCGTCACCACGCACACGCTCGAGACCCATGTGTACCGGTTGCGCCAGAAAATCGAGGCCGATCCATCGAATGCGCGGATTCTCGTGACGGAACCCGGCGGGTACAAGCTGGTCCCCTGACGGGGTCAGCGGTCCGCGCGGAGGCGGGCCATCTGGATACCGAAGAGCCAGGTCCCGAGAATGGTCGCCACGGCGATCCCGGCGAACACGATCGGTGCGGTGTCCCATGATCCGGTCAGGAAAAACACGCCCGACGCGATCATCGGCCCCGCGATGATCCCCAGGTAACGGCCCGTCAGGACAACGGCGAAGGCATCCGTTCCGGCCCGGTGGCCCCCCAGCAATGTCGACGGCAGCGCCCACAAAGATGTCGGGGTCAGACCCGCGGCAATACCCCAGACAACGAGGCTCGCAAGGCCGATCGCAATATTGTCCGCGAAGGGGATCAGGACCCAGCCGAGCGTCTGGAGGCCGAGCGCGATGGTCAGGAGCCGGATAACGCCCAGGCCTGTTTTCAGAACCACGCCGCCGACGAGCGCGAAGATCAGCAGTACGACGACCGGGATCTGGTTGACCGCCACGGCGGCGTCCGCCTCGTAGGCGAAGACCTCCACCAGGTAGACGTTGAACCACGAGAAATACCCCGTGAACTGGGCCTGCCAGAGGAAGAACAGGATCGCCGCCAACCAGAGCGCGCGCGTTTCCGCCGGTGTGACGGCGACATCTTCGCCGCCGTCTTTCGATTTCGTTTCCTCGCCGGCCGCCGGGCGGTGCGCCACCCCGGGCACCCTGTTGCCCGCAGCAATCCGCCACGTCCAGATCGCGATCCCGACGGTCGCGGCGGCGCCGAACCACCAGACCGGCTGCCACAGCGCTTCTGCAACCGCAGGCTGGGCGACAAGGTTTGCGACGAGTTGCCCGACGGGAATCCAGGTCGCCTGCGCCGCGATGACAATAGGCAGATGTTTCGGACCCGCGCTCATGTTGGCGAAGGCCGGCATGCACACGGCAAGCACGGCCGCCCCCAACCCCTCGACCGCGCGTGACGCCAGCATCACGCTTGCGTTCTCGGGGAAAGCAAGACCCAGCGCCGTACCGCCGAGCATCAGCACAAACGCCGCGGCGAGATAGCGGACCGCGCCGTCCCGCCGGATGCCCCGGCCGACCCTTACACTGATCAGCATGCCGGAGGCGGCGAAGATCGACATCAGGCCCCCGCCCACGAACTTCTCGTAGCCGTAGAGTTCGATCATCACCGGCAGGACGGGCGGCACCTTGAACTGGAAATACGCGGCGACGAAGCCGAGGACGACCCCGTAGGACACGCCGGTCCAGTTGGTGTCGGTCGTGCGGGTATCTGGATTTGACATGACGGGTCAGGCCGGAAAGGAGGAAAGGCGCGGCGATCATGTCGTGCCGTCGGTGCGGCGGCAAGACCGCCCGGCCCTGCGCACGGGGCCGGATTGCGCGCACGGCTATATCGAAACGGTACTTTCGCATTGGAAGCGGTTCATGCACACTCCGCCGTGATGATCGCCTGCGTGCCATACTACCGTGTTTCCGCGCGGTTCCCTGCTGCGCCCGACGGCTGTTCCGGCGTCGGCGCATGACGGCATCCGACAACGTTTCGGTGCGTTTCTGGGGGGTGCGCGGATCGATCGCGTGCCCGGGGCCGGCCACCGTGCTGTATGGCGGCAATACATCCTGCGTGGAAGTGACGTGCGGCAGTGAGCGGGTCATTCTGGACGCCGGGTCCGGGATTATGCCGCTCGGTATGTCTTTTACGCCCGGCGCCCCGGTCGATGCGGACATACTTCTCAGCCATACCCATTTCGACCATGTGGTCGGCCTGCCCTTTTTCGGGCCGGCCTATGCGCCGGGCAATACGCTGCGCATGTGGGCGGGGCATCTCGAACCCAAGGACGGAGGGCTTGAGAACGTCCTGTGCGGCATGATGACCGCGCCGCTGTTTCCGGTGCCGATGGGCGTGATGGCGTCGGACAAGACGTTCAACGACTTCAGGGCGGGTGAATCGTTCGAGCTCGGCTGCGGCGCCGCCGTGAAGACCTGTCCGTTGAACCACCCGAACGGTGCGACGGCCTACCGGATCGAGTACGGCAAAGGCTCGATCTGCTATGTGACCGATACCGAACATGTCGAAGGCACGCTGGACGAAAACATCCTGGCCCTGATCGAGGGGACGGACGTCTTCATCTACGACACGACCTACACCGACGACGAGTACCCGGCCCATCGCGGGTGGGGCCACTCCACCTGGCAGGAAGGCGCGAAGCTGGCGAAAGAGGCCGGGGTCAAGACCTACGTGCCCTTCCATCACGAGCCGACCCACACGGATGCGATCATGTCCCGGATCGAGGAGGAAGCGAAGGATCGCTTCGAACATACCGTCGTGGCGCGCGAGGGCCTGGTCCTCGAAGTCTGATCTTCTTCGCGCGGGCGTTCCCGAACACGGGGCGATCACACCGCTTTGAAGCGGATCGCGCTTTTCCGAACCTATATCCCCATCAGTATCTTCGGCCCTGCCGGAGCCTGCACGGAGCTGGATAACGGTCATGGTCTCGCTGGGCAATATCAGCGCGCGAATGCGCGGCGAAGACCGGTCCGCGTTGCCGGGACGCGTGCACGAGGAAATTGCACGCCAGCAGGACCGCTCCGAACAGATCATCTCCTGGGTACAGATCGCGATCGTCTTGCTGTTCGGCGGGCTGTTCCTGATTTCGCCGCGGCCGTTCGAGGGCGACATTGCATTCGAACTGACGCCCTGGGCGCTGGGCGGATACCTCGCGTTCTCGCTCGTGCGCCTGGCGGCGAGCCGTCGCCACCGGTTGCCGGGCTGGTTCCTGACCCTGTCGGTCGTCGCCGACATGGCGCTCCTGATGGTGCTGATCTGGAGTTTCCACCGGACCTATCAGCAGCCGCCGTCCTTCTATCTGAAAGCACCGACGCTTCTGTATGTGTTCATTTTCATCGCATTGCGCGCGCTGCGCTTCGATGCCCGGTACGTGGTGCTGGCGGGCGCCACGGCGGTCGCCGGGTGGGCGCTGCTGGTGCTCTACGCGGCCGCGTTCGAGACCGGGGAGATGACGGTCACCCGCGACTATGTCGAGTACATGACGGGCAACACAATCCTGCTCGGCGCGGAATTCGACAAGCTCATCACCATCGCCCTCGTGACCGCGATTCTCGCCGCCGCCGTTGTGCGAGCCCGGCGCACCCTGTTTACGGCGGTGTCCGAGGGGGCGGCCAAGCGCGACCTGTCGCGGTTTTTCGACACCTACGTCGCGGACCGGATCACCGACAGCGCCGATGAGCTCCGGCCGGGCGAGGGCCAGCATCGTGACGCGGCGGTCGTGTTCTTCGACATTCGCGGTTTCACGTCCATGGCCGATCATCTCGACACCGCCGGGCTGGTCCGGCTCCTGTCCGAGTATCAGTCACGCCTCGTGCCCATCGTTCAGCGCAACAACGGGGTGATCGACAAGTTTCTCGGGGATGGCGTCATGGCGACGTTCGGCGCGGTCTCGCCCAACCGTTCCTATGCCTGCGACGCTCTGCACACCATCGAGGAAACGATCGATGCGATCGACAAGTGGAACAGGGAGCGGCGGCGGCGCGGCGAACCCGCGCTGACGGTCAACGCGGCGGCTGCCTCGGGCAACCTTATTTTTGCCGCGGTGGGCGACGAGGGCCGGCTCGAATATACCGTGATCGGCGGCACCGTGAATCTTGCCGCCAAGCTGGAGAAGCACACGAAAAACGAGGGCGCGCGCGCGATTGTTTCCGTGGATATCTGGGACCTCGCCCGGGCACAGGGTTTCGCCGGGCGGCACCGGTACGACCGCCGCCTTGGCCGGAAGGTCGAGGGGGTGGACGCGTTTGTCGATCTTGTTGCGGTCGATGCGGACGCCCCGGTGGGCTAGGCTACGCTACTTGTAGGGATCCGCCGCGTCGCGCAGGCCGTCGCCGAGGAAGTTGAACGCGAGGATCACCAGAATGACCGGGATCATCGGCGCCATCAGCCACGGGTAAAGCACGACAACCTGAATATTCTGCGCTTCGTTCAGCAGCACGCCCCAACTTGTGACGGGCGGCCGCAGGCCCAGGCCCAGGAAGCTTAGCGCTGTCTCGCCGAGGATCATCTCCGGGATCGCCAGACTGGCCGATGCGATCAGGTGACTGGCGAAACTGGGGACGAGATGCTTGCCGATGATCCGCTTGGTGCTGGCGCCCATGAGGCTGGCGGCGACGGCGAAGTCTTCCTCGCGCAACGACAACAGTTTCGAGCGGACGGCGCGCGCAAGCGACGGCCAGTCGAGCAGCGCCAGAATCAGCGTGATGCCGAAGTAGATCAGGATCGGCGACCATTTGGCCGGGAGCGCGGCCGACAGCGCCATCCAGAGCGGCAGTCGCGGAAACGACTTCAGGACTTCGATAATGCGCTGGACGACATTGTCGACGATGCCGCCGTAGAAGCCGGCGAGTCCGCCGATGCCGATGCCCAACGCGAAGCTGAGGATGATGCCGATCAGACCGATGGTGAGCGAAATCCGCGAGCCGTAGATGATCCGCGAAAACATGTCGCGGCCCAGTCGGTCGGTGCCCAGCAGGAACACCGGTTTGCGGGTGCCTTCGGGACAGAACAGGTGGAAATCGCCCTTGAACCAGCCCCAGAATTCATAGTCCGAACCCTTGTAGCCGCCGGCGCAGAAGAACCGCAGGCGGTGCACCTTGCTGGTATCGGGCGTGTAGATTTTCTCCAGCGTCTCCGGATCGCGCTTGGACGTGTAGCCGTAGACGAAGGGCCCGACGAGCGAGCCCTCGTGGAACAGATGGACCGACTGCGGCGGCGCGAAGGTGTGGCGCACGTCCCGGTGCTGGAGCTCGTAGGGGGCCACCACCTCGGCGAAGGCCGCGACGAGATACATCAGCAGCAGGAAAACGCCCGCCGCGACGGCGATCTTGTGGCGCCGCAGCTTCCACCACATCAGCTTCCACTGGGAAGCCATGTAGTATTTTTCCTGCTCCTCGGTGAGGACGACCTCGACGTCGGGGTCGAACGGCGCGTCGGAAACGAAATGCGCGACCTTTTCCGGCGCGCGGGTTTCGCGCGGGTCGGGCGGACTGTCTTGGGAGTTGTCGGAACCGTTCGTCATCGCGTCTGCCCCCCGCTCAGGCGGATTCTCGGGTCGAGCGCGGCGAGCGCGAGGTCGGACAACAACGTGCCGATCACGACGAGCATGGCGAGGAACATCAGGAACGACCCGGCCAGGAACATGTCCTGCGCGCGCAGCGCGTCGAGCAGCATACGGCCGGTGATATCGAGGTTCAGCACCACCGCGACCACGGCCGAACCCGAGATCACCTCGGGGAGGATCGAGCCGATGTCGGCGATGAACGGGTTGATCGCCATGCGCAGCGGATACTTCCAGAGCAGCTTGCGCGGCGGCAGGCCCTTCGCGCGGCCGGTGACGACATATTGTTTCTGGAGTTCATCCAGCAGATTGGCGCGCAGGCGCCGAATCATGCCGGCCGTCCCGGACGTTCCGATGACGATGACCGGAATCCAGAGATGCTCCAGCACCGACAGCATCTTGTCGAAGGACCAGGGCTGGTTCCGGTACTCGTCGTCCATGATCCCGCCGATGGACGTATCGAACCACTGGTTCGCGAGATACATCAGCACGAGCGCGAGCAGGAAGTTCGGCGTGGCGAGACCGAGGTAGCCGATCAGTGTCGCGATATGGTCCGACACGCTGTACTGGCGGGTCGCCACGTAGGTGCCGATCACGAAGCTGACGATCCAGATGAACATGATCGTCGAGAAGGTGACGACGAAGGTCAGCAGGATTCGCTGCCCGATCAGCTCGGAGACCGGCCGGTTGTGTTCGAACGACCAGCCGAAATCGCCCTGCAGCATGCCGAAGAGCCACGAGAAGTATTGCTCGACCGGGCTCTTGTCGAGGCCATAGGCCTCGCGCAGGGCCGCGATCTGGTTCTGGTCGACGGCCTCGCCGCGCGACTGCATTTCCGCGATCAGCGTTTCGAGATAGTCGCCCGGCGGCAACTGGATGATCACGAACACGATCGCGCTGACCGCGAGCAGCGTCGGGATCATCAGGAGCAGGCGATGGGCGATGTAACGAAGCATGGGTGGGGGCTGACCTGTTTCCCGCTAGCGCTTGGCGGCGTCTGCGAAATAGAACGTGTCGGGCAGGTAGACGCCGAAATGCGCGCCCGGGTCCCAGGCCCAGACGCCCTTCTTCGGTACGTTCTTCAGCGCGTCCGCCACGACGACCGGCTGTTTCGTGCAGCACACGATGCCGATGGTGAATGTTTCCTCGGCGTTGATCTCAAGGATGCGGTGCCAGATGTCACGCCGTTCGTCCACTGACTTCGCGACCTGCCACTTCTTGAACAGGTCGAACAGCTCCTTCGCCGCGGGGATGTCGATGGTTTCGCCGGCCTGGCCGTCGGTTTCGTAATACTGGCCCCATTTCGGCCACTGGTACTGAACCTGCTGGGTCGGGGCGAATTCGGCGGGGCTCATGTTGGCGGTGACGATGCCGTTGTTGACGCCGGACCAGACGCCCATCTGGGTCTCGCCGGAAAAGATACGGTTGCGGAAAACCTCGCGCTGGGACGGGCGGGTGAAGATCTTGATCCCCGCGTCGAGCCAGGTGTCGTGAACCAGTTCGAGCACGTCGGTCTGCTCGGTTTCCTCGCCGGCCGTCTCGACGACAATCTCCATACGCCGCCCGTCGGGCAGCAGGCGCACGCCGTCGCCGTCGCGCTTGTCCAGCCCGAGTGAATCGAGCAGTTCGTTGGCCCTGTCCGGGTCGTATTCGGCCCAGGCCTGGGAGTAGTCGTCCTTATAGAGCGGGCTGCGTGGCAGGACGGTGTTGTTGGCTGGTTTGGCCAGCCCGAAGTAGATCACCTCGTTGATCTCGTCGCGGTCGATGGCAAGGCTCAGGGCGTGCCGGAAGTCGCGGTTGCGGAACAACTCGCGCCAGACCGGGTCCGCGACGTGCATATTCGGGAATATGGCGATCTTCGAACCCTGTGCCGTTTCCCACAGCCGGGTCTTGAAGGCCTCGCCCTTTTCGCCCTGCTTCAGGAAGGTGAAGTGGGTCATGAACAGGTTGCGCGCCTGCAGGTCGATCTCGCCCGCGCTCGCCTTGGCGGGGATCAGCTTGCCGTCGGAGATGTTCATCAGGACGCGGTCGATATAGGGAAGCTGGTTGCCGTCCTGGTCGACGCGGTGGAAGTACGGGTTGCGCACGAACACGAACTGCTGCGCGGGCGGGCGGACCGTGTTCTGCCAGGGCTGCAGGGTCGGCAGGTTCGGGTTATCCAGGTCGTAGAGGTTGTCCTGGGCGTTGTGGAGCGGGGCCCAGCCACGCATGCGGCGCTTCTTGATACGTTCCTCGAGTTCCGCCGGGTCGGCGTATTTCTCATGGAACGGCTTTAGATAGTGTGCGGGGCGATAGATGAAGGGCGGGCGCGGTCCGGCCATCGCCGGCAGGAAAAACGGGTTGGGCTTCGACCAGCTATACCGGATCGTGCGTTCGTCGATGATTTCGACCTTCGCGGGCTCGCCTTCGACCTTCAGCAGGATCGGCGGGCCGAGCGGGGCGAGCTTGGGGTTGTTCGCCACATCCTCCCACCAGTACCGGAAATCCTCGGTCGTAAACGGGTGGCCGTCGGACCATTTGTGGCCTTCGCGCAATGTCAGGGTGAACACCTTGTCGTCGACGCTCTCGAAGGATTCGAGGATGTCGGGGACGAGGTTGTACTCGCTGTCGTAGCCGACGAGACGGGCGTATCCGTAGACGGTCATCATGCGCGTGTCGCGCGCGCGCGACATGGCGATGCGCATGTCGCCGCCATACTGTCCCACGCTCTCCGCCTCGACGACGCGCGGCGGGTTCGGCAGACGCTCGTCGACCGGCGGCAGCTTGCCGGCCTCGACCTCGGCCGCCAGCACGGGCGACTGTTGAAACGCATGCGCGGCGCCCGGGGCGCCCGTCAGCAGGGCGAGGGTACCGAGAACAGCGAGAAGGGTGCGGGTGTACATGTCAGGCAACCTCCGGCAATGCGCCGCGATCGGGGTCGGCGCGAACGAAGTGACCGTCGGACAGCTCGACCAGCCGGGGGTTGCTGCCGTCGTCGATCGTGAAAGGGGCCGGCCAGCGGGCCGGGTCGGACGCGCGATCTTCCATCAAGCCGGTCAGGTCCAGCCTGTTTTCGATGTTCGGCTCGGGCACGGCCGAAAGAAGAGCGCGGGTATAGGGATGCGCCGGGTTGCGGAACAGTTCCTCGCTCGGCGCAAGCTCGACCAGCCGCCCGGCGCACATGACCGCGATACGGTCGGCGATGTAGTCGACGACGGCCAGGTTGTGGCTGATGAACAGGTAGGTGAGCCCGAGCTCTGACTGCAGGTCCTTGAGCAGGTTCAGGATCTGGGCTTGGATCGACACGTCGAGCGCGCTGACGGGCTCGTCGCAAATCAGAAGGTCGGGTTTCAAGGCGAGCGCGCGCGCGATCCCGATGCGCTGGCGCTGGCCGCCGGAAAAACTGTGCGGGTAGCGGTTCAGGAAGCGCGGGTCGAGACCGACCAGGCGCATCAGTTCGCGCACCGTGTCTGCGCGGCTCGCCGAGTCCCCGATTTTGTGGATGACCAGCGGCTCCGAGATGATGTCGTAGACGGTCATCCGCGGATTGAGCGAGCCGAACGGATCCTGGAACATGAACTGGACCTTGCGGCGGAAATCTTTCAGTTCGCGCCCCTTGAGGGCCAGAACGTCGACGGGTTGCGTGCCGTCGTAGTAGGTGATGCCGCCCCGGTCGGTAGACAGCGCGCGCATGATCAGCTTGGACGTCGTCGTCTTGCCGCAACCGGATTCGCCGACCAGACCGAGGCATTCCCCGCGCGCAATCTCGAAGCTCACATCGTCGACCGCCAGCACCGAGCGCGATTCCCGGGAGCCGAAGTAGCTGCCCTTGCGGATCTCGAACTCCTTGCTGATGTTTTCGACCTTCAGCAACGGCGCCCCCATCTCTCCCCGCTCGCGGGTCGGATCGGGCTTGAGCATGTTGCCGGCCTCGGCCTTCACCTCGCGCAGCGGGACCAGGCGCTCGCCCTCCTTGAGGTCGAAGCGCGGCACCGCGTTCAGCAACGCCTTGAGATAGGGGTGCTGCGGGTTGGTGTAGATGTCCTCGACGCTGCCGCTTTCCATGACATTGCCGCGGAACATGACCACGACTTCCTCCGCGACATTAGCGACCACGCCAAGATCGTGGGTGATCATCAGCACGGCCATGTGCAGCTCGGTCTGGAGATCCTTGATGAGCTTCAGGATCTGCGCCTGGATTGTCACGTCGAGCGCGGTCGTCGGCTCGTCGGCGATCAGCAATGCCGGGCGGCACACGAGCGCCATCGCGATCATGGCACGCTGGCGCAGGCCGCCGGACAGCTCGAACGGGTAGGTCTTCATCGCGCGCACCGGGTCGGGGAAACCGACGAGGCGCAGCATCTCGGTGGAAAGCTCGCGCCCGGTCTGCTTGTCGACCTCGCGGTGGAGATGAAGCGCCTCGCTGATCTGGTCGCCGACTGTGTGCAGCGGGGACAGCGATGTCATGGGCTCCTGGAAAATCATCGAAATGCGTCCGCCGCGGATCGAGCGGATTTTCTCCCCGTCGCGCGGCAGCTGCGCCAGGTCGATTGTCGTGCCGTCGCCGGCGGGATCGGTGAAAAGTATCTCGCCGCCCGCGATCGAGCCGATGTTCGGCAGGATGCCCATGATCGCCTGGCTCGTCACGGACTTGCCCGAGCCGGATTCGCCGACAAGCGCCGTCGTGCCGCCGGCCCGGATGCGGAAGGAAACGCCGTCCAGAGCGCGTACCTGCTCGCCGTGAACGGTAAACTCGACCTTCAGGTCGCGGACATCGAGAAGGTCGGTCATCGTCGCCAGTCCGCAGGATTGCCCCAGCCGCTCAGGGCCGCCGGAGTGGGTGCCGTCGCCGTCGCAATCGCGCCAAGCCCGAGTTCCGCGAAGTTTCGCGCCGTCGCATCCGTCAGATCCATCTCATGCACCGCCGCCGCCCGGTAGGCCGCGCGGCAGACATCCTCGAACCCCTCCAGCGTGGAATGGAGGGTCAGCGTCCCGGCGTCGCCGACGAGCTTGAGCTGCATCCAACCGGCTTCACGATCGCGCCGGGTCGAGAAATAGGAGAGCTTCACCTTGTGGAGGGCATTCCATTCGAGCCGTTTGGACGTTGCGCCATGGGCTTCGATGCCGTCCTCGTCCATCGAGATTTGCAGGCGTGCGTTCACGGCCGTGCGCGCCGCGAACAGCGCGAAGAAGGCCGCCGGTACCGCCAGCACATATGTGGCGATGGCCCCCGGCGCCAGAAAGAACATCGGCGTCACACAGGCCGCGAGCCCGATCCCGGCGCGCAGGTAGTCGGCGTTGATATCCCGGCGATGGTAGCGGTGCTGGCTCATGAAATATCGAAGACCTCGGCGGCGGAAAGCCAGCGTGCGGCCGGATGGCGGCGCACGAGCGCGACAACATCGCCCACGAACTCTTGCGATTCCGTTTCCATGATCAGGTGATGGGTCATCAGCCCCGTCGCCTCGTCCGGGTCGGCGGCGCCCGTCCGCCGGGCGGCGAGGTGTTCGACCAGGTCTGCCAGCACGGCGTCGGCGCCCGCGAACGCGCCGGGGCGGCCGGTTCGTTTGCCGCGCCAGTCGACGGGATCCGCATGGACGTTGTTCGCAATGAGCCCGCGCAGCGGCGCGGCCTTCGTGCGTGCTCCCAGCGTGCTGAGGCCGCGGAAGCCGAGTTCCGGCAGATAGGGCAGCAGGTGCGCGGCGATGCGGTTCCACGGCGGCACCAGCACCGGCAGCCGGCCCGGAAAACCTTCGAGGGCCTGCATGCCCGTGGCGAGGTCCGCGACGACATAGGCCGCGGGCCGGCTGTCGTCGAGCTCGATCTTGCGTTCGTCGGGCCCGGCAAAATTCTTGTGCGAGTAGCCATGCTGCAGAACGGATACGTCCGTGGCGTTGCGCAGGCGTAAGCGCAGTTCGGGCGTCGCGGTCGCGGGCACGACGGCCAGCGCCAGCGGCACGTCCAGCGCATCGCGCAGGTCCAGAAGTGTATCGAGCGCATCGGTGTGGTCTGCGGCATCGTCGTCGCGCCACCAGAACGTGGCGCAACGCCCGTCCCCCTCCCAGAGGTCGAGTTCGTGCGTGAGGGCATTCCAGGCCGAATCCGGCACATGCGCGCCTTCGGTCATCGCCAAGGCCATGGGTCTTGCAACACTCCCTGTCTAATCCGGTCCCCTCAAACCGGATCTCTCCCGAGTGCGCAGCCTACCCGGATCGTGCGCCGGGGTTAACCGTGTTTTGCCCGGAATCGTTATCAAATCGGGCATTTCTGTGCCGATTCAGTGCCGACGCCAGAAGCGCGCCGGTTTTTTTCGCGCCGGACATGTCGACGGGGGCCGAAATTCGCGCTTCGCGTGCGATCGCGCGCGCAATCGCCGCGGCCACGCCGGTTGCGGAAACGTCGCCCGGTTCGACCACCTCGATCGCGCCTTTGTCGGCGAGCAGGCGGCAGCGGAGTGTCTGTTCGCTTTCCAGCCCGCCCGCATAGGGGATGCATACGGCGCGCGTTCCGGCGGCCAGGGTTTCCATCACGGTGTTGTAGCCACCCTGGGAAATCGACAGACGGCAGTTGGCGAGCAATTGACGGAAGTCGGGCCGGGCGCGTTCGACGGTTACGCCATCAGGCGCGCGGTCGCGGTAGGACAGGAACTCGTCCTCGGGCAGGTTGTGGCCGATCAGGACGCGCCACGGTGCGTCGGCGAGGGGCGAGTGCGCGCGGGCATCGATCGCGGCCTGCAACATATCGTCGCTGACCGCGCCGCCCCCGGTCGAGACGATGACTTCGCCCGCGCCCGGCCCGTCTGGATCATGGGGCAGGGCGGGGTCCGCCACGTAGCCGGTGTAGTGCGACAGGTCCGCGATCTCGGCCATGCGCGGAAAGGTCTGCTCGAAGGTGATGAAGTGCGGGTCGCCGTGAATCAGTGCCATGTCGAAATAGCGCCGGGTGCGCTCGACCATCTCGTCGATCCGCTCGGGCTTGCCGGGCTCGACGAGGATGTCGCGGACCGATGACGCGATGAGCGGACGTTCCGCGCCGCGTGCCCGGGCCGCTTCAATCAGCGGCTCGATCTCGAACCGCATCTGCCGCCGGCCGAAGGGGTACATCTCGATCAGGATGATGTCCGGTCGCATCTCGTCTTCGACCGCCAACAGGCGTTCGCGCCGGCCGGCTTTCCAGGCGTCGTCGATCCGGTTACCCGTTTCGTCGACGAGCACCTTGAAATACTTGTCGGTCGCGCGGGTCGGCGGAAGCTGCACGAACCGGCCGGCGCCATGATCGAAGCCGGGCACGGCGGTGCCGCCGGAGACAAGCGTCACGTCGAACCCCTGCGCCTCCAGCGCGCGCGACAGGGTTCCGGCGCGCATCAGGTGGCCGATCCCCAGCAGGTGCTGGACGTAGAAAAGGATCCTGGCGCGCGCGGACATGGGCTCAGCCCTTGAGTGAAATGTTGAGTCGGACGATCTCGGCGCCGCCGTCGGCAAGCGCGCGGAACCCCTGCCCGCGCCGCCGGGACATCTCGTCGGGCGTCTCGCCGGTCAGGTCCCAGCCCGTGGCAATACCATAGACGGTCCGGATCACGCCGCGATGGGTCACGACGACGACCGGGCCCTCCCGATGTGCGATGTCGCCGAGGAAGTCGCCGATCCGCCCGAGCATGTCGCGCCGGCTCTCGCCGTTTTCGGGGCGATGGTCCGGGCTGTGAATTTCCGGTCCGACCTCGGCCTCCATCTCGTGCAGGTTGCGGCCTTCCCAGTCGCCCCAGGATTTCTCCATCAGCCGCGGGTCGGTTTCCATCGCGCCGAGGCCCGGATGCGCGGCCTTGAGGATCTCGGCGGTCTCCGTCGCGCGGACAAGCGGGCTGGCCACGAGCGCGGCATCCGCGTAGTCCGCCGGCAGCCGCCAGGCGGACACCATCTCGCGGCCCTCGTCGTTGATCGGGATGTCGCGCCGGCCCTGCATTCGGCGCGCGACATTCCAGTCGGTGATTCCGTGTCGCAAAAACAGCAGAGACGTCATGCGGCGCGCACCACGGTCGCGACGGTTTTCAGGGTCGTGTCCAGTTTCGCGGCGGCGGTGGGAACGTCGTACTGCTCGCGCACGCGCCGTGCGGCGGCCTCGCCGAGCGCCGTGCGCAGCGCCGCGTCGTCAAGCAGGCGTGCAATGGCCTGGGCGAACGCGTCGGCATCCCCGGGGGCGGGCAGCAGGCCCGTGACGCCCGGGGCCACGATGTCGGGCACGCCGCGCTGTTTGCCGGCGACCACCGGCAGCCCGGCGGCCTGGGCCTCCAGCAGTGCGATCCCGAAGGCTTCGTTGATGGCGGGCCATGTGAGGATATCGCAGGCGGCGTAGACGTCCGCCAGTTCGCCGGCGTCGAGCGCACCCAGGAAGGTAACCCTGTCGGGTGCCGCATCCTCGAACATCGCTTCCACATTGCTGCGCCGCGGACCGTCTCCCGCAATCAGCAGGCGCCAGCCGTCGGCGGGGAGCGCTTTCACCGCGTCGGCCAAAACCGTATACGACGCCTCCTTGTCGCCAGGTCGCATCATGCCGACGGCGAGAAGGAGCGTTGTGTCCCCGGGCCAGCCGCCACGGGCGGCGAGCGCGGCGCGCAGATTCGCGCGCCGGGCGCGGGGCGCATCGAATGCGGCGGCATCGACAAACGGGAACAATCGCCGGTGCAGGACCGGCTCGCGGACCACCGGTTGCAGGCAGTCCCAGTCGTCGCTGTTGAGGGTGAGGATCGCGTCGGCGCGCGCGATGGCGGCGTTTGCGCCTTCGTAGCCGATATTCCACGGCCCTCCCGCACGTTTCGGCGCGGACGAGGCTTCGGCGATCAGGTAGGGGATGTTGAACGTGTCGGCGATGTGCGGGCCGATCCAGTCCGGGGTCTTGTGATAGACGTGATAGGTCAGCCAGGCCTCGGGTCGCTCGTGCACGGGCCGGGCTGCGAGTTTTCGCGCCAGCCGCGCGGCGAGCTTTTCACCGAGATCGCGCAGGCGGGCCTGGCGGTTGGGGTCACCTTGTCCGTCGCGGCTCACGAAACGGGAAGCCAGCTCGGTGGTGTGACCGGCGTGACGAAGCGCTTTCAGGAACAGCCGGGCCAGGTGCCGGTCGCCAGACGGAACCGGGTGGTCGGGTGGCTTCATCGGGGCGTAGAACGCGACGCGCATGTCAGGCTGCCGTGCGCGTCCGGCGGGCCGTGCCGCCGAGCTCCGCCGCGATGAAATCGAGACCTTCGTCCAGCCCGAACTCCGCGCGCACGCGCCGTGCGCCGGCGGCCGCGAGGCGTGCGCGGGCATCGCTGTCGTGCGCGAGTTCCGCGATGGCGGCGGCGAGCGCGTCCGGGTCTCCTGCCGGGACGAGCCGGCCCGTCTCGCCGTCGATAATGAGCTCGGGGATCGCCGAGATGGCGGTCGAAATACATGCAACGCCGACTGCCTGCGCTTCCATCAGCACGTTGGGCAGGCCGTCCCGGTCGCCGTCTTTCGCGATCGTGCTGGCCAGCACGAACATGTCCGCGCGGGCCAGCAGCGCCCGCACGTCGCTTTGCGGCCGGCGGCCGTGCCATGTGATGCGGTCGGCGATTTCCAGCCGGTCCGCCTGCGCCGCGAGCGGTTTTTCCAGATCGCCGCCGCCGATATGTTCGAACCGCCAGTCAATGCCTTCCGGCAACCGCGCGAGCGCGTTCAAGAGATCGCTGTACCCCTTTTTCACGACCAGGCGGCCGACCGACGCGATCAGAAGAGGGCCGTCGCCGGTACCGTCCGGTGCGGTGTTCCCGCCGAAGAAACGGGTCACATCCACCCCGTGATAGTTCAGGTGAACCGTGCCGCGCCCGGCCGCCACGTCGCGCAAATGCTCCGCGCCGTAGCGCGTGCAGGTCGTGACCCATTGGGCGTCGGCCAACTTCTGCCTCTTGTCCCACGCCGGTGTGGTCCAGATGTCTTTTGCATGCGCCGACACAGCGAACGGCAGGCCGCGCATGGCCGCCGCGTACCGCGCGACGGATGCAGGCGTGTGGAGAAAATGCGCGTAGACCATCGCCGTATCGTCGGACATGTCGCCTGCGAGCACGCAAGCCTGCCCGAAGCGGCGCACGCGATTGGGCGTCCGGTCGCGCGCGTAGTCGGCCCGGAACTGCTGCCGGGCCCTGGCATAGCCGGGCAATTTGCGCGCCCGCCGCCAGGCGGCGAAGACGCGACGCGGCGCGCGCCAGAGATATTCGGGCAGATAATTCACCCCCGCCCGGATCTCGCCATGGATGGGATGTGTTGTGGGGTCGTAGGGAGCGCGAAGCGAGTGGATGTCCAGCTTCAGGCCGCGCTTTTCGAGGCCCAGAAGCTCCTGCGCCACGAATGTCTCGGACAGGCGGGGATACCCCTTCAGGACAACGGCGATGCGGCCCTGCTCAGGCGCGGCAGGCGAAGCTTCTGTCGGCGCGGCGGCCACTCACGATTGCCCGGCGCGCTGCCGGTCGTCGGCGTCCTCGACCAGCCGCATGCGCGCCCGCCGCCGGCCGGCGGCGATATCGACAAGCCGGTTCACGTTGCGCAGCCCGTCGAGCAGGCCCGGCACGATGACCTCGGACGGCACGCTCTGCTGCGGCAGGTGGCGCAGGGCCGTGGCCATGATCTGCCAGTCCTCCTGCGATCCGGCGGTGACTTCAGGCGCATCGGGCAGCAGCATTTTCACCAGACCCATGTCCTGCATCCGCGAGGCGCGCAGGAACTGTTCCAGGCGCGGCTTCGTCCGGGGCACGATCAACGCGGGCTTGTCGAAGGACAGGATTTCGCAGAACGTGTTGTAGCCGCCCATGGCGACGATGCCGCTCGCGTTGGATATGAAGGCTTCGGGGTGGTTATCGAAGGTGATCGATTCGACGTTGTCGAGTCTCTCCATGCGCGCGCTGAACTGGGCCTGGAGGTCCGGATCGAGGAACGGGCCGAACACGAAAAAGGCCGGAACCGGTTGAGCCGGATCGTTCTCGTAGGCGCGCAGAACCCAGTCGAACATCTGTTCACCGTCTCCGCCGCCGCCGGCCGTGACGAGAATGTAGGGCTTGCCGCCGAACGGCATCTCGTCGGGCGCCTGCGTGCTGGTGCGCAGCGCACGGCGCAGATAGCCGGTGTAGACGGTCTTGCGGGCGACCTTCTGCGGCAGGTCGAGCCCCTCGAGCGGGTTGGAGACCTGCGGCAGGCCGTAGATCCAGATCTCGTCGTAGAGATTCTCCAGCGCGGGCAGCACGTTCTTGTTCTGCCACTCGGGTGCCAGCAGCACCGGATCGTCGAGGATGTCGCGCAGTCCGAGGACGAGCTGGGTGCCGCGATCCTTCAGCGCTTCCAGCGTGTCGAGAACCTCGCCGCGCATGCCGTGCGGCTCCTTGTCGACGATGAACACGTCCGGTTCGTAGGACAGCGCTGTGTGGCGGATGATGTTGGCGCGCAGCGTCACGGTTTCCTCGATGTCCATGGGCAACTTCAGCGGCGTGTATTCGCCGTTCTGCAGCTTGATGACGCCGGGGATGCGCACGAAGTCGACGCGCTCGCGGAACTCGAAATTGCCGATGATCGGAGAGCCGGAAAGGATCAGCACGCTCATGCCCGGGTCGTGCTGGACCAGCGCATGGGCGATGGCACGGCAGCGGCGCAGGTGGCCGAGACCGAAGGTGTCATGGCTGTAGATCAGAACTCGCCGATTGCGGTTGGGCATATACAGCTCCTTTGCCTGGCCGCGTTTCGGCGCGGAATATGGCACATCCGTGTATGGATCAGGAAGCCATTGAATTCGGGCGAAAATCCGGCAAGCCTAATACGGTATTACCCCCGCTGCGCCGATGCGCTAGTGTTTGCGCCGGTGGGTTTGGGCCGTTCGGGGAGAAGTGCGTGAGCGAGAAACTGGAACGGAGCATGTACAGCTTCGTCCTGCGGTATAGCGGCCGGCGGCAACTCTACATCCTGATCTTCGTCGTTCTGTCCTGGCCGATCGGCTTCATGCTGCTCGACCTGCCGAAGCAGATCATCAACCGTGCGCTCGGCGCGGCGCAGGAGGTCTACTCGCTGGCCCTTCTGGGGATCACGGAAGTTCCATTCGATGTGTCGCAATCGACTTTCCTGGTCATTCTCTGCCTGTTGTTCCTGTCGCTGGTGGTGGTCAACAACGGGCTGAAGTTCCACATCAACACGACCAAGGGCCGAACGGCCGAGCAATTGCTGCGCCGGTTGCGCTACTCGCTTTTCTCGCGCGTCCTGCGGTTCCCGATTCCCCACTTCAAGAAAGCGAGCCAGGGCGAGATCATCTCGATGATCACGGCGGAGTCCGAGCCCATCGGCGCGTTCTTCGTGGGGGCCGTGGTCGACCCGATCTTCCAGGGCGGCCTGCTGCTGGTCGCGATCGGCTTCATCATCGTGCAGGATCCGATGCTGGGCGTGGCCGCCGCGGCATTCTATCCGCTGCAAATCTATGTCGTGCCGCGCCTCCAGAAGAAGGTGAGCGCGCTCGGCAAGGCGCGCCTGCGCCAGATCCGGCACCTGTCCGACCATGTCGGCGAGACCGTCGGCGGCATCGTCGACATTCACGCCAACGACACCTCGAACCTCGAGCTGGCGCGCTTCGCCGACCGGCTCGGCAATATCTACAACATCCGCTTCGAGATCTTTCAGCGGAAGTACATGATCAAGTTTATCAACAACTTCCTCGATAAACTTGCCCCCTTCCTCTTCTATCTTTTCGGCGGTCTTCTGGTCATCGACGGCAAGCTCGATATCGGTCAGCTTGTTGCGGTCATCGGCGCCCATCGCGAGATGTCGTCGCCATGGAAAGAGTTGTTGAACTGGTACCAGCAGCAGGCCGACGCCCGCGTGAAATACGAACAGGTCGTCAGCCAGTTCGAGGTGCCGGACATGCTGGAGGAAGAGCTCCAGCACGCTGAATCAGATGTCGTGAAACCCATCGATGGCGACATCGAGTTCTCGAACGTCAGTCTCGTCGACGAGGACGAGGTGCGCCGCCTCGCCAACCTCAGCGTCAATCTCGCCGTGGGCGGAAACGTCGCGGTTGCCGGCGCCGGCAGCAGCGGCAAGGAGTATTTCGGCATGCTGCTCGCCCGGCTGGCGAACCCGTCGTCCGGCCAGCTGAAGGTCGCGGGCCAGAACATCGTCGAGCTGCCCGAGGCCGTAACCGGCCGCCGCTTGACCTATGTGTCGTCGTCGCCGTTCCTGCAATCCGCCTCGGTGCGCGACAACCTGTTGTATGGCCTGAAGTACCGCCCCCTGCGCCCGGCGTCCTACGACGACGAGGAAGAAGCCAAGCGCCAGCGCGATTTTGCCGAGGCGGCCAACGCCGGCAACATCGATTTCGACTTCCATGCCGACTGGATCGACTACGATGCGGCCGGTGTCAGCGATGCCACCGAGCTGTTTGCGAAAGTGATCGACGTCCTGGAGACGGTCGAGCTGTCGGACGACATTTACAATCTGGGCCTGCGCGGGACGATCGATCCGGATTTACGGCCGGACATCGCGGAAGCCGCGCTCAAGGCCCGTGCCGGGCTGTCTGACCGCCTGAACGAGGATGAGTATCGCGGCCTTGTCGAGAAGTTCGACCGCGCGATCTACAACACCAACGCCAGCCTGGCCGAAAACCTGCTGTTCGGCACGACGGTGGGCGATGCGTTCGACCACGACCGCATGGCGGAAAACGACTACGTACTCGAGGTTCTGCGCGAGGCCGACCTGATCGACGACCTGCTGAAAGCCGGCCGGGAAGTCGCAGAGACGATGATCGAAATCTTCGCGGACCTGCCGCCGGGCCACGAATTCTTCGAGCAGTACTCGTTCATCAGCTCCGAGGATCTCCCGGAATTCAAGACACTGCTGTCGCGCACCGACCGTCACTCCTACGACGAGATGAAACCGGAGGACCGCACGGCGCTCCTGTCGCTGCCGTTCAAGGTAGTGGTCGCGCAGCATCGTCTCGGCGTGCTGACCGAGGACCTGCAGGCCAAGGTCATGAAGGCGCGCGAGATCTTTGCGGAGAAGCTCCCGGAAGACCTCAAGGGCGCCGTCGAGTTCTTCGACCCTGAGCGCTACAACGCCGCCGGGTCGTTGCAGGACAACATCCTGTTCGGCAAGCTCGTCTACGGTCAGGCCGAGGGCGGCAAGCGGATTGGCGCCCTGATTGCCGACACGCTGGACAACCTCGGCCTGCGCGGCGCGGTCCTGGAGGCGGGGCTGGAGTTCCAGGTCGGCGTCGGCGGGGCGCGCCTGTCGAGTGCGCAGCGGCAGAAACTCGGCATCGCCCGCGCCCTGCTGAAGCGGCCCGACGTGCTGATCCTCAACGAATCGACGTCGGCACTCGACCCGTCGGCGCAGGATCGTCTGGCGGAAAAAATCCTCGAGGCGCGCGAGCGCAAGGGCGTCGTGTGGATCGTCAACCGGGTGCCCATGGCATCGAAGTTCGACCGTGTGGTCGTTCTCGACGATGGTCGCCTGGCGGAAGAAGGCGGATACGAGGAACTGGACAAGGAAGGCACCGCGTTGCACGCCCTGCTGGAATCGGCCTGATGCGGTGTGTTGAAATAGGTGTGCGGACAATGTCCGCGACGGGGAGAATCAAGTCGTGAGCCTGAACGAAGAAGTCGAACTGCTGCGGAACATTCCGCTGTTCGCCAAGCTGGAGCCTTCGAAGCTCAAGCTGCTTGCGTTCACCGCAGAACGCATCACGTATGAGGCCGACCAGATATTCTTTCGTCAGGGCGATGTAGGCGATGCGGCCTACATCATCGTCGAGGGCGAAGCGAAGGTGATCGTCGATACCGACAGCGGCGAGCTCGAGGTCGCGACCCTGGGCCGGAACGATTTCGTCGGCGAGATTGCGATCCTGTGCGACGTGCCCCGCACCGCGACCGTCAAGGCGTCCGCGAAGACAGTGACGCTTCGCATCACCAAGGATTTGTTCTTCCGGCTCGTGGCGGAATTTCCTGAAATGTCGGTCGAGATCATGCGCGAGCTGGCGGCGCGGCTGGAGCACACGACCCAGCAGCTGCGCGAGGCGCTGGCGCAAAAGAGTTGAGCCGCCTCGACAGTTTCATCCGTCGCATGCAGGCGCAGCGCGACTGCCTGAATGCCGCGGCGGAGATGATTTCAGGCGTTCCGGGCGTGGTCTTCGACCTTGGCCTGGGCAACGGCCGCACCTTCGACCATTTGCGCGAAATCCTGCCGGACCGGGAAATCTTCGTGTTCGACCGGGCGGTGAACGCCAACCCGAAATCGACACCGGACGCCGACCACATGGTCGTCGGCGAGGCGACCGATTCGCTGGCCGCGATGGCGCAAAGGTTCGCGGGTGGTGTGGCGCTGGTGCATTCGGATCTCGGTACCGGCACGGCGGAAGACGCGCCGTTGACGGCCGCGCTGATACCGCTTCTGCAGCCGCTGCTCGCGCCGGGCGCGGTGCTGGCGGCGAACAACCCGTTCCCGGACGCCGGCTGGGACGCGTTGCCGTTGCCCGACGGGGTGCCGGCGGATCGCTATTTCATGTACCGGGCTTCTTCGACGGGCTCAGTATAAGGTTGTTTCGGGGACCGAGGGCGGATCCGCAAGCTGACTAAACGTCGATGTCGACGATCACCGGAACGTGGTCGGAGGCTTTCGGCCAGTCGCGGGCGTCCTTCAGGATGTCGAACGACCTGAGCTTGCCTTTCAGCGCGGGCGTGACCCAGACGTGGTCGAGGCGGCGGCCCCGGTCGGAGGCGCGCCAGTCCTTCGCGCGGTAGCTCCACCACGAATAAAGCTGTTCGTCGGGCGCGAAGTGGCGCACGGCATCGACCCAGTCGTGGGCCGATTGCGCCCGGCCCAACGCATCGACCTCGACCGGCGTGTGGCTGACCACGTTCAGGAGCTGCTTGTGCGACCAGACGTCGGCCTCCTGCGGGGCGACATTCAGGTCGCCCACGAGGATGCGCTTGGCCCGCGGCGACGCCTGCGCGCTCATCCACGTCGTCACCTCGTCGAGGAAACTGAGCTTGTGGGCGAACTTGTCGTTGGCCTTCGGGTCCGGAATGTCGCCGCCCGCGGGCACGTAGAAATTATGGAGCTCGACACCCCCCTTGAAGCGGGCGACGGCGTGTCGCGCGTCCTCGCGGCCGCACCAGTCCTCGCCGCCCGTGGCCGTGAAGGGGATCTTCGACAGGATCGCGACCCCGTTATAGGCCTTCATCCCGCGCACATGGCGATGGGGGTAAAGGGCCTCCATCGCCTCGTGCGGGAACAGCTCGTCGGCGACCTTGGTTTCCTGCAGGCAAACGACATCGGCCGCGGCCGCGGCATCCAGCTCTGCGAGCAGATGCGCGCGGGCGCGGACCGAGTTGATGTTCCAGGTCGCGATGCGCATGTGCGCTAGCGGACCGAGATCTCGATGTCGCTCAGGCCATCGATGTGACCGTGCATCTTGTCGCCGGAGACCACCGGGCCGACGCCGTCGGGCGTGCCGGTATAGATCAGATCGCCCGGTTCCAGGGTCACAAGGCCCGACAGGTTGGCGATGGTTTCGGGCAGGTTCCAGATCATGAGTTCCAGGTCGGAATCCTGCTTGGTCTCGCCATTGACCTTCAGCCAGATATTCCCCTTCGGGAAGTGGCCGACTTCGGAGACCGGATGGATGTCGCCGCACGGGGCCGACTGGTCGAAGCCCTTGCCCATGTCCCACGGGCGGCCCTTCTCGCGGTGGGCGATCTGAACGTCGCGGCGGGTCATGTCGAGACCGGTCGCATAGCCCCACACATGGTCGAGCGCGTCGGCCTCGGAGATGTTCGCACCGCCTTTCCCGATCGCCGCGACCAGTTCCATCTCATAGTGGAAGTTGGAGGTCTGCGGCGGGTAGTCGATGGTGCCGCCCGTCGGCACGATCGCGTCGGCGGGCTTGCAGAAGTAGAACGGCGGGTCGCGCTCGTCGCCGCCCATCTCGCGGATGTGGGCGACGTAGTTGCGGCCGACGCAATAGATGCGGCGGACCGGGAAGCGCTTGTCGGAGCCCGCAACGGCGACCGACGCCTGCTCGGGCGGCGGAATGACGTAATCCATCCCTGACCTCTTTGTTGGGTTGTTCGAGGCGCCTTTGTAGTGCGGACGGCCCCCGTCTGTCACCCGGCGCGGCGCGGACGAAACGGAATAACTGTTCTCTTTGCGGGAAGGGTGGGAGGTAGTGTCGGGTCAGGCGACTTCGGTGCCGGCGGCACCCGCCCGGGCCGCGGCGCGGCGGCGTGCGGCGGCGCCGAAAGATTCGAACAGGGCCCGGTTGAAATCGTGCGCCATCGTCCGGAACTCGGCGTGCCACTGCACGCCGACGACGAAGTTCGGCGCGTCGGGCATGGACACACCCTCGATCACCCCGTCCGTGCTGACCGCCTCCACGACCAGCCCGTCGGCGACCCGGTCGAGGCCCTGGCCGTGCAGCGAGTTCACCATGATCTCGCGTTCCTCGATGCCCGCCCGTGCGGCGATTTCGGCGAACAGCCCGTCCTCGCTCAGGACAATCGGGTGACGCAGGGCGAAACGGTTGGCCATCGTGTCGGTCTGCGGCATGCGGTGATCGTCGAAGCCGTCGACTTCCCACAGATAGGGGTGCAGCGTGCCGCCGAGCGCGACGTTGATCTCCTGGATGCCGCGGCAGATTCCGAACAGCGGCAATCCGCGTTCGACGGCCTTGCGGGCCAGCGGCAGGGTCGTGGAATCGCGCAGCGGGTCGCGCAGGGTTTCCGGGCGGAACGGCTCACCGTCGTAGTGATGCGGCTCCACGTTGGCGCGCCCGCCCGTCAGCACCATGCCGTCCAGGCGGTCGATCAGGTCGTCGACCGGGTAGATGCCGCCATGTTCGGTATCGCCGATCGTCGGCACCATGACAGCGATCGCGTCGATCGCTTCGATGACGGACGCGACATACTTGTAGCCCGTCGCGATCATGTCGAAACCGCCGTTGTCCTTGATATCGGCGTTGACGCCGATGAGCGGGCGAAGGGTTTTGCTGCCTGACATGGGGTGTCCGGAAGAGAAAGAGTTACTCGACAGAAATACCGGCCCTGGGGTCGACGGTCGAGAACAATTCGCCGGGATTCTTGAAGGTGACCCCGAAACGCGGGTCCAGAAGCGCGACCTCGACCTCCGTGCCCTGAGCGTCGATGACGCGCCATTTGGCCAGGCGCAGGGGGGCGTCCTCGAAGGTAAGGCTGACGGAGCCTGCATCGGGCGCCCCGGTCTCCACGATCGTCAGGCGCAGGGTCTGTGCGCCGCGTTCGAACCGGGTGACGGTGAGATCGTTGCCGAGCTCGATCTTGTCGTCGAGCAGGAAGCCCGCGGGGGTCTCGCCCACGGGCAGGAACGTCGTCTGCTGAAGCTCCTTGTCGTGGAACATCAGGATGATGTCGCTCGCGACCATCAGCACGGGGCTGGGCGGCGAATACTCGATCCGCAGATGATTGGGCCGGTCGAGAAAAATACGGCCCTCGGCCACGCCCTGCTCGGAGAACTGCAGAAACCGGCTCTCCATCGTCGTCAGCGTGTTCAGGTAGGCCTCGATCCGCGCAAGGTCCGCGCGGTCCGCGTCGCTCAGCTTCGCGGGCACGACATCCGCGCCGGCGGCGGCGAGGCCCGCGAGGAACAGGAGCCCGGCGGCCAGAATGGTTTTCAGATACGTCATGGCCTTCAACATAGGGTCGCAGTCTCGAAACCGCGAGTGGCGATTTCGTGGCGCTCACACGGAGACTATCGTCGAAACCCGCAATACGGTTGCCGGGGCGCGTTTCCGCGCATCCCCTGCCTTCGTGGAGGCAGGTCGAGAGGCCCGTCATACGCTACCCAGGATGAGACCGGAAAATGTTTGAAGCAATCCAGTGCGGACATGACGGCTCTGGATTGCCTCGTCGCGTTGCGCCTCGCAATGAACCGCGAAGGAAGTATCAGCCCCCGCTGTGGTCGCTGACCAGCACCTCGCGCTTGCCGACGTGGTTGGCCTGGCCGACCACGCCCTCCTTCTCCATCTGTTCGATGATTTTGGCGGCGCGGTTGTAGCCGATGGACAGGTGGCGCTGGATGAAACTGGTGGACGCCTTCTGCTCGCGCGCGACCAGCGCGACCGCCTGGTCGTAGAGGTCGTCGCCCGACTCCTCGCTCGGCTCGAAGCCGGGGATGCCGTCGGCCGCCGCCTCGTCTTCCGTGACGGCGTCGATATATTCCGGATCGCCCTGGCTCTTGAGGAAGGCGACCAGGTCCTCGACCTCCGTATCGGCGAGGAAGGGCCCGTGGACGCGGGTGATGCGCCCGCCGCCGGCCATATAGAGCATATCGCCCTGACCGAGGAGCTGTTCGGCGCCCTGCTCGCCCAGGATGGTGCGGCTGTCGATCTTGGTCGTGACCTGGAACGAAATCCGCGTCGGCAGGTTGGCCTTGATCGTGCCGGTGATGACGTCGACCGAGGGGCGCTGGGTGGCGAGGATCAGGTGGATGCCGGCCGCGCGCGCCATCTGGGCGAGACGCTGGATCGCGGCCTCCACGTCCTTGCCCGCGACCAGCATCAGGTCGGCCATCTCGTCGACCACCACCACGATGTACGGCAGCGGGTTCATGTCCAGCGGCTGTTCCTCGAACACCGGCTTGCCGGTCTCCTCGTCGAAGCCGGTCTGCACCTTGCGCGACAGGATCTCGCCCTTCTTGCGGGCCTGCTCGACGCGCTGGTTGTAGCCCGCGACGTTGCGCACGCCGAGCTTCGACATGGAGCGGTAGCGGTCCTCCATTTCGCGCACGACCCATTTCAGCGCGACGACCGCCTTTTTGGGGTCGGTCACGACCGGCGCCATCAGGTGCGGGATGCCGTCATAGACGGACAGTTCCAGCATCTTCGGGTCGATCATGATGAAGCGGCATTCCTCCGGCTTCAGGCGATACAGCAGCGAGGCGATCATCGAGTTGACGCCGACGGACTTGCCCGAACCGGTGGTGCCCGCGATCAGCAGGTGGGGCATGCGCGCGAGGTCGACGGTCACCGGCTCGCCGCCGATGTCCTTGCCGAGCGCGAGCGACAGGTCGCCGCCGTGTTTTTCGAAATTCCGCGAGGCCAGGAGCTCGCGCAGGTAGACCATCTCCTTCGACGCGTTCGGCAGTTCGATGCCGATGACGTTCTGGCCCGGCACGACCGCGATGCGGACGGAGACGGCGCTCATGGAGCGGGCAATATCGTCGGCCAGCCCGATAACCCGGGAGGTCTTGGTGCCGGGCGCGGGCTCCAGCTCGTACAGCGTGACGACGGGGCCCGGGCGGACCTGCACGATTTCGCCGTTGACGCCGAAATCCTGGAGCACGGATTCGAGCATCCGAGCGTTGGCTTCCAGCATGTCGTCCTGGGCGCGGCCGGCCGCGCGGGCGGCCTCGTCGGCCTCTTCCAGCAGGTCCAGCGGCGGGAATTCGTACTCGCCGCCGGGCGTCGGCAGGTCGAGCTTGCGCTGTTTGGCGGCCTCGGCGCGCTTGCCCGGCTTGGGTGCCTTGTTGCGCGGGGCGACCCGGCGCGGTTCGGGCGTGGCGTCCTCTGAAGCCTCGTCGGGGGCCGGTGAAACTGTCGGGGTGCCGGACGGGACGAGTCTCGGTTCCTGGCGGGCCTCGCCGCGCGCGGCGATCAGCTTGCGTGCGGTCTCCGCGCCGCGCCGGGCGACGTCGGCGCCGTGGCGCGCGGACCAGCCTGCGCCGGTCGAACCCAGCCGGGCCCCCGCCCGGGCGCTTGCGCTTGCGCCGCGCCCGAGGCTGCGCCAGTCGGAAACGGACAGGCCCAGTGCGACGAACAGAAGGAGTGCGCCGAGCGGTATCGCCGCCAGGGCGACCCATAATGGCGCGATCCCGAACCCGGCCAGCCAGCCGGCGGTTGCCGGGAAGGTCAGCGCGCCGAATGTGCCGCCGAGCCCGGCGCGGATCGGCCAGCCGTCGATGACCGGTGCGCTCTGCAGCGCGAAAGAGACGACGCACAGCGCCAGCAGGAGGCCCAGCACCCGCCAGCCGAGGCGGCGCACGTTGCGGTGACGCATAAGCCGGCTGCCCCAGGCCAGGAGCACCAGAACCGGTACGGCGACGGCCAGCCCGAACGCCTGCAGCGAAAGGTCGGCCGCGGCCGCCCCGCCATGACCGAGCAGGTTCGCCGGCGCGGTGCCGGTGGCGTTGTTCAGGGAGGCATCGAGGCTGTCGTAGGTCACGAGCGCGAGGGTCATCAGGACCGCCGCGGCCACCAGAACGAGCCCGGTGATCTCCATCACTCGGCGGCCGAGGAATTCCTGCGCCGCTTCGGGCAGGAAGGTAAGTTTCTGCGCGATCCCGTGGGCGAAGCCCTGATCGGCTCCCGGTTGTGTGCGTGCGGCCATGATTGAGTTTCCTTACCTTTGCGGACGGCTCAGGAATCGAGTGTGTTCAGGAGACGCGCAATCGCGTCACGGGTCGTGTCGAGGTCGTGGACCAGCGCCATGCGGATATAGGGCGCGCCGGGGTTGCCGCCGTCGGCGTTGTCGCGGGCCATGTAGGCGCCGGGCAGGACGCGCAGCCCGGCCTCGGTCCAGAGTTTGTGTGCCGCGGCCTCGCTGTCTTCGACGTCGAGCCACAGGTAGAAACCGCCGCCGGGCCGGAACGCGCCGAATTTCCCGCCCAGCATGTCCAGCGCGAGGTCGAATTTCTGCTGGTAAAGGTCCCGGCTGGCCTCGACATGGGCCTCGTCGCGCCACAGCGCGGCGGAGGCGTGCATGATCGACAGCGGCACCTGGGCGCCGCCGTACTGGCGAAGGCGCAACAGCAGGCGGATCAGCCCGGGATCGCCAGCCACGAAGCCGGAACGCAGCCCGGGCACGTTGGAGCGTTTCGAGAGGCTGTGGAACACCAGCGTATTGGCGAACGGATCGCCGCCGCCCGCGTCTTCGGCGATCTCGCGGCAGGCATCGAACAGGCCGGGCGGCTTCTCGCCGGTATAGATTTCCGAGTAGCACTCGTCGACCGCAAGAACGAAATCCCGCTCGCGGGCCAGGCTCACCGCGGCCTTGAGCTGGTCCAGGGTCGCGACGGAGCCCTGGGGGTTGGCGGGGGTGTTGATGTAGGCGAGCGCGGCGCGGTCGAGGATGGCCGGGTCGAGAGACGAAAAGTCGGGCTGGAACCCGGTTTTCGGTCCGGCGTCGACGTAGACCGCGTCGGCCCGCGCCAGTGCGCCGGCGCCGACATAGACCTGATAGAACGGGTTGGGCATGAGGACCGTCGGTCGCTGGCCGCCCTTGGCGGTCGGCACGGCCAGAAGCGCGGCCATGAACAGCGCCTCGCGGGTGCCCGACACGATGGCGATATGGGCGGCGGGGTCGACCATGCCGGCGGGCAGGCCGTAGCGCATTGTCAGCCAGTCGGCGATCGCGCCGCGCAGGTCATCGGGTCCGTTGGGGGGCGGGTACCTGCCCCATTCGGACATGTCCCGGGTCAGGATCGGGCCGATGAAGTCCGGCGGGGCGTGCTTCGGTTCGCCGATCTGCATATGGATCGGTTCCATGCCGTCGGGCGGCTGGCTGTCGCCCAACAGCGCGCGCAGCCGGTCGAACGGGTAGTCGGAGAGCTGATCCAGAATATCGTTGTGCATGCCAGGTTCGCCGTTTTCATCCCGAAACGGGACAAAATCGAGAAAACACTATCAGAACCAGAGGCTTGTATCCACAAGCTAATAGATCACTCAAGAAAAATGCTTGCCATCTTTGCGAATCGGGACGGAATCAGCCCGGCCAAGACCTCAAGTGATCTCTTAAAGTTAACGAAACACTAATAAAACCAGATAGTTGTGAGGCTTTATAACGATCCCGGGTTGGCGGATAGAAAAAGGGCCCGGCGATCGACGCCGGGCCCAGTCAGTTGGGGGAAGTTGAACGTATCCGGACTAGCTGCGCTGTGAGCCGCGTCCGAATTCCGGGTAGGCCTCGAGGCCGAGCTCGGCCATGTCGAGGCCGGTATCCTCGTCCTCGTCGTTGACGCGGATGCCCATCGTGTACTTCAGCGCCAGCCAGACGATCGAGCTGGTGACGATCACGAAGGCCGCGATCGCCAGGATGCCGATGACCTGGACGCCGATATCGCCACCGCCGAAGATGCCGACGGCCAGCGTGCCCCAGATGCCCGCGACCAGATGGGCCGAGATCGCGCCGACGACATCGTCGATCCTGATCTTGTCGAGCAGCGGGATCGCGATCACCACAAGCACACCACCGATGGCGCCGACGATCAGCGACATGAAGTGGTTGGTCAGGTCCGGGCCGGCCGTGATCGAGACAAGGCCGGCGATCGCGCCGTTGAGCGCCATCGTGAGGTCGACCTTCTTGTAGAGGGCCTGGGTCATCAGCATCGCCGCCACCACACCGCCGGCCGCGGCAATGTTGGTGTTGGTGAAGACGATGGCCATGGCCGTCGCGTCCAGCGCTGAACCGAGCGCGAGCTGCGAGCCGCCGTTGAAGCCGAACCAGCCCAGCCACAGGATGAACGTGCCCAGGGTGGCGAGCGGCAGGTTGGCGCCCGGCATCGGGTTCACGCGACCGTCGGGGCCGTACTTGCCCTTCCGCGCGCCGAGGATCAAAGCCCCGGTCACCGCGGCCCAGCCGCCGACCGAGTGAACGATCGTCGAGCCCGCGAAGTCGGAGAAGCCCATCTCGGCGAGCCAGCCGCCGCCCCAGGTCCAGGAACCCTGGATCGGGTAGATGACGGCGGTCAGGACGACCACGAAGATCAGGAACGGCCAGAGCTTGATGCGCTCGGCGACCGTGCCCGAGACGATCGAGGCCGCGGTGGCGACGAAGACCATCTGGAAGAACCAGTCGGATGCCACCGAGTAGCTGTTGCCGACCACGGCGCCGACCATCTCTTCGGTCGCCTCGTCCGCGCCCAGCAGGGTCAGTTCGGCCTCGCTCGGGTTGTAGAGGAACGAGAAGCTGCCGATCCAGCCGCCCACGTCGGTGTACATGAGGTTGTAGCCGACCAGGTAGAACATGATGCCCGCGATCGAGTAGAGCGCGATGTTTTTCAGGCAGATCGTGGCCGTGTTCTTGGACCGCACGAGGCCGGATTCGAGCATCGCGAAGCCGGCGGCCATCCACATCACCAGCGCGCCGTTGAACAGGAACGAGAAGGTGTTGAAGACGTAGGCCGTCTCCGGATCGACCGCAGCCATCGCGGGCGCGGCTGCGAACAGCGCGCCGCCGGCGGCGAACAGCCCGACAGCCAGTTTTTTGGTGTAACGAAACATTGTTGGAAAACTCCTTTGCCTAGAGCGCTTCGGCGCCGGTTTCGCCGGTGCGAATGCGCATGGCGCTCTGCACGTCCACGACGAAAATCTTGCCGTCGCCGATCCGGCCGGTATTGGCCGCCTTGGCGATGACTTCGACGACGGAATCGGTCTGGTTGTCGTCAACGACGACTTCGACCTTTACCTTGGGCAGGAAGCTCACGGCGTATTCCGCGCCGCGATAGATCTCGGTCTGCCCTTTCTGGCGCCCGTAGCCTTTGACCTCGGTTGCGGTCAGGCCCTGCACCCCGAGTTCGGTCAGTGCTTCGCGCACCTCATCAAGTTTGAACGGTTTGATCACCGCCATGACCAGCTTCATGGAAACCCCCTTCATGCGAGCCAGTGGCCGCAACCGCCAATTCGGCTGCGGGTCTGGCAGAGCATCTACAAGTCGCGTGCCAGTTCGGGCGGTGAGTATTTTCTTTTAAAAACAGTAAGATGCGGGGTGACACTACATATAGGGGCGTTGAAACAGACCAGAATTTGTGCACGCCAAAATAATTGCCTAAAAAATATGCACAATATTTGGGCTTTCTGACGCATGGACAATGGCACGACCGCGCGCGATCTTCCGGGCATGACGACATCAACGCAGACCCACACCGTCGAGGCGCTGGTCGTGGGGGCCGGGCTGGCCGGCATGTCGCTGGGCCACGCGCTGGCGTCGGCCGGGATCGAGGTCGCGGTCGTGGACCGCGCCGACCCTGCGAACATGGTCACGCCGGAGCATGACGGGCGCACCACCGCCATTGCGGCGGGGAGCCGGCGTGTCCTGGAGGGGATTGGATTGTGGGATGCGCTCGCGGCCGACGCCTGCCCGATCGTGGATATCCGGGTCAGCGACGGCGATTCGCTGATGTTCCTGCATTTCGATTCGACCGAACTGGGTGACGAGCCCCTCGGTCATATCGTCGACAACCAGCCGATGCGTGAAAGCTTTTTCGCGGCCGCGCGCCGGGCGCCCTCGCTCCAGCTGCTGGCGCCGGCGGAGATCGCGCACCTCGAGCGCACCGACAGCGGGGTCATTGCCGAACTGGCCGATGGCGGGCGGGTTCGTGCACGGGTCGTCTTCGCGTGCGACGGACGAGGCTCACGACTGCGCAGGGACGCCGGGATCAAGGTCGCCGAGTGGCGCTACAGGCAGTCGAGCTTCGTCTGCGCCATCGCCCATGAACACGACCACCGGAATATCGCCCACGAACGCTTCCTGCCCGGCGGGCCGTTCGCGCTGCTGCCGATGCACGACCTGTCCGAGCCGGTGAACGGGCTGCGGCACCGGTCCTCTGTCGTGTGGAGCGAGGCAGACCGCCTGGTGCCCGCACTTCGGGCAATGGACGATAAGGATTTCACCGATGCGCTCGCGCACTGCACCGGCGGTTTTCTCGGGCGCATCGCGCTCGCCAGTCCGCGCTGGGTTCATCCGCTCGGGCTCAGCCACGCGACGCGCTATGTGGACCGACGCATGGCGCTGGTCGGCGATGCCGCGCACGCGATCCACCCGATCGCGGGGCAGGGCCTGAACATGGGCATTCGCGACGTCGCCGCGCTGGCGGAACTGGTGGTCGACGCGCGCCGGCTGGGCCGCGATATCGGCGAGCCGGACATCCTCGCCGACTACGAGCGCTGGCGCCGTTCCGACAATATGACGCTTGCGGTCACCACGGACTTGCTCACGCGCCTGTTTTCGAACGATATCGCGCCGGTGCGCATGGTGCGCGATGCGGGGCTGGCGGCGGTGAACGCCACGCCGCCGCTGCGGAAGTTCTTCATGCGCCATGCGATGGGTGTCGTGGGCGAACTGCCGCGCCTGGTGCGCGGAGAGGCGTTGTAGCCCCCGGGCTGCAGGGCCGTTTTAGCCGGTTTCCCGCGTCTCCCAGCGAAGGGTGGCCAGCACATCGGCATCGTCTTCGATCTGGCGTTCCGCGAACATTTGCAGTTGGGCGCCTGTTTCAATGGCCGCGACAGCAATTGAGTTTATGGCAATCTCGCGCTTGAGGTCTTGCGCGGTCCGCAGGCGCAGATGCTCACTGGGGTTGCCGGTCTGGCGGTCGAGACATGCGAGGTTTTCGTTGACGTAAACAGTGTCGATCTGTCCGCGATCCGCGGCGGTGCGAACTTCCTCTTCGCCGGACAGGAAGTCGCCGGAAAGCTCGGCCGGTTCCCGCGTGCTGTGCATGACCTCTTCGATGCGGTCTTCGTGCAATGCATCCCCGCTGGCGTGGTGTGTCGAAACGTCCAGCCCCGTCGGTGCGAGCAGCTTCTCGAACGGCCCGACCGTATGCGGATCCCCGAAAATCACAAGTCGGTCCACATGGCCGGGCAGACTGTTCATCAGCGCGTCGATCACCTCGCGATAGAAGGCCTCGTCCGTCTTGTCACGTTCGCGGGACTGGTCGGCACCGAGCGCATGGAAAATCGACGGGCTGCGGGCGCCGCCGCTCGAACCGCGCCCGGAGGAATGGAAAAAAATGTCGTCCTGTATCAGCCGGCGTTCTTCGACGCCCTCGTAGTCGACGTCCTCGAACGCGTCTTCGCGGAGTGAGAGCTTCGTCCCGTCGAAGAGGAAGAGCCGGGGTCGATTGCGGTCGAGTGCGAGCACCCACCGTGTGTCACGGTCCGACATGTCTGCCAGCAGCGGCAGGATGAACGGCGCGTCGGAGCGCACAAGGCTCGCGAAGGGTCGGCGGGAAAGCCGTGTATGTCGAAATCCGCCTCCGGATTGGAAGATCGCGTAGCCGCTGCCGCCGAATTCAGCGAGGTTGAGCGACCTGATGAATTCGACAGCCGGGCCGTCCCGGACATCCAGGTCCTCGAGCGCCGAGAGCGCGTTCTTCCGGAAAATGCGCCACTTCTCGCCGCCGACTTCCACGATGGGGCGTGGCAGGTAGAGCGCGAACGATCCCTCGTCCCAATCTTCGCTCAGTTCCTTTGCAACTGTGGAAATTCGTTCATCAGGCATCGCATCCGCCTTTCCCATGGGTTCTAAAGAGAAACGTGCGCGGGGTGCCGGGTGTTCCGTGCGCCTACGGATCGCGGCTCAGGCCGCGCTCCTCCAGGTCCTTCAGGTACTGCGCCCACCACTCGGGGTATTTCTCGCCAAGTTCGCGGAAATACGCCCAGGAATAGAGCCCGGTGTCATGCAGGTCGTCGAAGTCGATCTTCACCGCGTAGTTGCCCACGGGCTCGATCTTCATGATGCCCACATGCCGACGGCTGCCGAGAATCTTCCGCTCGTCCGCGCCGTGGCCGCGCACTTCCGCCGACGGCGAATACACGCGCAGGTATTCGGCCGGCAGGTCGAACGATGCGCCGTCGTCGAACGCGACGTGCAGGCACCTGGTGTCCTTGCTGTAACGCAGTTCGGTGACGGTGACCTCGCTCACGGTCAGTCGGAATCCAGTTCGCGGGCTTCCTCGGCCAGCATGATCGGGATGCCGTCGCGGATCGGGTAGGCGAGCCCGGCCTGCCTGCTGATGAGCTCCTGCGCCGCCGCGTCGTATTCCAGCGGTCCCTTGGTCACGGGGCAGACCAGAATTTCCAGCAGCTTCGGGTCGACGGTGGCGGAATCTGTGGGTGCCATGGGGAGCCTCAGTTCAATACGGTGTTGCCCGGGCCGCCGGGCCCGTTGTCGTTGCTTGCCTCGCGCAGCGCCGATTCGACGAAGCCGATCAGCGTCTTGCAGCGCTGGGCGAGATCCGGGCTCTCGAGAAGGACCTGTTTTTCCGCCGGGTCGAACGGGCAGACCATCGCCAGCGTGTTGATCAGCCGTTCGTCGGGCGTCTTTTCCAGCGCGTCCCAGTCGGTGGCGATATTGCGGACCTCGAAATAACCCCGGAGTCCGTTCAACAGCCGCTCGCGCTCGACGGCGCCGTCGGGCTCGGGGCGCAGATCGTCCGGAAACGCCGTGTAGTCCGTGCGCACGCGCCGGTAACCGTCGCGCCCCTCGATCTCCTCGGCGATGTCGAAGCGGCTGATGCCGCGCAATTCCATGATGTAGCGGCCGTCGTCGGTTTCCTCGAACGCGCGGATGCGCCCGATGCAGCCGGTCCGGTAGAGGTTGGTGCCGTCGGGTGCGCTCAGGCCCTGGGTGCCGTCGGCGGCGGGCTGAACGATCCCGATCATGCGGTCGCCCGCCAGCGCGGCGTCGACCATCGCCAGGTAGCGCGGCTCGAAAACGTTGAGGGGGAGGTCACCGCGCGGCAGGAGCAACACGCCGTTGAGCGGGAACAGCGGGAGTTCCGCCGGAAGTTCGAAAGACGGGCCGTCGCCGCTCATGGGTGGGCGCCGCTCATGAAAACAGGACGGAGGACAGCTTGCGCCGCCCGGCGACGGTGACCGGGTCGGTCGGGCCGAGGGCGTCGAAGATCTTCAGCAGCTCGGTGCGCGCGGCGTCCTCGTTCCAGTCGCGCTTGCGCCCGATGATCCCCACCAGCGCGTCGATAGCGTCTTCCGGTTTGCCCGCGGCGAAAGCCGCGACGGCAAAGTCGTAGGCCGCCTGGTTGTCCTTCGGGTCGGCGTCCATCTTCGCGCGCAGATCGTCGATCTCGCCCGCGGCCCCCTGGCCGGCCTCGGCGAGTTCGAGCGCGGACAGCGCACCGGACACGTCGTCGTTCGCGAGCGCGTCGGGGCCGGCCTGGTCGGCGACGGCGCGGGCCTTGTCGATCTGGCCGGCCTTCAGATAGGCGCGGATCATGCCGGACAGCGCGCGGGTGTTCCCGGGGTCCTGGTTGAGCACCTGTGCGTAGACACCGCCGGCGTTGGCGATGTCGCCCTCGGCCAGCGCCGCGTCGGCGGCGTCGAGCGCCTCGACGAGGGGGTCCGGGCCGGCGCTGGCGGCACCGCCATGCTTGGCGATCAGGTCGTCGACCCAGGCCTGGACCTGGCTTTCCGGCAGCGCGCCCTGGAAACCGTCGACCGGCTGGCCGTTCCTGAACGCGTAGACGGTGGGGATCGACTGGATCTGAAGCTGCGCGGAGATATCCGGCGCCTTGTCGACGTCGATCTTCACCAGTTTCACCGCGCCGCCGGCATTCCGGACGACTTTCTCGATGATCGGGCCCAGGGTCTTGCAGGGGCCGCACCATGTCGCCCAGAAGTCGACGATGACCGGCACGTCGCGCGAGGCGTCGAGCACGTCGGCCATGAAATTGTTCTGGTCGGAATCCTTGATCACGTCGCCGCCGCCCGTGGGGGCGACCGGTGCGTTCGGATCGGTGACGATCGGTTCCATGGCAAAGCTCGTTTCGTGCGGTTTTCTTGTTTGTGGGCAGAAGATGGAACCTTGCGGCCGGGGTATCAACCCCTGTGAGGCGGGCTGCCTCGGACGGTGGGCCGTTCTTGCAGGGCGGCGGCGCCGACGAAGCAATCCGGAGCGTTCGGGCCCGTCCTGGATTGCGTCGGCGCGATGCGGCTCGCAATGACGCGACAGGCCGCGCTATGGCAGGTCGATCATCAGCGGCGCGTGGCCGCAGGCCTCCAGGAATCGCAGCAGGTCGTCGCGCCCGATCGCCGCCGTTGCCTCGTTGTGCAGCGGGTGGGCGTTGACCGGATCGCCGTCGAGCACGGCGTTGGCCAGCACCATGGTGACGATGCCGCCGGTATCGTTCATCACCGCGAACGGCGTCACCGAGCCCGGCCTTACGCCGAGCGATTCTTCCAGAAGCTCCGCGCTGCCGAAGCTGAGGTTGCCTTTTGCGCCGAGCATGTGACGCAAAGCCTTGAGATCGATCTGCGCGTCCTCGGGCACGGTCACCAGCCACTGGTTGCGCTTCTTGTCGCGCAGAAACAGGTTCTTGATGTGGCTGCCGGGCATCGCACCGCGCAATTCGCGCGATTCCTCGACGGTGTGCAGCGGCGGGTGCCGATGCATCGCGATCTCGATGCCGAGGTCTTCGAGCCGGGCGATCAGCGGCGCCTCGATGGCTTGCGGGTCGGTCATGGAGGCGGATATAGCGCGTTCGGCTTCGTACCGGAATTGTCACATGCCACTTGAAATCGGGTGCGGGTTGCGCTTATGTCCGGCTTCTCGATGCGGGAATAGCTCAGTGGTAGAGCATCACGTTGCCAACGTGAGGGTCGCGAGTTCGAATCTCGTTTCCCGCTCCAGATAGACAAAGGCCCGGCTGCACGCAGCCGGGCCTTTCCTTTTGGGTGATGTCCGCGCGTGTCAGGCGGCCTGCTGGTCGTCCTCGACTGCGGCGAGGAGCTTCTCCATCACGTTCTGCGGGGAGCTCTCGCCGTAGGGGTCGCTCTCACAGTTGTCCTCGAAGCCGGGCTCCTCGAACCACTGCTCCACGACACCGTCGTTGATCACCGCGGCGTAGCGCCAGGAGCGCATGCCGAAGCCCAGATTGTCCTTGGCGACGAGCATGCCCATCTTGCGCGTGAATTCGCCCGAGCCGTCGGGAATGACCTTCACGTTCTCGAGGTTCTGGGAGCGCGCCCAGGCGTTCATGACGAACGCGTCGTTCACGGAGATGCAGTAGATGTCGTCGATGCCGTTGTCCTTGAACTCGCCGGCCATCTTCTCGAAATCGGGAAGCTGGAAGGTCGAGCAGGTGGGCGTGAACGCGCCGGGCAGCGAGAACAGGACGACGCGCTTGCCTTTGAACAGGTCGTCGGTCTCGACCATCTCCCAGTGATAGGGATTGTCGCCGCCGACGGCCTCGTCGCGGACACGGGTCTTCAGGGTCACGTTCGGGGTCTTTCTGCCGATCATCATGCAAAACTCCTTTTGGACAGAGCGTGTTGAGCCGATACGGTTGTTTGCACCGCACCATGAATTGGAATAATTCCAAAATGGGGGTGTTTAATCTGATTTCAAGTGATTTTTTGTGAATTTCTATGGGTGAGACAGAATCCCGATTCCGATGCCGGTATCCCGGCGGCGCTGCTAGTTCTGTTGCGACGACGAAGAGGGAGAGACTTCATGCGCGTGCTGATCACCGGTGCGGGCGGCCAGACCGGTCGCCTTGTCATTCCGTTCCTGCTGGCGCGGGGCGTCGAGGTCCGTGCCCTGGCAACGCGCCCGGCGACGGCAACGGATCTGGAGCAAATGGGCGTGGCCGAGGCGCGCATCGTCGATCTCGAGGATCCCGATGCGCTCGACGCGGCGTTCGAAGGCATGGACAAGGTCCTGCACATCCCGCCCGCCATCAAGCCGAACGAGGCCGACCTCGGGCGCGCTGTGGTCGCGGCGGCGAAGCGCGCAAATGTTTCGCACTTCGTGCTGCACAGCGTGGTGTCGAGCCAGATCGACGAGATCGTGTTCCACGCCGCCAAGCGCGAAGTGGAGCATGAACTCCTGAACTCGGGCCTGCCGTTCACGATCCTGCAGCCGAACAACTACATGCAGAATGTCGGCTGGACGTGGGAGCGGATCGTCGAGGAAGGCAAGTTCGTGATGCCCTATTCGGCGGACAAGCTGCTGGCCTGGGTCGATGCGCGCGACCTGGCCGAGGCGCTGGCGATCGTGACCACCGAGCCGGGCTACGACTACGGGACGTTCGAATGCGTCGGCACCGAAACGCCGCTGACCCGCAAGCAGATGGCGGAGATCATCGGCGAGGAGCTCGGCCGTCCCGTCGAGGCGGTCGTGATGCCGGTCGAAGAGTATATGGCGCTGCCCACATGGGACGACCGGCCGGCGGACGAAATGGCGCGGGTGCGCACCATGTTCGAGTATTTCGACACGATCGGCGGCTACACGGGCAATTCGAAACCGCTGGAGACGATCCTCGGCCGCAAGCCGCGTTCGTACCGGGAGTTCATCGCGGATTTCGTCGCGGAGAACGGCTGACCCTTTGCCCGCCGCGTGATTTGCGCGATGCTCGGCCCTCTTGGCCGACGGGGGAGGATACGCGGTGATCGAGAAAGAGCTGGAAGTCAAAACCGGCGACGGGACGATGAAGTCGTTCCTGGTGCACCCGGAGACCGGCGGGCCGTTCGCGCCGGTCGTCCTGTTCATGGATATCTGGGGCGTGCGCGAGCAGCTCCGCGATCTCGCGCGGTATATCGCGGCGGTGGGTTACGCGGTGGCGGTGCCGAACATGTACTACCGGATGGGGGACCTCCATTTCGACTACCGCCAGCCGGACGGCAGCACCACGTCCCTCAAGGACCTGCCGGAAGACGAGCAGCAGAAACTCCAGGACGTGCGCACCCAGCTCACCGACCCGATGGCGGTCGCGGATGCGGGCGCGCTGATGGACCGGCTGGGCGAGGAAAGCGAGATCGACACGCGCGTCGCAGGGTCCGTCGGCTACTGCATGGGCGGTCGGCACGTGCTGCGGGTGGCGGCGGCCTATCCCGACCGGTTCCGCGCGTCGGCGAGCCTGCATCCCACCCGTCTTGTGGTCGAGGGCGAGGATTCACCGCATCGCGACGCGCAGCATGTGCGCGGAGAGTACTACACGGGCTTCGGCGAGACGGACCACTACACCCCGCCGGAGGTGATCGCGGGCGTGCGCGCCGGGTTCAACGGGCAGCCGGCGGATTATTCCGACCTGGTCCATGCCGGCGCGGCCCACGGCTACGCGATCCCGGACCGGGACGTGTACGACCGCGATGCGGCCTTCCGCGACTGGGAACGGATCTTCGCGATGTACGACCGGGTGCTGCGCGGGCGCGACCGCTAGCTGCCGGCGTTCGCGGCCGCGACCTTGTCCTTCATCATCTGGCCGATGAAGTCGATCTTGCCGATCTGAACGCCTTCCGCGCGCAGCAGATCGTGGGCCGTGGTCACGTGGAAATAGACCTGCGGGTTGGCGAAATGGATCAGGTGCTCCAGCGCACCGAACGTCATTTCGGCGAGGCGGGTCTTCACGTTGACCGGGCGGTCGGGGTCGCCGTCGAGCTGCTCCGGCGTGAATCCTTCGAGATATTCGAGCGCGGCCGCGATCCGGGCGCGGGCGGCGGGGATGTCGGTGTCCGGCTCCATCTCGACGGCCGGCAGCTCGTCGCCGGCGAGCCGCGATGTGGCCGCGCAGGCGTGGACGCAGGCCTGACGGACCTGCTCGGCCAGGGTGAACATGTCGGGCGCAAGGCGCCGCTGCATCAGCTCGCCCTCGTCGAGGCCGTTCTCTTTCGCGAATTCCGCGCCGCGTTGCAGCGCGAAATCCAGGCTGGTCAGCATCTGCTGAAAGGCCGGAACCGAAATCCGGTACATGGAAATGGACATGGAATAACCCTCGGGTGTGTCGGGGCTCAGTCGAAGCTGAAACCGATGGTGCGGCAACGGAAGTAGAGCCCGCCGTCCTGGATGACGAGCGACAGCATCATCTCGTCGCCCTCGTTGCGGTGTTCGTGGAGTTCGGCCGGCGGGGTAATCATCAGCGCGTGGGGGTGCCAGTCGAGCCGCTCGCCCTCGATGACCGAGTGCACCCGCTCGGCGCGGATCGGCAGGGTGAGGGCCACGGAATTGTGCCGGTGCGCGCGCTGGTTGCTGCCGGCATCGAGCGAGTTGATCGCCACCTTGATCGTGGGATGCGCGGCGTCGCTCCTGCCGTTGCGTTCGGTGGTCAGGTGCAGCGCCATGCCCGAGCGGCCGGGATCGTCGCGGTTGGCGTCGCGGGCGCGGGCCAGCTCGTCGAGGATATCCGCCATCGGGTAGCGCGCGGCGAGGACGGGCGCGTCTACAGGGGCGGGCGGCTCTAATCCATGGAAAGCCAGCTCGGGCTCGTTGGTGAACTGGCACAGGACCGCGCCGTCGTCGCCGGCTTCCAGTGTCGTCGTGTCGCCGCCCGGCAGGGAAAAGACGTCGCCGGGCTCGAAGGAAAGCGATTCGGCGCCCTTCTTGGCCGTCCCGCTGCCCGAGATCACGTAGTAGAACTCACCGCTGGCCGCGAAGGTGCCGTCGAGGGATTCGCCGGGTGCAACCCGGGCGTAGCGCGCCAGCATCAGGGGCGTCGTCGCGGGCCCGTCGATGCCGAATTCCGCTGAGACGTCGAGCGTGATCCATCCGGTCGGCGTGTCGTCTGCCTGCGCCTGCGCGCATTCCTCGACAAAGTTGCGCCGGGGAATGGGCTTGCGCTCGACCTGGAAGATGTTGGCGGGACTGTAGTAACGCGCCCGCGCCACGTAAGGATCGTTCGTCGCCGGTTCCGTTTTGGCCGTTGCGCCGTCCATGCTGGTGTCCTCCCCGTCAGGTCGTGAAGTGTAGTTGAAGGCCGCGGCGGCTCCAACGGGCTTGACCGCGCGGCGTGCGGGCCTTTGACTGGTGGTATGAGCGATGCACCCGCCACTTCCGTCGACATTCCGTGCGACCTGATCGGCCGCGCCGCCGCGCTTGTGCCGACCCTGGCCGGGCGCGCGGACGAGACGGAATCACTCCGCCGGTTGCCGGACGCGACGATCGCGGACCTGAAGGCGGCGGGCCTGCACCGGATCTGCCAGCCGGCCCGCTACGGCGGCGCCGAGGTTCCGCTCGACGAGGCGGCGGATATCGTCGCCATGCTGTCGCGCGGCTGCGCCTCCACCGGCTGGGTCACGGGGGTCTATACCGACCATTCGCTGCTTGTCGGGATGTTCAACGAACGCGCTGCCGATGACGTCTGGGCCGACACCCCCGACAGCATGGTCTCGGCGGGGTTCACCCCGGGCGGCGAGGCGGAACCCGCCGACGGCGGCTGGACCGTGTCGGGCGACTGGGGCTGGTCGAGCGGCTGCGACCATGCCGACTGGCTCGTCGTGGTGACTTTCCTGCCGTCCGGCGAGGACGGGCAACCGGAACCGAATTTCTGCCTCGTACCGCGCGACGACGTTGAGATCGAGGACGACTGGCGGGTGATGGGCCTGACCGGCACCGGCAGCAAGACGCTGCGCCTGTCGGGGGCGTTTGTGCCCGAACACCGGACCCTGCCGCTGCGCCTTGCCGCGGCGGGCGGGGCGGCGCGCGGACAGATGGACGGGCCGGCGCTCTATCGCCTGCCCCATCCGCCCTGCGTACCGTTCATGCTGGTGGCCCCGTCGCTGGGGATCGCGGAGGGCCTGCTGGAGCAGGTGACCGCCGAGATGAAGGCGCGCGCCTCGCGCGGCACGCCGATCTCCGAATTCCAGAGCCTGCAGCTCCACATCGCCGAAGCGGCGGCGCAGATCGACTGTGCGCGCCTGCTGATGATGCGCGACACGGGCGACGCCATGACGGCGATGCACGACAAGCGTGAACTGACCCTCGCCGAGCGCGCCCGCAACCGGCGCGACCATGCCTATATCGTGCGGTTGTGCCGCGAGGCGGTGGGGCGGCTGTTCGGTGCCGTCGGCGGCCAGGGCATTTTCCTGGGCCATGACGCCCAGCGGAAGTTCCGGGACATCCACGCGATGAGCGGGCATCTCGCGCTCAACTGGGACATCGCGGGCACGACCTACGGCCGTGTGGCGTTCGATCTCGAACCCCAGGCGCGGATTATCTAGCCGCCGTGTTTTATGAAAACGCGACGGTGCTGGAGGTCGTCGGCCAACTCATGGTCGCGGCGCTTTTTCTCGGTACGCTCGCGATCAACGCGACGACGAAGGTGAAACAGCACGCCGACCGGATGGCGGCGATGGGCATCCCGATGCCTTACATCACCTTGTGGACCGGGTTCGCGTTGCAGGCGGTCGGCGGCGTGCTGGTGGCGCTCGACTGGCACACCGATATCGGCGCCGTGATCCTGATCGTGTTCACGCTGCTGGCCAGCGCGATCTTCCACCGCTTCTGGCGGGTGGACGACCCGCTGCGCCGGCACATGCACCTGTCGTTCGTCTTCTCGAACATCGCCGTCGTCGGCGCGCTGTTGCTGCTGATCTAACGGCCGCTCATCTAAAGGCCCTGCGCCATCTCCAGGTAACGCGTGTCGATATAGTGTTCGCGGTCGTGCAGGTCGTCGGGCGCGGGGCCGAACTCGCGGCGCAGGTCGAGCACGACGTCGATCCCGCGCAGGTCGAACGCGCCGTCGCGGCGCATCCCGTTGGCCTCGTCGAAGAAGATAGCGAGGGCGCCTTCGGCGACCGGCTGGGGCATCTGCGGCATGTGCTCAAGGATGATGCCGGCGGCCGTGCCCCGGTTCGCGGGCTCGTAGACCCAGTTCACCGACTGCAGCCACCCGGCGATGAAGCCGGCGAGGTCGTCGGCGTTCTCCTCGGCCCAGGCGACCCGCGCGCCGCCGACGATGCCCTGGTAGGAATCGAGCACGTCCGCCGCGCGGGCCAGCACATGGTGCCCCTTGCCCGCGCCCATGATCTCGAACGGTGTGACCTGCAGCGTGCCCTTCTGCTCGGGATGCTCCATCATCGCCTGCCAGCGCTGCAGGACGCCGCCGGTGGACATCCATTCGATCTCGTCCTCGGAAATACCATTGATCGCCAGCATCCGGCGCAGCACGAAGGCGAAACCGGTGGTCAGCGCGTCGACGGTGAGGATGTTGCCGCGCAAATCGTCGAAACTCTGGATGTCTTCCTGCACGACGAAGCGCAGGAAGGCGTCGTCGGAGCCCATGAAGGCGAAGAAGTCCGTGTCACCATCGGCCGGCACCTCACCCTGCTTCTCCTTATAGGCGATGATGTTGTCGATGGCGGTGAGCGCGATGTCGAACTTGCCCGCCGCCAGCCCGGTGAGCTGCTCGATTGAGTTCGGCGTGTAGACGATGTCGATCTCGAGATCGCGGTCGGCGAAAAAGCCCTGTTGCATGCCGGCCCACAGGGGCACGTTGATCGCGCCGGGGAACACGTTGACGGTCAGTTTTCGCATGGTCGTTTCTCCTTCGCTTTGTGCATCGTCGCGCACGGGGCTCGGCGCGTCGCCGCGCGCGGGCGCTTGGCGCGCTGAAGCCCGCAGGTCATATTTGGTTGGAGGAATGAATGATGAAAGCAGTTTGTGAGTTGTTATGTCCGAACCGGTGAAGATCGCCTATGCGGGGAACCACCGGGTCGAGGTTCTGCCCGGCCGGGCGTTGCGGTTCGGCGACGGGGACTACCCGCTGTTCAAGCCACCCGCCCCGGAAGCCGTCGGGTCGCCCGACGACTGCCTGGCGTTTCTGCGCGAACTGCATGTCAGCCTGATCGGCGTGTTCGATATCGCGGCCCGGAAGTGGATGAACGCCTATTTCGCGGCGATCGCGGAGCATGCGGATGCGGCGCGGGACAGTCTGGCCGTGCCGGCGGGGCTTGGCGAGGTGGAAAACCCCCACCGGACCTGGTGCTACGCCGCGTATCGCCCGCTTGTCGGTGCGACGTATGAGGCCGGGGGGGAGCGCATCGAGGCGCCGATCCTGTTCTGGCTGGACGCCGGGCCTTTCCCGGTCCGCCCGGAAAAAGAAACCGCGGACCAGATCGATCCGCGGCTTCTCGATTTTCTGTCCGGCGCGGCGGCGCCGCACCATCCGTTTGTGCGGCGTCCGCTTGCCGGGCTTGCGGGTCTGCGCGATCAGATATCCAGCGACAGGCAGTAGAGCCCGCCGGCATGCCGGTCGACGCAGTACACGATGCGGTTCTCGTCGACATAGACGTCGTTGATCTGCGCGGTCGCGACCGGTGAATCGTCCGGCTTCGGGGGCACGAAATAGGCCACCTCCTTCGGCTGCAGCGGGTCCTTCAGGTCGAACACGCGCACGCCGCCGTTAAAGAACGTGCCGAAGATCAGATCGTCCGAGCGGAAGGACGGGCCCGGCCTGTTTTCATGCACATTGTGCGCGCCGAAGCGTCCGCCGCGGTTGCGGAAGTCTTCCAGCGGCGGCATCGGCAGGGTGGCGATGGGGACGAGGTTGTCCTCCTTGCGCGCGTCGACGACCCAGGCGAGCTTCGGCCAGTCCATGGCGTCGTCGCGGATGCTTTCGTCGGTGACGATCAGGATGTCCTTTGAGAACAGCGGCAGGACCGTGTGGGCGAAGCCCGGATACGGCGGATGCGGGTTCCATTCGCCGATCACCTGCGGGTTCGACTTGTCGGAGATATCCATCACGAACGTGCCGCCGTCGAGATAGCCGAGATACATCCGGTCCGGGCGCTCGGGGTAGACGTTGGTGTTGTGGGCGCGGAAGCCCGAATCGAATTCCGGGTGGCGCGGCGGCGGTGCGACGTTGTCGCCCTCGCGCGTTCCCGGATACCACCAGCGGCCGACCTCCTCGGGCTTCGACGGGTTGCGCACGTCGATGCAGCGGTAGAACTGGTCGTCCTTCGGGTTGGTCGGCACGAAGTCGTCGGACCCGGCCGCGCAGTGGACATACTCGCCATCGGCGAACCAGAGCTGGTGCACGCCGCGCGAGTGCGGCCCGGAGCAGTCGAAGAAGGAGATCGACTTCGGGTCTTCCGGGGTCGACAGGTCGAACAGCTCGACGCCGACCTTTTCCATGTTCACGCCGGGCGTCTGGTAGGCGACCGCCATGATGTCGCCGGTGACTTCCAGCGAATTGGACCGCATCTCCATCACCGGCAGCTCCGTCTGAACGACGACCTTCGGTTTGCGCGGGTCGGTGACGTCGACGCCGGTGAAGTTTTTCGGCGCGGATTCGTGGGCGAGCCACATGATCCGACGGCCGTCCGGCGCGATCTGCATGGACATGCCCTCGCCCATGCCCCCGAAGCCGACGAGGGTATCCTGCGAGAGCAGGGTCATGTTCTTGATTTCAGCTTCCGCCATGGTGATTTCCTCTGAACTTACTGTGAACGGATTGTCCGGCGCGCGGCCGGGTTAGTCGTCTTTCACTTCCGCGAATTCGTCATGCTGATCGGCGAACTCGTCATGGGGCAGGCTGGAGGCTTCTTTCTCCGTCGTTTCCCATTTTTTGGGCCGCAGCGCGAAGTAGAGCGCCCCGACGATCATCACGATGATGATGATGGAGACCGGCCGACCGGCGAGGAACGGAATCACGTTGCCGTCGGTGATCGTCATCATGTTGCGGAAACCCTGTTCCGCGATCGGCCCCAGAATGACGCCGAGCAGGATGCCCGCCGGCGCGAAGTTGTACTTCTGGGCGAAGTAGCCGATCACGCCGAACGCCATCATGATCCCGACATCGTAGGGGTTGCCGCTGGCCGTGTAGGTGCCGACGACGCAGAAGATCATGATCACCGGCGCCAGCACGCCGCGCGGCACGAGGGTGCAGTAGGCCAGCGTGCGCGCCATCAGGCCGGCGACGCCGCCCATCAGCAGGTTGGCGAGCACGAAGCCCCACATCACCGTGTAGATGATCTCCGGCGTCTTGCGGAACAGGGTTTCGCCGGGCTGCAGCCCGTGGATCATGAGCGCGCCGAGAATGACGGCGGCGGAGATGCCGCCCGGAATCCCGAGCACGAACATCGGGATCAGCGACGTGCCCGTGACACCGTTGTTCGACGCCTCGGTGGCGGCGACCGCCTTGATCTCGCCCTTGCCGAACTGATCGCCGGGCTTGCCGCGCTGGATTTCCCACGAGTAGGCGATCCATTGCGCCACGCTGCCACCCGCGGCCGGGATAATCCCCATGACGAGGCCGGTGACCCAGCCGCGCACCAGCGACCAGCGGCAGTGCACGATTTCACTGAAGCGTGGCCAGATGTTCCAGCTGAGTTTCGACTTGCCCGAGATGTTCGACTGCGGACTCCCCTCGCACAGGGTCAGCGCCTGGGCGAAGGCGAAAAGGCCGATCACGGTCGGCAGGATCCCGACGCCGGACAGCAGCCCGGTCTGCTCGTACACAAACCGCGGGTAGGCGGTCATGTTGTCGACGCCGATCGTGGCGATGAACAGGCCGAGCATGCCGGCCGCCAGGCCGCGCAGCAGCGCGCCGAAGGACACGGCGGCGATGGCGGTCAGACCGAGGATCGCGACGAGGAAATACTCGGCCGGCCCGAACAGAAGCGAGACCTTGGCGAGCGGGGGCGACAGGAACACCATCACCAGCCCGCTGATGATGCCGCCCATCACGGAGGCGAAGGTGGCCATGCGGATGGCCTGGATGGCCTTGCCCCGCTTGGTCATCTCGAACCCCTCGATGGAGGTCGCCGCCGAGGCCGACGTGCCGGGCGCGCGCAGCAGGATCGCGGTGAACGACCCGCCGTAGAGTCCGGCCGCATAGGTCGAGACCATCATGATAAGCGCGGTCTGCGGGTCCCAGGTGAAGGAGATCGGGATCATCAGGGCGATGGCCATCGGCGGGCCGAGGCCCGGGATGGCGCCGATGACGAGTCCGACGATGATGCCGATCATCATCGCCCCGAAATTCGCGAGCGACAGGACGTCGCCGAGAAAATTGAACGCTTCCATTATCGTCGGCTCCCGTGCGGTCGTGTTGTGTGGTGATTGGTCATGGCGGCGCTCAGAACAGGATGCCGGTGGGCAGGTTCGCGTCGAGCGCGATCGAGAAGAAGACGTACATCAGCGGGAACAGCACGACGGAGACCGCGGCCATGACCTTCAGGTTCCTGTAACCGGTCATCCAGGTGACCAGGAAGTAGAAGAGGAAGGAGGTGGCGTAGAAGCCGAGGTTGAAGATCATCCAGCCATAGGCGGCTGCGACGACCATCACGTAGACGGGCTTCACGCCCATATACGAGAAGTCGAACCTGACGTTGCCGTCGAACCGCTCGTCTTTCGTGAAGAAGGTCCGGATGATCATGATCACCGCGAGCAGCACGATGACGGACTGTGTGAAGACCGGAAACGTGCCGGACGAGCCCGGAAAATTGGTCGACTGCGCGAGGAAGATCACAGCGAAGGCGATCATTCCCAGGGCGGTTAACCGCTCGGCCCAGATTCTACTCATGGAAGTATCCCCCCGTCAGACGTTTTCGCTCCCGCCGCCGGCATTGTGCGCCGGTGACGGTTTCGAAAACCGCTTGGTGCGAAGCTGCGTCCGTCCTCCGTGCGGGCCGTGGCCCGACGGAGGACGGAAATGCGCGTCAGCAAAGACGCGCGTGCAGCGAAGGGTGTTACTGAGAGGTTTCCCAGTAGGCTGCGTCCTCGGCGACTTTCTGGCCGGCGCGGAGCAGCTTCCACATATCTTCACCCTCGCGGAACATCAGGAAGTTGCGGTTGTCCCGCTCTTTCTGCTGATACTCCGGGTTGGCCATGGCTCGCTTGATCGCATCGAGATAGATCGTGCGCTTTTCCTCGGCGAGACCGTTGGCCGTCGCCAGCGTGCGGCCGGCGTAGGTGATGTTCGGCTGGCCGGTGACCTCCTGGAAGGTCGGCACGCTCGGAAGCAGGATCCACGGCTCGTCATGCAGTACCGCGACGGGGCGCAGTTTCCGCTCCATGACGGTGTTGATGTAGTAGCCGACATTGCCGGCCACCATGTCCGAGGTCTTGCCCAGGATCTGCTGGATCTTGCCGTTGTCGCCGGTGTCGGAGAACAGGAGCTTGGAGTCCTTCAGCGCCGGAACGGCCTTCATCGCGAAGCCCATGCCGACATGGTCGTCACCGCCATGGCTGCCGACCGACACGACAAGCGGTTTCTCTTCGGCGTATTTGAGGACTTCCTCAAACGTCTCGAAGCGGTCGTCGTCCCAGCGGATGAGCCACAGGCCCGGGTCGTACGAATGCCAGGCAAGGAAGTTGAACGACTCCAGCGTCTCCTTGCGGCCCATGTTCGGGTTCAGCATCGAGAAGATGTGCGGGATGTTGACGACGGCCAGCTTGTGGTCGTCCTCGGGGCCCCATTCGTTGGTCACCTGGCTCCAGGAGACCCAGCCGCCGCCGCCGGCGACGTTTGTCACCTTGACGGGCACACCGAGTTCCTCGGAGAGGTACGGTGCGAATAAGCGGAACGTGCGGTCGGCACCGCCACCCGGTGCGAACGGCACCTGGATGATCACCGGTTCACTCGGGAAATCGGCCGCATTGGCGCCGACCGGCGCAAGCGCCGTCAGACCGACAGCGCCGATAAGCGCAGACATAAATCGTGCAATTTTTTTCATAAGACACTTCCCCGTTACGATTCTTGGTTGTTTCGCCCGGCAATTATTTCGCCTGTTGCGCGCCAAGTTTATCCAGCCTTGGCGCGCGGGGATACACTAAAAGAGAATTCGTATCGTATTGTGAGATTCGCCGGCGAGAGAGCTTGGCTTTCCCGAACCCCGAACGTTCAGGCAGCGGTATGGCTGTCTGCTTCCGCGTCGCGGATGGCGCGCCAGACCCGCTCGGGGGTGGCGGGCATGTCGATATGCCGGATGCCCAGGGGGCGGAGCGCGTCGCACACGGCGTTCATCACCGCCGGCAGCGCGCCGACGGTGCCGGCCTCGCCCGCGCCCTTCAGGCCCATCGGGTTGTTCTTCGACGGCACATTGTGTTCGTGCACGTCGAAGAACGGAAAGTCGTCGGCCCGCGGCATGGCGTAGTCCATGAACGAGCCGGTGAGGAGCTGGCCGGAGCCCGGGTCGTAGACGATCTGCTCCATCAGGGCCTGCCCGGCGCCCTGCACCACGCCGCCATGGACCTGGCCCTTCACCATCATCGGGTTCAGCGCGACGCCGACATCGTCGACGACCGTGTAGGACACCAGGGTGACGACGCCCGTCTCGCGCTCGATCTCGACCTCCGCAACATGGGCGCCGTTCGGATAGGTCGGGCCGGGCGGCAGCACGATGGCGCTCTCGCTGAGCCCGAGCTCCAGTTCGCGCGGCATCCGCGCGGGCTGGTACGACGCTTTCGCGACATCCACGAGTGTGATCTCGTGGTCCGTGCCGCGCACCGAGAAAACACCGTCGTCGAACGCGATATCCGCCTCCGCGGCTTCGAGCAGGTGGGCGGCGATCCGGCCGGCCCGCTCGATGATCTTCTCGGACGCGCGCAGCAATGCCGCGCCGCCGACGCTGATCGAGCGCGAGCCGAATGTGCCCTTGCCGTGGTGGACCAGGTCCGTGTCGCCGTAGAGCACGCGGATCGAATCGAACGGGATGCCCATGGCTTCCGACGCGATCTGGCGGAACGCGGTCTCGTGGCCCTGCCCGTGGGAGTGGGTGCCCATGAGGACCGACACGCCGCCGTCGGCATCGAAGCGCACGGCCGCGCTTTCCTCGTTCGGGAGCGGCAGCGGGCCGCCCGCGATCTCGATGACGCTGGCGATGCCCAGGCCGCGAAGCCTGCCGTCGGCCGCCGCGTCCGCGCGCCGCGCGGCGAACCCGTCCCGGTCCGCGGCCGCGACGACCTTGTCGAGGCAGACCTCGAACTCGCCGCTGTCGTAGGTGAAGACGAAGCCGGTGTCGTAGGGCAGCGCGTCCGGCGCGATCATGTTGCGCCGGCGCAGTTCGACCGGATCGATGCCCAGCTCGTGGGCCGCGACGTCGATCACGCGCTCGATGGCGTAGGACGCCTCGGGCCGGCCTGCGCCGCGATAGGTCGCGGTGGGGCTGGTGTGGGTGTAGACGCCGCGCACCTCGGCATGGACGTGGGGCGTGGTGTAGACGCCGGACAGCCCGCCGAGATTGTTGGTGGGCGAGTGCGGCCCGGTGTTGCTCAGGAAACCGCCGAGCGCGGCATCCGTGGACACGCGGAAGGCGAGGAACCTGCCGTCGTCGTCGAGGGCGAGTTCCGCGCGGGTGACGTTGTCGCGCGCATGGTAGTCGCTGGCGAGCGCCTCGCTGCGCATCGCGGCCCAGCGCACCGGGCGGCCCGTGCGTTTGGCAGCCCACAGGACCAGCGCATGCTCCGCGAACGGGCTGCCGCGCATGCCGAAACCGCCCCCCATGTCGGGCGAGATCACCCGCAACTTGCCTTCAGGGATGGCGAACACGTTGGCGCAGATGTCGCTGCGCAGCCGGTGCGGAGACTGGACCCCCGCGTAGAGCGTGTAGCGTTCTTCCAGCGGGTCGTAGAAGCCGATCGCCGCGCGCGGCTCCATCGTGTTGGTCGCGACGCGGCTGATCTCGAAGTCGAGGCCGACGACATGGGCCGCGCTTTCGAAGGCGGCGTCGGTCGCGGCGCGGTCGCCGAGTTCGAACAGGAAACTCTCGTTGCCGGGCACGTCGGCCCAGACCTGCGGTGCGCCGTCGTCGCGCGCCCGCCCCGTCTCGGTGACCGGGTCCGACGTGTCGTAGTCGACCTCGATGGCTTCGGCGGCGTCCATCGCCTGGGCGCGGGTCTCCGCGATGACCGCCGCGACCGCCTGCCCCACGAGGTGAACCTCGCCGTCGGCCAGCAGGGGATAGGGCGGCTCGACCATCGGCGATCCGTCGCGCTGCTTGCGCTTGACGCCGCAGGCCAGCCCGCCGAGACCGTCGGCGTTGAGCTGCGACGCGGTCAGCACCTCGATCACGCCGGGCATGGCGGCGGCCGTCGAGGTATCGATGCCGGTGATGGTGGCCGCCGCATGGGGCGAGCGCAGGATGGCCATATGCGCCGCGCCCGGCACGGCCCGGTCGTCGGTGTAGTTGCCACGGCCCGTCAGGAGCCGCCGGTCCTCGACGCGCGGCACGGACTGGCCGATGCCGAACTCACGCATGGCGTTCTCGCCCCGCTACGGTCACTCCGCCGCGTCGGCCGCGGTGCGCGTCGGCGAGCGGCCGGCTTTTTCAGCCTCCTCGGCGGAGAAGTTCAGCTCGACCTTGATGCCGTTGATCGGCTCCATGAAGAAGAGCTGGTAGAGCGACTGGTCGTGGGCCTGGCGCTCGTTGAACTTGATGCCGTTGGTCTCCAGCCGGTCGACGAACTCCTCGATGCCCGAGCAGTTGAAGCAGACATGGTCGATCCGGCCCGAGCCGGTGTTGGCCTCGGCCTCGGCGGCGGCGCTGTCGTCGCCCGGACGCAGATACTCGTTCTGGTGATCGGAGTGGTTCGCCTTGCCGATGTGCACCACGTCCTGGTCGCCGATATAGAGCCAGTGGACCGGGAATCCGAACTCGGGATGGTCGCCCGACCGGAAACCGAGATTATTGACCCACCAGTCGCGGGTTCCGTCCGGGTCGTGGGTCAGGATGAGAATATGCTCCATGAAATTCAGGCCCATGGGTCGGCTCCGTTGGCTGTTTCGATCAATTGACGGGGATTGTGGCGCACGGGTCCGGCGGCCTCAACCGGCGCGGGGGCACAAATTTTGTCCGCGACGGCTTCTAATCCAGCGGGTCGGCGTCCAGCAGGATGCCCGCCAGCACGCACGGCTCGTCGCCGCGGTTCGACCACGCATGGAGGGTACCGCGCTGCACGCAGGTGTCGCCGGCCTTCAGGTGCACCTCCTCCTCGTCGAGGATCAGCCAGATCTCGCCGGAAATCACGATCAGGTAGTCGACCGTCTTGGTCTTGTGCATGCCGGGGTGCTTCTGGCCGTCGAGCCGCTCGCCGGCGCCCATCTTCTCGAAATATTCCTTCATCTTGCCGTAGTTGCGCTCGGAATCCGGCGGCAGTTCCAGCACCCGGAATACCGCACCGCCGGCCGGCGGTTCGAGGGTCACCTTGTCTTCCACAGTATCGTCGTTGCCGCTGTTGTCGGCCGGAATCGTGCGCGTCAGCCATACGTCCGACAGGCGGACGTTCTCCTGCCCCTCCGGCGTCAGCACATGGCCCATGTCCGGGGTCATCGTTTCGTCGAGGACGACGCGGGAGTTCCCGTCATCGTCATGGCCGGTGATCACCCGGCGGATATTGCGTGGCATTTTCGTGCTCCCCTTATCGCATTGGTTGGCTCGCCCTCACCCTGAGCCTGTCGAAGGGCGAGTGCGAAACCTCATACTTCGACAGGCTCAGCATGAGATCTTCAACATGGTGGCTGCTTTTTCTAGTTTCTGTCCGGTGTCCGGCGGTCGCGCCAGTCGGCCGGCTTGATGATTTTGTTCTTCAGCACGCCGATCTTTTCGACCTCGAGTTCGATAACGTCGCCGTCCGACAGGTACCTGTTGTGTTCCAGTCCGCACCCCGTCGGCACCGTGCCTGAGCCGAAGACCTCCCCGGCGTGGATCGTCTGGTTGTAGCTGAGATGTTCCAGCACGCGCTCGAAGCGGTGGTCCATCATGCCGGTGTTGCCGCGGCTCCATTCCTCGCCGTTGATGCGCGCGACCATGGCCTGGTCGTAGGGGTCGTCGAACTCGTCGGCGGTGACGAGGCACGGTCCGAACACGTTGCCGGCGTCGAAATCCTTGCCGGGCCCGCCCATGCCGGCACCCGAACGGATCTCGATCGCCTGGATATCGCGGGCCGAGATATCGTTGAAGATCATGTAGCCGAAGATATGCTTGGTCGCGTCTTCCGCGCTGACGTTCGTGCAGGGCGAGCCGGTGACGGCGGCCCATTCGAGCTCATAGTCCATGCGCCGCGCCTCGTGCGGCCAGATGACGTCGTCGCCGGGACCGATGACGCTCAGGTGGTTGCTGTTGAGGTAGACCGGCGCCTCGACCCACTCCGGCGGCACGTCGAGCGCGCCCGCGGCGCGGAACCGCTCAAGGGCGGCCTCGGGATCGTCCTCGCGCGCGGCGAGGCGGGTGTAGCGCGTCGTGCGGGCGTTGCGCAGGTGCTGCAGGAAGCAGGCGCAGTCGCGCAGACGGCGCGGGTTCATGAGCGGCGCGTGCAGGCGGATATTCGCGGTGTCCCGGATTGCGTCATCGGTTCCGCTGCGCACGGCGTCGTCGGTGAGGGCCCGTGCCCGGTCGAGCGCGCCTTCGCCGGCGTCGATCAGGGACAGCATGCTGGCATAAACGGCCGCATCGGCGTTGAACCGGCTGGCCGCGGCAGCAAGATCCACCACCCGGCTGTCGTTGTCGATGAACGCGCCGAGGCGCGGTGCGGGCGTGTCGGGGCCCGAAAAGGTGACAAGGCGCACGGCTGTTTTCCCCTGGGACGGTTGCGAAGCGCCTCAGGTTCCGAGAAACGGCGGCCTCTGGCAAGCCGCGCGGCGGGCGAGGCTCAGAATTCGAGACTGGAGCCGAACAGCAGAAGCGCGAACAGCGCGATGGCGTACACTCCGGCGAGGCTCGTCAGCATGAAAAGGATATTGCCGACCGTGTGCAGCGGGTGACGCTGGCGTTCGACGGCCCGGCGCGCCGAAGAGCGGCGTTCGCGCCCGGCCACGACCGACAGGAACACCGGCCGCCCGGGCAGCGGCAGGGTCAGGCGCAGGTCGACCGGGAATGTGCTTGTATGCGCGGCGGCGCTGACAGGCTGTTCGGTATCGAAGTCCTGGGCGGTCATGTTCTATTCCCCGTGCAAGCCCGGCGACGCTCGTCGCCGTGGGGGGAACTATGAAAAAAGTTGGTTAAGGAATACTTGCCGGGGCGTACGGTACTTTACCCGGACAGCGCTCGCCCCCGATAATCACTGACATCCGCACGAACGCGGGAGTGGCGAAAAGCCTTCCCGGCAACGAATGAGGAACCCGTTATGGCGCCGCGTACGGCAACCCGCAAAAATGACCTCGTAGCGAAATGCGCCCGGCTGGCGACAAAGCACCGGGGGAAGAACGACGGCAAGGCGTGCGCGGACTTTATCCGCGATTTCTACGACAACGTTCCCCCGGACGACATCGCGTCGTCGAGCGCAGAGGCCCTGTACGAGATCGCGTCGTCGTTCTGGGAATTCGCCCAGGTGCGCCAGTCCGGCGAACCGCTGATCCGGGTCTTCAATCCGCGCCTCGACAACAAGGACAGCCTCGGCACGCATACGGTGATCGAGGTCGTCACCGAGGACATGCCGTTCCTGGTCGATTCGCTGACGGCCGAGCTAAATTACCAGGGCCTGACGGTCCATCTGGTGATCCACCCGATCCTGTCGGTCACGCGCACCGCAAAGGGCAGGCTTACGTCCTGTGAGCTGTCGACCGGCGGCGACCGGGCCGAAAGCTTCATGCACATAGAGGTCAGCGAGCAGCCCGATGCCGAGACCCTCGCGCGGCTGAACGCGCGTATCGAGCAGGTCCTGTCGGATGTTCGCGCCGCCGTGGAGGACTGGTCGGACATGCGTGCGCATGTCGATGCGATCGTGCAGGAGTTGGACGAGAACCCGCCGAAGATCGGCAAGAAGGAAGTTCGCCAGACGCGAGAGTTCCTGCAGTGGATGTGCGACGACCACTTCACCTTCCTCGGCTACCGCGAGTACAGCCATGTCGGCGATGGCGAGAAGCAGCGCCTGCGTACGGCGCCCGGGGGCCTGGGCGTCCTGCGCGACGCCGACCGGCCGATCTTCGAGAACTGGGCTGACGACGCCCCGCTGCCCGAAGACGTTCGCTCGTTCGTGCGCCAGTCGCGTCTGATGATGATCACCAAGGCGAACCAGCGTGCGACCGTGCACAGGCGCGTGCACATGGACGTTATCGGCGTGAAGACATTCGACGGTAACGGCAAGGTCACCGGGGAGCGGATGATCGTCGGCCTGTTCACATCGGCGGCCTACAGCCGTTCGCCCATGAACATCCCGATGCTGCGCAGCAAGGTCGAATCGGTCTTGGCGAAAGCGGCTTTCCCGCCGTCGAGCCATGACGCGAAAGCGTTGGCGCATATTCTCGAAAACTATCCGCGCGACGAGCTTCTGCAAATCGACGAAGACCAGCTTCTCGACCATGCGCGGGGCATCCTTCACCTGCAAGAGCGCCAGCGCACGGCCGTGTTCGTGCGCGAGGACCCCTTTAAGCGGTACATCACCGCGCTCGTCTTTGTGCCGCGCGACCGCTACGACACGAACCTGCGGATCAAGCTGGCGCAAATTCTCGAGGATGCGTTCGGCGGCACGCTTTCGGCCTTCTATCCCGAGTTCGGGACCGAATCCGCACTGGCACAGGTGCTTTACGTCATCAAGACGGGCGATGACGGCATCCCGGCCTACAACACCGCGAAGATCGAAGTGGAGCTGCGCGAAGCGACCCGTTCGTGGGAAGACCGGCTCCGGGACGCGCTGGTAGAGGCGCGCGGAGAAGGCGCAGGCCTGGTGCTGTTCCAGCGCTACGGGCAGTCATTCACCGTCGCCTATCGCGACCGCTACGACGCAGCGACGGCTGTCGAGGATATCGACCTGATCGATGCCGCCCGGATTTCAGGCGGGCTCGAGCTCAGCCTCTACCGGCCCGAAGGCGAACCGGACTCGATGGTGCACCTGAAGCTCTATCATGTCGGCCGGCCGCTGCCGCTCTCGGACGTCATCCCGATGATGGAAAACATGGGCCTCCGGGTGATCGGCGAGGAGCCATTCGAGGTCGGGTATCTGTACGGCGAGAAGACCGGCGAAATCTGGGTGCATGACTTTTCGATGGAGTCGCGCGCCGGTGCGGATATCGATTTGGCGAAGGTTCGCGAGCTGTTTCACGACAGTTTCGCGCGGGTCTTTGCCGGCGAAATCGCCGACGACGGTTTCAACAATCTTGTCCTCGGCGCGGGGCTGGCCTGGCGGCAAATTCTTGTGTTGCGCGCCTACTGCAAGTTTCTGCTGCAGAGCCGAATTCCGTTCTCGCAGGCGTATATGGAAGAAACGCTGGCGAACAATCCGGCGCTGGCGGGCCACGTTGTCGAGCTCTTTTTTACCCGTTTCGATCCCGAAGTGGCCGGGACCGCCAGGGCCACGAGGTTGATGAAGAAGCTGCGTGGCCAGATCGCGGAAGGCCTCGACGCGGTGGTGAACCTCGATGAAGACCGTATTATTCGCCGGTTCGTCAACGCGGTGGAATCCACGCTGCGCACGAACTTTTTCGTGACGGACGCTGACGGCGAAGCCATGCCGTATGTCTCGTTCAAGCTGGACAGCAAGGCGGTCGACGAACTGCCCGAGCCCCGGCCGATGAAGGAGGTGTTCGTCTACAGCCCCCGCATGGAGGGCTGCCATTTGCGCGGTGGCGACGTGGCGCGCGGCGGCATCCGGTGGTCGGACCGGCGCGAGGATTTCCGCACCGAGATACTCGGCCTGCAGAAGGCCCAGACCGTGAAGAACGCCGTTATCGTGCCCGTGGGCGCCAAGGGCGGGTTCGTGTGCAAGGCCCTGCCGGCGCCGACCGGCGATCCGCAGGCCGATCGGCAGGCCATCCAGGAAGAAGTGATCGCCTGCTACTCGACCCTGATGTTCGGGCTTCTCGACATCACGGATAATTTCGTCGACGGCAAGATCGTGCCGCCGGGCGATGTGGTCCGGCAGGACGGTGACGATCCCTATCTCGTGGTTGCGGCGGACAAGGGCACCGCAACCTTCTCAGACATCGCCAACGGCATCAGCCAGGACCGGAACTTCTGGCTCGACGACGCCTTCGCGTCGGGCGGATCGGCCGGCTATGACCACAAGAAGATGGGGATCACCGCCAGGGGCGCGTGGGAGTCGGTCAAGCGCCACTTCCGCGAGATCGGGCACGACACCCAGTCCCGGGACTTCACGGCCATCGGCGTCGGCGATATGTCGGGCGACGTGTTCGGCAACGGCATGCTGCTGTCCGAGCACATCAAGCTCGTGGCCGCGTTCAACCACCTGCACATCTTTTTCGATCCGGACCCCGACCCGAAAAAGAGTTTCGCCGAGCGCAAGCGGCTGTTTGAGATGCCGCGTTCGGGCTGGACCGACTACGACACCAAACTGATCTCCAGGGGCGGCGGCGTGTTCGACCGGAAGGCCAAGTCGATCAAGCTCACCGCGCCGATGAAAGCGGTCCTGGACGTGACGCAGGACTCGATGACACCGAACGAGTTGATTCGTGCCATCCTTATGGCTCGCGTCGACCTGCTTTGGTTCGGCGGCATCGGCACCTATATCAAGTCTTCAGGCGAATCCCAGGCCGATGCGGACGACCGCTCGAACGATGCGGTCCGTGTCGACGCCAATGCGTTGAACTGCAAGGTGATCGGCGAAGGCGCCAACCTGGGCCTGACCCAGCGGGCCCGGGTGGAATACGCGCGCCACGGCGGGCGCCTGAACACCGACTTCATCGACAATTCGGCGGGCGTCGACTGCTCGGACCATGAGGTGAACATCAAGATCGCGCTGGCCGACGCCGTCGGGGCCGGCGTGTTGACGGTCAAGCAGCGCGACAAGCTGCTGGTGGATATGACGGATGAGGTGGCGCAGCTCGTTCTGAACGACAACTATCTTCAGACGCAGGCGATTTCCCAGGCGGAGCGCAGGGCCGCCGACCAGCTGGAGGCCCAGTGGCGGGTCATGCAGGCGCTCGAGCGACGCGGCCTGCTCGACCGGGCGATCGAGGAACTGCCGGACGACGAGGCGATGGCCGGCCTGCAGGAAGAAGATCTCGGGCTCACACGGCCGGAATACGCCGTTCTGTTCTCTCATGCGAAGATCGCGCTGTATGGCGACCTGTTGCCGACGGCCGTGCCGGACGATCCGTATCTCGTGAAAGATCTCGCGCGCTACTTCCCCGAGCCGCTGCGCGCGAAGTTCGGGGACCAGATTGCACGCCACCGGCTGCGGCGCGAGATCGTGGCGACCTATGTCACCAACTCGCTGGTCAACCGCGTCGGCGCGACATTCGTCCAGGACCTACAGGAACGCTCCGGCGCGGCGCCGGACGATATCGCGCGGGCCTATGTGGTCGCGCGTGATGCGTTCGACCTGCGACCGGTCTGGCGTGATATCGAGGCGCTCGACCTGAAGGTCGATGCCGCCGTGCAGCTCGACATGGCGCACGAACTGGAAATGCTGGTCGAGCGCATGACGGTCTGGTTCCTGAACAACGCCCGCCGTCCGCTCGATATCGCGGCAACGATCGAACGCTATGCGCCGGGAATTCAGGAACTCGTGGCGAACCTGCCGGAGATTGTTGCGGCGGAGGACCGAACAGACATCGACATGCAGACGGACGAGCTGTCCGGCCTCGGGGTGCCCAAGGCGCTCGCGCGCAAGGTGGCGAGCCTCGACGTGTTGGCGGCCGGCGGCGACGTGGTTCAGATCGGCCGCGAGGCCGGCGTGCCGGTCCTCGACACCGGGCGGGTGTATTTTGACCTGGGCGCGCGGTTGCATATCGACTGGATGCGTCATGCCGCGAAGTCGATCGAGCCGGAGACCGATTGGGAGCGTCTCGCGATCGAATCGATCGTCGACGATAGCTATGCACACCAGTCCGCGCTGACAAATACCGTCCTCGAGGTCGCCGGTTCCGGCAAGCTCGGCAAAAAGGCTGCGGAAGGCGTCATCCAGACGTGGATGGATTCGCAGCAGGGTGCGGTGGAGCGCACGTGCGAGATGCTCGAATCCCTTCGCGCCGCAGAGGGTATCGACCTGGCGATGCTGACGGTGGCGAACGGACAGTTGCGCGCGCTGCTCACGCGTTAGCGCGGGGCTCGGTCCCGATATTGGAATTGGGGCCGCGCGCGCGGCGCTGCTAGACTTTGCGACCGTCCGCTCCGGTCGGGGCTTGTCACCGGGTTTCCGTGAACCAGAACACCGCTTCAGCGGCCAGCAAACTGGCCATTCTCGCCGCGCTTGCGGCCTGTCTGTCGACATCGCTCGGCGGGACGGCCTTTGTGGCGATGCGGTTCCTTGTGACCGAGACCGAACCGGTCACGATCGCCTTTCTGAGAAACTTCACCGCGGCGGTGGTGTTGACGGCGGTCGCCTTGCTGATCGTGCGCCGCTGGCCGAACCGGCGCGAGTTTCTGATGATGGCGATCATGGGCGCGCTGTTCTTCGGCGGGCTGCAGCTGATCTTTTCCAACGCGCTGGCGTTCACCACGTCCTCGCGCGGGGCGCTGGCCTATACGACCTCGCCTTTCATGACCCTGCTGATCGCCGCGGCGTTCGGGATCGAACGGCCGACCCGCCAGAAGCTCGCCGGCATCGTGCTCGCGACCCTCGGGGTGATTGTCGCACTGGGCCAGAATGCGGGAGCGCCGCCGGATGCGTGGATCGGGGACGGGCTGATCCTTGTAGGGGCGCTGATCACGGCCGTCTATGGCGTCTGGTCCAACCGCGCGCTGCGAAACCAGTCGCCGCTGGTGGCGGTCGTCGCGGGGGTCGTGCCGGGCTCGGCCCTGCTCTACGCGGTGGCGATGGCCACGGACGCGCCGGCGTTCACGCCGGAGCTGTCCTCGACCGGCTGGTTCGCCATTGCCTATCTCGGCATCGGGGCGGCAGTGATCTCCTACACCCTCTGGCTCTGGGCGCTGCGCAACACGACCCCGACGCTTGTCGCCGTGGCCCTGCCCATGAACCCGCTGATGGCGCTTTTCTGGGGCGCGCTCCTGCTCGACGAGCAGATCACGGTGACCATGCTCGTCGGGTTCGCGCTTGTCATTGCGGGCATCGCCGTGACGAACTGGCAGCGCCGGCCCAAGCCGCTGCCCGCATGAACGCCGGCCGCGGATTGCCGACACGTCTCGCGCTGCTGGCCGGGGTCGCGGCAGTTGTGGCGCCGTTCGCCGCGGGCACCACGCTGGGCGCGATCCGCTTTGTCGCGGATGACATCGACCCGCTGACGATTACCCTGCTGCGCCTCGGCATCGGCGCGCTCGTCCTGCTGCCGCTGGCGCTGATCTTCGCGCGCGGCTGGCCGCGCGGGCGCGACCTCTGGGTTCTGATCGCATTCGGGGTCGTGATGTTCGGGGTCAGCCAGTGGCTGGTCTCGGCGTCGCTGGCCTATACCTCGGCCGCGCGCGGCGGGATCCTTGCGTCGACCGTGCCCTTCATGACGCTCGTGATCGCGGCCTCGCTTCGGGTCGAGCGCCTGACGGTTCTGAAGGTCGCGGGGGTCGCGGTTGCAAGCGCCGGGGTGGTGCTGGCGCTCTGGCAGGATGCCAGCGCGGTGCCCGGCGGCTGGCGCGGAGACCTGCTGATGCTGGCGGCATCGGCGGTCCTGTCCGTATACAATGTGATTTCGCGCAATCTTGCCCGCCGGTACCCGCCCTTGATCTACGTTGTCTGCAACCTCGTGCCCGGCGTCTTCGTGCTGGCCGCCATCGGCGCGGCAAGCGGGATGAGTCCGGCGGACATCCCGCTCGACCGGGGGAGCCTTTTGGCGATTGCCTATATCGGCATCGTCGGCAGCGCGTTCACGTATTTTCTCTGGCTCTGGGCACTGCGGCACACAACGCCGACGCGCGTTGCCATCGGGCTGACTATGAACCCTGTCGGCGCGTTGGCCGCGGGCGCGGTTATCCTGGGTGAGCCGATCACGGCGGGCGTCTGGCTGGGCCTGGTGTGCATTGCGGGGGGTATCCTGCTGACCAACTGGCGGCTGCGCGAACCGGGAGCGGCGAATGCCGTCTGAGACCCGTCCGCCGTCATCCAGGCGATCTTCGAAGCCGCCGTTCGACCGCCGCGCGGTCGGCGCCTGGTGTTCCTACGACTGGGCCAACTCGCCCTTTCCGTCGGTGATCCTGACATTCGTGATCCCGGCCTATTTTGCGCAGGCGGTGGTCGGCGACCCGGCGCGCGCCACGGAAATGTGGGCAATCATGACCGGTATCGCGGCGCTGTCGATCGCGCTGCTCAGCCCGGTTCTCGGCGCGATCGCCGACCAGGGGCGCGCGCGAAAGCCCTGGCTGGCGTTCTTCAGCGCGGTGATGGTCGCCGGTTCGGCCCTGCTCTGGTTCGCCGCCCCGAGCCCCGACAACGCGTTGCTCCTGCTGCTGCTGGTGGGGCTTACGGTCGTCGCGTTCGAGCTGTCGATGGTGTTCTACAACGCGCTGTTGCCGAGCCTCGTGCCGGCGCACTGGCTTGGGCGTATTTCGGGCTGGGCGTGGGGGCTGGGATATATCGGCGGCGTCGGCGGGCTGCTGCTGGTCCTGTTCGTGTTCGTGCAGGTCGAAACACCGCCCTTCGGCCTGGACGGTTCGGCCGATGCGCTGGAGAACGTGCGCATGTCCGGCCCGGTCGTCGCGGCCTGGCTGGCCCTGTTCTGCCTGCCGCTGTTCCTGTGGACACCCGACCCGCGCGGGAAAGGCATGCCCATGGGCAAGGCGGTGCGGACCGGTGTCCGCGAGCTTGTCGGAACCCTGAAGAACATCCGCGACTATCCGCAGATCTGGCGCTACCTGCTCGCCCGGATGCTGTTCACCGACGGCATCAACACACTCTTCGCGTTCGGCGGCGTGTTCGCGGCGGGGACGTTCGGGATGGCCGTCGAGGAAGTGATCGTGTTCGGCCTGATCCTGAACGTCACGGCCGGCCTGGGCGCGTTTCTGTTCGGCTGGATCGATGACCGGATCGGCGCGAAGCGCACCATTCTTATTGGCCTGCTCGGGATTATCCTCGTCGGCATCCCTCTCCTGACGGTCGAATCCAAGACCGCCTTCATCGTGCTGGGCTCCATGCTCGGTATTTTCTTCGGCCCGGTGCAGGCGGCCAGCCGCTCGCTGATGGCGCGGATCATCCCGCCCGGCACCGAAAGCGAGATGTTCGGGCTGTACGCGTTGTCCGGCAAGGTCACGGCCTTCATGGGGCCGTGGCTGGTGGCGCTGGTGACGGCGCTCACGGGCAGCCAGCGCTGGGGCATGGCGACAGTCCTGCCGTTCCTGATCGTCGGCGGCGTGCTGCTCTGGATCTGCGTGAAGGACGTGCCGCCCGAACCGCGCGGCTAGCCCGCCAGTTTCACCGCGGTGCCGGTGGCGACGACCATCAGCATCGAGCCTTTTTCGCCGACCACCTCATAGTCCAGCGAGACCCCGACGATGGCGTCGGCGCCCAGCGCGGCCGCCTCGGCCTCGATGTCCTCCATGGCGCCGTCACGGGCCGAGGCCAGCACTTTCTGGTAGCTGCCCGACCGGCCGCCGACCACATCGCGCACCGAGGCGAAGACGTCGCGCACGATGTTGGCGCCGACCACGGCCTGGCCGGCGCACACGCCCAGATACTCGGCGATCGCGCGGCCCTCCACGCTGCCCGTTGTGGTGACGATCATGGGATGCCTCCTAGTGGCGGAAATGGCGCATGCCGGTGAAGACCATCGCAATACCTGCCTCGTCGGCCGCGGCGATGACTTCGTCGTCGCGCACCGAGCCGCCCGGCTGAATGACGGCGGTCGCGCCGGCCTCGATGGTTGTGAGAAGCCCGTCCGGGAAGGGGAAGAACGCGTCGGACGCGGCGACGGAGCCGGACGTCAGCGGTTCGGCCTCGCCGGCGGCCTCGGCGGCTTCCTTCGACTTGTGCGCGGCGATGCGCGCGGCGTCGACGCGGCTCATCTGGCCCGCGCCCATTCCGACGGTTGCGCCGTTTTTGGCGTAGACGATGGTGTTGGACTTCACATGCTTGCCGACGGTGAAGGCGAACAGCATGTCCGCGATCTCTGCTTCGCTCGGCTGGCGCTTGGTGACGACCTTCAGGTCGCCCGCCGTGATATGGCCCGCGTCGCGGTCCTGCAGCAGGAACCCGCCCGCGAGCGGCTTGATGTAGCGGCCCGCCGCCAGCGGGTCCGGCATGTCGCCGGTCAGCAGCAGGCGGAGGTTTTCCTTGCCGGCGAAGACCGCGCGGGCGTCAGAATCGGCGTCGGGCGCGATGACCACCTCGGTGAAGATCTCGGTGATCGCCTCGGCGAGCGGCCCGGTCAGGGGCCGGTTGGCGGCGACGATCCCGCCGAAGGCGCTGACGGGATCGCACTTGCGTGCGGCCCGGTACGCCTCGACCAGGTCGTCGGCGGTCGCCACGCCGCACGGGTTGGCATGCTTGATGATGGCGATGGCCGGGGTGTCGAGTTCGGCCGCCAGTTCGAAGGCGGCGTCGGCGTCGCCGAGGTTGTTGTAGCTGAGCGCCTTGCCCTGCACCTGCTCCGCCGTGGCCACGCCGGGGCGCGGCGCGCCGCCGACATAGAGCGCGGCGGTCTGGTGCGGGTTTTCGCCGTACCGCAGCACGCTGTCCAGACGCCCCGAGACCACGTGGGTCTCGGCAAAGTCCTCGCCCAGCTCGCCGGACAGCCAGGCCGTGATGGCCCCGTCATAGGCGGCGGTGCGCGCATAGGCCTTGGCCGCGAGCCGGCGGCGGAATTCGGCGGACAACTTGCCGCCGCTCGCGTCGAGCGCGGCGATGATCTCGTCATAGTCCGACGGGTCCGTGACGACGGCCACATGGGCGTGATTTTTCGCGGCGGCGCGGATCATCGCCGGGCCGCCGATGTCGATATTCTCGACGCAATCGTCATAGTCCGCGCCGGACGCGACCGTGCCCTCGAACGGGTAGAGGTTGATGACGATCAGGTCGATGGCCCCGATGTCGTGCGCCTCCATCGCGGCGCGGTCCTCGTCATGGTCGCGCCGGGCAAGGATGCCGCCATGGATCTTCGGGTGGAGGGTTTTGACCCGCCCGTCCATGATTTCGGGAAAGCCCGTGTGGTCGGCGACTTCCGTGACCGGCACGCCGGCGCCGGCGAGCGCCTTCGCGGAGCCGCCGGTGGAAAGGATTTCGATGTCGTGGCGGGCAAGCGCCGCGCCGAGGTCCGTCAGCCCCGCCTTGTCGGAAACGGAGATGATCGCGCGCGTGATCTGCGCGTCTGCATTGTTGGGCACCGGTGGGATCGTCCTTCGTAAGTCCTGGGTTGATGTCTTCCGGGGCCAGGCGGAATGCTACTTGGCCGCCGCCGGGTGGGCGTGCGGCGTATCGGAATGGAATTCGGGTACGAGATGGGCGAGTTGCGCGCGGCAGGTATCGTTGTTGCCGTCGCGCGCCGCCGCGGTGATTTCGTCGATCGCGCGCTCGAGTACGCCATGGTCGGCGGCGCGCGGATTGGCAAGCTGGATCGCGGCGTTGTCGGTCGGGGTCAGGCTTTCGGCGTCGTGGAACAGTTCCTCGTGCAGCTTCTCGCCCGGCCGCAGACCGACGAACCGGATATCCACGTCTTCGTAGGGGCGCTTGCCGGCGAGCCGGATCATCTGCTCGGCCAGGTCGAGAATGCGGACCGGCTCGCCCATGTCGAGGACAAAGATACCCCCGGCCGGCACTGCCTCGCTCGACCCGAGAACCGATGCCTGCAGCACCAGCTCGACGGCTTCGCGCGTCGTCATGAAGTAGCGGGTGATATCCTTGTGGGTGACGGTCAGCGGGCCGCCGGCGGCGAGCTGGCGCTCGAACAGCGGCACCACGGACCCGGTGGAGCCGAGCACGTTGCCGAAGCGCACGGTCACGAAGCGGCAGCCGTCCTCGTCGCGCGCCCGGTCGAGGGCCTGGCAGTAGCTTTCGGCGACGCGTTTAGTCGCGCCCATCGCACTGGTCGGGTTGACGGCCTTGTCGGTGGAGATCAGCACCATCGTCGAGGTGCCGGTCTCGCGGCACAGGTCCGCGACGATGCGCGAGCCGCCGACGTTGGTCATCACGCCTTCGGCGACATGGGTTTCCACGATCGGGACGTGCTTCAGCGCGGCGGCATGGAAAACAAGGTCGGGTCGCGCGTCGGCGAAGGTCGCCGCCATGGCGTTGCGGTCGCGCACGTCGGCCAGGTGCGCATGGTGGTCGGGGCCTTCGTCGGCCTCGTCCATCTCCAGGTCGATGGCGTAGAGGTTGAACTCGGAGTTGTCGACGAGATCGAGCCGGGCGGGCTTCAGCGCCGCGATCTGGCGCACCAGTTCGCTGCCGATGGTGCCGCCCGCGCCGGTCACCAGCACGCGGCGGTCCCGGATGAGCTGTTCCATCGCCGGGCGGTCGAGCACGGCCTGCGGCCGGCCGAGCAGGTCTTCGACCGCCACGGGTTTGACCTCAATGGCCTCGACGATGCCCGATTGAAACTCGGTCAGGCGCGGCAGGCGCGCCATGGACATGCCGTAGGTCTCGGCGCTGTCGAGCAGGCCGCGCATGAAGGCGGGGTCGAGCCCGCGCTTGGTGACGATCAGGCGTTGCGGACGCTCGCCGCGCAGGGCGAGCCGCCGCATGACGGCGGGCAGGTCGTCCGGCGTGCCCAGCACGGGAATGTTGCGGATCTGCCTTCCGACACGGCGCCCCTTCTCGTCGAGCAGGCCCACGATCCGGTAGGCGGCGCCGGGCTGGCGCGCGATATCGCGAATGAAGGCCTCGGCTTCGTCGCCCGCGCCCACCAGCAGCACCGGCACACCCGGCTTGGCGCTGGCGTCGGGGGTCAGCTCGAAATGGCGGTCCTTGAGCAGCCGGTACAGAAAGCGCGGGCCGCCGAGCAGCGCCATCAACACGAACCAGTTGATGATCGGCAGCGAGCGGGGCAGGAATTCGGCGCGCGAGGTCACGAACAGGATCGGCAGGAAGATCAGGACCGCCAGGCTCACGGCCTTGGTGATCTGGATGAGGTCGTTCATCGACGCGTAGCGCCAGATGCCCCGGTAGAGGCCCATCGGCCAGAACACCGCCGCGGCGGTCACCGCGAACAGCGCCGTGCTCTGCAAAATAAAGCTTTCCGGCACCGATTCGATGGTCGAACCCATGCGCAGCCACAACGACAGCGGCAGCGACACGGCTGCCATGAAAATGTCGTGTGCATAGGCGATTTTCGCCCGGCTGAGCCGAAGATTTACGCGCATTCGCGGTTCGCCCCGTTCATCGCCCGCTTATACCACTAAGCTGGACGGCGAAAAGCCCCGAACCATCCAGATACCCCGGGACTAGTGCGATGGCGAACGGAGCTCCGGTTTCCAGTGCATCCAGGACAGCAAACCCACCACGATCACGGCGGCGGCTCCCAGCAGCAGGGGGGTCAGGAAAATTCCGTCGGGGGTGGCGGCGGCGGCCAGCGACAGGGCGATCAGGGCCAGGTTGGTCGTCCCCACGGCCGCGCTGACGCGGGCGTGGCTGCGGCCGTTCTGGACGGCCTGCTGGTAATAATGTTCGCGGTGGGCCCGCCAGACCTTCTCGCCCCTTGCGAGTCGCCGCAGCAGCGTGAGCGTGGCGTCCGCCAGGTAGTACAGCGGCAGCATGAGGGCGGCCTCCCACTCTCCCCGTGCCGCGAGGGCGAGCAGCAGCCAGCCGAGCAGGAAGCCGAGGGGCACGCTGCCGATATCGCCGAGAAAAATTTTCGCGGGATGCCAGTTCCAGATCAGGAACCCGGCGGTCGCGCCGGCGATGAGGAGCGGAAGGGCGTCCAGCGTCGTCGGCGCCGCGGAGAGAAGGAAGCCGATCAGGAAAAGCCCGGCGCAGATGCCGAGGGTCTCCATCGCGCTGATGCCGTCGATGCCGTCCATGAAGTTGAACAGGTTCACGAACCACACCAGGCCGATCACCGCGAGGGTCGTATCCAGCCATGCGGGCACCAGCCCCTGGAAGACGAGCCCGGGCAGCAGGAGCACAGCTGCGATGGCTGCGACAAACTGCGCCGCGAGGCGCGGGAGGGGGCCGAGCGTCTTCAGGTCGTCGATCCACGATACGCCGGCGAGGAGCAGGGCGCCGACCGGCATGAGCCAGTCCGCCCAAGCGGTCGTGGTGCCGGGCAATACCAGGTTGGCGACCAGCCACATCGGCAACAGGGCGGCGAGCAGGCCGATGCCGCCGCCGCGTGGCGTCGGCGTGTCATGAGAGCTGCGCTCGTTGGGCCGGTCGAGGATATCCCGGCGCAACAGTTCGCGGCGCACCAGCGCAACGAGGATGCCGCTTGCGGCGCCGGTCAGCGCCGCGAGGATCAGGGTGGCAACGAGCATCGGCATGGTTCAGGCGCCGGCCCGGGGTTCGCGCCGCCAGTCCACCAGCGCCAGCAGCAGCAGGCTGCACAGCCAGAGGCAGGACAGCCACCAACCCTGCCAGATACCGAAACTGAGTTGGGCGATCACGAGCGCGGAGGCCGTCATGGCGAACGCCGCCGCGCGGCCAAGCGGCTCGCGGATGCGCGTGGCAATCGCCCAAACGGCAAATGCGAAGAGGGCGATCACCAGTACGGTTCCCGTCAGGCCCAGTTCGAGCCAGATCTGCAGGACCGCGTTGTGCGGGTGAAGCGGCAGGGCATCCGCGGCGCGCGCTGAAAGCTCCGGCGAGTCCTTCACGCCGACGACGGCGCCCGAACCGATACTGCGCGACGTGTCGAGACCCCAGCCGAACAGGGGACGGAGGGCCGCCCGTTCGGAGGCGAAGTCCCAGATCGCGAGGCGATGGGACAGCGAGAACTCGGCGAGCCCCATCTGGGTCAACGATGCCGTGGCCCAGTCGCTGATCCGCGACAGGAAGGGCGCCGCGGCCGTGAACAGGATGAGGCCGCCGGCCAGGAGCGCGGCGGCGATGCGCGGCGCGGCCCAGCCGATAACGAAGAACCCGCCGCCGGCGATCATGGCCAGCAGCGATGTATCCGGCTGGAGCCGTTGCAGTGCCAGGAACACGACGACGACAGCGCCGATCGCGAGCGCCGGCCCCTGGCGTCGCCAGAGCGGAATCAACGCCACCCACACGATGATGGCCGCGACGCTGGAAGCCCGGTTGAGGTGGAAGAGGTTCTTGACCGGGTCTTCCTCGAAGTCGTTGAGCGCACCGTGGAAGGCCCCGCCGGTCAACACCTCGAACGCGATGAAACAGATGCCGGCCGCGGTCCCGGTCAGCACAAATGTCCCGATGCGCGCGCGGTTCGCGTCGTCAAGGTCGCGGACTTGCGTGAGCAGGAACAACGCGCCGATGGCGATGAGCGCCAGTCGCGCGGCCTGGTGAAGCGAGCGTTCCGGGTCGACGGACCAGATGGCGCTTGCCGCGCCCCAAACGACGATCGCCGCGAGAAGCCAGGGCAGCCAGCCGGCCGTGGCCGGCCAGCGGCGATCCAGCACCGATGCGGCAAGCGCGCCCAGGGCCGCCGCCGCCGCAAGGATGGCGATCCAGAGCGGCTGGACCGTCGACAGGGGCAGCATCAGCAGGCCGACCGGCGCAAGAATGGCGGCGGCGGGAATATGTCGGGTGGCGGCGGGCATCGGTGCCGAACCTTTTGCCTCAAACAAAAAGACCCGGCAACATGCCGGGCCTTGTCCATCCGAAGGTGATTCGATGACGCTGGGGTGGCTGTTTGCGGCCCCGGGGCGCGCTACTCCGCTGATTCGGCTGCGAACTCGGTGAGCTGTTCGCTTTCGAGGTGACGCCTGAACAGGTGATAATTCTCCCGGTACCAGGCAACCATTTCCGGCAGGGCATCGCCGAGCCGGCGTTTCGGCTTCCAGCCCATGTCGCGAATCCGCGACCAGTCCACGGCATAGCGGCGGTCGTTGAACGGCCGGTCCGCCTCGAACTCGATATGGGTGTCCGGATCGAGGCCGATTTCGTTGCAGATCATGTTGGCGACGTCGAGGTTCGAATACTCGTCGGCGCCGCCGATATTGTAGGCAAGGCCGAGCTCGCCGCGCTCGGCGATCGTCAGCAGGGCTTCGGCGAAGTCCTGGGCGGCCAGGTAGTGCCGCATGTGGCTGCCGTCGCCGTGGATCGGCAGGGTCTCTCCGGCGAGGCCGCGGCAGATAAATCGCGGGATGATTTTTTCCGGGAACTGCCGGGATCCGAAGATGTTGTTGGCGCGTGAAATCACGATCGGTGCGCGGAAGGATCGCCAGTAGCTCTGGATGATCATCTCCGCCGCGGCTTTCGAGCCCGAGTAGGGGTTGTTCGGATGCAGCGGGTGTTCCTCGGTCGCATCCTTGTCGAAGACCTCGCCGTAGACCTCGTCCGTGCTGACATGGACGAAGCGGGTGACCTTGTTCTGCTGTGCGGCTTCGAGCAGGACATGCGTCCCGAGCGTGTTGGTGCGGGTGAACTCCATCGAGTTTCCGAACGAGCGCCCGACATGACTCTCGGCCGCGAGGTGAAGCACGAGGTCCACCCCGCGCGTGGCCTGCAGCATGGCGGGGTAGTCCGCAATGTCGCCGACGACGAGCTCGATCCGCTTGGTGGTCAGGTGGTCGAGGATGAAGTGCACGTTGGCGGCGTAGTTCATCTTGTCGAGAACGACGATTTCCGCATCCGCGAATTTCTCCACGACGGCGTCCACAACATATGAGCCGATAAAGCCGGCCCCGCCGGTGATCAGGATTTTATTGACGGTGGTCACGGGCGGTTTTCTCCAGAGCTTCGAGCAATTCCCGATCGGTGATCGACAGGCCGGTACACTCGCGAAGTTTTGTGGTGTCGAGGCGGAATTCCTCGCCGACGGCCTCGTTGGATACTCGGATTTCGCCGGCACCGTAGCCGCGGATCAGGGCTCCGGCAACCTCGCTGACGGGCAGCGCGAGACCTGAGCTGACATTGTAAATTCCGTGCGTTTCGGCCCGGACAAGCTCACGAATCGCCTTGCCCAGATAGCCGGCCGGAAGGAAGTCCTTGCGCGTTCGCGCCGCCATCCGCAGCTCGATTTCCTGTCGGGTGTCGAGCGTGTTGATCGCGGTGGAAATAAAGGTGCGCCGTCCGGGGGGTTCCTCGCCGAACACATTGCCCATACGCACGACAAGCAGGCGCGGCCCGAGGATTTCGGCCAGGCCTGTTTCGACACGAACCTTGTTTTTCCCGTAGGTCGATTGCGGCGCGGTCGGCTCGTCCTCGCGCAACGCCGGCTCGACCCGGTTCGGGTAAACCGCCCGGGTGCTCAGCATGACGAGACGCGCACCGCGGTCCCGGGCGATCGCGGCAAATGCGCCGTCCCAGGAAAGTTCTTTGCCGACCTTCTCTTCGTAGAGGCTCGGTTCCCAGGCGCAGTTGATGATGACGTCTCCGGCGCTGACGTCTCCGGCGCTGATGTCTCCGGCGCCGAAGTCCTTTGCCGCGACACGCCGAACAGGGAAAGCGTCGCGCAGGTGGGTTTCGAGCACACCGGCGAGGTAGCTGCGCGCGCCGACGATATGAACCTTCACGACGCGGTCTCCGGGGATGCGGGCACCAGGCCGAGATGGGTGAGCTGGCGTTCCACGACCTTGTCTTCGTCATACAGGTCTCGCGCCCGGTTCCGGCCCGCTGCGCCCATTTTGTCCCGCAGCGCCGCGTCGTCGATGAGGCGGTTGAGAGCGCCGGCCAGGCCTTTGGCATCGCGCACGGGAACGAGCAATCCCGTCTCGCCGTCGACCACCTCTTCCCGGCTGCCCCGGATATCGGTGGCAACCACGGGCAGGCCCGTGAGCATCGCCTCGATGATGGAGCGCGGCATGCCTTCGCGGTGGGACGGGAGGACGAATATGTCGGCGGCCCTGAGGAGTTCCGGCATGTCCCGCCGATACCCCAGAAATCGCACACGATCCTTCAGGACGGGATCGGCCGCGGCGTCGCGCAGGTGCGAATCGATGTTCGCGGCGTGATCGCTTTTCAGCCTGTCGCCGACCGCCCAGAGTTCCGCATCCACCTGGCGCATGGCCTCGATCAGTTCGGGATAGCCCTTTTCAGCCACCAGCCGTCCGGCCATCAGGATAACCGGGCGGTCGGCGTCCGTGCCGAGCGAAGCCCGGGTGGCTGCGCGCCCGTCTGCGCCGGGATGGAAAATATCCGGATCGCTGCCATTGCCGATGGCTTTCACGTCGCCGGTCCGGCAGAGCGAGAGCCGCTGCGCTGTTTCCGCGTCTTCCTCGGCCTGGGTGAAAAGGGTGTGGGTCGCGCGCCCGGCGATCCACTCCAGTGTCACGTATATGGCCCGCCGGAGGGCGGGCATGTGTTCATGAAAATAGAACCCGTGCGCCGTGTAGACGATCTTCGGCACGCCCGCCGTCCGGGCCGCGAGCCGGCCCACGAAGGACGCGGCGGGCGTGTGGGTATGGACCATGTCGTAGCGCCCGGCCCGGAAAAACTTGTGCAGGGCAAACGCGGCCCGCGCATTCCGGAACGGGTTGTGACTGCGCGCCAGCGGCAGGTCGTGCACACGGAAGCCTTCCGCGCGCACCTTGTCTGCGAATTTGCCGTCGGCGCAGGCGCCCTCGACGTCATGCCCCGCGTCGCGCTGCGCGCGCATCAGCGGCAGCAGGAAATGGTAGAGCGTGAAATCGACGGTGCAGACCTGACAGATCTTCATCGACGCATGCCCGGTTTACGCGCGTGCGGCCAGAAGTTCGGCCGTGCGCGCGGCGGCGGTGCCGCCGCCGTAGAGATCGTCGGGCCGGGTGGCCGGCGGGTGGTCCAGCGCCTCGGCGATGGCGAGCGCGATACCGTCAGTGTCGTCCGGCGGGGCAAGGCGGTTCCAGCCGCAGTCGACGAGTTCGACCCATTCGGTCTCGGTGCGCACGGTCACGCAAGGCACGCCATGGAAGAAAGCTTCCTTCTGGACGCCGCCGGAATCCGTCACCACCAGGGCCGCGCTGCGTTCGAGCGCCTGCATGTCCAGGTAGCCGACGGGGTCGGCGACCGTCACGCCGGACAGGCGGTCGGCGAGGCCGAGGTCCGTGAGGCGCTTCCGGGTGCGCGGGTGCAGGGGCAACAGAACAGGCAGGCGCTTCGATGTTTCCGCCAGCGCGGTGACGATCGCCCCCAGCCGTTCCGCGGCGTCCGTATTCTCGGCGCGGTGAACGGTCGCGAGCACGTATTCGCCGCGGGTCATCCCGTGTTCGGACAGGATAGTGCTGCGCGCTTCGGCCTGCGGCCCGAAATGCAGCGCCGCGTCGTACATGACGTCCCCGACCAGCTGCACGCCGTCGCCGGCGATGCCCTCGCGCGCGAGGTTGTCCACGGCGGTCCGGGTCGGTGCGAGATTGAGGGCCGACAGGTGGTCGGTCATGACCCGGTTGATCTCTTCCGGCATCGCCCGGTTGAACGAGCGCATGCCCGCTTCGACATGGGCGATGGGGATGTGGAGCTTCGCCGCGGTGAGCGCGCCCGCGAGCGTGCTGTTGGTATCGCCGTAGACGAGGACGGTATCGGGCGCTTCGTCTTCCAGCACCGGCTCCAGCCGTTCGAGCATCCGCGCGGTCTGGACGGCGTGCGACGCGCTGGAGACGTCCAGCGCGTGCTTCGGCCTGGCGAGACCCAGCTCGTCGAAGAACACGTCGGACATGGCGCTGTCATAGTGCTGGCCCGTATGGACGAGCACTTCCTCGACACCGTCGCTCGCCGCGAGACGGTGCGAGACGATGGCCGCCTTGATGAACTGCGGCCGGGCGCCGATGACGGTGACGATTTTCATGGCGTTGGCGATGCGCCCCGGTCAGCCGGTCGCGGCCCGGACGGCGTCGACGATCCGGTCCTGCGTGTCCGCGTCCAGGTACGGATGCATCGGCAGGCTGACGACCTCGGTGCTGAGCGCGTCCGAGACGCCGAGCTCGCCCGGCGCGACGGGGAAGTCCTTGTAGGCGGTCAGGCGCGGCAGCGGATTGGGGTAGTAGACGGCGGTCGGGATGCCCTGCTCCCGCAGCGAGTCCTGGATCTTCGCGCGATCCTCGACGCGCAACGTGTACTGCGCCCAGGCGCTCGTGGCGTTGCCGGCGGACGGAATGGTCGCGACATCGCGCAGGCCGTCGGCGTAGCGCGTCGCGACGACCTGCCGGGCGTCGATTTCGTCGGCGAGAATCGAGAGTTTTTCGATCAGGACGGCCGCCTGGACCGTGTCGAGCCGGCTGTTCGTGCCGATGACGACATTGTCGTACTTGTCCCGGCCCTGCCCGTGCATGCGCAGCGAACGGATGGCGGCGGCGTATTCCGCGTTGTCGGTCAGTACCGCGCCGCCGTCGCCATAGCAGCCAAGCGGCTTGGCGGGAAAGAAGCTGGTCGCGGCGATATCCCCGAACGCGCCCGCGTTTACGCCGCCGTCGCTCGCGCCCATGGCCTGGGCGGCGTCGGACAGGACCCAGAGGTTTTCCGCCGTGGCGATCTCGCCGATCTCGGCATAGGGCGCGGGCAGGCCGAACAGGTCGACGGGGATGATCCCGGCGGGGGTCAGCTTGCCGTCCGCGCGCACCATCGCGACGGCGTCGCGCAGGCTGTCGGGATCGATGTTGAACGTGTCCGCGCGCACGTCGACGAAGACGGGTGTCGCACCGACGAGGCAGACAACCTCGGCTGTCGCCGCGAATGTAAAGGCGGGCACGAACACGGCGTCGCCCGGTCCCGCGCCGAGTGCGCGCAGGGCGAGCTGCAGCGCGTCGGTGCCGTTGGCGCAGCCGACGGCGTGGTCGACCCCGACGAATGCCGCGAGCTGGGTTTCGAACTCGGCGACTTCGGGCCCGTGGATAAAGCGACCATGGTCGAGCACGCGCGCGATGGCGGCCTCGATCCGGCCGTCGAGCCGCTGCTTTTGCGCCTGCAGGTCGATGAAGGGAATGGACGTGCTCATGTCTTTTCTGTCTCGTTGTCGAGGACGGTGAGGACGCCGTTCTCTTCGTTGTAGCGTCGGCCGGTGCGCGGACAGACCAGTTCGTCCTCGTCGGGCTGCAGGCGGTCGCCGGCATGTCCGACCCATCCGATCTGCTTGGCCGGAACGCCGACCATCAGCGCGTGCGGCGGCACGTCGCCGGCGACGACGGCCCCGGCGCCGATCAGCGCGTACTCACCGATGGTGGAGCCGCAGACGATGGTTGCGTTCGCGCCGATGCTCGCACCGCGACAGACGCGGGTGGGGCCGTATTCGTCCTTGCGATTGACGTTGGCGCGCGGCGTGTTGACGTTGGTGAAGACCGCCGACGGGCCGACGAAGACGTCGTCCTCCAGGGTCACGCCCCTATAGACGCTGACGTTGTTCTGGATCTTGCAGCCATTCCCGATGGTCACGTTGGGCCCGGCCATTACGTTCTGGCCGAGGACGCAGCCGGATCCGATCTTCGTGCCGGGCATGACATGGCAGAAGTGCCAGATCATTGTGCCGTCGCCGATTTCGGCGCCGTCGTCGACGTAGGCGGATTCGTGAATCTGGGGCTCGGTCATGGCTCAGGCGCTCGCGTCGTTCAACGGTCGAGGGCTTCCTGGGCGGCGTGAAGCACCCGCAACACGCGCAGTCCCTCCGCGCCGTCGGTGATCGGTGACGTGCTGCCCGCCGTGCACTCGATGAAGTGGGCGCATTCTTCGCGCAGCGGTTCGCGCTCGTCGACCTGCACCGGTTCGGCGTCGGCGCGCTCGGCGATGGGTGCGCGCTCGCCCGGCGCCAGCTTGTGCGGGTAGTGCAGCAGCTTCTCGGCCCAGGGCCGGGTGTCGTCGAAGACCATCATGCCGTCTTCGCCGATCACGACCAGCTTCTGGTCCTTGAAGGGGTGCAGCCAGGACACATAGATGTGCGCGTTCACGCCGTTGGCGAAATGCAGGTGGGTGGTCGTGGTATCGGCGATGCCCGACTGCAGGTAGCTGTGGCCGATCGCGTCGATGCGTTCCGGCTCCTCGCCGACCAGCGAGAGGATCATCGAGATATCGTGGGGGGCGAAGCTCCAGAGGATATTCTCCTCGTGGCGCACCTTCCCGAAATTCAGCCGGTTCGAATAGACGTATTGCAGCGCGCCGATATCGCCCCGGGCGACGCGCTCGCGCAGCGCCCGGAAAACCGGGTGGTACTGGAGCAGGTGGCCGACCATGAGCGTCCGTCCGGCCGTCTCGCCGGCGGCGATCAGGCTTTCCGCGTCGTCGAGGTCGAGCGCCATCGGCTTTTCGACGAACACATGCTTGCCCGCGGCCAGCGCCTCGCGCGCCAGCGCGCTGTGGGTGGCGGCGGGGGTGGCGATGGCGACGCCGGCAATGTCGTCGTCGCCGAGAATGTCGGCCCAGGCGCGCACCGGCGCGTCGAACTTTTCCGACAGGGCGTTCGCGGCGCTTTCGTCCGCATCGCACAGGGCCCGCAAGGCACCGAGCTCGGCAAAGTTGCGCACGAGGTTGCGGCCCCAGTAGCCGCAGCCCGCGACAGCGATACCGGGAATGTGATTGTCGTTGGCCATCAATGTCGATCCTGACTGAGAAGCCCTTCGTACAATTGCGCATAGGCGTTCGTACAGGCTTCCAGAGAGAAGGTGCCTTGCGCCCGCGCCCGTCCCGCGTCGCCGAATGCCCGGCGGCGGTCCGGGTCCGCCGCCATCGTCGCGATGGCGTCGCCGATGGCGCCCGCGTCGCGCGGCGGCACGACGAGGGCCGTCTCGCCGTGGATGGCGGCCTCGGCGGTCCCGCCGGCGTCGGTGACGACCATGGGCAGGCCGGCGGCCATGCTTTCCAGCACGCTGTTGGGTGAGCCTTCCTCGTGGGAGACCAGCAGGCCGAGGTCGCTCGCGCCCAGAATGTCGCCCGGGTCGTCGCGGAACCCGAGCAGGCGGATATTCTCACCGACCCCGGCGTCCCGGGCGCGCGCCGCCAGGTCGTCGCCGATGCCGTCGTCGCGCCCGACCAGCAGCACCAGCCAGTCGGGCGGCATCCGGTCCTTCACCATGGCGAGCGCGTCGATCAGGTCGGCGTGGCCCTTGTAGGGGATCAGGTTGGCGACGCAGGTCATCACGAACGTGTCCGCGCCGATGCCGAGCCGTGCGCGCGCCGCTGTCCGCTCGCCCGGCGAGAACGCTTCCTCGGCGATGCCGTTGGCGATCACATGCAGGCGCTCGGGCGGCACCCCTTCGGCGGCCAGTTCCTTACGCACGGCTTCGCTGTTGCCGGTCACGGCGGCCATGCGCTTGTGCAGGAAACGCTCCAGCGCCACGACGACCGGCCGGCCGCGCTGGTAGACGTTCAGGCTGCGCCGGCTCATCACGCGCACCGGGTGCCGCGCGAGCCAGGCGGTCAGGCCGCCGAGGATATAGGCCTCCGGCAGGAAGAAATGCACGACATGCGGCCGCCACGACCGCATTTGCCGCCGGAACTCCCGGCACGCGGCGAGCCGGCGCAGCGGCGACGGGCGAACCGCCGGCGTGTTGATGACCGGGATCCCGTTGTCGCGCAGCTTCTGGTCCAGCACGGCCTCGCCGCGCGCGGTGACGACGCGGATGTCGAAGCCTTTGGTCTTCAGGCGCGGCAGCACGGTGGCGAGATGCTTCTCCGCACCGCCGACCGCCAGAAGGGGCACCATGAACAGCACGCGCGTGGGCTGTTCTGCTAGGTTTTCGCCATTCAACGGGAGGCCGCCTTGCTGCGCACCTTGCTCGACATCTTCGTGATCTGGCCGATGCCGGCGGTCTGGCTGCTGCTGCTTGGCCTGCTGCTGGTGCGGTTGCGGGCCGGAGGCTTCGTCATGGCCGTGGCGGCCGTGCTTCTTCTTGTCGGGGCGATGCCGGTCACCGGGCAGGTCATGCTCCGCGGGCTGGAGCGGGGCGCGCCGCAGTACGACGCGGGCTCTACGGATGTCACGCGGCTGGACGCGATCGTGGTGCCGCTGGCTGGCGCGTTCGAGGATGCCGCGGGCAACTGGTGGCCGCTGGCCGGGTCGATCACCCGCACGGTTCGGGGCCAGCAGCTGCAGGCCGCGACCGGGTTGCCGCTGATGGTGGTCGGCGGGGCGCCTTTTCCGGGCCAGACGGTGCCGGAAGCCGTCGCGCTGCAGCGGCTGGTCCGGTTCGACGCCGATGTCGCGATCGAATCGACCGCGCGCGACAGTTTCGAGACGGCCCAGGTCGTCGCCGTGCACTTCGTCGAACGCGGGGTTGCGCAACCCCGCGTGCTGTTGGTGACGAGCCGGTCGCACATCTGGCGCATGTCCGCTTCGCTCCGCCGCTTCGGGGTCGACGTTGTCGTGGCGTCGCCGCGCGGTTTTTCCGATCCGCGCCTCGTGCGCACGGCGTGGCTCGACCTTGTGCCGAGCACCCGCGGTCTCGGGAACGTCCGCGTCGCGTGGCGGGAATATGTGGGGATCGGCTGGTACCTCATGAGCGGGCGCATCAGGCTGCGCGATCTGTAGCGGCGGCCGATTCCGCCGCTCGCCACGCCTGGAACATCAGGACGGGCCACAACAGGTACTGGTGGTTGCGCGTGCCCGACAGGTGCGCCTGCCAGACTTTGCGGATGTTCGCGGCGTCGAGGATGCCCGAATCGGCCAGCGCGGCCTCGGACAGCAGGGATTCCGCCCAGTCGCGCAGGTCGCCGCGCATCCAGTCGCCGATGGGCACCCCGAAGCCCATCTTGGGCCGCTCGAACAGGGCGCGCGGCACCCGGCGGGCGAGCACCTCGCGCAGGATCCACTTGCGGGTGTTGCCGCGGATTTTCTGGGACATGGGCAGGCGCCACGCGAAGGCGTAGAGCTCGTGGTCGAGGAACGGCACCCGGCTTTCCAGGCTGACCGCCATGCTCGCCCGGTCGAGCTTCACGAGAATGTCGTCGGGCAGGTAGTTCACCGCGTCGAGGAGCATGATCTGTTCGGCCCGCGTCGGCAGGCCCGGCCAGCGGTTCGGGTCGTCCACCAGCAGCCCCGACGGGGCGACGCCGGGCACGGCGCGGGCGGGGTCTTTCCACTGGGAGAGCAGCCGGGCGTAGATCGCGGCGAAGTCCGGCGCGTCGAGAACCTCCGCCAGCTTGTGCAGCTTGTCGCCGAACCGGTCGGGCCGGACCCGCGACGGGGCGAGCCCGGCGAGCGCGTCCCAGCGGCCGGGTGACACGGCCTCGATCCCCGAGCGCATCGCGCGCCGCAGCGGGGTCGGTACCGGGCGCAGCGAGCGGGCCAGGTTCTCGGCCCAGGTGTAGCGGTTGTATCCGCCGAACACCTCGTCGCCCCCGTCGCCCGACAGGCTGACCGTGACCTTCTCCCGGGCGAGCTTCGAGACGAGGTAGGTGGGGATCTGTGACGAATCCGCGAACGGCTCGTCGTAGATGTCCGGCAGGGACGGGATCACGGCCTGCGCGTCCGCGGCCGTGACGGTCAGTTCCGTATGGTCGGTGCCGAGATGTTTCGCGACCGCCGCCGCATCGTCGGCCTCGTTGTACTGCGCTTCGGCGAACCCGATGGAAAAGGTGCGGACCGGCTGCGTGCTCAGCGACTGCATGGCCGCGACCACGACCGAGGAGTCGATGCCGCCGGACAGGAACGCGCCGAGCGGCACGTCGGAGACCATGCACGCCCCGACGGCGCGCTGCAGTTCGCGGTCCAGCGCGCTGGTGGCGTCCAGGTCCGAAAGGTCGAGGGGGTCTTTCGTGCCCGCGAGGGCGGCCTCCGCCGCCGACCAGTAGGGGACGGGCGCGGGCAGCTGCGCTTTCTCGGCCGCGTTTGCATCGACGGTCAGGATCGTCGCGGGCGGCAGCTTGTAGCCGTCGCGATAGATTGTGTGCGACGCGGGGATCGTGGCGAACCGCATCAGCAGCGACACGGCGGCCGGGTCGATGCCGCGATCGAAACCCGGGATCGCGGTCATCGCCTTCAGCTCCGAGCCGAAGACGAAGCCGCCCGCCGCCCATCCGTAGTAGAGCGGCTTCTGGCCGAAGCGGTCGCGCGCCAGCGACAGGGTGCGTTCCTGCCGGTCCCACAGCGCGAAGGCGAACATGCCGTTGGCCGCGCGCAACGTGTCTTCCAGCCCGAAGGCGGCGATGTGTTCGAGGAGCGCTTCCGTATCCGAGCGGGTGCGCAGGGCATGGCCTTTTTCGGTGAGCCGGTCGCGCATCTGCGCGAAGTTATAGATCTCGCCGTTGTAGGCGATCACATAGCGCCCGCACGCGGATGCCATCGGCTGGCAGGCCGCATCCGACAGGTCGATGATCGACAGCCGCCGGTGCCCGAGGCCGATGCCGGCTTCGGCGTCGACCCAGACACCCGAATCGTCCGGCCCGCGATGGGCGAGCGTCGCCGACGCGCCGGCCATGCGGTCGCTGAGCGTGTCGGCGTTCAGCCCGCCGCCCGGCGCGAACATCCCGGTGATGCCGCACATGCGCGCCTAGGCCTTTCCGGTTTTCTCGATGACGGCGAACAGGCGGAAACCCATCACCGGGCCGAGCACGGGAAGGAGCGCGCTTTCGACCTTCAGCAGGCCCGGCGCAAGAGCGGCCGGCAGCATCGACCAGGCGCGGAAACCGCCGGACAGGGGATAGGCGAACAGGCTCAGCCAGTCGCGGCGCAACAGGCGCAGGCCCGGTGCGCATTCGGCCATGCGGTCGCGGTCGCGGCCGAACAGGCGCGTCGGCAGCGCCTGGTTGCCCTCGAACGGGTCCTTGGCCGGCGGCGGCGTGGGGTCGAGGGGGTCTTCGCGCATGTCGACCGGCTCGTCGTGGAACAGGCGAAAGAAGGCGCCGCTGACCGGCGTGATTCCGGGTTCGACCATCACGATCCGCCCGCCGGGCGACAGCACCCGTTCGGCGTCGGCGAGAAAGCGCGCCGGGCGCGCGAGATGGTGCAGGACGTCGACCATGACAATGTTGGCGAAACTTCCGTCGGCGAACGGCAATGCCTGCGCGTCGCACACGGCGTCGAGCCAGGGGGATGCGACGATGTCGGTCGAGACCACATCTTCGGCGAACTGCTTCATGTTGCCGGACCCGCCGCCGATCTCCAGCGTTCGCCCGGGTACGCACGCGCCCCCGATACGCCGGTAGTAGTCGCCGTAGATTTCGCGCAGCACCGGCTTGCCGGACCAGATGGTCCGGTAATCGGCGGGTCTCAGGTCCGGCTGCATGGGAGGTGGTTCAGAGCGCCTTCAACTTGCGGAACGCGAAAACGACCATGCGCAGCAACTGCCAGCCGTCCCGGAAGCGGGAGATCTGGGTCTCGCCGTAGGACCGCGCGGCGTAGCGCACGGGCACCTCGGCGATCTTCAGGTTCAGTTTCGACGCCCCGAAGATCAGGTCGAAGTCGCCGAACGGGTCGAAATCGCCGAAGTAGCTGCGCGCGGCGTCGAGGCGGCGATAATTCGCGCGCGAAAGAACCTTGGTGCCGCACAGGGTATCGGTGAAGCGCTCGTTCAGCAGGTAGGAGAAGATGCGCGAGAAGGTCCGGTTGGCGAGGAAGTTCAGCAGCCGCATGGCTTCCGGCTCCATCGGATAGACCAGCCGCGAGCCGTTGACGAACTCGGCCTTGCCGGACGCGATCATGTCGTAAAACTTCGGCAGGTCCTCGGGCATGACGGTCATGTCCGCGTCGAGGATCATCAGGACATCGCCCTCGGCGTTGTCGAAGGCTTTCCAGACGGCGTTCGCCTTGCCGCGCCCGTCCTGTTGCAGCAGGCGGATGTTGCGCTCCGGGTAGACGCCCTTGACGCGCTCGACCTCTTCGGCCGTGCCGTCGCTGCTGTTGCCCTCGACGAACAGGATTTCCTGTTTGGAGCCGAACACCGGCAGACGCTGGACCAGCGGTTCCACATTGCCCTTTTCGTTGCGCGCGGGGACGACCACCGTGACGGAGACCGGCTCGGCCTTCTGGGCGCGCTGCGATCGCGCGACGAGGTAGTAGCGCAGGCACAGCCGACGGATGATCGGCAGCGGGGCGATATAGCGGTTGATCAGCCGGCCGATGCCGAACAGGTGGCGCGGCACGAGCTGGCGCCACTCGCGCTTGATGACGTCGTAGTCGGCGGTCTCCAGAAGATTCTCGATGTCGCTGGTCGACAGCCAGTTGTGGCGCTGGCCCTGGGGCATCCGCAGGCCGAACGCGCTGCCGAGCTTCAGCAGCGGCTCCCAGAGCTTCGAGTAGTAGGCGATCACGATCCGGGTGTCCGCATCGCACAGCTGGTGCATGGCGTCGAAGGTCGCCGCGATGTCTTCCATCCAGCCGACGGTGTCCGACACCACGATTGTGTCGAACGGCCCGTCGAGGGCCTCCAGCGTGTCCGGGTTCTCGACATCGCCGGCGACGAATTCCAGGTCGGGGTGCGCCGTGCGGGCCTGTTCGACCATGCCGGGGCTGAGGTCGACACCCACGCCTTCGGCGGGTTTCAGCGCGGCGAGCAGGTCGCCCGTGCCGCAGCCCAGCTCGACGACGCGCTGGCCCTCGGGGATGAGGAATCGCATGTAGCGCCGGTCGTCTTCGTAATAGGCGCTGTTCTTCTCGATCCAGCGATCGCGTTCGGCGGCCATCCGGTCGGCATGGGCGCGCGCGGCCTGCTTGTGCGCCGACAGCCCGTCGGTGTTCTCGCTGCGGGGTGTGAGTGTTTCGACGTCCTGGGTCATACGCTGCTTATCCTTGCGACGGCGCGCGGAACAGGAAGGTCTCCGTTTCCGCGTTCCAGCGTGGCGGTTTTTTGTCCCGCACGTAGTTATTGAGTGGCGCGTCCGGCAACTCGAAATTGTCGATGGTCTCGACCTCGGCGAACCCGGCGGCGCGGCCCGCCTCCTTCATGAAGGCGGTGTCGTAGAGGAATCGATGGCCGAATGCACGCATGGTGACGTTGATCTGCTGGCTCTCGGTATGGAACGGCTCCGGATAGAAGCGCGCGCCGGATTCCATCAGCATGTCCTTCTCCGGGCTGTCCGGCCCGTAGATCGTTTTCGCGATCTTCTCGATGGATGGCGTCGCGGCGATATGAACGCCGCCCGGCTTGAGGACGCGCACGCACTCGTCGAGGAATTTCTCGAACTGGCGGCGGTGCACATGCTCGACGAGGTGCGAGGAATAGATCATCACCAGCGAGTTGTCCGGGAACGGCAGCGGCCGCGTGATGTCGATCGGCACCGCGCCGAGGATCTGGGAATTCAGCCAGCCGTCGAGCGGATGGGACGCGCCGAGGTGGACCTTGCCGTCGGGGTGGTCGGCCAGGTAGGCGCGGATCGCGCGGGCGCGCACCACATGGCCGTGGCGCAGCCAAGAGACCGCCGCGCGGGCACGGAAGCCGACCAGCGCGCGCAGGCCGCGGTAGAGGAAGTTCAGTTCGGATGTTGCGTTGATCACGTTGAGTGCTTTCAGACCAAGGCTGGAAATGATGCTTCTGTCTTCAACCGGCCGGGACTTCTTTCACGCGTCATTGCGAGGCGCAACGCGACGACGCAATCCAGAGCCGACACGCCCGCTCTGGGTTGCTTCGCTTCGCTCGCAATGACGGCCTTTTTCCACACCGATGAAACAGACATGTTGCTTCGACCGAAAACTCAGGCCTTGGCGAGCCACATGGCGAAGGACCCGCCGCCGTCGGCGAGGACCTCCGACATCCGCCACTTGCCCCAGTCGTCGAGCGCGTCATAGCGCGCGCGCCATTCCGGCGGGATGAGCTGCGGGTGTTCGATGCCCTGGCGCAGGTTGCGCACCACCCGGAAGCCGCTGCCCTCGACCAGCTCGCGCACGTCCGGCACCTCGTAGGCGCGTTCGCACGGGTGGCAGTAGTGGTCGATCCACGGCGGGGTGGGCTCGGTGTAGCGGTCGGTCCAGGGCGGCGACCAGCTTTCCTTGCGCGCGCGGCGGCGGATGTTCCGAAGCCATGTGCGCGTGCCGTAGTAGACGTCGGCCAGCGAGGTCGTGGCGAGGCGATGGATGAAGCGGCCTTCGCGGTGGCGCATCAGCGCGTCGTAGAGCTCGAACCGGTCGTTGTGGTCGGCGAGGTCGGGCTGCAGCAGGTCGAGCGCCGTCTTGATGTCGAACTTTCCGGCATCGCAGCGCCAGCCGTAGAGGCCGAGCAGCATCAGCCCGTCGTCGGCAAGTTCCTTGTGCAGTGCGCGCATCGCCGCCATCGGGTCGGCGGTGTGGTGGATGGTCCCCAGCGCGGTCATCACGTCGAACGGCCCGCCGTCGAACGGCAGCGGGTCGAGGTAGCTACCCTGCGCGAGATTGACCTCGGCGCCGTGCATCTCCGCCAGCTGCCGCGCCGTGTCGAGTGACGCGCCGGACAGGTCGATCCCGTGGCATGCCCAGCCGGGATGCCTTTTGGCGACGCCGACAAGGATATGGCCGGTGCCGCAGCCGACATCGAGGTAGCGAATATTGTCGCGGCCCTGGAGCCTGTCGGCGACCGGGCGGAACATCGGTTCCAGGTCCTTCAGGTCCGCGCCCAGGCCGGGATAGGGCGCGTCCTCGTACATCGACCGGACGGCGGTCTCGTCGGCGCTGCGGTCGGCGGTTCCGAGGTCCTGCTGGGAATTGGTGTATCGGCTCACGGCGTTTTCCTGTCGTCTTCGAGCGCGGCGTGCAGCTTGTGGCGCTGTCTGGCTTCGGCGATGCGCTCGCCGAGCGAATGGTCGTTCAGGGTCAGGACCCGGTGCCAGAGAATCAGGCGGCGGTTGAGGCCGTCCAGCCCCCGGGCAAGTGATTCGAGCAAACCGCCGACGCGAATCCAGCGCACGAAGGTCGCGAAGCCGATCCGGTTGCCGGTGCGCTCCTCGCGCGGGCCCTCGGTGGTGCCGGCGAGGCCGAAGGCTTCGAGGCCCCGCTTGTTGTAGTCGGCCTTGAGGCGGGCGAGTTCCATGCTTTCGTCGGTGCTGCGGCTGGCGTGATACATGCGCAGCGGCGCGCCGCCGGCCACGCGCCACGCGCCGTCCTCGCCCTTTTCGGGCGTCAGGATGCCGAGCAGGGTCTGCGACACGTTGATGCCCGGGTCGTTGAGAATCTTCAGCCCGGGGTCGGAGACGAAAAAGTCGAGATACTTCTGTTCGTAGTAGGTGTCGGAGAACGGGCTGGCGATGCACGCCTCGAAGCACATCGCGCGCCAGGCCTTTGCGGCGTCGAGGCCGCCGGGACCGACCCCGATCACGCCGGCGGAGAACAGGCCGAATTGCGCCGTCTTGCGCCAGTCGCGCCACGGGTGACGTCCGGGCACAAGCATCAGGCTGTGCGCGTTCAGGGTCTCGATCACATCGTCGATCGCGGCGAGGAACAGCAGGTCGCTGTCGAGCAGCAGCATCGGCCGGCCGCGGGTCTCGACGGCCCAGGCGGACAGGGCCGACTTCGATGCGAAGGCACGCTCGGGCACGCTCATGCGGCTGGTGATGTTGCGCCAGTTCTCTTCGCCCCAGACCTCTTCCGCCGGGGCGCAGGTGACGTTCGCGTCGCCGCAGTCGGTGAAGGCCGCGCGGGTCTCGGCGTCGAGCGCGCAGACGATGATCTCGGCGTCCGGGTAGAACTCGCGCAGGTTCACGATCAGCCCGGCGGCGTGGCCGATATAGCCGCGCGAGGCCACCGTCGCGAAACTGACGGATGAGGCGACGTCGTTCATGGGCTCAGGCCGCCACCGCGCGGCGCGCGGCCTGACGCCGCCGCCAGAAATCGAGGATGGCGTAGTAGCCCATCGACAGGAGGATCAGGAAACCGGGTTCGGCGGGCACCCGGTATTTCGGGTTGCCGATGGGCCCGTTGACCGCGAGGAAATAGAGGATCGTCATGGTCAGCACGATTGTGAACGGGCGCAGCGCCGGGTTAGCAAGCCCCGCGCCGAAGCCGACGAGCTGCACCACGCGCGAGCCCAGCAGCGCGATCTGGGCGACGAACCAGATCAGCATGAACACGCTGGTGCTGTTGGTTCTGAAGAAGTTGCCGAGCTTCTCGCCGAAGCCGTCGCCCGGCATCGCCGACAGGAAGTTCGCCGGTTGCCGGAACTGGGTGACGGTTTCGTAGAAGCCTGTCTGGATGGTGTTCTTGATCGCGCCGACGACGAACCCGACGACGACCTTCACGACGCCGAGTTCGGCGATGCGCTCGATGGCGACCTCCTGGAACACCTTGTTGCGCACGGCGGGGTTGGCGGCCTCGTCGGGCGGCAGCGCGGCGAGCCGTTCCTCGACCAGCGGCCGGTTCGCGTCCCAGTCGGTGCCGTGGCTGGCGCAGGACCAGGGCGTGTTCAGGCAGGGGTAGACCCACTTCAGCAGATGGTTGCCGGACTGGGTGGTCAGCACGGCGTGGCCGTAGCGGTCCACGTTTTCGGCCACCCGCGGCACGGCGAAGGCGACCATGATGACGACCGGCAGCGCCGCCAGCAGGAGCCCGCGTCCGAACGATACCCTGCGTGCCGCCGGAATGGCGTAGGCGAGCGCCGGAAAAAGGAAGAGCGGGAAGAACATCATCACCGGGCGGGTCAGCAACGCCATCCCGAGCATCAGTCCGGCCGCCGCCAGCATCATCGTGGTCCGCCATCCCCGCAGCGCCCACAGCAGCGCGGCGAGCGCGGCGGTGAAGAACAGCATGAACATGTTCTCGGTCAGGATGTAGGACGCGTGCACCAGGAAGTTCGGGATGATCGCCGCGACGATGGCCGTCGGCAGCGCGTAGCGCCGGTCCAGAGCGGCGGCGGCCAGCGCCAGCAGGAAGATCGTCAGCCCGTCGATGAAGGCCTGGCTGATCGCGATGGCGGTGAATGCGGCGTCGTCGAACAGGACCATCATGCCGGCGATGAAATACGGGTAGAGCGGCATCCGGTCCGTGACCGGCGTCAGGGTCACCGGGTCGGTGCGGGTGTCGATATAGGCGAACTCGCCGGTCGCGATCAGGGATTCGGCGATGTTGATGTATTTCTCGGAATCGCTGCCGTTGTGGAACGAACCGTCGAAGCCGAGCATGCCGAGCTGGTAGACGACCCGGATGAGGATCGCGGCAACCACGACGATCAGGATGCGCCGGTCCATCACGCGGCCTCCCGCGCGACGATGTCCCGGAACCGGTCGACAAAGGCGGTGCGGCCGCCGCCGTCGTTGATGTGGTCGAAATAGCGCGCCTGCCCCGCCGTGGCGATCCGGGCGCTGCCCTCGGGGTCGGACAGGCAGTTCGCGATCACCTGTTCCAGGTCCGACAGGTCCCAGGCGAAGGCGCGCATGGTCTCGCCGTCGACAAACAGCTCCGGCCAGGTATCCATATGGCTCATGTCGGGCTTGAGCAGCAGGGCGCCGGACAGGAATGCCTCGAAATCCTTCAGCGTGATCTCGCCTAGCCCGAACGGCGAGACGACCAGCTTGCTGGCTTCCATCTCACGCATGTAGGCGCCGCGCTTGAGCTTGTCGGTCGGAATGCGCTCGCCCAGCCGGCGCCGGATTTCGACGCGCTGATGGGCGACGCTCGGCCGGTCGTAGGAAGTGCCGAAGCGGCAGGAGAGGTTGTGGGGCCGTGATGCATAAGGATCGCCGGTCGGGCTCGGCCAGCGCAGCAGGCCGTTCCATTTCAGGTGCCGGTAGGCCGCCATGCGGCGCGGCCCGTGGCGCGAATAGTCCGCCAGTCCGGAGTTCCACGAGACATGCAGCCGGTCGAGCAGCGCTGCGTCGCGGACCTGCGGGCCGGCATCGTCCTGCGGGTCCGTGACCCCGGCGGTGCGGTGGTAGAAATCCGACGGTGCGCGGCGGCCATGCATCGGTTCCAGATACTGCGTGCGGTCCTTCAGGAGCTGGTTCTTGTAGTAGCCGCGGGTGCGCTCCAGCGCGCCCTCGAAAACCCAGCCCGCGCTGTCGGTCGTGTCGAACCAGACCGTTGCGTCGCGCTTCGCGCGCCAGCCTTCCAGGTGGCGGTTCACATAATCCGGCTGGCCCCGGTCCGGGCCGGTGAAATACTTGCTGTCGACGATCAGCAGGTCGCAATCGGTCAGATCGGCGGACGGCTCGTCGAAGAAGCGCGTTGCGATCCCCTCGGCGCGCAGCGCATCGCGGTGGCGCAAAAGCGGGAACGCGAACGCGCGTGCGTTCGGCGACGTGAACCCGTCGGAGAGGATGTGGACGCGTGTCGTCAATGCTGGACGGCATGCGCCGGGGCGGCGCTGGCGGCGGGCAGGTCGTCGAGGCTGCGTAGCCAGAGCTCGATGTTGATGAGATGCACGAGAATGCGGCCGACGGCGGCCTCGCCGCCCCGGAAGCGTTCGACCAGCGACCGCAGGCCCGCCCGTTCCCCGAACCCGGCGAGGCGCGCATCGGCGTCGGTCAGCAGTTCGAGCCGGCCGCCGAGGCCCGCCGGGTCGGCCAGCCACTCGGCGAGCGGGAGGGTCAGCCCGACCTTGCGGCGATGCACGAACTCGTGGCTGAAGAATTTCTCCGCGAAGCGCTTGAGCAGCGGCTTGGTGACGGTGCCCGGCGTGCGCAGGCCGTGGGGCAGGCGGTTGACCGCGCGCGCCAGCGGCAGATGCGTGAACGGCACCCGGGCCTCGACGGAGGCGGCCATCGCCATCTTGTCCTGCCGGAGCAGGAGCGATTCCAGATAGGCGGTCTGGTCGACGGCGTACATCCGGTCGCGGAAATCCGAAAACCGCGCTGCCGCCGCTTCGCGCGCGCCGGGCCGGGCGACCAGCTCGGGGAAGATTTCCGACAGGCCGAGATAGTCGGCGAAGACCGACGCATAGACCGCCGGGTCGTGGTCGGCGTAGATGCGGATGGCGCGGTAGCGGTCGAGCAGGGGCCAGGCGAAGCCGGGGACCATGCGGGCGAAACGCCGGTATTTCTGCAGGTCCCGCCAGATGCCGTAGCGCTGGTAGCCGCCGAACATCTCGTCCGCGCCCTCGCCCGTGAGCACCACTTTCGTGTGCGGCCGGATCTCGTCGCACAGCAGCATCAGCAGCACGCAGCCCAGGTGCGGGCTCGGCCCTTCCATGTGGGTCACCGCGCGGGTGAAGGCGTCCCCGAAGCCGTCGCCGTCGATGGCGACCTCATGGTGTACGGGCCCCGCCACCTCGACGGCCTCGCGCCGCCAGATGGCCTCGTCGTGGGGGGTGTCGCCGAGGTCGATGCCGAAGCTGTGGAGCGGCGCCTCGCTTTCGTTCGCGGCGAGCGCGGTGACGAGGCTCGAGTCGATCCCGCCGGAAAGCTGCACCGCGTAGCCGACGTCGCTCGCAAGGTGGTCGTGGACCGACCGGCGCACGGCCTGCTCGACGAGTTCGTCGGCCTCATCAGGGGGAATTTTCTCGGGCCGCCCCAGCGTGTCGAGGATGTCGCAGAAGCGCCGTTCGCGGTAGCCGTGGCCGTCGAGGCCGACCGTGACGACCGTGCCCCCCGGCAGCCGGTCGATGCCGGTCAGGTTGCTCAGCCGCCCGGCGGCAAACCGGAACAGCAGAAGCTCGGACAGGGCCACGGGGTCCGGCGCGGTCTCGCCGAGGCGGCGCAGCGGCCGCATCTCGCTGCCGAAGGCGGTCAGGCCTGCCTGCCGCATGACGTACAGCGGCTTGATGCCGAACGGGTCGCGGGCGGCCGTGACGGTGCGGGTCTCATGGTCGACCATCACGAAGGCGTACATGCCTTCCAGCCGGTCGAGCACGCCCTCGCCCCACTCGATGAAACCGCGCAGCAACACCTCCGTGTCGCCCGTGGTGCGGAACTTGTGCCCGGCGGTTTCGAGTTCGCCGCGCAGGGCACGGTAGTTGTAGATCTCGCCGTTGTAGACGAGCGCGTAGCGCCCGCTCTCGTCATGCATCGGCTGGTCGGCGTCGTCGCGCGTGTCGAGGATCGACAGGCGGCGGAAGACCAGCGCGTGGCCGGGCCTGCTGTCGAGGCCGCCGGAATCGGGGCCCCGGTGGAACAGGTCGGCATCCATCGCACGCAACAGGTCCGGCGCGAAGGTGCGCCCCGGTTCGAACATGGCCGCGAACCCGCACATGTCAGGCCGCCGCGCTCTGCGCCGCATCGGCGCGCTCGTCGATCATCTCGCGGTAGAGCGCGACATAGCGGTCGGTCACCTTGTCCCAGGAGAACGCCTCGGCGCGTTGGCGGGCGGCGGCGGACAGGCGGGCGCGCAGATCGCTGTCGTCCATCAGGTCGCGCATCGCGGCGGCCATGCCCGCAATATCGTCCGGCGAGACGGACAACCCGTCGGTGTCGGCGCGCACCACGTCGCGGCAGCCCGGCGCGTCGGTCGTGATGACCGGCAGGCCGGCCGCCATGGCCTCGACGAGCACGATGCCGAACGTCTCCAGCCGCGACGGGAACACGAACGCGTCGGCGCTGCGATAGAGCGCGACGAGCGAATCCGACGGCAGTTCGGTCCGGGCGTCCGGCGCGCGGTCTTCGCGCACGGGTTCGATGAGGTGCACACCGTCGGCGGATTTCAGTTCACTCACGTCCTGCCCGACGATGGCCAGACGCGCGTCGGGCCGGTCGAGCGCGGCAAAGGCGTCGACCAGCGCGGGGAAATTCTTTTTCGGGTGATTGCGGCCGACGCACAGGAACAGGAAGGCGTCGGGATCGATCCCGTGGGCGGCGCGAACCGCCGCGCGGTCGGGCTCGATCTCGAAGCGGCCTGTGTCCACGCCGTTGGGTACATGGGCGATCCGGGCGTCGTCGGCGCCGATGGCGCGGTACTCGTCGGCCACGCTCTCGGTGATCGCGACGAGCCGGTCGGCGCGCGGCAGCCAGCGGCGGATCTGCTCGTCGATGCGCGGGTCGAGGCGCATCCCGTAGCCGATCTCGCGGTCGACCTGGATATCCTCCCCGGCGCAGCGCACGAGGTGGGGCTGGTTGCGCGCGGTGGCGTAGTGGCAGAGCGCGACACCGACCGGGTAACCGATGGTGCCGTGCCACACGTCGATCCCGAAGCGTTTGGCGATGCGCCCGAACGCACCGTCGAGTATCCGGTAGCCAAAATCCGGCCAGTGACGCAGCACGCCCCAGACCTTCGGCGGGAAGGCTATCACCGGGTACACTTGTTCCCACCCTTCCCGGCGCAGCTCGCGTAGGTGCGGCGTCGGCGTGATCACGACGGGCCGGTGCCCGCGCGCGAGCAGGCGGGTCGCGATGTTATGCAGGCCGACCTCCGCCCCGCCGATCGCCGGCAGGAAACTGGATGTCGGCAGGCCGACCGAAAGGCTTTCGGGCTGCGTGGCCATATGCCCTAGGCCGCTTTCTGCTCGGGCGTCACGCCGCCGAGGCTCTCGATGAGCGCCAGCTCGTCCGCGACGCGCTGTTCCCAGGACGGAATGAACTTTGCCGCCGCCGCCTTGAGGTCGTCGGCCATGCGGGCGCGCCGGTCCGGGTCGTCGGCGAGCGCGACAAGTGCCTCGACGAGGGCCGGTACTTCCCGGTCGTCTGTGGGGACCCGGACGACGGTGCCGTCGGGCAGAAGCTCGCGGGTAACGATGTCGACCTTGTTCTCCGGCCGCGAGTCCGAGATCACCATGCAGTGTCCCCCGGACATGACCTCCAGGTTCGCATTGGACAACTGGCCGAGCCGGTTCAGCGACACGTAGATGTCCGCGCGGGCGTGGGCGTCGCGAATCTGCGCGTGGGGCAGCCGGTCAATGAAAGAGACCCGATCGTTTGCATTGCCGTCCGACACCTTGCCTTTCAGCATTGCCTGTTGCGCGCCGGTGCCGACCACCACGGCATGGATACGATTGCGATGGGATTCGGGCAGGGCCAGGATTGCGTCGACAAACGGTTCCGCGCCCTTGTTCCATTCCAGCCGCCCGACGAACAGCACGACCACCTTGTCGTCGGGGATCGCCGCGAGGCGCGGATCGGGAGTGTCGGCGGCGGGCGGATACTCGCAACCGTTCATCATCATGGTGCGCGGCGTGTCGGGGTGAAGCGCGTCTTCCATCCAGTATTCGCCGCCGCTGCCGTCCTGGGTACAGATCGCCTGGGCGAACGGTGCGCGATAGGCCCAGCGTTCGAGGCGCTGCATCAGGCGGGTGCCGTCCAGGATGTCCCACATGGACGGGTAGACGCCCATCACCCGGAACAGCAAGCGCGCGCCTTCGCAGCGCGCCAGCACTGCGCCAGCCAGAACATGGGCCCGGTCGACATAGACGAGATCCGGTTTGGTCCGGCGGTAGATTCGCTGGATTTCGCGAAGGTGCCGCCAGGTCGTGAGCGGCCCGCGGAAGCGCCCGAACCAGGCGGGCAACCGCCCCTCGCCCGCGAGCAGGCGGAGTTTGCGCGGGAACCCGCTGAGCTCGACGTCGCGGTCGTCGCGCGCCTGCCAGCCGGTGTCGTAGTCGGCCCCGATGCCGCGCGCGGCGAGTACGAAGCGCACGTCGTGCGGGCTGTGGGCGAGGCCTTCCATCACCTTGTAGATCGTCGGTACGCCCGTCGGCGCCCATTCGCCGGATGCGAGCGAGGACTCGAGCCCGGTGAAGACACGGCAGATGTAAAGAACCTTCAAGACGCCACGTCCGGGCCGGGCCATGCGATTTCGCGCTCGTCGAACCAGGCGCGGGTGTAGAACGCGAGCGGGTTGCGCGCATCGGCGGCGTGGCGGCGGAAATGATCCCAGCCGAAGGCCTGGTAGTGATTGCCGAAGCGGTCGAAATACCGGGCGTAGGTCATCCAGCGGTCGCGGCGCGCCCGGCCCGCGACAAGCCGGGTGGCGATGGAGGCGGGCAGGAGAACCGCCGACACGGGACGGCTCCACGCAGTGACCTGCCGCGTCGGCAGGGAGAACACACCCTTGTGGTCCCACGCGTTCCAGGTGTCGCGATAGAGCTTCTGGCCGCGTTTCAGCGCCGGGTCGACGTCGCGCCAGAAGCGGACCACCTCCCCGTCCCAGAGCGGCAACGCCCAGCGCAGGCCGAGGAAGTCGTAGATCCGCTGGCCGTTGACGATATAGGCGGCCTGGCGTCCCTCGTATTCGTAGCGTTCCCACAGCACGATGGCGTCGCGCGGGTCGAGCAGGGCGTTCCCGTCTGTGTCCAGGTCGAGGACGTCGCGGACATGCGCGTGAAGTGTCCGACGGTGTTCATCGGTCAGCAGGGAGTGCCACAGGGCGTGGTGCCGCCCGATGATCCGTTCAATCAGGGCGTCGACGGGTGTCGGGTTGTCGAACAGCACGTCAGGAACATGGCCGCCGCTGATGAAGTCGCCGGTTTGGCCGTTCACGATCATCGCGTCGTCGGACAGCGCCCCGCTCTTGCGCAGGCGGATCAGCGGCAGCAGGTCCTGGTTGTTAGGTGTGGCGCACAGGCCGTCGGCGAAGGCCCAGTAGTCGCGCCGGGTTGCGCCGGCGAAAAATTCGCGGACGTCTTTCGCCGGGGTGGCGATGAACCGCCACGGCACATCCAGCCGCGCGGCAATATCGCGCGCGACCATAGCATCGGCGTTGCCGCGCGGGCCGTAGGAAAAACTGTGCAGGTTCGGGCAGCCGCGCGCGGCCAGCTTGGCGAGGACCAGGCGCGAGTCGAGGCCACCCGAGAGCGGCACCCAGACCGGCGCGCCGGCGGCGGCCTCGATAACCCGGTCGATGGCGGCGTCGATGGCCTCGGTGAGCGCGGTAGCCGGGTCTCCCTGGTCGGTCGCGGATGTGTCGGATGAATAAACGAACGCACGTTTTCTGCGCATCGTGCCCGCGGTATCCCAGTGCACCGCTTCGCCGGGACGGACCTGCGAGAGACCTTCGTACAGGGTGCGTCGGCCCGCGACGTAACCGGCCGTCGCGGCGGACAGGACCGCCTGTGCGTCCTGCCCCGGTTGAGGGGTTGTTTGGCGAACGGTGTGGGCGTCTCCGCCGACGGCACTGTCCGTGTAGAAGACAGGCGTCGAGCGGCAGTGATCGGTGAATGCGAGCGTGTGCCCATTCCAGCAGAGAATGCCGGCGCCGAAACCTTCCGCTTTGGAAAGAAACTGCGCGATCCCGTCGAGCGGGTCGGTGGTGTCCCTCGCCGCGCGGGAGGCGGCCGCGAGAAACCGCGTGTTGCCGGCACCGTGCAGCACCGCCCCGTCGACATCGCGGGTCGTCCACGGTGCCGGGTTGGCCGCCACGGTCACGGCAGGTTCGTTGTTGAGTTGCGGCGCGGCGTTCATGCGGCCAATGGCCCCGCGAAGAAATACTTGCGGGCGAAGTCTTCCGCGCATGAACGCACGTCGCCCGCCTGCGCGACCGCATCGCGCAGCGCGTCCGGTGCGACGCGGAAGCGGTTTGCTTCGTCGGGCTTTGCCTCGACGATGACGCACCGCGACGACAGGTCGGCGAAGGTCGTCCGGTCGAACGGGCGCACGCCGCAGTCGACGAGGATGACGCCGCGTGCCGACGCCAGCGCATCAAAGAACGCGCTGCCCGCATAATCGAACATCAGCGCGTCGACGTCGTAGGCGACGGGGTCGAAGGGGCCTGTGACAAGTTCGTCGTAGGCGCCGTCGAACAGGTCCGGGGCGTCGATCATGGTTTTCGGGTGCGGCTTGAACCAGACCTCGCAACCGTTGTCGCGAAGGGCGCGCATCAGCGCCACCTGGAGGTCGGCGAGGTGCACGTCGGTCGGCTTGATCGCCGGAACGTGGGCCGCACCCTCGCCCAGAAATGAACTTGCCGCGAACAGCACACGGGGCCGGCCGTCGCGACGGGTGCGGTTGTCGCCTGTCTCATGGGCGGCCTGAAAGATCGCCTGATGACGTGACGAGCCGAGCGCCTCGAAGCGCGGCGCGGGGTCGGTGGCCGAGATGGTCCGGTCGTCGGCGATCCGCCGCGAGATGGCGTCGGCTTCGCCGGTGCCATGGGTCAGGTAGGTGTCGCAGAAGGGCAGTTCGGACAGGCCCCAGTGGTCGTCGTCATAGAACGCCCGCTCGCCGCCATGGGCGCAGCGGACAACGGTCGCGCCCTGCGTCCGGTAGTGCTGCGCGAGCACCCGGCCGAGCATCTTGGGGGCCGCGCCGACAAGCTCCGCGCCGTGCCGGCGGGCCACGGCCGTACTTTTGAAATAGCGGAGGTTGACCAGCGCCTGCGCCAGCCAAGTCCGGGTGAGAAGCCGCACGGCTTGCGTCGCGCGCGCGGCGCTGTCGGGTACGGCGTCCGCGAACGGTGCGACGGTCTCGGCATAGACGCCGCATAGCGCGTCCGTGAGTTCCCCGACTTCTCCGGTCGTCGCCTCGGGATCGGGCCAGCCGAGCAGGTAGGGGTTGAGGTCGAGCGTCGGACGCGCCTCGCGCCGGAGATACTCACTGACCAGCCCGCCCTGGGCGATGGCGTCGATCCTGTTCGTACCGCGCGTGGAGAACGCCTGCATCGTGCGCTTGAGGGCCCGGAGCCGGTCGCGGTTCGAGCGCACCCGCACGAAATCCCCGTGACCGCCGGGAAAGATATCAGCAACCCGTTGCGGCGGCCGGCCGACTGCGTTCAGGAGGAAGTCGAGGATCGGGCTCATGGTCGAGTCGTAGACGGGCTCCGCGTCGAGGCTCCGCAGTGCGGCTAGGTCGATCAGGGTGCGGGCAAAGCGCTGCTGGTCGAGATAGATGTCGAACAGGGCAGCCAGCGCGGCGTCGCGCAGTTCGTCGTTGTGGGTTGTCTCCCGGCGGACGGTGGCGAGGAGATTGCGCGGCAGGTCGTAGGACAGCACGGCGTAGTCGGCCTGCGCCGTCGCGAAGACGAAGTCGTCGCTGCCGGCGCTTCCCGCCGCGCGCAGCGAGGGAATGTCCTGTACGAACGGCCCGACGCCCCCGGACGGCGTGGGTTGTTCGGCCGCGACGGTCACAGCCGCTGCGCCTCCACGAGCGCGTGGAACTGGGATTTCTCGTCCGACACGAGCGAATCGAACGTGCCGGATTCGATGATCTCGCCCTGGGACAACACCACGATCCGGTCGCAGTGCCGAACCGTCGACAGTCGGTGCGCGATCATCACGATGGTGCGCTCGCCGCGCATCTCCTCGATGGAGGCCTGGATCGCGCGCTCGGATTCGGTGTCCAGCGCGCTCGTCGCCTCGTCGAGGATCATCAGCGCCGGGTCCTTGTAGAGTTCACGCGCGATGGCAACGCGCTGCTTCTGTCCGCCCGAGAGATTTACACCCCGCTCGCCGAGCATGCTGTCGTAGCCATCGTCCAGCCGTCCCACGAAGTCGGCGCAATGCGCGGCGATGCCGGCGGCCTCGACCTTCGCGCGAACCTCGGGGTCCGTCAGGTCGTCGGCGAACATGGTGATGTTCTCGGCGATGGTACCGTTGAAGATCACCGGGTCCTGGGTCACATAGCCGACTTTCTCGTGCAGGCTCTGGCGGCGGAACTCGCGATAGTCGCGCGTGCCCGCGCGGACCGTCCCCTCGGTCGGGTCGATCACGCCCGCCAGCAGCAGGATCAGGGTGCTCTTGCCCGCCCCGGATTCGCCGACGATGCCGATGGTGTTGTTCTTCGGGATCGTCAGGTCGAAGTCCTTCAGCGCCGGGACGTTGCCGTATTTAAAGGAGACGTTCTCGAAGACGATGTCCTCGGACAGGCTTTCGAGGATTGCCTCGCCGTCGGCTTCACCATGGTCGCGCAGCAGGTTTCCTTCGCGCTGGACGGTCACCACACCACCGACGCTCTCGTTGAAACGTTGCTGTTCCTGCTGCACCGTCATCAGGCGGGTGAACGCGCGGTGGCAGAGCAGCGCGAGAACCACGATCTCGGCAATCGCGCGGCCCTCGACCTCCACCTGGATGATGATCAGGACCGCGAGCAGGACAACGGCAAACGGCTCGACGATGGAGTGTAGGGTCGCGGAAATGGTCGCCAGCTTCACGCGCAGCCGGATCAGGGCCGCGAGCCGGTCCCCGACGCGCGCGGTCATCCGGTGCATCGCGCCCGAGGCGCGCAGGTAGAGAAAGCTCTGCAGGGTCTGGATCAGGTTGGCGTGGGCCTGCGCGCTCTCGTTCGACATCTCGATCGAGAGCTCCTGGGTGCGGCGCACGAGGAAGCGGAACAGGAACAGGGCGAAGAAACCGGCGACGACGATGCCGGCGGTCAGGTCGAAGCGGATCAGCGCGGCGCCCGCGAGGTAGAAGCAGACGGTCAGGCCGGTCGCGATCACGGAGATGAATTTGGAGAAGCTGCGCGCGAAGCGCTCGACCTCGGTGAAGATCAGGTTGGTCAGCGTGCCGGTCTTGAGCTGCGCGTAGTAGACGTAGGAGATGCGCGAGAAGGAATCGATCAGTTCGGTTTGCAGCCGCAGCACGAGGCTGGAGACGATCCGCTCGGCAAACAGTATGCGCGCGAACATAATCAGGCCCTTGAGCGCGAAGATCACCACGATCAGTACCAGCAGGCTCGTCATCGAGACTTCGATCCCCACAAAGGCGTAGGCGTCGAAGATGATCTGGGAGACCTGGCTGGTTTGCTCGCTGGCGCTTTCGAGTTCCAGGATCGGCAAGAGGAGCGCGATGCCGATCACCTCCGTCACGCCGGACAGCAGGACGATAATGAGCAGCCAGACGAAGTTCAGCCCGGCGTACCGGTAGAACAACTGGAGGTGTTCGATGTAGTTGCGGATCATGCGGGCTCGATCAGGCGGGCCGGCCGGCGGCGGTGTTGCCGCGCAGGCAGGTCGTGAGGGCTTGGCGGACCAGCGACAGCCGGCGGCGGGTGACGCCCAGGGGGGCATCGAGGAAATCCATCAGGTTTGCCGCGCCCTGGGGTGCAACCCGGGCAACGGACGTGAGGATCGCGGCATAGAGTTTCAGGCCGGGGCGGGCCTTTTCACCATGGGCCCCGATCGTGGTCTCCAAGCCGACCGCGTGTGCGAGGGGATGCAACAGCGCCGCCACCTCGGCTTCCTCTTCGGCGGACAGCAGCGGCGCGAAGCCCCCTGCCGGTTGGCGGTATCCGTCCGCCGTGCGGCGGAAATGCAGCGCGTCGTGGGACGTCCCCGAGGCGGTGTCGTGCCGGGCCGAGATCCCGAAGACAGAGACGGGCGTCTGCGACTCCATCAGTTCGGGCAGGGTCACGAACCGGACATCCTGCGGCCAGCGCCTGCGGTGCGACAGGGCGGCGGTGGCGGCGATGGCCCAGAGGATCAGGGCGCGGCGGAATTCCCGGCGGGAGTGCTGGAGGGGTTTGCCGTCGCGCCGCCAGTACAGGACGGCGGCGATGGCCTCAGCCGGGTCGCGGAACATCACCGCCAGCTTGAGGCCGGGAATCAGGCGGCGCAGACGGGGGTAGGCGAACTCCGGATGCAGGTCGAAGGTGGCCCAGTGTCGTTTTCCCGCCGCGACGGCCATGGCGTCGAGGGCCGACGCGTAGGCGGTGACGGGGTTTGCGCCGGTACTGGCGCCGATCAGGGCATCAAGGTCGAGCGGGCTGTAGTCGAGCGGGCTTTCGGCGATGCTGCGTTCGGCGTCCTGGAACCGCTGCCGGGTGAGGAAGTGCGCGACCGTGTCGGCGACGGGGGTGACGCGGTTGACGATCCCCCGGCGCAGGATCGCACGGAACAGGGCGTCGACACCGAGCACGAAGCAGCTTTCGTCTGTATCGGCGATCGCCGTCGAGAGCGTGGTCTTGCCGCAGCGCGCGGGGCCGCCGATCACGAACCGGGTCTGAATTTCGTCGTTCAACAGCGTTGTCGGGTCAGGCGGTGAGGCGCAGGTCGGCCGCGTCGAGTTGCGCGGCGAGATTGCCGGGAAGCTCCGGCAGGTAGGTCGGCCGCGACAGGTAATAGTCGTGGTGGTTGCGGGCGTGCAGGTTGTCGAGCCCGTAGGAGAGGTAGACCGCGTATTTCGGCATCCTGCCCCGCACGATGCCGCCCGCGTGGACCAGCCGCTGATCGAAGACGATGCAGTCGCCCGGTTTATGTTTGATGAGCTCGCGCTTCATCGTTACCGAAATCTGCGGCATCGAATTGGTGCTGAAATGGTTGCGCCAGCGGGTCCGCAGCTCGCTCCAGAAGCGGAGCTCCAGCCGGTTGAGACGGCTTTCGCGGCGATGCGTCCCCGGCAGCACGACCAGCGACGAGCCGCTGTCGGCATAGTCGGACAGGTAGAGCGCGACACGGACGACCCGGTACGGCGCTTCGCTTTCGTCCCAGTCGGGGCCGACCCCGAATTCGCGGTAGGCCGAATCGCGGTGGAACTTCCCCGCCCCGAGGTTGATGTGCAGGTCGGAGTGCTGGGTGTAGCGGATGTCCTCGCCGAGCAGGTCGCGGATCGTGCCGACGAGGCGCTCGTTAAAGACCAGCGGCCAGAATTCCGGTGTCTTTGTGACGCCGTCGGGCATCGTGAAGGTTTTGGAATCGATATCCGCGTTGGACAGCTCGCGCGCCGGCAGGTCGAAGACCTTGTTGATCTCCAGCCGGTACGCCGCCGCCTCGTCCCCGGACAGCAGCCCCGGGATCACGTGATACCCCTTTGTGTCGAACGCGGCTCTGGCGTCGGTATCGGTCATCCGTCTGTTGCCGCCTCCGGCTTGCGCACGGAAAACACGCCGACGATGGCGGTGATCTCCTTGATCCGGTCTTCTTCGGTGGCGTTCTGGCGGAAATACCACTCGTCGATGGAGTCCTTGATCGGCTCGACAATTTCGTCGAGCTGGTTGATCCGCTCCTTGCTGCCCAATTCGTAGCCGTGTGCCTCGGTGCCCTCGTCGAAGTCGCGCGAATGGAATGCCTCGCCGATGGCGATCAGCCCGCCCGGCCGGGTCACGCGGACCATCTCGCGCAGCGCCTGCGGGCGGTCGTCCGAGTAGCCGAGGGTCCAGCCGCAGAAAACGGCGTCGAACGTATCGTCCTCGTAGGGCATTTCGTGCATGTCGCCGACATCGATGCGCGGTGAATAGGAGAACAGGTCGAGCCCGTGGATGTTCTGCCAGGAGAAGCCGTAGCCGGCGAGCGCGAGCAGTTCGCCCTCGGCGCGCGGGCCGACCGACAGCACCTTGGAGAAAGCCAGTTCCGTCGCGATGCGGGAGACGGCGCAGACCGGGCGCGCCAGCATGTGGATGCGGTTGTCGACCTTGAGGCTCTTGCCGATCTTGCCGAGGTTGTAGTCTAGGGTGTTCGCGCCGAGATGCTCGTCGCCGCCCTCGAACCGCTTCATTCGCCGCAGCAGGGCGACGTAGAAGAAATACCGCAGGAACGCGACCACCTGGCGGATCTCGCGGACCAGCAGGAATTGCGCGAAGCGGCGCTGCAGGCCGGCGAGTTTGGAATCGACTCTCATGATGCTTCCGGTTCGTTGTCGGGTTGGTCGTATTCTTCGCGACGGCGCGGCTCGAAGGGCAGCTCCAGATCGCGGATTTTCTTCGCCGGCACACCGCCGAAAATGCTGCCGTCCGGCACGTCGCCGGTGACGACGGAGCCGGCGCTGACGATCACGTCCGAGCCGATGGTCGTGCCCGGCGTGATCACGGCACGCGCGCCGAGCCAGACGTTGGATCCGATGGAGATCGGCTGCAGGTCTGTGCTGCCGTAGAATTTCTCGCCGCGGTGGTTGCCGGTCAGGATCAGGCAGCCGGGGCCGACCACCACGTCGTCGCCGATGGTCACGCCGCCGCCGGCAAAAATCATCGTGCCGTGGTTCAGCATGATGTTGTTGCCGAACGACACCCGCTCCGGGTGGGTGATCTCGACGCCGGGGCGCAGCGCGATGTTGTCGCCATGGGCCTTGAGCTCACGCAGCAGACGCTCACGCCGGGCCGTATCGGCCATGGCGGACAGGCTGATGAGCGGCCGGCCCAGGATGCGGGCGGCGAAGCGATGAAGTGCAGCGCGTGACATGTTGATGTGCGCCGGTGTGGACCGGCGAAAAATCAGACCTGGTCGACGAGATCCTGGATTTTTTCGGCGTAGTTGCCGTTGCTCTGGAACGTCGACACCACGTCGTCGGTGAAGCCCTGGTAGTAGTCGGCGTCGGCGTCCGGATGCTTGTGGATCGTGTACTGGATGAGTGCGTTCATGATCTCGTCCAGCCGCTTGTCCGGGCGAAAACAGGTGTCGCAGGGCGGGTAGGCCGACAGGTCGCCGGACTCGTGCGCGGCCTGCAGCTTCTTCAGGCCCTCGCTTTCCTGCAGCTCGCGGTAGGACTTGTCCTTGATGTTCCCGATCACGAGATCGCCGTGATAGTCGCGGCAGCAGGCCGAGACCGTGCCGTCGACATTGACCCAGAGCGGGTCGCCCTTCGGGCGCCAGCACATCAGGTTCTTGTGGCTGAGGTTCGGGAACGGGTTCACCGAGTGGAAATAGGTGTTGTCGGGCGCGAGACCGGTGATGACCCCGAAGGTCAGGTCCTGCGCCGGGTGCGGCACGTATTTCCGGAAGGTGTCGATGAACTGCCCGACCTCGCCGAGATTGTCCTTCGACAGGGTGCAGTGGATTTTCACCGTCATGCCCTTGGGGCGGAGTTTCTCGTTACAGATGTCGAGCTGGCGCAGCAGGTCCTCGAACTTCCCGCCGATGCGGATCTTCTCGTAGGTCTCGGCGCTCGCGCCGTCGACGGAGAAGGAGATCGAGGGCGACACGTCCATGTATTCGAGCAGCGTATCGACATGGCGTTCGAGCAGCAGCCCGTTGGTGCAGATTGAGGTGTTCAGTCCGACGCGGCGCAGCTCGGCCATCACCTCGCCGAGGCGCGGGTTTGCCAGCGGGTCGCCCAGTGTGTGCAGCGCGACGTTGTCGATGCCGTCGGCGACGAGCTTCTCCAGTGTCTCGCGCAGGAAATCGATCTCCATGCGCCCGCGCTTGCGCGTTGCCGACATGGTCTGGCACATCGCGCAGTTCAGGTTGCAGGTGTTGTTGATCTCGACGATGGCGTGGCGCGATTCCGTCCGGGCCGGCGGGTACTCCGTCGGGCGGATCTTGTCGTAGGGATTCTCCTCCATGTCGGCGACGGACTTGACCGCGTTCGACATGCGCCGTTTCCAGAAGTCGTCGCCATAGTCGCTGGCGGTCCTCCAGTCACGATACTTCGCCACCAGGCCGGGGGCGTTGTGCTTGATGAGTTTTTTCTGTTGCGGGTTCAGCAATGCCATGTCGGTTCTCTCCCGTGCCGGGCCAGTCCGGTCGGTTGATGACGTCTAGATAGTCTCTTTGCACTCATGTTCAAACGGCCGCCCGCAGCGGTTCCGGCTCGCCCGGATCGGCGGCGGCATCCGCGGCTTCCAGGTCCGACACGAACGTCCGCATATGGCGAATCAGGTCGGGGCCCTGCCGTTCGAGCAGTTCGCGCGCGATCTGCGTGGCGACGGCGCGTGGCGGGCGCCCGTCGATGGGGACGACGCTGTGCGGCATCCGCCGCTCGTGCAGCACGCGCATGATCCAATCGATGAAAAGCGCGACCTGCGGCTCGGTCAGCTCGGCCTTGCGCGCAACGATCTTCGCGGGGTCGTCGACCAGCACGAAGCCGAAGCGTGGTTTCGGAACCAGCGCGCTGTGCAGCCGGTAGTAGCCGCGCACCAGCCGGCTCGGTTTCGGCGTCTCGACGATGTATTTGATGCGCACGTCGTAGACGTAGCGGTCGGCGAACATGATGTGGCCGTTGTTGCGGTTGTCGAGCAGGAAGCGCGTGAACTTGCGGTTGTAGTTCAGGAAGTGGGAATTCCAGAGCCAGAACTCGCGCACGCCCTCGGGAAGCAGGCGGTAGATGGTGCGCGCGGTGCGGCGCAGGACCGACGGCTCGTCGGCGACCGGAATCACGGCTTTCGGCGTGGCGCGCTCGCCGGTCTTCGGGTCGCGCCGGCGGCCTTCCTTCCAGCCCTCGCTGTGGTGGAACTGGTGCAGGCCGAAGGGCAGGCCCTCGATCAGCTTGCCGATCTCGTCGCAGGTCGTGGACTTGCCCGCGCCGTCGGGCCCGTGGATCGTAAAGAAGTCGAGGCTCAGCAGCGGCAGGAAGAACAGCCGGTCCGCGAAGAAGCGGCGGAGCTTCTCGCGCCGCGAGATATCCGGGTCCGCCACCGCCGTGCGGCGGGGCCTGGCCGTCGGGGACACGATCCAGCGGTCCAGCGCCTCGCCGGGAAAACCGAGTGTCGACGTCAGTATGTTTCGCGCGGCGCCTCGTGTGGCCGCGTCGAAAGCGTTGAGGCGGGAGATGTACTTGTCGACGTCCGCCTTGCGCAGCGCCTGGAGCAGGGTGAACGCGGCGTGCCATGCCGTCTCCGGGCGGGGCAGGCCGGCGCCGTCATCGCGGGGCACGTCGTCCGACGCCAGTTCGATATCCGACGCGGGCGCGACCGCGAACTGGCGCGCCGGCGCGCGCAACTTGTCGCGGACCTCGAAGAAGGCGTGCCGGCGCGTGTCGGCCGGGCCTTCGAGGTCGATCACAAGTACATAGAGCGCTTGCAGGGCCGCATCCTCGCTGACGATCAGCCCTTCGGCGCACTCCTGCAGCAGCGCGCGCAGGTCGTCCCACTCGTCACGGTCGCAGACGACATCGATGTCGAACGGCGCGGAGGCCGGCAGGTTCTCGAAGTCGCGGATGAACAGCGCCGACGGCACGCGCGCCGCCCAGTCCGCGCCGGCCAGCCGTTCGAACATACCCCGCAACGCCGGCGAGAACGGCGCGTCGAGCATCAGTCTGTCGCTGCGTCCGGACACGGGCGTCAGGCTGTCTTCGCCGCAGCTTTAGTCATGGTGTCGATCATGCCGTCGTAATAGTCCGGCAGCTTGTGGAAGCCTTCCCGGTAGCTGAAGTTGTGGTGCAGCGGGTTGCGCTTCATGGCGCGGCGGAAGCTGATCTCGTCGCGCAGGTTCACCAGCGAACGCGGCCAGTGCCTGTTGTTCGGCGGGCTCGTCGCGTCGAGATGGTCGACGATCGTCCGGGCGGCATTCCAGGAGGCGGAGCCGCCCTCCTCCCAGGCGCAGTATTCGGAGATCTGTTTTTCGATCGCCGCGTCATGCACTTCGAGCTCGCGGCCCTTGCGGATCATGCCGACCGCTTCGTCGATGCTGTCGGGCTGATAGGCCGCGGCCTGCCACTCGGCGCAGACCTGCGCGTAGCCGGCGTTGTACTCGGCGGTCCCGGCGAGCCGGTCGATGTTGATGACGGGCACTTTCAGCAGATACGCCTCGAGGAACGCCGTCGACGTGGGGGCGATCACCGCGCGCTGCTGCGCGATCCAGTCGGTGATCACCAGGCTCTCGTCGATCTCGAAGCGGTCCTTGTACTTGGCGCCGAAGGACGGGATCACCCAGTCGCGGTAGGCCTCGACCTGTTCCATCGGGTGCGGCCGGATGGAGATGATGTAGTCCGTCTCCTCCAGGATTTTCTGCACCACGTTGTGGACCGCGTGGAACGCGTAACAGCAGTTCACCACGAAATCGAGGTTCACCTTGCTCCACAGGCCGCGGATCGTCGGGATGCCCTCATGGTGGTTGATGGTCGGGAACCGCCCGAGAATGCCCACCTTCTTCGGCTCGCCGTCCGGCTTCACGCTGTCGGGCATGTAGCGGATCAGGTCGAACTTCGGGTTGCCGATGACCCGCGTGATCGACTGGTCGAACTGCGGCGTCAGGCTGGTCATGTGCTCGCGGATGATCGGTCCCCAGAGCAGGCACAGGTCGAGCGAGGTGTACTGCTCGGGGTCGTCGCGCCACAGGGTTACCGTGGAGATGTCCTCGCTCTGGAACCCCTCGCCGTCGAGGAAGATCACCTGGGAGTCGGGCCGTAACTCGCGCGCGCGTTTCGCGATCCCCGGTGCCAGCAGCACCACGCCCTGGGGCTGCCACTTGCGCATGACCCATTCGAAGTTGCGCACGCTGGCGATGAACGTTTCGCAGCCGAGGCGCTGCAGCATGCGTTCCACCAGCACCGCGGGCGCGATGTCCCGGCGGGCCGTGTGGGCGCGGATGATCACTCGATACGCCATGAACCTGCTCCGTTCCCCTGCCGTCAGCCCGCGAGCTGCTGGCTGTCGACGCGCCGCAGCTTCTCGATGATCGGCACCTCGCTGTCATAGACGACCTTCCGGCCGTCGCCGAGCGCGTTCTCGATGGTGCGTACGTCGCGCACCAGGCGGGAGAAACCGTGCGGCTCGATGGAGGCGGCCTGGTCGCTGCCCCACATGGCGCGGTCCAGCGTGATGTGCCGCTCGATCATGCAGGCGCCCATCACGGCAGCGGCGACCGATGTGCTCAGGCCGACCTCGTGACCCGAATAGCCGATGGGCACGTCGTACCGGTCCATCAGCGTCTGGATGCATTTGAGGTTTAGCTCTTCCGGCTGCGATGGGTAGGTGCTGGTCGCGTGCAGGATGATCAGGTCCTTCGTGCCCAGAACTTCGACCGCGTGGTCGATCTGCTCGATGGTGCTCATGCCCGTCGACAGGATGATCGGCCGTCCGGTTTCGCGGTGATGGCGCAGCAGGTTGTCGTCGGTCAGGCTCGCCGACGCGATCTTGTAGGCCGGCGGATTGTAGGCCTCGCTGAAGTCGACCGAGGCCTCATCCCAGCAGGAGTTGAACCACATGATGTCGTTCAGCTTGCAGAATTCGTCGATGGCGCCGAACTCGTCGGCCCCGAATTCCAGGCCATGTTTGAGTTCGCCGTTGGTCTCGCCGAACGGGTTCTCGCGGGGCCGCGCCAGTTCCTCTTCGGTGTAGACCACCTCGACGGTGCGCTTCTGGAACTTCACGGCGTCGCAGCCGGCGGTCACCGAGGCGGCGATCAGCTTGCGGGCGAGGTCGAGATCGCCGTTGTGGTTGATGCCGATCTCGGCGGTCATGAAGCAGGGCTGGCCGGGGCCGACCAGCTTGTCGCCGATCTTTACGGGGTCGGTCATGGAAAAATCCTTCCTGTGAGACAGGTCTTGGTGGTTGTCAGGTGATGGTCCAGCCGCCATCGACCGTCAGGCATTGCCCGGTCACGTAGCTGCTGGCATCGGATGCGAGAAAGATGGCTGCGCCGACGAGTTCGCCGGGCCGCCCGACCCGGCCGAGCGCGGTCCGGTCGTCGAGGCGTTTGAGGAACGGATCGTCCGGGTCGACCGAGTTGTCGCCCTCGTCCTCGGTATTGGAGAACGGGCCGGGCACCAGCGCGTTGCAGCGCACGCCGTCGCGGCCCCAGAAGGACGCGGTGTAGCGGGTCAGCGCGATCATCGCCGCCTTCGAGGCGGAGTAGCCCGGCGGGTTCAGGAACGGCGTGCCCTCGTAGAGCAGCGGGCTCGGCGCGACGAGGCCGTACATGGAGGCGACATTCACGATCACACCCGCGCCGGCGTTCTTCATGGCGCCGCCGATCACGCGCGTCGTGGTCGCGGGCCAGTGGACGCCGCCGGTCAGGTTGCGCTCCCACTGGTCGAAGCCCGCCACGTCCAGCGCGGCGTCGGGATTGTTGAAGCCGGTGGCGGGGCCCATCTCGTGGGCGTTGTTCACCAGGATGCCGATCTCGCCTTCCGAGGACAGGATATCGGAGAGTGCGCTCTCGAACGCCGGCAGGTCGTACATGTCGATCCGGTGCGCCGCGACCCGGTCCGCACCGTAGGTGTTCTGCCAGGCCTCGGCTTCCGTCTCCGTGCGTTCGGACCGGCCGAGCGCGACGACGCGCGCGCCGTTGTCGAGCAGCGCCGTGCACAGGGTCCGGCCGAGGAAGCCCGACGCACCGGTGACGAGCGCCGTCTTGCCGGCGAGCGAGAAAACATCGGATGCGTTGTAGCTCACCAGGCCGTCCTTCCGCCGTCGATCACAAGGTTCTGGCCGGTCATGTAGCGTGAGGCGTCCGACAGCAGGAACACGACCGCGCCGTTGTATTCGTCCGCGTCGGCCATCCGGCCCATCGGGATCAGGTTCGCCAGCCGTTCGACGAAATCGTCGGGCTGGCCGTCGTAGATACCGCCGGGCGACAGCGCGTTGCACCGCACGCCCTGATCGGCCCAGTAGGTCGAGAGATAGCGCGTCAGGCCGAGCAGCCCGGCCTTTACCACCGAGTAGGTCACCGGCTTGACCGGCTGGTTGTCCGCCGCGCGGCCCGGTTCGCGGTACAGCCGCTGGTCTGGGGCGATCACGGCGAGGTCGGAGGCGATGTTCAGGATCGCGCCGGAACCCGCGCGCGCCATCTCGCTGCCGAACACGCGGGCGCACAGATAGGAGCCCGTCAGGCCGACCGCGATGTCGCCGTTCCACACATCCAGGGGGAAATTCTCCAGCCGCGAGAATTCCTCGTCGCTGCCGCTTTCGACCTTCGGGTTGTTCGCGGCGTTGTTGACCAGCCCGTCGATCCGCTTGAATTCATCCAGCATCTTGTCGCGCACGGCTTCGATGGCGGCGATGTCGGTGATGTCGCAGCCCAGTCCCCTGGCCGGGACGCCGAACCGCTCGGCGGTCTCCGCCGCGACGGCTTCAGCGGCACCCGCGTGCAGGTCGAGCAGAACCGGCGTGCCGCCGGCACCCGCGATGGCTTCGGCATGGCGGCGGCCGAAAAGTCCCGCGCCGCCGGTGACGATCACAATCCGGCCGGTTAGATCAAAGGGATTTTGGTCAGTCATGGCTGTTGTCTACCAGTGGCCGCCGCGGGTCTGGCCGCCGTCGGCGACGACACAGGCCCCGGTCATGAAGCCGGCGCGCGGCGAGGCGACAAAGACTGTCAGGTCGGCGATTTCTTCCGGGGTCGCGAAGCGGTTGAGGGGGACTTCGGCGTTCAGCATGGCGCGCACGCCAGCCTCGTCTTCCTGCATCTTCACGTCCCACGTACCGCCCTCGAAGTAGACGTTCCCCGGCGCGACGCAGTTGACCCGAACGCCGTCGCGCCCGACCGAGCGGGCGAGGTTGGCGGTGTAGCTGGCCAGCGCCGTCTTCGCGGCGGCATAGGAGATCGGCGCGCCGAGCGCTTCCAGCCCCGCAATGGAACCAATCGCGACAATGCTGCCCGCGCCGGCCTCGACCATGTCGGGAAGCGCTGCGTTCACGAGCTTCATGCTTGACCACAGGTTTGTCTCGAACACGTCGCGCCATTCGTCTTCACTGGCCTGCCAGCCGGGGGTCGTGCGGCCCGAGCCGACGTTGGCGATAAGGATATCCAGCTGGCCCCATTTTTCGCGCGCGGCCTCGACGGCTTTCCGGGCCTGCCCGTCTGCGCCGAGATCGCCCGCGACGGCGTGCACGGCGTCCGGCCGGTCCGCGCCGACCTTTGCTCTGATGTCCGTCATGGCCGCGTCGAGCGATTCCGCATTGCGGCCCGTCAGCGTGACGTTCGCGCCCTCGGCGACGAAGGCCGCCGCGATGGCCTTGCCGATGCCGCGCGAGGCGCCGCCGACAAGCACGTTCTTTCCCGCAAGTTCGAGATTCATGCCTGGCGCGCCCCCGCGAGTCCGGCTTCGACGAAGGCGCGGTTGCGCCGGGCCAGTTCGACCTCACCGCCGTCCTCGCCGCGCGCGACCTGCAGCACGATGTCGCCGTCGTAACCGAGCGCGTTGAGCCCGGCGAAGACGGCGGCGAAATCGCAACTCCCCTCCCCCAGCGGCATGGTCGTGCCACCCAGCACGCGATCCTTGATGTGGACGCTGCCGAGACGCGCGCCCCAGGCGGCGAATTCCTCGTCGGGCGGATAGCCGAGGCCGGACGAGTTGCCGCTGTCGAAATTCACCTTGATGATATCTTCCGGCAGGCCGTCGAGGAACGCGGCGAAATCCGCCGGACCGAGATCGGTTTCGAGATGGAGTTCGATCCCGGCCTCGCGCGCCGTCGGCGCGACGTCACGCAGGACAGCACGAACATCTTCCTGCTCGGTGTCGTTTTCCATCGTCGAGTTGTCGACCAGCGGCAAGACCATCCGGGTCACGCCGACCGCGTCGACGTTCTGCAGAAGCTCGTTGAGATGCGCGACCCGTTCGCGCTTCTCGTCGTCGCTGCAGCGCACGAAGGGATTGTCCATGAACCAGTCGGCGCACAGGGAACGCACCTCGATCCCGTGTGCGGCGATCAGGCCCCTCATCTCCGCCCGGCCTTCGGCGGTGAGGATCGGGTTCGCGTCCGCGCCGTAGGTGTCGTGGATCCACTCGATGGCGTCGAGCCCGGCCGCAGCGGCGCGCGGGAACTCTTCGCGCCAGGACGCGCGCGGGAAGGCCTGGATGGCGTTGTTCTCCGGCGGTGCGAGCCGGCCCTGCATGATGGCGAACCGGTTCATTGCGAGAGCCCCCGTTCGTGGGCGTCCGCGACGGCGTCGCAGAGTTCGCGCACCGCACCGTCCCCGCCCTTCGTTGCGAGAACATGACGCGCGGCGGCAAGCACGCGCGGGTGGGAATCCGCGACGGCGACCGGGAAGCCGACCAGGTCGAAACAGCCGAGATCGTTCACGTCGTTGCCGAGGTAGATCACGCGGGCGGGGTCGGCTTTGCGTTCGGTGAGGATTTCCGTCAGCCGCGCGGCCTTGTCGGCGATCCCGTGCTCGACGGCGATGCGGAGCTTTTCGGCGCGGGCCGCGACGACCGGGTTGCGCTCGGTCGACAGGATCATCATCGGCACGCCCAGCGCGCGCAGGCGGTCGATCCCCAGCCCGTCGGCGCGGGTGACCCGCACGGTCTCGCGGCCGGTCTCGTCCACATAGGCTGCGTTGTCGGTCATCACGCCGTCGAAGTCGAACACGAGCAGGTCGACCTCGGACGGCCACGCGGCGGGCACGGCGTATTCCGGCCGGCGCAGGATCCAGTCGATGAGTTCGAGGTGGTCGCCGGTGTCGACCTGGAAGGACGTCCAGTAGTCCATTTCGTAGACGCGCTTGCGCTCGCCCATCCGGTTGTCGGTCTCGCGCAGCAGGGCGGGCGGGAACACGTAGATCGATCCGTTTTCGCGGAACTGGCGCTCCATCTCCTGCTCGCGCTTGCGTTCCTTCCAGTCGTAGTTCAGCGCGACCGGTTCCTCGCCCTTCATGCCCCAGATCAGCCGCGAGTTCTCGCAGGCCGAGAATACGGAGTCCGCGTCCGTGTCACGCATGAGGCGGATGGCGTTGTCGATATCGTCGATGCGGCGCACAGGCGAGGTGCACTGGAGAAACACGACCAGCTCCGGGTCCTCGTGGCCGGCGGCGGCGCGGGCATCGAGGACATGGCGCAGCGCGGACTCGCTGCTGGCTGTGTCGTGGGACAGGTCTTCCGGCCGCTCGACCACGTCCGCGCCATAGGTCCGGGCGAGCGCGGCGATCTCGGCGTCGTCGGTGGAGACCACGACGTCGTCGACCAGCTCTGAATCCCGGGCGTGGATCAGCGACCAGGCCAGTGCCGGCCGGCCGGCCAGCGGCAGCAGGTTCTTGCCGGGCACCCGTTTGGAGCCGCCGCGCGCGGGGATGATGCAGAGAACGCTCATGCGGAAGGGTCCGTCCATTCGTTGGCCAGTGCCCCGGCGAGGACAAGGTCGATCTCCTCGCTGTCGAGCAGGAACTGGCGGGGCCGCGTGCCCTCGATGGTCATGCCGGTCTTGCGCATCACGCCGACCATCGCCGTGTTCGCGGCCATCGTACCGGCGGTGACCTTGCGCAGTTTCTCGACCGTCAGCAGGTGGGCGAGCACCGCGCCCCACGCCTCGGCCCCGAAGCCCTGCCCGCGTGCGGCCGTTGCGCCGATCATGATCGACATGTCTGCTGTCCGGTTTGGGGTATCGCGCGTCACGACGAGGTTTCCGATATGGCCCAGGTCGCGTGCCTCGATGGCGCAGAAGCTGTCGTCCGATTCCACGAAACCGTCGGCGTAGGCCCGGCAGGATTCTCGCGTGTGCGTGCGGTGGCGCTGCTCGCTGTAGCGCACGACCTCTGGGTCGTTGAGCCAGGAGACATAGTCATCGCTCAGATGCCCGTTCGCGAAGGGCACGATGGACAGCCGGTCGGTCTCGATATGGATGGGCGTGGCCATGGCGGACAAGCTTCACCGTGCGACCGCGGCGCGGCGCTGGTCGCGCGGGGGCAGGCACGCGACCAGCGTGTCCGCGATGGACTTGCCGTCGGGGGCGACCGGCGCCGGGCGGGGCGTGTCCAGAAGGCCGGCGATCGCCGGCGCGATCCTGTCCTCGGCCCAGACCGCCGGGATATCGCCCGCCGCGATGTCGGCCAGCCATTCGCGCTCGCTCTCGCGCGGAATAATGGAGAGCACCCGCTGCCCGAGATGCCGGGTCTCGGCGAGCAGCGTGGTGGTCATGCCGACGACCAGATCGGCGGCGTCGCACATCCCGAGCGGGTCGCCGTCCTTCGTGACGCTGGCGAGTTCGCCGCGCAGCGCCGCGAAACTGTCGTCCGTTTCCTTCGGGTGCAGCCGGACGGCCACGTTCGGGCGCGGGGCCATGGCGGCGATGGCGCCCAGCAAAGACTCCAGAACGATGTCGGTGCGTGCGTCGCTGCCCCCCCGGCCCTTGAGCGTGTAGTCGTCGTTGCGCCGGAACGCATCGAGGTCGAGGCCGTCGGAGATCTCCGACAGGAAAAGGACGAACGGGCCGTCGGTGTCGCCGAATAATTCTTCGCGACGCGCGGCACGCGATTCGGCATCGAAACGCTGCCCGGCAATCCATGCACGGCGACGCGCCGGGTTCATGGCGATGTCGACCCTGTCTGCGGAGAGCCCCAGTGCGCGGTAGGCGTCGGCGGCGGCATTGTCCGTGACGACGAGGCGGTCCGGCATGTGCGCGAGCGGGTCGTCCGTCAGGCCGCGAAAACGCGCTGCGGAATTTGCGGGCGAATCCACAAGGCCGACCGTCGGGATGCCCCGCGCCTTCGCGTCGGCGAGCACCCGGAAGCTCTTCGAGTCCGGTGTCTCGGATGTGCCGATCGCCAGCAGGCCCGTCTGTCCGACGGTCTGCGGATCGAAGGTCTCCAGCGTTTCGCCGCGTGCCTTGAGATAGGGAAGTGCCTCGCCCGTTGCGTAGAGAGCGAGGGTCAGGCCGTGCCCGGCCAGTTCGTCCCGGAGGCCGAGCACGAGGTTCGCGGCACCGGGGTCCTCGACGAATACCGTGATGTCGGGCGCGGTCATTGTGTCAGCGCCACCGGCGCGCCGTCGTTTGCGGCGGAGTGCAGGACCGCCTCTACGACCCGCTCGTCGGTCAGCGCGTTGCTGCCCGGGCTGACCAGCGGCGCCTCGCCCGCGAGCCAGCGGGCGGCGTTGTCGTAGAGCGCATAGAGCGCATTGCCGTAGTCGCCTTCGAGGATTACGGGCGCGTCGTTGGCGATCTCCGCGCCTACGTCCAGCGCACGGTGCGGCGCGGCGGGGGACGTGCGCATCAGCAGGCCCTCCTGCAGGATTTCCAGCCGGCCCTTCGTACCCCAGATGTCGAGCCCGACCTCGCGGTAGTGCGCGAAGTCCAGCGGCTGCAGCGTGGCGCAGACGCCGGACTCGAGCGTCAGGGAGAACGGCACGGCGACATCGCCCGCGATGGGGCTGGTCGCGAGTGGCATGGCGGTAGCCAGGGCGCGCACCTCGCGCACCTCGCCCGCCAGCATACGCGCCAGGTCGATCAGGTGGATGCCGTTGTTGTGCAGCCCGTTGCCGTAGATGCCGAAGATTGCCTGCGGCGCGCCGATCCGTTCGGCCAGTTCGCCGTCCGAAAGGGCGCGGGTCGTTTTCTCGGCGCGGCGGAACAGGTTCACCTGCATCCCGATCTGGCGGGCGTCGCAATCCGCGATCAGGCGGGCTGCGGCATCGGCGTCGGAGGCCAGCGGTTTCTCGACGACGGCCAGCTTCAGGCCGTCGAAGCGGGCGAGCGCGGCGTCGCGCACCTCCGGGCCGGTCGCGAGCACCGCGACCTCCGGGCGGAAGGTATCCGGCAGGTCGTCGATGCTGGGAACCACCAGCGGCACGTCCCATGCGGTGGCGGCGTTGCGCGCGGTTTCCGACGGATCGACCACGGCGGCCCATTCGAAGTCCGGATGGTCGCGCAGCACCTGCGCGTGGCACGCATAGTCGAAGTGTGAGGCCATCTTGCGGTCGGCGGCGAAGCCCGCGCCGATCATGCCGAACCCGACAAGCACGGTGGATGCCGGGCTCACGCGCGCGCCGCCTTTTGTACCGGGCTGTCCGCCCGGACATGGTTGAGAATGTCCGTCAGCGTGTAGGCGTCGCCGTGCTGTCCGGCGAGCGCGGTGTGAATGTTGCGCAGGCGTGCCAGATCGTCCGCCTCGTCGAGCAGGAATGCCAGTTCCGGCGCGGCGTGTTCGCGCGGGGCGTCGAGGTTGGCGATCCGGTACCGCTCGGGGTGTCGGTAGAAATAGAGCGACACATGCTCGCGGACCTCGGCGTCGTCGATGTTCGCGGCGACCCATTCGAGGTGCGCCAGCGGGAACACCTGCACGTCCATGCCGTGCGGGTAGCTCTGGTCGAGCGTCGTGGTCACGAGGTCGCAACCGTTGTCCCGGAAACGCGCGACGGCCCGGTCGATGATCGCCGGATCGAGCAGCGGGCAGTCGCCGTTGATCTCGACCACCGTGTCGGCATTCATCTGTTGCTGGGCCCGGACCACCCGGTCGAGCACGTCGTCCTCGCTGCCGCGGAACACGGCGACGCCCTCCGCCTCGGCCGCCGCGGCGAGCGGGTCGTCGCCCGGCTTGTCGGTCGTCGCGACCACCACATCGTCGACAAAACGCGCGCGCCGCACGCGCCGGACGATCAGGGCGAGCGCGCTCACCCCGCCGAGGTCGGTGAGCATCTTGCCCGGCAGGCGCGAGGAACCCATGCGGGCCTCGATGCTGGCGACGGTGCGTCCGGTCATGGCTTCAGGCCGCGTCCGCGCCGTTCCACCCGGCGAGCGCGTCGCGCGCGTCGAGCACGGCGGCGATAGCGTCGGCCATCCGTTGCGCGTCGTCCGGCCCGATGTCGTAGGCGCAGGGCTCGATCCCGACGATCTCGTCCGCGTGCAGCCGCTCGGCGACCGGGCACAGGCCGGTGTCGTAGGTTCGCTCGCTCAGGCTGAACGGGAAGCCGTCGCGGCCCATGGCGATCCGCTTGCGGAAGGCCGGCAACGTATAAAGCGGCGCGACATAGGCCGGGAAGCAGGGCACACCCTCGGCCTGCAGGGCGGCGACGAAGGTCGCGCGCGGCATGCCGGCGGCTTCGGCGTCGAAGCGCGACGCCCAGACGTAATAGACGTGGCGGCAGTCCGGGCGGACGTGCGGCACGCGAATGCCGTCAAGGCCGTCGACCGCGGTGCTGAGGGCCTGCGAGAAGTCCTCGCGGCGCGCCACATGCTGGTCGATCCCGGCGAGCTGGACCCGCCCGATGGCGGCGCTGAGTTCGGTCATCCGGAAGTTGAACCCGACCATGTTGGTCAGGTCCTCGACGCCCGCCGCGCCAACCACGGCCTCGGCGTGGTTGCGGATCATCTGCATGCGCTGCGCGAGGCCGGCGTCGTCGGTGGTGCAGACCCCGCCTTCGCCGGTGTGGACATGCTTGTGATAGTTCAGGCTGAACACGCCGATATGCCCAATGGTGCCGCAGTATTTCCCGTTCTCGGTCGCGAGCGGGCCCTGGGCGTTGTCCTCGATCAGGACGATCCCGCGCGCATCGCACAGCGCGCGAAGTTCGGCCAGCGGCGCGGCCTGCCCGAACAGGTTCACGGCAATGACCGCGCGGGTGCGGTCCGTCAGGTTGGCTTTTACAGATTCCACGTCGATGCAGAACGTATCTTCGTCGATGTCGGCGAACACCGGGATGCCGCCGTAGACGATGGGCGCCATGGCGGTGGCGGACATGGTGGTGGCCGGCACGATCACCTCGTCGCCGGGGCCGACGCCCGCCGCACCGATCGCGGCCATCAGGCCCGACGTCGCGGAGTTCACCGTGACGGCGTGCGCCGCCTCGAACCGCGCGGCCCATTCGGCCTCGAACGCCTGCACTTCCGGCCCGCCGAGGAAGCCTTCCTCCCAGCTGCCGTAGAAGCCCGACAGGCAGTCCGAGCGCATGACGCGCAGGACGGCCTCCTCCTCCTCCGCGCCCATTGAGTGATAGGGCGCGAACGGTTCGGCGATCAGCGGCGTGCCGCCGAGCAATGCGGGGGCCCGGCTCATTCGGCGTAGTGCGCTTTCGTTTCCGCGTGCCAGCGCTCGAAGAAATCGATCACGGCGCGCCAGTCGTCGACCGGCAGGTCGCCGGCGTCCTTCGCGACCGGCTCGGTCTTGCGGGCGATCATGCAGAGCACGTCGTTGTCGATGTAGCGATTGACGTGCTGCTTTTCGAACCCGGTCGTGGCGAGCAGGCGTTCCAGCGCGGTGGCGCTGAAGCGGAAGTTGTGGGTATCGAGGTCGGCGTCGCCGACATAATACTGGAGCGGCTTCTTGAACGGCACGAGGATGCGGCTGCCGGTCGCGACGACCACATGGCCGCCCGGCTTGAGCAGCCGGTGCGCGCCCTCAAGCATCACCCGGCAGTCCTCGCAGTTCTCCAGCGTCCAGATGATGGTGACGATGTCGAACGCGCCCTCGGCGCGCTCGGGGCTCTCCAGATAGGTCTCGATGGTGCCGACGGTGTTGGGCACGCCCAGCTTCGTCATGTCCTCGCAGAGTATCGGCGACGGCTCGATGCCGAACACGTCGGCGCCATACTCCTCGCCGGCCAGCATTACGAGGAACAGCCCCTCACCCGCACCGATGTCGCAGACCTTCTTGCCCTTGAGGCCCAGTTCCGTGTCGATCGAGTGCGCGACAAACATCTGCCGCGCCTTGATGGCCGGAAGCTGGGCCGTGTAGCTGCGGTCCTCGCCGTACAGCTCGTAGGACCAGGCGTCGGCGATCTCCTGGAACGAACGCCGTTCGCGGACATAGACGAAACCGCAGTCGCGGCAGACGTGGATCGGGCGCCCGCCCGAATAGGCGCGCAGGCATTCGATCTCGGCGGCATCGCTGCTGCCGCAGACGTCGCAGTCATGTTCCTTGGCGGTGCTCATCGCGGGAAAGCCCTTAGCGGATGTCGAACCGGGTCTGCCAGCCGTTGCCGGTCTTTTCCCAGATCTCTGAATTGCGGTGCATGTCGATCAGTTCGTCGAGCCCGGCGCGGTCGAGCTGGAGATACTCGAGCACGGCGTCGAGCTCGGTGTTCGGGAACTCGTCGTCATACCGGCGGACGTATTCGAGGCCCTGCTCGCGGGTGATGTGTCCGAGCTGGATCATCCGCGAGGCATCGCGGACCGTGCGGCCGAAGCCGAATTTGATGAACTGCATGTAGTAGTAGAGGTTGTCGATCTTGTCATCGAGGCTGTCGTAGTCGGTGAACGTGCCGTCGGTGCGCCCGCCCGGCGCGGTCCTGAAATCGATGACGTCGTCGATCAGCTCGTAATTCTTGTAGACGTCCCAGCGGTGGAAGTAGCCGAAGTAGAGCGCCTTCACGCCGACCCGGTCGACGCCCTCCATGTCCGGGTAGAGCATCGGCGCGAGGTCGTGCTCCTCGGCGACGTCGTCGACCCAGTTCATCGGGTCGTCGCCCACCTGGTGCTCCAGGAACTCGGCCATGTCGCGCATCTTGCGATGCTCTTCGCTCAGCACCCGGCCGCCGTATTCGCTCTCACCATGCTCGGCGTAGAAGATCAGCGGGATCTCGTAGCGCACGGCCACCTGCATCGGGGTCGCGGTCACGCCGGCGTCCCAGGCGACCTTGGGGTTGCCGCGCTCGCGGAAGAAGCGCTGCGCCAGGTGGCGGGCCACAAGCTGGTTCGGCCGAATGAACAAATGATCGAAACCGGCGCGCAGCAGCGCCTCGCGGTTGTGTTCGCCGACCTCGGTCGGGATCATCGGCGAGAAGGTCACCAGCAGCGGGTTGAGGCCGTAATCGTGTTTCAGCCGCCACGCGATGGCGCTGGAGTCCTTCCCACCGCTCCACGGCACGATGCAGTCGTAGTGCCCCCTGGCGGGCCGGTTCTCCTCGACGAGCTGTTCGAACTCGGCCTTGCGCGCGTCCCAGTCGATGCTGTCCTTCGCGTCCGCGTTCAGGCAGCCGTTGCAGACGCCGTTTTCGTCGAACACGATCCGCGGGCGGGTCGAGGGCATGAGGCAGCGGTGGCAGACATGGACGTCCGACCCGCCGATTGCGGAAAGACTTGTCATTGGGAGACCCGTACAGGAACGCCGTTCTTCGCGAGGAAGGACTTGGCGCTCTGAATGCTGGTTTCGGTGAAGTGGTAGATGTTGGTCGTGCACACGGCGTCGGCGCCGCCGTCGACGAAGCCTGACAGGAAGTGTTTCCAGTTGCCCGCCCCGCCGCAGATCAGCACCGGCACCGGCACCGCGTCGGCGACCCGGCGGCAGAGGTCGAGGTCGTAGCCCGACAATGCGCCGTCATGCTCGATGGCCGTGATCATGATCTCGCCCGCGCCCCGCTCGACGGCTTCGCGCGCCCAGTCGACCGGGTCGTGCGCGGTCTCGCTGCCGCCAAAGCTGCTGAACACGCGATAGTCGTTGTCGTCGCCCGTGCGTTTGGCGTCGATCGAGACCACGCAGCACTGGCTGCCGTAGGCGCGCGCGATCTCGGTGATCAGCTCCGGCCGGTCCAGCGCGCCGGTGTTGACCACCGCCTTGTCCGCGCCGAGGTCGAGATAGCGGCGCACGTCGTCCAGCGAGCGTACGCCGCCGCCGGCCGCGACGGGCACGAAGCAGTTGCGCGCGAAGTTCTGGACCACCCCGTCGAAGGCCGACCGGTCGGCGGCGGGGTCGCGGGTCACGTCCAGGACGACGATCTCGTCCACTGACCACGCATCGACGAAGTTCAGCGTGTAGCGGTAGTCCGGCTCGAACAGCTTGGTGCGGAACAGCACTCCGTCGACAAAGGTCAGGACCGTGATGACCCGGCGGCGCAGCATCAGCCGGCGTGCTCCAGGAAATTATTCAGCATCGCGAGGCCGTGCTTCTGGCTCTTCTCGGGATGAAACTGGGTCGCGTGGATATGGTCGTCGACTTGCAGCACGGCTGCGAACGTGTCGCCATAGTCGCAGGTGCCGCGCACGATCGCCGCGTCTTCGGCGTGAATGGCGTGGCTGTGGGTGTAGTAGAACAGCGCCTCGTCGGGGATGTCGGCGAACAGCACGCTGTCGCCCGCCGGGGCCACGTCGTCCCAGCCGGTGTGAGGCACGCGCAGCTTCCCGTCGCCGGGCGCGATCCGGCGGACATGGGCATCGGCCCAGCCGAGGCCTTCGTGGGTGCCGTGTTCGTCGCTGTCCTTGCAGACGAGCTGCGCGCCCAGGCAGATGCCGAGAAACGGCGCGCCGTTCCGGCGCACGGCGCTGTCCAGCGCATCGGCCATGCCGCGTTCACGCAGGTTGGCCATCGCGTCGCCGAACGCCCCGACGCCCGGTAGGACGATCCGGTCCGCGCCGTTCAGCCCCTCGGGCGTGGCGGCCACCCGGCTCTCATGCCCCAGCCGCTCGATGGCCGCGCGCACGCAGGTCAGGTTGCTCAGGCCGTAATCCACGACCGCGACGTTCATGCCGCCGCGCCTTCGGCGGTCGCGGAAATATCGCCACCATTGACGATCCCGCCCTCGACCTGTTCGAGGAACAGGCGCACGCCGAGAATGTTGAACAGGAACTTGCTCTCGCTGTTCGGCAAGGTGTCGGCGTCGAGCAGCCGCTCGACGGTGTCGCGGCGCACGATGTCGAAGACCGGGCCGTCGTCGAGCAGGCGCGCGCGGACCTTCGGGTCCTGCGTGTCCAGCAGGTCGCCGATGGGCGCGTTGAAGCCGACCTTGCGGCGTTCGTCGACGATGGCGTCGGGCGCGATGCCGCGCACGGCCTCGCGCAGCACGGCCTTTGCCTTGCCGTCGCGCACCAGGTGCCGGGTCGGGATCGATGCCGCCGTCTCGAACAGCCGCCGGTCGAGGAAAGGCGAGCGGTTCTCGATGGAGAAGTACATCGCGTTCAGATCGTCCTCATGGAGGATCACCGGCACCGCCTCGTGGAACATCTCGTTGGCCATGCGGTTGCGCAGCAGGCCGTCGCAATAACGGGTTTCCTCGAACGGCTCCGACCAGGGCTGCGTCAGCCCGGCGGAGAACTCGTCGGCCCCCAGATAGATGTGGCCGCGGAAATCCGCATCGTTCACGAACAGGTCGGGGTCCTGCAGGTACGGGTTGCGCACGACCGGCGCGACATGCGCCTGCCATTCGGCGCGCGCGGAGGCGGCGCGCTCGGGATCGTTGCGCATCTCGTACAGGTAGGCGTTCTGATGATCGTAGTAGCCGGTGAAAAGTTCGTCCGCGCCGGTTCCGCTGACCGACACCTTGTAGCCGGCTTCCGCGATCGCCTGCATCAGCAGCCAGTGCACGTAGTAGGACAGGGTGAAGACCGGCGCGTCGTGCTGGCGGACCAGCGTGTCCAGGTTGTCGAGGAAGTTGTCCGTGGTCAGCCGCACGCTGGTGTGGCGCAGGCCGAGTTCGGCGACCGACTGCCTGACGAGGTCTTCCTCGGCGTAGCGTTCGTCGGTGTTGACGATCGTGAATCCGTGGACGTCATGGTCGAAGACGCGGCGCGCGATGGAAATGATCGCGTTGGAGTCGACGCCGCCCGACAGGCAGAAGGCGAGCGGGACGTCGGCGCGCAGGCGCAGGCCGACCGCGTCGATCAGTGCTTCGCGCGTTGCCGCGACGCTGTCGTCGAAGGACAGGCTGTCGTCGGGGGAGATTTCGGGTGTCCAGTATCTGATCTCGGTCCGGCCGAGCGGCGTGATCGTCAGGGCCGATCCGGCGGGCAGCGCGCGCACACTTTCGTGGAACGTATCCTCCACCTTGTGCAGCGCCTTGTAGCCGTTCACGAGGAACCGCTTGAGGTGGTCGGTGTCGGCGCGCGGTCGCAGGCCCGACAGCGCGAACAGGAACTTCACCTCGGACGCGAAATAGAGGCCGTTCCCGGTCTCCAGCAGGTAGAGCGGCTTCTCGCCGAACCGGTCGCGCACGAGGGTCAGCGTCTTCGCGTCCTCGTCCACGGCGGCGAAGGCCCACATGCCTTCCGCCCGGTCGAGCGCCTTGTCCATGCCCCAGGTCGCGATGGCGGCGAGCATTACTTCGGTGTCGCTCAACGTGGTTAGCGTCACGCCCTCGCTGCGTAGCTGACCGGCGAGCTCCAGGTAGTTGTAGGTCTCGCCGTTGCTGGCGATCACATGGTCGCCGATCTGCATCGGCTGGTTCGCACGCGGGTCGAGGTCGATGATCGACAGGCGGCTGTGCAGCAGCACAACCACCTGGTCGTCGGACAGACGATGCCCGTAGCGCCCGTTCGCGTCGGGACCGCGCCGGCCCATCAGCGCTTCGCATGCCTCGACGTGCGAAGGATCGGGCGGCGTCGGGCCGATATATCCGGCGATTCCGCACATGGTCAGGCGAGCATGTCTTCGGTCAGGGGCGTGCCGGCGGTGATGGCGGCCTTCGCGGTGCGCCCGGCGAGCGCGATCTCGCCCGACGGCGCGATGCCGCCTTCCGGCCGGACACAGACGATATCGTCCGAAGTCAGTTCGGCCCCGGCGGCGATGTCGCGAAGGGCATGAACCGAGCGCCGGACCGCGGGCCCGACCTCGGCCTCGCAGTCGAGCACGCGCTTGCCGCCGCGCCCGATCAGGGCCTCTGCATTTCGCACGCCCGCCACCAGCGCCTTCATGTCACCCGGGTCGGCGGACAGGGCGTGGTCGCGGAAGTCGGAGTGGTTCTTGTCCAGGGTGAAATGCTTCTCGATGACGCGCGCGCCGAGCGCGACGGAGAGAACTGCGGCGTCGATGCCGATGGTGTGGTCGGAGAAACCGACGGTCGCGCCGAGTGTTGCGAGGTCGGGGATTGCCGACAGGTTCGCGTCCGCCGGTTCCGTCGGGTAGCTGACCGTGCAGTGCAGGATCGCCAGGCCCGGCGACACGCCCGCATCGTTCCACACGGCCTCGATGGTGTCTTTCGCCGTACGCACTTCGTCCATGGTGGCCGCGCCCGTCGACAGCAGGATCGGTTTCCCCGTCGCGGCCACGCTCTCCAGCAGGCCGGTATAGGTCAGGTCGCCCGAGGCGATCTTGAAGCCCGGCGCGATCTTGCCGAGCCAGCCGACCGCGCCGGGATGGAACGGGGTCGACAGGAACATCACGTTATTCTCGGCGGCGGTCCGGGCCAGGTCTTCGAAGGTCGCCTGCGGCAGGTGAAACCGGCCGAGCTGTTCGATTCGCGCGGTCTGGTCGGCAGCGACGAGGCGCGCCGGCTCGATGGTCTGGAACTTGACCGCATCGGCGCCGGCCTCGGCGGCGGCCGCGATCATGTCATGGGCGAGCGCGGCATCGCCTTCATGGTTGTTGCCGATCTCGGCCACGATCATGACCCGATCATTGAGATCGTGCGTTCCGAATGTGAAATGGGTGTCAGTCGACATGGCAGTGCAGGACGTGTTCGGCGTTGGTGAGCCGGAAGCCGAGAGATTCGTAGAGCCGGACCGAGGCGGTATTCGCGAGCTGGGTGCCGACCCGCATCGGGGCGCCCGGCATCAGGTTCGCCGCCGCGTGTTCGATCATGGCCGCGGCGAGACCCTGGCGGCGGGCATTCGAGGCGACCGCGATCAGGTCGATCACAAGATGTCCGTCTCGGTCGAGCAACTGGAGAAACCCGGCGACCTTGTCCCTGTGTTCGCCGACCACCATCCAGTCTCCGCGTGCCCCGGCGAAGAAGTTGCCGGCCCAGTCGGCCTTGATGCGGTCTGCGGTCGCCGTCTCGATGGCAGGGTCCGCGTGAAACCGGTCGGTCGAAAAACCGTCGCGAGCGATGGCGATGACGGCGTCGGCATCGGTACCGAGGGCCTGTCGTGCGCCGGGGGCCGACCCCATATCGCCCTGCCCTGTATCATCCGAGCGGGAGGGCCGCTCGAAGGTCAGGTTCGTATCGGTCAGGCGGAATCCGGCTTCGGTAAATCGCGCCACGGTCTCTGTGTCGGACACCCGGATTTTGACGTCGGCGAACGCCGCACCCTGCGCGCTCGCGCGCCATGCGGCGACATCAGCGTCGGCTTCGAGGTGCCAGGCAGGCACCCCGAGGCGTTCGCCCAGCCATGTGTCGGCCCGTCCCGTACCTGGGTTCGCGGTCATATGGCGGACTGGCGCGTTCACGACGCGGCCAGCGTGTTCCCCTTGCGATCGAACAGCGCCTTGTACCACTCGATATATTCGACAAAGCCCTTCTCGAGCGGCCATTGCGGGTCGTAGCCGATCATCTTGCGCGCCTTATCCACCGACAGGGTGCCGCGTTCCGGCATCAGCGCGTCGCGGTCCTCGTAGCGGATTTTCACGTCCGGGAAGTGGTCGCCGATAATCTCCGCCATCTGGGCGATCGAACGGGCGTCGCCGTAGGTGAGGTTGAATGTCTCGTTGCGGGAGTTCTCGTTCTCGATGACCTTCTCTATGCCATGCACAAGGTCGCCGATATATGTGAAGTCCAGCGCATCCGAGCCGTCGCCGAACACCGTAACGTCGGCGCCCTGGATGGCGTTCTCGATGAAGATCTGCCCGACCCGGCGGCTCACGCAGCGTTCCCCGTAGAGCGCCGAGGGCCGGATGATCGTGTAGGGCAGGTCGAAGACCTGGTTGTAGGCGATCACCATTTTCTCGCCGGCGAACTTCAGCGCGCCGTAGATGCCCAGCGGCTCGCAGACCGTGTCTTCGGTCACGGTGTTGCCGTGGAAGTTGCCGTAGACCATCGACGACGAGAAGAAGATGAAGTGCTCGACGTTGCCGCGTGAGTAGTCGAGCGCGTTCTCCAGCGTGCGCAGGCTGTGATCGAAGGTGCTGTACGGGTCCTTGTTGGATCGGCCGGCGTGCGACACGGCGGCGAGCTGCACGACGACTTCCGGCTTGATGTCTGCCAGCACGCTCGTCAGCGCGTGATACTCGCGCGCGTCCTGCAGGTGGACCTGGACGTCGGCCTGGCTGAGCAGGTCGCGGCGCTCCTGGGTGATCTGGATATACAGTTCGCGGTTGACCACCTCGTCCTTGGCGCGCTCGAAGGCGTACAGGTTGTTGACCTGCAGGCTGTCGACGACATGCACGTCGGCGCCCAGCGCCTTGAGGCGCATGGCGAGGTTGTGGCCGATAAATCCTGCGCCGCCGACGAGGGCAATGCGGCGGCCTTTGATGGGTATGGTCATGAGAGAACCTCGCTGATGACGTCCTTGATCGCTGCCACGATGGTGGCCATGTGGCTCTCATCGAGATGCGGCCCCACGGGCAGGGCGATCGAACAGTTGCTGATCCAGTTGGCGACCGGGTGGTCTTCGGGCGTGTGCCCGAACCGGTCACGGTAGTAGGTGGTCTGCGGCACGGGGCCGGGATAGTGCACGGAGGTGCCGATGCCCCGGCTGTTCAGCGCCTGGATGATATCTGTGCGCTGGTCCGCCTTGTCCGCGTCCAGCATCATGTTGAAGCAGTAGTGGCTCGATTCGAGCGGCGCTTCGGCGCGGTCGAACAACGTGACTTCCGGCAGTTCGCGCAGGCCCGCATCGAGCGCGTCGAAGTTGGACTTCCGGGCCGCGAGGAACCGGTCGAGCTTCTTGACCTGCTCGATCCCGATGGCGGCCTGCAGCTCGTTCATCCGGAAATTGTAGCCCAGCGTCACCACGTCGTAGATGCCAGGCACCTTGCGTTCGTGCATCGCCCGGTCGACCCCGAACGCTTTGCGCAGGCGCAGCTTCTTAGCCAGCTCCGGGTCTTTCGCGAGGACCATGCCGCCCTCTGCGGTGGTCATGTGCTTGACCGGGTAGAAAGAGAACGCACCGACGTCGCCGAACAGGCCCGCGTGGGTGCCGTCCTGCCGGGTGCCGATGGCCAGCGCACAATCCTCGACCACGAACAGGTCGTTGGCGCGCGCGACCTCCATGAGTTTCACCATGTCCACCGGCATGCCGAGATAGTGGACAACGCTGATGCCGCGCGTCTTCGGTGCGATCGCGGCGGCAATCGCGTCGATGTCGATGTTGCCGGTCTGCCGTTCCGCGTCCACGAACACCGGTGTCGCGCCGGTGTAGGCAACGGCATGGGCCGTGGCGGTGTGGGTCTGGGCGGGAACGATCACCTCGTCGCCCGGCCCGACACCGAGGGTGAACCAGGCCAGGTGCAGGCCCGCTGTGCAGGACGACACGGTGATCGCTTCGTCGGCGCCGGTCCAGGCGGCAAAGTCGCTCTCGAACTGCCGGCCACGGGGACCGTGCGCCAGGATCGGGTCGTCGAGCGCGGCCATCACGGCGGCGCGTTCCTCGTCCCCGATCATCGGGCGGCCAAAGGGGATATCGCTCATATACGTGTTCGCTTCGGAAAAAGGATTCTAGTGGTACCGGATGGGCTGCGGTTGGCCGGTGGCCGCCGCGCGTTCGATCGCGAGCGAGACCGCCATGGCGTCGAGAACGTCCCGGCCCGTCACTTCGGGTTCGCCGCCGTCGAGCAGCGATCTGACGAACGACGGGATCAGGTCGCCCTTGAACGAGCCCGGATAGGGATCGTCGAATTCGTCCGGCGCGACCTCCGGATCGCGGCTGCGGTAAAGCCGCGCCGCGTCGGGGGCATTCCGCCATGTCGCGTCGGTACCGAAGACGACCACGTCGTGGAAGTGCGGGTAGACGCAGGGAAAGTTGGCGCTGACCTTCGCTGTCAGCCCGTCCGGGAAACGCAGCAGGGCGACGACCGTGTCGTTAAAACCGAAATCCGTGTCGCGCGAGGCGCGCCGCGTTCCGATGGCGACCGCCTCTTCGGGGCGCTGTCCGGTGAGCCAGAGCAGCAGGTCGATCATATGGATGCCGCCGCCATGGGTCACCGAGTAGAACGGCAGGCCGCCGCGCCAGCCGTTCAGAATCTTCTCCATTCGGCCGTAGTTGTAGTCGCCTTCGAGGTAGTAGAGGTCGCCGAGCTCGCCTCCTTCGACGAGCGCCTTGAGGCGCGTGAAGCGGGGATATTTGCGCAGGATGAGGTTCGACGAGATCCGCGTTTCCGGGTGCTTCGTCAGCATCGCCGAGATCGCGTCGAACTCCTCATCGTGAAAGCACAGCGGCTTTTCCACGAAGATATGCTTGCCTGCCTCGATCGCGTGCAGGACCTGTGCGGCGTGGGCGTCGTCGTAGGACGCGATGGACACGACGTCGATCTCGGGGTCATCGAGGATCGCCTCGGCGTCGGTGCTGGTCGCGCGGTCGGGCTGGCGTGCGGCGACGGTGTCGAGATGGTCCGGGTCGATGTCGCAGATGTGGGTCACGCGGCAGCGCGGGTCGGCCTCGAACCCGGCGATATGCGCCTCACCGACCCCGAGTCCGATGACGCCGACGCGAAGTTCGCTGTCGCTCATGCGGGCACCCGGGAGTCGATGCCGGCGAGCTCCAGGACGGCGTTCATGCCATAGGTCCAGTGCGGCGAGGTCATCCGTCCCAGGATGTTCTCGAACCGGGCGAAGTCGCTCGCCGTATCGACACTCAGGTTAACCCGGCCGAGATCGCGGCCGCTGGTGAAGTCGGCGATCCGCCAGTCCGTCGGCGTCCGGTAGAAGTGCGACGTGACGTGTTCAAACTCATCAGGCGACTGCATGTTCGAATACGCGCGCCGGAACGCCTCGGCGCGCACGACCTCGACGGACATCCCTTTCGGGAATGTGCGTTCCAGGACGTTGGTCGCCAGATCGGCGTCTTTGTCGTCGAACAGGGCGACGGCGTGTTCGATCAGTTGCGTATCGAGCAGCGGGCTGTCACCGCTGATCCGCACGAATGCGTCTGCACCGAACCGGTCCACCGCTTTCAGGAACCGGCCCGCCACGTCGTTAAGCGGCCCGCGCACGCACGGCAGGTCGAGGCCGGCGCAAAATTCGGCGACGGGATCGTCTTCTGTGCCGTCTGATGTCGCCACCGCGACCGGCATGTCGGGCACGCCGCGCTCCAGGCGTTCGACCAGATAGCCGAGCATCGGCTTGCCCCCGGCGTCGCGCAGAACCTTGCCGGGAAGGCGCGCCGAGCCCATGCGGGCCTGGATGAATATGTGGGGGGCGGACAAGCTGAATTTTTCCATGCTACCGCAGTCCGGGTGAATCGGGCCTCCCGGACTGCAACGTCAATTCGAGCACCGGCCGAACCCTGAGCCGGTTATGGGGTCAGCCCGCGGCGGCGGATCGCCGGGGGCCGGAAAAGTCGTCGGTGTCGTCGTCTTCGCTGTCGTCGGGGCGCGCCGGGTTCACCCGCAGCATCGGCGGAACCAGGATGCGGGCTTCGGGAAGCTCGGCGGCGAGCGCCTCGTAGGTGCGTTGCGGGTTACGGATGTCCGTCAGGATCACCGCGTCGATAGGCCCGGCGTCGGACAGGTCGCGCTTCACCGGGATGCCCGCGAGCCGCGGCTGATTCGAACCCGGGTCCACGACCGCGACGATATCGATGCCTTCGTTAAAGCCTGACAGGGCCGCGATCTCGGCAAGGTCGCTCGCGCCGATCAGCGCGATGCGCCGATATCCGCGCTCGATGCAGCTGTCGACCAGTGCGTCGCATTGGCCGCGCGCCGCACGGAACATGTCGAAGGAGTTGGCGAGGTATTCGGCGGTCAGCCGGGCCTTTTCGGCGAACCCGTGGGGTGTCAGATAGTAGAGGAACCGCCGGGCAGGCGCCTCGCGGACCTTGATCCAGCCCTTTCGGATGCACCGTTTCAGGTATGCGTTTGCCAGCCCGAGCGCCACGTCCGCATCCCCCGCGATCACGCGCTGGGACTGCGACCCGTCGCGTTCGACGGTGTCGAGGATCTTCAGCGTGGTGTCGACGTCGCTGAAGCGCTCGTCGTCGGATGAATCGGCTCTGCTCACGCGGCGGGTTCCGCTAGTGTTCAACGTGTGAACGTATAGGCCAGCACCAGTCATGCGTCAACAACTGTTCACCGCATGAACATTCCTCTTTTCAGGGGCTTAGAGCGCTACCTGGCCATCTGGGTACAGGGTTATTGCAGCGTCTTCAGAAAGACTGCCAGTTCAGGTCTTTTTCTTCCGGCTGCGGGGTCGTGTCCCAGACATCCTCGTTTCCCGCGATAGGCGTGAATTTGAGCCCGAGAATGTCGCGATGCAGCCCTTTCTCGGGGATTCCGGCGCGATGGAGCGTGCGACGGGTGTTGAGAAACCACATGTCGCCGCGTTTTCCGGTAAATCGCACCGAATTTGCGTCATTTTCGAGCTTTTTCGATACTTTCCCGCCGAACTCGCGATATTCGAGGCCGCTGCGGAACACGTCGCGCGTCGCCGCCCGGTTCGTACACCAGGTCGCGCCATGATCATTTGTGACATCGGACATTAGAATAAGCACGGAAAGTATTGAAATTTTTCCCGAATCGTTATGCCACCGTTCCGAATACCGCTCATCCGCAGCGAGGATCGACGGGTCGACGTGGAAATTGCGCCAGTAGTCCGGGGTGTAGATGCGCACCCGAGCGCCGAAATAGGAATGCACCACCTTCTGCATCCGCGCATCGAACACATCGCGGATTTCGGGGGCGTTGGTCAGCGGGTCGTCGAGCGACTGGTTGATCAGGGCGCCGTCGTCGGTGTGCTGCTCGGTGACCGCCTGTTGGGCGATCGCCCTTTCGAAACGACGCTCCAGCCTGTCGACAAGATCTTCCGGTAGGCCCCAGGCCGCTTTGGCGTAGCCCACCTGCTCGACCGCCTCGGCGATCTCGTCGTCCAGGACCTCGCCGGCAAACGGCCCCTTGCGCCGCGCGTTCCAGAGTTCCAGGCCGCCGACCACGTTCTGCTTGAAGCCGGCATTGTTGCCGAACATGCGCCGGCCCAGCGCCAGAGCCGGGCCGCTGTTCATGGGGTCGCGCGCGATGCCCTGGGCGCGACGGTAGGTCTGGTCGATCAACGCCATGGTGTCCGGCCTGTCTCTCGTGTCGATGCCATACTCGTTCCAGCGGGGTTCATATTCTAGTTCGGTATCGGGTGGACGGACGTCAACCGGCGAACGCCGTCGAGCGGCGCATCCGGCCAGTCGCCCACGCAGATCGTGTACATGTTGCCATCGGCCGGCACCGCGACCGACTGCGCCAGCGCGACGAAGGTCTGCCCAAATCGCACGTCGGAAAGGTCATAGGCATTGATATAGGTCGTGCCCGCGTCGGTTTCCTGGAACCCGAGCGCACCGAACGTGTAGCGGTCGACCCGCTCGACGAACGTGTCCGCCGCCGGGCTCACCGGCCAGGCCTGAGCCTCGGCCGACGGGACAACGTGAAGCACCGGGCTGCTCCGCCCGAGCCGGGCCGGGACCGCGATCTCGCCGGCGGCGCAGACACCGGGCTGCGGGGCCGCGAAGGTTGCTGGCGCGGCACCGGTGCGCAATGCGATCGGCAGTGCGAATACCGCGAGCAGCAGGGCCATGGCAAATCCCCAGAGTGCGCGACCGGGGACGGGCCAGCGAGCCGCGACCGGGTCTGGCGGCGCGCGTCGGCGCACCAGCCGTGAGACGATCACGCTCCCCCCGAACGCCACGATGGCGGCATCGACGGCGATGGTTGCGGCGTAGATGCGCAGGCCCGCGTCGAACGCCAGGATCGGCGCGGACAGGGCGATGCCCAGCGCCATCAGGCCGAGCAGGGATGCTTCGGGCGTGCGGCGGCGGCGGACGATGGCCACGACGCCAACCAGCCAGCACAGGACGACAACGACCCGGACCGGGAGCCAGGGCACGTATTTCAGGATGCGCTCGAGGTATTTCAGGAAACCCTTCAACAGGCCCTGCAGGGTCAGGTCGGGACGGTCGATGAAAAGTTCCCATGTGACGCCATAGACGTTTGCTGCGCGCTCGGCCTCGGACAGGGACTTCGCCACCAGATCCGGGTGCACCTGGTAGATGTGCAGCCACCCTTTGCCGCCCGCGGCGATGCCGTAGATCGTGTAGGAGAAATTCGCGTGGGTCGTGCCCGGATCGCCGCCCAGCAGGGTGGACAGCACGGGGCCGACAACAAAGCCCGCGGCGATTGAGACCAGCAGGATCGCCGCCAGCCGGATGCGCGCCGCTCGGCCCAGATCACCCAGCACGAGCGGCCAGAGCACAAGAAACGGCAGCACGAAGAACGCTCCGGCGCGCGCGTTGATCGCCACCGCGAGCAGGAAGGCGCCGAACGCCAGGACGCCGGTGCGTTGCGATTGTGCGCCGGCCAGCAGGAACGCCACCGCGACCAGCCCGAGCGGCAGTCCGAGGTTTTCGGTCAATGTCGTGATCGAGTATTCGCCGGCAAAGGCCGCGATGGTGGCCAGTCCCATCAGTGCGGCGGCGAAACCCCAGCGCTTCGACAGCAGGCGCACAAACAGGAATGTGGCGATGGCGATGATCCCCGCCTGCAACAGCAAGGTGAGTTGGAGCCGCTCGCCCGTCAGTGCGAACAGTCCGGTCAGGTAGCCGGAATAGTGGGGCCGGCGCTGGCAGAAGGAATCGAGGGGCCCGCCGTCGATCACCGTGCGCGCGCAGTTGAAGTAGCCCGCCGCGTCGTTCCACGGCAGCAGCCCGCCGATGGCATTGGCGTGGGTGCGCCCGCCGACCCAGTAGCCCGCCACCGGCAGCAGGATCGCGATGAAGGCCGCCGCGGCGAGTAGCCAGAAGGTGAGTGTGGAGTCCCGACCCCCTGCAGGTTCGCGACGCACCCAGCCATGGACAACGACTGCCAGCGCGCCAATGACGGCCGCCAGCGCAATCCACCTGTCAGAGTAGGCAATCACCGGGTTCAAGGAGTGTCTTCCCCGCTGTCGTTGCGAGCGTCGCTGTCACCGTCGCGCCGGGTCAACAGCCAGATCAGCCCGCCGGGCAGACCGCCGACCAGAAGTACGAGCCCGAACAGGATCGATACGCTGGCCGCATGTTCGGCGGCGATGCCCATGCTGCCGAGCAGGATGACCAGGGATTGTTCGCGCAGGCCCCAGCCCGCGATGGAAACCGGGATGCTGAGAACGAGCTGCGTGGGTACCATCGCCAGAAAATAGATCGCATAGGAGCCTCCACCGCCGAGCGCCCGGTCGAGCGCCCAGAGGATCGCGATCGTGAATATGTGTACGAGACATGCCGCTGCGATAACTGCCAGAGCTGCGGCCGGACGGCGGGCGATCGCACGGGCATCGCGGGAGAGTGTCAGCGCAAAAGCGACGACGCGATAGCGTTCGAGGTGGCGAGTGAGTGGGTTGTCGAACACGAAGAGGCCGACCGCGGCGATCCAGCCGGCGGCAATCAGGACCTGCAATCCGGCGAGCGCGAGAGTGTCGTTGAGGCGCTCCTGCAGGAACGGCAGGAGCGCCGTCGCCATCGCGACCAGAACGATCAGGCCGGTCACGCGGTCGAGCAGAACCGTGTTGAAAGCCTTCCCCGCCGGGATGCCGTCGCGCCACGTATAGAAGACCCGCAATGCATCTCCGCCCACGGTCGAGGGCAGGGTCTGGTTGAAGAACAGCCCGATCAGCGTCAACCGCGCCGACATTCCGAGTGACAGGCCCCGTGTCACCGCGCCGAGGATCAGCCACCAGCGCCACGAGGCCAGGGCGTACATGACCGCGAAAATCAGTAGCGCCACGCCGAACCAGAGAATGTTCGTGCCGGCGATCCGTCGTGCAACGCTTTCGGCATCCACGCTGTCGATCAACAGATAGATCAGCGCACCGGTCACGGCGATTTTCAGGACAAGAAAGATATGGTCGCGTTTCATGATCGGAAAAAGGTTGGCGGTAGGCGCGGGCGTGTGCCGCGTTTCAGCTCGCCGGCGCCAGCGCCGTGATCGGCATCTTGACCCGGACCTCCCGGCCCAGAAGTTCTAGCAACAGATAGACCCGCTGTTCATCAGAAGGTGCGTCGAAGATGCCGATATGGTCCGTCATGGCGCCATCGGTAATGCGCACCTTGTCGCCCTTCTTCAGGCCGGCGCGGTCGCCCAGAACGACAAGGCCCTGCTCGTCCTCGTGCTGGCGGATGTCCTCGATGATGTCGTCGGGTACGGGGGCGGGCTGGCCGCCATGGCAAATCAGCTCGGCGACCCCGACGGTCGAGTTGAGCGCACGCCACCGCGCGGTTTCCGGGTTCATGCCGACAAACAGGTATCCCGGGAACAACGGCGAGCGCACATGGTCGACCTTCCGGGCGTGCCGCCGTCGTTTCAGGTAGCATGGCAAATAGGCGTCGAAGCCCTGTCGCTGCACATGGTGCATGGCCTTGAATTCGCCGTTGGGATGGGTCCGCACGACAAACCAGCGTTTTCCGGAACTCATGCCGCACCCTCCATGCACCGCCGGACACCGACGGAAAACCATGTTTCCGACCCGGTCGCCTGCCCGCGCGATGAGCTCGCGAACATATGGCGTTCACAGCGTGAACGTCAAGCGCTTCAAGACGTTAGGGCGTTCAGGCGGGGTTGCTGAAATTCTCTTTGACGTACGCCACCAGCTCGTCGAGGCATGAATCGACATCGCGGTTCGAGGTGTCGACCACGAGTTCCGGCTCGGCGGGTTCCTCGTATGGGGCGGAAATTCCCGTGAAGTCGCTGATTTCCCCGGCGCGGGCACGTTTGTAGAGGCCTTTCGGATCGCGTGCCTCGCAGGTCTCGACATCCGCCTTGATGTAGATTTCCCGGAACGGGTCGCCTGCCGCCACGCGCGCGCGATCGCGGTCGGCGCGATAAGGGGAAATAAAAGCGGTGATGACGATCAGGCCGGCATCCGCCAGAAGCGCCGCCACCTCACCCACCCGGCGGATGTTTTCGGCGCGATCCTCGGGCGAGAAACCGAGATTGGCGTTGAGGCCGGTTCGAACGTTGTCACCGTCAAGCACGTAGGTCTGGTAGCCAGCGTCGAACAGTCGCTGCTCGAGTGCCATGGCGAGCGTGGATTTGCCCGCGCCGGACAGGCCCGTGAACCAGAGCACGCCGGGCTTATGGCGATTGCGGGCCGATCGGCGGTCGTGGTCGACCCCGTGGTCCACGGCTGTGAGGTTGGTGGCGCGCACCGTGACCTGCTCACGCTGATCCGGGTAGCTTCCCATAGAAATGACGCCGCCGGCGAGAGTCAGGTGACGGTCGTGGAGGATCGCGCGGCCGGTGCGGGGCAGGTCGTCATGCTCATCCACGGCCACGAGTTGATTGGTGCGGATCACGACGTCGGCTATCTCGTCGCGGGCCACGGTGTCGGCGTCATGATCGGACAGGGCATCGACGTCGATGACGCGCTCGATGCGCTCCACCGTCGCGTCGAGACGGCGCGGTCCGAGTTTCATGCCGTAGGTCTTGCCGACTTCGAGCGGCGTGTCGGCGAGCCAGAACAGACGCAGGTGGAACACGTCCGTCTCGACCGGTGCGTCTTCGAGATGGCTTGCGACCTCGCCGCGCTCGACGAAAATCTGTTCGTCCAGGGTGATCCCGATGGACTGGCCGGCACCTGCCTGATCGGGCGACCCGTCGGTATTCCAGGTCTCGATGGATTCGACCCTGGCGGTGCGGTTGCTTGGGGAGAAGACGAGTTCGTCGCCGACATGCAGGCGGCCCGATTCGATGCGGCCGGCAAGGATGCGCCGGTCGTCGAACTTGTAGACATCCTGTAGCGGCAGGCGAAGCGCGCGGTCGACCGGTGATTCCGGTCGCTCGAACTCGGCGAGGGTCTCCAGCACCGTCGGGCCGGAGTACCAGCCCATCTCCTCCGAGCGCGTCGCGACATTGTCGCCTTCGCGCGCGGAGATCGGGATCACGCGGCGTGCCCGGACGCCGATCCCCTCAAGGTAGGCGCGATACTCGGTCTCGATTTCCCGGAAGCGGGCCTCGTCGTAGTCGACGAGGTCCATCTTGTTGACCGCAACCGCAACCTCGCTGACGCCGAGAAGTTGCAGAAGATAACTGTGGTGGCGGGACTGACGGCGCACGCCCTGATCGGCATCGATCAGCAACAGCGCCGCGTCGGCATTCGACGCGCCGGTGACCATGTTGCGGATGAATTCGCGGTGGCCCGGCGCATCGATGATGACGTACTGGCGCTGGTCGTGACGGAACCAGATCTGGGAGGTGTCGATGGTGACACCCTGGTCGCGCTCCGCCTTCAGGCTGTCCATCAGGAACGCCCATTCGAACGGCATGCCGCGCCGGCGGCACATTTCCTGGATGGCTTCCAGCTTGCCCTCGGGAAGCTGACCGGTGTCGTTGAACAGACGGCCCACGAGTGTCGATTTTCCGTGGTCGACATGGCCGACGATGACCACGCGCATCAGGTCGCCCGTAGTGCTTCCGGCCGTGAAGGCCGATGGATGAGCGGCGGAGTCGTTGGGCATCACATGTATCCCGATGTGCGCAGGCGCTCGAAGGAGTCCTCGGCCTCGGTATCCATCAGTCGCCCTGCGCGCTCGGGCATGCGGGTCGTTTCCAGCTCGGAGATGATCTCGTCGATCGTCGTCGCGTTGCTGTCGATGGGGGCGGTGATGTTCTTCTCGCCGAGCGAGCGGTAGCGTTTTCCGTCGCGCGAGAAGTAGAGTGGATTGATGGGAATGTTCTCGCGCTGCGAGTAACGCCAGATATCCACCTCGGTCCAGTGCAGCAGCGGGTGGATGCGCAAGTGTGCGCCGTCAGGCACATCGGTCGTGTACTGGTCCCAGAACTCGGGCGGCTGATCGCGGAATTCCCAGTTGCCCGACGAAGCGCGCGGGCTGAACACGCGTTCCTTGGCGCGGGTCGCCTCCTCGTCGCGGCGGATACCGACGATGATTCCCTTGTACGATCCGCTGTCGAGAAGTTGCGCGAGCCCCGCGCTCTTGCGGGCCGCAGCGCGGGTCATGGGGGGCAGCGACGGGTCCATCTCGCTCTCGGGCGGGCAATCGATGACGAGCAGGTCGAGGTCCCACTCCTTCACGTACTGGTCGCGGTAGGCGTAGACCTCGTCGAGCTCCATGCCGGTATCCAGTTGGACGACGGGAAAGGGCACGCCGCCGAAGAACGCCTTGCGGGCGAGCCAGAGCACGACGTTGGAATCCTTTCCGATTGACCAGAGCATGGCGAGCGGCCGCGCGGCGGCGTACGCCTCTCGCAGGATGTGCACGCTTTGGGCTTCGAGAGCGTCCAGACGGTCCATTTCACACAATAATTTCGTTTTTAATCGAAAAACACAAAATACTTGTGGGATTACCTAGGCCACTTCCTTTCGCCGGGCAAGCGGCATAACGCGAATGGCCATTTTGCCGCACCCTGAAACTGCTGTTTAGGCATTCGCCGGGGCGATGCAAGTGCAATTGTCTCGAATGCCTGTGTGCTCGCATCGGGGAGTTCGGGCGGCGTGGCACTTGGCATGGCTTCGCGCGCACGCTATGAGCCGGGCACGAGGCCATGTTTCGTGGCGTTATCAGGAGAGTTCGCGAATGTCAGTTTCGCCGCGAATCGCCGTTATCGGTCTGGGATATGTCGGCCTTCCGCTGGCCGTGCATCTGGCGCGTCATTTCGACGTTGTCGGGTATGACGTGAATGCGGAGCGGGTCGCGGAGCTGCGCACCGGCGAAGACCGGACCGAGGAGGTCGATCCGGCCGAATTGGCCGCATCGACGATGACTTTCAGCGACGATGAAGCGGCGCTCGACGGGGCGGAGGTTTTTATCGTCACGGTACCCACGCCGGTCGATGCCGCGAACCAGCCGGACCTGACGGCGGTTCGGCGGGCAAGCGAGACGGTCGCGCGCCACATCGCTGCGGGGGCGGTCGTGGTTTACGAATCGACAGTCTATCCGGGCGTGACCGAAGACGAGTGCGGGCCGATCCTGGAAGCGGGTTCAGGATTGGTCTGCGGCACCGATTTCCATCTCGGCTACTCGCCCGAACGCATTAACCCTGGCGACCGTGAGCACACCGTCGACCGGATCACCAAGATCGTGGCCGGGCAGACGCCGGAGGTGACCGACAAGCTCGCGCATATCTACGGTGCCATGAACGGCGGCGATATCTACCGCGCGCCGAATATCAAAACGGCTGAAGCCGCCAAAGTGATCGAGAACGCCCAGCGGGATATCAACATTGCCTTCGTCAACGAAGTCGCGATGATTTTGAAGGGCCTCGACCTCAATGTGCTCGATGTACTCGACGCGGCGAACACGAAGTGGAACTTCCTGCCTTTCCGTCCGGGACTGGTCGGCGGCCACTGTATCGGCGTCGATCCCTTCTACCTGGCTCATGCGGCGCAGGCGACCGGCCTGAACCCGGAGATCGTATTGGCGGGTCGGCGCATCAACGACAACATGGGCGCCTATGTCGCGCAGAAAATCCATGACGCGATGAGTGGCGAAAACCGCCGCGTGCTGGTTCTTGGTCTAACGTTCAAGGAAAACGTGCCCGACCTGCGTAATTCCCGTGTCGTCGATATCATTTCCAAGCTGCGCGAACTCGGTCACCAGGTCGATGTCCACGACCCGTGCGCCGATGCGCAGGAGGCGATGGACCTGTTTGGCGTCGAATTGGTTCCAGAGCTGGGCGAAACCTCCGGATACGACGCGGTGATCGGGGCGGTCCGCCATACCGAGTATGAAAGCCTCGACGCGGCGGAACTGTCACAGCTCGTCGGGCAGGACGGGCTTCTGGCCGATATCAAGGGGATCTGGCGGGGTGTCGACCTCGGCGCGGAAATGCGCCGCTGGGAGCTCTAGAAGGTCGCGGCGAAATCGGCGTTGGCGCGGCGGTAGTCGTCGATCTGGCCGATATCGACCCAGTATTCCTCGACGGGATATGCGTGGGCATTCATTCCGGCTGCGCGGCACGCATCGAAAAGTTGCGGCATATCGAACGCGCGGTCTCGCGGGACCAGGTCGATTGCTGCGGGGTCGAGCACGTAGATACCGGCGTTGATGAAGTGCCGGGTCACAGGCTTCTCGCGCAGCCCGCGGATCTCATGATTATCGATGTCGACCACGCCGTAGGGTACCTGCACCTCATATGGCCGGACCGCCATGGTGGCACCGGCGCCGCTTTCGCGGTGAAAGTCGATCATCTGGACCGGGTCGAGCTTGGACAAGATGTCTGCGTTCATGACCAGCATCGGCTCGTCGGCGTCTGCGGTCATTCGGCCGAGCGGCCCGGCCGTGCCGAGCGGCATGTCTTCGTCGATGTAGGAGATATCGACACCCAGTGCGCGCCCGTCACCGAAATGGTTCCGTATCACGTCGGCGCGGTAATTTACCGAAATATGGAATTCGCTAAATCCGGCTTCCGCGAACCGGCGGACGATCGTCTCTAAAATCGGTCGGCCGCCGACGTCGAGCATCGGCTTGGGTGTATGTTCTGTCAGCGGGCGCAGACGCCGTCCTTCTCCGCCTGCCATCAATACGATGGGATATGGCTGGGACTGCGGGGTCAGCAGGCTGTCGATGGTAATCAGGTCGACGGCGCGGCCCGCGAAATCCACTACGGGGATGTGCTTGATCTTCTCGCGGCGCATGAACGCCAGGACATCGCCGCGCGGCTCGCCGAACCCGATGGTGCGCGGCGCGTCGTTCATGATTGTGCGCACCGGTGCGTCCGTCGTGATTCCGCGCAGTAGCCCGCGCCGGAGATCGCCGTCGGTGACGGTCCCCATCAGGCGTTGCTGGCGGTCGACGACCAGCCCGATCTGCACGACCTGAGCCGTGAATCTTTCGATCAGCGTGTGGATCGAGGTGTCGGGGCCGATCAGGGACTGGGCGAGCAATGAGCGCGGAGGCGCCGCCGGGCGAATGTCCGGTTCGGGGGCCGCATCCGATTCCTGGATGACGGAGATATGTTCGACGGCAGCGCTCATGATCTACGATGTCTAGAATTCGCGAAAAACTTTAACGATCGATTGACGCTGTTTCGTGCGCGAGAGCTAGCCCGGGGCCGGATGGCAGCAACAATCCACGTTCGGCGAGGCCGCGTGTGACGGGCAGTTCGTCGCGCGGGCTGTGAGCGTACATCGGCATGTCGTGAAGGGGTGTCCAGAACGGCCGGCATTCAAAGCCGTTCTCCCGCAGGTGTCCGAGTGCCCGGTCGCGGTCTGTTCGATCGTCGAACAGTAACGCGTTGAGCCAGAAGTTCGATGTTGTGCCGGCGGGAGCGTCGACGAATTGTGCGGCGGCGAAATTCGTGAATGCTTTTTTGTAGCGCCGCGCAAGTGCCGACTTGAGGGCCAGTTTGTCCGGCAGGCTTTCCAGTTGGGCACAGCCAAGCGCGGCGTTGATGTTCGGGAGCCGGTAGTTGAAACCCACGGCATCATGAACGAGTTCCCGGCCGTCGCCTGCGCGCGCTGTGGTCGTCAGGTGCCGGAGCTTGCGCGCCAGCAGATCGTCATCGGTGACGATTGCGCCGCCGCCGCCGGTCGTGATGGTCTTGTTGCCGTTGAACGACAGGATACCGGCGCGTCCGAACAGTCCGGTGTGCCGCATACCGATGCGCGAGCCGAGAGATTCTGCGGCGTCTTCCACGACAACCAGGTCGTAGTCGGCTGCGAGCGACAGAAGAGCGTCCATGTCGGCCGGGTGGCCGTAGCAGTGGACCGGGACCATCGCGCGAACAGGCGCACCGGTGTTGCGGTTGACCCACTGTCCTTCGTCTTCGACGAGCGTAACTTCGAGATATTTTTCCAGCCGGTGGGGATTGATCCCGAGGCTCCCGGTCTCGCAATCGACAAAATGCGGCGTCGCGCCGCAATAGGTCACGGCATTGGCGGTGGCGACGAACGTGAAGGACGGGACCAGCACCTCGTCGCCGGGCCGCACACCGCAGGCGAGAAGCGCCGCGTGGAGTGCGGCGCTGCCGTTGACCGTGGCGACGGCGTGACGGGCGCCGGTGGTCTCGGCGATCATCTCCTCGAACCGGTCGACCCATTTGCCGACCGAAGACACCCAGCCGGTGTCGAGGCAGTCCTTCACATAGGCCCAGGCATTGCCGTCGATCTCCGGCGCGTGAAGCGGGTGGCCGTTGTCGGAAGGTGCCAGCACGCGCGCGATGCGGTCGTGCAGGTCACGCAGGAGTGTGTCCGGTCCGCCGGCGGCAGGCACGCGGGCCGGATCAGACATTATAGATATGCGCCTTGTATCCGGCGCGGTTGGCCGGGGCGGCGAACCAGTCGATGGTCGCCGCCAGGCCACGGCGGAAACCTTCCGGGCCCGCGTGGGACGGTTGCCAGCCGATCAATTCCGCGGCCTTCCGGTTGTCGCACCAGAGCCGTTCGACCTCGGACGCGTCGGGGCGCAGGCGTGTGTCCTCGGTCTCGATCTCGATCTCGACTTTCATCAGGTCGGCGATCGCATGGGCGGTGTCGCCGACGGAGATTTCGAAGTTGGTCCCAATGTTTACGACTTCGTCCAGGGCCGAGTCGGCGCGCGCGGCGGCAATGAAGCCGTCGGCGGTATCCGCCACGAAGGTGAAGTCGCGAGTCGGCGCCGTGGCCCCGAGCCGGATTTTCGCTGGACCCTGTTCGGGGTCGTGGGCAGCGAGCTGGGTGATGATGGTGGGGACCACGGCGCGCGCGGACTGGCGCGGACCGTAGGTGTTGAACGGGCGCACGACGCTGACCGGTGTGCCGAACGAGCGGCCGTAGCTGAGCGCGATCTGGTCCGCGCCCACCTTGGTGGCGGCGTAGGGCGATTGAGGGTTAAGCGGATGCGCCTCGTCGATAGGCACGTACTGCGCGGTGCCGTAGACCTCGCTGGTCGAGGTGTGCACGACGCGCGAAACGCCCAGGTCGGTCGCCGCCTGGACGACGTTCAGGGTGCCGGTGACGTTGGTGTCGACGTAGCTTTCGGGCGCCAGGTACGAATACGGAATGCCGATCAGCGCGGCGAGGTGATAGATCGTATCACAGCCGGTGACCGCCTGCCGGACGGCGTGGGAATCGCGGATGTCGCCGGCGATGATCTCGACCGCGCCGAGAATCTCGGGCGCGGTGTCGTCGAGCCAGCCCCAGGAGCCGCGTGAATCGTATTCCACGAACGCCCGCACTTCCATGCCGTCGGCGACCAGACGTTCGACGAGATGGGAGCCGATAAAACCGCCGGCGCCGGTAACCAGAACCTTTGACACATTGCCTCACTGGGATACGGCCGCGCTGGCGCGGCCCGAGGAGGCGATGGTCGGCGATGATGGTTAAGGAAAGGTAACGGCGGCGGGGCGGGTCAGCTTTTCTTGGGTACTTTCTTGAGTGCCCATTTGACCTGCGCGGCGGTCTCGTCGTTGTCCATGGTGCCGGAGACGACCACCTGCTCGGTGCGGCGCACGTCGTCGGCGGTGCCCAGATAGACACTTTCGGCGAGCGAGAGCGTGCCGCCTTCGGCGATCAGCCGCCATCCGGCCCCGCTGGGCAACCGCAGGAGCACGGCCGAGCCGTTCTGGACGAGCGATGCCTGCACGCCGGGGTGGAGGTGAAAACGAAGTGCGAAGCCCCGTGCGGGCCTCTCCGCCCCGGAGGTATCGGAGCGGATGAGCAGGTCCTCGCCCCGGATATCGTCGCCGGTCGCGGCCAGGTAGACGCGCCGTTCGTGGGTGAGGCCGAACACCGGCGCATAGCCGTCATGGTGGGCGGAGACCCAGTGGTTGCCGTCGTCTTCGTCGCGTTCGGTGCCGATCGATTGCGGGCGCCGGCCGAAGGTGCCGTCCGGCAGGATCTCCGATGAATTCGTGTCGTCGACTACCATCGTCGAGTGCGCGGCCGTCGAGCGCTGGACCGACGCCCAGGGCTCGCGGTTCCCGGGCCGGGCACCGCAGTTGGTGATCAGCCGTTCCTTGCCGATGGAAATCTCGACGCTCAACGTGCCGGCATGGGCCGATGTGTCGAGGCCGGCCTGCGGCGGGGTGCCTGTATCCAGCAGAACGACCGTGCGGTTGGCCACGAGCCGTTCGAACCCGGAGTGCGGCGCGCGCAGGGGCGCGCGCCCGCGCGCGTCGGCCTGCGCCAGCAGCATGTCGATCAGCCAGTCCTCGCCCTCGCCGCTTCCGTTGAAAAGCGCCAGGCCGCCGTCGTTGTGCCGGAGCATGCGCAGGAAGGGACTGGCGCGGTCGATCGCGGCCAGCAGGAAAGCGGGAATGTCCTCCCCGGCCGCGAGCAGCGCGCTGCGCACGTCGACAAGGTCGCGCAGCACGGCAGCCTGTGTCTGCGGATCGCGGGAGATATGGCCACCGTCAGGACGGATCTGCCGGTCGGTCGCCCGTTCCAGGTGGCGCAGTCCCTGGCGCACAAAGCCGTCCGACCCGCCGAGCGCCACGCCCGCCGCCACGAGGCCCTTCGCGGCGCGGATCAGTCCCGCCCCCTCGACACCGCCGGGCAGCACCCGGGACAGGTGCTTGGTCTGTCGCGCGATGCCGGCCATGTAACGGCGGCGGTATTCGTCGTCGGCTGACGCACAGAAAAAGTCGTGATGGCCGAGCCATGCGTGCAGGCGCGTCGCCAGTACATCGGGGCGCCAGGCGATCTCCTGCCAGTTGGTCTGCCGTTCGATCCAGTCGCCGACCAGGTCCCGCGCGCGCCGGCGCGCCGCATCGCCGCCGACCGCGCGCAGGTCGCGCAGCCAGTCGAAGCCGTGCAGTTCGGCGAGCCAGGCGTCCGACATGCCGACAGGCTGCCAGCCGGGCTCGCCGCCGCGCACGGTCTCGCCCAGAAAGGAGAGCTCGCCGGCGGAAATGGCCGCGCCGCGTTCGGCGTTGCCCGGCCAGGAATCCGGCGGGATGGCGGCCAGGTCCGCCGGGGTCCGGCTGACCAGCGTGTAGCGATAGAGCGGCGTGGCGTAGAGCAGCTTGCCCATGCCGTAACGCAGATCGCTGAACAGGTTTCCGCTCATGGCCGTGCGTCCGGGTCAGCCGGCCCGCATGGCGGCGATATTGTCGGCATAGGCCTTCGGTCCGCCGCGGAAGGTGGCGGTGCCGGCCACCAGCACGTTGGCGCCGGCGGCGATGGCGCGGGGCGCGGTATCCCGGTCGATGCCGCCGTCGACCTCCAGGTCGATGAGCTGGCCGCCGGTCGCCGCATGGGCGTCGATGCGCGCGCGCAGGGCCTCGATCTTGGCGAGCTGGCTTTCGATAAAGGCCTGCCCGCCGAAGCCCGGGTTGACGCTCATGACGAGGATGAGGTCGATCATGTCTATCACATGGTCGATGGCGCTGATCGGTGTTGCCGGGTTCAGGACGACGCCGGATTTCTTGCCGAGTCCGCGGATGGTCTGCAGCGAGCGATGCAGGTGCGGCCCGGCCTCGGGGTGGAGCGAGATCAGGTCGGCGCCCGCGTCGGCGAACGCCTCCAGCATATAGTCGACCGGGCTGATCATCAGATGGACGTCGAAAGGCAGGTCGGTGTGGGGCCGAAGCGCTTTGACGACCCCCGGTCCGATCGTGAGGTTCGGCACGAAATGCCCGTCCATCACGTCGATATGAATCCAGTCCGCGCCCGCATCGGCGACGGCACGGACCTCGTCGCCGAGTTTGGCGAAATCGGCGGCCAGAATGGACGGTGCGATACGGATGGGCGACGACGCCCCGGTGCTCGAAGCCATGGCTTCTGGTAGCCGATTTGCGCGCTGCGCCGCAAGCGAGGTGCGTGTGAACGACGGGGTTTAGTCGCGGACCAGCCTCGCCGCGAAAAACCCGTCCATGCCCCCCTGTCCCGCCCAGTGGCACGGCAGGGTCCGCAGCGTGCCGTCCGGCGTGATCGCGGACGGCGTCGTATCTCCGAGTTCCGGCCAGTCGGCGGGGTCGAGCGGGTCGGGTTTCACGGGTGCGCCGCTGTCGAGGAGTTGCGCGATCCGGGCCGGGCCCTCTTCGGGTTCCAGGGAACAGACCGCGTAGACGATCGCCCCGCCCGGTCGGACCATCTCGACCGCGGCCGCGAGCAGTCTCGCCTGTAGTCCGGCCGCGTGCTCGATATCCTTTGCGCGTCGGCGATGGGGGATGTCCGGGTGGCGGCGGATGGTGCCCGTCGCCGTGCAGGGCGCGTCGAGCAGCACGGCGTCGGCGGGGGTGTCCGGACGCCATGTCGTCGCGTCGGCACAGACAATGTCGGCGTCGAGACCGGTCCGGCCGAGGTTTTCCTGCAGCGCGCCGAGCCGGGCGTTCGCAATGTCGACGGCCGTCACGCGGGCGCGGGCGTCGGCGAGCTGGAGCGTCTTGCCGCCCGGGGCGGCGCAGAGGTCGATAACGGTCTTGCCTGACAGGTCGCCGAGCATGCGCGCTGGAAAGGTGGCCGCCGCGTCCTGCACCCACCACTTGCCGCCGTCGAAACCCGGCAGCTCGGAGATGCGCCCGCCGCCGGTCCGGCGCAGGGTGCCGTTGGGCATGCGTTCGGCGGACAGGCGCTCCGCCCAGACGTCGGGGTCTTCGGACCCGGAGAGCGAGATATCCAGCGGCGGTTCGCTCAGGTGCGCGGCGGCGATGGCATCGGCCGTCTCGCGGCCATACGCCTCGGTCCATCGTTCGAACATCCCGTTCGGGGTATTCGCGTCGGCCGCTACGGTGCCGAGCCCGGCCTTTTCACGGTCGACGCGCCGCAGGACGGCGTTCACGAGACCTTTCAGCGCGCCTTTTCGGTAGCGCGCCGCGATCCGGACGGCGGCATCCACGGCCGCATGGGGCGGTGTTTCGAGGAAGACCAGTTCGCCGATGCCGATCCGCAGCACGTTGCGGATGCGCGCATGGCGACCCGGTATCGGCCGGTCCAGGCGGGCACGGGCGATAGTGTCGATTTCGCCCAGCCGGCGGAGCACCGTGGCGACGATGCGGCGGCACTGCGCGCGGTCGCGCGGGTCCAGTTTCGTGAGGCCCTCATGGCCGGCCATCGCACCGTCCATCGGCGCGCCGTCGGTCAGTATGGCGTCGAGGATATCGCAGGCGATGTCGCGGGCGTCAGGCATGCGGTCTTAGAACACAGGCGGAAGGCGAAAAACAAACGGGCGGGATGACTCCCGCCCGTTCGCACAAATTCTTTCGGAAAGAGGGGCTAGGCCGCGCTCTTGTCCTTGCGAATATAGGCCATCGCGCAATGCTCCGCGCAGTAGGGGCGGCCCGGGACCGTATCGTCCTCGCAGAAACCGAAGTCCTCGTCGCCCGGGTCGCCGATGGGCCAGAGACAGCTCTTCACGTCCCCACCCCGCCGCGCGATCGGCGGCAGCACGGACTCGTGCACCCGCGTATCGCCGTCCGGTACGACCTTTTCGCCGCCAATTTCCTCGTCGGCCATGGTCCCGCGGAGGGCCTTGGCTTCCAGTGCCCGGTCGATGGCCCGGTTGCGTCGCCGCGATCCGCTGCCGTTGCCCCGGATCGGGGATGGCCGGCTTTCCAGTCCCAGCCGATGCGCCTTGCCGATCACCGCGTTGCGCGTCACCCCGCCGAGCTGCACCGCAATCTGGCTGGCGCTCAGGCCCTTGGCCCATAGTTCCCGCAACAATGTCACCCGTTCGTCTGTCCACGACATGTTCGTTATCCGTTTGTTCGTTCGTGCCCCGGGGAGCATGGCCAGACCGCTCCCAAATCCGAGGCGGAGCCTAGATCATGTGGGATTACGGGGGCAAGGCTACAAAATGCTGTGCGAGCCACCAGATGTGGACAGTATGGGGATACTCTTGGCCAGATTTGGTGTGAATTCGGCGGAAACGTCACCTAGCGGCCCCACGGACCCCGCCGCCGGGCGGTACCCGGAACACTGCCCCGTCCGCGGCGAACCACGCTCTCGCCGGCCCATGGCCCCTGAGGCGCGCGTTCGGAACGCATTGAATTACCTGACATTTCCCGCAATCGGGCCACCCTGTTGGCGGTGGCCGGATGGGTGGAGAACAGGCTGTCGTGTTTGTGGGCGTGCAGGGGGTTTACGATAAACATGTGCGCGGTGGCCGGATTGTGCTCGGCGGCCTGGTTGTCGATGCGTTTCGACCCGGCTTCGAGTTTTTCCAGCGCGTCGGCCAGCCAGTCCGGGTTGCCGCAGATCGCCGCACCGCCGGCGTCGGCCTCGTACTCGCGGGTCCGGCTGATCGCCATCTGCACCAGCATGGCGGCCAGCGGCGCCAGGATCATCATCGCCAGCACGCCGACGATGCCCAGCGGGTTGTTGCGGCTGCCCCCGAAAAACAGCGCGAAGTTCGCGAGCATGGAGATCGCGCCGGCGAAGGTGGCGGTGATGGTCATGATCAGGGTGTCGCGGTTTTTCACATGGGCCAGTTCGTGGGCCATGACGCCCGCGACCTCGCGCTCGTTCATGAGCTGTAGCAATCCGGTCGTCGCGGCGACCGATGCGTTGTCGGGCCCGCGCCCCGTCGCGAAGGCGTTCGGCTGGGGGTTGTCGATGATGTAGACCTTCGGCATGGGCATGCCGTGGCGCGCCGCGAGCTGTGCGACGATCCGGTGGAGGGAATGGTCCGGGCTCACTTCCTGTGCCCGGTAGTAGCGCAGCACCGTCGCGCCCGAGTTCCACCAGGCGAACAGGTTCATCGCCGCCGCGATCACCAGCGCGATCAGCATGCCGGTCTGCCCGGCCATCAGGAAACCCGCGCCCATGAAGATCGCGGTCAGCGCGGCGAGCAGCAGCGCCGTGCGAAAGTAGTTGCCCATGTATCGTCTCCATATCAGGACCGGGCTTGGCAAACCCGGTCCGATCGTCCATATCAGGACCATGCCCGAGGACAGCAAAAACAAGCCCGCCGCCGCCCCGCGCTACGTTGAGCGCGTGCCCGAGGGCCAGCCTAAGCCAACACCGAAACGCGCCGAAATTGCGGCGGGTTCGGCCGATCCCGGGCCTGCGGATCCTTCCGGGAAGAAGGAACTCGGCGGCCCCAAGGGCCCCGAGCCGACCCGTTTCGGCGACTGGGAACGCGACGGGCGTTGCGTCGACTTCTGACGCCGGCTCCTGCCATGTCCATATCGGTATTGCGCGCCCGGACCGCAAGATGATGGTTCTGCCCCGCGCCCCGTTCGTCATCGCCGATCTCGAATACACGTCCTGGGAGGGTGCGCACGCGCGCAACTGGGCGGGCCCGGGCGAATTCCGGGAAATCGTCCAGATCGGCGCCGTGCGTGTGTCAGGCGATGACCTGTCGGAGGCGGACGCGTTCATGGCGCTGGTCCGTCCGACGATGAACCCGGTCCTGTCGGACTATTTCATCGACCTGACCGGCATCACGAATGAAGCAGTCGCGCGCGACGGCATGGCCCTGCCGGACGCGCTGGCCGACTTTGCAATGTTCGTCGGCGAGTTGCCGATCCTGGCCCACGGGCGGGACGATGTGGTCGTCATAGAGGAATGCGCGGAGAAGCAGATCGCGAACCCGCTTGCCGCCGCTGACTGGCACAACATCGCCCCACCGATCCGGGCGATCACGGGCGACCAGCTCATGAGTTCGGAGCTGCCGGAATTCTTCGGCCTGGAAATGCCGGGCCGTGCCCACGACGCGCTTGCAGATGCGCGCGCGCTTCGCGCAGTGCTGGTGGATCTGACGATTTCGGATCGATCCTAGGCGGGAGGCTCGTCCTTTCTCGACGTCAACATTTCCCAAGCTTCGGGCATAACTCGGAAGTAAACGAGCGCAATAATCAGGCCGAGTGACGCGCCTGCAGATTCCCAAAGTCCGCCACCGAACATACCTAGCACTCCGGCGGCGAATAGAATGCCAAGCGCCTGGACCGCGAACAGCGTCATGATGGGCGCGTTGCGCCCGATCTGGAGAGAGGCCAACCATGACAAGGCCAGTGCCGTACCAAGCGCTACATACGTCAACACGGACAAGGTGAATGGCCACAGTATTTCATCTGAAGAGAAAGGGCGGCCGGAATTGGCCGCGAGCATTGAATAACTGGTTTCGATGTCAGAAAGGTAGACGAGGACTGAAGCCACCAGCGCAGTCGCCGCAGCATATGGCAGAACCGAGCCCCGTATCCACGGTCGGATCGCGAGTACCCCCAGAATGCCGCCGAGACCTAAAACGAGAGGGGCAATCGTTGAGGATTCCACGATAACGCGAATGCCAAATGAATCTAGAATGTCCTGGAGCGCAACTCGGAGCGGGTAGATTTTCAAAGTGGCTTTCACATGTGCCGTTGTTGTGACTATCAGCAGAGCTGTTGCCACAACAACCGCATAGCTGGCGGGTTGTTTCAGAAATCGGACCACGTTGCCAAAAGCTTTGGTCCGACTTTCCCGGCCGTAAATGACGGCGGGTTTCCGACCGTGCGACTGTCGGAATATATAGAAGGCGGTGATAGCGGTTCCGATGCTGGCCAGAACAGTGACGATCGCAATTTCCGGGAACATTTGATTCTCAAAGAATCCGGCAAATCTAACCAGCTCAGCGGCCGGGGACATTCCTCCGAACAGGCTTGTCCAATTGAGCAACCAGCCTGCTATGCCGAGTACAACAAGGCGGATGAGTACGATAAGCGGAACACCCATTGCGAGCTGTTTCCAGGACCCAGCGCCGGCGATGATCACGAGTGTCAGCGCGGTCAGCGCGTAGCTCGATAGGCTCGCCGCCGATACGCTGACGAGAAATATTGGTCCGGGAGACGTGGTGTAGATTCCCGCAACGGCTAACAGCAGAACCGCTGACACGATCAAAGCTGCTCGAGCTGCGCCTGCGAAAATCGCAAATAGAAGACCGGCGAATGCACCGAACACAACTGCGACGCTTCCCGACAATAACAGCAATAGACCAAGCTGAGACTCTGCCCCAGGAGTAAACATTACCGTCGGCAAGAGGAGTATCTGAACGGTGGGAACGAGAGCGGCAAGCAACAGGACGGGGACGAGCGAGACCTGTTTGCGCTCGGCGGGCATGGTTTCGTTGTTGGCCAAGCTCTGTCCTCTCTGTTGACGCCCGCATGCCGACCGCCAAACCTAACCGTTAGTGCGTCGGGTCGATCTCTGCGACCACGTCGAGCATCCGGCCCTTCGGGCCGAAGTCGCCGAGGACCTCGCCGATCTTCTCCGCGTTGGAATCTCGGAAGTGGACGAAGTCTTCGTGGGTATCCCATACCATCCGGTTGAGGACCGTCCCGGTCGCCTTCTCGACATGGATGATGGCGCCGTGGAATTGCGGCTGGGCGGCGACCAGCGTGCCGGTGATGCCCTTCAGCGCCTCGACGCACGCGTCGACCCTGTCTTCGCCGACGGCGAACTCGACCATGACAATCTGCATGAAACCCGATCTCCTCTCGCGGCGGCCTGGATCGGCCATCCGGAGGCAGATTACTTCAGCACCATCCAGATCGCCATGGCGGCCATCATCAGATTTTCGGTGAGGGAAATGGCGCCCAGCGGCACGTTGCTGCCGCCGCCGACGCACGCGCATTTCAGTTCGCGCCTGTCGATATAGACCGCCTTGAAGACAGATACGGCGCCCACGGTGCCGATGAACAGACCGACCGGCGCGGCGACCCAGACGAACACGCCGCCGGCGATCATCCCGACCCCCGCGAACGCTTCGCCGAAGGGGTAGAGATAGGCGTAGCGGACATGGCGCTGGGCCAGCAGGTCGTAGCCGAGGAACTGGTTCGAGAAGGCCTCCAGATCGCGCAGCTTCAGGATCGCGAGGATGCACATGGAAAAGGCGATGAACCACTCGCCCGCGCGGACCGTGATCGGGTCACCGAACCCGGCCCAGCTTGCCGCCAGCGCCATCAGGAACGCTGTCGCGAAGACGGCGATCACGGGCTGGTAGGTGGTTTCGTCCTCATCGCTGCCGGGGGCGTCCAGCCCGAAATACTCGCGCAGGTCGTCGTAGCCGCCGATCCGCCGGCCGTCGATGAATGTCTGCGGCGTCGTGTCGACGCCGTGCTTTTCCTGGAATTCGTCGGTTTCCGCGCGCGTTTCCAGATGATGGTCGTCGACGGTGTAACCGCGCCGCCGCAGCAGGTCGCGCGACTTCAGCCCGAACGGGCAGATGTGCTCGTCCGTGACCATGCGGTACAGGGCCGCGTGTTTTATCTCAGCCATCTCTGTGTCCTCCTGCAGCCGCAACGTTGCAGGGGGAGAAGATGTTCCGGCGGGGCGCGGCCCTACTTGTTCTGCCGGTTCTCCACCAGGTCGTCGACCACGGCCGGGTCGGCAAGGGTCGTCGTGTCGCCGAGCTGGTCTGGCTGGTTCTCGGCGATCTTGCGCAGGATGCGGCGCATGATCTTGCCCGAACGGGTCTTCGGCAGGCCCGGTGCGAACTGGATCAGGTCCGGGCTTGCGATGGGGCCGATCTCCTTGCGCACGGTCTGGACCAGCTCCTTGCGCAGATCCTCGCTCGGCTCCGCGTCCAGCTTCAGGGTGACGTAGGCGTAGATGCCCTGGCCCTTGATGTCGTGCGGATAGCCGACCACGGCGGCCTCGGCGACCGCCTCGTGCAGCACCAGCGCGCTCTCGACCTCGGCGGTGCCCATGCGGTGGCCCGAGACGTTGATGACGTCGTCGACCCGGCCCGTGATCCAGTAATAACCGTCCTCGTCCCGGCGGCAGCCGTCGCCGGTGAAATACTTGCCCGGGTAGGTCTTGAAGTAGGTCTCGATGAAGCGGTCATGATCGCCATAGACCGTGCGCATCTGGCCGGGCCAGGAATCGGTGATGCAGAGGTTGCCTTCGGTCGCGCCTTCGAGAACCTTGCCGTCGGCGTCGACGATCTCCGGCTGGATGCCGAAGAAGGGCCGTGTTGCCGAACCCGGCTTGAGGGCGGTTGCGCCCGGCAGCGGGGTAATCAGAATGCCCCCGGTCTCGGTCTGCCACCAGGTGTCGACGATGGGGCAGCGCTCCTCGCCGACCACGGTGTTGTACCAGTTCCACGCTTCCGGATTGATCGGCTCGCCGACCGTGCCCAGCAGGCGGATCGATTCCCGCGACGTCTTCTTCACCGGCTCGTCGCCTTCGCGCATCAGCGCGCGAATGGCGGTCGGCGCCGTGTAGTAGATGTTGACCTCGTGCTTGTCGCAGACCTGCCAGTGGCGTGAGGCGTCCGGGTAGTTCGGCACGCCCTCGAAGATCAGGGTCGTCGCGCCGTTCGCCAGCGGGCCGTAGACGATATAGCTGTGGCCCGTGATCCAGCCGCAGTCGGCGGTGCACCAGTAGATCTCCTCGTCGTGATAGTCGAAGACGTACTGGTGGGTCATCGAGGCATAGACCAGATAGCCGCCGGTCGTGTGCAGCACGCCCTTGGGTTTTCCGGTCGAGCCAGAGGTGTAGAGGATGAACAGCGGGTCTTCCGCCTTCATTTCCTCCGGCGGGCACTCGCCCGGCTGGTCCTGGGTGAGGTCGTCGTACCAGATGTCGCGGTCGCGGTCCCATTCGATGTCTGCGCCGGTGCGCTTGACCACCAGGCAGGTCTTCACGTCGGGGCACTGTTCGAGCGCCTCGTCGACGTTGGCCTTCAGCGGAATGGTCTTGCCGCCCCGCACGCCCTCGTCGGCCGTGATGATGAAGGTGGATTCACAATCCTGGATGCGGCCGGCGATCGAGTCCGGCGAAAAGCCGCCGAACACCACCGAGTGCACCGCGCCGATCCGTGCGCAGGCCAGCATCGCGACCGCGATCTCCGGGATCATCGGCAGATAGATTGTGACCCGGTCGCCCTTCTGGACACCGAGTTCCTTCATGCCGTTGGCCAGCTTGCAGACCTTCTCGTGAAGCTGCTTGTAGGTGATCTTCGCGTCGTCGGAGGGGTCGTCCCCCTCCCAGATGATCGCCACCTGGTCGCCACGCGACGCGAGGTGCCGGTCAAGGCAGTTGGCCGACGCGTTCAGGACGCCGTCATGGTACCAGCGGATGTGCAGGTCGGATTCGTCGTAGGAGACATCCTTCACCTTCGTGTAGGGCTCGATCCAGTCGATCCGCTTGCCCTGCTCTTCCCAGAACGACTCCGGGTCCTCGACCGACTCTTCGTACATCTTCAGGTACTTGTCGTTGTCGGCCCAGGCGCGTTTCGCCCAGTCGTCGGGCACGGGATAGGTGTCGCTGGACATGGCGGTACTCCCCTCATCGTCGCGTTTTCCGCGCCCCGCGAGGGCGCGTTGTGCGTTGGCGCGCATTATTGAGAAATCGTGCCGCCCGTACAACTCATACCAAGGTCGTTGTTATGGTGAGGTGCCCGAAACCTTTCGTCGATGGGTTCCGGCCTGCGCCGGAATGACGGTGGTGAGGGGACCGGCTATTCGCCGAACAACACCATCCCGTCGTCGTCGACGGTCACGGGCAGCTTTCTCAGCGACTTGCCGATGCACGGCCCCTTCACGCAATAGCCGTCTTCCTTGCGGAATTTCGCCCAGTGGGTCGAGCACTGGATGAGTTCGCGTTCGACGTCAAGGAAGGTGTCGGGCTTGAGCTCCAGCGGCGTGCCCTGGTGCGGGCACATGTTCATGTAGCAGTGCACGTCGTCGCCGTCGGGCACGACGAACAGCGGCAGTGCTGCCTTCGGGTTGTCCTTGACGATCTTGCGCAGGACGAAGCCCCTGCCGGCCTCGCCGATTTCATCGACATGACACAGCACGCGGCGGTTGCCGCGCATGACGGGATTGTCGGGATCGAATTCGGTCATGGGATTGTTTCTTTCGCCGGTTACGGCTTCTGATCGTCCCGGGACCATGTTCCCGGCTCGGATTTGAACGGCCAGTCGCTCATCTTGCCTCTTCACCTTCGCGTGGCGCGGTTTTGATATATGGCGGCGCGGCGCGCAAGCCAACGTGTTGCGAATCTAGCTTTCCGCGCGCAAGGGGCGGGCCAGCACGGCGGCAATCGTCTCGTCGATCCCGGCGCCGTCGTGCAGGATCGCATTGACGGCGGTGCAGATTGGCATCTCCACACCGAGCGCGTCGGCCCGCGTCAAAACGGCCGGCGCTGTCGTCGCGCCTTCAGCGACGGTCGTTCGATTCCGCATCAGGTCTGCATAGGACTGGCCGCTTCCCAGTGCGGCGCCAAGCGAATAGTTCCGCGACGCCGTGGACGTGCAGGTGAGCGTGAGATCACCGAGGCCGGAAAGCCCCATGAGCGTGATCGGGTCGGCGTCGAGGGCCGCGGCGAAACGCGTGATCTCGGCGAGGCCGCGTGCGATCACGGCGGCGCGGGCATTCTGCCCCAGGCCGCGTCCGTCGACCACGCCACAGGCAATCGCGATCACATTCTTGATGGCGCCGCCGACTTCCGCCCCGACGATGTCCTGCGATGTGTACGGACGAAAGCTCGCCGTACCGATTGCGTCGGCCAGCGTGCCCGCCATGTCCGTGTCCGCGCACGCCAGGGTAATGGCGGTGGGCAGGCCGCGCGCCACCTCGGCCGCGAAGGTTGGCCCGGACAGAACGGCCAGCGTGGCGTTGGGGGCGGATTCCTCGGCGACCTCGTTCATCAGTTTGCCGCTGTCGAGCTCGATACCCTTGGAACAGATGACCACCGGTACATCCGGTGTGGCCGAGGCGAGGGTGGTACGCAGGAACTGGGCCGGGGTGACCATCAACAACGCGTCCGCGCCGTCGGCGGCCTCATCCAGGTCGCTCGTGGCGCTGATGTCCGGATCGAGCGCGATGTCCGGGAGGAAGACCGGGTTGAGATGCTGCGTGTTGATCGCGTCGGCGGTTTCCGGCTCGTGGGCGTGGATGATCACGTCGCGCCCGGCGCGTCGCGCCACGGTTGCCAGCGCCGTGCCCCAGGCCCCGGCACCGATCACGGCCACGCGCTGCATGCTCTCGCCCATGCCTAGCTCAGGTTGATCGCGATGGAGATTCGGGTGCCGTCGCCGGAATAGGGGCGGACCGCGTGGGATACCCAGGACGGGAACATCAGCACGGTGCCTTGCGCGGGCTGGATGATTTCGCTGGCACCCATGGCGGGACCGCCCGGTACCGCGGGAACGAGATCGGGCCGGTACATGGCCGGCGCGACCCCGCGGGGGTCCTGGATCTCGAATTCGCCGCCGAGCCCGGGTGTGGCCGATGCACCGCCGTCGTCGACATAGTAGACCGCCGACCAGACGCAGCCGGGATGGGTGTGGAACTCGTTGCCGTGTCCCGCCCGGTTCACGTTTGCCCAGGCGTTCGCCTGCCAGTCCTGCGGCGCTGGTTTGCCGGCACGGTCGGTGGTGAGCTTGTCGGCCAGCTGGTGCACGAACGTCATCAGGTAGCGCACTTCCTCGCCGCCCCATTCGGGCAGGTCCCAGGAGGATTGCCAGCCGCCGAGGTTGGAGTGGGATGTCGATGGGTGGGTCTCGGCGCGCGCGAGGACCGTTTCGCGCAGCGTCGCATTGACGGCATCGGCGTTGGGCAGCGGCGCGAAGGCCACGGGCGTCGCGAAGATCGGCTGCACGTCGATCTTGGTGCGGGCGGAATCGTCCGAAGTCATGTCCGCCAGCTTATTCGGCGGCGGTCATTTCCGCCAGCGGCCAGCGTGGCCGGGGCTTGAAGTCGAGGGCCGAGATTTGGCCCGCACCCAACCGTTCCAGCCCGGCCCAGGCGACCATCGCGGCATTGTCCGTGCACAGGGCGGGCGGCGGCACGACAAGTCGGGCATCGGTTTCGCCGCACAGCGCCGTCAGGGTTTCGCGCAGCGCGCTGTTGGCGGCCACGCCGCCGGCGGCCACCAGAACAGGCCTCGCCTCGCCCGTGCGTTCGCTGAACAACGCGAGCGCGCGCCGGCACCTGTCGGCGACCACGTCACAGACGGCAGCCTGGAAACCGGCGGCGAGGTCCGCACGGTCTGTATCGGAAAGCTCGTCGCCGAGGTCCAGGGCCGACTGGCGGACCGCCGTCTTCAACCCGGAGAAGGAGAAGTCGCAGCCCGGCCGTCCGCGCAGGGGCCGGGGCAGTCTGAAACGTTTCGGATCGCCGTCGCGGGCCGTGGCTTCGACTGCGGGGCCGCCGGGAAAGCCGAGGCCGAGCAGCTTGGCCGTCTTGTCGAAGGCCTCCCCGATGGCATCGTCGATGGTTGTGCCGAAAAGCGTGTAATCGCCCAGCTCCTCCACGGCCAGCAGCTGGCAGTGGCCGCCGGACACCAGCAGAAGCAGATAGGGAAACTCCACGCTATCGGTCAGGCGCGCGGTGAGCGCGTGCGCTTCCAGATGGTTCACGGCGAGATAGGGAACGCCGGTCGCGGCGGCGATAGCCTTGGCGGCCATGGTCCCGACCAGCACGCCGCCGATCAGGCCGGGCCCGCCCGTCGCGGCGACGCCGTCGAGGTCGTTCCAGGCGATATTTGCCTCCGTGACCGCCCGCTCGACGATGGCGTCGAGATGCTCCAGATGCGCCCGCGCGGCGACCTCCGGTACGACACCCCCGAATGGCCGGTGATCGTCGAGCTGCGTGAGCACCACGTTGGACAGAATCGCGGGATCGGCGTCCTGCACGATGGCCGCCGCAGTTTCGTCGCAACTGGTTTCGATTCCGAGAACCTTCATGCCGTCCGTATAGCCCAAAACCGGACGCGCGTGCGCCGAATGAATCTCGTGATGCGAAAATTGGCGTTTGCCAACGTGGCGCGGGTCGGTAAGAGGAACGGTATGAATGATCGGCCCCTACGTATCGGCACGCGTGGCAGTCCGCTCGCGCTTGCTCAGGCTCATATGGTGCGCGACCGGTTGGCTGCGGCTTTCCCCGATGCGGCGCCCGCGCAGATCGTCGAAATCAAGACCACCGGCGACGCGGTAACCGACAGGCCGCTTGCCGACGCGGGGGGGAAGGGGCTTTTCACCAAGGAGATCGACCGCGCGCTGATCGACGGCGATGTCGACATCGGTGTCCATTCAGCCAAGGACATGGAGACGTGGCTGGCTGCGGGCATGGTGATCGGCGCGGCACTGGAGCGCGAGGATCCGCGCGACGTCCTGATCGGCGCGACGTCGATCGAGGCGATCCCGCAAGGCGCGAAGGTCGGCACGGCGTCGCAGCGCCGCCAGGCGCAGTTGCTCGCCCGGCGTCCGGATATCGACGTGGTGCTGTTTCGCGGCAATGTGCAGACGCGCTTGCGCAAGCTGTCCGAAGGTGAGGCCGACGTGACGCTTCTGGCGCTGGCGGGGCTGAACCGGCTCGGAAAGGCGGATGTGGCCGATGCTGTGCTCGAAGCGGAAGAGATGCTGCCGGCGGCGGGGCAGGGGATCGTGGCGATTGCCCATATGGAAGACGATAGTTTCGCCGCGGATGCCGTCGCGCCGTTGAACGATGACGTCGCCCTGATCTGCCTGCGCGCGGAAAGAGCGATGCTCGACGCGCTCGACGGCACCTGCCGCACACCGATTGCCGGGCTTGCGCGTTTGCGGGGCGGAACGCTCCAACTGGACGGGCTGGTTGCCTGGCCCGACGGCTCGGATCTCGTTCGGCGCGCCGGATCCGGCGACCCGGCAGATCCGGAGGGACTGGGCCGTGCGCTCGGCCTGGAACTGCGCGGGCTGATCGGCGACGGATTCTTCGAAGCGCTTGCTGACTGATATGCGGGTTTTGGTGACCCGGCCGCGTCCCGACGCGATGGTTACAGCCCGCCTTCTGGAGGACGCCGGCCACAAGGTTCTGGTTGCGCCGCTGATGAAAACTGTTCCCGTCGCGCCGCCTGACGGTTTTCCGGGTCCGGACCTGCAGGCATGGCTCGTCACGAGCGCCAACGGCGTGCGCGCGCTGGCGGGCGCGACGCCGGATCGTTCCACGCCTGTCTTTGCTGTCGGGGACGCGAGCGCGAACGCCGCGCGGGATTGCGGATTCCGGACGGTCGAAAGCGCCAACGGCGATGTCGATGCACTCGCCGATCTGGTCCGCCGCGCGCTCGACCCGAAAGGAGGCAGGCTCGTTCACGCGGTGGGTTCGGTGACAGCGGGAAACCTTGCCGGCGATCTCTCCCGTGCGGGTTTCGAGGTCTCGCCCGCCGTCCTGTATGAAGCGCAAGCATCCGAGACGCTGCCCCATGCCATCGGCTCCGCGCTTCGACGGGCGGAGCTTGACGGCGTGCTGATCTATTCGCCGCGCACGGCGCGCATATTCGCCCGGTTGATTGCCGACGCGGGCCTGGACGTGGAACTGGATAACGTTGCGGCGTTCGGTCTGTCGCAGGCCGTCTCCGACGTTCTGTCGGGCCTCCGGTTCTCGACGGTTCGCACGGCGCGCGAGCCAACCCAGGACGCATTGCTGCGGGAACTTGAGGCGTACAGTCGCGAGACGCCTTGAATCAGAGTGTCCGACATGCGTATGTACGTGTACGTACGCGCTAGAATCCGGAGTGACCGATGGCGAGTGAACAAGATCAGCCGGCAGGACCGATTATCGAGGCTTTCGGCGGAATTCGGCCCATGGCCGCAAAACTCGATATCCCCGTCAGCACGGTCCAGGGCTGGAAACAGCGCGACACCATTCCGGCGGCGCGCCTGCCGGATATTGAACGCGTGGCGGTGGAAAACGACATCGTCCTGCCGACCGCTGAAGTCGGGGGCATGACCATCGACGGCGAAGCGACCGTGGAAAATGAACCGTCGTCTTCCGGAGCGTCGAAAACGTCGGTGCCGCCGTCCGGTCCAAGGTCGACCGGCGGCTCGGACAAACCGACGGCGAGTAAGGCCAGGCAACGTTTGGGTGGCGGACTGGCGGTCGGCCTTTCGCTTCTGGCGCTGGTCGTCTCGCTGGGAGTTGCGGGGTGGGTCTGGTGGAACACCGCCGGGCCGGACGCTAAGCCCGATCCGTCCGGGCGGATCGCCGCGATTGAGAGCCGGCTTTCGGAACTGAACCGGCCACCTGCCGATCCGGGCAAGGAAGAACGTGAAAAGCTGGCGCGTGAGGTCGCGGATCTGCGCTCGGACGTGTCGGGGCTGAAGGTCCCCGATATCGATGCTGCGCTCGCGCCGTTGCGCGCGGAACTGGCAAAGCTTTCGAAACAGGCCGAGCAGATCGCCACCGGCGCGCCGGCCGTGGATGCCCCGGAACTGCTGGGCCGGCTCGCAGCGCTGGAAGCTGAAATCAACAACGTGACCCAGTTGGCCGCCACCAACATGCAGGCCATGTCGGGCGGTATCGTCGAGTTCGATGTTCGTCAGAGCGAACTCGAGGAGCGGGTCGCGGCGCTCGACGCACAGCTGGGCAATGTCGCGAACGACGGGGCGCGCCAGGATGCGGTTGCAGCGCAGGCGATGGCGCTGACGATCAGCGCGGGCCAGTTGCGGCGCGCCATTGCGCGCGGCGCACCTTACGCCGACACGCTTTCAAAGGTGGAAGCTGCCGCGGGTGAGGGCTCGGCCGTGGAGCGTCTGGTACAGCAGCTGGCCGCGCACGCACAGGACGGCGTCGCCACGCGCGACGAGCTCCTGTTTTCGTTTCCGGACACGGCGGTCAACATTCTCGATAATGCTCCGACTGGCGCGGAAAACAATATTGTCGACCAGTTGCTCGACCGTGCGCAGCGGATTGTCCGCGTGCGCCGGGTCGGGACAGACGTGCCGGAAGACTCGCTCGACGGCCGGATCGCACGGGCCGAGCTGCGGCTCGAGGACGGTGATGTGGCAGGCGCGATCTCCGCGATCGAGAATCTGGATGGCGCGGCGGGCGATGCCGCGGCGCCCTGGCTGGCGCGCGCGCGCGCGCACGTCGATGCGAGGCAGGCCGCTGATGCCGTGGAAGACCTGGCGCTCGCGCGTCTCCAGGCCGTGAGCGGCAGCTAGCGATGCGCACACTCGTCTACATTGTCGAAGTCGCCATCGTCATCGCGATTGCCGTCTGGCTCGCCGATCGCCCCGGCATGGTGGAAATACAGTGGCAGGGCTACCGCATCGAAACATCGGTCGGCATTCTCGCGCTGTCGTTCTTCCTGTTCGCGGTTGCGATCGCACTTCTCTACACGCTCTGGCGCTGGCTCCGCCGACGGCCGGGAGAGTGGTCGCTCCGTCGCCGGGTATCACGGCAGGACGCGGCGATGCGCGCATTGTCCGACGGCCTCGTGGCCATCGCGGCGGGTGATGCGGCTGCGGCACGCAAACATACGAGGCGCGCCGGCGCGATGCTCGACCACGCACCGATGACGCTCCTGCTCGAGGCGCAGACTGCACAGATTTCCGGTGACGATCCGGCCGCGCGTCGCGCGTTCGAGAAGATGCTGGACAATCCCGAGACCGAATTTCTCGGACTGCGGGGACTGATCGTTGACGCCTTGCGTGAGGACGACGATGCGCGCGCGCTGTCCTATGCCCGCCGCGCCTATGCCTTGAAGCCCCGTACGCCGTGGGTCCTGGACACCATGATTTCGCTCCATAGCCGGGCGGGGGACTGGCGTGAGGCGCAACGGCTGGTCGAGGAGTCGCGCAAGTCCAAGCGCGGCGACGCCGGTGCCGGCAACCGCCAGCAGGCAGCCCTCCTGACCGAGCGGGCGCGCGTGGCGCGTGCGTCGGGGCAGGTGGCGGACGCCTACGCCCAGGCACGCAAGGCGAACGAGATAGACCCGGCCCTCGTCCCGGCGAGCGAACTCGTCGCGCGGATGGTGGCCGAAGACGGCCGGGCGAGGCGGGCCCGGAAGGTTCTGGAACGGGCCTGGACCCGCACGCCGCACGCAGACCTGAAGAAAGCCTATCTCGATATTGACGCCGACGGCGCCGCGCCGCTCGAGCGCTACAAGAGCGTCGAAACACTGGTCAAATCCACGCGCGACCACCCGGAAAGCCGTCTCGCGCTTGCCGAGGCCGCACTGGACGCGAAGCTTTGGGGTGAGGCCCGGCAGCATCTCGACGCCATGATCGACAGCGATCCAACGGCTCAGGTCTTCCGGTTGCGCGCGCGTCTTGCGGATGAGGACAGCGAGGACGCCACCGACGTCGAGATCTGGCTTGAAAAGGCGGCGACCGCGGATGCCGACCCGGCATGGGTATGCGGCGAGTGCGGGACCGTTGCCGACGACTGGTCCGCCGTGTGCGGCAACTGCGGTTCCTTCGCGACGCTGGAATGGAAGCGCCCGCCGCGTGTGCATCGCGCTGTCGTTTCACCGACCGCCGCGCCGACGGAGATCCCGTCTTCTTCGGCGGGTCGCGATACGGAGCCGCCCGCGGTCGTGCCGGGCAACTGATCGGCCGCGGCGGGTGCGCCGCCGATATCCGGTAACCAGTTGCTAGCAGTGCCCGGTTCCAATGGGGAACGCTTCAACGTTCCCGAGATTGCTTGGCACCCGTGCCCGATGTGCGACTCTTGCCCCTTTCTTCTTGTCGTTACCTGTCACGACGTCCGTGACCGGGCGGGTATGCGCCATCCGGGCATCCACACGGTCTCGATGGACCGGCTGCGCGATGCTCAAGGCAGGGAAGACTTCGGCGAAGCCGTCTGACCGGCTAACCGGGAAAGTCTTCCTTAACCAAATTCATATTCAATTTGATCGATCAATCTTCCGCGCTTACCCGGCGCGTTGCCCGTGAAGGACGTTCATGACCGGTTCCGGCCTCTATCAGAAAAACCTCGTTGTCCTCGAAACGGCGCTTCCGGCCGTCGCCCGTCTGGCGCGCGAGAACACGGGCACCATCACCCAGCTGGTTGCCGAGGACGGGGCGGCCGCGACGGACATCGATCTCGGTGGTGGGCGGCTCTACAACCGTCCGGCGCTCGAGTTCGCGCGCGAGCAGGTCGCGTCTTGGTTAAGCATGCCGGACCGTGTTGTCGTCAACCGGCCCGACCCGGACGCGCTCAAGGATTTCTGCACAGAGAACCTGGTGCGGCGTCTCTCGGATGAATTCGGCGATGATTTGCGAACCATGCCGCCGAAGGCGGAGACCGGGCTGCTGGCCGTGATCGGTCTCGGTCTCGGCCATCACGTGCGCGAACTGCTCGACCATGTCTCTCCACGTCATCTTGTCGTGGTTGAGCCCATCGAGGAGTTCCTTCTTCACAGCCTTCATGCGCTCGATTGGGCGGAGCTTGTTGAAGTGTGCCGGGAACGGGGCACGACCCTCGACATCATTGTCAATTTCGATCCGCGCGCCGTGCAGACCGAGATGGAGGCGTTGATCACCCGGTTCGGGGCGTCCTGCATGGACGGTGCGTATTCTTTTCTGCACTACCGGACCGATGCGACGCGCGGCATCGCGCGCAGCTTCCGCGAACTTGCGGGCATGAAGTCGATCCTGCAGGGCTACTACGACGACGAAAAGCTGATGATCGAGAACACGATCGCCAATGTATCCGGCGGCGAGTTCTGGATGATCGATGGCGCGCTGCGCGCGTCGCACGACCTGCCCGCGATCATCGTGGGCTCCGGGCCGTCGCTGGACGCTTCTCTCGACGACCTGCGCCGTTTGCAGGATCACGCGGTGATTTTCTGTGCCGGCTCCGCGCTTCAGAGCCTTCTCAAGGCGGGCATTCGCCCCGACTTCCAGATCGAGAAGGAGAACAATGAAGTCACCGAAGCGCGCATGCAGCACATCTACGAGCGCGCCGACGTGCCGGGCGATACTTTCGATGTCAGCCTGATCGCGTCCACAACGGTAAAACCGGGTGTGGTCTGGCTGTTCCGCGATTCGCTGCTGTTTCACCGCGACATGCTGAGTTCGACCCGGCTGTTCGGTGCGGGTTTCGATCCGGTACTCGGTACGGGGCCGTTCTCGGCAAACACCGCGGTAGCCGTGGCATCGGTACTCGGGTTCCGGCGCATGTATTTCTTCGGCTGCGATTGCGGCTCGGTCGACCAGGAGCAGCATCACGCGCGTGAAACCGTCTATCACACCCGTGTGGGTCACGTTTCCGGCCACGCGGAAATGCCGGTGGCCGTGCCGGGCAACTTCGGCGGCAGGGCCTGGTCGAACTCCTACTTCCTCTGGAGCCGCTGGGTTTTTGAAAGCATGATCACCGGATTCGGAATCGAGGCCGTGAACTGCAGCGATGGCATCGCCATCTCCGGGGCGCGACCGGTGCGATCGGCCGACCTCGAGATTGGCGGTACTCTCAACAAGGCCGGGGTACTTGGCAGGATCAAGGCGATGACCCGTCACTTCCCGCGGGGCACCTATCTCGACCCCGAAAATGTCGATGCCGCGGTCGCACATTGGAATGGGTTTGCACACGACACCCGCGAATTCCTGGCGGACCTGGAGACAAAGACGAACGACCTCGTCTCGTTCGAGGCGGAGCTGGTCGGGTTTATCGAGGCGAGCGACGCGAAATACGGCGGCGCGGTGGTCCCGTTGCGCGGCTCGATGCACAGCATGGTTCCCGTCGCCGGGTTCTTCCTGAACCGCGCGCGTGACGACGCCCATCGGGCGCGAATGATGTCGGTGTTTCGCGGCATTTTCCGCGAGCAGGTGGAACGCATGCTCGCCGATGGTACCGGGATGTTCAATGCGATTGCGGCCCAGCACGGCGCCGGCCCCGAACTGCGAGCGGCCGGATGAGTGCAACGTTCGACATTGCCGGCCGTCAGGTCGGTGGGGATGTGCCGGCCTATTTGATTGCCGAGGTGGCACAGGCCCATGACGGTTCGCTGGGCACGGCGCATGCGTTCGTCGATGCGGCCGCTGATGCGGGCGCTGACGCCATCAAGTTCCAGACCCATATCGCCGATGCCGAATCCACGCGCGACGAGCCCTTCCGCGTGAAGTTCAGCCGGCAGGACGAGACCCGTTTCGACTACTGGAAGCGCATGGAATTCACGCCCGAACAATGGGCGGGCCTGAAGACGCATGCGGACGAACGTGGCCTCGCGTTCCTGAGTTCCGCCTTCTCGACGGCGGCGGTCGATCTTCTCCGCAACCTCGGCGTGCCGGCATGGAAAGTCGCTTCAGGCGAAGTGAACAGCGGCGCGCTGGTCGATGCAATCTGCGCCGACGGCAAACCGGTTCTGCTCTCCACGGGGATGAGCGGCTGGGACGATATCGATGCGGCGGTAATGCGGATCGGCGGTGCGGGCGCGCCCGTGGCCGTTCTGCAGTGCGTCAGCAAATACCCGACGGCGCTCGAGGCGGTCGGTCTCAACGTGATCGACGACATGCGGACCCGCTATGGCGTGCCCTGCGGCCTGTCGGATCATTCCGGCCAGCCCTGGCCGGCCATGGCGGCCGTCGCACGCGGCGCGGCGATTGTCGAACTTCACATCACACTGTCGGAGCGAATGTTCGGGCCGGATGTACCGTCATCTCTGACGGTCGAGGCATTTCGCAACGTCGCCGAAATGCGCGACGCGGTGTACGCCATGGAGACGCATCCGGCCGACAAGGACGCAGTCGCGCGGGATTTATCGGACATGCGCGCGATGTTCGGCCGCAGCCTCGCACCGGCGCACGACCTGCCGGCCGGCACCGTTATTTCCCCGGACATGCTGGTCGCGAAAAAGCCCGCGACCGGCATACCCGCTGACGCCGCCGAGACACTCGTCGGTAGAACCCTGGAGCGCGCCGTGCCGGCGGACCGGCTCCTCTCATGGGAGGATCTTCGTGTCGACGCGTAAGACCCCGAATACCCCGATGACGCCGAAACGCGCCGGGACGAAACGCAAGCTCAACGGCAGCCCGTCCGTGCGCAAGGTGTGCGTGGTGGTGAACAGCCGCGCGAACTATGCACGGATCAAGTCGGTGATGAGGGCGATCCAGCGCCACAACCGGCTGGAGCTCCAGCTGGTCGTCGGCGCGTCCGCGCTGCTCTACCGCTACGGCAACGTCGTCGACCTTATCCGGGCCGACGGGTTCGAGCCGTCGTCGGTCGTCTACTCCATCGTCGAGGGCGAGAACCCCACGACCATGGCCAAGTCGACGGGGATGGGCATCATCGAGCTGTCCTCCCAGTTCGAGAACCTGCAACCCGATATTGTCCTGACCGTCGCCGACCGTTTCGAGACGATGGCGACGGCGATCGCCGCTAGTTACATGAATATCCCGCTTGCCCACACCCAGGGCGGGGAAGTGACCGGCTCTATCGACGAGAGCGTGCGCCACGCGATCACCAAGCTCTCGCACATCCATTTTCCGGCGACGGCGCGCGCGCATGACTACGTCGTGCGGATGGGCGAGGCGCCGGATGCCGTGCACCTGACCGGTTGTCCCGCCATCGACCTTCTCGTCGACACGGACCTGACCCTGTCGGCGGACCTGTTCGACGAGGACCGGGGCACGGGCGCGCCGCTCGACCCGTCGAAGCCTTACATCGTGGTGCTGCAGCATCCGGTGACCACCGAGTACGGATCCGGGTTCGACCAGATTCGCTCGACACTGGAAGCCGTCGACCGGCTGGACATGCAGACGGTCTGGCTCTGGCCGAATGTCGACGCGGGCTCGGACGACGTCTCCAAGGGCCTGCGGATGTACCGCGAGGAAAACCCGGACGCCGACGTGCATTTCTACCGAAACTTCCCGGCCGAGGATTACGCCCGGCTGATCAACAACGCCGCCGCGCTGGTGGGGAACTCCAGTTCCGCGCTGCGTGAGGGCGCGTTCCTCGGCGTCCCCGCCGTCAACGTCGGGACGCGCCAGCAGGGCCGCGAACATGCGGCCAACGTGCGTCACGCCGAATACGACGGAGCGCAGATCGAGCGCAGGGTGCGTGAACAGATCGAGCATGGCCGGTACGAAAGCTCGGACATGTTCGGCGACGGCCATGCGGGCGTGCGAATCGCCAACCTCCTCGCCGAATCCGAAATCTACATCCAGAAACAGTTGGCCTATCAATGAGCATCGCCGCGATAGAGACCGTTGCGAACGATCCGGGCCTGTTCCCGGATTGCGACGTGTGCGGAACCCAAGCCTGGGTCCCCGTCTACGAAGGACCGGTGCGCGACGGCGCCTTCGGTAACAGCCTCGATGGCGCCCGCGTGTCGGAATGCGTGGGCTGTGGGGTGCGCCGCCTCGACGAGCACTCCTGTCACAACGAGGATATCTACGCCGACGAGAGCTATCGCCAGTTGCTTGGCGAATCCGTCGACAGCGCCGGGTTTCACGCGGAACACGATGCGCTTCAACTGGAACGCCTGAACGTTGTCGATCCGATGATCCTGCGCAACAAGGTGATCGCCGACGTGGGATGCGGCGGCGGGAGTTTCCTGGATTTTGTTTCCGGACTGGCGCGCTGGGTCGTCGCGATTGAGCCGGGTCAGCCCTATCACGACGCGCTGCGCAGCCGCGGGTTTCACGTTTACGATTTCACGTCCAACGCGTTGGAGGATTGCGCCGGCTGCGTGGAGCACGTCTTCTCGTTCCAGGTGATCGAGCATGTCGAGGAGCCGGGCAGGTTCATGTCCGAGATCGCCGACCTTCTGGCGCCGGGCGGCCGCCTGACGGTCTCGACCCCGAACCGGGACGATCTCCTGATGGGTCTGCTGCCGGACGACTATCCGCCGTTTTTCTATCGCACGGTTCACCGCTGGTACTTCTGCGCCGATTCCCTCGCCCGCTGCGGCCGCGCAGCCGGCCTGGTGCCGGTCGAGACGCGTTTCGAGCATCGCTTCGGGATCGCCAACACGCTGCGCTGGCTGCGCGACCGGGTGCCGGGCGGGCGTGACCCGCTGCCCGGTCTCGACGATCATGCGCTGGATTCGATCTGGCGCGATTCGCTGGCGCGCGAAGGCACGGCGGACACGATCTACATGACCTTCGAAAAGCCGGCTTCGTGAGTGTCGCCGAGGATATTCGCGGCAGTCGTTTCACGGCGGCCGAGCTGGACGGGCATCTCGACGTGCTCGCCGAGCGCGTGTTCCAGACGGACAGCAAGTGGCCGCATTTCGGCCTGTTGCTCCGCGACGTGCGCGAACTGGCCGGGGATCTGGCGCCGGGCGCGCGGGTGGTCTCGATGGAGCGCGGCCTGCTGTACGGCGGCTGCTCACTGATCGCGCCGTTTTTCCAGGATCAGGATTTCGTATCGCTCGATTGCAGCCCGCAAAGCGCGGACAACCGCGGGGCCTACAACGCGGCAATGATCGACGATCCCCGCTTTCTTTTTGTGCCGTCGACCCATCGTGGTGCGATCGAAGAGACCGGCCTGGATGCGGGTGTGGCGGATCTCGTGCTGGTGCCCAACCTGGTCCACCACGTGGCCGATCAGGCGGCGCTGTTTGCCGAGCTGGCGCGCATCACGCGCCCGGGCGGGCGCGTTTATGTGTTCGAACCGCTGTTGCGCGAGCTCCACCAGATACCCGACGACTATCTGCGCTGGACGCCGTTTGGCATGGCGCGGGAGATGGAGCGTGCCGGTCTCGTTCCGGGTGAGCCGGAGACCACCGGCGGCCCGTTCGAGGCCATCGCCTATTGCTGGGCGCAGGCGCTGGAGTATTTCCCCGAGGACAAGCGCGAGGAAATGGCCCGCTGGTTTTACGACACGCATATGCCGGAACTGATGGGGTGGGATGCGGCGCACACGGACAACCGCCAGCGCAAGCATACGGCGTTTCCGGTGGCATTCTCGATCCTCGCGGAGAAACCCGCATGAGCTGGCAGGCGGGCGACAAGCGCCTGAGCGTTCTGGCGGTGATACCGGCGCGCGGCGGCTCCAAGGGAATTCCCGGCAAGAACCTGAAGCTCATCGGCGGGCTCTCGCTGGTGGGCCGCGCGGCGCGTCTGGCGGCATCGCAGAACTGGATCGACCAGGTCATTGTCTCCACGGACGATGCCGAGATCGCGTCCGAAGCGGTCCGCCAGGGCGCCGAGGCCCCGTTCATGCGTCCTGCGACCCTGGCGGGCGATGCCGCGTCATCGGACGACATGTGGCGGCACGCCTGGGAAAGCGCTGAAGACCATTACGGCCGCCGGTTCGATATTTCGATCCTTCTGGAGCCGACCAGCCCGCTGCGTCAGCCGCACGATCTGTCGGCGACGATGGAAGCGCTGCTCGACGGCAACCATGCAGCCGCGGCTACCGTCAGCCCGACTCCGGCGCATTTCTCGCCCCACAAAACGCTGACGGTCGGCGGCGACGGACGGATCGGTTTCTGGGCCGAGGACGGCGCGGCGTACAGCCGGCGCCAGAACGTCCCCGACCTCTATCACCGGAACGGCTTGTGCTACGCGCTGCGCCGCGAGCCGTTCCTCGACGGTGCGCCGATTCTGGGACAGGACTGCGCCGCCGTGCCTGTCGACCGCCCGGTGGTGAATATCGATGAACCGTTCGAACTGGAACTCGCCGAGTGGCTTCTGGAGCGCCAGCAACGCGCGACGCCCGACATGCCACTCGCGCAAATCGCTTGACCGCGCACGCCCCCTCTCATAGGTAATGCGCGCAACGCGCCAGCGCGCGTCCGGGGCCGCCTTAGCTCAGTTGGTAGAGCATCGCATTCGTAATGCGGGGGTCGCGTGTTCGAGTCACGCAGGCGGCACCATTTTCCCTAATTCTCGACCGGGTAGACCAGCCTCAGGTTTTCGATCACGGCTGCGGGCTGCCCTTTCGGCGTACGCACGCACCCACTGTTGGTCGTCGGTCGCATCTGCGAGGGCGTCGATCTGGCCCTGATCATTCTAGAAGGTGGTCGTTAGGCGGATGCCTCCCGAGGCGATAAAGGCATCATCGGTCTGAAGTTCCAACGGAATAGCGGTTCCGAAGAAATTGCTGCCCCGCGCATGCACGATCTCTGGAGCGTTGCTGATATAGTCAAGTGACCCTTCAGCACCGATCTTGAACATGTCCGATATCTTGTAGGAAAGCCCAAGCGATACCTTGGAATTCATGCTGAGATTGTCGAGGCTCCGCGTGATCGACACTCGTTTTCCAGTGGCGAAATTATGGTCGTTCCCCTGATAGTCGGATGTCATCGCCATAAAGGAGACCGCGCTGCGGAAGTCGAAGCTGAGGTGCGGGGTCAATTCTCCCGAAACATCGAGCCCGAATCTGGGACCGTAATATTCCGATTTGATCTGCTCTGACCGACTGTAGCGGCTTGGGCTGGTCGGGTTGGCGAGGTTGAGCGAGTAGTCCTGCTCAAGAATGAACGCATGGGCGCCGATGTATGGTTTAACCAACCATCCGTTCATACCGTCGAACAGGTGGCCCGCATAGACAAGAAGCTCTGTCGACCGAAAGGTTGAATCAAGCGTGTAAGTTTGTGGAAACGCTGCGGTTGCAGCGGTTGAAATACCATTACCGGCATCGAGAGTAGCGATACGGTTATTCGCTGCGGCGAAGCCGTTGACGCTTTCCTCGTTCGCATGCTGGTAGGCTGCGCTCGCTTCAACCGTGAGGCGGCCGCCGAGAATGCCGGTCTCAACCCCGGTATCGACGCCGGCCGAAAGCCCAATTCTCTGACCTTCGACTTGATCTGCTTTGACAAGCAAAGGATCCCCGGTGACAGGCAGGGCTGTCGCCGGATCTACAAGAAATACGTCCTCGTAGGCAGGCAGAAAGAATACGCTCGCCCCTGCTTCGGGGCTGATATAGGAGCCAGTTACAATCTTTGCGCCAGACTGAGCGAGCCCCGGTACAGACGATAAAAGCAGCACACAGATCGCCGCCGTGCCGCGGAAGCATATATCCAAGATGAAAGGCCCCCTCATTAAACCCCGCCGAAAGTTATAGTCCGGAGCGGGGCAAAGCAATTCTCTGGCCCGATCCCCTCGTCCCATTCACCGCAGCACACCGCCGTCGCCGACCACGACGAACGGGCCCCAGAAGAGCGGGTGGGCGAACATCGGCTCGTCCGGATCCGCCATCATTGCGAGCATCGATTGCCGGTGTGCTTCCGAGGCGCGCATGCCGCGGTTGTCCCTGAGGGCGGACAGCATGCGGGTGGTCAGGCTGACCGTCGCGTCGGACACGACCGGCCAGTGGCTGACGAACAGCGACTGGGCGCCGGCGTAGAAGAACGCGCTCGCCAGCCCCGACAGGCCCTCCGCGCCGGGGGTGCCGTCCGCGCCGGCCGTATTGCAGGCGCTCAGGATCACCCACTGCGCGTTCAGGCGCATCTCCGACACTTCGGACGCGGTGAGCAGGCCGTCGTTCTCCGGCGTGGCTGCGTCAGGCGGCGTCAGCACGAGCGCCGGTTCCGCGCCCTGTCCGTGGATCTCGCCCGCCACCAGCCCGTGGGTGGCGAAGGCCAGGATCCGGTGATTGACGAGCGCGCGCTCCTTGCGCACGGTCTGCTCGACGGCGCGGTCGCGCAGGAGCAGGGCGTCAGGTGCCGCGCCGAGCAGGTGCGCCATCGTCGTGAGCTCGTCGGCGGTCTCCGGCAGCGAGGCGAGTTCCCGTACGGCGCGGGTATTGGCGAGGTTGCCCCGGAACAGCCCCGAGACGTCGACGCCGCCTTGCGCGCCGTCAGCCTGCGCGAGCCAGTCCTCGATCGATGCGGAGCGGGTCGATCCGCCGGCACCGGGGTGGTCGCGCAGTACCGGATCGCCGATCCCCATGAAGGGCTGGCGCGCAGGGGTCGCGTCCGCGCGCTCCAGCCGCAACGCGCGGAGCGCGGGGACCGACGGCAGGGTCGAGACCGCGAAGCGCTTGATGAGCCAGGGCATCTCCGCGAATTGCCGTACGTCGGCGACAGGGCCTTCGACCGGGGCCGTCAGCAGGATGCCGAAGGGCAGGGACGTCAGTGCGCCGTCGGGCACGACAAGCAGATGGCGGACGTCCGAGAGAATGTCGGTGAAGGGCGCCAGCAGCTTTTCGTGGAGCGCATGCGCCGTATCAGTGGGAAGGGTGAGAAGACCTTTTCGGCCACCGACGGTTTCGGGGCTGAGCTTGCGGCGCAGTTGCGCGACGGTGTCGGTCAGCCCGGGCACGACGGCCCGCGCGGCCTGTGCGTCGCCGGGCGTGACGGAGACCATGTACACCACGTCGGAGCCGTCCGGTCCCGCCCCTTCGGCAACGGTGTAGGTGATCAGCGCCTCGTCGGGCGCCAGCAGGTCGCCGACCTGTTCGACCGTCGGCGGGACGGGGCGGATACGGTCCCGGTAGTCATTTCCGTAGAGCGCCTTCAGCATTTCGTTCGTGGCGTCGACGCCGGCCTGGGCTTCGTTTCGTTCGGCACGCGCCGCGTCGACGGCGGCCGGGTCCCGCGCGCTGTCGGGCAACCCGGACAGAAAGGTGAGCCTTTTCTCGACGCCCGCCAGTTCGGCCTGGGAGTCCTGCCAGATGCGTACCCAGCGCGCGTCGGCCTCGCCGCCGAGGGCATAGCGTTCGGCCAGCTTCGAGACGGCGCTCGCCGCACTGGAGGCATGGGCGATCTGCGAGGTCTCGAACGCCTCGGCCGTCATGGCCGGATCGGCATCGCCCTTGAACAGCAACCCCAGCCGCCGCAGGTGCACGTAGCGGGTGGCGTCGATCTCCGCCCGCCCCATGTAGCCGAGGCGGATGCGGTCGGCGTAGATCGATGAGGCGCGCTCATTCGCGGCGCGCGCGGCCGGCAGGCGGCCCTGGCGCTCGTAGGCCAGCGCGAGGTTGCTGAGCTGCGCCGCGAGCTCGGGGTGGTCGGGCCCGAGATTGCGTTCCTGGATGGTGATGGAGCGGGCGATCAAGCCCGACGCCTCGGCGTAGTCGCCCAGCCGGAAATTCAGCACGCCGAGATTGTTGAGCTGGATCGCGACGTCTGCGCTGTCGGGCGCGCCGGTTTGCTCGGTGGCGGCGAGCGCCCGGCGGTGTAGCGGTTCGGCTTCGGCGTAGCGCTTCTGGTCCTGGTAGGTCAGGCCCAGGCTGTTGAAGACCCGCGCGACGTCCCGGTGGTCGGGGCCGAGGATCGGCTCGCGGATTGCCAGTGCTCGCCGGTAGAAATCCTCCGCCTCCGCGTATGCGCCGGTTTTGCGTCGCTGGTTACCGAGCCGTTCGAAACTCATCGCGATATCGGCGTCATCCGGCTCCGGTATAGCGCGGCGGATTTCGAGGGCGCGTTCCAGCACCGGCCCCGCCTCCGCGTCGCGCCCCTGCGCCGACATGACGAGCGCCAGGCTGTCGAGTTCGCCGGCGAGACGGATATCGTCGGGGCCGAAATGCTTTTCGTAGATCGACAGGGTTCGCGTCACGACGCGCTCGGCGTCGGCATAGCGGGCGAGCCGCCAGTAGAAGACGGAGAGCTTGCCCAGCGCGATCGGGACGTCGATGTGATCCGGCCCGTCGATCTGCTCGCGCATCGACAGGGCGTTCAGGTAGATGCGCTCGGCTTCCGCGTGGTTGCCCTTGTCCGCCTCGGCCTGAGCCGCGTTTTCCATGCGCTCGGCGATCGGCGGCAGAAGCCGGGCGCGGTCGGCCCAGAGTTCGTCCGGCGTGGGCGCGCGGGTTTGCTCGCCCTTCCCGGTGTCAGTACCTGCCGAAGTTTGTGCGGCTGCCGGAACAGGGGAAATCGCGACGAGACAACCGAGAAGAAACGCGAACAGGGTGGGGGCGGTCATTCCGCTCACGCGCTGTCCGGTGTCGGGTAGACCAGCCGCAGGTTCTCGATCACGGCTGCCGGGCGCTCGCTGCCTTCCAGGTCCATCGTGCCAAGCAGGTTGAGGAACACGCCGCCGTCGTCGCGCTTCTCGGCGCTCACGAGGGACTGGCGCAGGCGCACGCGCGAACCGGCGGGCACCATCGCCGTGAAGCGCACTTTTCCGAGCCCGTAGTTGAGCTCATGGGCAACGTTGTCGACCTCGAGAATCTCGTAGCTCAAGGGCGCGAGGAGGGAGAGCACCAGGAAGCCGTGGGCGATGGTCGAGCCGGTGGGCATCTCCCGGGCGGCGCGTTCGGTGTCGACATGGACCCACTGGTGATCGTTGGTCGCATCCGCGAAGGCGTCGATCCGGGCCTGGTCGATCAGCACCCAGTCGCTGATGCCGAGCTCTTCCCCGACGAGATCGAGGAACACGTCGGGGTGGGAAAACTTGGTCATGCCGGCATCCTATGCGCTCGCGGCTTTCGCGGCCTCCTGTTCGCGCAACACCTTGCGCTGGATCTTGCCGGTGGTCGTCATCGGCAGTTCGGTGACGAACTCGACCGCGCGGGGGAACTCGTGCGCGGCCAGGCGTCGCTTCACATGCTCCTGGATCTCGGCGGCCAGTCCGTCCGACGGCGCTTCGCCGTCCTTCAGGATGACGAACGCCTTCACCAGCTCGCCGCGCGCCTCGTCCGGCACGCCGATGACGGCGGACATCTGGACGGCCGGGTGGGTCAGCAGCGAATTCTCCACCTCCGCCGGGCCGATCCGGTAGCCGGCTGAGTTGATCACGTCGTCGGCGCGGCCGATGAAGAATATCCAGCCCTCCTCGTCCATGATCGCCTTGTCGCCTGTGTCCATCCAGCGTTCGCCGTCGGCGTCCGTGATGAACTTCTCTTCCGTCGCCTGCGGGTTGTTCCAGTATTCGAGGAACATCACCGGGTCGGGGGATTTCACGCAGATCGTCCCGAGCTCGCCGGCCGGCTGCACGTTGCCTTCCTCGTCGAGGATGCGAAGCGTATGTCCCGGCGAAGCTCGACCCATGGAGCCGTCGGGCGGCGTCATGATCGGGGCGCAGCCGCCGACGATCACGTTGCATTCGGTCTGCCCGTAGGCCTCGTTGATGGTCACGCCGAGCTGCTCGCGGCCCCACTCGATCAGCGAGGTGCCGAGCGCCTCGCCGCCGGAGAACATGGAGCGCAGGTCATAGTCCCAGCGCGAACGCGGGTTCTCCACCTGGCGCATCACCTTCAGCGCGGTCGGCGGGATGAAGGCGTTGCGCACGCCGTAGCGGCCGATCAGGTCGAACACCGCCTCGGGGTCGAACTTGCCCGGCGGGTTCACCACCTGCGGGATGCCGTGATAGAGCGCGGGCATCGCGGAATCCATCAGCGCGCCGACCCAGGCCCAGTCGGCCGGGGTCCACAACACGTCGCCCGGTTGCGGCAGGAAGTCGAAGATGAAATCGACGCCCGGGATGTGCCCGATCATCGTGCGGTGGGGCAGCAGCGCGCCCTTCGGGTTGCCGGTCGTGCCGGAGGTATAGATCAACACCGCCGGGTCGCCGTTGGCCGTGTCCACGGGGGTGAAGCTGTCCCTTGCCTTGTCCAGTTCCGCATGGAAATCCAGCGCGCCGCCCGCGCCGTCGTCGGCCGCGCCGTCGACCGACAGGACCAGGTCGAGATCGGGCAGGGCGTCGCGGATCTGGGCGATCTTCGCGCAGCCTGCCCGGTCGGTGATGACCACGCGCGCGCCGCTGTCCGACAGCCGGTACTCCAGCGCGTCCGGCCCGAAAAGCTGCGCCAGCGGCATCGCGATCATGCCGGCGCGGTAGGCCGCGATGTGGGCGACGAGGGTTTCCGGCATCTGCGGCAGCAGCACGGCCATGCGGTCGTTGCGCTGCATGCCCCTGGCGACAAACAGGTTCGACAGCTGGCTGGCACGTTTCTTCAGGTCGCCGAAGCTGTACTCGATCCGGCCGCCGTCCTCCTGCGGCACGATCAGCGCAGTCGCCTTCTGGTCCTGCACGTCGCAGATCGACACGCCCATGTTGAAGCGGTCGGGCACCTCCCAGCGCCAGTTGCCGAATGCCTCGTCATAGCTTTGCGCGATGTCCATCGGCTTCTCCCCCTTATTGTTGTTTCAAGAGTAGGCCGAAGAATTTCCCCGTGCCAATTATGCTTTTACGGGTACGGCGCATCTCGTAGGCTCCCGGCCATGTTCGAAAACCTCCAGTTCGTCTCCATCGCGCTCGAAGTCGTCATCGCCGGGCTTTTCTTCGCGGCGGCGCTCAGCGGCCGTAGCTATCTTTTCGGTCTCGCGCTGACGTTTACGATCTACGTCTTCTATGATCTTGCGCGCCAGTTCGCCTGGGACCTGCCCGACAGCGTGCTGTTCGGCGGGTTTTTCGTGGCGACGGTGGCGGCGCTGTTCTCGGCGGTGAAAATCTACCGCCGGGCGTGAGGACGACACGATGTCCACGATCACGCTTTACGAGCTGACCGGCGCCGACGACCGACGGTTCTCCACCCACAGCTGGCGCATCCGTCCGGCGCTGGCCCACAAGGGGCTTGCGTTCGAGACGGTGGCGGTCCCGTTCACGGGTATTTCCGGTATCGGCGACGGGTCGTATCCGACCGTGCCCGTGATCGTCGACGGCGGCACCTGGGTCCATGACAGCTGGACCATCGCCGAATACCTGGAGGACACCTACCCGGATGCGCCGTCGCTCTTCGGCGGGGCGTCCGGCCGCGCGCTGACGGGGTTTGTGCGTCACTGGTGGCAGTCGCGCATGCACCCGTTCGCCATGACGATGATCCTGAAGGACATCCACGATCATCTTATGCCGGAGGATCGCGAATACTTCGAAACCAGCCGTTTCAAGCGTTTCGATAAGCCCATCGAGGCGGTGCAGGCCGGCCGGGAGGAGCGGATCGGCGAGTTCCGGGACCGGCTGGAGCCGCTGCGCCGCCTGATCGACGGCCAGGCATTCCTGGGCGGCGAGACGCCGCTCTATGCCGACTATCTCGTCATGGGCACGTTTATATGGGCGCGGAAGATGAGCCCATTTGCGCTGGTTGCGCCGGGGGACCCGGTCCACGCGTGGATGAACCGCTGTCTCGACCTGTACGGCGGTATGGCCCGGGAAGGCGCGGGGCACGACTGGTAGGGGTCCGCACAGGCTGGACTTTCGGACAAATACAAATATTCTGCGCGGGAACAGAATAAACACACATAAAAATATGTGAAATAGAACCGGTGCAGGCTTTCATGCCGTGGCCGGTTTCATATGCACGACGATCAGGAGGCCCCCATGCCGACCAAGAACCCCGAGACCCTCGCCCTGCACGCCGGCTGGCGCGCGGATGAAAATACCGGCTCCGTGGCGGTGCCGATCCACCAGACGACGAGCTACCAGTTCCGTGACACCGACCACGCGGCGAACCTGTTTGCCCTGTCGGAACTGGGCAACATCTACACCCGGATCATGAACCCGACGGTCGACGTGCTGGAACAGCGCCTCGCGGCGGTCGAGGGCGGCGTTGCGGGCCTCGGCCTTTCGTCGGGCCAGTCTGCGTCGATGTTCTCGGTCATGAACCTGGCGCGCGCGGGCGACAACTTCGTCTGCTCGACCGACATCTACGGCGGCACCTGGAACCTGTTCAAGAACACCATGGGCGACATGGGCATCGAAGCGCGCTTCGTGGACCCGGCCGATCCGGAGGCCTTCCGCGCCGCGACCGACGACAAGACCCGCGCCTACTACGCCGAGACCCTGCCGAACCCGAAGCTGCAGGTTTTCCCGATCGGTGAGGTCGCGGCCATCGGCCGCGAACTGGGCGTGCCGCTCATCGTCGACAACACCGCGGCCCCGCTGTTGTGCCGCCCGTTCGATCACGGCGCGGCGATCGTCATGTATTCGACGACCAAATATATCGGCGGTCACGGCACCTCCATCGGCGGCATGCTGATTGACGGCGGCAACTTCGACTGGGAGGCCCATGCCGACCGGTTCCCGGCGCTGAACGAGCCCGACCCGAGCTATCACGGCGCGGTCTGGACCGAGGCGGTCAAGCCGCTCGGCCCCATCGCCTACATCATCAAGGCGCGCGTGACCCTGCTGCGTGACATGGGCGCGGCCATGTCGCCCCAGAACGCGTTCCAGTTCATCCAGGGCCTCGAGACCCTGCCGCTGCGCATGGAGCGGCATTGCGAGAATGCGAACAAGGTCGCCGAGTTCCTCAACGGCCATGACAATGTGGACGCGGTGATCCACCCCAGCCTGATGGAGGGCGAGAGCCGCCGCCGCGCGGATGCCTATCTCAACGGCGGCTACGGCGCGCTGGTCGGCATGGAAGTGAAGGGCGGCCTGGACGCCGGGAAGAAGTTCATCGATTCCCTTGAGCTGCTCTACCACGTCGCCAACATCGGCGACGCGCGCTCGCTGGCGATCCATCCGGCGTCGACCACCCACAGCCAGCTGGATGCCGATGAGTTGCTGCAGGCCGGCGTGACCCCGGGTTATGTGCGTCTCGCAATCGGGATCGAGCATATCGACGACATCATCGCCGACCTGGACCAGGCGCTCGCCAAAGTCTGATTACGTCGCTGGAAAAGTTCGGCGCGACCCGACATCATGACCCCCTCAACGAGGGGGGGAGTGGGCCATGGCTGTTTCGAGCGATTTCGATGTCGTCGAGGCATCGATCGACGATCTGCACGCGGCAATCCGCGACGGCCGGACGACGCTTGTCCAGGTCGTCGAGCAGTACATCGCGCGCGCGCAAGCCTATAACGGCGTCAGCAGCATGCTGGTCACCGAGGACGGCCTGCCGGTACCGGAGGCCGAGGGCGTGATACGCGCCGGCGCGCCGCTGAAATTCCCGACGGATACGATCAAGGCGTCGGACGTTCTGCCTGACCTCGACAGGTACAAGGGCAAGCCGCTGGAGTTCGGGCGGATGGAGGCGACGGCATCCAAGCCCGACGTGCAACAGCAGTTCGGCATGATCGCGGGCATCCCCAAGGCCGGGCAGGTCAACGCGCTGTCGACCCTGAACATACGCGGCGAACGCTCGGTGACCTGCTGGGGCGACTATGACCGCCACCCCGACGAGGGCCCGCTGCCCGAGGGCGCGCCACCGGCCTGCGAGATGTTCCGGCAGTTCCCGGATGCGCGCGAGCGTGCGGCGGAACTCGACGCCGAGTACGGCACCGATCCTGACCTTGACGCCATGCCCATGTATGGCGTCGCGTTCTCCTTCAAGGATCCGTTCGACACCAAGGACATGCGCTCGACCGGCGGGGCCGATGCGGCCTACGACATGGATTTCCCGGCGCGCGACCATGTGCTGGTCGAACAGCTTCGCGCGAAGGGCGCGATCATTTTCGCCAAGGCCGTGAACACCGAATACAACGGACGTGCGGGCGATCCCGGCGGCCGCCACACACCGGACAAGGTGCTACCGTCGGTGCTGGGCTACCAGCGCGCGACGTGGGGCGGCAATCCGTCGAACCCCTACGACACAACCCGCTCGGCGTCGCTGGGGTCGAGCTCCGGTTCGGCGCTGTCGGTGAGCACCAACATGGTGATGGCCAGCCTGGGCGAGGAGACCCGCGCGTCCTGCCGCGGGCCGTCGAACCACAACGCCGTCTCGCTGATCCTGCCCCACAAGTCGATGATCGGCTTTGACGGCGGGGCGATCGGTGCGGACATCTACTGCGACCGATCGGGCATTCACGGCAAGTCGCTGGCCGACTGCGCGAAAATTCTCGACGCGTTGAAGGATGCCGAAGACGGCTACTACGACCCGCGCGATCCCTATACGACCGTGCCGCGCTCTTCGGTGCTGGATACGCCCTATGCGAGCCATGTGGCGACCGGCGGTGATGCTGGTGCGCTGTCGGATGTCCGGCTGGGCGTGGTCCGCGAGTCCATGGTCTATCCGGAAGATTCGCTCACAGAGAAACCCATCGTCGATGCGGCGACGGCGGAGATCAGGGACGTGCTCGGCAGCCATCTCGGTGCGACGCTGGTTGAGTCCGGCGATCCGCTCTGGACGCCCGACCCGGACATCGAACAGATGGGGACGGACTTCCGCCGCGCGCTGCAAAAGCTGCTGCCGGTTTTCATGCCGGACATCCTGTTCCGTCTCGCGCCGGACGGCACACCGCTGTTCAAGGAGTTCGCCGCTGCGATCAGGCCGACGGAGTTCTTCCCCGGCAAGACCTTCGGCGACGGCGACATGGACCCGATCGACTACTGCGTCGCGCTCGCTGAGGGCACCATCGAGGGACCGTCGAACCTGGACATCGCGACGATCCAGCACCAGGAGCTGGCAAAGACCTTCCGCTTCCACATCAGCCAGTACCTGATGCGCCGCGCCGAGGACTGGCGTGCGGCGGGCTTCCACGAGGCGCTGGACAACTGGGAACAGCTCAACGCGCGATCCAAGTTCTGGGGCGATGACCAGCGCGCGGCGTTCAAAAACTGGGAAGAGACCGCCGACCCGCGCAACCCGCTCGACGGGCGGCAGGGGGTCAACGAGCGGATCATGCTCCGCGAGCTGTTGCGCCGGGTCGACATGATGGTGCTGATCGAGAACAGGCTCGATGCATTCGTGCGCCTGCACACGCCCTGGCCGCCGGGCATCATCGGCGGGCCGCACCAGTACGACGTGCTGCACAATTTGCGGCCGGAGAGCCTGTACGGACCGAACGCCGGCCTGACGGAAATGCTGGTGCCGGCGGGCTACGTGACCACGGTGTATGACCCGGTGTTCAGGTTGAACGAGGACGGCACGAAGTATGTGTCGGCCCCGTCGCACGAGCCGACCGAGATCGACGGGCCGGGCCTGCCCTTCTCTCTGGTGTTCCGGTCGGAGCCGGGGACGGAGGACACGCTGCTGCGGATCGCGTCCACCTACGAGCGTGCGGCGCAGCGGCGGATTTCCCCGCCGGATTTCGGGCCGCTTTGACCCCGGGCCCGGCGAAGACTATGTGCGAAGCTGGCAATAGCGTGACGGAGGCCCGGCGATGACCGGCACACGACAGATCCACTTGGCAGCGTTCATGCGCCCGATCAGCATCCACACCGGTGCGTGGCGGTATCCGGGCGGGACGCCCGACGCCAACTTCAACTTCCCGGCCATCGTGAAATACGCCCAGCGACTGGAGGCGGCGCGCTTCGACGCGTTCTTCATGGCCGACCACCTGGCGCTTTTGAACATGCCCATGGATGCCCTGAAACGCAGCGCGACGGCGACATCGTTCGAGCCGTTCACCCTGCTGTCGGCGCTGTCGATGGCGACGGAAAATCTCGGCCTGATCGCGACGGGATCGACCTCTTTCGACGAGCCGTTCCACGTCGCGCGCCGGTTCGCCTCGCTCGACCATATCTCCGGCGGGCGCGCGGGCTGGAACATCGTCACCACGTCGAACCCGGATGCGGCGAAAAACTTCGGGCTGGAAGAACATCTCGACCACGCCGACCGCTACCGCCGCGCGCGCGAATTCTACGATGTGGTGACGGGCCTCTGGGACAGCTGGGCCGACGACGCGTTTATCCGTGACGTCGAGTCCGGCGTGTTTTTCGATCCGGACAAGCTGCACACCCTCGACCACAAGGGCGAATATTTCTCCGTGCGCGGCCCGTTGCACATCGACCGCCCGGTGCAGGGCTGGCCACTGATCGTGCAGGCGGGCGGTTCGGAGGCCGGGCGGCAACTTGCGGCGGAGACGGCCGACGCGATCTTCGCCGCCCAGCGCACTATCGACGACGGCAAGGAGTTCTATGGCGACGTCAAGGGCCGCATGCAGACGCTCGGACGGCGGCCCGATCACCTGAAGATCCTGCCGGCCTGCCTCGTGGTCGTCGGCGACACGGTGGAGGAGGCGCAGGAAAAGCGCGCCGTTCTCGATTCGAAGGTGCATCTGGACAGCGCCATCGCCTCGCTGTCGATCCAGCTCGGGACCGATGCGTCGAAGTTCGATCTCGACGGCCCGCTGCCGAAGGATATCCCCGAGAGCAACGCGTCCAAGAGCGGGCGCGAGCGCGCGATGCGTATGGCCGAACGGGAAAACCTCACCGTGCGCCAGCTGGCCCAGCGGATGGGCGGCTATTCCGGCCTCGCCATGGTCGGCACGGCGGAGACCATCGCCGACGAGATGGAGGAGTGGATCGACGCCCGGGCGAGCGACGGGTTCACCATTATGTTCCCGTTCCTGCCCGAGGGGCTCGACCTGTTCTGTGACCGGGTGGTGCCGGAACTCCAGCGTCGCGGCCTGTTGCGGACCGAATACGAGGGCAAGACCCTGCGCGAGAATCTGGGCCTGCCGCGCCCTGAGAACCGTTTCTTTGCCGGAACAGAAGAAGCCGCACAGTAGATTGCACGTGACGGCCCTCGCGCTTCGTCAAGCTCAGCGTGAGGGATATAGTTTTGCCTCGTCCCGAGCTTGACGATGGATGAGGCTCGCTCGCCCTAAAGATATCCGCCGCGGAAATAGACCAGCGGATCGGCTTCGGTGTCGCCGCCGATGGCGGCCACCCGCCCGAGCGCGATGATTGTGCCGTGGCGCTCCAGGATTTCCTCCAGCGTGCAATCGAACACCCCCACCGCGCCTTCGAACACCGGCGCGCCGGTGGCGAGGTAGTTCCAGCGCCCGGCCTCGAAGCGCTTCGGCCCCTTCAGGTCGGTCTTGCCGGAGAAGTGGTCGACCACGTCTTCCGCACCCTTCGGCAGGTAGTTGATCGCGAAATGTTTCGAATCGCGGATGGCGCCGAGGGCCGAGGTCTTGGCGTCGATGGAGACCAGCATGGTCGGCGGGTCGGCGCAGACATGGGTCGCGGACAGGCCGAGGAAGCCGGCGGGCCCGGCGCTGCCGCGCGCGGTCACGACCGTCGCCGCCACGGCGCGGTTGCCGACCGCCTGCCAGAATGTCCCGATATCGATGTCGGCGTTGCCCACGCCCGTACCTTCGCTGCCCATGTCGGTCTCCTTCGCTCCCGGTTCAGTCGCCTGGCGGTGTCTCTGCGTGCTGCGTCCCTTCGCCCGGTGTCACGAAGAGCATCTTCGACGGTTTGTGCGGCCGAGCGGTGTGCCAGATACCGCGCGGCACCACGACGTACGAGCCCGGCGTCCCGACATGCAGGATTTCCTCGCGGGCGTCCCGCCACAAGATAAAGTCCACGTCACCGTCGAGCAGGTACACCAGCTCGTCGCCCCCGGGGTGCATTTCCCATGTGCCCCAGGCGTCGGAAAAACTGTGTTCCGCGACCAGCGCGCATCCTTTGAATCCGTCGAACTCGGCATCGAGCTCGCGGTAGAGGTCCGGACCGACGGGCCGGGTCGTGACGCTGCTGTCCGCGTCGAGCACGGCGAAGATCTTGGCCAGATCGAACGGGCCGGATGCCTCGGTCATTCCGCCTGGCTGCTCAGCCGGCGGTTGATCCAGTCGGAGTAGACGTCGACGGCGAACCAGATGGCCTGGGCGATCGCGAAGTTCGCCACGCCGAACAGCCATGGAAAGTCGAAGCCGCCGGCGAACCATGTGCCGGACACCATGAAGATCAGAATGCAGACGATGCCCGAGCCGAGATTTGCGAGTGCGAGGCGCTGCAGGCTGCCTTCCCACCGTTTGGTCAGGCGGAAAATAATTCGGCTGACGAGAAAGGTGGGGACGAAGGCGGCGGCAAAGAATCCGACTTCGAAGACGAAATTCACCCGATGTCTCCGCTGGAGCTGTACATGCCGCGAAGCATACATATGTGTGTGCCGAATCACAGCTATCCTGTGGATAGTGTCGGCGTCGCGGCTGGCCTTGAGGGGTGTATCGCCACGGGGTAGCTTGCGTGGCGGGGAACGAAGAATGGATGAGCAGGAAACCACCGAAGACAGGCCGGTCGCCAACGGGTTTGCGCTCGCGGCAGTGCTGACCCTTGTCGGCGTCTGCGCGGTGGCGATGCTGGTGCTCGCGGCTGCTGCCGTGGTGTTCCGCTAGGGCCCGCGCCCGTTCACGATCACGTTTCGGCGGTTGCGCGCCGCCGCCGGCTCTCCCGATGGGCGATGAAGGTCGCGCTGGCGACGATCATGCCGCCGCCGACCCATGTCCAGATTTCCGGCTGTTCGCCAAAGACCATGAGCCCCAGCAGTGTGGCCCATACGAGTTGCAGGAACTGGATCGGCTGGGTGACCGTGATGTCGGCGGCGCGGAACGCCTGCGACAGGGTGTAATGCCCGGCCGTCGCGCAGGTCGCGGTGGCAAGCAGCCATCCCAGTTCGACAAGGGTGGGCTCGCGCCAGAAGTACAGCGCCGGCGGCAGCAGGGTCAGGGTCACGAACACGGATAGATACGCGACGATGGCCGCGCTCGATTCGATGCGTGTCAGGCGTTTGGCGATCAGGAACGACGCGGCGAATATCGGCGCGGCCGTGAGCTGCGCGATGGAGCCGATGTTGATTTCCTGAAAGCCCGGCTGGAGGACCACGAGCGCGCCGCCGAAGCCCATCAGCACGGCGCCGATGCGATAGAGGTGCAGCTTCTCGCCGAGAAAAAGCGCAGCCCCGACCGTGGTGAAGATGGGCGCGGTGAAGCCGAGTGCCGTGACTTCGGCGATGGGAATGCGCGCCATCGCGAAAAACCAGAGCATCACGCCGATGCCGTGAATGAACCCGCGGACGGCGTGCAGGCCGACGGTTTTCGGTTCGCGCAGGAACCGGCCCATACGCAGGAAGACGGGGATGAGCAACACGAGACCGAACGCATAGCGGATGAACGCGGCCTGCACCGGGCTCATGTCGGTGCCGAGGTGCCGAACGATTCCCGTGACGGCCACGAAAAGGATGCCCGTGGCGGCCATCCACAGGATGCCTCTCAGGTTACCGGTCATCTGACGAAAGCGCCGTTCACGCGCCGCGGCTGGCATATCCGATTGTCAGGAATGCCTGGAGGATCAGGAGCAGCGAAACCGCGAAGACTGCGCCGTCGGGCGCCTTCGTCGTGCCGCCGAAGAACGCATTGGCCCCGAGGCCCAGAACGCCGATCACCAGGATGACCAGGGACGTCCGCTTAAGGCGGGGGGTGCGGTCGGGGCGGTCGGTGATGACGGCCTCGCAGGTGATCGCCGAAGCCGCCACGATCACAATCGCTGCGATCGCCTGAAGTGCCTGGCTCGTCGTAAAACCGCCCCCGGCAAGATCGGCCCACACCGCATAGAGGGCACCGGCCCCGGTCAGAGCGGCGAGAATCAGCAGCGCAATTCGGTTCATGGGTCGAAAACAGTCCGTTGGAGTAGGCGCGCATTCTACCATGGTGTCCGCGTTTGCGATGCCGGCATGTGCGGACTGTGGTAGGTAGACGGGGTTTTTACGGGAGAACCCATGAGATTGCTGAATGCAGTGTCCGCGCTGGGCGCGCTTCTGGCCGTAGCGGCCGTTTCGGACGGCGCACTGGCCCAGTCCGACTTCCTCAAGCGCGGCGGGGAATTGTTGCGAAACCTGCAGGATCCGGGATCTTCAACGGATTCCGCCACGCTCAGCAATGCCGAGATTGGAAACGGTCTGCGTGAAGCATTACGGGTGGGAGCCGACCGCGTGATCGATCAGGTCGGCGTTCGCGACGGCTACAATACGGACCCGAAAATCCATATTCCCCTGCCCGACAGCCTCAAGACGGTCCAGGGCGCGCTGTCGCGCGTCGGGCTGTCCGGCATGATGGACGATCTGGAATTGCGCCTGAACCGGGCAGCCGAAACCGCCGCGCCGGAAGCGCAAGCTGTATTCTGGAAGGCCATCGAGGACATGACGCTCGACGATGTCCGGACGATCTACGACGGGCCCGACGATGCGGCGACGCGCTACTTCGAGCGCACCATGACGCCGGAACTACAGACCCGTATGCGGCCGATCGTCGACGACAGTCTCGCGGAGGTGGGAGCTGTGCAGTCTTACGACGCCGCCATCGGCCGATACAAAAACATTCCCTTCGTGCCGGACGCGAAGGCGGACCTGACCGACCACGTACTCAGGCTCGGATTACAGGGCATGTTTCTGTACCTGGCGCAGGAAGAGAAGGCGATCCGGGAGAACCCGGCCAAGCGTTCGACCGAGTTGCTGAAGAAAGTCTTCTCCAGATAGGCGAAGAGACCGTGTTGGCCTAGCGTCCGAACAGGCGCTTGATGCCGGACCGGTCACGCGGGGGCAGCCGGTCCTCGACCGTGGCCTCGCCCTCGATCGTGTTTTCGTCGACCCGGTAGAGATGGCAAAGCACATGGTCGACCCGGCTCTCCGGGCCGAACGGCAGCGCGATTACCCCACAGTTGATCGCACCCCGCCCGGTCGGTACGGCGTCGGTTTCATGAATGGGCGCGCGCGTCGAGACGACCTCCCGGCCCAGGGCCACGATCCAGTCGACCGTCATTGCATCGATGGGCAGCGCGATGGTTGGTCCGCCCGCCGTCGGCGCGAACATGTGCGCGACCTCCAGCGCGGGCCGGCGTCCGTCCTCGGTCACCCGAAGCAGGAGGCTGTTCGGCCACTGGCGGGCGATGGTGACGGCATCCATGTCGGATAATTTCGGCCGCAGCCGGTTGGCGGCGAGATGTTCCCACAGGTCGATGACGGCGGCCGGAGCGACCGCCGCGTCGTGTGCCGGCTGTTCCGGCGGCAGGTCGGCCGCGTCGATAACGGGGGGCAGATCCTCATTGGCGGCGATAGCCGGGGGGGTCGGCTGTCTTCGGGCCGACGGAAATTGCCGTGGCTTTTTTTGCGGTTCGTCGTCGTTGAGCGGCGTCGGCGTTGCACGGTCTGCGGTCGTCGCCTTCGGTGCGGATGCGGGAATGCGAGGCTCCGGCCGGCGCAGCGGAATATCGATCGACGACAGCGACGCGGCGGGTGCCGGTTTCGACGACGGCGGGGCGGTGTTTTCGGCCTGGGGCATGACATCGGACATGGCGCGCGACAACCTTACTCAACGTGCGGCGCGCGGCACGATATGGGTCACCGGAACGTTCCACGCGCCGAACGGGAGCGAAGCCTGTTCGGGGGAAACCGGTTCGCGCGACGTATCCGTTTCACGCTCAGCGAGATAAGCATCGAGTGCGCGCGTGAGGAGTTCCTGACGGCTGATACCCAGCGCGCTGGCGCGCTCGCAGAACCGGGCGTGCCGGTCCGGCTCGATCCGGAAGGTGAATTTCTTTCGTACCGCGCCCCCTCGCTCGCCCATGCGCGCGGCGGGTTTCGGAAGAGGCGAAGGCCGGCGGTCCCTGTTTGCCTCGGCTTTCAGACTGAGCTGGGGCAGAACAATCACCCGGCGCGCCTGGAAGCGGGATTCTCCGCCAGGGTGGGACGTGGCCGGGTTTGCCTCCCCCTTGCGAGCCAGCAGGTGGGTGCTCATCGCACATCCGTCCAGGTGGCCTGGCCGTTGGCCGGACGGCCCGCCAGGCGGGCGAACCCGTCGGCGATCATCGTCGGGCCGGTCTCCTTGCGGAATCGGCCCCGGATATAGTCCCACAGGCGAATGATTTCGTCCGACGACCGCTCGGCGCGCGGAAGCTCCATGACCGTGCGCCCGTCGATCATGCTGGACGCGAAATCGGTGCGCTGATGCACGGTGACGGGGGCCACCGTGCCGTGTTGCGACAGGACGACGGCGGCTTCCCCCGTGATGCGGGCGCGGGGATTTGCGCCGTTGACCACGAACATCAGTGGTTTGCCGACCGCCTCGACCATCGAGATGGTCGTGCCGGCGGCGCGCAGGTCGTGCGGGCTGGGGCGCGTCGGGATCGCGATCAGGTCCGACAGCGCGATCACATGCTCGATCATGTCGGTGATGGCCGGCGGTGTGTCGATCACCACGAGCTTGAAACCTAGGTCGCGCGCGCGCTCGAGATCCCCTGAGAGCGTGGCGACCGATGCGCTGATGAACGCCGGTGTCGAGGCTTCGCGGGCGTTCCACCAGTCCGTCAGGCTGCCCTGCGGGTCGGTGTCGATCAGGGCCACCGGCCCCGCGCCCGCGGCTTCCGCAGCCACGGCGAGGTGCCCGGCGAGTGTGGTTTTGCCCGATCCGCCTTTTTGGGATGTCAGCGCGAGGATGTTCATTCGGACCTCCGGGCCGGTATCGGTCGGCCAGTCGAGAATGGTCCGACACTAGTCCGGGAAATTGACTTCGGACAAATAAAGAAAAATAAAAGACCGTGTAACGTTAAGAGAAAATGTCCTGATGAAAAGAAAGATAAATAGACCGAAATTTCGGGTATTTTTGTCCGATACTCCGGACATGTCTGTCGCCGCGTCTTTTCCGGACTGATACACTGGGGTGTGATTTCAGGGAGAGTTGCGATGAGCACAGCCGACACCAAGACCGAGGGCGCCTACAAGGCGGGCGACGGGGAGTATGTATTCGACGTGAAGGGACTGGAGGGCCTGATGGCGGGCCCCGGCTACGCGGAAACGTTCGGCCCGGTCGTCGAAGGAGAGCTGACCCAGGTGGGGGTCATGACCCTGCCGGCGGGCCAGACCTCTGCACCCCATACCCACCCCAACGAGCAGTGGATCTATGTCCTCAGCGGGAGCCTGCACGCGACCGTCGACGGCCAGGAATCCGACGTGGGTCCCGGACACCTGATCTATATTCCGGCGAACACCGTTCACTCGGTGACGGTCTCGCCGGACGAGGATTGCCACTTCTTTACGGCAAAGGATTTGCGCAGCGGCATCGCGGGCACGCCGGTCGGCGACTAGGAAGCCTATTCGCCGACGGCGCGGAGTTCGTGGATGCGTTCGCGCGGGAACGTGACCACCACCGAGGTGCCGACGCCGGGCATGCTCTCGATCGACAGGTCGGCGTCGTGGGCCTCGCAGAACATGCGTGCGAGAGGCAGCCCAAGGCCGACACCGTGATGCGCGCGGGTCATGCTCGTCTCGACCTGCTCGAACGGCTGCATGATTTTGGCGATGTGATCCGCGTCGATACCGATGCCCCTGTCCGAAACCACGATTTCGACCATGCCGTCGGTGTCGGTGGATGCCCGCAGAATAATCTCGCTGCCGGGGTTGGAAAACTTTATGGCATTCGACAGAAGGTTGATCACGATCTGCCGGATGAGCCGCATGTCGGCCCATATTCCTGGAAGTCCGACCTCGATCTCGACCCGGACGTGGATATCGCTCCCTTTTGCGTGCGGGGCCAAAGATTGTTGTGCCGACCGGAGGAGTTCGTCGATGTCGACGGCTTCCTCATTCAAGACGATGCTTCCCGCTTCGAACCGGGATAGCTCGAGAATATCGCCGATCACGTCGCGCAAGTGGCCGGCACTTTCCTCGATCGCCAGGCCGTATTCGCGATAGGCAGGGTCGCCCAGCGGGCCGCGCACCTCGGACCGGATCATTTCGGCGAACCCCATAATGGCGTTCAGGGGGGTTCGCAGCTCGTGGCTCATGTTGGCGAGGAACTCGAACTTCGCATGGTTGGCCAGTTCCGTGGCGTGCCATGCTTCGCCGAGCGCGCGCTTGCGGTGTGTGAGCTCCGTGATGTCGGACAGGATGGAGAGATAACCATCGCTTCGCGTTCTACAGTCGGTGACCCGAAACCAGCGCCCGTCCGATAACCGGAATTCGCGCTCCATCGACGCGCCGCCCTTGCGCCGGAATTCGATCCGCAGAGCGGCCCAGGCGCCACGCAACTTGGCCGGCATATCGACCATTCCCGTCATCGCCGCTGACGTGATGATTTGTTCGAAGGGCGCACCCGGTCGGATCAGGCCGGGGGTGTCGGCATGCAACGCGGCGAACGCCGTGTTGCAGACGACAAGGCGGTCTTCGGCATCGTAGAACGCGACCGCGTCCGACAGGTTGTCGAGCGCTTCCCGCACGGCCTCGGTTGTCTGAGGCTGGGCGTCCGGACGGCCCGGCCCCGCGGCGCGTAACATGCGCCACAGCAATCGCTGGATGCCGTTCATCCCCTGGCGTTCCATCTGATCCATCATCGATCCCGCATGCGCCAAAGCACGCAAAAGGGCAGCGCCGCGCGCCGCCCCGAAAACTGACCCGATCTCCCCCAGAGATTGCTATGATACTAGGGGAACCGGCTTCGGTCGGGCATTCGACATTAGTTGTACGATCAACAAACATGGCATCGATCGAATCTGTAGGAATTGTCGGCGCCGGGACGATCGGATCGTCCTGGGCGGCCTATTTTCTCGCGCACGGCCTGGAGGTGCGCTGCTGGGACCCGATGGACGGCTACGCGGAAAACGTCACCGCCTACGTCAGGCGGGTCTGGCCGATGATGGAAGAGCTCGGGCTCGAGGACGGCGCCTCGCTTGAGAAGCTGCATTGCTTCGACCGGATTACCGAAGCGCTCGACGGGGTCGGGTTCGTGCAGGAGAGCGGACCGGAAAATCCGGACATCAAGGCCAAGCTCATGGCCGAGATCGACCGGGACACGGCGCCTGAAGTCGTGATCTCCTCCAGCTCCACCGCGCTGCCGGTCTCGGAGTTTCAGCACCTTGCGGCGAACCCCGGTCGGATCGTGCTCGGCCACCCGTTCAACCCGCCGCACCTGATGCCGGTGGTCGAGGTCGGTGGCGGTAAGCTCACAGATAAATCAGCCGTCGACCGCGCCATGGCGTTCTACGAGGCGGTCGGCAAGACACCCATCCGGCTGCGCGCGGAAATCCCCGGGCACCTGGTCAACCGCCTGCAGGCGGCGCTCTATCGCGAGGCGGTGTATCTCGTGGCCGAGGGGTACGCGACCGTCGAGGATATCGACAAGGCCGTGACCGGGGGGCCGGGCCTGCGCTGGTCGTTCATGGGACCGCACATGACCTATCACCTCGGCGGCGGCGACGGCGGGATCGCGCGCTATCTCGACATTCTCGGGGAAAGCCAGGAACGGCGCTGGGCCGCGCTGGGGGATCCCAAGCTGACCGACGATGTGAAGCAGAAGATCATCGACGGGGTCGATGCCGAGGCTCGCGGACGGTCGATCGGCGATCTGTCCGCGCAACGTGACGCCACGCTCATGAACCTGCTGAAGGTCCTGCGCAAGTCGGATATCTAGAGCGTTCTGGGCCCCCTGGGCTAGAGTCGAATTCCGCTGGGAGGAATGTGTCGTGGCCGAAGCCGATCCGTCGAATTCGAAACTCTTTTCGCCGCTTGAGCTGCGGGGTGTCCGGTTCAAGAACCGCATTGTCATCTCGCCGATGTGCACCTATTCGGCGGATGAGGGCATCGCCAACGACTGGCACCTGGCGCATCTCGGCCAGTTCGCATTGGGCGGCGCGGCGGCGGTGTTCACCGAGGCCGCGGCGGTCGAGCCGCGCGGGCGTATCACCCATGGCGATCTCGGGATCTGGTCCTCGCACCACGCCGCGGCCCTGAAGCCGGTCACGGCCTTCATCCGCAAGCAGGGCGCGCTGCCGTCGATCCAGATCGCCCATGCCGGGCGCAAGGCGAGCATGCAGCGGCCCTGGCACGGAAACGGCCCGATGGACGAGAGCGATGCGGCGCGCGGCGAGATGCCCTGGGACATCGTCGGCCCCAGCGCCGAGCCCGTGCGCGAGGGCTGGCTGATGCCGGCGGAGCTGACGGTCGAGGAGATCGGCGCGATCCAGGATCGCTACACCGCCGCGGCGGGATATGCCATCGAGGCCGGGTTCGAGGTGCTGGAGATGCACTCGGCGCACGGCTATCTCGCGCATTCGTTCCTGTCGCCGATCTCCAACCAGCGCAACGACGCCTATGGCGGCGACCGGGCCGGGCGCATGCGGTTCACGCTTGAGACGGCCGAGAAGGTCCGCGCGGTGTGGCCCGATGACAAGCCGCTGTTCGTGCGGATTTCGTCGGTCGACGCTGACGGGGCCATGGAGGGCTGGCAGCTCGACGATTCGGTCGCACTGGCCGGCGAACTCAAGGCGCGCGGCGTCGACGTGGTGGATTGTTCGTCCAGCGGGATCTCCGGTCTGGCCACGGCGGCGCTGGGCAAGCAGCCCATGGGATTCCGTACCGAATATTCTGCACGCATTGGGGCCGAGGCCGATGTGCGCACGATGGTGGTCGGACTGATCCTCCATGCCGAACACGCCGAGCGGATCGTCGCCAGGGGCGATGCCGACCTTGTCGCGATCGGCCGCGAGGCGCTCTACGACCCCTACTGGGCGAATCATGCGGCGGTCGCGCTGGGCGTCGATCCGGGGTTCGAGGACTGGCCGGAGCAATACGGCTGGTGGCTGACCCGCCGCGAGCCGTTGCTGCGCGAGATCGGTGAAGCCCATACGGGCGACGCGGGAACGGGCGACTGACGCCCATGGCGGAGACCCGGTACGAGAACCAGTCGGCGGAGCGCACGTTTGCGATCCTGGAATGCGTGGGCGAGGCGGAGAACCCGATCCCGCTGGCGCAGATTGCCCGCACGACCGGCCTCAACCGCGCGACCACCTATCGTCTTCTCGCGGTGCTGACGCGGCTGGGCTGGATTCACAAGGACGACGACGAAGGCACCTACACGCTGGGCTACAAGGTGTTCGCGCTGGGCCGCCGCCAGAACCAGCTCGAGACCGTGGCCCTTCATGCCCAGCCGTTCATCCGCCGGCTGGCCTGGGATCTGCGCGAGACGGTGCATCTCGCCGCGCTGGAGGGCCGGCAGGTGCTCTACTGCGACAAGGTCGAGCCGCCGGAGGGGCATCCGGTCTCGACGGCGGTGGGGATGCGCCTCGACGCGCATGCGACCGGGGTCGGCAAGGCCGTGCTCGCCTGGCTGGACCCCGACGAGGTGCGCCAGCTCTTTCGGCAGCACCCGCCCCATGTACACACGGCGAAGACCATCGCGAACGTCGACAACCTGATCCGCGAACTTTCGGTGATCCGTTCGCGCGGCTACGCGTCCGACGAGGGTGAGATGATCCCCGGTCTGAACTGCGTGGCCGCGCCGATCATGAATTCGATCGGCCGGGCGGTGCTGGCCGTGTCGGTGTCGGGGCCGGCATCCCGCTTCGACGAGCAACGCATGTCGCGGCTGGCCGCGCGCCTCATCGCGACCGCGAACGAAATTTCCGAATACATCATCGCGCGCGGCGACGCCGCCTGACCTGACATTCCTGGGGGAAAGTTCCATGGCCGAACCGATCCGGTTCTATTTCGATTTCGTGTCCGCCTATTCCTATGTGGCGATGAACCGCATCGACCGGGTCGCGGCCCGCTGGGGCCGGGAGGTTGAGTGGAACTGCGTGCCGCTGCCCGAGATCCTCGCGCACCACGAAGCCACCTCGCCGCGCGACCAGCCGGCCAAGTTTGCCCACAACATGAACGACTTCCCGCGCCTGTGTGAGATGAACCAGTTGCCGGTCTCGTTCCCGCCCGAGGTGCCGCCCTACGGGGCGAGCCTGCACCGCCTCGTGTTCTGGCGGCTGAACCGGAAGGACCCGGCGCTGGCGAAGGCGTTCGCGCTCGCCGTCGATCACCGCTACTTCGGCACCGGCAGGGAGGTGCGGACGGCGAGCCAGCTTCTCAGTGCCTGCAAGGCCAAGAGCGTGGCCGTGGCGATGAAGGAGATCAAGGCGGCAGAGAACGACAAGCGCGCCCGGAAGGATTTGACGGCCGCGTATGAGCGCGCCCTGAAGGACGGCATGTTCGGTGCGCCGTTCGTGGTCTGCGACGGGGAGACGTTCTGGGGCGCGGACCGGCTCGACCATCTCGAGTACCGGCTGGAGACGGCGCGGAAGATCCCGCGCGGTTTCGAGGCGTTCTCGTTCACCAGCCCGTTCACGTCACGCAATGGGCCGCTTTATGTGAAGTGCGGGGCGAAGAAGGCAACGTTCGGGTTCGTCGCCGACCACCGCCACCTCAATCCGCGCGATGTGGTCCATGGCGGCTGGATGACCAGCTTCGTCGACGTGGCGATGGCGCAGTCTGCGCTCTACGAGCTGGGCGTGGTGGCGCTCACCCCAACAATCCACCTCGACACGGATTTCCTCGCGCCGATCTTCCCCGGCCAGTGGGTGACCTGCGATGCGAAGCTCGTCCGCACGACGCGGACGATGAATTTCGTGGAATCCACTTGCTACGCCGACGGCGAGCCGGTGCTGCGCGCGTCGGCCATCTACCGCAAGCCGCGCGAGATGAAGAAGCGCGTCGGCAAGAACCTGTCGCCGACCGACTGGGAGTAGGAAGCGCCGCAAGAATTGTCATGCCCGCACTTGTTGCGGGCATCCACGTTCATCGCTCCCCTGTGCGTTGGCGCGTGGCGCGACGGCGTGGATGGCCGGAACAAGTCCGGCCATGACGGTAGAGGTTAAGCCTCGACGTTGAAGCCCGTGCTGCCGAGCTCCTCGACCGTCAGCTTCACCGAATTGCCGGGCTCGAGCGCGACGGCCGCCGCCGCGGCACCCGCGAGCACGATATAGCCCGGCTTCAGTTCGTCGCCGGTCTCCGCCGCAAAGCGTGCGGCCTCGGCGAGCGAACGGCCCGGGTGGCCGAGAATCGCGGCGGACGAGCCGATTTCGACGGCCCGGCCGTTGAACTCCAGCACCATGCCGAGGTTCGCCATGTCGATCTCCGGCGGCGCCCAGGGGCCGAGGACGTAGCCGGATGCCGAGGTGTTGTCGGCGACCACGTCTTCCAACGAGAATTTGAAGTTCCTGTATCGGCTGTCGATGATCTCGATGGCCGGCGCGACGGCTTCCACATGGGTCATCGCCTCGGCCGGGCTGAGACGCCCGGACATGGGTGACTTCAGCAGGTAGGCGACCTCGGCCTCGACGCGCGGGTGGCAATAGGCGGCGTGGGAAATGCTGTCGCCGTCCTGCACCAGCATCCCGTCCGTCAGTCGCCCGTAGACCGGGTCGAACACGCCCATCTGGGCGGCCTTCGCGCGGGACGTCAGGCCCATCTTCACGCCGGAGCGGACCTCGCCGCGTTTCAGGCGCAGCCTGATCGCCGCGTCCTGCACCTTGTAGGCGTCCTCCAGCGACAGCGCGCCGCCCTTTTTCGAGGAGAGCTGCGGGACGGGTTTTGCCTTGCGCTGGGCGTCGTCCAGGAGCTTCGCGATCCTGTTCAGTTCGGCGGCGGGCCGCTTCTTGGGTTTAGTCGCCATTGGAGGCGGCCTCCTCACGCTGTTTGACGATATCGAGGGCGACATCGACGATCATGTCTTCCTGCCCGCCGACCATGCGGCGCTCGCCGAGCTCGATCAGGATGTCTCGGACATCGACGCCGTAGGTCTCCGACGCCTTTTCCGAATGGCGCAGGAAGGACGAGTAGACACCCGCGTAGCCGAGGGTCAGCGTCTCCCGGTCGACCTGGACAGGACGGTCCTGCAGGGGACGCACGAGTTCCTCGGCCGCGTCCATCAGCTTGAACAGGTCGCAGCCGTGATCCCAGCCGTAGAGGTCGGCGTTGGCGATGAACACTTCCAGCGGCGCATTGCCCGCGCCCGCACCCATGCCGGCGAGCGAGGCATCGATCCGCTTGCAGCCGTGCTGCACGGCGACGATGGAATTAGCGACGCCCAGCGACAGGTTGTGGTGGGCGTGCATGCCGAATTCGGTCTCGGGCTGGAGCACGTCGGCATAGGCTTTGAACCGGTCGGCGACGCCGTCCATGGTCAGCCGCCCGCCGGAGTCGGTGACGTACACACAGTGCGCGCCGTAGCTCTCCATCAGCTTCGCCTGTTCGGCCAGTTCCTTTGCGGGCGTCATGTGCGCCATCATCAGGAACCCGGCGACGTCCATGCCCAGCTCGCGGGCCGTCTCGATGTGCTGTCTGGAGACGTCGGCCTCGGTGCAGTGGGTCGCCACGCGCACGGACTGGACCCCGAGCGAATGGGCGTGCTTCAGGTCCTCGACCGTGCCGATGCCCGGCAGCAGCAGCGTGGCCAGCCTGGTGTGTTCCAGCTCATCGGCCAGACCGCCGAGCCATTCCCAGTCGGTGTGGGCGCCGAAGCCATAGTTGAAGGATGAGCCCGCGAGCCCGTCGCCATGGGAGACCTCGATGGAATCTACCCTGGCCTCGTCGAGGGCTTTGGCGATCGCACGGACATGATCGATGCCGTACTGGTGGCGGATCGCGTGCATGCCGTCGCGCAGGGTGACGTCCTGGATGTAGAGCTTTTCCTTGATAGGTTCGCGCATGTTCGCCTCCCTCAGGCCGCTGCCGCGAGGCCGCGCCGCTCGGCGAGGCGTTCGGCAGTCTTCAGCGCGGCCGATGTCATGATGTCGAGGTTGCCCGCATAGGCCGGCAGGTAGTGGGCCGCGCCCTCCACCTCCAGGAACACCGATGTCTTGATTCCGGTGAACTCTCCCAGGCCCGGGATGTTCAGCGGATCGTTGTTGCCGAACCGCTCGAACTGGACCTTCTGCTTCAGCCGGTAGCCCGGCACGTAGGACTGCACCTCGGCGACCATGTCCTCGATGGACTTCTCGATGGCGCCGGTGTCGGCATCCTCGGACAGGGTGTAGACCGTGTCGCGCATGATCAGCGGCGGCTCGGCCGGATTGAGCACGATGATCGCCTTCCCCTTCGTCGCACCGCCGACGACCTCGATTCCCTTGGACGTGGTCTCGGTGAACTCGTCGATGTTGGCGCGCGTGCCGGGGCCGGCCGACTTGGACGAGATCGAGGCGACGATCTCGCCGTAGTGGACTTTTGCCACCCGGCTCACGGCCGCGACCATGGGGATCGTCGCCTGGCCGCCGCACGTCACCATGTTCACGTTGGTGGCGTCGAGATGCTCCTCGATGTTCACCACCGGCACGCAGTAGGGGCCGATGGCCGCCGGGGTCAGGTCGATCATCTGCTTGCCGTGCTTCTGCAGCACCGCGTCGTTGTGCCTGTGGGCGCCCGCCGAGGTCGCGTCGAACGCGATGGCGATATCGCCGAAATTCGGCAGGCCCACGAGGCCGTCGATGCCTTCGGCGGTGGTCGCGATGCCGTGCTTGGCAGCGCGCGCAAGGCCGTCGGACTTCGGGTCGATGCCGACCATGGCGCCGACTTCCAGCGTGTCGGACAGGCGCATGATCTTGTACATCAGGTCGGTGCCGATATTGCCGGAACCGATGATCGCGACAGGAACCTTGCTCATTGTTTCTCTCCTTCTTGCTCGGGTCCGATTATTTCTCAAAATTCGCGCGGACCGAGCCCAGGCCGTTGATGCGCACTTCGTAGGATTCACCGGGTTCCGCTGCGACCATCGGGCCGAGCGCACCGGACATGACGATGTCGCCGGCTTCCAGCGGGCGGCCGCGCGCGACCATCTCACGCGCCAGCCAGACTACTGCGTTCAGCGGGTTGCCGAGGCAGGCTGCGCCCGCGCCGACCGAGACCGGCTCACCGCGGTGTTCCACGACCATGCCGCACAGGCGGCTGTCGAAGTCCTCGAGCGCGTGGGGCTCGTTGCCAAGGATGAATCCACCGGCCGACGCGTTATCGGCAACCGTGTCGACGATGCCGATGTCCCAGTTCTTCACCCGGCTGTCGACGATCTCGATGGAGGCGCAGGCGTAGGCGATGGCGCTGGTCACGTCGGCGACCGTCGGGCTTTCCATGGTCAGGTCGTCGGCGAGCACGAAGGAGATCTCGCCCTCGATCTTCGGCGCGATCAGCTTGCCGGCCGGAATTTCCTCGCCGTCGGCAAACGCCATGTCGGCGAACAGCATCCCGAAATCCGGCTGGTCGACGCCGAGCTGCTTCTGCACGACGCGCGAGGTCAGGCCGACCTTGCGGCCGACCAGCCGGCGTCCGGCGTCGAGCCAGTGCTTCGTGTTCGCGTCCTGCACGGCGTAGGCGGCGTCCACGTCGCCGTCGGGCAGGCTGTTGCGCACGGGCTCGCATGCCGCGCCGCTCTCGGCGGCCTTGCGCAACCCCGCTGCCAGCGCATCGATGGTTTTCTTCGTCGGTTCTCCGGCCACGGCTCGTCACCTCGTTCAGGTCAGGCGTTCGCCATCTAACTAGAAATCGCGCCCGGGCGCGTCCACGCAAACCCGCCAAAGCGTTTCATTTTATGAAACGGTCGCGCCGTGCCGTTAAGCTCTGTCGGCCATCGCGTCCCAGATTTCCGCGAATTTCTCGTGGCTGTCGGCAAATGCTTCAAGGATATGCGGGTCGAAGTGTCCCGCCGTATCCACGCGCTCGTCGCCTTTCAGGATGATCTCGCACGTGCGGGCATGATCGATCGCGGGTTTGTAGGCGCGCGCCGAGCGCAGGGCGTCGTAGATATCGGCCATCTGCACGATCCGCGCGGACAGGGGGATGTCCTCGCCGCGCCTGCCGTTCGGGTAACCGCTGCCGTCCCATTTCTCATGGTGGTTGAGCGCGATCTCGGCCGCCATCGCGAGCCGGGGCGACTTGCTGAGAATGCGGTGGCCGTAAAGCGTGTGGTTGTCCATCTCGCGCCGTTCGTCCGGCGTCAGCGGGCCACCCTTGCGCAGAATGGCCGGCGCGACGCCCATCTTGCCGACGTCGTGGAGCTGCGCCGAATAGCGGAGCTGGTGGCAGTATTTTTCATCCTGGCCGAGCGCGCGGCCCAACAGGTGGCTGTACTCGTTGACCCGGAAGACATGGTTGCCGGAGCCCTCGTCGTAGATTTCCGCCGCGCGGGCGAGCATGGAGATCGCGAGGCGAAACGCGTCGTCGCCGCGCATTCCGTCGGGCACGTCGATCCGCGCGAGGCTTTCGACCTGGTCACGCAAGCGGCTGTCCGTCGACGCCGGGTTCAGTCCGATCCGGTCGAGCAGGTCGGCCCGTTCCACGGCTGCGCCCGCCAGACGGCAGAAGCGCAGAAACACGTCCAGAGGAGCGGTGGCGAAGGATTTGCCGCTGTCCGGCGCGTGGGTGAGCGTGATGACGCCGACCGTGTCGTTCGTATGGTTGGTCAGCGGAAACACGGCGAGTGAACCGGGTGGACTGCCGGCATCGGTGCGGGGATTGCCGTCCTGTGCGACGGCCGCCGACAGGGCCTCGTCTTCGACAGCGATACCTGTTGCGGCGTCCGGTACCGTGGCGGCGCGTTCAAGGCTCGTTTTGCCCCGGTCGGTCCGGACCAGGTGGAGCACGCCCGCATCCGCGCCCAGCAACTCGCACGCCTGTTGCAACGCCTTGCGCGCCAGGACGCCACCCGATTGGCCCGGGTGGTGGTCGATCAGCTCGGTGAAGGACAGGCGCGGGCTCATTGCCGCCTATGCGCTCTCGAGGCCCGCGCGCAGGGAAATGTCGTTGAACTGGATCGCGGTGTGCTGGCCGGCGAGATCCGCCGGGGCTTCGCGCGCCAGCCATGCGAGCACCTTGCCCGGCCGCTCGGGCGGCTGGCCGTCTTCGGGGCGGAGCGGTGATGCCCGGAATTCCGGGACGGCGTAGATCTCGCGGACCATGTCGGTGTTCGTCAGCCCGGGCGAAAACGCGAAGATGTTCACGCCGCTGTCGGCCAGATCGTAGTGCAGGCACTGGGTCATGGAGATCAGCGCGGCCTTCGACGAGCAGTAGGCGGCGTAGTAGCGGTCGGGCATGGATGCCCGCACGCTGGTGATGTTGATGATGGTGCCGGCGTCGCGCTCCAGCATTGACGGCAGCGCGGCGTGAATCAGGTTGTAGGGCCCCATCACGTTGGCCATCAGCAGTTCGCGGTACCGCTCCGGCGTGACGTCGGCGACCGGGCCCATGACGTTCATGCCGGCGTTGTTGATGAGCACGTCGATCCGGCCGTGTTCGGCGAGGACGCTGTCGACGAATGCCCGCGCCTGGCCCGCATCGGCAACGTCGAACCCGTGGGCCTCCGCGCTGGCGCCGAGTTTCTCGGCGGCGGCTTTCGTTTCGTCGCAGGCTTCCGGCGTGCGCGCGGTGAGTACCAGGTGTCCGCCGTCGGCGGCCATGTCGCGGGCGGCCGCCGCGCCGATGCCCCGGCTGGCGCCGGTGAGCACGACAATCTTGTCCTTGAGGTTCGCCATCTCTCGTCCCCTTCGTTGTGGTGGGATATTGGCGTGCAGGGCCGCAAAAGAAAACGCCCGGGCCGAAGCCCGGGCGTATCCACAAAGATATGTGGTCGAAACTATTCGCGGTTGCCGAGCAACATCATCAGCATGACGAACAGGTTGATGAAGTCGAGGTACAGGCGAAGCGCGCCCATGATCGCCTTCTTGCCGGCAACCTCCGACGAGTCCAGTTCGTAGTACATTTCCTTGATCTTCTGCGTGTCGTAGGCGGTCAGGCCGGTGAAGACCAGCACGCCGACCACGGAGATGACGAAGGTCAGCATCGACGACGCCACGAAGATGTTCACGACGGCAGCGATGATGACGCCGATCAGGCCCATGAACAGGAACGAGCCCCAGCCCGACAGGTCGCGCTTGGTGGTGTAGCCGTACAGGCTCATCGCGGCGAAAGTGCCGGCGGTGATGAAGAACACCCGGGCCACGCTCTCGCCGGTGAAGGCGAGCAGGTAGACCGAGAAAGTCAGCCCGTTCAGGCCGGCGTAGATCCAGAACATGGTCTGGGCCGTGGCGAAGCTCATCTTGTGGATGCGCGCGCTCAGGAAGAAGACCATCCCGATTGTTGCCAGAGCGACGACCCAGAACAATGGCGTGCCGATGATGGCGTTCGCCAGGGCAGGAGTACTCGCCACGAACCAGGCGACGATGCCCGTCAGCGCAAGGCCGGTGGTCATGTAGTTGTAGACGCGCAGCATGTAGGACCGGAGGCCTTCGTCGATCTGCTCGGCGGTGCCTGCACGACCCTGGATCACGGTGCCGCGTTCGAATTCGTTTGCCATTGCTATTTGTCCCCTGTGGGGCTCCCCTGCTGAAACGACAATTCTGTGCTGCGAATATGGGATGGCTGGCGGACTGAATCAACCGCCAACCCGTTGGATTTTCCGTGATTTCGGCTCTCTGTTGGCAATTCAGGCGTCGAAAATCGACTGTCCGTCGCGTTTTGCGGCGGCGATCCGGCTCACCAGCGCGAATCCGAAATGAGCGATTGCGATCACGGTGGCCAGGGCGGCGGGAATCCAGCGAAATTCGGCAGGCAGAAGCGGGACCAGGGTTGCGAGCAGCAGCAGCCGCAGCGCGAGGCGGCTCCAGACCTGCCACAGCATGATCTCGCCGCGTGGACCGCGCGGAGAAATCAACGCGTCGGCAAACCCCAAAATCCCGGCAATCACGACCCACTGCCCGACCAGACCGAATTTCACGGGCAGCAGCGCCAGGACGAGCGCGAACAGGGCGGCGGTCATCATGGCAAGTTTTTCGCTGTAGGAACTGTCCGATCCTGTCACCCGCGCCAGCCAGTTGTCGCAGGCTTCGACCAGCGCTCCGGTCAGGCCGATGGCGGCCAATGCCCAGAGAAATTCCGGTGCCTGCAGGGCGGGCGGGAAGAGGGCGATTCCGCCGAGGGTGCAGGCGACGACGATGCGAATAACGGTGAATCGCGTACCCGTGGTGATACCGTCGCCGGACGCGATGGCCTTTCGCGCGGGCAGCGTCGGCTTCGGCAGCGGCACGAAGGCGGCAATCACGAACAACACGGACATTTGCACCACGGCGGCGATCAGCGGGTTGAAACCGAGCTTGAACGCCGTGGCGATCAGGGCCGCGACCGCCGATGTCCCGAAGATCGTGAGCGGGATATGCCCCATCTGCATCGTGCTCACCTGCGGCGCGTGCAGCACCGGGCGGGGGTCGCGGGTATCGTCGGCGTCGTCGGTCTTGCGCAAGGGGTCTGTCATCGCGGTCCTACTCGTTGCGGAGCCATGGTGAGGATTTCTGTCCCATGGCGCGCCATGTTCCTACCATGCCCGAGCCGACGGTGATGAGCGTTGCAATAACGGCCGTGAGCAGGACCGCGCCCGGCTCCAGCGACCAGTCGAGTTGCAACAGGTAGGTGACGACCGCCCAGCCGGTTACGCTGCCGACCAGCGCGGCGATGGCGGCGGTCACGAGTCCCAGCAGCCCATATTCCAGGATGTAGGCCGTGACGATGTCTCGCCGGGTCGCGCCGAGGACCTTCAGAACCACGCTGTCGTAAATGCGTCGGCGCTGCCCCGCCGCGATGGCGCCGGCAAGGACAAGCGTACCGGCGACAAGCGTGATGACCGCCGTCAGCCGCACTGCCAACCCGACATTGCCGACGAGCGCGGCGGCCGTTTCCAGCGCGGCGCGCATGCGCACGGACGTCACGTTTGCAAACCGGTCCGTGACGGCGCGCTCCAGCGGGTCCTCGGCGGCCTCTTCGGCGTGGACGATGGCGATATGCATGCGCGGCGCGGCTTCGAGGACGCCGGGTGAGAAAATCATCACGAAGTTGATGGCAATCCGCTGCCAGTCGATCTCGCGCGTGTTGGCGATGGTGGCCGTGAACTCCCGGCCCAGCACGTTGACCGTCAGTGTGTCGCCGAGGTCGAGATTGAGCGCCGCGGCGACCCTCTCGTCGAGGCTGACCAGCATCTCGCCCGAATAATCCTCGGGCCACCATTCGCCCGACGCGATCTCGTTGTGTTCGGGCGCGCTCCTGGCCCAGGTGATGCCGCGGTCGCCGCGCAGGACCCAGCGCCCGTCGGGTGGCACGTCGGCTTCCGACACCCGCTCGCCGTTTAGCGCCACGATCCGGCCGCGCAGCATCGGGACCTGCTCACGGCTTTCCACGCCCGCGATCGCATCGACCGTCTGCTCGAACGGTTCGATCTGGTCCGGCTGGATGTCGATGAAGAAAAAGGCGGGCGCGTTCTCGGGCAACTCATCGGAAATCATGCGGCCGAGGTTGCCCTCAATTGTCGCGACCGTCACGAGCATGGACAGGCCCAGGCCCAGCGACAGGACGACCGAGGCGGTCGGCGCGCCGGGTCTATGGAGTCCCGCCAGCGCCAGCCGAAGCGCCGGGCGTCGGATCCCCCGCACCCTGGCCGCACCCTTTGCGATGGCCCAGGCCGCGATCCGGAAGGCGAGCATGGCGCCGGCCGATCCGGCGACGAACCAGAGCGCGAACCCGGCGTCGGATGCCGTTGCGACTGCCAGCCCGGCAAGCGCCAGTGCGAGCACGATCGTGGCGGCGATGTAGGCCGGGCGGGGCCAGCCGCGTGTGGGGGCCACGACCGCTCGGAACAGGCTCCCCGCCGGAATATCGACCGCGCGCGCGACGGACCAGACCGAGAAGGTCAGCGCGGTCAGGAGCCCGAATGCCGCCGCGATTGCAAGCGGTGCGGCGAAGACCCCGGTCTCAAGCCGGATCGGTACGACCTGGGCCAGAATGCCGGTCAGTCCCATCGGCAGGATCGCCCCGACCACAAGCCCGATCGCGATCCCCAGTCCGGCGAGGGCGAGCACCTGCAGCAGGTAGATTCGGAAGACCAGCGCGCGCGGCGCGCCTAGGCACTTCAGGGTGGCGATGGTGCCCGTGCGTCCGTCCAGCCAGGCACGCACGGCGTTCGCGACGCCGACCCCGCCGACCAGCAAGGCGGTCAGGCCGACGAAGGACAGGAAAAGCGTCACCCGGCCGATCAGCCTCGTGAGGCGCGGCGAGGATTCGTCGAGCGTGCGCACCCGCCAGCCGGCTTCGGGGAAATCTTCGGTGAGTTGTTCGACGGCGCCGGCGATGGTGACGTCGTCGGGCAGGCCTATGCGATAGGTGTAGCGGATCAGGCTGCCCGGTTGTTCGAGCGCTGTTTCCGCCAGCGCCGCGTCCGCGATCATCACGCGCGGGCCGAGGGTGAACAGGCCTGATCCGCCGATCCGGTCGGGTTCGTGCTCGATGGCGGCGCGAATCTCGAAGCGTGCCTTGCCGACGCGGATGATGTCGCCGACGGACAGCTCGACGAGATTGAGAAACTCCGGGGCGACCGCGGCACCCCACAGGTCATTCCGTTTCGCGAGCAGGGCCTCGCGGGGCAGGGAAGGCTCGGTGTCCATTGCCCCGAAGAGCGGATAGCTGGCATCGACTGTCTTCAGTTCGACGAGCGCGCGGCGGGAGTCCGGGCCTTCGCCCCGGGCCATGGCGCGCATCTCGGCGCTCGCGGCGATATCTCCGGTGGCCGTCAGGCCGGCGCGTTCTTCCGGTGTGGCGGGCCGGTGGACGAGGTCGACGCGCAGGTCGCCGCCGAGAATCTCCCGGGCGTCCGCGCCGATGCTTTCGGCCAGCATGGCGCGGGTCGAGCCGACCGCGGCAATGGCGGCCACGCCGAGCGCCAGGCAGGCGATGAAGATACGAAATCCCCGCAGGCCGCCGCGCAACTCGCGCCGGGCCAGCCGCGCGGCCAGGGACCAGGAGATATCGTTCATAAACGCGTACTCACGCGGCATCGCCCTCGGGGACGATACGCCCGTCGCGCAGGTGCACCACGCGGTCGCACCGCGCGGCAATGGCCGGGTCGTGGGTGATCAGGACCAGCGTCGTGCCCCGGCTCGAAGAAAGATCAAACAAGGTCTCGATGATCTTCTCGCCGGTGTCGCCGTCGAGATTGCCTGTCGGCTCGTCGGCCAGCAGCAGGTCGGGGCTCGGTGCAAAGGCGCGCGCGAGTGCGACGCGCTGCTGCTCGCCACCCGACAGCTGCGAGGGATAGTGGTCGAGCCGGTGGCCGAGGCCGACCGCCTCCAGGCTTGTCCGTGCATGGTCGAACGCGTTTCTCTCGCCCGCAAATTCGAGGGGAACGGCGACATTCTCGAGCGCGTTCATGGTCGGGATCAGATGGAAGGCCTGGAACACGATGCCGACGTGCGCGCGGCGGAACCGCGCGAGGGCATCCTCGTCCATTTGTGACAGGTCTTCCCCGCCGACCAGCACGGTGCCGCCGGTCAGGCGCTCAAGCCCTGCCATGACCATCATCATGGTCGACTTGCCGGAGCCGGACGGGCCGACGACGCCAAGCCGTTCGCCACGCGCCACGTGGAGATCGATTCCACGCAGGATATTGACGTCGCCGCTTGCGCTCGCCAAATGAAGTTCAGCGCCGGACAGCGCGATCATCGGTTGCGCTTGCGTGTCATCGCGCGCGGTATTGTCCGGGGCCTCGCTTAATTCCGCGCCCGACAGGTCGTTCATGCTTGCTCGCTTTCGACAGATAACGTCACTTGCCGTTCTTACATATGTAGGGACGATGCGGATCATCAATGGCGGATTTGTGATGATCCGTCGTGTGTGCATGGCGGGCGCATTGTCCCTGACGGTGTCGGCGGGCGCGTCGCTGGCCGCGGAACCGCCGGTCATTGTCGCGTTCGGCGACAGCCTGACGGCGGGTTACGGCCTAGAGGATTCGGATTCGTTCCCGGTGCGGCTGGAGGCGGCGCTCGCGGATAAAGGCATTGCGGCACGGGTCATCAACTCCGGCGTTTCCGGCGATACGACCGCCGGCGGCCGTGCGCGGCTCGCATGGTCCCTGCCCGAGAACGTGGACCTGGTGATCCTCGAACTCGGCGCGAATGATGGTCTGCGCGCCATCGATCCGGCGGAAACGGAAGCCAACCTCGACGCGATGCTGGCCGAACTCGCGAAGCGCGATATCGACGTGCTGCTCGCCGGCATGCTCGCGCCGCCGAACCTCGGCCGGGAATACGGTGAGGCGTTCAATGCCGTCTTCCCGAACCTCGCGGAGAAATACGACGCCACTTTCTATCCCTTCTTTCTGGATGGTGTGGCGGCCGATCCGGCGCTGAACCAGCCGGACGGTATCCATCCGAACGCCGAGGGCGTGGCGCGAATCGTCGAACGAATCACACCGTATGTCGTGGACGCGCTGGGCGAGCGCGCCACCGAACCGCAATAGTTCGCTGGGGAGCGGAGCCGTGAACGCGTTTGCCTATGCGCATGCCGGGGTTGCCGAGGACGGGCCCGTGACATCCTGGACCGGGTGGCGGGCCCTTGCCGATCACTGCGTCTCTCAGCTCACCCCTCCACTCCGTGGCACCGGGCTTCTCTACGTCACCGAACCGCTTGCCGCCGATCTCGAGGCCGTCGTGGGATTTCTGCGCATGGCGACAGGCGTGGACGTCTGGCGCGGGGCGGTGGCCCCTGCGATTTGCGCGATGGGGGCGGAGTATTTCGATGTACCGGCGATGGCGCTGATGGTCCTCGACCTGCCGGCGGGCAGCGTTGCGGCGTTTCCTGGCGAGCCGGCGCAGGCCGATCTGTCGGTGGCCAGCCGGGCCCAGCTCGCGGTGGTTCACGGCGACCCGCGCCAGCCGGCTGTGCTGGACGCGATGCCGGAACTGGCGAAGTCGACGGGCGCCTACCTGGTCGGCGGGCTCACCTCGGGGAACGCGGCCGCGCCGCTCGTCGGTGCATCTGATGCGCCGTCGGGACTGGCGGGGATACTGCTCACCGATGCGGTGCCGGTCGCGACCGGACTCACCCAGGGCTGCTCTCCCATCGGGCCGATGCACCGCGTCACACGCGTCGACGAGGGCGCGGTCGCCGAACTGGACGATCGCCCGGCGCTTGACGTGCTGAAGGACGACGTGGGCGACCTGCTGGCCCGAGACCTGCGCAAACTGGCCGGACAGGTCCATGCGGCAGTGCCGGTGTCCGGCTCGGACCAGGCGGACTATCTGGTGCGCAACCTTGTTGGTTTCGATCCCGACGACGGGCGGGTCGCCATTGCGGAAGAACTCGATGCCGGCGACCGGCTGATGTTCGTCCGGCGCGACCCGGCAGCGGCAGTCGAGGACATGGCGCGGATGCTGGACGACGTGAAACGCCGCGCCGGCGGACCCATCCGTGGCGCGCTCTACCACAGTTGCGTGGCGCGCGGGCCGCACCAGTTCGGGCCGGGCGCACGCGAACTGTCGATGATCGCCGGCGTTTTCGGGGACATCCCCGTGGTTGGATTCTTCGGCAACGGCGAGATTTCGCATGACCGGCTCTACACCTATACCGGCGTGCTGACGGTGTTCCCCGACACCGGGGGCGCATCGGGATGATTCGCCTGTTTGCCGCCTTTCCCCTGCCGGAAGACCTGCGCTTGCGGCTGACGGGTTTGCGCGGACAATTGCCCGGCGCTCGCTGGGTCCCGCCTGAGAACATGCACATCACCCTGCGCTTTGTCGGAGAAGTCGACACGAATGTGGCCGAAGATGTGCACGCCGAACTGGAGCGTGTGAGCCTGTCGCCGCCCGATATCCGGCTGCACGGCGTCGGCCTCTTTGAATCGCGCGGGCGCGTGCGGTCACTATGGGCCGGGGTCGAGCGCAGCGATGCGCTCTCGCATTTCCAGTCGCGAATCGAAATCGCGTGCCAGCGCGCCGGCTTGGCGCCGGAGACGCGGCGCTACCACCCCCATGTTACCTTGGCGCGCTGTCGCGACACGAGCGTTGCGCGTGTCGGGCCGTTCCTTGAGGAGCATGCGGGTTTCTCGGCACCACCGTTTCGCCCGGACGGGTTTGTCCTCTATTCGTCGACCCTGGGTCGTTCGGGACCGATCTATGTGCCCGAGGTCGAGTACGCGCACGCGGCCCCGGCGCCGAGTTGATCCGGTTTCGGGCGCTGGATAGGCTGATCCTTCCAGCTGACGTTTCCGGACCTCCTGCATGACCCTCGTTGAAGATATCTCGCCGTCTGACCCCATTGTGATTCTCACAGGGGCCGGAATATCCAAAGAGTCCGGTCTTCAGACCTTCCGCGACCCGGACGGCATCTGGGCGAAGCACCGGATCGAGGATGTAGCGACACCCGAAGCATTTGCGCGGGATCCGGAGGCGGTGCTCGGCTTCTACAATATCCGCCGGTCCCAGATGCTTGATGCGAAGATCGAACCCAACGCCGCGCATTTTGCATTGGGGGACCTGGAAAGGTTCTGGCCGGGCGGCGTGCTGGTGGTGACCCAGAATATCGACGACCTGCACGAGCGCGGCGGCTCGACAAGCCTCATCCACATGCATGGCGAACTGACGAAAACCCGCTGCAACGATTGCGGTGTCCTGATCGATGGCCTGGGCGACCTGAGTATCGATATGACCTGCGACAATTGTTCGACCACCGGCACCCTGCGGCCCCACGTCGTCTGGTTCGGCGAGATGCCGCTGGAGATGGACCGGATATTTTCCGCGCTTGCCGACTGCGGCCTGTTCATGTCTATCGGCACGTCGGGCAACGTCTATCCGGCCGCCGGGTTCGTCCAGGAAGCGCGGTCGCACGGTGCGGCGACCATTGAGCTCAACCTTGAGGAATCACTGGGCGCCAGTGCGTTCCACGAGGCGCGCTACGGGCCGGCGACCGAGGTCGTCACGGGTTTCGTGGCCGAGCTGAAGGCCCGCGCGGCACAGTAGTGAACCCCTCGGCCCCCGGCGAATCCCTCGACGATGTTCTGACCGCGGCCCGCGCGTGTACCGCCTGCGTGCCGCACCTGCCGCTCGGGCCACTGCCGCTCGTGCGCGCGGGCGCCGACGCGACGATCCTGATCGTCAGCCAGGCGCCCGGCACGAAGGCGCATGAAACCGACCTGTCGTTCAACGATCCGTCCGGCGACCGGCTGCGCGACTGGCTGGCGATGGACCGGGAGACGTTCTACGACCCGGACCGGGTCGCGATCGTGCCCATGGGGTTCTGCTATCCGGGGAGATTGCCGAAAGGCGGCGACGCCCCGCCGCGCCCGGAATGCGCGCCGCTGTGGCACGACCGTATTTTCGCCGTCCTCCCGCGTGTGGAGCTGACGCTCTATGTCGGCAGTTACGCGATCCGGCACTATCTGCCCGGATACAAAACCATGACCGCCGCCGTCGCCGACTGGCGCACCCACGCGCCGGACGTTCTGCCGATGCCCCATCCGAGCTGGCGGACAAATGCCTGGGAACGCAAGAACGGCTGGTTCGGTACGGAGCTGCTGCCGGTGTTGCGGAAACGTGTGCGGGACGCTTTGAAAATCTGAAAGGGACGTCTCAGGCGTCGAAACATCCTCATGCTGAGCCTGTCGAAGTATGAAGATACCACCCTCGTCCTTCGACAATCTCAGGATGAGGGCTCAATCAGATCGGTCAGTTCGCGCCGGCCTCGATCCGGTCCATGTCGTCGTCGGAGAATCCGAAATGATGGCCGATCTCGTGGATCAGCACATGGCGGACGAGGCTGTAGAGGTCCTCGCCGGTCTCGCACCAGTAGTCGAGCATGGGGCGGCGGTAGAGATAGATTCGGTCGATATCGGTCGGTGTGTCGCCGACCGATTTCTGGTCGAGGCTGACACCCACATAAAGGCCCAGGATATCGAACGGGCTCTCGAGATCCATTTCTTCCATGGTCTCGTCGTCGGGGAAATCCGTCACCCGGATTGAAACACCGTCCACGTGCTGGGACAGCGCACGCGGGATCGTCGCGAAAGCTTCTCCGGCCAGTGCCTCGATATCGGCGAGGGTCGGCGCGGTTTCGTGTTTTGCGGTGGCGGCCATGTCCCGAACATATAGGGGCGCTTGATCGTTCTGCAATCAGGCGGCACGCTTGTCGCCCGAACCAACCCCGACGAATGGATGCGTCATGGCTGAAAAACTCGATGTGAACGCGCGTGACGAAGCGCTGTTGAAGCTCAACGGCTGGGACCTTGTCGAGGGCCGTGAAGCCATCGCCAAGACGTTCGAGTTCGCCGACTTCAACGAGGCATTCGGTTTCATGAGCCGGGCCGCGCTGAAGGCGGAGGCGATGGACCACCACCCCGAATGGTTCAACGTGTGGAACAAGGTGGATGTCACCCTGTCCACCCACGACGCCGGCGGCCTGACCGACCTGGATTTCGAACTGGCAAAGTTCATGGACGACGTCGCCGTCTAGGGGACTTCCGAAAAGTTGTCGATGCGGCTGTCCGCCGCGTGCGCCGTCCGTGCTTTCCTGCGCGCACCGCGCCGCACGTCTCCCGACGTCTCGTTTCAGGAGTCGTAGGGCGCGAAGCGACTTTTTCGACGAACCTTTTTGCCTGTGGGCGCGTTTAATACCCGAGAGGAGGGTTCCATGACCCTGAAGTACATTTCGAGCGTTCTGGCCGGAGATTCGACAGACGTCTCCGTCGCGCGGACTGCTGCGTTGATAGCGGAGGAGTTTCACGCGCATCTCGACGTCATACATGTCGTCCCGAGAGCGGAAGATATCGTTTCGGTCACGGCGGCGGCGGGCGGACTGCCTTCCGTGGCCGGGATGACGATCGAAGCCGAGGCAGAGCGGCTTCAGGATCGCGCCGCCCGCGCGCGAGAAAATTTCGATGCGTCCACCGGAGATATTTCCCGTGTCGACGTTCCTGGTCCCGATGACAAGGCCACATGCCGTTTCACGGAAGTGGAAGGGCGTTTCGGAGAGGTTGGTCTCATGCCGGCGCGTGTCGCGGATCTGTGCGTGGCGGCCCTGCCCGGAGAAGAGGGTTCGCCTGGCGCCTGGCAGGCCGCCGAAACGCTGCTTTTCGATACAGGACGGCCGGTCCTGCTTGTCCCGGAGAACCCCGATGCAGATCTTTCCGTTCGCGAGGCTGCCATTGTCGGCTGGAACGCGAGCGCTCAGGCGGCTCGGGCCCTGCACGACGCATTGCCGCTGCTGGGCCGGGCGTCGGACCTGATTGTTGTGGGGGCCGGAGAATCGCACGATCTCGAACAACCGGCCCGTGCGCTGGCCCGCCACGGCGTGGATGCCGAGACGATTTCGAAAGAAGGCCAAGACGAGGCGGGCGAGGTACTCCTGTCCGTGGCAGCGGAGCACGATGCGAACCTGATCGTGATGGGTGCATTCGGACAAAGCCGATTGCGGGAGTTCATCTTCGGTGGCGCCACGCAGACGGTGCTCCACAAGTCCACCGTTCCCGTCCTTATGGCGCACTGATGCAGAATGCGGTTGTCACCGGGATTCTGCGCAGGGTGCTGAAGCCCGGGGCAGACGCGGGCCGACTGCGGAATGCGAAATCCGAACCCGAACAGAGGGATTGATAATGAAGGAACCATTCAAAGCCGATATCGAAGCCATCCGTGCCCGAGCGCGGGAGAAGATGATGGACGGCGCTGTGACCGATGCCTATCGGGCGGACCGGGAACAGGTCATCGATGTGTTGCAGGAGATTCTCGCGACCGAGATTGTCTGCGTCCTGCGGTACAAGAATCACTACTACATGGCCAGCGGCATCAAGGCGGAGGTGGCGGCGGAAGAGTTTCTGGAACACGCGCAGGAAGAACAGGAACATGCCGACCGCGTGGCCGAACGAATCACACAGCTCGGTGGGAATCCGAACCTGAATCCGGAAGGGTTGTATTCGCGCTCGCATGCCGAGTACGGCTCCCAGGAAACGCTAAGGGAGATGATCGTCGAGGACCTCGTGGCCGAGCGGGTGGCGGTCGAAACCTACTCCGAGATCGTCCGCTGGCTCGGCGACGACGACACCACGACCCGGCGCATGATCGAGGACATCCTCCAGCAGGAGGAGGAGCACGCCGATGACCTGGCGGGCCTGCTCGAAAACATGGAAGCGGCGGCCTGACGACGCGGGCTGCGCCCATGCGATTTCGTGCGTGCGGTTTCCCGTGCACGAAACAATTTTTGCGACAGCGCGTTGGTGCTGTTGGAACCCTGTCCCGCGGGATTGAATGGCGAAAGCGGACAAACCAGTGGTCGTCATCACGGGCGCGGCCGGCCGAATCGGCTCGCGGCTCGCCGCGCGGCTTTCGGACCGCTACACGGTCGTCGGTCTCGATCAGATCGAGGCCGACACTGTCGACGATTCGCTTCACTTCGATCTTACGTCGGACGAGTCGGTCGAACTCGCGTTCCGCAAGATTCGGGACCGGCACGGTGCGGGCCTAGCGTCCGTCGTTCATCTGGCCGCCTATTTCGATTTTACCGGTGAGGATTCGCCGCTCTACGAGACCGTGAACGTGGAGGGCACGCGCCGGGTGCTGCGGCAACTCCGGGATTTCGACGTCGAACAGTTTGTCTATTCCGGCACCATGCTGGTCCACGGTCCCGGACGGCCCGGCGAGCGCATCGACGAAGACACCGCCATCGATCCCCAATGGGCCTATCCCGAGTCGAAGGCGAAGACCGAGGCGGTCATCCGGGACGAGAGCGGGGAGGTGCCCTATGTCCTGCTGCACCTAGCCGGACTCTATGACGACCGGACGGCGGTCCCCACACTGTCGCACCAGATCGCGCGCGTCTACGAACGCTCGATCAAGGCGCATCTCTATGCGGGCAACATGCACGCCGGCCAGGCGATGTTGCATCTTGACGACATGCTCGACGCCTTCGAACGGGTGATCGATCGCCGCGCCGACCTCGACGACAACCCGACGTTCCTGATCGGCGAGCCGGAGGCGATCAGCTACGGCGCGCTGCAGCAGACGCTGGCCCGGCTGATTCACGATGAGGAGGACTGGCGCACGCTCACGGTGCCAGAACCGGTCGCGAAACTGGGCGCGCGGGTCGAGGCGGCCTCCGAACCGATCGTTCCGGATGTCATCGACCAGGGCGAAAAACCGTTCATTCGCGCCTTCATGATCGACCTTGCCGACGATCACTATGCGCTCGATATTTCTCGGGCGCGCGACCGTCTCGGATGGACGCCGGAACACCGTCTCGAAGACGCGCTGCCGGATCTGGTGGCGGCGCTGAAGGACGATCCTCATGGCTGGTACGAGGCCAATGGGATTACCCCACCGCGCTGGATACAGGCGGCGAACGAGACCGACGAAAATCCTCACGAACTCCTCACCGGGCACCGCGCGGCATTTCGCCGGCAGCATGCAAAAGGCCTGTGGGCGCATTTCCTGAATATCGGCCTTGGCACCTGGCTGATCACCGGGCCGCTGACCTTCGGCTACGAGATGGGAGGGCTGTTCTGGAGCGACCTGGTGTCGGGTGCTGTCCTGATCGGGCTGTCGGTGCTGGCGCTCGACGCCCGTTTCGCGCTGGTGCGCTGGGCGATCGCGCTGGTTGGTGTCTGGCTGATGTTCGCGCCGCTCGTGTTCTGGACGCCGAGTGCGGCGGGTTATCTCAACGGCACGCTGGTCGGCGCGCTGGTCATTGCGTTGTCGGTCGTCGTGCGTCCCGCCCCCGGCGTGAGCGCGGTAGCGGCGCGCACGGGACCGACGGTTCCGCCTGGCTGGGAGTTCAACCCATCGAGCTGGTCGCAGCGCGCGCCGATCATTCTGCTCGCATTCGTGGGATTCCACATTTCGCACTACATGGCGGCCTATCAGCTCGGGCATATCGACGCCGTGTGGGATCCCTTTTTCGCCGGCACGGTGCCCAAGAAGAACGGCACCGAAGACATCATCACCTCCGAGGTATCGGAGGCCTGGCCGGTGCCCGACGCCGGACTGGGTGCGCTCACATATATGCTCGAAATCCTGACCGGGCTGATGGGGTCGTCGCGGAGATGGCGGACGATGCCGTGGCTGGTCTTCCTGTTCGGCCTCATGATCGTGCCGCTGGGCGCCGTGTCGATCGTGTTCATCGTGATCCAGCCGATCGTGATCGGGACGTGGTGCACCCTGTGCCTGATCGCGGCGGCCGCGATGCTGATCCAGATTCCCTATTCGTTCGATGAACTGGTCGCGACAGGGCAGTTTCTTGCGCGCCGCAAGCGCGCGGGCCGCAGTCTCATCCGCGTGTTCCTGGTGGGTGATACGGACGAGGTGGACGAGGAAGCCGAGCGCGCGGCGGAGCCGGCCGATTTCGAAATCCGGCGCGCGGGCGACGTGGTCGTCGGCATGTGGACCGGCGGTGTCGGGCTGCCGTGGAACCTGGTGCTCTGCGTCGCGATCGGAATCTGGCTGATGTTCACGCGCGCGACGTTGGGCACGGACGGTACGATGGCGAACGCGGATCACCTGATCGGCGCGCTGGTTGTGACCATCGCGGTGATCGCGCTGGCTCATACGGCCCGCTCGGTCCGGCTGCTGATTCTCCCCTGCGGCATCGCTCTTGCGGCCATGCCCCTGCTCGTCGAGGCCGGGACAGCGGCAACCGTGTCGGCCGTCGTGTGCGGCGTGGCGCTGGTCCTTCTCTCGCTTCCGCGCGGCGACGTTTCGATCCGCTACGGGAACTGGAATCGGCTGCTCGTCTGAGCTCCATCACAACGCGAACACGTTCCTGCGAGGCCCGCGAACGGCGGTTCCGTCCGAGCGTTTCTGATTTGAAGACGAACCCGAACTTCATCAGGAGAGATGCCTTATGCGGAAACAGCCAGGCGAAGGTTTGAGAAATCTCGCTGTCGTAGCGGCCGTTGCCGGGGCGACAGTTTTGTCAGGACAGGCGACACTGGCGCAGGACGAGCAGACGAAACCGCCGTTCGGCAGCAGCGAGGATATCGCGTTTGCGGAAACCCTTTGGGATACGCTTGGCGAGGCCGCCCTGGTCGGGCCGGGAAGCATTGTGGCGCGCCCCTACAAAGGCACGGAACCGCACGGCAGCATTCTTATCAATCTCGAACGGGACATCACCGTCGATGGCCGGACCGGGCGCGCGATCGTCAAGAAGAACTATCGCGGCAGGAACGCCACCGTATCGAGTGTCTATACAAACCCGCGCGAGAACCTGGATTCGATCACCGTGATGTTCGAACGCGAGGCCGGCTACGACCCCGCCAACGGTGACTGGTTCTGGGTCAAGTACGGGCCGGGCGGGACGGTTCTGGAAAACCAGAAGCACACCAAACTCGCCGGCAAGGTGGCCAAGGGCGCCGATCAGGGCTGCATCGCCTGCCACCGCGCCGCGCCCGGCCGGGACTTCATCTTCACCCATGACCGCCCGCCGCGCTGAACGGTCGGGCGGGATTGCGCCTACGCCTACCGCGCGGCCATGCGCAGCGCGCCGTCGAGGCGCAGGACGGCACCGTTGATCAGCACGTTGTCGCACATATGCATGACGAGCTTGGCGTATTCCGCGGGGTGGCCGAGGCGCTTGGGGAATTCGGGCTGTTCGGCGAGGCTCGCGCGTGCCTCGTCGGGCAGGCCCGCCATCATCGGGGTGTCGATCAGGCCCGGGGCGATGGTGTTCACCCGGATGCCCTGGGACGCGAACTCGCGCGCAGCGACCAGCGTGAGCGAGACGATGCCGCCCTTCGACGATGCATAGGCCGCCTGGCCGATCTGGCCTTCCGTGGCGGCAACCGAGGCCGTGTTCACGATCAGGCCGCGCTCGCCGTCCTCCATCGGGTCGGTGCCGTACAGGTCTGCCCCGAACAGCCGGATCATGTTGAACGAACCGATCAGGTTCACCTGGATGACCGAGGCGTAGATTTCCAGCGGGAGCGGCCCGTTGCGCCCCACGATGCGGCCCGGTGTGGCGATGCCGGCGCAGTTGACCAGCAGGCTGGCAACGCCGTTGGCGTCGCGCGCGGCCGCGATGGCCGCCTCGGCGCTCTCGGCGCTGGTGACATCGCATTCGACGGCGGTCCCGCCGATCTCGTCGGCAATGGCGTTGGCGCCGTCCATGTTCACGTCCAGCAGCGAGACCTTCATGCCCGCCCTGGCGCAGTGGCGCGCGACCTCCGCGCCGATACCCGATCCGCCGCCCGTGATGATCGCAGCCTTGCCGTTGACGTCCATGTTCGTGTCTCCAGTGTTGATGTCTTGCGGTTCTAGCGTTCGGGCAGGTCGTGTTCAATCGGCGCGCGGCCGGATGGTTCCGGCGTCGAGCCCGAGGATCCATCCCTCTATGCGGCGCACGACCGGGTCGTTGGGTTCACCGGGCGCGCGGTGGCCCAGCACCACGTTCAGCATACCGAACAGCCCGACCGTGGCGTCGAACCGGTCCTCGCCGTCGGGGCCGTCGCCGAAGCCGTCGCGGATGTCGGCGGTCAGCGCGGCGGACAGCCGGATTTTGTTGGCGGCGGCCCAGCCGAGCAGGCGGTCCGCATCGTCGCGGCGGTGGGCCGGGTTCAGTTTCGACTTGTTCGACGCCGCGATCTGCAGGCCCAGATGTCCGTACACCTCGCCGGGATAGGTCTCGGCAACGGTGATGCCGGGACGGCCCAGCAGTTCCGCGAGGCGCCCGTCGAAGGGCCACAGGCGCACGTCCGGTTCGCTGCGCACCGCCGGCGCGATCAGGTCGCGCCAGCCCGAGATGGCGGCTTTGCCGACCTGCTGCGCGCCGAGCGTCCAGAACATCGGGTTCGCCGCTCCGCGCAGGTCCGTCGGGTGATCGCAGCGGCGGAACAGCTCGTTTGCGCCCGCAAGGCCCAGTGCGTCGATCAGGTGCTGGCGTCGTGTCCCGCCGGGCCGGTTCGGATAGAAAGGCCGGCGCGGGCCGATTTCCTCCGCCGTCGTCGCGGGCTCGTAGAAGGATTTCCAGTTTGCGCGCCCGAAACGGACCAGCGCGTCGATGAACCGGTCGATGCGCGCGTTCTTGGCGTAGGCGCGTGGCAGGCCCAGCGGGAAATCGAACCCCATGAAAACTGTCCCGCCGGCCCCGCTCGCCGCGCGCAGCCTGGTGAACAGGTCCGACAGGTCGCTCACCCTCTCGGGCGCCATGGCGGCGTAGCTGCCGTCCGAGAGACGTACGGCGCGCGCGATGGCCTGCTTGCGCGGGTCGGTCGACCAGTCGGCATGGGCAACCAGCGACGGCGGATAGGGGACCGGCCTCACCGCCAGCGCGTTCATGCGCCGACGGGTCCGTCGAAGGATTCGAGAAACGGGATCAGCGCGGCATGGAAAGCCGCCGGGTTCTCGATGTTCGATAAATGCCCGGCCGGGTCGATTTCCACATATGTGGCGTTCGGCATGCGCCGGGCCATTTCGCGCATGCCTTCGGGCGGCGTGCCGATATCCTGCGCGCCGCAAATAAGAAGCGTGCGCAACTCGATCTCGTGAAGCCTGTCCATGAAGTCGAGGCGGGTCATCGCCCTGGCACAAGCGACGTAGCCGTCGACCGTGTTCGATGCAATGAGGTCGCGGGCGCGCGCTTCGAGGTGGGGCTGGCGGCGTCGCACGTCGTCGGTGAACCAGCGCCCGGGCATGGCCTCGACCAGCGGCGCGAGGCCGTCGTTACGGACGGCGTCGATCAGTTTCGGGACCGTTTCGGCGAACTCGCCGGTGAAGTCGGCGCGGGTATCCGCAAGCACGAACGCGCCGATCCGCCCGGGCCAGCCGAGCGCCAGCGCCTGCCCGGTCATGCCGCCGATGGACAGACCGACGAAGTGGCTTCGGGCGATGCCCAGTTCGTCCCAAAGGGCAATGATATCGGCGGCGAGGTCTTCCAGATCCCAGGGGCCGGGCGGCGCGCCGGTGCCGTCATGGCCGCGGGTGTTGTAGCGCAGGATGCGGTAGCGCTTGGACAGCAACTCGGCCTGTTCGTCCCACAGCGACAGGTTGGTGTTCAGGGAATTCGAGAATGTCAGCCACGGCGTATCGTCGCTTGCGTCGTCCGGCCCGTCGATCCGGCAGACGAAGTCGTTTCCGTTCGCGGTGACGATCACACCGGGTTACTCCGCCGCGTGGGCGGCGAGCGGCGTTCCGGCCGTGACCAGCGGGCCGACCTGTTTCTCGATCATCGGGATCACCGTGTCGCCGAACCGCTCGATCGACCGGAGCGCGGATTCATGCGGTGTATCGCCCATGGTCATGTAGAGCGCGGTATGGACGGGGCGCACCTGTTCGATCTCCTCGACCAGTTTTTCGGCAACCGTCTCGGCATCGCCGATCGGGTTCCAGGCGAGGATGTCCTCGGGCGACATCTCGTCCTCGAAGGGTTCCTCGGGAAGCCACGGCGCGTCGAGAGAGGTCTGACCGCGGCGCAGGTAGCGCGACAGGCGGATCTGGTAGCGCGCGTTTTCCGCGAAGGCGAGGGCCTCGTCCTTGCTGTCGGTCACGAAGCAATAGCGGAGCGTGCCGAATTTCAGCTCGTTCGCGTCCTTGCCGGCGTCGCGCCATGTCTGTTCGGCCTCGGCGCGGATTCCGGCGAGGGTGTCGGTGTCGCGGCCGAAACCGGACACGAACAGCGGGCGGTCTCCGCGCACCGCACGCGCCTGGGAGCCCGGGCTGTTCCCCGCGATCCAGATTTCCGGCCCCGGCTGTTGCGCGGGGCGGGCGGTAAACCAGGTCTGCGGCAGGTCGATGTGCTTGCCGTGAAATTCGAAGGATTCCTGGCCGAGCCCCTGGGACAGGAATTCGATCCACTCGTTGGTGATCTCGCTCGCGTCATCCAGGTCGACCCCGAAGCGGGCGAGTTCGTAGGCCTGGTAGCCGGCGCCGAGCCCGAGTACGAGGCGGCCCTCGGCGAGGCAGTCGGCGAAGGAGATTTCGCCCAGCAGCCGGGCGGGATGGTAGAGCGCGGGCAGCACCACGGCGGAGCCCAGCCTGATCCGCAGCGTCTGGGGCGCGACATGCCCGATCATCATGAGAGGTGATGGCGAGAGCGAGTAGTTCGAGAAATGGTGCTCGGTGAACCAGGAAATCCCAAAGCCAGCGGTCTCTGCCAGTTGCACCTGTTCGACCGTTTCCGCGATGATCTGGAGCACCGTTTGCGACGGATGCCGCCGGTTCATCAGGTTGAAGATTCCGAAATTCATTTTTGCCCCCCGGTTGTCGTCAATTACCGGATGATGCCTTGTCAGAGTCAAGCCGGGCGCCGGGTGTTGCCGCAGAAGGTTTTTGCAAACGCCGTCATTGCGAGGAGCATCGCGACGACGCAATCCAGAGCTGTCACGCCCGCTCTGGATTGCTTCGCTGCGCTCGCAATGACGGTCGTTTCCCGGCGCGGGTCTTTGGCGACCTAGTCGGCTTCCCGCGCCCCCGGGCTCGCCGGCGTTGCGCGAGCCTCACGCCGGGCGGAGTAGAACGCCGCCCCGACGATGATAATCGCGCCGACGATGGTGAACACGCCGGGCACTTCGCCGAAGGCGAAGAAGGCGATCAGCGCGATGAAGGGCAGGCGCGCATAGTCGAACGGTGCGACGAGGGAGGCATCGGCCAGATCAAACGCGCGCGCCATCAGGAAGATTGCGGCGGTGCCCATCGCCCCCATCGCAATCGACAGGCCTGTCGCGGTCCAGGACGGGGTCTGCCAGCCGGGCAGTGCCAGGAGGGTCAGTAGCACGGAGGCCCAGATCGTCTGATAAAGGGTGATGGTCGCGGTCGATTCCGTGCTGCCCAGCCGTTTCAGGGTGAAATACCAGAGCGACAGCGTGAACGCGGAGCAGATCGGTAACAGGACGGCGGGATCGAAGGCGACGAAACCCGGCCGCAGGATCACGACGACCCCGCAAAAACCGATCACCGTGGCTGCCCAGCGCGGAAAGTCGACCCTCTCCTTAAGCAGGATGACGGCCATCACGGTCGTGAACAGCGGGGCTGTAAAGTTGAGGGTGGTCGCCAGTGCGAGCGGCAGGTTGGCCAGCCCGAGAAACAGAAGCGCGGTCGTCACGGCGGTGAGGGCGGCGGAGATGAAATGCAGGCCGTGCCGGGCGGTGCGCACCAGGGCGCCCCGCTCGCGCAGCAGCCACGGGATCATGAACGGAATCGCCCAGAGAAACCGCAGCGCGGACGTTTCCACGCCGCCGACCTCGTCGGAGACGATGCGCACGATCGAGTGGTTCCCGGCCAGGCACGCCACGCCGGCGGCCATGCACAACGCGCCCAGCACCGGGCGCGGCAGGCCGAACAGGCCCCCGGTCATGTGGGCGGTTCCGGTCGCGCGCGGCGGCGAGCCGCCAGCGCTTCGTTTCGCGCGACGTAGACCGCCGACAGGCCGATGATCAGCGCGCCGACGATGGTCCAGTTGTCCGGGACTTCCATGAACCAGATGTAGCCGATCAGCGCCGACAGGGGCAGGCGCATGAAATCCAGAGGGATGACAGCGGATGCCTCGGCGACGCGCATCGCGCGGGTCAGCATCAGATGCGCGACCGTTGTCATCGCGCCGATGGCGAAGGTGACGCCGACCATCTCCCAGCTCGGCCACTGCCAGAAGAACAGGGCCGGGATCAGGGTGAAGATCGTCAGGAACAGGTTGAACGATGCGACGATCGAGCGCCCGCTGTCGACCTGCGCCAACACGCGGATCATCAGGACGTTGATCGAAATCAGCATGGCGCTGCCCAGCGCGAGCAGCGCGCCGAGCTCCACGGTCTCGACCCCCGGCCGGACCACGATCAGGACACCGACGAACCCGACGACGGTCGCCGACCAGCGGCGAAAGCGTACGACTTCGTGCAGGAAGAGCGCCGCAAGGATGGTGGTGAATAGCGGCGCGGTGAAATTCAGCGCGACGGCCTCGCCCAGGGGCATGATCGCCACGGCCGTGAACCAGGCGAGCGTCGCGACCGACGAGGAAAACCCCCGGATCAGGTGCAACTTCGGCAGTTTGACCCGCAGGTCGGAATAGTCCGGGCCCTTCATGATGAACGGCAGCATGAACATCAGGCCGAAGAAGGAGCGCAGGAAGGAAATCTGGAACGGATGCAGTTCGTCGCTGGCATAGCGCACGAGGCCGTGCGCCCCGGAAAACAGCGCGACGGCGCCGAGCATCAGGAGCGAGGCGAGAACGGCGTTGGAAATCGGAAACGAAGTGCGGCCCATCGATTCAACCTTAGCGGCGGCGAGCAGGGCGAGATAGCCGTTCGCCGCGCGCCTGCCATGCGATGCGGCAGGCCGGTGCGCATGCCAAGTTCGTTTGACAGCGGCGACCTGCTGTTGTTTATCGACGGCGTGCCGGACGGGTTCCGGCCGGGGGGAACCCGGTGACGCCGCGCTGCGATGCCACCGGTTCAACAAGAACGAACAAACTCAGGGCTGAGACATGAGCAAAAAGGTTTATCCGGACGCGAAGGCCGCTCTCGACGGGCTGCTGTTCGACGGCATGACGATCCTCGCCGGCGGCTTTGGCCTGTGCGGCATTCCCGAACACATGATCCTCGCGATCCGCGATTCCGGTGTGAAGGACCTGACGGTTGCATCGAACAACGCGGGCGTCGACGATTTCGGCCTCGGACTGCTGCTGCAGACACGCCAGGTCAAGAAGATGATTTCGTCCTATGTGGGTGAGAACAAGACCTTCGAGGCCCAGTACCTCGCGGGCGAGCTGGAGCTTGAGTTCAATCCGCAGGGCACGCTCGCCGAGCGCTGCCGCGCCGGTGGCGCGGGCATCCCGGGCTTCTACACCAAGACCGGTGTCGGCACGATTATCGCCGAGGGCAAGGAGACCAAGGAGTTCGACGGCCAGACCTACGTTCTGGAACGCGGGCTTGTCGGCGATCTGTCGATTGTGAAGGCGTGGAAGGGCGACACGGCGGGCAACGTCGTGTTCCGCAAGACCGCGCGCAACTTCAACGCGCCGATGGCGACCGCGGGCAAGACCTGCGTCGTCGAGGTCGAGGAACTGGTGGAGCCGGGTCAGCTCGATCCGGACGGCATCCACCTGCCCAGCATCTACACCGACCGCATCTTCGAAGGGAAAGACTTCGAGAAGCGGATCGAATTCCGCACGGTCCGCGAAGACTAGGCGGAACGGAAACGGATTTAGAGAAGGAGACGGAAAATGGCTTGGTCACGCGACGAAATGTGCGCCCGCGCGGCGAAGGAGCTCGAAGACGGGTTCTACGTCAACCTCGGTATCGGCATGCCGACGAAGGTGGCGAACTACATCCCCGAGGACATGGACGTCACGTTCCAGTCCGAGAACGGCATGCTCGGCATGGGTCCGTTCCCCCGCGATAACGAGGTCGATGCCGACCTCATCAACGCGGGCAAGCAGACCATCACCGAACTGCCTCAGTCGGTTTACTTCGACAGCGCCCAGTCCTTCGCGATGATCCGCGGCGGGCACATCAACATGTCGATCCTCGGTGCCCTGCAGGTGGCGGAGAACGGCGATCTCGCCAACTGGATGATCCCGGGCAAGATGGTCAAGGGCATGGGCGGCGCGATGGACCTCGTCGCCGGCGTCAAGCGCGTCGTGATCCTGATGGACCACAACGCCAAGGACGGCTCGGCGAAGCTGCTCAAGGAATGCACCCTGCCGCTGACCGGCGCCGGTGTGGTCGACGAGATCATTACCGAGCTTGGCGTGTTCGCGATCGGCGAGGGTGGCGCGCATATCCGGGAGCTGGCGCCCGGCGTCAGCGTCGACGAGGTGCGCGAGAAGAGCGAAGCGACGATCGTCACCCAGTAGTCGGGTTCTATCGACGGACGCACGGCGCGTCCGCTAGTTTGGAGGGGCCCTGCGTTTTGCGCGGGGCCTTTTCTTTTGCACGGGCAGCCCTGACATGAACCGAGATGCGCTTGGAGGCGTCGCCGCCGGGATCGGCGTCCTTGTTCTGTTCGCCGGCTTTCTCGTGGTGTCCCGCTTCGGCGCGACCTCGTCTCTGACGGTCTATGACATGGCCGCGCTGCGCTTCGGGATTGCGGGTGTTTGCACGATCCCCGTGCTTTTCCTCGTGCGCTGGCCCCGCATTCCCTTATGGAAGGCGCTGGTCGTAGCGCTGACGTCGGGCGCGCCATTTGTGCTGTTCGTGTTCGGCGGGATGTCGTTTGCGCCGGTCGCCCATGGCGGGATCGTCATCAACGGCGCGATGCCGGTCTTTGCCGCGCTGCTGGGCTGGGCCACGTTCGGCGTCCGGCTCGGCGGCTGGCGGATCGCGGGGGTCGGGATGATCGTCCTCGGCGTCGCCGCCACCGGCTGGGATGCGCTATCCTCGGGCGAGCCCGGCCAGTGGCGCGGCCATCTGCTGTTTCTGGGCGCGGCAGCCTGCAATGCGGCGTTCCTGACCTCCGTGCGCGGCTGGGGCCTAACGGCGCTACAGTCGCTCAGTGTCGTCAACGGGCTTAACCTGCTGATCTATGTCCCCATCTGGTTCCTGTTCCTGCCGAGCAACCTGGCCGGCACACCCTGGCCCGAGGTCCTGCTGCAGGGTGTCTATCAGGGCATTGTCGCGGCCTTCATCGCAGCCATCCTTATTGCCCACGCCGCGCGGATGCTCGGCGGCACCCGGCAGGCGGCGGTCATGTCGGGCGCGCCGGCGCTGGCGGTGCTGATCGCGATTCCGGCGCTCGGCGAAATCCCGTCGGTCATCAGTATCGCCGGGGTCATCGTGGTGACCGCGGGCATTCTGGTTGCGCTCGGGCCGGGTTTGTTGTCCGGTGCGGCATCTCCGGACCGGGATACCGACAGCCGATGAACCAGCCTCAGCCCAGCTTCGCCGTCGGTGTCGCATGCGGCCTTGTCGTGCCGTTCATCTGGGGCGGCTGGATCGTGGCCTCGCGCTTCGGCGTGCTCAACGCGCTGACCCCTTACGACGTGGCCGTCCTGCGGGTCGGGGTCGCGGCGGTGATCGTGTTCCCGGTGTTCCTGAAATACGGCTTCGCGGGCCTGCCGATCTGGAAGGGCGCGGTGGTGTCCTTCGGGGTCGGGGCGCCCTTCGCGCTGACGTCGTTCGGTGGCATGTCGCTCGCGCCGGTGATCCACGCCGGCGTGCTGACCAACGGCACCATGCCGATCTTCGCGGCGATCCTGGGCTATCTCTGGCTGCGACAAAGGCCGACCGGCCTGCAAATGGTAGGCCTGCTGGCCATCGTCGTCGGTGCCCTGATGCTCGGCGGCGACAGCTTCTCCATCGACGCACCGGCTTCCCAGTGGCTGGGGGACCTGCTGCTGACCGGGGCCGGGTTCTGCTTTGCGGTCTACATGACCGCGCTGCAACGCTGGGGTGTGACGTTCCTGCAGGCGATCATCGCGATCCCGATCATCAGCTCCGCGATCTACGTCCCGATCTGGGCGCTGTTCCTGCCGTCGGCCCTGCTGGACTTCGCCGACTTCCCGCCGTGGGAACAGGTCGCCCTGCAGGCGGGCTACCAGGGTGTCGTTGCGAGCTTTCTGGTGGTGATGCTGATCACCCGCGCGACCCGCACGATCAGTGCGACGACCATGGCGGTGTTCCTGGCGGGCGCGCCGGCGATCGCCGTGCTCCTCGGGCTGATTCTGCTCGGCGAGGTGCCGAGCCTGCTCGAATGGGCCGGCCTCGTGGTCACGACGGTGGGGATGGTGATGGTTGTGATGCGGCGGCAGACCTCAGGCTGACGGCGGTACCCGCAGCACCAGCTTGTTGATCGCGTTCATCGCCCCGTAGAAGGCGTCGAACTGCTGGCGGAAGCCCTCGTCCTTCATTTCAGGGCGTTTATCGCGAATGGCGTCGTTAATCTCCGACAGCGAGCGTTCGCCGTCGCACAATTGCGCAAACGCACGCGCCAGCGGTGGCAGAGAGACGGGCACCTTCAGGCCGCCGGCGTTAACAGTGATCTTGCCGCCCGCGGGGATCGACGGGGCGATCTGGTCGGGGGTTGCATTGACCAGTACCGGTTTTGCGTCGTGTGTGTCGGGGGTTGGCGGTGCGATATCGTTGCCGGTGCGCACCACATAGAACACATGCTTGGTCAGGTTGCCCGCGAAGCGTTCTGCGAAGGCCGCGCGGGCCAACGGGTCGAGGCCGTCGAGCCGCTTTTTCAGCCGCAGGTCGTGCACCAGCCAGTCGGGGTCGTAGCGGAACGGCTCGATGAAGGTCGTGACCCGGAGCCCGGCGTCCGCCACCCAGTCGGCGATCTGCGGCACCGTGAAGGCCCGGTCGCGGGCGTGCAGGAACAGGTCGTAGATCCCGGCATCGCCGCCATGCAGATGATCGTTCATCTGGCCGTTGCGGTTCAGCCAGCCGGTCGCGGGCAGGTCCTTCATGAGCCGCCTGGCGAGATCGACGCGCTCGTCGTCCGGTGTCGTGCCGCCCGGCGCGATCGCGCGCAGCATGTCCTGCATGTGATAGACGCCGGTCCGCCCGTATTCGCCATAGACCATCAGGCCCATGCCCCCGTCCGGCGCGAGGACGCCGGCCAGCGCAGCCAGGCCCGCGTCGGGGTCTTCGAGGTGATGCAGAACGCCGCAGCAGTCGATGTAGTCCCACGGCCCCGGCGCGTTCTCCGCGACATCGAGCAGCGAGCCTGTGACGAAGCGGATGTTGTCCAGGCCGCGGATCTCGGCGCGTTGCCGCGCGATATCCTGGCTCGGGCCGCTGAAGTCGAGGTGTACGACCTCGCCGGGGGTGCCCCTGTCGGTCATGGACTGGGCGAGCATGATCGCCGCATCGCCGGTGCCGCCACCCGCAACGAGCGCGCGGAATGGCGCGGCGAAATCGCGCCGCCCGCCGAACACATAGTGGTTCAGTTCCGGCAGGTTGCTCGGCGAGCCGAGGATCAGCCGCTCGCGTTCGTCCGCCGGATCGCGTTCCGGATAGGGGTAGGATTCGTACTGGGAGCGGACCTGCCGGTCGCGCGTCTCACTGTCGGCCATCGTTTGCTCAGCCGTCGATATCGATGACCAGCCGGCCCGTTGCCTGCCGGCCTTCCAGCGCCGCGAGCGCTGCCGGGGCTTCGGCGAGCGGGTAGACCTTCGAGACGTGGGGCTTGAGCTTGCCTTCGTTCCACCATTGACCGAGTTCCTTAAATCCCGCGCGCATGGTCTCCGGTTCCTTGGTCCGGTAGGCGCCCCAGTAGACGCCGACGATGGCGATGTTTTTGACCAGCAGGTAGTTCGCCGGGAACTGCGGGACATCGCCGCTCGCGAACCCGATCACGAGGAAACGGCCCGCCCAGGCCATCGACCTCATCGCGGCGGTCGCGAGGTCGCCGCCGACGGGGTCGTAGACCACGTCGACGCCGTTGCCGTCGGTGAGTTTGCGGATTTCCGCGCGCAGGTCGGCGTCGGCATAGTTGATCGTGTGGTCCGCGCCGCGCTCGGTGGCCAGCGCGAGTTTTTCGTCGGTGGAGGCGGCCGCGATGACGGTGGCGCCGACGGCTTTCGCACATTCGATCGCTGTCAGGCCGACCCCGCCGCCCGCACCGAGGACAAGTACCGTCTCGCCGGGCTGCAGATTGGCCCGATGTGTCAGCGCGAGATGCGAGGTGCCGTAGGCGACCGCAAAGGCGGCCGCGGTTTGGTCGTCCATCCCGTCGGGCGTGTGGAACACCGTCGACGCGTCGCAGACCGCCTGTTCGGCGAACCCGCCGGTCGTGGTGAGTGCCATTACCCGGTCGCCCGGCTCGAAATCGGTAACGCCGTCGCCGACCTCCAGTATTTCACCCGCGCCCTCCAGTCCCGGTGCGAAGGGCAGTTCGGGCTTTTCCTGGTATTGGCCGCGCACCAGCACGATATCGGCGAAGTTCACGCCGGCGGCGCGCATACGGATGCGCACCTGGCCCGGTCCCAGGTCGGGTTCCGGCAGCTCTCCGAGTTCCAGGTCGGCGGGTTCGCCCCAGTCCTTGCAAACGATCGCGCGCATGGTTTTCCCCTAAAGTGTCAGTCCGTACCCGGGACGGAGTTCGCCGACCTCACGGCCGGCCCAGTTGGTTTGAACCGGCGAGAGCCGGTCCGTCAACGCTTCGCGCGCGCTGTCCGGCAACGCGCCGAGCATATCCAGGGTCCGGATCATGGCGAGTTCCGCCGCCCGGCTCGCGCCGTCGTCGATCTTGAGAGCCACGCCGAGGCCGAGCGCCGGCAGGATCGCTGTGTAGACGCCCTCGGCGCCGCCCTTCACCAACACGTCCGGCCCGGCGGCGGCGATCACGTCGGTCCCGAACGCGCCGCTGCCGTGCATGTAGAAAGGCTCGGCCGTCAGCGCATCGCGAATGCGTTTTACCGCGGCCTGCCGGGTTTCGGGCTGGTCCGACGGATCGGCCATCCGCGCCATGGCGAGCGCGAGGTTGCCGAGCGGCATGGCCCAGACCGGAACCGAGCATCCGTCGATTCCCCGTGCGGCACGGCCCAGGTCGCAACCGGTCATGGATTCGAACACGCCCAGAATGCGCTGCTGGACCGGATGTGTGACATCGGTGTAGCCCGCGACCGGTTCGCCCTTGTGTCGCGCGGTGGCGATCATGCTGGCATGCTTGCCCGAGCAGTTATTGTGAAGCGGATGGGGCGATCCGCCCGCGGCGGCCAGGTCGTTTGCGGCGTCGGCATGCTCAGGCGGCTGTGGCCCGCATTCGTAGTTGTCGGGCACGGCACCGGCGCGTTCGAGCATGGACCTTGCCGCTGCGACATGGCGGGCCTCGCCGAGATGCGAGGCGCAGGCCATCGACAGTTCGACATTGCCGAAACCGAAGGCATCCGCCGCGCCGGTTTCGATCAGGGGCAGGGCCTGAACGGGCTTGATGGCGGAGCGGGGATAGATATCGCGGGTCACGTCGCCGATGGCGTGAATCACCGTGCCGTCGGGCGCGACCACGGCGATCGCGCCGCGGTGACGGCTTTCGACCATCCGGCCGCGCACGACCTCGACCAGCACCGGGTTGGTGCTGTGGTCGGGCGAGGCGTCGTGGCGGGGAGCGTGCAGGTCGTCCATCGGCGCTCACCTTGCCCGCCTGCATGGGGGTGTGCAAGTTAGCCGGGCAACAGGCTAACGAACGGGCAGGCGATGGCCGAAAACAGAATGCGCGGGTACTTCGCCGTCGGTGTCGAGGGCATATCGAAGCCGATGAATGTCGGTGCGATCATGCGTACCGCGCACGCCTTCGGTGCGAGCTTCGTGTTCACGATCGATGCCGTCTATTCGAAACGCGAGGGCGGCCGGTCGGATACCTCCGATGCCCCCGAGCACCTGCCGCTGCATGAATATGACTCCCTCGAGGATTTTGTGCTGCCGCGCGGCTGCGAACTGGTGGGTATCGAGCTGACCGACGACGCGGTCGACCTGCCGAGTTTCCGGCACCCGCGCCAGGCGGCTTATGTCCTGGGGCCCGAGCGGGGTTCGCTGTCGCCGGAACTGACGGCGCGCTGCGACCATGTCGTCAAGATTCCGACACGTTTCTGCGTGAATGTCGGGTTGGCGGCGGCGATTGTCATGTACGACCGTGTCTTGACGCTCGGGCGGTTTCCGTCCAGGCCGTTGACGCCGGGCGGCCCGGTCGAGGCGCTGCCGGAACATGTGCATGGCGGTCCGGTCCTCCGCGACCGGGAGAAGGGCTGAAAAAGCACAAACGATAACAAGGGATTGAAGCCGAAGCCGCTTGGCAGGACTCACGCGGGCTTGGTAGTTGGATCAGATGATGCGCGCAAGAATTCTCACTCTCCTGATCGGTGTCGCGGCCATGGGCTGGACCGTATTTTCGGTAACCCCTGCCCACGCGCAGGACGCCGAACTCATCGGCCGGTTCAACGACTGGGACGCCTACACGCGTGGCAGCGGCGCCAGCCGGTTTTGCTACATGGTTTCCAAGCCCAAGGAGGCGAGCCTGCGCTCGCGCCGGGGTGAAATATTCTTCCTGGTCTGGCATCGCCCGGGCCAGAAAGAATTCGATGTCGTGCAGGTCGATATCGGGTACCCGTTCAAGGACGGCTCCGAGGCCGAAGTGAAAATCGGCAACGAATCATGGGCGCTGTTCACCCGGAATGAGAGCGCCTGGACCTACAAGCCGTCCGATGACACCGCCGTGGTCGCCGCGCTCCGCAAAGGTTCGCGCATGACAGTGAAGGGCACGTCCAGCCGGGGAAATCCGACGACGGATTCATACTCCCTCAGGGGCACCAGCGCGGCGCACAGCGCCATCAACAAGGCGTGCGGGCGGGGATAGCAAGACCCGCCCTCGCATCCCGACACGTCATTGCGAGGCGGCCGCAGGCCAACGAAGCAATCCAGTCGTTCCGGCAAGTCCGTTCTGGATTGCTTCACCGCCTTGCGGTTCGCAATGACGACCGTATGTGTCGTCGGATGGGCGCCAGCCTTGCAGCCCCGGTCCGTTCGGCCTATGTGAAGCGCCATGCCCTTGAACCCTGACACATTTGCGGCCCCCGAGGCCGACGGCGCCGGCCCGATCAATCTGATCGGAATGGACCGCGACGACATGGTCGCGGCCTTCGCCGAGATGGGCGAGCCGCGGTTCCGCGCCGACCAGCTGTTCCAATGGGTCTACGGCCGCGGGGTGACCGATTTTGAGGAGATGACCAATATCTCCAAGGCATTGCGCGCGCGTTTGGCGGAGCGCTTCGTGATCGCCCGGCCGGGAATTTCGCGCGACCTGGCGTCGAGCGACGGCACCCACAAATGGCTGCTGAAACTCGGCGATGCGAACGAGGTCGAGTGTGTGCATATCCCGGAGGACGACCGGGGCACCCTGTGCGTTTCCAGCCAGGTCGGCTGCACCCTGAACTGCCGCTTCTGCCACACCGGCACCCAGCGTCTGGTACGCAATCTGGGCCCGACGGAGATCGTCGGCCAGATCATGCTGGCGCGCGACCATCTGAGCGAGTGGCCGACGGCCGAACGCCCGACGATCTACGAACGCGCGCTATCGAACATCGTGATGATGGGCATGGGCGAGCCGCTCTACAATTTCGACAATGTCTCGAAGGCGTTGCGGATCGTCATGGACGATGCGGGGATCGCGATCTCGCGCCGGCGCATCACCCTGTCGACGGCGGGTGTCGTACCCCTGATCGAACGCTGCGGCGAGGAACTGGGCGTGAATCTGGCGGTCTCGCTGCACGCCGTGCGCGACGACCTGCGTGACGAGATCGTGCCGATCAACCGAAAGTACCCGATCGCAGAACTGCTGGCGGCGTGCCGCAACTATCCGGGGCTGAAGAACTCGCGCCGGATCACCTTCGAGTACGTGATGCTGCGTGACGTCAACGACAGCGATGCCGACGCGCGCGATCTGGTGCGGATCATTGCCGGCATTCCGGCCAAGGTGAACTTGATCCCGTTCAACCCGTGGCCGGGCGCGCCCTACGAACGCTCGTCCGACGAACGGATCGAGGCGTTTGCAGAGATTGTGCGCAATGCCGGCTATCCGTCGCCCGTGCGAACGCCGCGCGGTGAGGACATCATGGCGGCCTGCGGCCAGCTCAAGTCGGACAGCGAACGTCCGCGGCGCGCCGCGGCGGAATAAAACCAGTAATATCAGTATCTTCCGGTCGCCGCCTTGCAGGCGGCGGTATGCCGCACTACCTCTCCTGGTGGGGAAAGAGGATTTCTCACTCAGGGTTCGGGGCACGCCCATTCACGGGACCGGACCGGCATGATCGAAGATTTCATATTTGGAATGGCCACCGCCGTGTTCGGCGGGGTTTTAGCGTTGATGGGGCTGCCGTCGCGCCTTCGCACGCGATTGCCCTCCTTGCAGAACCAGCCGGGTTCGCGCGCCGGTCGCGTGATTCGCACTGTGGCATCGATTCTGGCGGTTGCGGTCGGTCTGCCGATTGCGATCATCGGTCTGGCCATGGTCTGGGCGAGCCTGTCCGGTGTGGAATTCGCGCTGCCCTGGTGGCCGCCCGAGTGGTGGCCGTTCGTCGAGACGCCGCCGGTCTAGCGCAGCGGTTGCGGCGGCGGCGCGCGGGACTATACTCCGCCCGCGAAAATTCTCAGTGAACGGAACCAGCAACATGACCGCGGCCGAAACGACGGGCGACGTGAAGAAAGTGGTGCTTGCCTATTCGGGCGGCCTCGACACGTCGGTGATCCTCAAATGGCTCGAAGAGACCTATGGCTGTGAGGTGGTGACCTTCACCGCCGACCTTGGCCAGGGCGAGGAGCTCGAGCCGGCGCGGGCCAAGGCCGAGATGTTCGGCATCAAGGAAATCTATATCGAGGACCTGCGCGAGGAGTTCGTGCGCGACTATGTGTTCCCGATGTTCCGGGCGAACGCCGTCTATGAGGGTGTCTACCTGCTGGGGACGTCGATTGCGCGCCCGCTGATCGCCAAGCGCCAGATCGAGATCGCCCACGAGACCGGCGCCGACGCCGTCTCCCACGGTGCCACCGGCAAGGGAAATGATCAGGTGCGCTTTGAGCTCGGCTATTACGCGCTGGACCCGGACATCAAGGTGATCGCGCCGTGGCGTGAATGGGACCTGACCTCGCGCACCAAGCTGCTCGACTTCGCCGAGAAGCACCAGATTCCCATTGCCAAGGACAAGCGCGGTGACGCGCCGTTCTCGGTCGACGCGAACCTCCTGCACATCTCGGCCGAGGGCAAGGTGCTCGAGGACCCCTGGGAGGAGCCCGAGGAGTATGTCTATTCGCGTAGCGTCGCGCCGGAAGACGCGCCCGACAAGCCGACTTATATCGAGATCGATTTCGAGCAGGGCGACCCGGTCGCCATCGATGGCGAAAAGTTGTCGCCGGCCGCACTGCTGACCAGGCTGAACGAATTCGGCGGCGCGAACGGCATCGGCCGGCTTGACCTGGTCGAGAACCGCTTCGTCGGCATGAAGTCACGGGGCGTTTACGAGACCCCCGGCGGGACGATCCTGCTCGCCGCCCACCGCGGCATGGAATCGCTGACACTCGACCGCGAGGCGATGCACCTGAAGGACGAGCTGATGCCGCGCTACGCGAAGCTCGTCTACAACGGCTTCTGGTTCGCGCCGGAGCGCGAGATGATCCAGGCGCTGGTCGACAAGAGCCAGGAGCGGGTCTCCGGCACGGTGCGGATGAAGCTCTACAAGGGCAGCGTGAGCGTCGTCGGCCGCAAGTCGGACGACAGTCTCTACTCGCTGGATCATGTCACCTTCGAGGACGACCAGGTCTACGATCAACGCGACGCCGAAGGTTTCATCAAGCTCCAGGCGCTTCGTTTGCGCCTCGCCAAGGCCCTGCGCAGCTAGAACGCCTGCTTAAAGCCCCGGTGCCGCCGGGACGCCGATGGCGAAGCCGTGGACGGCAACGAGCGCGAGGTAAATCGCGATGCTCGCCAGCACCCGCCACCAGCCGATGCCCGCCCAGTCCATCGTGGTGCGTCTGGCGATCAGCGCGGCGAACGGCACGGCACTGGTGGTCAGCATCACCGGCCCCCAGTCCGCGCCATAGTGGAACTCCCGGCGCTTGTCGATGTGCCACATGCCGCCCACCGACAGGACCAGCATGGCACCGAACAGCACGACCGAGCGGGTCTCTCCGTTGGCGGCGAGGTGCAGGAGCGCCCAGAGCGAGACACCGTTCAGGAAGGGGTGGCGCGTTATCCGGACGACTCCCCGGGTCAGGTCGCGGCCGGGCTCGTCGAGCCGGCTTCCCGCGAGGGTGGGGGACGGGGTCGTCAAGCCGGCGAGGATGAGGAAGATCGCGACCGGCATTCCAACGAGCGGCGCCCATTTCAACGCCGGGGGCGGAGTCCACACCGGGTTCGTGGGCCCGTCGATAAAAGCCAGCAGCATCCAGATGAAGACAGCGAGGATGACGGCCGAGTAGGCCGCGAGAAAGCGCGTCTCCCCCAGCTTCCCGACAAGCGCCATCCGGACGGGCAGGCTCGACAGGACAAAATGCCCCATGACGAACAGGACACTTGCCGCAAACAGTTCGTTCAGGCCGTCGCTCATGGTCAGTTTCCCCTTCGTTTCAATATGGGGAGCGCATCGGGAGTCGTCCACCGCGCACGGCAGTGCTAGGAAGGCGCCATGAACGAGAACAACGATCCTATGGCTGACGCCATTCTTGCTGAACTGGCCGCCGCGAAACCCGGCGGTTCCGTGTCACCGGAACAGGTGGCTCGTGCAGCCGCCGAAGCGCGCCGCGGCCCGAAGGACCCGCCTGACCTCTGGCGGAAGTATCTCAACGCCGTGAAACAGCAGGCGATCCACCTGGCCCGCGCCGGGCGGATCGAGCTGCTGCGCAAGGGCAAGCCTGTCGACGACCCGGCCCGGGCCAAGGGTGTTGTGCGCTACCGCCTGCCGGAATAGTCGGTTCTAGAACGCGGGCGGCTCGACGCCGTTCTGGCGGCAGGCCGCGGTAACCGTGTTGGCCAGCAGGCAGGCGATGGTCATCGGCCCGACGCCGCCGGGCACCGGGGTGATCGCGCCCGCGACCTCGACCGCCGAATCGAAATCCACATCGCCGACGAGCCGGGTCTTGTTCGGATCGTCGTCGGTCGGCGCGTCGATCCGGTTGATGCCCACGTCGATCACCGTCGCGCCCGGCTTGATCCAATCGCCGGGCACCATCTGCGGCCGTCCGACGGCGGCGACGAGAATATCGGCGCGGCGGCAGACATCTTCGAGGTTCTTTGTGCGCGAATGGGCGACGGTCACAGTGCAGCTTGCCTGGGTGAGCAGCGCGGCCATGGGTTTGCCGACGATATTCGACCGGCCGAGCACCACGGCATCGAGCCCGGACAGGTCCCCGAGCCGGTCCTCCAGAATCATCCGGCAGCCCAGCGGCGTGCAGGGCACCATCGCGGCGTCGGGCCCGTCCATCTGGCCCGTGGCGAGGCGGCCGGTGTTGATCACGTGGAAACCGTCCACGTCCTTGGCGGGCGCGATGGCGTCGATCACCGCGCTCTCGTCGATCTGGTCGGGCACGGGAAGCTGTACGAGGATGCCGTGCACGCTGTCATCGTTGTTGAGTTCCTCGACAAGCGCCAGCAGGTCCGCCTGGGACGTGTCGGCCGGCAGCCGGTGGTCGCGCGCGGCGATCCCCGCGGCTTCGGCGGCCTTGCCCTTGTTGCGCACATAGACCTGGCTCGCCGGGTCCTCGCCGACCAGCACCACGGCCAGGCCGGGGGTCAGGCCATGGGCGGAACTCAGCGCCGCGACCTCTTTGCCAATGCGTTCGCGCAGCCCCTCGGCGAAGGCCTTGCCGTCAATAATCTTGTCGGAAGAATCGCTCATGGATTCCATCTCCTCCGGCCGCGTCCCGGCCGTTTCACGTTATCGGCAAGCGTCTAGCACGTTGGCCAGAGTCGCGGGAGCGTGCGCAGATGCCGGGCTCGGCTATCTGAGGAGAAGTTCGGGAATCAGCTGCTGGATGAAGGCGAGCAGCAGGATCACCACCACCGGCGACAGGTCGATTCCGCCGATCGACGGGATGAACGCGCGCACGCGGCCGAGCACCGGTTCAGTGATCCGGTAGAGGAAATCGCCGATCTGGTAGACGAACCGGTTCGACGTGTTGATCACGTTGAACTGGACAAGCCAGGTCAGGATCACCGAGATGATCAGGCACCAGATATAGAGTTCGATGATCGTGGTGATCAGGTTGACGAAAGCGATCATGCGTCCGGTCTTCTGTGTCTGCGCTGCGGTTGGCGGAGGCCGCGACGATGCGGGGGTTTCCGCCCGTCTGCATGGCCGAGACTAGCCAGCGTCCGGGCGGGTGTCCAGTAACGCCGCCGCGTATTGCGTGACAGGATTCTTGTGTGAATGGCGTGACTTGACAGGGCTCCGCGCCCCTCACATATTCCGCCGCGCCCGGCTGGCCCGACCCAATTCCACCATCGGTGGGGGCCCGCCCGGCGATTGCCGTTTCAGGCACCGGTGGGGCCGTAGCTCAGTTGGGAGAGCGCTACGTTCGCAACGTAGAGGTCAGGGGTTCGATTCCCCTCGGCTCCACCAAATTTCCTAATGTCTCCGGAGACCGCCGGAGATATCGGCTAAACCCCCGGGCTTCCGGGGGGTTTGTCGTATAGGGATTGGGAAGTGTTGGACGTTCGGGTGGATCTTGGCCGGATTTGGCCAACCGTCTCTGTTCGCGATTTTGCGATCCAATACTTTTGTTAGATCAGGCAGCTTGCTGGGCCTTGTCGAACCCCAGATATCGGCGCTGCTGCTCCCAGTCCACCGGCAGGTCGCGCATGCGCTTAAGACGAGCGGCTGTGAGTTCTGTCGGCTGACGTCCGTCAAGTATAGCCTCGACGATATCGGGCGCCAGGAATGCTAGGGGAAGGACCCGGCTCACGTCGGCGGAGTGAAGTCCATCCCGCTTCGCAATGGCGCTGATGGATATGACCTTGCCGTTCTTGAGCTCTTCGAACCAGCGGTGGGCCTGGACGATGAGCTCCACCAGCTTCGGATCGGGAGCGCATGTACTCTGATCATTTCCAATCACCAGCTTTGTCTCGAAGCCACGTTTGCGGAATACGACAGGGACGTTGATGTCGAAGTCAGCGATTTTCGGCTCGTCGCCAATCTCAAGATATCGCCCCAGCTCTCTGCCAGAGACCCGGAGGGCCAGTCTCTCTTCATGGACCGTGACCTGGTTGAGAAGACCCTGCAGCATCGCGCGCTGAGCGTTCGGCGTTCGTCTTTGAAGATTATCAGCCAGCTTTTCTGCGCGCTCGAACAGGGCCTGCAGTCGATCAGCTGATATGCTGTTGTCTGCCCGCGCACTGATCTGACCTTGGTCCATAAGGAACTTGCTCACAACATCAATGATCACTCGCTCCAGCGAGGTTGCCGGCAGGCGCCACGGTTTGCCTCCGCTACTTTCTGATGGTTGGGAGACGTAATACCGATAGCGCTGGTTGCCCCTGTTGGCATGGGATGGCGTGAGACGATCTCCATCGGCCGTCTTCAGGACTCCGGTCAGCAGGCTGGGTGATCGGATGTTGTCTGCTCGCTTGCGACGGATGGCGTTGCGCCTGAGTTGATCCTGCACCGCGTCCCACAGCTCTCTGTCGATGATGGGGTCGTGGTTACCCGGGTAGCTCGTTCCCTTGTGGGTGATCTCTCCGATGTAGAGTCGGTTGTTCAGGATCTTGTGGATGTGGCCGCGGGTAAAATGCTTGCCTTGGATATTGCTGTCTGCATCTCTCTCTCGGGCCTTGGTGCGAAGGTCTAGCCTGTCGCCCTCTTCCTTCACGATCCGCGAGCTGCCGTGTTCCCGGTAGAGCTCGAAGATCGTTCGAACGGTTGAGGCTTCCTGCTCGTTGATGACCAGCTTCCGGTCGATGGCTTCATAGCCCAACGGCACCACACCTCCCATCCATATGCCCTGCTTCTTCGATGCGGCGATCTTGTCGCGGATGCGCTCTGCCGTGACCTCGCGTTCGAACTGAGCGAAGGACAGCAGCATGTTCAGGGTCAGACGTCCCATGGAGGTGGTGGTGCTGAATTGCTGGGTCACGGACACGAACGAGGCACCGTGTTCTTCCAGCACGTCGATGATCTTTGCGAAGTCCGAGAGGGACCGGGTGAGCCGGTCGACCTTGTAGACGACGACCACCTTCACCCGACTGGCTCGGATATCATCGAGCAGCTGCTGCAGGCCCGCTCGTTCCATGGTGCCACCGGAGATCCCGCCGTCGTCATAGGGCTGAGGTAGTTCAATCCAGCCTTCGCCAGCCTGGCTCTGGATGTAGGCGGAACAAGCAGCCCTTTGTGCATCGAGGGAGTTGAACTCCTGGTCCAGTCCCTCCTCGGATGACTTCCGCGTGTAGATCGCACATGGGACAGTGCGGCCGCCCATCACTTCAGCCCGAAGAAGCGCGGACCGGACCAGCGGGCTCCGGTGATGGCTCGCGCGATCACTGATAGGGAGCGATATCGCTCCCCGTTCCAGACGAAGCCATCCGGAACCACTTCGACGAAATGCGTGACCCCGTTCCATTCGCGGACTAACCGTGTCCCAGCGGATAGCAGTCCGGTCGCTTCCAGCCTGTCGACCGCTTCTCCAGCCGCCAATCGTGCAAGGCGGCGAGCGACTTGGTCCGGCAGGCTTCCGAACGTACGTTCCTGTCTCGCATATGCGACGGCTCGTGCCAGCAGTCGTTGGCTGATGCCTTTAGGCGGAGGGCGTCCGATGCACTCTCGCCATGCTGTGACGAGGTCTTCTCGCGAAAGCATGGTCGGATTGTTGATATCAGCGGTCATTGCGCGACGATCCGGTAGCGGGAGTTCCTGTTTGCGACGTCCCGGACGATCGCAACGTCTCTTTGGCGCAGCCGGGTCAAGGCTGCCCTTACGCTATGCGCCTGCCAGCCTGTCACCTTTGATAGCTCATTGATGGAAGCACCCCTGGGCCGGCGCAGTAGCTTCTCGATGGTGGCGAGTTTGGTTTTCGTGTTTCTCGGGCTGGTGGAGTTTTTACCGCTAGGGCTGCGTCGTGCGGAGTTCTGAGAATGGCGCCTGATCTGTTCTGCTGGGGGTTTGGGCATGTCGACCTCCTTGTGTCGCAAGGTGCGGCCCGATTGTCGCGCCTCACTGGCACAACCCCGCCAGTCAAGCCGGTCGGGGCAACGAAGTCGTAGTCCGTGGTTGGTTCGCCCCCATGCACACTCGAATGCGGCCAGAAGTCCAGTCATTGAATGCGAATCCTGTGTAAGAGTTCGGGTATCTACAATCGTCCATTTATCCTCATCCAAAATTCAGGGAATAGGTCACGTTAGCGGTGGGGCTTCCTTCGGAATCGTCAGCTAACACGACGAGATCAACCCCAGAATGGTTGGTTTCTGGACCCAGAACCGCAAGCCCACGGGGCGAGGAATAATCGGTCTGTCTGGAACTGAGAAAAAGCGGCATCTCAGTGGCGGGTTCCGGTCAGACCACTGACGCCTGCGTTGTGCGGACCGAATCGACTCCGAATCGATATAGAATTTCCGATTGAACTGCATGATTGAGTCGTTGTGTTGGCTGACAGTTTTGCAACTTTTTAGGGAATCATAGAAATGAGCTGGAACGCATCTCGCGCACGCGCACGTATTGAAGAGTTTGCTGCAAACGTGCCTCAGATTGTTGCTGAGAGTTATGAAGACGCTTACATGCCGCGATACCTCGAAGAGGCTGAACAGCGGCGAAAAAGTTCAATTCCGGTCACGCGGCCGCTCGTGAACTTGGCACACACTTCTGCGGTTATTGTGGATACCGTCCATGTGTATGCCAACCTCGTAAACTACGAAGAATACAAGCTCGACGAAGGTGAAGAGTCTGAGCGAGCGCACGCTCGGGCTCTAAATTTTTTGCATCTTCACTACGGCGCTTGCGATCGCGTGATCGAAGATTTGACAGCCCAGCGTGTCGATTTCCATGGACCACGAGTCCATGCGGTGGTGATTGAGCCGACAGGAGGAGCGGCTCAGCTAGACCGCGTGCTGGCGGGTTTGGAGCTCGCCCAGCAGATGATCTTGTTGTCTGATCTTGCAAATGAAGAGATAGCCGAGCGCGGTTACACGGCTCGATTCAGGGTCGGCATTGACGCTGGTACTTGTGTCGCAATTAACAGCGGTAACGGAGTGGAGCAGGAACCTCTCTTTCTCGGCGGTTCTGCGAATCATGCGGCAAAGCTTGCCGAGGGAAGTGCACCAGGGATTTACTTGTCAGATCGCGTTCGAAGCATTCTACGGCTGCCGGTCGTTGGGGGATTGACCGAAGAACGGCTCGGCCAGTTCACCTCGGATTCGATATTTGAGATTGTGGATTCGATGTCGGGAGCTAGCCGATCCGGACTGGTCCGGACGAGGGCGCAAAATCTGTTGGAAGAATGGCGACGCGAACTAGACCAACAGAAAGCGGGTACTGGCGGCGCGTCTCGATTCAAGTTTCACTACCAGCAGCCCCCTCTATCTCAGATCGATTATTCGCGCCTCTCACCTGCCAATAGTATCCGCATGCCAATGATTTCATTGTTTGCGGATTTAGATGGCTACACGCGTTACATCGATCATGCGACTCAAACAGGTACGATTGATAAAGCGGTCAGGGCTCTACACGTCATTCGAAACGAACTTTGTTCTGTTCTCGAGAAAGATTTTGGCGGAAGAAAAGTTCGTTTCATCGGTGACTGTATTCACGGTGTAGCAGCGGAAGGAAGTGCGGTCTCGGTCGATACCGCCGGTAGCATTCGCGAAGCGGTGAAGTGTGCTGGCGGTTTTCAATCTTCGTTTGAGATTTGTAAGGAGTTTCTGCCCAACACAGATACTCTCGGCCTTGCTGTCGGCCTCGAACTCGGGCCCACGCCTGTTTCCCGAGTGGGTGTTCGTGGTGAACGAAGTGTCAGGCTGGCCTCCAGTGTGGCGACTGCCAGTTCAGAAATGCGCCAAAAGGCATGTAACGGTCGCCAAACGGCGATTGGTGAAGGCGTTCAGGATCAAGCGCTCGCTGACGTTAATCGATTGTTCCCAGCTGGAGTTGCTGATGACCTAACTTATTCTGATGCAGAGATGATGCTGGTTGATGAAATGCCCGCTCCAGCGGTCGCGGCTTCGACCACGACTCGAGCACATGCTGGGAGCTAATGACGGCGTCAAAGCACCTTGAAGCATCTTTGCCAAGCTGGGTGACGATCAGCCGGAGGGGGGCGAAGAAGCTTCGAATCGACGCGAAACCAACACTCGTTGGTGGTGAGTCGGGAGCCGAATTCGAGCTTGAAATCAAAGATGTGGGTGGCGGCGTAAAGGTTTTTGAGGCGATTCCCGGTACGCGACTGCCGCCAGCATGTCCGGAGCGCCACATAAATTATGACGGTAGTTTCTGTGTAGGGCTCAATGAAGGCAAGCAGATCACCAATGCTGTTGAGGCGGAAAAATGGTGGGTGCTGCTAGGGGACTACCTAAGGTTTCAGCAGGCAGCGGAGAAGTACAGGCGTTGGCCGCCAGGGCATTGGCTATCTCATGGCAAGGCAGCGTTGGCTCATTTAGAACTTGAGAAAATCGCATCCCAGGTGGGCTGGGAAGACGAAGTATTCAGCGCAATAGAGTTTCGACAAGGTTGGCTTTCAAGGAACCTGCCGAGAGTCCGCCGTAGCTCCGACATGCTCGTTAATCAACGTGCTCCTTGCCCTAGAGGTTGCGCTAGCAAGGGCAAGGCAATTCTCAGAAGAAATTGCCCGAACCGGGCGGTTGTTTTTCGGTTGGTGAAAGCTGAGCTCGATCGCAGAGACTACGAAAACTTGTTTGTTGAGGAGTTTAAGCAGGAAGGGTTCCAATGCTGTGGAACGATGGCGAAGTGTCCGTTTCGGTAAAACGGGAGCGAAAATGTCGCACGAACATGAGGGACTGAGCCAACACGAAAACCTAGTTGGTGCACTTCGTCGCCAAGAGCTTGTGCAAGACAACGAGGAGTTGGCGCGCTTGCTCTCACAGGAAGTGGTTGTCATCTCCACAAAGGAGGGTGCTGAGATACTTCGACAAGGTGCATCGGGTACGAACAACATGTTCTTTGTGTTGGCAGGCGAGCTATCCATTCTTGTAAATGAACGCGTTGTCGCCTCCCGAGTTCGAGGTCAGCATGTTGGCGAAATGGCACTTATAGACATTGGTGCTCCACGAGCCGCTACCGTCATTGCTCATGTCGATAGCGTGCTCGCTCGCATTGAGCGCGATTCTTTTCTTGGTATCGCTAACGCGCATCCTGAGATATGGCAAAGGCTGTCTAGGGAACTCGCAAAACGCCTCAGAGAACGCAACTCGCGTGAACGAAATCGTAATGAGATTCCTAAGGTATTCGTAGGTTCGTCGTCTGAGGGGAAAAGAACTCTTGGAAGGGTTGAAGAATTTTTCTCTGACAAGGACGTTCAGCTCGAGCCATGGACACTGAGCACCGTGTTTTCTCCTTCAGAACACACTATGGAATCTTTGGAGCGTGAGGTTGCGACATGTGATTTCGCAATCTTGATATTTACGCCAGACGATTGGAGTTGGATTCGTTCTCGTTTGCGAAGGACAGCTCGCGACAATGTGCTTTTTGAACTTGGGTTGTTTATGGGGGGTCTCGGCAGAGCTCGTAGTTTCATACTGCAACCCAGCAACAGAAAACTTCATATGCCTAGTGATTTGCTGGGGCTAACGACGCTTAGATACATTGACGAAGACGAGATCATCAGACGTTGTGATGAGATTTATAACGTTATCGAAGATTTGAAACCGATTTAGTCAGGTTGTGGTTTAGTGTTGGCTGGCAACCTAAGCTTTCTGTAGAGCAAGCCCCACCTGTTCGTTGGGCAATACTGTCCCCTCGTTTGAAAGGTGCATAACGTGCCTTGTGCAAAAAGGTAATTGCCCGACGCTTTGTTTGTGCCTTAAGCGGAGTGCGAAGCTTCTAATTGAGGTCCTTTGGTTGTGACGTCCATGATGAGAGGTAGATTCGCTCGAAGACGAAAACCAACGCGATAGCAACGACAGAGATTGCGACGATCATGGGGTCTGATTGCAGCTTCATTGTAGCGAAGGCCAGAATCACGATTGTGTCAAATGCGATCGCGGAAAGCAGGATCCATCCTTGTGCCTTAATCTCATGACGCAGGTTTCGATACACTCCCCACTGAATGAGGATGTCCATCACAAGGTAGAAAAATGCACCCAGCGACGCGATCCGGCTGAGATCGAAGAACACTGTCAGCACAGCGGCAATAACGACCGTGTAGACCAACGTGTGCTCCCGGATCGGACCAGTCATTCCGAAGTGGCTGTGGGGTATCAGTTTCATGTCGGTCAGCATCGCCAGCATTCGGGAGACAGCGAATACGCTTGCCAACAGGCCCGATGCCGTTGCGACGACAGCAAGCGCAACAGTGAAATAGAAACCGGATCTACCCAACGCCGGCTCCGCGGCTTCGGCTAGCGAGTAGTCCCGAGCGGCGATGATCTCTTCGAGTGTCAGGTTGGCGCCGACGGCGAACGCGACGAGCAGGTAGACGACGACACATATGGCGATCGACAGGATGATCGATCGTCCGACGTTTTTGTGCGGATCGACGATCTCTGCACCGCTGTTGGTGATTGTCGTGAAACCTTTGAAGGCGAGAATGGCAAACGCGACTGATGCAATGAATCCGACCTCCGGAATCCCGCCGGCTGGCGCGACCGCCGGTTCGAAGGAAATGCCGCCTGCCCATAGCGCGGCAGCGCCAAACACGACGATGCCGCCGACTTTGATCAGCGCCATCGTGAAAGAGAAAACACCAACCGATCGATTTCCCGAAATATTGACGAGATAGGCAAAAACGATCAGTCCCACGCCGAGAGCCGGAACGAGAAATTCGTTGGCCTCAAGGTCGAACGGCCGCAACGCATACGTGGCGAATGTCCGCGCAACAAGGCTCTCGTTGATGACCATGGACAAGGCCATCAGCATCGAGGCGGCAGCGGTGACCGCCGCAGGGCCATATGCCTTTTGAAGAATCATTGCGATGCCGCCGGACGACGGATACGCATTCGACATCTTGATATAGGTATAGGCGCTGAATGCCGTCACGATCGCCCCGACAACGAACGACAGCGGGAACCAGGGCCCGGCCAGTTCGGCGATCTGGCCCGTTAGCGCGAATATCCCCGCACCGATCATCACGCCAGTGCCCATAGAGACGCTTGCGAGTAACGTGATGCTGTTCTTCTGATATTCCTCGTGCATAGGATTGCCCTGTTCTGGTGGTAAGAAAGTTCGTGACAATCTTGTGGTCGGCAAACCGCGCCGGAATTCCCGGCGCGATTCCACCGCGGTACGGATTGATAGCGCTAGCCGGCGGATTTCATCCGGTTCAGCCGTCAGATCTACTCGGTGATGACGCGAAATAGACCCGGGTAGCGATTAAATGCGAGCTTCTGCACCAGCGACCCGTCCAAGGTAACAATCTCCGCGGTGATACGACCGTCGGATGCCGTAGCAATCTCGCCAATCTTGAGCCGCGGGTTTCCATGCCAAGCCAGCCGCCGTTGGATGAACTCACGCACACGTTCAGGTGTCATCTCGATCTGGTCATCCTCGGGCATGCCGTAAATCATGCCACCCATACGATGGCCGGCTCCGGCCGTTCCAGAGTCACCGCAATCCCCCATTATGCTGCACATGGGCATCGCGTTTCCCCTCATCATGCCGGGCATGCCACGACCTGCCATTCCTGGCATCTCCCTGTTGTTCATCATGCGTATCATCATCTGCATCATCTCGGGTGACATCATCATGCCGCCTCCGCTCATAGACCCGGCACCAGCCATCGGCCCGGAACCGCCCGGTGCCATCATGCTGGAAGAATTCGGGGAGGCTCCGGCGGCTTCAGAATCCGTATGGTGGTCCGAAGACCCCGCTGCCTCGGGTGATTGGGCAAATGCGGTTCCAGTTCCCACAAGCGCCACCATGCTTGCGGCGAAAATGACTTTTTTGGATTGCGATATCATTGGAATCTCCTTGGTTACAAAAAGGGTTTCATGGGTGACTGAATATCAGGTGGCCGGTGCCGACACGCGGGGGATGAATGCCGGCACGCGTTGCGCATAGGCGTCATAGGTGGCGCCAAAACGTTCGCGAACTTCGGCTTCCTCTGCACGTGCTAGGTGCAGGTACATCCAGGTGAGCACAGGAAACATCGCGATTGTGAGCAATGTCGGCCACTGAACGAGGAAGCCGAGCAAAACAAGTACAAAGCCCGCATACTGTGGGTGCCTGAGCTTGGCGTATGGACCATCAACTGCGAGTTCATCTCTTCGGTGCGCCTCGTAAAGAACACGCCACGACGCTGCGATGAGCCAGAACCCAGCGCCGATGAGTACAAAACTGAGCAAATGAAATGGTCCGAAATGCGGGTTTGCTTCCCAGCCGAACATCATTTCGAGCAGATGGCCGGCGTCATGGGTTAGCCAGTCGATCTTCGGATAGGCTGACTGCAACCACCCGGACAGCAGGTAAATCGTCAATGGAAAGCCGTACATCTCGCTAAATAGCGCGACAACGAAGGCACTGAAGGCACCGAAGGAGCGCCAGTCGCGCTTTGACTTTGGCTTGAAGAAGCTGAGCGCGAATAAGATAAAGACTGCCGAGTTCAGGACGACGAGACCCCATAATCCGTATGCCGAGGGAATATTCGTCATGAGCGGCCGTCCTCACCATTTCCATCCCTGCCCCCTCCATGGCCGTGATGCATGAACAAATGCATTCCGACGCAAACGACGAGTAACAGAAGTAGCGACCCGGTTCCGGAAAACAGATGCACTCGATGCTCGTAGGCGAGCAGGAACGCCGCGATAGCTAGAAAGCCTGCGAAGATGATTCCGCTCCGGGATTTCCAGAAGCTTGGCTGTTGTCTGATTCTTGAATCGTGCTGGTGATGCTTTTGCACTGGTAAAGGCCCTCGCTTCAGAATCTCAGAATGCTCGTATTGTCGAACGCAGCGCGTCCGACATGACCGTAACCTGATCGTTCACGCTTAAAATGCCGGGGGTGCTCTCGGCCGCCAGCCCCCGTAGAAAGTCGGCGCGGCTGACGATTTCCACCAACGCGTCATCACGCAACACCGGCACGCGCTTGATGTGTTTGGATTCAAGCACTTCAGCGATTTTTTCGAGCGAAGCTCCTTCATCCACTGTGACGACGGATCGGGTCATCACGTCGCGTGCGCGCAAGCCGTGAGACTTCACGTAGTTGCGCGCCAGCCCATCGCCGGAATCAAACATTCGAAGCCACCAAGAAGGCGACCGCGCCGTACCCGTTTCAGGTCGGCGCATGAGGTCGCCTTCGCTGACGAAGCCCACCCTGCCTACCTTTGTCGACAACTGGCACCGCGCTAACGTGTCGTGCCAGGAGGCGGCCGGCGACCTCGGCGATGGGGGTTCCGGCCTAACTGTCTCGACGGAAATTGTCATTATGTCGCTTGTTTGCATGGTTTTTTCCTTTCGAGATTTCGGTGCTCGCGGAACCTTCGCGGCGATGCGCCACGTCACTCCTCAAGCTGACGTTTGCGTTCATCGAATTCCTCGCGATCAAGTTCATCGCGGGCATAACGTTCGCGGAGGATTTCAAGCGCGCTATTGCGGGGCGGCTGATCCTCGCCTGAATGCGACCTGCCAATGAACGAACGCACAACAAGCACGGTGGCCGCGATCACCAACGCCCAGAAAATCACCATCATGAAGGACCCAAAGACCATGTGGCCCCAGCCCCAGTCGGAGTGCCAGCCCTCGCCGGACCACTCACTCATCTGGGCTGACGCGATCGTTGGCCAGAAGATTGCTGATAGAATCGTTGTGGCTAAACACTTTCGAATGATCATCACTGTTTCCTCTGCAGAATTATTAGTTGTGTAAGCCAATGCTCTCGCTAACGCGGCACGCAGAAATAACGCCCGGGAGCATTTCGGAACTTTTCGTGGCACGCCGTAGAGCAAAAGAAATGCGTCCATCCGTCACGCACCTCATGAGCTTTCGCATCGTCGAGGTTGATCTCCACGCCGCATACCGGATCGGTCACTGTAATAGTGCGGTCTTCGTCGGGTATTCTGATCATCGGTTCCATCTCCGAGAGAAGAAGTTAAACAGCGGGGCGAAGACGAGTGCCACGTACCAGCCATAGGCGAAGCTCTCGGCGAGCCCCAGAATGAAGCTTGGCCAGGACAGCCAAGTGAATCCCGGTAGCAGCTGGAGCCACGTTTGGTACATCGCCATGCTTGGGAACAGCAGATCGAATGCCACACACAGCATGTAAGTGACGGCGATAAACAGGCCGAGACTCATGCCCAATGCCAAGACGGGCAGCCGAGGTGATTCGTTGATTGTGATCGGTGTTCCGCTTGTTATCCTGTTGTGAGTTGCCGTGTCTTCAGACATGAGCGTGTTCCTGCTGTTGCGTTTCGCCCTCGGTTGATGGCTTCAGGTGAAGATCAGGAGCGGCCTCGAACCTTTCTCGGCATTCACGCGAGCAGAAGTAGTAGACGCTGCCATCTTGGACAGACGGTTTCGCTCGATCTGTGTGCACTATCTTTCGACAGACTGGATCCGTGTCGCGTTCTGGTGCAATCCACCGTAAGCGGTCGATTGCACTGCTTTTTTCGTTAGTACGCTCAGACGATTTCTGTTTGTGTCCCATCACATGGGCGCCGCACCCAAACCGCATCATCAAAAAAAACAGGCCGGCCCAGACCAGGAAGTAAATCAGGAATTCCATCGCATTTTCCTCAATCCATCGTGCGCGCTGGCTCCATCAGCGAACGCAGCGCTCTAAAAGGGGGCAGAGGACTTGCGAGGTCGCAGCACCGTGCTATGGCGCGAAACGAATGGCGAATATGCTTTGGTTACTCGCCGGTCGTATGGCGGACTAAAATCTGACCTACACACGAAATGCGAAACCGCAAATCCTGTCGGCAGTGAAGCGCTGCCGCGAACGTACGATCAGGAGATGGGAGGCTTGAATGCGGGGGAGTGGTATCGAGTGCGCCACTCTTGAGCGCCCGACATCAGTCGCCAGAGTCGTGATGAAGTGCCATTGATAACGCTCTCGGAACCCAGCAGAGCCGACGCCGTACAACTAAATCCGACGTGGCAAGGCGCTGATGCGTTATGAGCCAATCCACCAGCATGTCCGACATCATCGGTAAAGCCGGTCGATATCGTATAGGTGTTGTTCGAATAGTGCGCTGATATCGGATTTTCCGCAAATACGGTCGAAAATGCGACGAGCAGCACCAGCCATATCGCGATCACCTTTCGTGATCGAACGAAAGAAGTCGATATGGAACTGTGCTGTCTCATCCTCATCCGGCCCTCTGAAATCAACGCTAGCAAACCTCGAATTTGAGTTTCATGCATTGATCGGAATCAAATTCATCTCAAATCTTGACGGTCCGCAGACGCAACGCATTACCGACCACCGACACAGACGAGAGGCTCATAGCTACTGCTGCGAAAATCGGTGATATGAGAATGCCGAAGAACGGGAATAGGATCCCGGCTGCGATCGGCACCCCGGATGCGTTGTAGACCAGTGCGAAGAATAGGTTCTGTTTGATATTACGCATTGTCGCTTTCGCAAGACGACGCGCCCGCACGATACCGTTGAGATCGCCTTTAACCAATGTGAAGCCAGCGCTTTCGATCGCTACGTCTGCGCCGGTACCCATGGCGATACCCACATCGGCCTGAGCCAGAGCCGGTGCGTCGTTGACGCCGTCACCGGCCATGGCAACCTTGCGGCCCTGTTCCTGCAGTTCGCGAATGATGCGCGCCTTGTCCTCGGGTAGTACGTCAGCGCGGATATCATCGATACCGAGCCGACCGGCAACCGCGCGCGCTGTCCGCTCGTTGTCTCCCGTTGCCATGACGATGTGGAAACCGAGCGCGTGGAGTTCCTGCAAGGCTTCTGGCGTCGTCTCCTTGACCGGATCTGCGACGCTGACCAGACCGGCAACCGTGCCGTCCACGACGACGAACATCACCGTTTCGCCCTGGTCGCGGCGCGCGTCGGCGTCGTCGCGTACTTTGCCGGGGTCTATGCCGAGTTCGTCCAGCATCTTCGCGTTTCCGAGCGCGACAGACTTGCCGTTGACGGTGCCTTTAACACCCTTGCCTGTAACAGCCTCGAAATCCGTGGCGTTCGCGAGTCCGACGTCACGCGTCTCGGCGCCACGAACGATCGCTTCTGCGAGCGGATGCTCCGAACCGCGCTCCAAACTGGCTGCCAGTTTCAGCACCTCGCTCTCATCATGATCGCCTTCCGGGAGCACCGCGATGAGTTTCGGTTTGCCAACAGTGAGTGTTCCGGTCTTGTCGATGATCAAAGTATCGATCTTTGCGAAGCGTTCGAGCGCTTCGGCGTTCTTGACCAGCACGCCCGCCTGTGCGCCGCGTCCTGTTGCCGTCATGATCGACATCGGCGTGGCAAGACCAAGTGCACAGGGACAGGCGATGATCAACACGGCGATTGCGGAAACGAGCGCATAGGCAAGCGCCGGTGCTGGGCCCCAGATCGCCCACGATATAAAGGAAAGAACAGCCATCCCGATGACTGCTGGAACGAACTTGCCTGCGACGGCATCAGCGAGCTTCTGTATCGGGGCACGCGAGCGTTGTGCGGTAGCAACCATTTCGACGATCTGCGACAGCATCGTGTCGGCACCGACGCGCTTGGCCTCAATGATGAGGCTGCCGGTGCCATTTATCGTTGCGCCTGTCACCGGGTCACCCGTAACTTTCTCGACGGGTACTGGCTCTCCTGTAATCATCGACTCGTCGATCGACGAGCGGCCTTCGACGACTTCGCCGTCGACCGGCACCTTGTCGCCAGGCCGCACGCGCAGCCTGTCGCCGAGCTGGACTTCGTCGAGCGGAATCTCTTCTTCGCTGCCATCGTTGCGAATTACCCGCGCCGTTTTCGCCGCGAGGTCGAGCAGTGCGCGGATAGCGGCCCCCGTGCGTTCGCGCGCGCGAAGTTCTAGTACTTGGCCGAGCAGAACCAGCACTACAATCACCGCGCCGGCTTCGAAATAGACACCGACATGACCTTCCGCGTTGCGGAACCCTTCGGGGAAAATCTGTGGCACCAGAACGGCGACAATGCTGAACAGCCACGCTGCGGAAACACCCATGCCGATCAGGCTGAACATATTCAGATTCCAGGTCGCGAACGACTGCGCACCGCGAACGAGGAAGGGCCAACCTGACCAAAGTATTACTGGTGTCCCGAGTGCTAACTCCAGCCACAAGGTTGTGCGTTCGCCGAGCCACTCGCGTGCCGGCAGGCCAACCAGCGGTCCCATCGTGAATACGAGTAAAGGTAAGGTCAGAGTCGCGCCGATCCAGAACCGCCTTCTGAAATCGACGAGCTCCGGGTTCGGTCCCTCGTCTTCGGCCGGTATGCCCATTGGCTCTAGCGCCATGCCGCATATCGGGCAGCTGCCGGGGCCGTCTTGCACGATCTCGGGATGCATGGGACAGGTATACTTAACGGTATTTCCAGCCTTTTCGGCTGCGGCCGCTTTCTCTGCATCGGCCTTCAAGCGCGCTGAGCCATCAAGCCAGCCCACCGGGTCAGCCGAAAAACGCTCCTGGCATCGCGCGCCACAAAAATAATATGTTTCGCCGCCATGCTCATAGCGATGCGACGTATTCGCCGCATCAACGCTCATGCCGCATACGGGATCGGTGGATTCTGTGCCGCCGACCTCCGTCTTATGCGCCTGTCCTTGATTTTCGTGATCTTGATGTAAATGATTTTGCGCGGTCATGATCAGTTCCCTTTCGCGCACTTACATAAGCTGAATGGGAGTGTGTGGGTTCCGTTAAACTGACGCATGAATCTTGAGAGGCAAAAATTGGCGCTGTCATCTTGACGCGAGGTTTTGCGAGTTGCGCCGCTTGGCGATCCGATTGCCCTATCGCGAACTCCATGCAGCCGAAAGTTAGTTCGGTGCCAAGGGTCCGCACATTGGTGTTCAGTGCCTAGCGGAGCATAGATGTGGTCACTTAGCGCAAACGCTTCCTTATAGTTTGCCTCGACGTGAACCGGAGAAATGAAGGTCATACGTTTTCTTCGCTAGCCAAATCGTCGAGGATGGGGCAATCGGGTCGATCATCGCCATGGCATTTTTCGGCGACTTGCTCGAGCGTACGGCGCATGGAGCGCAATTCTGCAATCTTGAGATCGATATTCTCGATTCGCGCCTGCGCGAGCGCCTTGACGTCGGCACTTTTCCGAGTTCTGTCGGTGTACAATGTCATCAGCGCACGACAATCTTCAACGCTGAAACCGAGATTTCGTGCACGATTCAAAAACCTGAGGGTGTGGACGTCCTGCTGTGCATAATCGCGATAGCCATTGGCCCGCCGCGCAGCAGGCGTCACAAGTCCGATTTCCTCGTAGTACCGGATCGTCTTCGCCGGAAGACCGGATTGATCAGCTGCCTCACTAATATTCACGGGATGCCTCTCTCGCTGCTGTGTCTTTAGAAATCGATCTTTCCAAAACATAGACCTTCCGCTTACTGGAGGGTCAAGCGCGAATCAGACGTTAAAAAAATTCGGTGGTGTTTGTGTGCACAGAAGCCGGGTAAGCAGGTTAACTGATACGGAATATCTGCTTGGCGCTGGTACGCCATTTAGGAGGAGCCATCTTCCAGATGACCGGGATCAACGTGATGCTTCCAAGAAATAATACCGTCAGCCCCAACGCGCCTAGATCACCGGTAGTGAGGGTTCCGCCAAAATGCGCTAAGGCGAAGCTGGCAGGAGCGATACCGAGAAGTGTCGCAATCGCGAAGCGCCACGCCTTTAGCGGCGTGAGACCGGCAGCGTAACTAATGATGTCAAACGACAAAAACGGCATTAGACGAGTCGCGAACACCGCAACTGTCAACGCGTTCTGCGATTGCATAAATCGGTTGAGAAAACTCGAAGACGGTTTCGTGCCCAGCCATTTCTGCACCGCTTCAAGGCCGATGAAGCGCGCCAGTCCAAACGCGACCAAAGCACCGAGTTCCGCGCCGATTGTGACATATATGGCACCCCAGTAATGGCCGTAGACCGCTCCTGAAGCTAGCGCGATCGGTGCACTTGGAATTGGACTCATCACGATCGCGAGGGTCATCAGAGTGATGACAGAAATAGGACCCAACACCCCAAACTGACTTATCGTCGCCTCGAGAGACTGAACGTCCAGAATATTCCCGAGCGTGCTCGACCCACGCGCGATCAAAAATCCTCCCACAAGCATAGCCAAGACAAGTATGCCGATAATTCCTCGACTGAGGGTGGATGTGAAAATTCGCCGAGCCAACTTTTTCGTGAGATCCTAAATGGAATTGACTAAGGATACTGGATTTTTACCACGCTATATATTCTTGCCGTACCTTACCCTGTGTCTGCCAGACGTGTTTTGAATGGAAACTGAGCTCGTTAAACCATGAAAGTCATTGGTGTCTTTTTGGGCACCGATTTACCAATCCGAATTGGCTATCTCACACTCAACCACGTCATCATGCCGCCTGCCGAGTGCTCCAGCATGTGGCAATGAAGCAGCCAATCACCGGGATTATCGGCGACGAACACGATGTCGGCGGATTCATTGGCATCCATCAAAATGGTATCACGTAACGGTCCCAAACCTCCTCGTTTACCGACACGTCGAAAATGATGTCCGTGCAGGTGCATGGCGTGAGGCCAGCTCGTTTCATTGGTGATCGAGATTTTTGCCGTTTCGCCCAAATCGAGCGTTCCGAGCGGTTTGTCCGGCATGCCGGCGTGCCCATTGAATGCCCAAACGAACCCAGCGCTGACCAAGTCGCGCATTCCGAGGTTCCGGCCATTGAGCATAGCACTTCGCATGCCGCCCATAGCGCCCCCCTCCATTTTGAGCGTGAGGGAGCGCACATTCGTAACATCCCCCAAAGAAGCGACAGGGTTCGCCGGCAACGGATCTGGCGGCGGCATTCGTTCATCGCGAATCCGCCCGATAACATTGACCTGGACCAGCGGGACAGCACCGCCTCTTGTTGTCGCCAAGAGACTTGCTGTCGAACCCGCTGATCCCAGCGCGTCCACGATTACGTCGGCTCGTTGCGCCGGTCCCAAGACCAATCGCTTGAGAGGTTTGATCATTGACAGAGGCTGGCCGTCGAGAGCAACGATCCAGCCATTTAGGCCCTTCGCGGCAATCGAGAAAATACGTGCATTGGAGGTGTTGACAAGCCTCAGTCTGGCACGTTCGTTTTGGGCCATCGTTCTCGAATACAGGCGTTCTCCATTTACTGTAACCCAGTTGCCCAAACGCCCAGCATGCGACCAGTCCATCATCCGACCGAAGCTGTCGTCGATCTGAGCTTGTTTGTCGAGACGCCAATCATCGATGAGCAATACTTCGTCGATATCGACCTTCGGAGGTTCCGGTTCATCGACGATCAAGGCGCCGTATAGTCCACGCGCCATTTGTTCCCAGGTTCGATTGTGGGGATGATACCAGTACGTACCCGCATCCGGGGCTGTGAAGTTGTAGTCAAACGAAGCGCCTGGCTGAACTGGCGGTTGGGTCAGTTCGGGGACACCGTCCATCGCGTTCTTGATTCGTATGCCGTGCCAGTGAACCGTCGACGCCTGTGGCAGGGTGTTCTCGAATCTTCCGGCGACTCGCGCGCCCTGCTTTACCCGAATGACCGGTCCGGGAACCGACCCGTTGTAGCTCCAGACCGACGTCGGTCGGTAACCATCAGGACCGATGCTCGCCGTAGCTTGCACCGCACGCAACGGTTTAGTTTTGTGATCGCGCGCAAGTGCCGGCAGGGTGGGGGACAGCAGTGCGGCCGTCGTACCAAGCAAGAAGCGTCTGCGAGAAACTGGCGGCAAAAACTTGCTCATAGTGAGGGCCCGCTATGGAGTTTGGTGGTTTTATCTAGTTCCAATTTCATATTCGAAACTTGGAAAGCGCCTAAAGGTGGTGGAGGTTCAAGCGTGTTGGGGTTTGTAGAATTATTCTTGGACCACGCGAATATAATCCGATGCCGTTACGTTGATTCCTTGCACCTCAGAGATATTCACAGCTCTTCAAAAGTACCTTTGGTCAATTTTTTCGGCTTAGAAAGATGATTCTGTGAAGATGGTTTCTTGCGGCTCCCTTGTTGGGTCTGGTGGCCCGCCAAACTTCGACGCGGATTGGCATTGTGACCTCAACTGTTGAATCCGTATTACTAGAAATTTCAACTATCATTTTTTTTGAACATGTACGTATGTCGCCATTCGGCCAGAAGAAAAAATGAGAATTGCTGGAAAAGATTGGCCCTCAGAAAGTGTTTTCAACAAATCGCACACCGGAAACGACAGGTGGGAAGTTAACGTGCTGACGGCTTCATCGGCTGGAATTGGAATCGATTCCAGTATAGCTGACTTCTTGTCTCCTACTCGTGCTTTTGCCCGCGACGTTTTCCCAATTTCAGTCTCGATCCCCAATAGCTGAAGCGTTTCGCCACTCTCGTTTTCGATAAGAATTCTGATGTCTGTACAACTGCCAGCTTCCGCTTCGGTTGCGAAGGCATCCGAAATTCGAATGGATCCGGCGGATGTCGGCCAACTATCAGCATTGGCCCCCAAGCCGGTGGTCAAAAATGCCATCCAGAATGCGACCGGCAATGTTATCTTTCGTCGTACGGGACGCATCATATCTGCTCCAGCAACGACAGTACCCTTTCGCGCGCCTTTGCAGGCAGCTTACCTGTTGCGATCCGCACATCATTCAGATTGTCAGGCGTGCCGACGATGATTAGCGTTGCCATTCCGAGGCCGATATGAGGTGTACACTTGAGCCCGTAGATTCCACTTTTCTCGAATTTGATCGACGCATTTTTATTGAATGGAATGGTTATGGGTGTTGCGCCTTCGGGAAGCATGCCCGAGATCGAAACCGCATTATGTCCTTTGTCAGTAGCTATGAAATCGACGGTTTCACCTGGCGCGATATGCACGATGGCGGGTGAGTAAACAAATCTCTCACGCTCCAGTTTGTTCAGCATCTCGATTGTTGCGCTGCCGGATTGTGCGACTGCCGCGGTGACGAAAAGTACAGAGAAAAGGGTCAGAATTGTCGCTGTCAGATTCTTCATTTTTTGTTAGCTCGCCCTGTTATCAATTGCTGTGAGAGATATTTTGGTGAAAGGGCGCTGAGTGCGCCCCTTCACGTTTTTCGTGATAGCCGTCAGAAAAACATTCTGGTTCCGAGGACCAGTGAGAACGTGTCGGTGTCCTCTCCTCCGTCTCGTGAGAAGTCGGCCGTTTCTCCGTACATTCGTTCCCAGTTGACACCGACGTATGGTGCAAACTCACGTTCGATCTCGTATCGCAACCTCAATCCGAGCTCGGTTGAGGACAGACCTTTGCCGATGTCTGTTGGTTCGTCCTGTGAGAACGCGATGTTGACCTCCCCAGACGGCTGCAGGATGAGCCGCTGCGTTAGAAGAAGGTCATATTCCGCCTCAAGGCGTACTGAAGCGTCACCGCGTTCGCTAAAGAAGAGACTGGCGTCGGTTTCGAACCACTGTGGCGCCAGTCCGTTCAAGCCGACGACGCCGTAGGTGCGATCGGGCTTCGGTTTGATGTCGTATCGGACGCCCGCCTGCAGATCGAAGAAATCGCTCACGGGAGTGAGATACAAAAGTTGGAACTCTGCGGTTTCGAACTCCCGATCGTCCCGTTCGTATTCCCCCTCGCTCTTGAATGCGACGGAATGATCGTCGTTTCCGATCCGGGCCTGCCCCTCCCATACGAGGAGATCGCTTCCATCCTGGAATCGATATTCGAGCTGATCGATCAGGAAAATTGTGAAGAGATCATCATCCATGACATCCGCATGAACGGGTGACGAAACGATCGCGGCATTCAACAATCCGGCTGCGACGAGAAGGCGTCCCCAGGCGATCGGGCGAAGCAACTTGCTTTTCATCAATCAACCCTCCACCTGGGCAGCGGCGGTCTCTGGACCACCTTCGACGATGACCTCACGAAACATCCCAGAAGCCATGTGGTAAATGAGGTGACAGTGGAATGCCCAGGACCCCGGCGCATCGACTTCGGTTTCCGTATATACGGTCATGCCTGGCGCAACATTCACTGTGTGTTTGACCGGGTTCCATTTGCCGGATCCATTATCGAGAATGGTCCACATGCCGTGCAGATGCATGGGGTGGGACATCATCGTTTCATTGACGAATTTGAAACGCACCCGCTCTCCGTATTGGAGTCGGATAGGTTCGGCGTCTGAGTACTTCACTCCGTCAATTGACCAGATATAGCGCTCCATGTTGCCGGTCAGGCGCACTTCGATCTCTCGCGTTGCCGGCCTCTCTTTAAAGAGCGGTTTTTGAGCCTTGAGATCCGCATAGGATAGAAAGCGCCCGTCGGATTCGGCCGCCTGGGGTGTGAGCCCGCTGCCGGGCATATAGAAAGGATCGGCTCCGTCGGACGACATCGTCGAATGATCCATGCCCTGCATATTGGAATGGTTCATCGTGCCATCGGACGATGATCCGGAATCCGCCATGGTCGAATGGTCCATACCGGACATATCACCGTGTCCCATGGACATATCGGCCATGGTCAGTAGCGGCCGGTCCCGCAGCTCCGGAACTGAGGCTTCCATTCCTTCGCGAGGAGCAAGGGTCGCACGCGCGAACCCCGTCCGCGCCATCGATTCCGCGAAGACCGTATATGCCGAATCCGTGTCCGGTCGGACGATCACGTCGTAGGTTTCAGCAACGGCAATACGGAACTCGTCTACCGTGACTGGCTGCACATTGTTGCCGTCGGCTTGTACGACCGTCATTTTCAAACCGGGGATCCGCACATCGAAATAGCTCATCGCCGACGCATTGACGAAGCGCAGGCGCACCCGCTCGCCCGGCGAGAAGATACCCGTCCAGTTTTGCTCCGGATTTTTGCCGTTCACGAGGAAGGTGTAACCGGAGACATCCGCGATATCGCTGGGCATCATCCTCATTTCGCCCCACATCGTCCGATCCTCGATCGTCGCTTCGAGACCGTTCTCGCCTGCATCAGCAAAGAAGTCCGCAACCGTGCGCTGGCTGAAGTTGTAATAGTCGGCCTTCGCTTTCAGGTTTCGGCGGATGCGTTCCGGCGCGTGATCGTGAAAATCCGAGAGCACGACGACATAGTCCCGGTCGAACCGGAAAGGTTCGCGCGAGTTAGGCTCGATCACGATGGCACCGTACACGCCGGCCTGTTCCTGGAGGCCGGAGTGGCTGTGGTACCAGTAAGTTCCGGCCTGCTGTGCCGGAAAGCGGTAGATGTGTGTGGTGCCCGGCTTGATTCCTTCGAAGCTGATTCCCGGAACCCCGTCCTGGTCTGGTGGCAGGATCAGACCGTGCCAGTGGATGGACGTATCCTCGTTGAGAGTGTTTGTGACGTTGATGTTAAGGCTCTCACCTTCTTGGAAACGCAAGACAGGACCCGGCACGGTGCCATTAATTGCGAGGGCAGGACGGGGGGAGCCGGTCACGTCGATTGATGTGGCGCCGATCGAAAGGTCGTAGGTGTCCGCTCTTGAGTACCCGGACATACCGACAGTGATTGACCCGGCGACCAATGCACCGAGAATCGCAAGTTTCATACGAGACATATTCTTTTCCATGTGAAGGGAGGAACGCGACGACGCATTGCGCGGCCGCATTCCTCCGTTTGCGTCAGATAATCTTGGAGGGGATTTATGATCCGTGGCGTAATTCAATTTCGCCCATCATTCCCGACTGGTAGTGACCGGGAACATTGCAGGCAAACTCGAGATTGGCGTCCTCGGTGAACGTCCAAATGACCTCAGCCGACTTTCCCGGTTCGAGGAGAACACTGTTGGGGTCGGAGTGGTTCATTGTTTTGCCGCCTCCCATATCCATCATCATTTTCTCGTGGTTGATCTTGTCGGGTTCCAAGACCCCGTGCTCCATCATCGTCACCATCTCTTTTTGGTGCTCAGCGTGCATGGCGGCCGTTCCGATATTGAATTCGTGAACAAGTTCGCCTTGGTTCAAAATCGTAAAACGCACCGTCTCTCCTTCGGAGACTGTAATCCGCTCGGGCTCGAACAAGTTGTCACGCATCACGATCTCAATAGTGCGTGTTGCGTTTTCGGCTTTCCCGGGTTCACCGATGGAAGAGCCGGCCCCCTCTGAATGGGCGGGCGAAGCATATGCGCTTCCCAGCGCTAACGACGAAATCGCCATTGCCAAAAGGGTTGTTGTAACGCTCTTGTAGATCGATTTTTGAGTCATGACCTGGTTGCTTTCATGTGTTGATTTGTGTGCACAATCCGGTCGGTTTGCCGCTGAAACTGGACACACCGATGGAGGCTTTTCGCGCATTGAGGCGCGTTCCTGATGGCGCACGGGCCATCGGTTCAAGTCGATTTGAAAGGGGTCAGGCGGGAATGAACGCGCCGCTGCCCGGGGAGCTAAATGCTTCGAGGCGGGCGCTTTAAAAGGTCCGGGAAAATTGGTTCCAGAGTCCGGGCAGCCGGCATGGCCAGCTTCTCGCCGATCCGGTGCGCGGGGCTGAACGCGACGGAATCCACCCCGAAGGAGATACTGCTTGCTGAACAATGCATGTCGGCAGAGTCGTGGTGCGATTGCGCATCCGTGGGGCATTCTTCCGAGGCGTGACCTTGCACGGCCAAAACCGCGACAGCAGAACTGGCCTGATGATGCGCCTCGGCGTCTGCAGCAGGCATAATGGCGGTGACGGCCATCGCCAGAGCAGCAATCAGGTTGATCACCTTCGAATGTAAACGCCAGTTCTTCATGGAACTCACTTAAACACGGACATTTCCGAGTAAATGAGATTCCCGCGCTGGAAGGTCAAGCCCAAAATAGTCCAACGTTGAAATCAGCCGGAGCGAATCGCTCGAGGACACGAGAACTCGTGCTTTCGTGCTCTGCGGATAGTGATGTAACAGGCCAGCACGTTCCGATCATCCTGATCGTTCGCGGTAACCCTGTAGGATATTAAGTTTTTGGAGTATCGGCCTATGTCTTCTGAAGTGAAAGGTCGACCCGATCGCGACGACAACGGACGCGCCAATCAAACCGCTTGAGCCTCCGCCGACTGGAGGGTTTATCAAGACCGTTTGGAAACCTAAATCGAAGCACAGCTTGGACATCACAGCACAAACCCTCCTGCTCGCGTTCGGCCTCGGCCTGCTCGGATTTGTCGAGCCCTGTACCGTCGGCACGCACATGCTCTTTATCGGCGGTCAGACGGACCGTCCCATGAAGGCGCGCGTCGGTAGACTTGCAACCTTCGCGACGGCGCGGCTCGTGGTGATGGGCGGATTCGGGGGTGGAGTCGTTTTTGTCGGGCAAAGAATGATCAATGCGCAGACGGGCGCGTGGCTCGTCTTCGGCGCGGTCTATCTCGCACTGGGTTGTATGTTCCTTGCCGGCCGGGGCGCTGCTATGCAGAAGGGAGTCCGCTTCGCGCCACAGCGCTGGAAGGCCGCTTCGAGCCCGTTGCTCCAGGGCTTCGCGTTCGGGCTCAACATACCCGCGTGCGCCGCCCCTATTTTATTCGCTCTTATGGGCGTGGCAACGGCAACCGGGTCGCCGGCATCGGGTTTCCTGATGATGGCGGTTTTTGCGCTCGCGCTTTCCCTCCCGCTGGTGCCCTTCGCCGTGTTACCCCATCTTGCCCGCATATACGACCGGCTTCGTCTGCGCCGCCGCATTCTGGGCTGGGTGTTCGTCGCGCTCGGCCTCTGGTCGATCTGGTTCGGCCTTTTTGTCGATCCTGCGGACTGGAGCGGAATATGACCCCGCGTCGCCGGTTCTGGCATGTCGCGGGCGCGGGTGCCACATTCCAGGCCGGGTCGTCAGCGGTGGACAGCGCGACCGTGATGTCGGCGCTGGTATTCCAGCTGACGGGCAGCATGATCGCGGTGGGCGCCGTGCCGACGATCCTGCGTCTGGGATGGTTGCTGCCACAGCTTGTCGTCGGTTACCTCGCAGGCCGCGGCGGATCGTCGATGCCGTTTTATAACCTCGGCGCATTTGGACGAACAACTGCGATCGCAATGCTCGCGGTCTTGCTGTGGTTGGGGGCAGAGGCTGGCTCGAGCCATGGTGCGCTCGGCGCCGCGACGCTCGGGCTGTGGGCGGTCTACGCATGCCTCAGCGGAATCGTCGGCGTTCCCTACAACGATATTGTCGCCCGGGCCGTCGAATCGCGACATCGCAGTCGCCTGCTCGCGCTGCGCTTCTTCGCGGGCGGTCTCGTGGCGCTGGCCGTCGCCGCCTTGGCGGACAGGCTGGTCCGCACGCTCGATTTCCCGCTCTCCTATGCGGCGATCCTGGCAATCGCGGCGCTTCTGATGCTGCTTTCCTCGGTCGTCTTCTCCGCGATGGGCGAGCCCAAGCGCACGGTGCCGCCAAGAGCCGACCCAGATTTTGCCACCTATCTCCGCGAAGGACTTGTCACCTTTCGCGAGGACAGCGTCTTCCGCCGTTTCGTTTTTGCGCAGTGGTGCGGCGGCGCAGTTCTGGTTGCGGCGCCTTTCTTCGTGGTGGCCGCGGAGGAATTCGGCATCGGGTTGGAGAACGTTGCCTTGCTGCTCGGTGCCCAGACGGCCGGCGCCCTAACCGCCAATCCGCTCTGGGGCTGGTGGGGCGACAGGCTCGGCAAGCTCAACCTGATGCGGGGGATCGCTGTGCTTCGTGTCGTGCCACCACTGGTCCTACTCGCGCTTTTCCTCGTTCCTCCCTCGCCTCCGACAATGCTGGTGGTCTTGCTGGCCGTCTTTTTCGTGCTCGGCGCGCTCGCCAATGGATTGACCATTGCCGTGGTTGGATTGCTGATGGAAATATCGCCAGACGATCGGCGGCCCGCCTACAGCGGTTATTTCAACGCGCTGACCGCGCCCGCCTTCGTTCTGCCGTTGCTCGGCGGCGTGGCCGCAGCGGCCGCAAATCTGTGGATCGTGTTCGGCTTCGCCCTGCTGGCCGCCGCCGGGCAAGCTGCTTTGCTGATGCGGATCGATCTTGCCCGTACCCGACGGATATGAACTCCGGAACTGCCCAATCGAGATCGCGGACCCGCTCCGCAATAAACCTATATCTTGCGCAGCGATGCACTATGGCGTTTTTCGTGTGGACAATTCTGAGGATCACTATCCGGCCAGCAGAATTGCTTTCGCGGGCATCCAGATGCCCATCGTCATCATCATGACGTTTTCCGTGAGCGACACAAACCCCAGCGGGACATTGCTGTCCCCGCCCACGCACGCGCATTTCAATTCCCGCTTGTCGATGTAGACCGCCTTGAAGACCGAAACGGCGCCCACGGTTCCGATAAACAAAGCGACGGGCGCCGACACCCACACAAGCACGCCCGCGACCATCAGCACGCCGGCCAAGGCCTCACCGAAGGGATAGACGTACCCGTATCTCACCCAGCGTCGCGCCAGCAGATCGTAGTTCAGGAACATCGTTGAAAAGCTTTCGACGTCCTTGAGTTTCTGAACGGCGAGGAAACACATCGCAATCGCGATAAAGAGTTCGATCGTGCGCAGGTCGAGGACCGAACCGGACAACTGCCAACTCACGCCGAGCGCCATCAGGAACGAAACGGCAAATATGGCGATGACCGGCCGGTAGGTGGTCTCGTCGTCGTCCGACTCCGCTTTCCCGAAATACTCACGCAGATCGTCATAGCCCCCGATGCGCTCACCGCCGATCCACGTCTGCGGGGTCGTTTCGACGCCATGCCTGTCCATGAACGCATCGGTCTCGTCACGGGTCGTGAGGTGGTGGTCTTCCACCTCGAATCCCTCGCGCTCAAGCAGGTCCTTCGATTTCAATCCGTAGGGGCATAGATGATCCGGCATCACCATCCGGTACAGTTCAGCCGATTTCGTGTTCGAACCATCGGGCATAGAGTTCTCCTTTTCTCAGCGATCGGTGTGTCAGATACCGCAGTTATAGAAACCGCGGTATCCGGCTTGCAGACCGGCATCCAGTTCGAAACGGAGGTCTGCCTCGACCTGTTCCACCGATCCGACTGCGGCGAGAGGGACGCCGGCCACCGAAAATGCGCGCATCGAGATACCCTCAGAGACGAAGCCGAGACCCGCTTGTTGACCGTCTCGGTCTTCCGTCTGCAACTCAATCAGGTCGCCGCTGATCTTGACCAAGGCGACCGCCGCGGATCCCTGGCGCGCGACGACCAAAACCGGCGGACTGGTTTCGGTATATGTGAAAGCGCATGTAGCGCCATCCGGGAAAGCGCGCTCGACTTCTTCCTGCGAAATGAATTCGGGATCCAGAATGGGGATCTCTGCAGTGGCCAGCGCTTGCTCGAGTGTGACGATCTGTGCCCGGTTTTCGTTACCGGTGTGCGAAGCGTCGCCTGATCGTTCGATATCGGCGATTAGATACCGCATTTCCGCAATTTCCTTGTCCTGTGCGTAGACAATCTCGCTAGACAACTTTTGCACGCGGGGGTCGGATAGATTCGCGCGACTCGATGTCATGATCGCGATGGAATGGTGCGGTATCATCGCGCGCATGAAGCTTTCGTCACCGACTGTGATTTGGCTCCGCACAAGCCACAGCGAGGCGCCGAATACTAGGATCGCACCAGAGAATATGGCTATGTTCGCTTTCTTGCTGGAGTACATTGAGAGCATAAACCCCAGCATGACAAACGCCATGGTTGCCCCCATCAGGACCGCCATATACGCGCGAGTCTCACTGAAGAATACGTGACTCCAGAGAAACGTATTGAGGTACATGAGCACGAACATCACGAAGGTCGAAGTCGCGATCATTGCGAAGAATCGAAGGTATGACATGGCTTTCTCTAGCGTTTTTTTCCCCTCGCGCTATATAACGACCTTCCAGTTCTGGAAGGTTCCACACTTTTTTTAATGCGGAGATTTTGATCAGAACTTCTGTTTGTGTGGCAAGCATCATGCTCGAATACTGTTGACCTTCCAGTGGGCGGAACGTGTAGAAAAAAATTATGAACTCGAAACGAAATTGGTTGTCCCCAAGCCACCTGATCATCGGCGCGTTGGCTCTGGCAGTTTTTGGAGTGGGCGCATACGTATTTTTTGAGCGTTCGGCGGTCGATGAAACATCCAGCGCCAACATTCCTGTCGAGGGAGAACTGGTTGCTTTAGGAGAACAAATCTACAAACTGCAATGCGCTGTTTGTCACGGTGTCAATCTGGAAGGCCAGCCGAACTGGCGCGAACGTAAGCCCAATGGTCGTCTGCCTGCGCCGCCACATGATGCCACCGGACATACATGGCACCATGACGACGCAACCCTGTTCGCGCTGACCAAGTACGGTTTGGCCGCCCTGACAGGCACTCCGGTTGAGACGGATATGCCAGTCTACGACGGAGTATTGACCGACCGAGAGATCCGTGCGGCGCTTGCTTATATCAAGTCCAAGTGGCCCAAAAAAATTCGTGAACGTCAGGCGGAAATGTCCGCGCGTGCTGAGACAAATCGCTGAGCAGGACTTTTCCGATACTTTGTTCGACCGCATTGGCGGGTTTGTTTGTTGTGTTACTCGGAACAGCTTCAACGGATGCGCATTTGCTTGGAACCAAGAACCCCAAAGCCGCGGAGTTTATTTTTGAAACTTCGGAACGTCTTCCACTCCCAGTTGAGGACGACACCGTCACCTGTCACCTTGGATCCAGCATGTGTGTTCGAGTTCCGGATCGATCGAAAAGAATCCTGGCATCACTGCTTTTGACCGTACTCAGATAAGCGGCCTATTAATTGACGACCGCATCGTGTTCTCAATTTTGCGGCCGTCCGATGTGCCGCCTCCCAAACGTTTTTAACGATGTATCCGTAGCGCAAAATGCGCAGCCACATTCTCGTTTCCGGAAGCCGAGGAACGAGTTCGTCGCTCACGTATGAGGAGAGATGATATGTACCGTTTCAGACAAACGATTTTTGCGATTGCGGCTGTGTCCGCGCTTGCCGGACCAGCTGGTCTGGCCTTGGCACATGAGGGTGCTACTGGCATCGTGAAAGAACGAATGGATCTCATGGACTCCATCGGAAAGTCCATGAAGACCATCACAGAGATGTTTCAGGGGACAACCGACTATGACGCTGGCAAGGTTCGTGATGCTGCCAGCCTGATCGCGAACCACGGCGGTGAAGAAATGACGCGCCTCTTCCCGGAAGGCAGCGTCGAAGGCATGAGCGAAGCGCTCCCCGCGATCTGGCAAGAGTGGGAAAGCTTTTCCGAGCTCGCTGACGATCTCTCCGCCTACGCGAAGGCTCTTGCGGCTGCCGCCGACAATCCGCGTGGCGGCGCAATGCACAGGAATGAGCGCGGCTCGTCAATGGGAATGACTTCGGGCGGCAATCCCATGACCCGTGGCAATCCAATGATGGGTGGAGAGCGATCACCGATGATGGGCGGTGGGCAGTCGCCGATGAACGACCCCGCGGCCTTGGCGGAAATGCCGCCGGACGCCGCGTTTGCCCGCGTAACCCAAACTTGCAGCGCATGCCACACTGATTTCCGCAAGAAACAGTAATCGAAACATGCGCAGGATTATCATTTTCGCCACTGCGGGCATCTCGGTGGCGGCGCTCGCATTTGGCGGTTACGCACTTCGAGGTAATCCGGTTCCCGAAAACATCGTTTCCAATCTGCAAGGAGATGCCGACCGAGGAGCGTATATCGCACGCATGTCGGGCTGTATCGCTTGCCATACCAACGAGGCGGGCGGCGGTGAAATTCTGGCAGGTGGTCCGCGACTTGAGACTCCGTTCGGTATCTTCCAAGGTCCAAACGTGACACCGCACGTGGAGCAAGGGATCGGGGACTGGACACTTCAGGATTTTGCGCGAGCTTTACGCTACGGCGTTTCGCCTGAAGGGGATCCATATTATCCGGCATTCCCCTACGTGTTCTATTCCAAGCTCACGGACCAAGACATTGCCGATCTCTGGGCCGCTTTCCAAACGGTCCCTGCTTCCGATGCGGCCTCTCGGAATCAAGACCTTGATTTTCCGTTCGACCAGCGCTGGTCTCTGCGCGGTTGGCAGCGGCTGTTCTTCCGGCCGGGTGCGTTCGAATCCGAGCTAGATAAATCGGAACAGTGGAACCGGGGTAAATATATTGTTACGGGGCCGGCGCATTGCGGTGCATGTCATACGCCGCGCAACATGCTTGGCGCGAGGGATGCGGAGGAGGCGCTGCATGGTGCTGGCGGATTGCCGGGCGGCGAGCGTTCACCTCCTATCACGCCTGAGGCGTTACGTGAGAAAGGTTGGACCGAGACGAATCTCGCCTTTGGCCTTCGCTTTGGAACCAAGCCAGACGGTGATGTATTTGGCGGCAGTATGGGTGAGGTCGTACGCGACGGTACGTCGTGGCTTACAGACGACGACCTGCGCGCAATTGCTCATTACCTGCTGGTCAACGACGAGACAGAGTAAAAAATGCAATGACAATGCACCTCTCGCCTTGCGCCGGATTAGTCAGCTCAAGTCTGGGCTTATTTTATTGGGCAGCGGCCCGCTTGCTTTCTGGTAGTAAGGGTCATCGCCACAACGTCTTGCCAAGGCTCGCAAACATGAAAGACGCAGATTTAGTTCAGTCCTGCGATAGTCACCCATGCGGATCTTTCCCCCTCGCGACCATGAGGTGATGATCCTGGTGATGCATGCCGAGCGTCATAAACCCTATAAATCCAAGACCATCGAGTTTCGACAAATCCTTTGGCTTAGAAACCATTACGGTCATCAACGTTCCACCTGGAACGCTTGTGACTGAAATACTCATGCCATTTACACCATCCATCGTGTCAGCGTGCCCGTTGATCATGCGATTGATAGAGCCACGGATCGAACTAGGACCCGTGACCAAGTAGCGTTTTCCGCCCGGAACATCTGTCGCAGTCACTTCTGAGCGGAGTGTCACGTTGTCCATATCGATCAGATGCTGGCGGAGCCCATCGATATTGACCTCCGTCCAGTCTGTATCGGCATCGGATTCCAATAGAGCGACGATCTCCTGAATTGCAGCAAAGGCACTTTGGCCCGGCTCCTGAACAGAAGTATCCTTTGCGTGCTCAATGCCCTCAACATGTTCGACATGCGGCACACCGGAACCATGCATGCGATCGGACTGCTGTGCCTGAGCTGCAACTGGCAGCGACAAAGCGGCGACGGCAATAATATACTTCAACATTTATTCTTCTCCAGAGTATGAAATCAGTCTGGACCTTGCCAGCACTGCCAATTCGCTCACATGATACTGATCATGTCATCCAAGATTTTTGAATTGTTGAAAGCATCGGGTGGTTCACGGCACACGCTTGCCGCCGGCGAGCATCTTTTTCACCTTGGAGATGCTGTCCGGCGCCTCTACCTAGTACTCGATGGGCAGGCGCAACTGGTTCGATTCGATGAGAAAGGTGGTTCGATTATATTGCAACGAACCGGCCCCGGCGGGGTTGTTGCAGAGGCGTCGCTGTTCGCAAAGACTTACCACTGCGACGCCGTTGCCAAAACGACAATAACAGTTCAGAGCATCGCCCGAAGCGGGCTCCGCAAACGACTTCGGAAAGAAACTGGTTTCGCCGAAGCCTTTATGGCGCATTTGGCCCATGAAGTTCAAAATATGCGCTTCCGGGCTGAGTTGCTGTCCCTCAAGACAATCGAAGCCAGAATGGGGGCGTGGGAAAGTTGGTTTGGAGAGATACCTCCGAAAGGTGAATGGAGAAATCTCGCGCAGCAAATCGGTGTTAGCCCGGAGGCGCTGTACAGAGAATTAGCAAAGCGAAAGCAAAGAGACTGAAGCGTTTTCTAAGCAACTAAAGGCGCCGCCCACCAAAATCCACACAACCGAATTGTCATACACACGGCGAGAAATTCTTTGGCCGTGATACGGTTGTACACGCGGGTGATCAAACACACGATAAGGGCGGTGCAATCGACACATAGCTCTCGATAATGTTTGTTTATCAAGAGCTAGGACGCCCGCGGTCGATTGTCCTTGGAAATGGCAAACGCGAAACCGCAGCTCAGTGTGAAAATGGTATTTTACACTGAGTATACTAGTTGTCTGATCTGTCGCCTCCACAACAAATGAATTTGTAATTCGGTCTTATTGGGACCGCTATCCGGGAAGGCTCTACTTACAAGTTGGGGAAATACCGGTGCAAGATCAATTCGGTGAACTAGGTGGGTAGGGTCACAGGAGCTTGCGATTGGCACACGAGAGACGTCTCGCTTTTAGAGCGATCTAGCGACTGTCGCCAGGGTCCCCATTCAGGGCTTTCTTAGCGTCGAGGGGAGCGAGACTGCCGGTGCCGATCCGCCGGCGTCGCTCTGCTTCAGCTATTGGCGATCGGGCCAGCAGAAACCAAGCAGTTCTTCATATAGGTTCTTGGGACACTTGCCCAATTGAAACTCGCAGTGAAGTTTTGCTGAATCAACTCCAATGTCTCTATGTCTGCCCCATCATCAAGAAAGTTGCGGCTGGAGGGACTGGTCTTCCCCTCACGGACCCGAAGGCTACCCGGCTACCAGATTGTGCTCAGCCGCACCCGACCGTTTAGCTCGGTGGCAGGCATCGATCCACTCTCGTTCGCGTGCACCTCAATCTGGCCAAGTGCGGATTTCGCCGTAGAGTGGACAACCTTGGGCAAAGTGCGGCTGGAGGGACTGGTGTTCCCCTCACGGACCCAAGGTCCGGCGAACCAGATTGTACTCAGCCGCTCGAACATTTTAGCTCCCCGCAGGGGCGGCGGCCACTAGCAAGTAAGGTTGAAGGGAACGGGAGATTCAATCCGCGTTTTGTCGATCTGTCTTCTTTTCAAGGAACAGACCGTTCGTCAGCCTGCGCACCTCCTTTTCGATCTCGGGAGTGAGATCGCGATTTGCTGGCCATGTTGCTTTCAGGTGGGCATCTTCGCGAATGATACGCCGCTCGCGCTCCGGCTTGGACAAGCCGGAACATTCCGTCATCAACATCATTAATTCCACCTCCGACCACCGGAAACGCCGTGGGAGTAGTTGGTCCAAAAACATTCCAAGTGCGAGTGTGCTGTCGTTGCGAGGTGCATCTGACTTGTCCCTTGATCGAGGTTTCTCCTGCCGAGATATTGATGCGACCAGCACGCAGAAGTCGCGCAATCGCATCGAGTGTTCATAGAAGGCTACGTCGTCAACTGTCTCCGGACCATGGATCCAGGCATCCATCGTGGCAGGCTTCAGGACAATGTCTTCGGGGTGGGGCAGAATTTCGGGTGGATCAATATTGCGGCGCTTGCAGTCGGCAAGGACCCGTTCTTCGTCGCGCTTAAATTCCTTGAGCCGAATGTAGCGCTGTACGCGGAGTTCGAAGTTTTCCTTTTCGGCTTCGCGCACAAGCCGGATGAAATCCCTCGCATGCAGGCGTTTGCCTTGGATGCCCCCGGCCGCGAGCGCTCGCAGGACAGCCTGTGTCGCCGGGAGCGTTAGTTCTTTGCCATTCTCGCGGAGCAATAGTTCCCGATAAGCCTCCTCTTCCAGGTAGCTCTCCGACGGAAGTTGATAGAATCGGGGCGGCTTCGGCTCGGACTTGGGTTTGCGCGGCCGTCCCTTCGGGTTGCCGGATTGACCCTTCTTAAACTGGGTATGCTTGGGAGGTTTGCCTCGGCCCACCTTGTAGTCGCGTGCGGTCATACGATTTCCATGCCTTTCGAGATGTCCTGTTTGGCCAGAACTTCGTGTCGCGCGGCTTCGACGTCCTCGAAGCGTGCGCCTGTCTCGACCAGCGTGGCGTGCTTGCCGGTGACGACCTGCCAGCGCCGGATGATCGTGTCGCAATAGGCGGGGTCATATTCGAGAAGGCGGGCGCGGCGCCCGACCTGCTCGGCCGCAATCAGCGTCGTTCCGGACCCGCCGAACGGATCGAGCACCAACTGCCCACGTTTGGAACAGTCACGAATGGCATCCGCCACCAGCGCGACCGGTTTGACGGTCGGGTGCATGGCGAGATCGGCGTCTCGCCCTGCACCGAAGCTGTTGATGCCGGCATAGTCCCAGACATTGGTGCGGTAGCGCCCGCTCTCACCGAGCCCGAAACTGTTCACATGCGGCCCGCTGCTGACCTTGAACACGAAGACCAGCTCGTGCTTCGAGCGATAGAAGGACCCCATGCCGCCATTGGTCTTGTTCCAGACGCACAGGTTCTTCATCTCGTCGAAGACCCGCCGGCCGGCATTGGTCATCTCCAGGATGTGGCGCCAGTCCATACACACGAAGGCAATCGCGCCGTCCCGGCACCGATCGGCCGCGGCACCCAGCGTGTCCACAAGAAAGGTCTCGAACTCCTCCTCGGACATCTCGCCCGTGCCCATCGCGAATTCCCGATGGCGCACGCGGCCGAGGCCGCAGACATGGCCGTCGATCGGCACGTTGTAGGGCGGGTCCGTGAAGATCAGATCCACGGCCTGGTTGCCCAGGAGCAGGGCGTAGTCCGTCGCCTCGCGGGCATCGCCGCACAGTACCCGGTGACGACCGCACTGCCAGAGGTCGCCACGCTGCGTGACCGGATCTTCAGGCAAAGGGGGAATGGCATCGGCCGGACCGTCCGGCGTCGCCGGATCGCTGTTGCGTGCGGCGTCGAGGGTCACGTCGATCTCCGCCAGCGAGAAGCCTGTCACCTCGAGATCGAAGTCGATATCGATCAGACCCTGCAGTTCGATCGCCAGCAGGTCCCTGTCCCAGCCGGCATTGAGCGCCAACTTGTTGTCGGCCAGCACATAGGCCCGCCGCTGTCCGGGCGTGAGGTGATCCAGACGAACCGTCGGCACATGGGTCATCCCCAGCTGCTTTGCAGCCATAACCCGACCGTGCCCAGCCAGAATGATGTGTTCCTCGTCGATCAGGACCGGGTTGGTAAACCCGAAGGTGCGGATGCTGTCTGCAATCTGGCGGATCTGCTGGCGCGAATGCGTGCGGGCATTGCCCACGTAAAGATGGAGCGAGGAGATCGCGCGCTCTTCGATTTGCGCAACCGAAATGATATCGCTGGCAGGCGCCGCCTGCTCGTTCTTCACCTTTGATCCCATCTACATGCTCCTGGTTCGATCCGCCACAGCGCCAGATCTCGTGAACCAAACGTGCATCAATGGAACAAAAAGAGAACAATTCCTGTCAAGTAAAAATAGTTAGCGGTAATCGTAATCACGATTCAACATCATGTGGAACTGCCAGTTGATTCTGGAGTAGCGGGACTGAAGTCCAGATTAACAGGGAATCCGTCCCACTTTCTCTGCAGAATTTCCCTGTTATCGTCTCTCACAACCGTTGGGAATAACCTATCGTTCGATAGAGCGTTGGTATTCGAAAGAGGTGATTTTATCGGTAGAAGGCTTCTTATTTCGCCTCCGAGTCGTGTTGAAATAGCTCCCTGAGGGTCGTTTCGGTGTGTCCGGATCGCTGGCCTCTACTGCTCTAACGTCCAGTGGCGACGAATTCGAGCTCACTCGGGGATGTGTGGACGGCTGCGAACGACATACTGCTTTCATGAGACTCGATTTTGCTGATCCCGCATTTTGGGAGAGGCCAGTGCTACGTGTCCCTCCCTCTCGTCCGTATGGTTAATGTTTGGACAGGAAAGGCATTCGCTACCTTGTAACGTTGGTAGAGGTTCAATTCGTTGACAGGAGCCTCGTCCCAATGACCACTCACTCTGAAAAGCTGCCGCGTGTGATGCTGACCCGCGAGGATCTCTACGAACAGGTTTGGCAAACGCCAATGAGCCGCTTGGCCGAAGGCTACGGCATCTCTGGCAACGGCCTTGCCAAGATCTGTCGTCGCCTTTCCGTCCCCTATCCTCCGCGTGGCTACTGGGCCAAGAAGGCCGCAGGCAAACCGGTGCCCAACACGCCACTTCCGGACGCTCGCCCAGGTACGCCGGAGAAAGTCACCATCTCACCGACCGTGGAGGAAAGTGCGGTTGAACAGCCGTCGGAAGTGACTTCAGCGGTCGAGGAGGCACGAACGAAGATCGCGACCATTTCCGTGCCGCAGCGGCTCTCGCGACCACACCCGGTCATTGCACGCTGGCTAGCCGAACATGAACGAAGGAAGGAGCAAGCGCGCCGAGAGCATGACCCCCTCAGCCGGCGCATATTGATGCCGGACGAGTTCACGCCCGTAGAACGACGCCAGCATCGGATTCTGGATGCGCTGTTCAAGGCGCTTGAGAAAGCAGGCGCCAAGATCCATGAAGGCGAACGTCGGGAGCTCTATGCCGAGCTCCAAGGCGAAAAGATCGTGTTTCGTATGCGCGAGAAGCAGAAACAGGTGCGCCGGCCGCTGAGCGAGCGCGAGAAGCAGTTCTCGCATCCGGACGATAAGCCATGGCGCCAGGAGCTTCGGTCGACTGGTCGGCTCGCTTTTGCGATCAAGACGGGACTACCCAAGGGTCTGAAGAGTGATTGGACCGAGTCCGATGCTCAACCCTTCGAGAATATCCTTCCGGAAATTGTAGCCACGTTCGTAGCTGCGACTCCGTTACTGGCCGAACGGACGAGGGAACGAGCAGAACAAGCCCGCCTGCGCCAGATTGAAGAGCACAAACGCTACGAGGAACAGCAGCACCGCAAGCTCGACGACAATCAATGGCGCCGTTTAGTGGAGTTGGCGGAGCGCTCACGCGAGGCGATAACCGCCCGGGAGTTCATAGAAACGATCAAGGCGAGCGATATCGACCCGGATCGGCTAGTTGAAGGGCGCACAGTGGGTGAGTGGATTAAATGGGCGGAGGAGAAGGCCATGGAAGTCGATCCGCTCAGTTACGGCGCGGACACAATATTCGATTCGATCGCCTCGGTGACCACGTGGACCTACCGTGATTGAGCGGCTGGCTGTTGAACGAGCCAGGTGGGGGCTTCAACATGAATAGATGAAGTTCGTCCCATCTCGGAGAACATCGGTCTCGTAAGACGGCCAATATCTGGTATCGCGGTTCCGCTTGGCGCTGCATCCGTGCCGCAAACACGAGCGAATATCCGGCACCCGTCCCGTTATGGATCGAAGCCGTCCTGTGTTGGCATGAGGGATCCCGCTACGATCCCGTTTCATCATCTATTTGTCCCGCCTTTGCGAGTGCGCGATGGGGTGACCCGTCAGCGCAACTAACACTGTGAAACTAGGTCGGGAAAAGATCACCCCATCGGGCTGACATTGCCCATTCGGCCTGGATGTCTGCAGCATTGGATGTCTGAGGTCGCTTGTGGTGCAGTGCCCATGCCCTGCATCGATTGAGGTCTCGGTCCACATTTAGTGCTCCGACTGCCCACCTGATCACACTGTTCGTATTCGGTGATCGTACCTGAAACATTCCCTGCTTTCGGCCTGTCGATACCCTGTTCTTTCGAGTAGGGAATTTGCATGAAAAGATGCGGATAATCAGCGCGTTATGGGTGGGTGAGGCGCCGGTTCATGGGCGAAAAAGGCGAGATTACCCTGTAAACGAGGAGAACAGGGAACCAGACGCGGAGACTGGTTCGCTCACGCCTCCCTGCTCCACCATTTCAACTCCCTGACCGATCAGGCGGCCCCGCCGCATTCAGCGGCCCCTGCCGTGCTCGCGTTCCGCATTCTCGAGCGGTATGTGATGGCACGCCTCTTACGCATATGCGCGCCGGAATCTCGGGGTGCGCAGGATCAGGCTGCCGATGATGGCGAGATTACCGACATTGAAGGCGACGCCGATCAGGAAGGCGATGCGGTACGTGCCGGTCGCGTCGAACACGGCGCCGCCGAGCCATGAGCCGAGCGCCATGCCCGCGCCGGCACAAAGCAGCACCAGCCCGGTGCGCCGGCCGGCCTCCGCAGCGGGCAGTAGCTCGCGCACGATCACCGGGTAACAGGGCAGGATACCGCCATAGCCGAGACCGAACAGAGCGGCGGTGATGTACAATCCCGGCAGGCTTTCGACGAAGGCGAGTGCCGTGAGGAGCAACGCCTGCGTCGATGAGAAAACTAGAATTGCGCGTAGACCGCCGTAGCGGCTGCCGAGAAAACCGACACCGAACAGGCTTGCGAGTGCCGAACAGGCAAGCATCAACGACAGCGTTTCGGCGCCCCGGGCCGGGTCGTAGCCGAGATCGCTGACATAGCTCACGATATGCGCCAGGGGGAGTGACATGGCAACGCAGCAGCCGATCGCCGCTATCGAAAGAGTGGCCTGAAGAGCGCGTGGAGTCATCGGTGCGCGCATGGGCGTTGGCGGCTGCGTTTCCCTGTGCGTGGCCGCCCGGCGCGGCGCGGGTGCAAGCGGTTTCCCGCGCAGGATCAGGGCCAACGGCAGCATTGTTGCGAGCGCGAACAGGCCGTAGTAGAGCGCTGTCTGACGCCAGCCGACAGCTGCGATGAGGTGATGGAAGGCCTGCGGCCAGATCAACCCGGCCAGACCCTGGCCCGACCCGACGATGCCGACCGCAAAACTCCTGTTGTGCTCGAACCAGCGGGAAATGTTGGCCGTCAGTGGCACAAACAGGGTCGAACGACCGAAAAAACCGAGCATACCGCCGTAGACAAGGTACAGCTCGATCGGACTCGAGACGTAGCTTGTGAGGATGCCGCCGAGACCGATCATGCCGGCGCCGACCGTTGCCGGAATTCCCATGCCCCGTCGGTCGAGACACCAGCCCATGAAGATGCCGCCGATACCGGCGCCGGCATATTGCAGCGCATAGGCTATCGATGGCACGGCGCGTGGCCAGCCGAATTCGGCAGTGATCAGCTTTAGTGCAACAACTATGAAATAGATGCTGCCTGTCCCGATAACCATGAACAGGAGAGAGGCGACAAGCACCGCGGTCCGTCGGTACATGGCGGCATCGGGGTGCGGGTTCGGCATCTTGTCTCGCGATTGTGGGCCGGGTGCCATGGCGCTCGGTCTTCGCGGCTTGGCGCTGCAATCTGCCATACGAGGGCGGTCCCGAACCAATGCGCGATTGGCTTATCTGCCAACGAAGCGACGAAAAGAGACGCGCCTCGATGGCGTCCTCCCATCGTCTGACGATGCCTGTCATCGTTCCGGTGCGCGGGGAACAGCAGAGCAACTTCAATGGCGGGGCCTGAGCGCATCTTGTATCTCCGCTGCAAAGGGCCGGCTGTATCTTCGCGGACCGAATCAAGGGATGTCGCCGGAGTGTGCTAGGCTTGGGTCTGGAGACGCCTTCTGACCACGCTCACGATTTACCACCGCACCACCTATCGTTACCGGACGCCGGTCGCGCTCGGCCCGCATCGGCTGATGGTGCGCCCGCGTGAAAGTCGAACGCTTCGATTGCATACCCACGACCTCACCATATCGCCCGCGGGGCGGGTGACATGGGCGCATGACGTCGCCGGCAATGCGGTGGCGACGGCGAACTTCGCCGAACGGACGGATACCCTGACGATCGACAGCACGGCAAAGTTGACCCTGGACGCCGAAGAGTGGCCGGTGTTCGACATCGCCGCGTCCGCCGCCACCTACCCGTTCCTGCTGAGCGAAGACGAGATGACCGATCTCGGGGCGCTGCGGCTTCAGGCCTATCTCGATTCCACCGGTCGTCTGCACGAATGGGCGCACGGCTTCGTTGCGGGCGAGGGCACCGATTCGCTGGCGCTGCTCAAGGACATCAGCAACGGCGTCGCCGCGCAAATCGCCTACGAGGAACGGTGGGATGAAGGCACGCAGACTCCGGTCGAGACACTGGCGCGCGCCGCGGGCTCGTGCCGCGATTTCGCGGCGCTGTTCGTCGACGCCGTCCGCAGCCTGGGGTTCGGCGCGCGCATCGTCTCGGGCTATCTCTACGATCCGGGCGGCGCGGATTCAGCCATCCGGGGGACAGCCGGCGCCGGGTCGACCCACGCCTGGGCCGAGGTCTACCTGCCTGGCGCCGGGTGGATCATGCTGGATCCGACGAACCGCAGTGTCGGCGGCTTCAACCTGATCCCGGTCGCGATGGCCCGGCATATCCGCCAGACGATGCCGGTCTCGGGCAGCTTCGTCGGCGACAGGGATGCGTTCGAATCGATGGATGTCACGGTCTCCGTGGAGCAGGAGGAAGTCGCGGCCGGGTCGTAAAGCGCGAGTCCGGCTACGCCCTTCACATAGGGCACGGATTCACGCGCTCTCCGAATCCTTCAGCGCCTTGTGGCCGCATATGGCGGCGGGAAAACCGCAGTAAAGGCCGGTGTGGACCATCACTTCGTGAAGTTCGGCCATCGTGCAGCCGTTCCTGCGTGCCGCCTCGATATGCGAATTCAGTTCGGCTGTGCGCCCCAGACCGGCGAGTAGCGCGATGGTGATGAGCGATCGCTCGCGGCGTGAGAGCGTCTGGTTACTCCAGACGGCGCCGTAGGCCTGCTCCATCAGAAGGTCCGTCAGGCGCCGGTCGGCGGGGTCGTCGCTGTTGAGCCGCCTTCGGGCGGGGTCTTCGCCGAACATGTCCGTGTAGATCGCAAGACCGTCGTTCCAGGCCTGGCTCCTGTCGTTGTCGGCCCCGGTCACGGTCAGCCCCGGACCCGGTTCTCGAGGACGCCGACGGCCGGGCAGCTCAGCCGGACATGGGCGTTCTCGGGCAGCTTCCTGCCCTGCTCGAACAGGCAGCCGCCGAGGATCGTGCCGGTGCCGAAGAACTCGTGTCCGGTGATGTTTTCGTCCCTGAAGAGAAGCTCGAGCGCCTCGGGGAAGCTGCGGACCGCGCCCGACAGGTCGCCGGACGCCACCACCTCGCCGTCGACCTCGGCCTGCATCGGAAGCGCGAGCGGGTCGCCGCAGTCGCTGGCGAGCACGACCATGGGGCCGAAGGTGTTGGACATGGCGAAATTCTTCGCGTCGCCGTAAAGGCTGCGCGTTTCCGCCCAGACCTCGATCTGGACATCCCGGAGTGTCCAGTCGTTGTAGAGCGTGTAGCCGAAGATTTCCGGCTCTCCCGATTCGCTCCGGCGAATAAGGCAGGCGAGCTCCAGTTCGATATCGATCTCCCCGCCGGGGTTCTCGATTTCGTCGCCCGGCCCGGACAGGGTCGAAAGGTCGCGGTCGCCGGAGGTGAATGGCCGTTCGTCGATCCCGGCGATCTGGGCCTCGAGCGCCTCCGCGGCCTCGATGGCGTTCCCGGTACCGATGGCGCGCAGCCGGCGCGTCATCTGCTCGAAGGCCGGCGTCAGATGCTCTGTGACGATGCCGCCGTCGCGCACCCGTGCCGGGCGGACGAGCGGACAGCGAAGCGTCACGTCATCTGCCGAGAGGTCGGGCGATGCCTCCCGCGCGCGGGCGATGCAGCCGGCCAGGGCCGCGTCGGGCAGATCGAGAAGGTCATCGAGGCTTTCCGGTTCGCCGGTGTCGCTGCAGAGTTTCGACAGATCGATAAAGCCGTTGCGGTCGCTGTGCTGCGCGACGGCGACCCCGTGTTCGCCGGCGAATGCCGAGCCTAGGCGGAGCATTGCGCGAATATCTCGTTGTAGTTGGCTTCGGCATCCATGTGGCGCCGGTAGGAGCCGGACGGGTGTTCGTCGAGATAGTCGTAGACCGCGCCGAGGCTTTCCGCCTCGATTTTCGGTCCGATCAACTTCAGGCCCGGGGGCACGTCATCGCCGCCGCGGTAGGGTTTGCGCAGGGAGCGGTCGAAGCAATCGCCCTCGGCCATCACCCGCTCGCGCGACCAGCCCTCGCGTCTCCACGCGCGGACGGAATCGACCAGGATGTGGAGACCGGCCCGGGCGTTATCGAGTTCGCTCCGGTCGAACGGATCGCCATGCCCCGGCACGTACCAGTCGACGTCGAGCGCTTCCAGCATACCGAGTGTCTGGAACCAGGCCCACGGGTCGCAGGACTGGGCGGGCGGCGCGCAGGTGCCGGGGAAGACCGCGTCGGCGACGAACGCCACGCGGTCGTCCACGGCGTGGACGATCGAGGAGCCGCGGGTGTGGCCGGGCGCCTCGACGATCACGAAGTCCTTGCCCCCCAGCGTGAAGGACAGCCGCGTCGTGTAGGTCATGTCAGGGCGGCGGATCTCGTAGTCTTCGACCAGCTCCTCGGAGAAATACCGGTTACGGCCCCAGCCCCGCAGGGTCTCGCGCATGCCGTCGGTCGAGCCGCTGGCGCAGCGCGCAAGTTCTGCCGCGGTGATCTCCGAGGAGATCAGCGTGTCCGCGCCCAGCATGGAACAGCAGGCGCAATGGTCCTCGTGGTGCTCGCACAGGATATGGAACTTCACGGGTGCGCGGGTCTCGATGAAGGCGCGCCACTGGCGGGCGGTGGCCGGTGCCATGGGGCCGTCGATCGCGACCGTCCCCTCGTCGGTGAGGACGGCGCCGCAGACCGGGTAGGTCGCGAAGGCATAAGCGTCCCCCATCTGGAAAAGGCGGGGGTCGTCTTCGCTGAGCGGCGGCAAGCTGTCTGTCATGGCAATACCTGATTAAAAACTTAATTGAGTATATAATCAGTAACAGCGGTTTCCGGTCTGGTCAATGCCGTTCGGCACACGGTGAAAGACAGGCCGGCGTTGCGTTTCGCGCCGTCGGGCTTCAAGTTCGCGGCAACCGAACTAAACAGGGATTGCGGTTGTATGGCCCGGGTCAAAGGCGTTTCTAAAAATCCGGAGCAGGCACGGGCGAAGATCGTGGATTCGGCGCTCCGGGAATTCGGCGAACGCGGCTATGCAGCCGCCTCGACACAGCGCATTGCCGAACAGGCGGGCTACAGTCAGGCGACGCTGTTTTTCCATTTCAAGACCAAGTCCGGGCTGTTACAGGCTTGTCTGGAGGAAAGCCGCAAACGCGCCTGGGGTGCGCTGCCGGAGGAGCGTTTCGAGAACGTCCTGGATCTGGTCAAGCGCCTCGACGACCGGTTCAAGGATCCGGTGGTTGCGGAGTTCTTCCTGAAACTGATGATTGACAGCCGCAGCGATGAAGACACCGCGTCGGTCTATGCCGCTTACCACGCGCGGGTGCGGAACCTGATCTGTGAGGAGATCATGAAGGAGACGGGTGTCGGTAAAAAACGAGCATTCGAGGCGGCAGGGACGATCCACAGCTTGCTTGTGGGTATTCACGCCGCTTACGCGATCGACCCCAAACTGGTCAGCCGGGCGGGCTACCGCGCAATGCTGATCCGAAACACCGAATTGCTGATGGAAAGCCTGCGTCCGACCTCGGAAGCTGGGTGAAGATCCGTTTCAGGTCGCGTCCCCGACCCGGCCCGCGGCAGCGCTTTCGGACCCATGCACCGAACCGCCTGGACGGCGTCACCTCGCAAGGTATGGCGAAACATTACGCGGGAGATTGAATGCGGCCGGAAGCTCTCCAAATAAACGGCTCACGATGATTGTCCCGACCCTCAGCTTTTCGATTCCACGACGACCGTTGCTGGCCGCCGCGCTTGTCGTGCTTCTGTGTGTGGCTGCGGGCGTGCACGCCTCGGCACAGGTGGTGCAGCCGCCGCCGGGCGCCAGGTCCCCGCTAAGCCCGCCCGAGACCAACAAGATTCAGGCCGAAGCGTTCAAGCGAGGCTATGAGGCCTATTATCGCGGCCAGTACGAACGCGCGGCCGGTATCTGGACCCAGCTTGCCGATCAGGGTCACGTCAAGTCCATGAACAACCTCGCGACCATGTATGTGCAGGCAAAGGGAGTCGAGCGGAATTACCCGCTCGCCAATCTCTACTATCGCCGCGCGGCCGCGCAGAACGATGCCCGCGCGGCCTACAATCTGGGGCTGGCGCACGAGTTCGGACGCGGCGTGCCGAAGAGCGATGCGGAGGCGGTAGCCTGGTACAGGAAATCGGCGGACCGTGGCCTTGTCGAAGGCATGGGGGCCGCAGCCTGGCTGTACGCGACATCGGCACAGCCGGGTGTCCGCAACGGGCCGGAAGCCGTGCGCCTGGCTCAGGCTGCGTTGCAGCGACGCACGTCAACCGCGACGCTTGCCACGCTGGCTGCTGCGAAAGCGGAACAGGGAGACTACGGGGCCGCTGTCGTCCTGATCGACCAGGCGATTGCCTATCTGAAAGCTGAGGTTCTCCGTGCCGGCCTGATGGTGCCCGGCCGCACGCAAGCCGGCCTTCTGCAGAACCCGGATCGTCCGCAATCCGAGGAAGAGCTGCGCAAGCGGCGGCAGAACTATGTCGAGGGCCGACCGACCCGGCAATGATCCGGCCTGGGTCCGGCGGCCCCTTTTTCGGGTGTGTTCAGTCTGTGCCCGGCGACCAGCCGTAGATGCGCGCTGCGTTGCCACCCATCAGGGCGGCGCGCTCGCTGTCGGACAGCCAGTCGCCCTGGCGGAACGCATCGACGCCTTCGCCGTAGGTGAGCAGCTCCACCGCGCGGGTCCAGTCCGTGCCCCACTTGCAGCGCTCAAGGCCGAAGGCGTCGAGAATGCGCCGGACCGGGTCGTGGATATCGGCGAACGGGAACGGCTCGCGCGCCAGCGTTCCCGCGCCGCTGATCTTGACGCTGACGTTCTCGTGTTCGGCGAGCGCCAGCAGGTTCGGAAGCTCCGCCCAGCCGTCTTCCGGCGCCGGCGGGTGGAAGGGCTGGACGAGACCCATATGGTCGACCACCAGCGGGACATCGGGGAATTTCGCGGCAAGGCCGGCGACCTGTTCGTGGCGTTGGGTGCAGTAGACGTTGACGGGGATGTCGTGCCGGCGCGCGCCTTCGAGCAGGCGTGCGATGCCGGCGTCTCCGGCGTCGTCGGAAATGCCATGCGCGAGGAGCAGGCGGATGCCAACGGTTCCGTCCTTCACCGCCCAATCGTCGATTTTTTCGCCCACGCCCGGGTCGGCGGCGTCGAAGGGCGCGACCAGGCCGAACCGCCCCGGATGTTTGGCCTGGACCTCGAGCGCGAAACTGGGGTCGAAGCGGTACATGGTGTAGGCCGAGACGAGGATCGCGCCATCGACGCCGACTGCGTCCATCGCGGCGACCATCTCCGCACCATTGGCGGACGGCGGCCCGGTCAGCACAGCGGCCCAGGGCCGGCCGGGATGGTCGGCCTCGTAGGCGTGCACCTGGGCGTCGATAATCGGCATCCGGTCGCGTCCGGCGCGGCTACGTTTCGTTTTATTGCAGCGGCGAGAACGGCGCGGCGAGCAGCAGCTTGTTGTCCTGGGTGATGATGGCGCCCTTGGGCGAGCCCTTCGGCGGCCAGACGCCTTTCTTCACGCCATCTTCGCGCACCTGCTGGCGGTGTTCGAAACTCTTGTAGGGCCAGATGTGGACGTACTTGTTGAGATCGCCGTAGTCCGTGTGCATCGCCATGGCGCAGGGCGAGAGTTCCTTGCGCGCCTCGATGGCGTCTTCCCACCCCTTGATGATGCCCGGCATCGTGCCGTTGTGGACGGAGTAGTAGCGGTATTCGAACAGCGGGCCGTGATCGCCGCTGAGAAACTCGGTCATGAACGGAAACGGGACAAACATCTCGCTGTTCATCTGGTGGATCATGTCGGTGACGGCGGGCGGCCAGACACCGCTCGCGACCGCCTCGGCGCGAATCTTCTCGCGCTCGCCCTGGTTCTCGTAGGGCCAGATGTGCATGACCTCGTTGAGCGGCCCGACTTCTGAGTAGAAAAACGCGGCCAGCGGCGAAAGCTGCTTCCGGCCGTTCTCGTAGGCTTCGCCAAACGCGTCGATGAAGGAAGGAACCATGCGCGGTTTCAGGCGATAGGTGCGGACTTCATAGATCATGTTATTCCCCCGTTGTCGTGTTTCTGCTGTGACGCGTGCCGTCCAATGTGACCTGCCGGGTGCGAGCGGTCCAGCCGCATGTGGCCGTCGCCGGCATGGCTAACGCCCGGTCATCGCCGTTTTCTCGCGCCAGATCAGGTAGAGGCCGCTCGCGGCAATGATCGGGGCTCCCGCGAGGAGCGCGATCCCGGGGATTTCACCGAAAAAGAGGAATCCCATCAGCGGGGCCCACAGCAGGTTCGTATAGCGGAATGGTGCGACCAGCGACGCTTCGGCGAACCGGTAGCCCTCGATCAGTAGGTAGTGTGCGATGCCGAACAGCAGGCCCGACCCGCCGGCGATCAATACCTCGCCGGTGCTGACGGGCCGCCAGCCGAAGGGCGCGGTCGCGAGGCTGGCTGCAATCAGGCCGAGAATCGAGAACGTCAGGATCGCCAGTGACGATTCACGGCTGCTGATCCGGCGTGTCGTGATATCACGCAGCGAGGCGACAATGGCCGCTGCGAGCGGCAGGAGCGCGGCGTAGCGAAACGCGCCGGCGTCGGGCTGGAGCATGAGGACGACCCCGGCAAAGCCGGCGAGGACGGCAAGCCAGCGATGCCAGCCGACCCGCTCGCCCAGCAGGAGCGGTGCGAGCGCCGTCACGAGCACAGGGGTCACGAATACCAGCGTCAGCACCTGACCGAGCGGCAGGATCGACAGCGAGGCGACAATCAGGAATGTCGAGCCGGTCCCGAACAGCGCCCGGAGAGCCAGGTTGCGCATGCTGTTGATCCGCAAGCTGGCGGCTGCGCCGCGCCACCACACGATTCCCGCGATCGGGATCAGGACAAACAACGACCGGATGAACAGGGCTTCGCCGAACGGGAGCGTGCCGGTGCTCCATTTAATGGCCGCATCGCTCGCGGTCAGCAGGACGACGCCCGCCAGCGTCAGGACGATACCGCGCATGGGGTGCGAACTATGGGACATGGCGGATATCCTGCACGTCGAACGGGATTGAATGATCGCTCAGGAGGCGCCGGTTCGCGCGTCTTCCAGGATCATGTCCGAGGCTTTCTCGGCGATCATGAGCACGGGCGCGTTGGTGTTGCCCGACGTGACCTTCGGCATGATCGAGGCGTCGACGACCCGCAGGCCCTCGAACCCGTGGACCCGCAGGCGGGCGTCGACGACGGCGGTCGCGTCGGGCCCCATCCGGCAGGTGCTTGTGGGGTGGAAGCCGGTGTTGCCGAAGTTGCGCAGGTAGTCGATCAGTTCATCATCGCTCTGGACGTCCTCGCCCGGTTCGACCTCGTCGCCGACATACTCGGACAGCGCGGGCTGGGCCATGATATTGCGCACGGCGCGCGCGCCCTTCATCAGGGTCTCGGCGTCGCGTTGCGTGGAAAGGTAACGGCTCTTGATCAGCGGGGCGTCGTTCGGGTCGGCCGATGCGATTTCGACCGTGCCCCGGCTTTCCGGGTTCAGCATGATGACCGTCGCTGAAAGTCCCGAGAAGTCGTGCAGCCCGCTGCCGTGCTTGCCCGACGATCCGCCGTTCGAATACAGCACAATGTGGTGCTGCAGGTCGGGCGTGGCCACACGGGGATCGCTGCGGAAGAAACCGCCGGTGGGGACGGCGGCCATGGCCATCATGCCGCGGCGCTGGAAGACGTAGCGCAGAAACGTGCCCGCCGAGCGGACCCTGCTCTGGACGACGTCGTTCAATGTCACCGGCTGCTTGCACCTGTAGACCATGCGGACGAGGTAGTGGTCCTGCATGTCGGCGCCGACACCGGGCATGTCGGCGACGACATCGATCCCGTGAGACCGCAAAAGCTCGCCCGGGCCGACTCCGGACAGCTGGAGCAGTTGCGGTGAGTTGAACGACCCGAGCGCGAGGATCACTTCGGACCGCGCGTGGGCAACGTGCGTCTCGGCGCCGACGCAGTATTCGATCCCCGAGGCGCGGCGGCCGTCGAACAGGATCCGGCTGGCGCGTGCGTTGGTCGCCACCCGGAGGTTCGCCCGCTTGCGGGCCGGCTTCAGAAACCCCCGCGCCGCCGACCAGCGCCGCCCGTTGCGCTGGGTCACCTGGTAGCGGCCGAAGCCTTCCTGCTCCGCGCCGTTGAAGTCCGGGTTGAGCTTGTAGCCAGCTTCCACCACGGCCTTCAGGTGCGCACGTCCGAGCGGATGAAAGTCGCGCTGTTCGGAGACCGTCTGCGGCCCGCCGGTGCCGTGATACTGGTCCGCGCCTCGCGCCTGGTCTTCGGACTTGCGGAAGTACGGCAACACGTCGTCGTAGCTCCAGCCCTCGTTGCCGAGCTGGCGCCAGTGGTCGTAGTCCGCCGCGTTGCCGCGGATATAGACCATGCCGTTGATGGAGCTGGAGCCGCCCAGCACTTTGCCGCGCGGCTGGACGATCCGGCGGTTGCCGCATGTCGGATCGGGCTCGGTGGTGTAGCACCAGTTGACCTTCGGGTCGTCGAACACCTTGCCGTAGCCCAGCGGAATATGGAGCCAGGGATTCGTATCCCTGCCGCCGGCTTCCAGCAGCAGGACGCGGTGCTTCCCGTTTTCGGTCAGGCGGTTCGCCAGCACGCACCCGGCCGTGCCCGCGCCGACAACGATATAGTCGAATTCCGTGGCGTTCGTTTCGCCCGTGCCCATGTCGATCGCTCCCCGCCCGCGATGAGTAGTGCACCATAGCGCGCCACCGGGCCGCCGCAATTGGTGAAGCGCTCTTTCGCGTGGCGGAACTTGTCTTCAAGATAGGTGCTTCAATTGCGTTGAAGGACCTGCCTGATGATCGACCTGACCCGTACGCCGAAGATCGCCCTTGAAGAGCATTTCATGGAGCCGGACTTCATCGACTACTTCAACACGACGTCGATAAACATCAGCCCGTCGCTCTTCGGCAAGGCGGTGGACGTGCTGCAGGACTTCGGGGAACGGCGGCTGGAATCCATGGACAGCGTCGGGATCGAGAAGTCGGTCCTGTCGCTGGCGGGTCCCGGCGTACAGGCGGAGAAGATGACCGATGTCGCCGTCCGCCGCGCCCGGCAAGTGAATGATTTTCTCGCCGAGAAGATGGCGGCAAACCCGGATCGCTACGGGGGCTTTGCCCATGTCGCGATGCAGGACCCGAAAGAGGCGGCCGACGAGCTGGAGCGCTGTGTGCGCGATCTCGGCATGTGCGGCGTCATGATCAACGGCCAGACCAACGGCAGCTATCTCGACGACGACCGGTATTCGCCTTTCTGGGAACGGGCGGAGGATCTCGGCGCGCCGGTCTATATCCACCCGAACAATCCGCCCGAGCAGGTGCACATGTATTCCGGCCACCCGGAGCTGTTCGGCCCGGTCTGGTCGTGGACGGTGGAGACCGCGACCCACGCCTTGCGTCTCGTGTTCTCGGGCACCTTCGACCGTTACCCGAAGGCGAAACTGATCCTCGGTCACATGGGAGAGACGATCCCGTTCCTGCTGTGGCGGTTCGACAGCCGCTGGGAGATCTCCAACCGGGGAGACATGCGCCTTGAAATGAACCCGTCCGACTATTTCCGTCGTAACGTCTGGTACACCACCTCGGGCGTGTGCGCGGACGAGCCGCTGCGCTGCTCCATCGACGCGGCCGGGCTCGACCGGGTGCTGTTCGCGGTCGACTATCCGTTCGAAAAGCCGATCGAGGCCGGGGAGTGGATCGAGGCGTCGTCGATTTCGGACGCAGAGCGCACGGCGGTGTGCACGGAAAACGCGCGCGCGGTGCTGAACCTCTAACCGGATTTGGCGCGTCTCGCTTCGTCGTCTCGAAGTCGCTAGAAGTTTGAAACCCACAACGCTGTCTCGCATCCTTTCTTCACATCGAGACAGGCTTCCTGTTTTTTTTGGAGAACCGCATGACCACCGACCGCATCATCTGCGAACGCGACGGCCCGATCGGACGGATCACGTTCAACAATCCCGACAAGCACAACGCCATGTCCTTTGAGATGTGGCGCGACGGTGCTGCAGCCATCCGCGAGCTCTGCGATGCGGGCGATGTGCGTGCGATCCTTCTCACCGGTGCGGGCGAGAAGGCGTTTGTCGCCGGCGCGGATATCTCTAGGTTCGGTGAGGAACGTGACTCGGCGGACGCCATTGAGGCCTACAACGCCATTGTCCGGGAATTCCAGGACACGCTGACCCTTGCGCCGATCCCGACGATCGCACGGATCGGCGGTTATTGCATCGGCGGCGGGCTGGCCATCGCGCTGTGCTGCGATATCCGGATCGCGAGCGAGGATTCACGCTTTGCGGTGCCGGCCGCAAAGCTCGGGCTCGGCTATGCGGCGGCCGGCATCGAACGGCTGATGCAGATCGTCGGGCCGTCGTTTGCCATGGAGATTTTCTATACCGCACGCCAGTTCGATGCCGGCGAGGCACAGACGATGGGTCTGGTGAACCGGGTGGTGTCGCGCGCGGATCTGGACACCTATTGCGATGGGTACCTGGAGAGGATCACCGGTAATGCGCCGCTGACCATTCGTGCCGTGAAGACGGCTGTGCAGGAAAACCTCAAGGCGCCTGCCGACCGGAACGTGGCGCTTTGCGAGGAGCAGGTCGCGGCCTGTTTCGCCAGCAACGACTATAGGGAAGGCCGACTGGCCTTTGGCGAAAAGCGCAAGCCCGTGTTCACCGGTACCTGATCTTCGGGGAAGTTAGGCTGTAACGTCACCTAAGACAAAACCGGCCGCGCTGTGCGCGGCCGGCCTGTCTCGTGGACCCTATCGAATTTACTGGTTGCCGGCGGGGCCGTCAGGCTCCGGCGGTTCGACGTTGATGGTCGGAACCGACACGGTTTCTTCCTCGACCTTCACGTCGACTTCCGGCACCGGCACGTCGACCTTGCCTTCTTCGACATTCATCGATCCGGTTTCGACGTTGAATTCCGGCGCGTTGCCGCCCTCCACATCGACGTTTACGTCGGGCAGGCGTGCTTCCTCGGTCTGGTCGACATCGACGAACCAGACAACGAACAGGGCAATGGCAACCACGGCAACGGCGCCAAGTGCAATCATAATTCCCTTCATGACATTCCTCCTTTGCGGATGAATTTTCGGGTCTGGTCTGCAAACGCCGGGCGCGCGTGTTTGTTCCCGCCCGGCCCGGGCCTAGCGGTTGGCACGGTAAATCTGGCGCGCTTCGGGCAGGAGCGACCGGATCTGGTCGATCCGTTGTTCGGGTGCCGGGTGGGTCGACAGAAATGCCGGCGGCCGGCTGCCGCCCTGTCGCGACATTTTCTGCCAGAAGGTGACGGCGGCGTCGGGGTTGTAGCCGGCACGGGCCATGTAGACGAGGCCGAGACGGTCGGCCTCCAGTTCCTGGCCGCGGTTGTGGGGCAGCAGGAAGCCGAACTGGGCGCCCATGCCGAGCAGGCCTGCGACGGAGCGCTGCTGCTCGCCGCCGATGAGCGTCGATGCCAGCGTGATACCCAGTTGCGTGGCGGCCTGGGAGTTCACGCGCGAGACGGCGTGTTTTTCGGTGTTGTGCGCGATTTCATGGCCGATAACCGCCGCCAGTTCGGCGTCGCTGTCGGCCAGCCGCATCATGCCTTCGTAGATACCGATCTTTCCGCCCGGAAGCGCGAACGCGTTCAACTGGTCGTCTTCGAAAACGACGACTTCCCATGCGCCGGGATCGCGTCGAGATGCGCGAAGCACGCGTGAGGAAATGCGATTTGCGCGCCGCTGAAAGGCCGTGTTGTCCGATACCTTCTCCTGCTGGCGAAGCTGTTGCCAGCTCTGCGCGGCCATCTGCTGGACCTGGGATTCGGGCACCAGCTGGATGCCCAGTCCGTCACCGGTAGTGTTGCAGGCGGCCAGGCCAAGGCCCGCGGCGATCAGTAGGGCGCGCAAGGGGCGCAATGCGGTCAGGCGTTGCATGTCGTCCATCCTCCTCTGGCGTCGCACTTGGTGCGTCTTTCAGGAGGGTGAACGTGCTGGGGGCTCGCGTGTTCCGGGCGTGCGGGCTCAGCCGGTGCTGATGTACTCGCGCAGGGCCGTCGCTTCGCGTTCGGTTTCCTGGATACGGTGCTTCACCACATCGCCGATCGACACGATGCCGACCAGTTCGTCGCCGTCGATCACCGGCAGGTGCCGGATCCGCCGTTCGGTCATGGTTTCCATGAGATGCGCGATGTTGTCGCTTCGCGAACAGGTCACGACATCGCGGATCATGATGTCCGATACGGGACGGTCGAGCACCTCGGCGCCGTCGCGCGCGATAAGCCCGATTACGTCGCGCTCAGAGACGATTCCCTGGACATGCTTGCCGTCCGTGCTGACGATGAGAGCCCCGATCCCGAGTTCGTCCAGGCGGCCGCATAGGGTCTCGACCGACCAGTCGGGCCGCGCATGCTCGACGCGGTTGCCCTTGGAGCGAAGAATTGCATCAACGTTCATCGGCTTGCCTTCCTTGCTGGACGCGCCGAGACCCGATCGACTCCGGTAACGTGCTGGCACCGAGACGACCCGGACCGCGACGCAAATATGCGTCAGATTGTCGCATAATTTGTGTCGCGTGGCGAATTGAGGGGCCGGTGTCCCGGTCCGAGTCCCGCCTGCCTATATAAGCAGGGTGTCTTTCGCATTGTTTCGAAAGGAAAAAAATCTGAAAAAATTCGAACGGAATTCGGGGTGTCGCGTTCTAGGACTAAAAGCTGCAGCGACCACCGGCCGGAAACACGGCCATAGGTCAGCTTGGCAGGACGAACACTGATCGGGTGTTCGGGCGGACCGGCGGAAGGCCCTTGTTGACCCTGCCGGCGCTTATCCGAAACGCAACAGGAGGAACATCACGATGAATCTCCGCAAAGCTCTTACATATGCCGCTCCGTTTGCTCTGGCGACCACCCTGGGCGCCGGCAACGCGAACGCGCTGTTTTTCGACAACGTCTACGAGATCAAGGACCGCGCCGTCACCGGCGATTCGTTCAACGCTGAACTGGCGCGTGAGTACCAGAAGCTCGTGAATTTCGAGTGGGACAAGATGTACGACTGGTACGATGCCGAGAACCACGCGGCGAAGGCCAACATGGCGGCCGAGGGTAAGACCCCGATGCCGTATGTGCCCGCAGCCTGGGGTATCGAAGACCAGCAGAATCTGAGCGAGCTCGAAGCCGCGCGTGCGCAGCTTCTGACGGCTCTGGACAATGGCGGCCGCACGAACCACCCGGCGCTCGCCGCCGATGCGCAGGCCAAGTACGACTGCTGGGTCGAGCAGCAGGAGGAAGGCCATCAGCCGAACCATATCGCGGCCTGCAAGACCGAATTCTGGACCGCGATGGGTCTGCTCGAGGACGCCATGAAGCCGGTCGCGAAGACGATGATCACGCAGGAGATCGCGCGTGAGACGGTCTATTTCGACTTCGACGAGGCCGAGATCGAGCCTGAAGCCCAGGCCAAGATCGACGCGTTCGTGGCCAAACTGCGCGCGATGAACACCGAGGACGTGGTGGTCGTGGGTCACACGGACACGGTTGGTCCGATGACTTACAACCAGCAGCTGTCCGAGCGTCGCGCCGAGGCGGTGTCGACCGAGTTGATCCGCCAGGGCCTGAACGTCCGTACGCTGGACGAAATGGAAATCGTCGCGAAGGGCGAGGCCGAGCCTGCCGTGAAGACGGGTGACGGGGTGCGTGAGCAGCTCAACCGCCGTGCCGAGATCGTCGCCGTGAGCGATGTCGAGATCGCGGAGCAGGTGACCGCTCTGACGACCCGGTAACGCCGACCGACAATGACTGACGAGCGGGCCTCCTTCGGGAGGCCCGTTTCGTTTCTAGCCCAGGGGTGCGCCGGCGAGCGCTTTCGCGCAGGTCGCGCGGGCGCGGATGTCGGTGTCGTCCATTTTGTCGAACGGACATTGGTCGACAAGAAGCCGGCATGATTCCACGACGCGCAGATACTGTTCCGATCCCGGCGGCGGCGCAGGACGCGCGGTCCGTTCGTCGCCGACACGCAGCACGCGTTCGCCGTGCAGCAGGACGCTGTTTTCATGTTGAAGGCATGTGGCGTTCCCGGTGCGAAGCAGGCTCGCCGACATCGACGCCAGGATCACCACGCCGAGGCCGACGATCAGGCCGGCCCGGCGCGGACCCAGCCTCGGGAATCGCCAGCGCAGGGCACGATAGATGGCGTAAACGATACCGGCCGCGACCAGGAGCGCGGCCACGAGACGCAGGAGCGCGAGCGCGTCGGCCACAATCAGCGGCTGCCGGCCGCGTCGATCCGCTCGATGGCCTCGCTGACCATGGTGTGCACCTCGCTGTCCGGCGGCACGAGATCGCGCAGGCGCACGAAGCGGGCGCGGGCGGTTTCCTGGTCGCCGAGCTGACCGGCCGCCAGGGCGCCGCGCAGAAGGGTTTCCGGATGGTCGGGTTCGAGGGCGAGGGCCCGCGTATAGGCTTGCGCCGCGGCCGCCGGTTCGCCCAGCACTTCGCGCGAGCGCGCGAGCTGGCGCCATCCCTCGACGTCGTCAGGTTCGTCTTCCAGCCTTGCGGCGAGGCCTTCGACCATGCCGCGGATCATCTCGGTCCGGTCTTCCGGCGACATCTGCTGCGCCGCCGCGATGTCCTCGGCGCCGGGGCCGCGTGACGCCTGCGGAGCTGCGTCCGGCGCGGGGACGGACGGCGCGGGGACGGATGGCGCGGGGACGGATGGTGCGGGGGCGGGCTGTTGTTCGGAAACCGCGTCGGCGACACCTTGCGAAATGGTCGTGACATTTTGCGGGTTGGTCTCGATCGCGTTCGCGGCGACAGTCACGATGCTGTGGACTTCGGTACCCGGCGGTACGATCTCGCCCAGGCGCGTGAAACGTTCGCCGGCTGTGTCGGCGTCGCCGAGCTGACCGGCGGCGATGGCGCCGTAGAGCAATGTTTCCGGGTCATCCGGTTGAAGGGCGAGCGCCCGGGAATAGGCCCCGGCCGATGCCGCCGTGTCGCCGAGCACCTCGTAGGAGCGCGCCAGCCGCCGCCAGCCCTCGACGTTCCCGGGTTCCTCCTCGAGGCGTGCGGCAAGGTTGGCGACCATGCCGCGGATCATCTCCATGCGTTCCTCGGGCGCCATCTGCTGTGCGGCGGCCACGTCGTCGGCATTCGGGCCTCGCGGTGCGTCTCCGGCGACCTGTGACGGGGCGCGCGGCAACCAGTCGGCCGGGTCTTCACCCAGCGCGCGCGCGGTTTCCGCGACCCGGCCGAACACGGTCGGCAGCCAGGGCGCGTTGGGTGGTGCGCTGCGCGCGAGCGCGGACCAGGCTTCGAGTGCCTGCTGTTCGCGCCCTTCCTGGAAATCGGACAGCGCGAGGAAATATCTTGCGCGGGGATCGCCGGGATTGCCGGCAAGGGCGGTTTCGAAGGCCCGGCGGGCTTCGGGTGTCACCAGGCCGTCGGCCTGGCGCGACAGGGCTTCGCCATAGGCCGAGGCCACGTCCGGTCGGCCCGCGCTAAGCTCGAAAGCGCGCGCCAGAGACGCCGTCGCGCCTCCGATCTCACCTGTCACGAGCTGGAATCGGCCGAGATTAAGCCAGGCGTCCGGGTCGTCCGGGGCCGCCTGCGTCCGTCGCTCGGCCTCGGCCAGCCGCTCGCGCGCGGCGGCGACGACACTGTTCACCGGCGCGGCATCGCGCGTGCGTTCGGCGAAGGGCTGGTTCGGCAGGCCGGGCGATCCACGATCCAGATACAGGAACACGGCGAGCAGGGGTACGAGGACCGCGACGATTGCGGCGAATCCCGGGCGGCGCATGGCGCGCGCCGTGCCCTGTTCCTGCGCCCGCCCGGCAGCCAGCAGACGGCGCTCGATCTCGATGCGCGCGGCCGCCGCCTGGCTCTCGTCGATCAGCCCGCGTGCCCGGTCGCGCTCAAGCTCCTGCAGCTGGTCGACATAGACGGCCGCGTCGTACTCGTCGCGGTGCGCGTTCATGGCCTTGGGGCGTAGAAGCGGCCAGCCGATCCAGGCGAGTGCGAGCGCGATCACCGCCGCGAAAACAATCCAGAGAGTCATGAGCGTGGCGAATCCCGGTCGTCGGATCCGGCAGTCTCTTCGGCGTCGTGATCCTCGTCGCTATCCGCCTCCCCGTCATCGGCGTGCGGGCGCAATCCTTCCGACAATTCGGCGCGAAATTCGCTTCGCCGGGGTTGCTCCGGCGGCGTGTTGGCCGCGATCCGCTCGACGAGCGCGTCGAGTTCCGCCCGGTCGTCGGGTGAGAGCGGTTCGGGGCTGAGCCCCGCGGTGCGCCGGCGCTGATAGGCGCGCAGGAAAAGTACGAACAAGGTGGCGATCACCACGGCCATGAACGGTGGGCCGAGCCAGAGCATATAGGTATTAGGCTGGAACGGCGGGCGCAGCAGCACGAAGTCCCCGTAGCGCGCGACGACGAAATCGACCACCTCTTCGTCACTATCCCCGGCGACGAGCCGCTCGCGCACCAGCAGGCGAAGGTCGCGCGCGATATCCGCATCGGAATCGTCGATCGACTGGTTCTGGCACACCACGCAGCGCAACTCGGCGGATATATCTCTTGCGCGCGCTTCGAGCGCCGGATCGTCGAGAACCTCGTCCGGCTGGACGGCGAACGCCGGTCCCGGCGCTGTCGCGGCGGCGAAAACGATTGTCAGCATCCCGAGGAAAATTTTCATCCGCGCTCCGCCTCACGCAGTTTCGGCATGATCCGGTCTTTCAGGGCGTCGTCGGTCACCGGGCCGACGTGTTTGTAGATGATCACGCCGTCGGCATCGACGATGAATGTCTCGGGCACGCCCGTCACGCCCCATTCGAGGGACACGCGGGCATCGGCGTCCGCGCCGACGGCGATATAGGGATTGCCGTGTCGGCGCAGCCATTCGGTGGCGGCTTCGGGCCGGTCGCGGTGGTTGATGCCGTAGACCGGAATTCCGGCCTCCGCGATTCGCGTGATGTTCGGGTGCTCAGCCAGGCAGGGCACGCACCAGGAGGCGAACACGTTGATGACGCTGACCCCGCCCTTCAGGTCCTCGCTCGCAAAGCCGCCGGGTACCGACGGGTCGACCTGGGGCAGCGCGAAGCCGGGAACGGGCTTGTCGATCAACGCCGAAGGCAGGCGTGCCAGGTTGTCGTTGCGTTCCGAGTTCGTCAGCAGCGACACCATGACGCCGACAAGGAGCACAAGGATCGCAACGGGAATGATGACAACCAGGCGCCGCATGGCGAGCTACTCGGCCGGCGCGGGCGCGGCCTGGGCCGGTTCCGGTTTCGCGCGGCGCGGCGCGCCGACACGGTGACGCCGGTCGGTCAAGGACAGGAAACCGCCGAAGCACATGACCATCGCACCGAGCCAGATCCACGGGACCAGCGGGTTCAGGAAGAACCGCACGGTCCACTCGTCCGCCGTTTCGGGCGTGCGGCCGCGTTCGCCGATAACCCCGTACAGGTCCGCCAGCCATGTTGTCTTGATGCCGGCCTCGGTCGTTGTCTGGTTGGCGACGGGGAAGAAGCGGCGTTCGGCGATCAGGGTCGCGACCTCGCGGCCGTCGTCGGCGACGACGATGGTGCCACGCTCATAGTTGTAGTTCGGGCCGCGTCCGCGGCTCACATCGGCCAGCGTCACGTTGTACCCGGCGCCCTCCGCGCTTTCGCCCACGGCGAGCGTCGTGATCAGCTCGGCGCGCCAGGCCGACGAGCCCGTGATGCCGACGATCATGATCGCCAGGCCCAGATGGGCCAGTGTCATGCCGCTCGCCGAGCGCGGCAGGCCGGACAGCCGGCGGCGGCTCTCGGCCAGCGGCGCGCTGAACAGCTTGATGCGTCCGCTCCATTCGGCGATCGTTCCGCCCGCGAGCCATGCCGCAAGGCCCATGGCAAACGGCGCGAGGGCCGGTCCGTCGGGCACGAGGATGAATGTGGCGGCGATGGCTGCGATCGCTGCGATCGCGGCCGGGACCAGTTTGTGCCCGACCGCGCGCAGGTCTCCGCGCTTCCAGGCGAGCATCGGCCCGAGTGCCATGAGGATCACCAGCGGCACCATGATGGGGCCGAAGGTGGCATTGAAGAACGGCGGGCCCACGGACACGCGGTCCGCGCCGCCGGACAGCGCCTCGATGATCAGCGGATAGAGGGTGCCGAGAAGGACCGTGCCGGCCGCAACCGTCAGCAGCATGTTGTTCGCAACAAGCGCGCCTTCGCGGCTGACGGGTGCGAACAGCCCGCCGCCCTGCATGTTGGGTGCACGCCAGGCGAACAGGATCAGCGCGCCGCCGATGGTGACCGCCAGAATGGCCAAGATGAAAATACCCCGCTCGGGGTCGGTGGCGAACGCATGCACCGATGTCAGCACGCCGGAGCGCACGAGGAACGTGCCGAGCAGACTCATCGAGAAGGTCAGGATCGCCAGCAGGATCGTCCAACTTTTTAGCGCGTCGCGCTTCTCGACCACGATCGCCGAATGCAGCAACGCCGTGCCGAACAGCCAGGGGATGAAGCTGGCGTTCTCCACCGGATCCCAGAACCACCAGCCGCCCCAGCCGAGCTCGTAGTAGGCCCACCAGCTCCCAAGTGCGATGCCCGCGGTCAGGAAGGCCCAGGCGGCCAGCGTCCAGGGCCGGACCCAACGCGCCCAGGCGGCGTCGACCTTGCCCTCGATGAGCGCCGCGACGGCGAACGAGAACGCCATCGAGAAACCGACATAACCGAGGTAGAGCAGCGGCGGGTGGAAGGCGAGGCCGGGGTCCTGCAGCAGCGGGTTCAGGCCGTTGCCGTCCGGCGGGGCCGGTACCAGCCGGTCGAAAGGGTTCGAGGTGAAGATGATGAATGCCAGAAACGCCCCGCCGACCATCGCCTGTACGGCGAGTACGCGCGCGCGCAGGGTCGGCGGCAGGTTGCGCCCGAACAGCGCAACCGCGGCACTGAACAGGACCAGCACGAGAACCCAAAGCAACATGGAGCCTTCGTGGTTCCCCCACACGCCGCTCACCTTGTAGAGCATGGGCTTCAGCGAATGGCTGTTCTGGAAGACAATGGCCAGCGAGAAGTCCGACGTGACAAAGCCGTGTGTCAGCGCCGCGAAGGCGATGAGCAGCGCGACGGCCTGTCCGATGGCGGTCCGGTCGGCGAGGGTCATCAGTGCGGCGTCGCCGCGCGCCGCGCCCCACAATGGAAACGTCGCCTGCACGACAGACAGGACGAAAGCGAGGATGAGGACGAACTGTCCGATCTCGGCGATCATTGCGTCGGTGTCTCCGGCTTGTCCCCGGGCTTCCACTGCCCGCTCTCGCGCAAGGCGTCGGCAACTTCCTTGGGCATGTAGTTCTCGTCATGCTTGGCGAGAACCTCGCGGGCGACGAACTGCCCGTTCGGGCCCAGCGTGCCTTCCGCGACGACGCCCTGGCCAGGGCGGAACAGGTCCGGAAGGACGCCGGTATAACTGGCCGGGACCGCCTCGTTCAGGTCGGTTACGCGGAAATAAGTGGTCGCCCCTTCGGTCCGCACACTTCCTTCCTCGACGAGGCCGCCGAGCCGGAACACGTTCTCGGGCGGCGTGCCGCGTTCGGCCAGGTCGGACGGCGTATAGAAAAAGACGAGGCTGTCCTCGACCGCCGTCAGAACCAGCGCGGCGGCGGCGCCCAGAAGGCCGAGCGAAACGCCGACGACCATCAGTCTGCGATGCTTGCGTTTCACGAGGCGGGTTCTCCGGTCGAACGGCGGCGGCGGGTTGGGCTCTGCGCTTCCGCCGCCTGCAGGGCGCGCTCGCTGGCGCGCAGTTTGGACACGCTCGCGGCAGCCATCGCGGCAAGCACGATGGCGGCGAAACCGAGGGCCGGCCAGACAAATGCCGCATAGCCGCCCATGTTGAAGAATTCTGACATGTCTTCCACGTTCTCCGGACCGTCCTGTTCCACGCGCGGCAAGACGCTGACGACGATACCCCTTTTTTAGCCTTCTCGCGCGCGTATGCCCAGTTAGCCCGAATCACATTCGTGTGGAGTGGGACCAAAGGCCGCAGAATGCCGGAAACCTAGCGCGTTGCGGCTCTCAGGTAAGCGATCAGATCGCGGCGCTGGTCCGCTTTCTTCATGCCCGCGAACAGCATCCGCGTGCCCGGCATGAAACCGCGCGGACGTTCCAGGTAGGCGGAGAGAGACATTTCGGTCCACACGATGCCGGATTCCCGCATCGCGCGGGAGTAGCCGAAGCCGGTATCGCGGCGGCCTGCCGTGCTCCCGAAGAGGCCCCACAGGTTCGGCCCGACCTTGTTGGCGCCGCCCTTTTTCAGGGTGTGGCAGGCCGCGCAGCGCTCGAACAGGTCTTCGCCGCGGTCCGCGTCCTGCGCGTGGACGGCGGTTCCCGGGGCAATCAGGGACACGATGACGACGGCGACGGCGAGAAACTTGTTCATGGCGAAGGGTCAGCGAATGCGAAGCAAAAGGCCCTCACCTGATAGTCCGCCCCCGCGAGCGTCGCAACGCGCGGCGGATCACGATGACGTGGCGTGTTCCGCGGCGGACAATCGCAGGGCGCGGGTGCGCGCCGCATTGAGGTCCGCGCGCATGCGCAGCAGCAGCAGGGTTACGAAGTACAGCATGAACGCCAGCGCCATGAGCAGCAGCGGTGTGAGCATCGACGGGTCGATGGCGGGCGCGTCGAGGCGGGTGACGCTCGCAGGCTGGTGCAGCGTGTTCCACCAGTCGACCGAGAATTTGATGATCGGCACGTTGACGAACCCGACGAGCGCCAGCACGGCTGCCGCGCGCGCACCGCGCTGCGGGTTGTCGAACGCATGGGTCAGCGCGATATGCCCGAGATACAGGAAAAACAGGACGAGGACAGACGTCAGGCGCGCGTCCCACACCCACCATGTCCCCCATGTGGGCTTGCCCCACAGGCTGCCGGTCACGAGCACGATGATGGTGAACCCGGCGCCCAGCGGGGCCGCCGAACGAGCGGCGACATCGGCCAGCGGGTGTTTCCAGATCAGCGCGACGGCACTCATCACGGCAATGAACGTGTAACAGGCCATCGCCATCCACGCCGAAGGTACATGCACGTACATGATGCGTACGGTCTCGCCCTGCTGAAAATCCGCGGGCGAGGCGAACAGCGCGAAGTAGATCCCCGCCGCGAACAAAAGCACGGTGACGGCGGCCGACCAGGGCAGAATGGCGGCGGCGATACGCGAGAAACGGGCAGGGTTGGCGAAGCGATGAAACACGGTTGAACTTTTCGTCGGTGATGGGGTTGGGGTCAAGTCACTCGTTACTGCACGTGTCACATCATTCGATGGCCTGGCGAAGCGCGGCTGCCGTGGCCCAGGGCGCGAGCGCCAGCGCGGCGAGAAGGAAACCGCCCAGAACCATCAGTTGGGGTGCGATGGGTCGTCCCGCAACGGCGCCGTCGATGGCGCCTGCGCCGAAAATCAGCACCGGGATGTACAGCGGCAGGATCAGGAGCGCCAGCAGGACGCCGCCGCGATGTGCACCCAGGGTCAGCGCGGCCCCGATGCCGCCGACCAGGCTGAGGACAGGCGTTCCCAGCAGCATGGAGGCCGCCAGCGCGCCGATGGCGGCGCCGGGCAGGTCGTATAACAGCGCCAGCACCGGCGCGGCGACCAGCAGCAGGATCCCGGTGGTAAGCCAGTGGGCGATCGCCTTGGCGAGCGCCAGCGTTCCCAGGGGGACCGGCGACAGGAACAGGAGGTCGAGGCTGCCGTCGTCATGGTCGCCGGCGAACATGCGCTCCAGCGAAAGCATGGCGGCAAGGAGTGCGACCACCCAGATGATCCCGCCGCCGATGCGCGGCAGCATCTGCGGATCGGTGCCCACCCCGAACGGAAACAGCACGGCGGCCAGAACGAAGAACACGACGGCGATGATCGCGTCGGTGCTGCCGCGCCATGCGAGCTTGAGTTCGCGCCGGATGAGGAGAAGCAGCCCGATCATGCGGTGTCCGCCGAGATGCTGAACCGGTCCGCCTGAGCGTCGAGCAGTTCGTCGAGCCGGCCGCCATGGGTCGAGACGATGGCGACCCCCTCGTTGGACAAATGCGCCAGGATCGTATTCGCCAGCATCGACACCGCGCCCGGGTCGAGCCCGGTCGCCGGTTCGTCGAGCAGCCACAGGGCCGGCCCGGCCGGGGAGTTCTGGCCGATGGCGAGCCGCGCGAGGTTGAGGCGGCGTTTCTGGCCCGCCGAGAGATATCGCGCCGGCACGTCGGCCAGCGCGGCGATGGAAAACTGGTGGAGCGCGGCCTCGACCTCCGGTTCCATGCCATACAGGCGCGCCCAGAACTCCAGGTTTTCCGCGGCCGTCATCGAGGGCTTCAACGGGTCGGCATGGCCGATATAGGCGATGCGCGAACGCTGGGCGTCGCGATCCTCGCTGACATCGACGCCTTCCCATTCTATACGGCCCGCGGCGGCGGGGATCAGGCCCGCCAGAACGCGCAGCAGGCTCGACTTGCCGCTGCCGTTGGCGCCTGACAGCAACAACGCCCGGCCCGGATTCACGGCCAGGTTCAGGCCCGCGAAGACCGCGCGTTCGCCGCGAATACATGCCAGATCGTGTGTGGTCAGTCCCTGCACGGGCGCCTGCGCTCTTCGGTCAATCCTCGGACGCGCGAACCTAGTGCTGGAAGGGGCTTTTGACAAAGGCTGATCGCGGGTGACAATCACGGACTTTTTCAAAAGGGGGTCGAAACCATGTCGCTGGAAGACAACAAGGCGGTTGCACGCGCATTCTTCGAGGAATTCAGCAAAGGGAACATGCAGGCGGTCGCCGACCTGATGGCCGACGATCATGTGTTTCATTTTCCGCTCGCGCCGGGGCCGGTGGACAAGGCCACCCATGTGGCCAACCAGGCGGGCATCCACGATGTGTTTCCGGACTACCGGTTCGAGATCGTCGATCAGATCGCGGAGGGTGACATGGTGCTGACGCGCTCCATCGTCCGCGGGACCCAGAGTGGTGAGTTCATGGGCCGTGCCGGAACCGGACAGACGTTCGAGATTTCGCTCAACAACGTGATGCGGATCCGCGACGGCAAGATCGTCGACGAGTGGGACGAATTCGATACACTCGATTTCCTCGCCCAGCTCGGGATTGTCGAACGGCCCTAGCGGTTCGGGTTTTGAAAAGAAAAAGGCCGCCGGCTGGGGGGTGCCGACGGCCTTTAGGGCCTGTATCAGCTCCGGACCAAGGGGATGAGGTCAGGAGCTTCGGAGGCTGGCCAGAAGCGTTGATGGGGGACGCTTCCGGTCAGCCTTCAAGATGGTGAGCCAGTTTGGCGAGACCGGGGAGGTATTGAGGCGGAATTGTGGATTCTGCCGGTTTCTTAACAACCTGGGTTAAGCGCCGGACATCGGCCGGTTCCAGTCCCACATCGCGCAGCATTCGCGCGTCCAGCGCCGCAAGTTCGCGCTGCCACTGAACCTGGGTCCGGTGGGCCCGCCATGCACGATGCCAGCGCGCGAATACCAGAAATGCCGGGTGCGTCCAGGCGCGCGGCGCCGCCCGTGACGATGCCGGTACCGGCCGCGGACGGGAGGGCTTGTAGCGGTTTACAGCCATATCCCGAGCCTCCCGCCGGTGCGTGTGTACGCCTCGACGAACGGGGTTTCGGAAGAGGGCCGTCCTGTCCTGACGGGTACCCGGCGACCGATCCGTGTGACGTATCGCATGGATGCTCTGACGATGCGGGCCATCTGCTTTCTCCTGGCTCAGGCATTGAGCTCTGGGTTCGTGGACCCGTGATATCGCGCGGCTTGACACTTAAATCAAACGAATAGTATTTATTCAAAAAATCAGAATTATTGATGTATTGAAAAATGGCTGAAACTCTCGATCTGGCGCAGTTGCGCACCCTGCTGGCGGTGGTGGACAGCGGCAGTTTCTCGCGCGCGGCCGAGCAGGTGCACCGCACCCAGTCGGCCGTCAGCATGCAGATCAAGCGGCTGGAGGAGACCGTCGGCAAGGCGCTGTTCGAGCGCGTCGGCCGGCGTTCGGAACTGACGCGCGAAGGTGTCGCGCTGGTCGACTATGCGCGCCGTATCCTGCGTCTGCATGACGAGGCGCTCACCGCGATTTCCCGGCCCGAGGTGGTCGGGGTCGTGCGCCTCGGCGTCCCCGACGATTACATGAGCGGGTTTCTGCCCGACGTGTTGTCTCAGTTCGCGGAGACCTACCCGCAGGTGGAAGTGGAACTGCGCTGCGAGACCAGTACGAAGATCGCGGCCGGTTACGAGAACGGGGACATCGACATAGGTCTTGCGACCATCGCCATGGTCCCCCAGCAGTGCCGCCTTGTGCGGCGTGAACCGGTCGTCTGGGCAACCTCCCGGCGCCATCTCGTGCATGAGCGCGACCCGGTGCCGCTTGCCGTGTTCGAGCCCGGCTGCATTTTCCGGGAATGGTCGCGCGACGCGCTGGACGAGGTCGGCCGGTCGTTCCGTATCGCCTACTCCAGCGAAAGCATGGCCGGACTGGTTACCGCGGTCGAGGCGGGCTTGGCGGTGACGATCTTGCCCCGCAGCAGCATGCCCGCGGAATTTCGCGAACTGACGCCGGACGAAGGTTTTCCGGCCCTCCCGATCGTCGATATCGGCCTCATTCCGCCGCGGGCGGATGCGGGCGGGGCGGTTCACGCGCTTGCCGACCATATTGCCGAGCAGATGACCCGGCCCGGCCCGTCGCAAGATTTGTGACCTCGCGCGCCTTGGAGTCCCCGGGCGATTGGCCTATAAACAGCGGCGTCTGATGCCGGCCGGGTCTCCACCCGCGCGTCAGCTCCCGACCCACGATTTTTGAAGCCTCCAAAGGCAAGGAGAGCGCGTCAATGACCACGATTGGCCAGGACACCCTCAAGACCCGCCGGACCCTCGAAGCCGGTGGCCAGAGCTATGACTATTTCAGCCTCGAAGCGGCCGGGGAAGCGATCGGCGACGTCTCGCGCCTTCCCTATTCGCTGAAAGTGCTTCTCGAAAACCTGTTGCGCCACGAAGACGGCCGCACGGTGACGACCGACGATGTGAAGGCCCTTGCCCAGTGGGTCAAGGATCGCAGCTCCGACCGCGAGATTGCCTACCGGCCCGCGCGCGTCCTGATGCAGGATTTCACCGGCGTTCCCGCCGTGGTCGATCTCGCGGCGATGCGCGACGCGGTGAAGAACCTCGACGCGGATCCCAATATCATCAACCCGCTGTCGCCGGTCGACCTCGTGATCGATCACTCGGTCATGGTGGACCACTTCGCCAGCGCCGATGCGTTCGAGAAGAACGTTGACCTCGAGTATGAGCGCAACGGCGAACGCTACGAGTTCCTGCGCTGGGGCCAGACCGCGTTCGACAATTTCCGCGTGGTCCCGCCGGGAACCGGTATCTGTCACCAGGTCAACCTGGAGTATCTCGCGCAAACGGTCTGGACGTCGGACAATGACGGCAAGACGATCGCCTATCCCGACACCCTCGTCGGCACCGACAGCCACACCACCATGGTGAACGGCCTCGGCGTGCTGGGCTGGGGCGTCGGCGGTATCGAGGCGGAAGCGGCGATGCTCGGCCAGCCGATCTCGATGGTCGTGCCGGAGGTGATCGGCTTCAGGCTGACCGGTCAGCTCCGCGAAGGCATGACCGCGACCGACCTTGTGTTGACCGTGACGCAGATGCTGCGCGCCAAGGGCGTGGTCGGCAAGTTCGTGGAATTCTACGGCGACGGCCTCGACCACCTTACCCTGGCGGACCAGGCGACCATCTCGAACATGGCCCCGGAATACGGCGCGACCTGCGGCATCTTCCCGGTCGACGAGGAAACGCTGCGCTACATGCGTTTCACCGGCCGCTCGGAGGATCGCATCGCGCTGGTCGAGGCCTATACGAAAGCCCAGGGCATGTGGCGCGACGCCAACTCGCCCGACCCGGTCTTCACCGACACGCTCGAACTCGACCTCAGCAAGGTCGAGCCGTCGCTGGCCGGTCCGAAGCGTCCCCAGGACCGCGTGCCGCTGTCGCAGGCCGCCTCGGCGTTCCGCGATCTGCTCGGTGTGTCCGGTGACGTCAAAAAGGACACCAGCCTGCGCGCCACCGACATGGCCGAGGAAGGCCCGGCCGGCGAGATCCAGGACGGCATGGTCTCCACCGAAGAGATCAACGGCGAGGATCATACGCTTTCCGACGGCGACGTCGTCATCGCGGCGATCACCAGCTGCACCAACACGTCCAACCCCTCGGTGCTGATCGGTGCCGGCCTCGTCGCCCGCAAGGCCCGGGAACTGGGGCTGAAGTCCAAACCGTGGGTGAAGACCTCCCTCGCGCCGGGCTCGCAGGTCGTAACCGAGTATCTGGAGAAAGCCGGGCTTCAGGACGATCTGGATGCCATGGGCTTCAATCTCGTCGGCTACGGCTGCACCACCTGCATCGGCAATTCGGGCCCGTTGCCCGAGGAGATTTCCGAGGCGATCCACGCCGGCGACCTGAACGTGGTGTCGGTGCTGTCGGGCAACCGCAACTTCGAGGGCCGGATCGGCCCGGACATCAAGTCGAACTACCTGGCCTCGCCGCCGCTCGTGGTCGCCTACGCGATCGCCGGCAGCATGCTGAACGACATCTACGAAGATCCGCTCGGCAAGGACAAGGACGGCAACGATGTCTATCTGAAGGACATCTGGCCGACCAACAAGGAGATCAACGACCTGATCGAATCCTCGCTGTCGCGCGAGATGTTCGAGAGCCGCTATGGCGACGTCTTCAAGGGCGACGACAAGTGGCAGGACATCAAGATCACCACGGGCCAGACCTACCAGTGGAACGACGGCTCCACCTACGTCCGTCATCCGAGCTTCTTCGAGGACATGGCGCCGGAACCGGCCCCGCTGACCGATATCGAGAATGCGCGGATGCTGGCGATGCTGGCCGACAGCGTGACCACCGACCACATCTCGCCGGCGGGCTCGATCAAGGAAGACGGCCCGGCGGGCGATTACCTGAAAGAGCACCAGGTCCGACCGATCGACTTCAATTCCTACGGCTCGCGCCGCGGGAACCATGAAGTGATGATGCGGGGTACCTTTGCCAACATCCGTATCCGCAACGAGATGGCGCCGGGCACCGAGGGCGGTGTGACGATCCACTATCCGTCGGGCGACCAGATGTCGATCTACGACGCGGCGATGCGTTACCAGGCCGATGACGTGCAACTGGTCGTCGTCGGCGGCAAGGAGTACGGGACCGGCTCGTCGCGCGACTGGGCGGCCAAGGGCACCCGGCTGCTGGGCGTGCGTGCCGCCATCGTCGAGAGCTTCGAGCGTATCCACCGATCGAACCTCGTCGGCATGGGCGTCCTGCCGCTGCAGTTCCTCGAAGGCACCGACCGCACGACGCTGGAGCTGACCGGCAAGGAGATCTTCGACATCCAGGGCATCGCCGACGGCCTGAAGCCGCGGTCGAACCTGGGCTGCACGATCACCTATGACGACGGCTCGAAGAAGGACATCGAACTGCTCTGCCGGATCGATACTCTCGACGAGATCGAATACTACCGAAATGGCGGCATCCTGCAGTATGTGCTGCGGAATATGCTGGCCGCGGCCTGAGCGGGTCTCACTGTCTGTTGATTGGTTCGTGACGCGGGCGGCGCCCATAGTCTGGGGCATGTTGAAGGCACCGGACTTCCGCAGGGCGCTTGCCCGCACCGCGGCCGGGTTGTTGTTCGCTCTCGCGACGACCGCCGGCACGGTCCCCGCGCAGGCGGGCGAACCCGTGACGGTCGTTGAACTGTTCACCTCGCAGGGCTGTCCTTCCTGTCCGGGCGCGGATGAGCTTCTTGGCAAGCTCGCCGAGCGGAAGGACGTTCTTGCGCTCAGCCTCCATGTCGATCACTGGAACTTCATGGGCTGGCGGGATCCTTTCGCGAGCGAGCTTTTTTCTCAGCGCCAGCAGCGTTACCTCGACAAGCGCGGACTGCCGTACGTCTACACGCCGCAGATGGTGATCGACGGTGTCTACCAGGCCTCGGGCAACAAGCCGCGCAAGGTTGTCGCGGGCATTCAGCAGGCGCGCGCGATTGCCGGGGACCGGGTTCCCATCGAGATCGACCGGATCTCGGACAGCCAGGTGCGTGTACGCATTCCCGGCGCGACGGCCCGCTACCGGGGCGAGGCAGAAATCGTTCTCGTGCGTTTCGACGACAAGCATGTGACCCAGGTCACCCGGGGCGAGAACCGGGGACGGACGCTCAACAACTACAACGTGGTGCGGTTGCTGCGCCCGGTGGCGCGCTGGAACGGCGCACCGGTCGATGTGGTCGTGTCGCTGCAGGAACTCGCCGGCGCGTTGCCGACCAACTGCGCCGTTTTTGTTCAGGAACGCGGCCAGGGGCGCATTCTCGGCGCATCGATGGTGGACATGCGCGGCGGCTGACCGCTGCTTTCAGCCCCCCGCGCCCGGCAGGGAGATTGTCACCACTCCCAGTTTCGCGAGCCAGAGAATCGCGCGCATCGCAGGCACGCGCGCCGCACCCGATTGCGCGATCAGGCTGGCGACGTCAATCGCCTGGTCTTCGGGCAGCCCCGCCAGCAGGGCGCGTGTCTGCGGGGCGTCGGGCAGCAGGCCGGCGACGGCGCTATTGATGTCGAAGCGGATCAGCCGGTCGAGTTCGGCGTCCGGCATCCGGCGGCGGACGAGCATGGCGTCGTCGAGCAGGTTTGTCGGATAGCCCTCGAACAGCCGGTACGGGTCGTCGCGCAGAAGATCGGCGGGTCCGTCGGGCGCGCACGGCGCGATCTCGCTGTCTTTCTCCCGTCGTGCCGCCAGGTCTGCCCACAGGGCCTCGTATTCGGGAATGATCACCGACCAGTCGTAGCGTTCGCGCGCCCGCCGTTGACCGGCTTCGCCCATGGACCGGCGCAGGTCGTCGTCCGAGACGATGCGGGTATAGGCCTCGGCCGCCTTGTCGATATCGACCGCCGTGAACTGCGCGGCCCGGCCGATATAGCCGCCGTAGCTGTATTTGCCAGACCGGTAACGCGCCGCGAGGTCGTAACCCGCGCCCGGCGGCGCGGACAGGGTGGGCACCGCAATGCCCTGCACGCCGTCTTCCAGCGTGTCGCGATACCCGTTCCAGTCGGTAATGACCACGGGCAGTCCGGCCGCCATGGCCTCGACGGGAGTCATCCCGAAGGTCTCCTGGATGTTGTCCGAGAAGGAGGTGAAGAAGTCGGCAGCCGACCATGCTTGGCGGCGCACGCCGGCGTCGCGGCCGTCCACGATGTGGACCGGGACATCCGGACAGGTCTCGCGGGCCAGTCCCTCGATCTGCTTGCGCTCGGCGTCGGTCTCGAACCAGCCGGACAGGATCAGGTGGACGGGGCGTTCCGCATTCTCCTGCGCGGCCTGAAGGCCCAGGAACATCGGCAGCGGGTGCGCCTTGGCGGTTGCCGACAGGCGGCCCAGGAAGAGGGCGGTCACCGCGTCGTCCGGAATATTCCGTTCCCGGCGAAAGGCAGCGCGCGCGCCGTCATCGCGCGCGAACCCGTCGGTGTTGACGCCCAGCGGGATGATCGGCAGCTGCAGGCGTTCGGGACGGGGTTGCTGGGTGTTCAGGCGCGCGTCCAGATAGTCGAGCCAGCGATCGAGCAGGCCCTCCACCATGTCGTGCACGGCCTGCGAGGTGCAGATCACGGCATCCCAGCTTTGCAGCGGTGCCGTTGCGAAAGTGCCGATCGCTTCCATCACCGTGTCGCTGGCCGTCGTGTGGGTGATCCCGCAGATGCTCCAGGCGCGCTGGTCGTGATAGCGGCGCAGCCAGGCATGTTCGGCAACCGTCGGGCTCGGATAGAAGAGACAGCCCGTCCCGGCGAGACGCTCGGGGTTCTCGAACGGGATCCAGCGTGCGCTGTCCAGTGGCCGGCCCGCCGCCGCCGCGTCCGCCTGCATGCCCTGGGCGAAGGTTTCGGCGGCCTTGCGGTCGGGCGCCATGCAGACCATGTCGCGGGTCGCGCCGTGGCGGGCGTAGCCCGTCAGGAAGCTGGCGCCGGCCGACTGCCGTCCCATGAGGCGGCGGCCGGACATGGTGTAACCGTCCGGCATGTAGTAGATGACCGCGGAGGCCGGGTTCGATGGATCGTCGGCAGTCACGGGAAGCGCCTTGTTCTAGGACAATGCAATGCTACCGCGACTAAGCCACCTTGTGTTGAATCCCGGCAAGCGTAATTTCGTGCGGGACGCACCGCCGCACAGAGAAACCGAGTTATGTCGTTCGACAGCAGGCCCACGATCCGCGCGGTTCTCGGGCCGACAAACACCGGCAAGACCTACCTCGCCATCGACCGCATGCTGGGCCACCAGTCGGGCATGATCGGGTTTCCCCTGCGCCTGCTCGCGCGGGAAAACTACGACCGCGTGGTCCGGCTGAAGGGGGAGGGCGCGGCGGCGCTGATCACCGGCGAAGAGCGGATCATCCCGCCCAACCCGCGCTACTATCTGTGCACGGTCGAGGCGATGCCGAGCGACCTCAGCGTCGAATTCCTGGCCATCGACGAGGTGCAGCTTTGCGCCGATGCCGAACGCGGGCATGTCTTTACGGACCGCCTTCTGCACGCACGCGGGACGGAAGAAACCATGCTGCTCGGCGCCGAAACCATGGCGCCGATCATCCGCAAGCTCGTGCCCGACGCCACGTTCGAGCGGCGTGAGCGTTTCTCGCGTCTCAGTTATGGCGGTTTTCGCAAGCTCACCCGCCTGCCGCCGCGCAGTGCCGTCGTCGCGTTCTCGGCCGCCAACGTCTACGCGCTGGCCGAACTTCTGCGCCGGCAGCGCGGCGGGGCCGCCGTCGTGCTCGGCGCGTTGAGCCCGCGGACCCGGAACGCCCAGGTCGCGATGTACGAAGCGGGCGAAGTCGAATACCTCGTCGCCACCGATGCCATCGGCATGGGCCTCAACATGAACATCGCCCATGTCGGGTTTTCCTCGATCACCAAGTTCGACGGGCAGGGGTTTCGCCGTCTGATGCCGGCCGAGGTGGCGCAGATCGCGGGGCGCGCGGGCCGGCATACAGAGGATGGCACCTTCGGCCCGACCGCCGAGCAGGAACCGTTCGATCAGGAACTGATCGACGCCGTGCAGGACCACAACTTTCAGGCGGCGAAGACCGTGTACTGGCGCTCGAACAAGCTCGACTATTCGTCGCCGGATGCGCTGCGGCGCAGCCTCGATGTTCGTCCGCCCCGCCCGGAACTCCGGCGCGCGCGCACCGCCGACGACTACAACGCGCTCGTCACGGTCTGCGAACATGAGGACATCCAGGTCGCGGCCTCGAACCCCGAAGCTGTGCGCCTGCTCTGGGACGTGTGCCAGATTCCCGATTTCAGCGGCGATCTTTCGGGCAATCACCCGCGCCTGGTCGGTCGCATTTTCCGGTTTCTGGTCCGCGATGCCGCGACCATTCCGGGAGATTGGATCGAGCGGTCGATCGGCCAGTTCGACCGGACGGACGGCGACATCGATACCCTGATGGCGCGGATCGCCGGGGTGCGGACATGGTCCTATATCACCCACCGGCGAAGCTGGCTGGACGATGCGGACGACTGGCAGGCGCGCGCGCGCGCGCTCGAAGACAAGCTGTCGGACGCGTTGCACGAGCGGTTGACCCAGCGTTTCGTCGATCGCAAGACGGCCGTGTTGACGCGGCGCCTGCGCGAGAACAAGGAACTGCTTGCCGGATTGTCCGAAGACGGCAAAGTTACGGTGGAAAGCGAGGAAGTGGGGCGTCTTGATGGTTTTCGATTTGTACCGGCCGACGATGATGTCGCGGCCAGCCCGCGGCTCATGGCAGCCGCGAACCGCGCCGTGAGGGAGGCTATCCGCACACGGATCGCCGCGCTCACGGGGTCCGAAGACGGGGCATTCGTTCTCGACCACGCGAACGCGCAGATCCTCTGGCAGGATGCGCCCGTCGCGCGGATCGGTGCGGGCGGCGATATTCTGCACCCCTCGGTGGAGGTGTTGTCGACGGAGCTTCTCGATGCGCCGCTGCGCGAGGAATTGCGGCGGCGGCTCCAGGGCTGGCTCGATGCCCATCTCGGTGTCGAACTCGCGCCGTTGTTCGCGCTCTCGCAGACGGAGTTTTCGGGCGCGGCGCGCGGGCTGGCCTTCCGGCTCGGCGAGGGTCTCGGGTGCGCCCTGCGCGAGCGCGGGGACGATCCCGGCGCGCATCTCGACGAGGAAGACAAGAAAGCGCTGGCACGCGCCGGTGTGCGGATCGGGGTGGCGTCGGCCTATCTGCCGGCGATGCTCAAGGGCCGCGTGATGGCGCTCAAGGCCATGCTGTTCCGTATTCGCAAGGATGTCGCGGAGGCGCTGCCGGACGGCGGTGCGACGGCGATGCCGCGCACGGAAGGCGTCGACGACAACTGGTACCTCTCGCTCGGTTTTTGCCCGGCGGGCCCTATCGCGATCCGCGCCGACGAGCTGGAGCGCATGCTGGCCGCGATGCGGCGCGGCACGAAAGAGGGGGAGTTCGCCGTCAATCCCGATATCCTGTCGCGGATCGATGCGCCCGCCGACGTCTTCGCGGAGATGCTGCGCAGCTTCGGGTATGAGGTGCGCGAGGAGGAGGACGGCATCAAGGCGTCGCGCCGGCCGCGCGCCAAACGCAAGGCCCGTGGCAAGCCGGGCGGCAGGGGTGGTCCCCGTCCGCAGGGGAACCGCGCGAAGAAGGGGGGCGCGGGCAAGCCGCCGCGCGAGAAAGCGCCCGATCCCGATTCACCCTTTGCGAAGTTGCAGGAACTGAAGGACCGGATGCGTTGACGGACGCGCCGCCCGAAAGCCTGCGGCTCGACAAGTGGCTCTGGTATGCGCGCTTTTGCAAGACCCGTAGCCTCGCCACGGCCATGTGCCGGGGGGGACAGGTGCGGGTGAACCGGCAACCGGTCAGCAAATCGAACCAGGCGATCCGGACGGGCGATGTGCTGACCTTCGCCCAGGGCCCGCGCATTCGCGTCATCAGGATCGTCGCGCTGGGCACCCGCCGCGGTCCCGCGCCGGAAGCGCAGGCGCTGTACGAGGATATGTCTCCCCCCGTGCCGCCGCGCGCGGAGCGGCCGCCTGTCGCCGGGGTCCGGCCGTCCGGGGCCGGACGGCCGACCAAGCGCGAACGCCGTGCGATCGACCGGTTGCGCGATCAGTAGACCCTCACGCGGGCGTCAGTTGTCGGACGCATATGTGCTCGTGTAAACAGGCGCGATGTTTGACCGACTGACCACCCTGTTCGGCTCCGACGACGACGCCTCCGCGCGCGCCGGTGACCGCCCTGTCGACGAGTTGCAGCTCGCCGCCGCCGTCCTGTTGATCGAGGCCGCGCGTATGGATGACGCCTACGAGGCCGGAGAACGCAGCATGATCGAGAAGCTGCTGCGCGAGCGGTTTTCCCTCGACGACGGCGAAGTCGAGGTCCTGCTGCGCGCGGCGGATGCCGCGGCCGCGGAGTCGGTCGAACTCTACGGCTACGCCCGCCGGATCAAGGATGCCTTCGACGAGAACGAACGCATTCGCATGATCGAGATGTTGTGGGAAGTCGCCTACGCGGACGGTGAAATTCACGACCTGGAGGCAAACCTGTTGCGGCGGGTCGCGGGCCTCATCTACGTTAGTGACCGGGAGAGCGGTGAAGCGCGAAAACGCGTTCTTGACCGATCGGGCGGAGCCTCGTAAGTCGTCTCCCGCGAGGAACGCGAGAAGGAATTCAGAACATGCCGTACGTCGTTACCGAAGCCTGCATCAAGTGCAAGTACACCGACTGTGTCGAGGTTTGCCCCGTGGATTGTTTCTACGAGGGTGAGAACATGCTGGTGATCGAGCCGGACGAATGCATCGATTGCGGTGTGTGCGAGCCGGAGTGCCCGGCCGAAGCAATTATTCCCGATGTGGAGCCCGAAGCCGAGAAGTGGCTGGAGCTCAACCGAGAGTACTCGCAGAAATGGCCGAACATCACGTCGAAGAAGGACGAGGCGCCCGACGCCGACAACTTCAAGGACGAGGACGGCAAGTTCGACAAGTATTTCAGCGCGAATCCGGGCTCGGGCGACTGATCGCCGCCGCTTTGCGGCCCGCGCGGGTACCAAAACGCGCAATTTTCTGATATACTCAGGGATACACAGGGACGGCTTGGGCCGTCCCTCCTTTTTGGAATCCGCACCCATTCCGGGCGGTTCGGCCTGCTTTTCCGGCGAGAAGCGGCCTGAACCCGGTTTGGCTGCGAATACGTCACACGATACGGATTTGAAGCATGGCGAAAGCAGCGACAGCTAAAAAGAAACCGGCAGCAAAGGCGAAGACGGCGGCCAAAAAGCCGGCGGCGCGATCGGCGGCCGCGAAAAAAGCGGCTCCGAAGACCGCGGCAAAGAAAACTGCCGCCAAGAAGCCCGCGGCAAAGAAGGCCGCGGCGAAGAAACCTGCGGCAAAGAAGGCCGCGTCGAAGCCGGCGGCAAAGACCGCAGCGAAGTCGTCGGCGAAGGCGCCGGCCAAGGCCGCGGCCAAACCGGCCGCGAAGAAGGCACCTGCCAGGGCGGAGAAGCTGGAGTTCGCGAAGGAAGATTTCGTGGTCTATCCGACCCATGGCGTGGGCCAGGTGACGGGCATTGAGAACCACGAGATCGCGGGCGAGAAGCTCAAGCTCTTCGTGATCAGCTTCGAGCGTGAGCGCATGACCCTCAAGGTGCCGGTCTCGAAGGTGAAGGATTCGGGCCTGCGCAAGCTGTCGAGCCGCAAGGTGATCGACACGTCGCTGAAAACCCTGAAAGGCCGCGTGCGCATCAAGCGGACGATGTGGAGCCGCCGCGCGCAGGAATACGACGCCAAGATCAATTCCGGCGACCCCGTCGCCATCGCCGAGGTCGTGCGTGATCTGCACCGCGGCGAGGATCAGCCGGATCAGTCCTACTCCGAGCGGCAGATGTACCAGGCGGCCCTGGACCGGCTGTCGCGCGAGCTCGCAGCGGTCGAGAAAATTGACCCGGAAGCCGCCGTGGAGAAGATCGAAGGCATCCTCGCGTCCTGACGCACCCATGAACGACCGATCGCGGGCCGGCCTGAACAGGGCCGGCCCGTTTCGTTTCGGGCCGGGTCATTTGTCTGCTTGCCCCGGCGCGAAGCGCTGATTCATCCTGCGCGCGCAAGGAGTTGCAGATGTCGCAGATGATCCTCGACGCGGACAAGATCGCCCTGTTGCACGGCGCGCAGCGGGTCTGGGCGGTGGGCGCCGTCCACGGCGACGCCGCGCGTTTGCGTGAGTTGCATCGGCAGATATCCGCCCGCTTCACACCGGGCGACCGGCTGGTTTATCTCGGCAACATTCTCGGGCATGGCCCCGATGTTGCGGGCGCGGTGGACGAGGTGCTCGCGTTTCGCCGGGCGGTGATCGCGGCGCACGGGATGTTCGCCGCGGATGTCGCCATCCTGCGCGGGGCGCAGGAGGAGATGTGGCAGAAGCTTCTGCAGCTGCAGCTGGCGCTCAATCCGTCCGAGGTCCTCGACTGGATGATCGCCCAGGGCCTGGGTTCGACGCTGGAGGCGTATGGCGGGTCGGTGGCGGACGGCCGGGCCGCCGCGCGCGCCGGCGCGGCCATGTGCGCACGCTGGACCGCGGGCCTTCGTGACCGCGTCCATGCTCGCTCGGGTCACACCCAGTTGATGACCGCTCTGCGCCGGGCGGCTGTGTCCGTCGACGACGGGGGCGTGGGACGTCTGCTGTTCGTCAGCGCCGGCATCGACCCGGCGCGTCCGCTGGAAACCCAGAAAGACAGTTTCTGGTGGCCGCCGGCCGATCTGAACTCGCTCGAGGGCCCCTACGGAGAGTTCGCCAGGATCGTCGGCGGTTCGGACAGCGCCGCCCGGGGCCTTGTCGAGCGGCCCTTTACGGTCACGCTGGATGGCGGCGCGGGCCGCGACGGCAGTCTGCTCGCGGTCTGTATCGAGGCCGGTGGCGCGGTGGCGGAAACGCTCGAAGCCTAGATCCTATTCGACCACGATTTTCACGAGCTGGCCCGGGAACGGTTCGGAGCCGGGCCGCAATCCGTTCAGAACCCTGAACCATTCCTGCTTCGGGCCCGAAACCGGCATGTTCCGCGACAGGCTGGCCACCGTGTCGTTTCGCCGGACCACGCGGGTCTGGATGCGGTAGGGGCCGTACCTGTTCCGGTCGGCGCGCGTCAGCTTGCGGAAGCTGAATGTCGTGCGGCGCAGATCTTCGCTCAGGGCGGCCGTGCGCGATTGCGGCGTCAGGAATACGAACCGGTAGATATGCGTGGGGTCGTGCCGGATCGCGACAAGCCGCGCATCGAAAATACCGCTGCGGTTGCGGTTGCGGATGCGCGTTGCGGCTGTCGCGGCTTCCATGCCGTTGATGTCGATGGTTTCCACCGCGCTCAGCTGGGCGTTCTTGGCCCAGACGTTCCGGATGAAACTCGCCATCGAGCCCGAGTGCGAGCCGCGCCCGCCGTTGAACAGGATGACCTCGTCATTGGGCCCGCGCGCGATCACCTGCTGGGCGCCGTTGAACAGCTTGAAGTTCGGCGGGACCTCGAACAGGAAATCGAGCTGCTCGTGCACGAAGGTGCGCCCGCGCACATAGCCCTGCTCCGGGGATCCGCCGAAGATGATGCCGTCGATCGCTTCCATGTAGGCCCGGTTGCCGATCCGAGGATCGGGGACCGGCGTTACGTTCGCCGCCCGGCTCGCGGCCACGACGCGATCCTGGGTGCGCGGGTGGGTGGACATGATGTTGTAGCGTTCGGCCGGGTCGGGAAGTCCGCTGACCCGGGCTTCCAGCGAGCTGTAGGCCTGAAGCGAGCCAAGGAACGACGCCATCGCGTCGGTGGTGTACCCGGTTCGCGACAGATAGCGGATGCCGAGCGTGTCGGCTTCGAACTCCTGCTCGCGCGAGAAGGACTGGACGTAGACGGCGGAGCCCTGCGCCGCGACCTGGCCGATATCCGACGAGCCGAGCAGCACCGCGCCCAGAATGCCGACGCCGAGCGACAGGCCCTGGGCGAGGACTCCGGTGCTGTAGCGCTGGGCCGAGTGACGCGCGGTGACATGCCCGATCTCGTGGCCGAGAACGCCGGCCAGTTCGGCTTCGCTGTTCGCCACCGCCAGCAGGCCGCGTGAAATGTAGACATAGCCGCCCGGCAACGCGAAGGCGTTGACGATATCGTCGTTCAGCACCGTGAACGTAAACTTCAGGTTCGGCAGTTCCGAAGTCTTCGCCAGCTGTTGCCCCACCCGGTCGACATAGGCTGTGACTTTGGGGTTCTCGTAGGCCCCGCCGAAGCGCTGAAGGATCTGCGGGTGTTGCTCGCGCCCGACGCGCAACTCGTCATCCGGCGACATGAAGGCCGTGAAATTGCGCTCTCCCGTGGCGGGGTTCACCGAACAGGCCGTCAGGAGCATGGCGGCGCCGGCCAGCAGAAGCCGCGGGTCGAACCGGTGCCTGCGGTATGTCAGCGTCATGGCGAAAGAACCTCTATCTGCTCCGGATGGGTCACGTCGATCATGGGCCCGTTGCGCGACTTCAGCCAGCCGCGCACGCGCACGCGGCGGCCTGCATAGTCCTCATGTGAAATGCCTGCGGCGCGGAAAAGTTTCCAGTCTTTTGACGAAATCGAGATCGTGAAGTCCGTCCGCCAGTCTGCGCCGAAGTTCAGGAATGTGCGCCCGCGCACCCTGGCGGTTTCCTGCACGCGTCCTTCGACCAGCGCGAACCGGTCGATATGCGCGGCGCTCGCCTCGGTGTCGAGCACCACGTAATAGGGGACGGACCAGATTCCCGTTTCCGCGCGCCGGGACCGGCCCTCGCGCGCGAGCATGTCGGGTACCAGCGCACGGTTGTCGGGGAAACTGTAGACGCGGGCCATTCCGGTATCGAGCAGGCGGGCCTGCACCCATGTCCCGTCGTCGGTGAACAGGTGCGCCAGCAGCCGGTCGTATCGATCCACCCGCGCGCCGCCGAAGGCCAGCGTGACGCGCCTGTCCAGCACGAGGTTTTCGAGGGTCTGCTTGGCGTCGTCCGCGAGCGGCCATTTTTCGAAACCGCGGCGTCCGAGCGGCAGCTTGGGGGCCTGGATGCCGACGAGGCGAACCTGGCGGCCGTCGTCGAGGATCACGGTATCGCCGTCGACGACTTCCGTCACGATCGCGCTGCCATCCACCTCGAGCCCGGGCGGGATTTCGGCGGCGGCGGGGACGCCGCCGAGCGACGCGACGATCAGGCCGATCAGGTGTGATTTGCCGAACATGCCCCGAGTATAACGCGGCACGCGGGCGGAGTTGACATCGCGCGCGCGGCACGTCCTGATTTGTCTTCCGTGCGAAAGGAAGCATTGACGTTGCGTACCGCCCTGTTCGCCGATATCGAAGCCCGCGAGAGCGGATTTCTCACGCTCGATAGCGGTCATGAAATGTACTGGGAAGAAGCCGGCCGCCCGGACGGCGTGCCCATTGTCTTCCTGCATGGCGGCCCGGGTGCCGGAAGCATGCCGGTCCACCGGCGCTTCTTCGATCCGGATCATTTTCGCATCGTCCTGTTCGACCAGCGCGGGGCAGGAAAGTCCCGTCCCGCCGCGTCGATCGAGGCCAACACGACCACCGATCTCGTGGCGGATATGGAGCGCCTGCGCGGCTATCTGGCCATCGACAATTGGCATCTGTTCGGCGGGTCGTGGGGCTCGACGCTGGCGCTGGCCTACGCCCAGAGCCATCCGGATCGCTGCCGGGGGCTTGTGCTGCGCGGCGTCTTTACCTGCTCGCCGCGCGAGGTGGACTGGTTCGTGAACGGATTGAGCCGCGTGTTTCCCGACGCCTGGGAAGAGTTCGCGGCGGGGGTTCCGGAAACAGAGCGGGGCGATCTGCTCGCGGCCTACCTCAGGCGGCTGACCGACCCGGACCCCGCCGTGCACGGGCCGGCGGCGCGCGCCTGGGCGACCTACGAGGCGCGATGCTCGACCCTCAAGCCCAATCCCGATGCCGTCCGGTCGGTCTCGGATTCGCAGGGTACGTTGGCGCTGGCCCGGATCGAGGCGCACTACCTTGCCAACGGGGCGTTCCTGGAGCCCGGCGCGCTGATCGAGGGGGTCGAAAAAATTCGCGATATTCCGGCGGCGATCGTGCATGGCCGGTACGACATGGTGTGCCCCATCGAGACGGCCTACCGGCTCGCGGCGGCCTGGCCGGGAGCGGAATTCACGATCGTGCCGGACGCCGGGCATTCGGCGCTCGAACCGGGCACCCGCGCGGCGCTTCTCGATGCCGTGGAACGGCTGAAAGCGCGCTAGGGCGCGCCAAGAACGGGTTGCGTGTGCACCCCGATACCCTATGATGCGCGCGGGCTTTTGAGGCGAATTCGCCGAAAACGGGGGACCGGATATGCGCAAATTCAGCACTTTGACCGCTTGCGCGCTGGCAATGGTTTTGGCATTCGCGGCGCCGGCGGCGGCAGACGATCCGGACTTCATGGTTGTCGGCGCCGGCTGGTACGACTGGAACGACAATGAGGACGCGGTCGATTTCCGGGTCGAGTACCGCTCGAACTACAAGATGCTGGGTGTCGTGAAGCCCTGGCTCGGGGTCGAGGGCACGTCGGACGGCGCGCTCTACGGGGCCGGCGGGGTTCTGGTCGATATCTATTTCGGGCGCCGCTGGGTGTTCACGCCGAGCTTCGGTGCCGGTTACTACGCCGACGGCAGCGGCAAGGACCTCGGCCACGACATCGAGTTCCGCTCGCAGCTGGAAATCGGCTACCGGTTCGACGACCGTTCGCGCATCTCGCTCGCGGTCAGCCACCTCTCGAACGCGGGTCTGGGCGACAGCAATCCGGGGACCGAGGTTGCGACGATCTACTATCACATCCCCATCAGCGACTGACGCCCGCGCCGCCCGGTCATCCCGCATCCTGTCATGAAGGGCGCGCTCGTCACGGGTGCGGCCCGGCGGATCGGCCGGGCGATTGCGCTGGGCCTCGCGGCCGACGGCTGGACCGTCGCCGTCCATCACAACAAATCTGAATCCGAAGCGGCTGAAACGGCCGCGGACATCGCCGCCGCGGGCGGGCGCGCCGTTGCCGTGCAGGCCGATCTGGCCGATCCCGCCGCCTGTGCGCGCCTGGTCGAGGAGGCTGGCGCGGCGACGGGCGGGCTGACCTGCCTGGTCAACAACGCGTCGATGTTCCGCGAGGACCGGATCGACACCGCCGGCGCGGAGACCTTCGACGCCCTGATGGCCGTCAACCTGCGCGCACCGATGCTCCTGTCCCAGGCGTTCGCGGCCCGCCTGCCCGATGGCGCGGACGGCGTGATCGTCAATATCCTCGATCAGAAGCTCGACAACCCCAATCCGGACTTTCTCAGCTACACGCTGTCGAAATACGGGCTCGCGGGGCTGACCGAGACCCTGGCCATGGCGCTCGGCCCGGCGGTCCGGGTCTGCGCGGTCTCGCCCGGCCTGACCCTGCCGAGCGGCGATCAGCCGGCGGCCCAGTTCGAGGCCGTTCACGGCCGCACCCCGCTCGCGCGCGGCTCGCGGCCGGAGGATATCGCCGACGCGGTGCGCTACCTCGCGGGTGCGCGCGCCGTCACGGGGGAGACGATCCTCGTGGACGGGGGGCAGCATTTGGTTCCCAGTACGCGGGACGTTATGTTCCTCGACCCGTCGCACGAAGAGGACGTACCCGAATGAATGCGCTCGTGGCCGACATGGCCGTTACCGATCCCGTCGAACAGCGTCTGCTCGACCGCTGGCCCGAAGTGCGCAAGATCTTCTTCCGCAACCTGATGGTCGACGTCCATATGGGCGTGCACGACCACGAGCAGAACCGCACCCAGCCGATACGGATCAACATCGTGCTCTACCTGCACCACGACACGGCGCCCACGCGCGATTCGATCACGGAAGTCTTCAACTACGACCATGTGCGCGACGGCGTTCTGGAGCTTGTCCGTTCGCGTCACATCAACCTGCAGGAAACCATGGTCGAGGAGATCGCGGCCTTCACGCTCGGCTTCGACCAGGTGCTGGCCGTGCGCGTCTCGACCGAGAAAACCGACGTTTATCCCGAATGCGACGGGGTCGGCTTTGAGCTGATCCGGTTGCGCCCGGAAGAATGAGGAGGGGAACATGAGCCTCGACTGGCCGACTGACCGCATCGACTATTCGCCGATCCACGGGCGCAAGCCGCTGCCGCTGCCCGAGGGGCGCAAGGTGGTGGTGTGGCCGTGCATCAATGTCGAGAACTGGGTGATCGACGCCCCGATGCCGCGCACGGTGGTCAACCCGCCGGGCGGTGTCGAGAAGTCGGTGCCCGACATTCCCAACTGGGCCTGGCACGAATACGGCCAGCGGGTCGGCTTCTGGCGGCTGAAGCGCATCTTCGATGAGTTCGGCGCGCGCGGCACGCTGGTGCTCAACGGCACCGTTTGCGACGAGTACCCTCAGATCGTCGATGCCTGCCTGGAATCGGGCTGGGACCTGTGCGGCCATGGCTGGATCCAGCGCGCGCTGCCCGCCGTCGAGGACCAGGAGGACATGATCCACCGGGTGTTCAAGAAGCTGCAGGACTATTCGGGCAGGGCGCCGAAGGGCTGGCTCGGACCGGCGCTCGCGGAAACCCACGACACGGTCGACTGGCTCCACGATGCCGGCTTCGAATACGTGGCCGACTGGGTCATGGACGACCAGCCGGTCGACCTGCGCGTCAAGGGCGGCACCCTGGTCGGGCTGCCCTACACGCAGGAACTCAACGATCTCGCGATGCAGCTCATCCAGGGGCACCGGGCGCAGGAATACGGCGACCGGGCGATCCGGGAGTTCGATCAGCTCATCGAGGACGCGACCGCCGAGCCGGGCTCGACCCGGATCATGTGTTTCACCCTGCACCCCTACATCATGGGCGTGCCGCACCGCGCGCGTGAAATCCGGCGCATCCTGGAACATGTCTGCAACCGTGACGACACGTTCGTGTGGACCGGCGAGGAAATTCTCGACTGGTACAAGTCGGTTCGCGGATAGCGTCGGGTAAAAGCGGGCCGAGTCGGGCTATCGGGGAACAGCCCCGACCCGGCCCTTTCGCGACCCGGCCTTCGGGGGGAGATCAAGTCTCTTGAAAAGGCCGTGTGCGATAGACGCGGGCGAAACACACTGAGCCCGCGTTATTCCTCTCTACGTATGCGGTCGAGATTGGATCACCGGCGTCCGAAAAAGACCTGATCCGCCCGTTGGCGGGGGACGTAGCAGGTCTGAACCATCCATCGGGACACGCCATGGCCGAACACAGCATGACCGGGAAAAAGATCTGGATCACGGGCGCGAGCCGGGGTCTCGGGGCCGAGGTCGCGCGGCAGATGGCGCGCGACGGCTGGACGGTCGCCGCGAGCGCACGCAGCGAAGACGAACTCGCCGAACTCGTGCGCGACGCCGGCGCGCTCGACGGTGACATTTCGGCGTTCCCGCTCGACATCACGAACGAAGAGGCCTGCGCACGGACGTTTCGCGACATCGAGGCGGCGCTCGGACCGCTGGATGTCGTCCTGCTGAACGCGGGCACCCACGAACCGCTCGACGGGCGGGCGTTCGCCGTCGAGCCCGTGCGAAAACTGGTCGAGGTCAACCTGATGGGCACCGTGCATTGCCTGGCGCCGGCCATCGAGTCGTTCGTGTCGCGCAAGGCCGGGCGCATCGCCGTTGTGGCGTCGGTGGCCGGTTACCGCGGCCTGCCCACGGCCAGCGCCTACGGCGCGACCAAGGCGGGGCTGATCAACATGTGCGAGGCCTTGCGGCCGGAACTGGCGCGCGCGGGCGTGGCGCTGTCCTGCGTCACGCCGGGTTTCGTCAAAACCCCGCTGACCGACAGGAACCCGTTCCCCATGCCCTTCATCATGGAGGTGGAGGACGCGGCCGCGCGTCTCGTGAAGGGGTTGGCAGGCGATCGTTTCGAGATCACCTTCCCGCGCCGCTTTACCTACATCATGAAATTCTTGCGGATGCTGCCCTACGCGATGTACTTCGCCGTTACCCGGCGCATCGTTTCGAAGGACGGTGACGGCGCTTAAAGCGTGCTCTGGGCGTGTTCCAGCCGGAACTGGCCGACGGAGATGTTCCCGGCCCGGAACCCGGCCTCGCAGTAGCTGAGGTAGTAGCGCCACAGCCGCCGGAAGCGCTCGTCGAAATCCATCTGCGAGACGTCGTTCCAGGCGGCTTCGAAGGCGACCCCCCAGCGCCGCAGCGTCTCGGCGTAGTCACGGCCGAACATGTCCCGGTCCCTCACCGTCAGGCCTGCGGCCCCGGCCTGGGCGGCAAACACGGCGCCCGTCGGCAGCATTCCGCCCGGGAAGATGCGCATCTGGATGAAGTCCGGGTTGCGCCGGTAGCTCTGGTACCGGTTCTCGTCGATCGTGATGACCTGCAGCGCCGCCCGCCCGCCCGCGCGCAGGCGATCCGCCACGACGCGGAAGAATGTCGGCCAGTAGCGTTCGCCCACGGCCTCGAACATTTCGATGGAAGCGATCTTGTCGAACGTCCCGTCCACGTCGCGATAGTCCTGGAGCCGGATCTCGATCCGGTCGCTCAGGCCCGCGTCCGCGATTTTCTCGCGCGCCCATTTCGCCTGCGCCGGCGAGACGGTCAGCGCGGTCACGCGGCAGCCGCGCTCGCGCGCCGCGTGCATGGCAAACCCGCCCCAGCCGCAGCCGATCTCGAGAATATGGTCGCCGTCCTGCAGGTCGAGCTGCGTCGCGAGGCGTTCGAACTTGCGGATCTGCGCGGCCTCCAGCGTGTCGGACGGGTCGTCGAAGCAGGCCGACGAATAGGTCATCGTCGGGTCGAGCCAGTGGGAATAGAAAGAGTTACCCAAGTCGTAGTGTGCGGCGATGTTCCGCCGGCTGCCGCTGCGGGTATTGGCCCGGCGCCGGTGATGCAGGCGCGACAACGCGCGAAGGGCCGACAGCGGCGTGACGGCCGCGTCGAACGCATCGACGTTGCGCGCGCCGAACTCGATCACGGATGTCAGGTCGTCGGTGTCCCAGTCCCCGTCGATGTAGGAATCCGCCATGCCCAGGGCGCCCGCGAACAGGATACGGCGGGCGACGCGGGGCTGGTGGATCGAAACCTGTGCCGACGGCTTGTCCTGCCGGCCAAGGACCGGGAGCTGCTTGCCGTGGGGCAGGGTGAGGGCCAGTCGGCCTTCGGTGAGGTGGTCGGACAGGCGTGCGACGAGCAGCCGCAACAGCCGGTTTTTGATCGAGGAGATCGACTCAAGGTCGCGGCCTTGTGCTTCAGTCTGTGCGTACTCTGACATGGGGAAGAGGTCCCGGGTCGGTGACGAACGAAACAGTGTGCGCCGGTTTCGGCGTGTGACGGAACACGGGGGTCCGCTTCAGCCATAACTTTAACGCATCCCAGTGAATGCCCGCCATGACTTTCAGGGTCAGCAGCGGAAACCGGTACAGGACGGACCGCAGGAAGCGGTTGTCGAGTTCCGCGTGTTCGCCATGGAACGTGGCGGCGAGCAGTTCGCCCTCTTCGTCGCTTTCGCGGATCGCGATGCTGGCGTGATCGTCCGGCCGCCGCAGGGCGATCTTGTAGCGGCACGCCATGGGAATGAACGGCGAGACATAGAAATTCTTGTCGAACGCGTGATGGACCACGGCGCTTTCGCCGGCCGGGCCTTCGACGGGAAGCACATAGGTGTGGGATTCGGAGAAGGTGTTCGACACCTGGTACAGCGCGGCGCGCATCGCGCCGTCCCGGTCGTAGCAGAAGTACACGCAGAGCGGATTGAACACGTAACCGAGGATGCGCGGCAGGCAGAGCAGCTCGACGCGCCCGCCGGGCATCGGCAGGCCGGCCGCGTTCAATTGCGCGTCGACCCACGTCCGCAGGTTCGAACCGTCGCGCGGGCCGTGATCGCGGTCGTGAAACGAAAAAACCGCGCGCCGGTTGTGTCCGAACAGGCGCAGGTCGCGGTCCAGCTCGGGAAGTTCGTCGAGGTCGAGCAGCAGGTAGAATACGTTGTATCGAAGCCGGTGCGCCTTCGGACGCTTTCGGGCATGCACCACATGCCCGCAATATGCCCGCGACCGCCGGGTCATTCCGCCGCCATCGCGGGTGTCTCGTCCCCGTCGTCGGCGATCCAGAGCCGGTTGGACGGGTCGGGCAGGATCCATGGCCGCGACACCCCGCCGAGCTGCTCCGCGACGGCAAGCCCCGACTGCAGGGCGTCCTCGTGGAAGCCGTAGCCGAAATAGCTGCCGCAGAACCAGCTGCGGTCCCTGCCCTGGAGCGTCCACAGGCGCTGCTGCGCGTCGAGGGCGGCCTGGTCGAACCGGGGATGGTCGTAGGTGAACACCGCGTCGGTTTGAGCCGCGTCGGGTTCCCGGGCCGGGTTCAGCGACAGGAAGATGTCCTCGCGGCCGGGCAGGTTCTGCAACAGGTTCAGCCAGTAGGTGACTTCCGGCACCGCGCCGCCGCCGGCTTCTCCGCCGTCCGACAGATAGTTCCAGCTCGCCCAGGTCGATCGCCGGCGCGGCATGCGCGACCGGTCGCGATGCAGGTACGCGCGATTGCGCGTGTATCCGATACTGCCGAGCAGGTCGGTCTCGTCGCGCGTCGGCGCATCCAGCATCTGCAGCGCCTCGTCGGCGTGCGCGGCGATGACGACATGATCGAACGCGTGGGTCTGTCCGTTGCGATCCGTCAGCTCGACCCCGCCGGGCTTGCGCACAATGCGCACGACGGCGCTCTCGTTACGGATTCGGTCCCGGAACGGCTCGGTCAGGCGGGCCACGTAATTTTGGCTGCCGCCGGTCACGGTTCGCCATTGGGGTCGCCCGCGCAGGGACAGCAGGCTGTGGCTCTGGAAGAAGCGCACGAACGTCTCGGCCGGGCAGCCGCCCATGTTCCGCGCGCTTGTGGACCAGATGGCCGCCCCCATGGGCAGCAGGTGGTTGTCCCGGAATTCGGCGCTGTAGCCCTCGCGCTCCAGATAGGCGCCCAGGGTCACGCCGCGAAGCCGGCCGTCCCGCAGCGCCGCCGGGGCGCTTGCGTAAAAGCGTTTGATATCGCGCAGCATGCGCCAGAAAGCGGGGCGCACCGCATTCGCGCGCTGGCCGAAAACACCCGCCGGGAATCGGCTTGAGTATTCCAGGCGCCCGCTGTCGGCGGAAACGCCGAAGGACATGTCGCTTGCCTGCGTCGCCACGCCCAGATGGTCGAACAGCGCCACGAGGTTCGGATAGTTTCTTTCGTTGTAGACGATGAACCCGGTGTCGATGGGGGTATCGGCGCCGTCGAGCGGCACGGTCACCGTGTTGGCGTGCCCGCCGGTCCGGCCCTCGCGTTCGAACACGGTGACCCGGTGCCGCCGGGACAGCAGCCACGCCGCGGAAAGGCCCGCGATCCCGCCGCCGACGACGGCAATGTTCAGGTTACCTGTCATGTTCGGTAGCCCGGGTGTCGTTTGTCATGGGGATGTTTACGCGAAAGGGGAGAACACGGATCAGGGGCCGATTGTGCATATTTTTGCGCGCCGGGTCCGTTCAAAGTGATCCGGACGCATTGTCCGTGCGTATTTGCTTGTTGATATGGTAATCGCACATTCCATGGCCCGATGCGCCGGCTCGCCCCGCCCCGCCACGTTGGTGCGGTCGACGGTCCGGTCTGAGCTCAAGTGGACGAAGGCAGTGCCGAACGAAGATAGCCCGGGGCCCGCATCTGCGGCGCCCGACTGGAATCAGTTGTTGACGCTGGTCGCCGAGCGTGACCGTGAAGCCTTTTCGGCCCTGTTTGCGCATTTCGCACCCCGCGTGAAGTCGTACATGCTTCGTCTGGGCTCCAGCGATTCCCAGGCGGAAGAACTGGCGCAGGAAGCGCTCGCGACCGTCTGGCGCAAGGCCGACCGGTACGATCCGGCACGCGCCGCCGCGTCGACCTGGATTTTCACAATCGCGCGAAACCTGCGCATCGACGCGTTCCGGCGCCGCAACCATCCCGAGCTCGATCCCGAGGATCCCGCCCTCGTGCCCGAGGCCCCGCCGAGCGCGGATGCCGTGGTGGCGCGCAAGCAGGACGCGGCCCGCGTTCAGGCGGCGCTGGAAACACTGCCCGACGAACAGCGCGAAGTCGTTCGCCTGTCCTTCTTCGATGACAAGACCCACACAGAGATTTCCGACGCCCTGGATATTCCGCTCGGAACTGTAAAGTCCCGTATCCGCCTTGCGTTCGGCCGGATCCGGGATACGCTCGACGACGAAGAGTGAGTATTGAAATGACGACCCAACATCACCCCATCCAACACCATCCGGACGACGAAATCCTGGTCCGCTATGCCGCCGGTGAATTGACCGAGGCATGGTCGCTGCTCGTGGCCACCCACAACGCCATGTGCCCGGAATGCCGGGCGAAGACGCGCGCCGCGGAAGCCATCGGCGGCGCGCTCGTCAGCGACGCATCGCCTGCGTCGATGGCGTCCGATGCGCTGGAGGCGACGCTCGCGCGCGCCGAGGCGGTCCGCGAGAGCACAGCCGCGCCTGCCCCCGTTTCGCACGATACCGGCGCCCGGCCGGTGCTGCCGGAGCCGCTGCGCAGCTATGCCGGCAGCGACATCGGGGGCCTGAAGTGGCGGCGTCTCGGCCGCGGCGCGTTCCAGGTGCCGCTCATCGCCGCGCGCAATGCGCCGACGGCGCGCCTGCTGAAAATTCCGGCGGGCCGCCCGGTGCCGGAACACGGGCACAACGGTCTGGAGCTGACGATGGTCCTCCAGGGCAGCTTCGTGGACGACGGTACGCGCTTCGCGGCCGGCGACGTGGAAACCGCCGATACGGACCTCGAACACCGCCCGGTGGCGGACCCGGGCGAGGACTGCATCTGCCTCGCCGTGACCGACGCCCCGTTGCGTTTCCGCGGCCCTCTCGCGCGGCTCGCGCAGCCCTTCCTGGGTATCTGAACAGATCCGAACCGCTCTTCGGGCTGGCGCTGCCGCCCGGCCGGGGCTAATTAGGGCGCACGCGACACGCGTATGCGCTCGTAGCTCAGTAGGATAGAGCGCGGGATTCCTAATCCCGAGGCCGCAGGTTCGAATCCTGCCGGGCGCACCACGCATGCCCCGCGGGCTTGTTCCGATGTATCGGCGGGAGCCCTCTTTCATGACAAAGGTGATCCGAAGCGTGGCTCTGGCGATCGTCATTCTGGCCCTTCTCGCTGCGCTCCTGCTCTTCACGCCGCTGGGCGCGCGCCCGCTGTCGGCGGTTCTTCCGGTGGGCGACGTTGCCGTACCCGAGTTCGAGACCGTGGACGTCGCCGGGGCGCGGAACCGGTATCTCGTGTGCCCGCCCGGTCTGTGTGTCTCCGCGCCGCATCGCGAAAGCCCGGTGTTCGATATTCCGGTGGAGGAGCTGGTCAGCCACTGGAAGGCCATGATCGCCGGGGAGCCGCAGGTCACCCTGATGACGGATACGGACGATGCGCTTCAGTACGTGCAGCGCACGGCGCGCTTTCGGTTCCCGGACATCGTCACGGTGCGTTTCATCGGGGTCGCGCCGGCGCGCTCGACGCTCGCGGTCTACAGCCGTTCGGTTTACGGCGTCTCGGATCTCGGGGAGAACCGGCGGCGGGTCGAGGACTGGCTCGGAAAGCTGCAGGCCCGGGCGGCCCGCTAGCGCGTCCGCGCGGCTCAGACCGGCTCAGACACGCTCTTCCGGGAAACGCCAGATCACGGCGATGGCGACCAGCTTGAACGCCACCGGCAGCAGGCCGTAGAGCGCCGCGAGCACGAACAGCGACGCCGCCGGGTTGCTCTCGGCGGCCGCGTCGAACCCCGCCAGGGCGAGCAGCGGGAAGGCAATCCCGACGCCGACGGCAAGCGGGACCTTCGTGGCGATGCCCCAGATGCCGAACATGGTGGCCGTGCGCCGCGCGCCGGTCTCGCGCGCGTCGCGCTCGACCACGTCCGCCTGCATCGAGGGCGGCATCACCAGTTCGGCGCCCAGCGGCAGGCCGGTCACCACGCAGATCGCGATGAACCAGCCGAGGTCGCCGTCGCCCAGCAGCACCGCCGGCCAGAAGCCGAGCGTCGCCATCGCCATCGACGCGATCCAGGTGCGGCGCTTGCCGATGCGCCGGCTCAGGAACAGCCAGGCCGGCAGGCCCGCGATGGCGCCGGCGAAATAGATAATCAGCAGGATCCAGGCCCAGTCGGGGCGCCCGATCACGTGCTCGACGTAGAGCAGGAACAGGGTGGCCGGGAGGCCATACGCGACGCCGTTGACGAAATAGGCCGAGACCAGCAGCCGGAACGGCCGGTTGCGGAACATGCCGACGAGGCCGCGCAGGTTGCCGCGCCCCGGCACGGAGGCCGGTTGCGGGTCGGGCAGCAGCGTCACCGCGGCGGCGACGGCGAGCGGGATCAGGATCACCAGCGCCCACGCCGTGCCGTCGACGATCTCGACGCGCGACAGGCCGAGGCCGGCGGGCAGCGCGATGGCGGCGAGCGTGCCGATCACGATGGCCACTTCGCGGGCCGCCGCGATGCGGCTGCGCTCGTGCCGGTCGCTCGAAAGCTCGGCCGCCCAGGCGGTGTAGGGCAGCATGATCATGGTGCCGCCGAGATAGAGCACCAAGGTCGCCGTGAGCAGGTAGACACCGCCCACGCCGGCGGGCGGGTGGAACAGCGCCCAGGTGCCGATCATGGCCAGCGGCGCGCCCGCCACGAGCCAGGGCCGCCGCTGGCCCCAGCGCGAGCGCGTACGGTCGGACAGGTAGCCGACCAGCGGGTCGCTCACCACGTCCCAGATGCGCGCGAAGAACAGGACGCCGCCGACCGTCGCCAGGCCCAGGCCGAGGTCGTCGGCATAGTAGGTCGGCAGGATCACGAACAGCGGCAGGAGCAGGATCGCCAGCGGCAACCCTGGCAACCCGTAGGCGAGCAGCTGTCCCGGTGACAGGCGTTCCGTGGGGTGCCGCGCGGAACCGGATTCAGGCGCGGCGGTCACCTGGCAACGGCGGCGGCTTGATGGCGGGCGGTGAGGTTGGGCATGGCTTCCGCGACCGGCAGGGGGTTCACGCGTTCGACCAGCCGGTAGGTGACGTCCGATCCGCGCGCCTCGAAGGCAAGGCCCACGAGAATACCCGCCGCGTCGTACCAGAGGTCAATCTCCAGATCGCCTTCCATCCGGTAATGCGTGGCCGTCAGCGGGCCGTCGGGGCCGGGAATTTCCTCCGGCCCGACCTCGATCACCCGCACCTCGAGAAGCTCGCCGGTCTGCGAATTTACCAGGCGATCCTGCGCCACGGTCGATGCCATCCAGTAGGTGGTCGGCAGGGTGGTGCGCGCGGTGGTGTATTCGCGCTCGCCGTCCGTCACGACCCGCAGGTCGGTCTCGCCGCCGTTCGCTTCGACAGTGTGGCGCTCGCCGTCATCGACGGTCTCGCTGCGCATCTCCGCGAGCACGCCGTCGCGCCACAGGGTCGCGTTGCGGTGGCTGTAGTCATAGACGGTGAAGGGGCCGAATTTCACTTCCAGGTCGATCGCGATATCGACCGCGAGCGCGTTGTCCGCGCGCCGTTCGAAGGTCAGGCTGTGCTGCCCGATGGGCCGCCCGTCCAGCGCCACGTCGAAGGCCAGGACGCCGTTCGCGTCGCCCGGGTTGCCGGCCGACGCACCGGCCGGGGCGAAAGCGATGGCGGTGCTGACGGCCAGAATGCCGATGGCGGCCTGAATGCGCTTCATGCCCGAAATACTCCCCGAGATTGCCGGCCGGCGTGCACGCCCGGCCGGTTGAATTAGGTTTGTACTAACTACGGGCGAAAACCCGGTGCGGATCACCGGGCGGGCGAGACATTCAGGCGGGGGGGCGGCCGGTCCAGCGTGGGGAGAGTTCGTGCTCGATGGCGTAAAGGTCCAGCACGCGCCCGACCGTGTGGTCGATCATGTCCTCGATCGTCTCCGGCTTCGGGTAGAAGGCCGGCATCGGCGGCATCACGATCGCGCCGATTTCGGAGGCTTGCGTGAGCGTGCGCAGGTGGCCCGTATGGAGCGGGCTCTCGCGCACCATCAGCACGAGCCGCCGCCGTTCCTTCAGCGTCACGTCGGCCGCGCGGGTCAGCAGTGTCTGGGTTGCGCCGGAGGCGATCTCGGCGGCGGATTTCACCGCGCAGGGCGCGACGACCATGCCGAGGGTGAGCATCGAACCGGACGCGATGGCCGCGCCGATGTCGTTGGCGTTGTAGACATGGTCGGCGAGCGCATAGAGGTCGTCGCGCGACAGGTCCGTCTCGTAGTTCAGGGTCATGAGGCCGGGACGGGTGACGACGAGATGGGTCTCGATGTCCGTCTCCCGCAGCGCTTCCAGCAGCCGCACGCCGTAGACAATCCCGGTCGCGCCGGAAATCCCGACGATCAGGCGCCTGGTCTCGTTCGGCGGATAGTAGGAAAGCTCGCTCATCGCGGCGCGGTTCTAGCGGAAAGGCGGGTCAACCGCCAGATGCCAGCCCGCGCACCTCGTCGTCGTCGGGGAAGCGGCCGTTCTCCAGCTTGGAGTACAGCAGCGCGCCGTCGCGGGTGATCTCGAATGATCCCGTCCGGCCGGGCGCGATCTCCACGCTCTCGCCCAGTTCTACAAGCAGGTCCCTCGCACGGAGCGCACGCGGCTCGTAGTTTCAGATCTTGCAGAATTCGATGTGTATCGCCATCGGAATGAACCTGTTGCGGTGTCGTCCAGAAGATATGGGCGCCGATTGACCTATGGCAAGGCGGGCCGAAACGCCGGCACGCAGAATGAGGTTCATGACCTACCAGAGATATCTTCCCATGCTTCCCATTCTGGGTGTCGCCGCGATGATCTCCGGCGGGGCCCTGGCGCAGGAAGGCGAACTGCGTATCCGCGGCGAACAACTCGCGCGCGATATCTGTTCGGGCTGTCATGCCGTGGCCGAGGATCAGCCGGGCGCGGTGGTCGACGGGGCGCCGGCGTTCCCGGCGCTCGCACGCTCGTCGCTGACACCGGCCGAACTCCGGGGGGCGCTCACGACGCCGCACCCGGTCATGCCCCAGATGCCGCTGTCCCAGCGCGATATCGACGCGGTTCTCGCCTACATCCGTTCCTTCGCCGACTAGAGCATCACCCCCGGCTCGTCCATGCCGTGGGCGGCGAGTTCGGCCGTGATGTAGTCGTAGGCGTCGTCGACGGAATCCGTCCGGTGGAACAGGTCGAGGTCGCCGGGGCTGATGGTGCCGAACTCGACCAGCGCCTCGAAGTCGACGACCCGGTCCCAGAACTCGGTCCCGAACAGGACGATGGGCACGCGTTTTTTGATCTTCTGGGTCTGGATCAGGGTCAGGATCTCGAACAGTTCGTCCAGCGTGCCGAACCCGCCCGGGAAGAGCACCACGGCCTTGGCCGGATAGGTGAACCAGAACTTCCGCATGAAGAAATAGTGGAACACCAGGTTCAGCTCGCGGCTGATATAGGGGTTGTCGAAGTCCTCGGCGGGGATGGAGATGGTCAGGCCGATATTGATGCCCTTGGCCTCCGACGCGCCCCGGTTCGCCGCTTCCATGATCCCCGGCCCGCCGCCGGTGCAGATCACGAAACGACGGTTGTCCTCACCCAGGCTCTTGGACCAGTCGGTGAGGCGGAACGCGAGCTTGCGGGCGGCCTCGTAGTAGACGGCCATGCGTTCGGCGCGCCGTGCGGCTTCCCGGTCGCCGTCCCCCGCCTCGGCCGCGGCGATCATGGCGGCGGCGTCCTCCGCCGACTTCAGCCGGGCCGAGCCCATGAAGACGATGGTGTCGTCGATGTCGTAGTGCTCGAAGCGGCTGAGCGGTTCGAGATACTCCGACAGGATGCGCAGCGCGCGGGCGTCGCGGCTATGCAGGAAGTCGGCATTCTCGTACGCCTTGGGTCCGCTCGACGTGGTCGGAGTGTCGCTGTCGTCGTCGCTCATGCCGCCGCCATTCATTCGGGGTCGCCGTCGGTCATAAAATCCCACATGCGCTCGAAGATCATGCCGGACCCGGTGTCGCGCGCTTCGGCCTGTTCGGGCGTAAACTCGACCGGTTCCACGTCCGGGTTCGCCGCGCAGGCGAGCACCGAAAGCTCCGTGCGCGCGGCCTGATCCAGGTAGAACACCATCACGGCGGCTTCCTCGACGCTTTCGCCGCACGCGACCATGCCGTTGCCGCGCAGGACAACGGCGCGCCCGTCGCCCAGGGTCTCGGCGACGCCGGCGGCCGCCTCGTCGTTGCGCACCAGCAGCGGGTCGTCCCACAGCGCGGCCTGCGGGCGAAAATACGCACCGAAACCGTGGCGCACCTTTGGCGTGCGTCGCATTGTCGACAGGGTCAGGACCGAATGCACGAAGGTGCGGATAACGCCGCCCACATCCGGCCGGCGCTTGTAGATCTGCTGGTGCATCCGCACCTCGCCCAGCACGCCGTCGGGCAGCGGGCCCTCGACCGGCACCACGGTGCAGGCCTCGCCGGGCTCGATCAGGCCCATCGGCTTGGGCGGGCAGACGAGGAAACGTTCCGCGTCGAGCCGCGCACTGACATGCCCGTAGGCATGGCCAAGATCGTGGCGGGGCAGCGCGCGCGCGGCCTTGCGCACGCGCACGGCGGTGGCGTCTTCCGGTTCGCCGGGGGCACCGAAGGCCGTGGTGGTCATGGGCTGCCGCTCAGTCGCCGGAGAATTCGGGGATGTTGGGCCGCGAGCCCCACATGCAGAAGGATTCGTCCTTGAACGGCAGCTGGCGCGGGCGCCAGTCGGCGTCGACGTTGCGCACGCCCGAGGAATATTCGTAGGTCATGCCGTCCGGGCCTTCGTAGTAGAGGAACATCGCCCCCGACGTCGGGTGGCGGCCCGGCCCGAAACGAATCTGCACCTGCCGCTCGGTCAGGAAGTAGTAGGACCGCATGATGTCGTCGACGGTCTCGACCTGGAAGTTGATGTGCTGGATGCCGGCATGGTCGGTCGGGAACAGCGCAAGGCGGTGGTGCACCTCGTCGAAGGACATCAGGGCCGCTTCCCCGATCCGGTCGTTGGCGCGGATGTTGAAATGGTCCGACCAGAATTTTTCGTCGCGGGCCGGATTGTCCGTTTTCAGCCCGACATGGCTGAACTCCGTGATCCCGGCGTCGCGCGACGGGAAATACCGACGACCGGAGGCGAACGGCCGCACGGTCAGGTCGATCGAGTTGCCGGTGGGGTCCGTGAAATTCAGGAAACCCATGCACCGCCGCGCCGCGGCCTCTTCGTCGGTGCCGCGCCGCACGGCGCAGCCCGCGCCGGCGAGAAGTCGCTCGGCCGCGTCGAGCTCCTCGAAGGTCTCGACCTCGAAGCCCAGCGTGTGGTCGTTGGGGTCGCCCGCGAAGTAGACGAGGTTGTGGTCGCGGTCGTCGCCGCGCAGGTAGACCGCGCCGTTTTCGCGCGCCACCTCTTCAAGGCCGATGGCGGATGTCGCGAAATCCACGGTGCCTTCCAGATCGGCCGTACCGAGGCGGCAGTAGCGGATGCCGACGATCTCGATTTTTTCAGTCATGACAAATCCCATGGGCGGATGCGGTTCTATCCTTCGAGCACCGCGCTCAGGTCGGGGCTGCAGCCCCAGGCGCAGAACGAGGCATCGCTGACTGGGAACTGGCGCGCGCGCCATTCGTCGTCGACCATCCGCACGCCGCAGGAATATTCGTAGATCATGTCGTCCGGCCCGTAGAAATACAGGAACCGTGCGCCGGACAGCGAATGCCGTCCCGGCCCGGCCTGGATGCGCACCTGATGGTCTTTGAGGAAATAGTTCGAGCGCATCACGTCGTCGGTTTCCTCGACCTGGAAATTGATGTGCTGGATGCCGGGCCGGTCCGACGGGAACAAGGCGAAGCGGTGGTGAACGGCGTCGAACGTCATCAGCGCGGACCAGCCGATCCAGTCGCTGGTGCGGAAGTTGAATACGCTCGACCAGAACCTCTCCGCTTCGCGCGGGTCGGTCACGCACAGGCCGATGTGGCTGAACTCGTCGATGCCCGCGTCGCGCGAGGCGAAATAGCGCCGTCCCGATGCGAACGGACGCACAGTCAGGTCGATCGAGTTGCCGCTTGGGTCCTTGAAGTTCACGAAGCCCATGCACCGGCGCGCGGCGGCTTCTTCCTCCGTGCCGCGATGAACCTCCAGCCCGTTGGCGCGCAGCAGGTTTTCCGCGGCCTCCAGGTCCTCGAACGTCTCGACTTCCAGGCCCAGCGTGTGGTCGCGCGGGTCGCCCTGGAAATAGCAAATGTTGTGATCGCGATCGTCGCCGCGCGTGTAAACCGCGCCGTTCTCGCGATCGACGACCTCCAAGCCGATCATCTTTTCCGCGAAACGCACGGTTTCATCCAGGTCGGCGGTGCCCAGACGGCAGTAACGAAACCCAACGACATTGATCATGGCTGTATCTCCCGATAATCGGCAATTTATCCCATCGCGCGGGCCATGACGAGACGCAGGACGTCTTGCACTGCCACCTCCGCGTGCGCCTGCCCGAAGGCGAACTACTTTCTGGCGGATTTCGGGGCTTTTCGCGAAACCTTGGGCGGAATTTAAACGCTCTGTTAACTTTCCGGTGCGCATCTTTACCGACCGGCCTGAAGCTGCCCGAAAAGGCGAGGTTTCGGCCATCGGGGATTTGGAGCGCCATGTCGACTGCTCGATCAGAGCCTGCCGTGTCAGACGGGGACGTCAGTAGCGAGCAGACGGATCTAATCGCGCCGCTTGCTGCCGCGTTCTCGCATCTCGAGGATTCGGCTGTCGTGTTTTCGGCCGAGGGTGAGATCGTGCTCTGGAATCGCGGCGCCGAGGAACTCTACGGCTACACGTCCGAAGAGGCGCTCGCGAAGGATATCTCGTTCCTTTCGCCGCCGGAGGTGTCCGGAGATACGATTTCGTTGTTCGCGCGCGCCCTGTCGGGGTCGCCGATCGCGCCGCGCCAGGTCGACCGGATACGGAAGGACGGCACACGCGTGCGCATATCGCTCCGGGTGTCCCCGCTTGAAAACGATGCCGGAGAGATTTTCGGCGTTCTGTTCACCGGGCGCGACGTGACACCGGAGATGGAACGCGAGAGCCGCCTCGAGGAGGCACGGGCCCGCGAGCGCGAAATCGCGACCCTTGTGCCCGATGCGCTCTACGTGCATCGGGAAGGCAAGATTTTGTGGGCAAACCCCGCTGCCGTTCACATGTTCGCCGCGCGCTCCATGTCCGACCTGATCGGGCGTCTCGCCTGGGATCTGATCGCCGAGGATGACCTTGACCGGGTGTTGGAAAGCCATAGACGGCTGTCCGAACCGGACGGCAGCCGTCCGATCTTCGTCCACCGGAGGCGGCTGAATGGCGAACTGTTCCCGTCCGAAGGCCGCGGTGCGCCTATCGTCTGGGAAGACGCACCGGCGACGCTCATGGTCGTGCGCGATCTTACGGACCAGGAACGCACCATCAGCGCGCTGGCCGAAAGCGAGGCGCGCCAGCGCGACTTCGCGGAGATCAACCCCGATGCGATAATCGTGCACGTCGATGGCATGCTTGTGTTCGTCAACGACGCTGCGGTGCGCCTTTTCGGTGCGCAGAACAAGGAGGAGTTGATCGGGGTCGTGGCCGACGACCTCGTGCATCCAGAGGGCCGGCGCGCAGTAGCCGAGAATCTGGCGCGGATCCGCCAGGGTGATGACGAACGTGTGGTTGATGTGCGGCGTATGCGTCTTGACGGATCTAGCTTTTTCGGTGAAGGGCGCAAACGTCTGATTTCGTGGGATGGCCGGGAAGCACAACTGGTCGTAATCCGCGACGTGTCTGAACGCATCGCAACCCAGAAGGCGCTGTTGGAAAGTGAGGAACGCCATCGCCAGATCGTCGAGGTGACACCCGATGCCGTGCTGATCCACATGTTCGAACGAATCGTGTTTGCCAACAAGGCAGCCGTGCAGATTTTCGGCGCAAAGACGATGAACGACCTCATCGGGCTCGATCCGCTGGATCTCATTCCGGCGGATCTGCATGACATCGTAAATTCGAGGCGCCGGCAGATTGCGGAAGAGGGGGCGGTCAGCGTGATGGAAAGCCGCCGGATACGTCTCGACGGCAGTGAATTCGCTGCGGAGATTTCCGGCTGCCGCTACATCTGGGAAGGCTCGCCGGCGACTTTGTCGATCGTGCGCGACGTTACGGACCGGGCCGAGGCCGAACGTGCCCGGGCTGCACTCGAGGAGCGTTATAGCAAGATTCTGGAACTCATGCCGGAGGCGACTTTCGTTCATGCTGGTGGGACGATCCGGTATGTAAACCCCGCAGCCGTCAGCATGTTCGGCGCAAGAAACGCCGAAGACCTCGTCGGCCGCAGGATTATGGACTTCGTGCATCCAGACGAGCACAACCGCGTCCGGAAATGGCGGGAAGTTGTTCGCGAGGGCGTAACTACGCCGGTTTCGGACTACCGGCGCCTGCGTGTCGACGGGTCAGAGTTTGACAGCCGCGCCACGGGGACTGTGATCGACTGGCAGGGCGAAACCGGTTTTCTGGTTATCGCACGAGACATTACCGACGAGCTCGCTGCGCAGCGCGCACTCCGGGAAAGCGAGGATCGCCACCGCACCATCACGGAAGCCACGCCCGACGCGATTATTGTCCACGCCGACCGAAAGATCGTGTTCGCCAACCGGGCGGCGGCGGACATGTTCCGTGTCGACGAGCCGTCCGACCTGTATGGCCGCATGGCTCTCGAACTCATTCATGCGGACGACCGTGAGATGGTGCTGCAAAGCCATCACAATCTGGAGCCGAGCCAGATCATTTCCCCTATGATTATCCGCAGGCTCCGCGACGACGGGGAGGTCTTCCACTCCGAGACAATTCGTTCCGGTTATGTCTGGAACGGGCGTCAGGCGACGATGGCCGTGATCCGCGATATCACCGAACGCTATGAAATCGAGGAAAAAATTCGCGCCTATACCGAGGAACTGGAGCGCACGAACGAGGAGCTCGAACGCTTCGCTTACGTCGCCTCGCACGACCTGAAAGAGCCGTTGCGCATGGTGTCGAGTTTCTGCGGGCTGCTGCAGGAGCGGTATGGCGAACAGCTGGACGAGCAGGGCAAAGAGTTTATTCGCTTTGCCGTCGACGGCGCGAAGCGCATGCAGGGCCTGATCGAGGACCTCCTGAAGCTGTCGCGCACGGGGACCGCCGATCTTGTGGTCGCGCCGGTCGATCTCTCTGAGGTGCTTGAGGCCGTGGAGGCCAATCTTGCGTCCCAGATCGAGGGGGAAGGGGCCTCGCTCCGATTTGAGGCCCTGCCAACCGTGATCGGCGATCGGACACTCCTGATTCAACTGTTCCAGAACCTGGTTTCCAATGCGATAAAGTTCCGGTCCGACGCGTCACCCTTAGTGACGGTCGAAACGAACAGGCGCGGCGACGAGGTCGTTTGTTCGGTCTCGGACAACGGGATCGGACTGGATCCGAAACATCACGAACGCGTTTTCGAAGTGTTCAAGCAATTGCACGCGCGTGGCGATTTCGAAGGTAATGGTATCGGCCTTTCGATTTGCAAGAAGGTGGTCGAGCGGCACGGTGGACGCATCTGGGTGGATTCGATGCCGGGTGAGGGGACGAGTTTCTGGTTCACCCTGCCTGTCGTGCCGGATGAGGGAGATCGACGATGAGTGTTTCTTCGGTGCCTGAAAGTCGCAACGTTCTGCTGGTCGAAGACAGCCCGGGCGACGTCATGCTCGTGCGTGAGGCCATGTCCACTCTTCAGGTGCAGAGCGAGCTTCACGTCGTGAGCGATGGCTCCCAGGCGCTTGAATTTCTGGGTGGCGAGGGCGAGTACGCCGGGCGGCCGACACCGGACATTATTCTTCTCGATCTTAACCTGCCGGGCATGAGCGGCCGTGAAGCCTTGCGGCACATCAAGTCCAATCCGGACTGGAAGAAGATTCCCGTGGCCGTCCTCAGCACGTCCGACGCGGAAGATGACATCGAAACAAGCTACGAACTTTCGGCGAACTGCTATATTGTGAAACCGTTGGATATAGAAAGTTTCCGGGACGTCGTACGGGCGATCGACGATTTCTGGCTTTCGGTTGTTAAGTTTCCGCCCAAACACTGATCCGAATACATCTCCGCCACATAAGAAGTTGCGACAATGCAACCTCGGGAACTGAAAGTGTTATTGGTCGAGGACAACCCGGCCGATGCGCTGCTGGTGCGCGAGACACTGAACTTCGACAGCATTTCATCGTTCCACACGAATCACGTGCCGACTCTCGGCGCGGCGCGGTTGATGCTCGTGGAGGTTTTGGAGCATATTGCAGAATACTACCTTAGATATGCTGTGTACCATCGTGGAGCGCATCCATCCGAACCGGGGCAAACCCATCATGACAGACAACGGAGAACCAGTTGTTCTGACAATATTCGTAACCGGGCAGACAGTTCGTGCGACCCGCGCCATCGAGGCATTGCAATCCGTTTGCGACTCCGATCCCGAGCGCCGATACAAGGTTAAAGTGGTCGACGTGCTGGACGATCCGGACGAGGCCGAACGCAGAAAAGTTCTCGCGACGCCGACCGTGATCAAGGACTTCCCGCCTCCCATTCGCCGCATCGTCGGCGACCTGAGCGACAAGGAAAAGGTGCTGGTCGGGCTCGATATCTCGGGTTCCTGATCAGAAGCGGTTCGCTCCCGAGCAACCGAACGCCACAGTTCAAAGGAGGGCGGGGAAAAGCATGTCCGAACTCAAGGAAATAGAGAAGCTTGCCTCCGGGATTGAGAGCCTCGATCACATCTCCTATGGCGACCAGTTCCGTAACGTCGTGGCGATCCCGGCCGGGAACCCGCAGAATATCGCCGATTCCGAGCTGGAACGGATCGAGGATCTGTTCCAGAACTAGCGGTAGCAGGGTGTGCCATTAACCTTTCGATAAGCTTTGGCCGTTAATTTCCCGTTTAGGATAATTCCGACGATTGGAAACCAAAGCTTGCGCGTACCCGGCGACACAATCCGCATCCTGATAGTCGAGGACAATCCCGGCGATGTTTTGCTGATCGAGCATCTCTTGAACGAGATCAGGTCGGTCAGCGTGGATACGCATGCCGTGACGACGCTTGCGGATGCGCTCGAAGTGGTGGAGCGCGAAGATTTTTCGCTCATTTTCAGCGACCTCGATCTCCCGGATTCCGAAGGGCTGGGCACGGTCGGCGCCATTCTCAAGAATACCAGGGGCCTGCCCGTCATCGTGCTGTCCGGCGCGGACACCCGCCAGACGGCGCTGGAAGCGATCCGGATGGGGGCGCAGGATTTCCTGGAGAAAGGCCAGATTACCGCGACGGCGCTGGACCGTCTGATCTCCCATAGCCTGGAACGGCATTCCGTCCACCAGGCCCTTCGCACCAGCTTGGAACATCTCGAACTCGCCAACCGGCGGTTCGTGAAAATGATCAGCGACCTTTCGGATGCTGTCGTCGTTGTCGATCTCGACGGAACGGTCCTGTTCGTGAACCCGGCGGCTGAGTCCCTCTTGGATACCGATTGGCACAGGATGGTCGGCGACAGTTTCGGGCTGCCCATCGAATCGGACATACCGGTCGAGGTCGATCTCGTGAACCGGACCGGTGAGGAACGGACGGCCGAAATCCGGGTGGTCGAAACCGAATGGGACGGCAAGCCTGCCCGGGTTGCGTCCCTGCGCGATATCACCGAACGCAAACGCGCGGAGCGCGCGATGCGGATCGCCCAGCAGGCGGCGGAAACCGCCAGCGAGATGAAATCGCGTTTCCTGGCGAACATGAGCCACGAGCTGCGTACGCCGCTGAATTCGATCATCGGGTTTTCCGAAATCATCAAGAACGAACAGTTCGGCAGCGTCGGCAACGAGCGCTACCGGGACTATGCGGGCGATGTCCATTATTCCGGCCAGCATCTGCTGTCGCTCATCAACGACCTGCTGGACCTCTCCAAGGCCGAAGCGGGCAGCTACGAGATCGTGGAGAGCCGCTTCGATCTGGTCGAGGCGGTACGGGACGCCGTCCGGCTTGTGGCGCCCCAGGCCGACGCGAAGGCGCACACGCTCGATGTGCTGCCGGTGGTGGACAGCTGTGAGGTGATCGCCGGTGAGCGGCAGATCACCCAGGTGGTCGTGAACCTGTTGGCGAACGCCATCAAGTTTACGCCCGAGGGCGGCCGGATCGAGGTTCGTATTCGCCCCGCGTCCCTCGGATCGGTCGCAATCGATGTCGAGGACAGCGGGATCGGGATCGACCCGACGGAAATTCCGCGGTTGTTCACGGCCTATACGCAGGTCGGCGAATCCTACAGGAAGCGCGACGGCCAGGGGACGGGCCTCGGGCTGGCGTTGAGCAAGCGCCTCGTCGAACTCCATGGCGGCTTCGTGCGCTTGCACAGCACGCCGGGTGACGGCACGACGGTCACGATGGTGCTGCCGGGCAACCGTGTGTGCGCTGTTCCCGAAGAGGTCGAACGGGCGAGCGCCGTTTAGCGGGTTTCAACGCTTTCGGGCGCCGGCTTAAGGAAGTCTCAACGGCTGTTCGCTAGAGTTTCAGGCTCTTGAAGTTTGTCGCCGGATCCTGAATGGCCTTCGCCGAAGCATACGAAAACCAGGAAGACGACACCGCCGCCCGGCCGGCCGTGCGCGTTCTCGTCGTGGACGACAATGAGGGCGATTTCTATCTCATCCGCTCGTTGCTCGATCATGCCACCGATACCTCCTACGAGGTCGTCTGGGAGCGCAACTATGCCGACGCGATCGCGGCCGTGGACCGTCTCGCCCCGCATATCTGCCTGGTCGATTACCAGATCGGTATGGAATCCGGCCTGGACCTGATCGCCCATCTGGCCGGCTCTCATCCCAACCTGCCGACTGTTCTGCTGACGGGACAGGCCGATCATGAAATCGACGTTGCCGCCATGCGGGCGGGCGCGTCTGATTTTCTCGAGAAGGCGCGATTCGACAGCCAGCTTCTCGACCGCACATTCCGCTACGCCATTGAACAGAAACGCAACGAGCGGCACCTGGCCTCCCTCGTCGAGCGGGACGACCTGACCGGCCTCTACAATCGCGTCGGATTTTCCGAGAAGCTCGGATCGGCGCTGGCGGTCGCGGACCGGACCGACCACATGCTCGCGGTTCTTTTCCTCGATCTCGACCGGTTCAAGCACGTGAATGACTCGCTCGGCCATCCCGTCGGCGATGCGCTCCTGCGCGAGGTCGGCCGGCGCCTTTCCGACTGCTGCCGTGTCACGGACGTGATCGCGCGCATGGGCGGCGACGAGTTCGCGATCGTGGCGACGCATCTGAAGCACGAGGACGGCGCCGGATATCTCGCCGAAAAGGTGCTCGCGGCGATGGCCCGGCCGTTCGATCTCAGCGGTCACGTGGTACATGTCGGCATCAGCGTCGGCGTGACGACCTATCCGAACGATGTGGGCGATGCCGACCAGCTTCTGATGAATGCGGACATGGCGCTGTATCGCGCGAAGGAGGAGGGCCGCAACCGATACATCATGTTCGATGTCGACATGGACCTCGCGGCCAAGGCGCGCCGCCGCACCGAAAGCGACCTTCACCATGCCATCGCGAACGATGAGCTGTTCCTAGAGTACCAGCCGATCGTGGACGCGCGCACGGGCGATGTCGCGTCTCTGGAAGCGCTGGTGCGCTGGGACCATTCCGATGGTGTCAAATACCCCGGTTCGTTCATCGAGATCGCGGAGACGTCCAGCCTCATCGGACCGCTGGGGGAGTGGGTGTTGTACGATGCCTGCCGGACCGCGGCGCGTTGGGCGGCGGAGGGTCCCCGGCCCGTGCCGGTGGCGATCAATCTATCGGCCGCGCAGCTGGCCATGCCCAACCTGTTGTCGACCATCCAGTTGTCGCTCGCCGAAACAGGCCTTGCGCCCGAGCTTCTGGAACTGGAGATCACCGAATCCGTGATGATCCCGAACCTCGAGGGCAGCCGTCAGCTTCTCAAGCGGGTCCGCGAAATGGGCATCCGGGTATCGATCGACGATTTCGGGACGGGGTATACGGCGCTGAAGGTGCTTCGCCACCTGCCCGTCGACAAGTTGAAGATCGACCGGAGCTTCATCAAGGAGATCGAAGCCGAGGAGGCTGCGCCGCCGATCGTGAAGGCCGTGGTGGAAATCGGACGCTCCTTCGGGCTCGAGGTCGTGGCGGAGGGAATCGAGACCGAACGGCAGATGGAGTGCCTTCGTACGCTCGGCGCGGACCTTCTGCAGGGGTTTCATATCGCCCGCCCGCAATCGGCGCGTGACGTCGAGGCCTGGGTGTCGCAGAGGGCATCTGCATAAAATTCGCGGCAAATTTGCGCCAAAGTTGACGCGACACTAATTGAATTCCCTCCCGATATCCGGATGATGACCGTGATCTTTCGTCAAGCCACGGAGGGAGGGTCATGCAACCAGTTACGACAAATTTCGATCGATCCGCTTCTTCGTCTGTGCGGGCGGAGGCGGTGTCCGGCCGGGCCATTCCCGAGGTTACACCCGCGACGGCGGCGCCGCGTGAGCGCGATCCCCTGGAGCCGCGCGCCGCTGAGCCCGAGAAGCAGGAAAGCCCGGATACCGGCAAGGAGATTGCCGGTTCCTCGGAGGGCTACCGCCTGAATTTCGACCAGGAGAAGCGCCGAGTCTATCTCGAGCTGCTCAATACGGCGACCGGCGACGTGATCCAGCGAATTCCCCGCGACGATATCGCCTTTGCGACCGCGGGCGCGCTTGCCGGGTCCGGCGTCAGTCTGAAGGCCTGACCGGGATACCCGGCTTACGAACGATCCTCGATCGTCCAGTTATCCGCCAGCACATAGTCGACAAGCCGGGTGAGGTCCTCGGCGGGCGTGTCCGAGGAGATGCGCCCGGCGATCATGCGTGCATGGGCGTCGAGCCCTTTCGTTTCCTCGTCCCGGTCGGCGATCAGGATGACGACCGGCGGCGTGATCTCCGATTGCCGCTGCAGTGCCCCCAGGAAAGCGCGCGCGTCAGTATTCGGAGGGCGCATGTCGAGCAGGATCAGGCTGGCCGCATCGGCGATCTCGCTGCCGGCCAGTTGATCGGGGGCGTCGGTCAGGGTCATGCGGCGGATGTCATTCTCCAGCCCGGCGGCGTCGAGGCCGTCGGCCAGGGTGCGTTCGAGGTCGTTGTCCTGCGTGACGAGGCACAGAAGAACCGCTGTTCCGTCGGCGGATGACATGGGCATATCTTCAACAGACCTGCAGGCGGTGTAAACTACCTTAGCGAGATTAATACTTTATTGTGTTCGCGCAATTGTGCGTTCCGCATGCCGGCCCCTTGCGCTCGACATTTCTCGACCCCACGTCGATGTGTGCAATGAAGGAATTTTCCGGAATGAAACATGTTCTTGGGGCCGTGGCCATGCTTGGCGCGGCAGTGGCCGTCGGCGGACAGGCGGCGGCGCAGAGCTTCACGTCGAACGGGCAGGCGTTCGAGGCTGTCGTGGTCGCGGACGATCTCGAACATCCGTGGGGGCTCGCGTTTCTGCCCGACGGGCGAATGCTCGTGACCGAACGCGACGGCAACCTTCGGGTCGTCGGCGTCGATGGCACGGTCTCTCAGCCGCTGTCCGGTGTTCCCGCCGTTTATGACCAGGGGCAGGGCGGGTTGTTGGATGTCGCGATCCATCCCGGTTTTGCCGACAACCGTCTCGTCTACCTGACCTACGCCATGCCCGACGACGCCGGTGCAAAGACGGCGCTGTTCCGCGCGCGGCTGGAGGGCGAGGCGCTCGGCGATGGCGAGACGATTTTCGTGGCCGACAATCCGGCATCGGGCGGGCGCCACTTTGGATCCCGCATGTCCTTCGGACCTGACGGGAAGCTGTATGTCTCGATCGGCGAGCGCGGGGAGGCAGACGAGGCACAGGACCCTTCGAACCACAACGGCACTGTCGTCCGCCTGAACGACGACGGCTCGGTTCCGGGCGACAACCCTTTCGTCGGCCGGACCGGCGTTCCCCCGTCCACATTCAGCTACGGTCATCGCAATCCCCAGGGCATGGCGGTCCATCCGGACCGCGGCGAGGTCTGGGTTCACGAGCACGGCCCGCAGGGCGGCGACGAGATCAATCTGCTCAAGCCGGGCGCGAACTATGGCTGGCCCGTCGTGACCTTCGGGCGCAGCTATGCCGGTTTCACCATCGGTGAGGGGACGAGCAAGCCGGGCATGGAACCGCCGTTGCACCACTGGACGCCCTCCATCGCCCCGTCGGGGATGGCGTTCTATACTGGCGACGCTTTTCCTCAATGGCGCGGTGACCTGTTCGTCGGATCGCTCAAGTTCCAGTATCTCGCCCGGCTCGACATGGACGGCACGCGCGTCCTGTCCGAAGAGCGGCTTCTCGAAGATGTGTTCGGACGTGTGCGCGACGTGCGCCAGGGCCCGGACGGCCTGATCTATCTCCTCACGGACGAAAGCGACGGCAGCCTGGTGCGCTTGAAGCCGGCCGGTTGACGCCTGCTGTTCCCGGCAAGCATGGAATAGTTGCCGTCGACGGCGTGTTCTTCCGGGCATACGCGCGTCACTCTGAACGCGAACCCTGACGGACATGGCAGCGAAAGGCCCTCTCCTATGAAACGTAGTCTTCTTCTCGGCAGCGGTGCCGTTGTGATCGTGGTCGGCGCGGTGGCGGCGTGGGTCCTGATCTCGCCCCTGTTTATCGACGAGGTGGTGGACGAACAGTTCCCCGGCGTCCCGTCGCCACAGGCCCTGTCCGAGATGCCGGACGACAAGAAGGCCGCCATGGCAGATGAGGTCCTGGAAGCCGCGCGTGCGATGCCCGACAAGGCGATGGACGATCCCCGCGATGCCATGACGGGGCCTGTCATTGTCAGCAGCGGCGCATTCCGCGACGCCGACGCGCTCCACAAGGGTAGCGGCGACGCCGGTGTGTACCGCCTGGCGGATGGCCAGCACGTCGTGCGGCTGGAGAATCTCGATGTCACCAACGGGCCCGACCTGCACCTGTTCTTCGTCAGGCATCCGGGGCCGGTCGAATCCTCGGACGTGACCGAGGACAACTACGTCGATCTCGGCGCGCTCAAGGGCAATATCGGCAACCAGAACTACATGGTGCCCGCCGGGCTGGACGTGAGCGATTTCGGCAGCGTCGTGGTCTGGTGCAAGGCCTTCGGCGTGCTGTTTTCCACCGCGCCGTTGAACCCGGCAAGCAGCTAGTCCTTTTCGCGGATCGACGCGCTACACTCCCGGCAGCTTGAATTGTTGCCGGGAGCAAGCCGCATGGCTGAAGTTTCGTCGTCCGTCGAAGGGCATGTCGTCATCATCACCGGGGCGGGGCAGGGAATCGGCCGCGCCTACGCGAAGCACTTTGCCGCGCATGGTGCGGTTCCGGTGATTGCGGAACTCAATGGCGCCAACGGGGAAGCGGTCGCGGCCGAGATCGTTGCCGGGGGTGGCGACGCGCTCGCGGTGCGGACGGACGTCACCGATCCGGTGTCGGTGAAGGCGATGGTCGACACGACGCTGGAGCGCTTCGGCAAGATCGACTGCCTCATCAACAACGCCGCGATCTTCGTAAAGCTCGGGCGGCAGCCCTTCTGGGAAATCGACCTGGAGGAATGGCGCGCGGTGATGGACGTGAACATCACCGGCTGTTTCATCTGCGCGACCGCCGTGGCCGGGCCGATGCGCGAAGCCGGTGGCGGCCGGATCATCAACATCTCCTCCTCCACGGTGCCGCTCGGTATTCCGGGTTTCTCCCACTACGTCACATCGAAGTCGGCGCTCATCGGAATGACCCGCTGCATGGCGCGCGAGCTGGGCGATACGAACGTGACCGTGAATGCGGTACTGCCGGGCATGATCGAGACCGAGGTCGATAATGCGGGCCGCACCGACCAGAGCCGCTCAGCGGTCATTGGTCACCAGTCGCTCAAGCGGCAGCAGGAACCCGAGGACATGGTGGGCACCCTGCTCTATCTCGCCTCGCCTGCTTCTGGTTTCATGACGGGCCAGTCGATTTGCGTCGACGGCGGCGCGGCATTTGTCTAACCGGGGCGCTGGAGGATTCGCTTATGCGCATTTGCAGATATGACAACGACCAAGTGGGACTGGTTCGCGGTGGTGACGTCTTCGATGCCACCGCCGCGCTCGACCAGTTGCCGTCCCTGCGCTGGCCCGTCCCGGCAGGCGATGCGTTGATCGCGCATCTCGATGTTCTGAAGCCGGCGCTGGAAGCGGCGGCGGACGATTCGCCCCCGGTCCCGCTGGCCTCGGTCTCCCTGAAGAGCCCAGTCGCGAACCCGACCAAGATCATCGGGGCGCCGGTGAACTACTACAAGCATCTTGAGGAATCCCGCGCCGATGACGAGATCAACCTCGGCCGGGACATCAAGACCATCGATACCTACGGTCTGTTCATGAAGGCCAACTCGTCGCTCGTCGGGCCGAGCGAAGGCGTTGCGCTGCGCTTTACCGATCGGCGCAATGACCACGAGGTCGAGCTGGCGATGGTGATCGGGACCGGCGGCTCCGACATTTCGCGTGACGATGCCATGTCCCACGTGGCGGCGTATGCCATCGGCCTCGACATGACCGTGCGCGGGACCGAGGACCGGAGCCTCCGGAAAGGGATCGACAGCTATTCGGTGCTCGGGCCGTGGCTGGTCACAGCGGACGAGATCGACGATCCCGACAAGCTCGACTTCGAGATACGCGTGAACGACGAGGTGCGCCAGAAATCCAACACCGAGCTGCTGATCTTCGATTGCGCGAAACTCATCGAGTACGCCTCGTCCTTCATGACGCTCTATCCCGGCGACGTCATCATGACCGGTACCCCGGAAGGCGTCGGCCCGGTCTCGCCGGGCGATACCATGCATGCCTGGGTCGAGGGTGTCGGGGAAATGTCGGTGCCGGTGCGCGCGCACGGCGCATAGGCCGCTTGACCTTCCAGTAACTGGAAGCCTTATCTGTGTCCTGACGAAAGGACACGGGGGAACCATGAATATCGGCCAGGCAGCGGAGCGCACGGGGCTCTCGGCGAAAACCATCCGCTATTACGAGGATATCGACCTCGTCACTCCGGCGCGCCGGCGCGACAACGGTTACCGCGACTATGCGGACCGCGACATCCACATGCTGCAGTTCATCGCGCGCGCGCGCGACCTCGGGTTTTCGGTGGAGGACTGCCGAACCCTGCTGGCTCTCTATAGCGACACCGGACGTAAAAGCGCGGACGTGAAGGACATCGCGCTCCGCCGGGTCGCCGACATCGACGCCAAGATCGAGGCCCTGCGCGGCATGCGGGCAACGCTCGCGCATCTGGCCGACAAGTGCCACGGCGACGACCGGCCGGACTGTCCCATACTCGACGATTTCGCCGAAGGTTTGGATCCCTGATATGACGGTCATCGATCCGGTTTGCGGGATGACGGTCAATCCTGACACGACGGAACATCGCCACGCCCACGCCGGCGACAACTACTATTTCTGCTCCGCGCGGTGCCGCGAACGATTTGCGGAGGATCCGGTGTCATGGCTCGACGGCAGTGGCGGGCCGCAGGTCGATGATCCGGAAGGCACCGAGTACACCTGCCCGATGCACCCGGAAATCGTGCAGGTCGGGCCGGGCAGCTGCCCCAAATGCGGGATGGCGCTGGAGCCAATGACATTTTCGGCCGAGGCCGAACCCAACCACGAACTGATCGACTTTACCCGTCGTATGTGGGTCGGCGCGGTGTTCGCGGTGCCGCTTGTCGTCATGACCATGGGCGACATGTTGCCCTTCATGTCCTTCCACGGGTGGCTGGGCGCTGGATTCGGCTGGACGCAGCTTGTTCTCGCGGCGCCTGTCGTCCTGTGGTGCGGCGCGCCGTTCTTCGTGCGGGGCTGGGACTCGGTCGTGCAGCGCAGCCCGAACATGTTCACCCTGATTGCGCTCGGCACCGGAACGGCGTTCGTCTATTCGACTGTCGCCGTCATCGTTCCCGGTATTTTCCCCGACGCGTTTCGGATGGCGAACGGTTCGGTGGAGCTCTACTTCGAGGCAGCGGCGGTGATCGTCGTGCTGGTTTTGCTCGGCCAGGTGCTGGAGTTGCGAGCGCGCGAACAGACGAGCGGAGCGCTGCGTGCGTTGCTCGATCTGGCACCGAAAACCGCCCGGCGCGTGACGGAGACCGGCGACGAGGAGGTCGCACTGGACGACGTTGTCGTTGGTGATCGCCTGCGGATCCGGCCCGGCGAGAAGATTCCGGTCGACGGTGCCGTCGTCGAAGGTCACAGCACCGTCGACGAATCGATGGTGACGGGCGAGCCCATCCCGGTCGAGAAAGCAGCAAATGATCACGTGATCGGCGGTACGCTGAACGGCACCGGCAGCTTGATCATGCGGGCGGAGCGCGTCGGTCGCGAGACCATGCTCTCCCGGATCGTGCAGCTTGTCGCCGACGCCCAGCGTTCGCGCGCGCCGATCCAGCGGCTGGTGGATGTCGTGGCGGCCTGGTTTGTTCCGATCGTGGTCCTGGCCGCGGTCCTGGCATTCTCCGTATGGGCCATTTGGGGCCCGGCGCCCTCGATCGCCTTTGCGCTGGTCGCGGCGGTCTCGGTGCTGATTATCGCGTGTCCGTGCGCGCTGGGGCTGGCCACGCCCATGTCGATCATGGTCGGCACCGGCCGGGGCGCGCAGGCAGGCGTGCTGGTGAAGAACGCAGAGGCGCTGGAGGCATTCGGGTCCGTGGATGTTCTGCTGGTCGACAAGACCGGCACCCTCACCGAGGGCAAACCAAAAGTGACGACCGTCGAATCCGCGGACGGGATTGCGAACCCGGAACTCCTACGCCTTGCCGCCAGCCTCGAACGCGGCAGCGAACATCCGTTGGCCGGGGCGATTGTCGCGGCGGCGGAGACGGAGAAACTGGCGCTCTCGGCCGCATCTGATTTCGAGGCGGTGACCGGAATGGGCGTGCGGGGCCGTATCGACGGGCAGACGGTCGCGCTCGGCAATACCCGCCTGTTCGATGATCTCGGGGTTGCCACGGGTGACTGGCCAGCGCGCGCGGAGGCGCTGCGCGCCGACGGTGAAACCGTGATGCTGGTCGCCGTCGACGGAAAGATGGCGGGTCTCGTCGGTGTGGCAGACCCCGTGAAGGCGAGCACGCCCGAGGCGCTCCGGGCGCTGACCGGCGAGGGCGTGCGCGTGGTGATGCTCACCGGTGACAACCGGACCACCGCCGAGGCCGTCGCGCGCAAACTGGGGATCGGGGAAGTCGAGGCCGATGTCCTGCCGGAGGACAAGGCCGCCGTCGTGCGCCGGTATCAGGAACAGGGGCACCGGGTCGCCATGGCCGGCGACGGGGTCAACGACGCGCCCGCGCTGGCCCAGGCCGACGTCGGCGTGGCCATGGGAACCGGCACCGACGTCGCTATCGAGAGCGCCGCGATCACGCTTGTGAAGGGCGACCTGATGGCCATTGTGCGCGCGCGCCGCCTGTCACGCGCGACCATGCGCAACATTCGCCAGAACCTGTTCTTCGCATTTTTCTACAATGCGCTCGGCGTGCCGGTGGCGGCGGGCGTGCTGTTTCCTGTTTTCGGGGTGCTGCTCAGCCCGATGTTCGCCGCCGCCGCGATGAGCCTGAGCTCGGTCTCGGTGATCTCCAACGCACTGCGTCTGCGGCGGGTGAAGCTCTAGGCGTCAGCGGCAGTATGCTTCGTAGAAGGCGAAGAAATAGCTGTTGTACCAGGACTGATAACCAACAATTCCGGCTGCGCCAAAAACAACGAAGACGGCCAGAGCTGCTGCCGCTCCTGTCCAGAACGGCGAATACCGGGTTCCAAACAGAAGTCGCGATAGTCCGGATACAACACCAACCAGAACGACCCAGCCACCGAGAGCAAACGGGCTCGCCAGCCAAATCTCTTCCACAGGAGTGAAGTATTTCGGACCGGCGCCCTTCACCCAGCAGGGGCCTGTTTCGGTAGCCCAGTAGTCCGCCAAAATGAGCCATGGCAGAAACTGCCAAAGTAACGGGACCGAAATCACGGTCCAAAACAAAGGCCGGCGAACCGTGAGGTTCGCCAGCCTTGAACGCGTCACGGGTCGTCGGCTCAGGCGTTGCCGCGGTTCTCGCGCCACAGGCCCAGCGTCTGCTGGACCGGCCGGTCGGAGAAGCTGAACAGCACGGCATCCTCGTTGGCGATGTGCTTCTGCGGCACCCAGCACGGCACCACGAAATGGTCACGCTTGGACCACTCGAAAGTCTGGTCACCGATGATGGATTTGCCCGAGCCCTCGACCACGCTGAACACGGTGGCGTCGGTGGACTGGTAGGTGGCTGTCTCGAAACCCTTCGGCAGGAGCTGCATGAAGGTGCCGATGGTCGGCATCGCCGCCTTGCCGTTGTCCGGATTGACGTAGCGCAGTTTCAGCCCGTGACAGGCATCCCACTCCTCGGTCTTGCGCATCGTCTCCAGCGCTTCGCGGGTCCGCACATACGGGTAGTTGAAAATCGGCGAGTTGGCGGTCTGCGGCTCGTAGTCCACCGGGGCCAGCCCCATGCCGTAGCGTGCCAGCGAATCGCCGGACGGACGCGTGCCCGCCTGGCTCGCTTCCGGATAGGGCTCGGCGAAGGTGGTGTCGAGCGTCTCGACCAGCGGCACGTCGAGGCCGTCGAGCCAGACCATCGGCTCATCGGTCTCGTTGCCATGGTCGTGCCAGGTCCAGGACGGGGTGATGACGAAATCGCCCTCTTCCATGATCGTTTTCTCGCCATCGACGGCGGTGTAGGCGCCCGAGCCCTCGACGATGAAGCGCAGCGCGGCCTGGGTGTGCCGGTGCGCCGGGGCGATCTCGCCTGGCATGATCAACTGAAGCCCGGCGAACAGCGATGTCGTCACCCGGTAGCGCCCGCGCATGCCAGGGTTCTCCAGGATCAGGACGCGCCGCTCGGCCTGTTCGGCCGTGATCAGGTCGGCCGACTTCATCAGTGTGTCGCGGATCTCGTTGTAGTGCCAGATATACGGCTCGCAGTCGCTCTTCGGCGTCTTGCGTGCGAAGGTATGCAGCACCTCCCAAAGCGGGGCGAGGTTCTTCGGGTCGCAGTCCTGCTCGTAGTAGGGCAGGAGGTCGGGGCGAACTTCGGATCGGATGGTCATTGCTTCACTCTTTCCCAGCGGCGCCGTTTCGGGCCGGTTGATCTGTCTTCGGCGGGATCATAGCGCCATTTGGGCGCCGCTTGACCCCCCATTTGCCAGTTTATGTGGTCGTCAGCTTAGCTTTTTCGGCTTCGGTGTAGAACGCGTCCGCGTGGCAATCCGCCTCGCGTATGCCTCGGGATATAAGCGCCTCGACGCAGGTCTCAACCATCACCGGCGGCCCGGCGAGATAGGCTTTGGCATCGTCCAGGCCTTCGAATTTTGCTTTCACGACATCAACCAGGTGCCCCTTTTGCCGTGTCGTTTCGCCTTCCGGCTCGGAGAGCACGACGTCGAAAGTGAAGTTTTCGTGGCGATCGGCGAGCGCGCGGAAATGATCTTCGAGGTAGATATCGCGCTCGTCGCACACGCCCAGGTACATCCGGATCGGCTGCTGCATGCCGGCGGCCAGTGCCTCTTCTACGATGGCCTTGACCGGGGCGAGGCCCGACCCGCCCGCAAGCGCAACGATCGGGCCCGTATGGTCATCGCGCAGGTACGATATTCCATAGGGGCCGTCCACCTTCACGGTGTCTCCCGGCTTCAGCTCGGTTCCGGCAAATATGCTGACGGCGCCGTCCGCGACCTCGCGAATGTGGAATTCGATGATGTCCTCCGACGGCCGGTTTGCCATCGAGTAGTCGCGCGGCGGCAGGTCGGCGAACCGCACCCGGGCATATTGCCCGGCGGAGAAGGCGAACGCGCCGCCGTCATCGATGGTCAGACGCACACGAACGATGTCGTGGGTCATCCGGTCTAGCTCGGCCACGGTGCAGGTGAGCTTGCGGAGTGGATGCGAGATCACTGCTTCCTGTTCCAGCCAGGCGACATCGCAGTCGCCTGCGGGCTCAGCCCGGCACGCGAGGATCATGCCCGAGGCCCGTTCGTCTTCCGTCAGGGCGAACTCGGCGAAACCCGACATTTCGACATCGCCGGCAAGCAGGTGCGACTTGCACGCGCCGCAGTTTCCCGACTGGCAGCCATGGGGATAGGCGACACCGGCATTGAGCGCCGCCTGCAAAATCGTGGTGCCCGGCGCCACGTCGACGGGCCGGTCCGCCTGGCGGATCTTGACCTTGAAGCTCATGCCGGAGCCGCGCGCGGCGTCACGCCAGCAGTTGCGGCAGGATCAGCGTGATGGTCGGGAAGGCGATCAGGATCGCAACCCGGACGATGTCCGACAGGAAGAACGGGATCACGCCCTTGAACGTCTCGATCATGGGCACGTCCTTCGCCATCGAGTTGATGATGAAGACATTGAGGCCCACGGGCGGCGTGATCAGTCCCATCTCCACGACAATGAGCGAAATGATGCCGAACCACAGCTTGGTCTCGTCCGGCGTCATCCCCATCCCGAAGTCCAGCCCGGCGATGATCGGCCAGAAGATCGGCACCGTCAGGAAGATCATCGACAGCGAATCCATCACGAAACCGAGGACGATGTAGAGGAGGATCATCCCCAGGAGGATCGTGAACGGGGACAGGCCCGAGTTGCCGAAGAAGTCGGCGGCGGAGATCGGCAGCTGCGAGAAGCCGAGAAACGCGTTGAAGATGGCCGCGCCGAGCAGGATCAGGAAGATCATCGCCGTCGTCTGGGCGGTGCCGAGCAGCGCCTCGATGAAGCCCTTCATGCGCATCCCGCCGCGGCTGACGGCGATCAGGAACGTGCCGAAGGCGCCGACGCCCGCGCCCTCGGTCGGCGTGAAGAAGCCGAGGTAGATGCCGCCCATCACCAGCAGGAAAATCACGAGCACGGGCCAGATCCGCCCCAGCGCACCCCATTTTTCCGCGCGCGTGGCGCGTTCGCCGGCCGGGCCGGCTTCCGGGTTTACGCGGACGATGATCGCGATCACGAGGATGTAGCCGAGCGCGGCGAGGATGCCGGGGATGAACGCGGCCTGGAACAGGGTCGCGACATTCGCCTCGACCATCACCGCGTAGATAATCAGCACCACCGACGGCGGGATCAGGATGCCAAGCGTGCCGCCCGCGGCCAGCGACCCGGTGGCGAGCGAGCCCGAGTAGTTGAAACGCCGCAGTTCGGGCAGGGCCACCTGGCCCATCGTCGCCGATGTGGCGAGCGACGACCCGCTGATCGCGCCGAATCCGGCGCACGCGCCCACGGCGGCCATGGCGATGCCGCCCCGCCGGTGTCCGAGCCATGTATAGGCCGCCTCGAACAGCGCCTGGCTCAGCCCCGCCTTGGCGGCGAACTGGCCCATCAGCAGGAACAGGGGCACGACGGACAGGGTCTCTGCCGTAAACCGCCAGTAGGTCTCGGTCTTGAGATAGCTGAACAGGGCCGCTTCGCCGGCGATGCTCACATAGCCGACCATGCCGACGCCGATCATGGCGACGCCGATGGGGACGCGCAGGGCCAGCAGGACGAGCAGGACGCCGAAGCCGGTCAGGCCGATCTCGAGACCGCTCATGCGATCTGGTCCGGTTCGTCGAAGTATTCGCCCGCGCGCAGTTCGGCGATGCTGCGGCCGATCGTGTAGACGATCACGATCGCGAGGAAGCCGAGCAGGGCGATGGAGACCGGGAAGGTCGTCCAGCGCGGGAAGTTAATCGTCATCGACAGTTCGTTGTACTTGTACATGTCGATGCCGCCGAAAATCATGCGCCAGGTCAGCAGGCTGGCAATGACGAAATAGACAACCCCGCCGACGGCATCGGCGAAAATTCGCGCCCGGGTCGGCGCGGCGGACATGAAGAAGTCGACCACCACGTTGCCGCGCACCATCTGGCACCAGGGCAGGAAGGCGAACACCGCGACGCCTGTGCCGATGGCCACGATCTCGAAGTCGCCGGGTACCGGGGAAAGAAACGCCGAACGGCCGATCACGCTGATGGTCGTCAGCAGGGCCATCGCGCTGAGCACGACGCCGCCGAACACGGCCAGCCATTTGGAGATCGAGTAAAGCACCCGGCCCACCGGATCGGTGGGCCGGGCGTTCTCTGTGGAGCCTTCGCTCATCGGGTCATGCCGCCCGAAGCATTATCTCGGGCGGCGCCGGGCTCAGGAGGAGCCGGCGTACTTGGCGATCATCTCCCGCGCGTCCTTCACCATCTCCGGTCCGTTGAGGCCGGATTTCGCGACCTCGTTGTACCAGCGGGTGAAAACCGGTTCGGCCGCGGTGCGCATCTTCGCGACTTCGTCCTCGGGGATGACGTAGAACTTGTTCTTCGGCTTCGACTGAACGACCTTCAGGCCGGGCTGTTCGATGTCGACCCAGTTCTGCCCGGCCGAGCGTGCGATGGCCCGCCCGGAGTTGTCGTCGATGACCTTCTTCAGGTCGGCCGGCAGCTTGTCGTAGCTGTCCTTGTTCATGAGGAATGTGAACACGTTCGTGCCGAGACGCTCCTGCGGGCCGGCGAGGCTGGAGAAGTTGCTCACGAGATCCGGGGTCTTCACCGCCGGGGCAATCTCGTACGGCAGGGTCACGCCGTCGATCACGCCCTTCGACAGGGCTTCCGGGATCTGCGGCAGCGGCAGGCCGATACCCGTCGCGCCCAGCGCCTCGAGCAGCCACACGCCGCCGCGCGAGGCCGCGCGCAACTTCATGCCCTTGAGATCGGCCATCTTCTGGACCGGTTCCTTGGTCTGGAACAGGAAGCCCTGGTGCGAATGCAGCAGCAGCGGGTGGTATGGCGCGAGCGCCTTTCCGAGATGCTTGTCCTGGTAGTCCTGGAGCGCCAGCGCCGTGGACAGCGCGTCGCGATGGACGAAGGGAAGCTCGAACGGCTCGACTTCCGGCATGCGGCCCGGCGAGAAGCCCGGCAGGGTCCAGACGATGTCGACGACGCCGTCGCGCACCTGGTCGAGGAGCTGGGGCGCCTTGCCGCCAAGCTGCATGGCCCAGAACGGCTGGATTTTCAGCTTACCGCCGGAATCCTTCTCGATCTTCTCCGCCCACGGAATGAGGAAGGTCTTGCCCGGGTTGGCGACCGGCGGAATGAAGGTGTGCATGCGCAGGGTGACTTCCTGCGACATCGCGGAACCGGCGCCCATGGTGAGAGCGGCGACCGCGGCACCGGCAAGCGCGGCGGATTTCATGACGTTTCGGATCATTTCGATCTCCCTGAAGAATGTATGTGCGCGGGCCGGTATTCCGGCCCTGTTGTTATGGACGCGCCCGCTCATGCGGGTCGGTGCGTTTGGCGATACTCTAGCGCATTCGTTTCGCGATGCATCCGCCAAAAGTCTGATTTTTTCCGGGCTATTGGGATCGCCGGGCGGTGTTCTAGAACAATCCGCGCCGGACAAGGTTGAGTCCCGCGACGAGGATGATCGCGACCAGGAATTTCTCGAACAGCGCCTGCGACAGCCGGCCGCGGAGCCAGGTGCCCAGCGCCATGCCCGCGAAAACCGGTATCGCGGCGAGCGCCGACATGACCAGCACCTCGGTCGTGGTGACGCCGAGCAGGATGAGGTTTCCGTGCAGCGGTATCGCGCCCACGAGAAAGACCATCGCGATCACGACAATAAACACATCCTTGTCGATGGCGCGCATCGACAGGTAGGCGAAGACCGGCGGGCCGAACAGGTTCGACACGCTGCCCACCAGGCCGGAGATGACACCGATCAACGGGTTGAGCCAGGGCTCGTGCCGGTCGGGGATGCCCACGGGCAGGTCGATCAGGCGCATCAGCCCGATGACGGTAATCACGCCGCCGATGATCGCGCCCAGCGCGGCGCTGTCGACGGCGACGATGAGTTGGGCGGCGAGCACAGCCGTGACGGTGATGGCGGCGATCAGGCTCCAGAAGCGCCGCGCGACCGCCATGAACATGCCCTTGTGGAATACCTGGAAGATGTTGGTGGCGATCACCGGCACGGCGAGGAGCGCGATGGCCTGCAATGGCGGCAGCAGCGTCGCGAGAAACGGCAGCGAGACCAGCGGCAGGCCGATCCCGACCGCGCCCTTGCTGAGCCCGCCGGCGAAGAAGGACAGCGCGCCGAGCACGAGCGTGATGACGGGAATCGTTTCCGGCGGCGGCATGGGGGTTCCGGGAGAGACGGTGCGGGCGGGCACTATAGGCGCATGGGCGCGCGGTTGTCGCGGCGGGCGGGGATGCGGAAACGACTGGAAACGCGCGCCATCGCATCCCATCTTGCGCCCACGATGATCCTTCTCCCGCACGCTGCCGTATCCTGTATCCGAAGGACGTTCGTAACCCGGAGACCTCCCCGATGCGGCTAACCCGATTGCTCGCCGGAACAGCCATGGCCACGGTGCTGGCCGGTTGTGCCGTACTCACGCCTCTGCCGGACCCGGCGTCGACGCAATCGCGTCTGGCGACGATGCCGCTGGACGGTGCGCCGATCTCCGCGCCGGTGAAAATCCACTGGAATGACTTTCAGGTGCCCTTCATCGAGGCGGAAACGGACCGCGACCTCGCCGTGGCGCTGGGCATGGTCCATGGCCATCTGCGCCTCGGGCAGATGGCGGTGGCGCGGCATCTCGTCCGGGGCCGCGTCGCGGAGATGGGCGGCCCGCTCGCGACGGATATCGACCGTTCGCTGCGTATCCTCAACTTCGGGCGCGGTGCGGCGCAGACGTTGCAGATGATGCCGGACGACACCCGCGCCTGGCTGGAAGCCTTCGTGGCGGGTCTCAATCATTACATTGCTGAGGTGGATGAACTTCCCCATGAGCACCGCGTGCTGGGCCTGGAGCGCGAGCCGTGGACGGCCGAAGACGTGATTGCCGTCGGTCGCCTGGGGTCGACGGACGTCAACTGGCTGATCTGGTTCCGGATGCTCGAACTGCGTCAGCGCCCGGACTGGCCGGAAATCTGGGCCCGGGTCGCGAAGGACGGCGGCGAGTCGATACCGAGTATCGGGCCGGGTGCGAAGGATCAGCCCTCCGTCTTCGACGGGCTTTTGCTCGGCTTCGCCAAGGCGGGGTCCAACTCGGTGGCGGTGTCCGGGTCGCGGACCGGTACGGGCGCGGCGATGATCGCCAACGACCCGCATCTCGGCGTGTTCGTGCCGAACCTCTGGTTGCTCGCGGGCTACAAGTCGCCCTCTTACCATGCGGTCGGGATGATGATCCCCGGCGTGCCGTTCATCGCGCTCGGACGCAACGAACGGATCGCGTGGGGCGGCACGAACATGCGTGCGCTGTCCACCGACCTGGTCGATGTCAGCGACCTGCCGCCGGATCAGTTCACGGAGCGTACCGAGGAGATCGGCGTGCGCTGGTGGTTCGACACCGAGATGACCGTGCGTGAGACCCCCTATGGGCCGGTGATTTCCGATGCGCCGCTGGTGCCGTCGGCCGGCGAGGGGGTCGACATCGCCCTGCGCTGGATGGGCCACCAGCCGAGCGATGAGATCACGTCGATGTTGCGGGTCAGCCAGGCCGGGGATTTCGAGGCCTTCCGGGCGGCGCTGGATGGATTCCACGTGCCGGGCCAGAACATGGTCTACGCCGATGTGGATGGGCATATCGGGCAGGTGATGGCGGTCAAACTGCCGTCGCGCTCGCCGGTGCCGCCAGCTGACCTTCTCGTCGATCCCGACGGCGCGGACAGCTGGGGGAACACCGTGTCAGCACTGGAACTGCCTGCGTCTTTCGACCCGCCGGAAGGTTATGTGGCGTCGTCGAACAACAAGCCGTCGAACGCCGATGTTGCGGTGGGCTGGCACTTCTCGAATGACGACCGGACCTCGCGCCTGCGCGATTTGTTGTCGACCGGCGCGCAGGTCACGCTCGAGGATCTCGAATCCCTGCAACAGGATGTCTACATGCCGTCGGCGGTGGCGCTGCGCGACCTGCTCGTCGGCCAGATTGACCGTTCCGGCAGGGCATTGTCGGAGGCACAAGCTGCGGTGTTGTCCGAGATGCGGGACTGGGACGGTCACTACGACGCCGGTTCACGCGGTGCGCTGGCGTTTGAGCAGGTATCGTTCGCGTTTTCCCAGGCCTTCTGGTCGGAAGAGCAGAGAATCCTCCTCGGCGCCGGCGGCCGGTTCGACGAAAGGCTGGGCGCCGACATCGCGTCCGCGACCCCGGATGCTGTGGCCGATACGCTGGTCCCTGCGCTGGATGCCGCGTCCGAGCGGATGAAGGAATTTTCTGTCTGGGGCGACATGCATCGCCTTGGTCTGCGCCACCCGTTGAATTTCATTCCCATCGTCGGCGAGAAGTACCGGTTCGGTGATGTGCCGATCTCCGGCAGCTCGACCACGGTGATGAAGACCGCTCATGGCGACACCGACGAGCGGCACTTCACGCGCTTCGGCTCCCAGTCGCGGCACATCTCCGACATGTCCGACCCCGATGCCAACTGGTTCACGCTACTGGGCGGGCAGGACGGCTGGCTCAACAGCGCCAACTTCCAGGACCAGTTCGACCTGTGGCTGCGCGGCGACTATGTTCAGGTGCCACTCAGGGTGGAGACGGTCGAACGGGAGTTCCGGCACAAGATGGAATTGAAGCCCTGATGCGCGGAGCGTTGAAACGATGCTGAACGCCACACCGCTGATGCGTGTCTATGCGCGTCGCCGGCTCGCGAAACTGGCCGCGATGGACGCGGCCGAAGTTCAGCAGCGCCAGCTTCTCGGGCTGGTGGGCCGGGCGGTGCGGACAGCTTTCGGCCGAGACCATCACTTCGCGGACATCCGCAGCGTCACTGACTACCAGAAGCGTGTCCCTTTGCGCCGCTTTGAGGATTTTCGCGAGACCTACTGGAAGAAGGCGTTCCCCGACCTGCGCGGAACCACCTGGCCCGGCGCGGTGCCTTTCTTCGCGGTCACGAGCGGCACGACCAGCGGGCGGACGAAACATATCCCGTGCACGCGCGAGATGGTGTCGTCCAACACCATGGCCGGGCTCGACCTGACCTGCTTCCACCTCGCCAACCGGCCCGACAGCCAGATCCTCGGCGGCAAGTCGTTCATGCTCGGCGGCAGCACGGAACTCGTGCGCGAGGCCGAGGGCATTGAGAGCGGCGATCTCTCCGGCATCATGGCGGCGAACCTGCCCTGGTGGTTTCGCGGCCGATCCTTCCCGCCGGACGACATTGCGCGCCTCGCCGACTGGGAAGAGAAGACGGAGCGCCTCGTCGCGGCCATCGCGGGGCAGGATATCCGGCTGATCGGCGGCACACCGTCCTGGCTGTTGCTGTTCTTCGATGCGCTGGCCGCGGCGAACGGCGACACTCGGCCCGAGCTTGCCAAGTACTTCCCGAACCTCGAGATGATGGTGCATGGCGGCGTCGATTTCACGCCCTACCGCCATCGGTTCGAAGGTCTGCTGAAGGGAAGCCATGCGGAACTGCGTGAGGTTTACCCGGCGAGCGAGGGTTTCATAGCGCTGGCCGACGAGGGTCCGGACGACGGGCTGCGGCTGATGCTCGACACCGGGCTGTTCATGGAGTTCGTGCCGGTCGACGAGTTGGACGCGCCGCGCCCCGAGCGCTATTGGGCGGGGACCGTCCAGACAGGAATCAACTACGCCATCGTCCTGACGACCTGCGCGGGGCTCTGGTCCTATGTGGTCGGGGACACGGTGGAGTTCGTGAGCCTGAACCCGCTACGGGTCAAGATTACGGGGCGCACCAGTTACATGCTGTCGGCCTTCGGCGAACACCTGATCGCGGCAGAACTCGAGACTGCCGTGCGGGATGGCGCCAACGCCATTGGCGCGGAAGTCACGGACTGGTCCGTCGGTGCTGTACACGCCGACGAAGACGAAAGCCGCGGCGGGCATGTGTTCATTGTGGAATTTGCAAAGAATGCGCCGTCGGAATCACGGATGGCGCATTTCGCCAGGGTCGTCGACGAAACCCTTTCGGCCGAGAACGAGGACTACGAGGCGCACCGCTCGGAAGGGTTCGGGATGCGCGCACCCGTGGCGGTTTCCGTGCCGCCGGGGACGTTTGCGGCATGGATGAAAACGCGCGGCCAGCTCGGCGGGCAGCACAAGGTGCCGCGAATCATCAACGACGCAGAGTTGTTCGAGGGCCTGCGGTCGTTCGTATCCGAACGTGGCTGATCCAGCGCTAGTTCCGTCATTGCGAGCCGAAGGGCGAAGCAATCCAGGGCGGACTTGCGCGTATGCTGGATTGCTTCGTCGCGTGGCTCCTCGCAATAACGGCGAGGTTGGCTAGTTGAGGAAGTCCTCCGACCACCGGGCGTAGTCGGCATCCCGCATCAGGCGCTTCATCGTGTCGCCCGGCGCGACGTTTTCGAGATCGTCCGGGTGGGTGCCGTTGCGAAGTGCGCTCTGGGTGTCCAGGAACGCCTGCATCGCCGCCGCGTGGACCTTGTGGCCCTGCAGGCAGACCCGAACGCCGAGCGACGCCAGCCAGTCTCGGTCCATCATCTCGCGCGAGGCGCTGCCGAGGATGATCGGCTTGGTCAGTTCTTTCGCGATGGTCTCGAGGTCTTCACGAGTCTTCACGCCAACAAGGAACAGCGCATCCACGCCTGCGGTTTCGTAGGCGGTGGTGCGCCGGATGGCCTCGTCGACGCCGGCGATGCCCGCCGCGCTTGTTCGGCCCGCGATCACGAGGTCCGGGTCGATCCGGGCGTCGAGCGCCGCTTTCATCTTGCCGACGCCTTCTTCGAGGGAGATCAGGCTCGCCTTGCCCCCGGCGCCGAAAACATTCGGCAGGTCGGTGTCCTCGATCGACAGCGCGGCGACACCGGCCATTTCCAGTTCCTCGACCGTGCGGCGGACATTGAGTGCGTTGCCGTAGCCGTGGTCGGCGTCGACCAGCAGCGGCAGGTCGCAGGCGCGCCCGATGCGTCGCGCCTGGTCGGCGAACTCGGACAGGGTCAAAACGATCAGGTCGGGTGCGGCCAGCACGTTCATCGAGGCCACGGAGCCCGCGAAGATACCGATCTCGAAACCGACCTCCTGCGTGATCCGGGCCGTCATGGGGTCGGCCACCGAGCCGGGATGCACGCAGGCATCGCCGTTCAGGAGGGCGCGGAATTTCTTGCGGCGTTCTGTAAAGCGCATGATCGGGTTTCCTTGAACTACTTCAACTTGCGGCGTTCACGCACGAGGGCGCCGGCTTCTGCCAGCGCGGAGATGTCGTTTTCGTCGTATCCGTGTTCGGCAAGAATTTCGTCGGCATGGGCGCCAAAGGCGGGCGGGGTGGAGCGCAGCTCGGCCGGCGTGCGGCTGAACTTGATCGGCGTGCCCGCGCCTTCGTACCAGTCGAGCTTGTAGGCCATGTTCCTGTGTTTCGTATGCTCGGCGGTCATGACCTGCCCGGTGTCGAGCACGGGCCCGGCGGGAATGCCCGCCGACAGCAGTTTCATGCAGAGTTCCTCACCGTCGACCGCCGCAAAGGCGTCGAGCAACTCCTCGCGCAACTCGGCGCGGTTGGCGACGCGCTCGGAGTTATTCGCGAAACGCACATCGTCGATCAGGTCCGGCCGCCCCAGCTCGTTGCACAGCCGTGCATAGGCCCGGTTGTTACCGGCCCCGATGAAGACGTCGACGGTTTTCGTCGGGAACTTGTCATAGGGCGCGATGTTCGAATGCTGGTTGCCGGTGATGCCCGGCACCTGTCCGCCCGACAGGTAGTAGTTCGGGATGTGCGGGTGCATCAGCGAGACGGCGCAGTCATACAGGGTCATATCGATGAACTGACCCTTGCCGGAGCTCTGGCGTTCGAAAAGCGCCATCATGATCGCGACGCAGGAGTACAGGCCCGTGCCCATGTCGACCGCCGCGATACCGACGCGGGTCGGCTGCTTGTCGGCGTCGCCGCCATTGATCGAGAACCAGCCGGCCATTGCCTGCACGATGGCGTCATAACCCGGGAAACCGCCGAGCGGGCCGTCCTCGCCATAGCCGGAAATGCGGCAGTGGATCAGGCTCGGGAACTTTTTCGACAGTGTCTCCTCGTAGCCGATGCCCCATTTCTCCAGCGTGCCGGTCTTGTAGTTCTCGATCAGCACGTCGGCGTCTTCGAGCAGGCGCATGAACACGTCGCGACCGTCCGCGGTCGTCAGGTCCAGCCCGATCGAACGCTTGTTCCGGTTCAGTCCGACGAAATACGACGCATCCCCCTCGTGGAAAGGCGGACCCCAGTCGCGAACCTCGTCGCCCTGGGGCGGCTCCACCTTGATCACCTTCGCCCCGTGGTCGGCCAGAATCTGCGTGCAGTAGGGGCCGCCCAGCACACGGGCGAGGTCGACGACCTTGAGCCCGGCGAGCGCGCCGAAGGGTGATGTGTTGGGGGACATCGATTTTGGCCTGGGATATTGTTTTCAGAAGCGAGTGAGGCGCATGGGCGAATACCGGATGCCATACGCATTTGCGGGGCCGATGCTAGTTTCCCCGACCGTGTCCGTCCATGCCATGGACCGGAAGATTCGCCGGACGAATGGAGAGACCGGATGAGCGCATCAGTGAATTTTGACGATCTCGAGGTCGGCTACGACGTTCCGGCCGTGCCGGGGATGGACGAGGCCGATATCCAGACGCCTTGTCTCGTACTCGACCTCGATGCGCTGGAACGAAACATCCGCAAGATGGGTGACTATGCCGCCGCGCATAACATGCACCTGCGCGTGCACGGCAAGATGCACAAGTCGGCCGACATTGCGAAATTGCAGCAAAGCATGGGCGGCGCGGTCGGCGTCTGTTGCCAGAAGCCGTCTGAAGCCGAAGCGTTCGTGCGTGGCGGCATCACGGATGTGCTGGTCTCGAACGAGGTCCGCGACCCTGTGAAGATCGACCGGCTGGCCCGAATTCCCGAACTGGGCGCGCGCGTGATTGTCTGTGTCGACGATCTCGCCAATGTCACGGAGCTGTCCGATGCGGCGTGCCGGCACGGCACGCAGCTCGAAGTGCTTGTCGAGATCGATTGCGGGCAGGGGCGCTGTGGCGTGACGACACCCGATGAGGTCGTCGAGCTCGCCCGCGCGATCGACGCCGCCGAGGGGCTGAAATTCACCGGCATCCAAGCCTATCAGGGCACCATGCAGCATGTTGAGAGTTACGCCGCGCGCGCGGAAACGTTCGACAGGGTCGCCGCGCAGGTCCGGGATGTCGTCGACGGTCTGGAAACGGCCGGACTGGCGCCCGAGCTTGTGTCGGGCGGTGGCACGGGCTCCTACAGTCTCGAAAGCAACTCGGGCATCTATAACGAGCTTCAGTGCGGCTCCTATGCGTTCATGGATGTCGACTACGGCCGGATCGAGAACGAGGACGGTACGCGGTTCGATGCAGGCGAATGGGAGAACGCGTTCTTCCTGCTGACCCAGGTGATGAGCCATGTGAGGGCCGACCGGGCTGTCGTCGATGCCGGCCTGAAGGTCCAGTCGGTCGATAGCGGGCTGCCGGTCGTGTTTGGCCGTGACGATGTGGAATACGTCACCTGCTCGGACGAACACGGCGTGGTGGCCGATCCCGACGGTGTGCTGGAGGTGGGTGACAAGCTGCTGCTGGTGCCCGGTCACTGCGACCCAACGGCGAACCTGCACGACTGGTATGTCGGGGTCCGGAACGGGAAGGTCGAAATCGTGTGGCCCGTGACGGCGCGCGGCAAGGCTTACTGACAGTCAGGCATTGCCTGTCCTAGGGTTGTGCATGTTCGCGAGAACGAAGGGGGGGGTCGTTCGATGCGGTTTGTTTTTGCAGCGCTGATATTGGTGTTCCTGGTGCCGTCCGCTCACGCGCAGACGGTGGATGATGACGAGTATGAGGATCTGGAGTTCTTCTGCATATTCTTCGATGACGACGAAGCCTGCGACTTGCTGGACAAGATCGACGGGCTCGATACGCCGGCACCGAACGAGGGTGACCGGGCCCGGTCAACTGAAGGGCCGACCGCCAGCCTTGAAATCTGCAACCGGACAACTGTGACCGCCTTCGTTGCCATCGGCGAGGATGTCGGCCCGGTGGACGGCGATCTGTTTCGCTCCCAGGGCTGGTGGTCGCTGACGTCCAACGAGTGCAAGGATTTCTGGACATGGCCCGTGCGCGACGCTGTCAACAACGTGCCGCTGTTCTTCCTGGTGTATGCAGAGGACGACGAGGGCGGTGTGTGGGATGGCGACGATGTGTTTCTTTGCACGCCGGACGAAGAGTTCGACATCATCGGTGACCATGAGGGCGATTGCCGGAAGCGCGGGTACTTTGACATCGATATCTTCGAGGGCGACCTGCTTGAGACGGGATACACGCTGAATTTGAGGCCCTAGGCCCGAAAGGTTCTTCGAAGGATGCGATTTTTCCTGTTGTGCCTGCCTCTGGTTTTCCTGATCGCCCCCGCGCACGCCCAGAAAGTCGATGAAGACTATATCGAGGGTCTTGAGATCGGCTGCGGCTTCGGCCTGACCGAAATGTGCGATGAACTCATCGAGATTGAGGAAGCCGGCAAGTCCGTTTCCCTCACCCTTTGCAATCGCACCGACGAACGCGTCCGCGTCGCGATCGCCAACGAGGTGGGCGAGGTCAGGGAACGCCGGTATCGCGCGCGGGGCTGGCGCGTGCTTTTACCGGGCGAATGCCATCCTTTCTGGGAGTGGCCGCTGAAGGACGCCGCCTTGCACGTGCCGCTCATTCCGCTGATCCATGCGGAGAACGAGAGCGGCCGCGGATGGGGCGGCACCGACGCGATGCTTTGCACACCCGACGATGACTTCGACATCACGGGCGATCACACCGGCGACTGCGATAAGCGCGGATATGTCGAGGTCGACCTGATAGCAGGCGGCTGGCACAGGAAGGGCCGGACCCTCGACCTGACGCCCTAGGCGGCGGCCTTTCCGAACACCCGCGCCGCGAATGTCGGGTAGCGCTCGCCGACCTGCCCGGCGACGGGGCCTCGCAACAGTTCGAGGGTTGCGGCGTCCGGCGAAGGTGTTTCCCCGACGTCGTCCGGTTCGTCGTACTCGAAGCCTGTGTGTTCGCGAACTTCCTCTGCCGTGTGGCCGGGGTGCACGCTGCGCAGTGCAAAGCGTTTCGCGTCCTTGTCGAAGTCGAACACGCAGCGGCCGGTGACAAGTGCGTGCGGACCGCCCGTGCGGTGGACGTTGTCGTCGCTGACACCCGGCGCGCTCACGAAGTCCACTTTCGGCACGAGCACGCGCGCGGTGTGTTCCTCGCGGAACAGGATCACGCGCGGCACGAGAAAGTACAGATAGGCCGAGCCGAACGAGCCCGGAAATCGCACCTTTGTGTCCGGGTAGTCGCCGATCCCGACCAGATTGATGTTGGCCTGCCCGTCGATCTGGCCGCCGCCGAGAAAGAAGGCGTCGATGCGGCCCTGGGCGGCGCAGTCGAACAGTTCGCGCCCGCCGTCGGTGAAGGGGCTGTGGGCCTCGCTGCCGAGCATGGAGACCCGCAGGCCGCCGTTCGAACGGGCTCGGGCGAGCAGCGCCGCCGAGCCGGGGATGGGCGACTGCGCCCCCACGGCGACATGGCCGAGCCCGTCGAGCATGTCCGCGACGGTGGCAATGAGAAGCTCTTCGGGAGCGAACGCGGCGCTCATTCGGCGGCCTTTGCGCCGAACACGAACTCGTCGAGATAACCGGCAAAGCCTTCTTCGGTGCGCGCGCGTTCCAGATAGTCCCGCAGGTGGGCGTCGTCCGGGCCGTACTGGCCGAACAGGCCGACGGGCCATGCGCCATTGGCGGCTTCGGCGACCGCGCTGACATACAGGCCCGGGATCGTGCCCGGCGCCATCTTCGGGTCGGCCAGCAGGTCGCCGTCGACGATTTCTTCCGCCGTGACCAGCGTTTCGCGGGCAGCGTGGGCCATCAGCATCATCTCGCGGCGCACGCCGATCCAGACATTGCCGTGGGTGTCGGCCAGCGGCGCGTGGATGAGCGTCACGTCGGGCCGGATGGCTTTCACCATCACGATGGGGCCGTCCTCCCTGCCGAACGGATCCTTGCCGACGGTCCAGTCGTCGCGCGCTTCGAGCAGGTCGGAGCCGACGATGCCGCGCACCGGCATGAAGGGGATGCCCTTCTCGGCGGCCGTCAGCCCGGCATGGATGGCGGGGCAGGTGCCGTCCACGATCTTCAGGGTGCCCGCCTTGATCGCGGCGGTGAAGCGCGGTGCGGGGCCGTATTCCTCCAGCGTCACGGCCGCGGTCTCCAGCGTCGCGACGCAGCCCGCGCCGATCAGCATGTCGCCCTGGAATCCCACAGACGGCACGCCGACGAGGTGCAGGTCCTTCGCGCCGCGCGCAATGAGCGCACGCGCCGTCACCATGGAGCAGCCGGAATAGTCCGGCGCCAGGGCCACCTTCGCACCGTCGGGGATGCGGGCGGCGATGTCTTCGACAGAAGTGAGAGGCGCGTCCACGGGGCCGACCCTTGTCGTTTCAATGGGGGTGCGATGTTAGATTGTCGGCGTCGGAGAATAAAGGAACGCGGAACAGCATGGATTTCGAACTTCCCGAAGACATCCGGGCGCTGGCGGTGGCGGTGGAACGGTTTGCGCAGGGCGAGATACTGCCGGAGATCGGCGGCTACGAAGCGCGCGGTGAATTTCCCCGCCCGATTGTCGAGAAGATGGCGGGGGCCGGTTTCTTCGGCGCTGCGTTTCCGGAACGCCTCGGCGGCAGCGATGCGGGGTTCCTCGCGGTCGCGGCCATCTCGGAGACGATCTCCCGCCTCGCGCCCGAGTTCGGCTACTGCATGAACATGCAGGCGATGACCTGCCCCTTCACGATCTTCAACTGGGGCACGGACGCGCAGGTCGCGCGGTTCGTGCCGGACCTTATCGCCGGCCGGAAGATCGGGATGTTCGCGCTGACCGAACCGGGCGGCGGGTCGGACGCGGCGGGGTCGATGAAGACGACCGCCACACGCGATGGCGACGTCTACCGGCTCAACGGGTCGAAGCAGTGGATCACGCTTGCCAATGTCGCCGACACCGGCGTCCTGTTTGCGAAAACCGACCCGGCGGCGGGCCACCGGGGCATCACGGCCTTTATCGTCCAGCCGAAGGAATTCGCCGGGTTCACCGCGGACCCGATCGCCATGACCGGACTGTCGCAGGTGTTTTGCTCGAACGCGGTCTTCCTCGACGACTTCACGGTGCCGGTGGAGAACCGTCTCGGCGAAGAGGGCGAGGGCTTCAGCATCGCCATGAACGCGCTCGAATACGGCCGCCTGACCGTCTCGGCGCGGGCGCTGGGCCTGGCGCAGGCCTGTCTCGATCACGCGGTCGAATACGCCAACCAGCGCGTGGTCGGCGGCCAGCCGATCGCGACCTACCAGATGGTCCAGCACCTCATCGCCGACATGGCCGTGAATATCGAGGCCGCGCGGCTCCTGGTGCACAAGATGGCGAACGCGATGGACCGGGGCGCGCGCGCCAACCGCGCGGCGTCGCTGGCCAAGTACGCCGCCGTTAATGCTGCGAAGCACGCGGCGGGCGCGGCAGCCGAGATCTTCGCGGGTTACGCCCTGGCCGACGAGTACCCGATCAAGAAGATCACCGCCTACGTGAACATGCTGGCGGTGGGCGAGGGCACGCCGAACGTCCAGCGCATCCTGATCGCCGAGGATGCACTCGGGATCAAGGACGCGAACCGGCACCCGGTTCGCAATCGCCTTCGCGGCGATGATGTGGAATAAATAGGCTGAACGAACCGCGCGCAGACGCGGCCTTGTGAATGCGAGGGAGAGACACGATGACCGACCAGACAACAGATCCTGATTCCAGCGTCCTCGGACGGCCCAACAGCTATATCGGCAAGGTCGTGCCGCGGCCCAACGTGCGCAAGCTCGTGCGCGGCAAGGGCCGGTTTGTCGACGACATCAAGCTGCCGCAGATGCTGCACGCGGTCTTCCTGCGCTCGCCCCATGCCCACGCAAAGATCACGTCCATCGACACGTCCGCGGCGAAAGACATGCCGGGGGTCGTGCGGGTGGTGACCGGCAGGGAGTTGCTGGAATACTGCGAGCCCTGGGTGGGCGTGCTCACCCACTTCAAGACCCTCAAGTCCGCACCGCAGCCCGCGATCGCGGTCGACCATGCCTGCTGGCAGGGCGAGGCCGTGGCGGCCGTGGTCGCGCATTCACGCGCCGAGGCGGAGGACGCCGCCGCGATGGTCGAGGTGGACTACGAGGTGCTGCCCGCCGTGACCGACGAGGAGACGGCCGGCGACAAGGACACGCCCGTCATCCATGACGAGTTCGACGACAATATCGCGTTCGAGAATGCGGTCGACGCGGGCGATGTCGACGCCGCCTTCGCCAAGGCCGACTGTATCGTGGAACAGACCTTCCGCTTCGACCGGCACACCGGCGTGACGCTCGAGCCGCGGGTGATCCTGGCAGACTATGACGACGCCGACGACAAGCTGACCGTCTACATGGCGAACCAGGCGCCGCACATGATGCAGCACATTTTCGCCAAGCATATCGGCGTGCCCGAAGGCCAGGTGCGCGTGGTGTGCGGCGATGTCGGCGGGTCGTTCGGCATCAAGGTGCATGTCTATGCCGACGAGATGGCGACCGTGGCCCTGTCGAAGATGCTGCGGCGCCCGGTGAAGTTCGCGGCCGACCGGCTCGAATCCTTCCTGACGGACATCCACGCGCGCCAGCACCGGGTGCACGGCAAGATGGCGTTCGACAAGGACGGCCAGATCACCGCCATCGAGATCGACGACCTGACCGGCGTTGGGCCGTATTCGATGTATCCGCGCACCAGCGCGATGGAGGCCAACCAGGTCCTCAACTTCACCGGCGGTCCCTACAAACACAAGAATTACCGGGCCAAGGCGCGGGTCGTGTTCCAGAACAAGAACGTGATGTGCCAGTACCGCGCGGTCGGCCACCCGATTGCGTTTGCCGTGACGGAAGGCCTGGTCGACAAGGGCGCGCGCGAGCTGGGGATCGACCCGGTGGAGATCCGCCGCCGGAACCTGATCTCCGACGATGCCTACCCGACGAACGGGGCCAGCGGGATCGCGTTCGAGGGCCTGTCCCACCACGCCTCGCTCGACAAGCTGCTGGCGTCGATGGACTACGAGGGCATGCGCGCGGAGCAGGAGAAGCTTCGCGGCGAGGGCATCTATCGCGGCATCGGGTTCGCCGCGATGATCGAGCTCACCAACCCCGGCGCGGCGATGTACGGCATCGGCGGGGCGCGGATCTCGTCCCAGGACGGCGCGCAGGTGCGGCTGGATTCCAGCGGCGCCATCGTCGTCCATACTTCCGTGACCGAGCAGGGCCAGGGCACCGACGCCATCATGGGCCAGGTCGCGGCGACGGCATTTGGCACGACGCCGGACAAGGTGAAGGTCATCACCGGCGATACCGACAACGTGCCCACCGGCGGCGGCACCTGGGGTTCGCGCGGCGCGGGCATCGGCGGCGAAGCCGTACTGCGCGCGGCCAAGGCGTTGCGCGTGAATGTCTGCGAAGTGGCCGGACAGCTGCTGCAGGCCGACGCCAGGACCCTCGACATCCAGAACGGGGTCGTTGTCGACGCCGGCACGGACAATGAGCGCATGGGCCTCGATGAGCTCGCACGGGTCGCCTACTTCCGCTCGGACCTGATCCCCAAGGGCTTCCAGCCGGAGCTCATGGCGACACGCCATTTCGTCCCGCGCGAATACAACATCGCGTTCACCAACGGCATCCAGTCCTGCGAGGTCGAGGTCGATCCCGAGACCGGCTTCCTGAAGATCCTGAACTTCTGGGTCGTCGAGGATTGCGGCACCGTCATCAACCCGCAGCTCGTGGACGAGCAGGTGCGCGGCGGCGTGATCCAGGGGCTCGGCGGCGCCCTCATGGAGGAGTGCCGCTACGACCGCGACGGCAACATGGTCAACGCCAACATGGCGGACTACCTGGTGCCGATGGCGGGCGAAATGCCGGACATCACGGTCGGCCATGTGGAGACGCCGGCCGGCGATTCAGAACTCGGCGCGAAGGGCGCGGGCGAGGCCGGTACGGCGGGCGCGCCCGCCGTGGTGATGAACGCCATCAACGACGCGCTGTCGCCGTTTAACGCGCAGCTCGCCCACCAGCCGATCACGCCGGAGCGGATCCTGAAGGCGCTCGGCAAGTTCTAGGGGCCATCCTCGTCATTGCGAGGAGGCCGTAGGCCGACGAAGCAATCCAGATTCTCGGTCGTGCCTGACCGCTCTGGATTGTTCCGCCTTCGGCTCGCAATGACAGCGTGGTTGCGGGATATTCTACGAACTCTGCGCGCGCAGAGCCCAGATGGCTGCCATGAACAGCGCCTTGGCGCGCGGCAGGACGAGCAGGCACAGGGCGACAAGCAGCGGAATCAGGATCAGGGCCATTTCGCCGGGCGTCATACCCGCCTTGGCCAGGGAGATCATGACCGGCGCCATCACATGGCCGACGATCAGGATCGTCAGCCATGGCGCGGCGTCGTCGGACCGGACTTCCGACCAGTTTTCCCGGCATTCGGGACAGTGATCCACCTGCTTGAGGTAAGCGCGGAACAGCGCCGCGCGCCCGCAACGCGGGCACTTGCCTTTCAGGCCGTACCAGAGCGCGGCCCGGATATTGCGCTTTTCACCGGTGTCCATCGGCGCGGCTATATCACGTTTTGCCGGCGGGCGGCCGGTGCGCGGCGACATGACGCAAGCGTGCGCGCGATGCCGGTCGACGGGTTTTGATTCGCCGTCCCGGTACCTCTACTGTGCGGGCCAACAGGAAACACGGGGTGGACAGCATGAGCGTTGCGGATCACAGCGGCGAAGAAAGCGTTCTCGATCGCGAGGAAACCTTTATCGGCAAGACCGTGCCGCGCGCCAATGCCGCGCGGCTGGTCGCCGGACAGGGCAAGTATGTCGACGACCTGACGCTGCCGCGCATGGTGCACGTCGTCTACTACCGCTCGCCCTATGCCCATGCGCGGATCGTCTCGATCGACGACAAGGCGACGCTCGCCATGCCCGGCGTGATCCGGGTCTTCACCGGCAAGGAGATTGCCGAGGTCTGCACCCCCTGGGTCGGGACCCTGGCCCATTTCAAGGGCATGAAGTCCGCCGAGCAGCACGCGATGGCGGTCGACCGCGCCTGCTGGCAGGGTGAGCCGGTTGCGGCCGTCGTGGCCTACTCGCGCGCCGAAGCCGAGGATGCGCTGGAATTGCTCGAGGTCGAGTTCGAGGAACTTACGGTGCTGGCCGACCCGGAAGTGGTGATGGACGACGGCGCCTACGTCATGCATCCGGAACTGGGCGACAACCTCCTGTTCGAGATGAACCACGATATCGGCGACAGCGAGAAGGCGTTCGCCGAGGCCGCGGCGGTCGTCGAGCAGACCCTGAACTTCGGGCGGCATACCGGCGTTTGTCCGGAATCGCGCGCGATCATCGCCGACTATCATTCCTCCGAGCATCGTCTGACGGCCTATCACTCCCACCAGGCCCCGCACATGATGCAGGACCTGTTCGCGCGTCATCTGGATATCCCGAACCAGAATGTCCGGATCGTGTGCGGCGATGTGGGCGGCGCCTATGGCGTCAAGGGACACACCTATCCGGACGAGATGTCGACGGCGGCGATCTCGAAGATCATGAAGCGGCCGGTGAAGTTCGTCGCCGACCGGATCGAATCCTTCCTGACCGACCTGCACGCGCGCGACCACCGCGCCCATGTGCGCGCCGCGTTTGCCGAGGACGGTGAACTGCTGGCGATCGAGATGGACGACCTGACCGGTGTGGGCGCCTACTCCATGTATCCGCGCACCAGCGCGCTGGAAGCGCTGCAGGTCATCAACTATGTGGGCGCGCCCTACAACCACCAGAACTACAAGGCCCGCTCGCGCGTCGTGTTCCAGAACAAGACCCCGATGAGCCAGTACCGGGCCGTCGGTCACCCGGTCGCGGTGGCGATTACCGAGACCCTCATGGAAGAAGGCGCGCGCAAGCTCGGGATCGACCCGGTCGATATCCGCCGGCGCAACCTGATGGCGGATGACAGCTATCCGCGCGATTTCATCACCGGCCTGAAGATGGAGGCGCTGTCCCACGAGGCGTCCCTCGACAAGCTGTTGACCATGTTCGACTACAAGGGATTCCGGAAGGAACAGGCCGAACTTCGCGAACAGGGCATCTATCGCGGCATCGGGTTTGCCACGCTGGTCGAGATGACCAACCCCGGCCCCCACACCTACGGTCTCGGGGGCGCGCGCATCTCGTCCCAGGACGGTGCGGCGGCACGCATGGACGCGTCCGGCGCTGTGATCGTCCAGACGAGCATCACCGAACAGGGTCAGGGCAGCGAGGCCGTCATCCAGCAGGTCACGGCCAGCGCCTTCGGCACCACGCCGGACAAGGTGAAAGTGATCTCCGGCGACACCGACAACGTCCCGGTCGGCTGGGGCGCGGGCGGTTCCGGCGGTGCGGGTATCGCCGGCGAGGCCGCGCTGCAGGCCGCGAAGGCGCTCCGCCACAACGTGCTCGACGTCGCCGCGATCCTTCTCCAGGCCGAGGCGACGACACTGGATATCCGCCACGGCGTGGTGGTCGATCGCGCCACGGGCGAGGACCGGATGCCGCTGGAAGAAGTGGCCCGTGTCGCCTACTTCCGTCCCGACACACTGCCGCAGGACTTCCAGTCGGAAATGATGGCGACCCGCCACTACATCCCGAAGAAATACCCGGTGGCGATGACCAACAGTTTCCAGGCGGTGACCGTGGAGGTCGACCCGGAAGTCGGCACGGTGCAGTTGCTCAAGTTTTACTGCGTCGAGGACTGCGGCAAGGTCATCAACCCGCTGCTGGTCGACGAGCAGGTGCGCGGCTCGATCGTGCAGGGCATCGGCGGCGTCCTCTATGAAGAGTGCCGCTACGATCTGGACGGCAACTTCCTGAATGCCAACATGGCGGACTACCTGGTGCCGATGGCCGGCGAGATGCCGGACATCGAGATCGGTCATGTCGAAACCCTGACAAAGGAGTCCGAGCTTGGCGCCAAGGGGGCCGGCGAGGCCGGAACCGCCGGCGCGCCCGGTGCGATCCTCAACGCCATCAATGACGCCCTCAGCCCGTTCGAGGCAAAGGTCCTTGACCAGCCGGTGACGCCGGAACGGGTGCTGAAGGCGCTCGGAAAATATTAGATAAACCCTCTCCCATAGGGAGAGGGATTTAACGGAGCTAAGCTCATGGCAGATGTCGAAATCATCAGTTCTTCCACATGCCCGTTCGCGCAACGCACCCGGATGGCGCTGATCGAGAAGAAGATCGACTTCGATCTGACCGCGATCGACCTGAACGATAAACCGGACTGGTTCCTGGAAATCTCGCCTTACGGCAAGGTTCCGGTGTTACGCCACGACGGCAAGGTGGTCTTCGAATCCGCGGTGATCAACGAGTACCTTGAGGAAGTTTTTCCGGCGCGGCCGTTGCTGCCGAAGGACCCCTACCGCAAGGCGCAGGCGCGAATCTGGATCGACTTTGCGAATGTCCGTTTCACGCCGCACGTCTACAAGCTCATGCTCGCGCAGGATCCGGAGGGCCAGGCGTTTCAGGCGGACCGGCTGACAAAAGCGCTCCTGATGATGGAGCATGAAGGCCTCGGCAAGCTGGGCGACGGTTCCTACTGGATGGGTGACGACATCAGCCTGGTCGACCTGACTTTCCTGCCGCACATGCAGCGCCTCGGTGTGCTGGCGCACTATCGGGACTTCCGGATTCCGGATGAATGCGTGCTGTTGAAAGGCTGGCTCCAGCTGATGGGCCGCCGTCCGTCGGTTCTGGAAGGTTCGGCTTCGTTGGACGTGTTGATCGAGAACTGGCGCAAGTATGCCGAGAACACCTCGACCGGGACGACGGCCGACGATATGCGCGCGGCGTAACCTGCCGGTCCTGTTCGGGCCCACTCTTCAGCGGGGCGTGGGCCGGTAAGGTTACTCTTCAAACAGAGGGCACATCCCCGGCACCGGTGACGGCACGAGCAGCGTCGTTTCCTGGGACACCATGAGCGGGCGAATTTTCGCGAGATGCGCGTCCCACTCCGGCCGTGCGTAGTTCGCCTTGCGGAGTTCGTCGCGCTGGGCGACATCGTCGAACTGCCAGATGTGAACGATCTGGTTGAGCGGTCCCACATCCGACTGGAAGTAGCCGACCAGGTGGTCATGCATGCGCGGGTCCTGGGCGGCGAAACCGCCTTCCGCGTAGTGCTTCCAGTATTCGGCCGGCTTGCCGGGGTTCAGGGTGTAGTTGCGAATTTCGAGGATCATGGGAGCGCCTTTCGGTTGACGGTCGGCAGAAACGGGAACGCCGCCACAGCTGTTGGCTGCGGCGGCGTCCGGTCCACGCGAATTGGTGCGGGGACGATCAGTTGTTGAAGGCCAGGTCGACGAGGAACAGGGCCATTTGCGGGAAGGCGGTCAGCAGGACCACGAAGATCAGGGACACCAGCACGAAGGGCATCACGCCCTTGAAGATGTCCACCAGTTCCACATCCGGCGCGATGTTGTGCATGACGTACACGTTGATCCCGATGGGCGGCGTGATCAGGGCGATCTCGACCATCACGACAATGAACACACCGAACCAGACCGGGTCGAATCCCAGTGCCAGGATGACCGGATAGACGAAGGGCAGGGTCAGGATCAGCATGCCCCAGACATCCAGGATCGCGCCGAGGACCAGGTACATCAGCACGAAGATCGCCAGCACGACGTAGCGGTTGACCCCCAGATCGGCGATCCAGGCAATCAGGCCGTCGGTGACACCCGTGACGTTCAGGAACGCCCCGATGATGTGGCCGCCCACAATGATCGCGAAGATCATCGCGCTGGTGCGCCCGGTGTCCTTGAGGGCCTCCTTGACCGCGGGCAACTTGAACCGGCCCATGACCAGCATCACCACCGCCACGCCGCTGACGCCGATCCCGGCAGCTTCGGTGGGGGTAAAGATGCCGGCGTAGATACCGCCGAGGACCACAAGGAAAATGCTCAGGACCGGGAGGAGTTTCCAGGTCGAGGCGAACCGTTCGCCCCAGGAGTATTTGGGGCCGACAGGGCCCATCTCCGGGTTGATCAGGCAGCGGCCCCAGATATAGAGCGCATACATGGCCGCCAGCACGATGCCGGGCACGACGCCGGCGATGAACAGGTGGCCGATGGAGGTCTCCGTCCAGATACCGTAGGCCACCAGGATGACGCTCGGCGGGATCAGCATGGCGAGCGTGCCGGCGGACGCGATGGCGCCGGTGGCAAGCTGCGGGTCGTATTTGTAGCGGCGCATTTCCGGCATCGACATCGGGCCGATGGTGGCGACGGCGGCCACGCTGGATCCGGTCACGGCGCCAAAGCCCGCGCAACCGGCGACGGATGTAATGGCCAGCCCGCCGGGCATCCGGCCGAACCATTTCTGGACGCAATCGTACAGGTCGACAGCCAGTTTTGACTGGTAGACGAGTTGCCCCATCAGGATGAACAGGGGCAGGGCAATGAACACCAGTTCGCTGCCTTTCTGAACGGCGTTCATATAGATCTGCGTCAGGGCGGGCTTGTAGCCGACGAGAATCCAGTAGCCGGCGGCGCCGACGACGGCCATGGCGAAGGCGATGGGCACACCCATGGCGATCAGTGCCAGCATCACGACGATGCCGGCGATCGCGAGCGTGGTGGGATCGAGGAATTCCATTAGTCCTCTCCCTCCGCGATCTGTTCTTCCCAGGTTTCTTCGTCCCCGGTCTTGCGGATGCCGAAGAACAGCAGGTGGAGGAAGTAGAGCGCCATGAGGACGGCACATACCGTCACGAAGCCACGCAGGGTCCAGACGGGAATGCCGAGATATTCGGTATTCTTGGTGATCTTGATGAGGAAGGGTATTTCGGTCGCGGTCCGGATCGCGAGCAGGATGGAAAAGAACAGGCCCGCGCCCGCCCAGAGGGTGGTGGCAATGGTTTTTACGGCCCCCTGGAAGTGCCGGTAGAGCAACTCCATGCGGATGTGGCCGTTGACCTTGGTGGTGAATGGCAGGCTGCCGAACAGGATCAGGGTTAGCAGGGTCTCATTGAATTCCACGGACCAGTCGAAGGGGGCGTTGAACAGGTAGCGCATCACAACATCGGCCGTGACGATGGCTGCCAGCAGCGGGATGCAAACGACGGTTGCCAGCCAGTGCAGCATGTCGCTTCCGCGATCAGCCAGCGCCAGCAATTTCTCGATGATAAATGTCATGGCAGACGTTCCCCCCGGGGTTTGGTGCTCGGTTCCGGGCGGCGCTGTCGTCGGACAGGCGCCGCCCGGTGCTGTGTTATTCGACCGACGCGGCCTAGTTGTCGATCACGCCCTGCACGGGGTTGTCGAGCACCATCTGGAACTGGTCGTTCCAGCTCATCTTGGCGAACTTGTCCCGGTAGGTTTTGAGATCGGCGAGCATGGCCTTGGCCGGACGGCCGGCCTTCTCGTTGGACTCGATCCATTCGTCCGTGACCGGCGCGACGATCTTTTCCCACTTGGCGCGTTCTTCCGCGCTCGGCTTGACCATTTCAAGACCGGCCTTCTCGAAGACCGCGCTCCGAACACGGCGCGACTGGCGCTCGTAGAACAGCTGCGCAAGGGCCAGGTTCGTCTTCTGGGCCCAGTTGTAATAGACGGTCTTCAGGTCGTCCGGCAGCGAGTCGTAGAAGTCGGGGTTTACGCAGTATTCGAGGTTGACCGAGAACAGGCTGACCTCGTTGTGGTACTTGGAGACCTCCTGCAGCTTGAAGATCGGGAACACCGGGTCGTTCATGGCCACGCCGTCCACCAGGCCGCGCTGGAGCGAGGTGTAGGCTTCGCCCGACGGCACGTTGATCGCCACCGCGCCCAGCGCCTTCAGCGATTCGGACTGCATCCGGCCGCCGGCGCGGATCTTGGAGCCCTTGAGGTCGGCCAGCGTCTCGTACTTGTCGTTGCCGATCACGTTGTAGGGCGGGGTGACCATGCCGCGGCCCAGGTACACGCCCAGGTTCTCGTACTCGTCCTTGAAGTATTTCGGGTACAGCGCAACGTCGGTCAGCGTCGCGGAGGCCGAATCGTCGAACAGGAACGGCAGGGTCATGCCGTGCAGCATGTTGAAGCTGGTCGGTTCGTAGATCATGAAGCAGGCCGTGTAGTCGGCGATGCCGTCACGCGCGGCCGTAAAGCCTTCGCGCTGCGGATGCAGCGACTGCGAGTGGAACTGCTGCACCTTGATCTTGCCATTGGATTCGCGCTCGAGTTGATCGAGTGCCTGTTTGTTGAGCTTCTCGATACCGGCCACGGCGGGCAGGTAGGAGGCGTAGCGATAGGTGATCGTCGGCCCGTCATACGTGACCTTCGGGTTCGGGAGCTCGCCCTTGATCCACTGTTCGGCGAGCGACGTGGCGGCAATGGCCTCGTCGTAGGTGGTGATGGAGCTGCCGAATTTGTGGCCGTCGGCGCCTGCAGGCACCGCGGCAAGGCTGAGCGCCATGGCGGCACAGCCGGCGAGAAGCGCCGGTTTGAATGGGTTCTGCATTGAGAATTCTCCCCTGAAGTATTGGTTTCGGCCCTCGGGGCCGTTGAACATCGTCCGGGGAGATGGTCTCGCGTATGCGTTCCACCGCGCAACCCTGACGACCGGTTTTTCTTCCACGTGAAATCAGCGAAGCGCCCGCGGGCCATCGCGGTCAAACCGCGCCGGTGCATTGTCTCAATGTGTGAAATCTACGGCTTTGCAACGATCACAGGTGCTTTGCGGCGGGGGACGTTGTCGGCGGTCCGCCGGGCCTGATAGGGTCGCCGGCAAGTCAATTCTCACCGGAACGGAGACACGATGGTTCACGTTCGAGAAATGCCGGAGCATCTGCGCGATGCGCTGGTCAATCAGGAACTGCCCGACTTCGGCGATACACCGTGGGTCGAGGCAAAACCGTTGAACGAGTCGCGGATCGCGTTGATTTCGACGGCCGGACTCCACCGCCGCGAGGATCCCCCCTTCACGCCCGGCGCCGGAGACTACCGGATTATCCCCGACGAATACGACATGGACGCGCTCATCATGAGCCACCTGTCGACCAACTTCGACCGCAGCGGGTTCTACCAGGACGTCAACACGTCCTTCCCGATCGACCGCCTGCGCGAGCTCGCCGACGAGGGTGTGATCGGTTCCGTCGCGAGCCGTCACTTTTCCTTCATGGGGGCCACTCCGCCGACGGTGATGGAGCCGGTGGCGCGCGATCTCGCCAAGGTCCTCAAGGCGGACAATGTCGACGCTGTTGCGCTCGTCCCTGTCTGACCCCAATGCACGCGCGCCGTGGGCGGGCTTGCTCATTATCTCGAAGACGAAGGTATCCCGACGACGCAGATTGCGTTGATCCGCAAGCATGCGGAGGAAATCAAGCCGCCGCGTGCGCTTGCGGTGCCGTTCGAACTGGGGCGACCGCTGGGCGCGCCGAACGAGCCGGACTTCCAGCGGCGCGTGCTGCGCAGCTGCCTGGAACTTCTCGAGCGCGGCGCCGGGCCTGTCCTGGAGGATTTCCCCGACGATGCGCCGGGCGACGACCCGGACCAGGAAGGCTGGACCTGCCCGGTGAACTTCGCCGCGCCGGTCGAGGACGTCAGCGACGAGGATCTGGTTCGCCAGTCCCTCGAACAGGAGATCGCGCTTCTGCGGCCCTGGTACGAGGAATCGAAGCAGAACCGGAAGGGCCGCACCAATTTCGGCATCTCCGGGAAAACGCCCGAGGAGATCGCGGCCTACATCGCGAAGGTTCTGGTCGTCCAGGAGGAAGCGGAGTCGCCGCTGGACGACAAGCCGCCCCATGTCGCCTTCAAGCACATGGCCGACGACCTGCGGTACTTCTATACGGAGGCCGCGATCGCACGACCCGGCGCCAGGGTGACTGACGTGGAGATTGCCAACTGGCTGTGGGGCGAGACGACGCTGGGCAAGGTCCTGGTGGCGATCCGCGACTGGGCGATGGAGGCGGAGCATTCCGGCTACAAGGCGCTCGCGCCGACGGCGATGGTCCCGACCCATCAGCGCCACCGGACCGTTCACGGGTAGGGACGCTTATTGGTCAAACTCAGCGAGTTTCCCGCGCAGTATCGCGAGCGCTACTTCGCGAGCGAGATGCCCGACTTCGGCGAAACGCCCTGGGCCGAAGGGCCGCCGCTGTCCGAGCGGCGCGTGTGCATCGTCTCGACCGCGGGTCTGCACCAGCGCGGCGACGCGCCCTTTGTCGGCTATGCGGCCGACTACCGGATCATCCCGGGCGACGCGGACATGGACGACCTCGTGATGAGCCACCTGTCGACCAACTTCGACCGGACCGGCTTCTACCAGGACGTCAATGTCGCCTTTCCCATCGACCGGCTGCGCGAGATGCGCGACGAGGGCCGGATCGGGTCGATCGCGGATCACCATTTCTCGTTTATGGGCGCGACCCAGCCGGCCCGGATGGAACCCGTCGTCGCCGACATGGTCGGCATCCTGAAGGCGGAGCATGTCGACGCGGTCCTGCTCGTCCCCGTCTGACCGTCCTGTACGCGCGCCGTGGGCGGGCTGGCACATTTTATTGAAAGAGAAGAAATTCCGACGACGCAGATCAGCCTTATTCGTGCCCATACGGAACAAATCCGCCCGCCGCGCGCGCTGGCGGTGCCGTTCGAACTGGGCCGCCCGCTGGGCGCGCCGAACGAGCCGGCGTTCCAGCGGCGCGTTCTCGAGGACTGCCTGAACTTGCTGGAGCGTCCGACCGGGCCGGTGCTCGAGGATTTTCCCGACCCGCCGCCGGGCGAGGCGGCGGCGGACCAAGAGCCGGACGGGGCGCCGGACGGCTGGGCCTGCCCGGTGAACTTCGCGCCGCCGGTCGCGGACATGAGCGACGCGGACGTCCTGCACGAGGCCCTGCTCCAGGAAGTCGCCCTGCTGCGACCCTGGTACGACCGGTCGAAGGACAACCGCAACGGCCGCACCGGATTCGGGATTTCCGAGAAAACGCCGGAAGAAATCGTCCGTTTCCTGGCGGATTTCGCGGTCGCGCCGGGCGAATCTGAATCGCCTTACGCCGATACCCATGTGATCGTGGCGTACAAGCGCATGGCCGACGACCTGCGTTATTTCTACACCGAGGCGGCCATCGCGCGGCCCGACGGCCGGGGCAGCGACATCGCGGTCGCGAACTGGCTGTGGAACGAGACGACGCTGGGCGGCCTGCTCGTCGCGGTGCGTGACTGGGCCATGGAGGCCGAGGACCCGAAGATCGTGGAACTCGCGCGCAACGCCATGGTGCCCTATCACCAGCGGCACCTGACGAAGCACGGCTAGGCAGCGGGGCCGTCGAGCCTTCGCCGCCGCCTGCCGGCGGCGGAGAAAGCCCGCCGGTCTATTCGTTCCCGCGCGCCGCCTGCAGCTGCTTCACGCGCTGTTCGGCAAGCTGGGTGCGAAGCTTGAGCGCCATTTCCTCGACTTCCACGGTCAGCGCCTTCACGGCGCGGCCGGTCGCGCGCAACCGGGTGCGCGCCTCGGCTTCATCCTCGTTCACCGAGGTGGCCAGCGTCGCGGCGGTATCCGCGGAGACGCCGGTCGCCGTGCCGTAGGTGTACCCGTTGCGCACGTCGACCAGCACCGCGCTGGCGGTGGCACTCGATTCCACATGCTCCGACGGCGCGAGGAAGTAGCCGACCAGCAGCAGCTTCGTGACCGCCAGCGGGTTGGAGGTGATCTCGCTCTCGGCCACGGTCTCGTAGATCAGGAGAGCGTCGGTGTGCTGCCGCGCCGCGCCGATCCGGATGTCGTGGATCAGGCCGGCGCTGTTGCCGTACCAGCTTCGGGAGGCCGAGCGCAGGCGTGCATCGATCTCCTGCGTGGCGAGGCCGACCACGAGCGGGTTGAGCGGAACGAACTCGCCCCAGTCCGGTCCCAGTCGCTCGGCCAGGGCCTGCCACGCGCGGCCTTCCTGCGGCGGGATCGCGGACAGATGCCCGTTCTCGATGCGGGCCAACCCGATCCGTGCGGGGAACGTCAGAAGCGGTTCGACGGCCGCCGCCTGGTAGATATCCGGCGCCAGGGTGCCGGGTTTCAGTTCGCTCGTTGCGGCCGATGCGGCCGGTGCAGCCGGTTTCGTTTGATGCTGATAGAGGCTTGCCTGATCGCTGTAGCGCTTCAGGTAGGCCTTGCCCGACGTCGTCTGGATGGAAGGTGAACATGCGGTCAGCGCCAGCGCTGCCGCGACGAAAATCGAAATCCTGGGACTCATCGTGCGTGCCATGGTGTTTCTCCCCTCATGGTGTTGCAGGGAGAAGGTCGGGTTCGTTTGCGGCGCGCACGGGCCGCGGATAAGGCAAAATCGCGGAGAGATTGCGCCGATCAGGCGCGCAGCGCGATCACCGTGGGTGAGCGTGCCTCGCGCACGGTCCCGATCGCCGCCGCGTCGGGCGCGGGGCCGGCCCGCAGCGCCGCCAGGCAGGCCTCGGCACGGTCGGCAGGCACGCCGAACAGGAGCCCGCCCGCGGTCTGCGGGTCGAACAGGAGGGTCCGGACCGGGTGCGTTCCCGTTTCGAGAGCGGGCCCCGCCGAGGCTTCGTTGCCCGGCCGCAGGGTGCTTTCGATCCCGGCCGCCGACAATTCCAGCGCGCCGTCCAGGACCGGGATGGCGGCGAGGTCGATGTCCGCGCCCGCGTTCGAGGCGTCGAGCATTTCAAGAAGATGGCCGGCGAGCCCGAAGCCGGTGACGTCGGTGCCCGCCGTGACGCCGTGGGTGCGGGCGATCTCCGCGACCGGTTTCAGCGAGCGCTGCATGGAGGCGAGCGCGGCCTCGATCCAGTCGCCGCGCGCGTCGGCGCGCATGTCGGCCGCGAACAGGACGCCGGTGCCGATGGGCTTGGTCAGGATCAGCGTGTCGCCGGGCTTGAAGCCGCCCTTGCGGATGATGGCGTCGCGATCCGCGTAGCCGTTGATCGTCAGGCCGAAGGCCATCTCCGCCCCTTCGCCGGTGTGGCCGCCGGCCAGCACCGCCCCGGCCTCCGCCAGCGTCTCGATGGCCCCGGACAGGAGCTGGTGCAGGTCGTCGGCGGTCTTGTCGTCGTCGCCGTGGGGAAGCATGACCGCCGCCAATGCCGAGTGCGCCTCCGCGCCCATCGCGAAGATATCGCCGAGGCAGTGGTTCGCGGCGATGCGGCCGAACATGTACGGGTCGTCGATGAACGCGCGGAACTGGTCGACAGTCTGGACCAGCGCCTTGCCCGGCGGCGGGGTCAGGACGGCCGCGTCGTCGGGCGAATCCAGGCCCTGGTCGAGGCCTTCCTTCGTCTGGGGCGGCAGCTGCGACAGCGCGCGATGCAGGACGGGCGCGGGCACTTTCGCGCCGCAGCCCCCGCAGCGCATGGCGTCCAGCACGTCGTCACCGCCGGCGCCTTCCTCTTCCATGTCCGGCAGTTCCTGGTATTTCTCCATCCAGCGGCGGTCGATCCAGTCTTTCCAGCGCCAGACCCAGTCGCCCTGCGCGGAGAGAGGCCCGCGCGCGGCGATGGCATGCTGTTCGCCGGTGGTGATGAGCGCCAGGGTCTGGCCCTGCGGCCGGTAGGGACGCAGCGGCCGCCCGGTGGCGCCACGGCGCAGGTTCTCGGCCAGGTACGGACCCTGCCTTACGGCGTAGACGCCGGACTTGGGAAGGCTGTGACTGTCCATCGATGCGGCGTCGCCGGCGGTGAAGACGTGCGGGTGCGACGTCGAGCGAAGATTGTCGTCGACCCGCACGAAGCCGTGCGCGTCCAGTGCGAGACCGCTGTCCGCCAGCCATCCGGGCGGCCCGGCGGAGGTGACGAGAATGGCCTGGTCGCACCCGATCGTGGCGCCGTCGTCCAGATGGATATGACCCGGTGCGACTTTCGCCACGGTGACGCCGGTATGCACCTCGATGCTGCGTGCGGCGAGCGCGCGTTCGATCCGTCGCCGCGCCGCCGCGTTGTAACCCGGCAACAGCACTTCGTCGGCTTCGGCGATGGAGATGTGGAAGTCGTCGGGGTCCTTGCCGAGTTCGTCCGCCGCCGTGCGCAGGCGGTGCCCCAGCGCGAAGGCCAGTTCGACACCGCCCGCACCGCCGCCGATGATGGCGAGCCGGAACGCGCCGTCGTGATTGCGGATTCCGTCGGTGAGCGCGTGGTAGGCCTCCAGGAAGCGGTCGATCGGTTTGACCGGGATGGCGTGCTCCGCGCCTTCGATGTTGCGGACCGACGGCGTCGAGCCGGTGTCGATGGACGCGATATCGAAGCCGATGGACGGACGCCCGGCCACCGCGATCCGGCGTGCGACCGGATCCATGGAGAGCGCCGGCGCGTGGATCAGCCGCGCATTGGCAAACGAGGCCAGCGGGCGCAGGTCGATATGCGCTTCCGCGCGCGAATAATGGCCCGCGATGTAGCCGGGGATCATGCCGGAGTAGGGCGTCAGGAGGTCGCGCGCGATCAGGGTCAGCCGGACCCCCGGTTCGGGGCTCATGCCGAACTTCTTCAATACCTCGACATGGCTGTGTCCGCCGCCCACGAGGACGATGTCGGTATGGATGGGGACCAGGGATTGCATGCCGCGCCAGGGCTTTCGGTTCGAAGGGCCTGCGATAAGGAACACCGGATGCGGGCATTCTATTCGCGGAAATTTGGCGGAAGAGGGTGGGAGTCGAACCCACCAGGCACGTCTAACGCCCCTCACCGGTTTTGAAGACCGGGCGCCCCACCGGGGAACGTTCCTCCTCCACGAATGATTGTGGGTCGCGGGACGGGGACGGGCAAGGGTCCGGTGCGGAATTTATCCTTTGCCGGAAGCGGCAGTGCAGGCGGTTTCGCGGACGAAGCCGGAGACGGCGGGGGCCAGTTTCGGCGCCAGCGGCAGGTCCGGGTTCCGGTAGGTGGCGAAGTTGGCCTTCCGCGCCTGCGGGGCGATCTTGAGCACATGGTTCATGCCGGCGATGCGTAACGCTTCCGCGCCGGGGCGGGCCCGGGTGAGCGCCTCATAGTCCGCTTTCGACACCTGCAGGTCGTGGGCGCCGGATACGATCAGGGTCGGCAGTTTCAGCGCGGCGAGGCGCCTGGCCGGGTCGATATCCAGCAGCGAGATCAGGTAGGGCTGCACCGAGGCGCGAAACAGGTTGTTCAGCTTCGGGCTGACGCCCGTGACGGTCTCACCGCCTTCGAGGCTTTTCAGCACCGACAGGGCTTCGGTCCGCAAGGGGGCGGACATGGGCGAACGGCTGAGCTGGTCGTGCAGCACCGCGCCGAGCGGCCGGCCGGGTGAGGCGACCAGCACCAGTCCCGCCGCGCTGCCGCCCTCCGCGACGAGGGTCGCGATCAGCCCGCCTTCGCTGTGGCCGAGCAGGAAAACGCACGACACGTCTTTCCGACTTCGTAGCCAGCGGGTCAGCGTGCGCGCATCCCCGACATAGTCGGAAAAGCGCAGATCGGCTTCGGTCGTCATCAGGGCCTTGCTGCCGCCCACGCCGCGCTTGTCGTAGCGCAGCGACGCGATGCCGTCGCCCGCGAGCGCGTCGGCCAGCATTTCGAGATAATCCGCGCTGACGCCGAGCTTGCTGTTGCCGTTGCGATCCGTGGGGCCGGAGCCTGCGATCATCAGGACGGCCTTGTGTTTGCCGGCCGCTGCGGGAGTCGCGAATGTTCCGGCGAGCCCTTTTACGGCCACCTCGTTGGCGTGTTGCTGGCGCGCCTCGGCAGGGGCGGCAGTGAACGAAACCAGGAGAGCGAGGGCCGTCAGAACGATGCGCATGGACGCAGCCTCGCCTATGCCCGGACGTAAATCCAGCCTTCGTCCTGCAGCGTCGCGAGTGTTTCAATCGCGGCGGGCACCGTGGCGATACCGTCCGGCGCGCTCAGGCTTCGGGCATGAAGGGTGTTCTCGCAGATGCGGAGCAGAGCGTCGGTGTCCTCGTCACGCGTCGCGATGGCTTCGCCGACGCCGTCCGCGTTGGTGACGATCAGAATCTCGGCGTCCGGCTGGCGGGCCAGCAGGTTGCGGGCGTTGGACCGAGCGCGGGTGAGGGCGTTCGCTGTGGGCGCGTGCAGCAGAACCCGCATGGATCAGATGCCTCCGCCGTGGTCGAACTGGCTGGACAGGTCCGCCTTCACTTGCGCACCGACCCGGCCGACTTCCTCGCCTTCGCGGCTTCGCGGGCGCGGCGCGTCGACCTCGTAGTTGTGCACGACCCGCGCCGGGGTGCCGCCGAGCAGCAGCACCCGGTCACCGAGATAAACCGCCTCGTCGATGTCGTGGGTGACGAACAGGATCGATTTGCCGGTCTCGGTCCAGATGCGCAGCAGCTCGTCCTGCAGGGTTTGGCGTGTAATGGCGTCGAGCGCTCCGAAGGGCTCGTCCATCAGCAAAAGGTCCGGATCGACAGCCAGCCCGCGGGCGATGCCCACCCGCTGGCGCTGGCCGCCGGACAATTCGTGCGCCCAGCGGTCGCCATAGTCGGCCAGCCCGACGAGTTTCAGCGCATCGGCGATCCGCTCGTCACGTTCAGCCTTGCTGACGTCGAGACCCTCAAGGCCGAGGGCGACATTATCGGCCACCTTGCGCCACGGCATCAGCCGGGCTTCCTGGAAGACCATCGCGACTTCGCGGCGGTCGGGGCGGTTTTCAATATCGTGGGAAATCCGCCCGGCCGAGGGTTCGAGCAGGCCCGCGATCACGCGCAGAAGGGTCGACTTGCCTGCGCCCGATGCGCCGACGACGATCACGAACTCGCCCCGCTCGACGGCGATGTCGATATCGGCGAAGACCGGCTGCGCGGCGCCGGGGAAGGTCGCCGCGATCCCCTTGAGTTCGGCTATCGCTGCCATCGGAGCACCCGGTTCTGGACGGCGACGAACAGCATGTCGCTGATGCCATAGAGCAGCGCGATGGTCAGCATGTAGACGATCACCACTTCCGTGGCGAGAAGCCCGGCGGCCTCGTTCATGCGTTGGCCGATGCCGGTGATGCCGAACAGCTCGGCGGCGACGACGGTCATCCAGCCCTGGCCGAGCCCGGCCCGCAGGCCCGACAGGATGCCGGGCGCCGCGCCGGGGAGGATCACCTTGCGCAAGCGCGCGCCCAGCGAGCGGTGCCCGAAGGAGGCCGCCAGCTCGACGAGGTCCGGATCGACGGCCCGCACCGCCGAATAGGCCGTGAAGTAGTTAATCCAGAACACGCCGATGGCGATGATGAACGCGGCGGCGGTCTCGCTGATCCCGAACCAGATAATCGCGAAGGGAATCCACGCCAGCGGCGGGATCGGGCGCAGCAGGCGCGCGAGCCAGCTCTGGGTGGCGTCGACGGTCGGGAACAGCGCGACCGCGCCGCCGACGATCACGCCCAGGATAGAACCGCTCGCCAGCCCGATCAGGTAGTGGTTGAGGCTTGCCAGCACCATCGCGTGCCAGAAGCCCAGTGAGACCTCGGAATAGAGCGTTGCGGGCAGGCCGCTGGGCGCGGGCAGCAGGGTGGCCTCGATGAGGCCGCTGCGCGCGATCGCTTCCCATAGCAGGAGGAAGGCGAGCAGGCCGCCCGCGCCGAGAACGCTCCGCCGGGTCACGGGCTACTTCGCAACCTTCTCGTAGTAGGAGGTGTCGAACAGCTCGTCGAGCGGCACCGGCTTCTTGAGCGTGCCGATCTCGGCGGAGAAGTCGTGCATCACTTTCGTGGCGGGCACGATCTGTCCCGGGTCGGCGACGAAGTTGCTGATCTGCGACTGCAGCGCCCGCTCGATGGTCTCGACCGGGATCAGGCCCTGGCCCAGGAACGCGTGGATGTGCTTCGCGGCGCGGGCCGGGTCCTTGTTGATCAGGTCCGTGGCGCGCACATGCAGCTCGACCAGCTTCGCGACGGCGTCGCTGTGGTCCGCGATCACGCTCTCGCGCACGGCGACGACGGCGCCGGGCTGGTTCTCGAGCATCTCACCGCCCTTGGCGACAATCTTCGCGTCCGGCAGGCGGTCGCCGATGATGGTCACGATCGGCTCGAGGATCGAGGCGGCGTCGACCGACTTGGCGAGCATGGCCTGCTGCACCTTGCCCGCGCCCATGCCGACGATGTCGATATCGTTCTCGGTCAGGCCGGCGACCCGGATCAGCCAGTGACGGAACACGGTGTCGGGCACCGAGCCTTTCGGCAGGGAGGCGATGCGCGGCTTGCGCCCGGCCTCTTCCGTGAACTTCTTCACGCCCTCGGCCGGGCTTGCCGCCGCGGCCATGGTTTCGGCGAATTCGCCGCGGGTGATCAGCGCGATCTGCTCGATGACGTTGCTGGCGACAACCTTGAGCGGCACGCCGCGCGCGCGCGACACCATGGCCGGACCGATGCCGAAATACATCACATCGAAGTCGCCCGAGGCGATGGCCTGGACGATCGCCGGGCCGGAGGAGAACTTGGTCAGTTCGAGGTCGAGCCCGGCCTCCTCGGTCCAGCCTTCGCCTTCCATGACGAAGAGCTGGGACATCGGCATGATCGGGATATAGGCGACTTTGAGCTTGGTCTGAGCCGTCGCGGGGGCCTGTGCTAGCACGCCGAGCGCCAGCACGAACGCGGCGATCGCGGACGCGATCCTGAGTTTGGTGAAACGTCGCATGGTGAGGCCCTCCGGACACTCGCAATCGATTGGGAAGCGCGAGGGTATATAGGACCTAAACCCCATCAAGCAATGGGGTATGTTTTAATTTACACATAGAAATCGTTAATTTGTTTCGGGCATTCGGCCGTTACGGCTGAAAGTTGGCCTGCGGTCTGTGTTCCGCTTGTTCGTCATCCCTGCGAAGGCAGGGATCCATTCACGCCGAAGCCGGTCCAGGCAACCGACTGAGTCAATGGGCCCCTGCCTTCGCAGGGGCGACGAGTGAGGTGTGCAGCGCTCCTGGTGCCTCAAAATACATCAGGACGGGTTGGCCTCGAAATAGGCGTTGTCCTCGGCACTGATCTCGTGGTCCGGCTGGCTCGGCCATTCCTTGATGCGAGTCGAGAAGTCGCCGCCGTAGCGCACCCGGAACAGGAGCGAGCGCTCGGGGCCGTTCTCATACTCGTGCAGTTCGCCCGGCGGGTGGACGATGAAGGCGCCCGGTTTGACCTCGATGGTCTGGTCGGGCGTGCGCATGGTGCCGCCGCCGGTGTGGCAGAAATAGATTTCCGTTGCGTTCGGGTGGCAATGGTTGGGGCTCGTCTGGCCCGGCTCCCAGCACGCCACCGTGACGTCGCCCTCGGCCACGGTGTCGAGGATTTTCTCCACATGGCGTTGCGGGTTCCATTCCTGCTCTTCGGCAAGGTCGAATACGATCATGTTTCTCTCCCGTTTATTCTGTTGCCGCCAGACTAGTCCCGGGGGCGGTGCCGGTTAAGCTTTTTCCAGAAAAGAAAATCCCGCGCCGGGAGTGGCGGCCCAAAAGCAAAACGCCGCGCCGGGAGTGCCGGCGCGGCGTCTGCAATCCGGTATCGGATGTGCGCTACTTGCCCATGGAGTCGTAGAAATTGACCATTTTCACGACATCTCCGGCGTCGATGCGCCCGAGCGGGCCGTCGCTGTAGCTGCAGGCGGCGACCGTGCCGTCCGCTTTCACGACGAACTCCGAAGGCTGGACGATCGAGCGGCGATCTTCCCAGTAAGAGCCGAGCGCGTCCGCCATTTCGCGGGTGACCCCGTAGCCGACCGGGAAGTTGACTTCGTCCGCCACTTCCTGGGCCTTTTCGAGATCGTCGACACTCGCGGCGAAGATTTTCACCCCGAGTTTATCGAATTCGTCTTTGTGTTCTGCGTAGCCGACCAACTGACGGCGACAGTAGGGTCACCAGTGGCCGCGATAGAACAGGATGACCCGATAGCGTGCATCGAGATCATCCGGCAGGCTGATCTGTCCCCCACCGACGATATCCACCGTCATGTTGGGGAAGGTCGAGCCGATGCCGAGCTTGTCTGACATGCTGATACCTTTTCGTTTGGACCATGCGCCGTCCGGCGCGATTTACACACGCCATCGTGCACATGAAACCGCGTCTTGGCAAACGCGCAGCCTTGTCTCGGGGGACGAAGTCATTGTAGGGATAGGGGGCTGATCGCGCGAAGATGCGACAGTAAATTTTGGAGGCTTGCGATGACGTGGAATCTGTTCATCATCCTGTTCATTCTGCCGTTCGCCGTGATGGCGATCGGGATGATCGTCCTGAAGTTCGTGCTGCCCGCGGGCCAACACGATGACCGCCGGACCGGGCGTCTTGCCGGCTACAACGACATGCATCGCGAAGCCTATATCGGCGCTGTCCTGGCGGCGTTGGTTGCGATGGTCGTGTTCCAGCTTCGCGGCGGTCCGGAGCCGTTCGTGCTGGTCTGGCTCCCGCTTCTGTCGACCGTGATCATTCTGCCCTTCGGATACACGGCAGCGCTGGTTATCGGTGGATTGATCGGGGTGACCCGCCGCGGTAACTGAGCCGGGTCAGGCCGCCTCGGACAGGCTGCCCGCGCCCGTCAGAACCACGAACAACTCCAGATCGTCCTGTCCGGTGTTGCGGATCGCGTGTTCCGTGTTCGCCGGTACGAACACGAAACTTTCCTGCCGGACAGCTTCCCCCGCGGCCTCGCCTTCGCCCGACGCGACAAAGTAGATCGCCTCGGCATTGGCCAGCGCGTGCGGCGCGATCGCGGCCCCGGGCGGCACCGTCGCGTGCAGGAGGGTGTTTTCGCTGCCGTTGTGCGACCCGATGGGCGTGCGGACGGCCGCTTCCGACCAGGCCGGGAGGGCGGCGGTTTCGGCCGCGATATCGTCGAGGTTGACGAGAATGCCGTCGTTCAGGCCCTCGCGCGGCATCGTGATGTCGGCTTCTTCCACCTTGCCGTGAAATTCGTATCCCGTCCCGGCCACGTCCGGCGCATTCATGTAGAAGCCGATGACCCGCGCGTCCTCGTCCCGGCTCTCGTTGTGGAAGAAGTGGACGGAGCCCTTCGGCATCAGCCGGCAATGCCCCTTCGAGACAACCGCCCGGCTGTCGCCCTGGCCGACGACGCCGTGGCCCGACAGGTAGACCGCGATCTCATCGCTTTTTGTGTGCAGGTGCTTTGCATGGGTCGATCCCGCGCGGAACACCGAGTGGAACACCGTCGTCGCGCTGCCGGTTTCGCCCGTGACGGGAAGCCGGAACTCGGAGATCGCCCATCCGTCGCGTTCCTCCATCCGCTCCGGCGCGACGTCCATCGTGTGAATAATCCTGACCGCCATGGCTCTGCAGCCCCCCGCGAAATATAGTTGTCCGAACCGATCCGGCGGCCAGTTTCTGCTGTCAGGTCCGCGAGATCAAGAAGGCGCTGGCGAGCCCATGGCAAACGCGATACCGACCACGGCGGGCCTGCCGGACAATCCACCCGCCCCGGTGATCGAGGCGATATGCGCGCGTTTCCGCGAGGCGGGCGTGATGCTGTTCGAGGACATCCTGTCCGGCGCGCATGTGGAACGCCTGCTCGACGCCTATGCCGCGCGGTACGCCCGTTATCATCGCGACGTCGATCACCGCGACGCACGGCGGGTTGGTGACGCGCGCCACATGATCACGATCGGCGTATCCGGCGCGTTCAACGACCCCGCCGTCTATGCCCCGCCACCGGTGATGCCCGTTGTGCGCGGGCTGCTGGGCGAGGACGCTATCCTCGGCAGTTTCGTGGCGGTCACCTCCCTGCCCGGAAGCGCAGACCAGGAAGCGCATCTCGATACACCGCCGCTCTTCGGCACCGGGACCGCGGGGGCCGAGATGCCGCCGCACTGCCTGACGCTTGTGATCCCGCTCGTGGAGATGAACGCGCGCCACGGCACGACGGCGTTTTTTCCCGGAACGGACGCGCTCGGCGCCGGGACACTGCCGGCGCGCGATCCGGTGCGCCCCGTCGTTTGCGCCGGGTCCGCCGTCCTTTTCGATTCCCGCGTCTGGCATTTCGGGACCGCGAACCGGTCGGACGCGCCACGGCCGGTTCTCTACAATTCCTACCACCGGCCCTGGTTCCGGGATTCGGTGAATTTCGGCCAGCAGCGACCGCTCGACATTGGCGACGAGGAACTCGCGCGCGTGCCCGATGCGCAGCGCGTCCTGTTCGCCTGGACACGCGGGCCGGGCGTTTGAGCCCGGAAATTCGCGCCGTCACACCCGACGCGAATTCACCCAAGCCTCGCCACATTTCGAAACTATATAATCGCGGGGGGTGTTCCCCGTGACGGCGCCGACGTTGACGCGCCCGCGGGCGGCACTGTAGCCAGAATCGGAAATCCGAGACCGGAGAGAAACAGATGATGGGTTTGCGCGTTGGAAAGCCGAGAGGACTCCGCATGCGATTCCAGAAAGCCACCGCCGCGGCCTTGCTTGCCGCCCCGGCCCTTGCCCTGTCTCCCGCCCCGGCGGGGGCGCAGATCGGCGATATCCTGAAGGCGCCGAAGACGCTGATCGACCGCGCCATCGAGGCGCGCAGCGCGGAAGATATCGCCAAGGACAACCGGATCGTGATCGACGTGAACGCGATCATGGCCGAGCTGGGCACGATCAAGGCCTCGACCGAAATCTACGAGCAGGACCTGCTGATCACCGGTATTTTCGCGGACCAGGAGACCCACGACAAATTCCTCGACGAGGTGCGCAAGGTGCGCGGTCTCAAGGAGTTGCACTGGCACGCCGTTTTCATGAGCGACGCCGAGCGCGAACGCCGCAAGGCCGAATTGCTGGCCTGGGACGATGTGCTGGTGCTCGAGACCAAGGTCGATGTGGAGATGGTCTCGACGCGCGGCGTCGCGGACGTGAATTTCCGCACGGCGGCGGATTCGTTCGGCACGGTCTACCTGATGGGGCGCGCGCGCTCCGACGAGGAGCTTAAGAAAGCGATCGGCACCGTCGCGAAGACCGACGGTGTGCGTGAGGTCGTGAGCTACGCCTTCGTCCGACCCTAGCCGCCGGCCAGTTGCCCCGGCATTGCTTTGCTGCGCTCGCAAAGACGGTTGTTTCGCGGCCGTCAGGACTCCGGGCCGGAACCGAAGACGTCCTCGACCGACTTGACCTGGTGGCGCACATTGCCGTCGCGCTGGGACAGGTTTACCCGGTCGAAATATTCCAGGATCTCGACGGCGATATTGCGCCCCACGCCCGCGGCCTTGCGGAAGTCCGACACGCCGACGGTGCCGTTTTCGGCGATCATCTTCTCGAACACCTGGGCATGGGCGCGCAGCGGGCCGGGCTGGAAGAACCGGTTCGCCGCGATCTGCGCTGCCATCCCCATGCGCACGGCCTGCCGCATGGTCTTCATGACGGCATGGACCGGCATGCCCGCATCGCGGGCCAGGTCGTTCACCACCGGCGGGGCCTCGGGCGTGGCCTCCAGCAGCGGCAGCAGCTCCGCCCAGTGTTTCGCCTCGTCGCCGGTCAGGCCCGGCTGGTGGTCCGGCCGGTGGAGCAGCATGCCGTCGCTGGCGAGCGTGCCGTCCGCGATCAGCGCGGTCACAAGCGCGTCGAACAGGGGTTCCGGCACGAAGCGGCCGAGGCTGCGCCGGAGTTGCGCGGATGCGGGCCCGAGCCGGTCGGGATTTTTCTCGTGAAACGCATCGAGCGCGCCCGTCGTTGCGTCGCGCAGCTTCGACCACGCGGCAGCGGACAGGGCGACCCGGTGCGCGTCCTCGCCGGCCACGATGGCGCCGGCGGCCTGCGCGGCGGCGTCGGCCTCCTCGTCGGTCAGGTTCCGTGTCACGCAGAACTGCGCAAACGGGATTCCCGTATCCGATAGCTCCATCGCCGCGCGGAGCGCGTCTTCGTGACCGGGCCGGTCGAGCGCCTCCAGCACCGCCAGCCGTTCGGGCCTGGCGCGTCCCCGGCGCGGCGGGAACAGGTCGATCACGTGGCCGCCCGCGAGTGTTTCCTGTGCGGACTGGTCGCGGACCACGAAGCGGTCCCCGGCGCAGGCGCCCACCGGCTCGTCGAGAACGAGCTGCACGAGCCCGTTTTCGCCGGGCGCGATATTGTCCGCGCTGAGGACGGCGACCCGCCCCGTCACGTTTGCGGCGCCGATATGCGCATGCACGGGTGTCCAGTGCCGGAGCGGCCGCCGGGCGTCGGACACGACCGTGAGCTGCGCATCGAGCTTGCGGTATCGCCCGGCGTTCGCGTCCCCGGTCAGCCAGTCGCCGCGGGCAATGTCGTCCCTGTCGATGCCGGCCAGGTTGAGCGCGAGGCGGTCGCCGGCCTGGCCGGTGTCGGCCTCGGCGTTATTGGCGTGAATGCCCCGGACGCGGACGTCCGTATCGAACCCGGCGATCCACAGACGATCTTCGCGGGCCACCTTTCCGGAGAAGGCCGTGCCGGTCACGACCAGCCCGGCGCCCGCGACAGTGAACACGCGGTCGACCGAAAGCCGGAAATGCCCCTCGGTGCTGCCCGCCTCGGTCTCCGCCGCGAGGGTGTCGATGCGGGCGGACAGGTCGTCCATGCCGTCGCCGGTGACCGCGGACACGGGAAACACCGGCGCGCCCTCCAGGGAACTGTCGAGCAGGAGGAGTTCGATCTCGTCGCGCACCTCCGCGACGCGTTCTTCGGGCACCCGGTCGATCTTGGTCAGTGCGACAAGGCCGCGCGAGATGCCCAGCAGGTCGAGGATCGCCAGGTGCTCGCGCGTCTGCGGCATGGGGCCGTCGTCGGCCGCGACCACCAGCAGCGCGCAGTCGATCCCCGTCACGCCCGCCAGCATGTTGTGGACGAGGCGTTCGTGGCCCGGCACGTCGATGAAGCCGAGCCGCGCGCCGTTGTCGAGGTCGGTGTAGGCGAACCCCAGGTCGAGGGTCATGCCGCGCTTTTTCTCTTCGGGCAGGCGGTCGGCGTCAATGCCGGTGAGCGCCTTCACCAGCAGCGTCTTGCCGTGGTCGATATGGCCGGCGGTGGCGACGATCATCGTGCGGCAAGCTCCGCGAGCTGGGCCCGGAAGCCTTCCATGTCGTCGAGGCAACGCAGGTCGAGCCAGAGCGCATCATCCTGGATGCGCCCGACGACGGGGACCGGCAGGGCGCGCAGATCAGCGGCCAGGCGCTTCAGCGCCGCGCCGCGGCCGCGCGACCCGGCCGGGGTGATGGTGACCGCCGCGCTGTCCAGCGTCTCGACGGGCAGGGCGCCCGAGCCGATCTGGCCCGAGCAGTCGCGCACGTCGATCTCGAACCTGTCGCCGAGCGCGCCTGCGATATCGTCTTTCAGGGCCTGGGCGTCGGCGCGGATGTCCGCCGCTTTGCGCGCCAGCAGGCGTAGGGTCGGCAGGCGTTCGGCGAGCCGGTCCGGGTCGCGGTAGAGCTTCAGGGTCGCGGCCAGCGCGGCGAGGGTGGCCTTGTCGCAACGCAGGGCGCGTTTGAGCGGGCTTTTCTTCAGTTTCGCGATCAGGTCGGCGCGGCCCACGATCAGCCCGGCCTGGGGGCCGCCGAGCAGCTTGTCGCCGGAGAAGGTCACGAGGTCCGCGCCGGCCGCGATGGTCTCCGCCGGGGTGGGCTCGTGGGGCAGCCCCCAGCGTTCCATGTCGACCAGCGCCCCCGCGCCGAGATCGACGGCGAACGGCAGGTCGGCGGCATGGGCGATGCCGGCGAGGTCGTGTTCGGGCACTTCGGCGGTGAAGCCCTGCACGGCGTAGTTCGAGGTGTGCACCTTCATGAGCAGCGCCGTGCGCCCGGTGATCGCGCTCTCGTAGTCGCGCGGGTGGGTCCGGTTGGTCGTGCCGACCTCGACCAGCTTCGCGCCCGCGCGCGCCATGATGTCGGGGATCCGGAACGCGCCGCCGATCTCGACCAGTTCGCCGCGCGAGACGGGAACCTCCTTGCGCAGCGCCAGCGCGTTGAGCAGCAGCAGGACCGCGCCGGCGTTGTTGTTGACGACCGTTGCGGCCTCGGCGCCGGTCAGCTCGCACAACAGGTCCTCGACATGCACATCACGGTCGCCGCGTTTGCCGGAGGCGAGGTCGAATTCCAGGTTGCTGGCCCCGCGCGCGGCGTCGGCCATGGCCGCGATCGCGGCCTCGGCGAGCGGCGCGCGGCCCAGGTTGGTGTGCAGCACCGTGCCCGTCAGGTTGAACACTCGGCGGAGCGACGGCGTGTCCGCGCGGGCGAGCTGCGCCGCCGCGCTTTGCGCGAGGGTGGCGTCCGACACGTCCGGCGATTCGCCGTCGGCGAAGGCTGCCCGCACCTCGTCGAGCACATGGCGCAGGGCGGCGACGGTCGGCGCGCGCCCGTAGCTTTCGGCAAGCGCGGCGCCTTCGGCGGCCTGCAAAAGGCGGTCGACGGACGGGAGCGCGGAAAAATCTGGTTTCGGATCGGACATGGGCGGCGATTGTTCAGTGCCGGGCACGCGCGATCAAGGCTGATATAGTGGTTTCCTGTACCAAGAGCTGTGACCGTCCATGCCTGTTATCTCCGCCGAACCTTATGATTTCGACTTCGACCCCGCCGGTCTCGTGCTGTTCGCCATCGACATGCAGCGCGATTATCTGGAGGACGGCGGTTACGGCTCGTCGCTCGGCCTCGATCTCGGGCCGAGCCGGGAGATCATCCCGGCGATGGCGGCGCTGATCGCGGGCTTTCGCGAACACGGCCTGCCGATTGTGCACACCAAGCAGTGCCACAAGCCCGACCTGTCGGACTGCCCGCCCGCCAAGCTTCGGCGGGGCCGGCAGAAACTCAAGATCGGCGACGAGGGCCCCATGGGGCGCCTGCTGGTCTGCGGCGAGCCGGGCAGCGATATCGTGCCGGAGCTGGCTCCCGCCGACGGGGAGATCGTGATCGAGAAGCCGGGCAAGGGCTCCTTCTACAACACGTCGCTGCAGCAGGACCTGGACGATCTGGGAGCAACCCACCTGATCGTCACGGGCGTGACGACGGAAGTCTGCGTGCAGACCACGATCCGTGAAGCCAACGACCGGGGCTACGACTGCCTGCTCGTGGAGGACGCGACCGAGAGCTATTACCCCGCGTTCAAGCAGGCGACCATCGAGATGGTGCGCTCGTCGGACGCGCTGATCGGATGGACCTCGACATCGGACCGGGTACTTGCCGCACTTGCCGGACTTTAGGTCGGTCGCCATAGTCCGGCCCGGCGCGGTTGCTCTGTTTTCATGCTGTTGACGCTGCATCCCCGTCATTGCGAGGAGCGAAGCGACGAAGCAATCCAGAGCGGGCGTGTCGGCTCTGGACTGCTTCGCTTTGCTCGCAATGACTGAGTATTCCGATTCAAACCTCATCCTGAGGAGCGCGCGAAGCCCGCGTCTCGACGGATGCTCGGGTAGAGAAGGTGACCAGCACATGAAAACCGAGTGGGGCGGCATCGCCGCGGGGTGCGGCACGGTCCTGTGCTTCGTGGCCATGCTCGTGGCGGGGCGGCTCGGTGCGACCACCGACGCCCTGACGGTTTATGACCTCGCCGGATTGCGCATGGGCGTCGCGGCCCTGTGCGCCTCGCCGTTCCTGCTGCGGACCTTTCCCTGGGGTGTCGGCCTGCGCCCGCACGCGATGGTCGCCTTCTTCGGCGGTGCGCCCTTCGTGCTGCTGATCTTCGCCGGAATGGTTTTCGCGCCGGTCGGCCATGCCGCCGTAATGATGAACGGCGCGCTGCCGGTTTCCGCCGCGTTCGTCACCTGGCTATGGCTCGGAGACCGGCCCGGCCGCTGGCAGTGGGCGGGGATCGCGGCGATCGTCGTCGGCGTGGCCGCCGTCGGGTGGGACGCCATCGCAGGGGGCGTTCCCGGGCAGTGGCGCGGGCACCTGTTGTTCCTGGCGGCCTCCGTCTTCGCGGCGCTCTGGTATGTGTCGATGCGGGCCTGGAAGCTCTCGGTCGTGCAGTCACTCGCGGCGCTGCTGGTGGGCAACGCCGTCGTCTATGTGCCGATCTGGCTTCTGTTCCTGCCGACCGGTCTCTGGACGGCGCCGCTGGCCGACATCGCGCTGCAGACCGTGGTCCACGGTGTGTTCGGCGCGTTCCTGTGCATCCTCGGCCACGCCTATTCGGTGAAGACCATCGGCCCGACGCGGCAGGCCGCGATCATGTCGGCGGCCCCGGCACTGGCATTGTTTGTGGCGATCCCGACCCTCGGTGAAATCCCGACGATGCTGAACATTGTCGGCGCCGCCATCGTGACCGCCGGTATATTGGCGACTGTTTTCCTGCGGCCGCGGCCGCAATCGTGAGTGGCCTTGCGCCGCTGTCATGCTAGAAACCCGGCCATGGTGAAACTCTCCGTCCTCGACCAGTCCCCCGTCCGCGCCGGCGGCAATCCGCGCCAGGCGCTGGAGGAGACGATCGCACTCGCCCAGGCGACCGAGAAGCTGGGTTACACCCGCTACTGGCTCGCCGAGCATCACGGCACGGAGGGCTTCGCCGGGTCGTCTCCCGAAATCCTGATTACCCGCGTGGCCGCCGCCACCAGTACGATCCGGGTCGGCTCGGGCGGTGTGATGCTGAGCCACTATTCGCCGCTGAAGGTGGCAGAGAACTTCAAGCTTCTGGAGAACCTCTATCCGGGCCGGATCGACCTGGGCATCGGTCGTGCGCCGGGCAGCGACGGGCTGACCGCCGCCGCGCTGGCCTACGGCAGCGAGATCGGGATCGAGTATTTCCCGACCAAGATCGCCGACATGATGGCGTTCCTGTCCGACGAGCCGCCGGCCAGCGAACCCTTCAAGAACGTACGTGCGACGCCCGCGATCGCCGAAGTGCCGGAGGTCTGGCTACTGGGCTCCAGCGACCAGAGCGCTGCCTATGCCGCGCATTTCGGGCTGGCGTTTTCCTTCGCCCATTTCATCGCACCGGAGGCCTGCGGCCCGGTGCTCGACTACTACCGCCGCAACTTCAAACCGTCCGACACGCTTGCCGAGCCGAAAGCGAGCGCGGGGGTGTTCGTGATCTGCGCGGATACAAAGGAAGAGGCGGACTACTTGGCGGCAAGCCGGGACTATTGGCGTCTCAAGCTGCAATACGGACAGCATTTGCCGTATCCGCCGCCGGACGAGGCGCTGGCATACCCCTACAATGAACAGGAAAAGAAGGTTGTCGAGGCGAACAGGGCGAACCGTTTCACCGGCGACCCGTTGTCGTTGCGAGACGAACTGACCGCCTATGCCGAGGAAAACAGCCTCGACGAACTTGTCGTGCTGACGATTACCTACGATTTCGAAAAGCGGCTGCGCTCCTACGAGCTGCTGGCCGACGTCTTCGAACTGGGCCGACGCGAAGAAGCGGCCTGAAAAAGCCCCAGGGCTGGAAACGCGCGAACCGGCTATCAGGAGAGCGCAGAGTGAGTGAGAAAGACCTTTCGGGACGCGGAGCTGTCGTTACGGGCTCCACGAGCGGCATTGGGCTGAGTGTGGCCCGCGCGCTGGCGCATGCCGGTGCGAATGTCATGTTGAACGGTTTCGGCGACGCCGAGGAGATCGAGGCGATCCGGTTCGGACTCGCCGAAGAATGCGGTGTCACCGTCGGGTATTCCGGTGCCGACCTGTCGGACGGCAACGCGGCGCGCAGCCTCATCGCCGACGCCGCGGATGCCATCGGATCCGTGGATTTTCTGGTGAACAATGCCGGCATTCAGCATGTGGCGCCTGTCGACGAACTCCCGCCGGAGAAATGGGACGCCATCATCGCGATCAACCTGTCGTCGTCTTTCCACACCATTGCGGCCGTACTGCCGGGAATGAAGTCCCGCGGGTTCGGTCGGATCGTGAATATCGCGTCCGCCCACGGGCTTGTGGCCTCCCCCTACAAGGCAGCCTATGTGGCGGCGAAACACGGCATGGTCGGGTTGACGAAGACCGTGGCGCTGGAGGTCGCGGAGACCGCGATCACCTGCAACGCTATCTGCCCCGGTTTCGTCCAGACGCCGCTCGTCGACAAGCAGATCGACGACCAGGCAACGGCACACGGGATGTCGCGCGAAGACGTGATCCGCGACATCGTGCTGGGCTCCCAGCCGAGCAAGCGTTTTGTCGAGGTCGAGCATATCGCGGCCACTGTCCTGTTCCTTTGCGGCCCGGCCGGGGGTTCGTTCACCGGCGCGTCGCTTTCCATCGACGGGGGCTGGACCGCCCGATGAGCGCCCGAGAATCCGGGTCCGGACGCGGCCCCGTCAAACGGGTGAACCTCGCCCTGCAGGGCGGCGGGGCGCACGGCGCCTACACATGGGGGGTCCTCGACCGGCTGCTGGAACATCCACAGATCGAGATTGAGGGTATCAGCGGCACCAGCGCCGGGGCGATGAACGCCATCGTCCTCGCAGCCGGCCATGCGGACGGCGGCAACGCGGGTGCGCGGGAGCGGCTGGACGATTTCTGGCGCCAGATTTCGCTGATGGATCGCTTCAGTCCGGTGCGCCGCACTTTCTGGGAATGGTTTAACGGCGGCTTCACCCTCGAGCGGTCGCCGGGACTTGCATTCATGGAGGCCATGACGCGGACCTTCTCGCCGTATCAGGTCAATCCGCTCAACTTCAATCCGCTGCGCGGCATCCTCACGAACCTGATTGATTTCGACAGTGTCCGGCATACCCGCGGCTTGAAGCTGTTTATCTCGGCGACGAATGTGGAGACCGGGCGTGCGCGGATTTTCGAGAATGCGGAGATGTCGCCGGATGTGCTGCTCGCCTCGGCGTGCCTGCCGCAGATGTTCCAGGCCGTGGAAATCGACGGCGAGTACTACTGGGATGGCGGGTTCATGGGCAATCCCGCGCTTTTTCCGCTGATCTACAATGTCGAATGCCACGACGTGATCCTGGTCCAGATCAACCCCATGGAGCGCCATGGCGTTCCCAAGTCGGCACGCGAAATCCAGAACCGGATCAACGAAATCAGCTTCAACGCGAGCCTGATCCACGAAATGCGCGCGATCCAGTTCGTGACCCGCCTGATCGACGAGGGCGAACTCGACTCGAAAAATTACAAGCGAATGCTCATCCACATGATCGAGGACGAGGAATCGCTGGAAGCGTTCGGCGCATCCTCGAAGCTGAATGCCGACTGGGAATTCCTGTCCGTACTCAAGAAGATCGGCCGGGAGGCGGCCGACAGTTGGCTCGCCGCGAACTTCGACAGTCTCGGCAAGGAATCGACGGTCGATATGCGCGGACGGTTTTTGTAGGCGTGCGTTACGGCCCCCAAAGTTCGGGCCGCTGCCAGGGACGGGGAACCGCTAGGGTGCCTTCGAGCGGCGGCTTCGCCTCATTCAGTTCGACAGCCTGCCAGGCCTGCCGCCATTCGTCCGGCAACGGGTACGGGGTGGCGATCCGCGTGTCCGGCTCGAATCCGAAGCGTTTGTAGAAAGCCGGGTCGCCGAGGACCTGCACACGGGTGACGCCCTCGTTACGCATTTGCCGCAAGCCCTCGCGGATCAGTGAGCTGCCGATACCGCCCCTCTGGCTTACCGGCAAAACAGCTATGGGTCCCAGCAGGGCCACAGTTTCCGGAAGTCCGGCGACGGAGCATCGGGTGAAAGCGGCATGGCCGATTGGAGCGCCGTCTGCGTCGAAGACGAGGGACAGGACAGCACGGACCTCATCCAGAAGTTCCCGTACAAGCGGGAGCAGGTCCTCATTGGGGAAGGCCTTGGCGTAGAGGGCTTCGAGTGGCGCCAGGTCCGATGGGCGGATCTCGCGGATATTTCCCGACACCGTCCTAGATATCCCGCCCCGTGGCCTTGTCGGCGTCGATGATCGACTGCGGGACGACGATCCCCGCATTCGGGTCGGGATGGTCGCCATAGATCACCATGACCATGCCGACTTCGGAGCCGGTGTTCTCGACCGAGCGCATCAGGTGCGGCGGCACCGAAAAAGTGTCGTAAGGGTCGAGGACGACCTTGTTCTTGCCCTCGTTGCCCCAGTGGATCGTGTACTGGCCGCGTAGGCAGATGAAGGTTTCCGTGTACTCGTGGGCGTGGAGTACCGGGTGGTGCCCCGGTTCGGACTGGATGTAGCAGAGGTGGAAGCTGTGCGGTTTGTCCACCTTCGCCGGGCCGGCCATGTTGTTCGGGGAAATCACCCAGCGGATCCCGAGGCGCATGTCCGGGTTGTCCGCATCCCTGAAGGCATCGGGGTCGGGCTCGAGCTCGTCGAAACGGGCCACCCAGTCGTTGACCTGTTCGACGGGCATCTCGATGCCTTCGCCGGGGCGGCGCCTGTAGGGTGTGCGTTGGGGGGCATTCTGCGTGCTCATTGTTCGATTCCCTCGATCTATTCGGCGCCGACGGTGAACTTCATCGACGTGTGTTCCTCGATCGCGTCGCGCACGTCCGCGCCGTATTTCTCCGCGACCTCGTCGCCGATGGTTTTGGCATAGCCGATATCGTTCTGCTCGGTCCCCTGGATCACCACGAACAGCAGCGCCGTCTCGTCGGTGATGTTGCGAAAGGCCCGCGAGACGCCGAGCGGCACGTTGACCATGTCGTACTGCTCCAGCACGTCGCGATGCTCGCCCTCATCGCCCCACAGCAACTCGAAACGGCCTTTCAGGCAGAAGAAGATCTCGTGGGTTTTCATATGGGCGTGCAGCAGGGGCCCGTCGCCCGGCGGGCATTCGGCGATCGTGATCGACAGGCCGGGAGGGCCCTTCGCGGCGGTGAACTGGTGCGATCCCGCGGCATCGGCCGGGGCGAGCAGAGTATAGAGCGTTTTCGCCGTGAGCATCTCGTAGGCTTCGGTGGGAATGCCGAGCGATTCGTAGTTGCCTTTCTTGGGCTGCAGCGCGTTGAAGCGGACGATGTGCTCGTCCATGCCGTTGGGGCCGATATCGATGGTTTTCATGTCGTGTCCTCCATGACGCGATCAGATCATGCGCACGGGAAAAGCGACAAGACGCGCGCGCCCGCTGTTTCAACATTTGAAACAACACGCCTGTGCCCGTGTGGACGGTTGATTAACTTTTCGCCGCCATACTGGCGGGGAATGCGCAGTTGTTTGCCCGGAGATCGGGCGTACAGCGACCGATCCAGGAAGGAACGAGGCGCCCCATGTTGAAGAACTCCCTCGCCGCGGGAATCTGCGGCGCGATCCTGTCAATTTCCGCGGCGCAGGCCGGGGACGGCGCCATGTCGTTCACCGTGACCAGCGGCCTGCCTGAAAACCACATGGCGCTGAGGCTTTTCCAGGAGCATTTCCGGGCGGAACTTGACCGGCGGCTGACCGAAGCCGGGGGGGAGGCCCCGCGCTGGGTGGAAACCCATGACGGCACCCTGTCGCGTTTCGGCGGCACTCTGGAGGCGGTCGAGGACGATCTGAGCCTGTTTGGGATTGTCTCGGTCAACCACGAGGCAAAACGCCTTCCGCTTCAGAATCTGACCTTCCAGACGCCGTTCACGACGGAGAATTGCGAACTCGTCGCCGGGGCGTATCACGCCGTTCACACAAGCGTCGACGGCATGGATGCCCCCCTGCATGCCGCGCGGCAGCTCTATCTCGCGCCGATTGCCAGCGACGCCTACAATTTCATCGCAGTCCGAAAAATCAGCAACGCCGCCGATCTGCGCGCGGTGCCGATGGGCGTTGTGGACCGGATCGAGGACTGGCTTGCCGGGGTGGACGGTGCACCGGTCCGGATTCGCCCGGACCTGCTGGCGTCGCGGATCGAGGCAGAGGTCCTGGTGGGGGCGGTTCTGCCCGATACGGAAATGCGCCGGCTGGGCCTGAAGGAACTGGCCGACCACTACACACGGACCGGCTTCGGCGCGCAGGTGCCGTTTATCGTGACCGTGAACGCACGCCGTTTCTCCGAGCTTCCGGAGGTCGTGCGGAACGCGGTGACGGAAACGTCCGGGGCGTTCGTCGCGACGGCATCGGCGGGATACTGCGAAGCCGGCGCGGCGGCGCTCGAAAAGCTCAAGGCGCAGGGCATTCGTACGGCGAAGCTTTTGAAAAGCCGCCGGGACCAATGGGCGAGTTCGCTTCCGCCACTGGCGCAGCGCTGGGCGCAGCGCAACGACAAGGCGGGCCGTCCGGGTTCGCGCGCCGTTGCCATCTATATGCAGCAGCTTCGCGGCAACGGCGTGCGGCTGACCCGTGACTGGTCTCGCCCCGCGCAGCAGGGCGCCATCGAGGCGACACAGGTCGTGTCGCCCGCGAAAGCCGTCAAGCAGACCGTCACGCGCTAGAACGGCGGTGACTGACGTGAGAGGATAACCCCGCGCTGACGCGGGAGTTTCGCATGTCGTTCGATGTCTGGGTGACCTACACCCTCACGCTGCTGGTGTTCATGGTGACGCCGGGGCCGAGCCACCTGCTAATGCTGTCCAACAGCATGGCGCACGGTTTCCGGCCCTCGCTGGCGACGGCGGCGGGCGATCTGTCGGCCAACGCGCTCCAGATCACGGCAGCCGGGCTTGGCCTGGCCTCGCTGGTGCTGGCCTCCCAGGAAGCGTTCTTCGTCGTGAAGTGGGCCGGGGTGGCTTATCTCGTCTATCTCGGTATCCAGAAAATCCGGCGCGCGGGCCGCGGCGATCGATCCGCGCCGTCCGCTGTTCGCCACGGGAACCTGTTCCTGCAGGGCTTCCTGACGTCGGCGGTAAATCCCAAGGCGGTGGTCTTTTTTGCGGGTCTGTTTCCGCTGTTCCTCGATCCGGCGGAGCCTCTCGCTCTGCAGATTTTCGTTCTCGGCGCGACCTACATTCTGGCCGACGGCCTGTTCCTGTGCTTCTATGGCGCCAGCGCGGCCTGGCTGGCGCAGCGCCTGCGCGAGCGGGCCCGGGCCTGGCTGGACCGCGCGTCGGGCGGTTTCCTGATCGCGGCGGCGCTGCTGCTTAGCCTGAAACAGGCAGCGACCCGCTAGAGACCGCGCCCGGAAACGATTGGAGATTTCGCATGTCCCAGGACGATTTCGCCGTATTCGACGACAGTAACTTCGACGCCGCCGTGCTCGAACGCGACGGCCTGACGGTGGTCGATTTCTGGTCGGAGACCTGTGTGCCCTGCCGCCAGCTCAAGAAGGTGCTGGGGCAGGTGGCCGAAGACATGCCCGAAGGCGTGGTGATCGGCACCGTCAACGGCGACGAGAACCACGAACTGCTTGCCAAGTACGGCGTGCGCGGCTTTCCGACCCTGCTGTTCATCAAGGATGGCGAGGTGGTCGAAACGCGCACCGGCGTGGACCGCAAGCAGGTCCTGAAAAAGACGATCGAGGAACACGCCTGAGGGCGTATACTCGTCGGATCAACGAGAGGAATTCAGATGCCAGCCAATATCACGCTGCTTGATATCGAAGAGCTGAAGAAGACCAAGCTGAAACCCTATGTCGAGAAGTCGCTTGAACTGCGCGCGCCCGATCCGGGCTTCCACGCGGTGATGGGCCACAACATCGACCTGGCCGAGAAGTTCTACCTGGCCTGGGTGAAGGCCTTCAACGAGGGCAACCTCAGCCACCGGCTGAAAGAGGTCATCCGGGTCATGCTCTCGCGCATGGCCCACTGCAGCTATTGAGGCAACGTGCGGTCCGCTTCGGCGAAGCGGCAAGGCCTCGATGAAAAAGCCCTCGACGAGGGAATCTACAATCACGCGGAAAGCGCCGTCTTCACCGACGAGGAGAAGGCGATCATGCGCTACGTCGAGAAAATCTCGACAGACCCGGATTCGTTCGACGACGACGACTGGGCGGATCTGCGCGAGCATCTGTCGGAATCGGAAATCGCCGAGCTCGGCATGTTCCTGTTCATGAACCTCGGCTTCCACACCTTCTTCGGGACGCTGAAGTTCTATCCGATGTTTGCGCCCGACGGCCGGCTGGTCAGCCAGGAAGAATCCGAGCGCATCTACGGCGCCGCGCCGGAATCGCTGCAGGGACAGGCGGCGGAGTAATGTCGCGCCTGGCCCCGCTCGATCCCTCCGAGATCACCGATCCGGAGCTTCTGGACCTGCTCGCTGAGTGCGAGGAACTGGGTGTGCCGGACGCGCTGTTCGTGCGGATTTTCGCGCGCCAGCCGGACCAGCTCAAAGGCATGCTCGGCGCGATGCTGGTGTCCCACCGGGACGGCGGCGTCGACCACAAGCTCAAGGAAATCATCCGCATCCAGCTCGCACGTTTCGTGGAGGATCCGTATTTTTCGGCCCTGCGCTCCAAGAAGGCGATGGCGGCCGGCCTGACCGAAGAGATCATCGAGGCGGGCTGCGAGGACTATGAGGATTCGGACCTGTTCTCCGAACGCGAGCGGGTCGCGCTGCGGTTTTCCGAGCAGATGTTCCTGGACGCGCAGAAGGTCGACAAGATTTTCTACGACGAGATGCACGAGCACTGGTCGGACGCCGAGATCATGGAAATCGGCGCCTTCATCGCGCTGTTCCACGGCATCCACATGGTCATGAAGACCCTGGACGCCCGGCCACTGGAAGCGGCGTAGGCGCGGGCGGGTTTCAAACCCGCCCCTACAGGCCGAGTTCATGTTCATGTAGGGGCAGGTTTTAAACCTGCCCGCATCCGCCGGCTGCCGCAGATCAAAGGCCGCGCGCGATGTCCCGCCACGGCCGGATAGACCAGAAGCCGTTGGCTGCGCCCGATGTCGACGGGAGAATCCAGATCTCCGTCGACCCGATCAGACCGGACTGTTTCCCGTAGTCGAGCTTCCCGGTGGGACGGCCCAGGAAGACACTCGCGGCCTTCTTGCCGTTGAAAGCCAATCGACTTGGGCTAAAGGTTCGAATCCGCTCGGTGAGCGCCAGGGGGTCATATGCGTTCGACGCGATCTCGGCGTCGTTTCCCGATTGCGACTTGGCGAGATCGGTCAGGCCGATGCGGTAGTCGAGAAGCTTCGTGAAATCGGTGGGCTTCAACCGAACGGATGTCAGTCCGACTTCGTGGAGGACAGACCAGAATTTGTTGCCCGGACCGGCATAGTAGGCGCCTGCTTCTGCGGATTTTCGGCCCACGGCGCTGCCGCAGATCACCAGTTTAAGGTTCGGGCGCAGTAGGTCGTCGAGGACGGGCATGACGATAGAAGATCAGTTCCTGTTCAGCGCCGCCCACAAGCGCGGCGGGGTCGCCGGCATGTCGAACTCGGTGATCCCGTGCGCCGACAGCGCGTCGATGATCGCGTTCATGCCCGCGGCCAGCGCGCCGGTCGTGCCGGCCTCGCCCGCACCCTTGGCGCCCACCGGGTTCGTGGTGCACTTCACCGAATGGAAGCCGAGCTTCATATCCGGCATGTCGTCGGCGCGGGGCATGAAATAGTCCATGAACGAACCCGCCAGAAGCTGGCCGTCATCGTCGTAGATCGCGTGCTCGCCGAGCACCTGGCCGAGACCCTGGGCCACGCCGCCATGGACCTGGCCGTGGACGATCATCGGGTTGATGACCGTGCCGCAATCATCGACGGCGATGTAGTTCAGAACGTCGATCACGCCGGTTTCCGGCTCGATCTCCACTTCGCAGATATGGCAGCCGTTCGGGTAGGTCTGCTCGGGCGAGGTGAAATCCTCCTCCGATGCGAGGCTGTCCGGAACGCCGTCGGGCAGGTCGCCGAGGGACTTCGCTTTCGCTTCCAGTTCGAAGATGTCGATGGCGCGGTCCGTGCCGGCCACCGTGAAGGTGCCGTCGGCATATTCGATATCGGCTTCCGAGGCCTCCAGCACATGGCCGGCGAGCTTCCTGCCCTTGTCGATCATCGCGTCGGCGGTCAGCGAGATGGCGCCGCTCGCCAGCGCCATGGAGCGTGAGGCGACCGAGGCGAAGCCCGTGCCGGGGGTCTCGAAGCTGTCGCCCTCGATGATGCGGACTTTCTCGTAGGGCACCTGCAGCAGTTCGGAGACCACCTGCGCAAATGACGTCGCATGGCCCTGGCCGTTGGATTGCACGGCGAGGCGCGCTTCCACGGTGCCGTCCTCGCCGATGGCGAGCTTGGCGCCTTCCTCCAGCATGCCGCCGGCGGTCTCGACGAAGCAGGACATGCCGATGCCGCGCAGCCTGCCGTTGGCCTCACTCTCTTTGCGCCTGTCCTCGAAGCTGTCCCACTCGGCCAGCGCGAGAGCCTTGTCCATCTCGGCCTCGAACTCGCCGGAATCGTACACCTGCCCAAGCGAGGTGGTGTAGGGCATCTGGTCGGGCCTGATGAAGTTGCGCCGGCGCAGCTCTACCCGGTCGATCCCGAGCTGGCGCGCGGCGTGGTCCATCATGCGTTCGAGCATATAGGCCGCCTCGGGGCGGCCGGCGCCACGATACGGCCCGATGGGGATGTTGTTGGTCATCAGGCATTTCACCTGGAATTCCAGCGCCGGATTGTCGTAGCAGCCGGTCAGGCAGTTGCAGACGTTGCGCGTCGCCGCCGCCGGGCCGTGGGACGAGAGGTAGCCGCCCATCGCCGCGATCATGTCCACCCGAAAGCCGAGGATCTTGCCGTTCTCGTCGAACGCCATGGTGCCGTTCATGACGCCGTCGCGGGCCTGGTTATCGGCCAGGAACGCCTCGGACCGGGTGCCCTGCCACTTGACGGGTTTGCCGCAGGCCTTCGCCGCGAAGAGGATCGCGACATATTCGGGATAGGCTTGCGTCTTCATGCCGAAGCCGCCGCCGACGTCGTTCGTGCGCACATGCATTTGCTCGTGGGGCACGTCGAAGATCGCCCCGGCGAGCATGTTGCGCATGGCGTTGACGCCCTGGGACCCGGTGATCAGCTCGTAGCGCCCGGCGCCGTCGTTGGCGCTCGCATCGAAGTTCGCCGCCGCGCTGCGCGGCTCCATCGCCGCGACGGCCAGCCGGTTGGTGGTCAGGGTCAGCTCGACCACATGGGCCGCGCCGTCGACCGCCGCCTTCGCCTTTTCCTCGTCGCCGATCTGGAAATCGAGGCAGACGTTGCCGGGAATGTTCTCGTGCAGTTGCGGCGCATCCGGCTTGATCGCGTCGCGCACATCGGTGATCGCGGGCAGGGGGTCGACATCGAGCATGATCATGTCGACCGCGTCCTGGGCCAGCGCGGTCGATTCCGCGACGACGACCGCGACGATCTCGCCGACATGCTTGATCACGTCGACCGCGACCGCCGGGCGTTGCGTGCGCAGCATCTCCGACCCGTCCCTGTTCGGGAACGGCGTCACGTTCGGGATCGGGCCGATTCCCGCATCCTGCAGGTCCTTGCCGGTGTAGACGGCGATCACGCCGGGCGCGTTCTCCGCCTCGGACGTATCGAGGGACTTGATATCGCCATGCCCGATGGGCGCGCGCAGGAACGCTGCGAAGGCCTGCCCCTCGAAGCCGGTGTCGTCGGCATAGGCGCCGCCCCCCGTGAGCAGGCGCGAATCCTCGCGCCGCTCCACATGCTGCGAAATTCCGAACTGTCCCGATGCCATCGAATGCCTCCCGTTTGACCCCGACTTTCAAAGCACAAAGTCGCTGCCGGACCAAGTGCCGGCCGGATTTTCCCTGTTCGACGTTAGACCATCGTCACCGAACAGGCGTCGAACCTGACCTTGAGCGTGAAACCGCCCTCGTTGATCTGCCACTTGTCGAGCGTGTAGCTGCGCAGGCCGCGTGCGTGCATCGGGTCCGCCCTGGCGATCTCGTGCGCCTCGTCGAAGCTGCCGGCGCGGATGATGATCAGGCCGGCGCGCGGCGGGGCATCGTCGGCGTCGAAGAGCGGCCCGGCGGCGAACATCACGCCGCGTTCCTCGAGTTCGCACTGGTAGGCCAGATGGTCGTCGAGGGATTTCAGCATCTCCTCGCGCTCGACAATCATCGTGGTGAACACGGCGTACAAATCCTTGGTGACGACCCGGGGGGCGTTTGCGTCGCTCATCTCGTTTCCTGCCTGGTTGGTTGTGGGACTAGAAGCCGAAGCTGTCGGTCGCGAAGCCGATCCGGCTCTGTGCGGTCTTCAGTGCGTCCGACGGCGGATCGGTGATGCCCCAGTGGTCGCTGCGTCCGGCGGGCCAGCCCCAGTCGTCCGGGGTGCCGGTGGGGTAGCTCTCGTCCACCTGCTTGACCTCGGCTGTGTACTCGATGGGGATGTCCTCGACGCCGACGAAGTAGGCGAAGACGTTGTCGCCGGGGCCGTGCCGGCCGATGCCCCATTCGATGGGCCAGCCCGCGTCGCGGCAGCGACCGGCGCCGCGCATCAGCGATTCAAGATCGGGCATCTCGAAGGCGATGTGGTTCAGCTTCGCGCCCCCGCCGATGCCGATGGCGATGTTGTGGTGGTCGATCGGCCCTGCCGAGGCGTCGCCGCAACGCAGGAAGTTATGCCTCCGTGTGCGATCGCTCACCCGGAAGCCGAGCGCGTCGGTGAAGAGCGCGACGCTGGCCTCCGGTGCCTCCGCATTGAGGACCACATGCGCGAGCTTGCGCGGCCTGTCCGCCACGTCATCGGTGTCATTGTGGGTGGCGATATCCGAGACCACGGCGATGTTGCGATGTTCGGCGTCGCGGAACGCAAAACCGTACCCGCCGCCCGGCTGGTCGATCTCCACGGGATCCGTGACGTCGGCCAGGTCGTGGGTGTCGCTTTGGTTCGTGACGTTCGCGTGCAGGGCATCGACGCCGGCGCGGTCGCGCGCCAGCAGGTTCACCCGGAGAAGCTCCGCGGCCGGCCGCCGGTGCAGCGCGAGGATATGGTGATGCGGCCCGGTGCCCCGCAGATGAACGGAATCACTGCCGGTGGACGCGGGCGTGAGGCCCCAGACCTCGGTGAAAAAGGCCGTGGCCGCGTCGAGGTCGGTGACGCCCATGTCGACGCTGTGCAGGGCAATGACGTTGGCTTCGGTCATGACGTTCCCCCGGATCGTGAAGCTCTCAGGCACGCGCGGATCGGCACCGCGACTGTATTACGCTATCAGGTTGCGGGGCGGGGCGCATGGCGTTGTTGGCGACTTTCGGCGCGCCGCCCGATCTGTATAATCCCGCGCGCCGAGGCGGGGCATCTCCGCACTTCAATCGATAACAAGGGCCTTCCGGGGGAATTCACCATGCTGTTCAAATGCGGTCACCATCACGCGCCGGGCGAGGTCTGCGCCCACAAGTCGCCTTCCGACGCCTCCGGCGCGGTCAAGGTCGAGAAGCTGGGCGTGCGCACGGTGGATATCCACTGTCACCTGCACGTGCCCGAGGCCGACGCGCTGATGAAGGACGTGATGGACCTGTCGAAGGAGCCGCTGCTCTGGCATTCCAATGACGTGACGCGGGCCTTCCAGATGGCCCACACCAAGGACATCATGCCCAAGCTGACCGACACGGCGGAGCGGCTGGCCGAGATGGACACCACGGGTGTGGATGTGCAGGCCGTGTCGACCGCGCCGAACCACTATGCCTACTGGACGGAGCCGGACCTCGGCCGTGAAGTCGCGCAGACGGTCAACGAGAAGCTGGCCGCGCTGGTCGGCGACCACCCGGACCGCTTTGTCGCCCTGGGCACCGTGCCGTTGCAGGACCCGCAGATGGCGGTGACCGAGCTTGAGCGCTGCGTGAAGGATCTCGGGATGCGCGGCGTGGAGATCAACGCCGACGTCGCCGGGGAAGAACTCTCGAAATCCGGGCTCGACCCGTTCTTCGCCAAGTGCGAGGAGCTGGATGTCGTGATCTTCATTCACCCGTCGGGTTTCGCGAAGGGCGACCGGTTCGCCGACCATTATTTCTCGAACATCATCGGCAACCCGCTCGCGACCACCGTCGCCGTGCACTACCTGATCTTCGACGGCGTGATGGACCGCTTTCCGGGCCTCAAGGTCGTGCTCGCCCATGGCGGCGGGTTCCTCGGGTCCTATCCGGGCCGGATCGACCACGCGCACCCGCTGCGCGACGACATGCAGCGTGAGCTGCCCGCCGGCAAGGTGCCGGGCGACTACCTCAAGCGCTTCTATTTCGACACGGTCGTGTTCTCGAACGAGCAGCTCGAGTTTCTGACCAGTTACTACGGCGCCGACCATGTCGTGATGGGCACCGACTACCCCTACGACATGGCGGAGACTGATCCGGTCGGCCATGTGATGGGGTCGAACCTGTCGGACGATCAGAAGCGCGCGATCATCGGCGAAAACGCGGCGAAGCTGCTGAATCTCTGAACAGACGATTTGCGATCCGGGATAGCCACCTCACCCGGTTCGCTTTGCTCACCACCCTCTCCTCCCCGGAGGAGAGGGTTTTTTCGTTGCTCCCTCTCCTCCCATGGGGGAGGAGAGGGTCGGGGTGAGGTGGGTTCGTCCTTGGTTTGCGGAAGTAGCGCGTTGCGTTAAAACCGACGTCAACCAACAACGCACGTCCTTCAGGGGGAACCACGATGCTCTTTACCTGCTCCAAACCGGCCCACGATCACGGGCCGCGCCATGCCCCGGCGGGCGACACCGGCCACCACCGCGCGGTCACCGACGGCAAGAAGCACTTCACCGTCGATATCCACTGCCACCTGCATGTGCCGGAAGCCGACGCGATGCTGAAGGACGCTAGGGCGGCCGACCAGCGTAACCTGTATGTGGACACCAATCCGCTGACGTCGGAGATCAACGCCAAGCAGCATCAGGACATCCTGCCGAAGCTGACCGACCCGTCGGTGCGGATCGCCGATATGGACGCTGCCGGTGTCGACGTACAGGCGATCTCGCCGTCGCCGTTCCATTACAACTACGCCTATGAGGCGGATTTCGCCCGCGAGACATCGCATGTGGTGAACAACCGCATCGCCGAAGTTGTCGGCCAGCATCCGGACCGCTTCGTCGGCCTGTGCACTGTGCCGCTGCAGGACGCGGACATCGCGGTTGCCGAGCTCGACCGCTGCGTCAATGACCTGGGTATGAAGGGCGTCGAGATCTCGACCAACGTCAACGGCGAAGACCTGACCCGTGCCGGGCTGGAGAAGTTCTTCGCCCGCTGCGAGGAGCTGGGGGTCGTGATCTTCATGCATCCCATCGGGACGTCCTTCAAGGAACGCATGGCGGATCACTATTTCCGCAACACGATCGGGCACCCGCTCGAATCCGCGCTGGCGGTCGGGCATCTGGTGTTCGACGGTTACCTGGAGAAGTACTCCGGCCTGAAGATCTGCATCGCCCATGGCGGCGGTTATGTGCCCGCCTATGCCGGGCGGTTCGACCACCCGTATCACCTGCGCGACGATTGCCGCGCGGTGATTTCCAAACCGCCGTCCGAGTACGTGAAGAAGCTCTATTTTGACACGGTCGTCTTTACCGAGCACCAGCTCCGCTACCTGATCGATACCTGGGGCGCGGACCACATCGTGATGGGGACCGACTACCCGTACGACATGGCGGAGACCGACCCGGTCGGCCATGTGGATTCGGTGAAGGACCTGTCCGAGGACGACAAGGCGCTCGTGATGGGCGCGAATGCGGCGGCGTTGCTTGGGATCGAGGTTCCGGCGAAGGAGTAAACGCACGGCGTCATTGCGAGGAGCGAAGCGACGCGGCAATCCAGCGCGCCCGCTCTGGATTGTTTCGCCTTCGGCTCGCAATGACGAAATATGTTCAGCGACTTTATTTCGTGATGATTTCCGGCCCCATTAGGCTCGTCGGCAGGAAGGTCGACAGGATCGGCACGTAGGTGACCAGGATCAGGAAGATGAACATGATGCCGACCCAGGGCAGGGCGGCTTTCACCACGTTCATCACCGACATCTGGGCAACGCCTGCCGTGACGAACAGGTTCAACCCCACGGGCGGCGTGATCATCCCGATCTCCATGTTCACCACCATGATGATGCCGAGGTGAATGGGGTCGATCCCCAGTTCCACCGCGATGGGGAAGACCAGCGGCGCCACGATCACGATCAGGCCCGACGGCTCCATGAACTGCCCACCGATGAGCAGCAGCAGGTTGACCATCACCAGGAACATCACCGGCCCGAAGCCCGCCGAGAGCAGGGCCTCGGTGATGAGCTGCGGGATTCGTTCCTCGGTCAGCACATGCTTGAGGATCAGCGCGTTGGCGATGATGAACATCAGCATGATGGTCAGCTTGCCCGCCTCGAGCAGGGTCTTCTTGGTGTCCGGATGGACCCAGGCGGTGATCAGCGCGAGCGGCTTGTCGCGCAGGCGGAAGGCCGCTTCGCCGTTCTCGCTCAGCGGGCCCATGTCGCGGTAGACGAAGTTCGCGATCAGGAAGGCATAGACGGCTGCGACGGCGGCCGCCTCGGTCGGCGTGAAGATGCCGCCATAGATGCCGCCCAGGATGATCACGATCAGGAACAGGCCCCAGGCCGCGGCCTGTCCGGCGCTGAACAGTTCACGGAAACTCGCGCGCGGCTGCGACGGCAAACCCCGGACCCTGGCGACGATGTAGATCGCCACCATCAGCATCAGCCCGGCGATGATGCCGGGGATGACTCCGGCGAGGAACATGCGCCCGACCGATACGTCGACGGCCGCGGCATAGACCACCATGACGATGGACGGCGGGATCAGGATGCCCAGCGTGCCCGCATTGGAGATCACGCCGGCGGCGAATTCCTTGGAGTAGCCGACCTGACGCATGCCGGCGATAACGATCGAGCCGATGGCAACGACGGTGGCCGGAGACGACCCGGACAGGGCCGCGAACAGCATGCAGGCGAACACGCCCGCGATGGCCAGCCCGCCGGGAAAGTGTCCGACGGCGGCAATCGCGAAGCGGATGATTCGCTGGGCAACCCCGCCGGTGGACATAAAAGCCGAGGCCAGGATGAAGAAGGGGATCGCCAGCAGCGTGAAATGGCCGGCGAACGCGTTGAACAGTGTCTGGGCGATGGACGCCAGCGAGGCGTCCGAATAGACCAGCAGGAAGACGATGGAGGACAGGCCCAGCCCGACCGCGATCGGCACGCCGATCAGCAGCAGGACGATCACCATCGCAAACAGGAAGATCGCTTCCATGGTCTAGCGGCCTCCCTGATCGGGTGAGGACACATCGTGGAGCATGTCCTCGGCTTCGTGGCTGGCGATCACCAGCAACTGCTGGCCGGTAACGACTTTCCAGCCCGCCTGGAGGAAGCGGAAGGTCAGCAGCGCGATACCGAGCGGCAGACCGAAATAGGGGATAAAGCGCGGCAGCTTGTCATAGCGCTCTCCCTCGTTGAGCCAGCCCGACAGGAACTGCAGAAACTCGGGCATGACGATGTCGTCGACCTGGTACCAGGCGCGCTTACCGACGAAGGGCTGCCAGTATTCCCAGGAGCCGATCAGCAGCAGCACGCTGAAAGCGATGCAGGCGGCGACAGCGAGGATTGCGGTCAGCCGCGCGAGGGCGGGCGGGAACATGTTGACCAGCAGGTCGACGCCCAGATGCGCCTTTGTTTTCACGCAATAGGACGCCCCGACAAGCACCAGCCAGGCGAACAGGAACACAGTGGTTTCCAGCGCCCACAGAATGTTGGAGTTGAAAGCGTAGCGCGCGACGACGTTGGCGAAGGTCAGCATCGTCATCAGGCCGAGGATGACCGCGATAAAGGTCTCCTCGATATTGTTGATCCAGCGGCCCAGGGCGCTGGGGTTGTCGGCTGCCATCGAAGCTCCCCCCGAAGCGTTCATGGTTCCGCCTTGGGGCGGAAAGACATCACCGGCCGGACATGCTGTCCGGCCGGCGTGTCGTTCTGCCCTAGCTGGTCTGGTTGTAGGACAGGGCCGACTCGATAGTGTCGGTGCCGATCTCGTCCTGGAACTTTTCCCAGACAGGCTTCATCGCATCGATCCACTCTTGGCGCTGGGCCGGGGTGAGCTTGCGGACAGTGCCGCCGGCGTCGATCACGAGCTGCTTGGCGCGCTCGTTGACGGCGGTGGCTTCCTTGTTCCGGGTCGCGGTGACCTCTTCCATGATGGTCGCCAGCTGGGTGCGCACATCGTCCGGCAGGCCTTCCCACCACTCTGTCGACGTCACGACGAGGTAGTCGATGATGCCGTGGTTGGTCTCGGTGATGCCGTCCTGCACTTCGAAGAACTTCTTGCCGTAGATGTTCGACCAGGTGTTTTCCTGGCCGTCGACGACCTTGGTCTGCAGGCCGCCATAGACTTCACTGAACGCCATCTTCTGCGGGTTTGCGCCCAGTGCCTCGAACTGCGTCACCAGCACGTCGGAAGCTTGTACGCGGAACTTCAGGCCCTCGGCATCCTTCGGGATTATCAGCGGCTTGTTCGCCGACATCTGCTTCATGCCGTTGTGCCAGAAAGCGAGGCCCAGCAGGCCCTTGCGCTCCATCGACTTGAGCAGCTTCTGGCCATCGGGCGAGTTCTGGTAGCGGTCGACCGCGTTGATGTCCTCGAACACGAACGGCAGGTCGAACAGACGGAACTTCTTGGTGAAGGTCTCGAACTTGGACAGCGACGGGGCAGCCATCTGGACGTCGCCCTGCAGCATCGCCTCCAGCACCTTGTTGTCGTCATAGAGGCTGGAATTCGGGAAGACCTCCATGCAGGCCTTGCCGTTCATCTCCTCGTTGACCCGCTTCTCGAGCAGCGTGGCGGCGATGCCCTTCGGGTGCTTGTCGGTGTTGGTGACGTGACTGAACTTGATAACGATCTCGCCGTCCTCGCAGCTGGCATGTGCCGGCGCGGGTGCGAGGGCCAGGCTCGCCGTAACAGTGGCGGCGGCCGCAAAGAAAATGGTTTTCATCGGGGCTCTCCCATTTGAGCGTGTTTGTTTTGTTGGCGGCGTTGTGCCGCTCCACATTCAACGCCCTTCTCCTAGCAATGACGATGCCACTTTTGGGGGAGTTCGCGACGGTTCCCGGATTCGCCTCCGGAACAGGGGTTTGTAACGCAACCACAAGGGGGGACGGCGGTGGACAGGTTCCCGGAATGTTACCGGTCCGACACATGGTGCGGGTGCGGTGGGTGGATATCGACCCACATACGGCTGTCTATTCCGCCGCCTCGTCTTCGTGCGCCGCGAGGCCATGCTTGCGCATTTTCTCGTAGAGCGTTTTCCGGGAGATTCCGAGCTGTTCGTAGGTCGGCTTCAGGCGGCCGCCATGGGCGGCGAGCGTTCGCCGGATGACATCGCGTTCGAACATGCCGACTTGATCCGCCAGCGGCGTCACGGGGTTCGGGTGTGCCGCGCCTTCCTCACCTTCGGGTTCGAGGCCGAAGCCGAGGGCGTAGCGCATCGCGACGTTCTGCAGTTCGCGTACATTGCCGCGCCATGCGCGCGCCATCAGCGTGGCGTTCTCCGCCATCGTCGGAATCGCAACGTCGCGTTTGAAGCGCGCTGCGAACTGGTCGAGGAAATGGGCAAACAGGAGCGGGATGTCGTCGCGGCGCGCGCGGAGTGGCGGAACTTCCAGAGACAGGACGTTTAGCCGGAAGAACAAATCCTCGCGAAAACGGCCGTCGCCCGACGCGGCTTCCAGGTCCTCCTTGGTCGCGGCGACGATGCGCACGTCGACCGGAATCTCCTCGTTGGCCCCCAGCCGGACGATTTTTCGTTCCTGCAACACGCGCAGCAGCTGGGACTGCAACTCCAGCGGCATGCTTTCGATCTCGTCGAGGAAGAGCGTGCCGCCGTCGGCGTACTCGAACTTCCCTTCGCGTGCGGCCGTTGCGCCGGTGAACGCGCCGGCGACGTGGCCGAACAGCTCGCTCTCGATGATGTTTTCCGGCAGGGCTGCGCAGTTCAGCGCCACGAAACGCCCGCCGGCCCGATCCGAGCGGTCGTGCAGGCTGCGGGCGACGAGTTCCTTGCCCGTGCCGGTTTCACCCAGAATCAGAACGTCGGCGTCCGTCGCCGCGTAGCTCTCGATCCGCTCCCGCAGGCGCACCATTTCCGGCGTCTGGCCGACGACGGCATGCTCGAGCCCGTCGCCGGTGTCGAGGGCGTCGCGCAGGGAACGGTTTTCCATCACCAGCCGGCGAAGTTCGAGCGCGCGGCGCGTCACGTCTACCAGGCGGTCGCTGGCAAATGGTTTCTCCAGGAAATCGTAGGCCCCGTCCTTGATCGCCTGCACGGCCATGGCGATATCGCCATGGCCGGTGATCAGGATGACGGGCAACTGCGGGTCACGCTCCAGCACTTTGGTCAGGAGCTGCAGCCCGCCCATCCCGGCCATCTTGACGTCGGTCACGACGATCCCCGGATGGTTTCGGTCGATGGCGTCGAGCGCGCTTTCGGCGGAATCGAATGTCGTCACCGAGATTCCGGCCAGTTCAAACGCCTGCGTGCACGCGGTGCGGAGATGGACCTCGTCGTCGACCAGGATGACGTCGTGGGTCATTCCGCGGCCTCGTTGGCTTCGATGGCGCGGGGCAGGGTCACCGTGAACACGGCGCCGCCGCCGTCACTGTTCGAGACCGTGATGACGCCACCGAACCGGCGGACGATGCCGTAGGTGATCGACAGTCCGAGCCCCATGCCTTCGCCGACATCCTTGGTCGAGTAGAAGGGATCGAACACATTCTCGAGCACGTCGGGCGGCACGCCGGGGCCGGTGTCTTCCACGCTGGCCTGCACCCCGTCCGCATCGAAGGTGGCGCGCACGAGAAGAACCGGATCGCGCGCGTCGCGCATCGCGTCGATGGCGTTGGTGAACAGGTTCACGAACACCTGTTGCAGGCGCACGTCGCCGGCGAGCACGGGCGGCAAGTCATCGGGCAGGTCGAGACGAACCGCGATGCCGGCCTCGTTGATCCGCGTGTCGAGCAGCGACAGGGCTTCGCCGACCGCTTTCTGCAGAAGAACGGGACGGACCGGGACCTGCTCGTCGCGGGAGTAGGTGCGCAGGTTCTTGATGATCCGCGCCATGCGTTCGGTCAGCTCGGAAATTCCGCCGAGGTTCGACTTCGCGGTGTCCACATGTTGACGGTCCAGGAATGCGACGGCGTTCTCGGCGTAGGACCGGATGGCGGCGAGCGGCTGGTTCAGCTCGTGGCTCAGGCCCGCCGCCATCTGGCCCAGCGCCGCCATCTTCGACGCCTGCACCAGCTCGGCTTGCGTGGTCTTGAGTTCTCCTTCCGCGCGCCGCCGTTCCTCGATCTCGCCGCGCAGTTTTTCAGTCGTCTCCGTCAGGTTCCGGGTCCGCTCCAGGACCCTCACTTCCAGTTCCTGCCGCGCGGCGTCCTGGAGCGCCAGACGCTCGATCATCCGCCGCCGGCGCTGATAGATGTTCGCGGCGATCAGAAGGATGATCACCAGCGCGGAGACCGCGGCGATGGTCGCGGTCGCAACCTGTCGCTGGACGCCGTGGGCATCGGCAAGGATCAGCACGCGCCAGCCGGAATCGAGCATCCGGCGTTCCTCCACGAGAAAATCGGTGCGGGTCGTGGTCTGCGCACCGGCGCCGGATTGCACAATGAAGGGTTCCATGCGCGCGACACCGTCCGACGGGCCGTGGGTGAAAGCCAGCGGCGGGAATTCGGGCCGGGCATAGCGGCCTTCGCGGACCAGCCGTTCATGGGTGGCGTCATCGAGCGGCCCGAGCGTGCGGAAACGCCATTCGGGCCGGCTGCTCAGGAACACGACGCCGTCCCGGTCGACGACCAGGATTTCGCTGTCCGACGAAAACCAGAGCGGCTCCAGATTATCCAGTTCGACCTGGATGACGACGACGCCGATGATGGCGTTCTGCTGACGCACCGGGTGGGCGAAGAAGTAGCTCCGGCCGCGTGACGAGGGGCCGACGCCGAAATGCCGACCGAGCCGGCCCTGCATCGCTTCGCGGAAATAGGGCTGGGCCGCGGACCGGGGCAGCAACGGGATCTCGTCTGCGGTCGAATTGCTCGACGTGACCTGGCGTCCCTGATCGTCGAGCAGGTAGATCGCCCGGGCGCCGGAGATATTCGCGATGTCGCCGAGTTCCCCGGTGAGTTCGGCGACGGCGTCGCCGTCTGTCGGGTTCGAGAGCGCGCGCGGAATGGTCTCCAGCGAAGACAGCAACTTCGGCATGTAGATGAACTTGGAAAGCTCGCCGCGAATATTCTCGATAACGAGATTGAGCGTGCTCACGCTTCGTTCGCGCACGGCGGTTTCCGCCTGGTCGCGCGCCCAATAAGACGTCCCCAGGACAATCGCCGCGCCGAGAACGAGATAGACGAACAGCGCCGGCAGTACCAGGCGATGGCGCGGTGCACTCGCGGTCGCATCTGTCCGAGGGCTCGTCATCCGGCGCTATGTCCTGACCTTGTCGGCCAACTGGATGGCCTTTGCGCGCGTTCCGGCGCGCCGATTTGTACGTTTATAACGTCTCCGGCATGGCGATGCCGAGTTGATCGGCTTCCGTCTTCAGTCGGTCCCATGTCCCGGCCGGTAGCGGAATGCCGCTCGTGCTGCGTTCCGCGAGGACGTTGTCGCCGCGCTCGCCGGGGGCGTAAATCTCGTCGACGCCGTCCGCGCGCGGCAAACCCTTGAGGCCGGCAGCAAGCTTGTCGATCTCCGCCCGGTAGGTGTCGAGGTCGGTGAAGGCGGAGATATCGATCGCGGCGGCCAGGCCGTTCTGCCGGTAGCCGGTCGGTGCCGCGCCGGGCTGGATGTTCGGCTCGACCAGCGGGTTCGAGGCGAACAGGCTGACCAGACACTCGATCATCATCGAAAGGCCCGAGCCCTTGGCGCCGCCGAGCGGCATCAGGGTTTCGACCGCGTCGGCATCGTTGGTGGGGTTGCCGGCCCCGTCAAGGCCCCACCCGTCGGGGATCGGCGTGCCGGTGTCGCGCGCGGCCAGGATCTTGCCCATCGAGGCGGTTGCGGTGGACATATCGAGCAGCATCGGCGGGTGTTCGTTACCGGGCACGGCGATGGCGATGGGGTTGGTCGACGCACCCGGCACCTTGGCGCCGTAATAGGCCATCATGGGCCGCGAGGCGGTGATGACGATACCGGCGAAGCCTTCGCGCGCGGCCTGCAGGGCGTAGTAGCCGATGGCGCCGCCATGGGTGATGTTGCGCACGATGCACCAGCCGACATGGCATTCGCGTGCGCGGCCGAGGGCCTCGTCCATGGCCGCCGTCATGGCAACCGGACCGGGCGCCCAGTCGGCGTCGATGGTGGCGATGGCGCCGGAACGCTGTTCGACCTTGATGTCGGGCCTGGCGTTGATATTGCCGTTCTTCATGTAGGCGGTGTAGCGCGGGACACGCAGGACGCCGTGGGAATCCATGCCCCGCAGGTTGGCCCAGACCAGCATGTCGGCCCAGACCTCGGCATGTTCCTCGGCCACGTCGGAGGCGCGGAAAACATCCTTCACGAAAGCCTTAAGGGCATCGGCGGATACAAGACGTTCGGTCATGCGTTCGTCTCCGCCAGGTAAGCGCTTGCGCCACGGGTCGCGGCGTCGCGGGCGGGCCAGCGACCCGCGGCGACATCTTCGTGAAACCGGTCGATGGCCGCATTGAACGCCGCGGGCTCCTCAAGATTTATGAGGTGGCCGCTCTTGGCGAAGGTCACCAGCCCCGATGTCGGGATGGTGCGTTTCAGGAATACATTGGTGTCGATGCACGGCTCGTCCTCGTCGCCGATCATCAGCAGGGTCGGGACGGCCAGTGCCTTGAGGGTTTCCGCGAAGTCATAGAGCGACGGCCGGCCCGCCTGCACACGGCGCAGCGTAAAGGCGGAGCCGCGCGGCGAGTGTTCGGCAAAATGGTCGGCGAACTCCTGCCATGCGTCGGAGTTTTTCAGCTTGAGCTGGGTGCGGGTGGCGCTCGCGGCAAAGCCGGGCAGGTCCAGCGAATCCTGTGCGAGGATTGTGTCCGCCAGTTCGCGGGTTTCGTTCAGGAACAGTTCGCGCGTCGGCGGAAACGAGCCGGACCCGCCGCTGGCGGCCACCAGTGTCTCGATCCGGCCGGGGTGCGCCATGGCGAAACGCAGGCCCGTGTAAGCGCCCATGCTCAGGCCGACGATATGCGCCCGGTCGATGTCCAGTGCATCGATCACACCGAGCAGGTCGGCGGTGGCGAAATCCTGCCCATAGGCATCCTCGTCGTCCGGCACATCCGACGGCGGATAGCCACGCGCCGAATAGGTCACGCAGCGGTATCGGTCCTTGAAATGGTCGACCTGCTGCCGCCATGAGCGGTGGTCGCCGCCGAATTCGTGCACGAAAACCAGCGCCGGGCCGTCGCCTTCCTCCTCGACCCAGAGGCGGACGCCGTTGATGTTGAAATGCGCCATGCCGGCTACAGCTCCGAGCGGACCAGCGCGGCCCCGGCGCCCAGCGCTTTCAGCTTGCCCTGAGATACGGTGCGGGGCAGGGGGACCATGCCGCAGTTCGTGCAGGGGAAGATGCGCTCCGGCGAGGTGTGTTCCATCGCCGCGCGGATCACCTTTGCGACTTCCTCGGGCGCTTCGGGCGTGAGAGTCGTCACGTCGATGGCGCCGACCAGCACATCCTTCTTGCCGTCGAGCAGCTTGATGACCTCGATCGGCACCCGCGAGCCGGCGAATTCCAGCGAGACCTGGTCGATGTCGCTTTCGGCCAACGCGGGCAGGATCGCCTCATACTGGTCCCAGACGTCGCCGAGGGTCGCCTTCCATTGCAGGTTGGCCTCGATGCCGTAGCCGTAGCAGATGTGGACGGCGGTCGTGCAGTCGAGGCCGTCGACCGCCCGGTTCAGCGCCTCGACCCCCCAGGTGGGCACCGCGTCGAGGTAGACGTTGAAGGCCGGCTCGTCGAACTGGATGTTGTCGACACCCGCAGCCACCAGCTCCTTCGCTTCGTCGTTCAGGATTTCCGCGAACGCCATCGCCATGGCGGGACGGTCGCCGTAATGCTCGTCGGCCAGCGTATCGACGATGGTCATCGGCCCCGGCATCGTGAACTTGAGTTGCCGGTCGGTATGCGCGCGCGCGAATGTCGCTTCGTCGGAATGGATCGGGCCGGTGCGCTTGAGTTCGGAAACGACGGTCGGGCAGTCGGCGTCGTAACGGTCGTCGCGAATGCCGATCCGGGTCTTCTTCTCGAAGTCGATGCCCTCGATCTTCTCAAGTATCCCGTGCACGAAATGCTGCCGGGACTGTTCGCCGTCGGTGACGATGTCGATGCCGGCCTCTTCCTGGTCGCGGATCGCGAGACGCACCGCGTCCTGCTTGGCCTGTTCGAGCTGGTCGGGGTCGTCGGTCTGCCAGGGGGCCCAGAGTTTCTCCGGTTCGGCCAGCCAGGCCGGTTTCGGCAGGCTTCCGGTGATCGTTGTCGTCAGCATTTCTCGCTCCCTTTTCGTCGCGCCGTGCGGCCACCGTCATACGCGGTGGTTGGCAGTTTGCCGCGAATGCCGCATCATCACAGGGCGGCGTACCGACCGCAACAATCCAGACCGAGACGAATGAGGATTTCATGGCCGTGAACGAACTACCGAAAGGTTGGCCCGAGGGGAAAGTGCTCGCCATTTCCGTCAACATCATGTGCGAGGCGTGGCAAGACGACGCCGCACCGGGCATCGGCCCGATGGGCAACCCCCTCAAGGCGGGCTATCTGGATACCCAGGCGCGTTCATGGGGCGAATACGGCATGACGATCGGTGCACCGCGCCTGCTGGACATCGTCGGCGAGCTCGACGTGCCCTGCGGCACCTACGCCAGCGGGATCATCGCCGAGAAATGGCCCGAGCTGCTCAAGCGCATCGACGATGACGGGCACTTCGTGGGTGCCCATGCCTGGATGCAGAACACCCTGCCGGTCTACCAGGAACGCGCCGAGGAAGAGGGCGACCTCAAGACGGGGATCTCGTTGTTCGAGGATGTCATCGGCAAGGCGCCGCGCGGCTTTGCGAGCCCGCGCGGCACGTGCAGCCCGAACACCACCGAGCTTCTGGCCGAAAACGGTTTCGTCTGGCACATCGACCACTTCAACACCGATCTCCCGTACCGGCTGGAGACGAAGTCCGGTCCGCTCGCCGCGGTCCCGTTCACCATGGAGATCAACGACCTGCCGATCTACATGCGCTACGGCAACAAGCCGCAGGCGTATTCGGACACGCTGAAGCGGATCATTGAACGCTACGCGACCATCGGTTCGCCGCCCGCAGTGCTCGACATCACGGCCCACGCCCATGTCTTCGGCCGCCCCTACGGCGCGATCGAATTCTATGACGCCATCGCCACCGTGAAGGACATCCCCTGGGTCTGGATGACCACGCATGAAGAACTGGCGGCGCTGGTCTATCCGGGCTAGGCGTTCAGAGCGGGAGACCCATCCGGCGGAGCATGCCGTCGCGCCGCCCGATATGGTGATAAAGTGCGGCACCCGCGTGCAGCACGAACAGCGCGAGCATGACCCGCGCGCCGATACCGTGCGGGGTGCGTGGCCGGAGATGCTCGAACTCCGGGAGCGGCCCGGGCGTACCGGCGAACAGGATTTCGCCCGCGCCGGACAGCACGAGCATCCCGATCCCGCTGGCCGACATGCCGAGGACGACAACGTAGAACAGTGTGTGAACGCTCCGCGCGATGCGATCCTGCAGCCCTTCCGTGCCCGGTGCCGGGCCGGGCCGATTGTCGGCGAACCACCACCAGCTGATGCGGGCCAGGGTCAGGGCGAGAATTGCGATGCCCATGGTGGCGTGGGCGGTCAGGACCGTGATTTTCTGGGCGAGATCGACCGTCTCGTCTGCGCTGAATCCGGAGACCAACAACGCGACGATCAGCAGTGCGCTGATCCAGTGGAGGGATACGGCCACCCGGCCGTAGTGCTCAGGTGTGCTCTTCCACATCGGTCCGCGCCTCTGTTTCGAGGGATTTGCGCAGTGCGCGCACAACTCCCAGCGCGTTCTGCAGGGCCGCCGGGTCCAGGCCCTCGCCGATGCCGTTCGACCAGGGCACCTGCATTCGGTGGGCGCGTTCGTAGATATCGCGGCCCGTGTCGGTCAGCAGGACAAGCCTGGCGCGGGCGTGGTGCGGGTTCGGCGCAAAGGTCACGATCCCCCGCTCGGCGAGATCGTTGACGACCCGCTGCACGGCCTGGCGTGACAGGCCCATAAAACGCGCGAGGTGAGAGACCGGCCCCGGCCGGTCGGCGAGCGCGATAGCGCCGAGCACCTGCCAGCGCGCGCTGGTAAGTCCCAGGTCGGCCACCAACTCGTCCCCTGCGGCCAGCAGGCGGCCGTTCAATCGGAAGGTCTCCAGAAACAGTGCCGTGACCAGCGCCCCGGCCATGGAGTGATGTTGTGCATCCATAATGACAATATATTGTCATTATGTTAGATGGATGTCAAATAGATGTGCGTTTCCCGCTAAACGCACCGCCCGCCGTCGATTTCCATGCAGACACCGGTGATCAGCGACGCCTCGTCCGATGCGAGGAACAGCACAGCGTTGGCCACGTCCTGCGGGGTGGAGAAGCGGCCCAGCGGCACGGTCTGGCGGAACGCCTCGCGGTTTTCCGGCGTGTCCTCGCCGAGGAATGTGGGGAGTAGCGGAGTCTCGCCCGCGACCGGGTTCACCGCATTCACCCGGATTCCGTCTTCGGCGAGTTCCACCGCCATGGACTTGGTCAGCGTCGTGACGGCGCCCTTCGACGCGTTGTACCAGGTCAGCCCCGGGCGGGGCCGCACGGCTGCCGTGGATGCGATATTGACGATGGCCCCGCCGCCGCTCGCGCGCATGACCGGGATCGCCGCATTGGCGGTGTGATAGAGGCCCTTCACGTTGACCGCGAGAATGCGGTCCAGCTCATCTTCTGTAACGTCGAGCATCGACTTGCGCTTGTGGGCGACGCCCGCGTTGTTCACCAGGATGTGGAGCCCGCCATGGGTGTCGTTTGCATGGCCGACGAGACCCGCCATGTCGCCGGCGCGCGTCACGTCGGCATTGACGAAGCTCGCGGTGCCGCCGGCATCGGTGATCTCGGCCGCGACCCGTTCCCCGCCGTCGGTGTTCACGTCGTTCACCACGACATTTGCACCTTCGCGCGCGAAGGTTTTCGCGATGCCCTCGCCAAAGCCCGATCCCGAACCTGTGACGATGGCGGTCTTACCCTCAAGCCGCATGGCCGCTTCTCCTGCATGGGTCCCGTGCACGCACGGTCTGTGCGCGTCGCGTCGAATAGGCCAAAATGCTAACAGCGGAACAGGGAACGCGCCACGCGCGGGTGCCCTGGGGGAGGGCCTATGAGTGACAAGCCTAGAATTCTGGTGACCCGCCGTCTCCTCCGGGCCAACGAGGAACGGCTCGCCGCCGACTATGACGCCACCCTCAACGCGGACGACCATGTGATGTCGACCGACGAGGTGATCGCCGCCGCCGAGGGAATGGACGCGCTGCTGATCTGCGTGACCGAGCTGCTCGACGCCGATGCCATGGCTCGCCTGCCGGACAGCGTGAAAGCGATCCTGACCCTGTCGGTGGGTCTGGACCATGTGGATGTCGAGGCGGCGCGAGAACGGGGAATCGCCGTGCTTAATACACCCGACGCCGTGACGGACCCGACCGTCGAAATCGGAATGCTGCTGCTGCTCGGCGCCGCGCGGCGTGCGAACGAAGGTGCCGCCATGATGCGGGCGGGTGAATGGAACTCGTGGTCGCCGCGCATGCTCGTCGGGCCCGATATCACGGGCGGCACGCTCGGGATTTTCGGGATGGGCCGGATCGGGCGGACGCTGGCAAAGCGCGCGCGCGGCTTTGACATGACGATCCGTTACCACAACCGTTCCCGACTCAACTTCGATGAGGAGGCCGGCGCGAGCTACTACACCAGCATCGAGGGTCTGCTGGAAGCCAGCCCGTTTCTGGCCATCACCGCACCTTCGACGCCCGAAACCAGAAAAATCCTTAATGCCGAACGAATCGCGTTGCTGCCGGACGGGGCTATCGTGGTGAATATTGCGCGCGGGGATTTGGTCGATGATGACGCGCTCATCGATGCGCTCAAGTCCGGCAAGGTCGCGGCCGCCGGGCTCGATGTGTTCAACGGCGAGCCCGACAATGTTCGGCCCGAGTACCTCGAACTGCCCAACGTGTTCATCACGCCCCATATCGGCAGCGCGGCCACCAACGCGCGTACCGCCATGGGCGACATGCTGCTCGATGGGCTCGATCTCCTGCTCGCGGGCGAACCGGTCCCGAACCGGGTTGTTTGACGCCTTCCACCGGCTGCCGGGCCCGGCGCGCGGCGGCACCTGGATGCTCGGCGCCTCGCTGTTCTTTGGTACCCACGGCCCGCTGGTGCGCTTCTCGGTGGGAGAGGGCGCCGATCCGTTGGTCGTTGCCTTCTGGCGTTCGCTGGTGGTGTTCCTGCTGATGCTGCCGTGGATCGTGCGAAACCGGCATTCGGCGCTGCGTTCCAAGCGCCCCGTCGGGCAGATCCTGCGCGGGCTCTATTCGATGGTCGGGCTGATCCTGCTCGTGCTGTCGCAGGCGCGGCTGCCACTGGCGGAGGTGTCCGCGCTGACATTCGCCGCGCCGCTGTTCGGCACGATCGGCGCGGCGTTGCTTCTGGGCGAGGTGGTGCGCGCGCCGCGCTGGATCGCGACCATCGTCGGCTTCGTGGGCGTGTGGGTCGTCCTGCGGCCGGGCGTGTCGAGCGTCGATCCGTGGTTCGCCCTGCCGCTGATCTCGGCGGTGTTCATCGCGGCGTCGAACCTCATGATCCGCTCGTTGTCGAAGGACGACGCTCCGAACACGACCATTGCCTGGCTGGCGATGGTCTCTGTGCCGGCGACATTGATTCCGGCGCTGTTCGTGTGGTCCTGGCCGACGCCCGAGGCGTTGTTCTGGATGGCGATGCTCGGCGTCGCCGGCCTCGGCGCGCATATATGCCTGACACGGGCGTTCACGGCGGCCGAAGCCTCGGCCATCCTGCCGTATGACTATTCGCGCCTGATCGTGACGGCTTCACTCGGGTTCATCCTGTTTGGCGAAATCCCGACGGTCTGGTCCTGGCTTGGCGGTGCGATCATCGTCGGCGCTGTCGTCTACATGGCACGCCGCGGGGGCGGACGCGCGAGACCGCCGACCCCGGCGGGCGAGACGTAGAACTAGACTATCTCGTCATTGCGAACCCGAAAGGCGAATCAATCCAGAGCGGGCCTGCCTCGGCCCTGGGTTGTTTCGTCGCGATGCTCCTCGCAATGACGTTAATACCTACTCCGCCACCAGTTGCAGGCCCCCGTTGCGCCGCATCCGCCTGGTGATGACCGCCGCCGCGCCGTCGAGGATGGCATCCGCGTCGATCCCGTGGATCCGGTACAGGTCCTGAAGATCGCCTGACTGGCCGAAGCTCTCGACCCCCAGCGCGGCGATGTCATGGTTGGCGACGCCGCCGAGCCAGCTCAGGGTCATCGGATGACCGTCCAGCACGGTGACGAGACCGGCGTCCGGGGCGAGCCGGGATAGCATGGTTTCGATATGCGACGGCGCGACGTCCGGACCCTGTGCGTGGGCGCGCACGCTGGCCTGCCAGTCGGCGTAGAGCCGGTCGGCCGAGGTGACGGCCAGCAGTCCGGCGCCCGGAATGTCCTCCAGCACCGCGTCATACGCGTCGAGCGCTTCGGGCGCGACGACCCCGGTGTAGACGATGGCCAGTTCCGCGCCCGGCTCGGGCTCGCGCAGCCAGTACGCGCCCGCCAGCACGTCGTCCGCGATCGGCGCGAAGTCGCGCTCCGGCTGGTCGATCGTGCGTGTCGACAGGCGGAGATAGACCGAGCCGCCGTCGTCGGCCTGCATGTGTTCGAAGCCCCAGCCCATGATGTGGGCGAGCTCGTCGGCATAGGCGGGCTCGAACGAGGTCAGGCCGGGTTGTGACATGCCGATGAGCGGTGAGTTGATCGATTGGTGCGCGCCGCCCTCTGGTGCGAGCGTAATCCCGGACGGGGTGGCCACCAGCATGAAGCGGGCGTCCTGGTAGCAGGCGTAGTTCAGGGAATCGAGGCCGCGCGCGATGAATGGGTCGTACAGTGCGCCCACCGGCAGCAGCCGCGCGCCGAACAGCCTGTCCGACAGGCCGAGTGCGGCCAGTTGCAGGAACAGGTTGTTCTCCGCGATGCCGAGCTCGATATGCTGGCCCGACGGGCTCATCGCCCACTTGAAGGCCGACGGCACCTGTTCCTCGCGGAACACGTCCACCATTTCCTGGTGGTGAAACAGGCCACGCTGGTTGACCCAGCCCGAGAGGTTCGTGGTGACGGTCACGTCGGGAGTGGTCGTGACGATGTGCTTTGCCATTTCACTCTCGCCGCGGGCGAGATCGTTCAGGATGTTGCCGAACGCCTCCTGGGACGACATGCGTGCGCCTTTCGGCGCGGGCAGCGTGTCGATGGGGATGCGCGGCACCGCTTCGGGCTCGGGCCGCTGCGCGAACGGCACGTCCGAGAGGAAGGCGCGGATGGCGTCCTCGTCGATCCCGAGACCCTCGGCGATGTCCCACTCGTGGCCGTCGCGGATGCCATGGCTTTCCTTGAAGGCGTTCATCTGGTCCGGGTTCATCAGCCCCGAGTGGTTGTCCTTGTGGCCCGCGAGCGGGGTGTTGAAGCCCTTGATCGTGTAGGCCACGAAACAGTGCGGCGTGTCGTCGTCGCCGACCGATGCGAAGGCCTCCAGCGTCGCTTCCATGTCGTGCCCGCCGAGGTTGGTCATCAGTCGCTGTAAGGCGTCATCATCATGGTCATCGAGGATCGCCTTGATCCCCTTTACGTCGCCGAGGTCGTTTTCCAGGTTCCGGCGCCACGCGGCACCCCCCTGGAAGGTCAGCGCCGAATAGAGCTGGTTCGGACAACTGTCGATCCACTCGCGCAGCGCATTGCCGCCCGGCCGCTGGAACGCGGCCTCCTGGAGCTTGCCGTATTTCAGTTCGATCACCTTCCAGCCGACCGAGCCGAAGAAGTCCTTGATGCGCTGGAACAGGTAGTCGTGGACCACGCCGTCGAGGCTCTGGCGGTTGTAGTCGATCACCCACCACAGGTTCCGCACGTCGTGCTTCCAGCCCTCGAGCAGCGCCTCGAAGACGTTGCCTTCGTCGAGTTCCGCATCGCCCATCAGCGCGACGAGGCGGTTGTTTGCACGCGAGTCGCCCAGCCGGTGCAGGCGCACATAGTCGCGCACCATCGCGCCGAACAGGGTCACGCCCACGCCGAGTCCGACCGAGCCGGTCGAGAAGTCCACGTCGTCGGTGTCCTTGGTGCGCGACGGATAGGACTGCGCGCCGCCCAGCGAGCGGAAGTTCTCCAGCTTCTCGCGGGACTGTCGGCCGAACAGGTACTGGATTGCGTGATAGACGGGCGAGGCGTGCGGCTTCACTGCCACCCTGTCCTCGGCGCGGAGCGAATGCAGGTACAGCGCGGTCAGGAGCGTCGTCGAAGACGCGCAGGACGACTGATGGCCGCCCACCTTGAGCCCGTCGCGGCTTTCGCGGATGTGGTTGGCGTTGTGGATCGTCCATGACGCGAGCCAGAGAATTTTCTTCTCCAGTGCTTCGAGCATCGGGATGTCGACATTCGACAGAATGGTCCTGGGATTGGCTTTCGCGTTCATCGGTCCGGTCCGTGGGGTGATGGTCCTTGAAATTTATCATCCCGGCTGGAACGAGGATTGCGAATATGGCGCTATAACCCCTCGATATGACAATAATCCAATAGAAAAATGAATTTGGGAGGCATGTTATGTCGATTAGTGATCTGGACGCGATCGATTGCCGAATTCTGGAAACCCTGCAGGGGGACGCCCGGGTGTCCAACGTGGAGCTTTCCGACCGGGTCGGCCTGTCGCCGTCACCCTGTCTGCGCCGGGTGCGCCAGCTCGAGGATGACGGGACGATCCGGTCCTATGTCACGCTCCTCGATCCGGCCGAGGTCGGTCTGCCGGTGAGCGTTTTCGTGCAGGTGTCGCTGGAAAAGCAGGTCGACGACGCACTCGAGAAATTCGAGCAGGAGATCGTCGCCCGGCCGGAAGTGATGGAATGCTACCTGATGACGGGCGACAGCGATTATCTGCTCAGGGTCGTGGCGCCGGACCTCGATGCCTTCCAGCGTTTCATGCTGGACCACCTGACGAAAATTCCCGGCGTGTCGAGCATCAAGTCGAGCTTTGCCCTGAAGCAGGTCTGCTACCGCACGGCGCTCCCGCTCGGACACTTGGGGGCGGCGCGCTAAATTCCTGTGGCACAGCGCGCCGTGACCGGGACGATCACGACCTTGCGCATGATCGGGCCGATCACGGAACCCATGAACAGGGCGATCCCGGAACGAAAGTCGCCGGGCAGCGACCGGTGCGGCCACCGGGTTCGCGCGCGGCGGAATAGTCTCTAAAGTCCTGAATGAAACGCGCGTCGGGGGAACAGCAGATGGACGATACGGTTGGCGCATTCGTGCCGCACGGCCTTTTCGAGGTGGCGGGCGCTGATTGCGGTCCTCTTGCGGGCCTCGATTTTGCGGCCAAGGACATCATCGACGTCGCGGGCCGGGTGACGGGCTGCGGCAACCCCGACTGGTTGCGAACGCATGAACCGGCTGCTGAGACAGCGACGGTGATCCGGTGCTGCCTCGATGCCGGCGCGCGCCTGGTCGGCAAGACGGTGACCGAGGAGCTGGCGACGGGGCTGACAGGCGAGAACGCGCACTATGGCACCCCGCGCAACGTCAATGCGCCGGGGCGCGTCTCCGGCGGGTCGTCGTCGGGTTCAGCTGCAGCCGTGGCGGCCGGACTGGTCGATTTTGCACTCGGGTCCGACACCGGCGGGTCCGTGCGCTCACCCGCCAGCTTCTGCGGGATTTACGGCATGCGCCCGACCCACGGGCGGGTGTCCCTGCACGGCGTCATGCCGTTGTCGAAAAGCCTCGACGTGGTCGGCTGGTTCGCGCGCGAACCGGACCTGATGGCGAGCGTCGGCGAGGTCCTGCTCGACGGCGAAGGCAGCACGCGCACGCCGGGCCGGTTGATCGTGGCCGACGATGTGTTGCGCGGCGTTCCGGACGACGTCCGGGCAGCGCTCGAGGCCGCGATCGGGAAACTGACGGGCCTGCTGGGCTCATCAGAACGGATTGAGGTGGCCGGGGACGGTGCGCCCCTCAAGGGGCTCGATCGCTGGGCGGCGGCGGCGAGGACCGTGTGGGGCGGAGAGGCCTGGGCCGAGCATCGCGAATGGGTCGAGCGTGAGCAGCCGACCTTCGGGTCTGGCGTGGCCGAACGCTTCAGGGCCCGGGCGGCCGTGACGCCTCAGGAACTGGCCGACGCAAAGGCCCTGTGGGGGCCCGTGGCCGACTATCTTGCCGATCTGCTCGAAGACGGTGCCGTGCTGGCGTTGCCCGCGGCCCCCGGTGTCGCGCCGTTGGCCGGCGGCAGCGATACGGATATCGAGCCGTTTCGCACGGCGAACGAGCCCATCGGCAGTATTGCCGGCCTGGGCGGCCTGCCGGAGATCGTGATCCCCATGGCCGACGTGGACGGCCTGCCGGTCGGCCTCGGTCTGGCGGCGGCGCGGGGGAACGATGAGTTGTTGTTCGATGTCGCCATTGCCCTGCGCGATGCGGGCGGTGTCGGTGACGTGGAGGTGCCCCATGGGTGAATTGTACAGAACGTTCGTCAACGGCTTTTGCAGCCACGCGAACCTGGAAGTTGCGGGATCGGGTGACGGGCCGCTTGCCGGCCGGACGTTTGCGGTAAAGGACATTATCGATGTGGCGGGCCAGACCACGGGAGCCGGAAACCCGACATGGTTCGAATTGCACGACCCGCCGAAAGGACATGCGCCCGTCGTCGCCCGCCTTCTGGCGGCCGGCGCCGACATGGCCGGCAAGACCATCACCGAGGAATTCGCCTACGGCCTGATCGGGGAAAATTTCCACTACGGCACGCCGGTCAATCCGCGCGCCGAAGGCTGCGTGCCCGGCGGCTCATCTTCGGGTTCGGCATCGGTGGTGGCGACCGGCGAGGTCGATTTCGCGCTCGGCACCGATACCGGTGGTTCGGTCAGGGTTCCCGCGGCCTTCTGCGGCCTGTACGGCATTCGTCCCAGCCACGGGCGTATCCCGACCGAGGGCATCCTTCCTCTCGCACCGAGCCTCGATACCTGCGGCTGGTTCAGCCGGGATGCCGGGTTGTTTCGGGATGTGGGTCGGGTGCTGCTCGACTGGTCCGACAGGCCGGTGCCGGCACGCGTGCTGATCGCCGAAGATGCGTTCGAACTCGCGGACGAAGCCGTTCGCGGTGCCCTCGCCGGTGCGGTCGATCATGTGGTGTCTCTGGTGGGGACGCCCAAAACGGTCCGGCCCGGCGACGCGTCGGGCCTGGCCGGTTACGCGGTCTGGCAAGAGGCGATGCAGGTGTTCCGGGGGTCCGAGGCGGCCGCCTCGCATCTCGCCTGGATGCGCGCCAACGATCCCGAAATGGGTCCCGGCTTCCGCGAACGATTTGAGGCCGGCGGCGCATACACGACCGACCAGATCTCCGAAGCGACGACCCGGCGCGCCATGATCGACGGTTACATGTCGGGGTTGCTTGGCGACGATGCCGTCATGATCGTACCCGCCGCGCCGACAACCGCGCCGCCCGGCGGAGCCGACGAGGCCGTTTACGACCGGCTGCGCAATCACAACGAGCTCTACAACTGCGCCGCGCCCCTGGCGCGCATGCCGCAGATCTCGATCCCCGCGGGAGAGGCGGCGGACGGCCGTCCGGTTGGCATCGGGCTCGTGGCCGGGCATGGCAATGACGAGATGCTGCTCGATCTGGCTGTCGCCCTGTCGGGGTAGGACTGTATGCAGGCCCGTTAACCATCCGACGATTTTCTGATTGGGGCCGCTCTCCGGCAGTGGTAAACAGTATATTAACGTCGCCTTGGGGATTTGGAATGCAGCGTCGGGGTTTTCTGGCAGCGCTGGGCGCAGGAGCAGTTGCGGGCTTGACGGTCCGCCCGGCCGGTGCGCTTGCCGCCATCGACGATGTGTCGCGTCCGTCGCGACGCTTTCCCATGCTTTTCGGGACCCGCGAATACTACGTCGGCGATACCGTCAAGAAACTGCCGCGCGCGCGTACCGCGACGCTGCCGCTTGATGAGACGTCGGCCAAGAAATTTGCCCTGTCCCTGCACAGGGTTATTCCCGCCTCGACGGCCGGGGGATCCCATTGGGACTCCATTCTCGACAGCGCCGGCTCGCTCGTGCCGTTCCGGCGCATGGAACTGGTGAACGATTTCGCGAACCGGATGCCCTATATCGAGGATATCGAAAATTACGGCATGCGCGATTTCTGGGCCGAGACGAAGACGTTCTTCGAAATCGGCGGCGACTGCGAGGATTTCGCCCTGGCAAAGTACAAGCTGCTTCAGCGGCTGGGTTTCCATCCCGACCGGATGCGCGTGGTTCTTGTCGTCGACAAGGAGCGGAACCGTCAGCATGCCGTGCTTGCGGTCCACCTCAACGGGAAAGCGTGGATGCTCGATTCGTTGCAGCGCGATGTCGTGCCGCATGATACGGCCGTCCAGTACCGGCCGACCGTCTCGCTGAGCGGCCCCAAGCTTTACCTGCACGTCCCGCCCAAGGCCTGAGCCTTTCCCGATGGCCGATCCCGATGCGCCCGGCGGCACGATGCTGCCGCGGACAAACTGGATTGCCGTTTCCGCACTGATCCTTGCCGCCGTGGCCGCCGCGTTCCAGATCGGCAAGGCGCCCTCGGCGTTGCCGGTGATGCGCGCCGAGCTGGACCTGTCGCTGGACGAAGGCGTGTGGATCATTTCGATCTTCAACCTTCTCGGGATTTCGCTCGGCATGATTGCCGGGGCCCTGGGCGACCGGCTGGGTCACCGCCGGATGATCGCGTTCGGGTTCCTGGCGATGGCGCTGGCGAGTTTTGCGGGTGGCGTCGCCGACGGGTTCGCCATGATTCTCGCGAGCCGCGTGCTGGAAGGCTTCGGGTTTATCGTCGTGGCGTCCGTGGCGCCGTCGCTGCTCCTGACGTTCGGCGCGCCCCGGCACCAGCGGCTGATTTTCGGGATGTACAGCGGCTACTGGCCGGCCGGGGTCGCGGTGATGATCCTGGTTACGCCGGCCGTCATGGAGGCGATCGGCTGGCGCGGCCTTTGGCATCTCAACGGCGTCCTCGTCCTGTGCGTCATGGCGCTCGTGCTCGGCGCGACGCGCGCCGGCCAGGATGCGGCATCGGGTTCCGCGCCGGCACCCGCGCCGCTCAGGCAGGCCCTGCGCACGTTCCTGCATCTGGGACCGATGACGCTGGCCATCACTTTCGGCGTCTATTCGTCGATCCACGTTACCGTCGTCGCGCTCCTGCCGACGTTCTACACCGAGGCGAGCACCATGGGCCTGGGCACCGCGTCCCTGCTGGTGGCGCTCGTCACCGTCGTGAATGTCGGCGGAAATCTGGTTGCGGGCCTTGCCATGTACCGCGGGGTATCCCGCACGCTTCTGGTGGTCGTGACATTCGTACTCGTCGCGGCGAGTGCATTGCTGATGTACGACGATGCGCTGAGCTTCGGCCTGCGCCTGGGCGCCGCGATCTTCCTTTCCTTCATCGCCGGCATGATCCCCGCCTGCCTTTTCGCGGCAACGCCGATCATGGCGCCGTCGCCGATGCTCGTCGGCGCAACCACGGGCCTGATGATGCAGGGCTCCCAGCTGGGGCAGCTCGTCGGGCCGGTGGCGATGGCTTGGGTCGTCACGAGTACGGGAAGCTGGGACTACGGTCCGGTCACCCTGGTCGTGGCCGCTGCGCTTGGCTGTTTTCTGGCGTTCGGGTTGCGCGCGATAGAGCGCGCGAAGTCGGCTCAGGCGGGCTTGGCGTAGACCGAAACCTTGGACAGGAACGCCGGCTCGTGGGACATCGGGGCCAGGCCCGCATCCACGAACAGCGCGTCGAGGTCAGTCTCCACATAACTCTCGTAATAGGGCTCGTGATAGGCGCGCGGAAAAAAGTCCAGCAGCGGGTCGAACGCCGGGGTATCGCCCTTTTGCAGGGAATCGAGATGTATCAGCAGTCCGCCGGGCTTGAGTATCCGGGCGGCCTCGCGGGCGACGATGCGGCGTATCTTCGGCGGCAGTTCGTGAAACAGGAATATGTCGGTCACGACGTCCTGGCTGTCGTCGGGGCAAGGCAGGAACTCCGCGTTGCCCACGAGGAACGCCGGCGCATTCAGTTTGTTCGTGAAACGCCGCCGGGCGGTCCCGACATAGTTGGGAGACAGGTCGAGCCCGGCCAGTGAGAGCAGGGGGTGTGCGTCGCGAGTGAACCCGAGAAACCGGCCCGTGCCGCATGCCATATCGAGCATGCGCATCTCGCTGAGGGGCCGCCCTTGCAGATATTCGCTCAAGGGTACGAGCGCCTGGCGCCGCATGGCGTCGGCGCCGCCGCTGAACAGGATCTCGACCTGGTAGTCGTAGATCGCGGCGGATTCGTCCGAGAGATAGCCGTCGCTCTGATAATGGAAATTCTGCAGGAAGTAGCGCGGGTAGGGGGCGTCGCGATCGCGCATGCGCTGGAAAATCTCGTCACCGGATCGCGCGCGCCGGCGCCGGTCGACGGTCTCGAGGTCGCGGAAGAAATGCCGGTTGCTCCGCAGCACCTTGTCCGGGCGTGGCCACATGTCCGGGGGCATCGCGTAGCGACCGGCTTCAATGTTGGCGAGGTCGCGGCGGAACGTCTCGAACAGCGAGCCGAGGAGTGTTTGCGTCGACGGCATGCCTTCGGGGACTTCCGCCGTCTCCATCGCCGGCGTCACACGCCGCTGGGCGCGGCGGTACTGGCTGTAGAACCATCCGAAGCGCGCGGCCTGACTGGCCGTGTAGGCGAGACGGTTCAGTCCGGGCGGCGTGCGCGTCATGGCTATAACATAGGTGTTGAGCGGGGTTTTTGGGAGACTGTTCGTCGGCGCGCCGTACGGGGCTGCCACCCCCTTTACCCCCCTTGTGCGGCTGGTATAACTGGCGCGCTGCCGGCTCTGGTAGCGTTTGCGAACGCCTTCGTTTCGCGGTTTCCCGGGACCCCCATAATGTCTTCCTACAAGACTCTCGACGATTTCGACCCTGCTGGAAAGCGCGTGCTGTTGCGCGCCGACCTCAACGTGCCGATGGCCGGCGGAAAGGTGACGGACCGAACGCGCCTGGAACGGATTGCACCGACGGTGATCGAACTTGCCGACAAGGGCGCGCGCGTTCTCGTGACATCGCATTACGGCCGCCCGAAAGGGCAGCACGTGCCGGAGATGTCGCTGGAACCGGTCGTCAGCGCCTTGGCTGAAGTTCTCGGTCGCGAAGTGCGGTTCGCGCCTGACTGCATCGGTGACGCCGCCGCCGACGCATCCGCATCACTGGCCGACGGACAGATTCTGGTTCTGGAAAACGCGCGCTTCCACACCGGTGAGGAGGCCAACGACCCGGCGTTCGCCAAGGCGCTCGCGGACCTCGCCGATGTTTACGTGAATGACGGATTCTCCGTTTCGCACCGCGCGCACGCGTCAACCGAAGGCGTTGCGCATCTGCTGCCCTCCTATGCGGGCCGCCTGATGCAGGCTGAATTGGAGGCGTTGGGCAGTGCGCTGGGCGCACCGGAACGCCCGGTGCTTGCGGTCGTGGGCGGCGCCAAGATCGCGACCAAGCTCGACCTGCTCGGCAACCTGATCGCCCGTGTGGACCACCTCGCAATCGGCGGTGGCATGGCGAACACGTTCCTGAACGCGATGGGGATCGATGTCGGAAAATCCTTGTGCGAACACGACATGGCGGAAACGGCGCGCGATATTCTCAAGCGCGCCGACGAACTGGGTTGCGAGATTATCCTGCCGTCGGATGTGGTCATTGCCCCGGAATTCGCGCAGGGCGCACCGAACAGCGTCGTTCCGGTGGACGCTGTGCCGGACGACCAGATGATTCTCGATGTGGGGCCGGGCTCGGTCATCGGCCTGTCGACGCGGATCGGCGAAGTTCGCACGCTTGTCTGGAACGGCCCGCTCGGCGCGTTCGAGGTCCCGCCCTTCGATGCGGGCACGGTGGCCGTCGCGCGTGCGGTAGCCGAGGCGACGGAGGTACACGGGCTTATGTCGGTCGCCGGCGGCGGCGATACCGTCGCCGCGCTCAACCATGCGGGCGTGGGCGAGCGCTTCAGCTACATCTCCACGGCGGGCGGCGCCTTTCTGGAGTGGCTGGAGGGCAAGACCCTGCCCGGCGTCGCGGCGCTCGAGGGGTAGGGGCGCTTGGCCGCCCGCCGGGTTCGTGATCCGCGCGCCTTCGGGCTCGAAGCCGCCGATGCGTGCCTGCGTCTGTTGGGCCGCAAAGCGACCGCCGTCGACTGGCCGGCCAGCCGCTCGCGTCGCTCGGTGCGCGTTACCTTCGGTGACGGTTCGGTGATCGCCACGCGCCGCCGCCGCCGCGAGCGCGCCGAACTCGAAACCCATGTAATGCGCACCCTGTATGCGGAAGGCGCGGCCGTTCCGGCAGTCCTGGCGTTCGACGGAGCGTGGATGCTGCAGGAATACATCGACGGTGAGCGGCTGCCCCATATCCTGACGGGCGGAGACGGGGCCCGGGCGCGCCGGTTTCTCGACGCCGCTGCGCGTGAGTTGGCGAAGGTTCACGATATCGGCCGCGCGACCGGTCTTGATCAGAAGGTCGTGCGTCTCGGGCGCACCGATGAATGGCTCTTGGACTTCTTCACTACGCCCGCCCGGATGGGTGAGGCACTTGCGCTGCCGCCACCGGCGCTCGACGTCGAGGCGCTTATCGCCCGTCTCAGGATCGACACGCCGGCTTTGGTCAAGTGGGATGCCCGCCCCGGAAATGCAGTGGCGCGGCCGGACGGGTCCGTCGTCTGGTTCGACTGGGAACACTGCGGTACCCGCAATGCGATGGACGATTTCGCATGGCTGCTCGCCGACGAGTATGTTCCCGAACTCGACGATCTCGCTGAAATCGCGGTTGCGCATGCGCCGGACGGACAGGGTGCGGATGAGGCACGGGCCTACTTCGCGGCGTACGCCACGTTCCACACCGTCGTGCGCCTGGCCCTCGTGGTCCGCCACAAGGGCGATGGCGACTGGTGGGACGAGGCGACGTGCCTCGCCGAAGACAAGGTACGTGTGACGGCCGAAGGCGCGCGGCTGCTTTGCGGGCGCGGTGCGGCGTTTGCCGGGATGGATGAACTCACCCGGCCGCTCGCCGGCTGGTTCTCGGGCGTTGCGGACCGGCTGGGCGCCTGAACGCAAACCGCCGCCCGAAGGCGGCGGTTTGGAGGTCTGCGAATCCGGTCGGGCTTACGGGACGAGGTCGTAAGTGTCGTCGTTGAAGCTTGCGGTGCCCTGGTCGTTGAACTTGTACTTGGTGGTGACACCGCCGGTGCCGCCTTCCTTGTTGTCCTGCAGGTTGATGTCGCTGATCTCGTGACCGGCGAAGGTGACCGAGCCGCTGCTGGTGGTGAAGGAGACCGTCCAGGTGCCGTCGTTGTTGTTGACGAAGCTGACATCGGCCGCACCGACACCGAGGTCGTTACTCTGCTCGTCCTCGAAATCGATGGTGACGTTGTCGTTGCCCTCGAAGCCCTCGAAGAAGACGAGACCGTTGGAGAAGTTCCCGGTCATGTCGTTGCCGTCGAAGATGAAGTTGTCGCCGCCGTCGCGCGCGATGAAGTAGGTGTCGTAGCCCGCGCCGCCGACCAGCACGTCGTTGCCGCCGTTGGCGTAGAGCTTGTCGTCGAAGGTGTTGAGCGTGGTGTCGTCGGTGGTGTTCACACCGCCGAAGATCAGGTCGGAGCCTTCGGAGCCGAAGATGGTGTTCACGCCCGAGCCGCCGTCGATGATGTTGGCGTTCAGGAAGTTGGCGCTCGGGAACAGGCTGTTCAGCGCCGTCGTGGCCGGGTCGAAGTTCACGAGCGAGGCCTGGGTGAGGGTCACGCCGGAGTTACCGGTGTAGTCGACGGTCCAGGTGCCTGTCGTGGCGTTGAAGGCGCCGTCGATCCCGCTCAGGTCGAGGTTGTTGGTCGTCACGCCGAAGAAGGACACGGTGTCGTCGCCGGAGCCGGCGAAGACCTGGAACTGGTCGGCCAGGGTCGTGTCGAGGCGGCCGACGATGAAGTCCGCGCCGTCGCCCGAGCGGATGATCTCGATGTCCGTTTCGAGAGCCGTGTTGTTGAAGTCGATCAGGTCGTTGCCCGTCGTACCCTGAAGCGTATCCGTGCCGTTGCCGCCCTGGACCTGGGTGTCTTCGACCTCGAAGACCGTCACGCCGTCGAGCAAGACCGCCGCGCCCGGATCGAACAGGAGGGTGTCGTGACCGCCGCCGCCCTGGAGACGGTCAGCGCCTTCGCCACCGTCCAGCGTATCGCGCCCGCCGCCGCCCTGCAGCCGGTCGACCCCGGCCCCGCCGAACAGTTCGTCATGCCCGCCCTGGCCGCGCAGGCGGTCGTTGCCGTCACCGCCGCGCAGGATGTCGGTGCCACCACCGCCTTTGATATCGTCGTTGCCGAGGCCGCCGGATACGTCATCCTCGCCCCCCAGGCCGACAAACACGTCGTCGCCGCCGCCGAGGCCGATCACCGACGAATCGTAGATACCCGCCAGGGTGACATTGTCGTTGCCGTCGGCGGCGTCCGCCACGGCCTCGTCCGCCTCCAGCGCCAGCACGAAGCCGAGGCTCGCCATGGTAACGGTGATCACGTCGGAGCCGTGGCCGCCGGTGATCTTGTTGTTGGTCGGGTCGGTGTTGCCGTCGTTGTCGTCGTCCCAGGCCGCGTCGAAGGTGATGTTGATGGTGTCGTTGCCTTCGCCGCCATGGGCCTCCAGCACACCGTCCGTGTCCGTGATCGTGTCGTTGCCGATCCCGCCCGTCAGCGAATCCTGGAACCCGTCCTCGCCGTCGAGGATGTCGTTGCCGTCACCGCCGGTGATCGTGTCGTCCCCGACCCCACCGCTGATCGTGTCGTCGCCCAGACCGCCCGTCAGAATGTCGTTCCCGTCCTGCTCCGTCACTGTCTGCGTGCCCGAGATCTTCACGTCGGTGAACTTGATCTCAGCGACTTCCTCGAAATGCGTCTTCTTGTTGAGGTAGCCGCCCAGCTTCACCGTGTGGTTGCCCGGCGCCAGATCGCTGATGTCGATGTTCACCGTGACATAGCCGCTGTCGTAGAAGCTGTTGTTGTTCTGACCGTCACCGAAGGCGCGGTCGATATAGTCGTTCCCGTTCAGCCCGTAGAGCTGGCCGTCGATCTCCACCAGCACTTCGGAGTACTCGTCGGACTCAAACCCGTCGGCATGGATCAGGCGGTAGGTGAAGCTCAGGGTCGCGTCGGTGGATGTCTCCGACACCGTGAAGTCCTTGGTGAACGCTCCGGCCATGTCCAACTCGTCGTTGGTGTCATCGCCGCCCAGCGTGATCGCCAGTTCGCCCGCACCGCCGTCGTAGGTGCCGGTGGAATAGGTGGTGTTGCCCGCGCCGCGGAAATGGCCGTCGGAATAGGCAAAGCCGCCGTCGTTCGCGTTGAAGTTCTCGTCCACGAGGTCGACCACACTTACGACCGTGCCCGAGCCGCCGCCGGTGATGATGTCGTTGCCTTCGCCGCCGTCGATTGTGTCCGCGCCGGAACCGCCATCGATCGTGTCGTTGCCCACCTGGCCGAAGATCGTGTCTTCGCCCTCGTCGCCGAAAATCGTGTCGCCGTCCGTGTCGCTGTCGGGGATGTCCTGGGTGCCCTTCACCTCGACGTCGGTAAAGCTGACCTCGATATCCTCGTCGCCGAAGGTCTTCTTGTTCAGAAAGCCGCCAAGTGTGAGCGTGTGGTTGCCCGCCGACAGGTTGCCGACATCGACCGTGACCTCGACAAAGCCGCTGTCAAAAGAGCTGCCGCCATTGCCGTCGCCGGCCTGGCGGACGACATAGTCGTTGCCACCGACGCCATAGAGCTGGCCATCGATGGCGATGAGCACTTCGCCGTATTCATCGGACTCGAACTCGCTCGACATCTGCAGGCGATATCGGAACGTGACTTCCGTGCCGGTCTGGGCATTGTCGACCGTGAAGGTCTTGTTGAAACCGCCCGACATGCCGAGGATGTCGTCGCCGTCGATACCGCCCAGCGAGACGGAGATTTCGCCGTTGCCCGCATCATAAGTGCCTGACTCGTAGGCCGTTGCAGTCGTACCGCGGAACGTGCCGTCGGCATAGGTGAAGCCGCCGTCATTGGCGTTGAAATCTTCGGAGAGAACCGTGACCTCCGTGGCCACGCTGCCGTTCTGTCCGCCATAGATCGTGTCGTTGCCGACACCACCGCGGATGGTGTCCGCGCCTTCACCGCCCTGCAGGACGTCATTGCCGAGCTGGCCGTAGATGAAGTCCGCGCCGTCGCCGCCGTGGATCAGGTCGTCGAAGGTATAGGTTTCCCCGTTGCGGCCCGCACCGCTGTCGGGGTGGAAGTTCGGGTCTTCCCAACCGGTACCCCAACCGTGGGTACCCTGATCGTCGCCGAACGTGTCACCGAAGATCACGTCGACCCCGTCGCCGCCGTTCAGCGTGTCGTTGCCCATACCGCCAACCAGCAGGTCGTTGCCGCCGCCGCCGCTGAGAATGTCGTCGTAAGACCCGGCAGAGCCAGCAGACGTGCCATCGACACCGTCGCCGAATATCGCATCTTCGCCGAGTCCGCCGTTGATGACGTCATCGCCGCCCAGCCCGACGAAAGCGTCGTTGCCGGACGTGAACAGCCATTCGGACTCGTCGGTATCGTTCCCAATGCCCACGGTACCGCCACCATCGTCGCCGATGGTGTGGTCGCCGAGTATGTAACTCAACTCGTCGTAATATGTGACCATTCGGTCTTGCTCCGGGGTTCCGGTCCGAAAGCAAAGGGCCGGGTCGCGCAGGCGCACAGCATGCGACTACTAACATACCGTGAAAAAGCAATTTTTGAGCCAAAGAAGGCGAGCATTTTCAGCAATTATATTGCTTGAAAATTACGATTTCAGAAATATTAGAAAAAACCTAGTGTCAGGATGCGATTCGCACGCCCGCAATCTGCGAATCCGCGCGATCCCGTTTCGATGCCGACGTCTAACGGTTCCGTAGCGCGATGTCGTTAGACGAGGTCGTAAGTGTCGTCGTTGAAGCTTGCGGTGCCCTGGTCGTTGAACTTGTACTTGGTGGTGACACCGCCGGTGCCGCCTTCCTTGTTGTCCTGCAGGTTGATGTCGCTGATCTCGTGACCGGCGAAGGTGACCGAGCCGCTGCTGGTGGTGAAGGAGACCGTCCAGGTGCCGTCGTTGTTGTTGACGAAGCTGACATCGGCCGCACCGACACCGAGGTCGTTACTCTGCTCGTCCTCGAAATCGATGGTGACGTTGTCGTTGCCCTCGAAGCCCTCGAAGAAGACGAGACCGTTGGAGAAGTTCCCGGTCATGTCGTTGCCGTCGAAGATGAAGTTGTCGCCGCCGTCGCGCGCGATGAAGTAGGTGTCGTAGCCCGCGCCGCCGACCAGCACGTCGTTGCCGCCGTTGGCGTAGAGCTTGTCGTCGAAGGTGTTGAGCGTGGTGTCGTCGGTGGTGTTCACACCGCCGAAGATCAGGTCGGAGCCTTCGGAGCCGAAGATGGTGTTCACGCCCGAGCCGCCGTCGATGATGTTGGCGTTCAGGAAGTTGGCGCTCGGGAACAGGCTGTTCAGCGCCGTCGTGGCCGGGTCGAAGTTCACGAGCGAGGCCTGGGTGAGGGTCACGCCGGAGTTACCGGTGTAGTCGACGGTCCAGGTGCCTGTCGTGGCGTTGAAGGCGCCGTCGATCCCGCTCAGGTCGAGGTTGTTGGTCGTCACGCCGAAGAAGGACACGGTGTCGTCGCCGGAGCCGGCGAAGACCTGGAACTGGTCGGCCAGGGTCGTGTCGAGGCGGCCGACGATGAAGTCCGCGCCGTCGCCCGAGCGGATGATCTCGATGTCCGTTTCGAGAGCCGTGTTGTTGAAGTCGATCAGGTCGTTGCCCGTCGTGCCCTGAAGCGTATCGATATCGCTCCCGCCGCTGATTTTCGTATCCTCGACTTCAAACACGGTTACGCCATCCAGGCTGACCGCTGCGCCCGGGTCGAACAGCAGGATGTCGTCGCCGGCACCGCCCTCGAGCTCGTCGGCGCCTTCGCCACCGTCCAGCGTATCGCCGGCCGCACCGCCCAGCAGCACGTCCGTGCCGGCCCCGCCAAATAGTTGGTCCGATCCGGCCTCGCCACGCAGGGTGTCGTTGCCGGCCTCACCGCGCAGGATATCGTTCCCGCCGCCGGTTCGGATATCGTCGTTGTCGCCGCCACCGAAAACCTCGTCCGCCCCTTCGAGGCCGACGAAGGTATCGTTCCCGCCGCCGAGGGTGACAAGCGAGGAGGCGTACAGGCCCTGCAGGGTGACGGAATCGTCGCCATCGGCCGCGTCCGCGACCGATTCGTCGGCGTCGAGTGCCAGCACGAAACCGAGGCTGGCCATGGTGACCGTGATGACGTCCGCCCCCGTGCCGCCGGTGATCTTGTTGTTGGTCGGGTCGGTGTTGCCGTCGTTGTCGTCGTCCCAGGCCGCGTCGAAGGTGATGTTGATGGTGTCGTTGCCTTCGCCGCCATGGGCCTCCAGCACACCGTCGTTGTCGATCAGCTGATCGTTCCCGGTGCCGCCGGTCAGCGAATCCTGGAAACCGCCGCCGCCGGTCAGCACATCGTTGTCCGCCCCGCCGGTCAGCACGTCGTCACCGAGGCCGCCGCTGATCGTGTCGTCGCCGATCCCGCCGGCCAGCGTGTCGTCGCCGTCGTCCTGCGTGACGGTCTGGGTGCCCGTGATCGTGACGTCGGAGAAGGAAATCTCCGCGACCTCGCTCGCGGTTGTTTTCTTATTCAGATAGCCGCCGAGCGTGACCGTATGGTTGCCGGGGGAAAGATCGGCCACGTCGATGGTTACTGTCTGCCAGCCGGAATCGCCGCCGTCATTAATGCGGTGGACATAGTCGTTGCCGTTCAGGCCATAAAGTTGGCCGTCGATGGCAATCAGGACTTCGCCATACTCGTCCGATTCAAAGGCGTTTGCCATTTCCAGCTTGTAGCTGAACGTGATCTGGGTGTCGGTGGTGGCGTCTGAAACATTGATCGTCTTGCTAAAACCGCCCGACATGCCGTTGGTGATATCGTCGCCGTCGATGCCACCGAGTGTGACGTCAATCTGTCCGTCGTTCGAGTTGAAGCTTCCACTGGAGTAGGCGCCGTTATTGGTGCTCCGGAATGCATTGTCGGCGTATGCGAAGCCGCCGTCGTCGTTGTCGAAATTCTCGTTGATCAGATCGACCGTCGAGGTGACGGAACCCTGCTGGCCTCCGGTGATGGTGTCGTTGCCTTCGCCGCCCTGGATATTATCCGCGCCAGCGCCGCCGTCGAGGATATCGTTGCCGATTCCGCCCTCGATGGTGTCGTTGCCGAGCTGGCCGAAGATGGTGTCGTCGCCTTCGCCGCCATAGAGCAGATCGCCGTCGGTATCGTCGTTCTCGCTCGACACGGTGCCGTTGATCGACACGTCGGTGAAGCGAATTTCCGCCTCTTCCTCATAGTGGGTCGACTGGTTGAGGTAGCCGCCCAGCTTGACCGTGTGGCTGCCCGGCGACAGATCGCCGATATCGATATTCACCGTGACCCAGCCGCTGTCGTAGCTGCTGTTGTTGTCCTGGCCGTCGCCATAGGCGCGGTCGATATAGTCGTTGCCGTTCAGCCCGTAGAGCTGGCCGTCGATCTCGACCAGGACTTCGGAATACTCGTTGGATTCGAACCCGTCGGCATGGGTCAGCCGGTAGCTGAAGGTCAGCGTGGAATCGGTCGCCGTCTCTGACACCGTGAAGTCCTTCGTGAAGGCGCCCGCCATGTCATAGGAGTCGGTCGTGTCGTCGCCACCCAGCGTGATGGCGATCTCGCCGTTGCCCGCGTCGTAGTTGCCCGAGGCGTAGCCGCTGGATCCGGCGCCGCGGAAATTGCCGTCAGAATAGGTGAAGCCGCCGTCGTTGCTGTTGAAGTTCTCGCTCAACACCTCGACGTTGCCGCCGTCCTTGCCGCCGCCGTAGATCGTGTCGTTGCCGGCTCCGCCCTGGATCGTGTCGACCCCCTGGCCGCCGGACAGCAGGTCGTCGCCGGCCTGGCCGAACAGGGTATCCACGCCCGCGTCACCGAACAGCGTGTCGTCGCTGTCGTCTTCGGCGCCCGCGACTGTGCCGGTGACCTCGACGTCCGCGAACTTGATGAACGCATCCTCGTCCGAATATGTCTTCTTGTTGACGTAGCCGCCCAGCTTGATCGTGTGGTCGCCGGATGACAGGTCGCCGACGTCGATGGTGACCGTCTGCCAGCCGCTGTCGCCGCCACCGGAAATACGCGTTACGTAGTCGTTGCCATTCAGCCCGTAGAGCTGGCCGTCGATCTCGACCAGTACTTCGGCATACTCGTCATTCTCGAACGGGTTTGCCGCCTCGAGCTTGTAGGTGATCGTGACCTGGGCGTCCGTGGCGTCTGCGGCGATATTGAACGTGTTCGAAAAAGCCCCCGACATGCCGTAGATGTCGTCGCCGTCGATGCCGCCGAGCAGGACACCGATACGGCCTTCCGTCCCGGAACCGGCATGGGTGTAACCGGCGGCATAGGCGCCTTCGTTGGTGCCGCGAAACGTGTCGTCGGCATAGGTGAAGCCGTCAGCTCCACTGTCGAAATCGGCGCTGAGGAGGGTCTGGACCGTGCCCTGCGCGGTTTCCGCACCACCGTAGAGCGTGTCATTGCCGATGCCGCCGCGCAGCGTGTCCGCACCTGCATCACCTTCGAGGGTGTCGTTGCCCAGCTGGCCGTAGAGGTAGTCGGTGCCGTCACCGCCCGACAGGAAGTCGTCGAACGTGTAGCTGTTGCCGTCGGTGCTGGCGCCGGTGGCCGCGTCGAAGCGCGGGTCTTCCCAGCCAGCGCCCCAGCCGTGGGTTCCCTGGTCGTCACCGAAGCTGTCTCCGAAAAGCACGTCCGTGCCGTCGCCACCGAGAAGGTCGTCGTTGCCCATGCCTCCGACGAGCAGGTCGTCGCCGGCACCACCACTCAGGTAGTCATCGAATACTGCCGTGGAGCCGCCGCCCGATCCGCCGGACGGCATCGAGCCGGAACCGGAACCCGACCCTGATCCTGACCCCGAGGCCGTGGCGAAATCGTACCAATCATCGAAATGGTCCCCGAACAGGGCATCGCCTGCCGCGCCGCCTGTCAGGATATCGTTGCCCATAGAGCCGATCAGCAGATCGCCGCCGTCTCCGCCGGTTAGCGTATCGCTGGCGTTGTTGCTTAGGCCGACGACCCCGTCCAGCGCGTCGTTCCCCAGGCCGGTATCGCCGAGGATCACACTGAGATTGTCATGATATGTCGTCGCCATATCTACTGCTCCGGCCTACAGGAACGCCCTGGACACCATATGGGAATGACCTACAGGAGTTCGAGCGATATTGTCTACAATTCTAATGACTTGAAGCAATTCCCATACCAGAGTGCTCATCGGATCTACGAATTATAATTTCATTAAGTTATAAATTTGAATAAATTTATTACGTGCACACCGCCTTGTGCGATTATTTCGGTTCCGCGTGGAAAATTCGCGAATCAAAGCCCGAATCTGGTTCTCAATTTGAAACAGCCGTCAGCCCGTCGACCTGCCGGAGAAGATCGAGATAGTCCGGATTGCGGCGCCAGCGGTCGAGGACACGCAAGGCCGCCTGCTGGCGGATGCATTCGTACACCGTCTCGGGGTCCCGTCGGCCGATCGGGTACTTCTCGCCCTGTTCCGGGCGTGCCTTGCGGCAAAGTGACAGCAGGGTCACGAAGTCTTCAGCCGAATGGCCGAACGCGCGACAGAGAATCGCCAGGCCTTCCCCGCCGGGTTCGTAGATGAGCCGCTGAACCAGTTCCTTGCGCAGCTCCGCGCCATGTTCGATGACCTGTTCGAAAAGCGAGATTTCGCCGTTTCGCACCAGCTGGATCAGAAGTTCGGCGGAACATCCATGCTGTCCCACCAGTTGCCCGACGAGACGCCGGGCCGCGCTCGTCTCCGGTTTGCCGGTTTCGTCGGCGCGCACCGCAGCCGCGACGGCGGATTCGATGACGTCGTCGAGTTGGTCCGGGTCGAGCTTGTGCTTGGCGAGAATCTCGGTCCGCATCGCGGCGGACACCCACCAGTACATTCGCTGCGCGAGGTCCTTCGGCAGGTCGTGGCGGCGCACGAGAGGGTTCCGGAAGCTGTCCACACGCTGCGACTGCTCGACGAGATAGGACATCGTGTCCCGGGCAATCTCCGCGCCCTGGTTGTTGAGCAGTTGTTCGATGACGGTCGTGTCCCCGGTATGCGCCAGAGCGTCGGATACGCTTTCGGATACGGATGTCCGCATCGCAATGGCGAGCTGATGTTCGAGGGACCGGTTCCGGATGATTTCAATCAGTTGCGGGTCGCGCAGCACCTCACTGCGGGTGAGGATTGGGTGCGCGATTTCCGCCTCGTCGTTGGCGAGCGCGTTGATGAGGTCGAGCGGTGCTTCCGGCTCGTCCGACAGGCGGATGGCCAGATGCTTGCGCACGGACACTTCGACATCCTGGATAAGCTGACGGAGGATATCCGACATGATGGTCCGTTCGCGCTCGTTGAGCACACGTGCGGTGTCGAAGAAAAGGTCGCTGACGATTTCCGCGATCTGCGCACGTGAGGCGGCAGACCTGTCGCGCGCCAGGCGCAGCAGTTCGTCGACGTCGATTTCCCGGTCGGCTTCGCGTTCAGCAAACACCGCGGTCACTCCTCATGGCGCTGCTCAGGGCAGCTACGGGACACTGGCTCATCTTGAGTGAGTGGCGTTGCCAAGAAGTAAACGGACGGCGCGAAAGACGTCGCGCATTTAGCGCTTTGTTAAGACAACGGCGGCTAGGTTGCTCTCAGCCTGCACCAGTCCAAGACAGAGTTTCATGTCCGGAACCATTACCCCGACCAGTCTCAAGTCTCTGCTCAGCCAGATCGATCCCGCGAAAGCCGCGCCGCCGTCGCGTGCGTCGCAGCCCGCCGAAGCGGCGCGTGGTGACACGGCGCGTGTCGCGAAAGCGGAAGAGCGGGTCAATGTCCCGAAGGACGCCGTGAAACTCGATCCCAACGCCCCGCGTGGCACGTATCTGAACCTGACCGTCTAGCGGCGCAAGTCGCCTTTTGCATTTCTCCCGCGTGCGGGCGAAAGTCCCGGCATGGGCGAAAAGGATCGAACCGGCGAACCGTCTCCGCGCGGGCCGGTACACCGCGAAATTCCGGAAGGCGACGAGCTCGAACGGCTCGTCTGCCGAGACTGCGGGTTCGTCCACTATGTAAATCCGAAAGTGGTCACCGGCGCCGTTGTTGTATGGCGGCCGGCGGGAACAGCCTTCGCGGATGAGAAAGTCCTGCTGTGCCGTCGTGCGATCCCGCCGCGCGAAGGATACTGGACGATCCCGGCCGGCTATCTGGAACTGGAGGAAAGCACCGAGGCCGGTGCGATCCGCGAGGCTCATGAAGAGGCGCGTGCGGCAATCGAGATCGACCGCCTGCTCGCGATCTACAACGTGACCCGGATATCCCAGGTCCAGACAATCTACCGGGCGATGCTCACGTCACCGGATATAGAGGCCGGTATCGAAAGCCTGGAGGTCGGGCTCTTCGACTGGGATGCGGTGCCGTGGGACGATCTGGCGTTTCCGACCGTGCGCTGGGCCCTGCGGCAGTATCTGCAAACGCGTGAGCAGCCGGCGTTCGCGCCGTTCGGCAATCCCGCCGGCGAAACACCTGACTACCTCTAGGACGCGGCGTTCGTGTCGTCGGCGTCTTCCTGTTCGCGCAGAAACAGGGGTGTCTGGGCCGCGGCGAAAAGGAATGTCAGCGGCATGATGCCGAACAGCTTGAACGACACCCAGAAGTCCGTGGAGAAGCTGCGCCACACGATCTCGTTCAGGACGGCCAGAACCACAAAGAAGATGGCCCAGCGTATCGTGAGGATGCGCCAGCCGCGTTCCGTCAGCTGAACGGCCGCGCCGAACAGCGGTTTCAGCAACGACTTGCCGGCCAGCAGTCCGCCGAACAGGATCACCGCGAACAGTATGTTCACGAGGGTCGGTTTCAGCTTGATGAAGGTCTCGTCGGCCAGAACCAGCGTCAGGGCGCCGAAGACCAGCACGAAGACGCCGCTGACGAGTGGCATGACCGGCAGTTTGCGTTCGATCGTCCAGCCCGCGATCAGGGCAATGAACGTGGCGATCATGAATGCGCCTGTCGCCTCGAACAGGGATTGCCCCACCAGGGGCTCGGTTCCGGGTTCGAGCCAAAGGTGCCGGAACTCGGGTAGCCCCTTGCGGCCATTTACCAGAAAGAACACGACGAGGGGGCCGGCCTCGATGGCGAGTTTGATCCAGGGGCGCATGATGAAACGGAACCTACGATGATCGGGAGAGGTGGGAAACCTATGCGGCGAATTTAAGCGCCGCCGCGCCGCCGGCAACCAGGATCGCGGCGGGAATGCGCCGGGCGCCGAACTTCTCGCCGAGGACCAGCACGCCGATCAGGGCAGCGAACACGACGCCCGTTTCGCGCAGCGCCGCGACGCTTGCGACCGACGCGTTGGCAAATGCAAACAGGATGAGCCCGTAGCTGCCGAGCGCGATGGCCGCGCCGCCGATGCCCTCCAGGGCGTGGGTGCGAACATGGGCCAGGATGGTGCCGCGCCGCGCGAGCCAGGTCGCCGCGACGATCGGAATGCCGGCGAACACCATGATCCAGCAAAGATAGAAAAGCGTGGCATTAGGGAAGTCGGGACCGATGGTGCGGATTCCGACCGCGTCGAACAGGGAGTAGGCGGCGATACAGGCCCCGGTTAAAAGCGCCAGCAGGATCGTGCGCGTATCGGCGCTCGCGACCTGGCGCGGTTCCAGAGTCAGCGCCACGACGCCCGCGACGATGATCAGGATCGACGCGATCTCCCAGGCATTCGGGACGTCGCCGACGACGGGCGCGGCGAAGGCCGCGATGATAAGTGGCGCGCTGCCCCGGGCGATCGGGTAGACCTTGCCGAGATCGCCATGGGCGTAGGCGGTCACCAGCAGGATGAAATACGCACCATGCAGGGCGCCCGAGCCGACCAGCCAGGGCCAGTGATGCGCCTCGGGCAGAGGCAGGAAAATCAGCGCGACGGCAAGCCCGCCGATGCCGCCGAACCCGCCGATCATGCCGGAGGTCAGCCAGCGGTCGCTGCCGCCCTTGATCAGCGCATTCCAGCTCGCGTGCAGGAGCGCGGCCAGCAGGACGGCCAGGACAACGGTCAGGCTCATGCGGGGGTGTCGGCGCCGGTATCGTCGTCGACACCCAGGAGCCCGTTCGCGAAGGCTCGGGCCTGGAAGGGACGGAGGTCGTCGATGCCTTCGCCGACGCCCACGGCGTAGATCGGCAGCGCGAACCTGTCGGCGAGGCCGACAATGACGCCGCCGCGCGCGGACCCGTCGAGCTTGGTGACCACGAGGCCGCTGACGTCGACGAGCTCGCGGAACGTCTCGACCTGGGCATGGGCGTTCTGGCCCGTCGTGGCGTCGAGGACGAGCAGCACGTCATGCGGTGCATCGGGATCGACGCGGCCTATGACGCGCACGATCTTCTCCAGCTCCGCCATCAGGTCGGCCTTGTTGTGGAGGCGGCCGGCCGTGTCGATCAGCAGAACATCCGCGTTCCCGGTGCGTGCGCGCTCCATCGCGTCGAACGCGATGGCCGCGGGGTCGTCGCCCTGTTCGCCGGCGACGACCGGTACGCCCGCGCGCTCGCCCCAGAGTTTCAGCTGATCGATCGCCGCGGCGCGAAAGGTGTCCGCTGCGGCGAGGATCACGGACTTGCCTTCCTCGCGAAAACGGGCGGCCAGCTTGCCGATGGTCGTCGTCTTTCCGGTGCCGTTGACGCCGGCGACGAGGATCACGCGGAGGCCGTTCTCCGCCACCATGTCGGAGATGGGCCGCGCCACGGGTTCGAGCAATTCCGCGACATGCTCGGCTAGCGCACGACTTACGTCGTCGGCGGTTGCATCCGCGTCGAAGCGCCGGTTTGCGATCGCCTCGCGCAACGTCCCGGCGGTTGTGATCCCGAGATCCGCCATGATGAGCGCGTCTTCGAGTTCGTCCAGTGTCGCGGCGTCGATACGGCGCCCGGAAAAAATGCCGCCGATGTCGCTCGTCAGGCGCGACGACGAACGGGACAGGCCGCCGCGCAGCCGGGAGAGCCAGCCACCGGTGCTCATGCGGCCTGGCGCGTGCGCCGTCCGGTCAGGCGGCTGTCCGCGATTCCCGTGATCTCGACGTCAACGATCGTTCCCGGCGCGTCCGACTCGTCACCGAGGTCGACGAGCGCGAACTGTTCCGTGCGGCCGACGCCCGGTTTTTCGACGAGCACCCGGCGGGCCTTGCCGATTTCGTTGTGGAGGAACGCGGTGAGGGACGATTGCCCGGCGTCGCGAAGCGCGGCCGCGCGGGCCTTGATCTCGTTCTTTACGAGTTGCGGCATTTTCGCGGCGGGTGTGCCGGGGCGTGGAGAGTAGGGAAAGACGTGCAGGTGTGTCAGGCCGCATTCCTCGACGAGGGCAAGCGAGTTGTCGAACATGTCGTCGGTCTCGGTCGGGAAGCCGGCGATCAGGTCCGCGCCGAAGACGGCGTCCTCGCGCAAATCACGCACCTCGGCGCAGAAGGCGATGGCCTGCTCGCGCGTATGCCGCCGCTTCATCCGTTTGAGGATCATGTTGTCGCCCGCCTGCAAGCTCAGATGCAGGTGCGGCATCAGGCGCGGCTGGGTCGCGATCAGGCGCATCAGGTCGTCGTCGATTTCGGCGACATCAATGGAACTGAGCCGAAGACGGGGCAGTTCGGGAACCGCCGCAAGCAGCCGTCGGATCATCTGGCCCAGGCGCGGCCGGCCCGGCAGGTCCGCCCCGTAGGAGGTGATGTCCACGCCCGACAGAACGATCTCGCGATACCCGTTGGCGACAAGGGTGCGGACCTGTTCGACGATTTCGCCCATCGCCATGCTGCGGGAATTTCCCCGTCCGTATGGAATGACGCAAAACGTGCACCGGTGATCGCAGCCGTTCTGGACCTGGATGAGCGCGCGGGTACGGCCGTCGATGCCTTCGACCAGATGGCCGGCGGTCTCGCGCACGGTCATGATGTCGTTCACGCGAACCGGTTCCTCGTCGAGAGAGAGGAACGTTTCGGCTTTCATTTTTTCCTGGTTGCCGATGACAGTGTCTACCTCCGGCATCGTCGCGTAGCGGTCCGGATCGATCTGGGCCGAGCAGCCAGTCACGACGATCCGGGCGTCGGGACGCTCGCGCCGGGCGCGACGGATTGCCTGCCGTGCCTGGCGCTCCGCCTCGGCGGTCACGGCGCAGGTGTTGACGATCACCGCATTGCCGATGCCGGCCGCCGATGCATGAGAACGCATCACTTCGGACTCGTATGTGTTCAGCCGGCAGCCGAAGGTGACGATATCGATGTCGGTCCGTTCAGCCATTGGACGAACCGGAAAACAGCGCTTCGTCGACGCTCCCCCGAAAGCTCTCTTCCGCCGGCCCGGACATCACGACATGGCCGTCGTCGCGCCAGTCGATAAGTAGTTCGCCGCGCTCGACGAGAACGCGCACGGTGCGGCCGGTCAGCCCGCGCCGATGCGCCGCGACTCCGGCAGCGCATGCGCCGGACCCGCAGGCGAGCGTCAGCCCCGCACCGCGTTCCCACACACGCAGCTTCAGGGAGTCAGGTCCCACGAGTTGCGCGACGCCAATGTTGGCACGCTCGGGAAACATCGGGTCGTGTTCAAGTTCCGGCCCCAGGGTTTCCAGCGGGATCGCGTCCAGGTCGTCGACCAAGAAGACTGCGTGCGGGTTGCCCATGTTGACCGCGACCGGATCCGACAGCGGGCCGAGAGACAGCGGTACATGGTCCGTGTCGCATTCGCGTGCCAGAGGGATTTCCTGCCATGCCGCGCGGGCCGGACCCATGTCCACGGCGAAATGATCGTCGCCGGTCCCGGCCCGGCTTGCTTCGAGCAGCCCCGCCTGGGAACGGATCGTCAACGTGTCCTTCTTGCCGTCCATGAGCAGCCGTGCGACGCAGCGCATCGCGTTTCCACAGGCTTCGACCTCGGCCCCGTCGGCGTTGAATATGCGCACGCCGACGTCTGCATCGTCGGCCGGGTCGAGCGCGATCATCTGGTCGAAGCCGATGCCGGTGTGGCGATCCGCGAGCCGGCGCGTGCCGATCCTGTCGATGGGCAAGGGGCGTGCGCGGGCATCGACGATCACAACGTCGTTGCCCAACCCGTGCATCTTTATGAATTCGCGCGCGCTCATGGCGGGGATATAGGGCGACACCGCCCCTCCCGTCCAGAGCGTCAGATGCCGGTCAGGTGCGGCCGAGCGATTTTACGAGCTGTACGACCTGGCGGCGGACTCGTGAATCCGGAATCCGCTGAAACGCCTGGTTGAGGTCGAGGACCTGTCGGGCCGATCGGGATTCAGGATCGTTCGCGGACGTTGAATCTGCCGTCGCGCGGGCGCGGCCGCCGCTCAGTCCCTCGAAGAAATGTCCGGGCGTGACGTCCAGAACCTCGCACAATTGCCAGAGCTTCGAGGCGCTGATGCGGTTGGCGCCGCTCTCGTATTTCTGCACCTGCTGGAAACTGATCCCGAGCTGCCGCGCGAGTTCCTTCTGCGGCATGCCGCACATTTCACGGCGCGCACGCATGCGCCGTCCCACATGGGTGTCGATCGGATTAGGCAATTCGAACTGTCCTCGTCTTTGGCGCGCCAATCGCGCGTCTTCAGTGTTTTTGTTGTTGTTCGCCGGGCTGCCTCCCGGTCCCGAATTTCCGGCTCGTTGCTTCACGAACGCACCGAATATTTATTCCATCAGCAACCTGACACCTGAGCGTATGGCACAACCACTGCGTGTAAACAAGATATGAGTGATAAAATGCGAGGGTTTGGATTAGATGTTTTATTACAAATGTTTAAGGCATAAAAAGTTGAATAAACAACATTAATGCATTGCTTAATCCAGATATGTTTCTCACAGAGGTTCACATACGTGAATACCGGGCGTTCTGTGCTGTGTGACGCGTATAGGGTTCGCCGGCTTTGCTTGACCCGTTTTGGGACTTCGCATAGGTTCCGCCGCATTCCGCATCGATGGCCGATGCGGCCCGGGCCGCGAGGCCGGGGCTCCGCCAGTCCGCGAGTTTCGCGCACTGGCGCGTTTGTCGTTGGGCAACCGGTATGCGGATCAGGACGGGCACCTCGGTGCCGGAAAGGAATTGAAGCTTGTTCGAGACGCTGAGCGAACGCCTAGGCGATGTTTTCGACCGCCTGAAGCGGCGCGGTTCTCTTTCCGAGGAGGATGTCGCGGCGGCGCTGCGCGAAGTCCGCGTGGCACTTCTGGAAGCCGACGTTGCGCTGCCGGTCGTTCGCGACTTTATCGCCAACGTTCAGGAACAGGCCGTCGGCCAGGAAGTCGTCCGCTCGGTCACGCCCGGCCAGATGGTCGTCAAGATCGTTCACGACGCGATGGTCGAGATGCTCGGCCAGACGGCCGTGGAGATCGATCTCAATGCGCCGGCACCCGTCGCGATCATGGTGGTCGGCCTGCAGGGCTCCGGTAAGACCACGACAACGGCCAAGATCGCGCACCAGCTTGCAGACAAGCAGAAGAAACGCGTTCTGATGGCCTCGCTGGACGTGCGGCGTCCGGCGGCGCAGGAACAGCTGCGCGTGCTCGGCGACCAGATCCTCGTCCCGACGCTTGATATCCGGACCGGTGAGATGCCGGTGATGATCGCGAAACGCGCCATGGATCAGGCCCGGCGCGAAGGCTATGACGTGGTTCTGCTCGATACAGCAGGTCGACTGGCGATCGACGATGCGTTGATGGTTGAGGCGACCGCGATCCGCGATGCCGCGAAACCGCACGAAACGTTGCTCGTCGCCGATGCGATGACCGGCCAGGACGCCGTGAACACGGCGCAGGCGTTCCACGAGCGGGTCGGGATTTCGGGAATTGTTCTCACGCGGATGGACGGCGATGCGCGCGGCGGTGCCGCCCTGTCGATGCGTGCCGTGACCGGGCAACCGATCAAGCTGATCGGTGTCGGCGAAAAGATCGACGAGATCGAGCCGTTCCACCCCGATCGGGTTGCCGGCCGGATTCTCGACATGGGCGATGTCGTCTCTCTCGTGGAGAAGGCGAGCGATCTTGTCGAGGAGGAAGAGGCCGAGAAACTTGCGCGCCGGATGGCGAAGGGCCAGTTCGATATGAACGACCTGCTCGACCAGCTGCGCCAGTTGAAGAAGATGGGCGGCCTTGGCGGCGTGATGTCCATGCTGCCGGGGATCGGCAAGGTCAAGAAGCAGATGGCCGAGCACAATATCGACGACAGCCTGATCAAGCGTCAGGAGGCGATCATTCTGTCCATGACGGCGCAGGAGCGTGCGAAGCCCGCCCTGGTCAAGGCGTCCCGAAAGAAGCGCATCGCGGCAGGTTCGGGCACGACGGTTCAGGAAATCAACAAGCTGCTGAAGCAGTACCAGCAGATGCAGACCATGATGAAGAAGATGAAAAAGATGGGCGGCAAGGTGCCGCCGATGGGCGGGGGCGGAATGCCCGGCATGGGCGGCGGTATGCCGCCGGGAATGTTGCCGCCGGGCATGGGGCGTTAGGCGGCAACATGTTCCATCATATCTCCATCGGCGTGTCCGACCTCGAACGCTCGGCGAAATTCTATGACGAGGTGCTCGGCGCTCTCGGTCACACGCGCTACATGGAAAAGACTGGCACGACCTCCTGGAAGTCGAATGCCGGCGGCGGCGTCTTCTGGATCAACCTGCGCGACGACCTGACAGTCGTGAACGACGACGGGCGGCACGTCGCGTTCCGGGCGGAATCGCAGGAAGGCGTCGATGCCTTCTATGCGGCCGCGGTTGCGGCCGGCGCGAAAGACGACGGCGCGCCAGGTTTTCGCCCCGAGTATCGCGACACCTATTACGGCGCTTTCGTGCTCGACCCCGACGGGCACAAGATCGAGGCGGTTCATCTTCCGGCCAGCTGACGCAGGCCCGGCAAACGACAACAGACAAACACAGACAACCTACGAATCTCAGGAAAGAAGGAAGTACCCCATGGCACTACGTATTCGACTGGCGCGCGGCGGCGCGAAGAAGCGTCCGTTCTACCGCATTGTGGTGGCGGACCAGGCGCGGGCGCGCGATGGCCGCTTTGTGGAGCGGATCGGGCACTACAACCCGATGCTGCCGAAGGACGATCCCAACCGGGTTCATTTCGACGAGGAGCGCGCAAAGCACTGGATCGGTGTGGGCGCCCGGCCGTCCGAGCGGGTTCAGAAGTTCTTTGCGGCCGCCGGCCTGATGGATGCGCCGGTCGTGCGCGAGCAGTCCAAGAAGCACCTGCCGAAAGCGAAGGCGCAGGAACGCGCGGCGGAGGCGGCCGAAGCTGCTGAAGCAGCTGCTGCCGCTGAGGCCGAAGCCGCTGCGGCGCCGGCCGAAGAGGAAGTGCCGGCGGAAGAAGCACCTGCGGACGAGGCACCTGCCGAGGAAGCCGCTGCCGAAGAGGCTCCGGCGGAAGAGGCCCCCGCAGAGGAGGCTCCGGCTGAGGAAGCGCCCGCCGAGGAAGAGGCGGCTGCAGAGTCGGGTGACGGAGAAGAAGAGAAGTCCTGACGTCGGGACTCTCCGGACCCATGGACGAGACCGGCGACGATACGAACAGGCGAATCTGCGTCGGTGTCGTCACCGGTGCGCACGGCCTGCAAGGTCTTGTGCGTATCCGGCCCTATACCGAGGTTCCCGAGGATGTCGGCGCTTACGGCCCGCTCATGAGCGCGGACGGTGAGCGCTCATTCGTGCTCGAAATCCGGAACCGGACAGGCAAGGGCCAGTTGCTTGCGCATGTCGACGGGGTCGACGACCGCACCGCGGCCGAGGAATTGCGCGGTGTGGAACTGTACGTGTCCCGTGACCGGCTGCCGGACGCCGAGGAAGACGAATTCTACCACGCCGACCTGATCGGCCTCGCGGTGGTCTCGACGGACGGCGGCCCGATCGGTCAGGTCCGGGCGCTTTATGACTTCGGCGGCGGCGACGTTCTCGAGATCGAGCAGGCTGCGGGCGGGATTGCCACCATCCCGTTCACACGTGCGGCCGTGCCGGACGTGGATCTTCAGGCCGGCAGAATCGTCGTGGATTCGCAGCAACTGCTGCGCGCGGGGAACGACAATGCCGAAGGAGCCGTGAGCGATGACGGATGAGGCGCAAGCCTGGTCGGCCGGCGTTCTGACCCTGTTTCCGGAGATGTTTCCGGGTCCCCTGGGCATGTCGCTGCATGGGCGCGCCCTGGAGCAGGGAATCTGGCGCCTGGAGGCCCACGATATCCGCGCCCAGGCCACCGACAAGCACCGCACCGTCGATGCCGAGCCTTTTGGAGGCGGTCCCGGCATGGTGATGAGCCCGGACATCGTGGATTCCGCGCTTCATGAGGCTGTGAACGCGGTTGACGGCCCGCGGCCGATCATCTATCTCACGCCCCGCGGTCGTCCCCTGGATCAGGCACGTGTCCGGGACTTGGCGGACGGCCCCGGCGTGATACTGCTTTGTGGCCGCTTCGAGGGCGTTGACCAGCGCGTGCTGGACGCTTGGGATGTCGAGGAGGCAAGTATCGGCGACTACGTTCTCTCCGGCGGAGAGACCGCTGCGCTGGTTCTGCTCGACGCCACTGTCCGGTTGTTGCCGGGTGTGCTCGGCCAGGCGGAATCGCTGTCGGAAGAAAGTTTCGAACGCGGGCTTCTCGAATACCCGCACTACACGCGGCCGGCGTGTTGGACAGACCGGCAGGGCAACGAACGTCTGGTGCCCGACGTCCTGACCTCTGGCCATCATGGCCGGGTCGCCGAGTGGCGGAAAGAACAGGCGGAACAGATTACGCGCGAGCGGCGGCCGGACCTCTGGCGGCAATTCGTGGACCAGGATGAAGAAGGACAAAAGCGATGAACACGCTTGAGAAGTTTGAAGCCAGCCAGCTCGAGAAGCTGCAGGCCGAGCGCGAGACCCCCGACTTCGGGCCGGGCGACACCGTGCGCGTGAACGTGCGCGTCGTCGAAGGCGAACGCGAGCGTATCCAGGCCTATGAGGGTGTCTGCATCGCGGTGAAGAATGACGGGATCAACTCGTCCTTCACGGTGCGCAAGATTTCCTTCGGCGAAGGCGTCGAGCGTGTGTTCCCGCTCTACGGTCCGCGGGTCGACTCGATCGATGTCGTGCGTCGAGGCAAGGTCCGCCGTGCGAAGCTGTATTACCTGCGTGGCCGGACCGGCAAGCGCGCACGTATCTCCGAACGCACCACGGGCCGCGGCATGGCCCGCAAGGGCGTGGTGGTTCCCGAGACGGGAACGGCGGAACGCCCCGAGGATGCCGTGGCGCCGCCGGTTGAGGCCGCGGAAGTGAGCAGCGGGGAAGAAACCAAGAGCGAGTAGCTCATCGGCTCCGGCAGGTGGGCCGACGCAATAAGGCAGCGCCCCGGAGCATCTGTTCGCGGGGCGTTTTGCTTTCCGGGACGACGTAAAGAAGAAAGATGTGACGATGGCGCAGCCGAAGACACTGTTCGACAAAATCTGGGAATCCCACCTGGTCGATGTGCAGGACGACGGGACCTGCCTGATTTACATCGACCGGCACCTCGTGCACGAGGTGACGAGCCCGCAGGCGTTCGAGGGCCTGCGCATGAACGGCCGCACCGTTCGCCGTCCCGATGCGACGCTGGCTGTAGCCGATCACAACGTGCCGACGACCGACCGCAGCGGCGGCATCGACGATGAAGAGTCGCGTATCCAGGTCGAGACCCTGACGAAGAACTGCGAGGAGTTCGGCATCGAGCTCTTCGACATGGACGACATCCGCCAGGGCATCGTGCACATCATCGGACCGGAGCAGGGCTTCACCCTGCCGGGCACGACCATCGTGTGCGGCGACAGCCACACGGCGACCCATGGCGCGTTCGGCGCGCTGGCCTTCGGCATCGGCACGTCGGAAGTCGAGCATGTGCTCGCCACCCAGACGCTCTTGCAGCGGCCGGCCAAGAACCTGCTCGTGGCCGTCGACGGCGATTTGTCGCTCGGCGTGACGGCGAAGGACATGATCCTCGCCATCATCGGCGCCATCGGCACGGCCGGCGGGACCGGCTCGGTGATCGAGTATGCCGGCGATACGGTCCGCGCGCTCTCCATGGAGGGCCGCATGACCATGTGCAACATGTCGATCGAGGGCGGTGCCCGCGCCGGTCTGGTCGCCCCGGACGACACGACCTACGAATACCTCAAGGGCCGCCCGATGGCCCCGAAGGGCGCGGCGTGGGAGCAGGCCGAGGCCTACTGGCGCACGCTGCCGACCGACGACGGCGCGAAGTACGACAAGGAAGTGCGCCTGTCCGCGCCGGATATCCCGCCGCAGGTGACCTGGGGAACCAGCCCGGAAAACGTCGTACCGATCACGGGCGCCGTGCCGGACCCCGAGAACGACGCGCGCGACGACAACCAGCGCCAGGCCTGGGAGCGGTCGCTGGAATACATGGACCTTGCGCCGGGTACGAAGATGCAGGACGTGGCCGTCGACAAGGTCTTTATCGGATCCTGCACCAACGGCCGCATCGAGGACCTGCGCGAAGTGGCCGCACTGGCAAAGGACCGCAAGGTCGCCGACAGCGTCTATGCGATGGTGGTGCCGGGTTCGGGTCTAGTGAAGGAGCAGGCCGAGGCGGAAGGCATCGACAAGATCCTCGTAGAGGCCGGCTTCGACTGGCGCGAGCCGGGCTGCTCCATGTGTCTGGCGATGAACGCCGACAAGCTGGAGCCGGGCGAACGCTGCGCCTCCACCTCGAACCGGAACTTCGAGGGCCGCCAGGGCCGCGGGGGCCGTACCCATCTCGTCAGCCCGGGCATGGCCGCGGCCGCTGCGATCACCGGCAAGCTGACCGATGTCCGCGACCTTTAGAATTGCCCGGCGAACCCGCCAGCGGCGTTCTCCCGGTCCGGTACGCAGGGCTGATCCTGCGTACCGTGGCGGGGCTGGTCGATCTGGGGATCGTCTGGCTGTTCGCCTGGGGCGCCGCGGCGCTGCTCGGCCTGCCGTTCATGGCGGGGACCTCCGAACAGCTCTCGGCAGACATGACGTCGCTGCACATGCTGAACGCGATCGTCCTGTTCGTCGCCTGGCTTTATTTCGCCGGGATGGAATCGAGCGGGCTGCAGTCGACAGCGGGCATGGCAATCATGGGAATCTATACCGCCGACGTGAACGGCGACCGGGCCGGGTTCTTCCGAACGAGTACCAGGTACTGGGCGCGCTTCGTCTCGCTGGCCATTTTCTTCATCGGCTTCCTGCCGATCCTGTTTACGCCACGACGGCAGGCGCTGCACGACATGCTCGCCGGCTGCACGCTGCACAAACGCTAGGAGTTGCGTGATGGAAAAGTTCAACAAGGTCTCCGGCATTGCCGCGCCGCTGCCGATGGTCAATGTCGACACCGACAAGATCATTCCCAAGCAGTTCCTGAAAACGATTGCGCGCACGGGGCTGGCGAAAGGCCTGTTCTATGAGCTGCGCACGGACGAGAGCGGTAAGCCATCGGGCGATTTCGTGCTCGACCGCGAGCCCTACACGAATGCCGAGATCCTGATCGTGGGCGACAATTTCGGCTGCGGGTCGTCGCGCGAGCACGCTCCCTGGGCGCTGCAGGATTTCGGGATCAAGGTCGTCATCGCGCCGACCTTCGCCGACATCTTCTACAACAACAGCTTCAAGAACGGCATGCTGCTCATCAAGCTGCCGCAGGAGCACATCGACGTCCTGATGTCCGTCGCGAGCGACCCGGAAAACCCGGAGATCACGGTCGATCTGGAGAAACAGGAAATCCACGCGCCCAACGGCATCGTCTATCCGTTCGAGATCGACCAGTTTCTCAAGCAGTGCCTGCTCGAGGGTCTCGACGATATCGGCCTGACCATGCAGCGCGACGGCACCATCGGCGAGTTCGAGGGCGGCCAGCGCAGCCAGCAGCCCTGGCTCTATCGCGACGCCTCGTAGCCGGATCACTTCAATAGCGTCATTCCTGCGCCCGCCTTTGCGCTATGCGCTACGGCGGATAAAAAGGCCGGGAATCCATTGACTCAATCGTCTGCCCGGTCTCGCATCGGCGTTAATGGACCCCTGCCTGCGCAGGGGTGACGATCCAGGGAAACGTTGGCTCCGTGAAACACGTACCGGAGCCGAAATCAAAGGGGAGAAGCACACATGCCCGCCAACAAGAGTGTCCTGGTTCTGCCGGGTGACGGGATCGGCCCGGAAGTCATGGAGCAGGTCAGCCGCGTGATGGGCTGGTTCGAGGCCAAGGAAGCCGTGAAATTCGAGACCGACGAAGATCTGGTGGGCGGCGCCTGCTATGACGCCCACGGTGTGTCGATCCGCGACGAGACCATGGAAAAGGCGCTGAACCTTGACGCCGTCCTGTTTGGCGCCGTCGGCGGCCCGAAATGGGACGACGTGCCCCGCGAGCATCGCCCGGAAGCGGGCCTGCTGCGCCTGCGCAAGGATCTCGACCTGTTCGCGAACCTGCGTCCGGCGATCGTCATGGACGCGATGGTCGATGCCTCGACCCTGAAGCCGGAAGTGGTGCGAGGCCTCGATATCCTGATCCTGCGCGAACTGACCTCGGGCGTGTATTTCGGCGAGCCGCGCGGCGAGCAGACGCTGGACGACGGCACGGTGCGCGTGATCGATACCCAGGCCTACACCGAGGACGAGATCGTGCGCGTGCTGCGCGTCGGTTTCGAACTGGCGAAGAAGCGCCGCAACAAGGTCCACTCGGCGGAGAAGTCCAACGTGATGGAGACCGGTGCGTTCTGGCGCAAGATCGCCGGGCGTGTTGCGGAAGAAGAATATCCCTATGTCGAATTTCAGCACATCCTCGCCGACAACTGCGCCATGCAGCTTTTGCGCGATCCGCACCAGTTCGACGTGATCGTCACCGACAACCTGTTCGGCGACATCCTGTCCGATGAGGCGGCGATGATGACCGGTTCGCTGGGTATGCTGCCGTCGGCCAGCCTCGGCGCCGAGGACCCGGTGACGGGCGCGCGCCGTGCGCTCTACGAGCCGGTGCACGGTTCCGCCCCGGACATCGCGGGCGAGGGCAAGGCCAACCCGCTGGCGATGCTGCTGTCCTTCGCAATGATGCTGCGCTACTCGTTCGACCTTGGCAACGAGGCCGACATGGTCGAGCAGGCAGCCCAGAACGTCCTCAACGAAGGCTACCGCACGGGCGACATCATGCAGGACGGCTGCACCCAGGTGACCACCGAGGAGATGGGCACCAAGCTCATCGCCGAACTCGACAGCCTGTCCGCATAACGACACGACATGCTACGGTTGGTCCAATCGTAGATGGAGATGGGTTCCATGATCGTTCGGGTTCTCGCGGCCGCTGCACTTTTCATGTGCGTGTTTGTGATGCCGGGCCACGCCCAGTCGCTTGATCAGGCGCGTGCGCAAACTGACGAGTTCATGGAGCTGCTTGTCTCCCGCGATGCCGACGCATTGATCACCGTCGCGAACGAGAGTGAGTTCTTCGAGCATGTCGCCGTCAAGGACTGGGATTCCACGGTCGGACAAATGATGGTGGCTCTCTTGCTCGCGGGCGAGGGCGGCGAAGAGTATGAAATTATCCAGACCCGCTCGATGGGTTCCAAAATCGGGGTGATCCGATATCTGGTGCCGTTCGATTCCGCACCGATGTTGACCGAGTTTGTCGTCTATCGTCCGAAATCGAGCTGGCAACTGATGAATTTCGATCTCAAGCTTGGAAGCGAAGCGATTCCGTTGCTCAAACTCTGGCTGGGTGGATCTGATGGAAATTAGCCGCACAATCGGGCGCCAGGTAGCGATCGCCGGGGTCTTCGCCGCGATCGCCTTCGCCGTGGTTCCAGCGGTGAGTGCCCAGCAGGTGGTCGAGACGAGCACCGGCAAGCGGATCGCCGGGCATCAATGCTCGATCAGCCAGGCCATGCTCGCTGAAATTCAGGGCGCCGGGGCCGACCGCAAGGCCGAGACCCGCGCCAAGCTGGAAGCACTGCTCGATTCCGCGCTTGCCAGCCCGAAGACGCGCCAGACGGCCCAGTCTTCCGTGGTGTTTCCGCCGGCACGCTAGGGCGTCTCAGCGACAATCCGTTTCCGAGGCGTCTGTGTTTATGGCGCGCATGTAACGCGCCTCGATGCCCTCCGGCCAGGCAACCCTTATGCGATCGGGCGCGAGGAACGTCACCCGTGCGGCATTCGCGCTCGACCGCGGTTCGCGGTCCGCCGGCGGTCCGAACCAGAACAGCGTTTGGGTTCCGGCGGGAAGGTAGGCGACCGGCCGGATCACCTGCATGTCGAACCGGTTACCGGCGACCAGCAGGCAACCGTCACGAAACCCGATCCGGTTGCCGTGGGTGCGCGGCAAGGTCGGGAGTTCGATGGCCCAGTCGCCGTAGAGCGGGCGTTCCGTTGTGGGCGGCGCGGTTGTCGTGCACCCGGCGAGCAGCAGTGCGGAGACGACGAAAAAACTAGAGGTCGATCTCACTATAGCGCATCTCCACGTTGGTTGTGGTGTATTCGCCGGTGAAGAACTTCTCGATTTCCGGCAGCACCTCCTCCTTCATGGTTGCGCTGTTCTCATAGGTCTGCATATCGGCCTCGTTCTCCCAGATACTCAGGGTGAAGCCGGCGTCCGGGTCGTTCGAATCTCGGAACAGGAAGCGTCCCTTGAGGCCGGGTTGCGGTCCGGCCTTGCCGACGGCGTCCTTGAACGCTGCCTCGAAGGCGTCCCACTGGCCGGACTGGATCTTTCCCCAGCTGATGCGTGCGTGCATGTCACTCTCCCTGGTTGGATTCGGGGCGTTGTTCGGCGCCGACACCCGCGCCCCGCAATTCGTGTTCGAGCCGGCCTGTGATCCATAGATGCAGCATTCGAAAATCGCTCAAGAACGACCATACGGGATACGTGAAAGTGGCGGGCCTGTTTTTCTCCACAAAGCCATGGCCGATCCAGGCCGGCCCGTAGCCTGCGACCGGCGCGATCAGCAGCAGCCACCAGGGGCCGACCACCACGCCGAAGCCGATCAGGAGCAGCGCCGCCAGGGTGCCCGCGTAGTGAATCGCCCGGGTCTGCGGCTTTGCGTGCTCACGCAGATAGTGTGGCCAGAACTCGGCGTAGGTCGAAAATCGTTCGGACATCGCGTGAATTCTGGCACATATGGGCTTCGCGAGGCGAGGAGGCCCCCGGATGCCTGACATTTATGTGGATCCTGATGCGATCCCGGCTGAAACCCTGAGTCTGATGACCCACACGCTGGAACTGCGGGCGGCGACCCCGCAGCAATCTGCAGCTTTGAACGCCTATCTGGGCGACATCGAGTTCCCGGACGGGGCCCGGGTTCTGGATATCGGTTGTGGGACGGGGCCCCAGACCCGCACTGTCGCAAAGGTGGCGGGGGTGCGTGAGGTAGTCGGCGTCGACCAGCTCGAGCCGTTCCTCGAGCGCGCGCGCGAGTTGGCGGCCGATCTGGACCATGTTTCGTTCGAGCGCTCGGATGCCCGCGATCTGCCCTTCGATGACGGATCGTTCGATGTGGTGTTGCTGCATACGTTGCTGACCCATGTCCCGGGCCCGGAAGGGGTGCTTGCCGAGGCCTACAGGGTGCTGAAAGCGGGTGGACAGGTGGCCATCTATGATGGCGATTTCACCACCATGACGGTTGCGACATCTGATGCCGATCCGCTGCAGGCCTGCATCAATGCTTTTGTTGAAGGAAATGTTCACGACCGTTGGCTGGTACGTCGTCTGCCGAGGCTGTTGCACGATACCGGATTTGAGCCGGCTCAGATGCGCAGTCATGGCCATCTCGATACCGAAACCCCGCAACTCACCAGCAATTGGACGAAACGCGGAGCCCTCTATTTGCATGAATGGGGCCGGATCGACGATTCCATGCGAGTTGCGCTCGTTGCCGAATGTGATCGGCGGATCGAGGCCGGCATGTTCTACGGCTTCATGAACTATGTGAGCATCGTCGCGCGGAAGGCTTAGCCGGATGAAATGATGTCATGCGCGGACTTGATCCGCGCATCTCATCTCGGTCTGTGTGGAGATGCCCGGGTCGAGCCCGGGCATGACGGATGTTGGTCTTCGGCGACCTCAACTTGCAAAACCGGGCTTCGGGGCTTATTTCATCGCCCGCACGGTGCATGTTGCGCCGCAAACAAGGACAGGACCCATGGGCTACAAGGTTGCGGTGGTCGGTGCGACGGGCAACGTCGGCCGCGAAATGCTGCAGACGCTGGCGGAGCGCAAGTTCCCGGCGGACGAAGTCGTGGCGCTGGCGAGTGAACGCTCGGTCGGGCGCGAAGTCTCTTATGGCGAGGATCACACGCTGAAAGTGCGTTCGCTCGCGGACTATGACTTCACGGGCACCGACATCGGCCTGTTCTCGCCGGGCTCCAAGGTTTCCGCCGAGTACGCGCCCAAGGCGGCGGCGGCCGGCTGCATCGTCATCGACAACACTTCCCAGTTCCGCATGGACCCGGACGTGCCGCTGATCGTGCCCGAGGTGAATCCCGAGGCCGCGGCCGGCTATACCAAGCGCAACATCATCGCGAACCCGAACTGCTCGACGATCCAGATGCTCGTGGCGCTGAAGCCGCTGCACGATGCGTTCGGAATCAAGCGGGTGGTGGTGTCGACCTACCAGTCGGTTTCCGGCGCGGGCAAGGACGGCATGGACGAGCTGTTCAACCAGACGCGCGCTGTCTACGTGAACGACCCGATGGAGCCGAAGGAATTCACCAAGCAGATCGCGTTCAACGTGATCCCGCACATCGACGTCTTCATGGACGACGGGTCCACGAAGGAAGAGTGGAAGATGGTCGTCGAGACCAAGAAGATCCTCGATCCGAAGATCAGGGTCACGGCAACGTGCGTGCGCGTTCCGGTCTTCATCGGCCATGCCGAGGCGGTCAACATTGAGTGCGAGCGCGAGATTTCCGAGAAGGAAGCCCGCAATATCCTGCGCGACGCCCCGGGCGTGGCGGTCGTCGATCACCGCGCGAACGAAGGCTACGTCACGCCGGACGAGGCGGCCGGCGAGGATGCGGTGTATGTCAGCCGCATCCGTGAAGATGCGACCGTCGACAACGGCCTCAATCTCTGGGTTGTGTCGGACAATCTGCGCAAGGGTGCGGCGTTGAACACGATCCAGATCGCTGAGCTTCTGGACCGCGACTACCTGAAAAAGGCCATCGCGGCGGAGTAGCCGTGACGACGCTCGAACAGCGCCTTTCTCGGAAAGGCCTGATCGCGCGGGGCGCCTTTCATCCCGAAGCCGATGACGCGGTGCCTGGCGAGCCCGGCACGCTCGTTCTTGTGGGCAACGCAGGGCCGGAGATGTGGCGCGCGTTCGATGCCGACCGTTCGGCCTATGCCGGCGAAGCGAACCCGCTCGATGCCTGGGTCCACGATGTCCTGACGGAGGTCGCCCGAACGGTTGGCGCGACGGCGCTGTTCCCGTTCGGCGGTCCGCCATACCTGCCGTTCCAGCGCTGGGCAAAACGGGCGGAACCGGTCCATCCGTCGCCCCTGGGGGTTCTGATCCACCCGGACTATGGGTTGTGGCACGCGTATCGCGGCGCGCTTGCGTTCGCGGAGCGGCTGGACCTGCCGGTCCGGGACGACCGGACATCGCCGTGCGACACATGCGCGGACAAGCCCTGCCTGTCCGCCTGCCCGGTTGGTGCGTTCACGGGCGAGAGCTATGACGTGCCGGCCTGCGTGGCGCATATCGACACGGAAGCCGGACGAGACTGTATAGATTTGGGCTGCCGCGCGCGGCGGGCCTGTCCGGTCGGTCGTGATTTTGTCTATGAACCCGCCCAGGCGGCTTTCCACATGCGTGCCTTCTGCGCAGCGCAATCCGCAGGCTAGGACGGGCGAAGCATCTCGCGCGCGGCAAGCAAACCGCCGCAGACGATCAGCACGCAGGCGAGCGCCAGCGACCATGTCGCCGCCGCGAGGCCCACAACGACCAGCAGGATCGTCGACAGCAGCGGCGCGGCGTAGGCGCCCGCGCCGAGCACGCGCAGGTCTCCGTGCTTCACCCCATGGTCCCAGACAAAGAAGGCCGACCCGACGGGGCCCAGCCCGAGCCCGGCCACCGCGGCCCAGGCCAGCGCGCTGTCCGGCCAGATTGTCGGCTCGAGGAGGAAATGCGCGATCCATGCAAGGAGCGCCGTGCCGCCGCAGAACGCGCCGACGGCGTCGGTCGAGATATGCGCGAAATGCCGCGACAGCACCGAGTAACTCGACCAGGCGAGCGCCGCGCCGATGGCGGCAAGGTATCCGGTCGCGTACTCGGACCGGAAAACGAGTCCGGTCCCGCCGGTCACGATCACTGCGGTGCCGGCCAGCCCCATCCCCGCGCCCGCGACGTGATACCAGCGAAGCCGACCGACGCCGCTGTCCACAGGCAGCAATGCCGAGAACAGCACGATCAGGACCGGCCAGAGGTAGTTGATGAGGTTGGCGTCGGCGGGCGGTGCGTTCTGGATGCCAACAAAATACAGAAAGTGGTAGCCGAACAGCCCTGCGATCCCGAGCGCCCAGGCCGGCAGCGGCTGGCGAAGGTGGTAAAGGGGATTGTCGCCTCTGAGAAGCCAGACCGTGAGCGACAGCGCGAAGACGAGTGTGAACGCCATGGCGACGAGTTGCAGGGGCGGGACCGGCCCAGCCAGTGCGCCGAACAGGGCCAGGGTCGACCAGATGGCGACAGCTGAAAGCCCGATGACGGTGGCACGTTTTCGATGAGCACCGGGGGGTCGGGACAGGTCGGCCTTGCTCATCCACTCTGTTCGGGTGTGGCGGCCATCTCCGCGGCCTGGCGGATGATGCGGACGGTTTCGGTCCACAAGGCCAGTTCGTCCAGCCGGTCGAGCGGCCACCACTCGGCGTGGGCGGCGTCGCCGCCGGCGACGGGATCGCCGGCCATCCAGCGTGCCGCGCAATCCACCAGCGTGTAGTGATACCGTACCCGACGGTCGCTTTCCGGGATAAGGTCGTCGTCGTTGGCGGCAGGAACGGTCACGCCCTGGGTGCCCGGCCGGGCGGGGTCGCCGTCGCGCACGATGGCGTCGACCACGTCGACAATCCCGAGCACCTTGATCTCGACGCCGGTTTCCTCGCGCACCTCGCGCGCGGCCGTTTCGCGCCAGGTCTCACCCAGTTCCTGCTTGCCGCCGGGAATGCTCCACTGCCCGATGCGCGGTTCACGCCCGCGCCGGATGAGCAGGACATGGCTGTCCTTGAGGACGACCACCCCGACACCGGATATCGGGCTGTCGGGGTATTCGCGTGTTGTCATGATGTCGCCAGTGTGACGAAAGCCGACAGGCCCTAGTACATGTGCTGGCCGCCGTTGATCGACAGCGTGGAGCCGGTAATGAAGCCAGCATTGTCGGCGGTCAGGAAAATCACGCCGCGCGCGATATCGTCGGCCTGGCCGAGGCGGCCAACCGGGATGCGCGCGATGATTTTCTCCAGCACGTCCGGCGGGACGGCGCGCACCATGTCGGTATCGACGTAGCCGGGTGCGATCGCGTTGACAGTGATGCCCTTGGCGGCACCTTCCTGTGCTAGCGCCTTGGTGAAGCCATGGATGCCGGACTTGGTGGCGGCATAGTTGACCTGACCGTACTGGCCGGCCTGTCCGTTGATCGACCCGATATTGACGATCCGCCCGAAGCTGCCCTCGCGCATATTCTCGATCACGGCGCGCGAACAGTTGAAGACACCCGACAGGTTCACGTCGATGACTTCTTTCCATTGCTCGAACGTCATGCGGTGCATTGTGCCGTCGCGGGTGATGCCCGCGTTGTTCACCAGGATCTCGACCGGACCCATGTCCTTCTCGATCTTGGCGATGGCGTCGGAGACCTCTTCATGGTTGGCGACATCGAATTTCGCAGTCTTGATGCCGGTGCTTTCCTCGAACTCACGCGCGCGGTGTTCGTTGCCGGCATAGTTCGCGACGACATCGCGTCCCGCGCCTTTCAATGCGTTGCTGATCGCGGCCCCGATCCCCCGGGTGCCGCCTGTTACCAGTGCCACTCGACCCATATCACTCTCCCAAGAATTGTTGCGCAGCGCGCCCGTGCCGGGTCTCGTTGGCCGCTTGGTGTTTAACGTTCCCCGTTCAGTCCCGTTCGACGCACATGGCGATACCCATGCCGCCGCCGATGCACAGGGTCGCGAGACCCTTCTTGGCATCGCGTTTTTCCATTTCGTGGAGCAGCGTGACCATGACGCGCGCGCCCGACGCACCGATCGGGTGACCGATGGCAATCGCGCCACCGTTGACGTTCACGATATCCGGGTCCCAGCCCATGTCGCGGTTCACCGCGATGGCCTGTGCCGCGAAAGCTTCGTTGGCCTCGACCAGGTCGAGGTCTTCGACGCTCCAGCCGGCCTTTTCCAGCGCCTTGCGGCTTGCCGGGATCGGGCCGGAGCCCATCACCGACGGCTCGACACCGGCGGTGGCCCAGGAGGCGATCCGGGCCAGCGGTTTCAGGCCTCGCTTCTCAGCCTGGTCGGACGAGGTCAGCACGAAGGCCGCCGCACCGTCGTTGATACCCGAGGCGTTGCCGGCGGTCACCGTGCCTTCCTTGTTGAAGGCCGGGCGCAGCTTGGCCAGCGTGTCGGTCGTCGTGCCGTGGCGCGGATACTCGTCGGTGTCGACGACGATGTCTTCCTTGCGTGTCTTCACGGTGACCGGCGTGATCTCTTCCTTGAACTTGCCGGCGTTTTGCGCGGCTTCGGCTTTCTGCTGGGAGCCGGCGGCGAACTCGTCCTGGTCGTCGCGCGTGATCTGCCACTGCTCTGCGACATTCTCGGCCGTGTTGCCCATGTGGTAGCCCATCATGGCGCACCACAGGCCGTCCTTGATCATCGTGTCGACCAGCTTGACGTCGCCCATCTTGGTGCCGTTGCGCATCTGCGAGGCGTGCGGCGCCTGGCTCATGCTCTCCTGGCCGCCGGCGACGACGACATCGGCTTCGCCCAGCTTGATGGCCTGAAAGCCCTGCGCGATGGACCGCAAGCCCGAGCCGCAGACCTGGTTGACGAGATAGGCGGTCCGGTCTTCCGGAATGCCCGCCAAAAGCAGCGCCTGGCGCGCCGGGTTCATACCCGTCGCGGCGGTCAGGACTTGACCCAGCACGACTTCGTCGACGTCCTCGGCCGGTACGCCCGCACGTTCCAGCGCGGCGGAAATGGCCACTGTGCCCAGTTCGGCGGCGCTCAGGCCCGAAAGCGTTCCGTTGAACGCGCCCACCGGTGTCCGGGCAGCTCCTGCAATGACGACGTCAGACATGCTCATTCTCCTGCTGTCATACGGCAAAGGCGGGCTGAATTCGCGCTGTAGCGCTTGGAAATCCGCCGTTTCCGTTGGTTTCAGATGTTGCTCTGGATATAGCCCTCGCGTTGGGGAGAGTCCAGCGCGCACCCCGGAGAGGGTTCGCGCTGCGCCCGAGGCACCTCAGTGGGCGGCGAGCCATTCCGCCATCGGTTTCCAGACGATATCCGGTGCGCGCGACGCGGCCACCATCCCGATATGCCCAAGCCGCGGGCTGACATGTTCCGCGTTGGGCAGTGCTTCCGACAGTGCGGCCGCGGCGGCCGGCGGCACGATCCTGTCGTGCTGCGGGACGAGAACGAGGGACGGGGTTTTCACGGTGCGCGGATCGACCGGCATGCCGTCGACGGCCCATTTGCCTTCATAGGGCGTGTTGCGGCCGTACCAGCCGCCCATGCATTCGCGCGCCACCGCGGCGGCCAGGGGGATACCGTCGTTGAGCCAGTCTTCCAGCGCGACGAAGTCTTCCGCCGCCCGGCTTTCCGGGTCCATGCCGGAGAACTTCACGAATTTTCGCGTCACCAGAAACGGGTCGAGCGCGGTGAACATGGACTGGATGATGTCGACTGGCAATTCGCCATGTGCCTCGAACAGGGGGGCGGCAGCCTCCACGGCGCGTGCGAGCGCTTCCGCTTGGACCACGCGTTCGGTGTGGAAGTTCCAGGGCGTGGCAAGCAGGACAAGCCCGGAGACGTCGTCGGCGCGCCGGGCGGCCAGCGCAAGGGTGAGGAGCCCGCCCATGCAGTAGCCGACCAGCGGCACGGGCCTGTCCGAGAGCGCGCGAGCCGCGTCGAGTGCATCTTCCAGTGGGCCGGTGATGTAGTCCGTCAGGTCGTAGCCGCGTTCGCGTGCGCCCGGCGTCCCCCAGTCGACGAGCAACGGCCGCAATCCGGTTTCGCGCGCCATCCAGCGCATCAGGCTTCGCCGTTCGGAAAGGTCGAGGATGTAGGCGCGGTTGATGAGCGACGGCACGAACAGGACCGGCACGCCATCGGCGGGGCCGTAGTCGAGCAGGCGCGTGTTTCCCTCTTGCCAGAGGACGGGCGGGTCCGTCAGGTCGCGCCGGTAGGGATGCTCCCTGTAAGCGCGCACGCCGGCTGAAAACGCCGTGAGGCGCGCGCGGATTTCAGTATCGACGGCTGCTGCGAAGGGGTCGTCAGCTGCGTTTGGTGGCGGACTTTTTTCGAGGGCTTTTTGAAGATTTCTTGCGCGCGCCGCCAGCTCCGGCTTCCAGTTCGGCGATCCGCTTCTCAAGATCGGCAACACGCCGCGTGAGCTGATCCAGCCGCTCGTCGCGGTCGTCAGATGAAGCGGGAGCGGTCTGGGCCCCATCCTCGGAGCTGGTTGCGTCGTCTGGCTCATCACGGCTTTCCGTCGGGGTGCGCAGCATGGCGGCGAGGTTTGCGGAGACCAGCGGGTTCGTCTGCGCGCCGAACGCGCTGAGCGCATCGAAGAAACGCGCGCTCTGGCGCGCCATGTCCGGATCGGTAGCCATGGCGGTCAGCTGATCTTCCCAGAGATCGAGATATTCGCGCGCGAGCGCTGCGAGATCGGGCTGGTCACTCATGGTTGAGACTATAGCCGGGGTGCTTCCCTTTTCACCACATCGGCGGTATTTAGGTGCATTGCAGCATATTATGTGCGTTCTGCTACAGTTACTCCTGAAACGGAAACTTGCAGGTGCCTTCCCATGGCGAATTCCGACGGCAAAGAGCCGATCACAATCAAGAAATATGCGAACCGGCGTCTCTACAACACGGCGACCAGCAAATACGTCACCCTCGACGACCTTTCCCAGATGGTGAAGGCGGGCGATGATTTTGTCGTCGTCGACGCGAAGTCCGGGGACGACATCACACGTCCCGTGCTGACGCAGATCATTTTTGAAGAAGAGGCCAAGGGAGAAAACCTGCTGCCCGTGAGTTTCCTGCGGCAACTCATCCAGTTCTACGGCGACAGCCTGCAGTCGATGGTGCCGAACTATCTCGAGGCATCCATGCATGCGTTCTCGAACAATCAGGACCGCATGCGCGACTACATGGAAAGCGCTGTCGACCGCAGCATGTATCCACTGAACCATTGGGAAGAGCTGGGCCGTCAGAACATGGCGATGTTCGAGCGCGCTTTTCAGATGTTCACGCCTTACAGCGGCGCAGACGAGGACGAACAGCCGGCGAGTTCCAAGGGCGAGCCGAACGACGGCGAGAAGCTCGACGACTTGAAGACGCAGATCGACAACCTGCGCAAGCAGCTCGACGAATTGTCACGTTAGGTATCGGCGTACGCGCCGCGCGATTTCGGACCCGCTAGCGTTTCCACGCCGGATCGATTTCCGGTTTTCCGCAGTGCCAGCCTTGTAGCAGGTCAATGCCTTCGTCGCGCAGGAGCTCGGCCTCTTCCGCGTTTTCCACCCATTCGGCCACGCATTCGAGCCCGATGCCCTTGGCGAGGTTCACGAGGGTGCGCACGAACAGAAGGTTCTCGGGGTTGTTCAGGATGTCGCGGATATAGGATCCGTCGATCTTGACCATCGCCACGTTCAGCGACCGCAGGTGGCGGAATGAGGTGAACCCGGCCCCGAAATCGTCCAGCGCGACCCGGCAACCGAATTCCGTGAGCGACGAGACGAAGCGGGACGCCTCGTCCATATCGTCGAGGGCGACGGTCTCGGTAATCTCGAGGATCAGGCGCCGGGCGAGGTCGCGGCGGTCGCGAAGGCGATCCTCCAGTCGACGGAGCCAGACGGGGTCGGCGGCGGTCATGCCGGACACATTGATCGAGAGATTGGTGTCCGGATGTTCCTCCAGGGTGTCGAGCCCCAGGTCGAGCACCTTTCGGTCGATCAGCCGCATCAGGCCCATCTGCTCGACAACCGGGACGAAACTTCCGGCCGCGATCGGCGCGCCGTCCGGATCGATCATCCGGGCGAGGCCTTCATAGAAAGCGACGTCGCCGGTCGATGAAGATACGACGGGCTGGAACGCCAGCTTGAAACGGTTTTCCTTCAGCGCCTGTTTCACCTGTTCCGCGACCACGAGGTCCGGCCGTTCGGTGCGCGTGTGTTGCGGCACGTCGCTGTATTCGAGGTAACAGTCACATCCCAGGCGCCGGGCGCCGCGCAGGGCGTCGTCGGCACGGGCCACGACCTCGCGCGCGGAATTGCCGTCGTCGGGGAAGACGGCAATCCCGACGGAGCCGGTAACGGTCATCGCGCCGGAGGGCGTCGACACGGGGTTCTCGCGGATGGCGGCGAGGAAGCGGCCGGCGACGGTCGTGAGTTCGGAGCGGCTGCACCGGTTGACGATGACGGCGAAGCGGTCGAACCCGACGCGGCCGACGATATCGCCCGAGCGCATGCATTCCTCGATCCGCCTGGCGACCGCCAGGACGATCGAATCCGCCGAGTCTTCGCCATAGACGTCCGCGACGGCATTGAGTTTGTCGAGGCCGACGAGGAGCATGCCGCCCTGCTGGCGCGTGAGCTGGCTCTGGGTGATTGCGTGTTCGAGTGATTCGCGAAGGCGCAGGCGGTTGTACTGTCCCGTCAGCGCATCATGGTTGGCGAGAAAACTTGCCTCCTGCTCGGATTTCTTGAGCGGGTCGATGTTGCGCAGGGTCCCGGTCAGGCGGATTGGCTTGCCGGTCTCGCTCTTGGTCGCGATGGCGCGTTCCTGGATCCAGACGAATTGTCCCGAATCGTCCCGGATGCGGAATTCTCGGTCGAAGGTTTCGCCCTGTTCGAGATGCCGTGAGAGGGCGATCATGCGATGCGGCAGGTCTTCGGGGTGGATGCGGTTCAGGAAACCGTCGCCGGTCTCCAGTGCGCGCGTGTCCGAAATCTTGACGACCGCGGCCGCGTCGCCCGTCCAGGACATCGCGTCGGTCGTGAACTCCCACTCATAAAAGAGGTCGCCTGACGCCACCAGCAGATCGACAAGATCCGCCAGCGAGTGGCTTTCGCCCTCGTTTTGCGGGAAACCCGGTACGGCCATATGGGCCAGATCCGACACGTTCTGTACCTCCTACCTGAGGTCTGAATTCTTCAGCCGCACTTCCTGTGCGGGACTTCGGCATCGGTTTTAACCCACCATCTCTTAACAAAGGGTAAGAATTGCCGAGACATATTGCCGATGGGCAAAAATTGCCCAGTCAAATTCGATGCTCGATAAGTAGTTATGGTTAACGAAACATAAAATTGTCAGTAATCTGAATTCCAACTTTAAGAAAACTTATATAAATTTCGATGTATCTGGTAATCGCAACTCTGGACGCGAAGTGACACTCAACCTTCCAGACCGTATCGGAACGAACGCAAGCGCCGCTGCCGAGGCAGCGCGCCTGAAGGCTGCTGCCGATGCCGCCGTTCGTCGTGCGGCTTTTGCGCCCGCGACACCGAACACCGATCGTGACGATTCCCAGACCGCCGTGCGCCAGGACCGCGCTGCATCGCGCATCCCGGCTGCCGGGGAGGCGGAGACCCGTCGTGAAGATCGGGCTCGGACCAACGGTCATTTCGTTCGCCGGGGCCCGAGCCCGCTCTTTTTCGCCCAGGTCATCGGTCAGCATGACGACACGGCCGTCACGCCGCGCACGAGCGTTCGACAGGCGGCCGAGGCTTATCCGTCGATGAGCTTTGACAACGACCTCTTCCTGCCGGGTGAGGAAATCGTTTTCGCCGACGCCACGCCACGGATCGATATTCGCGTCTGACGGTTCCTCTTGATTTGGAATAAATCGGCTACCGCAAGTTGCGGACGGGCCCCCGTTTCGCCTATGCAATAAGGCAACGCTGCAGACAAGCGGCGCGACCATTTACGGGGCAGGGCGGACTCATGGCTGAAACGATTCTCGATCTCATCGCCGGTGGTGCGGATGACGCGGTGGCCCTGGCCGCCCCGGAACGCGATCCGCTGACCTATGCGGGTTTGCGTGAACTTGCTGCGAAAACCGTGGCCGACATAAACGGCCTCGGAATCGGCCGCAACGACCGGGTGGCCATCGTGCTGCCGAACGGCCCGGAGATGGCGGCCGCGTTCGTGGCCGTGGGGGCGGGCGCGACGACGGCGCCGCTCAACCCCGCCTATCGCGCTGAAGAGTTTCGCTTCTACCTCGAAGACCTCAACGCCAAGGCCCTGTTCGTGGAAGAGGGCAGCGAATCCCCGGCCATTGCCGTGGCGAAGGATCTGGGCGTGGCCGTGTACGAACTCTCCGTCCCGTCCGGCGCGGCGGCGGGCGGGTTCGAGATTTCGGGCGATGCCCAGGGCGCGGCGGCAAACCCCGGACCGGCCCAGGCCGACGACATCGCGCTGGTGCTGCATACTTCGGGTACGACATCGCGGCCGAAAATCGTGCCGCTGTCCCAGACCAATGTCTGCGCATCGGCGCGGAATATCGGCAACACGCTGTCGCTGTCCGGTGACGACCGCTGCATGAACATCATGCCGCTGTTTCATATCCACGGGCTGATTGCGGCCGTTCTGTCCAGCCTGGCGGGGGGCGGCAGCACCTACTGCACACCGGGGTTCAACGCCCTGCAGGTGTTCCGCTGGTTCGAGGACGCGAAGCCCAACTGGTACACGGCGGTTCCGACCATGCACCAGGCGATCCTGTCGCGCGCGAGCCGCAACGAAGAAATCGTTGCGGCGATGGACCTGCGGTTCATCCGCTCGTCCTCGTCGTCCCTGCCGCCGCAGGTGATGGCGGCGCTGGAGGAAACCTTCGACGCGCCGGTGATCGAATCCTACGGCATGACCGAGGCGGCCCATCAGATGGCCTCGAACCTGTTGCCGCCGGGCGCGCGCAAGCCGGGTTCCGTCGGCGTGGCCGCTGGCCCGGACGTCGAGATCATGGACGAGGCCGGAAAAATTCTCGAGCGCGGCCAGACGGGCGAGATCGTGATACGTGGCGACAACGTCACCAAAGGCTACGAGGCTAACGACGCCGCCAACGCGGAAGCTTTCAACGAGGGCTGGTTCCGCACCGGCGACCAGGGGGTTTTCGATGACGAGGGCTATCTCAGCATCACCGGCCGCCTGAAGGAGATCATCAACCGTGGCGGCGAGAAGATCAGCCCGCGCGAGGTGGACGAGATCCTGCTCGACCACCCGGCTGTGGACCAGGCGGTGACCTTCGCGCTGCCCCACGACAAGCTGGGCGAGGAGGTCGCCGCGGCCATCGTGCTCAAGGAAGGGCAGGACGCCAGTGAAGGCGACATCCGTGACTTCGCAGCGGAACATCTCGCCGACTTCAAGGTGCCGCGCAAGGTCGTGTTCCTGGAGGAAATCCCGAAAGGCGCCACCGGCAAGCTGCAGCGTATCGGACTGCACGAAAAGCTGGGGCTGTAGGCGATGAAGATCTGTGTGTTCGGCGCGGGCGCGATCGGCGGCTATATGGCCGCGGAACTCGCGCGCGCCGGTGATGCCGAGGTCACCTGTATCGCGCGCGGCCCGCATCTCGCCGCGATGCGCGAGAACGGCCTGAAGCTCGTCTACAAGGACGGCACCGAACATGTGGTCGAGGTCAACGCGACGGACGACCCCGAAGAGGCCGGCCCGCAGGACTACGTCATCATGGCGCTGAAGGCCCATTCGTCGGCTGCCGTCGCTGACAAGGTGGCCCCGCTGCTGGGGGACGACACGGCGTTTGTCACGGCCCAGAACGGCGTGCCCTGGTGGTATTTCTACAAGCTCGAAGGCGAATACGAAGGCACCCGTGTTGAATCTGTCGACCCAGGTCATCGCCAGTGGGACCTGATCGGTCCCGAGCGCGCGATTGGCTGTGTCGTTTACCCGGCCGCCGAAATCGCCGAGCCGGGCGTGATCCATCACGCCTATGGCAATCGGTTCTCGATCGGCGAACCCTCGGGCGAGAAGACCGAGCGTGTGCAGGCGCTCTCGAAACTGATGTCAGGCGCCGGTTTTCGCGTTCCCGTGCGCCCGCGCATCCGCGACGACATGTGGGTGAAAATCTGGGGCAACGTCTCGCTGAATCCCATCTCGGCGCTCACGGGCGGCACGCTCGCCGAAATGATCGACGACCCGGACGTATGCGGTGTCATTCGCGCCTCGATGATCGAGGCGCAGGCAGTGGGCGAGGCGCTGGGCGTGAAGTTCGCCATCGACGTGGAAAAACGTATCGAGGGTGCGCGCGACGTTGGCGACCACAAGACCTCCATGCTGCAGGACCTCGAGCTGGGCCGTCCGATGGAGATCGACGCGCTGGTCGCGTCGGTGCAGGAGCTGGGGCGGATCGTCGACGTGCCGACCCCGACCATCGATACCGTGCTGGGCCTCGTGAAGCAGCGCGCACGGCTGGCCGGCTGCTACGACGGTTGAGGCGGGTTCCGCCGTGTCGCGATCGTGGATACCAGCGGTGCGGCGATCGCGAAGAACACCAGCACGCCGACCAGCGCCATGAACGAGTTCCGGATACCGGCCTCGCGGATGATCGGCTGCGCCACGAAGGGCAGCACGAACTGGCCGATATAGATGGCGGTCGTCAGCCCGCCGATGACGCGCGTGCGCACGCCCGGGTCCGTTAGGCCCATCAGCCAGGTCGTCGAATTCGGATACATCTGGCTCATGCCCACTCCGAATGCGAACAGCCCGAGTGCGACAAGGGCCAGGTCGTTCGATACGGCCAGCACGGCGTAGCCGATGGCCAGCCCGCTGGCGATGAAGCAGTAGATCCAGGCGTTCGACGCGCGCGCGCGAAACTTCGGAAACAGCGGACCGAGGAACGCCATCAGCAGCAACGGCCAGGCGATGGCGTAGCCGGCGATGCTGGCCTGTCCGATGCCGATATTCTCGAGCAGAAAAGGCAGGTTGAGCGGCATCTGCAGGAACACCCCGCCGGTCGCCGCCACCATGATGTAGATCGCGAAAACGGCGAGCCACGGGGTGCGCTTCGGCCCGGCGGCTTGCGTGATATCGCCGGGCGCTGCGGACTTTCGGATAGGTTCCGTGATCGTTGCGAGCATTGTCGGTAGCAGCGCGAGGCTGACCAGATAGAGCAGGAACGGCGCGCGCCAGTGGAGGTCCGCCATGACCCCGCCCAGCAGCACGAAGGCGACCCCGCCGCTGGCAGTCGCGGCGGCGTAGCGTGCGATGGCGCGGCGGCGCGACGGGATGTCGTCGTAGTAGTCGGCCAGCAGGGACGGGGCGAGCGTGAACAGGATGCCCATCGCCAGCCCGAGCGCGACCCGTGAGCCGAGGATGGCGTGCAGGTCGTCGAGAATCACCGGCACCGCGCCCGAGGCGGCGTAAAGCAGGAGCGCGGCGATCAGCAGCGGCCGTCGCCCGGTCCGGTCGACAATGAACCCGACGGCCGGTCCGGCCAGCGCCAGCAACAGGGTGGGGATCGAGACGACCAGTCGGGCCAGCAAGTCAATGTCCGGCACATCGGCGAAATGCCGCGACATGTCCGGCAGTGACGGAGCGACAGCGGCGATGGACATGGCCGAAATCGCGCCAAAGCTATACAGCGTGGCGTCCCGCACCCGGCGCCGCGCGGTGCTGATTTGCGGACTGACGGTCACGACGTTTGGGCTCGGATCGTCTTCACCTTCGATCGTCATTGCGAGGAGCTACGCGACGAAGCAATCCAGATCGGGCGCGTCGGCCCTGGATTGCTTCGCTCCGCTCGCAATGACGGCTTCTCGGTCGAACCGCCGGACACAGGCACTACTCCCGACCTCAGGCGCACGCAAACACCGCGTCGACGACAGCTTCGGTACGTACGCCGACACCCATGCCCTCGCTCTGGTAGTTCGAGACGAAGCACATGGCGAGGTTGCGGTCGGGGTCCGCCAGCGCGCGCGCACCGCCGGAACCGAGATGGCCGAAGGCGGCGGGGTTGGGCCCGAAGAGTTTTGCGCCGGCCGGGTTCTGCGCGTAGCCCATGGCGTAACGCATCGGGCGGCCTGTCATGCCGTCCGTGTCCTGTTCCCATTGGGTGACGGTCGCGCGCGCGACCGCATCTTCGGAAAGAAGGCGAATGCCGTCGATCTCGCCGCCGTTGGCCAGTGCTGCGTAGATGCGCGCCATGCCCCGGGCTTCCCCGAAGCCGCCAAAGGACGGAATCCCCGACGTGCGAAACTTTGCGCTGTTCTGCTGCTCGGTGCCGAACGGCTTCGGATTCGGGCGCCACGCGCGCGACAAGGTCGATTCCCCGTCGTTGCCCTGGCTCATCATGGCGTTGCCCGCCTTGTTGGGGCTGAGGTCCGCGACCCGGTTGAGGTCGCCTTCGGTGAGGCCGATGAAGTAGTCGGCCCCAAGCGGCTGGCAAACATTTTCCTGCAGAAACGCCTGCACAGATTTACCCGAAACACGGCGCACGATTTCCCCGGCGAGGAACCCGATATTCACCGTGTTGTAGGCGCCCTTGCTGCCCGCAGGCCAGGCCGGTTCCTGCGCCTCCAGCACCTCGATCATCCGGGCGTAGTCGTAGACATCCCCCGGTTCGGCGGCGTCGGCGAAGCACACACCGCAGTTGTGAGACAGGATGTGCCGGACCAGCACATCCTCCTTGCCGTTCCGGGCGAATGCCGGCCAGTAGGTGGCGACGGGCGCTTCCAGATCGACCTGACCCCGGTCCGCGAGCATGTGCACGCAAGTCGCGCACATGCTCTTCGCGATGGAGTACATGATACACAGCGTGTCCTCGCGCCACGGACGTGTCCGGTCGGCATCCATATGTCCGGCCCACAGGTCGGCGACCTTCTCGCCGCCGAGGTAGACAGCCACAGCGGTACCGATCTCGTCATGGTCGCGAAAATTGTCCGCAAGTGCGTCGCGCACGCGCGCGAACTTCGGATGGCAATCGCCCTGTATGTCCATTCGAAACCCCCGGTAGAACTGAGTTCGAGTATCCGCCTCGCCCGGCGTGAACGCAAACGCCGTCAGATCCGGACCTGAAACGAAGTGTGTATTTTCAGTTGGTTGACGGAAAAGCTGTCATTGCGAGCGAAGCGAAGCAATCCAGAGCCGACACGCCCGCTCTGGATTGCTTCGTCGCTGCGCTCCTCGCAATGACCGGAAAGCCAAATCCAACTTGTTGAAAACAGGACGCCGTTTTCCAGCGAGCCATCAGGCTCGGCCGGTCAGCGTTCGCGAGACGGCATCCTGCCAGCCTGCGAGCAGGTTTTTGCGGGTGTCGGCGTCCATGTCGGGCGCGAAGCCGCGATCTTTCGACCAGAGCGCGGCTACTTCATCGAGGCCGTCGAACAGGCCGCAGCCCAGGCCTGCAAGCCACGCCGCGCCCAGTGCGGTTGTCTCCGTCACCTGCGGCCGTTCGACCGGCGTGTCCAGGATGTCGGTGAGGAACTGCATCAGCCAGTCGTTTGCCGCCATGCCACCGTCCACCCGGATCGCTTCCGGCCGGTCGCCGCGATCCGCCGACATGGCGTCGAGCAGGTCCCGGGTCTGGTAGGCCACGGCCTCCAGCGTCGCGCGAGCGATTTCTGCGATGCCTGAATCGCGTGTCAGGCCGAGGATGGCACCGCGGGCGTCAGGGTCCCAGTGCGGCGCGCCGAGCCCGGCGAAGGCGGGTACCATGTAGACGCCACGGTTGCCGTCGAGATTGCGCGCGAGCGGTTCGGTCTCGGGGGCCGCGCCGATCAGTTGCAGGGCATCGCGCAGCCATTGGACGGCGGCGCCAGCCACAAAGATCGACCCTTCCAGCGCATAGGTCGGTTTTCCGTCAAGGCGATAGGCGAGGGTCGTGAGTAGCCGGTTTTCGGATATCGGGGCCTCGTTACCGGTGTTCATCAGCACGAAGCAGCCGGTGCCGTAGGTGCTTTTCACCATGCCGGGCTCGAAACAGGCCTGTCCGACAGTCGCTGCCTGCTGGTCGCCCGCGATACCCCTGATCGGTATCTCCGCACCGATGGTATCGCGTGATGTGACGCCATAGTCGCCGGCGCTGTCGCGCACGTCCGGCAGGATCGCGTAGGGTATATCCCAAAGTTCGAGCATCTCGTCGGACCAGCCCTGTTCGTGAATGTCGAACAGCATCGTCCGACTGGCGTTGGTGGCGTCGGTGGCGTGAACCGCCGCGTCGGTCAGCCGCCAGAGCAGGAAAGTGTCAATGGTGCCGAAGGCGAGTTCTCCGGCCTCGGCCCGGGTTCGCGCGCCGTCGATATTGTCGAGAAGCCAGGCGATCTTCGAGGCCGAAAAGTACGGATCGGGCAGCAGGCCGGTCTGTGCGGCGATGGCATCCGTATGTCCGGCCTCGCGAATAGCGCGACACGCATCCGCAGTGCGGCGATCCTGCCAGACGATCGCGTTGTGGATGGGCTGGCCGGTTTCGCGGTCCCAGAGAATTGTGGTCTCGCGCTGGTTGGTGATTCCGACCGCCGCCACGCTTTTTTGGTCGGCAAGAACCTTGCGGCAGACGTCGACGGTCGCGGACCAGATCTCCTCGGGGTCGTGCTCCACCCAGCCGGGCTGCGGGAAGATTTGCGGCAGCTCTCGCCGGGCCGTCTCCAGCGGCGTGCCTTCGCGGTCGAACAGGATGGCCCGGGTGCTGGTGGTGCCCTGGTCGATGGCGAGAAGCGTTGGCGCGTCCGTCATGAGCGGATCAGCGGGGCCTGTCGCCCATCAGCTTGAGGGCGAGGATCGTGCCGGTGAGGCAGAGCGTGACGGCGTTGGCGAAGATCAGTGGCCGGGATTCGAGCATCAGGCCGTAGATGAGCCACAGCACGATCCCGGTGTTGAGCACCGTGAACATCCCCAGTGAGATGTCCCGGGTCGAGCGCGTCCGCCAGGACTTGATGACCTGGGGAAGGAACGCGATGGTCGTCAGCACCGCCGCGATGCCGCCGATGACTTCCGGATCGATGGCATCGAGCATCGCGATTCAGTCCTAGCGCACGCAGTAGGGCTGGATCGCCACGGCGAGGTCGAGCAATGCCTCGTCGCCGCCGGGCCAGCCGATGAAGGACAGGCCCGCCGGACAACCGTCCACATTGGCGGCCGGGACCGTGATCTGCGGCAGGCCGGTGTGCCCGGCGATGCAGGTCAAAGCCATGGTGTTGGCGCGGAAAAACTCTAGTTCGTCCGGACTGGCGTCGAGCGGCGGTGCAATCACCGGTGCGGTCGGCAGGCACAGGATGGTGTCCGGCTCGGCTAGGCCCATCACCCGCTGCTGGACACGCCGCCGGACCTCGTTGGCGGCCTGCGTCTCTTCCGGCGTGATGGCGGCGGCCATCTCGAAACGTTCCCTGATGCCGGGCCCGAGGTTCGGCTTGTATTCCTCGACCCAGGGCAGGTTGGTGCCGGCGATCTCGCCGGCCTGGAGGACGCGAAAGGCATCCCACCAGGTTTCCAGCGTGTCGTCGCCCGCGATATCGATATCCCGCGAATCCGGCAGCACATCAGACGCTTCTTCCAGCACCTTGCCGACCGCCCCGGCCACCGCCGGGTCCGTGCGTTCGAAGGCGTCGGTGATCTTCAGCATCCGTTTCGGCGTGCCCGGGGTCGCCGCGTTGTCCAGAAGCGCCGGGCCGATGTCGCGAAACAGCTTTGCGTCGTTTGCAAACCAGCCCGCGGTGTCGAACGACGGCGCCATGGCATGGGCATTCGACAGGTCGACCCGCCCGTGGCTCGGCCGGATGCCATAGAGCCCGCAGAACGAGGCCGGAATACGCACCGATCCGCCGGTGTCCGACCCCAGCGAGAAATCGCACATTTCTGCCGAGAGGGCGGATGCGGAGCCGGAGGACGAGCCGCCGGGCATACGGCCCGGCGCACGGGCGTTGCCCGGCGTGCCGTAATGCGCGTTCGCGCCGGTCAGGCTGTAGAAGAACTCGTCGCAGATCGAGATACCGACGATGTCGGCGCCCGCGTCGAGCAGCTTCTGCACGCTGGGCGCGGTCTCGGTTTCCTCCGATGTCCAGGCGAGGTAGTCCGGGCTGCCGTTGGAAATCTTCCGGCCGGCGATGTGGTACTGGTCCTTCACCACGAAGGTCCTGCCGGCCAGCGGGCCTTCGCCCGAGCCCCGGATCGGTTCCGTGATGTTGTGCGGGACCAGCGCGCCGACGGGATCGTCGGGAATTTTCGGGTCGGTCATATTGTGCGTATCCAAGCTCATGCTTCGTCAAGCTCAGCATGAGGGGTTTGATGTATCTGCCTCATCCTGAGCCTGACGAAGGATGAGGCAGGCACGCTATTTCTTTTTCTTCTTGGCGGCCTTCTTTTTCCGGGATTTCGGAGCCGGGCTTTCCTTCAGGAACCAGTCGAGGATCTGCTCGCCATCCCAGCACACGACGCCCGGGTGAGACAGGATGTGCTCGAAGGTCTCGCGCACATACTTGATGCGATGCGGTGAGCCCGAAAGGTACGGGTGCATCGCGACGGCCATGATCCGCGTCGTCTCATGGCTCTCGGCGTAGATCGTCTCGAAATAGTCGATCGAGCGGTTCTTGTAGACTTCCGACGGGTGATGCTGGATCGCCATCATCACGATGTCATGGAGCTCGTAGTTGTAGGGCAGCGCCACCATCGGCTGGCCGCCGGTCGTCTTCAGATGCACCGGCTGGTCGTCGAGGACCCAGTCGCCGATATATTCGACCCCGGCGGCGGCGAGGTGGTCGATGGTCTGGTAGGTCTGGGTCAGGCCCGGGCCGAACCAGCCGCGCGGCGGCTTGCCCGCGAAATCACCGATGATCCTGAGCGACTTGTCGATGACCGCGCGCTCGTCCTTCAGCTTGTGCATCGGCATCTGCTCGTAGGAATGCGCGTTGAATTCCCACCCGGCCTCGAGCACCGCCTCGGAGGCGCGCGGGTAGTCCTCGATGGTGCGCGCGTTCAGGGTGACCGTCGGATTGACGCCGAGGTCGTCGAGCATCCGCTTGATCCGCCAGAAGCCAACCCGCATGCCGTACTCATGCCAGCTCCAGTTCGGGTGGTCGGGGATCATGGGGATGCCCTGCGGCGGCGGGATGACCATGCGGGCCATGGCGCGGACGATGTCCCACACCTCCAGCGCCAGGATCGGCCACAGGATCATCCGGTTACCGTCGGGCAGCTTCAGGGGCTTGCGGTCGTCGATGGCGGAAAAGGGCAGGCGGTCGCCCGGCTTCATGCCTTCCATGATTTTCTCCCGTAAGACTTTTTTCCGCGCGTGCGGAGCGCGTTCTTGGTTGCGTCGGACTATACTGGTGCGCGAAGACGGACAAAAGACACCGGCCTTTCCAAGAGCTGGTCCAGTGGGGGATGTATGAGCGAGACGGAAGTGGTCCTGGTGCAGCGCGACGGCGATATCGCCACGGTCGTGCTGAACCGCCCGGAAAAACTCAACGCGCTGAACAAGGCGATGTGGACGCGCGTCGGCGAAGTGATGCAGGAGCTCGGCGCGGACGAGACCGTGCGTTGCGTGGTCCTGCGCGGGGCCGGCGACAAGGCGATGGGACCGGGCGCGGATATCTCCGAGTTCGAGACGGCGCGTTCCAATTCGGAGCAGGCGGCCGAATACGGCGGGCTGATGCACACCGCGATGCACGCGGTGCGCGACTGCCCGCACCCGGTGATCGCCCTGATCAAGGGCCTGTGCGTCGGCGGCGCGCTGGAGATCGCGCTGATGTGCGACATGCGCATCTGTGGCGAGGGTTCGCGCTTCGGGGTGCCGATCAACCGGCTCGGGCTGGTGATGGCCTACCCCGAGGTCGAGGCGCTGGTCGGGCTGGTGGGCCGTTCGGTCGCGCTGGAAATCCTCTACGAGGCCCGCGTGTTCGGCGCCGAGGAGGCGAAGGACAAGGGGCTGGTCAACCGGGTCGTCGCCGACGACGCCGTCGAGGAAGAGGCCTACAAGACCGCCCGGCGGATCGCCGACGGCGCTCCGCTGGTCAATCGCTGGCACAAGAAGTTCGTCGACCGGGTGCTGGCCGGCGGGCCGCCGCTGAGCGAGGCCGAGCAGGCCGAGGGCTTCGCCTGCTTCGACACGGAAGATTTCAACACAGGTTTCCGGGCCTTCCTGGCCAAGGAGAAACCCGAATTCGAGGGACGCTGATTGTTGGCGTCACCAAACCCTCGTCACCCCTGCGAAGGCAGGGGTCCATTAACGCAGGCGTTGGCCCGGTCTGGCTTCGGCGACAATGGGTCCCTGCCTTCGCAGGGACGACGACCGAGGTGTTGCGACGCCCTTGGCGACAAGTGAGGAAAAGACAATGACAGACAAGAACACCGGCATGCTGCATGGCTTGAAGGTCATCGAAATGAGCCACATCATGGCCGCGCCGACCTGCGGGCAGATGCTTGCGGACATGGGCGCCGACGTGATCAAGGTCGAGCGCGTGCCCGGCGGCGACGACACCCGCCGCTTCGGCGAGGGCGAGCAGGGGGACTCCGCCGCCTTTGCGATGATGAACCGCAACAAGCGCGGCTTCGCGGTGAACACGAAATCCGAGGAGGGCCGCGCCGCGCTGCACCGGATCATCTCCCAGGCCGATGTGTTCATCGAGAATTACCGCAAGGGCGCGATGGAGCATTTCGGCATCGGCTGGGAGGAGATGCACAAGGTCAATCCGAAGCTGATCTACTGCTCGGTCTCGGGCTTCGGGCGGACGGGCCCCTACGCCGAACGCGGCGGGTTCGACCTGATCACGCAGGCCATGTCGGGCATCATGAGCATTACCGGCGAGGGGCCGGGGCGCCCGCCGGTCAAGGTCGGCGCGCCGATCACGGATATCACCGCGGGGATTCTCTCCGCGGTCGGCATCCTCGGTGCGCTCGCCCACCGCTACGAGACCGGCGAGGGCCAGCACGTGGATTCCTCGCTCTACGAGGCCGGAATCCTGCACACCTTCTGGCAGACGGCGATCTATCACGCGACCGGCGAGATCCCCCAGCCCATGGGGTCGGCACACCCGCTGTCGGCGCCCTACCAGGCGTTCCCGACCAAGGACACATCCCTCGTGGTCGGCGCGGCCAACCAGAACAACTGGCTCAAGTTCGCCGAGGCGATCGGCGCGCCGGAGCTCGCCGACGACCCGCGCTTCGAGACCAGCAACAAGCGCATGGAAAACCTCCAGGCGCTGGAAGAGACCCTGAACGGGATTCTCGCGAAGGACACGACCGCGGCGTGGCTGGAGAAACTGGAAGCGGCGGGCGTGCCGGCCGGGCCGGTCTATGATGTGAAGGAGATGTCGGAGGACCCGCACACCGCGGGGCGCGGCATGATCGACCGTGTACCCGCGGCGACGGGCGGCGAGCATGCTGTCATTGCCCATCCTGTGAAGTATTCCGAAACCCCGACGACCATCCGCCGCGGCGCGCCGCTCATGGGTGAGCACAGTCGTGAAGTGCTCGCGGAGTTCGGCTTTTCGGCGGAAGAGATCGACGGCCTGATTGCGTCAGGCGCGGTCGCCGAGCCTGAGGTCACGGCGAAGGCGGCGGAGTAGGCGGGAGGACGCGGCGTCGCCTCAGCCGCTCGCTCGTCGTCCCTGCGCAGGCAGGGACCCATTGACTCAGGCGGTTGCCCGGTCGTGCATCGGCGTTAATGGATGCCTGCCTTCGCAGGCATGACGATTATTGCTACTCCGCCGCTTTCGCCGTGCTCACGCCCAGGTGCCGGGTCAGGAACTCCCACACCTCGCCCTGCGGGTTCTCCAGCCCGAGGAACACGTCGAAATGGTTGGCGTCGGGCACTTCGACCAGCTTCGCTTCGCCCCGCTCGGCCAGCGCGGCGTGCCAGGTCGCGGCCTGGCGCTTGAACTCGTCGCTTTCCGCCCCGCCATGCACCACCTGCATCGGCGGCAGCGGCCTGTCGAGCATCAGCAGCGGAGACATCTCCATCGTCTCTTCGTCGCTGAGCTGCATGAACTCCTGCCGGTAGCTCAGCATCAGCGGGCGCATGTCATAGTTGCCGCTGATCGTCATGCCGCAGGCGATCCCGTCGAGATCGTCCTCGTTGGCCAGCCGCACCAGCGACGCGGCGGCGAGATGCCCGCCCGAGGAATGGCCGGAGATGCAGATGCGCGCCGGGTCGACGCCCAGGTCGACTGCGTTGGCGCGCACGTGACGGGCGAGCGCCACGGCGTTGTCGACCATGTCGGGGATGCGCACGTCCGGGATCATCGGGAAGGTCGCGGCGACGAACGAAATACCGTGGGACAGCGCTGCCTCGGCCCAAGCGCAGGATGAGGTCGTCGAGCCGCGCTGCCACTGGCCGCCATGGGTGTGGACGATCACCGGTCCCGGCGCGCCCTCGGCCCGGTACAGGTCGAAGGCGTTGCCGGCATGGTCGCCGTAGGGCAGGCCGCGTTGCGTCGCGAGGCGCCCGGCCGCATCCGCCGAACGGGCCTGCAACCGTTCGTTCGTCTCCTTGTCCGCCTCGGTCTTGATGTTTGTGAGCTGCGCGTCGAGTTCCTCGCGCGTGTAGTCGAGATAGACTTTTTCGGCCATGGCTTCTTCTTCCCCGTTGCCTCTGGTTCAGTCTAGCGCGTGCGGCGAGACTTGTTGACCTCCGGCGCGGCAGCGGACACGCTGTCTGGCGATACGGAGAAGGGAACGCGCCATGCCGGACGATATCAGGACGGTCGAGGAACTGGTTGATCACTACGGCGAGCCGAAGGGCCATCTCGCCGAAAAGGAGAAGCCGAAGCTGAGCGATCATTGCCGGCGCTTCCTCGAACTCTCGCCTTTCTGCGTGCTGTCGACCTCGGCGGCGGGGGACGGCCCGGCCGACTGCTCGCCGCGTGGCGACGCGCCGGGCTTCGTCCATGTGATCGACGACACCACCATCGCGATCCCCGACCGCCCCGGCAACCGGCGCACCGACACCTTCCACAACATTGTGGAAAACCCCGAAGTCGCCGTGATGTTCATGGTGCCCGGGCTGAACGAGGTGATGCGCCTCAATGGCCGCGCCCGTTTGACCACCGATGCCGCGCTGCTCGGGAAGATGGTCGCCAACGGCAGGACGCCGCTCGCCGCGCTGGTGATCGACATCCGCTACGTCTACTTCCACTGCGGCAAGGCGATCATCCGCGCCGACCTCTGGAACCCGGACAACAATCTCCAGAAGGGCGACTTCCCGACCCTCGGCCAGATCAACCAGGACTGGTACGGCGTCGACAAGGACGAGACGGACGCCCGCCTCGCCAACGACTACGCCAACAACCTCTATTGAGCATGGTCTAACGCACCTGTCCCATCATGCCCGGGCCTGACCCGGGCATCTCCGCCCATACCGAGACGAGATGGCCGGATCAAGTCCGGCCATGACAACGGTGGGAAAGCATCACCGGCCATCCCCAGCCGTCATGCCCGGGCTTGACCCGGGCATCCATGCCGACTGAGCCCTCATCCTGAGACGACCTGCCTTCGCCGAAGCGAAGCCGCTTCGGCTTCGCGCAGGCAGGAGGGCGAGGGCGATAACCCCATACTTCGACAAGCTCAGCATGAGGTTTTCGCGAGTTCGCGGGCATGATGGGTTTTGGAGCGAGGTAGGTTTTAAAAGATAGTATCTTTACTAGTTTAAGAATTTCGGCCAATATCAGGCCATGTCCGCGCTCGATATCCTCGATCCCGAAGACGCAGACCTGCCGTCTGATGCCGCATCCGGCGCCGGAACCCTGTCCGAACGGATCGTGGCGCGGGTCCGCGATGCGCTGTTCGCCGGCAGGCTCAAGCCGGGCGATGTGCTCGGCACGGAGAAGGATATTGCCGCGCGGTTCGATGCCAGCCGGATCGTCGCCCGCGATGCGCTGAAGCGGCTGGAGGCGGCCGGGGTCGTGGAGATCCGGGTCGGCAAGGGCGGGGGCGCGCGGATCGCGCAGGGCAACCCGCAGCTGTTCGCCGACGCGCTCGCCGTCCAGCTCAACCTGATCGGGGTCGGGGTCGCCGAAATCCTCGACGCCCAGCGCGCCATCGAGACCATGACCGCCGAACTGGCGGCGACCCATGCCACACAGGCCGATCTCGACCGGATGGAAGACCTGCTGGCGCGCGCCGAGACCTCTTACGACGACTTCACCCGCTTCACGCGCCTGAGCCTCGCGTTCCACCTCGCGGTCGCCGAGGCGGCGCACAACGACGTGCTGCGGGTGCAGCTGATCTCGCTGCAGCATGTCGCGTGGCCCAAGGATCGCTCGACGCTGACGCGCGACGTCGCCGAGCACATCGTTGCGCTGCACCGCGAGCTTTACGTGCTGATCAAGGCGCGCGACGGCGAGGGCGCGCGCGAACTCATGAGCCGGCACCTGCGCCAGATTCGCGCGCGCCGGTTGTCGGAAACCAAACCCGGAAACCCGGTAGATTTCGGCTGCTGCTGACGCGGCATCCCATTCGATACCGAAGTGCAAAACCGAAGGAGGAAATGATGGCCAAGGAAAAATTCGTGATCGCGCCGCACATGCGGCTGCAGGAGTGGGTCGCCGAGGAGAAAGGCTACTTCGCCGACGAGGGTCTCGATTACGAGTATCACGACGAGCTCGTCTCGCCCGAGGGCAAGAAGCATGACTTCGGCGACAAGGTCGGCGCCTACCAGACCTTCGAGCGGGGCCGGCAGTGCGACGTCAGCTCGGCCTGCCACTGGACGGTGAACGCAGCCGCCGCGTCGGGCCACGGCAAGCTGTACCGCGACGCTTACTCGGTGGCACCGTCGGGCATCTTCGTGCCGCCGGAATCCGACATCATGACGCCTGAGGACCTGGCCAACGTGCCGATCTCGGTCGGCTTCCAGTCGGGCAGCCACTATTCGACGATCCAGGCGCTCGAGCAGTGGATGAAGCCGGAGGACGTCACCCTGTCCTTCTCCGACGGGCTGCTGTTCAAGCGCCTCGACCTGCTGGTCGACCGCGAGGTGCCGGCCGCCGCCGTGTTCAACGCGCCCTACTATGTGTGCGAACAGCTCGGCTTCCGGAAGATTTGCGATACCACTTTCATGATCACCGGGATGATCACGGGTGATCCCGACCTCGACGACGTGCGCAAGTATTACAGCGCGCTGCGCCGTGCGCAGCTCGACATCGACCTGCGGCCCGAGCTCTACACCCACTATTATCTGAAGGAACTGCCCGAGCGGTACCACGACATGGTCGACGTGCGCCGCATGGGACCGGGCGAGCGTATCGTGTTCGAGCCCTACACGGAGCAGACGTTCAGCGATTCCCAGCAGTGGATCAACGAGCGCGACATCTTCGAGGACGAGGGCGTCGGCGGCGCCAGCTACGAGGAAGCGACGATCTCGCTGGCGAGCTAGGCGCTCTCAGACGTCATTGCGAGGCGCAACGCGACGAAGCAATCCAGGGCTAGGGCAGCCCCGCTCTGGATTGCTTCGCCCTATGGGCTCGCAATGACGGGCCTTGATTTCACGTTCTCTCGTTCGTCGCCCCTGCGCAGGCAGGGGCCCATTGACTCAGGCGGTTGCCGGGTCAGGCTGCAGCGTAAATGGACCCCGGCCTTCGCCGGGGTGATGAATTACGCGAATTGGCGAGGATAGTTGGGTCTAGGACTCCACCCCCGCCGTGAACGTGTAGCCCAGCCCGAGCAGTTCCTCGACCACCTCCTCGCCGAAGCGTTCGCGCAGCTCTTCGCCGAGGCTCGGCGCGAACTCCACGTCGCGCAGCGGGCCCTGCAGGGTCACGTGCAGCAGGCCGCGCTCGTCGCCGATGTTGGCGAAGCGCCGCATCACGCCGGGCGGGACGGAGATCGTATCGTAAAGGCCGAGCTCCATCGAATGCTCGCCCTCGTCGCCCCACTCGATCACGAACCGGCTCTGCAGGCAGGTAAAGGTCTCGGTCGTGTGGGCATGGGAGTGCAGGCCCGGGCCGTTGCCCGGTTCGCACTCGGCGATCACCACGGCAAAGTTCGGCGGCCCGGGGATCACCCCGTCGCCCCACGGCGTGTCCTTGTCGACGGTGGCGATCACCGTGCGGGTCGCCCGCGCGGTCATCATCTCGCGCGCCTCGGGAGGTATCTTGCCTGCCGTGCGGTCCTTGTTCGCGGGCAGGTCGTCGAAGCGCGCGATGTACTGCTCCATTTCCTCGGGCGTCGGCGTGGTTGTCTTCATCGGTTCGTTCCCTTGTTGTGGCCCGGGTGCAGGGTCGTCGGGTTGGGCGCGGGCGCTGTGTCGCTGACAGCAAAATACCCGTACATTTCGCCCTCCGGTGCGCCGTTTCGGTCGTCTGCCGGGAATTGAGACACGCCGGCCGGTCGCGATCAACCGGCCCTGCTGCGACGAGGGCCTGCCCATGACCGCCATCGATGGCACCTTCTATGCCGACGGGATCCGGCTCGCGGGCACCTTCACGCCTGCCGGAACAGGCACCGCACCCGCCATCGTCTGCGTGCACGGCTATACCGGGCGCAAGGAAACCTACATGCCGCCCTTCGTGCGCGACTTGACGGCGGCGGGCTACCACACGCTGGATTTCTACTGCCGGGGCTTCGGCGACAGCGATGGTGCGCCGCGCCGCGTCGATCCCGAGGAACAGACGCGCGACATCCTCGCCGCCCGGCTCTGGCTGGCGGCGCGGAACGATGTGGACCCGCACCGGATCGCGATCATGGGCCTGAGCCACGGCGGCGGCGCGTCGATCAAGGCGGCGGCGGTCGAGCCGGGGTTCGCGGCCATCGCCACGGTGGGTGCCCCCGGCAACGGCGAGCGCTGGCAGCGGTCCAAGCGCACGGCGGAGGAGTGGGCCGCGCTGCAGGCGGAGCTGGCGGAGGACCGGGTGCAGCGCGCGCTGACCGGGAAATCGAGAACACTGCCCTACCAGGAGCTCTCCCCGCCGGGACCGGCCGAACGCGAGGCGTTCCGCACCATGTACAAGACCGAGGACGCCTATCCGGAAGGCTACCCGCTGGAGAATATCGACCTCGCGTGCGGGTTCCGGGCCGAGGACTGGGTCGACTGGATCGCGCCGCGCCCGCTGCTCCTGATCCATGGCGAGAAGGACACGATGGTGCGGCTGGAGGAGGCCGAGGCGCTCTATGCCAACGCGCGCGAACCGAAGGCGCTGCACGTCGTGCCGGGCATCAACCACGCCGAGGTGTACGAGCCGCGCAACGCCGAGGTTTACGCCGGGGTGATGGCGAAACTGCTGGAGTTCTACGGTGCGCATCTGGGGTAAAGCGTTCCTGTGGCACGCTCACGGTAGGGGCGGGTTTCCAACCCGCCCGTTGTCGGGAAGGCGATTTCGACATCCGATCGTCGGGAGATCGAAAACCGGGCGGGTTGGAAACCCGCCCCTACGGAGCGTGTGCGTCGTAGTCAGCGTTATGGCGGTCGCTGTTGGCGGGTGGACTCCTCCTGTTGTCGCCGATGAAATCCCCGCCGACGTCGAGCTTGTCCTTGCGGTGGACGTTTCCGCCTCCATCGACGGCGGCGAGGTCAATCTCCAGCGCGCGGGGTATGTCGCCGCGCTCACCGATCCCCGCGCGATCGAGGCGATGACCTCCGGCCCGCTCGGGCGCGTGGCGATCACTTATGTCGAATGGTCGGACACGGCGCAGGTCACGGTGCCGTGGACAGTGATTTCCGGTGCTGCCGATGCGCGCCGTTTCGCGGCGGCGGTGCGGGCGTTCCCGGTCCCGCGCGGCGGACTGACGTCGCTGGTCACCGCGCTCGACTTCTCGGGCCTGCTCTACGACGGCAACGGCATCGAGGGGACGCGCCGGGTACTCGACGTTTCGGCCGACGGCCGCGATTCCAAGGGCATCGAGGAGATTGTTGCGGCGGCGAGGGACCGTGTGCTGGCGCGCGGCGTGGTCATCAACGGCCTGGTCATCAATCCGCAGCAGGAACAGTCCGAGGTGGAGGGCGTAAAATACGATCTCGAAGGCTATTTCCACGAGGTCGTCATCGGCGGCCCCGGCGCCTTCACGGTCGTGGCCGAGACGCCCGAGGACTTCCCCCGCGCCATCGCCAACAAGCTGGTGCTGGAGATCGCGGGCTGGATGCCGGAGGCGACACAACAGGCTCGGGTGAACGCGACCCGCTAGAAATTGCCGTCATTGCGAGCCCATAGGGCGAAGCAATCCAGAGCCAGGGCCGTAGCGACTGGATTGCTTCGTCGCGACGCGCCTCGCAATGACGCTCAAATCACCCCTCAAACCCGCTTCCGGTCCGCGACCCGGTGTGATAACCAACCCGCCTCGAAGCCCCGGCGTCCGACCGGGCAGGAATATCATTCAGGGGAGCCCAGACCATGGCCAACGAGATCCGCGACTGCATCGCGCCGGACCGCAACCCGCGCAAGCCGAACATCACCCTGCCGGAAGGCTCCATCGACACCCATGTGCACGTCTTCTACGACCGCTACCCGCTGTCCCCGGGACGGGGTTACAACCCGCCGGAATCGACCCTGGAGGACCTGAAGCACCTGCACGACCAGCTCGGCATCGACCGGGTGGTGTTCACCCAGCCGTCGGTCTACGGCACGGACAACTCCGCGATCCTCGACGGCATGAACGCGCTCAACGCCGAAACGCCGGACCGCGCGCGCGGCGTCTGCGCCATCGACATGGACATCACCGAGCCGGAGCTCGAGGGCCTGCACAAGCAGGGCATCCGCGGCGTGCGCCTGAACATCGACAACAAGGGCGGCATGCCCATGGAACTCGACGAGATGGCCGACCTGGAGGCGAAAATCCGGCCGCTGAACTGGCACATCGAATGGCTGTTCCCGGGCAAGGACATCGTCTCCCTGATGCCGGTCTTCGAGAAGATGACCACGCCCATGTCCATCGGCCACTTCGCCTACCAGCCGGCGACGGCGGGCGTCGAGGCCGACGGCTTCCAGGCGCTGCTGAAGCTGGTGCGCGATGGCAACACCTGGGTGAAGATCTCCGGCGCCAACCGCGTCAGCGCGACCGACCTGCCGCCCTACGACGACTGCCAGCCGATGGCGCGCGCGCTGATCGAGGCCAACCCGGACCGCGTCATGTGGGGCACGGACTGGCCGCACCCGAACAAGTACGAGGTCAACCCGAACGACGCCGACCCGGTCGAGGCCTTCGGCCAGTGGGTCCCCGACGAGGCCATGCGCAGGAAGATCATGGTCGAGAACCCGGAGAAGTTCTACGAGTTCGACCGGCCGCTGTAGGAGCGCTGGTCCCGGCCAACCGGGAAAGTGAAATATATAGGCCATTGACCGATATCGTCCAATGGCCTATATTTATGCCTGTGAAAAATTGCGCGCGGACGGGTTTTGGCGAAGCGCCTCCACACAGTCGTCGAAACGCCGGAGTTTCTGTCCCGCGCCGGCAGACTGATGACCGACGAAGAGCGGGCGGCGTTCATCGAACATATCGCGTCCGATCCGACGTCAGGCGACAGGATGCCGGGCACGGGCGGGGCGCGAAAGGTTCGCTGGGGTGTGGGCGGTCGCGGAAAGCGCGGCAGCGTTCGCGTCGTGACGTTCTATAGCGGTCCGCCGGTGCCGGTGTTCCTGCTCACGATTTTCGGCAAGAACGAAAAGTCGAACATCACAAAAGGCGAAGTGAACGCGCTTAGGAAACTGCTGAATCAGATCGTTGCCGAGTATCGGAACGATCACCGCCGCCGATGAAGTGACGATCGAGGAGAGAATGAAATGACCAAGGCAGGTGAAAGTCTTCTTCGTGGCGCGCGGCAGGCGCTCGACTACGCACGCGGCCAGGACGACGGTTTCGTGGCCCACGTCCCGGACGACGTCGACGTGAAGGCGGTTCGGATGCGCATGGGCCTGTCCCAACCCCAGTTTGCCCGGACCTTCGGCTTTTCGGTCGCGTCCATTCAGAACTGGGAACAGAAAAAGCGAACGCCGGACCCGGCGGCTCGGGCCTACCTCCAGATCATTGAAAAAGAGCCCGAAGCTGTCAGGAGAGCGCTTGGCGCGTAGCTCCTTTAACACGGGTAAGCTTCCCGTCGTCTCCGCCTTCTCCTAGACTGTCTGCTCAACCCCGGCCACAAGATCCAGGGGCGACAGCATGATGGGGGAGAGGTGCCGTGGATGATGTCATCACTGCGCGTTTCGGCAGCGACGAAGATACGCTGCGGAGCGAGGACATTCCGCTCCTGACCGGGACAGGACAATTCGTCGACGATCTATCGGTTGAAGGGCAGGCGCACGGTGTGTTCGTGCGTTCGCCGGTCGCGCATGGCGTTTTGCGCGGGGTGGACGCCGCCGCCGCGCTGGATATGCCCGGCGTGATCGCGGTTGTCACCGGGCAGGATGCGAAAGAGGCGGGTCTGGGCGATATCCCGCCGGTGATCTCGTTTCCCGGGCGCGACGGCATGGAAATGGCGTCGGCGCCGAAGCCGGTTCTTGCGTATGAGAAGGTCCGCCATGCGGGTGAGGCGGTGGCGCTGGTCGTCGCCGAGACCGCCGCGCAGGCCGCCGACGCCGCCGAGGCGGTCGAGCTCGATATCGAGGAACTGCCCGCCGTGCCCCATGTCGGCGACGCGCTCGCCGACGGCGCGCCGCAGGTCTGGGACAGCGCGCCGGGGAACCTCGCCTTCGACTGGACCCATGGCGATGCGGGAGCCCTGGACGATGCCTTCTCGAACGCGGCGCATGTCGCGACAGTCGAACTTCTGGACACGCGGCTCGCACCGGTGTCGATGGAGCCGCGCGCCGGTATCGGCGAATGGGATCCGGACCTCGAACGCTACACCCTGACGGCTGCGACCCAGGGGGTCGGGCTCGTCAGCAAGGTCTTTGCTGCGCAGGTGTTCGGCGTCGAACCGGACAAGGTGCGCGTGCTGACTTACGACGTGGGCGGCGGCTTCGGCATGAAGGCGCACCCCTATCCGGAGTATGCGGCGATCCTGTTCGCCGCTCGCCGGGTCGGCCGGCCGGTCAAATGGCGCAACTCCCGGCTGGAGAGTTTCCTCGCCGATACCGCCGGGCGCGATACGCTGATCTCCGGCGAGATGGCGTTCGACGCCGACGGGAAAATCCTCGGCCTGCGGGTGAAGAACGACGTCGGGATGGGGGCGTATCTGACGACCTTCTCCGCCGTCTTTTCCACGAACAACACCAAGAACTGCCTGGCGAGTGTCTACACCATCCCGGCGATCGGGATCGATGTGCGTATGGTGCTGACAAACGCGGCGCCGCTGGGTCCCTATCGGGGCGCGGGGCGGCCCGAGGCGATCATCGCCATCGAGCAGTTGCTCGACATCGGCGCGAAGCAACTCGGCCTCGACCGGGTGGAGATCCGCCGCCGGAACCTGATCCCGCCCGAGGCGATGCCCTACGAGACGCCGAACGGACCGATCTACGATTCCGGTGAGTTCGAGACCGCGATGGACAAGGCCCTGAAGCTCGCCGACTGGGACGGGTTTGCCGCCCGGCGCGCGGAATCCGAGGCCAACGGCAAGCGGCGCGGCATCGGCCTCGCCTGCTTCCTGGAGGTCGCGGGCGGTATCCTGGAGGAAACCGCCGACCTCCGCTTCGAGGGCGATGGCGCGGCGACGGTGCGGCTCGGGGTGCAGGCCATGGGCCAGAGCCACCTGTCCACCTACACGCGGCTGATCGGTGAGCGGCTCGGCATCCCGCCGTCGAAGGTACGCCTGATCGAGGGCGACAGTCTGCACGCGCCGCCGGGCACGCCGTCGGTGGCCTCGCGCTCGATGATGATGGCGGGCAGCGCCATGGCGATGAGTTGCGACACGGCCATCGAAAAGGGCCGGGCGCTGGCCGGGCATGTGCTGGAAGCCTCCGTCGAGGACGTGGAGTTCGCCGACGGTTCTTTTCGGATCAAGGGCACCGACCGGGAGATCGGCGTGCTGGAACTGGCCGACACCATCCGGACCATGAGCCTGCCGGACGAACTGGCCGGCGGGATGGACGCGACCGAGAAGTTCGAATCCGCGCAGATGACATTCCCGAATGGCACCCACATTTGCGAGGTCGAGATCGACCCCGAGACGGGGACCGTCGATGTGGTCGGCTACACGGCGGTGGACGATGTCGGCAACGTCTTCTACGAGACGGTCGTCGAGGGCCAGATTCACGGCGGCGTGGCACAGGGCCTTGGCCAGGTGCTGGGCGAGCATGTCGTCTATGACGCCGACGGCCAACTCGTGACCGGCTCGTTCGTGGATTACCTGATGCCGCGCGCCGACGACTTTCCGCCGATGTCCATCGGCCATCATTCGGTTCCCGCCACCACCAATCCGCTCGGCGCGAAGGGCGCGGGCGAGTCCGGCGTGGCGGGCTCGCTGCCGTCGGGCATGGCGGCGGTCCACGACGCGCTGGAAAGCGCGGGCGCGGCCCGGATCGACCTGCCGATGACGCCCGCGCGCGTCTGGGCGGCACTCAACGCAGCGGAGTAGAGGTCATGCAGCGTACAGAAGATATCGAAGTCACCCTGCGGGACGGTTCGAAGATGGGTGCGCATGTCGCGTATCCGGATCGCGAACCGGCGGGCGCGATCATTGCGATCATGGAGATCTGGGGCGTCAACGACACCATGCGCTACCACGCGCAGGAGTTCGCCGAGGCCGGCTGGATCACGCTGGTGCCGGACCTGTTCTGGCGGATGGAGCCGGGGGTGGAACTGGACGACGCCAATCCGGACCACTGGAACAAGGCGCTCGATCTCTACTACGACTTCGACTACGACCTCGGCGTCCTCGACATGGAGGACACGGCGAGCTTCCTGCGCGGCATCGAGGGCGGCAACGGCAAGGTCGGCACGGTCGGCTACTGCCTGGGCGGCAAGATGGGCTATCTGATGTGCTGCCGGTCGGACATCGATTGCGCCGTGGCCTACTACGGCACCTATATCGAGCACTCGATCAAGGAAGCGCCGAACCTGTCGAAGCCGTTCATGCTGCACCAGGCGCTGGCCGACAAATGGGTCCAGCCGGAGGTGTGCAAGCTGATCGAGCGGCGGCTGTCGCCGAACCCGCTGGTGGAAATCCACAAGTATCCGGACGCAGACCACGCCTTCGCGCGGCACGGCGGCACGACCTACAGCGCGCCCGAGGCCGAGCGCGCGCTGGAGCTATCCGTGGAGTTCTTCCGCCGCCACCTCGGCTAGCGGTTGCGGAAAGGCGGCTACTGCGCCGGCGCCGGGTTGGCCGCCTGCATTGCCGCGAAGGCCGCCGTGAATCCGCTCAGCGAGGCATTCAGGACGACCGAGGAGTTCGGGTTCGCAGCGGGAACGATGGTGACGTTCGCCTGGATACCCTTTTTCATGGTCTCGACCTCTTCGGCCGTCAGCGCGATGCGCACCACGCAGCCTTGCGGCGTGCACCAGGCAAACGGATAGCGCTTGCCCGCGCCGCCGTCGATCTGCAGCGCAAGCTGGGCCTGCAGGAGCGTCTCCAGCGGCGTGATGACAACCATGCCGGCCGCGGCCTGCTGGCCCGGGGGCAACTGGAACAGGTTGATTTCCGCGGTCGGCGTGCCGTTGGCGTCGTTCAGGCGCTGAAACATCTGGCACGGGTCCGGCCCGTCGGCGCGCTCCAGGCAGCGGATTTCCCACGCGCCATGGGTTTCCTTTACATACGTGTTCGCTCCGCCCGGGGTCTGGGCCACTGTCGGGCCGGTCGCGAGGAGGGCGCCCAGAAAGGCCGCCGCGCGCAAGGCTGTTCCATTTTTCATCTTTGTCGCTGCTCCGGTCTGCTTTCGGTTCCAACGTGGTCGCCCGGCCGCGGTTCCCGCAAGGCCACGGAAATCGAACCATTTGGCGCCTGACACGTTGCATACCTATACACGCCAATAAAGGAAAGAGGATGACCATGAGCGACAATGTCTACGCGGTAACGGAAATCGTCGGTTCGTCGCAAAAATCCGTCGAGGACGCCATCCAGGGCGCGATCGCCAGGGCGTCCGAATCCCTCGACAATCTCAACTGGTTCGAGGTTGTGGAGACGCGCGGCCATATCGAGAACGGCAAGGTCGCGCACTACCAGGTCACGTTGAAGGTCGGTTTCCGCTACGACTAGCGATCGGATGCCGCGCACGAACATCCTGGCCGCGCTGTGGGCCGTCCCGAGCCTTCTCTGGCTCGCGGCCGGCTTTGCCGCGCTCGATATCGGCGGCCGGTTCGACCGGATCGACCCCGCCGTCGCGCCGCCCGCTGTGTCCGAGACCCTCGACGAGGCGTTCGAGTCCGCGCGCGAGCAGCGGCGCGAGGAGGCGTGGATCGCCGTCATGCTCTGGCTGGGTCCGCCGATCGCCCTGCCGGTCCTGATCGTCGGGTTCGCCGCGCACAAGCGCCGCCGTCACCAGAAACGGGAAATTGAACGGGAACCGGACCGGATTCGCGAAAACGGCCCCTGATTGTGCTATAAAGGCACAAATCTGCGCTTTCAGCGTCAGCAGATTCCGTTTTTTCGCGACAATAATGAAGAGGGAGGCCTACCCAATGTCGGAACCTCAGAAGCCGGTTTACAATAATTCGCGTTTCCGTGTGGTCGACTACAACTTCGACACCTTCGTCGGCCCGGCGGCCGGCGACCGATACATCGACGCGACATTCATCGACCTCGAAACCCGGGAAGAAGTGAAAATCTCGGACTTTGAGGGCAAGTGGCTGGTGATCGAGACGGGGTCGTCGACCTGCTCAATGTATACGAAGAATATCACCACCTATAAGGACATCGTCGCCGAGTTCCCCGACGTGGAATTCGTGATGGTCTATGTCCGCGAAGCCCATCCGGGCGAGCGCATGGGCCCGCACCAGTCGATGGAGGACAAGTTCAAGGCGGCCGAGCTTGTGGCGCCGCGCTACAAGGAATTCCGCCGGGTTCTGGTCGACAACCTTGAGGGCGATTTTCACCGTGCCTACGGGGCGATGCCGAACGTGGTCTATATCATCCGCCCGGACGGCACGATTCACTATCGCTGCAACTGGGCCGCGCCGCATCTGATCCAGGCCGCGCTGCAGGACCGCGAGAACTATCATCGCGTCGAGAACGCGCCGACCGCCGAACTACGCGCGACGCGCTCCATGCCGCACATGATCCGCACCATGTGGACCGGCGGTATCGTCGCGCTCTACGACTTCTTCAAGAACGCGCCGCTGACCGTGGCCAAGCACGTGCAGGTCGACCGCTACTACGAGAAGCACGGTCGATTCCGCAACCAGCCGCTGACCCAGGAAGAGATCCAGGCCCGGATCGCGGAAGGGGCGGATGCCGAGAAGGCGCCTGCGCCGAACGAGGGCGCGTCGAAACAGGCGGCCGAATAGCGCGTCGCCGCCGAACATTAATTGACGGTCCCGGCCGTCCGCCTCGTGCGGGCGGCCGGTGTCTTTCTGAGGCCTGAACGGGTATGCCAGCGCGATGAACCTGTCGGTCCGTTTCGCCGTCTTTTACGGCGCGCTGTTCTTCGTCGTCGGCGTGCTGCTGCCGTTCTGGCCGATCTGGCTGCAGGACCGTGGCCTGTCGCCGGAACAGATCGGGCTTGTGCTCGCGATCGGGCCGTGGCTGCGCATCCTCGTCGACCCGGTGGTGACCCGCGCGTCCGACCGCAGCGGCCAGGGCCGGCGAATCATCGTGATTGCGTCGCTGGTCGCGCTGGCGGCGTTCGCGGCCTACCGGCTGGCCGACGGGTTCGACGACAGGTTCTGGCCGATCCTGCTCATCACTCTCGTCTTTGCGCCGGCCTTCCACGTCCTGATCCCGCTGGGCGATGCCCAGACGATGGCGGCGGTTCGTCGGGACGGGCTCGACTACGGCCGAATTCGTCTCTGGGGCTCGATCACCTTTATCGTCGCCGCGCTCGGCGTCGGGGAACTGCTCACGGGGCGCGAACCGAACCTTGTCTGGCTGGTGGCCGTGATCTCGTTGGCCGTTCTGTTTGCGACGACGCTGACGCTGCGCGAACAGAGCGCCACACGCGGCACCGCCCGATGGACCGATATCCTCGCGTTCCTGCGACAGCGCCGGTTCCTCGCTTTCCTGCTGGCGGCCAGCCTGGTGCAGGCCAGCCACGCGGTCCTGAACGGCTTCTCCGGCATCCACTGGAAGGCAGCCGGGTATTCCGAGCTCGCCGTGGGCCTGTTCTGGGGCGGCGGCGTGGTCGCGGAGGTGGCCCTATTCGCGGTCAGCGGCCTCGTCGTCGGACGGCTCGGCGCGCGCAACCTGCTGCTGCTCGGCGCCGGCGCGGCACTGCTGCGCTGGATCATCCTGGCGGAAACGGTCGCCTTGCCGGGGCTCGTGGTCGCCCAGATTCTGCACGGCATCACCTTCGGCGCGACCTATCTCGCGACCATGCACTACATTTCCGACAACGCACCCGAGGGCATGAAGGCGACGGCCCAGGGCGCCTATGCCTCGATCACGGGCGTTGTTATGGGACTGGCGCTCATCGCCGCCGGCGATCTGTATGCCGTATTCGGCGGCGGCGCTTTCCATGCCATGGCGGCGATGAGCGCGGTTGCGGTCGTGCTGGCGCTGACAGCCGGGCGCGGCCGGGCCTAAACCTCGATCCAGTCGTCGCCGACCTTCAGCCGGTGCCCGACCGGGCAGGGCAGCGCGAGCGCCTGTTCGGCGAAGCAGCCCTTCTTGGCCCACTCGATCAGGTTTTTCACATCGTCCAGCGGCGCGTCGCTGTCGACCTCGATATCGATGTCGAAACCGACCGGCACCGACGAGTAGGGGTCGCGTCCCGACTGCTCGATCCGCCAGTGAAAGCTGGCGCCCATTCGCACGCCGTCGAGGGGTACGCGCAGGCGCTTGGCCGAGGCCTTCATCTGGGTCATCAGGCAGGTGACCACACCGGCCGCGAAATAGTGCAGCGGCATGGGTGCGGACGCGTCGCCGCCGTGCAGCTTGCCCTCGTCGGTCTGCAGCGTGACCTCGAAGTTCGAGTACTTCGACGTGATCGTGACTTCGCTCTTGAGCTTGTCGAGGGTGCGCGCTTCCGCCTCGAAGACGATATCGACAGTGCGCGCTTCGGAAGATGCGGCCGCCCCGCCCTTTTCGCTGGGGGCAGGAGCCGCCGTTTTCTTGTCGTTCATGCGGGCCTACATTTCCTTCCTGTTCTTCGGGATCACCGGCATCAGCAGGTGGGACGGGGTCTTCGGTCCCGTGTGGATCGTCGTCCGTCCGCCGAAGATTTCCTTCGGCCGGTCGGTCGGATGGTCGTGCAGGAACACGCCCGAGCCGCGCGAGGGGATGTAGGCATCCATCGCCGGCCCCGGCCGGTCGAAATCCTGGCCCGCGATGTTGATCGAAATCTGGTAGCCCTTCGGCAGCACGATGCACTGGGGCCAGATTTCGACATCCACCTCGTAGATCTCGCCCGGGATCATCATCTGCTTGTCGTCATGGGTGTGGTAGGGCCGCCACGGCTCGCTTTTCTCCTCGTCGAGCTTGCGGTGTGACACGCGCAGCCAGCCCTGGGCGATCGGCGTCTTGGGGTCGACAGTGCCCTGGAAGTAGACCTCGCGGCCCTTGTCGGACCAGGCCTGAACCGTGACGAACAGGTCACAGTCCTCGGTGGTGGACGAGACATAGAGCTTGGCCGCCATCGGGCCGGTGAACTCGGTCTCGCGGGTGAGCGGCGGCGACTTCAGCGTGATGCCGCGGGTGAGCGCGCGGAACTCCTTCTTGCGGTTCACCTTGGGCTTGGCAGTGTCGATCTTCCCCTTGCCGCCGGCATCGAGATAGTACTTCGTCCAGCGCGTGCCCTTGAGCGGCCACTCGCTTTCCTTGCGCAACTCGATTTCGTCCGTGAACGGGCGACGCAGATTGACCCAGACCCGCGGCTCGCGGTTCCAGCCGTTCTTCTCGCCTTTCAGGTAATAGTCGAAGAAGCGTTTCTGCAATTCCATCCCGTAGTCGAGATAGAACCACTCCTCGTGGCGCCCCGGGTGGCCCTCGAGCCACTTCTGGCGCGAGGCGGCCTGAGTGAAGGCCTCGAAATTACCGCGCGGGTGCAGGCCGAACCCGGCCCAGCTTGCCGCGGACAGGAACGGTACCTTGACCTTCGACCAGTCGGGCGAACGGGACTGGTACCAGTCGTCATCCATCTCGCGGACACGGAAATTCTCCAGCGTGTCGGCGCGGTTTTCCTTCAGTTCGCGCTTGCCCAGCCTGGCCGGGCCGGTGGCGCTTTCGCCCATCCAGTGGTCCTTCGGCCCCTTCGGGTTGCCGTGCTGAACCGCCTCGACCTGGCGCGGATACCAGATTTCCATGAACTTGTTGGACAGGATTCCGCCGTGGCGCGCCCAGTCGCGGTAGTGGTCAGCCGCGCCCTCCCACGGGATCATCGCCGACAGGTGCTTCGGCTGCAGCGCCGCGACCTGCCATTGGTTGATGGCGTAGTACGACACGCCGTTCAGGCCGACATTGCCGTTCGACCATGTCTGCTCGCCCGCCCACTCGATCGCATTGGCGAAGTCCTGGGTCTCGCGCGGTGAAAAGATATCGAGATAACCCGGTGAGCGCCCCGCGCCCCGGGAATCGAGCCGCACGCAGGCGTAACCCCAGGGGACCCAGATCTCCGGGTCGACGGTTTCCCAGGTGAGCCAGCGGTGCTTGGAGCCGGGAAGAATGTCCGGGTGCATCTCCAGCAGCGATTCCCAGAGCGGCTTGTAGTGCTCCTGATACTTCACCCCCTTGCCGTAGGGGCCGCCGGCCATCACGACAGGCACCTTCTTCTTCGTGTCGGGCCGGTATACGTCCACCCGCAGCACCTGGCCGTCGTCCATCTCGACAGGCAAATCGCGTTCGATAATCATGATTGTCTCCTCCCGGTCGTTGCAGCCGATCCTGTTTTCGCCGGCCGTCTCGTTTCATCGATCCCGCAACCGCCATTTCGCAATCGACGATTTTTACTATAAGAAAATTGTGCGCGGGCTCCTAGTCGCCTGAATCGAATCCGGCGTTAGTCATTTCCTAACGGTAGAGCCGTATGCTTCTATCTGTGGGAAACCCTCCCTTTTTTTGGAAAAGTCGATGATTGCGGCGGCCGGCCCAGATTCGGAAACGACGCTCGGCAAGAGCAAGTCGGATGAAGTTCGTCGCGATCTGATCGATCAGCTCTATCGGTCGGGAACGACCACGCTTTTCTCCAGCTTCGCGGCCGCCTGCCTGCTTTCCTACGTCCTGTGGGAGTCGGCGGCGCCGGTGGGTCTGCTGCCCTGGTTCGCCATCGTCGTGACGCTTACGCTGATCCGCTTCATTGCGGTCCGGCTTGTCCTGCAGCGCGGCGTGACCGTCGACAGCGCTGCGGCGGACGAAAGGCAGTTCCTGATCGGCGCCACCGCCGCCGGCGTGATCTGGGGCTGTTCGATTGTCTTGTCGGTCCAGCTGGAGCCCGCCACGGAACTGCTCGTCGTGCCGTGCGTGATGGCGGCATTGAGCATGTCGGCCATCGTGAGTTATTCGCGCAGCTTGTGGACATTCGCCGGTTTCGTCGTGCCTTCGGTCGGGCCGTATGCGATCCGTCTCGTCTGGCTGGATGGAACGGTCGAACCGATGATGGCGGGCTTTGTCCTGTTCTGGGCGGCCCTGCTGTGGGTCACGGCGCGCCATCTCAATCGCGGTTTCCGCAACCGCATCGAGTTGTCCCGTAACAACGAGCGCCTGATTCAAAGCCTCACGGCCGCGCGCGACCGGGCGGAGAGCGCGAACCTGGCCAAAACCCGGTTCCTCGCGAACATGAGCCACGAACTTCGCACACCGCTGAATGCCATCATGGGCTACTCCGAAATGATGTCCGAACGCTCCCTGGGCCCCCAGGACTTCGGCAAGTACGAGACGTATCCGCCGATCGTCTACCGGAGCGGTCGGCACCTGTTGCGTATCGTCGACCAGATTCTCGATGTCTCGAAGCTGGAAGCGGGTGCGGTCGACCTGTCGGAAGATGTGATCGACGTTCCCCAACTGGTCGAGAACGCGATCAAGTTCGTTGCCCCCAATGCGGACCGCGACGGCGTAACAATAGACTGGGCGGCTCCCGACCAGCTCCCCTACCTTCGTGGCGATGCGACGAAAGTCCGCCAGATCGTGCTCAATCTTTTGTCCAACTCGGTGAAGTTCACGCCCGCGGGAGGTACCGTGTCGGTTTCCGTATCGAACACGACGGACGGCCGCATGGAGGTTGTTGTTTCGGACACGGGGATCGGGATTTCGCCCGATGACATCGAGAAGGTCCTTGTGCCGTTTGCCCGGATGGAAAACCGGGAGCATTTGCAACGGATGCGAAGCCTGAAGCCAGATGGCGGGTTCAACAACACCGGGCTCGGCCTGCCTCTCGTGAAGCTGCTCTGTGACGCCCACGGTGCGGAGTTCAGGCTTTCGAGCACGCCGAATGTCGGCACAACAGCACGTGTTCTGTTCCCGGCGGACCGACTGATGCTCGGTGAAAATGTCACATCCCTGCGGGCGGTGTCGTGACGCTGCGGCGGGTCTGTAGCGAAAATCTTAAGTTTTTGCGCTTATTCGAAGCTCTGGAGACCGTACGACTTTGATGGTGAAATGCGGTATATGAGTATGGGATGAGCGAAATTACGACATCCATCACCGGGACCGTCGATCCGCGCCAGATCGATGCGGAGCTGATCGGCAGCCTCTACAAGCGTACAACGCCGCTGCTGGTCGCGAATATTGGCGCGGCGAGCCTGTTGACCGTGGCCCTGTGGGGGTCGGCGGATCGTTTTGTGCTGATCGCCTGGTACCTCACATTGACCGGCTGGACGATGGTGCGGTTCCTGTTGGCGCGTATGTTCCTCCGCAAGGACCGCGATATCGACGAAGCCTTCACGTGGATTCGCTACTTCGCGGTCGGTTCCGGAGTTGCGGGCACGATCTGGGGACTTTCGGTGTTCCTTGTCGGCACGCTGGAGACCGAAAACACGAGGCTGGTCGTCCCCTTCGTGATGGCGGCGCTCAGCGCGGCGGCGATCGCCGGTTACTCGAACAGTCTGCTGGCGTTTGCCGCGTTCATTACACCCGCTCTCGTACCCTATTCGATTCGTCTCATCTGGCTCGAGGGTTCCCCGGAACCCATTATCGCGGCGTTTGTCGTCTTCTGGGGTTTACTGCTCTGGACCATGGCGCGGCACCTGAACCACAGTTTTCGCGACAGCCTGGAACTGGCCTTGAAAAACATCGGCCTTGTTGAAGGCCTGACGACGGCGCGCGACCGGGCGGAAGCGGCGAACCTGTCCAAGACGCGTTTCCTTGCCAATATGAGCCATGAACTGCGCACGCCGCTCAACGCGATTATCGGCTACTCGGAAATGATGTCGATGCGGATGCTGGGCCCGCTCGACGACGAAAAGTATGAAAAATATCCCGATGACATTCTCAGCAGCGGCCGCCACCTGCTGCACATCGTCGACCAGATACTGGATGTCTCGAAGCTGGAGGCCGGAGCTGTCGATCTGTCGGATGACATGATCGACGTCGAGGAACTCGTGGAAGGTGCGCTGCGGTTTGTGGAGCCGGCCGCACAGGAAGACGGCGTCGCTCTATCGGCGACCCTGCCGGACGGGATCCCCAAGTTGCGCGGCGATGCGACAAAGGTTCGCCAGATCGTGCTCAATCTTCTGTCCAACGCAGTGAAGTTCACGCCGCGCGACGGCCAGGTCGCGATCTCAGCCGAGCTGACCGAGAACGGCGAACTTGCGATTGCCGTGGAAGACACCGGCATCGGCATCCCGCCCGAGAACCTGGAAGAGGTCGTGAAGCCGTTTGCCCGCATGGAAAATCAGGAACATCTGAAGCGGGTCGAGACCCTCAAGGCGGACGGGGGCCACACCAGCACAGGCCTTGGGCTTCCGCTTGTCAAATTGCTCAGCGATTTGCACGAAGCGACCTTTTCGCTGGCGAGCTCCGTGGATATCGGCACGGCGGCCCGGGTTGTCTTTCCGGCCGAACGTGTGTTCCTCGGCGAGAACGTCGTAAGCATGCGCGCGGCATCCTGAGACGCGGGCCGGTCACGCTTTTGCGTTCGCAAGTCCCTCCACAACCGTTACCATCTATCTGACTCACTGCTGTCGGGGGGATACATGGCAACGTCGGCTGGCGATCAGGTTATCGCTATCGAAGAGCATTACTGGGATCCGGAGCTGATCTCGCACTATTCCGAGGCCCAGCTGGCCGGCGGGGCCGGCAAGCTGCGACCTCAGCTCGAAGATCTTTACGATGCGCGGATCGCTGAAATGGACGCCGCCGGGATCGATATCCAGGTGCTGTCGCACGGTGCGCCCTCGACCCAGCGCCTCGAAGCGACCGATGCGGCCGCAATCACCCGGACCGCCAACGACCGGCTGCGCGATATCGTCGCCGAGCGGCCCGACCGGTTCGCGGCCTTCGCGAACCTGCCGACACCGGACCCGGGCGCCTGCGCGGACGAGCTGGAACGCTGCGTCACCGACCTCGGCATGAAGGGCGCGATGATCCACGGCCTGACCCATGGCGTGTTCTTCGACGATCCGAAGTTCTGGCCGGTGTTTGAGCGCGCCGAGGCGCTCGATGTGCCGCTCTACATGCATCCGGCGATGCCGGACCCGACGGTGATCGATCGCTACTACCAGCCCTATGCCAAGGAGTTCCCGGCGCTTCTGAACGCGGGCTGGGGGTTCACCGTGGAAACCGCGACCCAGTGCATCCGCCTCGTGCTGAGCGGCGTGCTGGAGAAGTATCCCGGCGTGAAGATCATTGTCGGGCATCTGGGCGAGGGGCTGCCGTTCCTGCTTTGGCGGATCGACCATGCGCTGTCGCGGCCCGGCAACAAGCCGGTGAAATTCCGCGAGGTGTTCAGCCGGAATTTCTATATCACCACCAGCGGCAACTTCTCCGATCCGGCGCTGCTCTGTTCGCTGCAGGAGATGGGCGCCGACCGCATCCTGTTTTCCATCGACTGGCCGTTCGTCCCGAACGCGCCCGGCGTCGAATGGATCGAACGCGTACACCTGAACGCCGAGGACAAGGCCAAGATCCTCAACGGCAACGCCAGGCGCCTGCTGAAACTCTAGACCGAAGATCTTTCCGACATGCCGCACATTCCCGCCGCGTCCGTTCTGGACCACATCACCGTCCTCGACCTCACCCGGGTCCGCTCGGGCCCGACCTGCGTGCGCCAGTTGGCGGACTGGGGCGCCGACGTCATCAAGGTCGAGATGCCGCCCGCCGTCGAGGGCGGCGCGGCGCTGGGCGGCGCGCGCCACGGCTCGGACTTCCAGAACCTCCACCGCAACAAGCGCTCGCTGGCGCTCAACCTGAAAGAGGATGCCGGCAAAGACGTGTTCTACAAGCTGGTCGAGAAGGCCGACGTGGTGGTCGAGAATTACCGGCCCGACGTGAAAACGCGGCTCGGCATCGACTATGACGCGCTGGCAGCGATCAACCCGCGGATCATCCTGGCGAGCATCTCCGGCTTCGGGCAGGACGGCCCTTATGCGAAGCGGCCGGGCTTCGACCAGATCGCCCAGGGCATGGGCGGGCTTATGTCGATCACCGGTTTGCCGGGGCAGGGGCCTGTGCGTGTCGGCATCCCCATCGCCGATCTGACCGCCGGGCTGTTCGCCTTCCAGGGGATCATGCTCGCGCTCGTCGAGCGGGAGAAATCCGGCAAGGGCCAGTGGCTCCATACGTCGCTGCTGGAAGCCCAGACATTCATGCTCGATTTCCAGTCGGCACGCTGGCTGGTCGACGGCGACGTGCCGCAGCAGGCGGGGAACAACCACCCGACCAGCATTCCCACGGGCGTGTTCGCGACCGCCGACGGGCATATGAACATCGCCGTGGCGGGTCAGGAGATCTGGGGCCGGTTCTGCCGCTGCCTCGACCGCGAGGAATGGATGACCGATCCCGAGTTCGAGGATGCGCCGTCGCGCTCCGAAAACCGGGATCGCCTGAATGCCCTGATCGGCGAGTGCATTGCCGAAAAGGCCACGGCCGAGTGGGTCGATATTTTTAACGAGGCTGGCGTGCCATGCGGTCCGATCTACGACATCGGCCAGGTTTTCGACGACCCTCAGGTCGAACATCTCGGACTGGCCCAGCCGCTCGAATCGCCCGAGTTGGGCGAGATGCGGTTCGTTCGCCAGCCGGTCTCGCTGACCCGCACGCCGAGTTCGTTCGCGGTCGCGCCGCCTGAGGTGGGACAGCAGACCCGCGAAATTCTGGCCGACCTCGGCTACGGGGACGACGACATCGAGGCGCTGCACGACAATGGCGTCGTGTCGTCCGGCGCTTAGGAGGAGTACCCATGAGTGAACAAATCAAACCCCAGTTGACCCATGCCGGCATCTGGGTCCGTGACATGGACCTGATGGTCGATTTCTACGCGCGGGTGATGGGCTTTCACATCAACGACCGGGGTTTCGTCCCGCGTTACAACGGCGAGATCACGTTTATGTCGAACGACCCGAACATCCATCACCAGATGGTGCTCGCCGAGGGCCGTGCGCCGGAGGGCGACAGCACGGTGAACCAGCTGTCGTTCACCGTGAATTCGCTCGACGAACTGCGCACCATGTACCGCCGCGTGGTCGACGAGGGCGTCGAGAACCTGTTGCCGCGCAACCATGGCAATGCCTGGTCGGTCTATTTCGACGACCCCGAGGGCAACAACCTCGAGGTCTATCTGGACTCCCCCTTCCATGTGCCGCAGCCGTTCGGGGAATATCTCGATTTCGACCTGTCGAACGACGAGATCGTCAAGCTGACCGAAGAGATGTGCCGGGCGACCGAGGGCTTCCAGGTGCGTGCGGAATGGTCGGCGGATGTCGCTGACGCGATGCAAGCCGAGTAGGGCCTCTCAGGCCGACGGGGCGACGTCGAGCCGAACGGCAATCCCGTCGAGCCGCGCATCCGGCGCGGGGTAGCGTTCCATCACCAGCGGGTCGTGGCCCGGCACGATGTGGCCGGTCGTTTCGGCATGTGCCTCCAGTGTGTCGTAGGCACGAATCATGTCGCCCATGGAGTAGATCACCGGAAAAGGCGTGCGGGTTTCGAAGTTTTCGTAGAAATGGGTGACGTCCGAGGCGAGTACGACCCAGCCTCGCTTCGTGAGCACCTTGACGAACTGCAGGCCCATGGAGTGCCCGCCGACCAGATGAACCGTGATCCCGGGCGCGATCTGCGCCTCGCCGTCGTGATAGGCGACCCGCCCCTCGAAGACGTTGCGCACCATCTTGGTGATGTGGTCGACGGTGAAGGACCTGTTCATCACGTGGTTGCACATGTGCGGCCCGGTCGCGAAGTGCATCTCCTTTTCCTGGAGATGAAAGCGCGCGTTCGGGAAGTGCGCTTCGCCGCCGATATGGTCCCAGTGCAGGTGCGTGACGATGACGTCCTCGACCGCGGCCGTGTCGACGCCGATGGCCTCCAGGCCTTCGTCCACACCGCGGATCAGGCCGCGGCCGCGCCGTTCGGCCTCGGCATTGTCGAAGCCGGTGTCGATGACGATCGTGCGCTCCGGCGAGACCGCCGCCCAGACGTAGTAGTCGATGGGCATGGGCGCGTCGTCATGGGGGTCGATCCCGAACAGGTTCGTCGCGCGCGTGCGCTCCGGCATCGTCCCGTATTTGATGGCGTAGAGGTCCCAGACCTGGGGTTCGCTCATGTTGTCCTCCCTTTGCCGGCGGGCCGTTATACTGGCCGCTCGTTTCAACCGGGGTTCGCACTATGGCAGCAAATACGGTCGGCTTCATCGGCCTGGGCAACATGGGCGCGCCCATGTGCGCCAATCTTCTGGCGGTCGGGTTCGATGTCGTCGGTTTCGACGCCGCGGGCACGCCGGCCCGCGCGCCGGAAGGTGCAAGGGTCGCGGGCGGGATTGCGGATCTTGTCACGGACGTCGAGACGGTGTTCCTCAGCTTGCCCGACGGCAGAATCGTGCGCGAGGTGTGTGAGAGCATCCTGGCCGTGCGCGGCCGCGCGACGTCGCGGGTCGTCGACTTTTCCACGACCGGGCCGGAGGCCGCGCGCGAGATCGGCGCGATGTTGGGTGAGGCGGGCATGTCCTTTGTCGACGCCCCGGTCAGCGGCGGGCGTTCCGGCGCGGTGGCGGGCAGCCTGACCGTGATCGTCTCGGGCGCTGACGACGCCGTGTCCGGGCTCGACGGGGCCTTCGAAGCCGTCGGCGGCAATGTGTTTCGCGTCGGCACGGCGCCCGGCCAGGCACAGGCCATGAAGCTGCTGAACAATTTTCTGTCGGCCACGGCGATGGCTGCGACGTCGGAGGCCGCGCTGTTCGGCGAGGCATTCGGGCTCGATCTGTCGACGATCGTCGATGTGGTGAACGTCTCCAGCGGCCGCAACACGGCCTCGGCGGACAAGTTCCCCAACCGGATCGTCACCGGCACCTACGACGCCGGGTTCGCGACCGCCCTGATGACAAAGGATGTCGCGCTGTACCTGGAACAGGTTCGTGTGGCAGGTACAGCGGACAGGGTCGGGTCGGCCGTGTCGTCGCTCTGGAGAGAGACGGACGCCGCGCGGCCCGGCAGTGACTTTACGGAAATCTACCGCCATCTGGCGGACAAGGACTGAAAAAAAGGGGGAGTGCAGGACATGACATCGGCGGAAGGCATGGTGGCGCTGATCACCGGCGCGGCCTACGGGCTGGGCCAGGCGACGGCGGAGCATCTGGCGCGTGACGGCTTCGACGTCGCGGTGACGGACCTCAAGACGGACGACCTGGCGGACACGGTCAAGCTGATCGAGGGGCACGGTCGCCGCGCCCATACGGTGGCGCTCGACGTGCGCGATGTCGACAGTATCGACGCCGCGATCGCGTCGACGGTCGAGGCCATGGGCAAGATCGACGTGCTGGTGAACAACGCCGGCGTGCCGCTGTCCAAGCGCGCGCTGGAGGTCGAGCCGGACGAGTTCGACAACGTCCAGGCGATCAACGTGCGCGGCTGCTATTTCATGTCCCAGCGTTTCGCTCGGCATCTGGTGGATACGAAGCGCCGGGGCTCGATCGTGAACATCGCCTCGACCTTCGCGGTCATTGGCGTGCCGCGGGTCTCGGTCTACGGCATCTCGAAGGCCGCCGTGGCGGGCATCACCCGCCATCTCGCCGCCGACTGGGCCGAGTACGGCATTCGCGTCAACGCGGTCGGCCCGGGCGCGGTCGAGACCAGGCACCGCGCGGCCGGTTTCGCCGCCGACAAGGAGTGGCGCGACTGGAACCTCAGCCGCATTCCCGCCGGGCGTTTCGGCGAGCCGGAAGACACGGCGGCAGCTGTCGCGTTCCTCGCCAACCCGGCGTCGGACTACGTCAATGGCCACCTGCTGCTGGTGGACGGCGCGCTCACCGTCACCTGATCAGGCAGCGGGTCCGTCCCAGTAGATCATCGCCTCGGGCATGGTGCCGCCGGCCGTGAAGCCGCCGTCGACGAGTTCGGCGGCGTCGAGGTCGACCTTCGGAAGGTCGCCGTCCGCCTGCACGACGTAGAGATGGCGGCTGTCGTCGGTGAACAGCACGTGGAACGGTTCGCCCGGGAGCGACAGCGAGCGGCGCAGTTCCATTGACGACGGGTCGAAAATTTCCAGGAAGCCCTCGTCGTCCCCCTCGTTGTAGGTGGTCACGACGAGATGCCGGCCGTCCGGCGAAATAAACGGCCAGCCGGGCACGCCCGCCATCCGGTGGGTTTCGGTCACGGCCTGCTTGTCCGTGTCGATCACATGCAACAGCGGGCGGTTGAAATCCCCCACAAAGAGGTGTTTGCCGTCCGCCGACACCCGAATCGCCTGGGCGCCGACGGGCACAGGGAGGCGTCCGGTAATTTCGCGCGCGGCCATGTCGATCTCGACGACCACCGGGTATTCCTTGGCCGAGGCATAGAGCGTGTTGCCGTCGGGCGCCATTGCCAGAAAGTGCCCCGGCACTTCGAGCCAGATCGTGTGTTCGATCTCCCATGAATCGGGATCGATCACCAGCAGGCAGCGGCTACCGTCGACCGTCGCCCAGACCTTCCCGTCGGCGCCGGTCACCAGCGCGTGGGGGCCCTTGTAGAGATCGAGGTCGATATGCCCGTCGAGGGACATGGTTGTGAGGTTCACCACCGCGATCCGGTTGTCGGGAACGTTCGGGCCGTAGTCCGCGCTGCCGTAGAGCGACACGAAGGCTTTCCGCCGGTCGGCCGACAGTGTGATCTCGTGCGGTTTCGACGTCTCGCGGGTGCCGACTTCCACGACGGCGACGCGTTCGCCGGTCCCGGCGTCGAGGGCGGTCAGGCTGACGTTTTCCTTCACGGTCAGCAGGATCAAACGGCGGTGTTCGGACATGCTTCGGTCTCCCTTGTTGCATTGTAACCGATACCGGCCGGGGATTGGTTCGCGCCGGGCGAGCCGGTAGGATCGCGCCGAACCAAGAAGACCAAGGGAGAGGCCGTGGACTTCCAGATTTCCGAAGAACAGACCGCCATCCAGGACATGGCGCGCAGCTTTGCGAGCGAAGAGATGCTGCCGCACGCCGAGGCGTGGGACGAGGACAATATCTTCCCGGTCGACGCGCTGCGCGCCGCCGCCGCCCTCGGGCTCGCGGGCATCTATTGCGGCGAGGAGCATGGGGGCTCGGGCCTGGGACGCCTCGACGCCACGATCATCTTCGAGGAGCTGGCGGCGGCCTGCCCGTCGACGGCGGCGTATATCTCGATCCACAACATGTGCGCCTGGATGATCGACGCGTTCGGCAGCGACGAACTGCGCGCGAAGTTTCTGCCGAAGCTCATGACCATGGAGCATTTCGCCAGCTACTGCCTGACCGAACCGGGCGCGGGCTCGGACGCCGCGTCGTTGCGCACCCGCGCCGAGCGGGACGGCGATCGTTACGTGATCAACGGGTCGAAGGCCTTCATCTCCGGCGGTTCGGCGTCCGACGTCTATGTCTGCATGGTGCGCACGGGCGACGACGGGCCGGACGGCATCAGCTGCATTGTCGTCGAGAAGGACGCGCCGGGCCTGTCCTTCGGCAAGCTGGAAAAGAAGCTCGGCTGGAACAGCCAGCCCACGGCGGCGGTGATCTTCGAGGATTGCCGGGTGCCGGTCGCGAACGTGGTGGGCGCCGAAGGCGATGGCTTCAAGATCGCCATGAAGGGGCTCGACGGCGGGCGTCTGAATATCGGCGCCTGCTCGGTCGGCGGCGCGCGGGCCTGCCTCGACGCAAGCCGGGAGTATCTCAAGGAGCGCAAGCAGTTCGGCCAGCCGCTGGCCGACTTCCAGGCGCTGCAGTTCCGCCTGGCCGACATGGCGACCGAACTCGAATCCGCGCGGCTGATGATCCACCGCGCGGCCTGGATGCTCGACAACGCGATGCACGGCACCACGGTGGCCGCCGCCATGGCGAAACGCATCGCCACCGACACCGGCTTCGACGTGGTCAACCAGGCGCTGCAGCTCCATGGCGGCTACGGCTACCTGAAGGAATTTCCCATCCAGCGCTACCTGCGTGACCTGCGGGTCCACCAGATCCTGGAAGGCACCAACGAAATCATGCGCGTGATCATCTCGCGCGATGTCCTGCGCCAGTAGATGTTCCAGTCAGAGGTCTTATGAACGACGAAACGCCGGTATTGCTCGAAACCCGGGGCCGGGTCGGGCTGATCACGCTCAACAGCCCGAAGACGCTGAACGCCCTGTCTTTCGAGATGGTGCGGATTATCCAGCCGCAGCTCCTGGCCTGGGCCGAGGATGATCGTATCGACGCCGTGGCGATCCGTGGGGCCGGTGAGAAAGCCTTCTGTGCCGGCGGCGATATCCGCGACCTGTACGAGGGACGCGGGACCGACTTCGGGCCGACCTACTACGCGGCCGAATACGCCCAGAATGTCACCATCCATACCTATCCCAAGCCCTATGTCGCACTGATGGACGGCATCACCATGGGCGGCGGGGTGGGCGTGTCAATCCACGGCTCGCACCGGGTCGTCAGCGAGCGCACGATGTTCGCGATGCCGGAGACGGGCATCGGCCTGTTCCCGGATGTGGGCGCGAGCTGGTTCCTGACCTGCTGCCCCGGCGAGATCGGCATGTATCTCGGGCTCACGGGCTACAGGATGCGCGCCGCCGACTGCCTGTATGCCGGGATCGCCGACTACCATGTGGAATCGGCGCGCAACGATGACCTGATGGCAGCGATCGCCGGCCTGGATGCGCTGGACCGCGATTCCATCAATTCCGTCCTCAAGGACCACGCCGGCGATGCGGGTGACGCACCGCTGGCGGAACATCGCGACGCCATCGACCGATGTTTCTCGGGCGACAGTGTCGAGGATATCCTCGCACGCCTCGAAGCCGAGGAGAGCGATTGGGCGAACGCCCAGATCGAGACGTTGGGCGAGAAGTCTCCGATGTCGCTGAAAGTGACCCACCGCCAGCTTCGCGCGGGATCGGGCATCGATTCCTTTGCCGACATCATGCGCATGGAGTACCGGCTGGCGGCCCGCTTTTTCCGGGGCGACGACCTCTTCGAGGGCATTCGCGCGGTGGTGATCGACAAGGACGGCGCGCCGAAATGGCAGCCGGATTCGCTCGCGGCCGTGTCGGATTCCGAGGTGGCGGCGTATTTCGAACCGGTTCCCGGAGAGCCGGATTTCAACAAGTTTCAGCTTTCATAGAAAGGCGGGAGGCAAGCATGGCGAAAATCGCATTTATCGGTCTCGGAAACATGGGCGGGCCGATGGTGGCCAACTTGGTCAGGGACGGCCATGAGGTCCGCGCTTTCGACCTCGTTGCCGATGCCGTCAAGCGGGCGGTCGATGCCGGTGCGCAGGCGGCCGGATCCGCCGCCGACGCTGCGGCGGGTGTCGAGGTGGTCATCACCATGTTGCCGGCGGGCAGGCATGCGCGTTCGGTCTACCTGGAAGACGACAAGGTGATGGAAGCGGTCGATACGGGCGCACTGCTCATCGACAGCTCGACCATCGACGTCACTACGGCGCGCGACCTGATCGCCGAAGCCGACAGGCGCGGCCTGGAAATGATCGACGCGCCCGTGTCCGGCGGTGTCGGCGGCGCCGAGGCGGGCACGCTGACCTTCATGTGCGGCGGTACGGCCGGAGCCTATGCGCGCGCCGAACCCATCCTGAAGGCGATGGGCAAGAATATCTTTCATGCGGGCGATGCCGGCGCGGGGCAGGGCGCGAAGGTCTGCAACAACCTGATGCTCGCGATCCAGATGATTTCGGTCTCGGAAGGCTTTGCGCTCGCGGACAAGCTGGGTCTGGATCGCCAGAGCCTCTTCGATATCGCGTCCACGGCGACCAGCCAGTGCTGGGCCATGACCAGCTATTGCCCGGTGCCGGGCCCGGTCCCGACCTCGCCGGCCAACCGCGACTACGCGGCGGGCTTCACGGTCGCGATGATGTTGAAGGATCTGAAGCTGGCGCAGGAGGCCGTGGCCGCAACCGGCGCGAATACCCCGCTCGGGTCGCAGGCGACCGCGTTGTACGAGGCGTTCTCCGAGGCCGGAAACGACGAGCTGGATTTTTCCGCGATCTTCCGAAAGATCGCCGAGGGGTGAGGCGGCGTCAGCCGAGCGGCGCGCTGCGTTTGCGGCAGCTGCCGCACAGGCGATTGTGCCAGCCTTCACTCTCGAACTTGGTGCCGCACATCATGCACGGGCGCTCGCTCGGCGAATCGCCGGTGGCGCGCTCACGGCCAAACTGTTCGAGTTCCGCATCGCTGCTCTCGGCCACGGCATTCGTCGACTGCATTTCAGGACTGCTCTCGCTCACAACCTCGTTCCTTTCCGACCGCGCAACCCCGTCTGGACCGCGGACCGACTTGCTTACAGCGCGGACGCTTGTGGGTGCGTCCGTCGAGAATTTGCCGTTCTGGACCTTTTGCAGCGCAACATAGCCTGGCACCCGCTTTTGCAAACGAGCCGAAACCGGCGTAAGTTTTTGAAAACGCCGAAAGTTTCGTTCCGGGCCTGAGCCAAGGGTCGCCGCAGCAACTGATGATAGAAAAGGTCAGATTGGGGAAAAAGTCAATGCGACAAGATGGACATTCTGAATCGCGTGGAACGAATGGCTTCTGAGCGGGAGTATGATTTCGTGATCGTTGGCGCCGGCAGCGCCGGATGTGTGCTGGCGAACCGCCTGAGCGCCGATCCGGATGCGCGCGTGCTGTTGCTGGAGGCCGGTCCGCGCGACGCGCACCCGCTGATCCATATCCCCGTGGGCAACGGGAAGATCATTCCGAAGGCGCGCTACAACTGGAAGTACGAGACAGAGCCGCAGCGGCATATGGACAATCGCCGCATTCTCTGGCCGCGGGGCAAAACCCTCGGCGGATCGTCCTCGATCAACGGCATGATCTACATTCGCGGGCACGCACGCGACTACGATATCTGGCGGCAACAGGGCCTTGCCGGCTGGTCGTTCGCGGATGTCCTGCCCTATTTCAAGCGCGCCGAAGGCAACGTGCGCGGCGCCGATGCCTTTCACGGTGCGGACGGTCCCCTCGTTGTCAGCAATGCCGCGCACGACCACGGGCTGTTCGATGCGTTCGTCGCGTCGGGCGTCGAGGCCGGATACCCCGCCAACCCGGATTTCAACGGGCCCGAGCAGGAGGGGTTCGGCCGCTACCAGTTCACGACTCGCAACGGGCGGCGCTGGAGTGCGGCGGCGGCCTACCTGAAGCCGGTTCTCGGCCGCGCGAACCTGACCGTCGAAACCGGCGCGCTGACCGAGCGCGTGCTGTTCGAGGGTGATCGCGCGACCGGGGTCCGCTACATCCGGGGCGGCAGGCCGGTCACCGTGCGCGCCGCGCGGGAGGTGGTGCTGGCCGGCGGCGTGGTGAACTCGCCGCAGCTCCTCATGCTGTCGGGGATCGGCCCGGCCGACCATCTGCGCGACCTGGGCATCGAGACCCGGGTCGACCGGCCGGATGTCGGCCGGAACCTCCAGGACCATCTCTGCGTCCATACGGTCCATGCGTCCCGGACGCCGACCCTCACCGACAGCCTTGTCCGCACCGAACGCGGCGCGGTGTCGCTGGCCCGGGCATTCCTGACCCGCTCCGGCCCGGCGGCCGGGTTCCCGCTGGAGGGAGGGGCGTTTATCCGCACGTCGGACTCGCAGGATATTCCCGACGTGCAGTTTCATTTCAGCGCCGGCAACCTGCTGTCGCTGATCCGGCGGCCGTTCGCGAGCCATTCGGAAGATCACACCCGGCCCGACGCGTTCATGTGTCATGCCTGCCAGCTTCGCCCGGAAAGCCGGGGCGAAATCCGGCTGCGCTCCGACGATCCCCTCGAGGCGCCGCGAATCGAGCCGAATTACCTCTCGTCGGAAACCGACCGCCGGACGATGCGCGACGCGTTCAAGGCGATGCGCGACGTGATGCACCAGCCGTCGCTCGGCCGTCACAGCGACGGTGAAATCTGGCCCGATGGCGCACCGAAGACCGATGCGGAAATCGATGCCTTCATCCGCGCGACCGGCGGGACGGTCTATCACCCTGTCGGCACGTGCCGGATGGGCACCGACGACGCGGCGGTGGTCGATGCCGAACTGCGGGTGCGCGGCAGCGAATCCCTGCGCGTCGTGGACGCATCCGTGATGCCCACGCTCGTGGGCGGGAATACCCATGCGCCCACCGTCATGATCGCGGAGAAGGCGGCGGACATGATCCTCGGCCGCCCGGCGCCGGAACCCGAACTCTATGCCTGAGCTCGATCGCGGTCGTTCAGGCCGCGAACCCAAACCGCTCGATCAGACGAAAATCTTCGCCCGGCGCCGGTTCATGGAACAGGGCCAGTCCATCCACCCGCAACGGTGTCGCCCCGACGGCGGATGTCAGGTCGGCGAGCGCCGGGAGAAGGCGCGCGCGCGTTTCTGCATCGAGCCGCTTTGTCAGGGTCATGTGAAAGCGGAACGCGTCCAGCACATAGGGGTAGCCCCAGCGCAGCAGGTTATCTTCCTGCTGCGGCGTCAGGTCGTGCCGGCGCCGCCGCGCCAGCTCCGCATCGCCCGGCGGCCGGCGAAACGCGTCGAACGTGCGAACGCAGTCTGCCGCGAGAGCTGAGAGTTCAGCCGACGGTGAGCCTGGCACCAGCGCCAGAAACCCGTTCAGTGTGTCGAGCTTCAGAGGCGGCGCGTCGAAGGCCGTCCGCTGCGCGGCAAAACTTCCCAGCCGGTCGGTGAGTGCGTCCCGGGTGTGTTCCGGCGGCAGGGCGAAGGGCGGCTTCAGGGTGGCGTGAAATCCGTAGCGGCGCGGCGGTGCGGTCAGGTCGTCCAGTTCGTCCCGGGTAAACCCCGGGACCGCTGCGCGGGCGACATCGACCCCCCGTTCCGGATCGCGCCCCAGCCACGACGTGCCGAACGTCCATAGAGGCGTGTCCGCGCCCGGCGCGAAATAGATGGCGAAGCGTTCGGCCATGAACTCCCCGGGGCTGGTTCAGACGTTCGGTCTAGCTGACCCGACGGCCCTCGCGCCAGACCTCACGCACGACCGGAATGCTGTCGACGGCCCGTACGCGGATCAGGTCCGCCCGCCTGCCGGGCGCGATCTCGCCGCGGTCGTCGAGGCCGACCACGTCGGCGACGTTGGCGGATACGGTCGCCACGCCCTGCGGGATCGGAATCCCGGCCCGCGCATTCAGGTGGAACACTGCCTGGATCAGGCTCGACGGCACATAGTCCGACGACAGGCCGTCGAGCAGGCCGGCTTCGGCGAGATCGATCGCCGAGACGTTGCCCGAGTGCGATCCGCCGCGCACAACGTTCGGCGCGCCCATGATGATCGCCATGCCCTTTTCCCGCGCCGCTTCGGCGGCCTCCCGGGTGGTCGGAAACTCGGATATCGCGATACCGTCGGCAACCGCCTCGCGCACATGCTCCGGCGTGGTGTCGTCGTGGCTGGCCATCGGGATGGCGCGCTGCTGGCACATCTTCACGACCGCGTGGCGGTGGGCGGATGCGTATTGCGCCTGCAGCTCGACCCGCTCGCGCACATAGGCCTGCAGCGCATCGTCCGAAATGCCGTCGTCTCGGTGATACTGCTTCATCTTCGACAGATCGCGCCATTGCCGCTGGCCCGGCGTGTGATCCATCACGGAGACCAGCGCCACGTTCGGCAGGTCGATGAACTCTTCCGTCAGATCGATCAGGTCCGGGTCGCTGACTTCGCAGCGCAGGTGGATCAGGTGGTCGGCGCGGAAGACGTCCTTTTCCTTGCCTTCATTCACCGCGTCGATGGCCTTGCGCAGGATCGCCTTGCGCACGCTGCCTTCCCGGTAGGTGCCGACCGAGATGGCGTCGAAGACCGTGGTGATGCCGGCGCCGGCGATCTGGGCGTCGTGCGCCATGGCGGCGGCGACGGGCTGCGGCCAGTGCACGCCGGGACGCGGCACCATGTGCTTTTCCATATGATCGGTGTGCATCTCGATCAGGCCGGGCATCAGGTAGTCGCCCTCGACGTCGGTGGCGGCGGGTGCCGTGACAGGTCCGGCAGAGACGTCTGCGATCTTGCCGTCGCGCAGGTGCAACGTGCCGTCGACGATCTCGTCGCGCAGGACGATCCGGGCGTTGGTGAAAGTCTGTTCCGTGGTCATGCGGCCTCTCCACCGGCTGCCAGGGTTTCGCTCATGCTGAAAACGCGGTCCGCGACATCGTCCCTGATCTTCCGATCGTGGAAGATACCAACGATCGCCGCGCCGCGCGTTTTGGCCTCGCCTATTAGATCGACAACACATTGCCGATTTATGGCATCGAGCGACGCCGTCGGTTCGTCGAGCAGCAGAACCGGCAATCCGGCGACAAAGCCCCGCGCGACATTGACCCGCTGCTGTTCGCCGCCCGAGAAGGTGGCGGGTGCGAGCCCCCACAGCCGCTCCGGCACGTTCAGACGTTCGAGCATTGCGCGCGCACGCGCGTTGGCCGGCTCTTCGTCAACCCCGAGCGTGCGCAGCGGTTCGGCCACCACGTCCAGGGTCGACACGCGCGGGATGACCCGCAGGAACTGGCTCACGTAACCCAGCGTGCGCCGGCGCACGTCGATCACCGTGCGGGGCGCCGCCGTCGCGAGATCGACCGTCCGGCCGTCGTGGGTGACGCGGATCGCGCCGGTGTCGGTGCGATAGTTCGCATACAGCATGCGCATCAGGGTCGATTTCCCGGCGCCCGACGGGCCGTCGAGGGCGACGCATTCGCCGGCGCGCACCTGCATCGACAGATCGTCGAACACGGCGATGCGCGCACTGCCTTGCGTATGCAGCACGAAGGATTTCGACAGCCCGGACACGTCGAGCATGACTTTGGAAGCGTTCATCGGTCAGACCTGCAATATCGAGGACACGAGGAGCTGGGAGTATTCGTGCTGCGGGTCGTCGAGCACCTGATCCGTCAGGCCGCTCTCGACGACGTTGCCGTTGCGCATCACCATCAGGCGGTCCGACAACAGGCGGGCGACGGCCAGATCGTGGGTCACGATCACGACCGCGACACGCAGTTCGCGGACCAGCTCGCGCAACAGGTCGAGCAGGCGCGCCTGCACCGAGACATCCAGCCCGCCCGTGGGCTCGTCCATGAAGACGAGGCGCGGACCCGACACGAGATTGCGGGCGATCTGCAGGCGCTGCTGCATGCCGCCGGAAAACGTGCGCGGCGCGGCATCGATCCGTCCGAGGTCGAGCTCGACCCGGTCCATCCAGGTCTCGGCCTCGCTGCGGATATTCCCGTAGTGCCGCGCGCCGACCATCATCATCCGCTCGCCGATGTTGCCGCCCGCCGTGATGTCGAGGCGCAGGCCGTCGCGCGGGTTTTGGTGAACGAAGCCCCAGTCGGTTCGCGACAGCATCCGGCGTTCGGGCTCGGACATGTCGAAGATGTCGGAAAGGTCGCCCGTGCGGTTGCGATAGCTCACACTGCCCGCGTCGGGTTCCAGTCGCCCGGCGAGGCAGTTCAGCAGGGTCGTCTTGCCCGAGCCCGATTCGCCCACGATGCCCAGCACCTCGCCCGGCCAGAGGTCGAACGACACGTCGGCGCAGGCCTGCACTTCGCCGAAGGATTTCGACACGCCCTCGACCTGCAGGAGAAGTTCGTCATCCGACATGGCCGGCCTCCGCGCCGGACGGTGTGTCCGGATTTGCAAAGCGGGGGTCATCCGCCATCGGGCCGGTGTATCCCTCCGCGCGGCGTGTGCTGCAGAAGTTGGAATCAGAACACACGAACATCCGGCTGCCCTGGTCGTCGAGGATGATCTCGTCGAGGAAACTTTCCTCCGCGCCGCACAGCGCACAGGGCTCGTCCCAGGTCTCGATGTCGAACGGGTGATCCTCGAAGTTGAGGCTCGTCACTTTCGTGTAGGGCGGAATGGCATAGATCCGTTTCTCGCGTCCCGCGCCGAAGAGCTGCAGGGCCGGGCAGTCGTCCATCTTCGGATTATCGAACTTCGGGATCGGAGAGGGATCCATGATGTAACGGTCGTCGACCTTCACCGGATAGGCGTACGCCGTGCTGATGCGCCCGAACCGGGCGATGTCCTCGTAGAGCTTCACATGCATGACCCCGTACTCGGACCACGCGTGGATCTTCCGGCACTCGGTCTCGCGCGGTTCCAGAAAGCGCAACGGCTCGGGGATTGGGACCTGGTAGACGAGGATCTGGTCCGCGCGCAGCTTTCGTTCGGGGATGCGGTGCCGGGTCTGGACGATCGACGCTTTCGCGGTTTCGTCCGTCGTCGCCACGCCGGCCGTGCGGCCGAAGAAAGCGCGGATGCTGACGGCGTTGGTCGTGTCGTCGGAGCCCTGGTCGATCACCTTCAGCACATCGTCCTGACCGATGATGCTGGCGGTCACCTGGATTCCGCCGGTGCCCCAGCCATAGGGGAGCGGCATCTCACGGCTGCCGAACGGCACCTGGTATCCGGGCACGGCGACGGCCTTGAGGATGGCGCGGCGTATCATCCGTTTCGTCTGTTCGTCCAGATAGGCGAAGTTGTAGCCGGTCTCGTCGCCGGCGCCCCTGGCCTTTCGCTTGCGGGCGGTCATTCGGCAGCCTCCTGTTGGCCGGCGGCTTCGCGTTGCGCGGCCTCGTAGTCGGCGCGCAGGCGGCGCACCAGGGTCAGTTCCGCCTGGAAGTCCACGTAGTGCGGCAGCTTCAGGTGCGAGACGAAGCCCTGCGCCTCGACATTGTCGCTGTGATACAGGACGAACTCCGCGTCCTGCGCCGGATGCTCGACGGCTTCGCCGTATTCCTCGACCCGCAGCGCGCGGTCGACCAGCGCCATCGCCATGGTCTTGCGCTCGCAAAAGCCGAAAGCGAGGCCGTAACCCTGGGTGAACTGCGGCGGCGCTTCGCGCGACCCGGTGAACTGGGTCACCATCTGGCATTCGGTCACGGTGATGTCGCCGATGTCGACGGCAAAGCCGAGCTCCTCGGGCACGTACTCGACCGAGACCTCACCCATCCGGATCTCGCCGGCAAAGGGGTGATTGCGGCCGAACCCGCGCTGGGTCGAATAGCCCAGCGACAGCAGGAACCCTTCGTCGCCGCGCGCCAGGTTCTGCAGGCGCTGGTCGCGCCCGGCCGGGAACCCGACAGGTTCGCGCGTCAGATCGAAGGGATCCGGATCGTCGGCCGGTGGCGTGATCCGTTCCATCAGGTCTTCCGATTCCAGGAGCTCGTTGACGCGCGGCGTGCGTTCGTCGTCGCCGGACCCGGCCTCCTTCGTGCTCGGGCGGTTGTCGGACGGTTCGGCGAGATCGAAGTCGATCAGCCGGTGGGTGTAGTCGAACGTCGGACCGAGCACCTGTCCGCCGGGCAGGTCCTTGTAGGTGGCGGAGATGCGGCGTCGGATGGTCATGTCCGCCGTGTCGATTGGTTCGGACGAGCCGAAGCGCGGCAGGGTCGTGCGATAGGCCCGCAGCAGGAAGATCGCCTCGACAAGGTCGCCACGCGCCTGCTTGACCGCCAGTGCAGCGAGACGCCGGTCGTACAGCGATCCTTCGGTCATGACCCGGTCGACCGCAAGGCCGAGTTGTTCGTCGATCTGCGCGAGTTCGAGCTCCGGCGTCTCGGGGTCGCCCCGGCGCTCCTCGGCCAGCAATTGATGCGCATTGTCGATGGCGGTCTCGCCGCCCTTCACAGCCACATACATGTCTCAGGCCTCCACCCGGGTGCTGCGCGGGAGCGCACAGAACTCGGCTTCGCAGGTGAACACGGCGTCGATCCCGAGCGGGAAGTGGCCGTGGTTGACGGCCCAGGCGCTCCAGAACCAGTCCGGCAGGCCGACCGGGTCGAAGTCTCGGGTCGTTGCGATCCCCGGACCGGTCAGAACCGTGGCGGGGCCACCCGTAAGTTGCGGCACCTCGATCAACACGGTGGCGCTGCGTTCGGGATACTGCGCCGTGCCGGGCGAGAACCTCTCCAGGCGTGGCAGCGTCTCGATCGAGCCGACCAGCGCGAAGTCCGCCTCGAACGGCGATTGCACGATCGGGCAGCCGCAGTGAAAGCGCAGGTAGTCTGCGACCGCGGCGTGTTCCGCCAGCGCGCCGTCGAGCCAGACCTTCGTGTCCCGGTCGAGCAGGGTGAGGGCGAGCCCGGTCATCGCTTCACCCATCTCGCCGGGCGACTCGGCTGTGGTCTCGATACCGACAATGACGCCCGGATGCGACATCGCCTCCAGGATTTGCCGGAACACGCCCTGCGCTTCGTGGACGGGGTCGTTGAAGCCGGGCGCGATGCTGGTGACGGCATGGGCGAGGCTCATGCCGGGTCCTCCCCGCGCACCATGGTGAAAAAGTCGACCTTGGTGGCGGCCGACTTGCGGCGCACCTGCCGGCGTGCCTGTTCCTGGGTGTCGGCCAGAGGCGCGATCACATCGCGTTCCAATTCGTCGCGCGCGTCGGGGTCCTGCATCAGGGCGTCGAACACGGCCGCGAGTTCCGCGTGCCGCCGATCGCGCCCGGCGACATAAGCGTGCCCGACGATCCCGCCGGCAACGCGCACGCTGCAGCGCGTGACGGTCATCTCGCCCGCATTGAAGCGCTGGCCGGTGCCGTTGGCGCGTCCCTGCACCATCACGAGCCCGGTCTCGGGGGGGCGCAGAAGATTGTGCCGCGGCTTGCGGCCGAGGTTGTCGAAGGCATCTTCAAGCGCGTCGGAATCCGCCTGCGCGAGGATCGACATCCACCGCTTGCGGTCGGCGTTGGGATCGTTTTCCGAATCTTCGATGGACATAGACAAGTTCCAAAAAAGGTATAGACGTTTATATCTATCGTTGATACGTTCGGGTCGATGGCGTGTAAAGGACGAAGGCGTGAAATTTTTATGACACGGGGGTTGGTATGAGCCTGGAACGCGGATCCGGTGTGGCGTTGTGGCGTCAGATCGCCGGGGAGCTGGAGCGGGATATTTCCGAACGCCACTTTCCGCCGGGGGGGCGTTTGCCGACCGAGCACGAGCTGGCTGAGCGCTTCAGTGTCAACAGGCACACGCTGCGCCGGGCCGTTTCGGCACTGGAGGAGAAAGGGCTCGTGCGGATCGAACAGGGCCGCGGCACTTTTGTGCAGGGCGGCGCGATCGAATATGCGGTCGGCAAGCGGACCCGCTTCAGCGAGAACATTCGCCGTCAGGCGCGCGAGCCGTCGGGTCGCCTGGTGCGCAGCGGCCGGATCGCAGCGGACGCCGATGTTGCGCGTGGGCTCGGGCTGCGGCGCGGTGCCCAGGTCATTCTTCTGGAGACGGTCGGGATGGCCGATGATGTGCCGGTCAGCCTGGGCGCGCACTATTTCCCCGCGCGCCGCTTTCCCGACCTCGTCGAGGCATTTACCGAGTCGGGGTCGATTTCGACGGCCCTGTCCGGCGCGGGCGTCGAGGACTACTGGCGCAAATCGACCCGCGTGACGGCGCGGCTGCCGAGCGACACCGAAACGGAACTCCTCGAAATGCCGCGCACGCGGCCGTTGCTTGTATGCGACTCGGTGAACGTGGACCAGGAGGGCGACGCAATCGAGTTTGGGCGCGCGTGCTTTGTCGCGGACCGGGTGCAGGTCTCGCTGGAGACCCTGTAGCGGTCCTGTCACAAATTCGAAACCGTTTGGCGGGTCCAAACCGGGAACACGGACGGTGCGGTTGTGCGGTGTGTTGTGGACAACGTCCGCTGTCACCGAATGGACATGCCTGCGTCATTTGAGCGAAAGCCCCTGCGCGTACCTTCGCGCCGAATCGAATCCGATTTCGAACGGAAGGCTCGGCATGACGGAACTCGCGATCTCTGTGGACAGGCTGTCCAAAACCTTCGGCCGCAACAAGGCGCTGGACGACGTGAGTATCGGCGTCGAGAACGGCGAGATGATTGCGCTGATCGGTGCATCGGGATCGGGCAAGTCGACCCTGATCCGCCACATCGCCGGCCTCATCGCGTCGGATAAGGAGACCTGCTGCAAGGTCCAGGTGTTCGGTCAGACCGTCCAGAGTGGCGGCAGGATCACCCGCGAGGCGCGCGAGCTTCGCTCGCGGATCGGGGTGATCTTCCAGCAGTTCAACCTCGTCGGCCGTTTGGGCCTGTTGACCAACGTCGTGATCGGCGTCCTCGGGCGTATCCCGAAATGGCGCGGCACGCTCGGCCTGTTTACCCGTAGCGAGAAGATGCTCGCGCTGGAGGCGCTGTCGCGCGTCGGCATGGACCAGTATGCCGGCCAGCGCGCGTCGACACTGTCCGGCGGTCAGCAGCAGCGCGCCGCGATCGCGCGGGCGCTGGTACAGCAGGCAGAAGTCCTGCTCGCCGACGAGCCGATCGCCTCGCTCGATCCCGAATCGGCGCGCCGGGTGATGGACGCGCTCGCGACCATCAACAACGAGGACGGCATCACGGTCGTTGTGTCGCTGCACCAGGTGGCCTACGCCAAGAAGTACTGCGCGCGCACGATTGCGCTGCGCGACGGCAAGGTCGTCTTCGACGGGCCGAGCACGCGGCTGACCACCGAGTTCCTGCGTGAGCTCTACGGTGCCGACAGCGAGGAGCTGATCATGGACGAGACCATGCCGTCGGCCCAGCGGCCCCGTCCGGCGGAAACCCCCGCGGCACCGAAACGCCCATCTCCCGCGCGGCCGAGCGCCGCCGTTCCCGCATACGCGGCCGAATAGCCGCGACGCATTCGCACCCCTTCCCACCCAACCCACCAGAAACAGGGAGCTCGAACATGAGCAAAACGACCAACTGGCTTGCCGCCACCGCCCTGGCGACCGCGACTGTCATCGCGGCCGGCACGGCATCTGCCGAGGAGATGAAGGAACTCAACTTCGGCATCATCTCGACCGAATCGTCCCAGAACCTGCGCAAGGCTTGGGAGCCGCTTCTCGAGGACATGGGCGAAGAACTCGGCCTCAAGGTTAACGCGTTCTTCGCGCCGGACTACGCCGGCATCATCGAGGGCATGCGCTTCGACAAGGTGCAGGTGGCCTGGTACGGCAACAAGTCGGCCATGGAAGCGGTCGACCGCGCCGGCGGTGAAGTGTTCGTGCAGACGGTCGATGTCACGGGGAACCCGGGCTACTGGTCGCTGCTGCTCGCCCACAAGGACAGCAAGATCAGCTCGCTGGAAGACGCGTTGAACTGCAACGCCGGCTACAACTTCGGCAACGGCGATCCGAACTCCACCTCGGGCTTCCTGGTGCCGAGCTACTACGTGTTCGCCCAGAACGATGTCGACCCGAAGACCTGCTACAAGCGCGTGGTCAACGCCAATCACGAGACCAACGCGCTGGCCGTGGCCAACAAGCGGGTCGACTTCGCGACGAACAACACCGAGTCGCTGTCGCGGATCGAGATGAACAACCCGGATGCCTTCGAGAAAATCAAGGTCGTCTGGAAGTCGCCGCTGATCCCGTCCGACCCGCTTGTCTGGCGCAAGGACCTGAGCGACGACATGAAGGCGCGCATCAAGTCCTTCTTCCTGTCCTACGGCCGCATCGGGGACAATATCGAGGAAGAGCTTGAAATCCTGGCCGGCATCCAGCTTGCCCCGTTCAAGGACTCCTCGGACGCGCAGCTCTACCCGATCCGTCAGCTCCAGCTGTTCCGCGACCGCACGCGGATCCAGAACGACGAGCGCCTGAGTGATGCCGAGAAGGCCGAGAAGACCGCGGTCATCGACGCCGAGCTTGAGCGCCTGAAAGTTCTGGCCGCGGCGCAGACTTCCTGACGCGGCTTCCGGAAGGGCGACCATCGGGTCGCCCTTCCTCTTTTTGCGAACGCCGCGTCACGCCGGTCGTGACGCGGCGATTCCGTCTCTGATCAGGGGAAAGCAGCAGCCATGGCCGATCTAGCCCATACCGGCGGCGTCAAATCCGCGAGCGGCGATCTTTCGCTGCCCGGGCGCGACGTCAGGAAAACGACGTTCACCTACATCGGCTGGGGGATCTTCGCGATCATCCTGATGTGGGCCTGGGAGGGCGCGGAAATCCGCCCGCTCGCGCTGATCCAGGATGCCGGCAACATGCGCGAGTACGCGGCCGGGTTCTTCCCGCCCGATTTTCATTTCTGGGACCTGTTCCTCGAGGAAATGCTCGTCACGGTCCAAATCGCGATCTGGGGCACCGTGCTGGCCGTCGTGTTCGCCATCCCCTTCGGGGTCCTTTCGGCGGAGAACGTCGCACCGTTCTGGATCTACTGGCCGGTCCGGCGGCTGATGGACGCCGCGCGCGCGATCAACGAGCTGGTCTTCGCGATGCTGTTCGTCGTCGCCGTGGGGCTGGGGCCGTTCGCGGGCGTGCTGGCGCTGTTCGTCCACACGACGGGCGTGCTCGCCAAGCTGTTTTCGGAGGCGGTGGAGGCGATCGACCCGCGCCCCGTCGAAGGCATCCGCGCCACGGGCGCGAGCCGGGTGCAGGAGGTGATTTTCGGGATCATTCCGCAGGTCCTGCCGCTCTGGATTTCCTATTCGCTCTACCGCTTCGAATCGAACGTGCGCTCCGCCACCGTGGTTGGCCTTGTGGGCGCGGGCGGGATCGGCGTCCTGCTGTGGGAGTACATCCGCGGCTTCTACTACGGCGAAACCGCCGCGGTGATGATCGTGATCATCGTGACGGTCAGCCTGCTCGATATGCTGTCGCAGCGGCTGCGCAAGCTGGTTGTCTGAGGTGAATGCGATGTCCGATCCCAAAGATATTCTCGCCGAGATCGAGGAGGTTTTCGCCGCGAATGGCGACAAGCGCTACAGCGAGGCCGTCACCCAGCGCCAGCATGCCCTGCAGTGCGCCCGACAGGCGGAAGAGGCCGAGAGCGACAGCGCGCTGATCGCTGCGGCGTTGCTGCACGACATCGGGCATATGCTGCACAAGCACGGGCCGGAGCCCGCCGCGCGCGGTATCGACGACCGGCACGAGGACATCGGTGCCGGCTGGCTGGCGAAGCGCTTTCCGCCCGAGGTGACCGAGCCCGTCCGTCTGCATGTCGATGCGAAACGGTACCTCTGTGCCGTCGAGCCCGGCTATTTCGAGACGCTCTCGCCGGCATCCGTGCGTAGTCTCGAACTGCAGGGCGGCCCCATGACGGAATCGGAGGTCATGGCATTCGAGGGCCTGCCGCATTTTGCCGCCGCCGTGGCGCTGCGGCGCTGGGACGAGGGCGGGAAGAACCCGGACGCCGACACGCTGACGCTGGCGGACTATCTCATCCATATTCGTGCCAGCCTCGATGCCGGACGCGATGACGCTGTCGCCTGACCTCGACCTGACCGTTCTCGAGCGTCCACGCCTCGTGCGCACGACATGCGCAGATCTTTCCGTGTCGGGCGAAGGCGACCGGACCGCCCCGCTTGAGCGGATCGAACGCGGTGGCGTGCCGGGCCGCGCGAGCGTGTCGGCGCCGCTTCGAGTCATCTCCTGGAATATTGAGCGCGGCCGTGCGCCGGATGCGCTGGCTGATCTGCTTGCGACCGCCAACGCCGATATCGCGCTGCTGAGCGAACTCGACAACGGGCTGGCGCGAACCGGCGGGCAACACGTCGCGCGCAACATCGCCGAGCGGCTCGAAGCCGAATACGCCTATGCGGTGGAGTTCGTCGAACTGGACGAGGCGGGCGAACGCGGTCTGCACGGCAACGCGATCGTCTCGCGAGTGGCGCTGCGTGACCCGCTCCTGATCCGATTGGCGGGAAATGAATCCTGGATGGCGCGGCCCGGCCGCAAACGACGTTTGGGTGGACGCATGGCGCTCGCCGCGAAGGTGACGCTCGATGGACATGAGGTCGTCGTCGTCACGACCCACCTAGAAAGTCATGCCCCGCCGGCGGCGCGGGCGGCTCAAATGTGTGCGTTGCTCGATGTGGTCGATGGCTATGCAGACGGCGCGCCCGTCCTCATCGGCGGGGATTTCAATACGCGCACGGCATCAAAGGACGAGATGCGCGAACACGCCGCGCGCGCCGCGCTCGAAAACCTGTCGGGAGACCCTTTCGTTGCGCCGGAACCGTATGAGCCGTTGTTCGAGGTTGCCCGGGGTGCCGGGTTTGCGTGGTCTTCGGCGAACCTGCGCGCCGCGACGGAACGCGACCCTGCGCCGGACACGCAATGCCCGCGCTTCCGTCTCGACTGGTTTTTCGCGCGTCATCTGGATTGTCGCGAGCCCGCCAACCTTGCGGCGGAAACGAAACTTGGAACCCCATTGTCGGATCACGATGCCATCGTGGTTGAAATTAGCGCGGCGGATCGCAAATTCTGATCAGCGCGTCAGCGAAAAGGACAAAACACATGCGTCTGCACATCAACCTGAATGTCGAGGACCTGGACAAGTCGGTCCGCTTCTACAGCGAACTGTTCGCGAACGAGCCGAGCGTGCTCAAGGACGATTACGCCAAGTGGATGCTCGACGATCCGAAGGTCAACTTCGCGATCTCGACGCGCCGACCCGTCGCGGGCACGGACCATTTCGGCATCCAGGTCGAGAGCGAAGAACAGCTCCACGCGGTCCACGAGCGGCTGAAGGCGGCCGAAGTCCCGATGTCGGAGGAAGGCAAGGTCGCTTGCTGCTACGCGCGCTCCGACAAGGCATGGGTCTTCGACCCTGACGGGAACGCGTGGGAATCCTTCTACACCTTCGGCGACAGCCCGGTGTATGGCGAGGAGGCAGAGCTGGAAGACATGCGCGACGAAGCGTCCGCGGCGGAGTAGTTCCGGCCAACTACCCACTCATTGCGAGGAGCCGTCGGCGACGCGGCAATCCAGAGCCCGGACAAGTCCGTTCTGGATTGCGTCGCCCTGCGGGCTCGCAATGACGGCGGGACGAGGGGTCGCGAATCCGTCCGGCGGCTAGTTGCCTTCGGACGTCTTTGGGGCCGCGTCGGGGTTCCACTGGCCGCGGCGCATCCGGGTGATCTTGACGCTCTTGAAGGTGCCGGCCCGGCGCAGCGGCTCGTTCTCGGAAAATTTCTCGGCGGCGGCCTTGTCGGGCACGTTGAGGATCAGGACGCTGCCGATTCGCTCGATCCCGTCGTCCGCCAACATCGCCCCGCCGAGCACGAGGATGTCCTCATGCTCTTCGAGATACTTGAAGTGCGCCGGCTTGTGCTCCTCGCGCAGCGCTTTCGAACCCGGCCCGTCCTCCTGGTAGATGATGTAGAGCATCGCGCTAGTTGATCTCGAAGACGAGCTTGCCCTTCAGGTGCCGGCCTTCGCTGATCCGGTGCGCCTCGGCGGCCTGCTGCAGCGTGAAGGTCGTGACCGGCGGGGCGTGCACCGCGCCGGCCTCGAACAGTTCGACGATGCGTTGGAGGTGCGGGCGGTCACGGCCCACGGCCGGACGCAGGGACGCCACATCGTCACGCGGCGAGTCCGGGGCCTGCATGCCCGATGCGATCGAGGCAACCCGGCCGCCCGACTTCACCACTTCAAACGACTTGGCGTTGACGGGGCCGCCAACGGTTTCGAACACGCAATCGACATCGGAGACGACTTCGGTGAAGTCTTCCTTGGTGTAGTCGATCACCTGGTCGGCGCCGAGGCTCGTCACGTAGTCGACATTGCCGGTGCTCGCCGTGGAAATCACGTGCGCGCCGAGGTGCTTGGCAAGCTCGATGGCGAAGCCGGCGACGCCGCCGGCGCCGCCCTGGATCAGGATCGTCTCGCCGGACTTCAGTTCCAGCGTGTCCTCGACCGAGATCAGCGCGGTCAGGCCGGTCAGCGACAGGCAGGCGGCCTCGATGTGGCTCATGCTGTCGGGCTTGGCGCAGATGATGTCCGCCCGCATCGCGATCTTCTCGGCATAGGTGCCTTCCTGGCCGCGGTCGCAGACGCCGAACACGGCATCGCCGACGGTGAAATCGGTGACCCCTTCGCCCAGCGCGCTCACGACGCCGGAGAAATCGCGCCCCAGCACATAGGGAAAGCTCTCGATCTCGCCGTAGGTGCCGCCCGCACGCACCTTCCAGTCCGCGCCGTTCACCGTCGCGGCGTGGATATCCACGATCACCTCGCCGGCCGCCGGTTCTGGATCGGGCAGGTCGCCGTAGGTCAGAACCTCCGGGCCGCCGTGCTTCTCGAGATAGGACGCTTTCATCGTGTTTTCCCCCTTCGGGTGCGGTATGGACGGCAGGCGCGCGTGCCGGTCGCCTTCGCGGTAACGGGTCTGCTAAAACGGATTGAAAGAAACAGAACACACCCGTTTGGGGCAAGGGGAACAAGATGAAAATCATGTATTTCGACGATTTCCGGCTCGGTATCGTGCGCGGCGACGACGTGGTGGACGTGTCCGACCAGGTGCAGGACATCCCGCACACCGGTCCCCACGACCTGATCAGCGGCCTGATCGAGCGGTTTGACGACTACCGCGCGAAGCTGGAGAAAGCGGCCGCCGACGGCAACGGTATTGCGCTGTCGGGTGTCCGCATCCGCCCGCCGCTGCCGAAGCCGGGCAATATCGACTGCATGGCCGTGAACTACATGGAGAACGGCACCCTGCCGGAGCCGGCCCCGATCAACGCCTTCCACAAGGCGAGCAACACGGTGATCGGCGAGGGTGACACGATGGTCCTGCCGGATATCCCCGCCGACATTTTCGAGGGCGAGGCGGAGTTGGGCCTCGTCATTGGCAAGCGTGCGGACAACGTCTCCGAGGAAGACGCGATGAGCCACGTCTTCGGCTATTTCAACTTTATCGACGGCTCCGCGCGCGGCATGCCGCCGGCCAACAACGTCTTCTTCCAGGCCAAGTCCCGCGCAACGTTTGCGCCGCTCGGCCCGTGGATCGTGACGGCCGACGAATTCGACGATCCGCAAAACCTGGACGTGAAGCTTTGGGTCAACGGCGACCTGATGCAGGATTTCAACACGAACGACATGGCGCACAAGATCCCGCGCTGCATTTCGTGGCTGAGTTCGATCCATACGCTTGAGCCCGGCGACGTCATCGCGACAGGCACCAACCATCGTGGGCTGAACCCGTTCCAGGGCGGAGACAAGGTGGAGCTGGAGGTCGAGGGTTGCGACCGTCTGACCATCAACATCCAGGACGACCTGGGCCGAAAGTGGGAGCGGATCACACGCCTGGAGCATACCGAGTCCGGCAAGGACGGCCGCTACACGCCGCAGGTGTCGGGCAAGTACGCGCCGGGCAGCGAAGGCGCGGGCGGCTGAGTGTTCGGCCGAGAAGGAAATGTGTAGGCTTGACTGTTTGCTGAGAGCGCCGTCATTGCGAGCGGAGCGAAGCAATCCAGAGCCGACACGCCCGCTCTGGATTGCTTCGTCGCGTTGCTCCTCGCAATGACGAGAAGAAGAGTTCCCACCTTTCGAAAACAGGCAACCGGATTTGCCGGACTCAGAGGATAACGTCATGACGGACAAAAAAATCGCGGTGCTCGGCACTGGTGCCAACGGCAGTTCCGTCGCGGCGGACCTGGTCCGCAACGGCTTCGATGTCACCCTGATCGACCAGTGGGCCGAACATGTCGAGGCGATGCGGGCTAACGGACTGACGGTGCGCATCCGCGACGAGGAAGTGCATGTAGAGGTCGATGCCTGGCACCTGAGCGACCTGGCCGAGCGACGTCCGGAGTTCGATGTCGTGTTCCTGGTGGTGAAGGCCTACGACACGCGCTGGGCGTGCGAACTGATCAAGCCGTATCTGGCCGAGGACGGCCTGCTGGTCGGCATCCAGAATGCCATGATGCAGGACGATATCGCCGAGATTGTCGGCCCGGCACGCACGTTGGGGTGTGTGGTCGAATTATCGTCGGAGATCTTCACGCCGGGCGAGGTCCAGCGGAACACGCCGCCGTCGGGCACCTGGTTCGGGATCGGCGCCCTCGGCGAGGAAGCCGCCGGCCGCGAGCAGGAGATCGCCGACATCCTCCAGCATGCGGGCAAGGTCTCGATTACCGATCAGATCGTGGCGGCCAAGTGGATGAAGCTGGTCGTGAACACCATGTGCCTCGGCCCCTTCGCGATGATGGGCCAGACCCTCTACGAGGCCATGAAGGTTCCGGGCATGCGCGAGTTCGCGCTGCAGGCGGGTACCGAAGCACTCACCGCCGGCCAGTCGATCGGCCACTCGATCCAGCCGATCTTCGGCCTGAACGAGTACGACGTGCGCGACACCAACCGGCTGCTCGAAAAGCTTCTCGACAAGCTGGCGGCGGACATCGGCCCGGCCGCGCGTGACTGCGTCCTTCAGGATCATTTGAAGGGCCGCTATAGCGAGGTCGATCTGATCAACGGTCTGGTGGTCGAGGAAATGCAGGAGCGTGGCGGCACGGCGCCGGTCAACGCGGCGATCGCCGAGATCACCCGCCGTATACAGTCCGGCGAACTTGAGCCGGACCCGTCGAATCTCCAGCTTGCGCAGGAACTCGCCCGAGCCAGACCGTCATGACTGCCACCGCTGAGACCGCCGACATGCCCGCTACCGACTTCGACGCCATTGTCGTTGGGGCCGGTTTTGGCGGCATGTACATGCTCCACCGGTTGCGCGGGCTCGGGATGCGGGTGCGGGTGCTGGAAGCAGGCAGCAGCGTCGGCGGCACCTGGTACTGGAACCGCTACCCGGGCGCGCGGGTCGATACCGAAACGATGTTCTATTCCTATCAGTTCTCCGACGAACTGCAGCAGGAGTGGGACTGGTCGGAACGGTACCCGTCGCGTGACGAATTGTGGGCCTACGCCCGCCATGTGGCCGACCGGTTTGATCTCTGGCCCGACATGCAGTTCGACACCCGCGTGCGCGCCGCGGAGTGGGACGAGAACCGCCTTGGCTGGACTGTCACGACGGAGGCGGGTGACAAGCTGACGGCGCGCTACGTGGTGATGGCGACCGGATGCCTCTCGTCGTTCAACGTGCCGGAGTTTCCGGGCCTCGAAAACTTCTCCGGCGACGTCTACCACACCGCGCGCTGGCCTGAGGACGGCGTCGATTTTACCGGTCGGCGCGTTGCCGTGATCGGCACCGGCTCGTCGGGCGTGCAGACGATTCCGGTCGTGGCGGAGCAGGCGGACCGGCTGACGGTGTTTCAGCGCACGCCCAACTACGTGATCCCGGCTCACAACCGGCCGATGGACCCGGATGAGGTGGCGGAAATTCGTGCTAACTACCCGGCACTGCGCGAAGTGGCGAAGAAGACTTTCTCCGGCAACATCTTCGAGCTTGGCGGCCCGTCCGCGCTGGCCGTGTCGGAAGAAGAGCGCAATGCGGAATACGAACGCCGCTGGCAGACGGGCGGCCTGTCGTTCATGGCGGCCTATGCCGACTTCATGACCAGCGAGGAAGCCAACGAGACCGCGTCCGAATTCGTGCGCGGAAAAATCCGCGAGATTGTGAAAGATCCGGAGACGGCCGAACTGCTGTGCCCTCGCCAACTCTTCATGTGCAAGCGCCTGTGTGTGGGCACCGATTATTACGAAACCTTCAATCGAGACAATGTCGAGCTGATCGACGTGAACGCGTCACCCATCGAAGAAATTTTGCCGGAAGGCGTGCGCGCCGGCGCCAAAACCTATGAAGCCGACGCTCTCGTACTCGCGACGGGCTTCGACGCGATGACCGGTGCACTTAAACGTATCGACATCCGGGGTACGGATGGCGCTTCTCTGCGCGACCTCTGGGAAGACGGCCCGCGCGCCTACCTCGGCCTGACCGTTGCGAAATTTCCGAACCTGTTCACCATCACCGGCCCCGGCAGCCCGTCCGTGCTGACCAACATGATTCCGTCCATCGAGCAGCATGTCGACTGGATCGCCGATTGCCTGGCGCACATGCAGGAGGCAGGTGTGGCGCGGATCGAGGCCGAACAGGCGGCGCAGGACGCCTGGGTCGACCACGTCAACGAAGTGGCGGACCTGTCGATGCGCTCGTCGTGCGAATCCTGGTACCTCGGCTCGAATATCGAGGGCAAAACCCGTGTCTTTATGCCCTATATCGGCGGATTTCCGGCCTATGTCCGCAAATGCGAGGAGATCGTCGACGCGGGCTATGCCGGCTTCGACATGCGCTAACCTTTCGTTCACGTTGCCCCGATAGCGTTGTCTCATCGAAAGATTTGCGAGAGGACGCCATGTCTCGATTCCTGGTCACGGACGACAATCCGGACGGCTACAAGCTGGAAGACATTCTTTCGGCGATCCGCAACGAGATCCTGCAGCGGGCGACGAAGATCATGGACGATAACCGCCCCGAGGCGGTGACCGTTATCAACAACAACATCAAGATCCTGAATCATCTCGCGGAGAGTATTGCGCTCGCCGAGGACAGCACGGCTGTGCTGGACAAATCCTTCGGTCAGCATGACCCGGACGTCCCGCGTATCGGCAAGGCCTGATCAGGCGCCCGCCCGCGCGACGCGCCGGACCTTCACCAGGGACAGTGCGCCTATCCCCGCGAGCAGGGCGACGACCGCGAAAGCGTTCGCCACACCCCCCATGGCTTCGGCGATAAGCGACAATGCGGCCGTCCCGAAAATGACCCCGGCATAGACCGGCGCGCCGATCCCGCCGGTCACGGTCCCGGCCAGTACTGCCGGCGCGCGGTTGACCGTCGAGGTCATGAAGATGCCGGTCCAGCTAAAGGCGCTGGCGGCGAACGTCACGAAGAACAGGTAAATTCCCCAGACCGGCCACGCCGGAGTCACCGCGATCATGCCGAGGGCGCCGGCGACATTGCCGATCCCCATGGCGATCAGAAGCTCGTCGCCGATGCCCCAGCGATCCGCGACCCAGCCCCAGATGACACGTCCGGCCAGCCCTGCAACCTGCACGGCGGCCAGGACCGCGCCCGCCGCGATCAGGCTGAAATCCGCTTCGGTCACGAGGATGGTCACCGCGAAGGCGGAGATCGAAAGCTGGATAAAGGCGTAGTTGAACCCGGCAATCCCCATCCAGCGCAGCGCGGGCATCCGCCAGATCATGGTGATGGCGGAGAAGGCGGTCGAATCGATCCGCGCGCCCGGGTCGCACTCGGTGTCCCAGCCGGCGCGCCAGGGCTGCAGCGCGATTGCCAGCAGCAGACAGCACGCCGCGGCGATCAGGGGGCCGGCCTGCCAGCCGATCAATTCGGTCGCGCGCGGGGCGACAATCCCGGCGAGGATGCCGCCGGCGGGGATGCCGGTCTGCTTGATCGAGAACACCATGTTCCGCCGCCGGTCCGGCGTCCGCTTCATCAGCAGTTCCGCGCCCGAGGGATTGGTCATCCCGTAGCCGAAGCCCATGATCAGCGCGCCCAGCCCGATGGCGGCCACCGACGGGATGGCCATCAGCGCGGCGCCCGCGCCGCACAGCACGAGGCTGATCTGGCTGACCCGGCCCGGTCCCCAGCGGCGCAGGAGGAACCCGGCCAGCGTCGAAATCGCCGACGCGCCGCCGTAGACGAGGGCGATCTGGAACCCGATGAACTCCGCCGGCACGCCGACATCCCGTGCGACGACCGGTGCGGTCGCGGCCAGGGTGAGGCTCGAAAAGGTCGCGATCGCCTGGACGAGCGTCACCGCACCCAGGTCGAACCAGAGCGAGGGCGCGCGCCGGCGCGAAGCGCTCATTCGCGGTCCGTCACGATTGTCGACGGGGTCCATTGCCGGCGGCGCCGGGCCCGCTTGCCGGTCTCGTCCTCTTCCGTGCGGACCACCGGCGCCGGGGTTTGCGTGAAGAGGGGCCGGTCGTCCAGCGCGTTGACCATGACGTTGGCGATGGCGCCGTTCTCGTCGGGCATGTGCGCGCCGACATACACGCCGCAGGTTCGGCAGACGATGAAATCGGTGAGGCCGAGGCCGTGCCGGTACAGGTTCGCGTTGTCGGAATCGTGGATCGTGAACGTCAATTCGCCCTCCGGGTCGGAGAGCGCCGCCGTCGCATGTTTGCGGCAGAAGCCGCACTGGCATGCCTGCGGTGTGAACTCACCGGGATCGCGCCCGGTCCGGAACGCGACCCGGATGTTTCCGCAGTGGCAGCCGCCTTCGTACAGGGGCATATTTTCGCTCCACGGTCCCATCGCGCGGACCGGCCTGCTATAAAGAGCGCACATCATACAATTCGCAGACATGCACCGTCACGGTGCCCCTGGGGGAGAATGTCCATGACCGATCTGAAATCCGCACCGAAACGCCAGCTTGGCGGCAGCGATTTGAAAACCGCGCCGATCGGGCTCGGCTGCATGTCCTTTTCCGGCGTCTACGGCGCCGCCGACGACGACCAGACCGTCGACTTCGTGCGCTACGCCATCGACCAGGGCACGGACTTCCTGGATTCCTCCGACATGTATGGCTGGGGCCACAACGAGGAGGTGCTGGCGCGCGCCCTGAAAGACGGCTACCGCGACAAGGTCGTGCTCGCGACCAAGTTCGGCCAGACGCAGGTCGAAGGCGGCGGCATGGGCGTCAACGGACGCCCGGAATACGTCATCGAGGCCTGCGAGAAGAGCCTGCAGCGTCTCGAAACCGACGTGATCGACCTCTACTACCAGCACCGCGTCGACCAGGAGGTTCCGATTGAGGACACCGTCGGCGCGATGGGCCGGCTTGTCGAGCAGGGCAAGGTCAGGGCCATCGGCATCTGCGAGGCGAAGCCGGAGACGATCCGCAAGGCGCACGCGGCGCACCCGCTGGCCGCCGTGCAGAGCGAATTCTCGCTGATGTACCGGGTCGAGGCGGAACAGATCTACGAGACGACCAGCGAACTCGGCATCAGCTTCGTCGCCTACTCGCCGCTGGGGCGGGGCATCCTGACGGACCAGTATGTGAATGCCGAGACGGTGGACGAGGACGATCCGCACTATCGCCACCCGCGCTTCAACAAGGACAACTTCCAGGCAAACCGGGAGCTGATCCTGCGCGTGGCCGCCTACGCCGACAAGAAGGGCTGCACTCCGGCCCAGCTCGTGCTGGCCTGGCTGATCGGGCGGGGCGACGACATCGTCGCCATCCCGGGCACCAAGCGCGCCGAGCGGTTCGACGAAAACACGGCTGCCGTTGGCGTGGAGCTGAGCGCCGCCGAGGTGGATGAAATTTCCGCGCTGGTGCCGGTGGGCGCGGCCGCGGGCGACCGCTATCCCGGCCCGCAGATGAAGAAGGTCTTCGTCTAGGCCTTCGACGTTTCGTGATGACGTTCCGCCGACGGCGGGACGTCCGCGACGCGCCGGTAGGCGATCAGGGCCAGGATCATGACGACGGCCAGCACCCCGAACATCGTCCGGTAGGCGATGGCCGGGCTGCGGCCGAGTTCGTCGACCGGAAACGCGTCGAGGATCGCGCCGGTCCCCATCTGCATCAGGAACACGCCCGACCACGTGCACACGTTGATGGCCGTGAAGGCGCGGCCCGTGTGGGTCTCGGGGAACAGGCTGCGCGCGTGGGCGAAGATCGGCGACGCCATGGCCGCGAACAGGGCGAAGGCCGACAGCAGAACGGTGGCGATCAGCACCGACTCGCTGCTGTTAACGGCCAATGCGACGAGGGTCGCGGCGAAGGCCAGCATCCCGGCGGTTACCACCCCGCGCCGGGTGTCGAACCAGCGGTCGAGCGGCCCGTAGGCGAGCGCGCTGACGAGCCAGGCCAGCGAGACGATCAGGATGACGTTGCCGCGCGCGACGATTTCCAGGCCGTAGACATCGTTCAGGTAGGGGCCGATCCACAGGTTGCGGATCGTGACCAGCGCGCCGACCGACACGGCCGTGGCGGCGGCGAAGGAGTAGATGCGGACGTCCGCAAGGATGCGCCGCAGGCCGAGCACGGTCTCCAGCAGGGTCTCGCCGCCGGTCGGGGCGGGGGCGTCTTCGGGCCGGTCGCGCACCATGATCAGCACGCCGGCGGCGACGGCCAGCGAAAACAGGCCGACGGCCATCAGGGATTCGCGCCAGCCGTAAAGCTCGACCGCCGCCGCGAACGGCGAGGCCGATAGCAGCATCCCCGCGCCGCCGACCGAAATCGAGATGGCGGTGCCCGTCGCCAGCCGGTCCCGGGCGATCCAGCGCGCGAGCAGGACCATCACGCCCATGAACACGGGCGCCGCGCCGCAGCCGATCAGGAACAGCGCCAGCGCCAGCATGGCGACGCTGTGGGCCAGCGAGAACAGGATCGCGCCCAGAGCCGCCAGGACGAACAGCGCGGACATGGTCCGGCGTGGCCCGAAGCGGTCGAGCAGCACCCCGACGGGCAGCTGCATCAGCGCCGCACCCAGGAAGATCGCGGCGGGCAGGGACGAAAGCTGCGCCGGGTCGAGGCCGAGTTCCGCGCGCAGGTTCGGCGCGATCACGGCCGGGGCGGAGCGCAGGAAATGCGAAAGAATGAACGTCATCGCCAGAACCGGCGCCATGCGGACGATGGCGGCCCGCCGGCTGTAGGCGGCCGGCGTCGGATTCGGGGGCGTTGCGGCGGGGGCTGTCTCGGTCAAAACGGGATATCAATCTGAAAGGTGCGGACCGTTTATGACACGTGCGCCCACCGGCTAGAATAGCGGCAACAGGGAGGCTGGCTTGAGCGGAACACAGGCACAGATCGGATTGGCCGTGATCGGTTGCGGGCCCATCGGGAGGGTGCGCGCGGAACTGGCCCGCGACTATCCGGGCGTGGGCTGGCTCGGCGTGTGCGATATCCGCGAGGATCTGGCGTCCGGTCTGGCGCGGGACACGCGCGCCGATTTCTCGACGACGGACTCGGCCGAACTTCTGGCCCGGCCCGAGGTGAATGCCGTGATCGTGGCGACGCAGGAATCGGCCCATTTCAAGCCCGTCATGCAGGCCGTCGAACACGGGCATCGCCTGTTCATCGAAAAGCCGCTGGCCGTCGATGCGCGGGAATCGGCCGAGGCCGTCGCGGCCATCGAGGCCGCCGGCATCGACGCGGTGATGGGCTACACCCAGCGGTTCCGGCGGCGGTTCCTGACGGTCAAGGAGCGGCTGGTGCAGGCCCAGATCGGCGACGTGACGGGGGTTTCGGCCCGTGCGCTGCTGAACCGGCAGATCGCCGAGATGTGCCTGGCCCGCGCCAACCGGCACGACACCACGACGCCCGTGGTGATCAGCGGCACCCATGTGCTGGACATGTGCCTCTGGCTGCTCGAAGGGCGCACGCCGGTGTCCGTGTACGCGCAGTCCACCGACAAGGTGTTCGGGTCTGCGGGCAGCAAGGATTCCACCTTCGCCATCGTCACCTTCGACGACGGCACGATGCTGTCGCTGAACCACAGCTGGGCCGCGCCGACGGTCTGGCCGGGCGGGGTCTACGGGATGCAGATCGGGATTGTCGGCGACAAGGGCGTCATCGATATCGAGGACATGCACCGCGACGTGGTGCTGGCGAGCGAGTTGCCCCAGGGCGCGGGCTACAGGAAGGACGCGCCCGAAGCCCCGGCGCGCCACGTCGATTTCCTCAACAGCATCCCGTTCGGCGAATACGCGCTCGGCCAGTTCTGGGGGCCGCTGCGCGAGGAGACGAACGCCTGGTTCCAGCGGCTCCACACCGGTCTCGACACTCCGCACACGACCGCGCGAGAGGGCCACGAAAACCTGTTGCTGTGCATGGCGATAGACCTGGCCGCCGCACGCGGCGAACGGCTCGATTTGCCGCTGGATTTGGAGATTTACGAGCGGTAACTAAAAACTCCGATCGTCATTCCTGCGAAGGCAGGAATCCATTGTCGCCGAAGCCCGACCGGGCATGCGTCTGAGTTAATGGACCCCTGCCTTCGCAGGGGTGACAAGGGTGTGAGTCGAAGCGTGCGCGCCTACACTTCCATCAGTTCGCCCGTGCCGCCCTCAGTTCGTCGCGCCGTGCTTTCGTCGCAGCCTCGTCGACGGCGAGCGTATCGTCCTCGATCTCACCGGTGAAGATCACGCCGTAGATGTCACGGGCCTTCTCGCGGGTCTCCCAGCCTTCGAACACGTCGACCAGCACGCGCTCCAGCTCGCGCTCCAGCGGGTCGCCGTAACCGCCGCCGGCGGAATCCCGGCCGCGGATGCGCTGGCCGGGCTGGATGGTGACCTGGGCCACGTTCGGCAGCCGCTCGGGCTGGCTCTCGTCCTGGATCAGCCAGGTCTCCCCCGCCGTGCCCGGCAGGCCGCCCAGGACGCCGCGCGGCTGGGTGTGCTGGCCGTCGCAGGAAATCACCGCCGTCATCGGCGCGCCTGTGGGTCCGTACTCGATCTGCTGGGCCGGCGCGCCGCGCCGGCGTCCCGCGCCCGAGGAGTCCGTCACCAGTTCGAGCGATTCCACCCGGATCGGGTGCTTGAGCTCGTCGACCTCGACCGAGTCCCGGTACATCAGGCCCGCGATCACCGGGATCGCGTAGTTGACCCAGCCGTCGGCTTCCGAACTCGCCGGGCCGCCGTTGGTCGACAGCATCAGCCGGTTCACATAGGGCTGGCCGCCCCGGCTCATGTCCTTGCCGGAGATGACCGCCATGCCCGCGCCGAGACCGGCGCCGCCTTCCGACAGGCCCATGCCGTCGCCCAGCTGCGCAAAGGCCGACTGGGTGATGTTGACGAGGCGCTCGGACACGTTGGTGGTCGAGACCGAGCAGGAGTGCGGGAAGGTCGGCGCGGCGACCACGCTGTCCTCCGCATACTTGAAGTGCAGGCGGCGGAACGAACCCTCGTTGCGCGGCAGATCCTTGTCGAGCGCGTTGAAGATCGCGCCGACCACCGCCGACGTGGCGGACCCGAGCGAGGTGTTGAGGCCGGCGTCCACCGACGGCGGGTTGTCCGACAGGTCAACGTGGATTTCCGCCGCGTCGGGGTCGATCTCGAGCTTCACCGTGATCTCCAGCCCGTCCGGCAGCAGGCCTTCCAGCGGGTCCGAGCGGCCGGTGTTGACCAGCTTGGCCTTGGGCAGCTTGCGGATGTTGTCGATCATCCGGCGTTCGGAATAGTCGAACCACTCGCGCATGAAGGCCTTCACGGTGTCCTTGCCGTACTTCTCGCAGAAGGCTTCGAGCCGCCGCTCGGCAACGCGCGCCGAGCCGAGCCCGGCGAGATAGTCGCCGTACCACTGGTCGGGCACCCGGATGCGCGCGCGGCACATCCGCATGATGTCCTCGATATTTTTGTGGTCGCGCTGGATGCGCACGCCGGGGAAGACCAGCGCGCCTTCCTCGTACACGTCACGCGCGCGCACGAAGTAGCTCGACGGGATCGAGTTGCCGATGTCGGCCATGTGGCACTTGGAGACGGCGGTGAACAGGTGCTCGCCCTCGAAGAAGCACGGCACCATGAAGGTGTGGTCGGCCGGGTGGGTGTTGCCGCCATAGGGATCGTTGTCCAGGTAGGCGTCGCCGGGCCGGATGTCGCCGGCGTGATACTTGCGCATGTTGGCCGTCTGGATGTGACAACCGAAGATATGCACCGGCAGGCCTTCGGCGGGGGCGAGCAGTTCGTCGTTGCCCGTCACCAGGCAGCACGAGAAGTCCCGCGCCGAGGAGATCACCGCCGAACGCGCCGAGCGCAGCAGGGTGTTGGTCATTTCCCGCACGATGCCGTCGAGCCGGTTGGCCATGACGGAGATGAGGACGGGATCGAGGCCGGTCTCGGTTTTGGACGTTTCCGATTTGGACATGACTGCCCTCCCTGCTCAGCGGCAATCGAGGATGTAGCTGTCGGCGGCGCTGAGCCGCGCGGACATCCCCGGGTAGACGACGATGGTGGTGGTGGGTTCTTCGATGATCGCGGGGCCTTCGACCGTGTCGCCGGTCGTCAGGTCCGGACCGCGGAAGATCGGTGTGTCGACGGGCGCATCGCCGCCGAAGAAACACGCGCGGGTGTTCGGCGCGCCGGGCTTGTTCTCTACCGCCGTCGGCTCAGGTGCGGGCGGCGGGTCGAACGGCCGGATGGAGATACGGCCTTTCCAGTTCACACACTCGACCGGGCTGCCCTCGTCGCGCACGGCGTAGATGCGTTCGTGGGTCTGGTGGAAGGTCTCGACCAGTTCGTCCACGTCGGCGTCGGCGACGAGGCGCGGTTTCGGCAGCGCCGTGTCCAGTTCCCAGACCTGGGCCCGGTAGCGCGCCTCGACGAAAAACTCGATCTCGACCTCCGCGCCCTTCGCGGTGCCGAGGCTGTCGCGGAACGCCATCAGCTCCGACTCGATCTCGTCGAGCGCGCGGTTGGCGCCTTCCCGATCGAAGTCGTTGGAGTCCGTGAAACGTGAGCGTGTCGCCTCGAATACGATGGACGAATACTGCATGCCGCAGGCCGACAGCGCCGAGGCTGTGCGCGGCAGGATCACCGTGTCGCAGCCCAGCTCCCGGGCGATGGGCATGATGTTGAATCCGGCCGCGCCGCCGCCGGCGACGATCACGCTTTCGCGCGGGTTCAGGCCGTCGTTGACGGTGATCTCGCCGATCGCCTTGATCATCAGTTCGTTGGCGATGACCATGATCGCGTGGGCAGTCTCGTCGACGCCCTTGTCGAGGGTCCCGGCCAGGGTCGAGATCACCTTGACGGCGGCATCGCGATCCAGCGACAGGCGGCCGCCGTTGAAATAGTCGGGGTCGATGTAGCCGAGCACCAGCGCGGCGTCCGTCACGGTCGGCTCGGTGCCGCCGCTGCCGTAGCAGGCGGGACCGGGGACCGAGCCCGCGGACTGGGGGCCGACGCGCAGCAGCCCGCCGGGGTCCACCCAGGCGATCGAGCCGCCGCCGGCGCCGACCGAGCGCACGTCGACGGTCGAGGTGCCCATGATGTCGCCGGTCCACAGCGGGCCGAGCCAGGAATCGCGCGAATAGACGAGATAGCCGTCGCGCACGAGGCCGACGTCGAAGGTCGTTCCGCCGGTGTCGCAGACGATCACGTCGCCGCCCATATGTTCCATCGCCGAATAGGCGCGCGCGGCGACCGGGGCCATCGCGGGGCCGGACTTCAGCGTGTTGATCGGGCGCTCGACGAGGGATTCGACCTCCTGGCAGCCGCCGACCGCGGTCGAGACCAGCAGGTCGCCGGCGAAGCCGCTGTCCTTCAGATCGGTCTGCATCTGGCGAAGATGCGCCTGCATCAGGGGTTTCAGCGAGGCGTCGATGGCCGTCGCCGAGGCGCGCCGGTACTCGCGCAGGATCGGCGCGAGCTGGTGCGACAGGGTGTAGGGCACGTCCGGCATGATCTCCTCGATCAGCTCGCCGATCCGTTTCTCGTGGGCCTCGTTGGCGATCGACCAGAGGAGCGAGACCGCCACGGCCTCGAACCCGCGTGTCTTGAGGTTCTCGATCACCGCGCGGGCCTGCGTCTCGTCCAACGGGCGCACGACTTCGCCGGCGGCGCCAATCCGCTCGTCGATCTCGAACGTGTAGCGGCGCGGGATATACGGCTGCGGGTAGTCGTAGCTGTAGTCGTGGGGGCCGTGCTTGCCGCCTTCCTTGAAGACCAGAACGTCCTTGAAGCCGGTCGTTGTCAGAAACGCGGTGCGCGCGGTCTGCTTGGTGACGATGGCGTTGGTCGCCCGGGTTGTGCCGTAGATCAGCAGGTCGGTCTCCGACAGCATGTCTTTCGGGGTCGAGCCGAATTGTTCGGCAACCACCTCAAGCGCGTTGAACATGCCTTCCGAGATGCGGTCCGGCGTCGTCAGCGCCTTGCCCACGTGAAACTGGCCGTCCTCGTCGAGCACGACCATGTCCGTAAAGGTCCCGCCGGTATCGACGGAAATTCGATAGCCCATCGCAAAAAACTCCCGATCCCTGTATCGCCGCATTCTTCTTTTCGTCGCTCGGGCAAGACGCCCGCCGCGCAGCGTGATTTAATACTCCCCTACCGGGATCATTGGCGCAACGGAGATCGGCGATGGATTACGCGGAACGGGGATACGGCGACGGCGCGGTCGGCTGGGGCGCGCGGCCCGGCGTGGTCGTGGTCGACTTCCAGCGCGGATTCACCGACCCGGCATTCCGGATGGGCGGCGCGGAGATGATCGACAGGGCCGTGCAAAAAACGGTGGAGGTCATCAAGGCTGCCAAAAAGCAGGGCTTTCCCGTTGCTGCCTGCGCCATGGGCTACAGCACGCCCGACGCGATGCCCTACTGGAAGATCGCGCCGCTGCGTGAGGAGCTGATCGAGGGGCATCCCTCGGTCGAACTCGACCCGCGCATCGCGGCGGCGGAGCCGGACCTCGTCATCACAAAGACCGCGCCGTCGATCTTCTTCCAGACGCCGGTCGCGCCGTTTCTGATCAAGCAGGGCGTGGACACGGTCGTCGTGACCGGCTGCATCACCTCGGGTTGCGTGCGCGCCTCGGTGATCGATGCGTTCAGCCTGGGTTTCCGGACTATCGTGCCGGAGGACTGCGTCGGCGATCACGAGGAGGAGCCGCACCGCGCCAACCTGCGCGATGTCGAGCGGCGCTACGCCGATGTGGTCGACGCGGCGACGGTGATCGACACCTTCGAAAGCCTCGGCCGGCGCAACGCGGCGGAGTAGGCGCGACTAGTCGTCGAGTTCCCGGAACGGCGCCTCGCGCTCGTCGAGGAATTCCTTGAGCGGCTTTTCCTTCAGCCTGCGCATCCACGCCCGACCGTGTTCGGACGCGTGCAGCGTGGAGATCGTCTCCACGTTGTAGCGCCACGAGCTCGTGAGGCCCGCAGTCTCCTGATAGTGGTTGATCGAGGCCTTGGCGTATTTGATCGCCGGGCCGGGCATCCGCGCGAGCTTGCGCGCGAGGTTCCTCGCCTCGTCCATCAGCCGGTCGGCGGGGACGGCGCGGTTGACGAGATGGATGCGCTCGGCCTCGCGCCCGTCGATCATGTCGCCGGTGTACATCAGCCAGCGCACGTGCCGGATCGGCACGGTCCAGGGCATCATCAGCGACGGCGGGCCCGAGGCGTGACGGACTTCCGGTTCGCCCAGCAGCGCGTCCTCCGCCGCGATGGCGAGGTCGCAGCACATGGCCAGTTCCAGCCCGCCCGCGAGCGCGTAGCCGTTGATCGCCGCGATCACCGGCACGTCGCTGTCCCAGATCGTGCGCAGGCGCTCGCAGTTGGCCGACATGTCGGCGCGCCAGCCGGCGGTGTCCATCTCGAAATCGGCGCTGATCAGGTCGAAGCCCGTGGTCCAGGCGCGGCCGGCGCCCGTGAGGACGATCGCGCGGGTCTCCGGGTCGTCCTGCGCTGCGCGCACGGCCTCGTCGATCGCGTCGAGCAGGTCGAGGTCGAGGGCGTTGAGCTTGTCCGGGCGGTTCATGGTGAGGATCACGAAGGCGTCGTCGGGGTCACGCTCGACGAGGAGAACGGGCTGGTCTGTCATGGGTTTGTGTCCTTGTCCGTGTCGAGGCGGATGATATCCGCATCGGGCGGGTCCGCGTAGAGGCGTTCGACCAGGTCGGCCCGGTTGGCGAGGCATTTGGCCTGCACCAGGTGCCCCTTGTCATTGATTTCGCCCGCGTTCGGGTCGGGCGGCGTGTCCGAGACGACCGCGCGGGCGATGGCAGATGAGCTGCCGGGCATCGCCGTGTTGTGTGCCGCCAGCTTGAGGCGAAGCGTGCCGGGGTCGATATCAGAACCGGCGGGAAACAGAATGACGGCGAGCCGGTCGCGCCCGGCCCCCGCAATGGCGACGTCGCGCACCAGCGGCGCGCAGGCCGCGAGCAGGGCGTGACGCAACGCACCGGTTTTGACGCGGGTGCCCGTGGTCAGTTTGAAATCCTCTGCCAGCCGCCCGTCGAAGCAAAGCCCGCGTTCCGGCCGGCCGTCATGACGCGCGCGGGCCAGATCGCCTGTATGAAAATAGCCTTCATCATCGAGGGGGAGCCGTTGCGGGCCGTCGCCGGTCACATAGCCCGGCGACAGGTTGGGGCCTTTGAACCGCACCTCATGCATGTCGTCCAAGGGTGCAAGACAAAGACTGTGGCCGGGGAGGGGGAGACCGATCTCGCTTGTTGTCGTGGCAGGCTCGTGACTAAGACACATGGTGGAGCCCGCTTCGGTCGCTCCGTATCCGGAGACGAGAAGCGGCTTTTTGCCCGAGGTCGATCCGACCGCGTCCTGCAGTCGTCGCCAGGTCTCCGCCCCCATGCCTGCGCCCGCGAAAAATATTGCGTCGAGCCGGCCAAACAGTGCGTTGCGGGTGTCCGGATCGTCTTCCAGGTGATCGAGCAGGAGGTCGATCCCGTACGGCACGTTTATGTGGAGTGTCGGCCGGACATTGCGGATGCGCGTCGCGCTCGCATCCATGTTGTCTGCGCCGGGCGGCAGCTCGGCGTGATATTCGCCGCCGTTCCAGATCATCTTGTAGAAATTGTCGAGGCCGCCGAATACGTGATGCCAGGGCAGCCAGTCGATCAGGGCCGGGCGATGATGGGCCAGGAACGGCCAGTGGGCGGCGTAGGCGCTCTGGCACGACGCGATCATGCGGCGCGTGATCGACACGCCCTTCGGTTCGCCGGTCGAACCCGAGGTGAAATAGATCGCGGCGGGATCGTCGAGCGTCGACGGCCGTCGGACAAACCGCTGGGTTTTCAGGCCGTCGGGAAGCGCCACGTCCTTCAGGTCGAGTGTGAGCTTCGGCTTTGCGATGGACAGGAATGTCGTCAGCCGCGCGCGCCCGTAGGCACTATCGGGTAGCGTCGGCGCGAGCGGCACGTGGACGAGGTTTGCCTTGAGCATTGCGATTTTGAGCGCGGCGTGGGCAATACCCGCCGCACCCAGCACGGCGACGCGGTCACCGGGACCGGCTCCTTCGCCGGTCAGGAACACGGCATAGGCGTCCGACAACCGGTCGATGTCCTGTCGGCTGGCGATCTGGATACCGGCCGCGCTGCGTTCGGTCATGAACGTGGCGTCAGGACCGTCCGACAGCCAGTGGTTCCAGCGCGCGAGCGGGTCGGGCAACGGGTCCGGCAGCGGCGCCCGGTTGTGCAGGAAAATCGAGCCGTCCGGCCGATCTTCTCGCTCGATTGCCGGGGTTGCCAGTCGTGTGCCGGTGTTCACAGCCGTGTCCAGGATGACGAAAGGGTGCCGGGAGCATGGCAGACGCGATTGCCCGCCTTCAAGCGGTGCGCCTCGCATTTGTCGCGCTGTCGCGCTAAACCCGATGGCGTTTTCATTTCGGGGAGCACCATGACAAACGACCTGCCGCCCGGCGTTTCCGTCATCGACCATCCGCTCATTCGCCACAAGATCACCTTGCTGCGGGCAACAGATACCAAGCCGATCGTGTTCCGTGCGCTTGTGCGCGAGATATCACAGCTCATGATGTACGAGGCGACGCGCGACCTCGCCGAAACCACGCGGGGGATCGAGACGCCTCTCACCGGGATGGATGCACCGACGCTGGCGAAGCCCTATCCGGTTCTCGTGTCGATCATGCGCGCCGGCAATGCGATGCTCGACGGCGCCCTCGATATGTTGCCGATGGCAGGGGTCGCACATATCGGAATATTTCGCGATCACGATACGCTGGAAGCCAATGAGTATTACTTCAACGGTCCGCCCGATATCGCCGAGCGTCGAAACATCGTCGTCGACCCCATGCTTGCGACCGCGAACTCGTCGATCGCGGCCGTGGCGCGCCTTAAGGAAAAGGGCGTCACAGATCTGCGTCTGGTGTCGATCATCACGGCACCCGAGGGCCTTGCCGCTTTTGCCGGGGCCCATTCCGACGTCCCCGTGCTTGCCGGTGTCGTCGACGAACGCCTGAACGATAAGGGTTATATCGTGCCGGGCCTCGGCGACGCGGGCGACCGCAGCTTCGCCACCTGAGTACTTCTATTCCAGACTTCCGGGTAGAGTTGTGCCCTGATGGATCAGGTTTCGGTGCCTGAAAGGTCGCGGTGGTGCGCTGGGTGTTTTAGTCTTATACAAGTATGAAGGTCCGGCATCGTCCGCGGTGCTGGCTGAAAAAGAAGAAATTTCTCAATCGCACCAACGGGAGGACAGCGATGAAATCACTCACCAAACTCAAGGCCGTCGCGACAGCCAGTATTCTGGCCGGTTCGATGCTCGCGGCCGGCGCGCCGGCCCAAGCTGACGAAATCACCATCCGGATCGCCTCGGGCCATCCGCCGACGGTCGTCTATGCGGGCCTGATGAAGAACTGGCTGCAGCCGGAGATCAAGAAGGCCGTCGAGGCGCAGACCAATCACACCGTCAACTTCATCGAAGGCTACAGCGGCTCGATCGTGAAGGTGTTCGACACCTTCGAGGGCGTCCAGAACGGCGTCGTCGACATGGGCGGCTTCTGCTACTGCTTCGAGGCCTCCAAGCTTCCGATGCATGCGTTTCAGATCATGCTGCCCTTCGGGACCATGGACCCGGTCCAGAGCGTTGCGGCGGCTGCCGATATCTACGACCAGTATCCGAGCCTGGCCGAGCGCTTCGAAGGCTTTGACCAGACCCTGCTCGCGATTATCGGCGACGGCGGCTACAACATCGGCACGAACTTCCCCTGGAAGAAGCTGGAAGACCTGAACGGCCGCAAGATCCTGGGCGCGGGCCTTAACCTCAACTGGCTGACCCAGGCCGGGATCGGCATCGTGCCGGTGACCGACGGTCTTCCGGGCTGGTACCAGAAGATCAAGACCGGTGTCGCCGAGGGCGGCGTGATGTTCCCGAGCGCCTGGGGCAAGACCTTCGGCCTGTGGGAGGTCGGCGAGTACTACACGACCATCGGCTTCGGCTCGATCACCTGGCACGGCCTGACCGTGAACCAGCGCTTCTGGGAGCGTCTGCCCGACGACGTGAAGCCGGTGATCCGTGGCGTCGCCGCGCGCTTCCAGACCCTGACGGGTTCGGCCAACAAGGAAGGCTACGAGAAGGACATGGCGTGGCTGCGCGAGAACATCAACGTCTCCGAGCTTCCGGCCGATGTGCGCCTCGGCTGGGCCAAGGGCCTCGCCCACTGGCCGCAGGAGCATGCCAACGAGCTGGAGAGCAAGGGCTTCCCGGCCAAGAAGATCCTGAACTCCTATCTCGACGCTGCGGAAAAGCAGGGCTACGTGTGGCCCGTCCGCTACGAGATCAAGTAGCCGGGATCATCCCGAACCACATCTGAACCGGCCCGGCCGGAGGTGAACCCGCCTCCGGCCGGACGGCCTTTGTTCGATAAGGACACCGGGCGAGGCGCGCGGGCGCCGCTGCGGGGAAACATGAACCTCATCACATTCAGTGACCGGATATCGAAAGCCCTGATGGTGCTTGCCGCGATGTGGGCCTTCGCGCTGACCTTCCTGATCCTCGCGGACGTCATCGGCCGCGGGGTGTTCTCCGCGCCGATCAATGGCACGGCCGAGCTGGTGACGGCCTCGATCGTCATCATCGTATTCCTGCAGGCCGGCTACGCAATCCGCAGCCGTTCGATGCTGCGGGCGGATTTTCTGGTGACCCATTTGCCGGGCGCGGTGCAGAAGACGTTGCTCATCATCGGCTATCTGCTCGGCGCGCTGTTCTTCCTCATGATCATCACCGGGGGCTGGGACGAGAGCGTCCGCTCCTTCGTCGAGGGCGAGTTCGAGGGTGAGGGCGCGTTGCGCGTCCCGTCCTGGCCGGCGCGCTGGACCGTGATGATCGGCAGCGCCCTCGCGCTCATCAACTATCTCGTCATGGCCTATGTCGACGTCTTCCGTCCGGACCTGCTGGAGTCCGAGGCGGACTCGGCCGTGCCCGACGCCTAGCGCCGACGGAGATTGACCCCCCGTGTTTGCCGCCGATATCGCCATTCTTCTTGTTCTGGTCCTGATCGTCCTCGTGGCGATCGGGGTGCACATTGCCATTGCGCTGGGCATGACCAGCGCGCTCGGGATCTTCATGGTCACGGGCGCCGACGGATATGCGTTCCAGACCGTTCAGCGCATGCTGGCCGCGACCGCCTACGAGGCCATCCGCGAACTCGTGTTTGCCGTGATCCCGCTGTTCCTGCTGATGGGTGAATTCATCAGCAAGTCAGGCTGCGTGACGGACGTCTATCGCGGCGTGAACCGGATGCTGCGGCGCCTGCCGGGCCGGCTCGCCATCGCGACCGTCCTCGGCAACGCCATGTTCTCTTTTGTTACGGGCGTGAGCATCGCGTCGGCCGCCACCTTCTCGCGGATCGCGTACCCGGAGATGAAACGCTTCGGCTATCACCAGGGTTTCGCGCTGGGCACCGTCGCCGGGTCGAGCTGCCTCGGCATGCTGATCCCGCCGAGCGTGCTGATGATCGTCTGGGGCATCCTGACCGAGCAATCCATCGGCCAGCTGTTCGCCGCCGGGGTGATTCCGGGCCTGATGCTGGCCGCCATGTTCATCGCCTATGTCTTCGCCATGGCGGTGCTGAAGCCCGCCGTTGTCGGCGGCGGCTATACACCGGCCGAACCTGTGGAGGGTGAGGAAGAGGTCTCCACGACGCAGTTCTTTATAAGCTTGGCCGGCATCGTCGCCGTGATCGTGGCGGTGCTGGGCGGCATCTGGTTCGGCGTCTTCTCGCCGACGGAAGGCGCGGGCGCGGGCGCGTTCATCGGCCTCGTACTGGCCCTGATCAAGGGCCTGCGCTGGAGCGATTTCGTCGACGCGATCCTGTCCGTCGGCAAGACCTCGGCGCCGATCCTTCTCCTGCTGGTCGCCGCATCGCTCTATTCGCGCACGCTCGCCATGACCGGCATGGCCAACGCCATCGAGGGCTTTTTCCTCGAGTCCGGGCTCGAGCCCTGGATGATCATCGGCGTGATGGTGTTGATCTGGTTCGCGCTCGGCATGATCATCGACTCGATCTCGATCATGCTGCTGACGGCGGCGATCTTCTCGCCCATCGCGGTCAAGCTCGGCTTCGACCCCATCGCGTTCGCGATCATCGCGATCATCGCCATCGAGGCGGGGCTGCTCACACCGCCCTTCGGGTTGCTTGTCTACACGGTCAAGTCGGCGATCAACGACCTCGAACCCGACATGAACGTGATGACCATCTTCAAGAGCGCGACGCCCTACTGGATCATCCTGCTGATCGGGATGGCGCTGATCGTCCAGTACCCGATCATCGCGAGCTGGCTGCCGAACCTGCTGTTCTGACGGCCTGCGCCGGCCGGTCCACGATGCGGCGCCGTTTTAGCTGCCCTTGTCCGTGTCGATCACGCCCCGGCGGACCTGGTCGCGTTCGATGGATTCGAACAGCGCCTTGAAGTTGCCTTCGCCGAAACCCTCGTCGCGCTTGCGCTCGATGAACTCGAAGAAGGTCGGGCCGATCAGCGTTTCCGAGAAGATCTGCAGCAGCAGGCGCGGATCGCCGCCCTGCGTGGAGCCGTCCAGAAGAATACCGCGCGCTTTCAGCTCCCCGACCGGCTCGCCATGGCCGGGCAGGCGTTCGTCGAGCATCTCGTAATAGGTCTCCGGCGGCGCCGACATCAGCGGCACGCCGGCCGCTTTCAGCTTGTCGACGCAGGCGGGCAGGTCGTCGCAGCGCAGCGCGATGTGCTGGATGCCCTCGCCGTTGAAGGTCATGAGGAATTCCTCAATCTGGCCGGTGCCGCCGGACGCCTCCTCGTTCAGGGGAATGCGGATCTTGCCGTCCGGCGCGGCCATCGCCTTGGACGTCAGGCCGGTGTACTCGCCCTTGATGTCGAAGAAGCGCAGTTCGCGAAAATTGAACAGCCGCTCGTAGAACTCGGCCCAGTAGTCCATGCGGCCGCGATAGACGTTGTGGGTCATGTGGTCGAGGGTGTGGAAGCCGTGGCCCTCGGGTCGGCGGTCGACGCCGTCGAGCCAGCGGAAGTCGATGTCGTAGATCGACGAGCCGTCCTCGTACCGGTCGATGAGATACAGCGGCGCGCCGCCGATGCCCTTGATCGCGGGCAGGCGCAGCTCCATCGGCCCGGTCGGGATATCGATGGGTTGCGCGCCGCGTTCGAGCGCGCGGGCGTAGGCGGCGTGGGAATCGCGCACCCGGAAGGCGAGGCCGCAGGCCGACGGCCCATGCTCCTCGGCGAAGTAGGCCGCGTGGCTGTTCGGCTCGTTGTTGATGATGAAGTTGATGTCGCCCTGCCGGTACAGGTCGACGTCCTTCGAGCGGTGGGTGGCGACCTTCGTGAAGCCGGCTGTCTCGAACACGGGTTCAAGCACGCCGGGGTCGGGCGAGGTGAACTCGACGAACTCGAAGCCGTCGAGGCCCATCGGGTTTTCGGGGTTTGCGGTGTTTTCGGACATGGGAATTCTCTCCGGTCGGATCCTTGGGAAAAGGTTCGATTAGGGATGGAGAGAAAGCGGCGGCCCCCCCGGAATGCCGCGGATGCTACGCGACAGGGACTGGCCGAGGGTGTGGGATACGAAACACGCTGTTCCGTTCCGCCGCGCGATGCGGCGCCGGCCGGAATGGGCTGTTTTTGTGTTCGCGCCGGTATCCATGTCGCCGGCGAGCTTATCACACCCCGGGCGCCATTCGCCTTTGGATGATCGCGGGATGGCCGATCCGGCCCGGACTCCCCATATTGTGGGCTGCAAGACCCAATTCGAGGAACGTTTCCGTATGTCAGACGACATCAATACCGAAATTACCGCTTGGTCCGGCCCGCTGGGGCTGCCCGACTTCGGCGCGATCTCCGACGCCGATATCGAGGCCGCGTTCGACGCCGCGCTCCCGGCGCATCTGGCGGACATCGACGCGATCGCCAACAACCCCGACGATCCCACCTTCGGGAACACCATCGTCGCCATGGAGCGCGCCGGCGAACTCTACGAACGGGTTTCCGCCATTTTCTGGAACCTGTCCGGGGCGGACACGAACGCGGCCCGGCAGGCGCTCGAGCGGAAGCTGTCCCCGGAACTGTCGCGGCACCATTCGAAGATCGTGATGAACGGCGCGCTTTTCGAACGTGTCGATGCGCTCTACCGGGACCGCGAGAATCTCGGTCTCGATGCCGAGGCCGACCGGGTGCTGGAACTGACCTGGAAGTCCTTCGTGCGGTCCGGCGCGCAGCTCGGCCCGGAGGAGCAGACAAGGCTGGCGGAGATCAACGAGCGGCTTGCGAGCCTGGGCACGACCTTCGCCCAGAACGTGCTGGCCGACGAGCAGGACTATGCGCTGGTGCTGGAGAAGAAAGAGGACCTGGCGGGCCTGCCGGGCTTCCTGCGTTCGGCCATGGCGGCCGCCGCCGAGGAGCGCGGCCACCCGGGCAGGCACGCCGTCACCCTGTCGCGCTCGATCATCGAGCCGTTCCTGACGTTTTCCGAGCGCCGGGACCTGCGCGAGGACGCGTTCAACGCCTGGATCGCGCGCGGCATCGGCGAGGGCGACCGCGACAACCGCCCCATCGTCGCCGAGACGGTCCGCCTGCGCGCCGAGAAGGCCAAACTTCTGGGGTACGACACCTACGCGCACCTCAAGCTCGACAACACCATGGCGAAATCGCCTGAAAAGGTCCGCGAACTTCTGGAAACCGTCTGGCCGAAGGCGCGCGCGCGGGCCGAGGAGGAACGCGAGGATCTTGCCGCGCGTATCGCCGAAGAAGGCCAGAACCACGACGTCGCGCCGTGGGACTGGCGGCACTACGCGGAAAAGGTGCGCGCCGAGCGGTTCGACCTCAACGAGGCCGAACTCAAGCCCTACCTGCAGCTCGACAAGTTGATTGAGGCCGCGTTCGATACGGCAGGTCGCCTGTTCGGCCTGACGTTTCGCGAACACCCGGACGTGACCGCCTACCACCCGGACGTACGCGTGTTCGAGATGCTCGACCGGGACGGCAATCGCCAGGCGGTGTTCCTCGGCGACTATTTCGCCCGCTCGTCCAAGCGCTCCGGCGCATGGATGAGCTCGTTCCAGGATCAGCACCGGATCGCGGGCGACAGCCTTGATGGCGCGCAATACCCGATCGTCGTGAATGTCATGAACTTCGCGAAGGCGCCGGCCGGAGAGCCTGTGCTGCTGACGATGGACGACGCGCGTACGTTGTTTCACGAGTTCGGGCACGCCCTGCACGGGATGCTGTCGGACGTGACCTATCCGTCGATCTCGGGCACGTCGGTCAGCCGCGATTTCGTCGAGTTGCCCTCGCAGCTCTACGAACACTGGCTGCGGGTGCCGGAAGTTCTCAAAAAGTTTGCCATACATCACGAGACCGGCGAACCGCTGCCGGACGCGCTTCTAGAAAAACTGGTCGCCGCGGAGAAGTTCAACAAGGGCTTCGCCAACGTCGAATTCACCGCATCGGCGCTGGTGGACATGGATTTCCACGCGCTCGACGCCGACGCCGCAGCGGATATCGACCCCATCGCGTTCGAGAAGGAAGCGCTGGCGCGGATCGGCATGCCCGATGCCATCGTGATGCGCCACGCGACGGCGCACTTCGCCCATGTCTTCGCCGGCGATGGCTACTCGGCGGGATACTACTCCTACATGTGGTCCGGCGTGCTGGATTCCGACGCCTTCCGTGCCTTCGAAGAGGCCGGTGACCCGTTCGATGCCGGGACGGCCGAGAAACTGCACCGGCACATCTATTCCTCGGGTGGGTCATACGACCCGGAAGACGCCTACGTTGCCTTCCGTGGCGCGCTGCCGACGGCGGACGCGCTGCTGGAGAAGGAAGGGCTGACGTAAGGCTCGATTGCTCCTCACAAGGTCCACCATCTAATATCCGGGAAAGATTCGGGACACGCGAACCGCACATCGGGGGATGAGAACAATGGCGAACGCTGAAGAAATCGAGATTTACCGCCACGGCGATGAACCGTTGATGCTGCACCTGATTCACCCGTCGGGCGACGGGCCGCATCCGGTGCTGGTCGACCTGCACGGCGGCGGCTGGTGCAAGGGCGATGCGAGCGAATGCGCGGTGCGTGGCGCGGTGTTTGCCGAGAACGGCATCATGTCGGCGGCGCTCGATTTCAGGCAGGCCGACGCCGGTTATCCGTCGTCGTCCCAGGACATCAACTATGCGATCCGCTGGCTGAAGGCACACGCGGCAGAAGTCGGGGTCGATCCGGCGCGGGTGGGCGTCAACGGCCAGTCGAGCGGCGGGCATCTTGCCGCGCTCGCGGCGATGCGCCCGGAGGACATGCGCTACAGCGCGTTGCCGCTGGAGACAGACGCCGATGCGTCGGTGCGCTGCCTCGGCCTGATGTGGCCAGTCATTAACCCGTTGTCGCGCTACCGCCGTGTGGTGGCGTTGCGGGCGGCGGGCGATCCGCCGGGTTGGGTCGGCGATCTGCCGGAGCGGCACCACACCTATTGGGTCGACGAGCCGCGAATGGAAGAGGGCAATCCGATGCTCGCGCTTGAGCGCGGCGAAGACGTCGAGACACCGCCTGCTATCTGGTTTCAGGGCCGGCCCGACCCGGTTCACGAGTATCGCGATCCGGAATCGCCCCTTGATATGGACGAACCAGACCGTTTCGTTGCCAACTACCGTGAGGCTGGCGGCGACATCGAACTTGTCGAAGTACCGCAAGACGAGCGATCCGACCCGGTTCACCTCGGCACGCTGGTCGACTTCTTCAAGAGGCACCTGGCCTAGCCGCCGGCCCGCGCCCGGCAGTCCAACATTATGGTTTCCACGCCACGAACTTCGGTGTTGGCCCCGTTTTCGGTGCGCAGCTTCCGGTTCCAGTGGCCGGCCGATCTCACGACCTCATGGTCGTTCGAGATGGAAACGCTGATCCTCGGCTGGTTCATCCTTGTGACCACGGACTCGGTCCTGCTCCTGACCCTGTTCGCCGCGCTCCAGTATCTCGGGACCCTGATCGCGCCAGTGATCGGCGTTGCGGGGGATCGGGCCGGCGCGCGCGCCGTGCTCTACAAGATGCGCGCCTTCTACACACTCCAGGCGGCGGCGCTCGCCATGTTTGCATGGTTCGACGCGCTCGGCCCCGCGCAGGTGTTCGTGATCGGCGCACTGATGGGGCTGATCCGGCCGTCCGATATCGCGATCCGGTATTCGCTGGTCGGCGAGACCATTCCCTCGGGCCAGCTCGTCGGCGCGATGGGAATCTCCCGCACGACGACGGATTCCGCGCGGGTCGCGGGCGCGCTGGCCGGGGCGGGGATCGTTGCGACATTCGGCATGGCGCCAGCCTATACGGTGGTGGCGGGGCTCTACGCGGTATCGTTCCTGCTGACCCTCGGCACCGCGCGCCGAACGGCCGACGGATCGGCTCCGGAGCCGGCGAGCGGCGTGCCGTCGCCGTTGCGGGACCTGACTGACGCCTTTGCCTACGTCTGGCGCACGCCGCATTTGCTCGCGGCCATGACCTTGGCCCTGCTGGTGAACTTCTGCGCCTTTCCGCTGATGGGCGGCGTGTTGCCCTATGTGGCGCGGGAGGTGTACGGGACGGACCAGACGGGCCTCGGTTATCTCGCCGCCAGCTTCGCCTTTGGCGCGCTCGTTGGTTCGCTCATCCTGGCGGCCAACAAGCGCGGCCTGCGCTCCGGCCGGATGATGGTCGGCTACACCTTCGCCTGGTTCGCGATGCTGCTGCTCTTCGCCTGGCTCAACATACTCTGGCTCGGGATGGCCGTCCTGATGCTGGCAGGATTGTGCCAGACGCTGGCGCTGGTGCCGCTGTCTGTCATGTTGTTGCAGACGTCGGCCCCCGGCATGCGCGCGCGCGTGCTCGGCCTGCGCATGCTCGCGATCTACGGCCTGCCCATGGGCCTGCTCGCGTCCGGCCCGTTGATCGAGAGGTTCGGGTTCGGAACGACGGCCACCGCGTACGGCCTGTTCGGGCTTGCCGCGACGGCCCTGATCGTGTGGCGGTGGCACGAACATGTCTGGCGCGCCGACGCCCGCGCCAACGCGATTTGACAGCCGGTCGGCGATCCGCCACGAACCGGCAGACCTGAGTAAGCGGAGGACGAAGTATGGGCGAAAAGCTTGGAATGATCGGTGTCGGCAAGATGGGGCTGGCGCTGTCGCAGCAGTTGATGGCCGACGGGCACGACGTGTGGGGCTACGATATCGATCCGGCCCAGCTGGACCGGCTGAAGGCCGCCGGCGGCACACCCTGCGCCAATGCGCGCGAGGTTGCCGAAAATTGCGACATCACCTTCTCGATCCTGCTCAAGCCCGAACATATCGAGGATAACCTGTTCGGCGAACACGGCATCGACAAAGCCGGCAGGGATGGGCTGATCCATGTCGAGATGAGCACCATGCCGCCCGCTTTCCAACGGGATCTTGCCCAGCGGCTGTCCACCACGGGGATCGAGATGCTCGATGCGCCGATCTCCGGCTCGACCCCGCAGGTCGACAACCGGACCATTACGTTCATGGTCGGTGGAAATGCCGCGACCTTCGAACGTGTCCGCCCCATCCTGGAATCGATTTCCGCCGACGCGACCCATACCGGGCCGTCGGGCACGGGCGCGGCGATGAAAGTCGTCACCAACATGTTCGTCAACGCGTCGACGGCGCTGTTGGCTGAAGTGTTCATCACCGGCGAACGCGCCGGTCTGTCCCACGATGTCATGGCGCAGTGCCTGCCGAAGGGATCGGTGCGAGGCGCCATGCTCGACATGTCGGTCGGGCCGCTGACGCAACGTGACTTCACGCCGCGCGGCGCGGTGGAGATTTTCGTCAAGGATATGGGTATTGCGATCGATCTGGCGAAGGAGGGCGGCGTGGACCTGCAGGTGCTGCCCGCCGCGCGCGCCATGTTCCAGCGCGCCGAGGCCGCCGGCTGGGGCAAAGACGACGCGACCCGGGTGATCGAAGTCTACGAGGGCAAGGATTCACCGCTGTGAACGCCGAACCGCCTTCGCAGGCGGGCCAGAAGCAGAACCTGCGGGCGATCGCGGTGATGTGTCTCGCCTCACTCTGCTTCATCATGATGCACAGTTTCATCAAGACCGCGCGCGCCGACGTGTCGGTCGGGATGATCCTGTTTTCCCAGTACGCGTTCCAGGCGATCCTGCTCTCGCTGCTGTTCGCGCCGCGCCTGTCTCGGATGGTCCGCCGCGAGATGGCCGTGCTGCAGGTTCTGCGCGCGCTCACGCTGACCGCGACCATCGGCGGGTTTTTCCTAGCGGTCGGTCTGCTGCCGCTTGCCGATGTCATCGCGATCGGTTTTATCGCCCCGGCGCTGATCACGATTCTCTCGGTATTGTTCCTCGGGGAGAAGGTCGGTCTGTCTCATTGGCTCGCCGTACTTGTCGGGTTTGGCGGGGTTCTGATCATCGTTCAGCCGGGCGGCGACCTGTTCCATTGGGGTGCTGCGGTGCCGCTTGCGGCCGCGTTGGGCGTGGCGATTTACCAGACCATGACGCGCCCCATCAGCCAGGTCGTCGAACCGCCCGCGATCCTCTACACGGCGACTCTCGTCGGGCTGGTCGCGACATCGCTGGCGCTGCCCTTCGTGTGGGAGATTCCGTCGACCGGCGCGCTTCTCAACCTGTTCGCCGCGGCCTGTCTCGGCGCCTGCGCTCACTTCCTGCTCATCAAGGCCTACCAGCAGGCGGAAGCCTCGGTCGTCGCACCGTTCGCCTACAGCGAGTTGATCTGGGCCTCGGCGCTGGGCTTTGCCCTTTTCGGCGATATCCCGGCCTGGACGACCCTTGCCGGCGGCATCGTGCTGGCGGGAAGCGGTCTCTACCTGCTCAGGCGCGCCTGAGCGCCCACGCCCCCGAACCGAGTAGCAGTACGAGTTTGATCGCCTCGGCGGCGGCGTAGAGCGTGTGGTGCGAACTCGGGGGCAACGGCGCGCCCGCGACCACAGCGGCGACACGCAGATCCAGGGCCGGGAGGAGCCAGAGCGCTTGCAGGGCGACGATTGACGAGACCAGGGCCGCCACCGCGAGCCGGGCCCGCGACGAGCCTAGCGATGCGCTCAACAGCAATAGCGCGCCGAGCACCCATTCGATGAGGGAGAACAGCGCGAAGGTGACGTGGCCGACCTCCAGCGCGACCGGCAGGGTCAGCCCCGGGGCCGTGAACTTCACCGGCGTCGCCAGAAAGGAGACGCCGAGGAGCAGTCCCGCCCAGATCAGGGCCAGGACGATGAAGGCGTTATCGGCGAAATGTGCGCGCATCGTCGGTTTCGCTCGGGCTCGTGTGTCCGGGCAGGTTACCCGGAATCGCCCTCGCGGTATGCCTCCAGCGCCTGAGTGAGAATGTCGCGGTAGCCCTGGCTGCCGTCGACCGGCTCCATGTGGCGGTTCCTGATCTTCCAGCCGGCGTCGGTGCGCACGAGCGTCCATCGGTTGGTCACGACGCGGTGGATGCGAAAGCCGGTCGTGGTGCCGTGGTTCGGCAGTTCGCGCGGCTCGGCCTCGCGGTCCGGATGGACGATCTGCAGGTATGAGGTGACATAGGCCGTGTCGCCGTCGATCTCGACGTAGGGCAGCGCCGACATATGGGCCATGCCGCCGGCGATCGCCTCCTGGTGTTCCGGGCGCAAGGTGAAGGCGGCGATGGCCTCGTGCCCCACCGCGCCGTCGAGGCCCGATCCACGGTCGAACACGCCGTCCTCGGTGTAGACGGCGCGGGTGTAGTAATCGGCCCCCGTGTCCGCGCTGGGCGGGTGCGAGGCGATCAGGTTGTAGATTTCCAGCCGGTCCTCGATGGCGCGCAGCCGGTCGTCCAGGGATTTGTCGGTGTCGCTCATGTCGCCCGCCCTTCAGTCGCCGGGGTGTTGGTCGAAAAGGTGTTGGTCGAAGAACGCGAACACCTTGTCCCAGCCGTCCAGTGCCTGGTCCGGGCGATAGCGCTCGTTGTGCCAGTTGAAGAAGGCGTGGCCCGCCCCGTCATAGCGGTGGAAGGCGTAGTCCTTGCCGTGCTCCTTGAGCGCCGCCTCGATGGTGTCGACCTGGGCGACGTCCGGGTTCGGGTCGTCATTGCCGAACAGGCCGAGCAGCGGCACCGAGATCTCCGCCGTCATCTCGATGGGCGGGACCGGCTGGTTGTCGTTGGGCTCCGCCGGCGGCGCGGTCACGTTGCCGCCCCAGCAGTCGACCGCGCAGGCGAGCGTCGGCATTTTCGCCGAGGCCATGTAGGCGACCCGCCCGCCCGAGCAGAAGCCGATCATCCCGACCCTGCCGTTCGATGTCTTCAGGTCGCGCAGCCAGCGCTCGCCGCCGCCGAGGTCGCCGAGCACCTGTTCGTCGACCTGGCCGCCGCTCGCCCGGACCGCCGCCGAGCGGTCCTGCGCGGTCGCGCCGTCGTAGCGCGAATGCAGGTTCGGCGAGACGACGTTGTAGCCGCGCGAGGCGACCTTGCGGACGACTTCGCGGGTCCACTCGTCCCAGCCCGGCATGTGGTGGCAGACCAGCACGCCGGGATAAGGGCCTTCGCCTAGCGGGCGCGCCGAATAGGCGTCGATCAGTTCGTAGTCGTAGCCGTAGACGCGGACGCTTTCCGCGATCATGCCTTCGTAGCTCATGGAGTTCTCCCCTGTTGCCCCCAGTGTAGGTGGCTTCGACCTTCGCCCGCTATAGTCGAGGTGTGACAGCAGCGTGACGAGGGAAACATGGCTGGTTCGTACAGTATCTGCGTGCTGCCGGGCGACGGGATCGGCCGCGAAGTGACCGACTGCGCGCGGCGCGTGCTCGACGCGCTGGCGGCGGGCGGCGGGCCGTCCTTCACCTGGGACGACCGGCCGGCGGGGCACGGCACGTTTCTGGAGATAGGCCATTCCCTGCCGGACGAGTCGCTGGACGCGGCGCGGGCTGCCGATGCGGTGCTGCTCGGTGCGATGGACGTGGAGCGTATCCCGCCCCATGGCGGCGACCCGCTGGGCGGCGTGCGCAAGGGCCTGGAGGTTGGCGCCAGCGTGCGGCCATCGCGTGCGGTCGACGGCGTGGAATCGCCGTCGCGCGAGATCGATTGCGTCGTCGTTCGCGAGGTGACCGAGGGCATGTACGCGCGCATCGAGCACATGGCCGGCGATGATGCGGCCTGCGCCGTGCGGCTTGTGACCCGCGAGGCATCGCTGCGCTGCGCCCGGATTGCCTTCGCCCAGGCCGGGACGCGCCGTGCGGCCCGTACGGCCGAGGGAAAGCCGACCCGGGTGACAGCGGTGCACAAGGTTGGTGTCCTGAAACTGACCGACGGGCTGTTCCTTGAAGCCTGCCAGTCGGTTGCCGACGATTACCCCGACATCGAGTATGAGACCGCGAATGTCGATGCGTGCGCCATGGAGATGGTGCGCGAACCCGGCCGGTTCGACGTGATCCTCGCCACCAACGCCTTCGGCGACGTCCTGTCGGACATCGCCGCGGGTCTCTCGACGGGGCTGGGGCTGGCCGCGTCGGCCTGTATCGGCGAACGCTGGGCCTATTTTGAGCCCGTGCACGGCACCGCGCCCGACATCGCAGGGCGGGGAGTTGCAAACCCGTCGGCGACGATCCTGACTGCGGCAATGATGCTGCAGTATCTCGGCGAGGGCGTCGCGGCGACCCGGGTGGAGCGCGCGGTCTACGGAGTGATCGCCGACGGCAAGGTGCTCACGGGGGATCTGGGGGGTCAGGCAACCAGCGCGCAAATGACGGACGCGATTATCGCGGTGCTTTAGCTGTATTCAGTCTGCGCGGTCGGCAGGCTCTTTGTCCGTGTTTTCAATCTCCCGCTGAAGACCGTCCGTCAGCGTTCCGATCAGTCTTCGGCCATCTGCATCGTACTTGTCGGACAGTTCGTCCATGCAGGTTTTCGACCATAGCGGCGCGCCCGACAGGTAGGCGGCGCGGCCAAGCAGGTGCGCCGCGACCGGCGCCGTCAGCAGAAGGAAGATCACGCCGGCAATCGCCCGCGCGGTCACCTCGATCAGTTGGGAATCGATTGCGATGGCGATCAGGATCAATCCCGCACCGAGGGTGCCCGCCTTTGTGGCGGCGTGCATGCGCACAAAGATGTCCGGCAGGCGGAAAAGCCCGATGCCCGCGATCAGGGAGAACAGCCCCCCGATCAGGATGATGACGCCGCCGATGAGATCGATCATTGCTCGTCTCCCGTCTGGCCGGGGGGCGATTTATGCCGTTCCTCGAGCGCACCGCGATAGACGTAGCGCGCAAAGGCGACAGTGGCGAGAAAGCCGACAAGCGCCAGCGCGATGGCCACGTCGAGGAACGCGTACTCGCCGGTGGAGATCGAGAACACCCCGATGAATCCAATCCCGAGTAGGGCGAGCATGTCGAGCGCGACCACCCGGTCGGCCGGGGTGGGCCCGCGCAGCAGGCGGAACACCGTCAGCGCGAAGGAGACGATCAACGCGCCGTAGGTGAAGACGATTGCGTATTCCAGAAAGTGTGCGCCGAACTCAGCCATGGGACTACTCCAGTGCCTCGCGGATCCGGCGTTCGAACCCGTTCCGGATATCCGCGCGCAGCGCGTCGGGGTCGTCGACGTCCATCGCGTGAATGTAGAGCGTCGAGCGGTCGGTCGAAACATCGACGCTCAACGTCCCCGGGGTCAGGGTGATCAGGTTGGCGAGCAGCATGATCCCGACCTCGCTCTCGACCTCCAGCGGGAACGCGACGATCGCGGGCCGGAAGTTCATGCGGGGCGAGAGCGTGTCGCGGGCGACCCGATAACCTGACAATACGAGTTCGAGTACGAACAGTCCGGCGAGGCGCAGCACGCGGGCGGGCCGGAAGAAGTTGCGCTGGTTGAACCGCTCACGGACGAGCCACAGGCTCAGGAAACCGAGGACGAAACCGAAGATCAGGTTGCTCGCCGAAAAGCTGTTCGTCACGGTGCTCCAGATAAGGGCCAGCACGATGTTGACGAGGAACAGGTTCATGGCCGCGCCTCCGCGTCGTTCGGACCTGCTGCGGCTGCCTGCGCCGGGCTGCCCAGGACGGCTTCGATATAGGCGTCGGGCGCGAGAAGTTCCGCCGCCGCGCGGGACGCCATGCCGGCGACGGGCGCCGAATACACGCCGAGAATGAACGTGACGGCCGCCAGCGCGCCGAGCGTGCCTTTCAGGACGGCCCCGCCGTCGGAAGCCGTTGCCGGGGTGCTGTCCGGCGCTTCACGCCAGAATGCCAGCGCGAAGGTGCGGCCCACCAGCATCAGGGTCAGGAAACCGGACACCAGCACGCCGGCCACGATCGCGTATTCGCCCGCCTCCAGGCCGGCCCGGACCAGATAGACCTTGGGCCAGAATCCGGCGAGCGGCGGCACCCCGGCCAGCGACAGCGCGCAGACCAGGAACGCCGCCGCCAGGAACGGCGCGCCCTTGTAGAGGCCGGCCAGGTCGGCGATCTTCGTGCCGCCGCCGGCCCGCGCGACCATGCCCGCCGCCATGAACAGGGCGGCCGAGACGATGATCGAGTGGATGATGTAGAAGGTGGCGCCCAGGAGCGCGAGTTCGCTGCCGATCGCCAGCCCGCCGATCATCACCCCCACGCCGCTGACCACGGTGTAGGAGATAACGCGGCGGATATCGGTTTCGGCGAGCGCGCCCAGCGCCCCGACGATCATCGTCGCGACCGCGGCCCAGACCATGGCCTCGCGCGCGATCTCCCCGCCGTCGGGAAAGACGATCATGAACACGCGGATCAGCGCGTAGACGCCGACCTTGGTGAGCAGGGCCGCGAAGATCGCCGACACGGTCGGCAGCGGCGTGTGATAGGCGGCCGGCAGCCAGAAGTGCAGCGGGAACAGCGCGGCCTTCATGCCCAGCGACACGAGGAAGAGCAGCGCGACGGTCTCGACCGGCGCGTCGGCGGGCAGGGCCGCGACCTTGCCCGCGAGATCGGCCATGCTGAGCGTGCCGGTCATGCCGTAGAGCAGCGCGATCGCGATCAGCAGCAGCGTCGTCGCCAGCAGGTTGAGGAAGGCGTACTTCACCGCCCCGTCGAGCTGTTCGCGCCGTCCGCCGAGCACCATCAGCCCGAAGGACGAGATCAGCGTCACCTCGAACCAGACGTAGAGGTTGAAGATGTCGGCCGTCAGGAAGGCGCCGGCGACGCCCATCATGAGGGCCAGCAGCAGCGGGACGATCCCGGCGCGCCGGTGCTCGACGTCCGTGTCGGCCAGGCCGTAGACCAGGATCGCCAGCGCGACGGCGCTGGCCACGACGGTGAGGCCGGCGCCCAGCGTATCGGCGGCGAACGCGATGCCGAACGGGGCAGGCCATCCGCCCATGGCCATGGCGACCGGTCCGTTCGCCCAGACATGGGCCAGCAGCGCCAGCCCGGCCGCGAACTGCAGCGCGATCGCGATGAACCCGATCACGCTCTGCGCCTGCGGGCGCGTCCACAACGCGATCGACAGCGACGCGCCGATCAGCGGGATGGCGACCGGCCAGACGACGAGCCATGCGGCCGGATCAGACATCGCGGCCTCGCATCGGCGGTGCGCCCGTCTCCGGTTCGGCGACGCGCATGTCGTCGGTGTCGATGGTGTCGAGCGACTGGTAGGCCCGGTAGGACAGCACCAGCAGGAAGGCGAACAGCGAGAAGCTGATCACGATGGCCGTCAGGATCAGCGCCTGGGGCAGCGGGTTGGCGATGCCGGCCTCGGCGACCTTGCGCCCGTATTCGATCAGCGGCGGGCTTTCGCGCGTGAGACGCCCGGAGACAAAGATCAGGAGATGGGTCGCGTTGCCGAGCACGAACACGCCGAGGATCAGGCGGATCAGCGAGCCCGACAGCATCAGGTAGACGCTGATCGCGAACAGGAAACCCACGAGGACGGCGAGGATCGTTTCCATCTATTCGCGCTCCTCGAGAGCGAACGCGATCCCGGAGATGGCGCCGACGACCACGAGGTAAACCCCGATATCGAACAGCACGACCGTGGAGGCGTATTTCATGTCCGGCGCGAATGCCGGGAACCACCACTGGCCGGTCAGGAAGGCGTCGCCGAACGGCAGCGAGGCGACGCCGCTGAGCGCGGCGAGCAGCAGGCCGGTGCCGGCAATGGTGATGGGCGGCACGACCAGCGCGCGCCGCGCGGCGGCCAGGCCCTCGGCGATGGCGTAGATCGCGAAGGCCGAGGCGCCGATCAGGCCGCCGATGAAGCCGCCGCCCGGCTCGTTGTGGCCGCGCAGCAGCACATAGATCGAGAACAGCAGCATCAGGCCGGTGAGCAGCGGGGTCGCGGTGCGCAGGATCAGGGAATTCATGGCGCGCTTCTCTCCTGACTATCGGCCGCGCCGCTTGCGTCGGTGTCACGCCGGCGGAACGCCAGCAGGCCCAGCACCGCGACACCGGCGACCGTGACGACCGCGATTTCACCCAGCGTGTCGAGCGCCCGGAAGTCGACCAGGATAACATTCACGATGTTGCGGCCGAACGCTTCCGTGTAGCTGCGCTCCGAGAAGTAGGCACTCAGGCCGATGTCGAGGGGCGCGCTTGTGATCGTCAGGAGCAGGGCCGTGAACGCACCGCCGACGGCTATGGCGATCGACGCGTCGCGCACGATCCGCAGCGGGCCGCGCCGGTCGACGCCGAACACCGGCAGGCGGGTGATGACGAGTGCGAGGATGACGACCGAGAGCGTCTCGACCATCAACTGGGTGAAGGCGAGGTCCGGCGCGCCGAAGATCAGGAAGACGAAGGCGACGCCGAGCCCCAAAACGCCCATCGACATGATTGCGATGAGCCGCGAGCGGATGATCATCACCGCAAGTCCGCCGCCCAGGGTCAGCAGGGCCACGGACCAGACGAGCAGATCGACCGGCGGCGTGCGGAACGTCACGCCGATGTTGTCGAACAGCTGGGGCAGCACGATGGCGGCGGCCAGCACGAGAAAGGTGATGAGCATGTAGCGCCGCAGGACGCCGGTCTGCAGCATGCCCGATATCCCACGCGCGAGACCGACAATGGCATCCATGAACTGGTCGTATCCCTTGTCCGGCCCCCAGAGCGGATCGATGGCCTGCGCCAGTGCCGCGCTCAGCCGCCTTCCCTGCCAGAACAGGAGGAGGCCCAGCGCCACGGTGATGATGCTGGCGACGACGGGCGCCTTGAACCCGCCCCACAGGTAGAGGTCGACGGCCATCGGCATTCCCGCCACGGCAATGGCGGCGGGGCCGACGAACTGGGATTCAGTGATGTTGCTGAACAGGCCGAAGAACAGGCCGAGGACCGCCAGGGTCAGCGCGCCGACCCACAGGCCGATTGAGCCTTCGTGGGGCTTGTGCGGCGTGTCGCCCGGTTTGCCGAAGAACGGCTTGAACCCGACCAGGAACGCCACGGCGAACATCAGGCCGTTGCCCGCGATCGCGACGGCCGTGAGGAGCAGCGGCACGCCGCCGTCCAGCGTGCCCTTGTATATCCACTCCTTGGCGATGAAGCCGATAAAGGGAGCGAGCCCGGACATCGAAAGCGCCGCGAGGCCGCCTGCCACCGCCGTGAACGGCATGACCCGTCCGAGGCCGGACAGGCGGCTCAACTCGCGTGTGCCGGTCCCGTGGTCGACCGAGCCGGCGACCATGAACAGCGCGCCCTTGAACATCGAGTGGGCGAACAGGTAGGCCATCGCCGCCTGGATCGCGAGCGGTTCGCCGATGCCGATCAGGAAGACCAGCAGGCCGAGGCTGGCAACCGTCGTCTGAGCCAGCATGAGCTTCAGGTCCGTGTTGCGCAGCGCCAGCACCGCGCCGGTGATCAGGGTTGCGCCGCCGAACGTCATCAGCGCGATCTGCCAGACCTCCGTCCCGCCCAGGCCCGGGTTCATGCGGGCCAGCAGGTAGACGCCGGCCTTCACCATGGTCGCGGAGTGCAGGTAGGCGCTGACCGGTGTCGGCGCCTCCATCGCGTTGGGCAGCCAGAAATGGAACGGCACCTGGGCCGATTTCGTGAACGCCCCGGCGAGCACCAGGACAAGGATCGCGAGGTACCACGGGTGGTCGCGCAGCACGTCGCCGTCGGCGAGCAGCGTCGACAGCTCCATCGCGCCGCCGGCCTGGGCCATCAGCAGCAGCCCCGCCAGCAGCGCCAGCCCGCCGCCGCCTGTGACGACCAGCGCCTGCAGCGCGGCGCGGCGCGAGCGCGCCTTGTCGTGGTTGAAGCCGATCAGCAGGAACGACGTGATCGAGGTCAGCTCCCAGAACACGAATAGGGTGACCACGTTGTTCGAGAGCACGAGGCCCAGCATCGAGCCCATGAACATCAGCAGGAACATCATGAACCGGCCGAGATCGGCATGGCCCTTCAGATATGCGCCGGCATACAGAACGATGAAGGTGCCGATAAAGCTGATCAGCAGCGCGAACAGCAGGCTTAGCCCGTCGACATAGAAGGACAGCGCGATGCCGAGCGCGGGCACCCATTCGGTCGAGAAGGACAGCGTTTCGCCCGCCGCGACCGGCCCCAGGAACTGCGCGAAATAGATCGTCAGGCCCGCCGGGAGAACGGCAAGCACCCAGCCGACGGAATCGCCGAACAGGCGGCGCACCAGCGGTGCGCACACGCCTAAGACGAAGGGTGCTAGCGTGGCAGCGAGCATCGGTCGTTCGTTCCTCCCCTCACCGGATAGCGACAGCGTAGCCTAGTGCGTTCACAAGGTGCACGCCGCTTTTGCGGTCCGCTGTGCACCGGGCGGTGTTGGTATCACCGCCTCATTCAACACGTTCGGCAGTCGCTCGGCGATGGATATCGCCGGCCGGGATTCTCGGGAGCGCCTCCTGCCCCCTCGAACCACTTTCATCTAATGTCACAGGGTGCCGTCGGCAAGGTCTGGCGGGCGAGAATTCACTGATTTTGTGTGGTAACCGGTCGGTTTCGTCAGGACAGGGCTCGCGGCAGCCACAGTGCCAGGCCGGGTATGAACACCACCAGCAATAGTCTCACAATGTCAGCCGCGAAGAACGGCACGATGCCCTTGAAGATCGCGCCCAGTGGCACGTCGGGCATCATCGACTTGATCACGAACACGTTGAGGCCAATGGGCGGTGTGATCAGGCTGATCTCCACCACCATCACCATGACGATCCCGAACCAGATGAGATCGAAGCCCAGCGCGTCGACGAGCGGGACGAAGATCGGCACCGTCAGGAAGATCATCGCGAGGCCCTCTATGATCGTGCCCAGCAGGATGTAGATCAGCAGGACGACGAGGATCACGGCGATCGGCGAAATGTCGAGCGAGCCGATGAAATCCACGATCGCGTTCGGCAGGCCGGCAATATTGACGAAGTTATTCAGGATCAGGGCACCGAAGGCGATGGTGAAGATCATCGCCGTCGTCTCGGCGGCTTCGGCCAGCGCGAAGTAAAAGATGCGCCAGTTCATCCGCTTGCGCGCGATGGCGAACAGCAGTGCGCCGGCGGCGCCGATACCGCCGCCCTCGGTCGGCGTGAAGACGCCCAGTGTGATGCCGCCGATGATCAGCAGGAACAGAACGAGCACGGCCCAGATCTTCCACAGGGTCCGGAATCGGACGGCCCAGCTTTCCTTGTTCGCGCGCGGCGCCATGTGCGGCCAGAAGCGGGCGATGATCCAGATGACCGTGATATAGGCGAGCACGGTAATCAGGCCGGGGATCAACCCGGCGATGAACAGGTCGCCGATGCTCTGCTCGGTCAGGATGCCGTAGATGATCAGGGCCGCCGAGGGCGGGATCAGGATGCCCATCGTCCCGCCTGCGGCGACGGATCCGGCGGCGAAGCCCTTGTCGTAGTTGAACCGGCGCATCGGAGGGATCGAAACTTTCGCCATCGTTGCCGCCGTCGCGACGGACGATCCCGAGATGGATGCAAAGCCGGCGCAGGCCGCGACGGTCGACATGGCGACGCCGCCGCGCTTGTTGCCGAGCCAGGCCTGGGCGGCCTCGTAGATGTCTTCGGCGAGCGCGGCGCGGAACACGAAGACGCCCATAAGGACGAACAGGGGCAGGGTGACGAAGTTCGAGTTCAGCGCGAGGTCGAGAATTTGCTGGCTGACGGTCTCCAGCGCCGGGCCGGTGCCGCGGATTATGGCGAAGCCGGCAAAACCCACGATGATCATCGAGAATCCGAGGGGGAGGCCGAGGAACGCGATGAACAGCAGGACACCGAAGCCGGCGAGTGCGAGCGTCATGTGCCTTCTCCCTCAACGTGGCCCCGGGCTGCGATGTAGCGGATCGCCAGGTAGAGCTGCACCATGACGCTGACCGCGCTGAGCGCCGTCAGCGCGAAAAGCAGGGGGGCGGTCGGTACCTGGAGGTGGAGGGAGATTTCGTCGTATTCCGCCATCTCCGCGCCGGTCGACCACATCCGCTCCGTGATAAACGCGAGGACGGCCGCGTTCGCCAGAAGCACGATGCCGGTGCGGACGCGTTTGAAGTTCTCGCTCATGAAGCCGTCGAACAGCTGGACGGTGATATGGGCGTCTTTTGCGATCACGAGTGGGAGGGCTGAGAAGATAAGTAGCCCAAGCAGGAACTCGATTATTTCCACGCCGCCGCGGATCGGACTGTTGAACATGTAGCGGCCAGTGACGTCGGCGAAGGTGAACGCGCCGACGGCCAGCATGAACCCGGCGGCGATGAAGGTGAGGATGCGGACCGGCCAGGCCATGGCGCCGGCGGCCTCCGACGGAACCGAATAGGTCCCGTCACGCGGCTCATCCAGTGCCTCGTCCTGCGGGTCTGCGGGTGTGCTCATGGTGCGCCGGGCTGGAGGGTTGCGGCCGGGCCGCCGCCGTGCGGATGTCGCGCGGCGGCGGGGATCCCTTGGCGGTTACGTCCGGCGGCTACTTGATCTGCGCGCGGAAGAACGCCATCGCGGCCTTGCCGTCGATACCTTTGCCGTTGGCGGTTTCGAGCCACTCGGCTTCGAGGTTCGCCGCGAACGGCCTGATCGCCTCGATCAGGGCCGGGTCGGCGTCGACCACCTGGCCGCCTTCGTCCTGGAGCGCCTTGAGCGAGCCTTCGGCGATCTTGTCCATGCCGGGGCCCTTGGCCGAAATGAACGCACCGGACACGCTCATCACCTGTGCCTGCTGCTCGGCGGACAGGCTTTCCCACTTGTCCTGGTTCATGAGCAACGAGAAGGTCGTGTTCGAGAAGCCGCCCGGAATGAGCGTCGAGGCCTTGATGTAGGGCAGCATGCGGAAGGCGCGCAGGCCGTGGGCCGGCACGGCCACGCCGTCGACGACGCCCTTTGAGATCAGGCCGAAGATCTGCGACGGGCCCGAGGCTACGGGCACCGCGCCCAGCTCGTTGAGCAGGTTAGTCGTTACGCCCGGGGCGGCGCGCAGCTTGAAGCCCTGCAGGTCCTCGACTGTCCTGATCACCTTGCCGCCGCTGTGGATCACGTTCGGCGTCAGCGAGAAGGAACCGAGAAGGACGGCACCCTTGTATTCGTCCGCCGGCGCGAAGAATTTCTCGTGCGTCGCCCACAGCGCCGCCGACGTTTTTTCGGACGAGCCGGAGTTCAGCGGGATCTCCGCGATGACCGGTAACTGGATGCGCTTGGGTTGGAACAGGTTCGCCATGAGGACGACATCGGCGACGCCCTTGGTCACGGTTTGCCAGTTCTTCGGCGGCGGGCCGACCGCCGCGGCGGACAGTACCGGCTTCACCGAGCCGTTGGTCGCCTTCGCCACATCCTCGACCCACGGCGCGACGATCTGCGTCTGGAACGGGTGCGGTGGCGGCAGGTAGTTGTTGATCAGAAGCTCGGTCTGCGCCGAGGCGGGCGCGACGGATGCGATGCCGGCGGCGACGATAGCACCGGTCAGGATCGTGGCAAACTTGCGGCTGGTGTTCATGTGATGTCCCTCCCAAGACACGGCGTCGGTTGGATTCTCCAAAATCCGGCACCTGATATCGGATGATCGAGAGTAAAGGGGGGGATTGCCAGCCGAATCCGGCCCATCCGGGCGGCTTGACGATCTCGTGGTACCGCATTGCGGGCAAACACGGCGCTCAGCGTGCCGTTGAGCGTCGAGGCCTGGCGGGAACAGGGCTTGTGCCCGTGCGGGCGGCTGGCCGCCGGAGTTGAGTCCCCGACGTCATTCGCGTTGGACGCGCCAGGTCTTTGCCGAACACAAGTGTGATCAAATATTAGGCACTAAAGTTATACTGTTCATATTTTGGTCGTTTCTGAGCTCGTTTTTGTAGCGCGATATCGGCATTCAAAATGTCGAATTTCATAACTCACTGAAATTGTTGGTAAAGATAATGGCTTCGTTTCTGGCACGCGTGTTGCTGAAAGAAAGTTTGTTGCTCTGCACCAAACCAGGGCTTTCGCAATGAGGAGAAGTGAAGTGAAAAGCATTATGAACAGGGCGCTCCGTATGACGGCTGCCTGCGCCCTTACAGCGGGCATCGGCATCGGCGCGGCGCAAGCGCAAGACACCATCAAGGTGGGCGTCCTGCACTCTCTGTCGGGGACGATGGCCATCTCCGAGACGACCCTCAAGGACACGATGCTGCTGCTGATCGAGCAGCAGAACGCTAAAGGCGGTGTGCTGGGCAAGCAGCTGGAGGCGGTCGTTGTGGACCCGGCCTCCGACTGGCCGCTGTTCGCAGAAAAAGCGCGTGAGCTGCTGACGGTGCATGAGGTCGATGTGATCTTCGGCAACTGGACGTCGGTGAGTCGCAAATCCGTCCTGCCGGTGATCGAGGAACTGAACGGTCTGCTGTTCTACCCGGTCCAGTATGAGGGCGAGGAAAGCTCCAGGAACGTGTTCTATACCGGCGCCGCCCCGAACCAGCAGGCGATCCCGGCCACGGACTACTTCCTGGACGAGCTCGGCGTCGAAAAGTTCGCGCTGCTCGGCACCGACTATGTCTATCCGCGCACCACGAACAACATCCTGGAAGCCTATCTCAAGGACAAAGGGATCGCCGAAAGCGATATCTTCGTGAACTACACGCCGTTCGGCCACTCGGACTGGTCCAAGATCGTCGCGGACGTCGTCGCCCTTGGCGCCGACGGCAAGAAGGTCGGCGTTATCTCGACGATCAACGGTGACGCGAATATCGGTTTCTACAAGGAACTGGCCGCCGCCGGTATTTCCGCCGACGACATCCCGGTTGTCGCCTTCTCCGTCGGGGAAGAGGAACTGTCAGGTCTCGACACCTCCAACCTCGTGGGCCACCTGGCTGCCTGGAACTACTTCCAGTCGGCGGAGTCCGAGTTGAACACGTCGTTCATTAAGGCGTGGAAGGCCAAGATGGGCGAAGACCGGGTCACCAACGACCCGATGGAAGCTCACTACATCGGCTTCAACATGTGGGTGAACGCGGTCGAGCAGGCCGGCACCACCGATGTGGACGCGGTTCGCACGGCCATGTACGGCCAGGAGTTCCCGAACCTGACGGGCGGGACCGCCGTGATGCTGCCGAACCACCACCTGGCGAAGCCGGTCCTGATTGGCGAGATTCAGGAAGACGGCCAGTTCGACATCATCAGCCAGACCGCTGAGGTACCGGGCGATGCGTGGACCGACTTCCTCCCGGAATCGGCCATGCTGAAGTCCGACTGGAAGGAACTGGGCTGCGGTATGTACAACACCCAGACCAACGTCTGCGTGCAGACCAAGTCCAACTACTAGGTTGGACCGCACCGGCATGAGGGGGCCTTCCGGCCCTCTCATGCTGTGTGCGTCTCCCGTCTTTTCAAGATGCCGAACACCTGAAGAAAACCCATTGTGATGATCCGGACGGTCTTAGCCATACTGCTTGCGGCGACGGTCCTGCTGTCGGTCCCGGCCGGCGCAGGTGCGCAATCGAGTTCCGGCATCGACGGCATTTTCGAGACCCACGCGGATATCATCATAAAGGGATCGAGGCTCAGCATCGCGCCGGCGATCGAGGCCTTTCGCGACAGCGGCCTGCCCGAGGCAAAAGCTGTCCTGGAGGCGTGGCGCGCGAAGGACATCTGGGTCCGTAAGGACGACAAGCGGTTCTTCACTGTCACCACCGAAGACCGCAAGACCTACCGGCTCTTCGACATCGTGACAGGGGAAGCGCGCGGCGAGGCCGCGAAGCGGGCGCTGAAACAGATCAAGCCGAACAGCGGTGTACGCGGACTGATCTCCTCCGCGCTGGTCGAGTTCCAGTTGAACGACCCCGACCCCGCCGTGCGCCTGGAAAGCCTGACGTCGATCCAGCGCGATCCCGACGCCAGCCAGTTGGCGCCCCTGCGCGCGTCTATCGAGAAAGAATCGGACCCGGAAATTCGGGCCGCCAAGGAACGCCTGGCGACGCTCCTGACGATCGAGTTCGCGAAGGATCCCGCCGAGCGGATCGCGGCCATCCGCGCGGTCTCGTCGGACCTGGGGGTCGATGCTCGCGCGGCCCTCAACCCGATCCTGGACACCCGGATCGATGCCTACGCCCAACGCCCGGACGTCAATATCGCCGCGGAACTGGAAGTGGGAAGCGACCTGAGCGAGACGGAGGCCTATGCGCTGCTCGTCGCCCAGGGCGCGCCGGCCCCGGTCTCCGACGAGATGCAGAAGACGGCCCTGGCCGAGCATGTTGACGGGGGAACCGTCGGCGGCGTGCCGGTGGCCGACCTGTCCGACCTGGAAGCGCGGGATCGCGCCTACAGCACGCTTGCGGCGGCCGGGCTCGTCCCGCCGTCGCCGACCCTCGAGGAGCGCCGGGCGGCTGTTGCCGCCCACAGGTTCTTTGCGGTGTATGAGGAGCCCGACCGCGCGGTGACGGACGCGGCCCGCGAAGCCCTCGGCAGCATCGAAGGCGCGGTGAAGGTTTTCGGGCTGCTCGACCTGTCGCTGGACGCGCTCTCGCTGGCGTCGATCTATTTCCTCGCCGCCATCGGGCTGGCCATCACATTCGGGGTCATGCGGGTCATCAACATGGCCCATGGCGAGTTCATCATGATGGGGGCCTATACCGGCTTCGTCGTGCAGCAGTTCATCCCGAACTTCACGGTCTCGATCCTGGTGGCGCTGCCGCTGGCCTTCGCGATCACGTTCGCTGCCGGCATCGCGCTGGAACGGCTCGTCATCCGCTTTCTCTATGACCGTCCGCTGGAGACGCTGCTGGCGACCTTCGGCGTGTCGATCGCCCTGCAGCAGATTGCGAAGAATGTGTTCGGCACCCAGGCGCGCCCGCTCACGGCGCCGGACTGGCTCGACGGGGCCTGGGATATCAATCCCATCGTCTCGATCTCCTGGATCCGGGTGGCGATCTTCGTTCTCAGCGTTGTCTTCCTGCTGTTCCTGCTTTTCGTCCTGAACCGCACGCGGCTCGGGCTCGAAGTCCGTGCGGTGACCCAGAATCCCCGCATGGCGGCAGCGATGGGGATCAACCCGGACCGGATCCGGATGATGACCTTCGGCCTCGGCTCGGGCATTGCCGGGATCGCGGGTGTGGCCATCGGCCTGTTCGCCAAGGTCACGTCAGGGCTCGGCCAGGATTACATCGTCCAGAGTTTCATGACGGTCGTCGTTGGCGGTGTGGGCAGCCTCCTGGGCGTGCTTGCCGGGGCCGGGCTGATCGGGATCCTGCAGAAGGGGATCGAAGCGTTTAACCCGTCCAATACGCTCGCGGCCCAGACCTACATGATCATCTTTATCATCATCTTCATTCAGTTCCGGCCGCGGGGCATGTTCGCTCTCAAGGGCCGCGCGGCGGAGGATTGACCATGTCCGAGACGCCACGCCGCCGTGCCTTCGTCCTGCGCTACCCGTCCGTTCTCGTCTTCCTGGGCGTGCTGGCCGCGTTCACGGTCATGGTCACCGTGCTGAGTGAGGCCGTCGGGGTCGGGCTCATGTCCACGAGCATGGTGAAGACCCTCGGCATGACGTTGTGCTTCTGCCTGATCGCGGTGGCGATGGACCTGGTCTGGGGCTACTGCGGCATCCTCTCGCTGGGTCATTTCGCCTTCTTCGGGCTCGGCGGATACATGATCGGCATGTGGCTGATGTATGCCCGCACGGAGACCATCGTGATTGAGGCGCTCGCCGCCGGGGCCATCCCGCCGACGGATGCCGAGGTCCGTGCGGGCATCGGCAACCAGATCTTCGGCGTGGTCGGCGGCTCGGAAATCCCCGCGATCTGGATGTTCGCCGACAGCCTCATCATCCAGCTGGCGCTCGTGGTGCTGGTGCCCGGCCTGCTGGCGCTGGTGTTCGGCTGGCTCGCCTTCCGCAGCCGGGTCACGGGGGTCTATCTCTCGATCCTGACCCAGGCGATGACCCTCGCGCTCGCGCTCTACCTCTTCCAGAACGACAGCGGATTGCGCGGCAACAACGGCCTGTCGGGCCTGCAGAACATTCCGGGCTTCGAGGACACGCCGCAATCAGTCGTGTCGATCATCTTCCTGTGGGCTTCCGCCCTGGCCCTCGGGCTGAGCTACGTCGTGATTGCGTGGATGACCTCGGGCAAGTTCGGCAACGTCATCCGGGGCATCCGTGACGACGAGGCCCGGGTGCGCTTCCTCGGCTACAACGTGGAGGTCTACAAGCTCGCCGTGTTCACCTTCACAGCGGTGCTCGCGGCCATTGCCGGGGCGCTCTACTACCCGCAGGCCGGCATCGTGAACCCGGCGGAGATCGCGCCGATCGCGTCGATCTACCTCGCGGTCTGGGTCGCCATCGGCGGGCGCGGGCGGCTCTACGGGGCCGTGATCGGCGCGGCGATCGTCAGCCTGGCATCGACCTGGTTCACCGGCGGCCAGGCGCCGGACATCCCGCTCGGCTTCTACACGATCAGCTGGGTGGACTGGTGGCAGGTACTCCTCGGGCTGGGCTTTGTGCTGGTGACATTGTTCGCCCCGCGCGGCCTCGGCGGCCTGGTCGACAAGCTGGTGCGGCGATGAACGATACCCTCCTCGAAGTCGTGGGCGTCTCGGTCTCCTTCGATGGCTTCAAGGCCATCAACGAGCTGTCCTTCTCCATCGCGGAAGGCGAGCTGCGCGCGGTGATCGGCCCGAACGGGGCCGGCAAGACCACCTTCATGGACATCATCACCGGCAAGACTCGTCCGGATTCCGGCGACGTGCTGTGGGGCCGGCCGACAAGATCCATCCTCCATCTTTCGGAAAGCCGGATCGCCCAGTTGGGCATCGGCCGGAAGTTCCAGCGCCCGACCGTCTTCGAGGACCAGACGGTGGCCGACAACTTCCTGATATCGCTCAAGACCAATCGCCGGCCGTGGTCGGTACTGTTCTACAAGCAGACCCGCGACCATCAGGACCGGATCCGTGCGCTGGCCGAGGAAGTACGGCTGGCCGACCACCTGGACCGCCCGGCCGGCGACCTGTCCCACGGCCAGAAACAGTGGCTGGAGATCGGCATGCTGCTGGCGCAGGACCCGCGCCTGCTGCTGGTCGACGAGCCGGCCGCGGGCATGACGCTGGAGGAGCGGACACACACCACGGACCTGCTGCGCGAGGCCGCGAAAACCAGGGCCGTCGTCGTCGTCGAGCACGACATGGATTTCGTGCGCAAGCTGAACTGCAAGGTCACGGTCCTGCACGAGGGCTCGGTCCTGGCCGAGGGCTCGCTGGATCACGTGACGGCGGACCAGGACGTCATCGACGTCTATCTGGGCCGGTGACCGCGATGCTCGAACTCAGGAACATCGACCTCTACTACGGCGCCTCCCAGGTGCTGTTCGACGTCAGCCTGACGGCCGAGGTGGGGAAGATCACCTGCCTGATGGGCACCAACGGCGCCGGCAAGACCAGCCTGTTGAAGGTGATCGCCGGCGTGCATCCGCGCCGGGCCGGCAGCTTCACCTTCGACGGCAACGAGCAGCCGCTGTCGCCCCGGGCCGACCAGCTCGCCCGGGCCGGGGTCGGCTATGTGCCCCAGGGCCGGGATATCTTTCCGTTGCTGACAGTGCAGGAGAACCTGGAGACGGGCTTTGCCTGCCTGCCGCGCGGCGAGCGCGTCGTGCCCGACGAGATTTTCGAACTGTTCCCGGTGCTCAAGGAGATGCGCGCGCGCCGCGGCGGCGACCTGTCCGGAGGCCAGCAGCAGCAGCTCGCCATCGGCCGGGCGCTGGTGTCGAAACCCAAGATCCTGCTGCTGGACGAGCCGACCGAGGGTATCCAGCCGAACATCATCAAGCAGATCGGCGAGGTGATTTCCTACCTCAAGGACCAGGGCGATCTGTCGATCGTGCTCGTCGAGCAGTATTTCGACTTCGCCTACAGGCTGGGGGACACGTTCACCGCGCTGCGCACCGGCCGCATCGTGCTGTCGGGCGAACAGGCCGACGTGACCCGCGACTCGCTCGTCGAGGCGGTGAGCGTGTGAGGCTGCGCGCTTACGTGCCGGCGGGCTTCTCGTCGGACGGATGCAGGCTGTGTCCGAACACGTGCTCGCTCTTTCCGATCACATGGTGCGATGAGCCGACGATCAGCGGATCCGGCCCGCGGACCACGCGGCTGTCCTTGTTGGGGTAGGGCAGGGACGACAGGAAATGCTGCATGCAGTTGATGCGTGCGCGTTTCTTGTCCGACGACTTCACGATGGTCCACGGCGCGTCGGCGGTGTCGGTGTAGAAGAACATCGCCTCCTTCGCTTCCGTGTAGTCCTCCCACTTCTCCAGTGACGCCCGGTCGATGGGTGACAGCTTCCACTGCTTGAGCGGGTCCTTGCTGCGTGCGTTGAAGCGGCGCTTCTGTTCGTCCTGGGTCACCGAGAACCAGTATTTGAACAGCCGGATGCCCGAACGGGTCAGCATCCGCTCCAGTTCCGGGACCTGGCGCATGAACTCCAGGTACTCCGCCGCGTTGCAGAAGCCCATGACGCGCTCGACGCCGGCGCGGTTGTACCAGGAGCGGTCGAACATCACGATCTCGCCCGCCGTGGGCAGGTGCTCGATATAGCGCTGGAAGTACCACTGGCCGAGCTCCGACGGGGTCGGCTTCTCCAGCGCGACCACCCGCGCGCCGCGCGGGTTGAGATGTTCCATGAAGCGCTTGATGGTGCCGCCCTTGCCGGCCGCGTCGCGGCCCTCGAACAGGATCACGACCTTCTCGCCGGTCTCCTTCACCCAGTGCTGCACCTTCAGCAGCTCGACCTGCAGCGCGGCCTTCTGCCGCTCGTAGACCGCCCGGCGCATGCGGGTGTGATACGGGTACTCGCCATTCTCGAACACGCGGCGGATCATGTCCGCGTCGTGGCGCATCTCCGCCAGCTTGTGCCGGTATTCGCCGCCGGTGTTGTGACCGGCGTCCGGTCTGCCGTTCGCGTCGTCGGATTGCAATGGCCGCGGCTCGGCCGCGTTGGCCCGTGATACGTCTTCCATGCGCCCCTCCATAGGTGCATTGCCCATCCGGCCGAGTTCGCGCCGGATGGGTGGCAGGCGCATTGATGTCGCTCAAATTCGGGACATACGGCCCTGGGGGACCGCCCGTCTCCCCCGCATTTTTCATCGCCTTTTCTGCGGGGCGCGCCGGTTTCGGCGGCGAAGACGGCTTGAATTCCATGCCGGGAAGTCTAGTTTCAGGGGGTCACCAACCCACGCATACAAACCCGGATTGTCCGGGTTGATGTTAGGAGGAAAGGATAGACCATGCTGACGCTGCTCTCCCCTGCGAAAAAACTGAACATGGACCCCGTCGAGACGGGGCTCGAGGCCACCCGGCCACGCCTCGGCGACGACATGCGCGAGCTCGCGGCGGTCGCCAAGAAGCAGTCCGCCGACGACCTGAAACGCCTGATGCATATCAGCGACAACCTCGCCGAGATGAACTTCGAGCGGTTCCAGGCCTTCAATCTCGACAACCGGAGCAACACCGCGAAGCCCGCCGGCCTCGCCTTCGACGGCGATGTCTACTGGGGGCTGGAGGCGGAAAGCCTGTCCGAAGACGCGCTCGCCTACGCGCAGGACCACCTGCGGATTCTTTCGGGCCTGTACGGCGTTTTGCGCCCGATGGATGCGATCCAACCCTACCGGCTGGAGATGGGCACGAAGCTGGCCAACAAACGCGGCAAGTCGCTCTATGAGTTCTGGGGCGCGCGCATCGCCGAACAGCTTAACGCCGATCTCGCCGGCCATGACGACGCGACGGTGGTCAACCTCGCCTCGAACGAATACTTCAAGGCCGTGGATACGAAAGCCCTCGGCCGGCCCGTCATCGCCGCGAAGTTCCTGAACGTGAAGGACGGCAAGGCCCGCTCGCTCATGTACTACGCCAAGCATGCCCGCGGCGCGATGGCGCGCTGGATCATGGAAAACCGGGTGGACCGGGCGGACGGCCTGCGGGACTTCAATGCCGACGGCTACAGGCTGGACGCCAAGGCCTCGACCGATAGCGAGCTTGTCTTCACGCGGCCGCAGCCGCCGAAGAAGGGCAAGTAGCCTCAGCGCTTGCCCGGCGGCGGGGGCGCCTCAGCCGCGTCTTTAGTTGCGCTCGCGCAGCTTGAGAAGCTCGCAGGCCTGGTCGACGGTCGCGACCTCCTCGCCCAGCGACTCCACGATCTGCACCGCGCGTTCGACGAGCTGGGCGTTGCCCGAGGCGAGCTCGCCGCGCGCGATATACAGGTTATCCTCCAGCCCCACCCGGCAGTGGCCGCCCAGCAGGGTCGCCGCGCCGACCATCGGCATCTCGTGGCGCGAGATGCCGAACGACGCCCACACCGCGTTGTCCGGCGCCAGGTCGCGCATCAGCGCCATGGCGTCGCTCGACGCCGGCGCGCCCCAGGAAATGCCTAGGCAAAACTGGAACAGCGGCACCGGGTCTGTGATGTCGCCGTCGGCGCACATCTGCGCGGCCAGGCGCACATGGCCGGTGTCGAACACCTCCAGCTCGGGCTTCACCCCGGCGGCCTGGATCATCCGCGCCATGTCGCGCAGGATCGCAGGGGAGTTCACCATGTTCCACTCGCCGAAATTCATCGACGCGACATCCAGCGAGCAGATGTCCGGCTTCAGCTCGACCACATGCTCCACGCGCCGCTCGGCGGTGAACATGCCGCTCGACGGGCCGGCGGTCATCGGGTCGGCCGGGTCGGGCACGAAGCGCCCGCCGGGCCCGGTCGTCAGGTTGATGAGCACCGGCGAGCCGGAATCGCGGATCCGCTCCACCACTTCGCGGTAGTATTTCAGCTCGGTGCTGGCCTTGCCCGTCTCCGGGTTGCGCACATGGATGTGGGCGATGGCCGCCCCGGCCTTGTTCGCCGCGATCGCCTCGCCGGCGATCTGCTCCGGCGTGACCGGCACGTTCGGGTTCATGCCGGTGGAATCGGCGGAGCCGGTGACAGCGCAGGCAATGATGACGGGACGGGCCATGGGGGAGTTCCTTTGGTGGGTAGGCGCCTTTTGGCGGCGTTTTTCTCGGCACACGCGCGCTTGTGGCCGCGTGCGCGCCGCCATTATCGGCGGACCGGGCGCCGAAGGTAAACCGGCGGCGCGGATAGTTCACAGACGCGGGATCGTCGCCGTGAAATCCTGCCGGTCGACGTCGCGGCCGAACGCGTCGAACAGTTGCACCCACAGCAGCTTCGCCAGCTTGCCGGTTTCGGTGCCGCCGACGGGTTCCGTTGTGCGCGCCTCCACCCGGCCTTGCCATACTTCGCCGCCGGAGCCGACCACCCGGCAGTTCAGCACATACAGGTAGCTCGCTTCTTCGCTTGCGCGCGGGCCAAGGCGCAGGTTCAGCCCGAGATTCGTGTCCGATCTGTTGCCGCCCTCACCCTGCAGGGTAAAGCGGGGCCGCGCGCCCGGCTGGCTTCGCCCGAAATCCCCGCCCCAGGACAAGTCCGCATCCAGCGGCGCGGCGATGTCGATGGCGTAGCCCCGCGCCTCCAGCTCGGCGATGAACGCCGCGCGGACCACGGCTCCGTCCTGGCTCCGGTCGGGCCCGGAGACGTTGAAGGTCTCCCCGGCGGGCCAGGGTGCCCCGATGGAGGTGGTGGCGGACGGGGCGGCTGACGAGGATGCGGTGGCGGTGACGTGTCCCTCGACCTCAATGTTCTGTGCGAGTGCGGGCGGGAGACAGAACAGGAAGGCGCAGAGGGCGAGTGCTGCGGTGCGGGAGAAGATGTTCAGGGTCATATCGGGTGCGTCATGGGGCCGTCTCCCGATATGGCCACTGCGCGGGAGCGGTGCAACGACTTCGTCGCCTGGCTGCAGGTTGATGGTCTGTGGATGTTTGGTGCCGCAACTTAGAGATGCCGATCTGCTGCTTGAACGAAATGGGCGGATGGAAATACTTTTGTCAGGTGGATGCCGATAAGACAGGTACGAACTGGAGTCGGGACGAGTTGGACACAATTGTGGCCGACTACTTCGCCATGCTCGGAGATGAGTTGGCTGGAAGACCGTATGTGAAGTCTCATCGGCGCGCCGCATTGATGGAACGTATTGGTCGGTCGAGCGGATCGATTGAGTACAAACACCAGAATATTTCTGCCGTGCTTCAAGAAGTCGGACTCCCTTGGATCTGGGGTTACAAGCCCGCACTCAACTATCAGGCCGCCCTTAGCGATGCGATTGAGCGCTACCTTGGTGGCGGCGGCGTGGCATCGCTAGAGACAGAAATTAGATACGAACAATCGCCGTCTCACATTCTGCCGTTAGCTGAGAATGGAAGCGTGTTCATCGAAGCGCCGACTGAAACTGCGGAGTCTCAAGAAAGGCCTGAGCACCTTAATCGGATTGTTAGAAAGTTCGATCCCGTTGAACGGGATTTCCGCAACCGACAGTTAGGTACTGCCGGTGAGGCGTTCGTTTTAGATGTCGAACGTCACCGTCTTGAGCGCGAAAACCGTTCAGACCTCGCTGGGAAAGTTCGATGGGTTGCGCACGAAGATGGGGATGGTGCCGGTTACGACATTTTGTCGTTTGAGAAAACGGGCCAAGAACGTTTGATTGAAGTGAAGACAACAAATGGTGCCTTGAAAACCCCGTTCTACATGACGCGGAACGAGCGCTCGGTTGCAGAGCAGAACGCGGACGTTTGGCAACTGTATCGAGTGCATCTGTTCGCACAGAAACCCTCAATTTGCCCACTTAAGCCGCCGCTCGATCAGTCTCTGGATTTCACAACGGAGGTGTGGCGCGCGGCGTTTCGTTAGAGCGCACCTCTAAATGTATTTCGATTGGTAGAGGGTCGTCTTGAACCGAAGCGATCGAAAGAACATGAGGGTGTTGTCGAACCAGAACCGGGTGCCCCTGTGGTCTCTAACCCGTTGAAGTGACGAGAAATTAGGTTCGTCGAAAGAAAAATGGCGGTGGAGGTAGTCTTGAGCGAACTCGTCTCTGCGTGATTTCCCTGCTTAACAGGGTAATTACAGGGAATTTTCGAAAATCCCACCGCTAACCACCGAAAACTACGTAATTATTGGCGCAAAAACAATGGGTTGGTCTGAAACTCCCTAAACCACATAACAGGGAATTTGGTTCTCCATAACAGGGAACGTCATATCGGAAACAGGGATACAATTTCACGGTTTCAGCGACCGAATTCTGAGGGCACGGCTGCGGTTGTTACCATTACGGTTTTCCTGAAAAGAACGACCATGCGATATTCGGAGCATGGTGGAATCGACGGTTCTCACGCGTCGCGAACTTTATGATCTCGTTTGGTCCAAGCCGATGAAGGACCTAGCGGTGGACTTCGACTTGTCAGACCGAGGGCTCGCCAAAATCTGCGAACGCCATCGCGTGCCAACACCTGGACGCGGTTATTGGGCAAAACTCCAAGCCGGAAAGAAGGTCACCAAAACGGTGTTCCGAGAAGTGGATGATCGGGCACTCAATCGAATCGAAATTCGACCCGTTACGTTTCATCTTCCGCCTGCCGCGCGCGAAGTTCTAAAGAAGGCTAAAGCGAAACCACAGAAACCAAAAGTGACGAACTCTCCCGCAGGTAAGTCCGAGCCGGCGGGAGCCTCACTCGACCTTCATCCAACGATCCTGCGAACAGCCAAGAATCTGAGAAGCGCGAAACCGGATACGGGAAACCGCCGAAGAAGTCCCAGTTCAAGAAAGGGCAATCCGGGAATCCGAAGGGACGACCGAAAGGGAAAAAGAAGTCCATCCATGAAATGCTGTCGGAACTCCTTTCCTCCAACGTGACCGTTCGCCGCGACGGCAATACGCAGAGCATGCCTCGGCTCTCAGCACTGTTCGAAAAGGCCTACACGGAAGCCATGAATGGAAGCCCACGTGATAGGGAAAGCTTCCTCAATCTTCTTAACCGCACAGGTATGTTGATCGAAAAAGAAGTTGTCGCTGAACAGAAATCAGGCGTTCTTATGATCCCCGCAGCACCGGAAACGAAACAGCAGTGGGAGGCCTGGGCGGAGATGCAACAGGCACCCCACCGAGGTAACGCGTCGCGCGATTCATACTCGAACCAGATAGCCGCCGGAAAAGCCAAGCATAAAATCCGGGACAACGGCGAAGCTGCGACCGAAGAGACATCACGGGATCCGTAGCCCGCAACGCACCGCAACCAGCGCCGTAAATGCGCCCCATGAGGGTGGGATATAAACTCGCTCCCTACGGCCGCCTGGGAGCCACAAAACACCACTCGACTTCCTGCCCACCGCAAGCGTCCATGACCGCGTCAACGGATCAGGAGCACGGCATGGCCGCAGGGCATGACGACGAGGTGGGGCGGTTGTTCGCCGACATCACCGCGCATCTCGAGGATGCCCACGAATTCGCCACCGTAGGCCAGAATCCGCATCGACCTCAAACGGAGCGCGCAACACAGGCGGAAGAGGTTCGGAGTTTCGTAACGGCTATCGATATAGCCCTCACCACCATCGAAGAGATGATCGGCGATGCATCGGGATAGGTTCCTAACGGCGGCCGACAGGCATCGCTACAACGGCGTCTGACGGCACCTGCAGTCGCGACTGGATGTTGTTTCCAAATAGCCGCTACGCTCAGGCCTACCTCATTTTCAGCAGCCCCTTCCGAACCCATGATGCACCTTACCAAGACTGATTTCATCCAATACTTGAACTGCCCGAAGTCGCTTTGGTTGCTGAAGCACGAACCTGATCAATGCCCGTCCGGAGAGTTCTCGACCTTTCTTCAAAAGCTCACCCGTGAAGGCTATGAGGTCGAACGATACGTACGGGCGTATTTCGAGGCTGATGGTTCGCGCGATGTTGATTTTCAGCACGTCTTTGAAACCGACGACGGATTGCTTGCCCGGGCTGATGTACTGGAGCGCACGGCAACCGACGAGGTGATCCTGTACGAGGTCAAGTCATCCACCAGCGTCAATACCGGTGGCCCCCACAATCACCTCAAGGACGCTAGCTTCCAGAAGGTCTGTGCCGAACGAACCGGCCAAGCGATTGATCGGGTTTATCTCGTTCACCTCAATGGTGACTATGTTCGGGACGGCGAAGTCGACCCGGCTGGGCTGCTGACTTTCGTCGACATCACTGACCAGGTCACCGATATCGAAGCGGAAACCGCCAGTGAGCTGGATGCCGCCCTGGCGTTGTTGGGGGAAGCTGAGCTGGATCGCAACGGCTGCTCCTGCCGGACCAAATCCCGCAGCAATCACTGCGACACCTTTTCTATCTTCAACCCGGGAATCCCAACGCCATCGATCTACAGCCTACCGCGGCTGAGTGCCCGGAAACGCTCCGAACTGATCGCTGATGGTATCTTCGAGCTATCTGACATCCCTGACGGATACGCGCTGTCGGGGATCCAGCGAAGCGTTCTCGATGCGGCCAACGCGGGCGCGCCGCAGATTGATCTAGATGCGATCCAAGGTTTCCTGGAGAGCCTGAGATTTCCTCTCTACTTCTTCGATTTTGAAACCTACGCCTCGGCCGTACCGATCGTGGATGGGGCGAGTCCACACCGGCATTTCCCGGTGCAGTATTCGCTCCACATCCTTGATGCGGCCGGCAACCTCACCCACGCGGAATTTTTGGAACGCGAAGGGCGACTGCCGGATAGGCTTGTCGAGCAGATGGAGGCAGACATCGGACCAGTCGGTAGTATCGTCTCCTGGCATGCTTCATTTGAGAAAACGCAGAACCGCACCATGGCCGCAATGTTTCCGGATAAGGCAACGTTCCTCGAAAACGTCAACGACCGAATGGTCGATCTGGAAGACGTATTCAAGACCGCTTACGTCAATGCATCCTTCGACGGATCGACCTCAATCAAGAAGGTGCTTCCCGTCGTCTGTCCTGAGCTCAGCTACGATGATCTCGACGTGCACGATGGCGCGTCAGCCATGGAAGCGTGGGAGAGGATGGTCGGAGCAGAAGGTGAGGAGCAGAATCAAGTTGCATCTTCGCTGTCGGCGTACTGCGAACGAGATACGCTTGCGATGGTCGCGATCTACCGGTTTCTGATCACTCTTCTTGGCGGCTGAGTGCAAAAGTGCCGATTGGGCCTATCGGAGGATACATCTCAACACGGTTGTGTGCTGTGGAAGTTCCAGCTCTCGATAAACAAATATTATCGAGGCTTAGATCCAAACAATGCGTCGATGATCGGGCAATCCGGTACCTGCCCGCCGTTGCATTGATCGACCATATCCGCGAGCACGCGCTTCATTTTGTTCAGGTCGGAAATCTTGCGCTTCACGGACTCCATATGGCCGACCGCCATCGCACGAACCTCGTCACAGGTATAGTTGCCGCCATCGACGAAGTGCAGCAACTCGCGCACCTGGTCGAGCGAGAACCCCAGGTCGCGGCACTTCCGAACGAACTTCAGCCGCTGGGCGGCATCCTGATCGTACTGGCGATGGCCGCCGGCACTGCGTGGTGGTTTTGGAAGAATTTCGATGCGTTCGTAGTACCGGATCGTTTCGCTGTTGCAGCCCGTCATCGCGGACAATTCACCGATCGACAGTCGCATTGAAGGCTCCCTCGTAGCTTGGCTGTCTCGTCACCGCTTCGTGACCGGCCCCGTATTGAACCGGTAGCGGTTACAGGTTTCAGTCTTTGTTCGGCCTGCATGTTTGTCCAGCCCCCGTGTAAATTGGCGAAGGTTTTTGCACGGTCTCTTAAGCATGTTGGCCGCCATGCCGATTCGGTGTTCAACTCGATGGTTCACGGCGATCTCTGCAGCACGGTCGGAAGTGATATCAAATGCCACCAGCCATTCAGCGTCGCTTGAAGAAAGAGAAAATCACAATGCAAACAATCATCGCATATATCGGAGCCGCCATAGCCGAAATCGCCGGTTGCTTTGCATTCTGGGCGTGGCTTCGGCTCGGCATGTCAATCTGGTGGGTGGTCCCCGGGCTCGTCTCGCTGGCTTTGTTTGCGTACTTGCTCACCTTGGTCGATAGCGATGCAGCCGGACGCGCATACGCGGCCTACGGAGGAATTTATATAGCAAGTTCACTCGTATGGCTCTGGCTCGTCGAAAGTATCCGCCCCGACCGCTGGGATATGATCGGTGCCAGCGTATGTCTTGCCGGAGCCGCTATCATAATTTCAGCGCCACGTACTCCCGTCTGATCTTGTCCATGCGCTCTGGTTGATGCCATGCGTCCCGAGCTCATCTCAGTCAATTTCGTTTGATATTCAGCGATCGGGGCTGACGAATTCCGACATCACATACGGGTGATCCGAAACCTCTTGAACCTGTAGTTACTACAGGCCCCATAGTCGAGTCTGATCGGGCAAACGGAACGAACGGAACAACGATGACCGACAGTATGGAAGATATCGACAATCGCACATTCGACCTCGCGGTTGTCGGTGCCGGGTCTGCCGGGTTCTCGGCGGCGATCACGGCGTCGGAAGCGGGTGCAAATGTTGCGCTGATTGGCGGCGGTACGATCGGTGGCACCTGCGTTAACGTCGGCTGCGTCCCCTCAAAGACGATGATCCGTGCCGCCGAAGCGCTGCATCTCGCCAGCGCACCACAGCGATTTTCCGGAATCTCCACGAGTGGCCGCTTGGCGGACTGGCGCGCAGTGGTCGAGGAAAAAGACGCGCTTGTGTCCGAACTCAGGCAGTCGAAATACGAAGCCCTGCTTCCGGAATATTCGTCTGTCCACTATTTCGAAGGAAACGCCACCCTATCGGATGCAGGACTCTCCGTCGGCGGAATGTCGCTTCAGGCCGATGCGACGATTATCGCAACGGGCGCGGCACCATCGATCGCAAGCATTCCGGGAATTGCCAACATCGACTACCTGACCAGCACGAGCGCGCTCGAATTGCCGGAGCTACCGCGCTCGATGACGATTCTGGGGGGCGGATATATCGGCGTGGAACTGGGTCAGATGTTCGCCCGGTTCGGCGTTGCGGTGACCATCGTCTGTCGCAGTCATTTACTGCCGCACGCGGAGCCGGAAATTTCCGAAGCGCTGACAGGTTACCTCGACCAGGAGGGCATCAGGATTATCGCCGGTATCGATTACCGGTCGATCATGGAGTCCGGCGACGGCTCCGTTGTGCTCGACGTCACGGAAAACGGCGAGAGCCGGAAGATCGAATCCGAAAGGGTGTTGTTGACGACAGGCCGCCGGCCCAACACGACGGGAATGGGGCTCGCGGAAGCCGGTGTCGAACTCGACGGGCGCGGCGCGGTGGTCGTGGACGATCGGATGCGCACAACGCAGGCGGGAATCTATGCGGCGGGCGATGTCACCGGCCAGGACGAGTTTGTCTATATGGCCGCCTATGGGGCCCGAATCGCAGCGGAAAACGCAATAAACGGAGATAGTCGGAGCTACGATAATTTCGCAATGCCTGCGGTCGTGTTCACCGATCCGCAAGTGGCCAGCGTCGGTCTGACGGAAGCCAAGGCGAAGAAGAGGGGGCACACAGTGAAAACCAGCGTGCTGCCGCTCAGTGCGGTACCGCGCGCGCTTGCGGCGCGCGATACGCGCGGGCTGATCAAGCTCGTGGCGGACGCGGAAACCGACCGGCTCCTCGGCGGACATATCCTCGCACCGGAAGGCGCTGACAGCATCCAGACCGTTGCTATGGCGCTGAAGTCTCGTCTCACAGTGCGGGAGCTGGCGGAGATGATCTTTCCGTACCTTACCACGGTCGAGGGATTGAAGCTGGCGGCGCAGACATTCGACAAGGACGTATCCAAGCTTTCCTGTTGCGCGGGCTGAGGGCCGGAGAATGACCAAAGGCGAAAACGGTATTGGTGAGGCCAGATCCAACGGGCTGCCGCTGAGCCTGATTGCCGTGAAGCTCGTCTGCTGCGGAGGTCTCGTTCTTTTCGCGTCGGCCGGGCTGGCGGGTCTCGGTTCGTGGTTTTCAGGCGTCGGTCCTCTGATTGCTGTCGGCATGGCGGTCTCCCTGATCGCGCTTGTGCCAATCTGGCGATACATGACAGGGCGCTGGCGGCGGGCCGGGGACCCTGTTCCCATTCCGGTTCGCATGACGTTCGGCGGAGAGCGGGAATGAAACTTCAAAAGGTCGTCTGGCCCGGATTCGCAGCGCTGATACTGGCCGTGATCGTTGGGTTCCTGTGGTGGGTGGTCATCCCGCAGTTCACACTGCTCGCCAGCGCACCGGCGGAGGAGCGCGGTGGCACCGCAAACGCGGCGAACGACGTTTTGATTCCATCACGCGATCGGGCCCTTGCCCCGTCGTTTCGTATTCAAACCGCGTCGTTCGGCAACGGGGAAGAGTTCGAACTGGCCCAGGCGCGGGGCGAAGTCGTGGTGCTGTTCTTCATGGCGAGCTGGTGCACCACCTGCGTTCCCGAGGCGCGAGCGCTGAAGGAATTGCATGCGTCGTACCGGGACCGAGGATTGCGGGTTCTGGTGATTGATATCGATCCGCGTAGTACCGAGAATGCGCTCGCACGATTCCGGGCCTTGGCGAACAAGGGCGAGTATCTGTGGGCGCTCGACACACGACAGGAAATCGTCCGTAGCTACGGTGTGCGCATACTGGATGCGACGATCATTATCGACCGCGACGGTCGGATTGCCTACCGCGACGCGTTTCCGACCGGCTATGAGCGGCTGGACAATGCGATTCGCGGGCTGATCTGACGAGCCCGAATGATCATGTTCGAAGCGGTGTACGAAACGGCGAACCTCTGGCTGGGCAGCGTGGCGATCTTTATCGACAGTTTGCCGGTTTCGTATGCGCTCGGGGCCGGCATGATCGCGTCCATCAACCCGTGCGGATTCATCATGCTCCCGGCATTTGCCGCTTTCTATCTGACTGCGGGCGGAGCTTCGGAAGAAGCGGATACAGCCGCCGCCATTGGCCGCTCTCTCAAAATGGGTGCGTTCGTGACGATCGCTTTCGTCATCACGTTTGGCCTGGCCGGTGCGATCGTCGCACTTGTCGGCAATGCGCTCCTGCAATGGAGTGGCTGGGCCGGTCTGGCCGTCGGTATCGCGCTTATCGGTCTCGGTGGATATCAGGCCGTGACGCGCCGTTCGGTGTTCCGCGGGGCCGCCACGGGCATCAGGATCACGCCGCGCGCGACATCTGGCGGTGTCATGATGTTCGGTGCCGGTTACGCGCTTGCCTCGCTGAGCTGCACACTACCGATATTTTTAACGGTGGTAAGTGGTGCTTTCGTCGAAGATCGGCTCGCCGAGGCCGTTTCGGATTTCGTGCAGTACGGGTTGGGCATGGGGATCGTGTTGACCGCCGTAACCATCGGCATCGCCCTGTTCCGCGCCCAAACCATGCGCCTCGTGAGCGGCGTGCTGCCCTATGTCGCAACGGTCGGCAACGTGTTCTTGATTTTCGCGGGTGCCTACCTCGTGTGGTACTGGACCGTGCTCGGGCAGTTGATATGACTGCTCCTGACGAACGCCCGGAAGTCGAGGTGTTCACCCAACATCATTGCGCCAGTTGCCGGCAGGCCGAGAGCTTTTTGCGGGAGCGCGGTGTCAAGTTTACAAGCCGAGACGTCACGGCCGACCCGGAGGCCCTCGACGAGATCTTCCAACGCGGATTCATGACCACGCCGGTGATCCGGATCGGCGACACATGGATCGGCGGTTTCAAGCGCACGGAGATCGAGCGTCTGCTGCCGATCTGACGCCGCGAACAACGAGACAACTTTTTTTGAGAATGACATCCATGACAAACAGAAAACTTTTCTGCACGAGCTGTGCCGGCACCATCATCGTAGCGCTTTGTTGTTTCACGCCGGTCCTTGTTATCGGGCTCGGCGCGGTCGGGCTTTCCGCCTGGCTCGGATGGTTGGACTATGTGCTGTTTCCAGCGCTCGCGTTTTTCGTGTTCCTGACAGGATACGGATATTGGAAATTGAAGTCCGCCACCTAATGAACAGCGGGAGCGTCACCAGTCGAATGCGAATGTAGCCCAGCACCGATAAGCGGATCCCCGCACGAACCGAGATGAATTAGCTGCACGGGTTTTCACCCGTTTGTGAAGCGAATGACGTTGCGCATTGAGCTACTGATTGTGTGGGAAACAGCAACCGATCAAGAGTGTGATGTGACAGCGATTTCCAGAATTTCCTCTATCCGGTCGGCCTATCTCGCATGTGGGCTCTTGTTGTCGGCGATTTCGGTTTCTCTGACACTACCGGCTGCAGCAGATGAATTCCTGGAAGGCCAGATGGCTGCCCACGATGGCAACCACGAGACTGCCTTGCGCGCTTGGCTGCCGCTCGCGCGCGATGGACACATCAAGGCGCAATACGCTGTCGGTTCACTGTTCGCGGAAGGGCGAGGGGCCCCACAAGACCTTAGCGCGGCATTTGATTGGTGGCTCCTCGCTGCCGAACAATCGCATGTTCGAGCCCAGTTCAATGTCGCCGTCATGTACAAAAACGGTGTTGGGGTGAACCGAAACGAGGGCGAAGCCGTGAGGTGGATTTCGGTAGCGGCAGCCCAAAATGATCGCGATGCTCAGGTGCAACTCAGCCAGTTCTATCGCAACGGTTGCGGGGTCGAGCAGAACCCGGTCAAAGCATATACTTGGCTGGAAATCGCTCGCCTCGGTGGACATCCATCGGTGTCGTCGAAAATGGATGCAATCGGTGCCGTACTGACGGATGCGCAAATAGCCGAAGCACAGAAGCGCGCCACAACTTGGGTGGAGAGCAGACAAATTGATTAGTTTTGTCCAAGAATCTTTCGCCACAGGAAGCATTTCCAAACAATCGAAGACAATCCGCTAGACCCAATCAAAACGAACATTCGCGGCCCTGCGTTGTTGGTGCCGCACTTCCAGAATCACGAATAGTCGGCAGCTTGTATGACTCGGCTGGATTTTCAGCAATTGTTCCGCGCGTTGCGGCGCACTGTGAATTGCAGATATATCGATTGTAGGCGCTCATTTAGCGGAGATAGGTCATGCCTGCACGAATCACCGGTTCGCTTTTTTTGATCGGGGTCTTCGTTCTGCTTTTGGTGACGAGCGCCCAGATGCCGTTACTCGCCGATGATTTGCGGGTTCAGGATATCAGAATCGGTAATAACGCGAACGGCACGCGATTTGTTGTCGAATTGAGCGAAAGCACCGAGACCCGCATTTTCGGCCTTCCGGATCCGTATCGGCTGGTCATTGACCTGCCGGAAGTCAGTTTCGACCTTACCGAAGAACGTATCGGCGATGGGGCCGGGCTGATTTCGAAGATTCGCTACGGACTCTTCCGTCCCGGTACAAGTCGTTTTGTTCTGGACCTCGAGTCTCCGGCGAAGGTTGCCAAACAATTTATGCTGCGTCCGGAAGGCGGCAAACCCTGGCGGCTGGTCTTCGATCTCCAGGAGACGACGCGTGACGAGTTTGTCGCCTTGATGCGACCCAGAATTCCGCCAGCCACGCAAAGCAGACGCGAGGCACCGATCTCCGAGCCGAGCAATTCCAGTGGGAGAGCCAGAGTGGTGATCGACCCTGGCCATGGGGGCGTCGATCCCGGCGCAATCGGAGCTTCGGGCGCCTATGAGAAGGACATTGCCCTAATCTACTCTCGTGCCATCGCGCAGGAGCTACGCAAGACTGGTAAGTTCGACGTTGAACTAACCCGTGACAGGGACATATTTTTGCCGTTGCGGGACCGCCTTCAGCACGCGCGAACGGCAGGAGCAGATTTGTTCTTGTCATTTCATGCCAACTCACACCCCAAACGTTCAACTCATGGTGTATCGGTATACACATTGTCTGACCGCGCATCGGACGAGGAAGCTGCGTTGCTGGCAGCACATGAGAACAAGTCCGATGCGATCAGTGGCGTGAATTTGGGCAACTACAGTGATGATGTGCAGGATATCCTGATCGATTTTGCCAGGACGAAAACCAATGAGCTCTCTGTAAAGTTTGCGAGAGATATTCTCGTTGATCAGATCCGGCCGGAAGCCACTCTCCTAACACGACCATGGCGGTCAGCTGGATTCGCGGTTCTCAAGGCACCCGATGTACCTTCGGTCCTTGTCGAATTGGGATACATCTCAAATCCACGCGAAGAACAACTTTTGACCTCGCCTGGGCACAGGGGGAAAATGGCAACGGCGGTCACCAACGCTGTGATCGAGTATTTCTCCATCATCCAGAAGGCGGCACTCTAGGAGGCCAGACCTGCACTTGTGCTTCTCAAATCACGGTAAGACTGTTCATTCAACAACTTAGACAATTCGCGTGTGCCAGCCGCGAATGGATCAATCGGCTGCAGTTCTAATTGGATTGATCAGAAGCACTGCTACGCCAAGAAATATCGCTATATCCGCCAGGTTGAATGCCGGCCAATGAAACGTCGCAAAGTGGAAATCCAGAAAATCCGTTACCGCGCCGTCGTGAAGCCGATCGATCAGATTGCCTCCTGCTCCGCCGATGATCGAAGCGATGGCGAGGGCTTCTGCTCGTTGATTGACGCGTCGCAGCCAGACAAGAAGAAATCCGATCACGGCGGCGGCCATAGCCGATAGAATCACCGGACCCCATGGTCCGAGGCCGTCAAGCATTCCGAAACTAACCCCGCGATTGAACCCGAGCGTAAGATTGAAGAATGAAGCAACCTCAATAATCCGGGGCGGATCCATGACGAATGTCGCCACAATCCACTTCGTTGTCAGATCAAGTCCCCCGACGAGCAGGGCAAGTAGTAAAGCGTTTCGGAATTGGTTCGCATGCCTCGAAGGGACACTCCCAATCCCCGGTTCATTCATGGCTGTCTTCCGTCGACATCTGATTCTGAGCGGTGTCCTGTCTGTCGGTCGATTGCTGTCCCTCGTAGAATGCCGACAGCGCCTCGCTAAACCTCTCCATTTCTTTTCCTGTCAGGATTCGCCGGGGTGGGCTTTCGATAGATAGCGGGTTCGTCGCCTTACCGTTTCGAAGCACTTCGTAATGCAAGTTAGGGCCGGTCGCGAGACCGGTTGCACCGACATAGCCAATTGTCTCACCCTGTCGAACTCGGCTGCCGACCTTCAGATCAGCCGCATAGCGGCTCAGATGTGCATATGCCGTGGCGTAGTTACCGCTATGCTCAATTTGGAGATAGTTGCCAAAACCGCCATTTCGCTCGCGTTTTGACACTGTACCGTCTCCTGCAGCCACGACCGCTGCGCCGTGCGGTGCGGAAAAATCGAGACCTTTGTGCATGCGCGTGTAGCCCAAAATCGGATGGTTGCGTTTGCCGAAAAGTGAGGAAAGCCGACCGTCATCGACCGGGGTTTTCATCAGATCGGAATCCGCACTGCGTCCTTTGGAATCGAAGAATCCCGTATACCCATCACTCGTGGTATAGCTCAGGAATTGTAGGGCTTTTCCTGAGAGGGTTATGGAAGCGAATGACAGACGACCGGGGTGCGAACCACCGAACTCACCGTCATCAAACTGCTCATATCCGAGCACGAACGTGTCGCTTGGTCTAACCTCTCTCTGAAAGTCCACTCTGTGGCCGAGAAGCTGGTAGGTTTCCAGAAGTATTGTGGAAGGAACGCCCATGTCTCGTGCTGTCTCATAGAGGCTCGCGGAAATAGTCCCTTTGACAGCGACTTGACTGATCGAATGGTCAATCGGGCGTAGCGATACCTCAAACTGTTCATCTCTTCCATGCTCGATCACGATCTGCAGATCGGTTTCCGGGATGAAGGACAATCGTTGGAGATGTGGTCCCTGATCGCTCCCGTTTTGCGGGGTGAGACCTATCGTCAAGACTTCACCTACCTTTAGCTCTCTCGGGTCGAACACTGTTTCAAGTGTCTTACTAATTGCGAAGGCTTCTTTTTTGTCTACCCCTTGTTCAGTCAACGTACCGAGCAATGTCTCGCCATCCTCAATTATGAGTTTGACGACTTGCAGGTCCGGGGAGTCATTTCGGTTGATCGCTTCTTCATTCGAGAACCCCGCTAGCAAACCGGAAGAGCCCTGAGTGCCAAGCTGTGTCCGAGGCACGGCAAACGTTTCGGATGGAATGTTGGGCGGCGTATTGGAGGCCACTATTGTCGAAATTATCGTCGTGGCAATGAGCACACCTAACGTCGGCAGCACGATCGCCAGTCGACTTCGGGCGAGGAGTGGACGTGAGAGTTGCGCCAGGAGTTTGGCAGTGTTCGTTCTGGCTTTCTTGATGACGTTCATTCCTGGGGCCAACTGAATTTGTTTAGAAACCTTATAACGGGTGATGTCGAGAATATGGAGAGTGTGACTGCGGCACGTTTTCTGAGAGGTACCTGACAAATTTCTGTCATGGAAATTTTCCTAATGCCCCCCCCCTTCGGGCTCGATCACCACCACAACATCGAGCGTTCCCGTTTCACCGAAATCCAAGGTCAACTTAACTGAATCGCCCTCTCGCAGAGGCTGATTCAAGCCCTTTATCCAAAGGTGTTCACGCCATGGCGCGAGGGCGAACGGCGATCCGGGTTTGAACACTATCCCGTCCGGCCACTGAACCGATCCGTTCTTTGCTTTGCGTATGCGCACACTGGCAGCGGCTGTTGTTTCAGCTCCGACGAGCGTAATTGGCCGGTCTCTTTTGTTTAAAACTCCAGCGTATACCGGGATGCTTCGACCGCCTTCGGATGGCACCGGTGACCATATGTGGCCGACAGTAAGATCACCGAGTTTGTAACTGTGCGCCGATAGAGGCGTTGGGAGGAAAGTTAGAAGTGATGCCGCCGCCAACGCGGTCCGAAAAAGTTTCACAGCGGACCAGTGATTGATAGAAACCTTCTGTGAATGTGTGGGAACAGTCTCGCGTGAATTCATTTGTCGGGCCCCCGGGCGCCGGGGCCGAAGACCGGTACGACAACCTCAACCTGCTCGCCATTCGAGAAGCTCAACATCAACGGAAACGTGCTTCCCTTGATGATCGGCTCCTTGAGTTTATTCAGCATGACATGAAAGCCGCCTGGCGCGAGGGTAACGCGTTCACCCGGCAGGATCTCGATGTCTCCCGCGGGCTGCATGCTCAGGACATCTCCGTTCCTTTCAGTTCGGTGTATCTCCGCGTGTCCCGCCACAGGCGTTTCCACGCCGACAATTCGCACCGGCTCGGATCCTCTGTTCTCGGCGGTAAAATAGGCTGCGGAAGGCCGGGAGGTGCCGATCGAGGCGCGGGCCCACGGCTGTTCTATACGGGCGTCAGACTGCTCCTGCGCGAGCGCTGGGAGCGGACTGCCCGCCAGCCCAATTAGCAAGAGGGCGGCTATCAGTGTCTTCAATTTCATGATGCTTTGATGTTTGGTGGTCCGAGATCTGCCAGCGCTTCTCGGACCGTCGAGACCATCTCTTCCGGTGAAAAGCCAAAACTGAAATGCGTGAGATAGTCGTTGTCCGGAGACATCAGGTAGGTCTGCCCCTGGTGACTGATGAGGTATTCGTCGCCTTCCGGTTCTGTCCGGGTGAGTCGGGTCGGGTCCGTTTCAAAGTAGTCATTGGTATTGGTTTTCTCGTAGAAGATCCGGTACTCGCCGGCGACTGCTGCAATCTGCTCCGCGGAGCCGGTCAAGCCGATGATCCGGGAATCGAAGGCGGCCACGTATTCCGCCATTTGATCCGGCGTGTCGCGCTCGGGATCGAGGCTGATGAACAGCGGCTGCAGGGCGTCGGCGTCGGGGCCGAGCATATCGAGCGCAACTGAGATATCACCGAGAGTTGTCGGGCAAACATCTGGACAGTTGGTGAAGCCGAAGAACACGAGAAGGTATTTTCCGGCGAAATCCTCGTCCGTGACTGTGCGGCCATTATGGTCGACAAGAGAAAACGGTCCGCCGATGGGAACGGTGCCGGGCGGTGCGAACAACTCTGACCCGCCAGCGTCTACGCGAACCGGAGAACCTCGTTCACTCACCAGGTGAAACGTGCCGAATGCAAGAGCCAGCAATGCACCGCATGCGGCGACGACGAGCAAGACTCTCTGGATGCGGCGGCCTTCCACTAGGAAATATACTCCAATTCTAGGGTCTTAGGACTGATACGAACCGCGCAATCTGCCTTATTAAGCGGACCATTTGTCCGAATAATTGCGAACGAGTTCAGGCGCTGCACTATTTCCACAGTGACGCTGCGTGTTCAGTCACCTGACAATTTTCCATAGACCTACGCGTTGCCATATGTGGCTTACTGACGCGCATTCGCACGCGCGGCTGTGACCTCGGCATCGACGAACTCGCGAAGTTGCTGTCGACCGAACTCCGGCAGCGGTTTTCCATTCACAAAGAATGTCGGTGTGCCCCTGACGCCGACGGCCTTAACATCGGCCATGTCTTGCTGAAGAATCGAAGTGATGTCAGGCAAAGCCATGAATTTTTGCGCCTTTTCGATATCGAGTCCAGCTGCTGCGGCGGCCTGAAAGGCCAGTTCGAGTTTCGGTGCTCCATGTTTTGCCCATTTTGGTTGTGATTCGAGAATGGCTTCGAGGACGGGTTCAAAAACACCTTGCATTCGTGCCGTTTCAAGGAGTCGAACGACCACATCGGAGCCCTCGTGGAAAGGGGTGTAGCGGATAACGACCCGCACATCCTCGGGATACGCAGCAAGTATCTCCTTCACGGTCGGGTGAAACGCACGACAGGCTTCGCAAGAGGGATCGAAGAACTCGACGACTGTCACTGGTGCATCCTTGGGGCCGAAACTCGGGGAATAGGCTCGTTCGAGGATACTTTCTTCAACACTGTTTGTTGCCGCCAAATCCGGTGCAGTCGGGGGCGGGCTTTGAAACACCAGTACGCCGGCGGCAAAGCCGCCCAATGCAACGGCAGCAATGGCAATGACAAGTTTACGTATGTTCAAGATGTTGTTCTCCGTTGAATGCTGACAAGAAGCGTCGAAGTCAAAAGGAAAGCTGCGAGAGAGAGATAGGGGATCGGAATGCCATCCAGTACGGTCATGTTGTCATCCGTACATGACGGACCTTCACCACACGGCTCGAGGGGCGCGGGGATCAACTGCGCATAGAGTGCCGAATGATACGCTGCGATGATGCCGCCGATGATTGCTAGCGGAAGGGCGTATCGCCAAACACCTGGTTCCAGTCGATAGCATCCAATGCCAAGAACGACGGCGAGCGGGAACATGAACGCCCTCTGGTACCAGCAAAGAACGCATGGAGTCTGCCCCAGCACTTCGCCAATAAAAAGCGCTCCGAGGCTGGCGATCATAGAAATGACCCAGGCCGTGAGTAGAAAACCGACAATGCTCTTTGCCGGGATTGCGTCGTTCGCTGTCATTGGACGTGCCATCTTTCGAACAGGTGTTCCTATTTGGATGCCGCTGCAGGTAGCAATTCTACCGTCTTGGTGTCCAATATTTCTCTGGATGTTCCCGTTGTGGAGCTAGTTCTCAAAAGCCTCAAGGCGTTCGCAACGACAAGCAGTGACGCGCCAACATCGGCGGCAATCGCGCCCCATAGTGAAGCGAATCCCGCAAATGTCAGAACGACGAAGACCACCTTGACCCCGAGTGAAAAAGCGATGTTCTGGCGGATGATAGAAAGCGTGCGTTTTGAGTGGGCAACGAGCCAGGCGAGTTTCCCCAAATCGTCGGTCATGAGCGCGATATCGGCTGTTTCGATAGCTGCATCCGATCCGGCGGCACCCATCGCGATTCCGAAGCTGGCGCGCGCCATTGCCGGCGCATCGTTTACGCCGTCCCCCACCATGGCCACTGTTCCGTATTTCTCGACGAGCCGGTCGATCTCCGAAACCTTGTCTTCAGGCAGAAGTTCAGCGTGAATTTCGTCGATATCCAGATTCTGGGCGATGGCATTTGCCGTGATCTTGTTGTCGCCCGTCAGCATGATCAGATGCTTGATACCGGCACCACGAAGCTCTGCGAGCGCGCGTTCGGCGCCCGGCCGCAACGTGTCAGCTATTGCGAGCAGCCCGCAGACATGCCGATCATTTCCGATCGCGACCACAGTCTTGCCTTCGCGCTCCAACGCGTCGACCCGAGCAGAGAGTTCGCCAATGCTTTGGTTTTGCTCCACAAGGTAGCGGTTCGATCCGAGCCAGAAGAACTCGCCGTCGACAATGCCGTTTACGCCCTTGCCCTTCACTGTTTGCACATCTGTCGCCGTGCGTATGTCTATCCCACGTTCGACGGCGTGATAGATCACCGCGCGCGCCAGTGGATGCTGGCTCCGCGCCTCAAGCGCGGCAGCCCGTTCAAGGACCTGTTCCTCAGTGTGTCCGTGCAGGGACAAGACATCGGTAACAACCGCCTGGCCCTGGGTAAGCGTTCCGGTCTTGTCGAATGCCAAAGCCGTCACGTGGGCGGGCTGTTCGACATACACGCCACCCTTGATCAGGACGCCGTTGCGAGCGGCCGCTGCCAGAGCAGATACGATGCTGACGGGAGTCGAGATGACTAGGGCACAGGGGCAGGCGATCACGAGAAGGACAAGCGATCTGTAGAACCATTCGCTCCAGTCAGCACCCCACAGGGTTGGGGGTATCAGGAAAACGGCGATGGCGCCAAGAATGACAAGAGGTGTATAGACGCGGGCAAACTTTTCGACCCACTGTTCCGCTTCGGCGCGGCGGCCCTGAGCATCCTCAACCATGCGTATAATTCTGGCGATGGCTGTTTCCTCGGCTCGTTTGGTGCTTTCGATTTCGAGCGCGCCGTCGCCGTTGATCGTTCCAGCGAATACATCGTCGTCCGTCTCTTTTTCGACGGGCACGCTCTCGCCCGTGATCGGCGCCTGGTCGATGCTGCTGCTGCCCCCGACAATTCGCCCGTCGAGGGGTATCCGTTCGCCCGGCTTGACGATGAACACTGCGCCAACCGGGACGTCGGCAGCCGGGATCTCCTCTTCGCGTGCGTCGGCATGTTTCACGCGCACCGTCGAGGGTGCTAGGTCGAGAAGCGCCGATATCGCCCGCCGCGCCCGCGCAATACTCCAGGCCTCGAGCGTGAGGGAAAGCGAGAACAGAAAGGCGACCGCGGCACCCTCGAACCACTCCCCGATCCCGATGGCCCCGCCGACGGCAATGACCATAAGCAGGTTGATATCGGGTCTCAGCCGTCGGGCCGCATTCCACGCTTTCGGCAGGATGAAGAAAACGCCAAACCCGATCGCCAGCACGTAGGCCAGGATTTCCAGTTGGGGGACCGCCTGACCGTCGTGACCCGAAAAAAGCTCAATTCCCGCAGACATTCCTCCGGCATGCCAGAAGTGGAAGGCAACGCCCTTTAGAACCGCGAGGCCGCTGATTGCAGTGAAGAGTGTCCGAAGATTTTGCCAGTTAAGCCCGGAATCAGGGGCCTCGGATTCCGGTCTCCATTCTTCGGCAGCCAATCCCGCGCGGCCAATAGCCTTTTTGATGTCGTCCGTGGAAACGGCTGATGCATTGTCAAGAACAGCCATTTCACCCTTGATCAGATTGAATGAAAGTTTGTCTGCGCCACCGGCGAGTGGCCCGACTTCCCGCTCAAGTGCCGATACTTCCGCCGCGCAATCGAGGCCATGAACCTTGAACCTGAGCCGCACTTCTCGTTGGCCGGAACCGTCTGATTCAGACTGGTTGACCGGTTCCACTGGCGGCTCTGTCCAGTCGTTTGTCTGTTCCGAGCGGATTTCAGAATGCGGCTCTTGATTGGTCATTACACGCCCTGCATCGGTTAATGGGCCCAGCTGGAAGCCCGAATTCGGCAGAGTGTAGAATCTCTAGCCACTAGAGATTCAAGGGGTTTTTTCTGTTAAGAGTTTCTGTCCAGGGTATGTGGCAACGAGTGTCAATCAGAGGAAACCGAAATGGTTCTCGATACCGGTGTTTCAATCGGCGATCTTTCGCGACGGACCGGCTGCAAGGTTCAAACGATACGCTACTATGAGGAAATCGGGATTATGCCCGAACCGCGGCGTACGTCCGGCAACCAGCGTCGATACGCGTCTGACGATATCGACCGACTGGCCTTTGTCCGACACGCGCGGGAGTTGGGTTTCGACCTCGCAGCGATACGCGACCTTCTGGACCTGTCGGACGCGCCGGAAAACTCATGCGACACCGCCGATCAGATCGTCCGTGACCAACTCCTGCAGGTTGAGAGTCGGCTTACGCGCCTGCGGGCACTTCGGAAGGAACTGAAGCGAATGGTCGATGACTGCGAAGGCGGACGCGTTGCGGATTGTCGGGTCATCCAGATATTGGCAGACCATTCCGAGTGTCTGACCGCCGATCATCAGGCTCCGCGCTGACGCTTGGGTTCGTCAAGGATGGTTGGCTACGAGAGCTACAGCCGTCAGCCGTTTCGGTGCGGGTTTGAGTTGTCTGCCTTGTCGTAGCGACTAGTATGTGGTCGCTCCGCGCAGTGTATGACGAAAATGAGTTTGAATTTTTAGTCACTGTAGAGGCTACATCTCTCTACACGAACGACTCGATGGGAGTAATTCATGCCGCACGATAGTGGCCACATCAACGCCCAATCTGGTGATCGACGCGTCTCCATCGCGATCTGGGCGAACGGACTGCTGACAGTAGCGCAGATCGTCGGTGGCATCCTGTCGGGCAGCCTCGCCCTGATCGCCGACGCACTGCATAACTTTTCCGACATGGCCGCGCTGGTGATTGCATTTGCGGCGCGCAAGATTGCCCGGCGTTCGGCGGACGAGCGAATGACCTTCGGCTACGGCCGGGTCGAGATCATTGCCGCGCTCATCAACTACACCACTTTAATCCTCATTGGCTTTTACCTGATCTATGAGGGTGGTATGCGCATGATCGACCCGCCGGCGATTCAGGGCTGGACGGTCGTCATTCTCGGTGGCATCGCCCTGGCGGTGGACGCGCTAACCGCCTGGCTGACCTATTCGATGCAGAAGGGTAGCGTGAATATCCGCGCGCTCTTTCTGCACAACCTGTCCGATGCGCTCGCTTCGGTCGCGGTGGTTGTCGCCGGGTCGCTGATCATCCTCTACGACATGCGCTGGGTCGATCCGGCGATCACCATCGGGATCGCGCTGTACATTCTGTATTTGGCTTTCACGGAAATCGGCGGCCCGATCCGGACGCTGATGCTGGGCAGCCCGCCCGATATCGACAACGCCGGCGTCGTAGAAGTGATGCGGAGTGTCGAAGATGTGCGCGATGTTCATCATGTTCATCTCTGGCAGATGCAGGAACATGAAGTAGCGCTCGATTGCCACGTGGTCGTAACCGCGCAAGGCTGGTTACGGATCGAAGCGATCAAGGATGAGATCAAGGGTCGTCTGGCCGATGGTTTCGGCATCGTCCATTCCAGCCTCGAGTTCGAGCACGAAGACCGCGCCCATGAGAACGCTAACCTCTATGGCCACAGCTCGTGAGCACAGACGGAGGACGCCCATGTTCACAGAAACACTAACTGAGCACGAAGATATCGTTGGGGTCGCTTGCGAAGGCAAGCTCACCGAGGACGACCTGAAACGGATGCACGCCCTGCTACACGAGCGATTGTCTGCGGCTGAGAATTCAAGCCTCGTGGTCGATCTGACCGACTTCGAGGGCTACAAAAGCCTTAGCGCGCTACGCGAGGACCTGAAGATCGATATCGTCCACCGTAATGACTTCGCGCGCGTTGCGATTATCGGTGACCAGAAATGGACCGAGTGGGGTACAGCGCTCGTCCGGACACTAATCCGCGCCGAATTGCGCTGGTTCGATAGCGGTGAGTTGAATAAAGCCATCGAATGGGCACGCCGCGGGTGATCGGACGCGCGATTTCCCGATCACCATACGCACAATTTTGCCGTCGCGATCCTTTTACTTGTATTGAATGGGGCCGCGACTCCGTAGTTCGTGGATGTCAGCGCTGTCGTAAAAATCGACGCGCCGCGGGCGAAGATATGGTCGCCTATGCTCATATCCGATTGCTCTGAAACCGTTCGGACGATCTCACGATAACTGGCCCAACGATCGTTGGGCGGACAATGTAACCGCTATAAATGCGCTGACCAGCGAGGATGCTCTTTGTCGACGATAAAGGCATGCATGTGACGGCGTTGCTGATTTAAATGAGGGTGATCGAGCGGCAGATTGTTATGAGTGTGCTCAAGGATCTCCGGGTCTTCCTTTGGCCATAGAACGAACGCAATCAACACGCCCCCAGCGGCCAACGCTGCGAGGGTACAGAGCGTTGTGACCGGATCAAAATACGTCATCAGCCAGCCCGACAGTGGATAACTGACGAGCCAGCAGCCATGGCTTAGCGCAAATTGCGCTGCGAATAATGCGGAGCGGTCCTCCTGATGTGATGAGCGTCGCAGGAGCCGGCCAGCAGGCGTCAGTACCATAGAATAGCCGAGCCCCAGGAGCAGCCATGCTCCAAGCACTCCCGGCCAGCTAGGACCAAAAAAGGTGACTTCCGTCGCCAGCCCCAACAGCGTGATTGACAGGAGCATAGCGCCGCTAACCATAGTGGGCCGGTCCGGGATGTGGTCGAGGACGCGGGGTAACAGGAGGGCCGCGCTCATCGACCCGGCGCCAAATGCGAACATTGTCCAAGCCAGCGCACTTTCGCCGAGCCCCAGCGTACCGCGGACCAGCACGACAGAGTTGACCAACACCATTGCGCCCGCCGAGGCTGCTGCCAAGTTTAGCGCCAAGAGCCCTCGCAGTCGCGGCGTGGCTAGGTAGATACGAATGCCGCGCGTGGTTCGGTCGTAGATTCCGCGCGACTGCGAGATAATAGGACCGGGCAGCAAGACCGAAGCAACCAGCAGCGCCGAGGCCGCAAACCCGGCCACGGTTCCAAGGAACAGAAAATGGTAGCCTATCGCCGCTAGAAGGAGTGCTGCCAGCATCGGGCTCAGGATATTCTCAAGATCGTAGGCGAGCCGAGACAGCGACAACGCGCGAGTGTAGCGTCTTTCCTCTGGCAACACATCGGGAATCGCAGCCTGGAAGATCGGTGTAAATATTGCGGAAGCCGATTGCAGGACCAGAATCAGGACGTAAACCTGCCAGATCTCTGTTACGAATGGCAAAACAAGCGCTGCACCTGCCCGGACGAGATCAAGCGTCACGAGTAGCGCTCTTCGGGGTATCCGGTCGGCGAAAACGCCCGCGATGGGCGCTATCCCGACATATGCAATCATCTTGATAGTGAAGACTGTACCCAGTACCAGTCCTGCATCCTCACCTGCCAGATCAAAGGCGAGAAGCCCCAGCGCGACTGTGGCTAGACCGGTCCCCAGAAGCGCTACCGCTTGCGCCGCGAAAAGGTGGCGATACGTGCGGTCGGCGAGGACTTCCAGCATGGCCGACTTCAGAAATAGCTGACGATCGCCCTGAGCTTAGAGCGATTTGCTTCTGACCCTCCAGTATCAAGGCAGTGATCCATGTGATCGTGGATGAGGCTGGGCCTCATTCGGGCGGCGAGAGTGGGATTGCTTTTATGAGTTTGTAGCTTTTCCATAAAATAGACCTATTCCCCTTGTGGGGATATGCCAAGCCCGTTCCAAACAAAGGCCTATTGGCGACCCAAACAAGGGAGTAGTTGACGACCTTGGGCAAAAGACAAACCTGTGGTCGACTTGTCTGTTCGCGCCGGGCTTAGCTATTTGTGAATGGCGCCGTCAGGAAAGAAGGCATTGAATGCGAAGGCAAACGTCACATCGTGGACCGCGTCTTCGAGCTTGCCGTTTTCCCGTCGCTGGACGGTCACGTTTCCGATATCGCGACCTTGCGAGATGTTACGTGCGTCCATTGCGGCGTTTTGTCCCGGTTCCCAGGTGATCACCAACTCTTCGGTCTCAATCCGTTTTTCCTTCTGAAGCAGGTCCAGGGACCACGCCTGGTCGTCCACGGCCACGACGTAGGCCAGTGGGGCGATGCCTTCTGGAAAATCGCCGCGGAACAGGAAAGGTTCCGAGGACGAGTCATAGCCGGCATAGGGATTGAAGCCGGGTCCACCACGCGGGCTTAACAGGACTTCGCCATCGGGAAATCGTTCCTTGAACCGGTCAAACGATTCTGTTCGGGACGGCAGAAAATCGAGTTCGACCCCGGTCATTTCACCAACGATGGCCTGGCCCGTGAACTGCAGCCACCAACTTTCCGTCTGCCGGTCCCACATCACAAGGTTCGAATTGTAGAGTTTGCCCGAGACCCCGAACTCGTAAACTTGGCCGTCGATGGTCCGGTCGAACACGAAGGCGGAATTGCACAGCGGACACCAGGTCACCGCGATCGGCTTGCCGCCCAGCACATCGTTGACGATCTCGTGGGTCATAAGCACGCCGAGAGCATAAGCGCGCGCCTCACCATCGATGCTGACCGTTATCATCGGCTCGGTACCGACATAGAGCCTGTCCACCTCCTCAATGGGGGCAAAGCGCGGATTGTATATCGGCGGGATGCCGTCCTTCGGAACACCGCCTGAAAATATGTCGTCGAGCGGCACACTGGATTTCGAGAAGTCTGTCTTGGGCCACTCGAGCTTCCAGAACGCAGGGTTGGCCTGGCCGCTGGCAGACACAATTAAGAAGAGAATTCCGGCTCCGATAATGGTTGCCAGCCTGGCCCATTTACTGACTACAAGAATTGGCATGAACAGCACCCTTTAATGTCCAAATGATGGTCAAAAGCACCCGGGGAAGTTCCAATTTCACCTATTGCAACAAGACGCCTAGATTCACGCAAATCAAGACAAGTCACGTGGTGGTGAAACGCGTGAATGCTGGAATGTGCAGTTTGTCGGGGCGGGGCTCCTGATCACACAAATCAGGTTCGGGTAAATCATGCCGCAAAGGGGAAATATTTCAGGGCTTCAGCTGAAGTTCGATCCATTCGCTCCAGGCATCAGGAGTTGAACTATTCCGAACTCTGAACCGTACCTGCTTGTAGGGTACGACCCAGGTGTCCCAGTAGCGTTGATCGACCGCACCAAAATCGTAACGTGCTCCCTCGACTTCCAATTCACCCTTAAGCGTCAGAAAACCGTTTCCGGCCTCGTACTCGAGAACATGGCGCGTGGACTTGTCGCCGGACCAGCTTAGATAGGCAGACTCCGCAATATCGTCATACCGGATTGTTCCGCTCTGGTTCGGATGAAGCCAACCCGGTGTTTCCGGACGATCCGTCAAATCTGATTCCATGTCCGGTCGCACTGGCAAACGCATCGTGGCGATTTCATTCTGGAGACGTTTTGTCAGGTCTTCGAAGTCACCCGAGACGTTCCGACCCGGACCGGCTTCGTTCGGATTTTCCTGTAAGTTCCATTTTTTGACGTTTGTGATCTTCCCTCGATCAATATTCATCTGAACTTTCAGTTTACCGTCCGTCGCGGCAGCTACGAATTTTGTAACGTCGTCGGGGTCGGGTTCGGAAAACCCCCCGATGCTTGTCAGACCAGTCCATACATAAGCTGGGTCAGGTTCCCACAAGCTCCGCTTCCCACCGATCGATGAGATATCTATACCCAGCAAATCGGCAATCGTGGGTGCAATCATCAGATGGTCGGTCAGATAGTTCACCCGACTATCGGGTGCTAGCGGTAGACGCTCGGATGGGCCCCAAATGAAGAGCGGGATTCGCACGATCTCTTCTCGGAGGTGGCCCGCGCGCGTCGTTGACGCATGTCCGACGAGGCCACGTTCGAGCAGTTCTTCGCCGTGGTCCGCGGTCACGATGAGAATCGTCGATTTATTCAATCCCGAAGCTTTGAAGAACTTCCAGAATTCCGCGAACCAGTTATCGAAATCTTCGATTCCCTGCATATACGCTGCCCGTACCCAATCCTTGTCGGACGGTCGGAACGCCACCGAACCGACGGGGATCGCGGGCAGGGTGCGCACGCTTTCCTTGCGGAGATTGATATCGGGATCATCTGGCGCGGCCTTTTCGTCATCGACCGGTCCGCCAGCAGAGTTATATGGCAGATGTGTTTGAAGGTAGTGATACCAGAGGAAAAACCGTCCGTTTTCTCGCTGCTGGCGCGTCAACCAGGGTTCGAGGTCGTCTTCCGGTTCGAACGCGAATCCGAGGTTCTTGAATAGATCTATCTGCATGAACGCCTGCAGGCCTGCTACTTCCCAGCCACGCTGTCCGGCCTGTTTCGTCAGCAGGTCAAGATCTCCGGGCAACGAGCTCCCGCGCGCATGCAGACCTTGTTCGAAACTTGACAGGCCAGTCAGAACGGCAACCACATTCGGGCCTGTCCAGGCTGATACCGCCCTATGATTTGAGAACTCGACGCCTGAGCGGGCGGCGGAAAATAGGTTCGGCATCGTCGCTCGGGTCACTGCATCGGCACGCCAACTGCCCACTGTCAACACGATCACATTGAGAGGACGAGCGCGAAACTGATCGTAGGCCCCGAGCGCAGCCAGGATCGCAAGGGAAATAGTCGCAAATACTGCAAGAACCCGAAAACGCATCATCGACCAAAAATCACATTGGCTAAGTTTTAAGAAATAAAGCTAGCTCCCGAAGGAGCCCGAGGCGATGGTACCGGGTGCCAGCTGTTGCCGGAAGTGGTGTGCTACCTGTTTAGCACCATTGCGCCAATTATCGGTCCGAGATCGATTTCTTGAAGGATGACAGCAATCCGGTCCCGTGATTTGTAGAGGTCAGGTGTCGGCACTGTGAGCGCGAGTGGGCGGCCTTCGTACAACGCAACAGATCGTAATTCACGTACGACATTGGTGTTCGCCAATTCGCGGCCGGCATTGTCGCCGGTGGTCACTTTTGTTCTCAGCGACGGCGTAAACCGGATCAGCAATACGGATGCCCTGGGCAAGGTTTTGGCGGGCCCGACGTCGATACGAACCACGTTCCTTTCGACCAATCGGATGTCGAGTTTAGGTCGGTCCGGTATTTCAATCGCTTCGCTTGCGAGCATCCGTTCGACCCAATCGGTACTCGAACCCACCAGGTTGGATCGTCCGTTGATTACAAACTGAGGTGTCGCCACAAGCGGTTGGCTGGACTTTTCCAGATATGCCCGTTGTCGGGTTGTGTATGCCCTGTTGGAGTACGGATCGGTCCAACCGGTGTAGTTCCAGTAGTCGACATGAAAAGCGAGGACCAACAAGTCCTGGCGGTCAGCAAGCTTTTCGATCAACGCCTCGGCCGGTCGGCAAGCCGGACACGCCTGAGACGTGAACAGTTCGATGACTTTAGTTTGCGCTAAGGCGGCAGTGGCGAACAAGCTGGACGCCCCGATGCTCAACACGACAGCTGCACATAGACTTACTCTGTCCATACGCAAACATTGGCCGAAGGTTTCCGGGGAGCCTACTCACGTCACAGTGAGTTACGGTTTCTTCCATACCCCAATGTTTTGTCGGCAATGTTCTTGCGCCTGAATGGAAGTGGAGAGAGAGCCAATGTCCCAAAGCGTTTGCAGAAGTTGAAGCATGATCGCTCGGTGCAGGCCAAGCAGGGAGAGACGTGATCGCGACGAACCGTTAGTTCACTGATTTGTGAGACAAAAGCAGTCAGAAACAGGTTGAGTCTCCAGTTGCTGGAGGTTTTAGGCTTCCGTGAACGCATGAAGATTTTCCGCACTCAGGGAGACCGGGAATGACGGCAAAGGTTACAAGTGTCTTACTGGGCGCTTTCATGATCTTTCTTGGTGCCACGCCGGGTTTTGCCGGCGAAGGTCCGCCGATCTCGGGATCGGTGCAGAATTTCGTCGTCTTCGACAAGCCGATTCCGGCCCCGCAGATTCCGCTGAGTGCGCGGGCGGGCGGCGAGCAGACGCTCGGCGACTACCGCGGCAAGATCGTCGTCGTCAATTTCTGGGCCACCTGGTGCGGCCCTTGCGTACGGGAAATGCCCACCCTGGCGCGGCTGCAGGAGAAGTTCGCCGGCGACGACTTCGCCATGGTCATCGTCAGCCAGGACCGACGGGGCTGGAAGGTTATCGACCGATTCATGAAGCGGCTGAAACTGGATTTTCCCAACAGTCTTCTGGATGACCGGCTCAAACTCAGCCGGGAGATGCAGGTGCGCAGCCTGCCGGTGGTCGCGATTCTCGACCGGCAAGGCAACGAGGTCGGCCGGGTTGTAGGTGGCGCCGAGTGGGATACGCCGGAGGCATTCGCGCTGGTCGAGTATTATCTGAACGCCGGCGGCAAGTCCGGAAGCAGCTAGTGAACAAGGGCTCGGGTATTGTCGTGCGAGCGAACCGGGCGGCCGGTCTCCGGCTTGGCGGCCTGCTCACGTTAATTGCGGCCATACTGGTCGCGTCGTTCTCCGGCGCATACGCACAGACGTCGGCCGCCGCCAGCGAGTGGGCCGGCGAGCTCGACAAATTGCCGGCGCGAGCGCGGCTGATTGCCGCGACGACGGGTGTCGGGCAACTGGACCGGATCCCCGTCGGCGTGGAGATCGAGTTGCGGCCGGGATTCAAGACCTACTGGCGCACCCCCGGCGGCCCGGGCTTTCCGACCACGATAGACTGGGATGGCAGCGCCAATCTGGCCGACACGGATTTCAAATGGCCGGGTCCGACCCGGTTTGACGTGCTCGGTTTCGACAGCCTCGGTTACAAGAAGCACGTGGTCTTCCCGATCCTTGTGCGTCCCGACCAGGTCGGCCGGGAACTGAGGCTGCGCGCCAATGTGCGCTTTCTCGCTTGCGACGAAATATGCGTGCCGATGGAGGCGGACCTGGCGCTCGATCTGCCGACGGGTTCGGCGGAGCCGTCTGCGTACGCAAATCTGATCGACAAGTATCGTGCGCGCGTACCGGCGAGCGAAGGCGCCCTTGTCGGTATCGAGCTTCAGGACGCGTCGCTGCGGGGGCCTTCGGAGGCGCCGGTTGTCCAGGTTGCGTTTAACGCTGAGGAACCGTTCGTGGTGCCCGACCTGTTTGTCGAGGGTCCCGAGACAGTCGTATTTGGCCGGCCCACTCTCCAGCGAAGCGCAACGACAGCCGTCTTCAGTGTTCCGGTGGAAAACGAGTTTGGCGAAGGACCGGTCGACCTTGCCGGTCAGTCGGTCAGGCTCACCCTCGTCGACCGCGACCGGGCGTTCGAGGCGAATGTCACCCTGAATCCGGGAGGACCGGATCTGGCGGCCTCCAACGCGCTGGGCGGCGCCGATTCCGGGACCGGGAATTTCATACCGGGTCTCGCTCCCGACGGCGGCGGAACCGGCCTGTCGCTGTGGACGGTTCTCGGGTTTGCGTTGCTGGGCGGCCTGATTCTCAACGTATTCCCCTGCGTGTTGCCGGTGCTGTCCATCAAGCTGTTGTCGGTGATCGGGCACGGCGGCGGCAAGCCGCGCGCGGTCCGGGTCGGCTTTCTTGCGACGGTGGCCGGCATCATCGCCGCCTTCCTGGTGCTCGCCAGCCTGGTGGTTGGGCTCAAGGCGGCGGGTCAGACGGTGGGTTGGGGCATCCAGTTCCAGCAGCCGCTGTTCCTGGTCGCGATGGTGCTGATCCTGACGCTCTTCGCGGCCAACATGTGGGGACTGTTCGAGGTCCGGTTGCCGGGGCGCCTGGCCGATGCCGCGGCGCGCGGGTCGGGCGGCAGCGGCCTGAAGGGCCATTTCTTCTCCGGCGGGTTCGCCACTCTGCTGGCGACGCCGTGTACGGCGCCGTTTCTCACGACCGCCGTCGGCTTCGCACTGACCCGCGGCACAGGCGATATCTACGCTGTATTCACAGCGTTGGGTGTCGGTCTGGCGGCGCCGTTCATTCTCGTTGCGGCCTTTCCGGGGATGGTCACCAGGCTGCCCAGGCCGGGTCCGTGGATGATCACCGTCAAGAAAATTCTCTCTCTCGCACTGGTGGCGACCGCCGTTTGGCTTTTATGGGTCATGTCAGCGCAGGTCTCGACCCTGGCGGCCCTTGTCGTGGCCGGTTTGATGGTCGCCGCAGTGATCGTGATCGCGCTGCGCCGACGACTTTCGGCGCAGGCCGTTTGGGGCGCACCGGCTCTGGTCGTTCTGTTGGCCGTACTTGCCTTTACCGCGCCCCAGGTCCTACCGCGCGCGGAGTTGGAGGCTGTCGCTGGACAACAGGCCACGGTTGCATACCGCGCCTTCGACGAGGCGGCGATCCCGCGACTGGTGGAAGGTGGCAAGGTGGTTTTGGTGCACGTCACGGCGGACTGGTGCATCACCTGCAAGGTCAACGAAAAACGGGTGTTGCAGGCCGGAGACGTCGCGACCGCTCTGAACCGGGACGAAGTGGTTGTGATGAAAGCGGACTGGACCCGGCCGGACGATGAAATTGCCGTCTATCTGGCGAGTTTCGATCGCTTTGGGATTCCATTCGATATCGTATATGGGCCGGCTTCGCCGGAAGGGTCCATTCTGCCCGAGCTGCTGACGGCAAACGCGGTACTGACCGCATTGCGGTCAGCCAGCCCAAATTTGCGCGTGGTCCTCAACTGATGTTTTACGAGAACCTTATATGAGGCGTCTGCTATTCCTTTTGCCGGTAGCTATTGCTGCCGCGTTGTTTGTCACCTTTTGGTGGGGGCTGGGCCGCAATGCATCTTTGCAACCGTCGGCGCTTATCGATCATCCAATACCTCAATTTACTCTTCCGCCTGTCGACGGTGTGGACCGGCCCGGACTCAGAACGTCCGATCTGAAAGGGGAAGTGGCGCTCGTCAACTTCTTCGCCTCTTGGTGTGTACCCTGTCTGGCCGAGCATCCGCTGATCACCCGGCTGGCCAAGGACGGGTTATCGGTGTACGGCATTAACTACAAAAACAAGCCCAAGGAAGCTGCGGCTTGGCTATCAAAATATGGCAATCCCTATTCGCGGATTGGATTGGATCTCGACGGGCGCATCGGTATCGAGTTCGGCGTCACAGGTATGCCGGAAAGCTTCGTCGTCGACCGTGCGGGTGTGATCCGCTACAAGCAGGTTGGCCCTATAACTTCTGACAAACTTAAGAACGTCATTCTTCCGCTGATCGTTCAATTGCAGCTAGAGGTTGGGCGGCGGTCGCCGTGAAATTCGGCCACACCGGATAACTGGTTGGATGCCGACCTTAGTATTCCGAAGTAGCAGCTGAGAGTTTTTCCATCAACCTTCGAGGTGTTTATCTGTTCTGATGGCTGGTGGACCGCCATTGTTTGACAAGTTTTTCAGAAATTTCCTATTCGACTCGGATTTTCAAAGAGATAATTCCACGGTCCAATCGGGGAAAGACATACCAGAAAATAGCACGGGATCGAGACTTATCTCTAGGCTCTGACAGAGATTGTATTAGGTCATCCGGCGACGAAGCGTCACGTTCAGCGCCTCGATGGAGATCACCATGACCACGACGGCCAAAGTGACGCTCGCAGCCTTATCGTACTGGAACGAGCGTATATAGGTCTGAATGTAAAATCCGATCCCGCCCGCTCCGACGATACCGAGGATCAGGGATTCGCGAAGGTTGAGTTCGAAGCGGAAGATCGTGTCGCGCGCCACGACGGGTGCCATCTGGGGCCAGATGGCGTGGCGCAACCTGACCAGAGGACCCGCTCCTGCGCTTTCCAGCGCGTCGATGGGCGGCCGCGCGACGCCGTCGATCGCTTCAGCATAAAATTTGGCAAGCATTCCGCTTGCGTGAAATGCGATGGCGATAATGCCGGGAAGCGGCCCGAGTCCGACAGCCCCGACCATCAGCATGGCGACAAGCAGAAGCGGCACAGCACGAACGAGCGCCAGTACGGTCCGGACGGGGCGATGGATGGCTGGCGGAGCCATTGTTTCGGAAGCGAGCATGCCAAGGGGGGCCGAAAGAATCACTGCACCGAGCGTGCCCAATATCGCGATCCTGAGCGTCTCGGCGCCGCCCTGGATGATCTCTGCCGTTACCGAGGGATCCGGCGGAAACATACGGCCAAGGAACTCGACGATGCGCGGCCCGGCCGAGAGCAGTCGGGAGAGATCCACATCGGTTGTGGCGAAGGACCAGAGCAATATTGCACCCAGGCAAGCGCTCGCTGCGAAGCCTGTCCAGCCGCGCCGGCGCATTACTGAATCACCGGCGAGGCTGCGGCGGGGTGCGGCTCCTGAACTTCGCCGCGGTACAGCTCTGTGAAGTCAAAATCGGAAGTACCATTGCTTGGAGTGTCGAAGGCGATGCGTCCTTCAGATATTCCCACGATCCGGCTAGCGAAACGTACTGCGAGGTTGGGCTGATGGGTTACAAATACAGTGGTCGCACCGCGCGCCTGCGCCGACTCTGTGATGAGCGACAGGATTTCGTCGGTGCGAGTCGGGTCGAGATGGCTCACGGGCTCGTCGGCGAGAATTAGCCTTGGCTCCTGAGCCAGGCAACGAGCGATGGCCACGCGTTGCCGCTGTCCGCCGCTGAGCGAATCGACCCGACGATCGGCCAAGTCGGCGATACCGCAATCCGCAAGCGTCTGGCCCGCGATAGCGATATCGTGTTCCGAGTAACGGCCAAGCAAAGCTGAAATCGTGCTCATCCGCCCGAGACGGCCGTTCAGGACGTTGCGCAGGACGCTCGATCGCTCGACGAGCGCGAACTCTTGAAAGATGAACCCTATATCGGCCCGGCGACTTTGAGGTGGGGAGCGGTCGGGTTCCAGCGCATGGCCGAGTACCTTCACATGACCCTGCCAACCGCGGACCCGGCCGTCCAGAAGGGCCAGAAGGGTCGTCTTTCCGGCGCCCGACGGGCCAAGCAGTGCAACCGCTTCCCCCGGTGCAACGGAGAACGCGACATCGTCCAACGCACGAGTCTGCCCAGCTTCGTAGGCAAAGCTCAAATCGTCGATGTCAACCACCGCATTCATTCGAAAAAGCCATATTGGCGCGCTATCTCGCGTACTCCTTCGAAAACCGATGGATCGGCTCTCACATAGCCGTCAGGACTATAAAAATAGCGTAGTTTGTTGCGATATTCTGGTTTGTTCAGCTGGAGCATCACCTCGATGAATTTCGTCCGAAGGTCAGAGTTCAGGTCGCGGCGTGCGATCACCACGTGGCTCGGAATCGCGGGGCTTTCTGCAATCCAGGTGACCTCTGCCTGCTGCTCAGGGGTCAGCAGGAGGTCGGCAAACTGGCTCGCTCCAGCAGCGTCGACCAAGCCCTCCGCCATGGCCTGCATAGCCTGTTGGTAGCCACCGGCAAAATAGACGCGCCGGAAGAAAGCGCCCGCCTCCTCAAGGTTTGCAAACAATCCGGCGCGCTGAAACTCGGCCAGCGGGTAGAGGTAGCCCGATTCCGAGATTGGGTCCGCGAAGGCGATATCGCGCCCCTGAAGATCTCCAAGAGAGGTGATGCCACTGTCCTTTCGCACAAAAATACGGCCAGTGTAGCTGGGCTTGCCCCGGTAAACTTCCGAGAGAAGCGCGACCGCGCCGATCTCTGTCTCCGCGAGCACGAAGGGCAGCGCGCCCATGAACGAGATGTCGGCGTCGCCATTGCGCAGGGCTTCCACCGCGGCGGCATGATCGATGGTCACGAAGCCTTCTACAGGCACGCCGATTTCGCGGCTGAGCCAGCCGCTGATCGTATCGATGTCGCCGAGCAGCTTCTCGGGATTCTCTTGCGGAATAAAGGCAAGGCGGAGTTTGTCGGCTTGCGCAATGGCCGGGCCGGCAAGAAGACCCGCGAGCAGACAGCATAACCCGGCGAGCAGAACAGCGTGGCGGGGGACCATCAACAGCATCAAAAGGCCCTCTCGGCGATCTTCGCGGCTTCCGCTTCGAATTTGCTCCAGCTTTGCCCGGCGGTTACCCAATCATCGTCGCGGACCGCGTTGCCGACCGTGAACAAGATGTCGGCGAGCTGCTGGATGTCCGGTCGCGCCTCTAGGTTCGACATTGTTCCCGCATCAGCGGCGAGATCAGCAGCAACTGTTTCGACCAGCAACAGAATGTGCTTGGTGTCCCGTGATGGCAGCAACGTGTTGAGCGTTGAGGCGAAGGTGGTGAGCTCTTCGAACGCCAGCCGGAATGGCGTGTTCCGACCTTGGAATTCCTCAAAAGGTTCGTCTGCCGCCCCCACAGTCTCCAGGTAGGCAGTCAGATCGGCGCGATCTCTCTCCGACAGATCAAGATTTTTGGTTTCGTCGAACCAGTTCACGACGCTTGCCAACGTCGGCAGCGAACCGTCGTGGAAATAGGGGGCAGTGTAAGCTGATCCGAGCAGGGTCGGCGTGTCCAACGCGCCGGCTCGGGAGCCCTCATACGCTTCCGTTACCGACCCGATCTCATGCGCCCGTCTGTCGAGGAAGTTGGCGGACGGGATGTGGCAGGTCGCACAGGATTTGCCGTCGAGCCCGGCAAAGGGCCGACCGAAGATATTCTCGCCTCGCCGCGCCGTTTCCGTGGCCTTCTCTGTCAGCTTCCCGTCGGGGGTTAGCATCGAGTTCGGCAGGAATTCAAACTCCAGTAGGTAAGCCATGAGCGCGTCCAACATGAAGGGAGTCGGCTCTTCACCGCCAAACTCGTTGACAATTACGTTACGGGTGAAGTCGCGCAGGCTCGCGAAACGGCCGTCCCGACCATAGGGCGCAGTGAAGCGCAGGCCGCGCAGGGACGGGATGTCGAGAGGATCGTTGCGCCGGTCATTGAAGAGACGATTGAAGAACGCGCCGTCGACATCGGCTGCACCCGCCTGGTGGCTCACACCGGGGATAAAGAAGCGATTGTTGATGTCCGAGCGGTTGTGGCAGGTCGAGCAAGCAATGCCGACGTCCCGCGCGGGGCTACCAAAGATCAGGGGGCTATCAAATAGCATGTCGCCAAAGGCGATGAGCGGCAGGTCGGTTTCGTCTATCCCTTGTTCCTCGAAGTTGAGGACGAGGCGGGGCAGTGGGTCCTGGTCGAAGATATCGGAGCCAGGCGGCAGGCGGGGCGGTATATCGACCGCCCGTCTGTCCCTTACGACCCATTCGGGGATTGCGCTCAGCGTTTCCCGCGGAGCGAATGCATCTGGCAGGTAGTTGGTCTCAATATAGTCGGAGATGACCCCCCTCGCTTCGATCATGCGTTCTACGTCTGCACGATGTGCGCCCGCGCCGAGGACACCCGAAGACCCAGCACTGCTTGAGAGCTCGAGCCAAGCGCGGCCGATACGGCGGGCAGAATCCGGATCAGCCGCCCTTAGGTGGTCCGAGAAAGCGCGGTAGAGACCGCGCGCCTCCGTAATAGAGCGTTGCGCCGACGCTGGTGCGCCTGCCGCCATCGCCCGATTGAGCTCTTCCTCGATCCGCTTTGCAACTAGCCGCGTCGCGGCAGCGAACAGAGCCTGTCGATCTTGCGATTCAATTGCGGCCTCGAGAGCGTTCGTGTCCACCGCACTGCCAGTTTGGAGTCGGCCTAGGGCGCTCTTCGGAATCTCGGATCCGCGGTATGGCTCTGACCATGCATTTGCGATTTGCACCCAAGAAACCGGTGTGAGATTGCCGAGAAACAACGACAGGCGATAGGCCGCAGCTTCCGGCAGCCACGGTGCTTCCTTGGCTGGAGTGGCATACGCAGCGGTTACCGCAACCAACATGCTGGCTGCAGTTGTGAGACAGATTACTGCGATGCGATGCATCAGACCTGTAGCGATGGGTGCGATTAGCCGCCTCGAAATTTAGCCAAGGCTAAACTAAATAGTAAAAGCAAAGTCTATGTCAATGCGATGACGATGGCCGTCCCTAGCAACTGCCGTCATTTTGCACGTTGCAAACTGGGGGTTTCGGACATTCGAAACCGTGGCGGAGCGTTTGGATGCCTGGATAAGGACACGTGGCCCCTGCCGCCCAAAGGCCACTGGCAGGAATTGGCAGAGGAGCTCGGGCTCAGCCGGGAATCCCTGTATCGAGAGCTCGCAAAACGGAGGGTGTGATCGTGCTCTGCGGCCTTGAACACTGAAATAGTGGGGCCGACTGGAGTAATCGCACCCACGACGTTTGATTATAAACCGACCCGATCAGTCTCTCGACAACACCTGTTTATCAGAGTGTATCTGGCCGAGTTCACACAGTTTCCCGCCGACGGCTTGCCCAGATCGGGACAATAGATCCGCCTGATCGACAGAGGTTGCCTCTGCGGAAGATATATCTATCCAACTTCAACGCTTGACCTTCCAGCTACCGGAAGGTGTACGCATGTCACGAAATGCAAATCGATCCGAGTGATCGACCTGCAGGAGGACTGGCATCATGAACATCAGTGAAGCGGCGGACCGGGCGGGATTGCCAACCAAGACGATCCGCTACTACGAGGAAATCGGGCTGGTCGAGCCGGCCCGGCGGCGTGACAACGGCTACCGCGACTACGCAGATCGCGATGTGCACATGCTGCGGTTTCTGTCCCGTGCACGCGGGCTGGGCTTCTCAGTGGCCGACTGCCGGGCACTCGTTACCCTCTACGCGGACACGGACCGCAAGAGCGCGGATGTGAAGGAAATCGCCATGAACCGCGTCACCGAGATCGACGGCAAGATCGCGGAGTTGCGCGCGATGCGTGCAACCCTCGTCGAGTTAGCCGAGAATTGTCACGGTGACGACCGGCCCGATTGCCCGATCATCGACGACCTCGCCGAAAGCTTGGAGCGTTAGCATGGCGAGCGAAGCGATGGCTGAGGCACGTGTTACCGATCCGGTCTGCGGCATGGATGTCGATCCGGCGGCTGCGAACCATCATCACAACCACGCCGGGGCGACCTATCATTTCTGCTCGGCCGGTTGTCGCGAGAAGTTTGCAGCCGATCCCGAATTCTATCTCCTGCCACCCGAAGATCGTCCAGTCGCGCCGCCGCCAGCCGGCACCCAATATACCTGCCCGATGCATCCGGAGATCGTGCGCGACGCACCGGGCAGCTGCCCGATCTGCGGGATGGCGCTCGAGCCGATGGGCGTCTCACAGGACGACGGGCCCAATCCGGAGTTGGTCGATTTCACGCGACGCTTTTGGTTTGGCGCGGTCCTGACTGTTCCATTGCTCGCCATCGTGATGGGCGACCTCCTGCCGGGGGTCCACTTCGCGGAATGGATCGGAGAGCCCTGGTACGGCTACCTGCAGTTCGTGCTCGGAACGCCCGTCATCCTGTGGTCGGGCAAGCCCTTTTTCGAACGCGGCTGGGCATCGGTCGTGAGCCGAAACCTCAACATGTTCACGCTGATCGCCCTGGGGACCGGTGCTGCCTTCCTCTATTCGACAGTCGCGGCGTTTGCGCCAGGGATTTTCCCGGACACGTTCCGTCGGCCCGACGGCGGCGTGGAAATGTACTTCGAAGCCGCCGCGGTCATCATCGTCCTCGTGCTGCTCGGCCAAGTGATGGAGTTGCGCGCGCGTGAGCAAACGAGTGGCGCGTTGCGCGCGCTGCTGGATCTGGCGCCAAAGACCGCGCGCCGGCTCAATGACGACGGGTCCGACAAGGAGGTGGCGCTCGATGCGATTCTCCCCGGCGACCGGCTGCGCGTGCGCCCGGGCGAAAAAATACCGGTCGATGGAACGGTGGTCGAGGGTCGCAGTTCGGTCGACGAATCGATGGTGACCGGTGAATCGATCCCTGTCGAAAAGGGTCCTGAAGACCGCGTTATCGGCGCTACGTTGAACGGAAACGGTGGCCTGGTGATGCGCGCCGATCGGGTCGGCAGTGAGACCATGCTGTCGCAGATCGTCCAGATGGTCGCGGAAGCGCAGCGGTCACGCGCACCCATCCAGAGACTGGCGGACATTGTCGCGGGATATTTTGTGCCCGTGGTTGTGGTCGTAGCCGTTATCGCGTTTGTCGTTTGGTCGCTGCTGGGCCCCCCACCGGCAATGGGGTTCGCGCTGATCGCTGCGGTGTCCGTTCTTATTATCGCCTGTCCGTGTGCGCTCGGCCTGGCTACGCCTATGTCGATCATGGTCGGCACCGGGCGCGGCGCGCAGGCCGGAGTTCTGATCAAGAATGCCGAGGCGCTCGAGAAGTTCGAGAAGGTGGACACCCTGGTCGTCGACAAGACCGGGACGCTGACCGAGGGCAGGCCGCGCCTGACATCCGTCGAGACCGCCTCGGGCATCGCGAACGATGATCTTCTGCAGCTTGCGGCAAGCCTGGAACGCGGCAGCGAACACCCGTTGGCCACCGCGATCGTCGACGCGGCCCTCGAAGCCGATCTCGATCTCGTGGAGCCCGCCGAATTCGAAGCCGTCACCGGCAAAGGTGTCATGGGCGAGATCGGCGGGCGGAAGGTCGTTCTCGGAAACACGCGAATGTTCGAGCACGCGGGGGTCGATCCTCTGAATTGGCCGGAGCGGGCCGACGCGCTGCGGAGCGAAGGCGAAACGGTCATGCTGGTCGCACTCGACGGCACCGTCGCCGGAATTATCGGTGTCGCCGATCCGGTCAAGGAGTCCACGCCTGAGGCCCTGCGCCTGCTACGCGCGGAAGGTATTCGCGTGGTCATGCTCACCGGAGACAACAGGACGACGGCCGAAGCCGTGGCCCGGCGTCTCGGAATCGAAGATGTGGAAGCAGACGTGTTGCCCGAGGATAAGGCGGCCGTGGTGAAGCGATACCAGTCCGAAGGCCGGGTGGTGGCCATGGCGGGCGACGGCGTCAACGACGCGCCGGCGCTTGCGAGTGCCCATGTGGGAATCGCGATGGGCACGGGCACGGACGTTGCGATCGAAAGCGCCGGTATCACATTGATCAAGGGTGATCTGATGGGCGCTGTTCGCGCACGGCGGCTGTCCCGGGCAACCATGCGCAACATCCGCCAGAATCTGTTCTTTGCATTTTTCTATAACGCGCTGGGAGTCCCCATCGCGGCTGGCGTGCTTTTTCCGTTCCTGGGCGTTCTGCTGAGTCCGATGTTTGCCGCGGCGGCGATGAGTTTGAGTTCAGTCTCGGTGGTCGGGAATGCACTGCGGCTCAAACGGGTCAAAGTGTGACCGCGGGGGCTGGCACGGCAGCGCAAGTGCGTTCGTGTCAGACATGAATCCAGTCGCCAAGAACGTCTGGATCGCAACAAAAGAAACGAGGTTAGTCATGAACAGATTACACGCCCTGTTGCCGGTCGCCCTTCTCACGCTGATCGGGCTCTCGTCCGCACACGCTGACGGTTTCGGAGACTCTCGATTCTGGGGCGAGGGCTTCGGGATGGGGCACATGTTTTTCGGCGGCGCGATGATGATCGCATTCTGGGGCGCGATCATCCTACTCGTTGTGCTGGGCATCCGTTGGATCTCGGGCTCGGGATCCCGTTCACAGGATGACGTCTCCAGCCGGAGTTCGTCGCTGCGAATTCTTGAGGAGCGGTATGCCCGTGGTGACATAGACCACGACGAATTCGAAAGAAGACGGCAAACGCTGCTGCAGTCGGGCGGGCCAGTTTGAGGGGGGCTGAAAGTGGCTGTCCGTGGACAGATTGGGTCCGCGGCGCCGCATAGATTGGGAACAATCTCAACCAAGGACAGGAACCAGATGATGAAAACGATACTCAGTGTGCTTGCTCTTTCCGCATTTCTTGCTTCGCCGGCTCTATCTCACAGTGCCACCGATGCCCAGGACGCAAGTCCGAGATTCGCTCAAATGGACCGGATGATGGATCGCGCAGATGAAACGACGGATCCCAACGAGCGTCGTGAATTCATGCAGGAACATCTGAAAATTATGAGCTCGCAGATGGCCATGATGCACGAGATGATGGGTGGTCATCGCGACGGGGCGTCAGATTCACCGCGAATGGGTCTGGACTCGATGCAAGACAGGGCGGATCGCATGGAAGACCGCATGGACATGATGCAGCAGATGATGGAGCACATGTTCTCACAGCAGGAAATGATGATACGTGGCGAAAGTCAGTAGAATCGCGACGTCATCTTCGTTCGTTCGGATAGGTCTGTTATGCGCTTGCGCACAACAGGCCTGTCCGGGCTTCAGGTGGGCACTATGAATATCCGGGGAACCTACACCCTGTGCCTCCGCGAGACTCTGCGCTTTAGGTCAGTCTGGTTGCAGACGATACTGGGGCCGGTGATCAGCGCCATGCTGTTTGTGGTCATATTCACAGCGGCACTCGGCCGCACGAATATCGTGGTGAATGGCAGTTCCTATGTGGCGTTCGTCGTACCGGGATTGGTCATCATGGCGATGCTCCAGAACGCGTTCGCCAATACTTCGTCTTCCCTACTGATTGCAAAGGTCAGTGGAACCATTGTCGACGTTCTGATGGCGCCGCTGGCGCCGTACGAATTGGTCATAGGCTTTGCCGCCGCCGCTGTATTTCGTGCATTGATCATCGCAATTCTTCTGATCGGATTGGCGTCTCCGTTTGTCTCTATCGGCGTGGCGTGTTGGCCACTGTTGATTGCCGTTGGTCTGCTGGCGAGCAACGCATTCGCGATCCTCGGCATCATCAACGGTATCCTGGCAACGCGCATGGAACATGTGGCGGGACCGTCCGCCGTCATCATCGCGCCGCTGACCATGTTGGCTGGCACGTTCTACTCGGTGTCGGCGCTGGCCGAACCGTTTCGGTCACTGAGTTACGCAAATCCCGTTTTCTATATCGTGGATACGTTTCGAGCTGCTTTCACCGGAGCGGCCGAGGGCTATCCGATCGCGAGCCTTTTCGCCCTCATCGCCGCAAACATCCTATTGGTTTGGGCAACGATCGCGATGTTCCGGAGCGGTTATCGCCTGAAGGGCTAAAGGTACGCGGCTAGGCTCATTGAGGTGGACAATGATCAAGGTCAGCAGAAAGCTCTCAATATTGAAGTGCGGAATTATCTCAGCAGAAACCTCAAACTCGACAGGAGATTCGAAATGACTCTCAACGCCAACAAGCTTTTCCTCGCAACCGCGGCCGTGTTCGGCATCCTCTGGATTATCTGTAGTGCGCTGGTCGCGCTTTTCCCGGGCCCCATGCTCACGATGACGGGTTACATGGTTCACTCGGATCTCCTGTCATTTCAGTGGTTGCTGACTTGGACCAGTTTTATCGGCGGCCTGGTGCTCTGGTCTCTGCTGTCGGGCCTGGTCGTTTGGCTGGTCGCTGTCACCTACAACCGTATCGCCAGCTAGGCCACATGTGCGCAAGCTGGCTATGCCCGCGAGGTCTGTAAGGGAGAGGACCTTCCGTTGCATCAACGGCGTCCACAAATGTTCGTCTTAGATATTGATGAATGTGTGACTTGAGCGGAGTGAGAAATCAGGGATATGGAGCGAAAGCTATGAAAGAGTTTTTCCCTGCGACAGCTATGCCAGATCGCGATTGGTGGACGGTCCTGTGGCCTAACCCAGAACGCGTCATGTGTGCGCTTGGGCTGGAGCCGGGCATGGTGGTCGTCGACCTGTGTTGTGGAGACGGCTATTTCACGGCACCTCTCACACGGATCGTCGCAGGACAGGTGTACGGCGTCGACATAGACCCCGCTATGCTTGAGCTGACCCGCATCGAACTTGAGCGCGCCGGGACCACCGCATTAGGCCTGATCTGCGCTGACGCCCGAGATTTGCCGGACCTGTTGCCGGGCAAGGTGGACTATGTGCTGATCGCCAACGCTTTCCACGGCGTGCCGGAGAAAATCGAGATGGCGCGCGCCGTGGAGGCTGTGCTCAATCCCAAGGGCTGGTTAGCCATTCTCAACTGGTACCCGCTCCCTCGCGAAAAAACCTCAGTGCTCAACAAGCCACGTGGACCCAAAACCGAAATGCGGATGTCGCCGGAACAGGTTCGGGCGGCAGTCGAACCGGCAGGGTTTCAATTATCTGACCTTGTTGAGCTTCCTCCGTACCACTACGCCGCGATATTTCAGAAACCATGATCTGGCTGAACACTACTCGTGGTTAGATCGACGGGGAAGAGTTCGAGGAGCGGCTAAATTCGAACGCGAGGAATAACAAATGAAGCATGAATACGAGGCCAACAGCCTGACGCTGATTGGCGCGGTCTCGATGGGGACAGGCGTCATGATCGGCGCCGGCATATTTGCGCTGACCGGCCAGGTGGCGGAGTTGGCGGGCCGCCTGTTCCCCCTCGCGTTTGTCGTCGGCGCGGTTGTAACCGGGTTCAGCGCCTATTCGTACATCAAAGTTTCAAACGCCTATCCGTCGGCGGGCGGCATCGCGATGATTCTGCAAAAGGCCTACGGGAAAGGAACCGTGACTGGCGCGTGTGCAATCCTGATGACGCTCTCGATGGTCATAAACGAGAGCCTGGTCGCGCGGACCTTCGGAACCTATACGCTGCAGTTGTTCGATGCTGAGAACGAGTTTCTGGTGCCGGTGTTGGGCGTCGGCCTGATCATCTTCGTCTTTGCGATCAATATTACTGGCAACAGGGCCGTGGGCGCCTTCGCTTTGGCAATGGCGCTGGCCAAGATTGTAGGAATTGCACTTTTCGGGATCGTCAGCCTCTGGGTCGCCGGGACATTTGCGTTGCCCGTGGCGGTCGATTTTCAGGACGCATCCCCGGTCGGTTTTCTCGCCGCGATTGCGCTGACAATTTTGGCCTTCAAGGGGTTCACAACGATCACCAACAGTGGTGCCGAGGTGGTCGACCCGCATCGCAATGTCGGACGCGCGATTGTCCTCTCTATCCTGATTTGTGTGGTGGTCTATCTGCTCGTTGCGCTCGGGGTGGGGGCAAACCTGAGCCTGCCAGAGATCATTGCGGCTCGGGATTTCGCCCTTGCACAAGCCTCACGACCCCTGCTGGGAGACTTCGGGCTCTGGTTCACAGTCATTCTGGCGATCGTGGCGACCGCGTCGGGTCTGATGGCGAGCGTGTTCGCGGTTTCGCGCATGCTTACGATGCTGACTGAAATGGCGCTTGTTCCTCACCGCCACTTTGGAATGAAGGGGCCGCTCCAGAGACACCTGCTTGTCTACACCGTCGTCATCGCCATCACACTGACGATATTTTTCGATCTCAGCCGGATCGCGGCGCTTGGCGCGGTTTTCTACCTCGTCATGGATATTGGGATTCACTGGGGCGTCTTGCGGCACCTGCGCGAGGAAGTCGGCGCAAATCCCGTCATTCTTATTACTGCTATTTTTCTCGATCTCGTGGTGTTGGTGGCATTTCTCGCGATCAAGTTCGAAACAGATGTCCTTATTGTCTATGTCGCATTCATCGGGCTTGTGACCGTGTTTGTCGGCGAATGGCTGTTTCTGCGAACGAATCCAACGGCCCCATCGGACCCGGAGGATTGATGGTCAGTCGATGGAGCGTCCGTTGGCAGTTTCGATATCGCGTGAACCCCTCCTGTGCCGAGCCAGAGGCCCGTGCACTGGGGCGCGCGACGATCCCTACTCGGTTTCGTCGTTGTTGAGCAGATAGTGGGCGATCGCGCGTAGGTCCTCATCGGTGAGCCATGAGGTTCCGTCGCGGATCACTTCTCCCATGCTGCCGCCAAGCACGTCGCCGTTCGGCTTCGTACCGAACCGCAACCCGAATGCGAGATTGTTCTCGGTCCAGCCACGCTCACGCAGCGCCGAAGGCGTGATCGGCGGCGAACGCTCGTCTCCCGGCAGCCCGGATGCGCCGTGAAGCGCCTGTTCGGCATCACCGGCGCCGAGAGGGTTCCGGGGCGTGTGGCAAGCGCCGCAATGGGCGGGTCCCTCGACGATGTATCTTCCGCGGTTCCAGGCGTCGCTCCTGCTCGGATCGTCTTCGAACCGCTCGGACTCGAAAAACAGTTTCTGCCATCCCCGTATCGCCCAGCGCTGATTGAACGGGAAACCGAGGTTCTGCGGCTTTGAAGCCGTGTCCGCGTTCGGAACCGTCTTCATTGCGGCCCAAAGGTCGGCGATATCCTGATCCGTAAGCTTCGAATAGAACGTGTAAGGGAATGCCGGGTAATACGGTTGTCCGTCGGGCGAGATTCCATGCCGCAGGGCTCGCGCAAAATCGTCCAACGACCATTGGCCCAGGCCAGAATCAGGGTCCGGCGTAATATTCGGACCATAGAATGTCCCGAATGGCGTCTTAAGGGGCGGGCCGCCGGCCAGGAGTTCGCCGCCACCCGCTTCGTTTGTGTGGCATGCGATACAGCCCGCTAGGCGCGCGACATAAGCGCCGCGATCCGGGTCGCCTTCGAGTTGTGCGATCGGCGCATTGGGCACCGGGTTACCGCGAAAAATAGCCGCGGCACTGCCGGCTGCGACCGCCACGATCACTGTGGCGGCCACCAGATAAATGCGTTTCATGGACGCGGCCTATTGTTTCTTGCGGAACTGCGTGTGACAGGCACTGCACGTCTGCGTGACGCGGGCAAAGGACGCATCGGGCGGCATTTGCGCCAGGGCCGCGGGATCGTTCATCGGCATACCGCTCGTTGACCCACCCATCATGGGATTGCGGCGGCCCATGGGGCTTCCCCCCATGCCGTCGCCGCGCCCTCGTGCCATGCCCGGATTCATCCCAGCGCCGCGCGGATTATCCGCAGCTTTCGCCAACGCGTCGGCATATTTCGACAAATCGGCTGAGAGTTCCGAAAAACGTTCCCAGTCTTGCCAAATCGCCGGCAGGGACTCGCTTGGCGGTTGGATGCTGCCCTCGGGAAACAATCGAGTCATCTCCTCGCCACCATGAGCCCCGATGAAGCTCGCGGCCTCGCGGACTGCTGCTGCGTCGTAGGGCTTTTCGCCCTGGAACATTTCCGTGATGGTCTTCATGGACTTTCCGATGGAGTCCATGAGATCCATTCGCTCTTTCACAATCCCCGTAGCACCGCTATGTGCAAGTGCCACGCCGGACGACACGATGACGATCAGGGCCCCGGCCACAACCAGGGTCTTCGGTTTGAAGTTTTGCATTCTCATTTCCACTTCCAAATATGAACTCCGCAGGAATCACATTCCCGCTCTGTGGAGCGGTGAAATGCGATTACGAAGACAATTAGAGAAAATTCAGCTAGTTCGGTTCAGCTGTTTTCAGTTTCGGAGGTGGCGGATCAATCGAAAGAAACGATGCAAGTGGAAATCCGATAATTATGGAGAATGAGACTGTGCTCGTGGATTGAAACGAGCCGGAAACATCCGCATCAGACATCGAATAACTCGACGAGCAAGGAACGGCCCCATGATGACAGGTGGGCAGTTCTTCATTCCCATCCTGCATGTCGCTACTGATCGGCGTTAGAGTGACGACCTGCTCCGCATAGCCTGCGGAACGCCCTGGATCGCTGTGCGCGTGCGCACTCGATGCGGCGGCCAAGACGAGCAAGAATGTAACCGCGACCGCGGCCCAAAGAGGTGCTGTACGTGGAAACAGCTGGTCGATCAGGCTAACACTCCTTCTCACTTGGTCCACAATCCGCGACAGGCATGTGATTCGCCCAGTGCGTTGCGAGAGATCGTATGCACTAGCAATGCTTCTGCAGTCTTAACACGCATGCGTTAAGACCCTTTGGCGCGCGCGTTGATATCGGCCTGGCGCTGCTGAATTTTTTCGGGCCATCTTGATTTGATATATGCGAGCACCGCCCAAATCTGCTCGTCTGAAAGTACGCCGTCGTAAATTGGCATGTCCGTCTCGACCGGTTGCCCGACCAGCGCCGCGAGACCGAACTTGGTCAGCTGAAACAACGAAAGGTCGTCATGGTGCCATGTGTGGCCCGACGCATCGTGTGGCGGCGCTGGGAGCCTGCCGTTGGGCTTGCGCGAACGCCAGTTCGGCTGACCTTCAAGGTTGGCACCATGGCATGCCGCACACTGAGATGCGTACACCTGCCGGCCCAGGGCGACAAGTTCCGTATCCGTAGGATCGGCAGCGAGAGTGGCCTCGGCTTTAGGTTCGCCAATTGTCATGTAAACGGCCGCCGCAATTACTGCGAGCGCTACAACCCCAACTGCGAAATAGTACTTCGGCATAAGGTTCCTCTCACCAAAAGTCGAATTCTTAGGGCTTCCTCCCACTGGAAGGTCAAGCGTGAATGATTCTCCATCCAGTTTTGTCTGTTCTGGTTTCCACATCTGGAGAATTGGAACTGATAGGTGTCGGGGCAGCAATTTGCATTGGTTGTGTAGTCTCGGCACTTGTCGGCGACTGAACAGATCTCGTCGTTAACAGCCAAATGCTGAGACTGGATCAGAGCCTGTGCATGCTCGCATTCAACGAGCCAAAAACTGTTACCACAACCCAAGGGATTCTTCGAAAGCGGTACTGGACTTCTCATCTGCCGCAAGCACTGTTGTGGCGTGGGCGACGCATCTGAGCCGTCGCACTATGTACCCTGCACGGAAATCCTGGCGGGGTCTGGTCAGTGACAGCGCGCCTGGGCGCGCAACCAAGACCAGAGGAGAATCAGGTGACCAAAAAAACGACGGTGAAGGTGTCAGTCGCAAGACCGCGCGGTTCAAAGAAGGCGATGATCGAGCGAATGGTGCGGCGATCGAAAGGAGCAACGATCAGGGAGTTGACCGGCGCAACGGAGTGGCAACCGCACAGCGTTCGTGCGGCGCTGACGGGTCTACGGAAAGATGGCGTTACTATTGATCGCGCGCGAGATGCAAAAGGTGTCACACGCTATCGCGTTATCGACGCTGCAGCTCTTCCAAACGACAATGTAGTGACATCGTAATGGATACCGCTGCACTTGCCGGGCTCGATCGCGCCGCGTTGGTGGCAGAGTTCGAGAGACTGTTCCGCAGACTCCCGCCCGCCCGGACTGGCCGTGATCTCATGGCAAGGGCGGTTGCCTATAAGATGCAGGAACTGGAGGGTGGTGCGCTCAAGACCGTATCAAAGCGACAGCTCGCATCACTAATTGCCAACCGTAGAGCGACCGGGATGGTTAAAGTATCTGGAAGACGACAGCTAGGACCCGGTACGCGGCTGATGCGCGAGTGGCGCGGCAGTCTCCATGAAGTCATGGTCACGGCTGATGGCTTCGAGTATCGCGGCGTTGGATATCGGAGCTTGTCACGCATCGCTCGTGAAATTACCGGGTCTGCACGATCAGGACCAGCGTTCTTCGGTCTAAATCGCCTTGCTGCTTCTATCGGGTCAGAAGATGGAAAGTAGCGTGGCGTCTCGACTTCGTTGCGCCGTCTACACGCGCAAATCGAGCGAAGAGGGACTGGACCAGGAATTCAACTCGCTCGATGCGCAGCGAGAGGCCTGCATCGCTTACATTGCCAGTCAGCGCCAAGAAGGATGGGTTTTAGCAGAACGTCACTATGACGATGGGGGGCATTCCGGTGGGACGATGGACCGGCCCGCTCTGGGCAAGTTGCTCGCCGATGTTGAGGCCGGTCGTGTCGACGTAATTGTTGTCTACAAGGTGGATCGGCTGACGCGCTCTCTGGCCGACTTTGCGCGCATAGTCGAGGCCCTGGATCAGGCCGGAGCTTCATTCGTGTCTGTGACCCAGCAATTCAACACAACCAACTCGATGGGACGGCTCACGCTCAACGTGCTGCTATCGTTTGCCCAGTTTGAGCGCGAGGTTACCGGCGAACGAATACGCGACAAGATCGCGGCATCGAAACGCAAAGGGATGTGGATGGGGGGCAATGTTCCGCTCGGATACGACATCGTCGATCGCAAGCTCGTGGTCAACAAAGTTGAGGCGGATATCGTGCGGGAGTTGTTTCATGCCTACGTCGATACTCACAACGTTCGGCACGTGACAGACAGAGCTCGGGAACGAGGTCATGTTACGAAACGTCGGAAGAGTAAGTCCGGCAAGATTGTCGGCGGGAGGCCAATCACGCGAGGTCATGTCTATCAGATCTTGTCGAACCCGATCTATGTCGGCCGGATCAGGCATAAAGAACTGACCTATTCGGGAGAGCACGATGCGATTGTCAGTGAAGACTTGTGGGAGAAGACGCAAGCAACTCTGGCATCAAACCGTGTCGTTCGACGAGGCAGCATCAATGCGAAGGAGCCAAGCTTGTTGTCGGGTCTACTTTTCGATGATGCGGGCAATCGGTTTGCGCCGTCGCATGCCGTAAAGGCGGGTCGTCGTTATCGCTATTATGTCCAGCAAACTGAGAACGGCCGACCGCTGCGCATTCCGGCGCGTGAAATCGAAAACGTCGTAACTTCAATTCTATGCGCAAAGCTGGTGGATCAGCGCTGGCTCGCTGGTTTAGTGGACGAAGAATCGCGGTCCGCTGATGGATTGCAGGAGCGGTTCGATTCTGCTGCGGAACTTGCCAAGCATCTGAGCTCCGATGTGACGCAGTCTCGCCGCGAGGTGATCTGTAAAGCTGTCGACCGGATCACCATTCGAGAAGATGGGATGACCATTGATTTTGAGCTATACGCGATTGGGGAGTTCAATGGGAGCGATGCAACTTCGCCAATAGAGGTTCCGGCGAAATTTGTTCGCCGGGGTATTGAACGAAGGTTTGTTTTAGAAGGTGTGGAGCATGCGAGACACCCGGATCCAGCGTTGGTCCGACTTGTCGTTCAGGCCCACGACTGGTGGGATCGCCTATTGTCGGGCACCAGTGCGACCGCCGCAGAAATAGCGGCATCGGAAGGTGTCGAGCGAACGTACGTCTCGCGTATCTTGCGCCTTGCGTTTTTGGCTCCAGATATCGTCGAGGCGATCCTCGACGGGACGGCACCCGTGAGCCTGACGGCGGAACGTCTGTCCAAGCATGTTGATCTGCCGCTTACCTGGAGCGATCAACGACGTCTGCTGGGCGACGGTGCATCGCAAACGTAACCGGCGACCTCGGCTTCTGAGAAAAACAGGCCCAAACGGCGGTTTTGCTCAATTTCGAATGCTCAGTAGCACTTCCACGATGGGAAACAGGCACCTAAGTCCCGGAAACTACGCGGTCTATTCGCAGCGCCATTGCGAACCGGCAGCTCGCATGGAAAAAATGGCGGTGGACGGAGTCTTGAGCGAACCCGTCTCTGCACAGATTCCCTGTTTATCCTAAAAACAGGGAGTTTTGTAAAAAACACCCCCTCACAGACGTTTCTGAGTGCCAAAAAATCCCGTATTTATGGCGCTTATAAGACCAATTTCCCTGCGCGAAGGAACAGGGAATTCGTTTCGCAAAACAGGGATTTTTCTCACTCTGAACGTAAGCGTTCGGGGAACGCACCCTATGCGCGGGCTGAGTTGCCGGGTTTCATTTCATCTTCTTCGATGTTCAGCGAGAGGAGACAGAGATGAGTGAAGACGGCACCCGATGGACGCGACGCGGCGAGGCCTTCTGGCGTTTGCACCATGAGGCGTGGAAGCGCAGTGACCTGAATCAGCGCGAGTATTGCGAGGTCCACGGCATCCCGTTGAAGGCCTTCGGGAACTGGCGGGCGAAGTTCAAGGCCGAGCCGCAACCGCCGGCGCGCAAGCTGCTGTATCGGCGCGGCGGCGCTCATCACACCGTTAGTCACACTTTAAGTCACAGGCTAAGTCACACCCTTGGTCATATGCCTTATCCCAGTTCGGATGCGGCGGCCGTGCCCATCGTTCCCCCGGCGCGTGCCGGTCACCGGCGACGGTTCAGTGATGCGGAGCGCGCTCACATCCTGGCCGAGGCCGCGAAGCCCGGTGCCAGCGTCTCGGAGGTCGCCCGGCGCTTTGGAATCGCGCGGCGCGTGTTGTTCCGCTGGCGGCAGGAGACAGCGGCGACGCCGAGCTTCGTCGATGTCGATGTCGTCGATGGACCGGGGGCCGATGAGGGAGTGGCGTCATGACCTTGCTGCCGCCCAACGTGAAGGTACATCTTGCTTATGGCTATACCGACATGCGCAAGGGGATGGACGGTCTGGCGCTGCTGGTCCAGGAGGTGCTGCAGCAGGACCCGTTCTCGGGTCACCTCTTCGTCTTCCGGGGCCGCAAGGCGAACCTGATCAAGATCGTCTTCTGGGATGGGACGGGATTATGCCTGTTCACAAAGCGCCTGGAGCACGGTGTGTTCCTGTGGCCGGCCAATATCGAGCCTGGGCGCACATTGTCGCTGACGTCCGAACAACTCGCGGCCCTGATCGAGGGCATCGACTGGCGCGCACCCGAGCGGCAATGGCGCCCGGCCGTGGCGGGATGAAGCTGCGGCCGATTGACTCACCGGGCCGATAGCACTCGGCCGCGATCGCGGGCACCCGTGTAGACTCCGTTCCATGAACATCGATCTCGCCGCCCTGCCTGACGATGTAGAGACCCTGCATCGCATGATCGGAGAGCTGTCGACGGCGCTCGACAGCGAGCGCACCGAAGCACAGGCCGAGATCACCCGTCTGCGGGAGATGGTGAAGGTGCCTCCAGCGTCATCGCTTTGGGCGGCGCTCGGAGCAACTTGACGACGACCAGCTACAGCTCGGCCTGGAAGACCTCGACACCGATATCGCTCGCATTGAGGTCGATCTTCCGCCGGAGGGGACAGGGCATCGGCACGTCCCGGACAGCGCCCCTGGCCTGCCTGACCATCTGCAACGCATCGACCGGCTTGAGGATATCGCACCCTCGAAGTGCCCGTGTTGCGGAGGGGCGGTGCATACAATCGGCGAGAGCGTGAGTGAGATGCTGGACTATGTCCCCGCGCGCGTGCGGGTGCTGCGCATCCGCCGTCCCAAGTATGGTTGCCGGTCCTGCGGCACGATCCACCAGGCGCCAGCGCCCGAGCGAGCGATCGCCAGGGGACGTGCGAGCGCGGGTCTGCTGGCGCATGTGCTGGTGAGCAAATACTGCGATCACCTTCCGCTGTACCGTCAATCGCAGATCTTCGCCCGTCAGGGGATCAGTCTCAACCGCTCGACCCTGGCGGGCTGGGTGGGCGGTGCGAGCTGGTGGCTGGAGGCGTTGCAGACGCGCCTGGCCTCTCATATCTTCGCCTCGGACAAGCTGTTCGCCGACGACACGCCGGTTCCGGTGCTCGATCCTGGTCGTGGACGCACCAGAACGGGGCGATTGTGGGTGTATGTGTGCGACGACCGGCCCTGGAACGGGCCGGGTCCACCGGCAGCGGTCTATCTCTATGCCCCCGACCGCAAGGCTCAGCGCCCTGCCACACATCTGCGCAGCTTCCGCGGTCTCCTGCAGGTCGATGGGTATGCGGGCTTCGAGACGCTCGGCGAGAAGGTCGTACTGGCGGCATGCTGGGCGCATGCGCGGCGCAAGTTCCATGACGTGCACCAGGCGACGGCATCACCGATCGCGGCAGACGCCATGCGCCGGATTGCAAAACTCTATGCGATCGAGAAGGAGATCCGGGGTTGCGGTCCAGACGAACGCCTGCGCGTTCGCCAGGCCCGTGCCCGGCCCCTCGTCGAGGACCTCAAGGCCTGGTTGGAAGATCAGCTCGCACGTGTCCCGCCGCGCGGGGGTGTTGCCATGGCGATCCGTTATGCGCTCGCGCGCTGGCCCGCGCTGTGTCGCTTCCTCGACGATGGCCGCATCGAACTCGATAACAACCCGGTCGAGCGCGCCATTCGGCCGGTCGCGCTCGGGCGCAAGAACCATCTCTTCGCCGGGTCTGACACAGGAGCGGACCGGTGGGCCGTGATCGTCTCGCTGATCGAAACGGCCCGGCTCAACAACGTCGAACCCTGGGCCTACCTCACCGATGTGCTCGAACGCATGACAAACGGCCATCCCATGAGCCGGATCGACGACCTTCTCCCATGGAACTGGGAGCCCTCAAAGACCGACAAATAGGCCACGTGCAAGAAAGGAACGCTTACCTCTGAACAGGCATACCCACGATCAGTACAGGGAAGCGCAAAAAGCTGCGTTGCCATTGGAAGTCCGATATTGCCCAACATCAGAAAAGGTCTCGGGCATTAAGCTTAGCCACTGACAATTCCCTGTGTTCCTGGCCGAAAGTAAGCCTCGCTCTGACCTTCAACTCACCGGGAGAGGCCTTCAGCTATTCTCCGCGAAAAGGAAAACGGGGACCCGCCATGTGGGATTTGGCCGGGATACACCGAACCTAAGGTGGGATGGAAGTGGGATAGAAAACCCCAAAGTGGGGTGTGTGCGTCGTTTAGTGGGATGAGAATGGGACAGGCTCGCAAGATTGCGGGACTGCATCGGTTTCTTGTGGGACAGTGATGCGTAAATCCGGTTGCGAGCCGGGCTACGTGAAGAAATTATGTTCGCCGCACAATTGTCTTTTCATTCGTCGCATCGCGCACGACATTCCGTTCTCTAGAACCTGTACTTGAACTTCCATTCACTCCAATTTAAGTGTGCTCCTGCAGTCGTTGACCGGTCCACACACCAATAGTCAACGTCGAGCGCCACGGTTCCGTGTGGGGGCCGGGCGGCTCATTTCTAGATATTTGATTTCTTTGGACCAGGACTTCAGTCGCCCGAGTCGTTCCCGACCTGGCCAATTTCGTGTGCCAACAGCACACGATGTCTTCAATTTATCTACCGTCTCAACCCGACGCGCGCGACGATGTTTAGCGAAACGGAACAGGGAAATGGTTGTCGTTTAGCGGGACAGGTTCCCTGTTACTTTAGTAATTATCCCACTTACTCCGGATTCAAGTGGCAAATCATCAAGTTGTTGACCTGCAATTATAATTGTCCTCATTGACACTGCTCTCGTTATTTTACTCTTCTTAGGTAGTCGCGACGTTCCTGATGCCATCGGGCCGAACCGCGAAAGGTCTACGAAGCGCAGAGACGAGAATGAGCCAGGCGAGTCCAGAATCCACAAAACAGCCCCCTGCGATCGCTGAAATGCAGGTGCGGTCGATTGCATCGCTTCATCCCTATGCGGGCAACGCGCGGACCCATTCGAAGCGCCAGATCAATCAGATCGCAAAAAGTATTGCGCAGTTCGGGTTTACAAACCCGGTCCTGATCGCGGATGACGATACGATCATCGCAGGACACGGTCGGGTTCGGGCTGCAAGCCAGCTCGGCATGACCCATGTGCCGACGATCCGGCTCACCCATCTGACCCCCGCCCAACGCCGCGCCTACATCATCGCAGACAACAAACTGGCGTTAAACGCTGGCTGGGATCAGGAGCTGCTGGCGATCGAGCTGCAGGGCCTGATCGATTTGGACTTCGATCTGGAACTGACGGGCTTTTCCCTGGCTGAGGTTGACCTCGTCCTTGGGGCCGCCGCAGATGCAAATCCGGACACTCCCGATGATCCCGCCGATCTCGTCCCACCATTGCGCGAGATGGCAGTCACCCAACGCGGTGATCTCTGGGGATGCGGCCGTCATAGAGTACTTTGCGGCGATGCGCGCGAGGCTGGCGATTACAACCTTCTCATCGGGAACGAACCTGTCGATCTGATCTTCACCGATCCTCCCTACAACGTACCCATTGAAGGTCACGTGAGCGGTCTTGGTCATGTCCGGCATCGAGAATTCGCAATGGCATCTGGGGAGATGTCCGAGGCGGCATTCGCTGCGTTCCTTGTTGAAACCCTAGGGCCTGCCTCTGAGCGATGCCGGGACGGCGCCATCGCATATGTGTGTATGGACTGGCGCCATATGGGTGAACTTCTCAACGCGGGCGAACAGGTCTTCAGCGAACTCAAGAATCTCTGCGTCTGGAACAAGACCAATGGTGGGATGGGCTCATTCTATCGCTCCAAGCATGAGTTGGTCTTTGTGTTCAAGGTTGGCACCGCACCTCACATCAATACCTTCGGCCTCGGAGAAACCGGGCGCTACCGGACCAATGTCTGGGACTATGCCGGCATCAACAGCTTTGGTGCTGACCGTGACGATGAGCTGGCGATGCATCCGACCGTCAAGCCGGTGGCCCTGGTGGCAGATGCCATCCAGGACTGCTCCAAACGGGGCGACACGATACTCGATCCCTTTGGGGGATCTGGAACGACTCTTCTGGCTGCCGAACAGGTTGGTCGCAGCGCGCGCCTCATCGAATACGGCCCCGCCTATTGCGACATCATCGTACGTCGCTGGCAGAACGCGACTGGCAAGCGCGCAACCTTGCTTGAAACCGGAGAAACATTTGAAGACGTCGAGGAACGGTACACCCACGATTCAAAAACCACGGAACCCACAGAATGACGACAGACAACAGTAAGAAACCCAAACCCCGTGCGAAAGCGGCGACGAAAAAAACCAAGAACTACGAAGTCGGCTACGCCAAGCCGCCTGCCGCGACCCAGTTCAAGAAGGGGAAGTCGGGTAATCCTGGGGGCCGGCCACGCAAACCAAAGCCTGTGCCACCAAGATTTTACGAGCTCCCTTCCGAGAGTTATCTTGAAGAGGAGGCCTACCGCAAAATTACATTGCGGGAGAACGGCAAGGAAATAGAGCTGCCAGCCATGCAGGCATTGCTTCGCGCTCTGTTCGTTAGCGGCTTCAAAGGCAATCGTCTGGCAATACGCGAGTTCCACCGCCTCGTAAAAGAAGCCGAACAAGAAAACTTGGAACTCCGAGCGCAGCGGTACGCCCGGCTTAAAGTTTGCAAACGTGAAGGAGAACAAATCCTCGCAGACAGCAAACGCCGGGGCGCTAAACCGCCTGAACTTCTGCCGCATCCCGATGATATTGTTTTGAATCCATCGACCGGAGATGCTTGGATTAATGGCCCTGAAAGTCCCGAAGACGTGAAGTTCTATGAACACACAATTGAACTTCGGAACTTTTGCCTATTGCTTGATTCACAGGCTGAAAAGTCTGCGCGGCGCAAAAACAACAACGCTGATGAACCTACATACAGTGGGGCATTGATTATGGCGCAGTTACTCGACGCGATTTTACCACCCCGTTATCGGTGGCAAGATGGCGAAGAGGTAATGCTCCTGATGCGCTGTCTTGACCTGACCAAACGCGAGCGAAAGCGCCGTATCGCCGACGAATGTGCGAGACTTGAGGCAACGCAACCTCCAACACACTATCTCACGCCCGAATTGAAATGGGAGGTCAATCGCCTGACCGATAAGGTTATCGGAAACAAGTCTGGTCCGTCCATTCGTGAAGAAACCTAATTCTTAGACACGGCGCATAATCGCCCTTCGGCGGTCCGACGTTCTCGAGAAATTTGACGAGATAGTGCGCGCAATAGTTTCGCGAAGAAGCTAAATTCCAGTGGCGGCTGAGCACAATCTGGTTGCCGGGTTGCCTTCGGGTCCGTGAGGGAAATACCAGTTCCTCCAGCCGCACTTCTTCTGGAAATTTGAATGCGTGTACAACTCTAGTTTGTGGCGCTCGACCGACCGCGCTCGATCCACGCCGCCCGGCACTGGTAGTTGGTGCGCGGCCCAACCAGTGCCTGCCAAAAAGAGCCTTCCTGCCTCCGGCCCGGGCTTGCGCCCGGAACCTCCATCCGACAGCCCTGGTGGCGTAGAGAGCGGAACATGAAACCCGATCAGCAGGCCTGGAATGTAGCTTGAATTACTACTGAAACTGTCCAACGAATGGGGAGTAGCTCAGTATCCATGAGTCCCTTCTCGGGGTCTATCCCGTTCGCCTGCGTCCGGTGCTGATGACATCCGTGACCATCATCATCGTCATGCTTGCTGGCGGCATTGGGCTTAGGCGTCGGGGCCGAAACCAACGGCCCTCTGGCGGTTGCCGTGATCGGGGGAATGGTCAGTTCAACGCTGCTTACGCTGGTGGTCATCCCGGCGGTCTATTCGCTCGTCGAACATGGATTACAGCATATACGGAACTGGGGTTGGAAACGCATTGCAGCTTAGTCGGTCAAGAATATTTTTTACATCAAGACTGGCGCTGAACAATTTCATCTGCGAGACGTGGCGGCACAGGCCGACGCGCTGTCTCCGAGTTGCCTTCCTGCCAACGTCTTGCCACACCTTCGAGGGCGTCCAGTGCACCGCCGAGTTCTTCTCCGTGTTTCGTCAACCCATAGGTTACTTCGGGCGGGATTGTCGCTTTGTGTTCGCGAAAAATGAGGCATTCGCCCTCAAGCATGCGAAGCCGTTCGGTCAGAACCTTTGAGGAAATGCCGTCCAGCTTGCGCTTCAATGCGCCGAAACGCGTTGGCCCGTCCTGACGTAACGTCCACAAGATGTACATCGTCCACGGGCCCATCAGAATCCGAAACATCGCTTCCACGGGACAGGACGGTTCATGAGAATATCGGGACACCGTGGTTACCTCAAGGTACCTACTTTTCAGAAGTATCTAGTTACTATAGAAAACAATAAGCATTAACGCAATCAAGGACAGCCTTCGAACGACACCGCTACACGGTGGGCGCGCGCAAGGCAAAAGGGGAGATGGCAATATGATTCTAGTCGTCGGCGGCACGGGCAATATCGGATCGGAAGTGGTGAAATTGTTACAGGAGCAAGGCACCGATTTTAAAGTGCTGGCCCGAGATACAAGCAAGGCGGCGTGCGCCCTGGGCGTGGCTGTTGATATTGTCGAGGGCGATTTAAGAGCACCTGAGACTGTCGCGGCGGCCCTGACCGGCGTGGGCAAGCTTTTCCTGGTTACCCCGCTTCATCTGGACCAGGTTGCCATGAAGTCGGCGGCTATTCAGGCGGCAGCGAATGCCGGTATTGAGCACATCGTCATGTCAACCGGTATCGGTGCGGGGCCGGACGCCGGGGTTGAGATCGGGCGGTGGCACGGCGAGAACCAGGAAGAGGTTAAGGCGACCGGGATTTCTTACACTTTTCTACAGCCCGGATTTTTCATGCAGAACATGTTGATGTTCGCCGAAGCCATTCGCAGCCGGGGAGAGTTTTATCTGCCCCTCGGCGACAACAAGGTGAATTGGCTTGACGCCCGTGATATCGCGGCGGTCGCCGTCGCCGCGCTGACCGAAGACGGTCACGAAAACAAGGCATATCCGATCCTCGGATCTGAAACCATGACGTGCGCCGAAATAGCTCGGATACTGTCGGATGTCGCCGGCAAGGAAATCCGATATGTGGATATTCCTCTCGACGCGGCGAAGCAGGGAATGACCGATGCCGGAATGCCCGAGAAACTCGCCGACATGATGAATGAGTTGTACGCACTCGGCTTGGCCGGCCATCTTGATGCTGTCAACGATACCGTCGAGAAGGTGACGGGTCGTCAGCCCCGTTCATTCCAGCAGTTCGCCCGGGACTTCGCCGCCGCATTCAAGGGCAATTAGAAAATGACTGACAAAACAACCTATGCCGCGCTAATCCTGCGGCTCGCCCTTGGCGTCATGTTTATCAGCCACGGTCTGTTGAAAGTATTTGAATTCACAATTCCGGGCACTGTCGGATTCTTCGACGCCGTCGGTTATCCGGGCTGGCTCGCCTATCCTGTGATCCTGGGCGAGATCGGCGGCGGCGGATTGTTGATCCTCGGCATGTACACGCGCTGGATCGCGCTTGCGAACCTTCTCATTCTGCTCGGCGCAATTCCGGTTCATTTCGGCAATGGCTGGGTGTTCAGCAGTCAGGGCGGTGGTTGGGAGTATCCGGCCTTCCTGGCGATCGTTGCCGTTGCCGTCTCGCTTCTTGGCGATGGGATCTACGCCCTGCGGCTGCCATGGATGCAGCGCCCCGAACGCGCTGTTGCCAGCACTTCGGTCGAATGATGACATTCCCGAAAATAAATGAAAGACCGGAACAATGACCAAACTCCCGGCCATTTTCATCCCCCATGGCGGGGGGCCGTGCTTTTTCATGGATTGGAACCCGCCCAATACGTGGGACAATCAGGCTGCGTATCTGCGTGGACTTCCCGAAGCGATTGGGCAAAGGCCTAAAGCAATTCTGGTGATTTCCGGACACTGGGAGGAGGATGTTGCGACGGTGCAGACCAATACGGCCCCAGTCTGCTGTTCGATTACTACGTCTTTCCCGCGCATACCTACGAGCTAACCTACCCCGCCCCCGGCGATCCCGCCCTGGCAACGCGGGTTGTTGAGCTGTTGGAGGCGGCGGACATTCCTTGTGGGACGAACGAGACACGCGGCTATGACCATGGCGTTTTCATTCCTCTGAAGGTTGCGTTTCCCGATGCCGATATTCCAATCGTGCAGCTTTCCCTGCGTGCCAATCTTGACCCTGCCGCCCATCTCGCCATGGGGAAAGCCTTGCAGCCCTTGCGCGGCGAGGGCGTGCTGATTGCCGGCAGCGGCAACAGCTATCACAATATGGGCATTTTGATGCGGACCATGCGGAATGGCGGCGCGGGAGCCATCGTCGACCGGGATTTTGACCGCTGGTTGAGCGATGCGGAATGCAACGCCGATCCCGAGACGCGCAACCGGATGCTCACGGCATGGGCGGACGCCCCCGGCGAGCGGGACGCCCACCCCAGGGAGGAACATCTCATGCCGTTGCATGTCGTTGCCGGCGCGGCCGGGTCCGATATCGGCAAAAAGACCCTGGAAGATCACGTCATGGGGGCGGTTGAATCCGCGTTTCAATTCGGCTGATCCGGCGCGCATGCCGGTCCCGCAAAGAGGAGGGGATTACCATGAAACTCTATAACGCTAATTTTTCGCCCAATGCATTGCGGGTACGCGCTGTTGCGAATGAGCTGGAGATTGACCTTGAGGTAATCGAGGTTGACGTATTTGCCGACGAAAACAAGACCGGCGCGTTTCTGGCCATGAACCCGAACGCCAAAGTTCCCGTCCTTGTAGATGAGGATTTTACCATCTGGGAATCGCGCGCGATCAATAGCTATCTTGCCGACCTGAGGCCCGAACAAGGCCTTTATCCCGGCGATCCAAAGGCCCGCGCCATGGTCGACCAATGGTCTTACTGGCAAACAGTCCATCTTGGCCCGGCCATGCAGAAGGTCTCATTCGAGAAATTCATGAAGCAGAAATTCGGCATGGGAGAACCGGATCAGAGCATCATCGACGCCGAGATGAAAAATGTCGATCAGTTCCTGTGGGTTCTCGAGTCAAACATGGCTAACAGGGAATGGGTCGCGGGCCGGTTGAGTGTGGCGGATTTTGCCCTTGCCAGCACGTTTATGTTCCGCAAGCAGGCCGATATTTCACTCGAAGAAATGCCGGGTATTTTGGCATGGATCAAGCGCCTTGAAGCGCGAGACTCCTGGCAGGCGGCAGTTGCACCGATGATGGCGGCGATTGCGGGATAAAACCTTGCTCCAAAAATGAGGGTTCATGCTGAGGCTACCATGGCCTTGCAACTGTCCGTCGTCATATAAATTGGGACAATCATCGCGGTTTCTCCATGATCATTATTGGCTGTCTAGTACTGGGTTGCGTAACTTCGCCGGCCCCGGCCTGTTCAGAATCTAGCGCTCTTGGAATATATTCTCTTCGACGGACTTAAGGTGCCGGTGCATCAGTTCGTGGGAATTCTTGGAATTTCTCTCCGTTATCGCATCTACGATGTCACGATGTTGGCGCATGTAGAGCGCCACCTGCGCTTCCGTAAGTAACAGATTTCGCAATTGACCCCATATCGCGCCGTGCCGGTTTGCATGAATCGATTCGTAAATTGCGAACAAGAGCCTATTCCCGGCAGCTTCGGCGATCGTGCGGTGCAGTTGTGCGTCAGAATCCTGGAAGGATTTTACATCAATAGACGTACCCGCGTGCGTGATGCAGTCGCGCAATCGCGACAGCTCTACGACCGAAGCGCGATGCGCGGCAAGGCGAGCCAGTTCGGGCTCGATCGCCAGGCGAGCCTCCATGATTTCGCGCGGGTTGGTCAGTTCGGAAACGCTGGAGACGGTCGGCGGCGTTACGGGACGGGAGCCATAAAAGGTGCCCTTGCCGACATGGCGCCACAGCAATCCCTCGCTTTCCAATTGATCCAAGCCCGAACGCAATTGACCACGCGTCACGCCGAGACGCTCGGCAAGATTGCGTTCCGGTGGCAGCTGCTCCTGATCGGAGAAGTCTTCTGCGACGATAAAATCACGCAGCAGCGTCGTTGTGTCGATCATCGTACCCATGATTAAACCAATGCAAATCAATAATCAAACCAATGTGAACCAATACAGCAAGGTCCCCCGATAAGCCAGTTATTTAGGATTCGTGCGAAGAAAGAACCGGATAATCCGCCTATTATTCTCCCAATTCCCCAAAATTGGTTGACACCAATCTCATATTGGTTGTAGTTTGTTTGGCATAATAAACGAAACTACCGCAACTGCATCCTTGCTCGAATGCAAAGATATGAATTGCGCGATGGGGGAGGATAATAATTCATGGCAACGCCCATTTTCGTTTCTGCCGACGCTACGCAACAGGTGTTGACGTGGCCGGACATGATAGAGAGCCTGCGCGCGGCCTACGCGGTGGAACTAAGTCCTGCCAACAATCCGCCGCGCGCGGTGGCCCGCGGCGACGGCAACTGGCTGCGCGCGTTGGCCTCGATACCGCCGGCCGGCCGGTTTATGGGCACCAAGGTGTTCGGCCTCTCAAGGCAATTGTCGGTCAACTATCTGATCACTTTGTTCGACCAGGACACCGGCGAGATTGCCGGGCTGGTCGACGGTTATCATGTCACCGCGCTGCGCACCGGTGCGACATCGGCTGTCGCCATCGACCGCATGGCCCCGGCCGGTGCGGCCAGCGTCGGCATATTGGGCAGCGGTACCGAAGCGCGCTCGCACCTGCAGGCCGCGGCGGCAGTTCGAGAAATTTCGGCAGTCAAAGTTTTCAGCCCGACACCGGCCAATAGGGAACGTTTCGCCGGTGATTTCACAGAACAGCTCGGTGTGCCCTGTACAGCTGTCGCCTTGGCGCAAGAGGCGGTCGAGGGCAGCGACATCGTTATCACCGCCGCGCGTTCGAATGACGAGGCGCCGATCCTGCACGGCGACTGGCTGGTGCCGGGCACGCTGGTCGTGTCGATCGGGTCGACCATGCCCGAACAACACGAGATTGATCCCCGGACGATCGAGGTGTGCGACTTCATCGTGTGCGACATGATCGAGGAAGTTGTCGAGGAAACCGGCGATTTCATCGACGCCCGGAGGGCGGGCGTCGCGTTCGACGGCAAGCTGGCGTCGCTCAACGAACTGGTTCGCGGTGACCTCGATGATCGCCTGGCGGCGGCTCGCCAGCCGATGTTCAAGTCGATCGGATCGGCGATCCAGGACATCGCCGTCGCCGAACTGGCGTTCGATCGCGCCGTCGAACAAGGACTGGGAGTTGAATTACCAATTGAGTTTCTGATCAAGCGAGCCTGATAGCGCAGCGCCTGTCGGGTTGAAGCGGAGAAACGGATTATGGCCAAAACATCGAAACTTACCGTCGACAGCCTGCAAGGCATTGTAGGTTACATGCCGACGCCGGTGCGCGAGGACATCGCCATCGACCGGAACGCCGAAAATGCCATCAATCTCGACGAAGCCGCGCGAGTGGCCGACTGCTTTGTGCGTGAAGGCATCTGCGCGATTGCGCTCAACGGCACGTTCGGCGAATGCCCTTCTCTGACTTGGGATGAATTACAGGCATTTACCGGCGCAGTTATTGATTCCGTGGCCGGTCGGATACCGGTATTTGCCGGGGCGACCACGCTCAACACGCGCGACACGATTTCCTGCGCCAAGGTCTTCGCCGATATGGGCGCCGACGGTCTGATGCTCGGCCGGCCGATGATGTCGCCGCTGTCGGACGAAAACATCGTCCAGTACTATCGTGACGTCGCCGAGGAAGTGCCGGAAATGGCGATCTTCATGTACGACGACATGGAGGCGTTCAAGCGGCCGGTCGCGACCTGGGTCTATGGCAAACTGGCGGAAATTCCGCAGATCATTGGCTGCAAGTATCGCTCGCGGCTGCTGCTCTCGGGTATTGTCGACAACAGCTACAACGCCGACCTTGACGCGGTGAACGGGCGGATCAAGCTGATGCCGGGCGAGATCGACTGGCACCACGCGTGGCGCCTGTTCGACATGGATTCCTGCTGGTCGAGCGCCGTCAGTGGTGGTCCGGCGCCGGTGCAAGCGTTGCACGGCGCGCTGCAGGATTCGGATTGGGCGGCGGCCAAGGCGATCACCGGAGATATTGGCTGGTCTTACGAGGGCATGGTGCCGAACCACAATTTCGAGGTCTGGCACGTCGACAAGATCCCGTTCATGAAGGCACGCTTCGCCGCCGCTGGATACATGGCGCCGGGACCGGCATTGCCGCCCTATCAATACATCGCGCCCGATCGCCTCGCGGTCGCGGAGGAATGCGGCCGACGATCTCGCCAGTTGCAGGAGAAGTATTCGGCCCAGGCGCGTGCGGCGGCCAAGTAACTGACAAATCTTTGTTAAATGGCTAAAAACAAACGACAAAAAGGGAGGAAGAAATGAAACTAACGACTCTAGGTAAACTAGGACTAGCGGCTGCGTTCGCGGTGGTGACGGCGGTTTCCGCCGGCTCGGCGCAGGCGGAGCCCGATAAGGTGAAATACGGTAACTTGCGCGTCGCCAATGCGGTTTATATTGGCATCGAAAAAGGCCTCTTCGCCAAGCGCAACATCGAGGTGGAAACGGTAACTTTCCGCTCCGGTGCGGAAGTCGTGCCCTCGCTATCGACCGGGCAACTCGACGTCGGCGCAACCGCGGCGGGCGCCTCGCTCTACAACGCCATGGCGGCAGGCATAAACGCCAAAATCGTCGCCGACTATATTGTTCTTGTTCCCGGCCATGGGCTCAACGCCATCGTTGTGCGCAAGGATCTGATCGAAAGCGGCAAGATTAAGACCGCGGCGGACGCGAAGGGTATGCGGTTCGGCATAACCGCCCGTGGTCAGGCGACGCATCTGTTCGCCGGCAAGTTCATGGAAACCGCCGGTCTGACCGATAAGGACGTCAAACTTGTCACGATGTCCTATCCGGACATGCTGGCGGCCTTCAAGGGCGGTTCGATCGATCTCGCCGCCTTCGTCGATCCGTTCATCACGATCGCGGAAGGCCAAGGGTTCGCCAAACGTTTGGTTAACATGTCGGAAATCATGCCGAACATGAACTTGGGCATTATCATGTATGGCGACCGGCTGCTCAAGGAAGACCGCGAACTTGGCTTACGATTCATGGACGCCTATGCCGAGGCCAATGACATTCTCCGCGAGACCCTTAAAAAACCTGGGGGCCGCAAGGAGATCGCGGCGATTTATCAGAAGTATTTACCGCTCAAGTCGGAGGGCATGTACGAGCGCGTCGCCCTCGGCATCGGCCGCGAAGATGTTCTGGTGGACATCGACGGGCCCAACGGATTGCAGGCGCAGCAGGATTGGTTCGTCGCAAACGGCCTCATTCCCAAAGTACCGAAACTGTCGGACGTGGTCGACAATGAGTTTGCGACCGCCGCAGCGCAGAAGTAGTTGAGTAAGTAACCTTGAAACACGGCGGGAACGGCGCGTTGGCGCCGTTGCCGCCCCACGCGTGTATTGGAGCATCTATGGTGATGGCGTCAGCAAGTAAGATCGAAATCCGCAACGTCGATAAATTTTTCGACGTCAAGGGAGGCAAATTCCAGGCGTTGGATGGAATCGATATCGAGGTCAACGATGAGGAATTTCTGTGCATCGTCGGCCCGAGCGGCTGCGGCAAGTCGACCTTGCTGCGCATGCTGGGCGGTCTCGATGAGGCAACGACAGGCCAAGTCAAAATCGGGCACGAAGATCGGGCTCGACCCCTGACCGCCATGATATTTCAGGAGGAATCGGTCTTCCCCTGGCTCACGGTAGAGAAGAACGCCGCCTACGGACTACGTGTGACCGAAACTTGGAGGGGCGCAGAAAGCGCGGAGCGGGTCGATTATTTTCTGGAAAAGACCGGACTGATCAATTTTCGCAAGTTTCATCCCCATCAACTGTCCGGCGGCATGAAGCAACGCCTGTCGGTGGCGCGCGCGTTTGTAACCAACCCCGAAGTGTTGTTGATGGACGAGCCGTTCGCGGCGCTCGACGAGCAAAACAAAATTTTGCTGCAACAGGAACTGGGAAAACTGTGGGAAGAGTTTCGTTCCACCGTAGTCTTTATTACCCACAGCCTCGAGGAGGCGGTGCTGCTTGGCGACCGCGTGGTCGTGATGACTTCTGCGCCGGGCAAGATCAAACGTTCGATTGACGTTCCGTTCGAGCGGCCGCGCGATCTTGTCGCGCTGCGCCGGACACCAGAGTTCATCGAGTTGACGAAGGAATTGTGGGAATTGCTGCGCGAGGAAGTGCAACACGCGCGCGAACAGGAATCAGGCCGGATGTCGGCATCTTCTGCCGGTAAACAACCGGCTCTCGCGCTTGAGGGGTAACGACGTATGGTCAATGCAACACATCTGGCTCGCTCTGACATAGAAGCGCCCGCCAACGCAGAAAAAAAAGCACCGGGCCGCCGTTTCGGCGCGCGCTTTCCAAAGGCCGCACTGTCGCCGGCCATATTGCTGATCATCTGGGAAATTGTCGCCCAGTTGGGTTGGATCGAAGTGCAATTTTTCCCCGCGCCTTCGACCATATTTGCTGCCCTCTGGATTGCGCTCGGTACAACGCAATTCTGGACCGATCTCGCGATCAGTCTGCAGCGCATGGGGATCGGCTTCGTTATGGGGGCGGTGCCGGGACTGGTGCTCGGCCTGGCGATGGGGCTGTTCCGGCCGATTAATACGATTTTCCAGCCGCTTATTGCCTCGCTGTATCCGCTGCCGAAGATCGCCATTCTGCCGCTGATTCTGCTGATATTCGGGCTCGGCGAGATGTCGAAATACGCCATTGTCGCCATCGGCGTGTTTTTCCTGATGACCATCAATACCTATGCCGGCGTCCAGAACGTACCGAGCATCTACCTCGACGTCGCCAAAAACCTGAAGGCGTCGCGCTGGAAGGTCTACATGACCGTGGCGCTACCCGGCGCGTTGCCCGGTATCTTCACCGGCTTGCGCATCTGCATGGGCGTCGCATTGCTGCTGCTGGTCGCCGCCGAGTTCGTCGGCGCCAACGAGGGACTAGGTTTCCGCATCTGGTGGTCGTGGTCGGTGTTCTGGGTGGTGCCGATGTATGTCGGCTTTGTCGTCGTGGCCTTGCTCGGCTACCTGTCGGCCAAATTCGTCGATTCCCTCGAACGCCGTTTCCTGCCGTGGCAACGGCGCTGAGGAGACCCGCGATGGCGCGCATCGAACCCCTCAAACGGGAGGAATTGGCCGGGTTGGAGCATCTGTTCCGGACCCGCGACGGGGACATGGGCTTCACCTCCAACAGCATGCTCACTATGGCGCGTTGGCCGGAGTTGCTGGAAGCGTGGATGGCATTAGGCCGTGCGGCGATGTTCAAGCCGAGCGAAATTCCGCAAGACCTCAAGGCGTTGATTGCGCACGTGGTCAGCCGGGCGTCGGGATGCCGCTATTGCACGGCGCATTCCGGCAATCACTCGGTCAACAAGGCGGGCATCGCGGCCGAAAAGATCGAAAAAGCGTTCGAGTACGAGCGCGACCCGCTGTTCACGGATGCCGAACGCGCCGCGCTGCGCGTCGCCCAAGCCCGCGGCGATGCCAGCGATGCGGATTTCGACGAATTGAAGAAGCATTTTACCGAACGCCAGATCGTCGAGATAGTCGCAGTCGCCGGATTCATGAGTTTTCTCAACCTGTGGAACGACACGCTCGCCGTCGAGCTTGAAGATGGGCCGCGCGACTTCGCCGAACAGCATCTCGCACAAAGCGGTTGGGAGGTCGGCAAGCATGCCGGCACCGCAGAACAGTCCGTATAAGACCGCGTTTACATTGGCTTGATAGCCAATAACAAAAACTAAATTCCAGAGGCACAGATCGAAAGGAACTAGTCAGATGGCAGGTTACAAACAATCGGAAGCGCGAGAATGGGCGCGCGAGAACATGAAAGGCGTCGCCAATGTCGTCATTCCCTCCTACACCGCGGATCTAAAGGGGCTCAACGAGGCTGGCATCCGCCACGACATCCGCCTGGAGATCGAGTATGGCTTTGCCGGTACGTTGTTGGTGTCGGAGGTGGCGATCACGCTCGACGAATACCGGCAGTTCTTTGAATGGGCGAACGACGAGGCGAAGGACGATCTGATGCTGATCCATCACGCCGCCTTCAATACGCTCGAAGAGAATATCAAGGCGGTCCAGATCGCCGAGGCGAACGGCGCCGAGTTGGTCCTGATGTCCTATCCGGCGAACTTCTATGCCGAAACCGCGCAAGACATCTACGACTACACCAAGGCCTTCTGCGAGGCGACCAATCTTGCGATCATGCTGTTTCCGGTTCCGCTCTGGGGATTCGAGCGCGTGCACGCTTCGGACATTCCAGTGTCGTTGCTCCGCAAAATGATCGACGACATTCCCAATGTCGCGGCTATCAAGGCCGAAGGCGGTATGCCGAGTATCATGGGCTTCATCGAGTGCCACAGGCAGTTTGCCGACGAGGTTGTCATTACCTGTCCGCTCGAAAGCGACATGATACCACTGTCGCAACTCGTGCCGATCCAATTCAGCGGCACCAGCAACACCGAGTATTTCGGGCCGATGATTCCACGCATCTTCAAGCTGCTTCAGGAGGGAAAGCACAACGAAGCGACGGAACTCTATTGGCAAATTCATACCGCGCGCAAGGCCAACGGCGCCGCCAACGCCTACATAGCGCAAACTCTGTTCATCCACCGCATGTTGTGGAAATACCAGGGCTGGCTCAACGGCTTCAATGGCGGCCCGATGCGTGCGCCGACGATGCGTATGAACGATAAGCATATGGAGGGGTTGCGCAAGGCGCTGACTGAATCCGGAATCACGCCAACGAGCGACCCGGACAAGGCGTTCTTTGTTGGTCGCAATTAATTTTACCCGCTGACGTAGTCCCAGCGAGTAGGGCCGCAGAATTACATGCGGCGCACGGGGTCCCGAGGGGTTCATCATGGGTGTCCTCCCTACCCCCCTTCACTCCTCGGGGCCATTTTCTTGGCAAATGGCGCATTTGGCAGGCTCTGGCTGAGGGCGACGACGCCTTTGTTGATTGGGTTTTCGCTTAAGCGTGTGAGATGACCGTAAGCACCCGACCGAATTATTCGGAGACGAACCCGCATCAGATGGCAGACCAGCAAGTATTCCTTTACGGCGACCCGCGATCGAACAACACCCAGAAGGTGGCGCTGATGTTGGTATTAACCGGGACAAAATTCGAATTTACTTCGATCGACATACTCGCGGGCGAGAATCTGAAGCCCGATTTCCTGGCGTTCAATCCGTTCGGAAAGGTTCCGGTATTCGTGCACGGCGACAGTGTCATCCGCCAATCGCACGACGCATTGCGCTATTTATGTGAACTAACCGGCCGGTTCGGAGCGAACGATCGGCGACACGATCTGGTGATCGGCGAATGGCTGGGTTTCAGCATTGATTTTCTGTCGCGCGGTACGGTGCGGGTGCGCCATCTCACTCGGCTCGTCAAAGGCGATCCCGCCGTCGTCGCCCACTACAGGGTCACCGCAGAACGAGGGGCTGGTATCGCCGAGCGCCACCTGAGAAATACTCCCTGGCTAGCCGGCGAGGCGCCGACGATGGCCGATGTCGCTTGCTATCCGGGCCTCGCCATCTGCCCCGATGCAGACATCGATCTCGCCGAACATCCAGCGATTGCAGCGTGGCTCGCTCGGATCGAGTCGCTGCCGGGATTCGTGCCGACCGACTGCGGAGACAACATTTCTGAAGCCAACGGTATCCGTGAAAAGTACAAGCTTCGTGGAAGTAACCTGAGCGAAAGCGAGAGGGTCTGACAATGTCTACACCCACAACGAACGCGCAACCCGTTGACGACACAGCAGGCCTCGTATCGCACGCGACCCTCGAGGAAATCCCCATACTCGATGTCGGACCCTACCTTGCCGGCGAGCCCGGCGCCCTCGCTAAACTGGCCGCTGAAATACGACACGCGTCCACCAAGATCGGCTTCTATTTCATCGTCAATCACGGCATGGCCCAAGATGCGGTCGACCGTTCGTTCGACGCTTCGCGTAAATTCTTTGCCCTGCCGGCCGAGAAAAAGATGAAGATCCGGATGAACGAGCACCAATGCGGCTGGCAACCGCCGAAGGAAGCCATACACGGCGATAGTTTTGACAAGGTGAACAAGCCGCAGGTGACGGAAGCCTTCAAATTCACCCTTGACCTGACGCCGACCGATCCGGATTACGGTAAGAACAAGCGATATCGCGGGCACAATCAATGGTCGGAGGATGTGCCGCCTGATGTGAATCCGAACCTGATGGCTTTTCTCATTTCCTTCGAAGCGCTTGGCAAACGGCTGTTGCCGCCGCTCGCGGTCTCGCTTGGGGTGGAGCCAAGCTTTTTCGATCGGCATTTTGAACGGTCGAGTTCGATGATGCGCGTCGCCTACTATCCGGTTATGCAGGTGGACCACGACCAGTTGGGTCTGCCGGGGCATACAGACCTCTCGTTCCTGTCGATGATCCCGCCGGCGACCGCCCCGGGGCTTCAGATACTCACCCAGTCGGGCCTCTGGATCGATCAGCCGGCGATTCCCGAAGCGATTCTGGTGAACACAGGCGACACGCTGCGCCGGTGGACGAACGATTTGTATCTGGCCACGCCGCACCGCGTCCTGGCTGCGAAAAACGCCGACCGGTATTCGAACATATTCTTTTTCTATCCGAATGTGGGCGCCGTCATGGAATGCATCCCCACCTGTGCGGATGCGGCGACGCCGGCAAAGTATAAGCCGGTCACCTTTGGAGAATTCCATGCGGGCTACTCTTCGCGAAATTTTGCATATGCGGAGAAGGGCGATTGAGTGCGTCGTTAGCGTGGTTAGAGAAGCCTGAAGTGGTAGCATCGTAATATTAATTAGGCTCGACTTCAGTTCGGGCTGCGAAGGAGGAAACCCATGGTAAAAGTCGTTGTCCAAATGTATCCGATGTTGCGCGCCAACGGCGTGGAGGAACGGAAAGAACTTCGTCCCATTGGACGCAATAAGGAGCGTTACCAGGAAGCCATGGACGGCATGCCCGATCTCATCAGCGCGATGGATGATCTTGACGTGTGGGGCGTCTCCTCGATCGAACATCACTTCCATTCCGAGGGCTACGAGGTCGGTCCGTCGATTGGCATGAACCAAGGCTACTGGGCCGGCCTGTCGAAGAAAGTGAGAATCGGTAGCCTGGGTTACGTCATGTCGGTTGACGATCCCATTCGCGTCGCCGAGGAAACCGCGACGCTGGACCATATGACCAAGGGGCGGTGCTTCGTCGGATTTGCCCGCGGCTATCAGGCGCGCTGGACCAACGTGCTCGGCCAGAAGCTGGGCAGCGTCGCCACCCTGTCGGACGGAAGCCAGGACGACGAGCGCAACCGGAGAATTTTCGAAGAGCAGGTCGATCTGGTGATGAAGGCGTGGACCGAAGAATCCTTCGACCACAAAAGCGACCTTTGGGAATACCCCTATCCCCATGACAAGGGCCTCGAAAACTGGTTCATGGGCGATGTCACAAGGGAATTGGGCGCGCCCGGCGAAATGGACGAAGATGGTGTGATTCGTAAGGTATGTGTTGTGCCGGCGCCCTACACCGATCCCCATCCGAAGGTTTTTATTGCCAGCAACGCCAGCCTCGAGACCGTCGAATATGCCGGCGCGCGCGGGTTCATCCCGACCTATTTCTCCAGCATCGGCCGCTGCGCTAACTTCGGGCCGCGCTATACCGAGGTGGCCAACCAAAACGGTTATAACTTCGCCCACGGGCAAAACCAGAACATCGTGCGCTGGCCGCATATCGGTGCTTCGTCGGAAGAGGGTGCGCAGATGGCCCTGGACTGGTCGAAAGATATTTTCATGAACTTCTATGGCCCGCTGTTCCCCGATTGGACGGAAAAGGCGAAGGGCGCCGATGACGCCAAAGTATTGGACCTGATGAACGATACCGGTCTGTTCCAGTACGGCACCGTCTCGGAAGTTCGCGACCAATATATCGAGCAGTGGAAGCAGTTGCCGGCGGAATACATCACGTTGATTTATCACTACGCGCAGACGCCGAAGCAGGACATGATCGACCAGCTCAAGATTTTCATGGAAGAGGTCAAGCCGGCGCTCGACGATCTCGCCGACTATCCCGACTAAGACCAAGACGCTGAGTAAACGTCGGCGTAAACAGTTAAAGCGAGATACAGGGAGAACGATATGTACGTCGATCCGCAGATCAAGAACTTCGTCGACGACCTTATTGCGCAAAATCCACCGCATCCGGTCGATATGGGCCTGGAGGGTGCGCGCGATGGGTTCAGCCAATTGTGGCAGGCGACCAACCCGCGGGCCCGCGATTTAGCGCGCAAGGACGAGATAACCATCGCCGGCCCGCGCGGCGATATCGAGTGCAAGGTTTACGCACCGAGCATCGGCGGCGACCCGCTGCCGGTGCTCGTCTATTTCCATGGCGGCGGGTGTTGCCTGATGGGGCCCGAGGATTTCGAGGGCACCAATACGGCGCTGGCCGAGGATGCCCAGTGCATTGTCGTCGTCCCGCGTTACCGTTTGGCCCCCGAGAATCCGTTTCCGGCGCCCTTGGAGGATTGCTATGCGGCCTTGCGCTGGGTGCAGGAAAGTGCAGGTGAGATTGGCGGCGACCCATCGCGTGTCGCCATCGCCGGCGACAGCGGCGGCGGATACCTAGCGGCCGCAGTAGCGCTGGAGGCCAAGCGCAACAACACGCCACAACCGGCGATACAGATCCTGATTTATCCGATGACCGATATGGCCGGGCTATCGCCCTCGCGCGTCGAGGAAACCATGTTCCTCGACGACCGGACGCTGCAATGGGTGATCGGCATGCATGTCGGCGACAACCGGCTCGACCCCCGCGCCTCGCCGATCCACGCCGAAGATCATTCCGGCCTGGCGCCGGCCATGGTGATCGCCGCGGGTATCGACCCCTTGCGCGACGAAGGGCGGGCCTATGCGTCGAAGCTGCAAAACGCCGGGGTGCCAACCCAGTACCACCTCTATCAGGGCGTGGTGCACGGGTTCTTCAATTTCGGCGGCTTTTGCGATCAATCGAACACTGCGGTGCAGCAGGCCGTCAGTGCACTAAAGACAGCATTTGCGAAAGGCTAGAATCCGCACTGGTTTAAGTAAAGAAAGCCGCAGGTAGCGCCGCCCACGATGCCGAGTCCGACACGCCGTGCATGGACGAAACCCGGATGACCGACTACGCGATCGTGCTGATCGGAGCGAAGCCGCGGAACTAGCCTGGTGGCATTGTCATCTCGACCGGTTGCGCCAACGATGCGTCAGTTAAGAACGGCCCCGCCGGGTGGCGATGGGTGCCTCCGGGTTCAGTCGAGAAAAGCGACGACACGCGCCGGCGCGGCGCTGGTGCCGACCAATCTTATGGGAAAGAAAGCGACCATGTAGCCGGTCGGCGGTAGGGCGGCAAGGTTGTCGAGCTGTTGAACGATGAAGGCTTCTTTCTCGCGGACGGCGAAGTGACCGTCCCAGATCACCTTACCGTCGCCGGTTTCTTCGAAACGGCGCTTCATAACCGGGAACGGGCGATCCCAGCCGACTGCATCGGTGCCGAGCACACGCGCGCCCTGGCCGGTCAAGAACACGGTGCCGTCGCGCGACATGCCGGGGTAGGTCCAGAATTCGGGATCCGCCATAGTGTAGCGTTCCTGCCCAGTACGCAGCATCACCGCGTCGCCATCCTCGATCGGCCGGCCCGCCGCATCAATGGCCGCTTGCAACTCCTCGATTGTGAAGGCCTCTCCCGGCCTGGCATAGGACCGCATGTCGAGCACCATGGCGGGGCAAAACAGCTCCTGCACGTCGATTTCGTGGATTTTGCGCGCCGGTTTGCCTTCGATCGTGTTGCCGCTGTGGTAAGGCGCATCGACATGCGTCGAGCAATGCGTGTTCATATCGGACAGCACTTCCTCGCCCCAGCCTTCGCCGTCGGGCAAATCCCCCGCAGCGCAACCGAAAAACGAACACATGCGCTCGCGGCCAATATCTTCGGGTCGATTGAACTGAATCTTCGGTCCGAAGATGTTCGCCAACGGCTTCATTTCGGGCGATACAAGGTCGCGGTTTTTCGTATCGATGGGTCTCGTGAGATCGACGAGTCGCGGCATGGTTCACTCCTCCTAGAAAAGGGATACACTAGACCACATTATACCAAATATATCGGAATACATGCATGAGGTTTTCGCCGGAAATAATCAGGAGTTCTAATCTTTTATTGTGAATTTTTTCCAGTGATACCTCAATAATGCTAGCCACCCGTTTCACCGAGAAGGGTTTATTTAAGGACGGATCACCTCCGGCGAGCTATTCGATCTATTGAAATTGCGGGAGGGATATTGCATCAGCCGATGTTATGAATCGCTCGCGCATACTCAACTCGATTGAATCTGTCAATGCCCTGTCGATGCGCGAACCTATGCCAGCAATCGTGTGTCGTCGTCGCGTGCGCGCGGAACACGCTAATTATGCCCCGACATTCCGGTCCGATGCGTTTCGTGCGTCCTCGAGGATCATGTCCGAGGCTTTCTCGGCGATCATGATGACCGGCGCATTCGTGTTTCCCGAAACGATCGCTGGCATGATCGAGGCGTCGACCACCCGCAGCCCCTCGAACCCATGCACCCGCAGCCGTGCATCAACCACGGCGGTTTTGTCCGGCCCCATGCGGCAGGTGCTGGTGGGATGGAACCCGGTATTCCCGAAATTGCGCAGGTACTCGATCAGGGCTTCATCGCTGGTGACATCGGCGCCCGGCTCAATCTCGTCACCGACGTAATCTTCCAGCGCAGGCTGGCCCATAATGTTGCGCACGGCGCGTACTCCGCGCATGAGCGTCTCACAGTCCCGGCGCGTTGACAGGTAGCGGCTCTTAATCAACGGACGATCGCGCGGATCGGCCGAGGCGATCTCGACCGAACCCCGGCTCTCGGGCCGGAGCAGGATTGCCGTCGACGACATCCCGGAAAAGGAATGCAACCCGGCCCCCTGTCGGCCCGTTGCCCCGCTGGTCGAGAAGAGCACGATATGGGTCTGGATGTCGGGTGAGGCAACGCTGGGATCACTGCGAATGAACCCGCCTGTCGGAACTGGTGCCATCGCCATCATGCCGCGTCGCTGCGCGAGGTAGCGCACCACCATGCCCGCCGACCGGAGCTTACTGCCCACCACGTCGTTGAGCGTGACCGGCTGTTTACACCTGTAGACGGTGCGGACGAGGTAATGGTCTTGCATCCCCGTCCCGACACCCGGCATTTCGGCGACCACGTCGATCCCGTGGGAGTGCAGCAGCGCCGACGGGCCGACCCCGGAAAGTTGCAACAGTTGCGGTGAGTTGAAAGAACCGAGTGCAAGGATCACCTCGGCCAGCGGGCGAACCTCGCGGGTCTCGTTGCCGACGGTGTATTCGACGCCGACGGCCCGACGGCCTTCAAACAGGATCCGGCGGGCATAAGCGTTGGTGACCACGGCAAGGTTGGGTCGCTTGCGCGCCTGACGCAGAAACCCTCGCGCCGTCGACCAGCGCCGCCCATTGCGCATGTTCACCTGGTAGCGGCCGAAACCTTCCTGTTCCGCGCCGTTGAAATCGCGATTGAGCGGATAACCGGCCTCCACGGCAGCCCGGAGATGCGCCCGCGCGAGGGGATGGAAATCACGCTGTTCGGAGACGGCCAGCGGCCCGCCCGTTCCGTGGTGCGGGTCCTCACCACGCACCTGGTCTTCCGACTTGCGGAAATAGGGCAACACATCCTGGTAGCTCCAGCCCGCATTGCCGAGCTGGCGCCAGTGGTCGTAATCGGCGGCATTGCCGCGAATGTAGATCATGCCGTTGATGGAACTGGATCCGCCCAACACTTTGCCACGGGGCTGGACGATCCGGCGGTTCCCGCAGGTGGGATCCGGCTCTGTTGAATAGCACCAGTTCACTTTCGGATCGGCAAAGACCCTGCCATAGCCGAGCGGGATATGAATCCAAGGGTTCGTATCCTTGCCGCCCGCCTCGAGAAGCAAGACCCGGTGCTTCCCGTCCTCGGTTAACCGGTTTGCCAACACGCACCCGGCGCTGCCCGCGCCTACGATCACATAGTCAAACTGCCCGTCTGCCTGCCCATCCGCACCCATTGTCATCCCCCTCGCCAGTGCATCGAAAGCTTGGGCAAAGTTAAGCCGACATTTCCCAGATAGCATTCGTGTTGGAGAAAATCGTAGGCGAACCCTACCACCGATGGAAGGAATTTTGCTCTGCGGTCATCCGGCAATCCCGATTTGATTATCTGGCCGTCGTCATCCAAGTATATCTCTCCTATCTTGTCACCTTATCATCAATTTCCTCGGCCTATGCCGAAGCGGGTCTTCGGCAACCGAATTGCGTAGAGAAAACCCTCACCTTCCAGGAACTCGTAGGTCTCCGGTGCGGCAAAGGCGGCGTCCCCTCGGAAGTAGCGGCGCAGGTTCCGTTCCCGATAACGCTCAGTGACCGGTTCCAGACCCTCACGCCAACCGTCGGCGCTGTGGACATTGCCGGGGCGAAGGGAACACAGCCCCGGATCGCCGAACTGGTCATCAAATGATAATCCATCTGGGAAATCCGGGATTAGTCGAACCTGAAACTGCGGTCATGCTGTTCGGAGTGAAGCCGTGAAACTAGCGCTAATAGAACAGCTGGCTGGCTGCTGGTCTGGGTGCGGCGTTGAAGTTGAGGTTCAGGGTTGGGATCAGATCAGCAGGACATGGGCATGCGCGGTGGCGAATGGCTTGTCCGGGTCGTCCTGCCAGGCTGTCGCACTCACCGTAGCGACGCGGCGACCTGCGCGCACGATCTCGGCGTGTGCCCATTGATCGCCCTCACCGGCCATCCGCAGGTAGCTGACCGCCATTTCGATTGTGCGCGGATTGACGACGCCGTCGAGTTTCCAGATCACCTGGAGCACTGCCGCACTGTTCAGCAGCGAGTAGACGATACCGCCGTGAATCGAACGCCCTAACGGGTTTCCAATAAAATCTTCCCGGAACGGTAGGCGACACGTCACCTGTTGGCCGTCGGCATGCGCCGACAGGCCGAGAAAGTTCCAGTAGCCGACTGCCGTGACGAGTTGCGCCGGATCACCATCGCGTTTGGCCGAATGAATGGCTCTGGCGAGCTGGTCAGCTTGCGTCACGGCGCTCACCCTGTTCGCCGGTCCGTTCGACAAGCGTCATAAATGTGGCCGAGGCCTTGGCGATCGGATTTTCCGGGTCGCCCTGGTGGGCAAAACCGGAGACAAACGCCACAGCGCGGCCGATACGATCGACACGCGCGCTGGCCATCACATCGAGATCGATCGACGCCGCACGCAGGAAATCGATGCGCAGGTCCAGCGTGGCGATTTGGTCTTCGTTGGCACTGTCTTCGAACATGGCGAGGCCGCACACCGTGTCGAGCAGAACGGCGATAACGCCGTCATGCATTACGCCGCGGTCGGGGTTACCCAGGAACTCCGAACGGGTGAGGATACGCAATATAACGGTCCCCGCCTCGTCGCGATCGATTTGCCAGCCCCAACGCCGACTCATGACGTGCTTGTCGGACAGGATCGAACGCCATAATTCGTTCTTCAAATGGAAAATCTCCGTCTAATTCGGGGATGAAATTGGCTGATGAAGCGGCTTCTGCACACACTATAACCACCGCGTCTGGGTTGCCTCAACACGCTGTTATTATGGTGAAATATTTATGCATCTGGATTCTATATCCTTGACTTGCAATGTGATCGGTAGAAAGATAGCAAGCTACTTAATAGGTTACTATAGTAAAATAGAATGTTTCCCGATTCACAGGAAAGAGAACAGTTCGGCGTAGAACTCGGCAGGGTGTATCGCTCGTGGCGAACACTCGTCGATACCCAACTGCGGCCACTCGGTATGACGCAGGCGCGTTGGATTACGTTGCTGTATATCGCGCGCGGCGGCACCGGCCTGCTCCAGAAGGATCTGGCGGAGCGCATGGCGATCGAGGGCCCGACCCTGGTCAGGTTGCTCGACGCACTCGAGACTGCAGGTTTGGTGACCCGGCAGGAAGCGGAAGGCGACCGGCGTGGCAAAACGCTGACGTTGACGCGCACGGCGCAGCCGATCGTCGACGAGATCGAACGCGCCGTTAGCGAATCGCGGCAGCATCTGCTGGGCGACATGAGCGACGAGGATATTGCTTCCTGCATTCGAGTGTTCCGAACCGTCCGCGAAAACATCATCGCTCACAAGAGCTCGCTGAGCGCGAAGCGGCTGGAGTGGACTGATGGCGCCCGATGATGCCGCCAGCCGTCCGGGCCTTGACCTGACGGATGAATCCAAAATTGCCTCACCATCGCGGTCGCGGGGTGTTCGACGGTACGCCAAATACATTGCAATCGGGGCAGTGATTGCCGCTCTGGCCGTCGGAGCGGGCGACTGGGTGATCGGACAGATCAACTACGTCCATATCGTCGATGCGCGCATCGATGGAGATGTGAAAACGATCAGCACGCGGCTATCGGGTTTCGTTGCCGAGTTGAACGTGTCCGAAGGCGACAGGGTGAAACGCGGCGACCTCCTGGTTCGCATCGACGACCGTGAAGCGCGGCTGCAATTGCTCGAACTCGATTATGCGGTCGAGGGAACCGATGCACAGCGCGATCAAACCCAGGCGCGGCTCGAGTTGCTCGACCGAACCACCGCTTCGGCGATCGCCGCCCGCCGTTCCGATCTTCTGGCCGCGCAGGCAGAAGTGTCCGTACGCGAGTTAAAACTAAAACTGGCGCGGGACGAATTCGCCCGCGCCGATTCGCTGAGAAAGCGGGACGTCGTTTCAACGCAGCGTTGGCAGGCGTTTCAAACCGGGGTTGAGACGGCGCGCCAGGAACTCGCAAAGGCTCGCGCTGAAGTGGCGGCAGCGGCTGCTGCGCTGGTTTCGGCTGAAGCCGCCCGCAGCGAGATGGAGATTCTTCGACACGATCTCGCGCGGCTCGATGCGCAACGCGAGAGCACCATCGCACAACGCGGGCGCAAACAGATCGAGATTGATGACATGAGGGTCCTGAGCCCGGTCGACGCCATCATCGATAAGACCTTCGTGTCGTCGGGCGAATTTGTGCAAACGGGTCAGCGGTTGTTGCTGTTGCACGATCCCGGCCGGGTGTGGATCGAAGCGAATGTCAAGGAAACCAAGGTGCGCAACTTGCAACTGGGCCAAGCTGTAACGATCGATGTCGATGCTTATCCCGACCATTCGTTCGTGGGCACGTTGGACCGCATCGGTGACGTTACGACGGGCCAGTTCGCGCTTCTGCCGGCACCCAACCCGAGCGGTAATTTCACCAAGGTGACCCAACGCGTGCCGATCCGTATCGCCGTCGAGCAGACGGAGGGAATGTTGCGTCCGGGCATGATGGTCGAGCTGGATATCGATGTCGGTATTCGCTGATACGCAATCTCTACGCGCCGCCGCGTCGCATCGCTGGCTCGTCACCATGACTTCGTTGACCGCCTCCATCGCAGTCACTTTAACGGCGACGATCGTCAACGTTGCCCTCCCCGACATCATGGGCACCTTCGGCATCGGTCAGATAACCGCGCAGTGGATGTCGACCGCCTTTCTCGCCTCGATGACCGCGACGATGCTGATGACCGACTGGCTCGACAAGGCGCTCGGCCTGCGCGCAACGTTTGTCGCCGCTCTTTTACTGTTCATCGTTGGCTCGTTCATCGGCGGCACCGCACGCAACGAGGATTTTCTAATCCTCTCCAGGGTCATGCAGGGCGGGGCGGCCGGCATCGTCCAACCGCTTTCCATGGTCGCGATGTTTCGTGTTTTCCCACCCGAACAACGGGGCAAGGCGATGGGTATCTTCGGCCTCGGTGTTGTGCTCGCGCCCGCTATCGGTCCGTTCGCAGGCGGTCTCCTGATAGACAGCTTCAATTGGCGTTATGTTTTTTATGTGGGCATTCCGTTCGCGTTGATCGGGATGGCGATGGCGCAAATGGTCTACCCGGCTCGCGAAGGCGAAGTCAGGCGGCCGCGCTTCGACTGGACGGGCTTCGCGGTAATGTCGCTGGCGTTGTCGACCCTGCTGACCGCGCTTTCCAATGGCCAGCGCGACGGCTGGGGGTCGATGCCGGTCGTGGTTCTGTTTTGTGTCTCTCTCGCAGCCGCTGCGTTTTTTGTTTTTTGGGAGCTCCGGGCAAAGGATCCGCTGCTCGACCTGCGCCTGTTCGCAAACCCCCGCTTTACGTCGGCGGCAATTGTCAGCTTCGTCTTCGGCGCCGGTGTTTTCGGAACGACCTATCTGATCCCACTTTTTGTTCAAACGTTGCAGGGATTGACGCCAACGCAAGCCGGCCTAATGTTGATGCCCGGCGGACTTATGCTCGGCGCCATGTTCCCCGTAGCGGGACGCTTAAGCGACCGCGTACCCGTGGACGTTCTGATCGCCATTGGTCTCACCCTGGGCGCCGTATCGGCGCTGCTGTTGTCCACTGTCGACCTCGATACCGGTTTCTGGGCGCTCGCCTGGTGGGTCACGATCGGACGTGTTGGCAACGCTTTCATTTTCCCCGCCCTCAGCGTCGGTGCCCTGCGGGCTGTACCGCCGGTCATGGTGGCGCAGGCATCGGGTACTGTTAATTTTATGCGCCAACTCGGCGGCGCCTTCGGCGTTAACCTGCTTGCCGTATATCTAGAGCGGCGAACGCAGTTTTTCAGTAGCGCGATGATCGAAAGCCAGACCGCGTCCAATAGCGAGACCATGGCACTTCTCGCGCGCGCCAGGGAGATACTGGCCCATGCCGGCGTGCCGGAATTCCAGCAGATACCCGCAGCCCTGCAATATCTCGCGCGTGTCGTCTACGCGCAGGCCAGCATGTTCGGTTATCGGGATTCGTTTCTTGTGGTCGCCGCGGTTACGGCGCTGGCGATTCTACCGGCCATCGGCGTGCAGCGTCTGCGCGCTCCAGCCAAGGCGGTTTAAAGCGCGGGGCGATGTCACGAACATTTCGCACGAAGGAAATGAACCTTAACAATATAATCTTTAAGGGAGGAAATAATGAGCACCGAACTTTCCAAAGAGCAGATCGCGCACGCGGCGAAAATCGTCGCCGAGGCTTACCGAAACAACGCAGTCATGGACAAATTACCGGCCGAATGCACGCCGGAAACGGTGGCGGATGCCCGCGCCATTCAGGATCAACTGGCCGCCAAGCTCGGCCCGCCGGTGATCGGCTGGAAATCGGGGCACGGAAACCCCGCAATGCGCGAGCGTCTCGGCGACGGCGTTCCGGTTCTCGGCCGCTTTTTCGACGGCATGATTGTCGAGAGCCCGGCGACGGTCAGCCGGTCGATCATCGAGAATCCCTTTGTCGAGGGGGAACTCGCCGTTCGCATGGCGAAAGACCTGCCGCCGCGCGATCGCGAATACAGTGCCGAAGAGGTGCTCGATGCGATCGAAGCGGTGATGCCGGCCATCGAGTTCGCCGAAGTGCGCAGCCGCGATACCACCGATATGTCGGTGCTCGGGCTGATCGTGTTTAACGCCGGCGCGTTCCGTCTAATTCTCGGTCCGGAGATCCCCGATTGGCGCAATGCCCCGATCATGGAATTGACAGCGCAGATGGTGCTCGACGGCGAGACCGTGGCGACGGAATACACCGACGACGAAAGAACCGATTACGTCTGGGTAATGCACTTTCTCGCCAACGACCTGTCGCGGCGCGGCATCGGCCTGACTGCCGGCCAAATCGTCTCGACCGGGGTGATCCTCAAATACCTGCCCCTGGGGGACGCGCGCGAAGCAGTGTTTAACGTCGACGGCGTCGGCGAGGCGCGCCTGAACATTGTAGATTAGGGCGGTGTTGCGGTGACGTTGTCACGTTGCCTCGGTTTTGGCTGGGTGCGGCGCAGGTTTACCGCATTGGTAGGGCGAAATATCAAATACCGGCGGCGAACGATCTCTGAGCTACCTCCCATTCGTTGGACAGTTTCAGTAGTAAATTAAGCTACATTCCGGGCCTGCTGATCGGGTTTCATGTTCTGCTCTCTACGCCACCAGGGCTGTCGGATGGAGGTCCGGGCGCAAGCCCGGGCCGGAGGCCGACAGCCTTTCCCGATATACACCGACCGGCGTCTCGCCGCCATGGGCGGCATGAGGGCGCCGGTGATTGTAGAAGCTCACCCAGTCGCCGATCCCCTGGCGGGCCTCCCGCCCGCCCGAGAAGGCGTGCAGGTAGATGCATTCGTAATTCAGCGAGCGCCACAGCCGTTCGATGAAGATGTTGTCGAGGAATCGGCCACGCCCGTCCATCGAGATGCGCACACCGGCCTCCTTCAGGCGCTGCGTCCAGGCCCAGGACGTGAACTGGCTGCCCTGGTCGGTGTTGAATATATCCGGCGGGCCATAGCGGCCCAGCGCGTCATCCAACGCATCGAGGCAGAACTGCACGTCCATGGTGTTCGACAAACGCCACGCCAGGACCTTGCGGCTCCATCAGTCCATGATTGCCACCAGATACAGGAAGCCCTTCGCCAGCGGGATGTAGGTGATGTCGGCGCACCACGCCTGGTTGGGCCGCTCGACCGCCATCCCGCGCAGCAGGTAGGGATAGGCCTTGTGCCCTCTGGCGGGAATGCTGGTACGCGGTCGTCGGTAGATCGGCATCAGACCCATAAGCCGCATCAGACGGCGTACCCGCTTGATGTTCACCGGATGCCTTTCAGCCCGCAGGTGCCACGTCATCTGTTGCGCACCGTAAAACGGCGTCTCCAGAAACTGGCGGTCGATCTCGACCATCAGAGCAAGGTTCTCGGGGCTCTCACCCCGGGGCACATGATAGACTGTTGAACGACTGATCGACGCCAGCCGACATTGCCGGACGATCGACAGATTGGGATGGTCGGGCCGGATCATCGCCTTGCGTTCCTGCCGGGGAGCAGACGCAGCCCTTGCTCCAAAAAATCCCGTTCCACCGTCAGTTCGCCGATCCTGGCATGAATATCCTTGATGCGGCTCGCATCCGCCTCCGACGCCCCTTCGAGAAGCGCCTTCTTCCACTGATGAACATCGTCGGGTGAATACCAAACCGGCTCGCCAGCTCGCCAACCGTCTGCTCGCCCTTCAGGGCTTCCAGCGCAACCCGCGCCTTGAAATCCGGCTTATGCTGTTTCCGTTTCGTCATCGCTGATCTCCTTTCGTTGAGGACCAGCAGATACCCAATCTGTAGCTTACGTCACTGCTCGATTTCCGGGGAGTAGCTCAAAATTCGTCTTCTGCTTCTCAGAAAGACTGGACTTCGCGCGTCCCGCAAGCGGGAATGCTGATGGTGCGGTGAGGTCACAAAACCAAAAAAATGGCTTCAATTACCGGCAGTCCTGGCCCGAATTCGATCGGCGCCGGGTGTCTTCAGTGACGGCGCTTGCAACGGGCGAGCGCCACTAATTGGAGGCGCCTACATGACTAAAACGGCCACGCACATCGAGGCAGATATATCTGAAATCCATAGTTTCTCTCGAGATGAACTTGTTTTCAAGTTTGAGAATCTCTATCGGCAATCGCCACCCCGAAAGATGGGTCGTGAACTGATTGCCAGAGCCGTTGCGCACAAGCTGCAACTACAACAAACCAATAGTTCTCAATCCTCTTTGAACCGAAAACTGGCAACTTATGCTGGGCAGCTCCGACAAACCGGTCGCCTCAGAATCGCGCCTTCTACAGAGATGAAACCAGGCTCAAGACTGGTACGGGAGTGGCAGGGAAAGCTCCATGAGGTCTCGATCCGTGACGACGGATTTTTCTATCAGGATCAAAAATACCGGAGCCTATCTGCGATAGCCCGCGACATCACTGGCACTCGATGGTCAGGTCCAGCATTCTTTGGGTTGAAGGAGGACGCAACGCGGACGGGAGCTTCCCGTGCCACATGAGCGCAAGCGATGTGCAGTGTATACCCGCAAGTCGAGCGAAGAGGGGCTCGATCAGGATTTTAACTCGCTCGATGCTCAAGTTGAGGCCTGTGCAGCATACATATCCAGCCAACGGCACGAAGGATGGGAACTCGTTGATCAATCCTACGATGACGGCGGCTACTCAGGAGGGACACTTGAACGACCTGGGCTGAAGCGCTTGATGGAGGATATCGGAGCAGGTTTGGTCGACATCATTGTGGTATACAAGGTTGATAGACTGACCCGCGCTCTATCGGATTTCGCAAAGATCGTCGAAACGTTGGATGGACATGACGCATCGTTCGTTTCAGTCACGCAGCAATTCAACACGACCACTTCGATGGGCCGCCTGACACTGAACATGCTTTTGTCGTTTGCCCAGTTTGAACGTGAGGTGACGGGGGAGCGCATCAGGGACAAGATTGCTGCATCAAAGAAGAAGGGAATGTGGATGGGCGGCTATGTGCCGCTTGGCTATGACGCGGTTGATCGAAAGCTCATCGTGAATGCAATCGAAGCTAAGACAGTCCGGCAGATCTTTGATCTTTACCTTGAACTTCGGAATGTACGCCTAGTGGCGGTGCGCGCCGCAGAACTGGGTTTGCGCACCAGACGACGCATAAACAAATCGGGGGAAGCTTCCGGTGGGCGGCCGTTTTCCCGAGGACACATCTATCGGTTGCTCTCAAACCCCGTTTACGTCGGTGAGATACGCCATAAGGACCAGGTCTACGCCGGTGAGCATGAGGCGATTGTCGATCAATCGACATGGGAGAGGGTGCGTGCTGCGCTCTCCGATAGTGCTGTTTTGAGATCGACCAGAGAACATGCCCGCGAGCCCAGCCTTCTGACCGGTCTTGTTTTCGATGATCAGGGACGCCGGTTCACTCCATCGCATGCGGTCAAACGTGGTCAGCGTTATCGCTACTACATTCAACAACTTGAAGATGGTCGACCCCAGCGCTTGTCGGCATCTGAGCTTGAGAGCGCCGTAATCGACGGTTTGGCGTCGGTTCTGAAAGACCAACGGCGACTATCGGATATTCTGCCACATACAGGTTTGACCGCTGATCGATATGACGATTGCCTACGAACCGGGTGGCAGTTTGCTGATCAACTCTTTGGGCAAAGCGAATTTAAGATAAAGCGGGTGCTAGCGCAGTTGGTCGAGCGCGTTGTGATCAATGAATCTAAACTGGTCATTTCGGTAAGGCTAGGGGCTCTAATGGATGGTGGTCCGCTATCTCTAACGGTCGACCTAGTATTTCCGATTGAGATGAAACGGCGTGGCATCGAGATGAAGATGGTCTTGGGTGACCGTAAAAACACCGGATCCCCTGATCCCTCGTTAGTAAGAATGGTTGTCCAGGCGCGCGATTGGTGGGAGCAGTTGCTCGCAGGTAAAGTTGCGACAGCTGCGGATATCGCAAGGGGCGAAGGACTTACGAGATCGCATGTATCCCGCGTGCTTCGGTTAGCGTTCCTAGCCCCCGACATTGTTCAGTCGATTCTCGAAGGAGCGGCCCCACCAGATCTAACTTCTGAGCGCTTGTTGAAGAGAATAGACCTGCCCCTCGACTGGGCTGAGCAGCGTCAACTTCTGGGATGCAATTCCGTCGTAAGTTGACCGCCGAAACTCCAAACAGAGAAAGCAGGGGCTAAAAGCCGACCCATTCTTCGAATGGCGCTCTCCCCATGGTCAGAAGGGCGCGGATACCCGTCGCAAGCCTTTGAACTTGCGCAACTTCTCTGGGAGGTCAAAGTTGACCGGTAGTTTGAGAAGAAAAGTTGGCGGAGAGGGAGGGATTCGAACCCTCGGTACGCGTAAACGCACAACGGTTTTCGAGACCGCCCCGTTCAACCACTCCGGCACCTCTCCGCCGGTTGCCCGGCCCGCCGATGGCGGAGCCGCGGGGCTTTCCCGCCGCGCGGGTGGCGCGGGCGGGACGCAGGGTTCTACCCCACGGGCGGACGGGCCCGCAACCCGCTGTTTGGGGCTGATTTTCGCCCGGGATGCCGAGCGTGTTTTTGCGCGGGATTTTGGGCCCAGGTCAGGCCCCGGAACGGTTGACATGCCGCGCAGGCGGCGTATATTCCGCCCGCATTCGACGGACCGGTGCTGGAAAAGCCGGTCCGCCTTGTTTTTGCAGGAACATTCGGTCTCGGAGATGACGCGCAGGTGCGCGGGCCCCGGGCCTCGACAGTTCCTGGCGAGATTGAACGGATCCGGACGATGTACGCAGTAATTCAGACCGGCGGGAAACAGTACCGCGTTGCCAACGGCGACGTGATCACCGTCGAGAAGCTCGAGGGCGAGGCCGGCAGCGAGGTCAAGTTCGACCACGTGCTGATGGTCAACGATGGCGACGCGACGAAGGTCGGCGCGCCGATGGTCGACGGCGCCACGGTCACGGCCGAGGTGGTCGAGCAGACCCGCGGCGACAAGATCGTCGTCTTCAAGAAGAAGCGCCGGAAGGGCTATCGCCGCACCCAGGGCCATCGCCAGGAACTGACGGTCCTGCGCGTGCTGGATGTCACGGGCAAGCCGGCGAAGAAGAAGGCCGCGCCGAAGAAAAAGGCGGCGGCGAAAAAGGACGATGCGGCGGATAAGGCTGCGGACACGGCGTCGGACAAGGCCGAAGCGGCATCCGACGAGAGCAAGGAGTAGCACCCGATGGCACATAAAAAGGCAGGCGGCAGCTCACGCAACGGCCGCGATTCCGAAGGCCAGCGCCTGGGCGTCAAGAAGTATGGCGGCGAAGCGGTCATTCCCGGCAACATCATCATTCGCCAGCGCGGCACCAAGTATCACCCCGGTGACAATGTCGGCATGGGCAAGGACCACACCATCTTCGCGATGAGCGAAGGCAGCGTCGAGTTCTCCCGCCGCCGCGGTGGCCGCACCTTCGTGTCGGTGGTTCCGCCGGTCTAGACGAAACCCCACCACGAGATTTTTCGCGGGGAGATCGGTTGCCGGTCTCCCCGTTTTCGTATCCGAACCCTCGAGCATCAACCCACGGCAGACCCCGACGGTAACCATGAAGTTCCTCGACCAGGCCAAGATCTACCTGCGCTCCGGCGACGGCGGGAACGGCTGCGTCAGTTTCCGGCGTGAGGCGAACGTGCCTCGCGGCGGACCGGACGGCGGCGACGGCGGGCGCGGCGGCGACGTGATCGCCGAATGCGTCGCGGGGCTGAACACGCTGATCGACTACCGCTACCGCCAGCACTTCAAGGCGGACCGCGGCGCCGACGGCATGGGCAAGGCGCGCTACGGGCGCGGCGGCAAGGACGCGGTGCTCGAGCTGCCTGCCGGCACCCAGATCTTCGCCGAGGACAACGAGACCCTGATCGCCGACCTGACCACGCCCGGCCAGCGCGTCGTCCTGCTGGAGGGCGGCCAGGGCGGGCGCGGCAACATGCATTTCAAGAGTTCGACCAACCAGGCGCCGCGCCGCGCGGATTCCGGCAGCGAGGCGCAGGAGATGTGGGTCTGGCTGCGCCTCAAGCTGATCGCGGACGCGGGCCTGGTGGGTTTGCCCAACGCCGGCAAGTCGACGTTCCTGTCGTCGGTCAGCGCGGCGACGCCGAAGATCGCCGACTACCCCTTCACCACGCTGCACCCGGCGCTGGGGGTGGTCGAGGTCGACGACGGGAGCTTCGTGCTCGCCGACATCCCCGGCCTGATCGAGGGCGCGCACGAGGGCCGGGGGCTGGGCGATCGCTTCCTCGGCCATGTCGAGCGCTGCCGGGTGCTGCTGCACCTCGTCGATCCCACCATGGGTCCCGACGCGGCGCTGGAGGCCTACCGTACCGTGCGCGGCGAGCTGGAGGCCTATGGCGGGGCGCTGACGGACAAGGTCGAGATCGTGGCGCTCAGTAAGGCCGATGCCCTGGGCGAGGAAGAACTCGACGCCTGCCGCACGGCGCTGGCGGCCGAGACCGACGCCGAGGTCCTGCTCGTGTCCGCCGTGGCGCGCAAGGGCATCACCGAGGCACTGCGGGCATTGCGCCTCGTGATCGACGAGGCGCGTGCCGCCGAACGCGCGGCGCAGGCGGAGACCGCCGCCCTCGAAGCGGATACCGAAGAAGAGCCGGTCGAATGAGTGCCGGGCACGAGAGCCTCGCCGGTTCGCGCCGGGTCGTCCTGAAGGTCGGCTCCGCGCTGCTCGCCGAGGACGACGGGCGGCTGCGGTCCGGCTGGCTCGACGCGCTCGCGCAGGACGTCGCCGCGCTGCGCGCGCGGGGCATCGACGTGATGATCGTCTCGTCGGGCGCGATCGCCGTCGGCCGGCGGCTGCTCGGGCTGGCGCGCGGGCCGCGCAACCGGGTGCTGCGCCTCGACGAGAGCCAGGCCGCCGCGGCGACCGGCCAGATCCATCTCGCCCATGCCTGGCAGGAGGCGCTGGCGGGCCATGACGTGAAGATCGCCCAGATCCTGCTGACCACCGACGACACCGAGGACCGGCGCCGCCACCTCAACGCGCGCAACACGCTGGCGACGTTGCTGCGCCTGGGCGTGGTGCCGATCATCAACGAGAACGACACCGTCGCGACCGAGGAAATCCGCTTCGGCGACAACGACCGCCTTGCCGCCCGCGTCGCCCAGATGATGGAGGCGGACACCTGCATCATCCTGTCGGACATCGACGGGCTTTATACGGCGGACCCTACCCGCAACGCCGACGCGGCCCACGTCGCGCGGGTCGACGCGATCACGCCCGAGATCGAGGCGATGGCGGGCGAAACCGCCGGTGAGGACGGTTCCGGCGGCATGATCACCAAGATCGAGGCGGCCCGGATCGCCATGCAGGCCGGCTGCCGGCTGGCGATCCTCGACGGACGGGAGCCGAGCCCCGTGCAGCGCCTCGAAGACGGTGCGCCGGCGACCTGGTTCGTGCCCCACGGCGAACCGCAGACAGCGCGCAAGCGCTGGATCGCGGGCGCACTCAACCCGGTCGGCACCGTGCATGTCGACGCCGGGGCCGCACGCGCGCTGGCGAACGGCAAGAGCCTGCTGCCGGCGGGCGTGACCCTTATCGAGGGCGCGTTCCGCCGGGGCGATCCCGTCGTCGTGGCGGGCCCCGACGGGGCCGAGATCGCGCGCGGGCTGACCGCCTACGGTGCGGAAGACGCGCACAAGATCGCCGGCTGCCGGTCCGACGCCATCGAGGGGCTGCTGGGCTATCGCGGGCGCGAGGAAATGATCCACCGTGACGACCTGGTCGAGAGCTGAGCGGTGCCATGGACGCAACCGAAACCCGAAGCGGGACGGTCTATTCCGTCGTCCTGATCGCGGCGATGCTGTCGGTGGCGCATGCGGCGATCTTCGTGCGCATGGCTGACGCGGACCCGATGGTGATCGCGGCCTACCGGATGCTGATCGCCGCGGCCGTGGTGCTGCCGTTCGCGCTATACGGCGCGCGGGCCGAACTCCGGCGCATGACGCCGCGCGACTGGAAGCTGATCGCGCTGGGGTCGTTGTTCCTCGCCCTGCACTTCGCCACCTGGATCGAGGGCGTGGCGCGCACGTCGATCGCCAACTCGGTGGTGCTCGTGACCCTGACGCCGGTCTGGCTGGCGCTGTGGTCGGTCGTGGCGCTGCGGCGCGCACCGGGACGCGGCACATGGAGCGCGATGGTGCTGGCGATTGCCGGCAGCGCGGTGATGGCGTGGGGCAGCGTGCAGATCGGTCTCGGTACGCTGGTTGGCGACGCGCTGGCGCTGGCGGGCGGGCTGTTCTTCGCGGGGTTCTTCCTGGTTGCGGAGGACGTGCGGCGGCGGCTGGGCATCCTGGCGTTCGTTGCGCTGGTTTATTCGGGCGCCGCGGTGTTGCTGTGGATTCCGGTCGCGGGGCAGGGGCTGGCGATTGCGGGCTTTTCCGGCGAGACGTGGTTTGCACTGGCGGCGATCGGCCTGATCAGCCAGGTGGTGGGCCATTCGGGCTTCAACTGGGCGGTCCGGGCGATCTCGCCGATGGTGCTCGCCCTGCTGCTGCTGACCGAGCCGATCCTCAGCGCCGGGCTGGGCTGGCTGTATTTCCGGGAAGGCTTCGGGATCGAGACGGTGATCGGCGGGGTGCTGATATTGGGCGCGATCTGGCTCGGGCTGCGCGCCGAGGGCCCGCGCGCCCCGGAACCCACGGGGTGAATTTTCCCGGCGGATTGACTATCGTCGCCCGGCTCAGGCCGGGCATGTTTGGAGAAAGACAATGACGGCAGCACATGATCTGACCCCCGATCAGGACATCGCGGCAGCGATGAACCGGATCGGCGTGGCAGCGAAGGCCGCAGCCCACGAGCTCGCGAACGCCTCGCCGGAAATCAAGAACGCCGCGCTGGCGGCGGCCGCGAATGCGATCCGCGCGCGCAAGGACGAAATTCTCGCGGCCAACGCGCGCGACGTGGCCCAGGCGGAGGCCAACGGCGTGAAGGGCTCCTTCCTCGACCGCCTCATCCTGAATGACGATCGCGTCGAGGCGATGGCGCGCGGCCTGGAAGATGTCGCGGAACTGCCGGACCCGATCGGCACGGTGCTCGCCGAGTGGGACCGCCCGAACGGCCTGAAGATCGCGCGCGTGCGCGTGCCGCTGGGCGTGATCGGGGTGATCTACGAATCCCGGCCGAACGTGACTGCCGACGCGGGCGGACTGTGCATCAAGTCGGGCAATGCGGCGATCCTGCGCGGCGGGTCGGAGAGTTTCGAATCTTCCGGGGTGATCCTGTCCTGCCTTCAGGACGGTCTGGTGGCCGCCGGGCTTCCCGTGGCCACGGTCCAGTCACCGCCGACGACGGATCGTGAGGCCGTGGGTGCGCTACTGCGCATGACGGAGTTCGTCGATGTGATCGTGCCGCGCGGCGGCAAGTCGCTGATCGAGCGGGTGCAGGCCGACAGCCGCATCCCGGTGTTCGCGCATCTGGAGGGACTGTGCCACACCTACATCCACGCCGCCGCCGACCCGCAGATGGCGCGCGATATCGTGCTCAACGCCAAGATGCGCCGCACGGGCATCTGCGGTGCGACGGAAACTGTCCTGATCGACCGGGAAATCGCGGGCGTTTTGCTCCCGCAAATCGTGGACGACCTGGCCGAAGCGGGCTGCGAGGTGCGCGGAGATGCCGACGCCCAGGCTCTCGACGGCCGGATCGTTGCCGCGACCGACGAGGACTGGGTGACGGAATATCTCGACGCGATCGTCTCGGTGCGGGTCGTCGACGGGGTCGATGCGGCGGTCGATCACGTGAACGTCTATGGATCGAACCATACCGACGCGATCGTTACGTCCGACGACGCGGCGGCGGAACGTTTTCTCGCACGTGTGGATAGCGGCATCGTGCTGCACAACGCCTCTACCCAGTTCGCCGACGGCGGCGAGTTCGGCATGGGGGCGGAGATCGGTATTTCCACCGGCAAGATGCACGCGCGCGGGCCGGTCGGGTCCGAACAGCTCACGAGCTACAAATACGTGGTGCGCGGCACCGGCCAGACGCGGCCCTGACGACGCCTACCATGCCCACATTGCCGACCGGAAGAATCGTCTTTGCGAGCGTAGCGACGCAATCCAGAAAGCTCGCTGGATGAGAGATAGCTCTGGATTGCGTCGTCGCTGCGCTTCTCGCAATGACGGACAAAGAACGATGGGGTCGGAATGAACCCCGTGACCGACAGCGTGGTCCTTGCGGGCCAGACGGGTGTCTTCGCGCACCGCAACCGGCGGATCGGCCTGCTCGGCGGGTCGTTCAACCCGGCTCATGACGGGCACCGCTATATCAGCACGATGGCGCTGAAACTGTTGGCGCTCGACGAGGTGTGGTGGCTGGTCTCGCCCCAGAACCCCTTGAAATCCGCCGATGGCATGGCGTCGTTCTCGCGCCGGGTGGAAAAAGCGAAGGCCGTGGCCGCGCACCCTCGAATCCGGGTTTCGACGATCGAGGCGGAAATGGGTACGCGGTACACGGTCGATACGCTCGAATCGCTCGGCCGCCGGTTTCCGGCGGCGCGGTTCGTCTGGCTGATGGGCGCGGACAATCTGGCCCAGATTTCCGGGTGGCGCGACTGGTCAAAAATATTTAACACAGTTTCCATTGCCGTCTTTGCTCGCGATTCCTATGATTCCAGAGCTTTGTCGAGTCTCGCGGCGCACCGGTTTCGGGCGTCCCGTCTCCCGGCAAGCGCGGCCAAGGTCCTCGCCAACGCCGCGCCGCCTGCCTGGGTGTATTTGCGGATCAGGCCCCACCCGGCGGCGGCGACGCATTTGCGGCAGGCGGGTGACTGGAAGGTCGGTGATGAAGCACCACTGGGAACCGGATGATGTCCGGCCCGCTGAAGGAGGCGCAATTTGAACGCGGAGATTTCGTCATAGCACGTCAGGGCAAGGCCACGCCGCGGCCGACAGCGGCGGAAATCCTGGAACTCGTCGAGGAATCTCTCGACGACGACAAGGCCGACGATATCAAGGTCATCGACCTGCGCGGCAAGTCCGATATTGCCGACCATATGGTCATCGCCAGCGGGACGTCATCCCGCCGGCTCGATTCAATGACCGAGCATCTTCTCGAAAAACTGAAAACGTCGAACGTCCGCGGCTCGCACGCGGAAGGGCGGCGCAGTGGCGAGTGGGTACTTATCGACGCGGGCGACGTCATCGTTCATCTTTTTCGGCCCGAGGTGCGTGAGCACTACGCGCTGGAGAAACTCTGGGAAGCCGAGTTCGAGGCATCGTCGACGGACCGGGACGCGGTTCCGGCCTAGGGTCGTCGGTCCGCTGTACGGGCCGGGTGAAGGATCGATATCCATGCGGATTTATGTGGCCGCTGTGGGCCGTGCGCGCGCAGGGCCGGAAGCGGCGCTTTTCGAGCATTTCGCCAACCGGATCAGGGCCTGGCCGTTTGCGCTCCAGGAAGTCGAACTCAAGCGAAATGCACCTTCGGGGCAGGCGGCGGCGAAGGCTGAAGGCGAGCTCCTGCTGCGGGCCGTGCCGGACGGATCTCACGTGATCGCACTCGATGAAGGCGGCAAGCAGCTCTCCAGCGAGGAGTTCGCCGACCTGCTGCGTGCGCTTCAGGATCAGGCGACAGGTGATCTGGTGTTCCTGATCGGCGGCGCCGACGGTCACGACACGGCGGTGCGGCAGCGCGCGGACCGGACCCTCGCATTCGGAAAGAATACATGGCCGCACATGCTCGTCCGGGGGCTGCTCGCCGAGCAAATCTACCGGGCGCAGCAAATTATCGCCAGACATCCGTATCACCGGGCATGACACTCGCCGGAGATGCTGGCAGCCCGCCTGAGAATCGGGCACAAACAGCGCACAAACGCATGAATTTCGCAACGGAAGCGACCGGATGAACCACCTGATTATCACCCGCCACGGGCAAAGCCAGTGGAACCTCGAGAACCGGTTCACGGGCTGGGAAGATGTCGACCTGACGGAAGCCGGTGAGGCGGAAGCTGTTCGTGCCGGTGAACTGCTCAAGGACTTCCACATCGACGCGGTCTATTCCTCGACCCTGAAGCGCGCGCGCCGCACAGTCGAGATGGCCCTCGATTCGGCGGCTGCTTCAGGCGGCGATTTCGACCATCTGCGCGCCGGCGATGGATGGAACGTCATCCTGCACGATGATCTGCGCGAGCGGCACTATGGAGATCTCGTGGGGCTGAACAAGGCCGAGACGGCAGAGAAGTACGGGGATGAACAGGTGCATCTGTGGCGCCGGGGCTTCGAGGTCCGCCCGCCGGGCGGCGAGAGCCTTGCGGACGTCGTCGAGCGGGTCCGGCCGTATTACGAAGCTGAGATCGCGCCGCTGATTGCCGACGGCAAGAACGTGCTGGTCTCCGCGCATGGCAACAGCCTGCGCGCGTTGTTGCTGATCCTCGGCGAATACACCCGAGAAGAAATCCCAGGTGTGGAGCTGCCGACCGGGCGGCCGCTGGTATTCGATTTCGACAACGGCGAGAAACAGAGAAGCTACTATCTCGGCGAATAACCGAATGAGGCGAACCCGCTGCGCGGCGTTGCTGGCCGTGGCGGTTTTCTATGCGCTGCCCGTGGGGGCTTCGGCGCAAGGCCAGGACGCCACGCGCGAGCGGCTCGATAAGGTGCAGAAATCCATCGAACAGGACGCGGCGGCGGCGGCGGAACTGGCTCGCCAGCAGGAAGAGCAGGCCCGCGAACTGTCACGGCTGCGAACGGAAATGCGCGTTGCGGCCCAGGCGGTCCAGACCCACGAGGCCGCGCTCGATTCCCTGGAAGCCGAACTCGCGTTGTTGCAGAGCGACGAGACGCGCAAGCAGGTGCAGTTCGAGACACGCAGCGCCGAACTGGGCGATACGCTCGCAGCACTTCAGCGCCTGGCCATGCGGCCGACGGCGGCATTGCTCGTCAGCCCGGGAGATCCCAACGACGTGGTGCGCAGTGGCTTGCTGCTTCGCACTGCTGTCCCGGAAATCGAGCGCCAGGCGAAACTTCTGCGGGCCGATATCGAGGAATTGAACCGGGTGCAGGAAAAGATCCGCACCCGGCGCGACGAACTGCAGACCGCCGCACTCGACCTCGGCCGAGACCGCGACCGGCTCAAGGGGCTGTCGGACGCGAAGAACAAGGTTTTGGGCCAGACCGAAGCTGCACGAGCGGCGGCAGAGAAACGGGTTGCGGCGTTGCAGAAAGAGGCGCGCTCACTCGAGGAACTGCTTTCAACTTTGCGTGACGGTACAGGATCGGCGATGCCCCGGCCCCGGCCGCGCGACGGCGAATCGCGTCAGGTGGTGCTTGCGCCCTCGGCCGGTGCAGGCGCGCCGTCGATCACCAGCGCGCGCGGTCGCCTCTCGTGGCCCGCGCACGGTACGGTGGTCCAGCGTTTCGGGGCCAGTACAGATGCCGGGACGCCCGCGCGCGGGGTGACGTGGCGCACGCGCGCCGAAGCATCCGTCGTGGCGCCCTGGGACGGCCGAATCGCCTTTGCGGGCCCGTTTCAGCGGTTTGGGCAAATCTTGATCATCGATCATGGCGAGGGATATCATTCGCTCATTGCCGGTCTTGGCCGGATCGACGCGCAAGCGGGACAATGGGTCCTGGCGGGCGAGCCGGTGGGGACAACGGGGACGGGCGCGTCCGGCGCGCCGGCACCGGCGACCGGTGCATCAAGCGGGGGGCGGGCCAGACAGGCCCAAAACCGATCTGACGGACCGACACTTTATGTCGAGCTTCGCCATGACGGAGAACCAGTTAACCCGCTGCCCTGGATGGCAGCGCAAACGAACAGGACACAAGGCTGATGCGTAAATTCATCCCGGCGATCGCCCTCTCGGCCATGCTTGCCGTCGTACCGGTTTCCACATATGCGGCGGAATCCGACGAGGAAACGTTCCGGCAGCTTGAGCTGTTCGGCGATATCTTCGAGCGTGTTCGTGCGCAATATGTCGACGAGGCGAGTGACAAGGAACTGATCGAGGCGGCCATCAACGGCATGCTGCATTCGCTCGATCCGCACTCCAGCTATCTCAACGAAGACAATTTCCGCGACATGCAGGTGCAGACCCGTGGCGAGTTCGGTGGCCTCGGGATCGAGGTGACAATGGAGCAGGGGCTCGTCCGGGTGGTATCGCCCATCGACGAGACACCGGCGGCGCGCGCGGGCCTGGAGGCGGGCGACTTCATTACCCATCTGGACGGCGAGTCCGTTCTGGGCCTGAGCCTTTCGGAGGCGGTCGACAAGATGCGCGGCCGTGTCGGCTCGGACATCGTTCTGTCGATCCGGCGCGAAGGCACCGAACCGTTCGACGTGACGGTGACGCGCGATGTGGTGCGTATCCGCTCGGTTCGCTCGCGCGTGGAAGGCAAGGTCGGTTACATTCGCGTGACGACATTCAACGAGCAGACCGCGCCCGGTGTGGAAGCGGCCATGGCGGAATTGAAGGAAGAACTCGGCGACGAAATGATCGGTGTCGTGCTCGACCTGCGGCGCAATCCCGGCGGGCTTCTGGATCAGGCGGTGAAGGTCTCCGATGCTTTCCTGGACCGGGGCGAGATCGTTTCCCAGCGTGGCCGAAATCCCGACGATGCGCAGCGTTTTAACGCAAAGAAGGGCGATCTGGCCGAAGGCCTGCCGATGGTCGTGCTGATCAATGGCGGTTCGGCCTCGGCCTCTGAAATCGTCGCGGGCGCCCTGCAAGACCACAAGCGGGCGGTCATCATGGGCACCGAAAGCTTCGGCAAGGGCTCGGTCCAGACCATCATGCCGATCGCCGGCCATGGCGCGTTGCGCCTGACCACGGCGGCCTACTTCACGCCGAGCGGGCGTTCGGTCCAGAAGACCGGAATCACGCCCGATATCCAGGTCGAACAGGCACGGATCGAGACCTCAGACACGCCGGAGCGCGTGCGCGAGCGGGATCTGCGCAATGCGCGCGACAACGAAGGTATCGAGAACGGAGACGACGGCGCGAACACCGAAACCACGGCCGAACAGGACTATCAACTCGCCCGGGCCCTCGATCTCCTGAAAGGGATCGCGACATACAGCGGCGGGGTTACCAACTGACCGTTAATCCCTTCCCGGTACATTTTTCGCGATGAGCGATGAGAACACGGATCGGCCTTCCAGACTGAGCACCGTGGCCGTCCTGCCATGGACGGTCGCGCTGTTGCTGTTTCTCGCGCTTGCGGGAACCCTGGCGTTGGTCGGGATCGGATTAACGTCGGATCCCGATCCGGCTCCCGCGATGGCGGAAAACACGCCGCCGACCCCGCCGCCGAATCCGGAACCGGAAGCTGAACCGGCAGCAGCGCCACCGCCCGAGACCGCGGCGGCACCTCCGGCGGCGCCAACCATTCCCCCTGCCGCGGAGCCTGAACCGGCGCCGGTCGCGGAGACGCCGCCGCCCGTTTCCGCTCCGGCAGAGCCGGCACCGCCCGCCGATGCGCCCGTTGCCGAGGCCCCAGAATCGACAACCCCCGAGGTCGGGAAGCCCGATGAACAGGTTGCGGCTGCTCCGCCGCCGCCACTGCCGACGGCTGCCCCGCAGCCACAACGCCGCGCGCCGGGCGGTTTGCCGCCCGCGCCAGAACCGGCGCTGGTCGAGCCTTCCCCGTTGGGGCCGCTGCCGCGAATCGGTCCGAACGGCCGTGAGCCGTGGCGGGCCTACGCCCGCCCGTTCGACGCCGGGGACGAGCGCCCGAAGGTCGCGATTATCCTGAGCGGTCTCGGCCTGTCGGCTGCCGCCACGGAAGCGGCCATCCAGGGGTTGCCGAGTGAGGTCACGCTGGCGTTTCAGCCCTTTGCGGACAACATCCAGCAGTGGATACGCCTGTCCCGTGCCGCCGGGCATGAAGTCTTGCTGAATCTGCCGATGGAGCCGGTGGACTTTCCGGCGAACGATCCAGGTCCGCGCGCGCTGTTCGTCAGCCTGTCGCCGGAGGAGAACCAGGACCGTTTGCGCTGGGCGCTGTCCCGGGTGTCCGGATATGTCGGGGTGGTCAACCACATGGGATCGCGTTTCACCGTTTCGCGCGAAGCGATGCAACCGATCCTCGCGGAGCTGAAGGCGCGGGGTCTTCTGTTTGTCGATGCCCGTTCCGCGGCGCGCAGCGTCGCTACAGGCCTGGCGTCGGAAATGCAGGTGCCGCGCGCGATCAATGACCGTTTTCTCGACAATCGCGAGGTGTCCCGCGCGACCATCGATGCCCGATTGGCGGAAGTGGAGCAGATCGCGCGCGAGACGGGAGTATCGATTGCCATCGGCCAGGCTTTCCCCGTGACCATCGAGCGGGTCCGCGAATGGTCCGACAAACTGAGCGGGAAGGGGATCGCGCTGGTCCCGATTTCAGCGGTCGTCGACCGTCAGCCCGACCGATGACGGGATTGGCCGCGACCGAAGAGGACATGGCGCACTACCGGCCGTGCGCCGGTGTGTTGATGCTGAACGCGTCCGGCCGGATCTGGGTCGGGGAGCGGAATGACATGCCCGGCGCGTGGCAGATGCCCCAGGGCGGGATCGATCCCGGCGAAGACCCGCGTACCGCAGCCCTGCGGGAGCTTGAGGAGGAAACCGGCACTGCCCATGTCGAGGTTCTCGCCGAAGCGCCGGAATGGTTGAAATACGATCTGCCGGGCGATCTTCAGAAGCGCGCCTGGAAGGGAAAATGGCGCGGGCAACGGCAGAAGTGGTTCGCGGTGCGGTTTCTGGGGCAGGACGCGGAGATCGATATACTCGGTGTCGACAAGCCCGAATTCGCCCGATGGCGCTGGGTCCATGTTGACGACGTGCCGTCGCTGATCGTGGATTTCAAACGCCCCGTCTATGAGGCCGTGATCGAAGCGTTTCGCCCCGTTCTGAAGCAGTAGGCGTCAGGCCGTGACGGGCTCGTCGCGGGAAACACGCAGGTTCAGGAACCAGCAGGCCGCGCGGGCGACCACATTTGCGAACCGTCCGTTCGGTGCGATGCCGACAGCCTTGAAAATCAGCCGGATGGCGCGTTCGACATGGCGCGTTTCGTAGTAGCCGTACGCCCGCGACATATACGCCCTGATGCACCGCTTCCGGTCGTAGGGCTCGCCCTGGTTGTTCGCGGCGTAATAGGCGTAGGCGAGTTCGTCGTCCTCGCTCTCGCCGATACGTCCCAGCCCGACCCACAGGCGCCGGAGCCGGCCAAGCTTCTCGATATCGCGGTAGCGTTCCATATGCGTATAGAACAGCTTGTAGTGGCGAATTTCGTCCTGTGCGATCCGTTGGCAGATTTCGCGAAGGACCGGTTCCTTCGTCGCCTCGCGTAACGCGGTGTAGTAGGACGACGTGCCGACTTCCACCATGCACCGGGCCACGAGCTCGCCGCACCGGGTGCCGCGCACCGAACTCTCCGCCTCAACGGGAAGCTGGATCTTTTCCGAGAAATCAGCGAACCGCTCTTCGAAATCGAAATCAGGGTCGGCCATTCTCGCCCATTTCGACAGGGCCTCGCCGTGCTGGACCTCTTCCAGGGCCCAGCGGCGGGACGCTTCCTGGAATTCCGGGTCGTCCTTGAAAACGCTGCAGAGATAGTCCGCATAGATGCCGCCATTGTATTCGACCATGGCGGCCGCTTTGACGATGCGCAGCATGTCCGCATCGACCTTTGCGGGGTCGAAGCGGTCCCATGGAATATCGTCCAGGGTCCAGTGTCTGCGGTACGTGTCGGTCATGGCGTATCTATCAACGAAACTCGGCTCAATTCGTTGCTATGACGCATCTATATATAGATTCCTTCCGCACGGGGTCAAAACCTCGTGTGGACGAACCTGCGAGATTTCGGTGGTCTACTGGTAGACCTGACTGTCGAGCGAGGCCAGCTTGGCGCGCGCGGCTTCCGCGCGCTGTTCCGCCAGAGCCCGCTCCGCGGCATTGTCACCGGCGTCCGAGATGTCTTCCGTCGCGTTCTGCAGGTCCTGTTCGACCTGCGCGCGGTCGATATCCTCGACCGGTACCGCCTCTTCGGCCAGAACCGTGCAGCGCTCGGCCGTCACTTCGGCAAAGCCGCCGGCGACGAAGATGCGGGACTTGACGTTCCCGCCCTCGAAAATATGGATCACGCCGGGCCGAACGGCCGAGATAACCGGGGTGTGCCCGGGCAGGATACCGAAGTCGCCCTCGGCGCCCGGCACCACCACCATCTCGACCTCTTCGGAGAAGAGAAGCTTCTCCGGCGAGACCAGTTCGAACTGAACCGCGTTGTCTGCCACGCGAATTCTCCCGTCAGGCCGCTTCGGCCGCCATGGCCTGGGCCTTTTCGACCGCTTCTTCGATCGTGCCAACCATGTAGAAGGCCGATTCCGGCAGGTCGTCGTGCTCGCCGTCCACGATCTGTTTGAAGCCCTTGATCGTGTCCTCGAGGTTGACGAACTTGCCCGGCGAGCCGGTGAACACCTCGGCCACGTGGAACGGCTGGGACAGGAAGCGCTGCAGCTTGCGCGCACGCGCCACCGTCAGCTTGTCTTCTTCCGACAGCTCGTCCATGCCGAGAATGGCGATGATTTCCTGCAGGTTCTTGTAGCCCTGAAGGGTTTCCTGCACCTGGCGGGCGACGCCGTAATGTTCGTCGCCGATCACGCGCGCGTCCATAATTCGACTGGTCGAATCGAGCGGATCCACGGCCGGGTAGATGCCCAACTCCGCGATCTGGCGCGACAGAACCGTCGTCGCATCGAGATGCGAGAAGGCCGTGGCCGGCGCCGGGTCGGTCAGGTCATCGGCGGGCACGTAGATGGCCTGGACCGAGGTGATCGAGCCCTTGTTGGTCGAGGTGATGCGCTCCTGCAGGTTGCCCAGGTCGGTGCCCAGGGTCGGCTGGTAGCCCACCGCCGAAGGAATACGGCCGAGAAGGGCCGACACTTCGGAGCCCGCCTGCGTGAAGCGGAAGATATTGTCGACGAAGAACAGCACGTCCTGGCCTTCCTCGTCGCGGAAGTATTCGGCCATCGTCAGCCCGGTCAGCGCCACGCGGGCACGGGCCCCCGGCGGCTCGTTCATCTGGCCGTACACCAGCGCGGCCTTTGAGTCGCCGTCGGGCTGGATCACGCCCGATTCCATCATCTCGTGATAGAGATCGTTGCCCTCGCGGGTGCGCTCGCCGACGCCGGCGAACACGGAGTAGCCGCCATGGCCCTTCGCGATGTTGTTGATCAGCTCCATGATCAGCACGGTCTTGCCAACGCCGGCGCCGCCAAACAGGCCGATCTTGCCGCCCTTGGCGTAGGGGGTAAGCAGGTCGACGACCTTGATGCCGGTCACGAGCTGTTCGGTGTCCGTGGCCTGGTCGACGAACGACGGAGCCTGGCGGTGAATGCCCCACTTCTGAGACGTTTCCAGCGGGCCGCGCTCGTCAATCGGCTCGCCGATCACGTTGATGATCCGGCCGAGGACTTCCGGTCCGACCGGCACGCTGATGGCGTCGCCCGTGTCGACCACTTCCTGGCCGCGCACCAGACCTTCGGTCGTGTCCATGGCGATGGTGCGTACGGTGTTCTCACCGAGATGCTGCGCGACCTCCAGGACGAGGCGGTTTCCGTGGTTGTCCGTTTCCAGGGCGTTCATGATCGCCGGCAGATCGCCGTCGAACTGCACGTCGACGACAGCGCCGAGGACCTGGGTGATTTTACCGACAATATTCTTAGACATGGTGTGTTCCTCGCCCTTGGGGGAGCCAGCCGGAAGCCGGGTGATCTAGAGCGCTTCCGCGCCGGAAATGATTTCGATGAGTTCGGTGGTGATGGCAGCCTGACGCGTGCGGTTGTACTGAATCGACAGCCTGTCGATCATGTCGCCGGCGTTGCGCGTGGCGTTGTCCATGGCAGTCATCCGGGCGCCCTGCTCGGACGCGAATGATTCGTTCATGGCCCGGAAGACCTGGACCGACAGGTTGCGCGGCAGCAGGTCCGCCAGAATTTCCTGTTCGTCCGGCTCATAGTCGTAAACGGCGCCGGACGCGAGGGCGGAATCCTCTGACGCGTCGTCGTCTTCATCCGTTTCCGGAAGCGCGAACGGGATCAGCTGTAGCGGGGTTACTTCCTGCGTCAGCGCCGACACGAACTTGTTGTAGATAACCGTGCAGACGTCGCATTCGCCGGCTTCAAACATCGAACGGGCGCGCTGTGCGATTTCGGCGGCCGTCTCGAACTTCGGCGACGGCTTTGCCGTGTCTTCCAGGGTATCGATGATGATGTCGCTGAACTCGCGTCGAAGCGCGCTGCGGCCCTTGCGGCCGACGATCAGCAGCTTCACATCCTTGCCATCGGCGCGCAGCGTGTAGATGTGCTTGCGCGTCCAGCGCGCAATCGACCCGTTGAAGCCGCCGCACAGGCCGCGGTCCGTGGTCATCACGACCAGCAGATGCACATCGTCCTTGCCGCTGCCCGCCAGAAGCGGCGGGGCGGTTCCGGCTGCCGTGGCGCTCTGGGCCAGCGAGCCCAGCATACGCTCCATCCGTTCGGCATATGGGCGGGTCGATTCGGCATCTTCCTGGGCACGGCGCAGTTTCGCGGCCGCGACCATCTTCATGGCCGACGTGATCCGCTGGGTCGACTTGACCGAGCTGATCCGCGTGCGGAGGTCCTTAAGGCTCGCCATCTTCTCTGCGCTGTCCCGGTTGCGTTGCGGTTAGGCGAACGTCTTGACGTAAGCGGACACCACGTCTTCGAGCTTGCCCTTGGTGTCGTCATCCAGCGCACCGCTGTCGCGGATCGCGAGCAGGATATCGGCGTGATTATCGCGGATGTGATCCAGAAGCTGGGCTTCGAAGCGGTTCACATCGCCCACGGCGATCGCATCCAGGTGGCCGTTCACGCCGGCGTAGATCGACACGACCTGCTCTTCCATCGGCAGCGGCTGGTACTGCGGCTGCTTCAGGAGTTCGGTCAGGCGCGCGCCTCGTGCCAGCAGCTGCTGGGTCGAGGCGTCGAGATCCGACGCGAACTGGGAGAAGGCTTCCATCTCGCGATACTGGGCGAGTTCGAGCTTGATCGAGCCCGCGACCGCTTTCATGGCCTTGGTCTGGGCGGCCGAGCCGACGCGGCTGACCGACAGGCCGACGTTAATCGCCGGGCGAACGCCCTTATAGAAGAGATCGGTCTCGAGGAAGATCTGGCCGTCGGTGATGGAAATCACGTTGGTCGGGATATAGGCCGACACGTCGTTGGCCTGGGTCTCGATGACCGGCAGCGCCGTAAGCGAGCCGGAGCCCTGCTCCTCGTTCATCTTCGCCGCGCGCTCAAGCAGGCGGGAGTGAAGGTAGAACACGTCGCCCGGATAGGCTTCACGACCAGGCGGACGGCGCAGCAGCAGCGACATCTGGCGGTAGGCCGTCGCCTGCTTGGAAAGGTCGTCGTAGAAGATGCACGCGTGCATCCCGTTGTCGCGGAAGTACTCGCCCATCGCGCAGCCGGCATACGGCGCCAGGAACTGCAGCGGGGCTGGATCCGACGCGGTCGCGGCAACGACGATGGTGTAATCCAGCGCCCCGTAGTCGCGGAGCGTCTTCACCACCTGCGCCACGGTCGAGCGCTTCTGGCCGATGGCGACGTAGATGCAGTAGAGCTTCTCCGATTCGTCACCGGATTCGTGGGACTTTTTCTGGTTCAGGATGGTGTCGACGATGACGGCGGTCTTGCCGGTCTGGCGGTCGCCGATGATCAGTTCGCGCTGGCCGCGGCCGACCGGCACCAGCGCGTCGAGCGCCTTCAGGCCCGTCTGTACCGGCTCGTGAACCGACTGACGCGGGATGATGCCCGGCGCCTTTACTTCGATCAGGCTGCGTTCGACATCTTCGAGGTCGCCGTTGCCGTCGATCGGGTTGCCCAGCGCGTCCACGACGCGGCCCAGCAGGCCCTTGCCGACAGGGACGTCGACGATGTCGCCCGTCCGCTTGACCGTGTCGCCTTCCTTGATGTCACGGTCGTCGCCGAAGATCACGACACCGACATTGTCGGTCTCGAGGTTCAGCGCCATGCCCATGATTCCACCCGGGAACTCGACCATTTCGCCGGCCTGGACGTTGTCGAGGCCGTACACGCGGGCGACACCGTCACCCACGGACAGAACCTGGCCAACTTCCGAGACATCGGCCTCGGCATCGAAATTGGCGATCTGGTCTTTCAGGATCGCCGAAATTTCAGCGGCACGAATTTCCATCCTTAAGCTCCCTTCATGGAGTACTGCAGGCGCTGAAGCTTGGTCTTCAACGAAGCATCGATCATCCGCGAACCCACTTTCACCACCAGCCCGCCGATCAGCGAGGGGTCGACACTGGGTTCGACGGAAACTTTTCCACCCAACTTGGCGCGCAGGCTGTCGGACAGTGCCTGCAACTGCTCGTCGTTGAGAGGACGGGCCGAGGTGACCTCGGCGGTGATTTCACCACGCCGGCGTGAGAGTTCCGCAAGGTACGCGTCGATCATCTCCGCCAGCACGAACAACCTGTCGTTGTCCGCCACGACACCCACGAAACGGCGGGTCAGCTCTTTCGCGCCGCCCTGTTCGAGGATCGTTGTCATCGCACGCGCCTTGTCATCGCTGTCGATGAGCGGCGAACGCAGAAGTTTGCGGAGGTCGTCGCTGTCTGCGATCAGAGCCTTCAGCGACTCAAGATCGCCCGCGACGTCGTCGAGGGCCTTGGCCTCGTCCGCGAGTTCATACAATGCCTGGCCGTACCGCTCTGCGATATCGCCGACAACGCTGGTTTCCGCCGCCACTTGCGACTGCCCCCCTGGGCCAGAATTATGCTTGCGCGATTATGTTTAACCGACTGATTTATAAGAAAAATAATCGGCTGCTCCGACAGCAGGATTTTCCCGTCGCCGAGGCAGGCGCTTGGTAGCACAGGGTCTGGGGGCTGGCAAGCGTACCGCAGCGCAAAAAGTCCACAAATCAGCCGGTTTTTGCCTGGTTCGGATGAGCGGCGTTTTGCCGCGCGGGGTGCTGCCGGGCGATCTACAGAAAGCTGTAGGGGTCGACGTCGACCCGGACGCGGGCCTTTCCGGGCACGTTGACCTGCGACAGCCACTCGCGAAGCACGGGCTGGACGGCAACGTCGCGGCCGGTCTTCATCAACAGCCGGCGACGGTGCTGGCCGCGCAGGAGCGACAAGGGCGCCGGTGCGGGACCGAGTACGCGAACATCGGGTGTGTGGGGCGCGCACCGGGCCAGCGCATTCGCCACGCCGTCGGCGATATCCGCGTCGCGGCTTGAGACCACGATCGCCGCGAGCCGGCCGAAAGGCGGCCAGCCGCCGACTTCGCGCGCATCGGTTTCGAGTTCGAAGAAAGTATCGTCGTCGCCGGAGACAAGCGCCTGCATGACGGGGTGGTCGGGCTGGAAGGTCTGGATCAGCACCCGCCCCGGCCGTTCGGCGCGCCCGGCACGGCCGGATACCTGCCGCAGCACCTGATAGGTGCGTTCGCCCGCGCGCAGGTCGCCGCCGGCCAGGCCCAGGTCCGCGTCCACGATGCCGACGAGCGTCAGGTTCGGGAAATGGTGACCCTTGGCCACCATCTGAGTGCCGATCAGGATATCGAGCTCACCGTTCTCGACCGCCTGCACGAAGGATTGGGCCGAATCCGGTCCCCGCATCGTGTCGCTGGTCATGATCCCGACCCGCGCGGCCGGGAGGTGTTGCGCGATTTCTTCTGCGATCCTCTCGACGCCGGGCCCGCAGGCGACAAGTGTATCCGGGTTCTCGCAAGACGGACAAAGGTTCGGTGCCGGTGTCTCGTAACCGCAATGGTGGCACTGAAGCCGCCGCCGGAACCGGTGCTCGGTGAGCCACGCGCTGCAACTCGGGCACTCGATCCGATGGCCGCACGTCCGGCACAGGGTGAGCGGGGCGTACCCGCGCCGGTTCAGGAACAGCATCGACTGTTCGCCGGCCGCCAGGGTTTGTTCCAGCGCGGCAACGAGGCCGGGTGAGATGAACTGGTTCGCCGGGAGGTCGGCGTCGCGCATGTCGATCGCGGCGATCTCCGGCATCGTCGCGCCGCCGAAGCGTTGCGGCAGGACAATCGACTCGTAACGCCGCCGTTCGACGTTGATCCGGGTCTCCAGCGACGGGGTGGCCGAGGCGAGGATCACCGGCGCATCCGAAATTCTGGCCCGCACCACGGCCATGTCGCGCCCGTGATAGGCGACGCCGTCCTCCTGCTTAAAGGCAGGTTCGTGCTCCTCGTCGACGATGATCAGCCCCAGTTCGCTGAAAGGCAGGAAGAGGGCCGAGCGCGCGCCGACGACGACCCGGGCATTGCCGGTGGCGACAGCGCGCCACGTGACCCGCCGGCGCATCTGGCCGAGGTCTGAATGCCAGACGGCGGGCGCGGTGCCGAACCTTTCCATGAAGCGCTGCAGCCATTGCGGGGTCAGCGCGATCTCCGGCACGAGCACCAGCACCTGTTTGTCGGCCTTCAGCGCGGCGGCAACCGCCTCGAAATAGACTTCGGTCTTGCCGGATCCGGTTACCCCGTCGATCAGAGTGACGGAGAACGCCCCGTCGGCGACTTTTCTCGTGAGGGTGGCCGCTGCCGCGGCCTGGTCGCCGGACAGGTCCGGCCCGGGCGTATCCGGGTCGGGACGCGCAAAGGGCGGCGGTGGCGGAACGTCTTCACGCAGCAGTGCGCCGATATCGGCCATGCCCCTGATAACCCCGGTCGAGACACCGGCCTCGCGTGCCAGGTCACTCGCCGGCAGCGCCGGTCCGTCGCGCAACACTTCCATCACCCGCGTTCGCGCCGGGGTTTGCCGCATATCTTCCGGCGGCGTGCCGAGCCGGTAGACGGTAATCGGACGGGGTGGCTCCAGCGCTTCGGGCGAGCGCATCGTCATGCGCAGGACCGCGCCGGGCGTGCTGAGTGTGTACGCCGAGACCCAGTCGACAAAGCGTCGCAACTCCTCGGGCATGGGGTGCGCATCGAGGCGTGCATGGATCGCGCGCAGCTTCGCGGCATCGACGCCCCCCTCTGCGCTGCCCCAGACCACCCCGACGATGTCCCGATTGCCCAGGGGGACGTGGACATAGTCGCCGGGCGCCACGGCGATGTCTTCCGGAACTAGATAGTCATAGGGCCCTACGACGGGGGTCGGCAGCATCACACTGACGGCCATGTCGGTTTTATCCGGTGCGCCTTCGGTGAACAGGCCGTCGGCCGGGGGCGATGTGGTATCGGTCGGGGGCATCCGCTACACTCTATCCAGCGACTCGCGGTCGGCCAACGTAAGGTGCAGGCGAGCGGGAAATACATAGTCCTGGCGATCGAAGACGGCTCGTGCGCGAGCCTGCGAAACAAGGAAATGACAGAATGAAGTTCTTCGTGGACACGGCCGATCTGGATGAAATTCGTGATCTGGCTTCTACCGGACTGGTCGACGGGGTAACCACCAACCCGTCGCTGATCGCCAAGTCGGGCCGGAACATGCTCGACGTGATTGCCGAGATTTGCGACGCGGTTGACGGTCCGGTCAGCGCCGAGGTGACGGCGACCGAGGTCGACGACATGTTGGCCGAGGCCGATGTGCTGGCGGCGGTCGCGTCCAATGTCGCCATCAAGGTGCCGCTCACGCCGGACGGCCTGAAAACCTGCAAGGCGCTGCGCGATCGCGACATCATGGTCAACGTGACGCTGTGCTTCTCGCCGGCGCAGGCGATCCTCGCGGCCAAGGCGGGGGCGACGTTCATTTCGCCTTTTGTCGGCCGGCTCGACGATCTCGGCCAGCGCGGCCTCGACCTGATCGAGGATATCGTCGAAATCTACGACGCGTATGCCGAGTTCGATACGGAGGTTCTGGTGGCCTCCATCCGCGGCCCGGCGCATGTCGTTGAGGCCGCGCGCGTCGGCGCACATGTCTCGACCCTGCCGCCGAACGTTCTGCGGCAGCTTTATCAGCATCCGCTCACGGACAAGGGGCTGGCGGCGTTCCTGAAAGACTGGGAAGCGACCGGCCAATCGATCCTGGAGCAGGCCGAACAGCGCAAGGACGCGGCCGAGTAGCTGCGCGCGGAGGCAATTGACGTGACCTCAAAGGCTCCCCGGAAAGAAGCCTCCACCCCCAGCGATATTTCCGATGAGCAGGTGGTCAAGTTCCTGCGCGATAATCCGGATTTTCTCGAGCGGCACCCGCAGCTGCTGGCGATTATCAACGCGCCCGAGCGCCGGTTCGAGGGCGTCGACGAGGCGGGGGCCGAAGTTGTAGACCTGCAGGACGCCATGCTTGCGCGGATGCGCAGAGAACTGGCGCAGCGCGACGAGCAAAGCAGCGAGCTGATCGACGCCAGCCGTGCGAATCTGCAAAGCCAGAACCGTGTCCACGCCGCCGTCATCGCGCTGCTATCGGCGCGCTCGCTCGATCACCTGCTGGAAATTTTGACGATCGATCTCGCAGGTCTGTTGAATGTCGATGCCGTGGCTCTTTGCCTCGAGGGCGGCATCGTCGCGCCCGCGACGACCCAGGGTGTCCGCGTCGTGCCGGTCGGCACGATCGACCGCCTTGTCGACAGTGCGCGGACGGTCACCCTGCGCGAGGGGATTGAGGGCGACCGCCGGATCTACGGCGAGGCAAGCGGCCTCGTGCGGTCGGAGGCGATGCTTCGTCTTTCCGTGCGCGAGGACGCGCCCTGTGCCCTTCTGGCGCTGGGGAGCCGGGATCCGAACCGTTTCCACGCCGGTCAGGGGTCTGAACTGCTGGGCTTCCTGGCGCGGATCATGGAGCATTGCATCCGGACATGGCTCGACCTGCCACGCTGAGCGACGCCGATCTGGCGGCCGCACCCGTCGACGGGGAACTCGGCCGCACGCTGGCGAGTTGGCGCATGCAGCTGGAAGCCGAGCGCCGCGCATCCGATCACACCGTCGAAGCCTATCTGCGTGACGTCGCCGCTTTTCTTGAGTTCCTCGGGCGTCATACCGGCGAAACCGTTTCGGTCGGCGTGCTGGAAGATCTCAAACCGGGCGATTTCCGCGCGTGGCTCGCCAGCCGGGCCAACGACTATGCCCGTACATCCACGGCGCGCGCGTTGTCGTGCGTACGGATGTTCTTCCGTTACCTCGAACGCGAAGGACTGGCGCACAATCCGGCCATCGGCGCCGTGCGCAGCCCGCGCCTGCCCAGGTCGGTTCCCAAGGCGCTCAGCGACCGTGAGACGGATGACCTGATGGCGGCCGTCGGCGAGCCGGCCCGGCCCGATATGGAAGGGTGGGAGGGTACCCGCGATCTTGCCGTGCTCATGCTGCTCTACGGGTGCGGTTTGCGGATTTCCGAAGCTCTGCAATTGAACGGCGGCGACTGGCCTGTGGGCGACGCCCTGACGGTCGAGGGCAAGGGCGGGAAAACGCGCATGGTGCCCATCCTCCCGGTCGTCCACGCGGCGGTCGCCGATTATCGAAGCAAATGCCCCCACGACCTCATCGACGACGGACCGCTGTTCGTTGGCGTGCGCGGCGGGCGGCTGAACGCCCGCGCGATACAAAAACGCATGCAGGAATTGCGCGCGGTGCTCGGCCTGCCGAAGGAAGCAACACCCCACGCGCTGCGTCATTCCTTCGCCACCCATCTGCTGGCGTCCGGCGGCGATTTGCGCGCGATCCAGGAACTGCTCGGCCACGCGTCACTGTCGACCACCCAGCGCTATACCGACGTGGACAGCGCCCGGCTGCTGGACGTTTACGCGCGCGCGCATCCGCGTGCCGAAATTGCAAGCGAAGATATGGATCCAAAATGAGTGGAAATGTTAGCTGCTGCATCTGCGGCTTTGATCTAGATGAGCCTATTAGTAAGAACTCTCAGGATTGGACTTTCTTTGAATGTGGGCGGTGTGGCCCATATCGTATTTCGGTCGAAGCTCTGACGGATCTTGATTTCTACTTGGGCGATGCCACAGGGCCAAAAAAGGCGCTACTCAGCCATGCAATACGTGGACAAGTAGGTCGCGATAAATCCCCAGTATTTGTGAATTCGGAATTTGTACGGCGTGTCCTGGAACATGGTCGTCTGCCGAGTATTTTGGAGCAGACAAATAATTTGGTCCGTTGGCTGGGCACAACACTGAAGACGCCCGAAGAAACATGGTCGGGGCGACCCGAAGAATTCCAATCGGTGATAGGTAGCCCCTCGCCGAAAACTGTTCACTGGATTGTAAAACATCTCAGATCTGTAGGTTACGTTCCCGAACAGCAGACGATGGGCGAGATACAGCTCGGTCTCACTTTCAATGGATGGAGATACTTTTCGGAAATTGAACGCTCGACGCCCGATAGCCGAACGGTGTTCATGGCGATGCAGTATGGCAACGAGCAGCTTGATCAACTTTTCGATGAGACGCTCGTTCATGCCGTTGCGCAGACTGGATTCGATTTGGTTCGAACCGACCGGAGGCCTGAAGCCGGTCTAATTGATGACCGAATTCGCGTGCAAATTCGCAACTCTAGATTGGTTGTGTCTGACCTAAGTGACAACAATTTCGGCGCTTACTGGGAGGCAGGATTTGCTGAAGGATTGGGCAAGCCCGTCATCTACACTTGTGAGCGACGAAAATTTGAAAATGAGGCGACACATTTCGACACCAACCACCATCAAACAGTTCTTTGGGATATGGAAAGCCGTGAGACAGTTGCTGAAGAACTAAAGGCTACCATCCGAAACACACTTCCAACTGAAGCTAAAATGACCGACGACTAGTATCAGTCCCGAAAGAAAACCGCGTCGTATTCCAGCATCCGGCCGTAGTGGCGGCTCCAGTATCCGGGAACGATCAGGTGCGGCCGGAATCCTCTCTCGGCGAGGCGGGCCACGAGCGGCAAGTGGTCCGGCTGGTCTTCGTAGATCGCCTGCAGCGACAGCTCCAGCTGCAGTCCGGCGATCCGGTCCCAGGCATCGCCGATGCCATCGAGCACCTCGGCTTCGTAGCCCTGGGTGTCCGACTTCACGAAGACGCGCGCGGCTGTTCCGGCGTGTTCGCGCACGGCCGCCTCGACGGTAGTGACCGGCACGGTTTCCCGGGCGGTGGTGCGCGTACTGGCCAGCCTTTCGTGGGCCGTCTCGTCGAGCGGCAGGACCGAGCTCATGTCGGATTCGCCCGACACATTGATCTCGATATCGCCCTCGGCCGCGCCGACGGCGGTGCGCGGCGCGACGACCCACAAGGAATCTCCTGCCGCGCTTCGGGCCAGTTCGTCCTGCACGACAGAAAGCGGTTCGAAGGACGTGATCGGGCCACCGTATCCGTTGCCCCGCAAGGCGCGTGCATACTGGCCGGTGTTGGCCCCGACATCGAGAACATGATCGACCGCGTGCCGGTCGAGCAGTTCGACAATATGTTCCCAGTGCCGCGCAGTACCCGGGAACGGCGCAATATCAAACCCGAAGCGGCGCACAAATTTTCGGAACCGGCCGACCATTGCGGCATACCTCCGCGGGGTTAACGGCCTGCAGGCAATCTGGTGAGAGACCGGTGGAACCGCCGGGCCGAAAGCGCCGATGATCCGCATTTGCAGGCGACAGGCAACAAAGGTAGCTTCGGCGCCGCGCGAGCGATAGTCGGGAACGATGTCTGATTCCAGCCTGAAAAGTGTGCCGGTCGGGTCCGGCCCGACCACACGCCTGATTGCGCCGTTTGCCGTGGCCATGATCGTGGCGGTGGCGGCGATCGCGAGCCTCATCTGGTTTGCGGCGAGAAGCCAGGACGAGCAGGCGGCCCAGGTGTCCCGGACACTGGCGGAAACGCTGATTGCCACCGAACGCCGTTCCCTCGAACAGCTTGTTTATGACACCACGTGGTGGGATGAGTCGGTCATTCATCTGGTGAATGCGCCCGATGCCGAATGGGCCGATAGTTATGTGGGCAGCTATGCGGCCGATACTTTCGGGGTTTCCCATACGTATGTCCTGTCTGCCCAAAACATGACGACCTTTGCGTTCCATGACGGTGTGGCCACGACCGATGACGCCTTGGCGCTCTATGGTGCCGCGGTCGTGCGGCTAGCTGACGACGCCCGGGCCGCTCCGATGCACGAGCCGGTGCCTGTGTCGGCATTCCTGATTAAACATGACGAACTGCACCTTTTCGCCGCGAGCGCCCTGACATGGGAGAACCCCACACCCGAGCAGCTTGTCCGCGAGCCGCGTGGCGTGCTGATCCAGGCCCGCCACTTTCCCCCCGAACGCCTTGCAATGCTGTCGGACCAATATGGCTTGCCCGGGCTGACGACCTTGCTGCGTGCGCCGGATGCGAGGTCGGGCCAGCTCGCGCTGGCGCTCAACGGGCCGTCGGGTGAACCGATCCGGTACCTGGCCTGGAGTCCGACCCGGCCGGGCGCGGAACTCCTTTCGTCGGTATTGCCCTGGTTTGCTGTCGGTGTCGTTGTGTTGTTCGCCCTATCGATCCTGTTCGTCCGGCGTGCCTTTGCGGTGGCGCGCGAAATGGCGCTCAGCACGCGTGCGCTGGCCGACAAGGACAAGCAGCTTGCGCAGACCAGCAAGCTGGCGGTCATGGGCGAAATGGCGGCGGGCGTGGTTCACGAACTTAACCAGCCGCTGAATATCATCCGCATGGCCACGGATTCGACACGCGAGGTGCTCAACCGCCCGGGCGAAAAACCTGACGGCGAGCAGGTGCGCGAGCAGCTTGAGGTGATCTCCGGACAGACCCAGCGGATGGCGCAGACGATCCAGAGCATGCGGATATTCAGCCGCGACGACTATGGCCGAAAAATCGCTTTCGATCCTGTGCAGGCGATCAACCGGGCCTTGTCCTGGTTGCGGCCCGAATTGGGCGACAGGCAGATCGAGGTCTCGGTCAGCACGCCCGCCGCGTGCGGCCGTGTATTCGGTGAGCCGGCCCGGTTCGAGCAGGTGATCGTCAATCTTGTCATGAATGCCCGTGATGCCGTTGAACAGCGATATCGCGGAGAGAGTGCTGGCGAAGGACGAATCCAGGTCACCGTGTCTGAAGACCGCGCGGCCGAGAATATTCTCGTTGCCGTAAGGGATAATGGCACCGGGATCGAGGAGGCTGCCCTGGACCGGCTCTTTGAGCCGTTCTTCACCACCAAGGCGCCGGGCGTCGGTACGGGTCTGGGACTCTCGATCTCCTACGGGATCGTGTCGGGTATGGGGGGCGTTCTGTCTGCCGGGAACGTGGACGAAGGTGCGGAGTTTCTCGTCCAGCTGCCGCGCGTGGTGCCGGAGGCGGAAACGGCGGTATCCGAAGGCGGTGATTCATGAATGCCCGGATCCGGCATATCCTTGTGGTCGACGACGAACCGCTTGCCGCCCAGCAGGTCTCGAAGTTCCTCGAACGTAGCGATGTGCGCACGAGTATGGCTGGTAGCGGCAACGCGGCCCTGGCGCTCCACAGTGACGATCCTGCTGACCTGATCGTGACCGACCTTCGCATGCCCGACGGCGACGGGGTTGAGCTGATTCGCGCCATTCGGGCGGAAGAGCCCGGTCGCCCGATCGTCGTCGTGACGGGACAGGTGCTGCGGGAGGCGGAAACCGAGGCGCTGGATGCGGGCGCCACGGAACTCCTGCGGAAGCCGCTCGATCTTCAGGAACTCGCCGCGGCCGTTGCGCGGCACCTGCCGGACTAGCCAGCACGCAAACTAGATGTGGATCGTACGACCGTCGACGGCGAGCGCGGCTTCCTTGACGGCCTCGGACAGGGTCGGGTGGCCGTGGCAGGTCCGAGCGATGTCCTCTGCCGAAGCGCCGAACTCCATGCCGACGACGATCTCATGGATCAGGGTGCCGGCATCCGGCCCAATGATGTGGGCGCCAAGCACCCGATCGGTTTTCGCGTCTGACAGAATTTTGACGAAGCCGTCGGTGTCGTTCGCGGCGCGCGCGCGACCGTTGGCCGAGAAGGGAAACTTGCCGACCTTATAGTCGACGCCGTCGTCCTTGAGCGCTTCCTCGGTCCTGCCGACCGAAGCGACCTCCGGCCATGTGTAGACGATCCCCGGGATCACGTCGTAGTTCACATGCCCGCTCTCGCCGGCGATGATTTCCGCCGCGGCCACGCCTTCGTCCTCGGCCTTGTGAGCCAGCATCGGGCCCGGCACGCTGTCGCCGATGGCGTAGATGCCCTCGACGTTCGTCTGGTAGTGCTCGTCGATGGCGATGAAGCCCCGCTCGTTGATCTCGACGCCCACGTCTTCGAGGCCGAGCCCCTCCGTATAGGGCCGCCGCCCGATAGCCACGAGGACCGTGTCACAGTCCAAAGTTTCCGCGTCGCCGCCGTCGGCGGGCTCCACTGTCAGCTTGACCTTTGTCTTGAGAGTTTCCGCGCCGGTCACCTTGGTGCCGAGGCGGAATGTCATGCCCTGTTTTTCGAGAATCTTCTGAAACGCCTTGGCGACTTCCAGGTCCATTCCCGGTGTGATCCGGTCGAGAAACTCGACGACCGTGACGTCGGCTCCGAGCCGTGCCCAGACGGAGCCCATCTCCAGCCCGATGTAGCCCGCGCCGACCACCACCAGGTGCTTGGGCACGCTCTTGAGTTTGAGGGCGCCGGTCGAACTGACGATACGTTCCTCGTCGATCTCGATTCCGGGCAGGGGCGCGACGTCCGACCCCGTCGCGATCAGGACCGCGCCGGCCTTGAGGGTCTCGGTCTTGCCGTCCTCGTTCGTGACCTCGACCTCGGTCGCGCTGACGATGCGCGCTGTGCCATGAACAGCGGTCACCTTGTTCTTCTTGAACAGGAACTCGATGCCCTTGGTGTTGTCTTCGACGACCTTGTCCTTGTGGGCCATCATCGCATCGAGATCGACGGACACTTTGCCGACTTTGACCCCGTGCGCGGCCAGGCCGTGCCGGGCGTGGGAGAAGTGCTCCGACGACTGCAGCAGCGCCTTGGACGGGATACAACCGATGTTCAGGCAGGTCCCGCCGAGGCTCTTGCGCTTGTCGATGCAGGCGACGTTCAGTCCGAGTTGCGCGGCGCGAATAGCGGCCACATATCCGCCCGGGCCGGCGCCGATGACAACGAGGTCGTAGGTGGTGTCGCTCATCGCCGATTACACTCCGATCAGGAGGCGTTCCGGGTCCTCGATCGCCTGCTTGATGCGGACCAGGAAGGTTACCGCCTCGCGGCCGTCGACGATGCGATGGTCGTAGCTCAGCGCCACGTACATCACCGGACGGATGACGATCTCGTCGTCGACGACCACCGGCCGCTTGACGATGTTGTGCATGCCCAGGATGCCGGATTGCGGCGGGTTGAGGATTGGGGTCGAGAGCATCGAGCCGAAAATGCCGCCGTTGGTGATTGTGAACGTGCCGCCGGTCAGCTCCTTCATGGTCAGCTTGCCCTCGCGCGCACGCGCGCCGAAGTCTGCGATCTCGGCCTCGATCTCGGCAAAGTCCTTCTGGTCGGCATCGCGCATCACGGGGACCACGAGGCCCTGCTCGCCGCCTACGGCGATGCCGATGTCGTAGTAGTTCCGGTAGATGATCTCGTCGCCGTAGATCTCGGCGTTGACCGCCGGGACTTCCTTCAGCGCGTTTACCGCGGCCTTGGCGAAGATGCTCATGAAACCGAGCTTCACGCCGTGCTTCTTCTCGAAGTCGGCCTTGTAGCGTGTGCGCAGGTCCATCACCGCCTGCATGTCGACCTCGTTGAAGGTCGTCAGCATCGCCGCCGTGTTCTGGGCCTCCTTCAGGCGCGTGGCGACGGTCTGCCGCAACTTCGACATCTGCACGCGCTCCTCGCCGCGCGGATCTTCCGGGCGGTCGGGGAGTTCGTCGGCCGACGGGAAGGACGGTTTCGACGGCGCGGGGGTCGAGGGGGCTTCGCTTTTCGCTTTTTGCTTTCCGTTGTCGCCGCCTTCGAGGTGGCGCAGCACGTCGCCCTTGGTGATTCGGCCGTCGCGGCCTGTGGCTTCGATATCGGCGGGGTCGAGGTCGTGCTCCTCCACCAGCTTGCGCACGGCCGGTGCCAGCGGCAGGTCGGTGTTCGCCGCACCGCCTTTTTCCTGTTCGTCCGCCCCGGCTTTTTCGCCGTCGTCGTCTTTTCCTGTGTCCTCGTCCTTTGCCTTCGCCGGCGCGTCGCCGGTGGTAAAGCGTCCGACGACGGCGCCGACCTCGACGTCCTCACCCTCGTCGGCGACGATTTCGCTCAGCGTACCGGCGGCCGGTGCGGGCAGTTCGGCCGTGACCTTGTCTGTCTCGATCTCGACGAGCGCTTCGTCGGCCGCAAAGGATTCGCCGACCTTTTTCAGCCAGCGGCCCACGGTGCCTTCGGTGACGGATTCCCCGAGGTCCGGGACCTTGATCTCGACGCTGTCGCCACCGGATGCCGGTTTTTCGGATTTCCCGGCTTCAGGCTCTGACTTGGTTTCTGACCCGGTATCTGACCTGGCGTCTTCGGTCTTGTCTCCGCCGGAGTCCTTGGACGGTGCGGCTTCGGCGCTCTCGTCGATGGCACCGATCACGCTGCCGACTTCCACGTCTGCACCTTCATCGGCGCCGATTTCCGTCAGCACGCCGGACGCGGGGGCCGGGACCTCGACGGTCACCTTGTCGGTCTCGATTTCGACCAGCGCCTCATCGGCGGAGACGGCGTCGCCGACCGCCTTGAACCAGCGGGCAATCGTGCCTTCCGTAACCGATTCGCCCATGTCGGGCACTTTGATTTCCGTCGCCATAATTTACGGTTCCTGTTGTTCGCTGAGGCCCTAGACCGTCAGCGCATCGTCGATAATCTTGTCCTGTTCGCGCCGGTGGCGCTTGGCGTTGCCCGTGGCCGGGGAAGCGGCCTCCGGTCGGCCCACATAGCGCGGCCGGGTCTGGTCGGCGCCGATCTCGGTCAGCACTTTCTCGAGCCGCCGGTCGACGAACGTCCAGGCGCCGCCATTTTCCGGTTCTTCCTGACACCAGACGATCTCGGCATGCTTGAAACGCGACAGCTCTTCCGCCAGCGCCTTGTGCGGGAACGGATACATCTGTTCGAGCCGCAGGAAAGCCACGTCCTTGATCTCGCGCGAGGCGCGCGCCTCGAACAGGTCGTAGTAGACCTTGCCCGAACACAGCACCACGCGTTTGACTTCGGAGTCTTCACATAGCTTCTCGTTGTCGTAGAGCACGCGATGGAAGTTGGTGCCCGGGCCGAATTCGTCCAGATCCGACACGCACAGCTTATGCCGCAGCAATGATTTCGGCGTCATGATGATCAGCGGCTTGCGGAAATTCCGGCGGACCTGCCGGCGCAGGGCGTGGAAGTAGTTGGCGGGCGTGGTGATGTTGCACACCTGCATGTTGTCTTCCGCGCAGAGCTGGAGATAACGCTCGGGGCGTGCCGATGAATGCTCGGGGCCCTGACCCTCATAGCCGTGAGGCAGCAGCATCACCAGGCCCGCCATGCGCAGCCACTTGGACTCGCCGGACGCGATGAACTGGTCGATGATGACCTGCGCGCCGTTGGCGAAATCGCCGAACTGCGCTTCCCAGAGGACCAGCGCGTGCGGTTCGGCCTGGCTGTAGCCGTACTCGAAACCCAGCACGCCGAATTCCGACAGCGGGCTGTCGATCACTTCGATCGGCGCCTGGCCGTAGCGGATGTTGGCGAGCGGGACGTACTGGTCTTCGTTCTCCTGGTCCACCAGCACCGCGTGGCGGTGAGAAAACGTGCCGCGTCCGACGTCTTCGCCTGACAGGCGCACGGGCGTTGATTCGCAAAGCAGCGTGCCGAACGCCAGCGCCTCGGCGGTCGCCCAGTCGATGCCCTTGCCCTCGTCGATCATCTTCCGTTTGTTCTTCAACTGGCGGAGGATTTTCGAATTCGCGTTGAAGCCGCGCGGGGGCTCGGAAATCGCGTGACCGACTTCGTGCAGGAGGTCCGTGTCGACGGCGGTGTCGCCGCGTCGGGCCTCGATCTCGCTTTCGGCCATGCCGAGGTCGGCCCAGCGGCCTTCCAGCCAGTCCGCCTTGTTCGGCTTGTAGCTTCTGGCCGCCTCGAATTCCTGCTCCAGATGTTCCTGGAATTCCTCGACCATGCGGTCGCCGTCGCCCGGCTTGATGACGCCTTCGTCCTCGAGCTGCTTGGCGTAGAGCGCGCGGGTCGTCGGCTGTTCGCCGATGGAATCGTACATGATCGGCTGGGTGAAGGCCGGCTCGTCGGACTCGTTGTGGCCTGCGCGGCGGTAGCCCCACAGATCGAACACCACGTCCGCCTTGAAGCGATAACGGTATTCGGTGGCGATGCGTGCCGCATGGACGCTGGATTCCGGATCGTCGCCGTTCACATGGAAGATCGGTGCCTGGATCATCTTCGCGACGTCCGACGAATAGGGCGACGAGCGCGCCGCGGTCGGGTTGGTCGTGAAACCGATCTGGTTGTTCACGATAACATGCACCGTGCCGCCGGTGCGGTAGCCGCGCAGCTGGGACAGGTCGAGCGTTTCCGCGACCAGGCCCTGACCGGCGAACGCCGCGTCGCCATGCATCAGGATGCCCATGACTTTCTCGCGCTCGGTGTCCGAGAGAAGCTGCTGCTTCGCGCGCACCTTGCCGAGGACGACGGTGTTGACTGCTTCCAGATGGCTCGGGTTCGGTGTCAGCGACAGGTGAACCGTGTTGCCGTCGAACGTGCGGTCCGAGGACGTACCCAGGTGGTACTTCACGTCGCCCGACCCCATCACGTCGTCCGGGTTCGGTGAGTTGCCCTCGAACTCGGAAAACATGGCGCGGAAGGGCTTGTCCATGAAGTTGGCGAGCACGTTCAGGCGGCCGCGGTGCGGCATGCCGATGACCAGCTCGCGCAGGCCCAACTGGCCGCCGCGTTTGACGATCTGCTCAAGCGCCGGGATCAGGGTTTCGCCGCCTTCAAGACCGAAGCGTTTGGCGCCGGTGTATTTCTTGTCGAGGAACTGCTCGAAGATTTCGGCGCGCGTGAGGGCACCAAGGATGGCTTCCTTGCCGCGTTCGGTGAAATCGGTTTGGTTGCGTCCGCCCTCGATGCGCTCCTGGATCCAGGCCTTCTCGTCCGGGCCCTGGATATGCATGAACTCGACGCCGATGTTGCCACAATAGGTGGCCCGCACAACTTCGATGATCTGGCGCATCGTCGCTGTTTCAAGGCCGAGCACGTAGTTGATGAAAATCGGCCGGTCGAGGTCAGATTCAGTAAAGCCGTAGGTCTTCGGGTCGAGCTCGGGGTGGGCCTCGGGCTTCATCAGGCCGAGCGGGTCGAGATTCGCTTCCAGATGGCCGCGCACGCGATACGCGCGGATCAGCATGAGTGCGCGGATCGAATCCAGCGTGGCCCGGCGGATCTGGTCCGGTGCGGCCGTCGCTTCGGCCGGCGCGCCGTAGGAAAGCGGCGCTCCCCCCAGCGGAGCCCCGTTGTCGGCGTGCCTGACGGGGTCTGCATGGCCGTTGCCGGGCGCACCGATGGCGGCGCCGTTGGCGGAGCCGATCACCCGGGAATCCCGCGGTGCCCAGCTTGCACCCTTCAGGTCTTCGAGCAGCGCGCGCGCGTCATCATGGAGTGATCCGAAAAACTGTGACCACTCGGGATCGACGCTGTCCGGTCGCTTGAGGTAGTTGGAATAGAGTTCGGCGACGAAGGTGGCGTTCGCCCCGTTCAGGAACGACGTGTGGCCTATATAGCTGCCCATGTCTTTACCGCGCGGTCAGGCTGCGGTCCCTTCCTTGTATGCGATGGTGTCCCCCCGTCGCACCAACAAATCTGGTTTAGCCGTTCATGGCCTTCAGCATCGTTGTGCCGAGGGCCGCCGGTGAATCGGCGACATTGATACCTGCCGACTTCATCGCTTCGATCTTGGCCTCCGCCGTGCCCTTGCCGCCGGAGATGATCGCGCCGGCATGACCCATACGTTTGCCCGGCGGGGCGGTCACACCTGCAATGAACCCGGCCATCGGTTTCTTGGTTTTCGAGGCCTTGATGAAGTCCGCGGCCTCTTCCTCGGCGGAGCCGCCGATCTCGCCGATCATGATGATGCCCTCGGTCTCGTCGTCGTCGAGAAACATTTCAAGACAGTCGATGAAGTTCGTGCCGTTCACCGGGTCGCCGCCGATGCCGATGCATGTGGTCTGGCCGAGGCCCACCGCGGTGGTCTGTCCGACGGCCTCATAAGTCAGGGTGCCCGAACGCGAGACGATGCCGATCTTGCCGCGCTGGTGGATATGGCCGGGCATGATGCCGATCTTGCATTCGTCCGGCGTGATGACGCCAGGGCAGTTTGGCCCGATCAGGCGAGTCTCCGAGCCGCTGAGCGCGCGCTTGGCTTTCACCATGTCGAGCACCGGAATGCCCTCGGTAATGCATACGACCAGCCCCACGCCGGCATCCACGGCTTCGACGATGGCGTCGGCCGCGAAGGGCGGCGGGACGTAGATCACGGATGCATCCGCGCCCGTTTCGCGCACGGCGTCGTCCACCGTGTCGAATACCGGCAGGTCGAGATGGGTCGAGCCACCCTTTCCGGGGGTCACGCCGCCGACCATCCTGGTGCCATAAGCGATCGCCTGCTCGGAGTGGAAGGTGCCCTGCGCGCCGGTAAAGCCCTGGCAGATGACCTTGGTATTCTTGTCGACGAGTACGGACATGGTCAGGCTGCCTCTTTCACCGCGTTAACGACCTTTTCGGCCGCGTCGTCCAGATCGTCTCCGGCAATGATCGGCAGGCCGGATTCGGCGAGAATTTTCTTTCCGAGATCCACGTTCGTTCCCTCGAGGCGTACGACCAGCGGCACATGCAGTGAGACTTCGCGTGCCGCGGCGACGATGCCTTCCGCGATCACGTCGCAGCGCATGATGCCGCCGAAAATGTTGACCAGGATGCCTTCGACATTCGGGTCCGACAGGATGATCTTGAAGGCGGTCGTGACGCGTTCTTTCGTGGCGCCGCCGCCGACATCCAGGAAGTTGGCGGGTGAGCCGCCGTGCAGCTTCACGATATCCATGGTTGCCATGGCCAGTCCGGCACCGTTGACCATACAGCCGATCGCGCCGTCGAGCTTGATATAGTTGAGCTCGTGCTTGGTGGCCTCGAGCTCCATCGGATCCTCTTCGTCCTCGTCGCGCAGTTCCTCGATATCGGGATGGCGGTACAGCGCGTTGTCGTCGAAGTTCATCTTGGCATCGAGTGCGATCACGTCACCGCCGCCCGTCACAACCAGCGGGTTGACCTCGACCATCGATGCATCGAGTTCCACGAAGGCCTGGTACATGGCCATCAGAAACTTCGCCGCGCTTTTGATCTGGTCGCCTTCGAGCCCGAGGCCGAAAGCGATCTCGCGGGTATGGAACGGCATGATGCCGGTCGCCGGGTCGATGGCCACTGTGGAAATCTTCTCCGGAGTTTCTTCCGCCACCGTCTCGATGTCCATGCCGCCCTCGGTCGAGGCGACGATCATGATCCGCGACGTGTCGCGGTCGACGAGCAGGCTGAGGTAAAGCTCGCGCGCAATGTCGCAGCCTTCCTCGATATAGACCCGCTTGACCTCCTTGCCGTCTTCGCCCGTCTGCTTGGTGACCAGCACCTTGCCGAGCATGGCGTCGGTGTGGGCGCGCACCTCGTCCTCGGATTTGGCGAGCCGCACGCCGCCACCGCCGTCGGGATCGTCGGCGAAATGGCCCGCGCCGCGGCCGCCGGCGTGGATCTGGGATTTCACCACCCAGATGCTGCCGCCCAGCTCACCGGCCGTCTTGACGGCCTCATCGGGGGTGTAGGCGACGCCACCGCGTGGAACGGCAACACCGAACTTCGCCAGCAGGGCCTTTGCCTGATATTCGTGGATGTTCATGAGGGCGGAAAATCCGTGGGTTCGAAGACTGTGGAGACGATGAGGGCCCGGCGTTACAGGAACGTTAACATTCTTGGTCGGGTGTCCCGGGTTTGGTCGCGCCTGCGGGGCGAAAAATGGTTAACGAGACGCTGGAAATCTAGCACTCACGGTCCCGCACGCAAGCGCGCGGGACCGGTTTGGTGCGCGGGGCGCACAATTACTTCTTCTTGTTGGACTGTTGCAGCTTCTTGGTGGCCTTCATGAGATCCTCGACGGCCTTGACCGACTTGCGGAAGGCGGCGCGTTCGCCGGCGTCCAGCTTGACCTCGACCACGCGCTCGATGCCCTTGGCGCCGATCACGACCGGCACGCCGACATACATGCCCTTCACGCCGTATTCGCCGTTCAGGTAGGCGGCGCACGGCAGTACGCGCTTCTTGTCCTTGAGGTAGGATTCGGCCATTGCGATCGCCGACGACGCCGGGGCGTAGAAGGCGGACCCGTTGCCGAGCAGCTCGACGATCTCGCCGCCGCCCGAACGCGTGCGCTGCACGATCTCGTCGATGCGTTTCTGTGTCGTCCACTTCATCTTGACCAGATCGGGCACCGGGATACCGGCGACCGTCGAGTAGCGGACCGACGGGACCATCGTGTCGCCATGGCCGCCGAGCACGAAGGCCGTCACGTCCTCGACCGACACGTCGAATTCCTCGGCGAGGAAGTAGCGGAAGCGCGCGCTGTCCAGCACGCCGGCCATACCGACGCACATGTTCTTCTTCAGGCCGGCGGCCTCGCGCAGGATGCCGACCATGACATCGAGCGGGTTGGTGATGCAGATCACGAAAGCGTCCGGGCAGTTCTTCTTGATGCCCGCGCCGACGGATTCCATCACGCTGGTGTTGATGCCGATCAGGTCGTCCCGGCTCATGCCCGGCTTGCGCGCGACACCTGCGGTCACGATCACCACGTCAGCGCCCTTGATCGCCGAATAGTTGCTGGCTCCGACCATCCTGGCGTCGAAGCCCTCGACCGGCGAGGATTCGGCCAGATCGAGCGCCTTGCCCGCGGGCATTCCCTTGACGATATCGAACAGGACGACGTCGCCCAGTTCCTTAAGTCCCACCAGATGGGCGAGCGTGCCGCCGATGTTGCCTGCGCCGATCAGCGCGATCTTGTTGCGTGCCATGTGTTTGTTCTCTCCACCGTCGCAGAAGCGTCAAAAAACCGCGCTGTTCAAGCCCTCCAGCGCGCTGAATTCGGGCGACGTGTAACGCGAATGACCGGGCGGTTCAAGGCGCACCGGGGGCATGGAATTTGTGCCCATGGGACCAGAGCCGCTATTCCGACGCCGCCTCGCGCACCAGACGGTACTGGACCCGCATCGCCGACAGCCTGCGGTAGAAGTTCAACAGGTCGCGGGCCGGATTGATCATACGCTCGTAGCCGGAAATGAAGGCGACGATCGTACCGATTTCGGTTTCGCCCTGAATCACCAGCCAGCCGCCGACCATCAGCACGCTGAGAGGCCCCAGATGCCCGATCAGGTTGTTCAGGAACTTCATGAAATACTTCAGATAGAAAATCCTCAGGCGAAGACCGTAAATCGTCTCGATCAGGCCGTCGGCGTTGTCGGCATCGATCTCTTCGTCCTCGATCAGCTTCTCGCCCAGAGTGCGCGTCTTCGTGGTGCGCTTTTCCGCCAGCGTGTTCACCTTCTGCTGGAGGAACGGCACGATGATCAGCGACGGCACAAAGAACGCGATCGCAATCGCGGCGACCAGCGGCTCGATGATCAGCATGTATCCGGCGATGCTCAGAACCACGCCCGCCTGAAGCAGGGGGAACGAGATGCTTTCCCCGACGAAAGCCCCGACCTTCTCGGCCTCCGCGGCGATAATCGATTGTTTGGTGCCGGAATCGGACTCGGCGCCGAAAGAGTCGTGGTGAACGATACGGCGGCGCAACAGGCGGATCACACCTTCCGCAACCCGGTTCTGGTAGACGTTGCGCGCATACTTCAGCCCGCCATGCAGGAGCAGGGCCGCGAGATAAAGCGCGCCAAAGGTGATCAGGAGCCCGGTCAACCCGTTCGCAATCGCGTCATCGACGATCCGTCGCTGCAGCTCCAGCGGCGCGAGTGAAAGCGGGAAGACGAATACCGTCAACAGGCAAAGCCGAAGCTGCTGGCTCCAGCTTATCTTGCAGACGTAGGTGTAGAGGTGCCGGGGCATTTTCTGCAGCGGTTCGCCCTGCACGGACGGCAGGGCCATGCTGTAGACATCGGCAACGATGGAAGATGAACTCACAAGGGGACTCCCGGGTTTCACGCATTCGCGCAAAACGGCGCGGGCGCGTCATGGGAGTGTAACGTCAAATCTCAGGAAAGGTGCCGGCTATTGAGATAGTCCTCGGCCTGCATTTCCATCAGGCGCGAGACCGTTCGCTCAAACTCGAACGCGGTGTCGCCTTCGGTGTAGAGGTCGTTCGGTTCAGCTTCAGCCGTGGCGAACAGGTTCACCTTGTTTTCATAGAGTGAGTCGACCAGCACGACGAAGCGCTTTGCCGCATCGCGTTCGCTGGCGACCAGTTTGGGAATATCTTCGACCATCACGGTGTGAAAGCATTCGGCGATCGCGAGATAGTCTGCCGCACCGCGTGGCTGGCGGCACAGTTCGTCGAACGTGAACCGCGCGATCCCGCGTGCCGTGCGTTCGGCGACAAGCTTGCGGCCCTGGAGTTCGATTTCCTGCGGGTGGGGGGCGGCGTCGTCGGTCAGCGTTGCGAACGCCCTGTCGAGCTGCGCCGTCGCCTCGGGGCCGAGCGGGGTGTGCCAGACCGGTTCCCCCTTGAGACGGTCGAGCCGGAAATCGCGGCCCTCGCCGATATCGAGGACGTCGAGCTTCTCCATGATCAGGTCGATGAAAGGCAGGAAACGGTCGCGCTGCAAGCCGCCGCGGTAAAGGTCCTGCGGCGCGACGTTCGATGTTGCGACGACCACCACGCCATGTTCGAAGAATGCCTCGAACAGCCGGCCCAGGATCATCGCATCGGCAATATTCACCACGTGGAATTCGTCGAAGCACAGAAGCCAGCTTTCGTCGGCGATTTCGGCGGCCACGCGCATCAGCGGATCCGCCTGCTTGTCGCGCTGGCGCAGCTCGGTCAGGCGTTTCTGGACTTCCAGCATGAAGGCGTGGAAGTGCACCCGCCGCTTGCGCTCCACGGGGGCGGTATCGAAGAACATGTCGGTCAGCATCGATTTGCCGCGCCCGACCGGCCCATAGACGTAGAGCCCCATGGGCGGTTCTTCGGCTCGCCGGCCGAGACCGAAGCGGTCCTTCCAGCCCGACAGCCAGCTTTCGCCGGCGGGCTGATAGCCCTTGAGGGCATGGTGCAGGCTCTGGAGTTTCTCGACAGCGAGCTTTTGTGACGGATCGCGCATGATCTCGTTCGCCTCGCGCAGGGCGCGGTAGCGTTCGAGCGGCGTGGTCGCGTCGGTGTCGGGGGCTCCGTCTGGCATGTCGGCGCCTAGGTAATCCAGTGCACCGGCGCTGGCAAGCGTGCTACTGGGCGGCCTGCGCTGTCCGATCGGCGAACATCGTCTCCATCTCGCGCCGGATGCGGACGGCCTGAGACGTCTCGTCGATATCGACATCCGCCCAGGTGACGGCCCGGTCCCGCGGAACGGCGTTCTTCAGCGTTACGCCGTGCGCCAGCCCGATCGGCAACGCGCCGGCGGCGAGACTGTCGGCGCCGGGCATCAGTCTGCCGTAGACCGTGTAGCCGCCTTCTCCGTCGAGTTCCTCGCCAGGTTGAAGGTCGCGTTTGGCCGTGGCGACGGCGTCGCCGCGGAAGCCGGTCGGTGCACCCGTCGACTCGCCACGCAGGGCCGCGCTCGCGACGGAGATCCCCAATTCGAGGCCGATCAGGTGATAGGGTTTCCAGAGGGTCGAGTAGTTGCCGGTCGAATCGGTGACCAGGCCGTACTCGTCGAAACACGCGCGCACATAGTCGGTAGGCGCCTCGAACACCACATAGACGCCCCATCGCAGATCGCCCGCCACATGGCGCCCGTCGCGCTCCTCCGAACTGATCACTTCGACCTGGCCCTTGTGGTGCAGCGAACCGCCTTCGTCGCGCGGGCGCATCACATGCGGCAGGTCGTGGACGCCGCAGGCGGGGAAGGCGAGGCCGTCCGGCGCGGGGGTCAGGCCGGTCGCGTTGGCCACGGCCGCCATCTCGATGGCCGACTTGGTGCCGTCCAGAAAGGAATTAAACATCTGCGGGTTCATGCCGCCCGCGGCCGCCTGTTCCGGGGTCAGGCCGTAGTGCTCCCAGACGTCGTCCGGGGTCACGTAGTGGTAGCCGTCGAGATACTTGGTCCCCTTGCCGGCGGCGATGACGTCGAGCCCGCACGCGCGCGCCCAGTCCACCTGCTCGTGGATCAGCGCCGGCTGGTCGCCGTAGGCCAGCGAGTACACGATCCCGGCCTGGCGCGCGCGCTCGGCGAGAAGCGGGCCGGCCAGCACGTCGGCTTCCACGTTCACCATCACGATGTGCTTGCCGTGTTCGCAGCAGGCCAGCGCGTGTGCGATCCCTGCCGCCGGGCTGCCCGTCGCGTCGATCACCACGTCGATCCCGTCGGCGGCGACCAGCGCCATCGAATCGTCGGTCACGTGCGTGTTGCCGTTCTTCCGGGCGTCCTCAAAGGTTGCCGCGCCCGTATCGAAGCCGCCGACGCGTGCGCAGGCGGCGCGGGCCCGCTCGGGGTCGAGGTCGGCGATTGCCATGATCTGGATACCCGGCGTGCGTGCCGCCTGGGACAGGTACATGGTGCCGAACTTGCCCGACCCGATCAGCCCGACGCGGACCGGGTTGCCGGCGTCAGCGCGGCTGCGAAGCATGGCGTGAAGGTTCATGGACGCGTTCCTTCTCCTGAGGCGCTATTCTGGGGCGAGGATAACCGAAACGTCCGGGAGAGTCCGGGGGAGGGAATAATATGGATGATTATCGCGAAGACGCTCGTGTGCCGCATGTCTCGCGCGAGGAATTTCCCGCCGAGCAGGTCGGCATCTACGACCACATCATGGAAACGCGGAAGCTCAAATACATGGCCGAACTGTTCGCGCGGATGGCGAGCAGCCCGAACGCGCTGCAGGCCGTGGCATCGGTCGGCGAGCATGTGCGCTTCCACAGCGTGCTCGACGAGGTATTGCGCGAGATGGTGATCTGCACCGTCTCCCAGGAAGTCGGCAACTGGTACGAGTGGTGTCACCACATCCATCGCATGCCCGACGATATGCGTGAGATCTGCGGCACCCCGGCCCAGGAAGACCTGCCCGCGCCGCGCGGTCCGGCACTTAAGTTCTCACGGATCGTGGCCACCGGCGGTAAAGCCGATGATGCGCTGGTCGAGGAAATCCGGGATTCGCTCGGCGACCAGGGCCTCGTCGATCTCACGGTGATGGTCGGCTACTACCAGCTCGTCGGGACCTTCTGTACGACCTTGCACGTCCCCATCGAGGACAACATCGACCGCGCCCCGATGCGGAAGTAGACGCTACTCCGCCGCAGCCGCGTTCTCGCGGGCAAGTTCCAGCAGGCAGTCGTCGTCGAGCGGCTCGATGGGGGCGAAGTCGCGGTGGGCGATCCATTCCTCGCGCTTGAACTGGGTGATGTGGTTGTCCACGTGGCACAGGCTCAGATAGACGATCACCCGGCCCCACGGGCTGATGTTCGGCGCCGACGCGTGCACGATATTCGAGTGGAACAGCAGCACCGAGCCGGGCTTGCCCTTCGGCGCGATCATGCCGCCTTCGTCCGCCAGCCGCGCGACCGTTTCCTTGTCCAGCGTCCACAGGGGATATGACGTCGTCAGCGTGTCGTGGCCGGCGTCGATCACGCCGGCCTTGTGACTGCGCGGGATGATGTAGAGCGGGCCGTTGAACTCGGTCACCTCGTCGAGGAACAGCGCGATGTTCATGGCGCGTGCCTCGGGCATCTTGTCGTCACGCGCCCAGGTCCCGTAGTCTTGGTGCCACTGCCAGACGTCCCCGTCGAAGGCGGCTTTCCCGTTGATCTTGTACTGGTGCATGTAGACCGGACCGTCGAGCAGTTGCGTCACGGGCCCGATCAGCCGGGGGTGCCGTCCCAGCCGGCGATAGGCCTCGTTGTAGTAGTGGGCCGCGAAGGCCGTCCGCACCGAATCGCTGCCGGTCTCGCGCCAGACTTCCGGACGGTCCATGGAGAAGATGGTGGGCAGTTCGCCGGTCAGGACATCGATTTCGTCCTGGCTGAAGACATCGGGCAGGAACACCCAGCCTTCTTCATCAAATTGCTTGAGCTGTTCGCTGTTCAGTTCCATCGCGCAGGCTCCTGTTCTCCCGGATTTCACGGCACAACTATAGCGCCCCCTTGATCGCCCTGCGAGGTTTGGCGCATAGGAAGCCATGATTGAGATTCTCACCCTTGCCCTTGCGTTGACCGCAAGCCCGTTCGCGCTGGTCGGCTATATCGCGCTGGGCGTCTACGCGACGTCAACGTGGCGCGCGTTCAAGTACGCAATCCTGTGGGGCCTTACGATCCAGATTTTCGCGCTTGCGCTGGGCCGGGTGAGCTTCCTCGACCTTGAGGGGCTGGCGATCCAGACCGTGCTGCGCCTGATCGGGGCACTGATCGTCACGATGGGTATTTTCTATCTTTACCGCGCCCTGCGCGGGGGTGGCGGCGCTTCCGGGAGCGGCGGCCCGCCGAAGGAGGAACGCAAGGCCCCCCACTTGCGGCGGGTCAAATAGCCCTCAGAACACGTGTTTGCGCATCAGGTCGGCGAGCGCCCGGTCCCAGGGCGAGCCGTCCGCCAACGCATCTGCAACCTGCCGGCGGTCTTCTTCGGACCGGTTCTGGCTCAGCTTGAACTTGCCCTCGATTCTGTCGATCCGCATCTCGAACGCCACGATGCCGCGCAACATGCCGTCAATGTAACGCGCGGGCTGGCTGTCCATTCGCCAGCCGTCGGGTCCCTCGAAGGCCTCGATCAGTGCCTCCTGGTGGCGGCGGATCGCCTCCGGGTCGTCGACCGCGACCGGCGTGCCGTAAACGTGGACGGCCGCGTAGTTCCAGGTGGGTACGGCGTTGCCGGGCCGGTACCAGTTCGGCGAGACATAGCCATGCGGGCCCTGGAAGACGGCCAGCATCTCCTGCGACCCGTCGCACAGGCCGCCCTGCGGGTTGGCGCGGGCGACATGGGCGACAAGCACGCCGTTTCGGCGGTCCAGCGTAAACGGGATGTGCGAGGCGAAGGGCCGGTCCTCGTGTGTCGCGACCAGGATCGCGAACGGGAACGCCTCGATCAGATCGAAGAGGGTCTCTCGGTCGGTGACTTCGAACGGGCCCGGGATGAACATCCGCCAGCCCCTATTCGATTGGCGCCAGCTTGAACGCGCATGCGCCGCGCGTGATGCTCTTGAACGCGTAGCTGTCGCCGTCGGTCGGGAGTTCGGCTTCGAACAGGTCCGATGGCCGGTCGGGAACCTCGATCTGCGGCAGGCCGGTATCGGTTTCCGTGATCTTTGCGTAGCGCTGTTCGTTCAACACCAGATACGCCTTCTCCTCGCCGACAGCGCCATAGAAGGTCAGCGTCGACCCGATCGAGCCTTCGACCACGAAGTCGGTCTGTTTGAACGTTACCGCCGCATCATTCAGGCCACAGTCACCAAGCACCGTCAGGTCATACAGGCCCGCCATGTCTTCGGTCGGCGACCCGTCGCGCAATTTTTCGCCCGACGCAATCACTCCCAGCGAATGCACGGCGGCAGCCAGGAGGACCGGCACCTCAATTCGCTTACCGCCAGGCAGGTGCACGATTGTGCGCGCGGTCCGTAGCATTTGTCCCATCGCCGGGTTTGTCTGCCCCATCGCGCGAACGAATCCGGCCTGAACGATGATGGAGAAGGTGCCCTCGATGCTGCTGGCGATCGCACGCGCGAGTATGTCGGAATCGCTTTCGGCCACGCCTTCCGCGATGCCCTGCCGCACGGCCGCGATCAGGTTGGCGTTTTCCTGACTCTGCGCGGTCATGGTGTTGAGCGCTGCGTTCAGGCCTTCCACGCGGGCAGGGTCATTGGCGTTTTCGTAGAGGGTGAACGCCGACCCGGGCTGGAACATGTTGGCCGGTCCGGCCGGGAACCGGTCGACCTGCTTGTCGCCGTCGGGCACCTGGCCGTGAGCAAGACCCGAAAACGAAACCGCCGCGGCAAAAACCGCGGCGGTGACGTATCGCATGGTGCGGGAAAACATCACAGGCGGCGTTCCACCATCATCTTCTTGATCTCGGCGATCGCCTTCGCCGGATTGAGATGCTTGGGGCAGGTCCGCGTGCAATTCATGATCGTATGGCAACGGTAGAGACGGAACGGGTCTTCCAGATTGTCGAGCCGTTCGCCGGTGGCTTCGTCGCGCGTGTCCGCGAGCCAGCGATAGGCCTGCAGCAGGATCGCCGGGCCCAGATACCGATCTTCGTTCCACCAGTAGCTCGGGCAGGACGTGGAGCAGCAAGCGCAAAGCACGCACTCCCAAAGCCCGTCGATCTTCGCCCGGTCCTCCGGGGTCTGCAGCCGCTCGCGTTCGGGTGCGGGTGTGTCGGTCTTGAGCCAGGGCTCGATCTCGCGGTACTGGGCGAAGAAGTGGGTCTGGTCGGGCACCAGATCCTTGATCACCTGCTGGTGCGGCAGCGGGTAGATTTTCACGTCCCCCTTCGCATCCGCGATGTACTTGGTGCAGGCGAGGTTGTTCGTGCCGTCGATGTTCATCGCGCACGATCCGCATACGCCTTCGCGGCACGAGCGGCGGAACGTCAGCGTCGAGTCCACCTCGTTCTTGATCTTGATAAGCGCGTCGAGAACCATCGGCCCGCAGTCGTCGAGGTCGACATAGTAGGTGTCGATCCGCGGGTTCTGGTCGTCGTCGGGCGTCCAGCGATAGATCTTGAACGCCTTCAGGTTGCTGGCGCCTTCGGGCTTGGGCCATTCCTTGCCCTCGACGGGCTTGGAATTCTTCGGGAGCGAAAATTCAGCCATGATTCAGATTCTCCTTCGCCGCGCCTAGTAGGTCCGCGCCTTGGGCGGGAAGCTTTGCACTTCGTCGGTCAGTGTCTCGAGGTGAACCGGGCGGTACTCGGTCCGGCAGGCCCCGTTCTCATCAACCCAGGCCAGCGAGTGTTTCATCCATTTTTCGTCGTCGCGATCCGCGAAGTCCTCGCGCGCATGGGCGCCGCGGCTTTCCTCGCGGCGGGACGCGCAGTTGATCGTGGCGACGGCCTGGACCATCAGGTTGTCGAGTTCCAGGGTCTCGATCAGGTCCGAGTTCCAGATCAGGGACGAGTCGTTGACGTTGATGTCGTCGCGCGCGCTCCACAGATCGTTGAGCTTGTCGACGCCTTCCTGCAGGACCTCGCCGGTACGGAACACAGCACAGTTGTTCTGCATGACCCGCTGCATGTCGAGGCGCAGCTTGGCCGTCGGCGTGCCGCCCTTGGCGTGGCGGAACCGGTCGAGACGCGCGAGCGCTTCCTCGCCGGCGTTCTCGGGCAACGGATCGTGGTCGGCACCGGGGGTGACGACCTCGGCGGCGTGATTTGCCGCCGCACGGCCGAACACGACCAGATCGAGCAGCGAGTTCGAGCCCAGGCGGTTCGCGCCGTGGACCGAGACGCTGGCCGCTTCGCCGATTGCCATCAGGCCCGGGACCTTTGCCTCGGGGTCTTCGGCCGTCCAGGTGCGGGCCTCGCCCTTATAGTTCGTTGGAATGCCGCCCATGTTGTAGTGACAGGTCGGCAGGACCGGGATCGGTTCCTTGGTGACGTCGACACCGGCGAAGATCCGAGCCGTCTCGGAGATGCCCGGAAGGCGTTCGGCGATCACGTCGGGGTCGAGATGCTCCAGATGGAGATGGATGTGGTCCTTCTCGTCGCCAACGCCGCGTCCTTCGCGCATCTCGATGGTCATCGAGCGGCTGACGACGTCGCGCGAGGCGAGATCCTTGGCCGACGGCGCGTAGCGTTCCATGAAACGCTCACCCTCGGAGTTGGTCAGGTAACCGCCTTCGCCGCGTGACCCCTCGGTGATCAGAGCGCCCGCACCGTAAATCCCGGTCGGGTGGAACTGGACGAACTCCAGATCCTCGAGCGGCAGGCCCGCGCGCGCGACCATGGCATTGCCGTCGCCGGTGCAGGTGTGCGCCGAGGTGGCGGAGAAGTAAGCGCGCCCGTAGCCGCCCGTCGCCATCACCGTCTGGTGACCGCGAAAGCGGTGGATCGTGCCGTCCGCCATGTTGAGCGCCATCACGCCCCGGCAGCGGCCTTCTTCCATGATCAGGTCGAGGGCGAAGTACTCGATGAAGAACTCCGCGTCGTTGCGCAGGGACTGCTGGTACAGCGTGTGCAGGATTGCATGACCGGTCCGGTCGGCCGCCGCGCAGGTGCGCTGGGCAGTGCCCTCACCGTAGTTGGTGGTCATGCCGCCGAACGGACGCTGGTAGATTTTGCCTTCCTCGGTGCGCGAGAAGGGCACCCCCTGATGCTCGAGCTCGATGATCGCGGGGATCGCCTCGCGCACCATGTATTCGATGGCGTCCTGGTCGCCGAGCCAGTCCGACCCCTTGACGGTGTCGTACATGTGCCAGCGCCAGTCGTCCTCGCCCATGTTGCCGAGCGCGGCCGAGATGCCGCCCTGCGCCGCCACGGTGTGCGAGCGGGTGGGAAACACCTTGCTGATGCAGGCTGTCTTCAGGCCCTTCATGGCCATGCCGAAGGTGGCGCGCAGGCCTGCGCCGCCGGCTCCGACGACAACCACATCGTAGTCGTGGTCGATAATCTCGTATCCGCCGATGGTCGCCATCGTTAGCCTCCGAGTGCGATTGCGATCACGGCGTAGACCGAGGCCACGCCGAGGAAGATGGCCCCGCCCTTGACCGCGAGGATCAGGGCGACTTCGAGCCACTTCGTATGAATGTAGTCCTCGATCACCACCTGCAGGCCGAGCTGGCCGTGGTGGAAGGTGGCGACGATCAGGAGGGTCAGCAGGACGGCGTTGATCGGGCTGCCGATGAAGGCCAGCGCGGCCTCATGGTCGGCGCCGGTGACAACGATCATCGAGATGACGAACCAGATGACGAGGGGAATGAGCGCGAGCGCCGTCAGGCGCTGGGCCCACCAGTGGTCGGTGCCCGACTTGGCGGACCCGAGGCCGCGCGCGCGGCCAAGCGGTGAACGGAGGCTCATGATCAGAACCCTCCCTGCGCGGCATAACCGGCGATCCAGCAGATCACGGTCAACACCGATGCGGCGATCACGACCAGCCAGCCGGATGCATAGGCGGCGGGAAGTTCGAAGCCCTTGCCGGCATCCCAGACGAGATGCCGGATGCCGTTGCACAGGTGGTAGAACAAGGCGAACGACCAGCCGAACAGAAGGATGCGGCCGATCACCGATCCGATGAAGCTTTGCACGTTGTCGAAGGCCGTCGGGCCGGTCGCGGCGCCGATCAGCCACCACACCAGCAGCAATGTTCCGGCCGCGAGCGCGATGCCGGTCCCGCGATGCAGGATCGAGAGGACCGAAGTCAGCTGCGGGCGATAGACCTGAAGGTGCGGCGAAAGCGGTCTGTTGTCGGTCGCCATGAGACCCCCTGTGTATCAATAATCAGGAACGGGAGAGTTGAACCCTCCATCCGGAATGGTACGGCCTGCCGGGACGAGTCGTGACCTTTATACGGGGTCTCGAAACGACCGGATGACCGGGTAACTGGGTTTAGACCCGACGCCCCGGCGCGTCAATTGCGGCAAAGAGCGCAAGATCCTGGGTTGGCTGGAATTGCCGCGATGCGAACAGACGGTTTGCCCGTCGTCCTGCGCGGCGTGTGGAAAACCTGTGGAGGGTTTGTGGTCAGTGTCACGAGTTGTACACAGAATTCTGCCTTGCCAGCCTGTTTCGAGATTGTTCCCCCGAGCCGGGATAGGGAACATGGCTGTGCACGTATCGACGTTTCGATGATGATCGTTTTGTTGGCACAGGTCGTTCGCGACGGGTGTCACGCGGCAGGACCGGCTTCGGCGGGTGTTGTTGGGAGCGAATGCTCCGTCCCGGTCTCCAGGCACTCGCCGGCCAGGAATTCGGGATCGTTCGACCGGCACGGGTCCGGCGCCTTCGGGCGACGGTTCACCGGCTGGCCGGGCAGGACGATCGAACCGAAGCAACGGGCCTTGAGCCTCCTCGGAGGTACGCGGGCGGCGGTGTCACCACCGCAGTACGCGGAGGCGGCGCGAAGTGGACACGTATCGGCCAGGGGTGCGTTCCGCAGACGCCGCGCAGCGGGGTGCGATGGATACGGGCAACGGTCCGATGGACCAGGGGGCAACTCTTGGATCTGAGGATCAGGAAGGCGTCAGGCGTCACGGGCTCCGCGTCCATGCACCTGGCGCCTTCTTCCTTTTGAGCCGTTGCCCCTGGGGGCGGCAGGCAAAGAAAACGGCCCGGTGCGTTTGCACCGGGCCGTTTGTCATGCGTCAGAAACCGGGCCCCGCATCCAGGCAATTTGACCGCGAACGGGTATCAACCCGATTTCGCGTCGGTCAAACGAATTGTTGTGCGGGGGCGCCATTTCAGCGCAAAAAAGTTTGCGATGGCGCGAATTCTCTCAGTCCAGTCCCAGGTCTCCTACGGTCATGTCGGGAACGCGGCGGTGATGTTTCCCCTGCAGTCGCTCGGCCATGAAGTGTGGCCGGTGCCCACCGCCGTGCTTTCGAACCATGCCGGATACCCGGACACCGGCGGCGAATGCCTCTCCGCCGATTTTGTCGCCGGCCTGTTGTCCGGCCTGGCGGCGCGCGGCGCGATCAAGGGTTGCGATGTCGTGCTGAGCGGCTACCTCGGGTCGGCGGACGTGGGCGGCGTATTGCTGCACGCGCTGGATCGGGCTCGTGGCGATGGGGCACGCGCGATCTATTGCTGTGACCCGGTCATCGGCGATGACGATACGGGCCTCTATGTCGACGACAGCCTTCGCGATTTCTTTCGTGATCGCGCGGTGCCATCGGCGGACGTTCTCTCGCCGAACCTGTTTGAGCTGGAACAGCTCTGCCGTTTGGCGCCGGGGAGCCTGCGCGATGCTTCCCTGACCGATGTCCTCGACACTGCGCGGGGCGTTGTCGCGCGGATGCGGGCGGGCGGGCGCATGCTTGTGACGAGTTTGGTGCTGGACGGGCTCGCGCCGGACAGTGTGGCCATGCTGGCGCTCGACGCCAGCGAAGCGTGGATGGTGCAAACACCCCGACTGGAGTTCGCGCACGCGCCGCATGGCACGGGCGATCTGGCCAGCGCGCTGTTTGCTGCCCGTCTGGCAGAGGCCGATGACCTGCCGATGGCGCTTTCGGATACGACATCGCGCCTGTTCGCGGTGCTTGAGGAAACGGCGCGGCAGGGCGAGACCGAGCTGCGGCTTGTCGACGCGCGTGCCCGAATTGTCGACCCGCGGAAGGAATTCGAGCCCATTCGTGTCGGGTGACACGCCATGCGGTTTTTGAAGTCGCGGGATATCTGCTAAGAACGGAGCGAGGGCCGGCACCCGGGGGGAGCTGGATTGGCCAGAGACAAACCAGCGCAGCGTTCGTGACCGACTACATTCTGATCCAGGGAATTATTTTTGGTTTCTTCCTGGCATTGCCGGTTGGGCCCGTCGGCGTGCTTTGCGTTCAGCGCACGCTCGCCGAGGGGCGACTCCACGGCCTTCTTTCGGGACTGGGCGCCGCGCTGGGCGATGCAGTCTACGGGGCCGTCGCTGCCTTCGGCATCAGCGCGGTGCGCGATTGGCTGGAAGCCCACCAGGACGATCTGCGGATTGTCGGCGGCTTGGTGCTGCTGGTGCTCGCCGCGCGGACCTTGCTGAGCAAGAGAAAGCCCCGCGCCTCGAAGAAGCGCGACGATGAGGAAAAGAACAGCATCGTGACCCACAGCCTCGTGAAGGACTTCGTGTCGACCTTCATGCTGGCGATTACCAATCCGATCACGTTGATCGCGTTCGCGGGACTGCTCGCGACGCTCGGCATTACGGACGCCGGTGCGTCCGTCGGCAACGCGTCGATACTGGTGGCGGGCGTGTTTATCGGATCGGCGGGCTGGTGGCTCGCCATTTCAGCGACGGCGGGCGTTTTCCGTCCGTTCGTCGACGGCACCTACCAGATCTGGATGAACCGGGTCTCAGCGATTGTCCTGCTGGTGTTCGGCATCTACGCGCTGCTGAGCGGCTTCGGACTGACGCCTTTCATCTACGCGGTCTTCACCTAGAGCAGCCTGGTCGGCGCCCGGCGCCCAGCCTTCGGGCGCAAGCTCCCAACGTTCGAATTCGAAGCCCGGCGCCACTGTGCAGCCGACGAGACTCCACGATCCCAGCGGCCGCGCTGTCTGCCAGTCCCCGGGCGGAACCACGCCCTGCGGGCGCTGACCGGCCACGATGTCCGGCCCGAGTTCGATTGCCGTGGACGGTCCGCCGCCGTACGGGGCGATCGTCAGTTCCATTGCGGCCCCGCCGTACCAGTGCCAGAGCTCCGATGCATCGGTCACGCGATGCCAGGCCGAGCGCTCGCCGTCGCGCAACAGGTAGTAGATCGCCGAACAGGCCCCGCGTGACGTATCGCCCTCGGCCCGGTCACGAAACGTCTCGCGATAATGCCCACCCTCGGGGTGCGGTTCGAGTTCCAGAAGACGGATGATGCCTTCCGGCGTCTGGCCGCTCATGCTTCCGGGTCGGTGTCGGTGATCGAGGGCCGCTGGGAAAACTCGGCGTACCATTCCGCCAGCTTCGGGTGGCCGGACCGCCAGTCAGTGTCGGCAAACCGGAAATCGCGATACCCGAGCGCGCAGGCCACGGCGATCTGGCCGACGGTCACCGGGCCTTCGAGGTCGGCGGCCTCTTCCTCAAGCTGTTTGAGCGCTTCGGCGACCGAGAGTTCCTGGCGGTCGATCAGCTTTCGGGATGCCGCGTCGCCCTCATGGAACATGCCCTCCATGCGATTGAGCACGGACGCGTCCAGGATGCCGTCGGCGGCCGCCAATTGGCGCAGCGCGATCCAGCGCGCCGCTCCGGCGTCCGGGAATACCTTGGTCTCGGCCTGCGCGTCGATGTACTCGCAGACAATGTTCGACTGATAGAGCGGCGGCCCGTCGTCGCGGAGAAGGGCCGGCACCTTGCCGACCGGGTTGACGTTCCGATAGCCCTCGGGATCGGCCCACGGGTTGATGTCTTCCATCTCCATCTTGCCGGCCATACCGGTTTCGATGGCGGTGACGCGCGCCTTGCGGGCATAGGGTGAGGGGGTCGAGTAGATCAACTTCATGGTTTCCTCCTGGCCGGTCTGTCGGCCATCGAACATGGTCGCGCGAACTATATGGTCTCCGATCGACGCGCGTCACCCGTCACCCATATGGTAATCTCGGCACATGTCCTACGACGTGATCGACCTGCGCGATTTTTATGCGACCGGCCTCGGGGCCACATCCCGGCGTCAGGTGCGAAAGCAGCTTCGCACCGTCTGGCCGGACGTCGGTGGCATGAGTTTGCTCGGGTTCGGCTATGCGACGCCCTATCTTCGCGCCTTCAGCGACGAGGCGATGCGGGTCTGTGCCGTGATGCCGGACCGCATGGGCGTGCTGCCTTGGCCCGAGGCCGGGCAGGGCACACCGAACCTGTCGGCGCTGGTGCGCGAGGACGAAATCCCGCTTCCCGACCTGTCCGTGAACCGGATTCTGATGGTTCATGGTCTGGAATACAGCGAAAACGCGCGCCAGCTCCTGCGTGAGATGTGGCGCATCCTGTCGGACGGTGGACGGCTGATGGTGGTGGTGCCGAACCGGCGCTCGATCTGGGCACGCGCCGATCACACGCCCTTTGGCCACGGGCATCCGTACTCGATGGAGCAACTCAACCGTTTGCTCCGCCAGTCGATGTTCACGCCCGTTCAGGAAACCCGTGCGCTGTTCTTCCCGCCATCGCGCCGCCGTTTCTGGTTGGCTGCGGCCCCGGCGTGGGAAAAGATCGGCGCGCGCTGGTTCAGCCCGCTGGGCGGGGTCTCCATCGTGGAGGCCACCAAGCAGATCTACGGCGGGGAAATGGCCGGGCAGAAGGTTCGACGGCGGCGCTACGCGCAGGTCGGGGCCACAGCCCCTCAGGCAGCACGGACCGTCAACCGCGGCTGACGAGAAACACGGCCTGTTCGGTCAACAGGTTGGTCCAGTACCCGATCCGACCGCGCGTGCCGGCCTTGCCATTGCCGTCGATCGTGACGATCCGCTGGGTCACGAGGCCCAGCTCGTCGAGCAGCGCGGTGAAATCGGTCAGCGTGAAGAACCGGATGTTCGGAGATTCGTACCACGCGTGCGGCAGGCTGCCCGACACCGGGCTGCGCCCGCTGAACGCCAGGCCGGTGCGCACGCGCCAGTAGCCGAAGTTCGGAAAACTCACGATGGCGCATCGCCCGATTCGGAGCATTTCGCCCAGCACGCCCTTCACATCGAAGATTGCGGGCAGGGTCTGGGACAGGATGACGTAGTCGAAAGCATCGTCGGGATAGTTTGTCAGGTCGGTCTGCGCGTCGCCCTGCACGACCGCGAGGCCGCGCGACACGCAGCCGTTCACGCCTTCCTGGCTCAGTTCTATGCCGCGCCCGTCGACTTGCCGCTCATGGATGAGGATGTCGAGAAGGACGCCGTCGCCGCAGCCGACATCGAGCACCCGGCTGCCGGGTGCGATCATCTCGGCGATCAGTTGCTGGTCGACACGGATCCGCGCGGCGTTGTTGGTGTCCTGCGGGGTCACTCCGCGACCTCCCCGAGTCCGCACAGGTCTGCGGCACCCTGCAGGAAGCCGGACAGGATGCGAAAGAATTCCGGTTCGTCGAGCAGGAACGCGTCGTGGCCCGATTCGGTCTCGATCTCGACGAAACTCACCGAAGCCGCGACGGCATTGAGTGCATGCACGATCTGGCGAGATTCGCTGGTCGGGAACAGCCAGTCGGACGTGAAGCTGATCAGGCAGAAGCGGACCGGCGAGTTCTCGAACGCGTCCGGGAGGTTGCCGCCATGCTCGGCCGCCAGGTCGAAATAGTCCATCGCGCGCGTGATGTAGAGGTACGAGTTCGCGTCGAACCGCTCGACGAAGGAACGTCCCTGATGACGCAGGTAGCTCTCGATCTGGAAGTCCGCGTCGAAGCCGAAGGTGATCGCTTTGCGGTCCTGCAGATTGCGGCCGAACTTCGTGTGCAGGGCGGAGTCCGACAGATAAGTGATGTGCGCGGCCATGCGCGCGACGGCGAGCCCGCGCTCGGGCGTTGCGTCGTCGGCATAGTAGTCGCCGCCGGCCCATGTGGGATCCGCCATGATCGCCTGCCGGCCGACTTCGTGGAACGCGATATTCTGTGCCGAATGACGCGCGGCGCCCGCGATGGGAATCGCGCAGAAAACCATCTCCGGATAGCGCGCCGCCCATTCCAGGGTCTGCATGGCTCCCATCGAGCCGCCGATGACGGCGAAAAGCTTTTCGATGCCGAGTTGCTCGACGACCAGTTTCTGGGCCGCGACCATGTCGGAGATCGTGATCAGCGGAAAGTTGAGACCGAACGGTTTGCCGGTGGAGGGATCGATATCCTTCGGTCCGGCAGAGCCCATGCAGCCGGCAAGAACGTTCACGCAAATGACGAAATACTTGTCGGTGTCGACGGTCTTGCCGGGTCCGACGATTCGTTCCCACCAGCCGGGGCGGCCGGTGACCGGATGGTCTTCAGCGACGTACTGGTCCCCCGTCAGCGCATGGCACACGAGAATTGCGTTCGAGCGCGCGGCGTTCAACGTGCCGTAAGTCTGGTAGGCGACGGTGAAAGGACCAAGCAACTGGCCCGAGGCGAGCTGCATCGGCGTTTCGGCGCCGAGCACGAGCCGGTGGCCCGGCAGGTCGGTGACTGCCGGTTCGACTGCGATGCTTTCGCCGACGCTGGGAGCGCCGTCATTCGTATTCGTCGTCATGTTCATGAGCGCGGGTTTGAGCCGTACCGCGGTGTCCTGCCGTTCGCGGTGCGGCATAGCTAGGTGCGGGGCGCGAGAAGTGTCAACGTTTTCTTTGCCAAAATCCCGGCAGGGCGATACAACCTTGCCCGCTTTTCCCGGACGAGCGAACCGATGAGCAACGCGCCTGACAGCTTGGCGTCGCTGCGCCGCGAAATCGATTCCATCGACGAAAAACTGCACGATCTGCTTATGCGCCGTGCGGAAGTCGTCATGGAGATCGGTCGAACCAAGGCGGACGCAGGAGGCCCCACCTTCCGTCCCGCACGCGAAGCACAGCTTCTGCGGCGCCTGCTCGCGCGCCATGAAAGCCCGCTGCCGGGTGAGGTCGTCGTGCGCATCTGGCGCGAGATCATCGCGGCGTCGATCCGCCTCCAGGGTGACTTCAAAGTCGGCTATTGCCCGATCGAGGACCACGGCGAGGCGCTTCGCCTGGTGCAAGCGCAGTTCGGACTGGATACCGAATTCATCCGGCTCGGCTCGGCAGGCCAGGTCGCCCTTGCGGTCGGGCGGGGCGAAATACAGGCCGGTGTCGTGCCGCTTGTCCAGGCGACCGACGAGAGCCCATGGTGGGCCGGTCAGGATTTTCCGGGTGATGTGCATATCGTGGCCCGATTGCCGTGGCACGAACCGGGCGCGGCGGTGGGGGCTTACCTTCTGGCACGGAGCGAGCCGGAAGAGACCGGCGACGATCGAAGCGTTTTTGTGTTCGTTACGGACACGACGACCAGCCGTGGACGGCTTTCCGAACTGGCCGGCCAGAACGGCCTGGATGTGGAAGACCAGGCGGTTGCCGATTCCGGCGATCGCACCGGGGCGCGTGTGCATTTCATGGACGTGGCCGGTTTTATGACGGCGGACGATCCCCATGTGCGCGGGGTGGCAACGCTCCTCGACGATGCCGAAGTACGGCGGCTGGGAGCGTACGCGTCGCCCCACGCCGTCTCGATCCGGCCCGAAACGGAGTAGGGAACGTGGCACCCCCGAAAGCAAAACCCGGCGTTCTTGCCATTACACCTTATGCCGGCAGCGAAGCCGGCATGGGCGGGACGGATCGCATTGTCATCAGTTCCAACGAGAGTGCGCTCGGGGCGTCGTGGCAAGCTATGGAGGCCTATTCCGGAGCGTCCGAGGACCTGCGCCGGTATCCGGAGATCGACGCACGCTCGCTGCGCCAGGCGATCGCCGCCCGATATGACCTCGAGGTGGAGCGGATCATCTGCGGCTGCGGTTCGGACCAGCTGATCGACCTGATCGCGCTGGCCTACGCCGGGCCGGGCGACGAGACGCTGTACACCGAGCATGGCTTCACCATGTACCCGATCGCCACGCTGGGGGTCGGTGCAACGCCGGTCGCGGTGCCGGAGAGGAACCTGACCGCAGATGTGGATGCGATCCTGTCGCGGGTGAACGAGAAGACGAAGATCGTTTTTCTTGCCAACCCGAACAACCCGACGGGGACCTACCTGCCGGAAGACGAGTTGCGCCGCCTGCACGCGGGCCTGCCGGAGCATGTCCTGCTGGTGCTCGATGCGGCCTACGCGGAATACGTGACCCAGACGGACTACGAGGCGGGCGTCGGCCTGGTGGCGGAAGCCTCCAACGTTGTGATGACGCGGACCTTTTCGAAGATATATGCGCTGGCCAGCCTTCGCATCGGCTGGGCGTATGCGCCGGCGGAGATTATCGACATCCTTGACCGGGTACGACCGCCGTTCAACGTGTCGGTGCCCGCGATCGAAGCCGCGAAGGCGGCGCTTGCGGATACGGAACACACCGAACGTGCGCGCGCGCACAACGCCGAGATGTTGCCGTGGTTCACGCAGCAGGTGGAAGCGCTGGGCCTTCGGGTGAACCCGTCGGTCGCCAATTTCGTGATCGTTCGTTTCGATCCGGATTCGGAGAAGAACGCCGAAGCCGCCTATCGGCACCTGTTTGAGCGGGGCATCGTGACCCGCCGCGTTGCCGGATACGGCCTGCCGGACTGGGTTCGTATGTCCATCGGCAGCCGGGCGGAAATGGAAGAGGTCGTCGCGGCGTTGCGTGCGTTCGTGGAAGCATGAGAGGGCCGTCACAGACATTCGAGCGCGTTGCGATCGTCGGGATCGGACTGATCGGCTCGTCGCTTGCCCGCGCGACGCGCGCGCGCGGCCTGGCCGGTCACGTGGCCTGCCACGATGCGGACGCGGATACGCGCGCGCGCGCGGAAGCGCTGGATATCGTCGACAGCATGCATGAGGACCTGGCCGGTGCGGTAACCGGAGCGGACCTGGTGATTATTGCGACGCCGCCCGGTGCCTGCGGCGACGTGGCGAAGGCGATGCGCGATCACCTGGCCCCCGGTGCGATCGTGACCGATGTCGGCTCGTTGAAAGCGACCGTGATCAAGCTGATCGCGCCCCATATTCCGGACGGCGTGCACCTGGTGCCCGGGCACCCGGTCGCCGGTACCGAACATTCCGGCCCCGAAGCGGGCTTTGCCGAACTGTTCCAGGACCGCTTCGCCATTCTCACGCCGCCGCCGGGCACGGATGCCGATGCCGTCGCGCGGCTGTCCGGCTATTGGCAGGCGCTGGGCAGCGATGTCGAGATCATGGATGCCGAGCACCATGACCGCGTCCTGGCCATCACGAGCCATCTTCCGCACTTGATCGCCTATACGATCGTCGCCACAGCGGCCGATCTGGAGACGGAGCTCGAGGCCAAGTCGAAAGACGACGAGGTCGTCACCACGCGCGAGGTCATCAAGTATTCCGCCGGTGGATTCCGTGATTTCACCCGGATCGCGGCGTCGGACCCGGTGATGTGGCGCGACGTCTTCCTGCTGAACAAGGATGCGGTGCTGGAAATGCTCGGGCGGTTCTCGGAAGACCTGACGGCATTGCAGCGTGCGATCCGCCACGATGACGGTGACACCCTGTTCGAACTTTTCAGCCGTACGCGCGATATCCGTCGCGGCGTCATCGAGGCCCGCCAGGCCGGCCGGTTCCAGTACACGGAAAACGGCAAAGACGACTGACGGCGGGCTATTCCCAGACCACCGGGTCAAGGGTGAGAAGCGGGACGGGCCCGACCGAGACAACCCTGTTCTGTAGGGTCACGGGAACCGTGGCAGCCGGGGGCCCGCCGCCGGCCGGGGCCCGGGTCAGCACCGCCAGGGCGATGCGCGCGATGGCCGCCTGCTGCGGCCTGACCCGGCCTTCTGATTCGAGAAGGTCGATCAGCTTGTCGAGGCCGGCAATGCGGGCGGTGAAGGCGCCCTCGGGCTGCATCGCCGCGTCGAGAGACAGGGTACCGTCGCCGAAAAACTGAACCGGCCCCCAAAGCAACTGTATCTGCTCAGCCTCCACCGTGCCGCCGGCGTCCCGCCAGCGCGACAACCGGTCGGGAGAAATCGCTCCCGGATCGAGATCGCCGCGCAGGACAATTCGTCCCGCGGCGCGTTGGACGGCTGTGCCGAGCGTCTCGCTGACGTGGCGATCCAATGGCACGTCGGAAAGATCGATATCGTCGAGGGCGAAGGTCAACGACTGGCGCTGATCCTCTGGGTGTATGGCTTCAGCGTCAGGTCCGACTGTTTCGTGTGACCAGTCGAACGCGGCTTTTCCGACCGTGAAAGAGGGCCCGTTCTCGACACGGGCCGTCAACGGGGCTGTCTCGCCGCGCAGACTGTCGGCACGACCGTTGTCGCCGATACCGAGCCGGCCTCTCAGGCCCTCGGCGGTCGTGTCGATAGCGGTCGTCCTGCCTCGTTCGCGAACTTCAAACCGGTGCGCGCCGGGCGCACGGAATCGAAAGCCGTTCGGTCCGTCGGCAAAGGCGCGCACGGTTGTGTCGGCGCCGAACCAGGCAATATTGCGCTCCGGGGTCGCCCAGCGGCCGCGCGGCGACACGAAGCGGGTGTCGAAGCGAACCGGATAACCCGAGACCACGACCTCGTCCCATTCGAGCACGATGCCCTGGCCGCGTTGTTCGCTTGCGAAGCGATCGATATCGTCCTTGAAACGGTCCGCCAGCCAGAACCAGCCGATGGTCCAGATGATCGCCAGCAGAGCCAGCGCGCCGAGAAACAGGAGGTACTTTCGCTGGAACATTCGCTTCCGTTCGAATTAGATGCGCCGTGTCGGGAATGACCGGCAACCTAGAACAAGTCCCGTTTGCGCGCGAGCATGCGCGCAAGCCCCTCAAGACCCAAACATCCGTGCGTTCATGCCCAAGATCACCAACCAGCCGGACCTGCGCCACCTCACCGATCAGTACGAACTGACCGACGCGGAACTCGACGCGACGCTGCGTGCCGTGATGGCAAGCCATCCTGTCGGCGAGGACCTCTGGGTGTTCGGTTATGGCTCGCTCATGTGGCAGCCGGAATTTCCTTTCGAGGAGCGGATGCCGGCCACGGTACATGGCTATCACCGAAGCTTTTGCGTCTATTCCCACGTTTGGCGCGGCACGCCGGAGAATCCGGGGCTCGTGCTGGGGCTCGACAATGGCGGTAGCTGTCGGGGTGTGGCCTATCGCGTTCAAGCCGGCAGGGCCGCCCAAACGGTCGAGGCCCTGATCCGCCGGGAAATGGTGACCCGCGTCTACATACCGCGCTGGGTCCATGCCCGCATCGGCGACCGGAAGGTTCGCGCACACACCTACACGGCCGCGCACAACCACATTCAGTATGCGGGCAAGCTTTCGGAAAACCAGACGCTGAAGCTGATCCGTCAGGGCCACGGACGGGGCGGTGCCAACACCGAATACCTGGTTAACACCGTGGCGCACCTCGACGATCTGGGGATCGTCGACAAGCCCCTCAGGCAGCTGCGCGACCGCATCGCGCGGCGCGACGCCTAGTCCCGGGAACGGCTGCATAGTCGACAAGTTACTGTTCCTTGGCGGGTCGAGCGCATCCGGGAAGACAACGGCGGCAACATATCTTTCGAGACACAGGAACCTGTACTGCGGTCGTCTCGATGAGCTGTACGGCCCGGTCGACCACGCAAGCCGCGCGGTTTATCCACATGCGGTATGCGACCGCGAAAATCGGGCCTTTCAACCCTCCCGGGAACGGAAGTCGGAAGTTGTTTATGGACGAAACATCCTCTGCACGCGCAGTTGCCATGGGATCGGATGACGTTCGCTAAGCAAAGGTGGATAGTCCTTTTGGCGCACTGGCATGAATTCGGAAGTAAAACAGCGCGACGATTTCGTGCGATCCGGCGCATCGCGTTGCGGGAGTGGGCTTTATTACGACCGTATTACGGCACACCACGGGTCCGCCTCGTCGACAGACTCATTCCACAAAGTTATCCACAGGTGACGGCGATCCGGATACCCCGTGAACTTCGCGGGCTTCCGCAATCAGCCGATCCGAGGCCGTCTCGATGGCGTGCTCCAGGCGCTGGAGGAATTCACGGCGTTTCAGGCTGGGTTCAATGGGGGGCAGGAACTCGACGGTAATGACGCCGGGCCGCAGCTTCAGCGACCGGCGGGGCCAGAACAGGCCGGAATTCAGTGCGACGGGGACCACGGGGACGTCGAGCGCTCCATACAGGGCGGCTGCCCCCGCGTGGTAGGGCGACTTGGTACCCGGGGCGACCCGGGTCCCTTCGGGATAGATGACGATCGGGCGACCGTCCGCCAGCCGCGCACGCGCGGCCGCGACCATCCGGCGAAGCGCCGACGGTCCGCCCTGCCGGTCGATGGGTATCTGGCGCGCGCGCAGCAGGCACCAGCCGAACACGGGAATCCAGGTGAGTTCGCGCTTCAGCACGATGGCGCTGTCTTGAATGATCAGGTTGATGGCGAGTGTGTCCCACGCCGACTGATGTTTGACCGCATACAGCACCGCGGACGACGGGATATGTTCCGTTCCCCGGATGTCGTGGCGCAGGCCGACGGTCACGCGCAAGAGCCACAGCGCGCCGCGAATCCACATGCGGCTGTACGCCAGCAGGAGGCGCGGCGGCCCGAGCAGCAAGGGAAGCACGAGAAGCCCCATCACGGTGGTCCAGCCGTAGAACAGGACCGAGAAGGCGAGCGCACGCGCCATCTACAAATCGTCGATCAGGTTGATCAGCGCCTTATGGGCGCGGGTCGCGAGATACTTGGTGTATTCCCCTGCGATCAGCGACGCCGTGGCGGGACGCCGCCACCATCCGTCGATCCGGATGTTCGGCGAGCTCACGGGTTCGGGGACGATCAGGATGCCCGGCAGGCCGGACCTGAATTCGAGCAGGCTGCGCGGCATGTGAAAGTCCGCCGTCACGAGGCGAATACTTTCGACATTTCGGCTCGCGGCCCAGCCGGCGGTTTCGATGGCGTTCTCATGCGTGTCGCGCGCGGCACGGCCCAGCGTCACGCAGCAATCCAGAAGGCGCCGGGAAAGTTGCCTGTCGGAGAGAAGGTCCTCGAGGGGGACGTCGGTTCCCACACCGGAAATCAGCATCTGCCTCGCTTTCGCCTGTGCGAGAAGCTCCGCGCCCCGGTCGATGCGGCCCGCCCCGCCTGTGAGAACGACGACCGCGTCGGTCGCCCGATCAATGGGCACCGTGTGTGCGATGCGCTCGACGAACAGAAAGAGCCCAAACAGCCACACGGCGGCCAGCGCCATGGCGACCGCGCCGAAAGAACGCCACCGGTAGGAGCGAGGCCGCCGCGATACGAAGACCATTACGGCATCCGCGCCAGCGCGCGCAGGACTGTCAGCCGCGCCGTCAGCATGGCAATCCCGACCGCGATGGCCGGCACCAGTAAAAGCAGAATCCACTCGGCGATCGACAGGTTGAGGCGCGGCAGGAATGCCGCGTCGATGCCACGACCGATCCAGGCGAACAGCACGATGACCAACGCCGCGGCAATGCCGCCGGCAATCCCGCCGCGCAGGGCCAGCAACATCGCCTGAATCTGGAACTGCCCGGCGATATACGCGTCCTTCGCGCCCATCTGATGCAGGAGCTCAATGATGGCGGCATGGACCGCGAGGCCGCTGCGGGTTGTGAACACAACGGCGACAACGGCCGCGGAGGCGATCAGCGCGAGGATGGCGAATGCGAGAAGTTCGGCGGTGCGGGCCAGGTCGATCAATGCGGAGAGCCATGCGCGATGATCGTCGACAGTTACGTTCTCGACCGTGTCACGGAGCCGCGCCTGGAGGAGTGCGGGGTCCAGTCGCGCACCGGGCGCGACTTCGAGATCGACCAGCGCCGGCACGGGTAAACCGGACGTGACGACACCTTCGCCCAGCCAGGGAATGAGGAGGACGCGTGACTCCTCGGCCGAGAGCGCGCGGACATCCGCGATACCGGGTGTGTCCCGCAGTGCTGCCATGAGCTTCTGAATGTTCTCCGGGCTGGCGGCGCGCGTCGGGACCTGGACGGTCATGCGTCCCGTGAGCGAACTGTCCCAGGCATCCACCGCGTCAGACACCAGGAGCGCGGCGGCGAACATGAGCGTGCCGAGAAAAACCATCAGCGCCACAATCCACGGCAGGAACCGCGTGGACTGGTCGCGTTCGAATGGAATGTCCGTGCGCCGCATCATGACGATTGATCCGCCCGGGGTTGCGCCCGGCGGCGGATCGCAAGTTCGCCGTCCTGCAGGCTCATGACCGGATGCCCGAATTTTTCCAGCAGCGCGTTGCTGTGGGTGGCGATAACGACGGTCGTGCCGGTCCGGTTGAGTTCCTCGAACAGGTACATCAGGCGCACGGCGATGCGATCGTCGACATTGCCGGTCGGTTCGTCCGCGAGCAGGAGGCTGGGACGGTTGATCACCGCGCGCGCGATGGCGATGCGCTGCTGTTGCCCGCCCGAAAGGGTCGAGGGGCGAGCATCCAGCCGATCACCCAGCCCGACCCAGCTCAGCAACTCGCGGACATGTTCGTCGATCTCCACATGTTCCGCGCCACCGACGCGAAGCGGCAAGGCGACATTCTCGACAGCTGTCAGATGATCGATCAGCCGGAAATCCTGGAACACCACGCCGATGCGTTGGCGCAGCGCCGGAAGCTCCGCTCGCGGGGTCAGGGAAATATCCTTGTCGAACAAATGGATCAGGCCGCGCGTCGGGCGCAGGGCGAGATACATCAGTTTCAGGAGCGTCGTCTTGCCGGCCCCGCTGGGCCCGGTCAGAAAATGGAAGGAACCGGGCGCGAGCGAAAAATTCACATCGCGCAGCACTTCGGAACCGACGCCGTAGCGCATGCCGACGTTTTCGAAGCGCAGCAAGACGTTCATCTCCCCGTTCGTGCGATCGGCCGGCGGCTGCTTTCGAAAAAGCGAATCGGCGACCTCTTCGATCCAAGTTGGCATGACGTATTTGTCGCGTAAAGCCGCCGCTTCGCTTCGGTGACAGCCTGCTTGCTTCCCGTCGACACGGCCTTTTATAAAGCGCCCCTCGGCGCGTTCATGCCGGATGGGCTATAGTCTCTCCCGGTGCCCGTTCCTGTTTTCTGTCCCGGTTCTAAAATGATCCTGTCTTGCCCGGATTGCAGTACGCGATTTGCGATCGATGCTGAAAAGCTCGGTCCGGACGGACGGCGCGTGAAATGCGGGAAATGCGCGCATGTCTGGTTCGAGTCCGCGCCGGTTCCGGAGTCGGACGACGATCAGCCGCCGCCCATGCAGGTCACGCCGCTTGAGCCGGAAGAACAATCGAGCATCCCGCCGCGCAATCTGCCGGCACTTCAACGTGCCAAGAAGGCGCGCAGCGCGCGATGGGGCTGGATTGTCGCGTTGCTGTTGCTCGTGGCCATTCTGGCGGCATTGTTCTTCGGGCGTGCGCAAATCGCGACCGCCGTCCCCGAAACCGAAGAAATCTATGCGGCGATCGGGATTCCCGCGTTCCCGTTACCGGGTGAGGGGCTGGTGATCGAATTCGATCCCAAGACCGAAGACGGCTCGCTCACCCTCAAGGGGGAGATTATCAATCCCACCAGCGGTGTGCGCGACGTACCCGGATTGCGTGTGGTCGTAACCGGTGCCGGGGACGAGACCCTGAAGGCCTGGGAGTTCGAATCGAGCGTCAGCCGCCTGGGGCCGGGCGAGACCGTCGCGTTCACGACCCAGACCGATTCGGTCCCGGCGGGCGCCGCGAACGTTAGTATTTTGTTTACCAATTCCGACGACAATCCATAACGAAGATTGTCACCCCTCCGTACGCGCGGAGTCTGCCCTGGCGGGCCGACGATCGACTTTTCCGGAAAGGTCGGCCAAGTGGCTGATCCACCTGCTGAATCGCAGACCGGACAAGCCTTCGGGGGAAGGAATTGGAATGGCAAAAGTTCTGATAGCTGAAGATGACGATGCCGTACGGGAATTCGTGCGGCGGGCGCTCGTCCACGGCGGGCACGACGTGGCGACCGCGAATGACGGTCTCGACGCGTTGCAGCATCTCGACGGTGACAATGAATACGATCTGCTGATTACGGATATCGTGATGCCGGGCATGGACGGCATCGCGCTCGCACTCAAGGTGTCGAAGGACTATCCGGAGACCGCGATCCTGATGATGACGGGATACGCCGCAGAACGGCAGCGCGCGCATAATCTGGATGAACTCATCCATGAGGTGGTGCCGAAGCCGTTCAGCCTCAAACAGATTTGCGACGCAGCCGAAGACGCGCTTTCCGTTCGCAGCCGCAGCCTTCACTGACGCCTAGAAACGCCGGAGCAGCCTGAGCAGGTAGTCGATTTCGGCCTCGGGGCGTCCCTGGTCGCGCAACCGCGCCCGCAGCTCATCCAGAATTTCCAGCGCGCGTTCGGCCTGGTCGCCATCACCGACACGCTGCTGGCCGCTGTTCAGGAAGCCTTCGGCGTTTTCGCCGGGTTCGTCGAGCGGCCGGCCGAGCGGGTCGAATCCTTCCTGGCCGGGTTGTGCAAATCCCTCGCCGGGCCCCTGCCCCTGTCCCTGCTGGCGCATGATCTGCAGCGCCATCTGCTGGCCCCCCTGGCGCAACTCTTCGAGGGCGCGTGCCTGAGCGCCCAGCCCCTCCTGGAGATTGCCTTCGCCGAGCGCGCGTTCGGCCTCGTTCATGGCGTCTTCGGCGTTGCCGAGGTTTTCCGGGATCTCGTTCGCGATTTCGCCGAGTTGGCGCATCAGCTCGCCGAGCTGGCGTCGGATCTCGTTCTGGGCGTCGCGCGCGGCCTGCGATTCCGAGGGGGTCATCTGCTCGCCGCGTTGCTCGCGCTGAAAGGTCTGGTCGTGGAGTTCCTGCTGGCGGCGAAGGACATCCTGGAGTTCGCGGAGAAATTGCTGGGCCGGAGACGACATCTGCTGCTGTTGCTGCAGCATGTTCGGGGCGTTCTGCATGGCCTGCAGCATCTGCTGCAGCCGTTCCATCATGCGCTCGACGGCTTCCGTATCGCCGAGCCGCGCCGCCTGTTCGAGTTCGCGCATGAGTTCCTGGATTGCCTCCTGATCGAGGAACTCCGCGTCTTCGCCCGCCTCGGGAAGCGTCGAAAGGTCCATCCCCTCGAGCGCTTGCGACAGGTTCTGCGCGAGCGCTTCGAGATACCGGTCGAGCGCGGCGCGAAGTTCTTCCATAATGCGCGCAACTTCTTCCTCCGATGCGCCGTTCTCGAGCGCCTCGCGAAGCTGCTCCTGCAGCCGTGCGACATCGCGCTGCGCCAGCGAGAGCGAGCCGTCTTCCAGCCGCAGGGCCGTATCCCAGAGAAGCGACAGGACGGGCGCGAGGCTGGCGCCTTCCAGGCTGTGCACGAGCCGGGACCGCGCGGTCATCAGCGCGAGGAAGACCGCCACGTCGTTGTCGAAACGTTGCGGTAAGCTTCCGATATTGTGCAGCGAGCGCGCGACATCGCGGCGATTTTCCGGCGACAGCGCCAACACGCGGCGCTGTTCGACGATCTGCCGGGCGATCGGGTGATTGAAGGTCCGCTCCGGCAGGATCACCGATAGTTTGTCGGTTGTGCCCGTCTGGCCGCGCCCGTCGACAGCCTTCAGCCTCACGTCCACCTCAAGCCCGGCCCAGGGATGCGCCGTCAGGTCGTGAATGCTGGTCGCTTCGCCCTCGCGCGGGCCGGGACGCGGCAGTGGCAGTTCGATATCGATGTTTTCGATCCCGGCCGCCGGGGGCGCGCCCGGCCACTCGATGTGCGCGTGGACTTCGGCAACGCCGTAGTCGTCGGTCGCTTCATAGGACAGAACGAGGGAGTTGCTGTCATTGCCCTGCGGCGGTTCGCCGTATGTGATCTCCGGGGCTGTGTCGGGAATGACCTCAAGGTTCCATTGCCCGAGCGATGTGCGCGACTGACGGACTTCGATGGTGAGCGGGCCCGGCGTGTCGAGGCCGGATTCGATGCGCCAGGCGCTTTCGGACACAGCTTCCAGGGGCAAGACGTCTTCGCCGCGCAGAAGCTCCGGCGCGCGCTTGCCCTCGCTGACCTGCGCCAGAAGTTTGCTGCCCACGGGGACGGGGATGGATCCCTGTCCGTCGGCGGCGGCCGGCGCGCTCTCCGGATCGGCGCTGGCGAGCAGGCGGGGGGCAAGGTTCGTGTATTCCGGCGGCGTGATCCAGAGCTCGAGGCTCGGCTCGACCCCGCGGGTGAGGGCGGCGAGATCGGGCTTGACCGCGTTCTCGATGCGCGCACCGGCGCGCTCGCCCGCGGCGAGCAGACCGACGACGAGGGCGAGCGACAGAAGCGCGCGGATCGCGAACGGGTCACGCGCGGAAAGGTTGGGATGAGGGAGGCGAACCCTGATGTCCTGCGCGGCGGCCGCGGCTCTCGCAAGGTGCAACTTCCAGAGCCGGTCCGTTTCGGGATCGACGACGCCGGTGGCCGGACGGTCCGCAATTGTCGTGAGCGGCCGGTGCGCGAGGCCGGAATCCGTTTCGAGCCGCCGGGTCGCCTGATCCGGCGTCGGCCAGGCGAGGGCACGCAACGCTTTCCAAGCGTACCATAGAAAGACAACGGCAAAGCCAAAGAGCAGCAACGCGTGCAGCCATACGGAAAGCAACGTAAACAATCCGAACAGCGCGACGGCGACGAAGGCCGCGGCGATCGACGTGGCGGGCCAAAGGGCGGGCCAGGCACGCTCCCAGAACAGTGACAGGCGCGCCAGGGTTCGGCGAACGCCGAGCCCCCGGGGTTTCCGGGGTTCACGAGGGCTGTCGTGGTTCGGCGAAACGGTCACCGGTTTCCTTCCGCACGTCGGGCCGACATCCTTCCGCCCCGGATGTTTCAGGGGGCGTCGGGCCTGTCCGCGATCAATTCTGCCAGTCGGCGAGGGTTTCGTAACCCAGGAATGTGGCCGGTTCCTGGCGCGCACGCACGACCGCGAATTCGTCGCCGTTGACGAGGACTTCCGCGACCAGCGCCCGGCTATTGTAGACCGAGCTCATGACGGCGCCATAGGCGCCTGCGTCGTGCATCACGAGAAGTTCACCGGTTTCCAGATGGGGCAGTCGGCAACCCGTCGCAAACGTGTCGCCCGTCTCGCAAACCGGGCCGACGATATCCCAGTCTAGGATTTCCGCATCGGGGGCACGTTCGCGGGCCGTTTCCGTGCGGTGGACCGCGTCGTACATGGCCGGGCGGATCAGGTCGTTCATCGCCGCGTCCACAATGGCAAAGCGGCGGGCTTCGGCTTCCTTGGCGTAGATCACGCGCGTGACAAGGATGCCGGCCGGCCCGGCGATGTATCGGCCCGGTTCGAAGATCAGTTCGCAGTCCAGGCCGCCCACCGTGCGCGCAACGACCTTTGCATAGTCTTCGACCGGCGGCGGCGTGGCGTCGCCGTAGTCGATCCCCAGCCCGCCGCCGAGGTCGAGCTTGATGATGTCGAAGCCCGCGCCGCGCAGTTCGCCAACCAGCTCCGCGACCCGCGCGAAGGCGGCCTCGAACGGCGACAGCGAGGTAAGCTGACTGCCGATATGGACCGCGACCGAGACCGGTCGCAGCCCGCCAAGATCCCGCGCCCGAGCAAAGAGCTCCGGAGCGCGCTCGATATCCAGCCCGAACTTGTTCTCCTGCTTGCCGGTCGTGATCTTGCGGTGCGTGATTGCGTCCACGTCGGGGTTCACGCGAATCGCGACGTCCACTTCCTCGTTCATGGACTGCGCGACCGACGACAGCAGTTCCATCTCCGGGACCGATTCGATGTTGAACTGGCCGATTCCGGCCGAGATTGCCTGGCGCATTTCGGCATCGGTCTTGCCGACGCCGGAGAACACCACGTCACGCGCCGCGATCCCTGCGGCCAATGCCCGGTCCAGCTCTCCGCCGGAGACGACATCGGCGCCCGCGCCCAGGTCGGCGAGCGTGCGCAGCACGGCGATATTGGAATTCGCCTTCATCGCGTAGCAGACACGCGCGTTCAGGCCCGCGCCGGTCAGCGCGCCCGAGAACCTGGCATAGGCGTCCGTCAGGGCGGCGACGGAGTAGACATAGGCGGGCGATCCCGCGGTGTCGGCAATGCGCGAGAGCGCGACATCCTCGGCGTGCATTTCGCCGTTGCGATAGCTGAAATAGGTCATGTCCGGGATGCTGCCTGTCCGACTAACGGGTCGGATAGGTCCGCGGGTAGGTCAACGGTTCGCCTTCCGGCGGTTCGGGCGGGCCCTCCTTGCCACACGCGGCCAGCCCGAGCGCGAGGAAGGCGGCGATCAGCAGGGCGCGATACGGCATCAGGAACCTCCGAGAAAACGCGCGCGGGCGTCGGTGACAGCGGCGCGAACGTTGTCGGGCGCGGTGCCGCCGTAGCTGGTACGGCTGGCGACCGACGCCTCGACCGTCAGCACGCCGAACACATCTTCGGTGATTCGCTTGTCGATCGCCTGCATTTCGGCGAGCGGCAGGTCCGCCAGGTCGACGCCTTGCTCCTCGGCCCGCTTGACGACCGCGCCGGTGATCCCGTGCGCGTCGCGGAACGGCACGCCGGCGGCCCGGACCAGCCAGTCGGCCAGATCGGTGGCCGTCGAATAGCCCCTGCCCGCGGCCACACGCATATTTTCGGCGACCGGTTCCATGTCGGCGATCATGCCCGTGGTGGCGGCCAGCGACAGCGCGAGCGAATCCGCCGCGTCGAACACCGGTTCCTTGTCTTCCTGCATATCCTTCGAATAGGCCAGCGGCAGCCCCTTCATGACGGTCAGCAGGCCCAGCAGGTCGCCGAACACGCGGCCCGCCTTGGCGCGCGACAGCTCCGCGGCATCCGGGTTGCGCTTCTGCGGCATCATCGACGAGCCGGTGGTGTAGGCGTCGGACAGCTTCACGAAGCCGAAGCCGTCGCTGCACCACACCACGATCTCCTCCGCGAAGCGCGAGACATGCGTCATGCAGATCGAGGCCGCCGCCATGAATTCCAGCGCGAAGTCCCGGTCCGACACCGCGTCCAAAGAATTCGCCATGGGCCGGTCGAAACCGAGATCGTCGGCGACCGCGTGCCGGTCGATGGGGAATGAGGTGCCCGCGAGCGCGCCCGCGCCCAGCGGCAGCTCGTTGAGCCGCGCACGTGCGTCGGCGAACCGGCCCCGGTCGCGGCCGAACATTTCCACATAGGCCAGCAGGTGGTGGCCGAAAGTCACCGGCTGGGCTGATTGCAGATGCGTGAAGCCCGGCAGAATCGTGCCGGCGTGGGCCTCGGCCTTGTCGAGAAGCACGCCTTGCAGCGCCTGCAGCGCGGCGTCGACCTGGTCGATCTCGTCGCGCACCCAGAGCCGGAAGTCGGTCGCCACCTGGTCGTTGCGCGAGCGCGCGGTGTGCAGCCGCCCGGCCGCGTCGCCGACCAGCTCGCGCAGGCGCGACTCGATGTTCATGTGGATGTCTTCCAGCGCGGCGGAGAAGGAAAACGCCCCGCTCTCGATCTCTCGCGAAATCGTGTCTAGACCGCCCTGGATCGCCTCACCATCTTCGGAGGACAGGATGCCCTGCGCGACGAGCATCCGGGCATGCGCCCGCGACCCGGCGATGTCCTGGGCGAACAGGCGCCGGTCGAAGCCGATGGACGCATTGATGCGCTCCATCACCTCCGAGGGTCCGGAGGCGAAGCGGCCGCCCCACTGCGCGTTGGCAGGCTTGGATGTATCGTTCGGGCTCATTTTTCACGGGCTCGTAAATCTGGGAGCGACGTTTAACGCCATGAAACGCATGATGAAAGGCTTTCTGTTCGCAGGGTTTGCATCGCTGGCGCTGTCGGCGACTGCTATTCCCGCCGTTCACGCGGAGTCCGGGCCGCCTGTCGGGGGCCAGGTGCAGAACTACGAGCCGCTCCCGAACCCCGTCGAAACGCCCGATGTCACGGTGCTGACGAAGGAGGGCGGCGAGGCCAGCTTCGATCGCTTCAAGGGCAAATTCGTGGTTCTGAACTTCTGGGCCACATGGTGCGGACCGTGCCTTCGCGAACTGCCGTCGCTCGACCGACTGAACGCCGCGCTGCCGGCCGACAAGGCCCAGGTGGTACTGGTCAGCCAGGACCGCGGCGGCTTCAAGCAGACCGATCGCTTCCTGAAGAAGCTCAAGGTCGACCTGCCCGACAACTTTATCGACGACCGGCTGAAGTTCTCCCGCGCCATCGGCGTGATTTCGCTGCCGACGACGATCCTGATCGGGCCGGACGGCAAGGAGGTCGGCCGGCTGGTCGGTCATGCCGAATGGGACTCCGACGAAGCCCTTGCGCTGGTCAACTGGTACCTCGACCGCGACGCGGCGAATGGGAAGGGTGGGAGGTAATGGGGCCGATAGCCGGATCGAACCGATGATCCGTCATTGCGAGGAGCGGCGCGACGCGGCAATCCAGAGCCGGGACAGATCCGCTCTGGATTGCGTCGCCTTCGGCTCGCAATGACGTAAGGGGTTCCGCCTACCGCGTCGGGACCGGCTGTTCTCCGGAGTAGTCGTAGAAGCCGCGGCCCGTCTTGCGGCCGAGCCAGCCGGCTTCGACATACTTCACCAGCAGCGGGCAGGGGCGGTACTTCGAGTCCGCCAGCCCGTCGTAGAGCACCTGCATCACCGCGAGGCAGGTGTCGAGGCCGATGAAATCGGCCAGTTCGAACGGGCCCATCGGGTGGTTCGCGCCCAGCTTCATCGACGTGTCGATCGAGTCCACGTTTCCGACGCCCTCGTAGAGTGTGTAGACCGCCTCGTTGATCATCGGCAGCAGGATGCGGTTGACGATGAAGGCCGGGAAATCCTCCGACACCGTGCCGGTCTTGCCCAGGTCTTTCGTCAGCTCCTGCACCGCCGAGAAGGTCTCCTGGTCGGTCGCGAGGCCGCGGATCAGCTCGACGAGCTTCATCATCGGCACCGGGTTCATGAAGTGCATGCCCATGAACTTTTCCGGCCGGTCCGTTCCCGACGCGAGCCGGGTGATCGAGATCGACGACGTGTTCGACGCGATGATCGCGCTGTCCTTCAGGGCGGGGCAGAGGTTCTCGAAGATTTTCATCTTCACGGCCTCGTCCTCGGTCGCCGCTTCGATCACCATGTCGCAATCGCCGAGGCCGGCGACGTCGGTCGCGGTCTCGATGCGTGACAGGCCGGCGGCCTTTTCCTCTTCGGAAATCAGCGTGCGCTTGATCTGGCGATCCATATCGCCGCCGATCTTGGTGATCGCCTTGTCGAGCGCGCCCTGGTCGATATCCATCAGCACGACGTCGCGTTCGGAGAGCGCGCAGACATGCGCGATGCCGCTGCCCATCTGGCCGGCGCCGATGACGCCAATCTTGTTCAACATAGTTTTTTGTCCCTGGGGTCTTTTCCTGAGTGTCCGTTCTTCGGTCAGCCCTGCTTCTCAAGCTCTTCGTTGAGCTCGGGCAGTGCCTTGAACAGGTCGGCGACAAGACCGTAGTCGGCGACCTGGAAGATCGGCGCTTCCTCGTCCTTGTTGATGGCCACGATGACCTTCGAATCCTTCATGCCGGCCAGATGCTGGATCGCACCCGAAATGCCGACGGCAATGTAGAGTTCCGGCGCAACGACCTTGCCCGTCTGGCCGACCTGCCAGTCGTTGGGCACGAAGCCCGCGTCGACGGCGGCGCGCGATGCGCCCATGGCCGCGCCGAGCTTGTCGGCGATCGGCTCGATCAGCTCGTAATTCTCGCCCGAGGCCATGCCGCGGCCGCCGGAGATGATGACCCGGGCCGAGGTCAGCTCGGGCCGGTCACCGCCGGATTCGGTGAGCTCGATGAATGTCGAGACGCCCTTGTCCTCGCCGGCCGAAATGGTCTCGACACTTGCGCTGCCGCCTTCGGCGGCGGCCGCGTCGAACGTGGTCGCGCGAACGGTGATGACCTTCGTGTCGTCGGACGACCTCACGGTCGCCATCGCGTTGCCCGCGTAGATCGGGCGCACGAAGGTGTCGGCGTCCTCGACGGCGCTGATCTCGGAGATCTGCTGCACGTCGAGCAGCGCCGCCACGCGCGGCATGAAGTTTTTCCCGAAAGTGGTCGCCGGCGCGAGGATGTGGCTGTAGTCACCGGCGATCCCCGTGACGACGGCGGACAGGTTCTCGGCCAGCGCATGCTCCAGGCCCGCGTCTTCGGCGACCAGTACCTTCGACACGCCATCGATCTTCGCTGCGGCGTCGCCCACGGCGGCGCAGCCGGACCCGGCCACGAGGACGACCACGTCGCCTGCGCCCTTGTCGGAGAGTTCGCGCGCCGCGGTGACCGTGTTCAGGGTCGACGGCTTCAGTTCGGCGTTGTCGTGTTCGGCTATGACGAGGACGGTCATCAGATCACCTTCGCTTCGTTTTTCAGCTTGTCGACCAGTTCGGCGACGCTCTCGACCATCACGCCCGCTTCGCGCTTCGGCGGCTCTTCGACCTTCAGGGTCTCCAGCCGGGGCGCAACGTCGACGCCCAGCTCGTCCGTCGTCAATTCGTCGATGGGCTTCTTCTTGGCCTTCATGATGTTCGGCAGCGAGGCGTAGCGCGGCTCATTGAGGCGCAGGTCCGTGGAGATCACGGCCGGGGTGGAAATCTCGATGGTCTCCAGCCCGCCGTCGACCTCACGCACGACCTTCGCCTTGCCGTCGGAGAGTTCGATGCCGGACGCGAAGGTGCCCTGGGGCCAGTCGAGCAGCGCGGCCAGCATCTGGCCGGTCTGGTTGGAATCGTCGTCGATGGCCTGCTTGCCGAGGATCACCAGGTCCGGCGATTCCTTCTCGACCAGCGCCTTGAGGAGCTTGGCCACGGCCAGCGGCTGCAACTCGTCGTCGGTCTTCACGTGGATACCGCGATCCGCGCCCATCGCCAGCGCCGTGCGGATCGTCTCCTGGCACTGCTGGACGCCCAGGGACACGGCCACGATTTCCTCAGCCGTTCCGGCTTCCTTCATGCGGACCGCTTCCTCGACGGCGATTTCGTCGAAGGGGTTCATGGACATTTTGACGTTGGCGGTTTCGACCCCGGTGTTGTCCGACTTGACCCGGACTTTCACGTTGTAGTCGATCACCCGCTTGACCGGCACGAGCAGTTTCATGGGCTTCCCGTATATTTCGTTAGCGTATCATTTTTGTTGCACCGCAACATGCCCGAGGGCGCGACCGGGAGTCAACGCGGCGGACATGCCCGATCACGGATTGCGATAGCCCTATTGCTGCGGTCAATCGCGGTTTTCGCCGGGTTTCCAGAGGACATCCGACTTGCCGCCGTCGTTCAGATGGCGTCCGAGAACGAACAGGTGGTCCGACAGGCGGTTGATGTAGCGCAGCGCCGCCTCGTTGACCGCCTCGCGTGCGGCAAGGTCCGTCATAAGCCGCTCGGCGCGTCGCGCGATCGTGCGCGCCATGTGCAGGTGTGCCGCGGCAGGCGTGCCGCCCGGCAGGATGAACGAGGTCAGCGGTTCGAGCCCGTCATTCAGCGTGTCGATCTCCTGCTCAAGCCGGTCGACCTGCGCCGGCACGATCCGCAGGGCGCCTTCGGATTTGCGCGCGGCGCGCGCATCGCCCTCGGGCGTACACAAGTCCGCGCCCAGGTCGAACAGGTCGTTCTGGATGCGCGACAGCATGGCGTCCGTGTCGCTATCGCCCGCGGTGTGCAACCGGGCCAGGCCGATGGCGGCGTTGGTTTCGTCGACGGTGCCGTAGGCGGCGACGCGCAGGTCGTGCTTTGCCACGCGCGCGCCGGAGCCGAGAGATGTTTCGCCGCTGTCGCCGCCGCGTGTGTAGATCTTGTCGAGTTCGACCAAGGTCAGCCGCCGCCCTGGGATGCCACCAGCAGGAACAACAGCACGAGCACGACGGCGAACGCCTGAAGGCCGACGCGCAGGCGCATCATGGTGTTGCCGTGCTTGCGGTTGAATTCGCCGCCCCGCGCCATGGCCATGACGCCGACGACAAGCACGACCACCACGGCGGCCAGCGCAATGGCCAGGATAATTGCCAAGATATTCATGGCGGGGATCATATCCCCGTGGGGCTGGGGTGACGAGAGGGCAGGTGCTGTGACGCTTCGGCGCGCCCGGATTTGTGCGGAGTTCGCACTCAATATTGACGATTCGGTCCCTATTTCGTAGTGTCCGCGCGCTATGAACGGCATGCAGATCATTCTTATTGGCAGCCCGGCGTACGCGCGACTTACCGCGCGGCGACCGGGAACTCGTGCTTGCACACTGCCAATTCGAACTGAGAGCCGTCATCATGTCCTTAGCAACCGATCAAACATCTGAATCTTTCGAAAGCCGAAGTCGAACCACGTTGCCCGTGCACTGTTTTGCCGTGTCGGGTGTCGCGGACCCGGGACTCGTGCCGCGAATCATGGAACTGTGGGCCAAGCGCGGCCTGATGCCCGATCGCTGGCACAGCGCGCGCACCGGCACGGAGCGGAACGATGTTTACATCGATATCGAGACCTCTGAACTGGACCAGGCGCTGGCCATGCAAATCGCAGAAGCCATGCGCACGATCTTCGGTGTCCAGCAGGTCCTCGTGTCGGAAAAGCGGTTTGCTGCAACCGCGTAGGCCGGTTGCGCGCTGATGGCGCTGTACGACCACATCGTCGCGTGCAACACCCACGATCTTGACGGCCGTATTCCGTTCCGGATCGCGGGTGCCCAGGTCGGCTGGGTGAGCGACGATCTGGCCGACCGCATGACGCGCTGGCACCAGTATTTCGATGTGAAGAAGGATTCGCTGTCGTTCCGCGACAGCGTCGGTGACGTCGAGGCCCGCTCGAAGGCGTTGGCGGAGGCCGGGGCGGCTCTTGTTGTGCAGCAGGCCTTGCCGCGCAACCGCAAGGAGCTCTGTCCGGTCGCGGAGAAGTTCGGCGATCCGACCCTCCTGCGCATCGACCGGGCCTGGCTCCAGGCCTTCGGCGTTACGTCCTATGGCGTCCATGTAAACGGATATGTGGATACGCCCGACGGTCCCGAATTGTGGGTCGGTGTGCGCTCAAAGGATCGAGAAGTCGCGCCCGGCAAGCTCGATAACATGGTCGCCGGCGGCCAGCCGGTCGGACTGTCTCTGATGGACAATGTCCTTAAGGAAGCGGCCGAGGAGGCCTCGGTACCGGAGGATCTGGCGCGCACCGCTATTCCAACCGGGATGGTGAGCTACATGCTGACCACCGACCGCGGCCTGCGGCGCGACATGCTGTTTGTGTTCGACCTGAAATTGCCCGGTGATTTCGAACCGGTGAATGCCGACGGCGAGATCAGCGGCTTCGTGCGCTGGCCGGCGCGCCAGGCGCTGCGTGTCGTCGACGAGACCGACGAGTTCAAGTTCAACGTCAATCTCGTGATCATCGATTTCGCGATCCGCCACGGTCTGGTCGAACCGGACCGTCCCGACTACGGCAAGCTCGTCCACGGCCTGCGGGCGTGGAGCTGACCGAGGCTGGTCGGGGCCGGCTTCGACCCATCGCCCCCTCCCATCGTCGTCCCTGCGAAGGCAGGGACCCATTATCGCCGATGCCCGACCGGGTCACCTCCTGAGTCAATGGACCCCTGCGTCTTTATCCGGCCATAGCGCGAAGCGCGACGGCGGGCGCAGGGGTGACGATCGAGGAAAGGCGACGGCGGCGGGCACGTTTCAGCGCGCAGGTTGACGGAGGTATTTCTAGATCCCGTCCACGGCGGCGGCCTGGCGGGCGATCTGGCGGATCGACATGGCCCAGATTTCCTCGGGGTCGGTTCCGGCCTCGCGCATCGCGCGCAGGGTGAAGGCCTTGTCGCGCTTGGCGAGGCGCTTGCCTTTGTTGTTCGACAGCAGCGGCGTGTGGTGCCACTCGGGCACGTCGAGGCCGAGCAGCGCCTGCAGCAGGCGATGCACATGGCTCGCCGCGAACAGGTCTTCGCCCCGGGTCACCAGGTTCACGCCCTGCGCGTCGTCGTCGACGGTGACGGCCAGGTGGTAACTCGTCGCCACATCCTTGCGCGCCAGCACGATGTCGCCGAACAGGTCCGGCCGCGCGACCTGCTCGCCGCGGGTCCGGTCGAACCATGTCAGCGGGCCGGTCCGTTCGAGCGCGGCCTCCATGTCCAGCCGCAATGCATGCGGTTCGCCGCCGTCGATGCGATCCTGGCGCTCCTGCGGCTCGAGGCGCTTGCAGATCCCGGGATAAACCGGACCGTCCGGCCCGTGGTGGCGCAGATGGGGCGCGGCGCCCGCTTTCTTGATCTCGGCGTTGATATCCGACCGGGTGCAAAAACACGGGTAGAGAAGTCCATCCGCGTCGAGGCGGTCGAGCGCGTCGGCGTAGTTGTCGAGCCGCTCGGACTGGCGCAGGACGGGTTCCTCCCACGTGACGCCAAGCCAGGCGAGATCCCCGATGATGGCGTCCTCGAACTCGGGGCGGCACCGGCCCGGGTCGATATCCTCGATCCGGAGCATGAATTTCCCGCCCGACGATGCCGCGAGCCGCCAGGCGAACAGCGCCGAATAGGCATGGCCGAGGTGAAGATATCCGGTGGGCGAGGGCGCGAAGCGGGTCACGACCGGCCGTCCGCCGGTGGCGTTTTCGGGTGGCGCGGGCTCGTTCATTCAACTTCCTTGGACCGCTGCCGCAGGCGCGGTATGGGTGGGCCGACGCGCGCAGGCGCGCAACGCAGGAATCATGATGCGATGAAAACGCGCAAACGGCTAGAGGCGGGCCTGACGGAACTGGGCAAGCTCGACCCGCGCATGGCCGAGCTGTGGGAGGCGGCGGGCACGCCCGGTCCGCGCGTGCGCCCGCCCGGCTTCGCGACGTTGCTCCGCGTGATCGTCGGCCAGCAGCTTTCGACTCACGCCGCGGCCGCGATCTGGAAGCGGATGGAAGACGCCGGTGTCGCCGCAGACCCGGCCGGCTTCGTCGCGATGGACGACGACGACTTGCGTGCGCTGGGCCTCAGCCGCCAGAAGGTCGCCTATGGGCGCGGCCTGGCCGAAGCCGTGGTCAGCGGCGGCCTCGACCTCAACAGGCTTCGCCGTATGGAAGACGAAGACGCCATCGCGTCGCTGGTCGACCTCAAGGGCATCGGGCGCTGGAGTGCGGAGTGCTACCTGCTGTTTGCGCTCGGCCGTCCGGACGTGATGCCCGCCGACGACCTGGCGCTGGTCGCATCGGCGGGGCGGCACCTCGGCGACGGCACCCGCTGGACACCGAAGCAGTTGCGCGAGGAAGCCGAACAATGGCGGCCCTGGCGAAGCGCGGCCGCGCGTCTGCTCTGGCACGCCTATCATATTGAAGCGATCTGACACGGAGTTTACGCATCATGACCGACCCGCAACTGTCCGGCCCGAGTTACGGTCCCGCGTCCGGCGGCGGCCCGAAACAGCTTGTCGTTTTCCTGCACGGGCGCGGCGCGAACGGGCAGGACCTGATCGGCCTCGCGCCGTTCATCGCGCCGCACCTGCCCGATGCGTTGTTCCTCGCGCCCGATGCACCGCATCCTGTCGACATGGCGCCGGTCGGCCTGCAGTGGTTCTCGCTGCTGGAACGCACGCCGGAGAGCATCGCGGCGGGTGTCCGCTCGGCTGCGCCGGCGGTAGACGATTTTCTCGATCACCATCTCGCGCGACACGGCCTGACGGACGCCGACCTCGCGCTGTTCGGGTTCAGCCAGGGCTGCATGATGGCGCTGCATGTCGGGTTGCGGCGCCAGACAGCACCGGCGGCGGTGATGGGATATTCGGGCCTGCTCGCCGCGCCGGAATCGCTGGGGGACGAGGTCACGGTGAAGCCGCCGGTGCTTCTCGTCCACGGCGAGGCCGACGAGATCGTGCCCCATAGCGCGCTCCCGGCGGCGGAAGCGGCCCTGAAGGGGGCGGGCGTGTCGGTGGAGGCGGTGTCTCGGCCGGGCCTCGGCCACGGGATCGACGAGGACGGCATCGAACGCGCCGTCGCGATGCTCACGCGGGTGTTCGGCTAGTTTCCGTTGATGACGGTTTTCTTACAACCTGTTGTGATTGAAGGAAAAAATCAAAACCGTGCGCGAAAACCCTTTGCCCTGAATCGCACGGCTTCCTAGTATCTCGCCAGCGATCGTCGGCGAACGGCCCGGGGAGGGGAGTTATGGACGGCGCGTTGGACAGTTGTCCGGCCCTGGTACTCAACGCCGATTTTCGGCCCCTGAGTTATTTCCCGCTGTCGATCTGGCCCTGGCAGGAGGCGGTGAAGGCGACCCTCATGGGCCGCGTCAACACGGTTGCCGAGTACGACCGGGGTTATCCGTTCGCCCAGCCTCGAAATCGCTCTCCCGAGCGTTGTCTCCCTCAAGGAATACATCCGCCCGGCCGAGCGCCCGGCGTTTACCCGGTTTAACGTCTTCCCTGCGCGACCGCTTCACCTGCCAGTATTCGGGCCAGCGGCTGCCGGCGCACGAACTGACGTTCGATCACGTGATCCCGCGCTCGCGCGGCGGCCGCACAACCTGGGAAAACGTCGTCACCGCATCGAGCGACTGGAACCTGCGCAAGGCCAACCGGACGCCGAAGGAAGCAGGCATGACCTTGCTCAACGCCCCGCGTCAGCCGAGTACGCACGAGCTGATCGAGAACGGCCGCGCCTTCCCGCCGAACTTCCTCCACGAAAGCTGGAGCGACTACCTCTACTGGGATACCGAGCTGGAGGGCTAGTCACGGGCCCGGTCCCACGCCTCATGCCGGGTCTTGACCCGGGTATCTCCGCACCGACCGAGACGGGATGCGCGGATCAAGTCCGCGCATGACGGCTGTGTGGTGGTTTACCTAATGCGCAGACCGTCATTGCGAGGCGCGGAGCGACGCGGCAATCCTGGGCCGGGGCAGGACCGCTCTGGATTGCTTCGCCGGCGGCTCGCAATGACGAGGGGTTTTTCCGGCGGTTGATACTCCATCATTCGTCACCCCTGCGCAGGCAGGGGTCCATAAACATGGGCGGCTACCCGGTCAGGCATCGGCGATAATGGATTCCTGCCTTCGCAGGAATGACGGTCAGTGATACGAACCCTAGTACCGCGTCGACAGCCAGATGGCGGTGCGGGAGCCGGCCTTGATGGCCTTCGACAGCAGCCGGTAGCCCGGTGTCCGTTCCGCGTCGTGTTCGAGGCCGGTGTCCTTGTGCCCGATCTCGTCCTCGCGGAACTCCTCGATCAGGTCGCGCAATTCGGCCTCGTCGTCGCCCAGCTTTGCTGCCTGTTCGGCGTAGTGGTCCGCGATCACTTCCTCGACCGCGACCGTGCAGGCCATTGCCGCGCGCTCGCCCATGGCGGCCGTGACGGCACCCAGCGCGTAGCCGGCCGCATGCCATACCGGCGACAGCACGGTCGGGCGGACCCGGCGTTCGGCCATCAATTCGTCGAAAGCGGCGAGATGCTTTTCTTCCTGCTCTGCCATCTCACGGATCGTATCGCCGACCGGACGGTTGCCGAGGACCGCGAGCTGGCCTTCATAGATGCGCGCCGCGCCGAACTCGCCGGCATGGTCGACACGGATCATCCGCGCGATCATTTCCGCCGTGCCGGGATCGCCCGGCAGCCGGTCCTCGCCGGTTTTCCTCACGCGCGGGGTCTCGTCGCTCATGCCGTCTTCCGCCAGATGGCCCGCGCCGCCCACAGCGATGCCGCCGCGAACGCGAGCGAGGCCAGGAAATTGTAGCCTGCCAGTGAAATGCCGAACAGGGACCATGGCACCTCGTCGCACCGCACGATCTCGGTGGCGAAGAGCCGCGCCTTGAGTTCCTCGATGGACAGGTTCGGGTCGTTCAGGTTGCCGCCCCCGCCGCCGCACGCCGCGAGGCCTTCCCACCAGCCCTGTTCGACCCCGACATGGAACCCGGCGACCGCCGCCCCGGCGGCGAACACCAGAGCGCAAATGGCTGCGATCAATGCAATGCCGCGCGGTCCCAGACGGCGGGCGGTGAGCACGGCGATGCCCGCGATGCCGATCACGGCCCAGTACGGCCAGCGCTGGTAGAGGCAGAGCGCGCAGGGCTGCAGGCCGCCGATGAGCTGGAACCCCCATGCACCCGCGAGCATCGCTGCCGCGGCGACGAAGGCCAGCGCGGGTGCCAGGCGGGGTTGGGCCGAAAGCCGGGTTTCCAGATCGTCCGTGGACATGGCGTCGATATAGGACGTCCGGCCGAAAGCCGCCAGCGCTACAGCAGGAACCTGATCGCGACAAATCCGCCGATCAGCAGGACGACGCACGCCAGCGCGACCCAGCCGAGGTAGCGCTCGACGAAGGTGCGGATCGGCGGGCCGAAGTACCAGATCAGCGCCGCGACGATAAAAAACCGTGCGCCGCGCGAGGCCAGCGAGGCGATGCCGAACACGAACGGGTCGAGCTGGGTCACGCCGCTGGCGATGGTGATCACCTTGTAGGGGAAGGGCGTGATCCCGAACACCGCGACGATCCACGCGCCCAGCTCGTTGTAGCGGCCGGTGAACTCGGCGAAGACCTCCTCGAACCCGTAGAAGGCGATCACGGGCTGGCCGAAGGTGTCGAACAGGGCGAAGCCGATCAGGTAGCCGAAATAGCCGCCCGCGACCGACGACACGGTGCACACGGCGGCCAGTTTCCAGGCACGGCTGCGCGCCGCGAGGATCATCGGGATCAGCAGGACGTCCGGCGGGATCGGGAAGAACGAGCTCTCGACGAAGGCCACCGCGGCCAGCGCCCACACCGCGTGGCGGGATGCGCCCAGGCGCATCGTCCAGTCGTAAAGGCTACGCAACATGCTCGGGCGGATCCCCCTGAACTCAATCCTCGCCCTCTATCAGCCCGCCCCGCTTCGTGTCCATCGTCGGCAGGGGAGGCGCGTTACTGGCGCCGGATGTCACGCACGAATACGGCGGTACCGTCATGCCCGACTTCCAGCACCCAGAGGCCGGTATGACTGAAATTGTCCGACCGCACGGCCGCGCCGGACGCGGCCGCCACCTGCTGGCCGGGTTCGGCGTTGGCCGTGCGCGTGCCGGTCGCCTGGGGGGCCAGCGCCATCATGACGATAACGGCCACCCAGACCGTCAGCAGGGCGGCGAGAATTCGAATGTTCGTGCGCATCGGTTCGCTCCTCGGCGTGTCGATACGCGATAGGTAGGGCCGAAAGAGGGCGCACGAAGTGACGCCGGTCACATGGTTGCCGGAATGTCGGAGAAGGTTGACCCCGGCCCGCCGGGCGCACTATGCAGATGCCACGCATTCCGGGCCCCTGTGGCGGAATTGGTAGACGCGGCAGACTCAAAATCTGTTGCCGGCAACGGCGTGGGAGTTCAAGTCTCCCCGGGGGCACCAGAGCGCGTTTTGCGATTTTCGGGAGGAGCCGCGCCGTGCCTGTGATCGTCCAGAATCGAGACGTCGAAGCGACCGCCGCGGGCGCCAGCCGCGTGGCCGACGTGATCACGCCGGAGCGGATCGGCAATGACCGGATTCGTCTGCGCCGGGTCTCGGTCGATGCAGGAGGTTCTTTCGCGATCGACCTCGACGGCGGGGCCGTCGGCTGGATGCATGTGCTCGATGGCGGCGGAACGTTGGCGGGGACGGATCTCGGCACCGACCGTATCGCCTATATGCCGCTCGGATTTTCCGGTGAATTCGCCTCCGGCGACAGCGAAAGCACCCTGCTGTTCGCCGAGGTGCCTGACGCCGCGCGCTTCGACGACGCGCTCGCCGAGATGCCGACCGAGCTGCGCACGGTCGAGTGGACCCGCGAACCGGTGCTGGAGAGCGAGCACGATGCGCGCAGGCGGATCTATATGGCGACGCCGGCGCTGGCCGGCACGAACGCCTTCAAGGGCGAGATGATTTCCTATCCGCCGGGCACTGCCGCGCCGGAGCACCACCATGTCGGCGCGGAGCATTTCCAGTACGTGATCGCCGGGCGCGGCACCGCGCTGCTCGACGGCGTGGCCCACACGCTGGAGGCGGGCGACCTGCTCTACAATTACGAGCACGAGCCCCATGCCTTCATCAACGAGAGCGACGACGACTTCGTTTTCGTGGAGTTCTTCGTGCCGGGCCCCTGCGAGACCGTGTGGTCGCCGGGTGCGAATGTCTGCGCGTGGCTGCCGACCGGCGTCGACAGCGCCGGCCGCGCGCCGTCCCGCGAGATCGGCTACCACGTCCACGGCCAGGACGACGGGCTTTAGAGACCAGGCCCGCCGTGTTGAGTGCCATTCGAGATATTCGCTTGGCTAACTGGCGTACGGTCACCTGCCGATTCTGTTCTCGACATCCAGGGTTTCGTGCCAGTCGAGGATGTTCTGTATCATCCCCTGCGCTGCTTTTTGAGCGTTCAGCTCCAGCAGTGCTTCGGTCGTGCTTGAGAAGTTGTGCGTCATCCTGGCGGCCATTTTTCTGATCTGGGCCGCATTCATTTCCAGCTGAACGCTTCTGTGCAGAAAGTGGCTGACAATCGGATCTTGTATCCGTTCGTTTATAAGCCTGTTTCGGCCGAGCTCACCGAGGGTGTCCCAGTAGCTTTGGGCAGATGAACTGATCTCGAACATATCGGCGTTTTTCGCTGAATTTTCGATTTTGCGCATCGCCGCCACGATACTTTTTCGGTGTCGATCTTCGTTCATGTACCTCGCAGCGCAAAGCGCCAGCGATACGCTAAGCCCGCCTCTATACTCGATCAGTTCCCATAGTTCGGTCAGGTTTATCTGGCGTATCGAGGCGCCTCGGTTCGGCAGAATTTCCAGAATCCCGCGTGCGGCAAGCGTGCGGAAGGCCGCGCGGATGGCGGAATTGCTTATGTTCAGTGCCTTTCCGATATCGGCCTCGACGAGTCTTTGTCCCGGAACCAGCCTGTTGGCGGTTATTTCCTGATCGACGTAGTCGATCACAATCTTCTCTTTCGTTTTTACGTGCCTGCCGTGAGACGTCATCAATCCTACCTCGGGTATTCCTGACGGTACTTTTAAACGAGTGGGGCCGCGCTCTTGGAAGTGGTTTATCCGGACCGATAGAGCGCCCCCGGTCGAGCTGCAGTCAAGGGTCGTGCGGCTGCGACCGGATACCGTCGGACAAGTCCGGCCCGGCCGATCGGGCAGGGATCCGGGCGACAATCCATGAACCATCGAAACACTAGATAGTGCATTGAATTATGCATAATTTAGTGTTTTAAATAGCCAGCCACTTTGAGGACGATGGAGGAAACGGCATGGATGAACCGCGGGTGAGCGCCGAGGAAGTCGAAAAAACTGCAGTGTTCCGGTGGAACAACCGCCGGTCTCTCATGAAAAACTTCGTGGACCAGCATATTCCGAAGTACAGCCGGGAAGTTTTCAATGTCATCGGTTTGCAATCCGATGCAGAGGGTGTTTTCGAAGGTGATGCGGCGCCGGAAATTTCGGCGCTCGCCTACGGCTTCAATGTCGGCGGTTTTCGCTGCAAGCCGGGAACCGGGCCGGCATTGCACCGGCACGAGACCGAAGAAGTGTTCATGGTGCTTGAGGGAGAGATCACCTGCTACTGGATGAATGGCGACAAACGCGAGGAAATCTCTCTCGGCAAGTACGACATTTTCTCCATTCCGCCTGGCGTGTTCCGGGCATTCTATAATTCAGGGGATGTCGAAACCGTTGTGCTCGCCATTGTCGGTGGGCCCGATGCCGGGAAGGTCCAATGGCACCCTTCCGTCATTCAGGAGGCCAGGGATGCCGGCCTTTCCGTCGACGACGAGGGCGCGTTTATCGATTGATCGCGAACTGACCTCGTCGGCTGCCGGCAGGTTCAACGCCTCTTGGTATCCTGGTTGCAAAATATTCGTTCTCATAGATCCGTTGGCCGTACAGGTTGCGACAGTCATGTTTCCGGCGCCCGCGGTATGGATCGTTATCGGGAAGTTTCATGGGTCAAAGTATCGTCATCAATCTTGGCCATTTGTACTTTGGTCTTGCTATTTTATACAATATTTTCAATCAGTTGACCGGCGACGTGATCCGCAGGTCCCTGAGCCCGACTGACCCGGCGTTCGGGAGCGTCCTGATTACATCAGCCTATCTGGTCTTCCTCATGCGAGATATCGCCCCTTTGCCGGGGTGGACGATCATGCTCGGTGCAATGATATTTTTTATCGCCAGATTCGGAGTATTAGAACATGTTTTTAATAAAAAATCCGACGGCTATTTAAATTATTACACACGGTTTATTGCTGTATAGTTGAATTCTTTTGGTGTTGTTGTGCTCGTCGCACTTATCGTAATGCGCCATCTCGCATGAAATACATTCTTTCAAACGCTGTTCTGTTCGATGGGGTCTCGGACGACATTGTTGAGCGCGCGAGCGTTTTGGTCGAAGGGCAAATCATCAGGGAAGTGAGCGAGACCGCGATTCGATCCGACAGCGCCGTCGAGATCGATTGCAGCGGAAAGTTCCTCATGCCCGGTCTGATTGATGCTCATTTCCATGCTTATGGCGCGAGCCTGGATTTTCAGAAACTGGACCGGATGCCCGAAGCGGTTCGCGTCGCCCATGCGTTGAGAAAACTGAACCGTGCTCTGTTGAGGGGGTTTACGACGGTCCGGGATACGGGGGGCGGTGATGTTGGCCTGTTTGAGGCTGTTTCCCAGGGGTTGTCCCCAGGGCCACGGTTCTGTTTCGGTGGCAAGGCACTCGCGCAAACCGGGGGCCATGGTGACTTTCGGCTCCCCGCTCAAGACGATTCGTGCCGTTGCGGATACTCCGGCGTCATCAGCCAGGTTGTCGATGGAAGCGATTCGATCCGGGAGACGGTTCGGAACGAGTTTCGGCGTGGAGCCGATCATATAAAGATGTTCTTGTCCGGTGGCGTCGCCACCCATGCCAATCCCATATCCATGTCGCATTTCGGAGACGACGAATTCCATGCGATCGTCGAGGAAGCGCGGCGATTCGGAAAATATGTCGTTGCGCATTGTCACACCGACGATTCGGCCCGGCGGTGCGTCGAATTCGGTGTGCGCTCAATCGACCACGGCACGGAAATTTCCGCGTCGACGGCAAAAATGATAGCCGCATCGGGAGACACCTTTGTTGTTCCGACCGTGGCCGTGCTGCATATGCTCGCGGAGCATTGGGAGGAAGTCGGACTTTCCCCTCAGTCGGTGTCGAAAGCATCCGGCGCGACAGATCGAATTTTGAATTCGATCGAAAACTGCCGGCGGGCGGGGGTGAAGCTCGGACTGGGGACGGACATATTCGGTACTGAACTCGATGTTTTCCAGGCGAGGGAGTTTCGCTACAGGTGCGAGGTCGACCGTCCGATCGACGTTCTGAAGTCCGCGACGTCCGTGAACGCGGAAATAATGCAAAAAAGCGGTGAGATCGGCACGATTGCTCCCGGAGCGTTTGCCGATCTTGTGCTTCTCTCGACATCGCCGCTTCAGGACGTGACGGTATTCGAACGAACTGACGAGAATATGCCGTTGATCATGAAAAACGGCGAGATCGTGAAAAACACCCTTTAAACCGAAGACGGGGTCGGTGCTGATCGCACGGTTGCCGGTCATGCCGGGCGTCGTCGGTGCACCGCTTGCGATTCCACAATAGGAAAATTATTGTCCGTGGCTGGAACGGGGCGCGTTCGAACGCCCCGGCGAACATGCGAGCGCGACAGGGAACCGAATGCAGCTTCAGAACAGTTTCACCGTGCCGGCCGATCCGGAGACGGCGTGGAATATCCTGCTCGATGTGCCGCGCATCGCGCCGTGCATGCCGGGCGCGGAACTGACCGAGGTCGTCGGCGAGCGCGCCTACAAGGGCAGCGCCAAGGTCCGCGTCGGGCCGGTGAGCCTCGCCTTTGCGGGCGAGGCGGAGATCACCGAGATCGACGCGGCCGCGCGCACCGCGAAGGTCCACGCCAAGGGGAATGATACCAAGGGGCGCGGCGCGGCCGAGGCCGATGTCGTGTTTGCCCTGTCCGAGGATGGCGGTCGGACCCGCGTCGACATCACGACCGACCTGAACCTGTCCGGCTCGGTCGCCCAGTACGGGCGCGCGGCGGGCCTGATCGATGCCCTGGCGGGCCAAATCATCGACGACTTCGCGAAAAATCTCGAAGCGGAGATCGGCGCGGATGCCGCACCGGCTGACGCCGCGCCGGCCGCGACAGCATCGCCGGAGCCGAACGCGCCCGCCGCCGAGGCCACGGGCGCGACCGCGACGCCCGCCGGAAAAACACCGTCGGGGCCGGCTCCCCGAAAAGACAATTCTATCTCCGGCATCAGCCTGTTCTTCCGGGCGATCTGGGCGATGCTGACCGGCAAACGGTCATGAAGGCGGCTTGTGGACACGACCTTCAACCCTCTCCTTCCTTCAGGGAGGAGAGGGTGGCGAGCGTGAGCGAGCCGGGTGGGTGCGGACAGGTGCCGATCCTCGAAAAGTTTGCACAAACCCCACCTCACCCCGGCCCTCTCCTCCCCCGATGGGGAGGAGAGGGAGAGAAAGGTGGATCGATCTCACGACCGTTCGGGGTCGACCGAACAGGTATCACCAAAGGCTGACATGAAACCCGCACCCTTCACCTATCACGACCCGGCAAGCGCGGCGGAGGCCGTGGCGCTGCTCGGCCGGCACGAGGACGCGAAGCTGCTGGCCGGCGGCCAGTCGCTGATGCCGATGCTCAACATGCGATTTGTCGTCGCCGACCATGTGGTCGACCTCAACGGGGTCGACGGCCTCGCCGGGATTACCGACACGGGCGACGCGCTGGAGATCGGGGCGATGACCCGCCAGCGCGACCTGATGCGCGACGCGACGGTCGGCGCGAAGGCGCCCATCCTGCCCGAGGCGCTCAACTGGGTCGGCCACTTCCAGACGCGCAACCGCGGCACCATCGGCGGCAGCCTGTGCCACCTCGACCCCGCCGCCGAACTGCCCTGCCTGATGGCGGCCTATGACGCAGTGCTGACGGTCGAGGGACCGGACGGCGCGCGCGAGGTGCCGTTCGCCGAATGGCCCTTCGCCTACATGATCCCGAACCTCGGCCCCGACGAACTGCTGACGAAAGTGAAGGTGCCCATCTGGGCCGACGGGCATGGCTACGGATTTGCCGAGTTCGCCCGCCGGCACGGCGATTTCGCCATCGTCGGCGTCGCGGCGCTGCTCGAGGTGAGCGGCGGGAACATCTCGCGTGCGGCGATCTCCGTCGGCGGCGCGGACGTGAAGCCGATCCGGCTGGACGAGGCCGAGGCCGCGCTGGTCGGGCAGACGGCGGGCCCCGACGCCTTCAAGGCCGCCGGTGAGATCGCGCGCAAGATCGACGCCATGTCCGACGCCTATGTGACGTCGGCCTACCGGCAGCGGCTGGCGGCGACGCTGGTGGAACGGGCCCTTGCGAAAGCGGCGGAACGCGCGGGAGGGAGTGCCTGACATGGCCGACACACGCGATATCGAACTGACGGTCAACGGCGAAAGCCACTCGGCCAATGTGGAAACCCGGACCAGCCTGGGCGATTTCCTGCGCCAGACGCTGGGCCTGACCGGCACCCATCTCGGCTGTGAGCACGGCGTGTGCGGCGCGTGCACCGTGCTGGTGGACGGCGAGGCCGTGCGCTCCTGCCTGATGCTGGCGGTACAGGCGAAGGGCAGGGAGGTCACCACCGTCGAGGGGCTGTCGAACGCCGACGGCACGCTGCATCCGCTGCAGGATGCGTTCTGGCGCAACCACGGCCTGCAGTGCGGCTTCTGCACGCCGGGCATGCTGACGTCGCTTGCGGCGTTCCTCGAGGAAAACCCGGACCCCACCGAGCGCGAGGTGCGCGAGGCGATTTCCGGGAACATCTGCCGGTGCACCGGCTACCAGGGAATCGTCGATGCGGCGCTGGATGCCGCCAAGACCATGCGGGAGGGCTGAGCCATGGGCGTTCGCTATATCGGTGCCGAAGTCCAGCGCATGGAAGATCCCCGGCTGATCACCGGGCACGGGCGTTATGTCGACGACATCACGCTGGAGGGCATGCTGCACGCGGCGTTCCTGCGCTCCCCGGTCGCCCACGCGAAGATCAAATCCATCGATACGTCCCGCGCGGCGGAACTGGAAGGCGTGCACCGGGTGCTGACCCTTTCCGACCTGGGGCCGGACTATCGGAAACCCATGAACCAGCTCTATCCGGCGCCGCCGATCGAGCACAACAAGACCCAGTACCCGCTCGCCCATGACGAGGTCTGCCATGTCGGCCAGACGGTCGCGTGCGTGGTCGCCGACTCGCGCGCCATCGCCGAGGACGCGCTGGCGCTCATCGACGTGGATTACGAGACCCTTCCGGCGGTGGTCGATATCCGCGCCGCGCTGGGGAGCGACGCGCCGAAGGCCCACGCCGACCTCGACACCAACCTGATGGGCAAGCTCGGCTCGAAGTTCGGCGATATCGACGCCGCGTTTGCGAAGGCCGATCACGTTTTCACCGCATCCTTCATGCAGCACCGTGGCGGCTGCCATTCGATGGAGACGCGCGGTGTGGTGTCGCGCGACGATCCGTGGGGTGACGGCCTGACCCTCTGGACCTCGGCCCAGTCGCCGTATCTCATTCGCCGCGCGCTTGCGGCCTGGCTCGGCGAGCCCGAAGAGCGCGTGCGGGTGATTGCACCCGACGTGGGCGGCGGCTTCGGCCCGAAGGCGGGCTTCTATCCGGAAGAGATCGTGATCCCGCTGGCGGCCCGCATCCTCGGGCGGCCGGTCAAGTGGATCGAGGACCGGCGCGAGCATTTTGTTTCAACGACGACCCAGCGCGATCAGTACTGGGAACTGGAAGTAGCCTGCACGGCCGAAGGCAAGATGCTTGGCCTGCGCGGCAGGGTCACCCACGACAACGGCGCTTACGTGCCCTACGGCGTGTTGCTGCCGTTCACCTCGCTGGTGCCGCTGCCGGGGGCCTATGCGATTCCGGCGGTCGATGTCGGCCTCGACATGGTGTTCACCAACACGATTGCGAACTCGCCGGTGCGCGGCGCGGGCCGGCCCAACGGCATCTACGCCGTGGAACGGATGGTCGAGACCATCGCCCGCGAACTGAAGATGGAACCGGCGGAGGTGCGGCGGCGCAACTATGTGCGCTCTGACCAGATGCCCTACGAGACCGGCGCCCTGCTGCGCGACGGCTCGCCCGCCACCTACGACAGCGGCGATTACGAGGGCCTGCTCGACAAGGTTCTGGAGCTGTCCGACTTCGCGAGCTTCAAGGAGCGCCAGGCCGCCGCGCGCGCCGAGGGGCGTTACCTGGGTATCGGTATCTCGTCCTGCATCGAGGACACGGGCGTCGGCCCCTATGAGGGGACGACCGTGCGCGTGGAGCCTTCGGGCAAGGTGCTGGTCCAGACCGGCGCGGCGAGCCAGGGGCAGGGCCATCACACCATGATCGCGCTGATCGTGGCGGAGAATCTCGGCGTCGCGCCCGAGGACATCATCTTCGAATCCGCCGACACCGGAAAGTTCCCCCACGGGATCGGCACCATCGGCTCGCGCGTCGCGGTGAACGTTGCGCCGTCGGCCCTCGATGCGGCCACGAAGGTGCGCGAGAAGGCGCTGAAGCTCGCCGCCGAACTGCTGGAGGCGGCGGAAGCGGATCTCGATATCGAGAACGGCATCGTCAGCGTGAACGGCGCACCGGACATCGCGATCCCGCTGGGCGAGCTGGCGGTGAAGCTCGCACCCATGTCTGGCGTGAAGGTGCCCGCCGGGTTCGACCCGTCGCTGGAAGCAACCTCTTACGAAGGCTCGAAAGGCGCGCCGATTGCCAGCGGCGCCAACGTGGCCGAGGTCGAGGTGGATATCGGGACCGGCGAGGTGCGGGTGTTGCGCTACTCGGTGGCCCACGACTGCGGCGTGATGATCAACCCGCTGATCGTGAAGGGCCAGATCGAGGGCGGTGTGATCCACGGCATCGGCAACGCGCTGTTCGAGCGGATGATCTTCGACGACCAGGGCCAGCCGATGAACACCAATTACGGCGAGTACCTGCTGCCGATTGCCACCGAAATGCCGCGCGTGGATATTGTCCACCAGGAATCCCCGTCGCCGCTGAACCCGCTCGGGGTCAAGGGTGCGGGCGAGGGCGGCACGATCCCGGCCGCCGCTGCGGTCGTCGCGGCCATCGAGAATGCGCTGCAGGAATTCGGCGTCGTGATCGACGACTATCCCGTCGAGCCGCAATACCTGTGCGAACTCATCGACAAGGGCGCGGCCGGCGCGGCGGAGTAGGAGAAAACGTCATTGCGAGCCGAAGGCGAAGCAATCCAGAGCGGGCCGGCGCTGTTACTGGATTGCTTCGTCGCGATGCTCCTCGCAATGACGATGGAACGCGGCGGAGTAGGCTCCACCGTCAGTCGCGGTCGTCGCCTTCGAAGCTCTCGACAATGGCCTTGACGGCGCCGCCGAAGCCCTCTTCTTCGTCGTCTTCGCCGTTTTCCTTCGCCTTGCGGTGGCGTTCCTCGGCAACGTGCTCGAAATAGTCCGCGACCGCGTCGTAAATCTTGCGCCGGCGCGGCGTTGTCTTGGCCAGCATAGCGTCGACGCGGAACTGTTCGGCGACCTGTTCCACGTGATTGACCGACAAGGACTGGGCCTTCAGCAGAAAGGCCTGAATTTCGGCGACAGCGCGTTCGCCGACTTCGGAATCTTCTTCGTCACTCATGGTAAATGCTCAGGTTCAATGTCGCCGTCGCCCGACAGGATGATCGCGATCGGGCGAGTGGGACGGAAGTAGGAAAACACGATCATCGCGATCATGGTCAGCGGCACCGACAGGAACATACCGGCCAGCCCCCAGATGCTGCCCCAGACCGCAAGGGAAATCAGAACCACCAACGGTGAAATGTTGAGAGAGTTCCCCATCAGTTTCGGTTCGACGATGTTGCCGATGACGAGCTGGGTCAGCCCGCCGCCGACCAGTACCGCGATCACCGGTGCGGGCGTGGCGAACTGCACAACGGCCAGCAGGGTCGGCAGCAGGATACCGAGCATCGAGCCGATGGTCGGGATGTAGTTCAGCAGGAAGATCACGAAGCCCCAGAAGGCCGCGAAATCGACCCCGACAATCGCCAGGATCGCGTAGCTGATCACGCCGGTCATGATGCTCGCCAGGGTCTTGATGGCGACATAGGATTTGATCTGGTCCTGCATGCGGTGCAGCAGGTCGCTCACGTCCGACCGTTTCGCCGGGTCCGGGAACAGAGCGTTGAGCTTGTTCGAGAAACTGCTTTGCTCGATGAGCAGGAACAGCACATAGACCAGAACGATGCCGAAAGAACCCGCGAAGCTCGCGACGGTCGCGGCGAGCCCGGCCACCAGTGCGCGCACGTTGATCTCGTCGACGATTTTCGCGATATCCGGCGGTTCGTTGAAACCGGCCATGCGCGATGCGCTCTCGACGAGTTTCTCGAAGTTTGCCTGGTAGGCCGGGGCGGCGGCGGCGACCTGGGAGATGTTGTCGCTGATCAATTCAGCAACGAGCCCGATGGCGATCAGGACGATGATCACCGCGCCCACGAGGGTGAGCCAGTGGGGCAGCCGCTCGCCGATTTTGGGGATGCGGTCGAAGAAGTCCGCCAGCGCGTTGAGCAGGTACCAGATGACGATGGCGATCGTGATGGGGATCAGCAGGTCGCGGCCCTGGACGAGGAAGAAAATCGTCAGGGCGGTGACGACCGCGCCGCCCGCAAGTGCGCCGATCCGCGCTGGAGCCATGTCCGTCATTGCCGCGTATCCGTTCCGTCTAACCGGCCGCCCGGTCGTGCAGGCAGCGATTCGCGTTTAGCACAATGACAGGTGATTTGGCCTGTGCGGCGGTTGTCCGGTGGGATGTCATTGCGAGCGGAGCGAAGCAAACCCGGGCGGCGGTGCTGGATTGCCGCGTCGCTTTGCGCCTCGCAATGACGAGAAGAGACGTTTCCGAATAAAAAAAGGCGGAGCCAGAGGCTCCGCCGTCGTTCCGATATGTTGCCGTCAGGCGGGGGCGCCGGACGGTTCCGCGCCGCCGAATCCCCTTTTGTCGGGATTGGCCGGGTCGCGTTTGTCGCGTTCGGACATGAAGCGATCGAACTCGTCCTTGTCCTTCGCGCGCCGCAGCTCGTGCATGAAGCGGTCGAACTCCTCGCGCATGGAATCGAGCTTGCGTCGCTCTTCTTCCAGCCGGTTCAGCTCCTGCTCGCGATACTCGTCGAACGCAAGGTTGCCGCTGTCGCCGCTGCGTGACGCGCCCCACTTGTAACGGGCTTCGTCCAAGGCCGTATGCATGCGATCACCCCAAAGGATGTACGCCAGTGCCGCCAGTCCGAGAGGCCATGCGATGATGAAGCCAATCACCATGATCGCGATGGACCAGAAGTTCCAGCGGGGTCGGGTACTCGAGATGCAGTTCATAGTCTCCCTTTCTCTGATACCTCCTTGAAATGGGTATTCTGTCGCGTCCGTTCAAGAAAAATCGGATCACGAAACCCTTGGTGAGAGCGGGTCACAGCACCTGTTCCCCTGATTTTCCGCCATTTCGTTGACCCCATTCGCCCAAAGGTGTTTGGTGCCGTTTCCTGTTGCAGAGGCGTTTTTTTGTGCCCTGCAACGCGACGAAACAGTCCCGGGGAGAACGGACGTGGCGACAGATTTGAAAGGGGCGCGCCTGCAGCGCGTCGAGCGGGAGGAATGCCCGCCGGAGTATCTCGACGACTATGACGAGGTGTTGCGGACGCGGGGCATGGATGTGATGCCGAACGTCTTCTCGCTGCTGGCGAACAGTCCCGGCGCGATGGCGGCCGTGTGTCCGGTCGGGGCTTACGTCCGCTATGAGACAGGCTTCGACGACGCGTTACGCGAGTATGTGATTCTCACGGTCGCGCAGGAACTGCGCTGCACCTATGAGTGGGCGCACCACATGGTGGTCGCAAAGCGGGTCGGCGCGAGCGAGGATCTGCTCGGCAAGATCGGTACGCCGGACATCGAGGCCGAACCCGGCGAGGTCGGGATCGCCACGAAATACGCGCTGATGCTGACCCGCAATGAGGAAATTCCCGATGCCATGGTCGATCAACTCAAGGAAGCATTCGGCGTCCAGGGTTTCGTCGATCTGACGGTGATGATCGGCTACTACGGGATGCTTGCGCGGTTTATCAACACGGTGAAGATTCCGGTCGAGCCGGATCTCGAATTTCCGCCGTTCAACGTCTGATTCCCCACGGTTTGTGCTAAGACACGGGCGGTGCTTTCGGGCACCGCCCGTTTTCGTTTCGAGGTTTCGCACCATGCTGAAATCGACTTTCGCTGCAAACGGTATGGTCGTCGCACCCCATCATCTCGCTGCCGGGTCCGGCCTCGCCGTCCTGCGCGAAGGCGGCAACGCACTGGAAGCGATGATCGCTGCCGCCGCGTCCATCGCGGTTGTCTATCCGCACATGAACTCGATCGGCGGCGACGGCTTCTGGGTGATTTCCCCGGCCGACGGCGAGCCGGTCGCCATCGATGCCTGCGGTGCGGCGGGGTCCGGCGCGACCATCGCGCGCTATGCCGATGAAGGGCTCGACGCCATCCCGGCCCGCGGGCCGCTCGCGGCACTGACCGTGGCAGGAACGGTCTCGGGCTGGGGGCTGGCGAAGGAAATTTCCGAGCGCTGGGGCGGCCGGATACCGCTCGACCGGCTGCTGGCCGATGCGGTCGGCTATGCGCGCGACGGTGTCGCGGTGACCGAGGGGCAAGCCCGCCTCACGCGCGAAAAACTGTCGGAGATGACAGATGCGACCGGGTTTGCGGATGTCTATACGCCCGGCGGCGCGGTACCGGATGTGGGGCAGGTGTTCCGGCAGCCGCGCCTGGCGGCCACCCTCCAGCGGATCGCGGAAGCGGGCGCTGACGACTTCTATCGGGGCGAACTGGCAGCTTCGATTGCCGCCGATCTGCAAGCCGTCGGTAGCCCGGTCACCGGGGACGACCTGGCCGCGCACATGGCGGCGCAGGTCGTACCGCTGTCGCTGCGGGTCGGGAACGCGACCGTCTACAACATGCGCCCGCCGACCCAGGGGCTTGCCTCGCTCCTGATCCTGGGTGTTTTTGAGCAGCTTGCATGCGAAGACGCCGACGGGTTCGAATTCGTGCACCTGCTGGTCGAAGCCAGCAAGCAGGCCTTCGCGATACGCGACGGTCACATCACCGACGAACGCCACATGGCCGAGACGCCCGAATCCTTCCTCGCCGAAGAGGTCGTGCAGCGCCTCGCCGCGAACGTAGATCCGAAGACCGCGGGCGCCTGGCGCCGTGGCGGAACCGACAGCGACACCATCTGGATGGGCGCGATCGACCGAGACGGCAACGCCGTCAGCTTCATCCAGAGCGTCTACTGGGAGTTCGGCTCGGGCGTCGTGCTGCCGGAGACCGGGATCACCTGGCAGAACCGGGGCGCGAGCTTCGCGCTCGACCCGGACGCGCTCAACCCGCTGGAGCCGGGGCGTAAACCGTTCCACACCCTGAACCCGGCGATGGCCCGGTTCGACGACGGCCGGGTGCTGTCCTACGGCACCATGGGGGGCGAGGGGCAGCCCCAGACCCAGGCGGCGGTGTTCAACCGGATTGTGCGCTACGGACAGCCGGTTCAGGCCGCTATCACCGCGCCGCGCTGGCTGCTGGGCCGCACCTGGGGCAGCGACAGCACGAACCTGAAGATCGAATCCCGCTTCCCGGACGAGGTGATCGCCGCGCTCGAAGCCGCCGGCCACGACGTCGAGGTGGTCGAGGACTACAGCGACCTGATGGGCCACGCGGGTGCGCTGATGCGCGAGCCCGATGGCACGATCGAGGCGGGTTTCGATCCGCGCAGCGACGGCGCGGCGCGCGGTTTCTAGTGGCGGGGGACGGCCCGGAGCTGGAACCGCGCTTCTTTGCCCGGCAGGACGACAGCGACGATGCGGCATTCTACATGCCGCCAAGGCTGGTACATCATCTCGACGAACCGGCCCGTGCTGCGCTCACCGATTTCTACGGGGAGGCGCTGCCGGACACTGCGCGGGTGCTCGACCTGATGTCGAGCTGGGTCTCGCACCTGCCGGACGATCGGGCGTTCGCGGAGGTGGCAGGGCTCGGCATGAACGCAGAGGAACTCGACGCGAACCCGCGCCTGACGCACCGCGTCGTACACGATCTCAACGCCGATCCGGGGCTTCCGTTCGACAATGCGGCATTCGATGCGTGCCTGATCGCGCTCTCGATCCAGTACCTGACAAAGCCGATCGATGTGTTCGCGCAAATCGCACGGGTCCTCGTGCCCGGCGGTACCTGCATCGTGTCCTTCTCAAACCGCTGTTTTCCGACCAAGGCCGTCGCGATCTGGGACGCGCTGGACGATTCCGGCCATGTCGGGCTGGTCGTGACCTATTTCCGCAAGACCGAAGGGTTCGAGGAGCCGGTCTTCGAGGATCTCTCCCCGATGCCGGGCCGGAGCGACCCGCTTTTCGTTGTGCATGCGCAAACAAAAAACCCTCTCCCAGAGGGAGAGGGGCTTCGACCGGCGATCTCCGACTAACCATCCCCGTTGAACGCCCTCATCAGGAATTCGCCGACGGCGCTGTTGGAGCGCGCACGCACCTCGTCGTTGCGCCCGATCAGGTAGCCTTCGCTTTCGACGCAGGCGCCCAGGATCACCTTGCGCAGGAACGGGCCGGACATCGGCAGGAAGGTGAAGGTGTCGCGGGCAACGCCGGCGTGGTTCACGTTGAACTCGCACGGCGCGAGATTGCGCCCGATCATGCGCGGCCCCGCGAAGCGGCCGTCCCACTGGTGGTAGGCATCCTCGTAGATCACGAACTCGGCTTCCGCGCCGCCTGCACGCAGGTCGTCCACGACTTCCCTGCAGCGCGCGGGGTCGACGATGGCGTCTTCGGACCCGGCCAGCAGAAGCACCGGTGCGCCGGTGGCCCTGGTGTTGTCGAAGCGGGCCAGGCAGGGCCCGTAGAAGGAGATATGTGCGGCGAAGCGCAACCCCTCGGGGCTGAGGGTCGCGGCGGTCTGCTCGAACGCGGCGAGCATCGTCGACAGGCCGCCGTAGGAGAAACCCATCATGGCGACCCGTTCGCCGTCGACCTCCGCCAACGAATCCAGGTAACGGAGCCCGGCATAGGCGTCGGCGATCAGCATCGTCTCGGTGATGTTCAACAGCCGGTCGATGAACCCGCTCGCCTTGTCCCGGCGCGCGCCGAAGGCGTCCACCACCAGGGCCGCCACGCCCATCTCGGCGAACTGCGCGCCGTAGGTCAGCTCGCGCGCGCTGAGCACGCCGGCGGCGCCGTGCAGAAGGACGACGGCAGGGACCGGCGCCTCGGCGCTGGCGCTGTCGGGCAGAAAAAGCGTGGCGCGTGCATCGGTGGGCGGGTCGAGTTCGGCGCTCTTGCCCACTTCCCACAGGGTGAAGGGGCTGTGGCTCGGGTAGGTAACCCGCTCGCCTTGCGATGCGGAAATCGCGGTGTGGTCCGGCCATTCAGACAGGTCCACATCGTTCGCCTGCGCGTGGGCAGCGAAGATTGTGAAAACGGACAGGGCGGCCAGATGCAGTCGGAACATGACGGACACGCGGGAGAGGACAGGGACGATAGACACCACAGTTGATATAAACAGGCGAAGGGCGGCGTCCAGACCGCTCGTATCAACTTGTCGGGAGGCGTTCACGATGGCGCTGGAGCTTTATCACTCGGACCATTCTACGTGCAGCCAGAAGGTCCGGATCTGTCTCGCCGAAAAAGGGGTCGACTGGGAAAGCCACGTGCTCCACTTCGGATCCGGCGATCACCTCACGCCCGAGTATCTGAAACTCAACCCCAACGGTGTGGTTCCCACCCTCGTTCACGACGGCGAGCCGGTGATCGAATCCTCGGCGATCGTCGAGTATCTGGACGAAATCCATCCCGAACCGTCGCTGGTGCCTGCCGACCCGTTGGGGCGTGCACGCCTGCGAAGCTGGATGCGCTACATGGAAGAAGTGCCGACGACGGCCGTGCGGGTGCCATCGTTCAACAAGGTGTTCCGCCCGTTGCGCTATGAGAATGCGAGCCCGGAGGACTTCGAGGCGCGGATCGAGAAGATGCCGCTTCGCAAGGCCTTCTACCGGCGCATGGGACAGGTAGACGGTTTTGACGAGGCAGAGGTCGACAACGCGCTCGCCCAGATCCGCCAGACCGCCGAACGGATCGGCAAGGCGGTGCGCGAGACAGGCGGCCCGTGGATCATGGGCGAACAATACACCCTGATCGACGTCACCCTGACGCCGCTGCTCCAGCGCATGGACGACATGGGCTATGGCTATCTGTGGGAAGACCAGCCGGAGATGATCGGCTGGTTCGACAGGGTGCGGGCCCGGCCGTCCTTCGCGACGGCGTTCTATGCGAACACCAACCTGTCCGAGAAATATTCCCAGTACTTCGACACGGAGACCGACAATGACGATTGAGCTCTACCAGGCGCCCCAGTCCACCTGCAGCCAGAAGGTCCGCCTGACCCTGGCCGAGAAGGGCATGCCGGAGATGAACAAGGACTGGATCGAGCGCGATGTCGATCTCGGCAAGTTCGAGCAGCTGGAGCCGGACTATCTCAAGCTCAACCCGAACGGAGTCGTGCCGACCTTCGTGCATGACGGCAATGTGCTGATCGAATCCTCCGCGATCATCGAGTACCTGGAAGAGGTGTTTCCCGATCCGCCGCTCGCCCCGTCCGACCCGGTCGAGCGGGCGCGCATGCGCGCCTGGATGCGCTACATCGACGAGGTGCCGACCGTCGCCGTGCGGGTGCCGACCTTCGCCAACATGCTGGCGCCGATGCGGTTCGCGAAATCGAGCGACGCGGACTTTGCCGAACATGCGGACCGGCTGCCGCTGCGCAAGCAATTCTACCAGCGCATGTCCCAGAAGGGTTTCGGCAAGGCCGAGCTCGAATATGCCGAGTTCCAGATCCGCCAGACCTGCGAGCGGATCGATGCCGCGATCAGGGCGCATGGCGGGCCGTGGATCATGGGCGAGCAGTACACGATGGTGGATGCGCAGGTGACCCCGCTGATCGACCGGATGGACGATCTAGGATACGCATTTCTGTGGGAGGACGACCTGCCGGAGATGACGGCCTGGCTGGAGCGGATTCGCGAACGCCCGTCCTTCGCGGCGGCCTTCTATCCCGGTGCGCGTATTTCGGAACGCTATCCCGACTTCTACCGCACCGCCGCCGATCTCAAGGACGAACGGGGGTATTAGGGTCGACGGGCGCGGCTCCGGATTGCTTTGTCGCTCCGCTTCTCGCAATGACGGCAAAAGATTCAGTCGTCATTGCGAGCCGCAGGCGAAGCAATCCAGAGCGGATGGGTGCGTCGGTGGATCTGTTTCGCTAAATCGTCGGAAAGGGGCCGACCTTGTCCTCGTAATATTTGGTCGACGGGTGTTCGATCATCGGGGTCACGTCCACGCTCATCCAGGGGTGCAGCGGGAAGGACGAAATCAACTCGTGAAATTCCTCCAGCGTGTCGGTTTCCCAGATCGAGAAGTTCGAGCGCTCGCCGACGATCCGCCAGATCTTCCGGAGCTTTCCGGCCTGAACGGCTTCGACGGCGCGTTCGGCTTCGGCCTCGCCGAGTTCCTTGACTTTTGCCGGGTCCATATCGCCCGGCAGTTCGACCTTGATGCGGACCATGAACAGCATGTCGCGTTCTCCCTCGGTGGAATGTTTTAGGGGTAGACCCCCAGCATCTTCCCCCACAGGTATTGCAGAGGCAGGACCACGATCAGCCCGACGATGAAATACGGCACGAGCAGCCGCGCGCCCTCGCGCAACGGGACGCCGCCGAGCGCCATCGCGATGGCGACGGGCGGGGCTTCGTGGGGGAATGGGTAGACCATCCAGCTCGGCACCTGGGCCAGCAGCACCGATGGCAGCGGCCAGCCCGTCGCCTGCGCGATCGCGTCGGAGAAGGACGTCACGATCGGCGGCGCGGCCGGGAACGTCGTGAACAGGCCGACGGCCGCGCTGATCGCGAATATCTCGTAGAAGGTGATGATCCCGCCGTCCCGGGTGAGCGGGACATTGGCAAGCAGCCAGTCGCCCATCGCGCCGCCAAGGCCGGTGTGGTTCGCGATGGCGCCGACCGCGATTACGCCGGCCACGAACAGCCAGGCGCCGTAGTTGATGTCCTTGGTCATGACCGATGCCGGGATCACCCCGATCCCGGGGGTTACGCACAGCAGGGCGGCGGCTAGCGCGACCCAGGCGGGCGAGATGCCGTGCAGGGAGTCCGTCATCCAGAAGGCCAGGGCGACGAGCATGATCCCCAGCACGCGCCGCTCGTCCGGGGTCCAGCGCGTCCGCATTTCGGCTTCGGTCTGCACCTTCGGCTCCTCTCCGAACAGGAAGCCGATCAGGACGACCACGATGGCCATGCCGATCAGGCCGAGGACCGGGAAGTTCAGGACGGTGTAGCCGAAGTAGGTGAAGCTGATGTTGAAGATGCCCTCGGACGCGCCGACGAAGGCCATGTTCACGACGTTGGACGGCAGGATGCCGAATGCCGGGATCGTTGTGCCCCAGCCGGCCGCGAGGACAAGGCCGTGACGGGCGCGGGTGTTTTCGACAAAGCCGAGACGGCTGGCCAGCGCGACGGCCAGCGGTGCCATCAGCACGACCCGACCCGACGCCGAGGGCATGATGAAGCTGAGCAGGATGCCCGCGACGGCGAGCCCCCCGGCCATCGCCATATAGCGCGGCGGCAGGTTGGCCATCAGGGCCTGGACGATCCGGGTCGCCAGGCCGGAGCGCTGGGCGGCCAGCGAAATCACGAAGCCGCCGAACACGAGCCAGGTCGCGCTGGCGTGGAAGCCGGAGAACACGACGTCGGGTGGCGCGATGGAAAAGACGACCGCCACGAGAAACATCAGCAACGCCGTGACATACGGTGGCAGCGTGCCGGTCGCCCAGTTGACGATGGCGAACAGGATCACGCCCGCGCCCGGCAGGACGCCGGGCGTATCCGTCCACAGCGGTGCGGCGATGAGCGCCCCGGCGACCAGCGTCACGGCCGCTGCAAATCCGTGGGAAAGACCGAAGCGCCGGGTGCTGCCGTCTGCCATCGTGAAATCCGTCTGGGTGAATGCGTCTGCCCGGTGGGGCATTCAGCTCGTGACGGAAGCGATTCTAACAGGCGCGAATGTGTGGTGCGAGTATCCGCCGCGACTGGCTGTGATGCGTTTGGCTAATGTCAGTCCGATTGCCCCCGCCATGCCGGTGGTGTACTCGTGTAGCTCGTATGTAAGGGCCTGTTCTTCGGGGGGAGTGATGGCCGTAACCAACGGTAGCGCAGCCGTTCTGTATCGGCAGAGCGGCGGCATCGGTGTCATTACCATCAACAATCCGCCGGTCAATGCGCTGGCGAAACAGGTGCGTCTCGGCATTGCCGACCTGCTGACCCATGTGGAAGAGGACGAAAACGTCCACGCGGTCGTGCTGTGCGGCGCCGGGCGCAACTTCTGCGGTGGCGCCGATATCCGTGAGTTCAACACACCCGATCGCCAGGTGCGCCCAATGACGCGCCACCTGATGAATCTGGTTGAGGCGTGTTCCAAGCCGATTGTGGCCGCGATCCACGGCCCGACACTGGGCGGCGGACTGGAGCTGGCGCTGGGCTGTCACTATCGCGTCGTCGATAGCGAGGCGGAGCTCGGCCTGCCGGAGGTTCATCGGGGTGTGATTCCGGGCGCCGGGGGCACCCAACGGCTTCCGCGACTGGTCGGTTTTCGCAAAGCGGCCGAGATGATCACGAGCGGTACGCCCGTCGATGGCGAAACCGCACTTGAAATCGGTCTCGTCGACCGTGTCGTCTCGGAGCAGGATATATGCGATGCCGCGATATCGTATGCCGACAAGCTGGTCGAGCAGAAGTCCGGACCGCGCCGCGTCAGTGAAATGGCGATCGATCTGGGCGCTGCCGAGGGTGAGGCCGTGGTCGCCGAAATTCGGGCGCAACTGGAGAAGTCGTCACAGGGCATGAAGGCGCCTTTCCGGTGCCTGGAAAGCGTGGCGAACACGCTGGCGATGTCGTTCGAGGACGGATGGAACCGGGAGGCGGAGATCAGCGAGGAGGCGGTCGCCTCCACGGAGTCCCGTGCTCTGGTGCATGCGTTCTTCGCCGAACGGCAGGTCTCGAAGATTCCGGATATCCCCGCCGATATCGCGCGGCGCCGCGTTTCGAAGGTGGCGATCCTGGGGGCCGGCACGATGGGTGGCGGCATCGCGATGTCCTTCGCCAACGCGAGCCTGCCGGTGACCATGATCGAGGCCTCCCAGGAAAATCTCGACAAGGGATTTGCCCGCATCGAGGCCAACTACGACGCGACGCGAAGGCGCGGCCGCCTGTCCGACGACGACATGGCGGCGCGGATGGCGCACATCCTCGGATCGACAGACATGGACGCCGTCGCTGAAGCGGATCTGGTCATTGAGGCCGTGTTCGAGGAGATGGACGTCAAGCAATCGGTGTTCCGTGAACTTGACCGGCTGGCGAAACCCGGCGCGATCCTTGCGACCAACACCTCCACCCTCGACGTCGACGCGATCGCTGCTGTCACCGGACGTCCGGAAGACGTCCTCGGACTGCACTTTTTCAGTCCGGCGAATGTGATGACCCTGCTGGAGATCGTGCGCGCGGAGAAGACCGCCCCGGATATCATCGCGACCGTCCTCGACCTGTCGAAGAGAATCGGCAAGACCGGGGTCGTCGTCGGCGTTTGCGACGGCTTTGTCGGCAACCGTATGCTGGCGCCCTATTTCAGACAGGCCGATTTCCTGGTCGAGGAAGGTGCGCTGCCGCAGGACGTGGACCGCGTGATCGAGACGTTCGGGTTTCGCATGGGGCCGTTCCGTGTGTCCGACCTCGCGGGGCTCGACATCAGCTGGGCCATCGAGAAGCGCCGCGCCGAAACCCGGCCGGCGGACGAACGGTACTCACCGCTGCTCGGGCAAATCTGCGAGCTTGGCCGCTACGGCCAGAAGACCGGCGCGGGCTGGTACACCTACGAGGGCCGCAACGCCGTGCCCGACCCGGAGATCGAGACGCTTATCCGCGCCCGCTCCGACGAGATGGGACTCGAACGCCGGCAGATTTCCGACGAGGAAATCCTCCAGCGCTGTGTCTACTCGCTGATCAACGAGGGCGCGAAAATTCTCGAGGAGGGCCTCGCCATCCGCGCCTCCGACGTGGATGTGGTCTGGCTGCACGGCTACGGCTTCCCGCGCTGGCGCGGCGGGCCGATGTTCTATGCCGATACGGTGGGGCTGAAAGAGGTTGTTGCGACCCTCGACCGCTTCCACGCCGAATGGGGCGACAAGTGGGAGCCCGCCGCCCTGCTGCGCGAACTCGCCGACGCGGGCTCCACCTTCAAGGAATGGGACGCGCGGTAGAAGCGATCCATCGCGTCATTGCGAGGAGCAGAGCGACGCGGCAATCCAGCATCTCCGCTCTGGATTGCTTCGCCTCCGGCTCGCAATGACGGTCTCGGTCGTTCCTACCGAGATTGAAACCTGCATCTCGAAGCGTGCTCATGTTGAGCTTGTCGAAGAAGGAGGTTGCCGCCCTCGTCTTTCGTCAGGCTCGGGAGGAGGGCTCATTCTGCAGATGGATCTTTCTAAACCGGCACCGTCGCACCGCCGTCGATCACGATTGTCTGGCCTGTCATCCAGGCCCCCGCGGGCGAGGCGAGGAACACGGCGGCACCTGCGATATCCTCCGGCTCGCCCAGGCGGCGCAGCGGGGTGGCCGCGATGCGCGGGTCGGCGAATTCCGGGTTTTCCCAGAGCGCGCGGGCAAAATCGGTTTTCACCAGCCCGGGGCAGATCGCGTTGACCCGGATATTCTCGGGACCGAGCTCGACGGCGAGGTTCTTCGCGAGCTGGATGTCTGCGGCCTTGGAGATGTTGTAGGCGCCGATCACGTCGCTGCCGCGCAGGCCGCCGATGGACGAGACGAGGATGACTGCGCCGTCCTTCCGCGCCTTCATATCCGGTGCGACCATCTGTGCCAGCCAGAGCTGGGCCTGGATGTTCGTGTGCATCACCTTGGCGAACACATCGTCGGGGATTTCCATCGCCGGGCCGTAGTACGGATTGATCGCCGCGTTGCAGACCAGGATGTCGACCGGCCCGAACGCCTCCTTCGTCTTCGCAACGAGGTTTTCCAGTTCGTCCTTCCGGCCGACGTTGCACGGCACGCCGATGACGTTGTGGCCCGCGTCTTTCAGCGCCGCCTCGGTCCCGGACACCCGGCCTTCGTCACGGCTGGAGACCGCAACCGCCGCGCCCGCCTCCGCGAGCGCAACGGCGATGGCCCGGCCGATCCCTTTGGTGGAGCCGGTGACGATGGCGGTTTTGCCCGCCAGGTCGAACATCGTTGACATGCCTCATCCCCCTGTGACGCGATTGGCGCTATCCTAATGCCAAGAAGAAGCAATCGGCACCCGGCGTCTGGCGGGAGCCGCCAGGGGGAATTCATGGATTTCGAACTTTCGCAGCGCTGTCAGGACATGCGCGAAAAGCTGCTCGCCTTCATGGATGAGCATGTCTACCCGAACGAGGAAACCTTTGAGGAGCAGCTCGACAGCCAGGGCACGCGCTGGCAGACGCCGCAGATCGTCGACGACCTCAAGGAAGATGCCAAAAAACAGGGCCTGTGGAACCTGTTCCTGCCCGACGACCACCACGGCGCGGGGCTGACCAACGTCGAGTATGCGCCGCTGTGCGAGATCATGGGCCGGGTGGACTGGGCGCCCGAGGTTTTCAACTGCAACGCGCCCGATACCGGCAACATGGAGGTGCTGCACATGTATGGCACCCCTGCGCAGCAGGAAGAATGGCTCACGCCGCTGCTGAACGGCGAAATCCGCTCCGCCTTCGCCATGACCGAGCCGGACGTGGCGTCGTCCGACGCCACCAACATCGAATGCTCGATCACCCGCGACGGCGACGAGTATGTCGTCAACGGACGCAAGTGGTGGACGTCGAACGCCGGCAACCCGCGCTGCAGGATCATGATCGTCATGGGCAAGACCGATCCGAGCGCGGATCGCTATGTCCAGCAGTCGCAGATCCTCGTTCCCACGCAGGCCAAAGGTGTCACCATCAAGCGCATGCTCAACGTCATGGGTTATGACGACGCGCCCCACGGCCATGCCGAGGTCGAGTTCGACAACGTTCGGGTGCCGAAAGAGAACCTGCTGCTCGGTGAGGGGCGGGGCTTCGAGATCGCCCAGGGCCGTCTCGGGCCGGGCCGCATCCATCACTGCATGCGCGTGATCGGTGTCGCCGAGCGGGCACTGGAGGCCATGTGCAAGCGCGCGGCCGAGCGCGAGACCTGGGGCAAGCTGCTCGCCGAGCGCGGCATCACCGAAGAGCGCATCGCCCAGTCGCGCATCGAGATCGAGATGTGCCGCCTGCTGGTGATGAAGGCGGCGTGGATGATGGACACCGCCGGCAACAAGGAAGCCCGGCAGGAGATCGCCATGATCAAGGTCGCCGCGCCGAACATGGCGCTCGGCGTGATCGACCGCGCGCTTCAGCTACACGGCGGCGGCGGGATGGCGGACGATTTCCCGCTGGCGGCGATGTACGCGCGCACCCGCGCCATGCGCCTGTTCGACGGCCCCGACGAGGTGCACCGTCGCCAGATCGCGCGGCTCGAACTGCGCCGCCAGCTCGACGACTGGCCGCGCAACCGGGGCGTGGGGCGGTCATGATCGCGGTGATCTTTGAAGTCTGGCCCGCCGAGGGGCGCGTCGACGATTATCTCGATATCGCCCATGAACTGCGCGCCGAACTCGACAGGATCGATGGCTTTATCTCGGTCGAGCGGTTCGAGAGCATCTACGAACCCGGCAAGTATCTCGCCCTGTCCTTCTTTCGCGACGAAGACGCCGTGAAGACGTGGCGCGAGCATGCCGAACACCGGATTGCCCAGGCCAAGGGCCGGGGTGGCATTTTCGCTGACTACCGCCTTCGGGTTGCCGAGGTCTTGCGTGACTACGGGCCGGAGGAGCGGACAGAGGCGCCGCAGAAATAGGCGCCGTCGTGGCGCATCCCTTGGCGGCTAGCCCGCTACGTCATGCCCGGACTTGATCCGGGCATCTCGTCCCGGTCTTTGCGGGGATGCCCGGGTCGAGCCCGGGCATGACAATGGTATGAGACGGATGACCGACAACAATGGTTACCGGGCTTCCGTTTTCGCCCTGAACCCGCCAAGCTGGCGCATCATTTTCCGGGGGAATTGAGACATGGCATTCGATCTGGTGGTTCGTAACGCGCGTCTGGCAAACCTGCCGAAGGACGCGCCGGTCCAGGAAATCGGCATCGAGGACGGCAGGATTGCCGCGGTCGGTACCGGCCTGGCGGCGGAAGGCGAAAGCATCGACGCGGGCGGCGCGCTCGTGTCGCCGGGTCTGATCGAGACCCATATCCATCTCGACAAGTCGCGCATTCTCGACCGGTCCGAGCCGTCGCCGAACCGCGGCACCGACCACATGAAACGGGTCTCGGCCGTGAAGCCGGGCTTTACCGTCGAAGATGTCTACGAACGCGCGAAGGCCTCGCTGGAGACCTCGCTCGTCGCAGGCGTCACCCACATGCGTACCCATGTCGAGCTCGACCCCAACGTCGGCATGAAAAGCTTCGACGCGCTCGAACAGCTCGCGAAGGACTACGCCTGGGGCATCGATCTCGAACTCTGCGTTTTCCTGCAGGAAGGCTGGACCGGCGTGCCGGAGGGCGACAAGAACCTGGTCGAAGGGCTGGAGCGCGGCGCGCCCGCGATCGGCGGCGCGCCCGCCTATGACGAGAACCCGGCAGCCCAGATCGACCGCATCTTCGAGCTGGCGAAGGAATACGACGTCGATGTGGACATCCACCTCGATGTCGGCGGCAACCACGACGATCTCAGCATCTACCAGGTGTGCGAACTCACCGACAAGATCGGCTGGGGCGGCCGCGTTGCGGTCGGCCACGGCTCGAAATACTCGACCATGCCGCCGGACACGCTGGCCGATCTCGGCAAGCTGTTGGCGGATACCGGCGTGACCGTCACGGTGTTGCCCGCGACGGACCTGTTCACGGTCGGCCGCCACCAGGACCATTCCGTGATGCGCGGCGTGGCGGATGCCAACGCGCTGGTGAAGTGCGGCGCCAACTGCTGCCTGTCCACCAACAACATTCTCAACCCGTTCACGCCGTTCGGTGACGGCTCGCTGATGCGGATCGCCAACATGTACGCCAACGTCCTGCAGCGCGGCACGACCGACGAGCTGATGGACACGTTTGCGATGATGACGACCATGCCGGGCAAGCTGATCGGCCGGAAGACGGACGGTCTGTCGGTCGGCGACGCCGCCGATTTCGTGATCTGGAACGCGACGTCCCCGGACGAAGCCGTGGCGATCAATGCCCAGCCGCTCACCGGCTACAAGGCCGGGCGGCAGGTCTTCAGCTGGGACAAGCCGGTCCTGAACCGGCCATAGATTTCCAGAACCGACGAGAAGCGTGCTGATTTGCATCCCTCACACACCATCGTCATTCCTGCGAAGGCAGGAATCCATTAACTCAAGCAGTTGCCCGGTCATGCATCGGCGTTAATGGACCCCGGCCTTCGCCGGGGTGACGAGACTGCGTGGCTCAGTATCCGATCGCCGCGCCGTCGCTGCGGGGGTCGGCACCGCCCGAGAGCGTGCCGGTCGCGTGGTCGAAGACGATCCCGCTGGCGTGCCCCGCGCGGTTGTTCCAGGCGGGCCAGACATCCATCCTGTGGCCGCGTGCGGCGAGCGCCTTCACCGTCGCCTCGGGCATCCGGCCCTCGACATGCAGTTCGTCGCGCGGCTCGTTGAGCGAGATGCGGCCCGACAGGAATCGCGGCGTCTCCAGCGCCTGCTGGATGTCGAGGCCGAAGTCGATCATGTCCACGTAGAGCTGGAGCTGGATCTGCGGCTGCCCGTCCGCGCCCTGGCAACCCAGCACCGACCACAGCCGGTCGTCGCGCTTCGCCATCGACGCGATCAGCGTGTGCGCCGGCACCTTGCCCGGCTCCAGCCGGTTCGAGTGATCCGGATCGAGAGAGAAGTAGGATCCCCGGTTCTGGAGCATCACGCCGGTGTTGCCCGCGACCACGCCGGATCCGAAGGCCGCGTAGAGGCTCTGGATCAGGGCGACGGCGTTGCCTTCGCTGTCCGCCGTGGACATGAACACGGTGTCGCCGTCCAGCGTTCCATATGACGGCACCTGGTCCCACGGGGTTGCGCGTGCCATGTCGATCAGCGCGGCCCGCTCGGCCGCGTAGTCTTTCGATAGCAGGCGTTCCAACGGTACCTCCGCGAAAGCCGGGTCGGCGAGATACAGGTCCCGGTCGTGGAAGGCGTACTGCTTCGCCTCGACCATGGCGTGGATATGGTCGGGCCCGAGGAAGTCCATCGACGGCAGGTCGAAGCCTTCCAGCAGGTTCAGCATCTCCAGCACGGCGATGCCCTGGGTCGGCGGCGGTGTGTTGTAGACCGTCACGCCCCGGTAGGTGGTGGAAATCGGCTCGCCCCAGGTGGCGGATACGCCCGCGAGATCGTCGAGGGTGAACAGGCCGCCGAGCGCGTCCGACGCGCGCACCAGTTCCTTCGCGACATCGCCGCCGTAGAACCCGGCGAGGCCCTCGGATGCGAACGCTTCCAGCGTGCGCGCGAGGTTGGCATTCACGATCCTGCTGCCCGGTGCGGGGACGTCCCCGCCCGGCAAGAGCAGTGCTGCCGTCTCCTCGACCTTGGCGAGAAAATCCCGGTTGGCGTCGATGTTGAAGACCAGCCGCTCGGTCGCCGGGAACCCGTTGCGCGCATAGCCGATGGCGCTTTCGAGGAGCCGCGCCATGGGCAGTTTGCCGTAGTCGCCATGAGCCTCGACCCAGCTCGCCAGCGCGCCGGGGACGGTCAGCGTCGCGGGCACGATCCCCCGGAAAGGAATATCGTCGTGGCCGCGTTCCGCCATCGCCGCGATCGTCGCGCCGGCAACGGCCCGGCCGCCGCCGGACAGGTAACGCACCCTGCCGGTCTTCGCCTCGTGGATCAGCCAGAAGGCGTCGCCGCCGATCGTCGTCATGTGCGGGTAGAGCACGGCCAGCGCGGCGCTGGTGGCGATGGCGGCGTCCACGGCAGAGCCGCCTGCGCGCAGCACGTCGATCCCCGCGGCGGACGCGAGGGAATGGGGCGAGGTCACCATGGCGTTCGGGGCCAGGGTGACGGGCCGGCCGGTCTGTTCGGGCATTGGGGGTGTCTGGCAATCGTGGCGGGGACCGGTATGGTATCGGTGCGTTAGGCAATTCGCCACCGTCCGATCCTTCTTCGCCGTCATTGCGAGGAGCAACGCGACGAAGCAATCCAGAGCGGGTGTGTCGGCTCTGGATTGCTTCGCTTCGCTCGCAATGACGATCTGAACGTCAAGCTCATGGGAACTGACTTATGACCGAACCGCGCAATCTCTCCATCGATGGCGATCGCCTGTGGGACAGCCTTATGGAAATGGCGAAGATCGGGCCCGGCGTGGCGGGCGGCAATCGCCGGTTGGCACTCACCGACGAGGACCGCGAGGGGCGCGACCTGTTCGTGTCCTGGTGCGAGGCGGCGGGCTGCACCGTCACTGTCGACGCCATGGGCAATATCTTTGCCCGACGTCCCGGGCGTGATGACTCCCTGGCACCAGTGGTGACCGGCAGTCACCTCGATACCCAGCCGACCGGCGGCAAGTATGACGGCGTCTACGGTGTGCTGGTCGGGCTGGAGGTCATTCGCTCCCTCAATGACCTCGATTACCAGACCGAACGGCCCATCGAGGTCGTCTGCTGGACGAACGAAGAGGGCAGCCGGTTTGCCCCGGCGATGATTTCCTCCGGCGTCTACGCCGGCGCGTTCACGCTGGAAGAGGCGCACGCCAAGGAAGACGCCGATGGCGTCACGCTCGGTTCCGAACTGGATCGGATCGGTTATGCCGGGGATCTGCCCGTCGGCGGCCGTGATTTCCACGCTTACGTCGAGGCGCATATCGAGCAGGGCCCGATCCTCGAGGACGAGGACAAGGACATCGGCATCGTTACCGGCGCGCAGGGCCAGCGCTGGTACGAGATTACGCTCACCGGACAGGAATCCCACGCCGGGACGACGCCCATGGAACGCCGCCGCGATGCGCTGCTCGGCGCGGCGCGGATCGTCGAACTGGTGAACCGGATCGGGCTGGACAATGATCCCGATGGCCGCTCGACGGTCGGCGTGATCGAATCCCACCCGAACTCGCGCAACGTGATCCCGGGCAGGGTCTTTCTCACGGCCGAGTTCCGGCATCCGGACGACGATACGCTCACCGGGATGGATGCGCGCCTGCGCGACGGGCTCGACGCTATTGCGGACGATATCGGCCTGGACGTGGAGTTCGAGCAGATCTTCCACATCGAGCCGATCGTGTTCGACGAACGCTGCGTGTCCGCCGTGCGCAACGCTGCGGCGGAACGCGGCCTTGCGGCGCGGGAGATCATCTCCGGTGCGGGCCACGACGCCTGCAACATCGCCGCCGTCGCCCCGACCTCGATGATCTTCATCCCGTGCGTCGACGGCATCAGCCACAACGAAGCGGAAGAGATCACGAAGGACTGGTCCACCGCCGGCGGCCAGACCCTGCTCGGTGCCCTGCTGGAACTGGCGGGCACCTGAAGCCGTACGCACGCCGCCCACACTCCGAACAATCGTCACCCCTGCGAAGGCAGGGGTCCATTAACGCTGGAGCCCGACCGGGCAATCGAATGAGTCAATGGATTCCTGCCTTTTCATCCGCCATAGCGCGAAGCGCGGCGGTGGGCGCAGGAATGACGAACCAGCGTGGCTGCGGCTTTCTGCGAACACTGTCATTGACGGGGGCGCATATTTCGCTACACTAACTTCAAATATTGAAGTTAAAGAATCGACCACGTCATGAGCCGCACCGATCTCGCCGACAACATCTGCACCATTGCCCGCGCCATCGAACTGTTCGGGGATGCGTGGAGTCTCATGGTGTTGCGGGAAATGTTTCTGCGGGGCCGGCGGTTCGACGACCTGCAGGCGCTCACCGGCGCATCCACGGCGACCCTCAGCCAGCGCCTGAAGCGGCTCGAGGCCGCAGGCGTGATCCGCCGCGAGGCCTACAGCGAACGCCCGCCGCGCTACGAGTACCGCCTGACCGAAATGGGCCGGGACCTGTGGCCGGTTATCGTTTCCATGAAAGCCTGGGGCGACAAGTGGTTCGAACACTCGCCGCCGCCGGTCGAGATCGTCCACAAGGCCTGCGGCCATGCCGTCATGCCCCATATGGTGTGCCCCGAGTGCCATGAGCCGATGCAGGCCCATGACGCCGAGCCCCGCCTGTCCGAGGAATTTCAACAGGAGCGCGCGCGCGCAACGGAGTCGTCATGAAAACCCGTATCACCGAAATGCTCGGTATCGAGCACCCGATCATTCAGGGCGGCATGCACTATGTCGGTTTCGCCGAGCTGGCCGCCGCCGTGTCGAACACCGGCGCGCTGGGCACCATCACGGGCCTGACCCAGAAGACGCCCGCCGATCTCGCCAACGAGATCGCGAAGTGCCGCGACCTGACCGACAGGCCGTTCGCGGTGAACCTGACCTTTCTGCCGACGGTCACCTCGCCGGATTATCCGGGCTATGTGAAGGCGATCATCGACGGCGGGGTGAAGATCGTCGAGACGGCGGGCCGAAGCCCGGAGCCGGTGCTGCCGTATCTGAAGGACGCGGGCATCAAGGTCGTTCACAAGTGCACCTCGGTCCGCCACGCGCTGAAGGCGCAGTCCATCGGCTGCGACGCGGTCTCGGTCGACGGTTTCGAGTGTGGTGGCCATCCCGGCGAGGACGACATCCCCAACATGATCCTGCTGCCGCGCGCGGCCGACGAGCTGGAAATCCCGTTCGTATCGTCGGGCGGGATGGCCGATGCACGCTCGCTGGTCGCCTCGCTGGCCATGGGCGCGGACGGCATGAACATGGGCACGCGCTTCATCGCGACGAAGGAGGCGCCGGTCCATGAGAAGGTGAAGCAGGCCATCGTCGCGGCGTCCGAACTCGACACCCGGCTGGTCATGCGCCCGCTGCGCAACACCGAGCGCGTGCTGAACAACGCCGCCGTCGAGCGGCTTCTCGCCAAGGAAAAGGAGCTCGGCGACAGGATCGCCTTCGAGGACATCATCGACGAGGTCGCGGGCGTCTATCCGAAGATCATGCTCGATGGCGACATGGACGCGGGCGCCTGGTCCTGCGGCATGGTGGCCGGCCTGATCCACGACATCCCGACCTGCCAGGAACTCGTCGACCGCATCATGTCCGAGGCCGACGCCCTGATCGCCAAACGCCTTGAGGGCATGCGGGCCGCGTAACACCGCCACCGTCGTCATTGCGAGCCGAAGGCGACGCAATCCAGAGCGGACAAGCCCTTGAGACTGGATTGCCGCGTCGCTGCGCGCCTCGCAATGACTTAAGTCGTACACGATCGGCCTACAAACCTCGTTCGTCATTCCTGCGCCCACCGCCGCGCTTCGCGCTAGGGCGGATAAAAAGGCAGGAATCCATTAACGCGGTGCCCGACCGGGCAAACGGCTGAGTCAATGGACCCCGGCCTTCGCCAGGGTGACGAGGAGTGCATAAGGAGTCTACCCCTCCTCGGTGTAGTCCCTTATCGCCTCCGCGCTGAATTCCATGCCGTGGCCGGGCCGGTCGGGCGGGGCCATGTGACCGTCCTCGATTTCGGGGCCGGCCTCCCACAGGTTGTCGGGCGCACCCGCCAGCACCTCGACAAGCGCGGCGTTGGGAATCGCGCACAGCACCGAGATCGACAGTTCCGGCACCAGGTGCGGCGCGATCTTCACGTCGTAGGCCGCCGCCAGGTGGGCGATCCGCATCGTCTCGGTGAAGCCGCCGCAGCGGTGGATGTCCGGGTTCAGGTACTGCGCGGCGCGCGCGTCGATCAGGTCGCGGAAACCGTAGCGGGTGTACTCGTTCTCGCCGGTCGCGACCGGGATCGGGATCGCCGCGGCGACCTCGGCGCACTGGCCGATATTGTCGGCCAGCACCGGCTCCTCGTACCAGAACAGGTTGCAGTCGGCGAGCGCGCGCCCGACGCGGATGTTCGTGGCCACGTCCCAGCGCTGGTTGGCGTCGACGAGGATTTCCATGTCGTCGCCCAGCGCTGCGCGGACCCGGCGGACCCGCTCGACGTTTTCCATCACATCCTCGCGCCCGAGCTTGAACTTGTAGTGGCGGCAGCCCTGCGCCCGGAAGCCCTCCGCCTCCTCGACGATCTGGTCAACGGTGTAGGGCAGGAACCCGCCGCTGCCATAGACCGGGATGCGGTCCGCGTGCGCGCCGAGCAACTGGTAGACCGGCCGGCCGGACACCTTGCCGAGGATGTCCCACAGGCCGATGTCGATGGCGCTCATGGCGTAGACCGGGATGCCCTTCTTCCGCAGGCCCCGGTCGTTCTCGTACATGTCGCGCCAGATCGCGCCGATCTGCAGCGGGTCGCGGCCCGCCACCAGCGGCACGATGCTTTCCTCCAGGTAGGCGCGGACCGCGTTCGCCCCCATGCCGCCGACCAGCATGGTGTAGCCCAGCCCCTCGACCCCCTCGTCAGTTCGGATCCGCGCAACCACATAGGTGTTGGCGCCGTAATAGGCGTTGACCGGCGGGCCGTTGGGCACGGTCATGGTGGAGGTGACGATGTCGGTGATCTTCATGCTGTTTCCCCGGCATGTGTTGGGGGGGAACGCTAGGCAAGACGGCCTGTCTTGCCAAGTCGCCCCGGTTAGACCGCGACGGCATTTTCGCTGCGGGCGAGGGACGGGGACAGGTATTCGCCGACCGCGACGGTCGCCCCGCGATCGTATTCGTAGCCCCGCACGGCAAGGTTACCGGTCGCCGCGTGGCAGACCGCGGCGAGCTTGGTCCAGCGGTTCAGGACCGGCGGGCGCACCCAGTCGAAGGAGAATTCCGCCTGCGGGCGATGGTCAAGCAGGCTGTCCCGGCGTCGGCGGCTGTCCTCACGGGCGGCGTGGGCTGACATACCGATACCGCGCGCGCGGCCCTCGAGATCGTCCGACAGCCAGTCATTGGCAACGGCCGGGCCCTTGCGATGGACCCGCGCCCGGGTGTCGAAGCGTTCGACGACACAGGCTTCGCCCGGCCGAGTGCCGGCGAGCGTGAACAGGACCGGTTGTGCCACGCGGATCGCCGGGTCGGTGAGCATCGCGACGGCCGCGTCGAAATCGGCGGCGTCCTCGCAGACCTGCCGCAGCAGGTGCGCGGCGGGAATTCCGCCCGCGTCCCACACCTGTTTCCAACCGGCCAGCGTATCGATCGCGGTCAGCCCGGTGACCGTCTGCTGCGGCGCCTGGTTGATCGCGACCGAGAAGCGGTTCTCGCACAATGCTGTCAGAACCCCGACCGCGCCGGCCCAGGTGATGTTGAACCACGGCCCTGCCGGGGCTTCGTGCCGGGCGACCATGACCTCGTCGCCGAGGCCCGGCAGCGCCCAGTCGAGCGCGCGGTAGAGTACCGGGCGCCCGTCCTCGTCGGCGTGCACGCCGGTCGTGCAGCACCACTCATAGACCGTGTTCAGGGCGTAGATGCCGGGTCCTTTGGCGTCGGCGGCGATGGCGTTCAGTTCGTCGAGGAACGGGTTGTCGTTGTCTGCGAGCCATTTGCGCGACAGCCGGTCCGGCAGGCCCATCAGGTTGGCGAGGCCGAAAGTGGCCCGTCGGCGAAGCCTCTCGGCATCGTCGGGGCGAGCGCGAAACAGCTCGACGGGATCGGGAGCTTCGACGTACGGGATGGCCTTCATGCAGGTCCATGCGGTGGTGGCGGGGAACATCGGATATGGTGACCGGCTGTCCGGGCCGCAAGGTCGTTTAGACCGGCGCGGAAGGCAGCGGCGGCTTGCCGAGGATCATGTCGGAGGCTTTCTCCGCGATCATGATCGTGGCGGCGTTGGTGTTCGTCGAATGCGCAGCGGGAATCACCGAGGCGTCAACGACGCGCAGGCCGTCGATGCCATGCACCTTCAGTTCGTCGTCCACCACGCTGTTGGGGTCGCTCGCCGGGCCCATCCGGCAGGTGCCCATCAGGTGATAGATCGTCGTGCCGAGACGGCGCGCGAAGTCGAGAATTTCGTCGTCGGACCGGACGGCGTCGCCCGGTTCGACCTCGTGATCGTAGAAATGCGCCATTTCGGGCGAGCGGACGATCCGCCGGCACATCTTCAGGCCCGCGACCATGACGCGCCGGTCGTACTCCGCCGACAGGTAGTTCGGCTGGATCAGCGGCTTGTCCCGTGTGTCGCCCGTCTTCGCCCGCACATGGCCCCGGCTTTCCGGGCGCTGCGGCCAGCAGGCGATGGTCATGCCGGGGTAGTCCTCGAGCTCGGAGGGCACGCCCACCTTGTAGCTCGCCGGGGTGAAGATGATCTGCAGGTCCGGATTGTCGAGCGCCTCGTTGGTCTTCCAGAAGGCGTAGGAGAGCGTGGGCGAGAGCGCGAGGATGCTCCGGCGTCCGAGAAAATATTTCGCGATCTCGCCGGCCAGCGGCAGGCCGCGGGACAGTGCGTTGAAGGTCTTGTCGTTCTTCACCCGGCTGGCGATCCGCACGCCGAAATGGTCCGACAGGTTCTCGCCTACGGCGGGAATATCCCGCACGACCGGGACGCCGATCTCCTGCAGATGTGCGCCCGCGCCGATGCCGGAGACCTGCAGCAGCTGCGGCGAGGCAATGGCCCCGGCCGCCACGATCACCTCCCTGCGCGCGCGCACCTCGACGGACCTGCCGCCGCGCCGGAAGCGCACGCCGACGGCGCGGGTGCCCTCGAACAGGATTTTCTCGGCATGGGCCCTGGTCTCGATGTGCAGGTTCTGCCGCCGGCGCGCCGGGTTGAGGAAAGACACCGCCGCGCTCATCCGCCGGTTCCTGTGGATCGTGCGCTGGAAGTAGCCGGTGCTGGCGTGGGTCGCGCCGTTGTAATCGTTGTTCTTCGGGATACCCATGGCCGCACAGGCCTCGATGAAGGCGTCGCAGACCGGGTGCGACCAGTCGATGTCGGTCACCGGCAGTTCGCCGTCGCGCCCGTGATAGGTGTCGTCGCCGTCTCCGATCCGCCGCTCGCTGCGCTTGAAGTAGGGCAGTACGTCGGCATAGCCCCAGCCACGATTGCCCATCTGCGACCAGGAATCGAAGTCCATCCGCTGGCCGCGGTTGTAGACATGGCCGTTGATGGCGCTCGACCCGCCCAGCGTCCTGCCGCGCGGCGCGGGGATCCTGCGTCCGTTGGTCCCCTCGCTCGGCTCGGTCTCGTAGAGCCAGTTGAGCGCCGGGCTGGTCAGCGCCTTCATGAACCCGGCGGGGATGTGGATATACGGGTGCAGGTCGCGCGAGCCGGCCTCCAGCAGGCATACGGTGTCGTCCCCGGCCGAGAGCCGGTTCGCCAGCACGCAGCCCGCCGACCCGGCGCCCACGATCACATAGTCGAATTCGTCAGCCATCGGATTCCACCAGTCCCCATGCGCGCACCGCGAGCTGGCGGGCGAGGTCGCGGCGCAGCAGCGCTTCCGGCGACGACGCGTTGCCCTGCAGGCCCCGGTAGTAGACCCCCTGGATAATCGCCGCGAGGCGGAACAGCGACAGCACGAGATAGAAGGTCCAGTTCTCGATCTCGCCGCGCCCGGTCAGCTCGCAGTAGGCGGCGACGTAGTCCTCTTCGCTCGGGATGCCCGGCGTCGACGGGTCGAGCCCGCGCATGTCACCAAAGGATTCCTCCGGCCAGTGATAGGTCAGGCAGTTGTAGGCGAGGTCCGACAGCGGATGGCCGAGGGTCGACAGCTCCCAGTCGAGCACGGCGACCACCTCGGGCGAATCGTGGGCGACGATCAGGTTCTCCAGCCGGAAGTCGCCATGGACGATGGTGGTCTCGCTGTCGTCGGGCATGTTGTCCGGCAGCCAGGCCATCAGTCTGTCCATCTCCGGCAGTTCGTCGGTCTTGCTCGCCTCGTACTGCTTCGACCAGCGCGCGACCTGCCGTCCCATGTAGCCGCCGACCCGGCCGTAGTCGGACAGGCCGACCGCCGCGAAGTCGACCTGGTGCAGTGCGGCCAGCGTCTCGATCATCGACCGGTAGACCGCCGCCCGGTCGTCGGCGGCAAGGTCCGGCAGGGACGGGTCGTGGAACACCCGGCCGTCGGCGTGATCCATCAGAAAGAACTCGGTGCCGACGATGGACGTGTCCTCGCACAGCGCCAGCGTGCGCACGACCGGCACCGGCGTGTCGCCCAGTGCCGAAGTGATCTTGTGCTCCCGGTCGACGGCGTGGGCCGACGGCAGCAGTTCGCCCGGCGGCTTCTTGCGCAAGACGTAACGCCGCCCGTTCGCGTCGGTCAGCAGGAACGTCGGGTTCGACATCCCGCCCTGGAACTGCTTCATGTCGATGGGCCCGGCGAAGCCGTCGATGTTCGCGTCCATCCACGCGACCAGCGGCGCGGGATCGAAGCGGTGCTGCTCCAATACATCGACCACCTGGTCGGTGCGCGAAAAGGTGCGGTCGGCGGTGCTGCTCATGGTGTCATCTCGTAACTTTCTGCGGCCCTCATCCTGAGCCTGACGAAGGATGAGTTTGGGCGTGGCGCCTCATGCTTCGACCGGCTCAGCATGAGGAAATCTATTTCTTTCCGATGGGTTCGGGAAACATCAGGCGCACGCTTTCCACGACCGCGGCGGGGCGCTCGCTGCCCTCAAGCTCGATCACGCCTTCCAGCACGATGTGGACGCTCCCGTCGTCACGCTTCTCGGCGGATTTCAGCGACTGGCGCAGGCGCACGCGCGAATTCACCGGCACCATTGCGGTGAAGCGCACCTTGTTCAGGCCGTAGTTGATCGTGTGGGCGAGGTTGTCGACCTCGAAGAACTCGTAGCTGAGGCCGGGAATCAGCGACAGCACCAGGAATCCGTGCGCGATGGTCTTGCCTTCCGGCATGTCCTTCGCGGCGCGTTCCGGGTCCACATGCAGCCACTGGTGATCGTTGGTGACGTCGGCGAAGGCGTCGATGCGGGCCTGGTCGATCTCGACCCAGCCGGAGACGCCAAGCTCCTGCCCGACAATGTCCAGAAACGCGTCCGGATGCGGATATCTCGCCATGTAAACCCCCTGGCCGGGCCGTTTGACCCAAGTGCCCGGCCTGCGCATCATGCCGCACGCACCGGCGCGACGAGAATTACCACAGACCGGTATGCGAGTCAGAGAGGGGCGGTATGAGCGAAATCGTGGGCTACGAGGTGGCGGGCCGGGTTGCGGTCCTGGCCATCGACAATCCGCCGGTGAACGCGCTCGGGATCGCCGTGCGCGAGGGCATCGTCGCCCGGGTCGATCAGGCGGCGGCGGACGGCGATGTCGACGCCATGGTGCTGATCGGCGCGGGCCGGACCTTTCCCGCCGGCGCGGACATCCGGGAGTTCGACCAACCGACGAAGGAGCCGCACCTGCTCGCCGTCGTCGACCATCTCGATACCATCGAAAAGCCCGTCGTCGCCGCGATCCACGGCACCGCGCTGGGCGGCGGGCTGGAACTCACGCTCGGCTGCCATTTCCGCGTCGCGTCGCCGTCCGCGCGCATGGGCACGCCCGAGGTCAATCTCGGCATCTTCCCCGGCGCGGCCGGCACCCAGCGCCTGCCGCGCGTCGCGGGGCTCGACCATGCGCTGGAGCTGATCGTGCTCGGCAAGCCCATCGACGCGGCGACGGCGAAGGACTACGGCATCGTCGACGAGATTATCGACGGCGACCTGCGCGCCGGCGCCATCGCCTTCGCCGAGAAGGTGCTGGCCGAGAATCGCCCCCGCCGCATTTCCAGCGAGCCGCGCGAGGGTATCGGCGCGCCGGAAGAGTTCGCCGAGACCATCGAGAAGTACCGCGATCTCGCCAACCGCCGGATGCGCGGTCAGGACTCGCCGCACATCGCCATTGAAAGCGTGCTCGACGGCCTGCGCATGACCTATGAAGATGCCGTCTCGTCGGATCGCAGGCGCTTCGAGACCTGCAAGAATTCCGACCAGTCGCTCGCCCTGCGCTACGCCTTTTTTGCCGAGCGCGAGGCCGGCAAGATTCCCGACATCGGCAAGGACGTCGCCCCGCGCAAGGTCGAGACCGCCGGCGTGATCGGCGCCGGCACCATGGGCCGCGGCATCGCCGTCAGCCTGGCCGACGCGGGCCTGCCGGTCACCGTGATCGAGGCTGGCCGGGAGGCGCTCGACGCGGGCCTCGCCGAGATCGCCAGGCTCTACGACGGCATGATCAAACGCGGCCGTCTCGACGAGGCGGGCAAGGCCGAGCGCATGGCGCGCATCTCCGGCGATACCGACTACGGCGCGTTGGCGGACACCGACCTGGTGATCGAGGCGGCGTTCGAGGACCTCGACGTGAAGAAGGAAATCTTCGCAAAGCTCGACGGCGCGGCGAAGCCGGGGGCGATCCTTGCCACCAACACGTCCTACATGGACATAGACGCCATCGCCGCCGCCACGTCACGGCCGGAGGACGTGATCGGCCTGCACTACTTCGTGCCGGCCCACGCCATGCGGCTGCTCGAGGTCGTGCGCGGCGGGAAGAGCGCGCCCGACGCCATCGCCACGGGCATGGCGATAGCCAAAAAAACCGGCAAGACCGCCGTGCTCGCCCGGGTCTGTCACGGCTTCATCGCCAACCGTTCGCGGCTGCCGCTTGTCCGCGAGGCGACGTTCCTGGTGGAAGAGGGCGCGTCGCCGGAACAGGTCGACCGCGTACTCACCGAATGGGGCATGCCCATGGGCCCGCTGGCCGTCAGCGACCTGTCGGGCCTGGATGTGAGCTGGCGGATGCGCCAGTCGCTGGCCGACCGGCGCGACCCGGATGAGCGCTACATGCACCTCGCTGACCGGATGTGCGAGCTCGGCCGCTTCGGCCAGAAGGCCGGCAGGGGCTGGTATGTCTACGAGGAAGGCAACCGCCGCCCGGTCCCCGACCCGGAGACCGAGGCCGTCGCCATCGAGGTCGCGAAGGAGCAGGGCACCGAGCGCCGCGGGATTTCCGACGACGAGATCCGCGAACGCTGCCTCTACGCGGCCATCAACGAGGGCGCGAAAATCCTCGACGAGGGCATCGCGCTGCGCGCGTCCGACATCGACGTCATGTGGCTGTACGGCTTCGGCTACCCGCGCTGGCGCGGCGGCATCATGTTCTCCGCCGACGCGATCGGGTTGTCCGAAATCCACGCGCGGGTGAAGGCCTTCCACACCGAACACGGCAAGCTGTGGGAACCGTCCCCGCTGCTGGTAAAGCTGGCGGAAGAGGGCGGGCGTTTCACGGGATAGTTGCCTCACCTCCATCCGTCATTCCTGCGCCCACCGCCGCGCTTCGCGCTATGGCGGATAAAAAGGCAGGAATCCATTATCGCCGATGCGTGAACGGGCAACCGCCTGTGTTTATGGACCCCGGCTTTCGCCGGGGTGACGAATTCTGGGATCGCGAGGGCGCCTGATTCCTCATTTGGTGACGAACGAGGCGCTTATTGCCGCGCTGCGCCATGCAATGACAATTGGGAGTGCAAGCTGGCGCTCCACCTCCACCCGTCATTCCTGCGAAGGCAGGAATCCATTGTCGCCGATGCGTGACCAGGCAACCGCCCGAGTCAATGGACCCCGGCCTTCGCCGGGGTGACGAGCGAGCGCACCTACTGCCGCGGCGTGTACCGCTCGACCGACTTGTACGGGTCGGGCCAATCGAGGTCGAAACCCTGCAGGCGCGCCGAGTGCCGCGTCCAATAGGGGTCGTCCAGATGCGCGCGGGCCAGCACGCACAGGTCGGCGCGGCCGCCGGCGAGGATCGAGTTGACGTCCTCGAAGGACGAGATCGCGCCGACGGTCATGGTCGGGATATCCGCCTCCAGCCGCACCCGCTCGGCGAACGGTGTCTGGTAGAGCCGGCCGTATTCGGGTTCCTGGTCTGACACCACCTGTCCCGACGACACGTCCACGATGTCGCAGCCATGTTCCTTGAGCGCCTTCGCGATGACGACCGCGTCGTCGCCTCTGGTGCCGCCCTCCTTCCAGTCGTGGGCGGATATGCGCACCGAGATGGGTTTTCCCTCGGGCCAGACTTCGCGCACCGCATCGAACACCTCCAGAGGGAAGCGCAGCCGGTTCTCCAATGATCCGCCGTAGTCGTCGGTACGCCGGTTGGTCAGCGGCGACAGGAAGGTCGACAGCAGGTAGCCGTGGGCGAAATGAATCTCCAGCATGTCGAACCCGGCCTCGTCCGCCATCCCGGCGGCGCGCGCGAAGTCGTCGCGGACCCGGTCCATGTCGTCGCGGGTCATCTCGCGCGGGGTCTGGTTGGCGTCGGTATAGGGGATCGGCGAGGGCGCGATCACCTCCCAGTTGCCGGCGTTCAGCGGTGCGCTCTCGCCGCCTTCCCACAATGGCCTGGTGGAGCCTTTCCGGCCGGCGTGGGCGAGCTGCAGCGCGATTTTCGCGCCGGAGTTTCCGTGTACGAAGTCGACGATGCGCTGCCACGCGGTGACGTGCTCGGGCTTGTACATGCCCGCGCAGCCCGGCGTGATCCGGCCGTCGGCGGACACGTCGGTCATTTCCGTCACGATCAGACCCGCGCCGCCGACGGCGCGCGAACCCAGATGCACCATGTGCCAGTCGCCGACGGTGCCGTCCTCGGCCATGTACTGGCACATGGGCGAGACCACCACCCGGTTCGGCACGGTCATCTCGCGCAGCCTGAACGGGGTGAACATCGGCGGGGGCGGCGGATCGTCGGGAATGTTGATCCCGGTGCGGTTGGCCGTGTCCGCCGCGAACCATTTGTCGATCCCGGCGACATAGTCCGGGTCGCGCAGCTTCAGGTTCTCGTGGCTGATGCGCAGCGAGCGGGTCAGCAGGCTGAACCCGAACCGGATCGGCTCGAACGCATCGTAGTAGCGCTCGGTCTCCTCGAACCAGCGCAGGCTGGTCCGGGCCGAGCGCTGGGTGCTTTCCACGACCGGCCGCCGCGCCGTCTCGTAGGCCGCGAGCGCCGCCGGCACATCGTCGTGGGCCTGTACGGCGGCGGCCAGGTCGATCGCGTCCTCGATGGCGAGCTTGGTGCCCGAGCCGATGGAAAAGTGCGCCGTATGGGCCGCGTCGCCCGCGATCACCACATTGTCGAAATGCCAGTTCGCGCAGCGGATCACCGGGAAGTTCCGCCAGTTCGAACGGTTGATGAGCAGTTTGTGGCCGTCCAGTTCCTCGGCGAACAGCTCTTCCAGATACGCCGCCGCGCCTTCCTCGTCGTCGACGGCCAGACCGCTGCGCTCGAAGGTTTCGTTGGTGCATTCGGGAATGAAGGTCGAGTGCCCGTCCATGTACTGGTAGGCGTGGATGCGCCACAGCCCGTGCTCGTTTTCCTTGAAGAAGAAGGTGAAGGCCGGGAAGGGCCGGGTGGTGCCGAACCAGGCGAACTTGTTGGGTCGCCAGTCGATGTCGGGCTCGAACCTGTCCGCATAGGTGTTGCGGACCAGCGAGTTCACCCCGTCGGCGGCGAGCACCAGGTCGGCGTCGCGATAGGCGTCCGGGTCGTCGAACTCGGTCTCGAATTCCAGCGAGACGCCGAGCTCGGCCGCGCGGTCCTGCAGGATGTTCAGCATCAGCTTGCGCGACATGCCCGAAAAGCCGTGCCCGGTCGATGTCAGCACCGCGCCCTTGAAGTGGATATCGATATCGTCCCAGTGAGCGAACGCGCCGGTGATCGCGTCGTGGGTCGGCCGGTCGGCCCGGGCGAAATTGTCGAGCGTCTGGTCGGAGAAGACCACACCGAAGCCGAACGTGTCGTCGGGCCGGTTACGCTCGATCACGCGGATGTCCGCGTCGGGCCGCGCCTTTTTCATCAGGATCGCGAAATAAAGACCGGCCGGGCCGCCGCCGAGGCAGTTGATCTTCATCGGGACACGCTCCCGCCGGGTGAAACCGTTCCTGCAAAACGGGTGTCGAGATGTACGCCGACATCCGTTCCCTCTCCTCCCCGTCGGGGGAGGAGAGGGCCGGGGTGAGGTGGGGTTCGCGCAGATCTTTCATGGGTGCGTACTTGTCCGCACGCACCCACCTCACCCGGCTCGCTGGCGCTCGCCACCCTCTCCTCCCTCAAGGGAGGAGAGGGTTGGAGGGCGCGTTCCCCGAGTGGGTCAGTTCTTCGATGTTGCGTACGTTCCGACAAGATCATGCCTGGTCCTCGCGCAGCTTGAAGCGCTGGACCTTGCCGGTCTCGGTGCGCGGCAGTTCGTCCACGAATTCGATGGCGCGCGGGTATTTGTAGGGGGCGATCTCGCCCTTCACGAATTCCTGCAGTTCCGCGACGGTGGCTTCCGAGGCGTCGCCCGGTTCGGTGAGCACCACGAAGGCCTTCACGATGTTGCCGCGCTTGTCGTCGGGCGCGCCGACCACCGCGCATTCGCGCACCTTCGGATGTTCGAGCAGCGCGACCTCGACCTCGGGGCCGGCGATGTTGTAGCCGGCGGAGATGATCATGTCGTCGGCGCGCGCGCCGTACCAGAAGTAACCGTCTTCATCCATGGTGTAGATGTCGCCGGGCAGGTTCCAGCCGTCGGTGACATAGGCGCGCTGGCGCTCCGCGTCGTCGAGATAGCGGCAACCGGTCGGTCCCCGCACGGCGAGATGGCCCTGTTCGCCGGGCGGAACCGGATTGCCGTCGTCGTCGAGGATACAGGCCTCGTAGCCGGGGATCGCTTTGCCGGTCGCGCCGGGGCGGGTGTCGTCGCCGGCGCTGGAGACGAAAATATGGATCATTTCGGTCGACCCGAGCCCGTCGATGATCCGCAGGCCCGTCGCGTCTTCGAACATGTCGAAGATCGGCCTGGGCAGATGTTCTCCCGCTGATACAGCGTGGGTCAGGCTGGACAGGTCGCCCTCGTCGATCCGTTCCACGAGCGTACGGAGCATCACCGGCGCGGTGAACAGCGCCGTGCACTTGTGGCGCTTGATGGTTTCGAAGACGGCCTCGGGCGACGGCCTGTCGATCAGCGCCACCGCCGCACCCGCCCGCAAGGGGAAACCCAGCATCGCGCCCAGCCCGAAGGTGAAGGCGAGCGGCGGCGTACCGGTGAAGACGTCGTCCTCGCGGACGCCAAAGGGCGCCGTCGGGAAGCAGTCGCACATGGCGAGTACGTCGCGGTGGAAGTGGATCGTGCCCTTGGGCGCACCCGTCGTGCCGGAGGTAAACGCGATCAGCGCCGGGTCGTCGGCGGCCGTGTCGATGTTGTCGAAACCTTCCGGTTTTTCCGACATGGCCCGGTCGAGATCGGCGCTGCCGCCGCCGGTCGCGGAGAAGTGCAGCACCGATTTGAGGGTCGACGTGCGCTCGCGCGCCTCGTCCATCGCCTCGGCGAGGGTCTCGTCGCACAGCGCGTGGCTGATCTGCGCCCTGTCGATAATGTGGGTGAGTTCGCGCGCGCGCAGCAGCGGCATGGTCGCGACGCACACCCCGCCGGCTTTGATCACGGCGAACCATGCCGCAGCCATCATCGGGTTGTTCGGCCCGCGCAGCAGCACCCGGTTGCCCGGCACCAGCCCTTTGTCCTCGACCAGCACCCGCGCGATCCGGTCGGCGTGGGATTTCAGGTCGGCATAGGTCCAGCGCGTATCGCCGAACAGGATCGCGGTGCGGTCGCCGCGCCCGGCCGCGACGTGATCGTCGAGCAGGCCGTTCGCCGCGTTGATCTGGCCGGGATAGTCGCAAAGCTGCGGCAACTGCGAGAAGTCGAGCCGCGGCCACAGATGCTTCGGCGGCAGGTTGTCTATCGTGAAGGTGTCGACATGGGCGCTGGTCCCGGTGGGCACCCAGGGGCTTTCCACGGTCATGACGGGTCCTCCCATTCCGGCGCGACGAGGCGGCGCTTGCCGTCTTCGGTTTTCGCGATGCCTGGTTCGTCGAGGTTCTCCCGGTCCCAGAGCTGGCAGGTGACCGGCACGTGCTTCTGGTCCAGGGCTTCGCAATAGTTGGTGTACTCGCACACCCGCACCGCCTTGCCGTGACCGCCGCGCACCTTGCGGAACCAGTCCGGGTCGGCGAGGGACTGGCGTGCGAAACCGATAATATCCGCCTTGTCGTCGCGCAGGATTTCCTCGGCCTGCTCGAACCCGTGGATGCCGCCGGTCACGACCAGCGGCGTCTCGCAGCCCGCCGCGCGCACCGCGTCGCGGATCTGCGCGACCGGCGCGACGTTGCGCCCGAACGGGCCGCGTTCGTCGGAGATGTACTGCGGCATGCACTCGTAGCCGCTGGGGCCGGTGTAGGGGTAGGCGGCCTGGCCCACGCCGGGCTGCTTGGCGTCCTCGAACTTGCCGCCGCGCGACAGCGACAGCACGTCGAAGCCGGCCTTCGCGAACTCGGCTCCGAAATACGCGGCGTCCGCGACCTCGTTGCCGCCGTCGATGCAGTCGTCGGACAGATAACGGGTGCCGACCAAGAAGTCCTCGCCGACCGCCTCGCGCACGGCGGCGTAGACTTCGAGCGGCAGACGGGCGCGGTTCTCCCGCGATCCGCCGTAGCCGTCGTCGCGGGTGTTCAGGGCCGAGAGGAACGACGCCATCGTGTAGGCGTGGGCGTAGTGGAGCTCGACCCCGTCGAACCCGGCCTCGCGCGCCCGCCGCGCGGCCTCTGCGAACAGGCCGGGAAGCACCTCGGGCAGATCCGCGATATGCGGCAGGTCGGTGTCGGTGACCCGCTCGCGATATCCCTGCCGCAGGGATTCCAGCTCGCGCGCCGTGAGGATGTCGTCGAGTTCCTCGTCCGCGAGCCCGGCGAGGTGTTCGCGGATTTTGTCCTCCGGCCAGTCCCTCGCGTCGAGCGCGTCGCGGTGTCGGTCGGTGATCTCCAGGAAGCGCTCGAAAAACTTCGCCGGGTCGGGGCGGCGGCGGATTGCGAGAAAATCGATGAGCTGGATGAACAGTTTCGTGTGGCCGTCGCTTTCGCGGCGGACCGTGTCGGTGAGGTCACGCAGGCCGGGCAGGAACGCATCGTTGCCGATCCGCAGCAGCGGGCCGGACGGGATGTCCCGGATGCCCGTCGCCTCGACGACGATCGCGCCGGGCCGGCCGCGCGCGAAGCGCCCGTACCAGTCCAGCACGTTGTCGGTGACCTCGCCGTCGCCGGTGGCGCGCCAGGGCACCATGGCCGGGACCCAGGTGCGGGATTCCAGCTCGACGGGGCCGACGGTGACCGGCGAGAACAGGCGCGAATTGGCCGCGGTCGCCGCGTCGGGCCAGTCGCCCGCGTCCGGTTCCCAGCGGATGCGTTCGGGCGGGCGCCACATGTCAGTTGCCCCCGGACTCGGCCAGGGTCTGGCCCGCGATGACGAGGCGCTGGATCTCGCTGGTGCCCTCGTAGATGCGCAGCGCGCGGATTTCACGGTACAGCCGCTCGACCGTGTTGCCCGAGACGACGCCGGTCCCGCCGTGGATCTGGACGGCCTCGTCGATCACTTTCTGGGCGGACTCGGTAGCATAGAGTTTTGCCATTGAGGCCTCGCGGGTGACCCGCGGCGCGCCCTGGTCCTTGGTCCAGGCGGCGCGGTAGACCAGCAGCGCGGCGGCGTCGACCTGCACTGCCATCTCGGCGAGCTTGGTCTGGATGACCGGCATGTCCGACAGGTGCTGGCCGAAGGCTTCGCGTTCCTTCGACCGGGAAATCGCCTCGTCCAGCGCGCGGCGCGCGAAGCCCAGCGCCGACGCCCCGACGGTGGCCCGGAAGATGTCGAGGGTCGACATGGACACCTTGAACCCGTCGCCGGGCGCGCCCAGCCGGTGCGAGGCGGGCACCCGGCAGTCGGTGAACGTGATGGTGGCCAGCGGGTGCGGCGCGATCACGTCGATGCGCTCGGTGACGGCCAGTCCCGGGTTGTCGGCGTCGACCACGAAGGCGGACAGGCCCTTCGCGCCGGGCGCCTCGCCGGTGCGCGCGAACACGACATACTGGTCGGCAATGCCGCCGTTGGAGATCCACGTCTTCGCGCCGTTGAGAACGTAATCGTCACCGTCCGCATCGCCGACAGCGCGCGCCTCGGTGGTCATGCTCGCGACGTCGGACCCGCCGGCGGGCTCGGACAGGGCGAAGGCGCCGATCCGCTGTCCCCGGCCCACGTCGGTGACGTATTTCTGTTTCAGTTGGTCGCTGCCGAACAGCGAGATCGAGGCGCTGCCGAGGCCCTGCATCGCGAAGGAAAAGTCGGCGAGGCCGGAATAGCGCGCCAGCGTCTCGCGGATCAGGCAGAGCGAGCGCACGTCTAGGGTGTCGAACCGGCCGCCGCATTCGGCCGGCACGCAATATTTCAGCCAGCCCGCCTTGCCGAGCTTGTCCACGAACGTGCGCGCCAGCGCGTCGACGTCGTGCTCGTCGTCCTCGTGGGGCGCGACCTCGTCGGCGGCCCAGGAATCGATGGCGTCGGCCAGTTCGCGATGGGCCGGATCGAAGAACGGCCAGTCCAGATAGCTGCGGTCGGGCATTTACATGTTCCTCCCCGGAGGTCGGTCCGGGCGGGTTTGAAACCCGCCCCTACAGAACATGCTTAGGCGGCCGGCTTCTGGTGGTTCTCTACGGACCTCGGGCGCAACCGCCGGTAGGGGCGGGTTTGCAACCCGCCCGTTTGACCGGTCCGACGGAAGCTTGTGATTTTGACCGACCATCAGTCCCCCTCGAACACGGGTCGTTGCTTCGCGGCGAAGGCGTCGTAGGCGCGGCGGAAGTCCTTCGTCTGCATGCAGACCGCCTGCGCCTGGGCCTCGGCCTCGATGTACTCGTCGAGGTCCATGGACCATTCGGCGTTGAGCATGGTCTTGGTCATGGCGTGGGCGAAGGTCGGACCGTCCGCGAGGCGCGTGGCAGTATCGAGGGCCGCTGCGAGCAGGTCATCGGGGGCGACGAGCCGGTTCAGGAAACCCCAGCGCTCGGCCTCGGCGCCGTCCATGGAGCGGCCCGTGAACAGCAGTTCCGCGGCCCGCCCCTGGCCGATAATCCGCGGCAGCATCGCGCAGGCGCCCATGTCGCAGCCGGCCAGCCCGACGCGGGTGAACAGGAACGCCGTCTTCGACTGTTCGGTGCCAATCCGCATGTCCGCCGCCATGGCGATGCAGGCGCCCGCGCCGGCGCACACGCCGTCGATGGCGGCGATCACCGTCTGCGGGCAGGTGCGGATCGCCTTGACGAGATCGCCGGTCATCCGCGTGAACCGCAGCAGCTCCGGCATTTCCATGTCGAGCAGGGGCCTGATGATCTCGTGCACGTCGCCGCCGGAGCAGAAATTACCGCCCGCGCCGTGGATCACGACCGCCTTTACGTCGTCGACGTCCGTCAGCGCCCGGAACGTGTCGCGCAGTTCGGCGTAGCTCTCGAAGGTCAGCGGGTTCTTCAGGTCGGGCCGGTTCAGGGTGACCGTCGCGACCTTGCCGTCGACCTCCCACTGGAAATGTTCCGGCGCGAAGTCTGCGCCCTTCTTCATCGGTGTCATGTGTCGTCTCCCGGGCCGGCATTCGCGGCGATGGAGGATTTGAGATGCGCCAGCTCGTCGTAAAGCGCAGTGAGGTGATCACGGTCGAGGCCGGAAAAAAGCTCGGTGATCCAGCTCGCATGGGCCTTCGACATGCGCTCGAACGAACGCCGGCCGGCGCGGGTCAGTTCGATGATCTGCACCCGCCGGTCGTCCGGGTCGGGCGCGCGGGTCACCAGCGCCTCGTCGACCAGCCGGTCGATCAGGCCGGTGACGTTGCCGTTGGTGACCATCATCCGGCGCGACAGTTCGCCCATGGTCAGGCCGTTGCCGGCCCGGTCGAGCTGGGCGAGCAGGTCGAAGCGTGCGAGCGTGATATCGAACTCCTCGCGCAGCCGCTTGCGCACCTCGGCCTCGATCATGTTGGCGCAGGTCAGTAGCCGCAGCCAGCTGCGCAGGTCGAGCCGGTCGTCCTGGGTGAGGCCGGTCTCGAAATCGTCGCGCGATGTATTCGCACCGTCGGGCATCAGACCGTCTCCCCGCCGTCGACCGCGATGGCCTGGCCGTTGATCGCCGCCGCGCCCGGCCCGCACAGCCATGCGACCGTGTCCGCGACCTCCTCGGGCCGGATCAGCCGTCCCTGCGGGTTGCTCCTGGCGAGATCGGCGCGCGCCTCGTCGGCGCTGCGGCCGGTCTTCTCGGTGATGTTGCGGATCGAGGCATCGAGCATCGGCGTCTCGGTGAAGCCCGGGCACACGGCGTTGACCGTGACACCCTTCGTCGCGACCTCCAGCGCCAGCGCGCGGGTCAGGCCGACCACGCCGTGCTTGGCCGCGCAGTAGGCGGCGACGTAGCGGTAGCCGGTCAGCCCCGCCGTCGAGGCGAGGTTCACGATCCGCCCGCGCCCCGCGTCCAGCATTGCGGGCAGCACCGCATGGGTGCAGGCGTAGACGCTCGTAAGGTTCAGCGACAGCGTGTCGTCCCAGGCCGCGCGGTCCAGCTTCGCGAAGGGCGCGCTGCCGGTGCCGCCGGCGTTGTTCACCAGAATGTCCGGCGCGCCGTGTTCCGCGATCAGCTCGCCGAAGGTGTTTGCCACGGCCTCGCCGTCGGTCACGTCCAGAGTTCGCGCGAACGCCTCGACGCCGTGGTCGGCGGAGAGGCTGGCCGCCGCCTCGTCGAGCTCCGCCCGGGTCCGGCCCATCAGGGTCAGGTTCGCGCCGCGCGCCGCCAGCGCCCCGGCGACCGCCAGCCCGATTCCGCGCCCGCCGCCGGTGACGACGGCGTGCTGTCCCTCCAACGAAAGTCGGGTCTCGGTTTCGTTCATGCGGCTTGTCATCCGTTCGCTGATTATTTTAAGATTAAAATATCTAAAGCTGAAATATCAAGGTTCATGATCGAATTCCTGCAACCGGAAGGCTGGGCGCCGCCCAAAGGCTATGCGAACGGGATCAGCGCCGAGGGCCGCATGGTCTTCGTCGGCGGCCAGATCGGCTGGAATCCCGAAACCGGCGCCTTCGAGACCGACGACTTCGCCGAACAGGTCGGGATCGCGCTGCGCAACGCCTGCGCCGTGATCGCCGAGGCCGGGGGCAAGCCGGAACACATCGTCCGGCTGACCTGGTTCGTCACCGACAGGCAGGCGTATCTCGCCGACCCGCGCGCGCTGGGCGCGGCCTACCGCGTCGTGATGGGGCGGCATTTCCCCGCCATGTCGGTGGTGGAGGTCACCGCGCTGGTCGAGGACCGGGCGCAGGTTGAGATCGAGGCGACGGCCGTGATTCCGAACTCGTGACGCTCAAACCAAAGACGGACCCGCGTGGCGCTTTTCATTGGCGTCCCGTTATGGTCCGATAGCGACAACCAATTTTTCAGGGAGGAGACTGAAAATGTTCAAGAAACTGGCAGGCTCGGCAGCGATGCTGGCCCTTCTCGCCGGGACGGCCCCGGCATCGGCCGACGAGATCAAGATCGGCTTCGTCACAACACTGACCACCCCCGTCGCGGTCCTCGGCAAGGACATGCGCGACGCGGTCGACCTCGCGGTCGAGCATATCGGCGGCAAGATGGGCGACCTCGACGTCGAGATCGTCTACGCCGACGACGAGTTCAACTCGCAGAAGGGCAAGCAGGCAACCGAACGCCTCGTGCTCCGCGAGGATGTCGACCTCGTCGCGGGCTACATCTGGTCCAACGTGCTGCTGGCCTCCGCGCCGGTCGTGCTCAACGCGGGCAAGATCCTGATCAGCGCCAACGCCGGCCCGTCGCCGTTGGCCGGCGCGCAGTGCCACGAGAACTTCTTCAACATCGCCTGGCAGAACGACCAGACACCGATGGCGCTGGGCGAGCTGCTCAACCAGCAGGGTGTGAAGTCGCTCTATCTCGTCGCCCCGAACTACGCCGCCGGCCAGAACATGGTCGCGGGCGTGGAACGCACCTTCAAGGGCGAGGTGGTCGGCAAGGACATGACCGTCTGGCCGTCCCAGCGTGACTGGTCGGCCGAGCTGTCCAAGGTCAAGGCGGCCAAGCCGGACGGCGTGTTCACCTTCTACCCGGGCCCGGCCGGCCCCGCCTTCATCAAGCAGTACCAGCAGGCGGGCCTCGACGGCGAGATTCCGCTCTACTCGGTCTACACGCTGGACTCGATCAGCCTGCCGCTGTTCCAGAAGGCCGGCATGGAGACGGTGCTCGGCACCAAGATGACCCAGTTCTGGGGACCGGACCTCGACACGCCCGCCAACAAGAAGTTCGTGGCCGATTTCCGCGCCAAGTACGGGCGCTACCCGTCCTTCTACGCGGCGCAGAGCTATGACTCGATCATGTACATCAAGTCGGCGGTCGAAGCCGTGGGCGGCGACCTGGACGACATCGACGGCATGCGCGCCGCGCTCAAGGCCGCGGACTTCGATTCCGTCCGCGGGCCGTTCAAGATGGGCAACAACCACTTCCCCATCCAGAACTTCTACGAGCGCACGGTCGTGAAGGATGCCGACGGCAACTGGACGACCACGGTCGGCCGCGCTGTGCTGAAGGATCACCAGGATCCCTACGCCAGCCAGTGCAAGATGGCCGGCTGACTCGCGGACGACACCCAATAGCAGCGGGGATGCCTCGGCATCCCCGTTTGCATATCCGCCAGCGGTAGGGGCCTTCACGCGCCGATGGACTACGTCCTCCTGACCGAACAGTTCCTGAACGGGTTCCAGCTCGGCATCATCCTGTTCCTGATGGCCGCGGGGCTGACGCTTGTGTTCGGGATCATGGATCTCGTGAACCTCGCCCACGGGTCGATGTTCATGATCGGCGCCTTCGTCGGCGGCACCTTCGCGCTCCTCACCGGCTCGTTCATCCTCGGCGTGATCCTGATGGTCCCGGCGATGCTGGTGATCGGCATGGCCGTCGAGATGACGACGCTGCGCACGCTCTACCCGCGCGACCATCTCGACCAGGTTCTCGCCACCTTCGGGCTGATCCTCTTTTTCAACGAGGCGACCCGCCTGGCCTGGGGCCCGGAAGGCCTGGTCGTGCCGCTGCCGGCCTTCCTCGACGGCACGGTGGAGATCGGGCTCGGCATCACCTACCCGGTCTACCGCATGGTCATCATCGCGGTCGGCCTCGCGGTCGCGCTCGGCCTCTACATCCTCGTCGGCAGGACCCGGATCGGCATGCTGATCCGCGCCGGCGCGTCGAACCGCACCATGGCCGGCGCGCTCGGCGTCAACATTCCCAAGCTCTTCTCCATCGTCTTCGGCATCGGCGCGGTGCTCGCCGGGCTGGCGGGGTTGATCATCACGCCGATCACCCAGGCCCAGATCGGCATGGGCGAGGACGTGCTGATCCTCGCATTCGTGGTGATCGTCATCGGCGGCATCGGCTCGATCCGCGGCGCGTTCATCGCCTCGATCGTCACCGGCGTGATCGACACCATGGGGCGTTCGTTTCTCGACCTGTTCCTGCTGCTCTTCCTGCCCGCCAACGCGGCCGAGAGCGCGGGCCCGGCGCTGTCGTCGATGCTGATCTACATCCTGATGGCCGCGATCCTGTTCTTCCGGCCGCAGGGCTTATTCCCCCCGAAAGGCGCCGGCGGATGAGCGCGCTCCGCAACCCCGCGAATGTCTTCTCGCTGCTGGTGATGCTGCTCTTCGCCACCGGCCCGTTCGTCATGGCTGCCATCGGCGAGCCGTTCTACGTCATCGTCTTCGCCCGCATCATGATCTGGGGCATCGCCGCGATCAGCCTCAACCTGATCATGGGCTACGGCGGCCTGATCAGCTTCGGCCACGCGGTCTATCTCGGCATCGGCGGTTACGCGATCGGCATCCTGGCGTTTCACGGCATCAACGACGGCTGGACCCAGCTCGCCGTGGCGGTGGGGGCGAGCGCCGCCATCGCCTTCGTCTTCGGCGCGATCAGCCTGCGCACGAAGGGCGTCTACTTCATCATGATCACGCTGGCGCTGGCGCAGATGATCTTCTTCGCGTCGGTCAGCGCCGAGCGCTACGGCAGCGACGACGGGCTGAACATCCTGGCGCGCAGCGACTTCGGGATCGGGTTCTTCGACCTCGAGGACCAGACGACCATGTACTACACGATCTTCGCGTTCCTGCTGCTGGCGTTGCTGGTCAGCTGGCGGATCGTCGGCTCGCGCTTCGGCAACGTGCTGCGCGCGTCGAAATCCAACGAGACCCGGGTGCAGGCCGTCGGCGTCGCGACCTACCGCTACCGCCTGACGGCCTTCGTCATCGCCGGGGTGATGTGCGGCATCGCCGGGCTGCTGCAGGCGAACCTCGAACGCTTCGTCTCGCCGGACATGATGAGTTGGCCGCGCTCGGGCGAGCTGATCTTCATGGTCGTCCTCGGCGGCATGTCGACCATCTTCGGCCCGGTCACCGGCGCGTTCGTCTACCTGATGGTGTCGGACTTCCTCGCCGAATGGACGATCCACTGGCACATCATCTTCGGCCCGCTGCTGGTCCTCGTGGTGCTGTTCGCCCGCGGCGGCATCGCCGGGCTTCTGTCTCCGAGGTCCGCCCGTGAATAGCGCCCCGGAAACTCCCGCACTCGAAGCGCGCAGCCTGGTGAAGACCTTCGGTGGCCTCACCGCGACCGACAATTTGTCGCTGGAGGTCGCTCCGGGGGAAATCCACGCCGTCATCGGCCCCAACGGCGCGGGCAAGACCACCCTGGTCAACATCCTGTCCGGCCTGATGAAGCCCGACAGCGGCGACATGCTGTTCGCCGGGCGGGACATCACCCGGCTCTCCGCCCCCGCCCGGGTCAAGGCGGGCCTCGCGCGCTCGTTCCAGATCACAAGCATCTTCCGGGATTTCACGGTGCTGGAGAACGTCATGCTGCCGGTGCAGGCGCAGCAGGGGCATTCCTACCGCTTCTGGGGCCGCACGGACCGGGACGAACGCCTGACCGGCCCGGCGCAGGCGCTGCTCGAACGGGTCGGCCTCGGCGACCGCGCGGCCGTGCGCGCCGGCGACCTCGCCTACGGCGAACAGCGCCAGCTGGAGATCGCCATCTCGCTGGCGACCGAGCCGACATTCCTGTTGCTCGACGAGCCGATGGCCGGCATGGGGCCGGAGGAAAGCCAGGGCCTCGTCGCCTTCCTCAAGGCGCTGAAGGGCGACTACACCATGCTGCTGGTGGAGCACGACATGGACGCGGTGTTCGCGCTGGCGGACCGGATCACGGTGCTGGTCTACGGCCGGGTGATCGCCACCGGCGCGCCCGACGACATCCGCAACGATCCGGACGTGCGCGCGGCCTATCTGGGTGACGATGCGGGCGATGACGCCGGCGACAACGAAGGCGGGGAGGCGGCCTGATGCTGGAAGTGCGCGGGCTCGAGACCTCCTACGGCGACAGCCAGGTCCTGTTCGGCATGGACCTCGACGTCGGCGCCGGAGAGGTCGCGACCCTCATGGGCCGCAACGGCATGGGCAAGACCACGACCGTGCGCTCGATCATGGGCATCGTGCGCCCCCACAGCGGGCGGATCATGTTCGACGGGGTCGGCATCCAGGGCCAGCCGTCCTACCGCGTCGCCCAGGCCGGCATCGGGCTGGTGCCCGAGGGGCGGCAGATCTTCCCCAACCTGTCGGTGCGCGAGAACCTCGTCGCCACCGCGAAGGCACGCGAGGGCGACGGCGAGAACTGGACCTTCGACAAGGTGATGGACCTGTTCCCCGCGCTCTCCGCGCGGCTCGACAGCGCGGGCAACCAGCTCTCGGGCGGCGAGCAGCAGATGCTGGCCGTCGGCCGCGCGCTGATGACCAATCCCCGGCTCCTCGTCCTCGACGAGGCAACCGAGGGCCTCGCGCCGCTCGTCCGCCAGGAAATCTGGACCTGCCTCGCCGGCCTCAAGGCCGCCCGCCAGTCGATCCTCGTGATCGACAAGAACATCGACGCGCTGACAAAGATCGCCGACCGGCACCACATCGTGGAGAAGGGACGGGTCGTGTGGACGGGGGATTCAGAGGCGCTGCGCGCGGACCCGGGACTGCAGGAGCGGTATCTGGGGGTTTGAAAACTACTCGGCTTCGAAATCTGGCTTTCAGCCGATAGGATGCGCTTTCGACTCCTTTTGTCCGAATCCGAGTGATGGCCGGACTCGTTGCCAATCGGCATCGCATTTGGTCTCCTTATCCAGAGTGATTTCCGCGCAGCAAGTACTACTGATGGCAAGACGCAAAGCATATACAAAAGTCGAGAAGCAGAACCAAACACGTCCCGACCATGTGAAAGGCATGGGCGACGTTGTTTTCAAGGGCTTTCAATGCCTGAATCCAGACTGTCAGCAGTTCGTCTTCGTCCGTAAGGACGACGTCAGCGAATTTTTTGAGATATCTTGTCCGAATTGTAGCCACGTTCACAAATACGGCGAAGAAAACAAATTCTACGATTACAAGCTACTGAACGTGGACGAAGATGCAGTCCTCAAGGAGGGTGCATTTTCCATCCTGCATGATGACTACATAGATGAAGCCGAGGAGTTCAAATACTGCATAATCTGCTGCGCCCTTAAACCACTCGGCCACTTCGACAGGCATTCTGCGCGTAAATCACAGCGACAAGGTGAGTGTCGCCTCTGCAAGGCGGTTTACAACGCCATAAAAAATCCTACCCGCACGACAGATCAGCATCGCGAAGCCGCGCAGAAACGTCGCCTGTATATGGAGCTTACGGGTGGCGACAAGATCGACAGCAAGGAGATCTACGAACGCTTCGATTACAAGTGCTTCAAATGCGGCGAGGATCTAAGCCAGGACATTCAGGCCAAATCTGTGCAGCGTGGGGGTAATCTCGATCACACTCTACCCGCGAAGTTCCTGTGGCCTTTGACCAACGATAACGCCACGCTGTTGTGCCAGCGCCACAATGGTGAAAAAGCGGATAAATGGCCGTCGGAGTTTTATACAAATCAAGAGATCAAGCATCTCGTGACGCTAACGGGCATCCCATACGACACGATGACCGCCGAACCCCACTACAATCCGGATGCAGTCACGCGACTGCATGATCCAGATTTTGTGGACACTCTGCTCACCAAATACGCTGCATATATGGACGAGATGATTATGATCCGGAATCGGATTCTGGTCGCCACCGACTTCGACATGTTCGGTGTATCGCAAACGCTCTCGAAAGGCTGGATCGAGGAAGCCGACAAACGATTGAAGTCGTAGCCTTCTATTGCAGCTATTGCAGCACGAGGTACTGGTGACTGACGACAGTTCCTTTGTCGCGAATGCCGTGGCTTTCGCAATGGGAAACGGATTCCGTGTAGATGTCCGCCACCCGGAACCATGTTTTGGCGATCCGGGCGAGTTCCTGCGCCATGTCACATTTTTTGCTGGCGCCCAAGTGGAAGACCGCAACTCCGTCTGACTTCAATCGCTCTCGGCACTGACGCAGTATCGGATAGTAAACGTCGAAACCGAGCTTCTGCCGCTCATCGATAAAGGCCAGTGGGCGCTCCTTAAAGTCACCCGATTCCCAGCCACAGAACCAAAGCCGCATCCAGTTCCCCATATGGAACCGTGTACTGTCGAAGAAGGGCGGCGAAGTGATTACCGCATCGAGTTCTTCGATATGGGCGGGCCACCATTCGGTCGCGTCCTGAAAGATCGAATACCCGTTAGCGAAGTCATCCGGCATCGGCGCCGAGAGGCTGCGTTCCATCTTATTCCGCAGCCGGGGAATTAGTGCGCGGTATTCGGTCTCGCCGGTAGGTGCGAAGGGCGTGATTGGGTGCGATCGGCGACTAAGCGCATAGGGGCGATTGCCGTGCAAGATATGTAGCAGGCAAGCGAAGACGAGGGACTGAGAGGCGTTCGCGGGTAAGTTGTCGAGAAAAAATCTGCGGGCGAGCAAGATCTCTTTGAGCGTCTCCTTATGAAAATACGAAGGTAGTACGCCATTGAAGCGGATCGTTTCCAAGGATTTCAATTCGCTCGGCTGCACCTGGTTGTTGCTCATATACTTTTCGAGCCGCTTGACGGTTCTCTCACATTCCGAGGAGCTACACGCTCCGATTTTTCCGGCTGTGATGTGGACGGCGGGTGGACTAATGTCGAAGCCCCAACTTTCGACACCGTGCAGCGCAGCTTCGAATGGTATTGTGCCTACGCCCGAAAACGGGTCAAGCATCCGCCCGCCTGGTGTTATGAACGTTCTCACGAGATGTGACGCCAGCGAAGGTTTCATTTTTCCCTGATACGAGCACAACGAATGCAAGGGGTGCCCCCAGTTGCGCTTGGCGAATTCCCCTCGCTGATGCGGCAGATTTTCTTTGAAATCTGACCATGGCTTAGACCAGTTGTTCGCACGTTTGGCTGCGCGTCGGCTGATCGGGTGCCTGTCGGACTTCGATCTGAACACAAGAAGCTTTTGCGTCAACTTCATCTGGCTCCGCGAGTAGCGCTGGCGTAACACGACTTCATCGCTCAGGTCGAAGCCGGCAGTGCTCAACGATTCCGAGATGAACTTGTCCGTCGGCACATGCACTCCGGCATAGGCGGAATCACCGATATCAACAATAATCGTGCCGTCCTTCCCGCTGTGTCCGGCTAGCGCGTGAAGCATAGAGTGCATTTCTGAAGCGAAGCACGCGACCATACGCGGGATCCGAGTGTCGTAGGCATCGGCTTCAAGCGCCTTTACAACCGGAATGGCACCTGACGGCATATCACCAATCGGCTTACTGACCGTCACGTCATTGATGCCGACGGTCATCGAGCCGAAGCGGAATTTCGCTAGATCGTCCTTTTCTTTAAGGCAGCGTAGGAACCAAAGTTCGACCTTCGTATTCCGGAAGTAATTTGTGCCGTTGAGATACGGCGGACTGGTAATGACTGCGTCGATTGAAAGCGCTGGGACACGGTCGAGATTCTTCGCGTTCTCCAGCAGCAGGGTTGGAGGCTGTTCGATAGGCGATAGATCTTCGATGTCGCGGACCATCATGGTCATCGCCTCGCGGATTTCATTTCGTATCTCGACACGCCCCCGTGCCAACTCTTTTGCGGTCTTGAATCGCAGATCGCCCCGGCGGATCAGCCGCGACGCAGGGATGAGAGCACGTAGCACCGCGATTGTGAGGAAACGCGCAGCAAGCGGTGAAGCGCAGCCGATGTCGTCAATCAGTGACCGGCAGCGCAACACGTCCGCGAACACGTCGTTATCGAAAAATCTGCTATCGCCAAATGCGGATTCATAGGTTTGCTGCAACTGGGCATCCAGTCGTGCCGCCTCGATGCGCCTGTCCAGTGTTTCCGCGAGTTCCCTGATCTCATCTGCGAGCGCCGCGCGATCCTGGTCTTGCAATTGCAGTGCGACGACCTTCGATGCGGTCAAGAACTGAAGAACCGGGTTGATCTCGGTGTAGTACGCTTCCTTGCCGAGGCGCGAAGCGGTGAGTGGCGTCGTGCCCGTACCACCGAACGGGTCGAACACCCTTTTTGCAGTCGGGCAGTAACTCCCAATGAGGGCTTCGACGAATGCAGGTGAATAGCCTTCCAGCCACGGATACCATTCATGTAGAGGCTCGTGACGGCCGCCGTTGAACGTTGCTTGGATTGGATCGAATGCAATGGGGTTTTCGGCCTCTAAACCAGGCAACCACACGGCATCCGGATGGTCGTTAGATTTAAGGTGGCCGCGGAGTATCGAAAGGCAAAATGCGTTAAGCGACTTGTCGTTGGCTTGGGCGTCTTTTTGGAGTGTGACGAAGCTATCGTAACCCAGCGCGTTTCGTACGGAGTCGCTAGAAAGGTGGCGGATGGCCCCGTAGATTTCATCGTCCTTCTTGCCAAAGGCAAGAGTGAGACTGGACTTACCTGATGCCGCCTCGGGGCAGTCGCTGAAATATACATTCTTGTAAAATTGAGTCATTGGCTTCCCAGAACCGGCCTCTATCTGGTTGCAAAGATATTGGTACTAACTACCATAATATGGTAGTTAGTACTAACGTTGATGGCGTGTTGGGGATTTCCTGATGATCGGCAGTACGCGCGGCAATCGCCTCGTGCAGCGCGTCGACGGCGTGCGCTAGCGCCTCGTTGCGGGTCTCGCCGAAGGTCGTCAGTTCCGGGAAGTCCGGTGACGTCGCCAGGAATGTCCCGTTGTCATCGGGCGTGAGCCAAATCGGGTATTTGGTCATCTGTCCTATCCTGCCTGTTTATTGATCTTTAAAACTAACTAGATCGAGAAGCCTAGCCGCTCTTGCGTTCGAGGGCATTTTGAAGTGCAGGTAGGAAACCCTTCTCCGCATGGGAGAGGGTCTGTCAGGTGTTCTGACGAATCAGCGAGACGGATAACTGTTCATGCAAGAGTTTGCTCGCCGCGCTCCGGTGTTCCCGGTCCGCAAACCCCGCGTTTTTATCATTTCGGGGATCGCGATTTTTATAATTTGCGCCCCGCGACTTTTAGATTGGGAACGCCGACCGACGCCTAACCCCGCAGCTTGAACCGCTGGATCTTCCCCGTCGCGGTCTTGGGCAGGTCGTCGGTGAAGTGCACCCAGCGCGGGTACTTGTAGCGGGCGAGCCCCTCCTGGCAGAACGCCTTCAACTCCTCGGCCAGCGTGTCCGACGCGCTCACGCCGTCGGCCAGGATCACCCAGGCTTCCGGCTTCACCAGCTCGTCGTCGTCGGCGCGGCCGACCACGGCGGCTTCCAGCACCGCGTCGTGGGCCACGAGGCGTGCCTCGATCTCCACCGGCGAGACCCAGATGCCGCCGACCTTCAGCATGTCGTCGCTGCGCCCGTGGCAGGTGAAGTAGCCGTCCGCGTCCACCGAGTAGGAATCGCCGGTGCGGATCCACGCGCCGTCGAAGGCGGCGGCCGTGCGCTCCGGCTGGTTCCAGTAGCGCGAGGTGACCGAGTTGCCGCGGATCATCAGGTGGCCGATCTCGCCGGACGCCACCGGCGCGCCCTCGTCGTCGACGATCCGGGCCTCATAGCCGGGAACCAGCTTGCCGCTGGTGCCGGGTTTCGCGTCGCCCGGCGCGTTGGAGATGAAGATGTGCAGGATCTCGGTGGTGCCGATGCCGTCGAGGATCTCGAGGTTGGTCCGCGCCTGCCAGCGCTCGAAGATGTTGGCGGGCAGGGGCTCACCGGCGGACACGCACATGCGCAGGCTCGACAGGTCCGGCGAGGCATGGCCGAGTGCCTGGAGCTGCGCCGCGAACAAGGTCGGCACGGCGTAGTAGATCGTCGGGCGGAAACGTTCGATATGGTCGAACATGATGTCCGGCGTCGGCCGGCCGCCGAACAGGATGGCGGTGCCGCCGGTCCACAGCGGGAAGGTCATGGCATTGCCCAGCCCGTAGGCGAAGAACAGCTTCGCGGCGGAGAAATGCACGTCGTCTTCGGTGACGCCCAAGGTCTCGACGGCGTAGTGCTGGCTGGTCACCGCCATGTCCCGGTGGGCGTGCACCGCGCCCTTGGGCGTGCCCGTCGAGCCGGAGGTATAGAGCCAAAAGGCATCGCTCTCGGCGGTGGCGGGGGCGGGATCGAGGTCCGGCGACGCGTCGGCCATCAGGGCGGCGAGGGTCGCGGCGTCATCGTCTTCCGGGCCCTCCGTGGGAAACGTATGCGCCGGGCCGTTTTCGAGCTCCGCCAGCGCCGGTTCCATCTCGTCCGCGAATTCCGGCGACCAGACCACGCACGCCGCGCCGGAATCCTCGACGATGAAGCGATAGTCCTTCGCCCGCAGCAGCGTGTTGACGGGCACCGGCACGAACCCCGCCTTGATCGCGCCCCAGAACAGGAACATGAACTCCGGCGCGTCTTTCACCGCCATCACCACCCGGTCCCCCGCCGCCAGCCCGAGCCCGGCGAGCGCGTTGCCCGCCCGGTTCACGCCCTCGGCGAGTTCGGCGTAGGTCGTGTCGCCGTCGCCATTATCGCCAAGGGTGCGGACCGCCACCTTGTCCCCGCGCCCCTCGTCCAGGTGCCGGTCGATAAACGGCACGGCCACGTTGAACGTGTCCGCGTAGGTCAGCGTCGCGGGACGGGTCGAGCTGTCGACGGTCACGGTGTTGGGTGTCATGGCAGCTTTTCCTCGGTCGTCACCCCTGTTGTCCTCGCTCGTCACCCCTGCGAAAGCAGGGGTCCATTATCTCTGGCGGTTGCCGGTCGGGCATCGGCGTTAATGGGTCCCTGCTTCCGCAGGGACGACGATCCAGGGGGCTCATACGTCTGCGTACTCTCCTATCGTCACCCCTGCGAAAGCAGGGGTCCATTGACTCAGGCGGTTGCCCGGTCGGGCGTCGGCGTTCATGGATGCCTGCCTGCGCATGCCTGATGTATTTCTCGGGTTCGCGCCTAGTGAAACAGCACATACTCGAAATCGATGGGCCGGCCGTGGATGCCGCGCTTCGGCGGGGCGATCCAGCTGGCCATCTTGCCCGGCTCGGTGACCGGCTTCATCAGCGAGCGCACGAAGGCGTGGTCCTCGTCGGTCGGCAGCCATTCGTGCCTGCGCTTCGCCCATTCCTCGCCGGAGACGATCTCGCCGGCCGGCGTCGCCTCGATGCCCTGGAAGATGCCGATCTGCCGGTTGAACATCTCGTGCGGCAGGGTGAGTTCGTAATCGATCTCGTGGGCCGCGATCATCTTGTTGAAGCGGTTCAGCCCGCGCTGGCTGTCCTTTGTGTAGTCCTGGCGCAGCTTCAGGTTCATCGCCGTCAGCGCCGCGATGGTTTCCTTGTCGACGCCCGCCTCGGTGATCTTCGCGATCTCCACCTGCTCCCCGTCCAGCTTGTGGTCGTCGTCGAGCTTGCTCTCCTGGTAGCGGCCCTTCAGTCCCATGGAGAAATAGTTCGCCGCGTTGGTCGAGCGCTCCGAGCCGAACAGGTCGAGGCAGATCGAGTAGTGGAAGTTGATCCACTTCTGGATCAGGCCGAGGTTGATCCCGCCATAGGCGCTCACATCGTCGGTGTCGTGCTCGTTCATCAGCTCGCAGGTGCGCTGCAGGACGCGCATCACCCCGGTCTCGCCGACGAACATGTGGTGGGCTTCCTCGGTGAGCATGAAGCGGCAGGTGCGCGCCAGCGGGTCGAAGCCGGACTCGGCGAGCGCGGCGAGCTGGAACTTGCCGTCGCGGTCCTGGAAGTAGGTGAACATGAAGAAGGACAGCCAGTCGCTGGTCTCCTCGTTGAACGCCTGCAGGATGCGCGGGCGGTCCGGGTCGCCGGCGTGGCGCTCCAGCATCTCGTCGGCCTCCTCGCGCCCGTCGCGCCCGAAATAGGCGTGCAGCAGGTAGACCATCGCCCACAGGTGGCGGCCTTCCTCGACGTTCACCTGGTAGAGGTTGCGCAGATCGTAGAGCGAGGGCGCGGTGCGGCCCAGCTCGCGCTGCTGCTCGACCGAGGCCGGCTCGGTGTCGCCCTGGGTGACGATGAGGCGGCGCAGCTCGGTGCGGTACTCGCCGGGCACCTCGGACCAGACCGGCTCGCCCTTGTGGGCGCCGAAGCCGATGGTGCGGTCGGTCTCGGGCGGGTTGAGGAAAATCCCCCAGCGATAGTCGGGCATGTTGACGTAGTCGAAATGCGCCCAGCCGTCGGTGTCGACGCTGATCGCGGTGCGCAGGTAGACCCGCAGATCGTCGGACTCGACCGGGCCCATCTGCTTCCACCAGTCGATATACGCCGGCTGCCACCGCTCCAGCGCGCGCAGCAGCCGCCGGTCGTCGCCCAGGTCGACGTTGTTGGGGATCGTCTCGTTGTAGTCGATATTCATCGTTCCAGCCTTTCGGGCCAATTGTTCGTCATGCCCGGGCTCGACCCGCGCATACATTTTCCTTCCTTCACGCGCGTCATTGCCAGGAGCACCGCGACGAAGCAGTCCAGTCTCCCGGACGTGTCCGCTCTGGATTGCTTCGCTGCGCTCGCAATGACGGATTCATGTCATACCCGCTTGCACCCTCTCGGTCGTCACCCCGGCGAAGGCCGGGGTCCATAAACTCAGGCGGCTGCCCCGTTGGGCACCGGCGATAGTGGATTCCCGCCTTCGCGGGAATGAAGAGGGGAAGTGTTGCAACGTCCGCGCCCTCTCGGTCGTCACCCCGGCGAAGGCCGGGGTCCATAAACTCAGGCGGCTGCCCGGGCGGGCGCGGGCGATAATGGATTCCCGCCTTCGCGGGAATGACGAGGGGAAGTGTTGCAGCGTACGCGCCCCCTCATTCGTCACCCCGGCGAAGGCCGGGGTCCATAAACTCAGGCGGCTGCCCGGGCGGGCGCCGGCGACAATGGATTCCCGCTTTCGCGGGAATGACGGGTGGTGGTTGGGGTGGGCCTTGGTGCGCATCCCTACACCCGCTTGCGGTCGAAATCGGGCTGCCGGCCCGTGCCGTAGAGTTCCAGCGCGCCCTCGTCGCCGACGGCATTCGGGCGCTGGAAAATCCAGTTCTGCCAGGCCGTCAGCCGGGCGAAGATCTTGCTCTCGATGGTCTCCGGCCCCGGGAAGCGCAGGCTGGCCTCCATGCCGGTGAGCGCGTCGGGGGAGAACGCCGCGCGCTCCTCGATGGCGAGGCGCACCTCGTCCTCCCAGTCGATATCGTCGGGCGCGAAGGTGACCAGGCCGAGTTCCTCGGCGTCGAGCGCGTCCAGCGCGTTGCCGGTCGCGTCCTCGGCCGACGCCAGCGCGTCGTCGTCGCCCCAGAAGCGGGTCTGCAGCCGGGTCAGCCCGTTGCACATGGTCAGCGGGCCGAAATTCATGGCCGTCAGCATGATCGCCGCGGGCGGCACGTTGCTGCCCTCGAACCCGCCGTCGAGCATGTAGGACCGGTCGGAGGCGAACGCGAGCTCCAGCAGCGTGCCGGTGAAGCACGAGCCCGGCTCGATCAGCGCGATCAGCGAGCGCGATGACACGTCGATGCGTTTCAAGGTGCGGCGCAGGTAGAGCGTGATCTCGCGGACCAGCCAGTCGTCCGCGTTGGCGGCCAGCGCAGCGTCGGCGGCGGCGACCATGTCGGGGTCGCCCTCTGTCTTGAACACCCAGGTGCCGACCTCCGGCTCGTTGAAGCGCAGGTGCAGGATCGCGTCGTCGAGCTCACGCGCGATCGCCAGCGGCCAGAAACCGACGCCGGCGGCGTGAATGGCGGCGGGGTCGGACGGCGGCGCCTTGGCCAGCGCGCGGACGGTGAACGTCGCCGTGCGCGCGTCCCGGTCGATTTCCACCGAGAGATTCGGGTAGGCCAGCGCATCGTCGGAGATTTCGCGCTCGAGCGGCGTCAGTTCGATGCCTTCTGCGTCCGCCGGGCGGTCGCTTTCGCCCGCGCGGGCCTCGGCGCGTTCCCTCGCCGTGTCCGCGAACTTCGAGCGCGGCACCAGCGCGTCGATCAGCTTCCACTGCAGCGCGCGTTTCCCGCGCACGCCCTCGCCGGTGGTGCAGAAGAAGTCCGCCAGGTCGCGCCGCACCTTGCGCTTGTCGACCACCCGGGTCAGGCCGCCCGTGCCGGGCAGCACCGCCAGCAGCGGCACCTCGGGCAGCGAGACGGCGCTGGAGCCGTCGTCGACGAGGAGAATTTCATCGCAGGCCAGCGCCAGCTCGTAGCCGCCGCCCGCCGCCGTGCCGTTGACCATGCAGATATACGCCTGGCCGGAATTTGCCGTCGCGTCCTCGATGGAATTGCGGGTCTCGTTGGTGAACTTGCAGAAGTTCACCTTGTGCCCGTGGGACGAGCCCTTGAGCATCGGGATGTTCGCCCCGGCGCAGAACACCCGCTCCATCGCCGAGGTGACGATCACCGCGCCGACTTCCGGGTGCTCGAAGCGCAGCCGCTGGACGGCGTCGTACAGCTCGATATCGACCCCGAGGTCGTAGGAGTTGAGCTTCAGCTCGTACCCCGGCGCGAGCCCGCCCGCCTCGTCGACGTCGAGGGTCAGGGTGGCCACGCGGCCGTCGATATCGAGGGACCAGTGCCTGTAGCGGTCCGGATGTGTCTCGAAAGCGATCATGGATCGCATTGCTCGCTGGTTTTCATTAAGACAGCCCTGAGGATAGGCCAGCGGGCCGGGTTTGTGGACCCGGTCCGCGCCGACTGCGACCAATTGACGAGAGCCAGAACACGGACCGGAAATGAACCAGAGCACGTCCCCCGACCTAGAGCATGTCACCGTCACCGGCCACCGGCTGGAATACACCTGGACCCGCCCGCGCGAGGGCGCGGAGCCGGTGATCGTCTTCCTTCATGAGGGCCTCGGCTCGACCGGCCTGTGGCGCGATTTCCCGGCCCGGGTCAGCGAACGCACCGGCCTGCCGGCGCTGGTGTATTCCCGCTACGGCTATGGCGGCTCGACGGTGCTGGAAGGCAGGCGGCCGCTGGAATACATGCACCGCGAGGCGCTGGAGGCGTTGCCCGAACTGCGTGCCGCGCTCGGCCTCGACGATGTCATCCTGTTCGGCCATTCCGACGGCGGCTCGATCGCGCTGATCCATGCCGGCGCCGGGACCTGGTCGGTGCGCGGCTTGGTGCTGGAGGCGCCGCATGTCTTCGTGGAAGACATTACCATCGCGGGCATCGAGGACGCGAAGGTCGCCTACGAAACGACCGACCTCCCGTCGAAGATCGCGCGCCACCACACCGACGGCGACAAAACCTTTTGGGGCTGGAACGACATCTGGCTCGACCCGCCCTTCCAGGACTGGAACATCGAGGAATACCTGCCCGGCGTCACCGCGCCGACCCTGGTGATCCAGGGGGAGGGCGACGAGTACGGCTCGGCCGCCCAGCTCGACGCCATCGCGGCGCAGGTCTCCGGCGAAGCCGACACCTTGCTGATCCCCGACTGCCGCCACTCCCCCCACCGCGACCAGCCGGACGCGGTGCTCGATGCCACGGCGGCGTTCGTGGCGCGGCTGTTAACCGCCCAACCGGAATGATAAGAACGATCCATGGCTGAAACTTACGATCTGATCATCAGGAACGGCACCGTCTGGACCACCGGCGGGCCCTTCGAGACGGACGTCGCGGTGCGCGACGGGAAAATTGTCGATATCGGCACTATCTCCGGCGACGCGGGCGATGTGGTCGACGCGACGGGCCTCATGGTCCTGCCGGGCATCATCGACAGCCAGGTGCATTTCCGCGAGCCGGGCAACGAGCACAAGGAAGACTTGGAATCCGGCATGCGCTCGGCGGCGCTGGGCGGGGTGACCGCGGTCTTCGAGATGCCGAACACCAACCCGCTGACCGTCACGCCCGAGGCCATGCAGGACAAGCTCGACCGCTCGAAGGGCCGGGCGTGGACCGACCACGCCTTCTTCGTCGGCGCGACGCCGGAAAACGCCGAGGAGCTGCCCGAGCTCGAGCTCCTGCCGGGCTGCTGCGGCGTGAAGATGTTCATGGGCAGCTCGACCGGAAATCTGCTGGTGCCCGACGACGAGAACGTCCGCCGGGTGCTGGCCCACGGCATGCGCCGGGTCGCGGTGCACTCCGAGGACGAGTACCGGCTGGAAGAACGGAAAGGCGAGCGGGTCGAGGGCGACCCGTCCTCCCATCCGGTCTGGCGCGACGTCGAGACGGCCGTGCGCAGTACCACCCGCCTGCTGCGGCTGGCCCGCGAGACCGGGCGGCGCATTCACGTGCTGCACATCACCACCGCCGACGAGGTGGCGATCCTCGCGCAGCACAAGGATGTCGCGACCTGCGAGGTCACGCCCCAGCATCTGACGTTCGCCGCGCCCGACTGCTACGAGGAACTCGGCACGAAGGCCCAGATGAACCCGCCGATCCGCGACGCGCACCACCGCGCCGGATTGTGGGAGGGCGTCACGAAGGGCGTGTTCGACGTCATGGGCTCGGACCACGCGCCCCACAGCGCCGAGGAGAAGGCGCTAGCCTATCCGGCCTCGCCGTCGGGCATGCCCGGCGTGCAGACCACGGTGCCTGTCATGCTCGACCATGTGGCGAAGGGCCGGTTGAGCCTCGCGCGCCTCGTGGACCTGCTCTGCGAAGGCCCCCTGCGGATCTTCAACATCGCCGGCAAGGGGCGCATCGCGCTCGGCTACGACGCGGACTTTACCCTGGTGGACCTGAAGGCGGAGCGCACGGTCGAGGCCGGCTGGCTCGGCTACAAGTGCGGCTGGTCGCCCTATGAGGGGATGTCGCTCACCGGCTGGCCCGTGGGCACCATCGTGCGCGGCCACATCGTGATGCGAGACGGCGAACTCGCCGCCGACGGCCAGATCGGTGAACCCGTGCGCTTTAACGAGACGCTTTAGGTTCGGTCGGGGGGCCGCACGTTTCCTTTACACAGTCATGGCCGGACTTGATCCGGCCATCTCGTCTCGCTCTGCGCGGAGATGCCCGGGTCAAGCCCGGGCATGACGAGGTGTGTTTTGAGAGTCCTAAAGCTTCGTCGGGTTCGGGGCGTCGCCGTAGACCTCGGCCGGGTCGAAGACCTTCTCGGTTTCTTCGTAGTTGAGGTCGACCTTCCCGTCCGAGCCGACCGGCACCGAGCGATAGAAGCACGAGCGGTAGCCCACATGGCAGCTCGCGCCGCCCTGCACGTCGACCCGCAGCCAGACGGCGTCCTGGTCGTCGTCGATCCGGATTTCCCTGACCTTCTGCACCAGCCCGGACGTCGCGCCCTTGTGCCAGAGCAGGTTGCGCGAGCGCGACCAGTAGTGGGCCTCGCCGGTCTGGATCGTCTTCGTCAGCGCCTCGGCGTTCATGTAGCCGTGCATCAGAACTTCGCCCGACTCCGCATCGGTGGTGACCACGGGGATCATCCCGTCGGCGTCGAACTTCGGCGCCAGCTCATGGCCTTCCTCGACCTGCTCGATGGAAACGCGCTGGGCGAACATGGAACTGCCGGTATCTTTCATCGTTTCTTCTTTCGTTAAGGCACGTACTCCCGCGCCTGAATTCCGGCGTGTTATAACGGTTTGCCCGCGCGGAATGTCAAGCGAACCGAAGCATGGAAAGGCCCGTATGAACGCGAAAGCGCCCGACAATGTCAGTGAACTGATTCCGGTTTCCCTGCTCACCGGCTTCCTCGGCAGCGGCAAAACCACGGTGCTCAACCATATCCTCCATCACCCGGGCATGGAGAAGTCCGCGGTGATCGTGAACGAATTCGGTGAGATCGGCCTCGATCATGAACTCACGGTTTCGGGCAGCGAGGACATGGTGCTGCTCAACTCCGGCTGCCTGTGCTGCACGGTCCGCGGCGATCTCGTGAACACGCTGCGTGACCTGATGATGCTGCGCCTGCGCGAGGACGTCCCGTCCTTCGAGCGGGTCCTGATCGAGACCACGGGGCTGGCCGATCCCGCGCCGATCCTGCACACGCTGATGCAGGATCAGCTCGTGACCAACTATTTCCGCCTCGACGGCGTGATTTCGACGGTCGATGCGGTGAACGGGCTGGAGACCCTAGACCTGCAGTTCGAATCCGTGAAGCAGGCCGCCGTGGCGGACCGCATTCTCGTGACCAAGACGGATATTGCCGACAAAGCGGCGATTGCGGCGCTGGAAGCCCGGCTCGACGAGATCAACCGCGCCGCCCCGCGCCAGCGGGTCGTCAACGGCGAGGTCGATCCCGAGACCTTGTTCAACGCGGGCCTGTTCAACCCGGCGACCAAGAGCCCGGACGTGGAGCGCTGGCTGCACGACGAGGCCTATGGCCATGGGGCGGGCGGCGGCGACCATGCGCACGGCCACGACCATGGTCACGGCGACGGCCACGATCACGGCGATCAGCACGCGCATGACGTGAACCGCCATGATGACCAGATCTCGTCATTCTGCGTGACCTACGACAAGCCGCTGCGCCTCGACGCGCTGGAGCAGTGGTTCGATACCATCATGATGCTGAAGGGCCCCGACCTGCTGCGCATCAAGGGTATCGTGAACGTGGCCGAAATGGACAAACCCGTGGTCGTCCACGGTGTCCAGCATGTCTTTCATCCGCCGGCGGTGCTCGACGCCTGGCCGTCCGACGACCGGCGCACGCGGATCGTGTTCATCACCCGCAACGTCGAGCGCGAGACCATCGAGGACACGCTCAACTGGTTCTCCGACGACCGGCTGCAGGTGCATCCCGCCCCCGGAACGCTGACGTGAGAACATTTGCGCTCGTCGCCGGCGCGGCTTTGCTGCTGGGGGCTTGCGGGCCATCTGCGCAGCCCGTGCCGGAGGCCGGGTTCGACTGCGGCGGAACGCCCGTGCAAGCGAGCTTCCTGCGGGACAAGCTGATTCTGGATATCGACGGGCGGCGCGCCGAGTTGTCGCGCACGGTATCGGGCTCGGGTGCGCGGTTTATCGGCAGTTCCGGCGACGACCGGGTGGTGTTCTGGGAGAAGGGCGCAACCGCGACGCTCATCGTGGGCGAGACGGTTCTGCCGCTCTGCGCCCGGGACAAACCCGATCTGACCCGCTCGCGAAAGCTGTCGCGCCGGCGTTGATCCGTGCCTCGCGCCGGAGATCGAATTGCGCGATACTCCGGCCCGGCCGTTTCGGCCCGAACAAGAACCAAGAGACACGCCATGACCGAGACCGTTCTGGTCGAACGCCGCGACGACATCGCGGTGGTGACCCTCAACCGCCCTGAAAAACGCAACGCGCTGCGCCAGCAGGACTGGATCGCGGTGGGCGACACGCTCGACGAGCTCGGCAGGGACGACGACCTGCGCTGCATCGTGCTGCGCGGCGCGGGCGAGGACGCTTTCTGCGCCGGTGCGGACATCTCCGGTTTCCTGGAAGAGCGCTCCGACCGGGAGAAGGTGAAAGCCTATGAGGCCGCCACCGACCGGGCCTTTTTCGGGGTGCGCGACTGCCGCCACCCGGTGATCGCCATGGTCCACGGGTTTTGCATCGGCGGCGGGTTCGAGCTCGCGCTGGCCGCGGACCTGCGCATCGTGGGCGAGTCCGGCCGCTTCGGCGTGCCGGCGAAGAATATCGGCCTGTTCCTCGGCTACCACCTGGTCGATTTCCTGATCGAGGCGGGCGGCCGTGCGGTTGCCAGCGAGATCCTCCTGGAGGGCCGGGCCCTCGGGGCCGGGGAGGCCGCCGCGAAACAGCTCGTCACCCGTGTCGTGCCCGATGCGGAACTCGAAGAGGAAGTCATGGCCGCCGCGCGGCGGATCGCCGACGGCGCGCCCTTGTCGCACCGCTACCATCGCGCCGCCATCAGGCGCCTTGCCGACCCGCGCCCGCTCAGTCCCGAAGAGCTGGAGGGCCAGTTCGACTACGCCGACAGCGAGGACTACATGGCCGGGTACAACGCCTTCAAGGCGCGCGAGAAACCGAAGTTCCGTGGGCGGTAGATATCCCTCTCCCATAGGGAGAGGGTGGCGAACGTAGTGAGCCGGGTGAGGGGTTACGGTCTGTCGAGGAAATCCCGGAAAGAATTTAACCCCTCACCCCAGACCCCTCTCCCTATGGGAGAGGGGCTCTCACCGAGGACGAGGAAAGGCAAACCCTTTGGCCACTGTGACAACAGTCAAGTTCCCGCTCGCGCGCCTGATGGCGGTTGTGTTCCTGCCGTTCGCGTGCGGCTATTTCCTGTCCTACCTGTACCGCACCGTGAACGCGGTGATCGGCGACGACCTCGTTATCGAGGTCGGCCTGTCGGCCGGTGAACTCGGCCTGCTCAGCAGTGCCTACTTCGTGACCTTTGCCGCCGCGCAGATCCCGGTCGGGATCTACCTCGACAGCCACGGCCCGCGCCGGGTCGAGACGGTGCTGCTGGTGATCGCCGCCGTGGGTGCGTTCGTGTTTGCGCTCGGCGACAGCCTGTGGAGCCTGATGGCCGGGCGGGCGCTGATCGGGCTGGGCGTCGCCGCCTGCCTGATGGGCTCGTTCAAGGCGATGAGCGAATGGTTCCCTGCGGACAAGCTGCCCCTGATGAACGGCCTGATCGTGGCGTTCGGCGGCCTCGGCGCCATGGTGGCGACCGCGCCGACGGAGGCGATCGTCTCCGAGGTCGGCTGGCGTTACGGCTTCATGGCGCTGGCGATCGCCACGGCGTGTGTCGCGGTCGCGATCTTCTTCGTCGTGCCGGAACGCGAGCGTGCCGGCGCGTCCGAGCCCCTGTCGCAGCGGATCGGCGGCCTGCGCGGAATTTTCGCAAGCCGCGCGTTCTGGCGCATCGCGCCGCTGGCCGGTTTTTCGCAAGGCAGCTTCCTGGCGATCCAGACGCTCTGGGCCGGCCCGTGGCTGCGCGACGTGGCCGGGCTCGATTCCAGGACCCTCAGCTTTGTCCTGCTCGCCGGCGCGGCCGGGTTCGTGATCGGCAACATCGGTGCCGGGCTTGCCGCCGAGCGGCTGGCGCGGCGGGGCATTCCGCCGCTGGTGGTGGCGGCTTTCGGCATGGCCGGGTTCATGGTCATGCAGGTCATCGTCATCCTCGAATGGACGGCGGCGCCCGTCGTCCTGTGGTTTGTCTTCGGCGCGTTCGGGACAACGGGCGTACTGTCGTTTGCCGTACTGTCACGGACCTTCTCCAGCGAACTCGCGGGGCGCGCCAACACGGCCCAGAATCTGCTGATCTTCGCGATGGCCTTTGCGCTGCAATGGGGGATCGGCGAGATCATCAACATCTGGCCGGCCGATGCTGACGGTGGTTACGCGAAGGTCGGCTATCAGGCCGCGTTCGGGTTCGCGCTGGCGCTGCAGGCGGTCGCGTTCGTGTGGATGCTCGTCTGCCGCGAGCGCAAGAACCGGGTCGCGCCCTGAGCCCGGATTGCCGATAAGGGGCCATGTCCGACATATCGCTCGACCCCGATACCCTGGCGCGCTCGCTCGACGAGACCGGCTATGCGGTTGTTCCCCGACTTCTGAGTGCCCGCGAATGCGCCACGCTTATCAGGGCCTACGACGCGGGCGCGGGTTTTCGCAAACGCATCGTGATGCAGAACCATGGCTACGGGCAGGGCGAGTACCAGTATTTCGACTATCCGCTTCCGGCACGGGTCGCTGAATTGCGGGCAGCGCTCTATCCGCCGCTCGCGGCTGTCGCGAACGGCTGGAACGCCCGGCTGGGCGTGGCGGACCGGTTTCCGGAAAATCATGCGGACTATCTGGCGACCTGTCATGAGGCCGGACAAACGCGTCCGACGCCGTTGCTGCTGCGCTACGGGCCGGGTGACCACAACCGGCTGCACCAGGATCTGTACGGTGATCTTGTCTTTCCGCTGCAGGCGACCGTCCTGCTGTCGCGCCCGGGCGACGATTTCTCAGGCGGTGAGTTCGTGCTGACCGAGCAGCGCCCGCGTCAGCAGAGCCGGGCCGAGGTGGTGCCGCTGTCGCGCGGCGACGCCGTGATCTTCCCGGTGCGTGAGCGGCCCGTCGAAGGCAGGCGCGGACCCTACCGCGCGGTCATGCGCCACGGCGTCAGCCGGCTCCGGTCGGGCGCGCGAACCACGCTGGGACTGATTTTTCACGACGCGCGGTAGGGCGGGCGATCGAATCGACGTCATTGCGAGGAGCAACGCGACGCGGCAATCCAGAGACCCGGACGGGTCCGCTCTGGATTGCTTCGACTGTGGCTCGCAATGACGATGTTGTTGGACTGGGCGCCTACTCCGCCGGTTGCGGGACCACTCTGCGGCGGAACGGCTGTACGACCTGGCCCGCAAACGTTTCGGGCATCGGGTCGTCGATGCCGATGTTCGCCGGGGGCCGCCGCTTCGGGCAGTAGAAGGTCCCGAGCAGGATGTCGAACAGCATCAGGTTTTCGCCGTAGTTGGTGTTGCCCTCGGCGGGGATGCGCGAATGGTGCCAGCGATGCACGGCGGGCGTGTTGAAGACGTAGTTCAACGGCCCGAAGCGCATCTCGATATTGCAGTGGGTCAGCATGCCGATGAAGGCCGTGATCGATGTCACCCAGATGAAGATGTCCGACGGTGCGCCGGCGAGGAACAGCAGCGGCTGGCTCAGCAGGATGCTGGTCACGGTGTCGACCAGATGGAACCGGCCCGTGTTGAAGAACCACAGGCGCGGGGCGCTGTGATGCACCGCATGGAAGCGCCACAGCAGCTTCCACTCGTGGCCGAGCCGGTGCGCCGTGTAGAGCCCGGCTTCGGCGATCAGCAGGCCGAGGACGATCTGGAAGGCAATGGGCCAGTGGGTCGGCCACAGGTCGCCGCCCTTGGAGGCGGCGGCCTCGGCGATGCCGACCGTGACGCCGACCACCACGAGGACCTGTGCGAAGCCCTTGTTCAGCAGTGTATGCAGCAGGTCGGCGGGCATTTGACCGTCGTTGGCGAGCCATGCGCGTTCGTGCGGAAGAACGCGTTCGAGAGCGAACAGCGTGAGGGCGAGACAGACATAGATGACGTTGAAATAGAGCGCGGCGTGGCCGGCCTCGATACCGAGGCCGGTCACATAGACGCAGCCGGCCAGAATGCCCGGCCAGAGCAGGAATGTGACGGCACGCATGACGGGGCCACGCGCCTTTCCGTCGCCGGTGATAACGGCGGCGCCCCCCGATAAAACCTTACTCAACTTCGACCTCCACAAGGAATGCGGGCGCTTCGTGGCCCTGTCTTTCCCAGCCTCCCACAGCCGTCCGCTTATGCCACATCGCGTCATACGATTGTAAGTATTTCGCTGCCCGGGATGACCTGCGTCAAACGATCCGCTATCTCTGCGGTCCCGGCAAAATATCCGGGAATAAAGGGAGTCCGACTATGATCCTCATCACAGGGGCCGCCGGCCCGACGGGTCTGGCCGCCATCCGCCAGCTTGCCGCCCGGAACGCCGATGTGCGCGCCCTGTCGCGCAGCGAGGCCAGCGCTGAGCGTTGCAAGGCCGCCGGCGCGACGGAAACGGTGCTGGGCGATTTTCGCTCGGACGCGGATCTGAAGACCGCGCTGGCCGGGGTCGACCGGGTCTATCACATCGGCCCGCGTTTCCAGGGCGACGAGTTCGAGCTCGGCGTGCGGATCATCGACGCCGCGAAGGCCGAGGGCGTGTCCCAGTTCGCCTTTCACTCCCTGGTCCACCCGATGTGCCGCAAGCTGCTCCATCACTGGGAGAAGCTGCGGGTCGAGGAGTACCTGATCGAGTCGCTGGTGCCCTACACGATCCTCGCGCCGACCATGTACATGCAGAACATCAACGTCGAGTGGGCGTCGATCCTGAAGACCGGCATCTACAAACGCTTCTACAGCGTCGACATCGACCTGAGCGTCGTCGATCTGGACGATGTGGGCGAGGTGGCCGCGATCATGCTGACCGGGGACGGCTGGACCGGCGGCAGCTTCGAGATGTGCAGCCCCTATCCGCTCAGCCACGCGGCGATGGCGAAAATCTTCTCCGAGGTCACGGGCCGGGACATCCGGGCCGAGAAGGGCGACATGGCTGACTGGATCGCCGCGGCGAAGGCGCGCGGCCAGGACGAGTATGCGATCGAGGGTTTCGTGAAGATGTGCGAGCACTATGACGACTACGGCCTGCCCGGCGGCAACGGGAAGGTGCTCGCCATGATTCTCGGGCGCGAGCCCAACGACTACCGGGCGTTCGCCGAGAAATGGTGGGCGTCGCATCCGCCGGAAGATTGAACCTACTAGACGAGTCTGTTCATTGCCTCTGAAACGCGACCTGGATTTACGTTGAAATGGTCAGCGATCGTACGTTGGTGCATTGTCGGATTTTCTCGTGCGTAGACGCGTATTTCTGCTGCTAATGCAGGTGTAAGCGGCGCGCTGCGATTTGGCGCACGACGCACTGGGCTGCGCCGGTAAGTTTCATCCGCTAGCTCGCGCAGTTCTTCGATGCCGTGGATTTCGGCGAGTTCGTACAGACGGTCTCGAATTTCGGGGATAGTTCTCTTGTTGTCAGGCATGGGCTAGTTCCGCAAGCAGTGCACGAAGAACAATTATTGATTGTATTAACTACAAAATATTCCCGTTTTTCAACTATCCTGATAGAACATGGCTGACATATCAGATGGCATTCGGATAAACGCACGAATCTTCGTTCCAGCGGTGGAACTAGAAGAAAACTTCGTGCGTGCGTCCGGGCCGGGCGGCCAGAACGTCAACAAGGTAGCGACGGCGGTCGAGCTGCGGTTTGACGCGAAGGCGTCCCGGGCGATCCCGGCGGACGTGTTTTCCCGCCTGCGCCGGGTCGCCGGGAGCCGGATGACCAAGCATGGCGAGGTGATCGTGCGGGCGGAACGGTTCCGCACCCAGGAACGCAACCGCGCCGACGCACGCGAACGGCTGGCCGACCTCATTCGCCGCGCGGCGACCCCGCCGCGCAAGCGCAAGCCCACCCGCCCGACGCGCGGTTCGAAGGAACGCCGCCTGCAGTCGAAGGCCCGGCGCGGAAACATCAAGGCGCTGCGGGGGCGTCCGTCGGACGACTGACTGTTTACGAATGTCTGTTTGTAGGGGCGGGTTCCCAACCCGCCCGTCCGGGGGTCGTGCCGCGCTCGACACGGGCCGGTTTGAAACCGGCCCCTACAGCGTTTGCGAGTTCGCGAACAGCCGGACCAGCACCATCGCCGTGATCGCGCCGGCTGCGTTGAACAGGAGGTCCAGCGCCGTGTTCACGTAGCCGCCGACATTGGTGTCGGGAAACGCGAGCACGGCGGCGAACTCCACCATCTCGTTGGCTGCGCCAAGGCCCATCGCCCCCAGCACCGGGAAGACCATCAGGCTCGCGGTGCCGATCATCGCCGGGAAGTGCCGCCGCAGCAGGTGCCAGAGCAGCCAGGCGGTGACGCCGAAGCCGTAGAAGTGGACGATCTGGTCGTATTTCAGGAACACGAACTCGCCGCTGCCGTACAGCGGTAGCACCACATGGGCATAGAGCACGCTGTCGCCGACGGGCACCCCGCCGCCGGCCATGTGCACAAAGCCCCAGAGCGACAGCCCCCACAGGATCGCCGACGGAAATTCCGCCTTGCGCCGGCCGAGCGCGACAATCCCCACGAGGATCAGCAGGGTGACCACGTACCAGACGAACTCGGCGTTACCGCTGGCGATAAAGATCGCCCCGAACACGGCGGTGTAGGCGAGCGTAACGGCCAGGACGGCCCATTCGACGGGTTTGACGTTCATGGGGGAAATTCTATCACTCATCTCCATGTCATGGCCGGACTTGTTCCACGGTTGTCCGGTTTTGGCATGGCTAAAGGTTGAACGCGCTCATTCCACTCCCTCTCCTCCCCGTCGGGGGAGGAGAGGGTCGGGGTGAGGTGGGGTTCGTGCGACTCTTTCAGATACCCGTCCCGTCCGCACCCACCCACCTCACCCGGCTCGCGGAGCCTGTCCTCGGGCCGACCGAAGGTCGGACCCGGGGCTCGCCACCCTCTCCTCCCTGAAGGGAGGAGAGGGTTGGAGGGCGTCTCCTCCAGCCGCCAAACCGGTGCGGGCATGACGAAAGTTCTACCGCCCCGGCTCCACCACCACCGTGCCCAGCTTGCTGCCGCCTTCGACGAACTCGTGCGCGGCGGCGGTCTCGGCGAGCGGAAAGGTCTTGGCGACCGTGTGGAGGCCGCGGCCCTCGGCGAGCCACTTCACCATGTCGGCACGGGCCTCATCGATCGCCTCGCGCGGTACGCTGTGCAGGACCATGAAGCGGATGACGGCGTTCTTCAGCGCGGTGCGCAGGAACATGTTCTGCGGGTCGCCGCTGGAATAGTAGGTCGAGATCATGCCGGTGTTGCGCAGCACCTTCGTGCTCAGGGACAGGTTGCCCGCGAGGTCGACCTCGACGATCCGGTCGACACCCGTGCCGTGCGTGAGATCGAGAATCTGGTCCGCCGCGTCGTCGTCGCGGTAGTTGACCGTGTGGTGCGCGCCGCCCGCCTTCGCGTGGGCGGCTTTCTCGTCGCCGCTGACGGTGGCGATCACGGTTGCGCCGCCCCAGTTCGCCCACTGCACGGCATAGTGCCCGACCGCGCCCGCGCCGCCGGTGACCAGCACCGTCTTGCCCTCCACAGGGCCGTCGGCGAACACATTGCGGTGGGCGGTCATGCAGGGAATTCCGAGGCACGCGCCCTCGGCGAAAGAGAGATTGTCGGGCAGGGGCGTCACCAGCCAGGCATCGAGCGCGATATACTCCGCCGCCGTGCCGAAGGCGCGCCCGCCGCGCTGGCCGTTGAACAGCCAGACGCGCTGGCCCAGCAGGGATTCGTCCGCGCCGGCGCCGACCTGGTCGATCACGCCCGCCCCGTCGCTGTTCGGAACGATGCGCGGGTACTCCATGCCGTAGGTGCCCTGGCCGCGGCGCTTCACGTCGGCCGGATTGACGCCGGAGGCTTCAAGTTTCACACGCACCTCGCCGGGCCCGGCCTCGGGCGTGTCCAGGTCTCCGTACTGCAGGACATCCTGCGCCGGGCCGAGTTCGTCGTACCAGACGGCTTTCATGGGAAGGTCTCCTTTCGCAATCCGGTGTGATTTTCGCCCAGCGCGGCGCGCATGTCGCCCGTCGCGGACGGAATGTTTCACGCAGTGATGCGCTGGGCCTAGAATGATCCCATGCGCGCGATGGTGCTGGAAAAAGCGGGCGAACCGCTGGTCGAGCGGGATCTGCCGGACCCCGAGCCGGGGCCGGGGGAGGTCCGCATCGCCGTGCGCGCCTGCGGGGTCTGCCGGACCGACCTGCACATCGTCGACGGCGAACTCACCGGACCGAAACTGCCGTTGGTGCCCGGTCACGAGATCGTCGGCGAGGTCGTGCGGACCGGCACGGATGTGACCGGTCTCGAGGAAGGCATGCGGGTCGGGGTGCCGTGGCTCGGGTACACCTGCGGCGAATGCTTCTACTGCGGGCACGACAGGGAAAACCTGTGCGATGCGCCCGGCTTCACCGGCTACACCATCGACGGCGGCTATGCGGAGTTCGCCGTGGCGGGTGCGCGGTACGTTTTCCCGCTCAAGGATGGCGTGTCCGATGCCGAGGCCGCGCCGCTGTTGTGCGCCGGTCTGATCGGGCACCGGGCGCTGCGGATGGCCGGCGATGCGCGCCGGCTCGGCATCTACGGGTTCGGCGCGGCCGCCCACATCGTCGCCCAGGTCGCCCGCCACGAGGGCCGGGACGTGTTCGCCTTCACGCGGCCGGGCGATGACGAGGGGCAGGATTTCGCGCGGCGGCTCGGCGCGGTCTGGGCGGGGGGCTCCGACGAGGCGCCGCCGGAGGAACTGGACGCCGCGCTCCTGTTCGCGCCCGTCGGTGCGCTGGTGCCGGCGGGCCTGCGCGCGGTCCGCAAGGGCAGCACGGTCGTCTGCGCGGGCATTCACATGAGCGAGATTCCGGCGTTTCCCTACGACATCCTGTGGGGCGAGCGCAGCGTGGTCTCGGTCGCGAACCTGACCCGGCGCGACGGCGAGGAGTTTCTGGCCCTGGCGCCGCGGGTGCCGGTGAAGACCGAGGTCCACACCTACCCGCTGGCCGACGCCAACACCGCGCTCGACGATCTGCGCGCGGGCCGCATGACGGGCGCGGCGGTGCTTGTGCCGTAGCTTCTGTGTTCGCCCAGCCGCGATCGTCACCCCTGCGAAGGCAGGGGTCCATTGCCTCAGGCAGTTGCCCGGTCAGGCATCGGCGATAATGGATTCCTGCCTTCGCAGGAATGACGATTGAGTCCGATGGAGACGCGCGATGTTCCTAACCGATCAGGCGTTCCAGCGCCTCCAGCCGGTCCGCCTCCTCGATGGGCTTGTCCCAGCGGATGCGGTGGATGCGCGGGAAGCGCATGGCGACGCCGGACTTGTGCCGTTTCGACGGGTGCACCGAATCGAACGCGACCTCGAAGACCAGCCCGGGCTCGACTTCGCGCACCGGACCGAAGCGGTTGGTGGTGTTGGCGCGCACCCAGCGGTCGAGTTCGCGCAGCTCGTCGTCGGTGAAGCCCGAATAGGCCTTGCCGACGGGCACCAGTTCCTCGCCGCCGTTCCCGTCAGGCCGCCAGCAGCCGAAAGTGTAGTCGGAATAGAAGGACGAGCGCTTGCCGTGGCCGCGCTGGGCGTACATCAGCACGGCGTCGACCAGCAGCGGGTCGCGCTTCCACTTGTACCAGGGTCCGCGCGGCCGGCCGGCCCGGTAGACCGAGTCCCGGCGCTTGAGCATCAGGCCCTCGATACCCGAATCCCGGGCCGACCCCCGTATCCGCGCGAGTTCGTCCCAGTCCGTAAAATCGAGGACCGGCGACAGGTCGAAACGCTCTGCCGACCGGTCGACGAACCAGGCTTCGAGACGGGCCCGGCGGACATGGAGCGGTTCGCCGCGCAGGTCCTCGCCCGCGTCGAACAGCATATCGTAGAGGCGCACATGGGCGGGATGTGCGGCGAGCAGATTCGCGTCGACCCGCTTGCGGTTGAGCCGCTGCTGCAGGTCGTTGAACGGTGCGACGTCCCCGTCGCCCTGGTTCGGGCGGACGACCAGCAGTTCGCCGTCGAGCACGGCCTCGAAGTCGACCGCGTCGAGCACGTCCGGAAACGCACCGCCGATATCGTCGCCCGTGCGGGAATAAAGGCGTTTCTGCAGGACGCCGTCGCCGTCGCGCACGCTGACCAGCTGCACCCGGATGCCGTCCCATTTCCATTCCGCCAGAAAGTCGGCCGGATCGAGCGTCTCCAGTTCGCGCTCCTCAAGCGGATTGGCGAGCATCAGCGGCCGGAACACCGGGGCCTTGCCCGGATCGGGCGCGGGCGCGCGGCCTTCGAGCCATGCGAAGATCTCCGTGTAGGGCGGCTCGACCGCGTGCCAGACTTCTTCCACCGTGGCCACATCGACCCCGCCGGTCCGGGCCAGCGCGGTCTTCGCCAGCCGCGCCGAGACGCCGACCCGCAGGCCGCCCGTGATGAGCTTCAGAAGCGCCCAGCGCCCGGTCGCGTCCATGCTGTCGAGCCAGCCGGCGATGAGGGCCGGGGTCTCGCTCCGGCTCGCCACGTTCAGCCGCTCGACGATATCGCGCACCCGTGGCGGCTCGCTCGCCTGTGTGTCGCGCTCGGGCCAGATCAGCGCCGCGGTTTCCGCCAGGTCGCCCACATAGTCGTAGGACAGGCGGAACAGTTCCGGGTCGACCCGTTCGGCCACCAGTTCGCGGATCAGCTTCGGTTTCGCCGTCGGCAGGTCGAGGTTGCCCGCCAGCGCGGCCAGCGCGTGGCCCCGGTCCGGGTCCGGCGCGGTGGAGAAATACTCTGTCAGCAGCGCGAGCTTGCCGTTGCGCCCCGGCTGGAAGGCAAGCGCGTCGAGGAGGCGGGCGAACTCCCTCATTCGCCTTCCTCCTCCTCGCGGCCGACCAGAGACAGCGCCCGGGCACGCACGCCGATGGTCCCGCAATAGTGGATCAGCGCGTCCTCGCGGCCGTGGGTCACCCAGATTTCCCCGGCTCCCACATCTATAATGGTCCGCGTGAGTTCGTCCCAGTCGGCATGGTCGGAAATCACCAGCGGCAGTTCCGCGCCGCGCTGGCGGGCGCGGGCACGCACGCCCATCCAGCCGCTCGCCATGGCGACCACCGGGTCCGGCAGCCGCCGCGCCCAGCGGTCCCGCCCGGCCGACGGCGGCGCGAGCACGATGCGCCCGCGCATTTCGTCCGCGTCGGCGCTCGTCGCCGGGCGCAGTTCGCCCAGCGCGACGCCGTGGCGTTCGTAGAGGTCGCACAACCCCTCCAGCGCGCCGTGGATATAGAGCGGCGCGTCGTGGCCGGCCTCGCGCAGCAGCCGGATCACCCGCTGCGCCTTGCCGAGTGCGTAAACGCCCACAAGCACGCAGCCGTCCGGGTCGCGGGCCAGCGCGCGGCGCACCTTGTCGATCTCCCCGGCGGGATCGGGGTGGCGGAAGACCGGCAGCCCGAACGTCGCCTCGGTGATGAACACGTCGCAGGTCACCACCTCGAACGGGGTGCAGGTCGGGTCCGCACGGCGCTTGTAGTCCCCCGACACCACGATGCGCTGGCCGGCATGCTCCAGGACCACCTGCGCGCTGCCCAGCACGTGCCCGGCCGGCACCAGCCGCAGCGTCACGTCGCCGATATCGAGAGATTCGCCGTACCCGAGCGCCTGCCCGCTGCCCATGCGCTCGGGCCCGATCCGGTGCCGCATGATGTCGAGGGTTTCCGGCGTCGCGAGCACCTTCCTGTGGCCCGGGCGCGCGTGGTCCGCGTGGCCGTGGGTGATGATGGCCCGGTCCGCCGGCCCGGGCGGGTCGATATGGAAATCGCCGGGCGCGCAATACAGGCCGCCGTCGGTAACGCGCAGCCAGTCTTCGGGACGTAGGGACGCAGAAGGGGACATAGATGAATTCTACGCTAGAACGACTCGCGTGGATTGCCTTGCGGGCGGTGCGTGTTGAACGGGGTAGAATTTCACCGGCGATACAGCGTGGCGCACCTTTTTCTCCCTCTCCTCCCCGTGGGGGAGGAGAGGGTCGGGGTGAGGTGGGGTTTGTACAAGCCGGTCGGGGACTTGCGCCCGTCCGCACCCACCCACCCACCCACCTCACCCGGCTCGCGGAGCCTGTCCTCGGGCCGACCGAAGATCGGACCCGGGGGGCTCGCCACCCTCTCCTCCCTTCAGAGAGGAGAGGGTCGGTGGCGGTCCCTCTGGTCGGCTCAACTGTCCATTCCGCGACGACGGAGCGGCGTGTTTGCGGGTTCTGGAAAAGCAGCTGTTTCTTCTCCCTCTCCTCCCCGTTGGGGGAGGAGAGGGTCGGGGTGAGGTGGGGTTTGTACAAGCCTTTTTAGGACTCGCGCCCGTCCGCCCCCACCCACCTCACCCGGCTCGCGGAGCCTGTCCTCGGGCCTACCGAAGATCGGACCCGGGGGGCTCGCCACCCTCTCCTCCCTTCAGGGAGGAGAGGGTCGGTGGCGGTCCCTCTGGTCGGCTCAACTGTCCATTCCGCGACGACGGAGCGGCGTGTTTGCGGGTTCTGGAAAAGCAGCTGTTTCTTCTCCCTCTCCTCCCCGTTGGGGGGAGGAGAGGGTCGGGGTGAGGTGGGGTTTGTACAAGCCGGTCGGGGACTTGCGCCCGTCCGCACCCACCCACCTCACCCGGCTCGCGGAGCCTGTCCTTTGGCCGACCGAAGGTCGGACCCGGGCGCTCGCCACCCTCTCCTCCCTGAAGGGCGGAGAGGGTTGACGGTCGTGTCCGCCGGCCGGAAGAGTTCTCCAATTCTGCGCGGACGGATGTGATCGGCGGCCGGGCAGGCTAAACTGGCGGCATGTCCGGTTTCGAACTCCACCCGCAACTCGCGGCCGACACGGTGGCGGTGGCCGACTGGCCGCTGTGCCGCGTCCTCCTCATGCACGACGCGAACTATCCGTGGCTGATCCTTGTCCCGGCGAAGCCGGGGCTGCGCGACCTGCACGACCTCCCGCCCGACGACCTCGCGGCGGCGACCGGTGAGATCGTCCGGGCCAGCCGGGCGCTGGAGACGCTGTGTTCGCCGGACAAGCTCAACGTGGCGGCGCTGGGCAACATGGTTCCGCAGCTGCACATCCACGTGATCGCGCGCTTCGAGACGGATCCGGCCTGGCCGAAGCCGGTCTGGGGGGTGGTCCCCGCGGTACGGTACGAACAGGACGAGCTGGACGCGCGACTGTCGGCGCTGCGCGAGGCGTTCGAGGCGGCGTGAGCGCGCCGCTTCCCGATATCCGTTTGCCCGACGCCCTGGCCGGCTGGTTCGCAGCGCGCGGCTGGACACCCCATGCGCACCAGCTTGCGATGCTGGACGCCGCCCGTGACGGAGACTCCACGCTCCTGATCGCGCCGACCGGCGGCGGCAAGACCCTGGCCGGGTTCCTGCCGAGCCTCGTCGACCTGATCGAGGCGGGCGACGCGCACGTTGCGCATGAGGGCCTGCACACGCTCTACATCTCGCCGCTGAAGGCGCTGGCGGTGGATATCCACCGCAACCTCGACGTGCCCATCGCGGAGATGGGCCTGCCGGTCCGCGCCGAGACCCGGACCGGCGATACGCCCCAGGCCAAGCGCGCGCGCCAGCGCACCTCGCCGCCGCAGATGCTGATGACGACGCCGGAAAGCCTGGCGCTGATGCTGTCCTACGAGGACGCGCCGGAGATCTTCGCGGGTCTGCGTTGCGTGATCGTCGACGAACTCCACGCCATCGAGGACAACAAGCGTGGCGACCTGCTGTCGCTGGGCCTGTCGCGGCTGCACGCGCTGGCCCCGGGGCTGCGCCGCGTCGGCCTGAGCGCCACGGTGGCCGAGCCGGACCGGCTGCGCCGCTGGCTGTCGCCCACCGGCAAGGCTGACGCCGTGCGGCTGGTCCTCGGCGCGGACGGGGCGGAGCCGCGCGTCGACGTGTTGCGGACCGCCGCGCGCCTGCCCTGGTCCGGTCATATGGGGTCCCACGCGGTGCCGGAGGTCTACGACCTGCTGAAGCGCGGCGGCACCACGCTGGTGTTCGTGAACACCCGCGCCCAGGCGGAGATCGTGTTCCAGGAGCTCTGGCGGCTCAACGAAGATAGCCTGCGGATCGCGCTGCATCACGGCAGCCTTGCCGTCGAACAGCGCCGCAAGGTCGAGGCCGCGATGGTGCGCGGCGATCTCGACGCCGTGGTCGCAACGTCCTCGCTCGACCTCGGGGTCGACTGGGCCGCCGTCGACATGGTGATCCAGATCGGCGCCCCGAAGGGCTCGACCCGCCTGCTGCAGCGGATCGGCCGCGCCAACCACCGGATCGACAGCCCCAGCGAGGCGGTGCTCGTGCCCGCCAACCGTTTCGAGGTGCTGGAATGCCGTGCCGCGCTGGACGCGATCCGCGAACACACGCTCGACGGAGTTCCCGCGCGGCCCGGCGGTCTCGATGTGTTGGCGCAACACATTCTGGGCATGGCGTGCGCCGGGCCGGTCGACCGGGATGCGCTCTACGAACAGGTGCGGACCGCCGGTCCCTATGCGGATCTGCCGCGCGGGGATTTCGACGATGTGTTCGAGTTCGTGGCGACGGGCGGCTATGCGCTCGGGGCCTACGAGCGTTTCCAGCGCCTGTTCCGCACCTCGTCGGGCCTCTACGAGATCGCGTCGAACACCGTGCGCCGCAACTACCGTATGAACGTCGGCACCATCGTCGAGGCGCCGACACTCAAGGTGCGGTTGGGTCGCGGCCGTGTGCTCGGCGAGGTCGAGGAGTATTTCGTCAACCACCTGACCGAGGGCGACACGTTTGTTTTTGCGGGACGCCTGCTGGAGTTCGTCGAGGTGCGCGAGACCGACGTGGTGACACGCCCCGGCTCCGGCGACGCGCCTGCGGTACCTGCGTATGTGGGCGGTCGGCTGCCTTTGTCGACCCACCTTGCCGAACGGGTGCGCGCGATCCTGTCCGAACCCGCCCTATGGTCGGACCTCCCGAACCTCGTGCGCGAATGGCTCGACGTCCAGCGCTGGCGCTCGCTGCTGCCGCCGCGCGACGGGCTGCTGGTCGAGACCTTCCCGCGCGCCGACAAGCACTACCTCGTCGCCTACTGCTTTGAGGGGCGCAACGCCCATCAGACCCTCGGGATGCTGCTCACCCGGCGGATGGAGCGCATGGGCCTGAACCCGCTCGGCTTCGTCGCGACGGACTACGTGCTCGGCATCTGGAGCATGCACTCGGCGGAAGCGGCGGACCTCGACGCGCTGTTCGACGAGGACATGCTCGGCGACGATCTGGAGGCGTGGATGGCGGAATCCTCGATGCTCAAGCGCACCTTCCGCAACGTCGCGGTGATCGCGGGGCTGATCCAGCGCCGCCAGCCGGGCGAGGAGAAGACCCGCAAGCAGGTCACCTTCAATTCCGACCTGATCTACGACGTGCTGCGCACCCACGAGCCGAACCACGTGCTGCTGCGCGCGACCCGCGCCGACGCCGCGTCGGGCCTGACCGACATACGCCGCATCGCCGACATGCTGGCCCGGGTGAAGGGGAAAATCACCCGCCGCCACCTCGACCGCGTCTCGCCGCTGGCCGTGCCGGTGTTGCTGGAGATCGGCCGCGAGGCCGTCTACGGCGCGGCCCTCGACGAACTGCTGGGCGAATCCGAGGAAGACCTCATCTCGGAGGCGATGGAGAATATAGGAACCAGGGAACTCGGCTTCGACGCGGCGTGATCCGCGGTGGCTAGTTCACCTCGACGCACTCTCCGGACGATGTATCGAAGGCGTTGCCCGCGAACACGCCGAAATTCGTGCCCGGCTCCGGCTTTATTGCAAGCACGACGACGACCTTGTCGCGTTGAAGCTCGATCTTGCGGGTCTCGGCCTGTTGCTCGACCAGTTTCCGCAAGTCGGCGAGCAACGGGTCTGCAAGTGTGGCGTTGCAGGCAAGTTCCGGATCGAACTGCGCCGGCTCGATGCCTGCGGATTCGTCCGGCTGGAACATGATCTGCATCCGATGGGACTCGTTTTCGATGGTCTGCACACCGATATGAAAAAAGCGATAGCCTTCAAGGCGGCCCGGATAGGTGGGGAAATAATTCTCCGATCCGTCATTCACCCGGCATGCACCGTCGGAAACGGGGATTGGCACGGCGCGGGGCCAGAGCGGCTGGTTGTCGGGTCCCAGAATTTTCAGGTCAACACGGAACATGTCGTCGCGATCGATGTTCTTGTTGGGGGCCTCGGGCCTGATTTCGAGCATCTGATCGCAGAAGGCCGACAACATTTCGGGCGCCGTGAGGCCCCGGTTCGGAGACTTGGCCATTCGGATGCTCGCGGCCGCGAGCCATTGATTGTCGATCTCCGCCCAGGCGATGTCGGATGCGAGCCAGGTGCCGCCCAGCGCGTCGAAACCGTACAAGGTCACCGTTTGGGCGTTTATCGGGCTGCCCACCAACATCGATGCTGCGATCAGGGCAGCGCCCAGTGACGCGGCACGGCGTCGAATTTCCAGTCCGGACATGTTGTCCCCAGCGCGTTCAATCAGTCGGGTTCCACGGCAAAGCCTAGCATGTATGTTGGCCGCTCTATTTGTGATCATGTGCCCTCGCAGTTTCTGGATGACGACAGCGAAACAACCCGCCCGTACCACCATTCCGGTGACCATCGCCGGGCAGACCGTCGTGCTCGACCATTCGGGTGCGGCATGGCTGCCGGATACGGGCGACCTGCTGGTGTCCGACCTGCACTTCGAGAAGGGCTCGGCATTCGCCGCGCGGGGGCAGTCCATGCTGCCGCCCTACGACACGGCGGAAACCCTGCGGCGGCTGGAGAAGGTCATCAGGCGGATCGCGCCGGCGCGCGTCGTGTGCCTGGGCGACACCCTGCACGACCTGGCAGGCGAGGCCCGGATGTCGGAAACCGACCGCAACCGGCTGGCCCGGATGGTCGCGGCGCGCGAGTGGGTCTGGATCGCGGGTAATCACGACCCCGCCCCGCCCGAGGGCTATGGCGGCACGGCGGTCGAGGAGCTCCGGGTCGGCGACATCATGCTGCGTCACGACGTCGGGACATGTCCCGACGCCACGCTGAGCGCAGGTGAGATTATCGGCCACTACCACCCCAAGGCCGCGGTGCGCGCGCGCGGGCGGCGAATTACCGGCCGTTGCTTCGTGACGGACGGGCGGCTTTTGATCCTGCCGGCGTTTGGCGCCTTTGCCGGCGGGCTCAATGCGCGCGAGCCGACCGTCGCCGGGTTGCTGAAGGGTGACTTTCAGGTGTTCATGATCGGGCGTCACGGCCTTTTCGGGTTTCGGCGCGATAAGCTGATTCCCGATCCGAAACGTGCGGCGTGACGTAGAAAACGACACAGACCAACGAGTTTTCGTCATGTCCGATACTTCGCCCGCCATCGTCTGGTTTCGTCAGGACTTGCGCATTGCCGATAACCCCGCGCTCGCCGCCGCGGTGAACGCCGAACGGCCTCTGGTGGCTCTGTACATCCTCGACGAGGAGACCGACGGCACCCGCGCCCATGGCGCGGCGTCGCGCTGGTGGCTCCATCACAGCCTCGAATCCCTGACGGCGGATTTGCGCGACCGGGGCGTGGCGCTGACCCTTCGCCGCGGCAGGTCGGCCGATGAACTGCGCGACGTGCTCGACGAGACCGGCGCGGGTGCGGTGTTCTGGAACCGCTGCTACGAACCCTGGGCGGTCGCGCGCGACACCGACATCAAGGACGCTCTGAAAGCGGACGATCTGGAGGCTGAGAGTTTCAACGGATCGCTTTTGCTGGAGCCGTGGCAGATCGAGACCGGGCAGGGCGGGCCGTACAAGGTGTTTACGCCGTTCTGGAAGCGGTTGCGCGAGTTGTATCGGCCGCCGCAGCTGTCTTCGATTCCGGAGAAGCTGGATGCGGCAGAATCGGCGAACAGCGACGACCTCGAGTCGTGGGAACTGCTGCCGACAAAACCCGACTGGGCAGGGGGCCTGCGTGAGTTCTGGTCGGTCGGTGAAGCCGCGGCGCGGGGCCGCATGTCCCAGTTTCTCGGCGATGCGGTGGCCGATTATCCTGAAGACCGGGACCGGCCCGACCGCGCCGGCACGACGCGCCTGTCGCCCCACCTGCATTTCGGCGAGATTTCGCCGCACCAGGTCTGGCGGGCGGCTTCGAAACTGCTCGATGAAGGCGGCGCGCGCGCGAAGGGCGCGGAAAGCGTGCTGCGCGAGCTCGCCTGGCGGGATTTCAACCACCACCTGCTGTTCCACTTTCCACAAATCGCCACCGACAACTGGAAGGAGCAGTTCGACGGTTTCCCCTGGGCCGACAACCCGAAAGGTCTCGCCGCGTGGCAAAAGGGAATGACCGGCTTCCCTATCGTCGATGCCGGTATGCGGGAGTTGTGGCAGACCGGCTGGATGCACAACCGCGTCCGAATGATTGTCGGTTCTTTTCTCATCAAGGATCTGCGCGTGCACTGGCGCGACGGCGAAGCGTGGTTCTGGGATACGCTGGTGGATGCCAGTCTCGCCAACAATGCGGGCAACTGGCAGTGGGTGGCCGGGTCGGGCGCGGACGCTGCGCCGTTTTTCCGGATCTTCAATCCGATTTCCCAGGGTGAGAAATTCGATCCCGCAGGCGACTACGTACGCCGCTGGGTGCCCGAACTCGGCGAAATGCCGGCGAAGTGGATTCACAAGCCCTGGGAGGCGCCCGACGAGGTGCTTGCGGAAGCCGGCGTCGTATTGGGTGACGACTACCCGTCGCCGATCGTCGATCATGCCGCGGCGCGACAGCGGGCGCTGGACGCGTATGGCGAAATCAAGGGCGACGGCTGACGATTTATGCGGTGAAACGCAGCATGTCACCGAATTGTCACGCCGCCGACACCCGCGTCCCATACGCACGCGCTACATGGAGGGCACTGGATAGATGCGTGCGAAACGTAACTGTCTATTCATTGGAGACGTCCACCTCCATCGCTGCCGCCGCGCCCTCCAACAGTCGGCAGCACCATCGAAACGGCAGGAACGCCAAAGCGTCCTGCCGTTTTTTTTATGGTGGCCATGGGTCGATTCATGGATTTGTCTCTGTTGTGTCACGTTCGCTTTCGGTTCGCGGGGTTATCCAGGCCGTCGACAAGTGAAAACCCGCACATGGAGTAGCCGATGTCCTCTCTGACCGACGATTTTTCGACCCGCGCCGAGGCGTTCGAAGCGTCAGAAGATGTTCCCGTCAACGAATCCGCTACCGATACATTCGGTGATGTGGTGCAGGCCCGCTATTCGCGCCGCGGGATGCTTCGCGGCATGACCGCCGTCGCCGCAATCACCGCCATCGCCACGCCGCTGGAAAGCCTCGTGTCGCGTGCTGCCGCGGTTGCCGCCGCCCCGTTCAGGTTCGACGAGATCGAGCACGGGGTCGATGAGACCCACCACGTCGCGCCGGGCTACAGCGCCGACGTGCTGATTCGCTGGGGCGATCCGGTGGTGCAGGGCGCGCCCTCCTTCGATCCGCGGAACCAGACGGCATCCGCGCAGGCGATGCAGTTCGGCTACAACAACGATTATATCGGCTACGCGCCGCTCCCGGTCGGCTCCGGCAGTTCCGACCGCGCGCTGCTCTGCGTGAATCACGAATACACGAACGAAGAGGTCATGTTCCCCGGCATTCCCCGGCAGGACCGGGACGGTTTCCCGGACATGACCCCCGAACTTGTGGCCATCGAGATGGCGGCGCATGGCGGTTCGGTCGTGCAGGTTGAGAAGGTTGGGAGTAAGTGGCGCCCGTCCGGAGACACCACTCTCAATCGACGTATCACGGCCGAAACGCCGATGCGTCTGTCCGGTCCGGCGGCCGGCCACGACCGCCTCAAGACGTCGAGCGACTCGACCGGTACCCGCGTGCGCGGCACGATCAACAATTGTGCCGGCGGCATGACGCCCTGGGGCACCTACCTGATGGCCGAGGAGAACTTCCACGGCTATTTCTGGGGCGAACTGGCTGAAGACCACCCGGAGGCGCGCAACTACAGGCGCTACGGCGTGCCGGGCAACTGGTACGCCTGGGGCAAGTATCACGACCGCTTCGACATCGCGAAGGAGCCGAACGAGGCGAACCGGTTCGGCTGGGTGGTCGAGGTCGACCCCTACGACCCCGCCTCGACGCCGGTGAAGCGCACCGCGCTCGGCCGCTTCAAGCACGAGGGCGCGCAGACCATCGTCAACAGGGACGGCCGCCTCGTGGTTTACCAGGGCGACGACCAGCGCTTTGACTATCTCTACAAATTCGTCACCCATGGCCGCTACAACCCGAACAACCGCGCCGCCAACCGCGACCTGCTGGACAGCGGCACGTTGTTCGTGGCGCGTTTCGACGCCGATGGCTCGGTGACCTGGTTGCCGCTGGTGTTCGGGACGGGCCCGCTGACGCCGGCCAACGGCTTCGACAGCCAGGCCGATGTGCTGATCGAGACCCGGCGCGCCGCCGACCTGCTGGAAGCGACCCCGATGGACCGGCCGGAAGACGTCGAGGCCAACCCGGTCACGAACGCGGTCTATGTCATGCTGACCAACAATACCCGGCGCAAGGAAGGCGACGAGAACGCCGTGAACCCGCGCGCGAACAACACCTTCGGCCACATTGCAGAATTGTCCCCGCCGGACGGCGACCACGGGGCGCTGACCTGCACCTGGGACATCCTGGTGATGTGCGGCGATCCGTCGAAGCCGGAGGTTGGCGCCAAGTGGGGGGCGAACACGTCCGATAACGGCTGGTTCGGCGCGCCTGACAATTGCGCGGTCGACGGACAGGGGCGGCTCTGGATCACGACAGACCAGGGCACGAGCTGGTCGAAGACCGGCACGGCTGACGGCGTGTGGGCGCTGGAGACCCAGGGCCCCGGGCGCGGCAGCGGCCGGATGTTCTTCCGGGTGCCGGTCGGGGCCGAGATGTGTGGGCCTACCTTTACGCCGGACGACGAGGCGTTGTTCGTCGCGGTCCAGCACGTCGCGGTCGACGGCGCGAAGGACTGGGCGCCGTTCGGCAGGAACTCCTCCTTCGAGGATCCGGCCACCCGCTGGCCCGATTTCGACGAGAATATGCCCCCGCGCCCGTCGTTGGTGGCGATCACCCGCGACGGCGGTGGGCGGATCGGCGGCTAACACCGCTAGAAACGCAATCGGGACCGCCTCGCGGCGGTCCCGATCGTCAAACATGTTTGCTGAAGTTTTGGCTACTTCGCGGTGATGACGCTCGTCACCAGCTTGCCGTCGACTTTCACGGGGCCGTCTTCCTTGGCGCCCAGCGTGTACTCGAAGACGCCGGTCTTGTTCCCACCGGCTTCGCCGTGGAGCATGAGCATCAGCATCTCTCCAGACTTCACCGGCTCCTGCAGAATAGCCGTCACGTCCGCGTTTTCGCCCTTCTTCAGCGGTGCGAAACCGATGACGGGACCCGGCTTCATGGAACTGTCGGTGCGATGGACAACCAGCCACCCGTTCGCGCCGGCGACAATCTTCTCGGCGGTCACGGTGCCGCCGGACACGTCCTGATCGGCGCCCATCACCTCCTTCATCATGCCTGCATGCTTGTGTCCGTCCGCGTGCGCGGCGGCGGTGAGACACATTGCGGCGAGAAAACTGATCGTTCCGGTTTTGAAATCCATTTGGAAACGCTCCAATCAAGGTAATTGCGAACACAGGGGTTGCCGGCGATTTCCGGCAACTTGTTTCTGCGTCCGAACTCTGTACGGGCGTTATGAATTGTCGGATCAATCCTGTTTCGGAATACTCTGTCCTTGGGATGACCGGGGATCTACAGCCGGTTGTGCACCCGCAATCCGCGGGTGCCGCAGTTCAAAGAAAAACCAGGTGGCCACAGTCAGCAAGACAACTGCCCCGGCCTGGTGCGCCGCTCCCAGCGCCACCGGTACGACCAGCAGCAGCGCCGAAATCCCCAGCGCGACCTGGGCCAGCGCCGCGGCGGCGAACAGGTTCGCGGCGAGGCGCGCGCGCGGGATCAGCGCCAGCCAGCGCGAACGCCACCAGAGCGCGACGATGGTCGCGAAGGTCACGAGGGCCAGCACGCGGTGGTGAAACTGGATCGTGGCGATGTCTTCGAACGGCGCGAGCGGCGTGTCGAAATAGCCATCGGGCACGATCCGCCCGTCCATCAGCGGGAAGCTGTTGTAGGTAAAGCCGGCGTCGGTGCCGGCGACGAACGCGCCGGACACGATCGTGACCGCGACGAGGGCGAGCGCCAGCAGGGCCAGTTTGCGCGCGCCGCGGAACGCGGCGTCGGATACCGACATTCGTTCGGGGACGAGCACCGACAGGGCGGTCCAGACCAGCAGCGCATGGATCAGGAAGGCGAGCAACAGGTGCGCCGCCAGCCGGTACTGGCTGACCTCGGGCACGTCGACGAGGCCGCTCCTGACCATGTACCAACCCAGCACGGCCTGCGCGGCACCAAGCAGGAAAATGCCGGTGAGCTTCCACACCAGTGCACCGCGCACATGGCCGCGCAGCAGGAACCAGACAAACGGCAGGAAAAATACCAGCCCGATCAGCCGGCCCCACACGCGGTGGATGTACTCCCACCAGAAAATGCCGCGGAACTCGGCCAGCGACATGCCCGCATTGACCTCGAGATACTGGGGCGTGGCGCGGTAGAGATCGAAGACCCGCTGCCAGGCGACTTCGGACAGCGGCGGCAGGAAACCGAAAACCGGCCGCCATTCGACCATCGACAGGCCCGAGCCGGTCAGGCGTGTGATGCCGCCGATGACCACCATTGCGAACACCATGCCGGCACACGCCAGCAGCCAGATCCCGACGGCGTGGGGCGGCCGGTAGGCGGTCGGGGCAGTGTCGTCGGCGGTGGGGTTCAGGGGGCTCACGGCTCACATCCGGTTCGCGCCGGAATGTGAAAGGCCGTGGCTTGAAGCGCAAGCCGGCGCGCCCATCGGTCGCAGTGGTTCGCGACGGGCGCGCGGGTTTGTCCGGGTCGATTTACCCGACGGTCCAGGTCTGGCCCTTGTGGAGAAGCTTCTTCAGGTCACCTTCGCCGCTCTTCTCGCGGGCCTGCTCAATCTGCGCGTGGACCGACGTCTCGTAGGTCGGGGCCGCCTCGCAGTACAGAACGCCGAGCGCGACCGGCATGGTCGGCGGGTCCATCTGGGCGAGCATCGTTGCGAGCGAGCGGTTGGTCTCGTCATGCACGGCGATGTCGTCTTCCGTCACGCCGTTCTCGCCGATCACGACGGCTTCGAGGCGCATCTCGTCCCTGTTCAGGACGAGGCCTTTTTCGCCGTCCTTGCCGTAACGCAGCGGCTGACCGTTCTCGACATGGATCTGCATGTCGTCCTGGACGCTTTTTTCGGTGAAATGCTTGAAGGCGCCGTCGTTGTAGACAATGCAGTTCTGGAAAATCTCGACGAAGGACGCGCCCTTGTGGGCATAGGCGCGCTTGAGGACCTCGGGCATGTGCTTCTGCAGGATGTCGGACGAGCGAGCCACGAACGTGCCGCCGACGCCGAGCGCGAACTGGGCGGCCGAGACCGGGTTGTCGATGGAGCCCAGCGGCGTCGAGGGCGAACGGGTGCCGATTTTCGAGGTCGGCGAATACTGCCCCTTGGTCAATCCGTAGATCTGGTTGTTGAACAGCAGGATCTGCAGATCGACGTTGCGCCGAATGGCATGCATCGTGTGGTTGCCGCCGATCGACAGCATGTCGCCGTCCCCGCCGACGACCCAGACGTCGAGCTCGGGATTGGCAAGCTTGACGCCCGATGCGACGGCCGGCGAGCGGCCGTGGATCGTATGGAAGCCGTAGGTTTCCATGTAATAGGGGAAGCGTGCCGCGCAGCCGATGCCGGACACGAACACCGTGTTCTTCGGGTCGGCCTCGAGCTGGGCCAGCGTGTTCTGCACACCCTTGAGGATGGCGTAGTCACCGCAGCCGGGACACCAGCGAACTTCCTGATCGGTCGCGTAGTCGCGCGCGGTCAGCTTTTCCGGGGGGCTCTGGACGTTCATGTTATTTCTCCAACCGGCTGCGGATCGCGTCTTCGAGCTCCGCAATCAGGAATGGCTTGCCGTTCACCTTGTTCAGGCCTTCGGCGGGGACCAGATATTCGGCGCGCAAGACCGTGCGCAACTGGCCGGTGTTCATCTCGGCGACAACCACCTGTTCGAAATCGGACAACAGGTCCTTGAGGTTTCGCGGCAGCGGCCAGATGTGACGCAAATGGATGTGCGACACGTCGAAACCTTCGTCGCGCATGTTGTTCACGGCCCGATTGATCGGACCGTAGGTCGACCCCCAGCCCACAATCGCCAGTTTGCCGGACGCTTCACCGGCGGAGACTCCCTGTTCGGGAATGTCGTCGGCGATTCCGTTGACCTTCGCCGCACGGACATCCGTCATTTTCTGGTGGTTGTCGGGATCGTATGAGATGTGACCCGAGTCATAGGAGCGCTCGATCCCGCCGATGCGGTGCATCAGTTCCGGGGTGCCCGGCTTCACCCAGGGCCGTGCGAGCGTCTTGTCGTCGCGCACGAACGGGTGGAAGTTTTCCGGGTCGGTCCGGAAGGTCACATCGAAACGTTCGTGATCGTCCGGATCGGGAATGCGCCAGGGCTCCGACGCATTGGTGATGTAGCCATCGGTGAGCAGCATCACCGGGGTCATGTACTTGGTCGCGATGCGCACTGCCTCGATGGCAACCTCGTAGCCGTCGGACGGGGTCGAGACGGACAGGACCGGCATCGGCGCGTCCGCGTTGCGCCCATAGACCGCCTGGTAGAGGTCTGACTGTTCGGTCTTGGTCGGCATGCCGGTGGACGGACCCGCGCGCTGCGAATTCACGATGATGAGCGGCAGTTCGGTTGCAATGGCGAGCCCGATCGCTTCTCCCTTCAGCGCGATGCCGGGACCCGAGCTCGAGGTCATTCCGAGAGAGCCGGCATACGAGGCGCCGATAGCCGCCGCCGCGGCGGCGATCTCGTCCTCGGCCTGGAAGGTGACCACGCCGAATTCCTTCATCCGGGCAAGCTGGTGCAACAGGCTCGATGCGGGGGTGATCGGATAGGAGCAGAACGCGATATTCAATCCGGCGAGCTGGGAACCGGCGAGGAGCCCAAGCGATACCGATTCCGCGCCTGTGATCGTGCGGTAGGTGCCCGGCGCGATATCGGCTGTCTCGACCTCGAACGTGCCGAGTTCGGCAGGCATCTCCGCGGTTTCGCCGAAGGCGTGGCCGGCGTTGAGCGCGGCGATGTTGGCGTCCGCGATTTCCGGCTTCGAGGCGAACTTGGACTTCAGCCAATCGACCGACGCCTGACGTTTGCGTCCGTACATCCAATAGACCAGTCCCAGGGCCCACATGTTCTTGGAACGCAGCGCTTCCTTGTTGGAAAGGCCGAATTCCTTCACCGCCTCCACCGTGAGGCGGGACATGTCGATTTTCACGACCCGGTAGCCGTCGAGGCTGTTGTTTTCCAACGGGTTCTCGTCGTAACCCGCTTTCGCAAGGTTGCGATCCGAGAAGGCACCCGAGTCGGCGATCACGATGCCGCCCGGCTTCACGTCTTCAAGGTTGGTGATCAGCGCTGCCGGGTTCATGGCGATCAGGACATCCAGCTGGTCGCCCGATGTCATGATCTTGCGCGCACCGAAATTGATCTGGAACGCCGAGACGCCGAACGTGGTGCCGGCGGGCGCGCGAATCTCAGCCGGGAAATCCGGGAAGGTCGCGAGATCGTTGCCCTCGATCGCCGCGGTCATGGTGAACTGGCTGCCGGTCAACTGCATGCCGTCGCCGGAATCGCCGGCGAACCGCACGACGGCGGATTCGATTTCCTGGCGTTCGTCTTCCGGCCGATCTATGGCCGCTGCCTCAGACATAGGGCAAAGCCCTCCCGTATGTATTCGCTTGTTTGTCGATTAATTCGTTCGGACGCGAACAACTCGTTTCCAGATTCAGCCGCATCCGCATGGGTTGCAAGTCAAAACTATGTTTCTCTGCCGACACCTAGGTGCTTTCGTGGGTCAGTCAAGCGCGCTGATCATTTCATCGACGGTGACGAACTTGCGCCGCGGCGCGCCGGGGCGTGCCGATGCCGTCTCCGCCTCGTCGATGGCCTGCCAGTCCTGGTAGGTGATGGCGCGGACATTGCGCTCGGCGAGCAGGTCCGCGAGCGCGCGACTGCCCGGTTTCGAACCCTCGGCGATATCCTCGAATATCTGGCGTGCGGCCTGTTCCCCGTCCGGCTTGTTCGAGCCGATGACACCGGTCGGGCCGCGCTTGATCCAGCCGACGGCGTAGACGCTGCCGCCCACGCGTCCGTCGTCATGGACCACGATGCCGTTCTCTTCGTCGAACGGGACACCGGGGAAGGGTTCGGAGAAATACCCGATAGCGGGCACCACCATGCCGCAGGCAATGTCGAATGTCTCGCCGGTCCCGACCGAGCGGCCGTCCTCGACCCTGGTGCGCTCGAAGCGAATCCCCTCGACCTTGTCCCCGCCGAGAATTTCGACCGGTTTTGCATAAAAGGTGAAGTGCACGCGCTTGGATTTGCCCGTCGGATCGACGTCCGGGAACTCTTTCAGGGTGGCGAGGTTGCGTTCCTTGAGGCGCCGGTCGCGGTCGGACCAGTCTCCCTCGACCTCCTCGGGCAGCACATCGGGGTCGATGACGGGCACGCAGTCGTCCAGCTTGCCCATCTCGCGCAATTCGACGTTCGTGAACTTGGCTTCGATGGGGCCGCGCCGGCCGACCATGTAGACGTCCCGGATCGGGGATGCCTCGATAGCATCGGCGGCGTGATGCGCGATGTCCGTCTCGGCCATCTCGTCGTCGGTCTTGACCAGGACGCGGGCCACGTCGACGGCGACGTTTCCGTTACCGATCACGACCACCGTGTCGATGTCGAGGTCGGGTTCCAGGTCGGTAAAATCGGGATGGCCGTTGTACCAGCCGACGAAATCCGCCGAGCCGTACACGTTGGCCTTGTCCTCGCCGGGAATGCCCAGTTTGCGGTCGCGCGGCGCGCCCACGGCCAGCACGATGGCGTCGTAGATGTCTTTCAGTTCCTCGATAGAGACATCGCGACCGACCTCCACGTTGCCGAAGTAGCCGACACCGTCCGACAGCGCGGTCTTTTCATAGACGCGCGCGACTTTCTTGGTGGTCTGGTGATCGGGCGCCACACCGCCTCGAATGAGGCCGAAGGGGGTCGGCAGCCGTTCGATGATATCGACGTGTACGTCTTTGTCGCTCTTCAGAAGCGCATCCACCGTATAGAATCCGCTCGGACCCGAGCCGATAACAGCAACATTGATTGTCATGGTCCCTCCCTAGAACCGGGAAACTATAGCCAATGCACGCGGTGGTACCAACGCGAGTTTCACCCGATTTCGAACAGGGCAAATCAGGGGATCGACCTTCGACGGTGAAGGACCATATGATGCGGGACGGCGAACCGTTGATCGCCGAATTTGGGGAACGGAAGAGCGCGGAAAACGCGCCGGGAACATAGATTGACTGCACAGGAGAAACGATCATGCGGCGCATGAACGTTCGATTGCACCTTCCTGCCCTGTTGGGCGCTCTTCTCACCTTTCTCGTGGCCGGTTTCGGCACCGGCCCGTCGCACGCGGCAGATCCGATCCGGATCGGCGAGATCAACAGCTACACCGGGCCGCTCGCGGCGTTCACGGTGCCGTACCGAAACGGCTGGCAACTCGCGCTCGAGGAGGTCAACGGGCGCGGCGGCGTTCTCGGCCGACCGCTCGAAGTGATTTCACGCGACGACGGCGGCAAGCCGGCCGAAGCCGTGAAATTCGCCGAGGAACTCGTCCGCCGCGAAAAGGTCGACCTGATCGCGGGGACGTTCCTGTCGAATATCGGCCTCGCGGTGGCGGATTTCGCCAACCGTACCAAGACGCTGTTCGTGGCGTCAGAGCCGCTGTCCGACGCGGTCGTCTGGTCCAAGGGGAACCCGTACACCTTCCGTCTCCGGCCCTCGACCTACATGCAGGCCGCCATGCTCGCCGAGGAAGCGGCGAAGCTTCCCGCCAAGCGCTGGGCGACGGTCGCGCCGAACTACGAGTACGGCCAGTCGGCCGTGAAGGCCTTCAAGGAAGTGCTCAAGGCGAAGCGGCCCGACGTCGAGTTCGTCGAGGAGCAATGGCCGGCGCTTTTCAAGATCGATGCGGGTGCGACCGTCCAGGCGCTGGCCCAGGCCAAGCCGGACGCGATCTATAACGTTACCTTCTCCATCGACCTTGCCAAGTTCGTGCGCGAGGGACAGCTGCGCGGTTTGTTCGAGGACCGCGAGGTGGTCAGCCTGCTGACGGGTGAGCCGGAATATCTCGACCCGCTGAAAGGCGAAGCGCCGGACGGCTGGATCGTGACCGGCTATCCCTGGCAGGCGATCAACACACCGGAGCATCTGGCGTTTCGCGCGGCCTACGAGGATCGCTTCGATGACTACCCGCGTGCGGGCTCGGTCGTCGGCTACAACACGATCCTGACCATCGCGGCCATGCTGGAGAAAGCGGGATCGACCGATACCGAAGCCATGGTCGCCGCCATGGAAGGGCTCGAAGTCGACACGCCGTTCGGCCCGATCGTGTATCGGACCATCGACAACCAGTCGACGATGGGCGCCTATGTCGGGCGCACGTCGCAAGCGGACGGCCGTGGCGTGATGGTGGATTTCCGCTACGCCGACGGTGCGGACTACCTGCCGGACGACGAAACCGTTAAGAAGCTTCGTCCCGCAAAGTAGAGGCCGGCGGTCCCGAGCCGCCTTGCGGCACGGGAGGATGTGTTGAGCTTCATCGTCGCCCAGGCGATCACCGGACTGGCCAGCGCGGCGTCGCTGTTCCTGATCGCGGTCGGCTTGTCGATCGTGTTCGGCGTGACCCGGGTCGTGAACTTCGCCCATGGCTCGCTGTACATGCTGGGCGCATATATCGCGTTCAGCCTTGTGCAGGTCATGGGCGACAGTTTCGCCGGCTACCTGCTGGCGCTGCTGATTGCGGCGCTGGCGGTCGGCCTGATCGGTGCGCTGATCGAAACCACGCTGCTGCGGCGCATCTACCATGCGCCTGAGCTGTTCCAGCTCCTCGCGACCTTCGGCGTCGTCCTGATCGTGCAGGACCTCACGCGCACGGTCTGGGGACCGGACGATCTGTTCGCCCCGCGCATGCCGGGGCTCGACGGGGCCGTTCAGGTCTTCGGGCACGCGCTGCCGACCTATGATTTTTTCCTGATCGCCGTCGCGTTTGCGGTGCTCGGCGGGCTGTGGCTGCTGTTCCGCAGGACCCGCTTCGGCGTCCTGATCCGCGCCGCAACCGAGGACCGCCAGATGGTGGCGGCGCTGGGCGTCGATCAGCGCTGGCTGTTCACCGCGGCGTTCGTTCTGGGCGCGGCGCTGGCGGGCCTGGGAGGCGCCCTCCAGATTCCGCGTCAGGCGGCCAGCCTCTCGATGGACCTCAACATCATCGTCGACGCGTTTGTCGTGGTTGTTGTCGGCGGCATGGGCTCGATTGCCGGCGCGTTCGTCGCGGCGGTCATCATCAGCCTGCTGCTGGCCTTCGGCCTCGTGATCTTCCCCGAGATCACGCTCGTCCTGATTTTCCTCGTGATGGCGGTGACGCTCGTGCTGAAACCCAGCGGGCTGTTCGGCAAGCCGGAGTTCGCCACGGCCGAGGATGCGCGAAGCCCCGACCTGCCGTTGCGTCCCGCGGGGCAGACCGCGCGAGCCGCATGGCTCGCGCTTCTGGCGGTCGCGATCGTCGCGCCGCTGCTTCTCGGCGAGTTCACGAGCATCATCCTGACCGAGATCGTCGTCCTCGCCCTGTTCGCCGCCAGCCTGCATTTCCTGATTTGGGGCGGCGGGCTGATCACGTTCGGCCACGCCGCGTATTTCGGACTGGGCGCCTACGGGGCCGGGCTGGCGGTCTTTCATCTGTCGGCAGGCATGGCGCCCGCACTGCTGCTGGCGCCGCTGGCCGGCGCGGCGGGGGCACTGCTATTCGGCTGGTTCTGCGTGCGGCTGACGGGCATCTATATGGCGATGCTGACCCTGGCCTTTGCGCAGATCGCCTGGTCGGCGGCCTTCCAGTGGATCGACTTCACCGGCGGTGACAACGGCATCCTCGGTGTCTGGCCGAGCGACTGGGCGTCCGAGCCCCTGGTCTTTTACTACTTCGCGCTGGCCGTCTGCGCCGCGACGATCTGGGCGCTGCGTCACGTGGTCTTCAGCCCCTTCGGCTACACGCTGCGCGCGACGCGCGATTCCGCATTGCGCGCCGCCGCCATCGGGGTCGATGTCACCCGGCACCGGTGGATGGCGTTCACGCTTGCCGGTGCCGCCGCGGGCGTGGCCGGCGGATTTTTCGCGTTCTCCAAGGGAAGCGTTTTCCCCGACGTCCTGTTTGTCTCCACGTCGGTCGACGGGCTGGTGATGGTTCTGCTCGGGGGCTTGCAGGCCCTTGCCGGACCGGTGTTGGGCGCGATCGCCTTCACCGGCATCGAGACCGAGCTCACCCGCCTGACCGACCTCTGGCAATTGCTGCTCGGCGTGCTGATCGTCCTGCTCGTGGTGGTCCTGCCCCGGGGTCTCGTCGGACTGTCCGGGTTGCTGGTGCGGCGGAGGGCATCATGACGGTTCTGGCCGTGGACAATCTCGCCAAGTTTTATGGCGGCGTGCGGGCGGTCGACGGCGTCACTTTCTCGGTCGAGGCCGGTGAGCGCGTCGCGCTGATCGGCCCGAACGGGGCCGGCAAGACCACTCTGTTCAACGCCGTCAACGGTCAGGTCAAGCCCGACGCCGGTGCGGTCCGGATCGGCGGCGCGGACGTTACCGGCGCGCCGCCCCATCACGTCTGGCGCGCCGGGGTCGGGCGGACCTTCCAGATTACGGCCACGTTCGCGAGCATGACCGTGCGAGAGAATGTGCAGGCGGCTCTCGCGGTGCATGGCGGTCGTGGCACCGCCGTCGGGCGCGCCCTGCGGAACCGGTTCGTGGATGAGGCGGATGCGCTGGTTGCGCGTGTGGGGCTGGGCGATGCGGCGGACCGCGCGGTTTCGGAATTGGCCTATGGCGACCTGAAGCGCCTCGAACTCGCGATGGCGCTGACCAACGCCCCGCAGCTGCTCCTGATGGACGAGCCGACGGCCGGGATGGCGCAGGACGGGCGCGTGGCCATGATGCGGCTCGTTGACGACGTGGTCGTCTCGGACGGTGTCGCGGTGCTCTTTACGGAGCATGACATGGATGTCGTGTTCGGCCACGCCGACCGGGTGATTGTCCTGGACCGGGGCCGGGTCATCGCGGAAGGCGCGCCCGGTGCGGTGCGGACGGATGCCAATGTGCGCGCGGTCTACCTGGGCGACGAGGCAGACGCATCATGACTGGTTCGGCCCTGAGTATTGCTGGCCTCGATGCCTTTTACGGGGCCGCGCAGGCGTTGTTCGAACTCGACCTCGACGTGCCGGAGGGGTCCGTGACGGTGCTGCTGGGGCGCAACGGCGCGGGCAAGTCGACCACGCTGAAAGCGGTCATGGGAATTGTCGAGACCGGCGGTGGCCGGGTCGAGATTGCGGGCCGGGATGTCAGTGGGTGGCCGGCCTACAAGGTCAGCCGGCTCGGTGTCGGTTACGTGCCCGAAGACCGGCGCGTCTTCGCCGGCCTGAGTGTGACGGAGAATCTTGTTGTCGGCATGCGCGCGCGAGCCGGCGCACGGGTGACCTGGGACGCCGCGCGTGTGTTCGCGCTGTTTCCGAAGCTGGCCGAGCTGCGCGACCGGCAGGCCGGTCAGTTGTCTGGCGGCGAACAGCAGATGCTGACCATCGCGCGCACGCTGATGGGCAATCCCGACATCGTGCTGCTGGACGAGCCGTCGGAGGGGCTGGCGCCGGTGGTCGTGCAGCAGATCGCGGAAACGGTCACGGCGCTGTCGCGCGAGGGGCTGACGATCCTGCTGTCCGAACAGAATGTGCGTTTTGCCGCGAAGGTCGCCGACCGCGCCGCCGTGATCGAGCGCGGCCGGATCCTGGTGGCCGGTCCCATGGACCAGATTGCGGCGGACCCGGCGGTCCGCGACGCCTATCTCACGCCCTGACAGGGCGCCGGTCAGCCTGTCAGCAGGCCGCGTTTTGCGAGGTTCCGCATCAGGCGCCCAGACCCGAAGGTCCAGGGTGGACATTCGGTCGACAGCGCCACGCTGTTGTGCAGGTTGCCGAGCGTCGGCGTCGAGATATCGACCCGGTCACCGGGTTTGTGTGTGAAACCCTCGCCCGGCTGGTCGCGGTCCCTGGTGGGTGCGAACATCGTTCCCAGGAACAGCGCGAAGCCGTCCGGGTATTGATGATGCGCCCCGGCGGTCTGGCGCACGAGATCCTCGGGATCGCGGCTGATCTCGCGCATGGAGCTTTCGCCGCGGAGCACGAACCCGTCGCCTCCCGCCACGCGAAGTGAAATTTCCGCATTTCGGATGTCGTCCATGTCGAAACTGTCGTCGAACAGGCGGACGAAGGGCCCGATGGCGCAGGACGCATTGTTGTCCTTGGCCTTGCCCAAAAGCAGCGCCGAGCGGCCCTCGATGTCGCGCAGGTTCACGTCGTTGCCCAGGGTGGCTCCCCTCGTACGGCCGTGACTGTCCACGACAAGCACGATTTCCGGTTCCGGGTTATTCCACTTCGATGCCGGGTGCAGCCCGACGGCATCCCCCCAGCCAACCGATGATAGCGGCTGGGCCTTGGTAAATACTTCGGCGTCAGGGCCGAGCCCGACTTCGAGATACTGCGACCACATCCCGGCTGCGGAAAGGGTGGCCTTGGCCGCTTCGGCTTCGGGCGAACCGGGACGAATCCGGGCGATGTCATCGCCGATCCGTGCCTGGACGTCTCTGCGCACGGCGTCCGCGCGCTCCGGGTCGCCCCCGGCGCGTTCCTCGATCACCCGCTCGACGAGGGAGCGGGCGAAGGTCACGCCGCACGCCTTTACCGCCTGCAGGTCGATAGGGGCGAGGAGCCAGGGCCTGTCCGGGTCGCGGTCCGGAGACACGGTGTTGCGAAGAATGTCGTTGAGCGCCCCGACCGGCTCACCAGCGGCTGTCGAAATCTCCGCCACGGGGTCGTCGCGTTCGCACAGGTCACGGACGGTCGGAGCTGTAGCGGAGATGTCCTCAAGCGCGTTGCCGCGCAGGACCACAACCGACGGGCCGCCGACATCGGGCCGCCAGACCCGGCCGATGCGGATGCCATCGGGGTCCGGGCCGAGACATTCGGGCAACTTGTCGGGTTCTGCGGTCATGGGACTCCGGAGGGTTGTGGTCGGCCGCTACGCGCCGGCGTTTTCGAGGGCACGATCATAGAGCTCCTGCAGCGCACCGATCACCTGACGGCGTGGCGAACCTGCCCGGAAGTGTTCGTTGAGGAGGTGGCCCGCCGCCTCGAAGAAGTCGATGAACCCGTCGTGGCGTGGACGCTGGTACGCCTGGTCGAGGGTGGTGAGGGTTTCTGCGAAGAAGTCGCGGGAGGCTGCGTTGACGTCTGGGTCCAGCCAGGCCGCTCGCGAACCGGGTTGTCCACCGGTCTTGAAATAGTCGGTGCGCTGATGCTCCGGGTTGTGCACGAAACGCAGATAGGCCGCGATGGCGTCATGCTCGGTGGCGCTGTGCGTGACCGCGCAGCCGGCGCCGCCGAGCAGCGCCCCGCGGGTCGGCTCCGGGCCGGGCCCCGCGATGTCGGTGAATTGCAGCGGCTTGGCCACCCCGGTGCGGCTGTAGTTCGAGTAGCCGAACGCCAGCGGGCAGTAGACCAGATCGTCGTCGGTCGTCATCGCGTCGAACGCCTGGATCGGGTTCCGGTCGAGCGATGTCGGATGGGCCAGCGCGAGCAACTCGGCGATCCGGGCGAGCGCGTCTTCGATCGCGGCCGGGTCGGGCAGGATGTCCGTATCCTCGCGGAAGGGTGAACCGAGGTTCGCGGTCAGCGTCAGCAGCATGCAGATCGCGTCGATGGGAACGGCCGGTAGAATGATCCACATACCGTTCTCGCGCGTGCGTCGGGCCAGGCGGAGGACCTCGTCGAAGGTTTCGGGCGGGTCAATACCAAGGGCCGTCATGAGGTCGGAACGATAGGCCGCGACCTGGGCCGCCGTGTCGGTCGGCAGGCCGTAGACGCCGCCCCTGTAGTGATAGGATTCGGTGCTCGGCCCGACGCTGTCGTCCAGCATGCGCGCAATCTCTGCCTCGGGCAGGATTCTGCGCAGGTCGATCAGGCAACCGGTGGCATGGGCGTGGCCGACGAACGGGTGGTCAACCACGACGATATCGTATCGCTTGCAGAGCTCGTCGATGGGCTGCTCACCGAACTCCCGCAGGGTCCGGCGGTCCCAGGTGACCTTTATGTCCGGGTGCCGTTCCGTGAAGAGAGCGGTGTTCGCGGCCAGGCAGTCGTAGCCGCGGGGATGATCCCAGGTGATGCCGCGCAGTTCGATGGTCATCGGGTTCGTCCTCGTTGCACGCCTAGAACTTGCCGAAGCGCAGATAGGCTTCGTGGGGGTCGGTCCCGTCGAGGATGGCGGTGCGAACCTTGTTCTCGGTCGCCATAATGGTTTCGGTGCGATCGAGCACTGTCTCGATCTCGTCGCCGGGGATCACGACCGCACCGTCCATGTCTGCCAGCACCCAGTCGCCCGCCCGCACGGTGACGGTGCCGATGGTCACCGGCTCGTCGAACGCGTCCGGCACCCAGCGTCCGACCACGTCGCTCGGCGTGCGGAAACTGCAGAAGACCGGGAAATCCATGTCGAGGATGAAGGAGACATCGCGGCAGCCGCCGTCGACGATGTAGCCGTTGACGCCACGCAGTTTTAGCGTCTCGGCCGAGAGTTCGCCCATGAGTGCGACTGCAGCGGTGTTCGGCTGGCAGACAACGACGCTTCCCGCCGGCGCGGCGGACAGGAACTTTGTCCAGCGCAGCAGGGTCTCGTGGGGGTCCAGCGTGTTGTCGAGATGCCCGCGCACCGTGAAGACCGGGCCGCAGGTGCGCATGCCCGTGCGCAGGCCCTGTATCTCGTGCGGCAGGACACAGTTCGTGTTGCCCATTTCACGCAGCACGTCGTGGACCGCGCCCGAATAACAGGCCCCCAGGCGCCGGGTGAGTTCTTGGTTTGTCATGATTTTTTGCCTGATGAATCTTGTGCGTCGGCCCGGCGTTGCGCGCGGCGCCGCAAGAGTTCGCGGCGCAGTTCCGCGCGCCGCTCGTCCTGTTTGCCGTCGGCCCAGTCAAGGAAGGTTTCGTCGTTTTCGGCCATCCGTTCGAGCGCCGGAACCGAGGTGTCGCGTGACAGGTCGGCCAGGATGATATCGGAGATACGCGCGTAGACCGCCGCCGTGGACAGATCGACCATCGCCAGCGGGCCGACCGCCGGGAGGCGAATGCCGTATCCCTCGGTCACGACGCGGTCGAGGTCTTGCGCGCTGATGATCCCGCGTTCGACGAGTGAGACGGCTTCACGCATCACGGCGTACTGCAGCCGGTTGAAGACGAACCCGGGCGGCTCGCCGCGGATGACGACGGGAGCCTTTCCCATGCGCGTGAGTTCGCGCACGCACTGCTCGACGACCGTCTCGGCCGTTCGTGGGCCGGGCACGACCTCGACGACGGGCACGAGATGCGCCGGGTTCGCGTAGTGCGCGACGAGCACGTTTTCGGGGTGCGGCAGGTTGTCGGTCATATCGCTCGCCGGAATTGCCGAGGTGGTCGACCAGATCGGAACCGCTGGCATCTTCGCCTGCAGGTCACGGAACAGCGCGTTTTTCGCCGCGGCGTTCTCGACGATGGCCTCGATCACCACGTCACAGGATGTATCGGGTATGTCCTCCGAGAACCGGATGCGCGACACCCAGTCTGGGTCGTCCATGCCGTGGTCCGACAGTTCCGCCGCGAACTGCCTGAAAAGCGTTTCGGCAACCTCCCGGCGCTTCGCGCTGCGCGCCACGAGCTCGACCGCGATCCCCGCGAGCGCGAGGTCGGCGGCGATGCCGACGCCCATGTTGCCGGCGCCGACGATCCGGACATGCCGGATCGGTTCGCTCACCGGATCACGCCGACGGGCGCCTGATCGTAGATCAGACGTTCGATGTGTTTTTTCATCAGCAGTGTTTCGGTCACGCAGTCCAGCGTATCGCAGCCGGCTGCAAATTCGTTGCAGACATACTCGCAGGAGATCGCGCCCCGGTAGCCGTGCTCGAACAGCTTTCGGACGACATGCGCGTAGTCGATTGTTCCGTACTTCATATGGCACTGGACCAGGTCCGCGTTGCCCTGTCGCGCATCGACCCTGCGCGCGTAGGGGATGAGCGGGTCCCCGTCTTCCATCGTGAAACCGCCGCGGATGTAGTGAGTCCAGTCCAGCGCGATCTGCAGGCCGGGCACTTCCTGGCACATCCGCATTGTCGTCTCGGGGCAATGGGTGGGCGACTTGAGGTGCGGTTCGATACCGAATTCGAGCCCGGCATCGTGGGCGCGCTTGAGCATCTCGGTAAGCATTTCTTTCGCCATATCGAAGCTGCGATCGAAGCCGAGTTCGTCGTAGACCGGACCCGACGAGACGGTCATTCCCTCGGCGCCGATTTTCTTTGTGTAGACCAGCATCGCATCGAACAGGGTGAGCACTTCCTTTCGTGCCTCCTCTTCAACCGGATTGATGGAGCAGTTGATCCAGGTGAGGGGTGGCTTCGTGAAGCGCGTCGCCCAGAACGGGTAGACGTCGTGGACGACCAGCTCGTTCTTGTCGAGCAGGCGCCGGGTGTCGTCGGCGTGGAGTTCCGGGTCCTGGGCGATCTCGATGGGCTGAATGTGTCCGAAGCCGACCTCGCAATGGCGAAAACCGAGCGCGGAAATAATGCCGAGCGCACCGGCCAGATCGAGTTCCCCGACCACCCATTGGGTTCCGAAGGTCCAGGTGGGACATGAGACGAACATGACGATTTCCTCCTCCCGCGAATTCGGGTCAGTTTTTCTTGCGTGCGCCGAACGCGGCGCGTCCGGCATCGGAGTTGCCGCTGGCGAATGCGACGGTCATGGCGTCGTTTTCGTAGCGGATGCCGGCTTCCAGCGGCATCGAAAGGGCGGCGCGGATCGAAGATTTGACGGTCTCCAGCGCGATGGGAGTGTGTTCCGCCAGCCGCGCGCACAGGGCGTATGCCGCAGATTCCTCGTTGCCGTCGTCGACGAGCTGCTCGACGAGCCCCCATTCCGCGGCGGTTTCCGCGTCGATCGGGTCGCCTGTCAGCAACAGCATGGAAGCGCGGCCATAGCCGACGAGTCGCGGCAGCAGCTGGGAGGCGCCGCCGGCGCCGACCCATCCGTGGGTGACTTCCGGCGCGCCGAAACGGGCCGAGCGCGCGGCGACGCGGATGTCGGCGCCGAGCGCCAGTTCGAGGCCACCGCCGAGGACCCAGCCCTTCAGGGCTGCGACGCAGGGCTTGCGCAGATTGCGAACCTGGGTGGCGTAGTCGAGCCGGTTCCGGAAGGCCCATGCGTCGGGATAGACGTCCAGCGAATGAAGGTCGGATCCGGCGCAGAACGCGCGTTCGCCCGCGCCGCGCAGCAGGACCACACGCACCGCATCATCACGGTCTGCATCGCGGCAGGCGCCGTGCAGCGCCTCCGCCATGTCCGGCGTCATCGCATTGTGCTTTTCTGCGCGGTCGATAGTGATCGTCGCGATGCCATCAGCGCGCACGAGGTCGATGCGTCCCTCGGTCATGCGACGCATTCCTGTTCGCGCAGTTCGGCGATCTCGTCACGAGACAGGCCGAGTTCGGAAAGTACCTCGTCGGTGTGTTCGCCGAGGCCCGGCGGCGGACGCAGGCCGGGCGCGGCACATTGTTCGAACCGGATCTGGGGCGCGACGCACGCCACGGGACCGGCACCCGGGTGATCGAACGATCCGAAAAAGCGTTCGGCCTGCGGGTTGGCCTGCAGGCTGTCGTAATCGTTGACCGGTCCGCACCAGATTCCCAGCGGGATAAGCTTCTCGATCCAGAAATCCGTGTCCTGCTTTCTTAGTGCCTCGGCCAGCAGTCGATACATTTCTTCGCGCCAGCCCTGCTCTTTCGCGGCATCGGGGCCGGTATCGGGGCGGTCGTCTTGGAGGGTTGCCAGTGCCGGGCAATCTACCGCGTCCGCCAGCACATGAAGGTCGTTCTGAGACAGGGCCAGCCATGAATCGCGCGTCGGATAGACCCCGTAGGGCGGCTCCAGCCAGGCGCTTGCGTATGGGGCTGCCGAGCGCGGGGCGAGGTTGCCTGTCGCGCGGTGTGTCATCACCTCCTGGCTCTGGATTTCTAGTGCTGCCCCGAGAAGGGATACCTTCACGTGCTGCGCCTCGGCGCCGCGCGCGGTGGCGAGAAGGCCGGCCAGGATGCCCGACGTCGCCAGATGCGACGCGCAGGTGTCGACGAGATAAACGGGGGCCGGGTGCGGCGGGCCGTCGGCCGTGCCGGCATTGTACATCATGCCGGAGAAGGCCTGTACGAGCAGGTCCTGTCCCGGCCGCTCGGCCATCGGGCCTTCGTCGCCGTAGCCGCTGATCGAACAGTAGACGATCGAGGGGTTTCGGCCGCGGACCGTCTCGAAATCAACCCCGAGCCGCTCGGCGACGCCGGGGCGGAAGTTCTGGATCAGGACGTCGGCCGTTTCCGCCATTTGCAGAAGCACCTCTCGGCCGCGCGCCGACTTCAGGTTGAGCGCGAGCGAGCGTTTGTTCCGGTTGAGAGCCAGAAAGCTTGTCGTCTCGCCGCCGAGGCGAAGTCCCGACAGCGTGAACACCCGTGTCAGGTCGCCCGCGCCCGGTACCTCGACCTTGACGACGTCGGCGCCCATGTCGGCAAGTCGCTGGGTTGCCAGCGGGCCCGCCATCGCGATCGTGAGATCGAGCACGCGGATTCCCGAAAGCGGCAGCCGATCCTGCGGTGAATTCGATTGCTGTGCCATGGCAAAACCCAAACCCGGAATTTCAAATAATATATAATATATGATATCGAATCTGTGGACGCAAGTGATATTCCACGGTTCGCGCTGGCGGCGCGGATCACAGCGTGCGCCGATCCCCGTTGTGGGTCGCAATCACATGGAGCGCAAATTGGCGAAGCGATCGGAGAAGATTGGAACCCCCGGACTGGCGGCTCAGGCATTCGAGCGTCTCCAGCAGCAGATCGTCGATGGCGAGCGCGAACCTGGCAGCCGCCTGATCATCGACCAGATTGCCGATGACTTGGGAACGAGCCCGATTCCGATTCGTGAAGCGCTTGCGCGCCTGCGAGAAAAACACCTCGTCGATCACGATCCGAACAAGGGCTATCGCGTCGCGTCGCGGCTGTCGGTGGATGACTTGCGCCAACTCTTCGAGGCGCGCTGCTTTCTCGAAACGGCGGTTATGGACAATGTTGTCGCTAAGGCAGATGCGTCGCTGGTTAAGCGGCTCGACGCGATCAATGCGCGGATATCGGAATGCGAGCCGGGCAAGACCTTTGCTGATTTTCGCAAGGTGCTCGAATTGAACGATGAGTTTCACGCCGGCCTCGTTGCTGCGGCCGGTAACCGTTTCGTGCGCGACGCACACGCATCCCTCAACTACGGCTCACGGGTATCGCGTGAATTGTTCGGGCTCGGCGTGCCGGACCTGGACGAAATCGTGTCCGAGCATGATGTCATCGTACGCGCGGTCGAGCGGCAGGACGCCGACGTGGCCCGGACCGCAACCGCCGCGCACATCACCGATGGGTTCACGCGGTTTTCCGGGAAGCTTAGCGGCGCGATCTGATCGGCACCGCCGGCGCCACCGATCCGCCAGCTAGTGCACCTCGAAGGAGGCGGCGACGGGCTGGAACTTCGGCGGCGAGATAATCTCCACATGGCCGACGCGCACCGAATGCAGAGGGCCGTCGAGGTTCTCTTTCCAGAAATCGAGAAACTTGTGCAACTTCGGGAACTCCGGCGGGTAGTCCAGCTTTTGCCATACAAAGCTCTGCAGAATCCCGGGGTGGTCGGGCATGTGATAGAGGATCTCGGCGGTCGTCATCCGCCATCCGTCGAGCTGTAACGCCATGTTTTTTCGCATCGAATGCCTCGCTTGCAAAAACGAATCACTGAACACAAAGAATTATCCGAAGCGCTTCTTCCGGCGACAACTAAAAAATTGTTTAACATCAGGCGATTAGCACCGATCCAGCGAGAGTGCTGCTAACCGCCAGATAATTTTTTTCGCCCGCGCGGATCACGCACTGTTGACGGCTAAACACAGGATCACTATCTGTCTGGCACTCGCGCAACATGAGTGCTAGCAACCTGGCTGCGCAGCGCGAAAAAATTCGATTTAACAGGAGGATAGAGCGATGGGTTTTCGCCCCTTGCATGACCGGGTGGTAGTTCGCCGCGTCGGTTCCGATGAAAAGACCGCCGGCGGGATCATCATTCCCGACACGGCCCAGGAAAAGCCGTCCGAAGGCGAAGTCGTTTCCGTGGGCCCGGGCGCCACGAACGAAGACGGCAAGACCACCCCGATGGATGTGAAGGCCGGTGATCGCGTGCTGTTCGGCAAGTGGTCGGGCACGGAAGTCACGATCGACGGTGAAGAGCTCCTCATCATGAAGGAGTCCGACATCATGGGCGTGATCGAAGCCACCAAGAAGGCCAAAAAGGCCGCTTAACTCGAGATTCGAGGAAGGAATACGAACATGGCTGCAAAAGAAGTCAAATTTTCCACATCGGCGCGCGACAAGCTCCTCAAGGGCGTCGATACGCTGGCCGATGCCGTCAAGGTGACGCTGGGTCCGAAGGGCCGCAACGTCGTCATCGACAAGGCGTTCGGTGCGCCGCGCATCACCAAGGACGGTGTGACGGTCGCCAAGGAAATCGAGCTTGAGGACAAGTTCGAGAACATGGGCGCGCAGATGGTCAAGGAAGTCGCTTCCAAGACCAACGACATCGCCGGTGACGGCACGACGACCGCCACGGTCCTGGCCCAGTCGATCGTTCGCGAGGGTTCCAAGGCGGTGGCCGCCGGCATGAACCCGATGGACCTCAAGCGCGGCATCGACCTCGCCGTCGAGGCTGTCGTGGCGGACATCGAGAAGCGCTCGAAGAAGATCCGCGGTTCCGACGAGATCGCCCAGGTGGGCCGCATCTCCGCGAACGGGGACAGCGAAGTCGGCGACTACATCGCGGACGCGATGCAGAAGGTCGGCAACGAGGGTGTCATCACGGTCGAGGAGGCCAAGAGCCTGACGACCGAACTGGAAGTGGTCGAGGGCATGCAGTTCGACCGCGGTTACCTCTCGCCGTACTTCATCACCAACGCCGAGAAGATGATCTGCGAACTCGACAACCCGTATGTCCTGCTGCACGAGAAGAAGCTCTCGAGCCTGCAGGCCATGCTTCCGGTTCTCGAGGCCGTGGTGCAGTCGGGCAAGCCGCTGCTGATCATCGCCGAGGACATCGAGGGCGAAGCCCTTGCGACCCTCGTGGTGAACAAGCTGCGTGGCGGCCTGAAGATCGCCGCCGTCAAGGCGCCGGGCTTCGGCGACCGCCGCAAGGCCATGCTTGAGGATCTCGCGATCCTGACGAACGGTCAGGTTATCTCCGAGGATCTCGGCATCAAGCTCGAGAATGTCACCCTCGACATGCTCGGCACGGCCAAGCGCGTCTCGATCACCAAGGAAGAGACCACGATCGTCGACGGCGCCGGCAAGAAGTCCGACATCGAAGGCCGGGTCAACCAGATCCGCGCCCAGATCGAGGAGACCACCTCCGATTACGACCGTGAGAAGCTGCAGGAACGTCTGGCGAAGCTCGCCGGCGGTGTTGCCGTGATCCGGGTCGGCGGTGCGACCGAGGTCGAGGTGAAGGAGAAGAAGGATCGCGTCGAGGACGCCATGCACGCGACGCGTGCGGCCGTCGAGGAAGGTATCGTCGCCGGTGGCGGCACGGCCCTCCTTTACGCGACCAAGGCCCTGGCCAAGCTCGAAGGCGATAACGACGACCAGAACGTCGGGATCAACATCGTGCGCAAGGCCATCCAGGGTCCGATCCGCCAGATCGCCGAGAACGCGGGCTTCGACGGCGCGGTTGTCGCCGGCAAGCTTCTCGAGCAGAAGGACACGGACTTCGGCTTCGATGCCCAGGCGGGTGAGTACACCAACCTGGTGAAGGCCGGCATCATCGACCCGACCAAGGTCGTGCGCGCCGCGCTCCAGGACGCCGCGTCGGTGGCGGGTCTGCTGATCACCACCGAGGCCATGGTGGCCGAGAAGCCGGAGCCGGCCGGTTCCGGTGCCCCGGCCATGCCGGACATGGGCGGCATGGGTGGCATGGGCGGCATGATGTAAGCCGTCCCACCCGGACATCTGCAAAGAGGGCCGCACCGGCAACGGTGCGGCCCTTTTTCTTTGGGAATTGTCATTGCGAGCCCGCAGGGCGAAGCAATCCAGAGCGGCATCGCGCGAAAATGGATTGCTTCGTCGCGTTGCTCCTCGCAATGACGCGAAGCTCTACTCCTCTTCCACCGCCCGGATGATCCCGGCCTGATCGAGATCCTGCCAGCCGCGGTCCAGCATCTTCTGCCAGAGCTGCAGGTTGGTCCGCGTGGACACAAGGTCGAGGCCGACCTGTTCGGCGAGTTCGAGCGCCTGCAGGATGTCCTTGTGATGAACCGAGGCGCGCCCGCCCGGTTCGAACTCACGCTCCACCATGCGGCCGCCGTGCAGGTCCAGAACGCGGGATTCGGCAAAACCGCCCAGCAGCGCGGTGCGCACCTTGCCCGGATCGACGCCGGCGCGGTCCGCCAACGTCAATCCTTCGGCGACGGCGGCCAGGGTCATGCCGACGATCGCCTGGTTTGCGGTCTTGGTAACCTGTCCGGCGCCGATGCCGCCGATGTGGGTAATGTTGCGGCCCAGTGTCTCGAAGATCGGCATCGCGTCCGCGATAGCGTCGTCGTCGGCGCCGACCATGATGGTCAGCTCTCCGGCTTCCGCCCCGACGGTCCCGCCGGAGACCGGCGCGTCGATATAGTGTGCGCCCGCGGCCTTGACCTCTTCGGCCCATTCGCGGGTCTCACGCACCTTGGTGGTGCTCATATCGATCACGGACTTGCCGGCCGACAGCCCGGCGATCACGCCGTTTTCGCCGTGCAGGACTTTGTCGACCGCGCCGGTGTCTGTCACCATGACGATCACCGTGTCGCTTTTCTCTGTGACCTCGCGGGCGGTGGCCGCGGCAGTCATGCCTTCGCCCGCCAGTTCCTCGGCGGGACCCGCCGAGCGGCTGGTCACGGTCATGGCGGCGCCCGCGGCGTGCAGGTTGCGCGCCATGGGCTTACCCATCAGGCCGAGGCCGATGAACCCGATCTTCCTGCCGTCGAGCGCCCCCATGACGCGATCAGGCGACTGCGTAGCGCGCGCGGGCCGCGCGCTCGATGGCGGCGGCGTGCAGGCGGTCGAGGTCGAGCGAGTAACGCAGCATCTCCAGCAGGCGGAGTTCCTCCTGGCTGGCGCGTAGGTCGGCGACGGCGATGTCGCAGGCCAGCACATAGGCCGTCTCGCGCAGGTGATCGGGCAGGTTGTCGCGGATCTGCGCCAGCGCCTTGTCCAGCCCGTCGTCCTCGCCGAGAATTTCGGCGCACTCCTGCGCCACATCGCTCAGCTGGTCCGCGTCGAAACCGGAAAACACCGGAAGCTGTCGGACGATTTCGCCCATCCGCGCGAGCTCCGCGTCGCTCATCTCGCTGTCCGCCGCGGAGACCAGCACCATGGTGTAGATGAGGGCGGTCTGGGATTCGATCATGTCAGTTATTTCCTTCGTGAAACCGCAACGGTTAAAGCGCTCGGTGGGGGGGATCGTCAAGCCGCCGGCCCACTCTGGACCTATCGGAGGATCGACAGCACGGGATGTGCCGCATATAGGTGGGGATCATGTCTGCCGTTGTCGATGTTGCCCTTCCCGTTTTTGCGATCATGCTCGCCGGTTTCCTCGCCGGACGCTTCCGCATTCTCGGAGAGACCAGTTCCGAAGCGCTGAATGCGTTCGTCTACTGGTTTGCGCTGCCGCCGGTGCTGTTTCTGTCGATGGCGACGGTGCCGCTATCCGACGTGTTCAACTGGCCGTTCATCTGGACGTTCTCTATCGGCATGGTCGCGGTCGCCGCCCCGTCGATGCTGATCGCGAAATTCCTGTTCCCCAACAGCTTCGCCGGTCTGAGCCTGCACGGTCTTACGACGATTTTCGCCAACACCGGCTACATGGGCATTCCGCTGTTCATCGCGGCGTTCGGGCCCGACGGCACGTTGCCCGCCGTCATCGCGACGGCGGTGAATTCCGCCGTGATTATCGGCCTGGCGATCCTGTTCGTAGAGATCGGCAGCGGTTCTGGGCGTGCGCCGGTCCGTGTGCTGGGCGACGCGGTCCGGGCGGTCGTGACCGGGCCGCTGTTCATTGCGCCCGTGGCCGGCATTCTCTGGTCCTGGTCGGGGATGGGGTTGCCGGTCGCCCTGACCAACTTCGCCGAACTGATGGGCGCGGCGGCGGGCCCGTGCGCCCTGTTTGCGATGGGGCTTTTCCTTGTCGGGAAACCCCTGTCGGCAGGCGCGACGGAAGTCGGCTGGATGGTGGCCGCGAAGCTGCTTGTGCAGCCGCTCGTCACGTGGTGGCTCGCGGTGTCCGTGTTCGACCTGAACTTCGAGATGACCCGCGGTGTGGTCCTCATGGCGGCCCTGCCGACCGGCGCGCTGTCGTTCGTGATCGCCCAGAAGTACGGAATCTTCGTCCAGCGCAGCTCGGCGGCGATCCTCGTATCGACCGTTCTGTCGGTGGTCACCGTCAGCGCGCTGCTGGCATGGTTCGGGACGTCCTGACCCGGCGATTGTCCGGACTTCTCAGGATTCGGCGCGGTTCGCAATGACAGCCAGGTCACGCCGTCATTGCGAGCGAAGCGAAGCAACCCGGAGCGGTCGGGTGGCTCACCTTCCCAGGAAATCTTCCGCGCCCTCGATGGCCTCGACGAGGCCGACGCGTTCGGGCGAGACCGCTTCCGGGAAGGCGCTCAGCAGCCGGGTGGGTGTCGCCGCGTCGAGGATCACGAACACGCCCTTGTCGCTGCGCTGGCGGATGAGGCGGCCGTAAGCCTGCGACAGGCGCAGGCGCGCCAGCATGTCGTCGTATCCCCGCGCGCCGAACGCATCGCGACGGGCGCGGTGCAGGATCGTCGGGCGCGGCCACGGGACCCGGTCGAAGGCGAGCAGGCGCAGCGAGCGCCCGGGCACGTCCACGCCGTCCCTGACCGCATCGGTGCCCAGCAGGCAGGATTCCGCTTCCGCGCGAAAGATATCGATCAGCGTCGCGACGTTGAGCTGGTCGACGTGCTGGGCATAGAGCGGCAGGCCGGCGGCGTCCATGGCGTCGGCCATGCGGGCGTGGACCTGCCGCAGGCGGGCGATGGAAGTGAACAGGCCGAGCGCACCGCCGCCGGATGCCAGAAAAAGCTCACGCATGGCTGCCGCCACCTGGTCGGCATCGTTGCGGCGCACATCGGTGACGATGAAGACCTTCGTCTGGGTCGCGTAGTCGAACGGCGATTCGACCCGGGCGCGTATGGCCGGTTGCGGAAAATGCGCCGCGCCGCTGCGGGCCTCGGCCGTCAGCCAGTCGGCCTCGGCATCGCCGCTGCGGTCCGTCAGCGTGGCGGATGTCACGACCATTCCGTGCGCGACCGGGGCCATGGAAGCCGCGAAGGGAACCGTCGGGTCCACCCAGTGACGAAACATGCCCGCGTCGATCTCGCGGCCGTCGATGCGTTCCACCTCCAGCCAGTCCACGAAGGCGTCGGTTGCGGGCGCGTTGACGGCGTCGAGCATGTCGATCCAGGCCCCGAGCAGCACTTCGGCGCGCCGTTGCAGGGCGCGCGCCACGGCCTCGATCCGGACCCGATCGGTGCTTTCGAGCTCGTCCGCGTCTTCGTCCAGCCGCCGGATCAATCGCGCACAGAGTTTGCGCAGTGGCAGTGCGAGCGCCATCAGCGCCTCGCGCAGCTCCCCGGCTGCTCCGGGCAGTTCGTCGGCGGGCGGGCGCACGTCGGTTTCGAGGGAGTAGGGACCGGCATCGGCAGGCGCGCGGGCGTACACCTGCTGGCGGCATTCGGCGAGAAACATCTCGGAGGCGCCCTCCGGGGTGTTTCCCGAGAGGCGGTTCAGCCAACCCGGTGCCGGCAGGGCCTGCGCGGCTTGCAGGGCGTTCGAGAGAGCCTCGAACGCATCGGAGTCGTCAGACGCGATCAGGTCTTCCGCGCGTTCGCGCAGGCCGCGCGCTCGGCCCCCCGTGCGGCGGCGTGATCCGCCTTCGGTGCCGAGCAGCCATCGGCGCAATTCCGCCATCTCGCGTCCGCTGAGGTGGGCGGCGTAAGCGGAGTCCGCCGCGTCGAACACATGGTGGCCCTCGTCGAACACATACCTCGTCGGAAGCTGGGAATCCTCGCCCGTACCCATCGCAGCCTGGATCATCACCAGCGCATGGTTCGCGACGACCAGCCGGGCGCGCCGCGCCTTGCGGATCGAATGCTCGACAAAGCAGCGCGAATAGTACGTGCAGGCGGAATAGATGCATTCGCCGCGCCGGTCCGCGAGGCCGAGGGTCGGGGCGGCTCCCACGAGATCGACCATCCAGGCCGGAAAATCGCCGCCCAGGTCGCCGTCGCGCGTCGCCTGCACCCAGCGCGCCGTCAGGCCCACGCCGACGGCGTTGCGCCGCTGCAGCGCCGTGAAGCGCCCCGCCGCGTCTTCAAGGTTCAGCAGGCAAAGATAGTTCTCCCGCCCCTTGCGGATGACCACCTGTCGCGCCTTCATCTCGGGGTCCGGGTAGAGACGGTCGAGTTCCTGGTCGATCTGCTGCTGCAGGTTGCGGGTGTAGGTGCTGATCCAGACCGGCCCGGCGTTTTTCTCGGACCAGACGCTGGCCGGCGCGATGTAGCCGAGCGTCTTGCCCGTGCCGGTCCCGGCTTCGGCGAGCACCACGTTCGGCGTGTCCGGCGCGGGTGGCGGCGCGAAGGCCGCAGCGGTCGCGGCGGCGTACGCGCCCTGTCCGGGGCGGGTTTCGGAATCGCTGCCGAGCAGGTCCGCCAGGCGGTCGCGCGCCTCGTCTTCGGAGACGGCATCGTTGGCCGGCGGAGGCTCCGGTGCGCCCTCGCTCCATTCGGGCACGGACCGCCAGACCGCTAGCGCACCCGTGACGGTCGCGTTTGCGTCGTCGGGCAACGGGCCGGTGTTCAGCGCATCGAGGACGAACGGTCCCCACAACCATCCCGCGCGCTGTAGCGCACGGGCGATACCCGTCATTGCGTCGCGTTCGTCGGTGTTGGCGGCGATATCGTCGAGCAGGCGGTGGGCGATGGCGGGCAGGAGGTCGCTCTCGTCGTCGGCTCCGGCATCCTCGATGGCCAGCGTGCGCGCGAGGCCGCGGATCGTCGGCAGGGTGAACTCGGCCGGCCGGGCAAAGGCGAAAAGCTCCAGCACGTCATAGCCGTTCACGCCTTCGACGCGCAGACGCCGGGCCGTGGCGGGCGCGTGGCACAGAATGGGCGGCGTGGCCTTGGCCAGCCGCGCGGCTTCGTCGGGCGAAATCGCCTGTCGCGCGCCGTCGGGGCCGCGCCATGTGGCGAAGGTCCGTCCGGCGACAAGCGCGGGAATTCGAGAGAATTGCGGAGCGTGCGACGACATCGCGGCGACCTTAGCGGGGTGCGGCTGAATCGCTAAATTTTTAGGGAAGTTTTGCCTGAAACTTCAGCGAAAACGGATGACGTGGCGCTCTGGAAACCCAAAATAGAAACCTGAACACGCCCCGGTGTTTGCGCCGGTGTGTCCGCCGATCCGAAGAGAATGACGGACAGGAGAAACGAGCGACATGAACATACAGTCCACGAACGGCGTCTCGACGCTTATCCCGGATTCGACACCTGCCGCCCGCAAGGATGCCCCGGCACCCGCGGCGCAGGAGACGGCACCGGCAAGCGCGCCCGCCGAGACAGGCGGCGCACAGGCCGTCGGGGCGGCGGTCGCGACCCAGACCGACGCACCGCCCGCCCGCGAACCCCGTCCGGCCGTCGCCGACGAGCCGTCCGCGGGCGACCGGCCGTCACCGGGCAGCGCGCCGGCGCTTTCGTCGGGTGAACCCGGCGAGCGCCTGGATATCCGCGTCTGACCGGACGTCCGCCAGCCGGTTGACCCTTCACCGGGCCAAGCCTAGGTTCCGCCCGTTTTTCGGAATTGAACGGGCGCATCCCCATGTCCATCGATCGCGAACTGGCTGACGCCGCAAAGGCGTGGCCGTTCCAGGAAGCACGCAGCATCGTCAAGCGCCTCGGCGGCGCCGATGCGTCGCATGCGCCCGACAAGGGCTATGTGCTGTTCGAGACGGGTTACGGACCGTCCGGCCTGCCGCATATCGGCACCTTCGGCGAGGTGGCCCGCACGACCATGGTGCGCAATGCGTTCGCCGCGATGTCGGATATCCCGACCCGGCTGATCGCGTTTTCCGACGACATGGACGGGCTGCGCAAGGTACCCGAGAACGTGCCCGAGCAGGAGATGCTGACCGGGCATCTCGGCAAGCCGCTCACGGCGGTGCCCGACCCGTTCGGCACCCATGACAGCTTCGGCGCGCACAACAACGCACGCCTGCAGGCGTTTCTCGACACGTTCGGCTTCGACTACGATTTCCGCAGCTCGACCGAGGCGTATCGCGCCGGTGAGTTCGACGCGACGCTGCTGAAGATGCTGGCGAACTACGACGAGGTCATGGCGGTCATCCTGCCGACGCTTGGCGAGGAACGCCGGGCGACCTACAGCCCGTTCCTGCCGATCTGTCCGCGCACCGGCGTCGTGCTGCAGGTGCCGATGGAGAAGATCGACCCGGACGCAGGCACCGTCGTCTATCGCGACCCCGACACCGGCGAGACCGTGGAAACGCCGGTCACCGGCGGGGCCTGCAAGCTGCAGTGGAAGGCCGACTGGGCGATGCGCTGGGTTGCGCTGGAGGTCGACTACGAGATGTCCGGCAAGGACCTGATCGATTCCGTGAACCTGTCCGGGAAAATCGCGCGCATCCTGGGCGCGCGGCCGCCGGAGAACCTGACCTACGAGCTGTTCCTCGACGAGAACGGCGAGAAGATTTCCAAGTCGCGCGGCAACGGCCTGACCATCGAGGAATGGCTGACCTACGGCCCGCCCGAGAGCCTGTCGCAGTTCATGTTCGCCAAGCCGAAGACGGCCAAGCGCCTGTTCTTCGATGTGATCCCGAAGTCCGTCGACGAGTACCTGTCGCACGTGCGCAGCTATCCCGACCAGGAGCCGGAAAAGCAGGTCGAGAACCCGGCCTGGCACATCCACGCCGGGGACGTGCCACCCGCCGGGGCCGATCTTTCGTTCGGCCTGCTGCTGAACCTCGCGGCTGCGTGCAACTCGGAAGACCCGGGCGTGTTGTGGGGCTTTATCGCGCGCTACGCGGAGGGCGCGACCCCGTCGAACAGCCCGATGCTCGACCGCCTTGTCGGCCACGCCATCGCCTACTACCGGGATTTCGTGAAGCCCAGCAAGGCCTACCGCGCGCCGAGCGATGCCGAACGCGCGGCGCTCGAAGATCTTGTCGCGCGCTTCGAGGCGATGCCCGCCGACGCGGACGGCGCGGCGCTTCAGAACGAGGTCTACGCCGTCGGCAAGGACCACGCGTTCGAGCCGCTGCGCGACTGGTTCAAGGCGCTCTACGAGGTGTTGTTCGGCCAGAGCCAGGGCCCGCGCTTCGGCTCCTTCGCCGCGCTATACGGCCGCGACGAAACGGTAGCGCTGATCCGCCGCGCGCTGTCCGGCGAGGACTTGAGCGCGGCCTAGTCATCCATCGTCATGCTGGCGAAGGCCAGCATCCATGAGCGCAGCTATAGCGATATGCCATTCGGAGAGCCGTGGGTTCCGGCCTTCGCCGGAACGACGAATTTTGGTCTGTCCTCGTTCAGGGCGCACTCACCGTGAATGCGCAAAATCCCAATACAGTTCCCGCGCCCGTCGGTAGATCGGGCCGGGCTGGAGCTTGCGGTCCTCGAAGCGGGTGACCGGTTGCACCTTGCCGTAGTTGCCGGAATTGAAAATCTCGTCGGCGTCGTGGACGTCCTGGATTGTCACCGTGCGCTCCTGCACCTCGATCCCGTCGTCGCGCATCAGGCCGATCAGGCGCTGGCGGGTGATGCCGTTCAGGAAGGAGCCGTTGGGCACGGGCGTGATCGCGACGCCGTCCTTCACGATCCAGATGTTCGAGGTGGCGAACTCCGCCACATGGCCCAGCGCGTCGCACATCACCGGGTTCTGGAAGCCCCGGTCGCGGGCGTCGATGATGGCGCGGGACGAGTTCGGATAGTGGCAGGACGCCTTGGCGTCGGTCGGGGCGGTTTCCGGGCCGGGGCGGCGGTAGGGGCTCACGCAGGCGCTGAAGCCCTCGCCGGTCGGCATCGGGGCGTCGAAGACCGTCAGCACGAACCGGGTCGATTCCGGATCGGGCGCCAGCAGGCCAAGCCCGGCGTCGGCGTAGAGCATGGGTCGGATATAGACTTCCGCATCCGGGCCGAACCGGCGGACCCCGTCGAGGCCGATCTCCATGATTTCGCCCGCCGTCAGCGGCGATTCCAGGTGCATCGCCCGCGCGGAGTTCACGACCCGCTGGCAGTGCCGGTCGAGATCTGGGGTCACGCCCTCGAACGCGCGCGCGCCGTCGAAGGCGATGGACCCCAGCCAGATGGCATGCGAGGTGGCGCCAATGACAGGCACATTGCCGTCATGCCAGTCGCCGTCGATGTAGGTTTTGGCGGCCAAGGGGCTGCTCCCGTTGAAATACTGGCGCGAAGCATAGCGTCATCTCGCCGCCCCCCGCGACCCCCTTGCCGCGACCCCTTTACCTCGGCGTGGTCCACGCACATATTCCGGCCATGGCGATCCTCAAAATTGCCCGTATGGGCCACCCGATCCTCCGGCAGCGCGCCGTCGACGTGCCCGACCCGAGCGCGCCCGACGTTGCGCGGCTGGTCGATGCCATGGTCGAGACCATGCACGACGCCGACGGGACCGGCCTCGCCGCGCCGCAGGTGCACATGCCGTGGCGCATTCTTGTCTACTTCGTGGATGGCGGCCGTGCCGCCGGGGAAGACGGCGACGGCGAAGGGGCCGATGGTGGCGTACCGCTGACGGTCATGGTCAACCCGGTCGTCGAATTGCTGGGCGAGGAGACCAATGTCGGTTTCGAGGCCTGTCTCTCGGTTCCCGGCATGGCCGGTCCGGTTCGCCGCCATAACAAAGTCCGGGTGACCTATCGCACGCTGGATAACGAGGAGGTCGTGCTGGAGGCGGAAGGTTTCCACGCCCGGGTGATCCAGCACGAATACGACCATCTGGACGGCATCCTCTACCCCTCGCGGATCGAGGACATGTCGCAATTCGGTTTTGTCGAGGAACTGGGTAAGGCGCAGCCCCAATCCGAGAGCGAGGCTGCCGCCGAGACGCCCGCAGAGACGGGCGATGACTGACGGCGGCGCGACGTACATGTCGGAAGAGCGCGGGAAGATTCTCGCGGCCGTGCTCGGCCATATCCCGTTCGAGGGCTGGACGTCGCGCGCGCTGCGTCTCGCCGCCGAAGACGCCGGCCTCGATCCCGCGACCGCGGAGCTGGCATTCCCGGGCGGCCCGGCCGACGCCATTCTCGCCTGGAGCGCGGTGAGCGATCTGGCGATGCTGGACGCCTATGCCGCCGCCGACCCTGACAGCATGCGGTTCCGGGACCGGATCGCGTTTCTCGTGCGCGCGCGCATCGAGGCCGTGGCCGGTCATCGCGACGCGGCGCGCCGCGCCATCACGCACATGTCGCGCCCGCCGCATCTGCGGCGCGGGACGCGCGCGCTGTACCGGACCGTCGACGACATGTGGCACGCCGCCGGCGACCGCTCGACCGATTTCAGCTTCTACACCAAGCGCGCGACCCTGGCGGGGGTCTACACCTCGACCATGCTGTTCTGGCTGGACGACAGCTCCGAGGATTCAGCCGACACCTGGGCGTTTCTCGACCGCCGGATCGGGAATGTGATGCAGATTCCGAAGGTGCGCGAAAAGTTCAGCGGCGCGGCCATGAACCTGCCGAACCCGAAGCGGTTTGCCCGGCTGGTCGCCGAACGCCTGCGCGAGGGCGGCGCGCTCTAGTCCGCAACCGGTTTCCCGAGAAAATTCACATGCCCCATCTTGCGACCGGGCCGGGTTTCCGCCTTGCCGTAGAGATGCAGCTTCGCATGCGGGTCCGCGAGATGTTCCCGCCAGGTCTCGACCTCATCGCCGATCAGGTTCTTCATCACGGCATCGCAGCGCCGGGACGGGTCGCCGAGCGGCAGGCCGCAGATCGCGCGCACGAGTTGCTCGAACTGCCCGGTGCGGCAGGCATCCATGGTCCAGTGACCGGAATTGTGGGGGCGGGGCGCGATCTCGTTGACCAGCACATCGCCGTCGGCCGTGACGAACATTTCGATGGCCAGCAGGCCCACGACGTCCAGCGCTTCGGTCAGCCGGAGCGCGGCGTCGTGCGCGGCGGTGGCGGTGGCAGCGGGGATACCGGCGGGCGCGATGGTCTCGTCGAGAATATGGTTGCGGTGGCGGTTCTCGACGGGGATGTAGGCGGACACCTCGCCGCCGCGCCCGCGCGCGACGATCACCGACACCTCGCAGTCGAAATCCACGAAACCTTCCAGGATGCCGCCGTCGGTATCCGGCCCGGCGCCGCTGTCGGTCCATGCGGTGTCGAGGTCGGTGTCTTCGCGGACCGCAACCTGGCCCTTGCCGTCATAGCCGAAACGCACGGTCTTCAGGACCGAGGGCGTGCCGATCTCCGCGACTGCGGTGCGGAGTTCGTCCGCCGATCCGACCGCGCGGTACGGCGCGGTGGTGATCCCGTTGGCGTTCGCGAAGTCCTTCTCGCGCAGCCGGTTCTGAGCCACCGCCTGCACGTCCGGGGATGGGAATACCGGTGTGTTCGCCGCGATTCTCTCCAGGCTCGCGATGGGGACATTCTCGAATTCCAGCGTGGCGACATCGACCGCCTGCGCGAACGCGTCGAGCGCGTTCTCGTCGTCGAAGGGTGCCACGGTCGTCGCGTGGGCCACCTGCGCGGCGGGCTCGTCCGCGCGCTGGCAAAAGATATGGCAGCGATAGCCGAGGTTCGCGGCCGCCAGCGCCGTCATGCGGCCCAACTGTCCGCCCCCGAGGATTCCGATGGTCGCGCCCGGTGGCAGGGGTGCGTCAGCCATTGTCCGTGTCAGCCGTTGTCGCTGGGCGCGTCGGCCACGGCGTCGGTCTGTTTTGCGCGCCATGCATCCAGCGCGTCGGCGACGGCGCTGTTTTCCAGCGCGACCACGGCGGCGGCGAGCAATGCCGCATTGACCGCGCCCGCGCGGCCGATGGCCAGCGTGCCGACCGGAATACCGGCGGGCATCTGGGCGATCGACAGCAGGCTGTCCATGCCGGACAGGGCCTTGCTCTCGACGGGAACGCCGAAAACGGGAAGCGGGGTCATGGCCGCGGTCATGCCGGGCAGGTGCGCGGCGCCGCCGGCGCCGGCGACGATGACCTTCAGGCCGCGCTCGCGGGCGGTCCGGGCGTAGTCGCGCATGCGCTCGGGGGTGCGGTGCGCGGACACGATCCGGACCTCGTGCGCGACACCCAGCGCTTCCAGCGTATCGGCGGCATGGTGCATGGTCTCCCAGTCGGACTGGCTGCCCATGATGATCCCGACGAGGGGTGTTTCGGCCATATTCGTGCTCCCAGCCGGGCCCGGACCCGGAAAAGCGGGCGATTATAGGTCCGGGTGGGCCCGTGGCAAGCGTGCGCGGGGCGCGCATGCGTCGTTACCGTGCGAAAAGCTTTGTTAACCATTGGCCTGCTAGGCTGTCGGCGCGTAGTTTAGTGCCATCTTCCGGGTGGCGCCCGGTTATCGACGCCACAGGACTGAGCATGAAGATAGATCGCACCCGCCCCCAGAGCACCGGCAGTGTCGTGCCCGCCAGCCGTGCGGAGGCCGCCAGCCGGGCCTATGGCGGCGGTGAGGCGGCTGCGGCCGCACCCGCACGCCCGGCCGGGGATGTCGCGACCATCGCGGGGCTGACCGAGGCGGAGTTGACCCCGAAGGTCCGCCAGGCCCTCGACATGCTGATGAAGGAAGTTCAGCGGATGCGCGAGGAGCTCAGCCAGGCCCGGCACCGCATCAACTACCTCGAAAAACTGGCTGACGAGGATACGCTCGTGCCCGTGGCCAACCGGCGCGCGTTCGTGCGCGAGATGAGCCGGATGATGGCGTATGCCGAGCGCTACAACGCCCAGACGAGCGTGCTCTATTTCGACATCAACGGGTTCAAGGAAATCAACGACACCTACGGCCATGCCGCGGGTGACGCCGCGCTTCAGCACGTGGCGATGCTGCTTTCGGAGAATATCCGCGAATCGGACCTGGTCGGCCGCCTCGGCGGCGATGAATTCGGTGTCATCCTGGCCCAGGCCGGCGGTGACTCCGCGCAGGAGAAGGCCGCGTCCCTGTCCGCCCGCATCGAGGGCACGCCCTTTGAATGGGAAGGCAACCAGCTTCCACTGTCCGTGTCGTTCGGTGCCTACACCTTCTCCGGCGGAGAGGATGCGGGCGAAGCGTTGAGCCGCGCCGACAAGGCGATGTACGAGCAGAAGCAGCGCCGCGCGGGCGCCTGACCGCCCGGCTATCCCGCCTGTCAGGCGATGATGTCCGGCAGCAGCTGGTCTTCGATCTTCAGGATCTCGTCCTTCAGGCCGAGCTTGCGTTTTTTCAGCCGCTGAATCTGCAGCTGATCGAACGGCCGTTCCTCGCCGATATGCGCAATCACGTCATCAAGGTCGCGATGCTCGCTGCGCAACTCCGTGAGACGCTTTCGAAGTTCGTCCTGGTCGACCTGGGTATCGTTCGTCACCGGTGTGATCCTGCCTGGAATTTCTCCTGAGTATAGCGGCGACGCCGGGACGAGCGCACCCGGGATAAGAGACGCTTTGCAAGCCGCCCCGATTCGTCTTACGATTTCCGGGTCGAAAGTATTTCGAAACGCCAGATGGGGAGACGCTACACGTGACAGTCCAGCCGAGAATTGACGAGTTGAAGCGCAGACATGCCAGCCTGGAACAGGCCATCGAGGGTGAAAGTCACCGGCCTTCACCCGACGAAACGGCGATTATGGAATTGAAACGTCAAAAACTGGCCCTGAAGGACGAAATCACGAACCTCGAAGCGACCTGACGGGGCTTCCGAAAATCTAGACGAACACGAGAGGCGACCCGTCCGGGCCGCCTCTTTTGCGTTCGGCTACTGCGCGGCGCTGGCGAGTTCGACCGCCTGGTCGCGCAGTTTGAATTTCTGGATTTTGCCGGTCGAGGTTTTCGGCAGCGGGCCGAAGACCACGTGGCGCGGGCATTTGAAGTGCGCCAGGTTTTCCCGGCAATGCTGGATGATGTCTTCTTCGCTCGCTTCCGCGCCCGGCTTCAGCTCCACGAAGGCACAGGGCGTCTCGCCCCATTTTTCGTCCGGCCAGGCCACCACACCGACGGCGGAAACCGCCTTGTGCTTGTACAGCGCGTCCTCGACCTCGATCGACGAGATATTTTCGCCGCCGGAGATAATGATGTCCTTCGACCGGTCCTTCAGTTCGATGTAGCCGTCCTGGTGCCAGACACCGAGGTCGCCGGTATGGAACCAGCCGCCCGCGAAGGCCTCGTCCGTGGCCGTCGGGTTTTTCAGATAGCCTTTCATGGTGACGTTGCCGCGGGTGAACACCTCGCCCATGGTTTCGCCGTCCTGCGGCACGGGTTCGAGGGTCTCCGAGTCCGCCACCATCATGTCTTCCAGCACTTCGTAGGGCACGCCCTGGCGTGACTGCAGCCGGGCGCGTTCTTCCAGGGGAAGGTCGTCCCACTCGTCCTGCCAGGCGCAGATGATGGCCGGGCCGTAAATCTCGGTCAGGCCGTACACGTGCGTCACGCGGATGCCCTGTTCGGCCATGCTCGCCAGCACGGCGGCGGGCGGCGGCGCGGCCGCGGTCATGAACTCCACGTCCTGTTCGAATTCACGCCGGTCCACGTCGCTGGCATTCACGATCATCTGCATGACGATAGGCGCGCCGCACAGATGGGTGATGCCGCGGGTGGCGATGGCCTCGTAGATCGTGTCGCTCGCCACGTTGCGCAGGCACACGTTGGTGCCGCCCACCGCCGTCACGCCCCAGGTGAAGCACCAGCCGTTGCAGTGGAACATCGGCAGGGTCCACAGGTAGACCGGCCCGCCGGTTGCGCCCCAGGTGAATACGTTGCCGACGGCGTTCAGATAGGCGCCGCGATGGTGGAACACCACGCCTTTCGGGTTGCCGGTGGTGCCTGACGTGTAGTTCAGGGCGATGGCGTCCCATTCGTCTGCGGGCAGGTCCCACGCATAGTCGGAATCGCCGGTGGCGATGAATTCCTCATACTCCATCTCGCCCAGCCGCTCGCCGCCCGGGCCCTCCGGGTCATCGATATCGATCACGATGGGGTTGGCCTCGCAGAGTTCGAGGGCTTCCTTGATGATCGGCGCGAACTCTGTGTCGGTCAGCAGGACCTTCGCCTCGCCATGGTCGAGGATGAAGGCGATGGCCTTGGCGTCGAGGCGGTAGTTCAACGCGTTGATGACGCCGCCGGTCATCGGAATACCGAAATGCGCTTCGAGCATCGGCGGAATGTTCGGCAGCATGCAGGCGACGCAATCGCCCTTGCCGATGCCGCGCTTGGCGAGCGCCGAGGCCAGGCGCCGCGTGCGCGCGTAGAATTCGTCGTAGGTGAAGCTCTGGTCGCCATGCACGACGGCGGTTCGGTTCGGGTAGACCGTGGCCGAGCGGCGAATGAAGCTCAGCGGGGACAGCGCCACGTAGTTCGCCGCGTTCTTGTCCAGGTGGGTATCGAAATGATTTGCCATCGTTTCCTCCAGCCGCGCGTTGGTGCGCGCGTTAGCTCTTGAAAAGCGCGTCGGCGTCGCCGCGCAGCGCTTCCCGGCTTTTGATCTCGGCTTCGGCCCGCGCGATCTCCGCGTGTGCGTGGGCGATATACTCTTTCAACTCTTCGATGGACAGGGCTTCGACGTTTATCTCGGCGAACCCGTCCTTGTGGCCCCCGAAGGTGGGTTCCAGGTCGTCGTCCATGCTCATCCTTCGATCCCCCGACATGGCATTGTCTGGCAAGTTTGGCGCGCCTAGATTGCCCCCGCAACTGTCCGAAAGTTAGAGATGCGGCGAACCTGCCGCGAGAGGATGAACTATGAGCCTTCCCGAAACCATGCGCGCCATCGAAATTTCCAAGCCCGGCGAGGCGGACGTCCTGACGGTGGGCGAGCGACCTATGCCCGCGCCGGGAAGGGGAGAGGTGCTGGTGCGCGTTGCGGCAGCGGGCGTGAACCGCCCGGACGTGGCGCAGCGCAAGGGTGTCTATCCGCCGCCGCCGGGTGCGTCGGATATTCCGGGGCTGGAGATTGCGGGTGAAGTCGTTGCGTTGGGCGATGAAGCCGGTGAATTTGCGGTCGGCGACGCGGTATGTGCGCTGGTGGCGGGGGGCGGCTACGCCGAATATTGTGTCGCGCCGGTGCCGCAAACCCTGCCCGTGCCCGAGGGGCTCGACATGGCGGCGGCCGCCGGTGTCCCGGAGACCTTCTTCACCGTCTGGAGCAACATCTTCGACCGGGCCGGTTTTGCGCCGGGCGAGAGCGTGCTGATCCACGGCGGCTCCAGCGGCATCGGCACCACCGCGATCCAGCTTTGCAAGGCTTTCAGCGCATCGGCGATCTACACAACTGTCGGCAGTTCGGAGAAGGCGGCGTTCTGCGAGCAGCTCGGGGCCACGAAAGCCATCGACTACAAGACGCAGTCCTTCGACGAGGAGATCAAGGCGCTGACCGACAAGGCCGGCGTCGATGTGATCCTCGACATGGTCGGAGGCGAATATCTCGGCCGCAACGTGTCGATCATGAAGCCCGATGGGAGGCTGGTGCAGATCGCACTGATGGGCGGCGCCAAGGCGGAGGTCAATCTGGGACGGATCATGATGAACCGTCTGACCGTGACCGGCTCGACGCTTCGCGCGCGATCGGTGGAGTTCAAGGGGCGGATTGCGGCGGCGTTGCGGGAAAATGTCTGGCCGCTGCTCGAATCCGGCGACGTCGCGCCCGTGATCCACCGGACTTTCGCGCTGGAAGATGCTGCGGCGGCGCACGCGCTCATGGAAGAGAGCAGCCACATCGGCAAGATCATCCTCACGGTCGGATGACCGCACGCTTTGCAATTCCCGGGAACGGCGCATATATAGGTGCCCAATTCCCTCAGGAATAACGGATAAGTCCGATTGGCCGGTGCTGAAAGCGCGGCGGATCGGCAAAAGGAGAACTCATGGCACCACCTCTGATGCCGAAGGCGACGGCGGTCTGGCTCGTCGAGAACACTTCGCTGTCGTTTGCGCAGATTGCCGACTTCACCGGTATGCACCAGCTTGAAATCCAGGGCATCGCCGATGGCGAAGTCGGTGTCGGCATGCGCGGGCTCGACCCGGTCGCAAACGGCCAGATCGAGAACGAGGAGATCGAGAAGGCGCAGGCCGATCCCGCCTATCGCATGAAACTCAGGGAATCGGACAACCCGGCGCCCGTGAAGCGCACCAAGGGCCCGCGCTACGTGCCGGTGTCCAAGCGCCAGGACAAGCCGGACGGGATCGCCTACCTGATCCGCTACTACCCGGAACTCTCCGACGCCCAGATCGGCAAGCTGATCGGCACCACCAAGCCGACCATTACCGCGATCCGCGACCGGACCCACTGGAATTCCTCGCAGATCCAGCCGCGCGACCCGGTCACCATCGGCCTGTGCCGCCAGGTGGACCTGGACGAGGCGGTCGAGAAGGGCCGCAAGGCCGGCCGCAAGCCGGCCGACGACGACCGCCGGCCGATCAGCGCCGACCTGGTGCCCGAGGCCGAGCCCGAACCCACGGCGGCGAACCGCATCCCCGACTGGATGGCGGACGTGCGCATCGGCGGCGGTAACCAGGGCGACAACTAAGCCTCTGTCGCAGAATAGTATTTCGCGTTAGCGGGGCCCTGATTCGGGGCCCCGTTTTCGTTTTCGTGTGGGCTGTTAACCATTTTTTAGCGTTTGGGGCCGAAATTGGATGCGATGGCTCCTCCCAAATGAACCATCCCGGATCGATCTCAGATCCATTTTTTGCCTCCCTGTTTTGACTTCAGCCGCTCCGGTGTCCCCCCTTCCGGAGCGGCTTTTTCTTTGCGCGTGGAGCGGCAGACCGTTTCAAGGCGTGGCCCCGTTGCTATAAGTTCGCCCGTCCCCAAGACGGTTCCGGGCCCCCGCCATGATCGATCCGAAGCATCTGAAATTCTCGACCCTGAGCCTGCACGCCGGCCAGCACCCCGACCCCGTGACCGGCGCGCGCGCGGCGCCGATCTACCAGACAACGTCCTATGTGTTTCCGGACGTCGACTACGCGGCCAGCCTGTTCAACCTCGAACGCGCGGGCCACATCTATTCGCGGATCTCCAACCCGACAGTGGCGGTATTCGAGGAGCGCATGGCGGCGCTCGAAGGCGGGGTTGGTGCAATCGCGACGGCCAGCGGGCAGGCGGCAATGTCGCTGGCGGTCATGACGCTCATGGATGCGGGCGGGCACATCGTCGCCTCGCGAAACATCTACGGAGGCACCCACAACCTGTTCCTGCACACCCTGCCGCGCTTCGGCATCACCACGACCCTGGTCGACCCGCGCGATCCGCAGGCCTTTGCGGACGCGATACGTGACGAGACCCGGCTGGTGTTCGCCGAGACCATCGGCAACCCGGGGCTGGAGGTTCTCGACATCCCGGCGGTGGCGCGGGTTGCCCACGACGCCGGCCTGCCGCTTCTGGTCGATTCCACCTTTGCCTCGCCCGCGCTGCTCCGTCCGTTCGAACACGGCGCGGACCTCATCATGCATTCCGCGACCAAGTGGATCGGCGGTCATGGTGTCGCCATCGGCGGCGTGCTGCTCGACGGCGGTACGTTCGACTGGGAAGGCTCGGGCAAGTTCCCCGGCATGACCGAGCCCTATGCGGGCTATCACGGCCTCGACTTCGCCGAGGAATTCGGGCCGGCGGCGTTCGTCATGCGGGCGCGGGCCGAGGGTCTGCGCGACTTCGGGGCCTGCATGGCGCCCCAGACCGCCTTCTACCTGCTGCAGGGGCTTGAGACGTTGCCGATGCGCATGGCGCGGCATGTGAACAATGCGCAGTCGGTGGCGGAATTCCTCGAAAGCGCCGACGAGGTCGGCTGGGTGACCTATCCGGGCCTCGCGAGCCACCCGGACCACGATCTCGCGGCGCGACTGCTGCCGGACGGGGCGGGGGCTATCGTCACCTTCGGTGTGAAGCCGGGCAGCGAGGGCCCGCGCGCGGCGGGGGCGAAGTTCATCGAAGCACTGGAGCTGTTCTCCCATCTCGCGAACGTGGGCGACGCCAAGTCGCTGGTGATCCATCCGGCGAGCACGACCCACCAGCAGATGAGCGCCGAGGACCTCGAAGCCTCGGGCGTGGGCGAGGACATGGTGCGCCTTGCCATCGGTCTGGAGGACGCGGGCGATATCATCGGTGACCTCAAACAGGCGCTGCGCGCCTCGCAGAAATAAGGGGCGGCGGGCATGGAGCTCCAGGTCGACGGACATGACGTGTTCGCCCACACCGGCGGGCAGCCGTTCAGCAAGGACAAACCGGTGCTGGTGTTCATCCACGGCGCGGGCAACGACCACACCTACTGGGGGATGCAGGCACGTTTCTTTGCCCATCACGGTTTCTCGGTCCTGATCCCCGACCTGCCGGGCCACGGCCGGTCGGGCGGCGACGCGCCGGAGACGATCGACGAGTACGCCGACTGGATCTGGCGTTTCGTCGACGCGGCGGGCGCGGAAAAGGCAGCGCTCGTGGGCCATTCCATGGGTGCACAGGCCGTGCTGGCGGCCGCGGCGAAGGCGCCGGACCGCATGCTGGCGCTGGTGCTGGCGGGGCCGTCTGATCACATGCAGGTCCACCCGGACCTGCTCGCGGCGACGGCGGCCAACGACCCGGCGGCGTGGGAACTCATCACCGACTGGGGCTTCGGCAAGCCGGCCCACAAGGGCGGCCACCAGGCGCCGGGCCTGTGGCTGCGTGGCGGCGGCCGCGCGCTGCTGGCCGCGGGCCCGCCGAACACGCTGGGCCGTGGCATGGCGGCCTGCAATGCCTGGGAGGGTGCGCCGGACGCAGCGGCGAAGGTGAATTGCCCGACGCTTTTTCTGCTCGGCGAGGCCGACCGCATGACCCCGCCGCGCGCCTCGAAGGGCCTGCAGGCTGCCATCGACGGCGCGAAGGTCGAAATCCTGCCGGCGACCGGTCACATGATGACCGTCGAGTGCCCCAACGAATCCATCGATATCATCTACGAGTTTTTACGCGAGGCCGTATGAGCGACAAGAAAAGCGAGCGCGAGGAGCGCCGCGAGAACTACCCGCATTTCCTGAAGGTGCCGACCCGCTGGATGGACAACGACGTCTACGGCCACGTGAACAACGTGACCTATTATTCCTACTTCGACACGGCGGTGAACGAGTTCCTGATGCGCTTCACCGGCCTCGACTACCGCAAGACCGAACCTGTCGGCATGGTCGTCGAGACCGGCTGCCGCTTTCATTCGGAGATCGCGTTCCCGGATGTGCTCGACGTGGGCGTGCGGGTGCGCCGGATGGGCAACTCGTCCGTCACCTACGAGATCGGCATCTTCAGGGAAGGCTCGGACAAGGTGTCCGCCACCGGCCACTTCGTCCACGTCTATGTCCGCCCGGGCGAGATGAAACCGATCCCGGTCCCGGACCATGTGCGGGAAGGGTTGGAGGAATTGGTGGTGGGGTAGGGCCCGCCTAAAGCTTCGGCCGACTTACGCGGCAGCGCTGGCGCCGCGGTTCGGCTTCAGCCCCACAGCCGCTCCGTCGCGATCTCCGCGCCGCGCGCCAGCGACTTGAACTTCTCGATGGCGATTTCCGGGTCCACCTTGCCGATACCGGCAAAGGTGGCGAAGCCGCAGTCGGCGCCCGCGACCACCCGCTCGCGGCCCACGACATTGGCGTAGTTGCAGATCCGGTCGGCGACCACGCCCGGGTGCTCGATATAGTTGGTCACGCTGTCGATCACGCCCGGCATGATGATCTTGTCGTCGGGAAGTTTTTTCGTCTCGAACACCCGCCACTCGTGGGCGTGGCGCGGGTTGGAGGATTCGACCAGCAGGCCCTGGGGTTTCGCCTTCATCAGCACGTCGAAGATGGTCTCGAACGGCACGTCGAGATGGTGCGGGCCCTCGTAGTTGCCCCAGCAGATGTGCATGCGCACCCGGTCGGCGGGCACGTTCTCCAGCGCCGCGTTGAGCGCCTCGATCTGCATTTCGGCGTGCTTGAGGAAATCCGCGTCGGACAGCTCGCGGTATTCCGTGTGGCGGCCCATGGCGAGGTCCGGACAGTCGATCTGCAGGACGAAGCCGGCGTCGACGATGGCCTCGTACTCCTCCTTCATGACCTTCGACAGCGCGTCGAGATAGGCGTCGTCGTCCGGGTAGTACTCGTTCGCCTGGAAGACGGTGATGACGCCGGGCGAGGCGGCGTTCATGAAGAATTCCGTCGCGTCGCTCCCCTCGGCGGCGGCGGTCAGGTTCTCCAGATCCTTGCGCAGCGGCTCGCGGTCGCGGATCACGACTTCGCCGGTGCAGCACGGCCGGTTGAGGCGGCGCGTGTCGGCCATGCGCGCGAGCATCTTGCGGTAGCCGGGAAAACCCGACAGGTCGTCGAAACGCACCGACGGGCTCTCGCCGGAAAAGCCGTCGAGGCGCTGCTGGATATAGGTCGCGTAGCCGGTCTTGCTCATCTCGCCGTCGTTGACGATGTCGAGCCCCCATTCGCGCTGCAGCGCGACCACATCGGCCACCGCCTTGGTGACTTCCCGGTCGAACTCGTCCGGATCGTAGGGTTCGGAGAACTCGACCTTATAGAGCAGGCCCTCGAGCGTCTCTGGGCGCGGCAGGCTGCCGACATGGGTCGTCAGGATGCGGTCGGTGCTGGTTTTCATGGGGGCCTCCCGGGAAACGTTCCTTGTTGTTACGCCCGTTTATACACGTCCGCCGGGCACGAAAAAGGCCCGCCGTCGCCGGCGGGCCTTTCGTTTGCGAAAGTCGGAAGGCGTGTTAGGCCGCCTTCTTCTCGTGCTCGATCGTGGCCGGGCCGTCGTTCGCGCCGATCGAAATCTTGCGCGGCTTCAGTTCCTCGGGAACCTCGCGCTTGAGTTCGATCACGAGCAGGCCGTTCTCGAGGCTCGCATTCGTCACGTTCACATGATCGGCAAGCTCGAACTGGCGCTGGAACGCCCGTGTCGCGATGCCGCGGTGCAGGAACTTGGCTTCCGCCTCGTCCTTCGTCTGCTCACCGGTGACGATCAGGCTGTTGTTGTTCTGGGTGATGTCCAGGTCGTTCTGCTCGAACCCGGCCACCGCCATGGTGACGCGGTACTGGTCGTCCTCGACCTTTTCGATGTTGTAGGGCGGGTAGGACGGCGCTTCGCTGTTGAAGGCGCTGTCGAGCAGCCGGCCCATGCGGTCGAAACCGACGGTCGAGCGGAACAGGGGGGTCAAATCAAGATCGTAGGTACGCATTTCACGTGTTCTCCTTGTTGAGCAACTGTGACTGCGGCGCCGCCCGCCGTTTTTGGCCGGGCATTGCCGGGTTTCGCGCTTTCGGGACCCGTTCAGGCATCCCTCGCGATACCCCAGACGTGGGGATTGTTGTCGCGGTTTCAAGGAGTTGGAGGTCGTGTGCCATGAAAATTCGTCATGGCTCGGCGATATCGATATGCAGGAATCGAAACGGGCGCCGCAAGCGGCGCCCGTGGCAGATAGGTCGGGAAAACCGGGCTACTTGATGCCCATGCCCTCGTAACGCTTGTTGAACTTTGCGACCTGGCCGCCGGTATCCACCAGGCGATGCTGGCCGGTCCATGCGGGGTGGGTCTTCGGGTCGATGTCGAGGCGCAGGCTGTCGCCCGGCTCGCCATAGGTCGAGCGGGTCGTGTACTCGGTGCCGTCCGTCATCAACACGGTAATCTCGTGATAATCGGGATGAATATCTTTTTTCATCTTTATTGCTCCGGCTTCGGAAGGCGGGGTTATAGCCAAGGGTTCGGGAGACCGCAAGGGGGAGCGGGATGCAGTGTCGGCGGTGTGTTGGCGCAAGAGTACGAGACTGGTAAACCCTTGGTCCGACCATGGCCCGCAAGAACCGATCAGCTGTGTCCGAAGAGGACGGAAACCGCCCGCCGAAAGGCGAGCTGGGAGAGTTGCGCCGGCTCGGCCGCTTCCTGAAGCCGTATCGCCCGGCCGTCGCCGGTGCGTTCGTGGCGCTGACCGTCGCCGCCGGGACCGTGCTCGCCATCGGCCAGGGCGTGCGGCGCCTGGTCGATGACGGGTTTGCGGCGGGCAACATCGATCTCCTGAACGAAGCGCTCGTCGCGCTGCTGATCGTTGTGGTCGTTCTCGCCGCATCGACATATGCCCGGTTCTTCTTCGTCTCATGGCTCGGTGAGCGGGTCATGGCCGACGTGCGCAAGGCCGTGTTCGACCACACGCTGCGACTCGACCCGACGTTTTACGAGACCATGAAGATCGGCGAGGTGATGTCCCGGCTGACAGCGGACACCACGCTGATCCAGACCGTTGTCGGCACCTCGGCCTCGATGGCCCTGCGCAACGTGCTCCTGGTGCTCGGGGGCACGGTGATGCTCGCGGTGACCAGCCCGCAACTCACCCTGTTGGTGCTTCTGGTCGTGCCTGTGGTGCTGGTGCCGATCCTGGTCTTCGGACGCCGGGTCCGGAAGCTGAGCCGCGAAAGCCAGGACCGGCTCGCCGATGTCGGTTCCTATGTCGACGAATCCATTGCAAATATCCGCACGGTCCAGGCCTTCGGTCACGAGGACACGGACCGTTCGCGGTTTTCCGATCGCGTGGAAGACACGTTTGCAACGTCCGTCCGCCGGATCCGTGCCCGGGCCGCATTGACCGCCGTCGTGATCCTGCTGGTGTTCGGCGCCATCGGCGTGATCCTCTGGATGGGTGGGCGCGAGGTTATCTCCGGCGGGATTTCGGCGGGCGATCTGTCGGCGTTCATTTTTTACGCGGTCGTGGTCGCCAGTTCGGTGGGCGCTATTTCCGAAGTCATCGGCGACCTGCAGCGCGCAGCGGGTGCGACCGAGCGCCTGTTCGAGCTGCTGGACATGCAGCCCAATATCGCGCCGCCCGCCAGTCCCCGAAAATTTCCCGAAACAATGCAGGCGCGTGTCGGTTTTGACGGAGTGACGTTTGCCTATCCGTCGCGTCCGGACACACCGGCGTTGCGTGACTTCACGCTGGCGGTCGCGCCCGGCGAGACGGTCGCGCTGGTCGGGCCTTCCGGTGCCGGCAAGACAACCGTTTTTCAGCTCCTGCTGCGCTTCTACGATCCGGGTGCCGGGCGCGTTCATCTCGACGGGCTCGACCTTCGCGAGGCGGATCCGGCCGACGTGCGCGCCCATATCGGGCTGGTGCCGCAGGAACCGGTCGTGTTTTCGGCGGATGCCTGGGAAAATATTCGCTACAGCCGGCCGGACGCGAGCGATGAAGACGTGCGTGCCGCGGCCGAAGCGGCCTCGGCGGACGTGTTTCTCGATGCGCTGCCGGAAGGCTTCGATACGTTTCTCGGGGAAAAGGGAGTCCGGCTTTCAGGCGGCCAGCGCCAGCGCGTGGCGATCGCCCGGGCGATCCTGCGCGACCCCGATGTCCTGCTGTTGGACGAAGCGACCAGCGCACTCGATGCCGAGTCCGAAAGGGCCGTGCAGGATGCGCTGGCCGGGCTGATGCGGGACCGCACGACGCTTGTTATCGCGCACCGGCTGGCGACGGTCATGGCCGCCGACCGGATCGTCGTGCTGGACGAGGGCCGGGTCGTCGCGGAGGGCACCCATTCGGAACTGGTTGCCGAGGGCGGACTCTACGCGCGGCTGGCGGAACTCCAGTTCGATCTTTCGGGTGCCGGGCAGGCGGCGCAGTAGCCGTTTGACCACACCCGTCATGCGCGGACTTGATCCGCGTATCTCGACTCGGTCTGTGCGGAGATGCCCGGGTCGCGCCCGGACATGACACTGGGACGTCGTCATTGCGAGCAGGAGGCGAGGCAATCCAGCGCGGGCGTGTCCCGACCGTAAATTGCCGCGTCGCGAAGCGCCGCGCACTGACGGCAGTCGGGAACGCCGGCGGCCCTACCTCTGATCCAGCTTGAACTCGATCCGGCGGTTGCGGCGGTAGGCGATCTCGTCCCGGCCCGCATCGATCGGCTGGAACTCGCCGAAGCCGGCCGCGACCAGGTTGTTGGGATCGATTCCCTGCTGGACCAGGAACTTCACCACCGAAGTCGCGCGCGCCGTGGACAGTTCCCAGTTCGACGGGAACTGCAGCGTATTGATCGGCCGGACATCCGTGTGGCCGTCGACGCGGAGAATCCACTCGATATCGTCGGGAATCTCGGCTGCGATCTGGCGCAATGTCTGTGCGAACTGCGCGAGCTGGTCCTCGCCCTGCGGGTTGAGCACGGCCTCGCCGGATTCGAACAGCACCTCTGACTGGAACACGAACCGGTCGCCCTCGATGCGGATATCGGTGCGGTCGCCGAGGACCTCGCGCAGCCGGCCGAAGAATTCGGAGCGGTAACGCGCCAGCTCCTGGACCTTGGTGGCCAGTGCCTCGTTCAGCCGCTCGCCGAGATTGACGATCTGGATGTCCTTGTCCGCGTTCGCCGCCTCCGACGCTTCGAGCGCTTCGTTGAGCGCGGCCATCTGCTTGCGCAGTTCGGCGAGCTGCTGGTTGAGCAGCGCGACCTGGGCCTGGGCCTCCTGCGAGATGTCCAGCTGCTCCTCGAACGACGTTTCGGCGACCTCGGAACGCTGCAGCAACTCAGCGAGGCGTATGTCGCGTTCCTCGATCTCTTTTTGCGCGAGCGCGGTGCGCTCTTCCTCGTCGGCCAGGCGCGCTTCCAGTTCCCTGGTCAGGTCGCGCACCTCACCGAGTTCGCCCGTCGCTTGCGCGATCTCGGCCTCCAGCGTCTCGCGCACCTCGCGCAGCGCGGCGATGTCGCGTTCGAGGCGCGCCAGGTCGCGCAGCTGCAGCTCGATGGTTTCCTTGTCGGCCTCCACCTGCTCGCGCAGCGCGGCCAGTTCCTCGGCGTTCTCGGCGCGGATCGTCGCCAGCTCGTCCTCCGCCTCGGACAGCCGCGCGACCAGCGCGTCGCGTTCCGACAGCGAACTCTGGAGCTGGGCGGAGAGCTGGGAGACCGAGAGCCGGAGTTCCGTATTCGCCGAGCGCTCGAGGTCGAGCATGCGCGCCAGCTCGTCGATCTGCCGGTTGAGCTTGGTCAGCGCCTGGTCGCGCCCCGACAGCGCATCCGACAGGAAGAACTGCGCCAGCGCGAAAACCATGACCAGGAAGACGACAACCACGAGCAGCGCGGCCAGCGCATCGACAAAGCCGGGCCAGTAGTTGACGCCGGTCGAGCGGCGCCGGGAGGAGGAGCCGGGCACCGGCCGCGCCCGCTAGCGGGGGTCTTCTTCGGCGAGCGCGGCGATCGTGCGCGCCAGCAGCCGAATTTCGGCCCGAAGTTCCTGGACGATTTCCGTGCGGCCGAGAGCGGCTTCCTCGAGCATCCGCGCCATGTGGTTGTCGAGATTGCGGATATGCCCGCGCGTCGCCTCGTCCAAGCCGCCGCCGGATCGCGTCTCCGAGAGCTTCTGGAGGACCGGGCGCAACTCGGCCTGGTTCTCGGCGAGGCGGACCATGAGCTCCTGCTCGGTGCGCATCTGGTCGGTCAGCGTCGTCATGCGGTCGGTCAGCGTGCTCAGGCCCTGGTCGCTCTGGTTGCGCGACGATTCCGCGCGCGCGACCGTGCGCTGCAGGTTGTCGAGCGAATCCGCGGTGGTCTCCAGCAGCGCCTGGATATAGGCGGGCACCGACTGGTCGCCGTCGCCGACGGAGATCGCGCCGCCGCCCGACACGCGCGTGGCCGTGCTCAGCCAGTCCTCCAGGTCGTTGTAGAAACGGTTCTGGGCCGCGCTGGCCTGCAGTTCGAGAAACCCGAGCAGCAGCGAGCCGGCGAGACCGAACAGGGACGAGCTGAATGCCGTCCCCATGCCCGACAATGGCGCTTCGAGGCCGGACTTGAGGTCGTTGAAGATATTGACCGGGTCGCCGCCCGAGACCTGCAGGCCGGCGATCACGTCGGCCACGGCGCTCACGGTCTGGAGCAGGCCCCAGAAGGTGCCGAGCAGGCCGAGGAAAATCAGCAGGCCGATGAGATAGCGCGAAATGTCCCGGGATTCGTCGAGACGGGCGCTGATGCCGTCGAGGATCGAGCGCATGGACGTGGTGTTGAGCCGAAGCTGGCCCTGCCGGTCGCCGATCATGGCGGCCATGGGGGCGAGCAGGTGCGGCGGCTCGGCGACGGACATGCCGGGGCGCTGGCTGCGGTAGGTCTCGATCCAGTTGACCTCGACCCGCAGCACCCAGACCTGCCGGAAGACGAAGGCAAGCCCGAACGCCAGCGCCACGACGATCACGCCGTTGATGGCGGGGTTGGCGAAAAACGCTTCGATGAGCTGGCGGTGCAGGACCGCGGCGCCCGCGACCGCGAGGACCAGGAAGATCCCCATCCGGGTCATGTAGATGCTGGGGTTCGTCATCGCATTCCCGTTTGGTTTCGCACGCGCCGGCGGCGCGCGGGTTTCAACCCCCGGCCCGCCGTGAACCTGTCGGGGCTATGTGACGAGATTAGGGCGGGACGCGGCGGGTCTCCTACCGTTGGACGATGACGGCGTCGACGCGGTCCGGCGGGCCGTCTTCTGACTTAATGCCGAGCGCGCGCACGTCCATGCGGGTATTGCGCACGTCCTGTTCGACCAGGTGCCCGCGCACGTTCAGTGCCCGTTTCAGCGAGAGCCGGCGCGCCTCGGGCGCGGTCTCTTCCGTCCCGCCGGCGAAGGCCTGCAACTGGATGCGCAAGCCCTCGTCGGCTTTCAGCCGCGCGGCGAGGCTGTCGAGAGTCGCCTTGGCTTCGGGGGTCAGGTCGGGCGAGCCCGCTTCGAACAGGATCCGGGTTTCGTCGCCCGACACATCGCCCGGCGAGACCGCCGCGGTCTGGGTCGGTTCCGGATCGGCCGTGGAGGCCTGGACCGGCTCGTCGGCCGGGGAAGGCGGCGGCGGCGGCGGGGTGACCTGCGGCGGTGCCGGTGTCGAGGGCGCAGGCGTCGCGGGTGCCGGATCGGGCGCCGCCGCGGTCTGCGGTTCCGGCGCGGGCGCCGGTGTGGCTGCCGGGGGCGGGCTCGCGGGCGCGGGGCGTGCGGTGGCCGGGCGGCGTTGCACCGTTGTCAGGGGCTGGCCGGCGAGCGGCCCGGTCAGGCGGGATACGGGCCGCTGCGGCGGCGGAAACAGGACGTTGCCCTGATTGACCACGCCCCGGGACGCGAAGCCCGGGCCACCCGCCTGCGAGCCGCGGTTGTAGATGCCGCCGCCATCCAGCGCATTGAGATCGACCACCACGCTCTGGGCCTGCGCCGGTGTCTGCGCGGACATCGCCATCACCGCGCATGCGGCTGCGGCGCATGCGTGCCGCAGGCCCGGAAAACCTCGGTTTTCTCGCCGTTTCATATCGCCAAATCCCTCTTTTTCCCGCGCTTTCGCTGCCAGGACGAAAAAACGCACGCGAACATACCGTAAGCCCGGCGAAACCGACAACTTCTTTAAAGACAGGCGCTTAAGCGCTTTTGTCTTTGGGTGTCGGGCCGGGGTCGGCTTCCCTGATCTTGCGCAGCAGCTTTTCGTGAATCCGGTCGTTGCCCGCGACAACGTCTCCGGTCTTCAGCGCCAGATCGCGGCCCGTGGGGTCGGACACAAATCCGCCGGCCTCGCGCACGATCAGGATGCCCGCCGCGATATCCCAGATGCTCAGGCCGAATTCCCAGAACCCGTCGCAGCGCCCGGCGGCCACATAGGCCAGATCGAGGGCCGCGGAGCCGAGCCGCCGGATACCCGCGACCTCTCCGATCACGTTTTCCAGGGTCGCCATATAGCGCGTCGGGTCGCCATGGCCGAGGAACGGCATGCCCGTGGCGATCAGCGCTTCGTTCAGGTGCTGGCGCGCCGACACGCGCAGCCGCCGGTCGTTCAGGAATGCGCCGTTGTTGCGTTCGGCCCAGAACAGTTCGTCGTTCAGGGGCTCGTAGACGATCCCGGCGACGATCTCGCCGCGTTCCTCCAGGGCGATCGAGATGGCGAACTGCGGCAGGCCGTGCAGGAAGTTCGTGGTGCCGTCCAGCGGATCGACGATCCAGCGGTGGACGCCGTCGCCTTCCTCCAGCATGCCGCCTTCCTCGCCGAGGAAGCCGAAGTCCGGGCGCGCCTTCATCAGCTCGTAGTGGATCGTCTGCTCGGCCTTGCGGTCGGCGGCGGAGACGAAGTCCGCCGCGCCCTTGCGCGACACCTGGAGCTGTTCGACCTCGCCGAAATCCCGGGAGAGGTCGCGGCCGGCGCGGCGCGCGGCCTTGTCCATGACGTTGATAATGGCTGGACGCATGTATTCCCGTTTCGGGCGGCGTACCGCCCCGGTTGCGGTTTGCGGCGCGCGGTCAGTCTTTCGCGCGCTCGGCGTAGGTGGCGTCGGCGGTGTTCACCACGACGGCGGTGCCCGCCTCGATGTGCGGCGGCACCTGGATGCGCACGCCGTTCTCCAGCATCGCGGGCTTGTAGGACGACGTCGCCGTCTGGCCCTTCACCACCGGGTCGGCCTCGACCACTTCCAGCGTGACGCGCTCGGGCAGCGCCACGCCGAGGGCCTCTTCCTCGTAGAACTCGATCTGCACGACCATGCCGTCCTGCAGGAAGCGCGCCTGCTCCTCGTCGAGAATATTGGCGCCCAGCATGACCTGCTCGAAGGTTTCCTGGTCCATGAAGGTGTGGGTGTCGCCGTCGGAGAACAGGAACTGGTACTCCTTCTGCTCCAGCCGGACGCGCTCGACCGTCTCGGCCGAACGGAAGCGCTCGTTGAGCTTGGTGCCGTCGCGGATGTCCTTCAGCTCGACCTGCAGGAACGCGCCGCCCTTGCCGGGCTTCACGTGCTGGGTCTTCACCGCGCGCCAGAGCCGGTCCTGATGCTCGATCACGTTGCCCGGCCGGATTTCGTTGCCGTCGATCTTCATGTCTTCGTCGCCTGTGCGAATGCTGTGTTTCGGCGCGGTCTCTAGCAGGTGGGGCGCGGAGAGGAAAGGGGGACGACAACTGAGCGGGCACATGCTCACGCGTCCACTGCCTCCCGGTTTTTCAGAGCTACAACGAAAGGGAAGCGGTTGGCTTTGATCCAGTCTGCACAAGGAACTGCGGTAGTACGTCAAGATTTCTGGTTGGGCAGATTTATCTGTGGAGTTCCAGAGCACCCCCTGAGAGCGCGAAAGCCAGCCGATACCTGGTATCAATGCTGGTTGGAAAGTTACTTCATCGTTGACGGGAGCCACATGACCAGTTCCGGCATCACGACGATGAGAACCACCAATGCCAGCGTGACGCCAACAAACGGGCCGCAGCCGCGGAAGATATCCATAAGTTCAACATCGGGCGTCACGTTCTTCATGACATAGACGTTGAGGCCGATGGGCGGCGTGATCAATGCCAGTTCGATCATCAGGGTAAGGAAGATGCCGAACCAAATCGGATCAAACCCGAGTGCGAGCACAATCGGGAAAACGAAAGGCAAGGTCAGGATGATCATCGAGAAGGCATCGAGGATCGCGCCGAGCACGAGGTACATAACGGCGAACAGCGCCAGTACCAGAATTGGATAGAGCTCCAGCCCGCCGATCACTTCCACCAGACTCGGTGTGACATCGGTCTGTACAAGGAAGCGGCTGAGCAGGATGCCGCCCACAATGATGATGTAGACCATCGCCGACACGGTCCCGGCTTCATAAAGCGAATCGCGCAGCGCCTTCCAGCTCAGCCGGCGCAGCACGATTGCCACGACGATGACCCCGAGACAACCGATCGCCGATGCCTCTGACGGCGTGAACACCCCGCCATATATCCCGCCCAGCACGATACCGAACACCGCCGCGGTCGGAAGCAGCTTGCCCAGCGACGAAACGCGTTCGGCCAAGGAATAGCGTGGGCCGGGCGGGCCGAGTTCTGGATTGACGGCACAGCGTGCGACAATCATGAGGCAGAACAACCCGGCCAGGAGAATGCCGGGAACGATCCCGGCCACGAATAGCTTGCCAATCGAGGTCTCCGTCCACACGCCGTAGATGATGAGCGCGATCGAGGGAGGGATCAGTATGGCCAGTGTGCCGGCCGACGCGATGGCGCCAGTCGCCAACTTGGTGTCGTACTTGTAGCGCCGCATCTCTGGCATCACCATCGTGCCCATGGTGTGGACGGCGGCAATCGACGAGCCGGTGACAGCACCAAACCCGGCGGAGGTGACGACGGCGGTCACGGCCAGGCCGCCGGGCATCCGCCCGAACCAGCGGTGCACCGCCTCATAAAGATCGGTGGCAATGCCCGTGTGGTACACGAGCTGTCCCATCAGGATGAACAGCGGTGCGGCGATAAGCAGGAAGTTATTGCCAACCTCCCAGGCGACCAGATGGACCTGCAGCGCGGCGCGGGCCGCGTCGGCGACGATCACATGTCCGGCAACGCCCACAACCATCAGCGCAATGCCGATGGGTGTGCCGATAAACACCAGCAGGAGCATGAGCACGATTGCCAGTATGCCGACGGTTATCGGATCCATCAGCTGCCGTCCGTTGTGCCGCGCAGCGCCGCAAGACTGCGCTGCGCAAAGATCAGCGCCATAAACAGCCCGCACGCGCTCATCACGCCAAGGAAGGGCCAGTAGGGAATGTCGATGAATTCCGCGCCGTCTTCGAAGTCCCATGCCTCCAGCCCGGAGAAGAAGGACTGGTAGGCCAGAAAGGCGGCGAAGACGAAGCCGGCGGCGTTCGAAACGAAATCGGCAACGCGCTTTCCGCCGCGGCCGAGACAGCGATACAGGAGTTCCATGCGCACATGGCCGTGCATTTGGGTGCAGTGAGGAAGGCTGGCAAAGAACACCACCAAGAGGATCAGCGAGCTGACCTCGTTGCCCCACATCAGCGGGCTCGCGAAGACGAAGCGCAGCAGCACATCGATGAAGACGACGCCGATCAGCAACGGCAGCGCGCCGAAGACACCGATCCAATGCAGCAAGACGGCAAGCCGGCTGGCGAAGGAAGGCGACGATCTCAGACTGTCGAACATGATGCGGGTTCGGATAGGGGACCGGGACCGCCGCAACGGGCGGCCCCGGGGCCGGGTCAGTCGACGAGGCCGGAGACCGGCTCTTCGAGGATGATGCGCATCATCTCGTCGTCGCTGGTGTTGGAATATTTCGCACGCAGAGCGGCAATCGCGTCGAGCATTCCGGCGCCGTCCTTGCCCTCCTTGGCGCGCGCGTCTGCCCAGGCTTTCAGCACCGGTTTGTTTGCGGCGATCATGCGGTCGCGCTCACCCGGGTCGAGTTCGAGGAACGAGACACCATTCTCCTTATAGATGCCGCGCGCCTTTTCCGCGAAGGCGATCCCGGTGCGGTGCGCAACGAAGCCGCCAAGCGGCTGTTGCGCTGCCATGAAGATCTGCTCCAGGTCGTCCGGCAGGTCGGCAATACGCTCGCGGTTGAAACAGACATCAATGCCGCCGCCATTGATATTCAGGTTAGTGTGGTTCTTGCCGATCTCGTAGATCTTGAACGGCACGAAACCGGCATCCGTCCAGATCACCGCATCGACAATGCCCTGCTGGAACGAGGTGTAGATTTCCGGGAACGGGATATTCAGCGTCACGAAACCAAGCGCATCAGCAGCGTCGGGCGGGCCACCTTGCCAAATCACCTTCTTGCCTGACAGGTCTTCCAGCCTGGTAATCGGATCGACACTCATAATGTCGGTCACGCCGATGGGCGACGAGGATCCGTAGCCGACCTTGCGACGGTCCCATTCCGGTTTCATGTAAGTCTCGAACAGTTCGTAGACGATGCGTGTGTCACGCATCGGGTTTCCCGAGGTCACGAAGGCCTGGCTGAACACCTTCGACATCTCGAAGCCGCGGGTCTCGAAGATCACGTAGCAGGTGCCGAAATCTGAGATACCCGCGGCAGTGCTCTTGAATCCATCGCGGATGCCGACGAGCGTCTGCGCGCCGAACTCCTTGACGGTCAGCTTGCCTTTGCTGGTCTCTTCGATCCAGGCGAACACCTTCTGCCAGAGCGGCGGCACGATGGAGGCGGGCGGCGCTGGGTGGTGGAACTTCAGTTCGATCGGTTCGCCGGTGTAGGTCACCTCGAACTGGAACTTGTCGTTCTTGCCGGCAAGCCAGTCGTCAAACCGGTCTGCGGCGGCCGGTGTGGCGGCGGCCGCAATTGAGAGCGCCGCTACAGCGGCGAGGGCATTGCGCATCATGTTTGGGCTCCTTCGGATTTCTGGGATTGCGGCGTTGCTGGCGCGGTAAGCATCGCCGTGAACGCGTTGACGCGGAGTTCGTAGGTGAAGGCCGGGTCGGGATTGGCGTTGCGCGCGGCGGCCCACGGCCTGAACCAGTCGGCATAGGCAAGGTTGTCGTAGGTCGCCATCAGCATGAACTGGTAGCGCCAGTAGACTTCGTTGGCGTCGAGGTGGGGCAATGCTCGCGTCAGAACATCAATGAACTGCGACCCCGTCTCGCCGAAAATCTCGAGCCACAGATCGCCGAGTTGCGCATTCGAGGACGACAGAACATGCGCAAGCAGACGAGAGACGGCCTCGCGCCGGTTGCGGCCGACATCGTCGAACAGGGGACCCAGGAACGCGCAAACCACATCCCTGGTCTCGGGTACGGCTTCGGCACCAAGCGACGCAAGCTGTTCCAGGCGCGCATTGTTGATCGGGTCGGCGATCCGTTTCAGGGCGGCACGGATGAGCCCCACCTTGGATCCGAAATGATAGTTGACCGAACCCGGACTTGTCCCGGCACGTGCAGCGACGTCGCGCACCCCGGTCGCATCGAAGCCGCGTGCGGCGAACAGTTCGATCGCCGCCTCAATCAACTGGCCGCGTGTTTCGGACCGGTCGGTACCGGCCGGAGCAATGCGTTCGGGATCGTCTTGATTGTTTAGCACAAGCAAATCTCTTTCAGCCTCGGTCGGTTGAGAAACGCCGCCGATATCGGTTGCGGTTATTTGAACGACTGTACTGTACAATCGTTTTGAACGGTCGTACAGTATTTTCTATCAATCGCCGGGAGGATCGACCATGACAACAGCCCCGACAGCAGCTGCCTCGGGCATAGAGATATCGGTGCATGGCATCTGCGACGAACGGTTCGACAAGGTTCGTGCGACGTTTGAGGAAAACTTCGCCGCTCGCGACGAAATCGGCGCCGCAGTCTGCGTCTACCGGGACGGGAAAGCCGCGGTCGATCTATGGGGCGGGCACCTCGAGCCCGAACGCGCACGACCGTGGCGGGCGGACACAATCGTCAATATGGCCTCGGTCACCAAGGGCATGACGGCGCTCGCCGCCCATATCCTGATCGATCGCGGCCAGCTCGATCTGGACCGGCCGGTCGCCGACTACTGGCCGGAGTTCGCCGCTGCAGGCAAGGCGGAGACGACTGTGCGTCAGACCATCGGCCATATCGACGGTGTCATTTACAACGACGCCGCGCCGGAGGGCTCCTGGCTCGATTGGGAGGCGATGACGACTGCCATCGCTGCCCAGGAGCCGGCCTGGCCGGCTGGCACCCAGGGCGCATACAACTCATTCAACTTCGGCTACTTGGTCGGTGAATTGATTCGCCGCATCGACGGGCGCATGCCCGGCGTGTTTTTTGCCGAGGAAATCGCAAAGCCGCTTGGCGTCGACTATTTTATCGGTGTGCCCGAAGCGGAGCTTTCTCGTATCTCCGACCTCTATCCCAATCCCGAGAGCACCACTCTCAACGCGTTCAAGGATCCAGCCAATCCGCTTGCGCGCGCCTGGCACCGTTTGCCGCGCGAAGACGGTCGGCTTCCGTTCAACCGGCTTGACTACAGGGTCGCGGAATTCCCGTCGGGCAACGGCCACGGCAATGCGCGCGCCGTCGCGCGCGTCTACGCCGCGCTGGCCGCAGGCGGAGAAATCGATGGCGTGCGCCTCTGGTCGCCGGAAGCGGTGGGACGTATGCGTTCCGTCTCCTGGGAGATGGACTGTGGCCTGACCGGTCGTCCGTTCCGCATGGGGCTGGGGCTTTTCCTGAACTCGCCACCGCTTCAGTCGATGGGGCCCAACATGCGTGCGTTCGGCCATATGGGGGCGGGTGGTGCTTTTGCATTCGCGGACCCGGAGAACGGGATTGCTTTCGCCTACAGCCCCAACTTCATGTGCGCCGGGGCGGGTACCGGTGACCGTTGCGAAGCCCTGGTCGCATCGGTTTATACGGCACTCGGTCTCTAACCTGTCTCGTCCTCATCGAAGGTCGGCTCGCTACCGTCTTCCTACTCGGCCCTGATCACCGCGTTAAACGCCCGCACCGCCGCCGCAGGCCCGTCCGGATGCGCCCACACGCCTGCCGACACCGCGAGGAAGTCCGCGCCCGCACTCACCAGCGGCGCGGCGTTCTCCACCGTGATGCCGCCGATGGCCACGCAGGGCACTTCCATGATGCCGGACCACCATTCCAGCAGGTCCGGGCGCGCGCGCGATTTCGGGGTCTTGGTCTCGGTCGGGTAGAACGCGCCGAGGGCGACATAGTCGGCGCCCGCGTCGGCGGCCTCCATCGCCAGGTGGCGGGAATCGTGGCAGGTCACGCCGACGATCCGGTTGTCCCCGAGGATGCGGCGCGCCTCGTCGTAGGGCGTGTCGTCCTGGCCCACATGCACCCCGTCGCAGCCGAGTTCGGCGGCGAGGTCGGGGCGGTCGTTCATCAGGAAGGCCACGTCATGGGCCTGGGTGATCGGCAGCAGCCGCTCGGTGGCGCGGCGGATGTCGTCGTCGGTGGCGGCGGCTTCGATCCCGTCGGCGTCGGCGGGGCCTTTCAGGCGAAGCTGCAGGCAGGCAACGTCGCCCGCGCCGAGTGCTTCTTCGAGCGCGCCGGCGAAGGCGTCGAGCTTGTCACCGTCGAGGTTGGACGGGCTGATCAGGTAGAGGCGGCAGCCGGGATCGTCCCGGTCCGGGCCGCCCGTGTCGGATGCCCCGGCGATCAGAACTTGCCCTGGTAGATCTTGACCACGTTGCCCAGCAGTTCGAGCGCGTCCTCGCGCGTGCGCTGGAAGGAGTTGCGGCCGATGATCGAGCCGTTGGCGCCGCCGTCGCGCAGCGCGCGGATCTCGTCGTAGACCGCGTCGGTGCCCTTGGCCGCGCCGCCGGAAAACACCACCAGCCGCTTGCCGGCGAAGGACGACTGCATCACATGGTCGATGCGCGCCGACAGGGTCGAGATGTCGATCTTCTGGGCGTCATAGACCTTCTTGGCGTCCGGGCTCTCGATATGGTCCGTCGGCGGCTTCACCTTGATGATGTTCGCGCCGAGCTGGGCGGCCATATGCGCGGCGTAGGCCGTCACGTCGATGGCGGTCTCCCCCTCCTTGGTCAGGTCGCCGCCGCGCGGGTAGGACCAGAGCACCACGGCGAGGCCGACCGACTTGGCCTCCTCGGTGATCTCGCGGATCTCCTCGATCATCTCGAACGCCTGGTCGGAGCCCGGGTAGATCGTGAAGCCGACGGCCGTGCAGCCGAGGCGCAGCGCGTCGCTGATCGAGGCGGTGATCGCCTGGTCCTTGGTCGTCGCGTGGGAGTTCGACGAGTTCATCTTCAGGATCAGCGGGACGGAGCCGGCATAGCTGTCGGCCGCGGCCTCGATCTGGCCGAGCGGGGCGGCGTAGGCGTTCAGCCCGGCGTCGAGCGCGAGCTGGGGGAAATAGTGGGGGTCGTAGGCCGGCGGGTTCGGCGCGAAGGACCGCGCGGGGCCGTGCTCCCAGCCCTGGTCCACCGGCAGGATGACCATCTTGCCCGTGCCGGCGAGCTTGCCGGTCATCAGGATGCGGGCGAGGTTCGTCTTGGTGCCGGGGTTGTCGCTTTCGTACCAGGACAGGATTTTGCGGACGCGCTGGGTGACTTTCATGTTCGTTTTTCCCCGTTTGATTCCGGCGTTCTTTCCGGTTCGGTGGCGCCGCGGGGCCAGGTCGCGTGCGGCCAATGTGATGGGTTTGAATTAGCCGAGGGCGCGGCCATTTGCAACGCCGTCCGGGCTGTGCGCGAACAGGTTTTCGCAGGCGGCCTGTGGATCGTCTGCGCGTGCGAGGTCGAGGGCCTCGGTGCGATCGACGCGGACGAGGGCGACGCCCGATTGTTCGGCGATCTCCGCGACCCGGTCGCGGACGGCATCCTCCACGTCGAGAGAAATCGCCTCCACGCCCTCGCGAATGGCGGCGAGCGCCATGCCGGGGGCGTCCGCGCAGTCCAGCACCGCCACGGCGCGGGCATCCGGCTCGGCCGCGCGCGCCTGCCGGACGAGTTCGCGCCACCACGCCGCGCCGCCGCTTTGTACCGCGCCCGGCGCGCTGAGGAGCAGGACGGGCCGGTCGTGTTCGCGTGCGTGCTCCAGCGCGGCGACGGCGTGCGCGCGTGCATGGACGACGACGGTCGGGCATCGATCGAACTCAGGCTCGGGTTGGCTCATACACCGACAATACGTGCTCGCGAGGCGAAATGCGGCACGTTTTGGCGCAGATTCTTGCCATGGTGGCTTGAAAGCCGGGTCCGGGAACGGTAATGGAATTGTTCCGGGGAGGAACAAAAGGGTTATTCATGGATACGCTCACGTCGATGGAACTGTTCGTCAGCGCGGTGGAATCGGGAAGTTTCTCCGCCACGGCGCGATCCATGAACCTGACGCCGTCGGCGGTCAGCAAGCAGATTTCCCGCCTTGAGGACCGGCTGGGTGTGCGGCTGTTCAACCGCACCACGCGCCAGCTCGCGCCGACCGAGGAGGGGCGCGCCTATTACGAGCGCTGCCAGCGTATTCTCGCCGACGTGGCTGAGGCGGAAGCGGCGGTCACTGAACTCAATGCCGACCCGCGCGGTGTGCTGCGCATCAACATGCCGGTGGTGTTCGGGCGACGACATATCGTGCCGATCATCGGCGGCTTCCTGGAACGCTACCCGGACGTGACGATGGAACTGTCCATGTCGGACCAGTTCGTCGACCCGATCGCCGAAGGCGTCGACATGCTGATCCGCGTCGGGGAGCTGAAGGATTCCAGCCTCATCGCCCGCAAGCTGGCCGAGGCGCGCCGCGTCGTCGCCGCCACGCCGGGCTACTGGGACAAGCGCGGCAAGCCCGAAAAGCCCGAAGACCTGAAGGCCCACAACTGTCTTGCCTATTCCTATCTGTCGAGCGGCAACACCTGGCGCATGACCGATGCCGACGGCAAGGAGCATGTCGTGCAGGCGGACGGCAACCTCGCGTCGAACAACGGCGAGGCGCTGCTCGAGGGGGCGCTGGAAGGCCTCGGGGTCGTCAACCTGCCGACCTGGATGGTCGGGCCGGATTTGGAATCAGGCCGGCTGGTGGAAGTGCTGGGCGAGTATGCCCAGCCCGAACCTTCGGTCCACGCGATTTATCCGCCTGGCCGGCACCTGTCGGCGAAGGTGCGCGCGTTCGTGGATTACCTCGTCGGTCACTTCAAGGAACAGCCGCTCGGCAAGGCCGCCTGAGCGCGCCCGATCGAGGCGCGCGCCGTCCCGTCGCACGCCGGGACGGTTGCCGCTGACTGCATTCATTCCGGAACAAAGACGGCTGTTGCGCGTTGCAGGGGTGTAGACCGAGTGCAAATTCTTGCGAAATCGGAGGTTTTCTATGAGCCAGACGATCGAAAAGAAGAAGGCCGAGGCGCGGATGCAGAAGATGTCCGCGGAAATTGACGTTCTCGAAGCTAAGGCGAAACAGGCCAATGCCGAGACGAAAGAGGACGCCCTGGAATCGATTGAAGTACTGAAAAAACAGCGTGATGAAGCAGCGGACAAGATGTCGGAGATCGCCGATGACACCGCGGAGGCGACCGGAGAAGTCGCGGATTCGCTCAGCCGCGCGCTCGACGACATTGAAAACGGGCTGAGAAACGCTTCGCGTCGGTTCTCGTAGCGGAACGCCATACGGCAAAAGCCCGGGACTTCTGGTCCCGGGCTTTTTCGTTGGTGTGAGCGGTGCTGCGTCTAGCGGCGGAAAGTCCGGCCGATGATCCGGGCGGAGCTCCGGAAGAGACGGATCGCTTCCTGCCCCTGGAGTTCGCGAGCCCGCGCTTCGATATGCGGAAAGTCGAACGCCGTCTCGTCGTGGTTCTGATAGCTGGTCCTGGACATCGTCTTCTCCTGATGTGTCTGGTTGCGGGCATCGCCGCGTTGAGGAGAAGATAGGTGCGATCCTTATGGGAATAAATACAACAAATTAAACAACCATTTGTTCCTTAAAGGATCATATAGACATAGAAACAGCGCCCGGCGGGAACCGCACGGGCGCTGCTTTTGCCTTTAAAACAGGTGTTTAGCCGAGTTTCGCCATCTGGACGGCGGTGTCGCTCATCCGGTTGGAGAAGCCCCACTCATTGTCGTACCAGCTCAAAACCCGGACCATCCGGCCGTCGGTGACCTGGGTCTGGGTCGAATCGAACGCGGAACTGGCCGGATCGTGGTTGAAGTCCACGGAGACCAGCGGCGCGTCGTTGTAGGTGAGGATGCCCTTCAGCGGGCCCTTGTCGGCGGCCTTCTTCATGGCCGCGTTGATGTCCTCGACGCTGGTGTTCTTCTTCGCCTCGATCACGAGGTCGACCATCGACACGTTCGCGGTCGGCACGCGCACGGCGGTGCCGTCGAGCTTGCCGTCCAGTTCCGGCAGCACCAGCCCGACCGCGCGGGCCGCACCGGTCGAGGTCGGGATGATCGAGCAGGCCGCCGCGCGGGCGCGCCGCAGATCCTTGTGCAGCGTGTCCACCGACGGCTGGTCGCCGGTGTAGCTGTGCACCGTGGTCATGAAGCCGTGCTTGATGCCGACGGCCTTGTCGAGAACGGCGGCGACCGGCGCCAGGCAGTTCGTGGTGCACGAGGCGTTGGAGACGATCCGGTGCGACTTGCGCAGCTTCCTGTCGTTGACGCCCTGCACGACCGTGATGTCCGCGCCCGATGCGGGAGCGGAGATCAGCACCTTGTTCGCACCGGCCTCGAGATGTTTCCCGGCGGCTTCCTTCGAGGTGAAGATGCCGGTGCATTCCAGCACCACGTCGATGCCCATGTCGTCCCACGGCAGCGCCGCCGGATCACGCTCGGACAGCACCTTGATGGAGCGCCCGATGGTCGACTTCGCGCCGAGGTTCATCCCGGTCTTGCTGGTGGTCACCTTGCCGGGGAAGCGGCCGTGGATGGTGTCGTAGCTCAGCATGTGCGCGTTGGCGTCGACCGAACCCAGGTCGTTGATCGCCACGAACTCGATGTCCTTGCGGCCCGACTCGTATGCCGCGCGCAGCACCAGCCGCCCGATCCGTCCAAAACCGTTGATTGCGACGCGAACCGCCATCTCTCTCTCCTTTGTACTGTTGTGACGCGTCAGCCGGTGACGGCCTTGACGCGTGCGACCACGGCATCCGCCGTGATCCCGAAGTGTTTATAGACTTCCGGCGCCGGTGCGGAGGCACCGAAGCCGGGCATGCCGATCACGTCGGCCTCGTCGACGCCGTAGCGCGACCAGCCGAAGGTGACCCCGGCCTCGACCGCGACGCGCGGCGCGCTTCCCAGCGTGGCTTTAATGTAAGCCTCATCCTGGGCATCGAAAAGCTCCCAGCAGGGCATGGAGACGACCGCGGCAGCAATGCCGTCCGCCTGCAGGGTTTCCTGCGCCTGGAGCGCCAGCTCGATTTCCGAGCCGGTCGCGAGGATCGTCGCCGCCCGTTCGCCGTCGGCTTCGCGCAGCACGTAGGCGCCGCGCGCCGAGAGGTTCTCGTCGGTGTGTTCGGTGCGCACCGTCGGCACGCCCTGGCGGGTCAGCGCAAGGATCGACGGGGTCGTCTCGCTGCGCAGCGCCACTTCCCAGCACTCTGCGGTCTCGACCGCATCGGCGGGCCGGAACACGTTGACGTTCGGCATCGCGCGCAGGCTGGAGATATGCTCGACCGGCTGATGGGTCGGGCCGTCCTCTCCGAGGCCGATGGAATCGTGGGTCATCACATAGATGACCCGCAGGCCCATCAGCGCCGACAGCCGGATGGACGGCCGGCAGTAGTCGGTGAAGGTCAGGAACGTGCCGGAATAGGGAATGAAACCGCCGTGCAGCGCCATGCCGTTCATGGCGGCGGCCATGCCGTGCTCGCGCACGCCGTAATAGACGTAGCGGCCCGCATAGTCGCCCGGCGCGACCGGTTCCATGCAAGAGGCCTTGGTGTTGTTCGAGCCGGTCAGGTCGGCCGAGCCGCCGATCATCGTCTCGACCACCGGCGTGATCGCGTCGAGGGCTTCCTGGCTGGCCTTGCGGGTAGCCCATTTGGGCATCTCGTCGCTGAGCTTCTTCTTGTGCGCGTTGACGGCGTCGGCGAGCTCCGCCGGCAGCGCGCCGTCGTTGGCCGCCATGAAAGCGTCGGCCTTTCCGGACGCCGCGAGACGTTCCTCCCACGCTTCCCGGGCGACGCTGTTGCGCGATCCCGCCGCGCGCCAGGCGCCGAGCACGTCGTCGGGCACCTCGAAGGGGCCGTGCGGCCAGTCGAGCGCGTCGCGCGTGCCCGCGATTTCCTCGTCGCCCAGCGGTGCGCCGTGCGTCGCGGCCGTGCCCTGCTTGGTCGGCGCGCCGTAGCCGATGACGGTGCGGCAGGCGATCAGCGACGGTGCGGTCGACTGCCGTGCCGCCGTGATGGCCTGGTCGAGCGCTTCGGCGTCGTGGCCGTCGACCCGCGTGACGTCCCATCCGCTCGCGGCAAAGCGTGCGAGCTGGTCGTCGGACACGGACAGGTCCGTGCCGCCATCGATGGAGATGTCGTTGTCGTCGAACAGCACGATGAGCTTGCCGAGCTTCAGGTGGCCGGCCAGCGAGATCGCCTCATGGCTGATGCCCTCCATCAGGCAGCCGTCACCGGTGAAGACGTATGTGTGGTGGTCGACCAGGTCGTCGCCGTAGCGCGCGTTCATCATGCGCTCGGCCAGCGCCATGCCGACGGCGTTGGCGATTCCCTGCCCCAGCGGGCCGGTCGTGGTTTCCACGCCCTGCGCGTGGCCGTATTCCGGATGCCCCGGCGTGCGGCTGCCGAACTGGCGGAAGTTTTTGATCTCGTCGAGCGTCATATCCGGCGAGCCGCACAGGTAGAGCAGCGAATACAGGAGCATCGACGCATGGCCGTTCGACAGCACGAAGCGATCGCGGTCCGGCCAGTCCGGGTTGGCGGCATCGAACTTGAGATGGCGCGTGAACAGGACGGTGGCCATGTCGGCCATGCCCATCGGCGCGCCGGGATGACCGGAATTGGCCTTCTGCACCGCGTCCATGGACAGGGCGCGGATGGCATTCGCCATGCGGGAGTGATCGGCGTTGGGGGCGGGTGCATTCATGGTGCGTCCGATGCCTTTCGGCAGAGCAAATGTCGTGCGGAAACTGGATTCGCGCGGGTGGTCACGCGGCGGCAACATGCCGTTCCCCCCGCGGGCCGTCAACGCCTGTTTCGGCGGGTTTTCCACCGCGGTTTCCGGCGCTTTCGGACGGGTGTTCCGGTTGACCGTGCGACTCGCGCCCGCGTACGATGCGCGCCGTTCGGAGGGTAGGGAATGTCGAAACTCAGCGATGCGAATGCACGCCTCGACGCCGCAATGGCGCGGCTCGACGAGGCCGTCGAGGGCCACCGTGCGCGCGCTGCTCAATCGGCCGACGCGGGTGCGGAAAACGAGCAACTGCGCACCCAGCTCGAAAAACTGCAGTCCGACTTCGATACGCTGCGCGAGACGTCGGGCACGGTGTCGAGCCGTCTCGACGCGGCCATCGGCCGACTTCGCACCATGCTGGACGAGTGACGGAGCGCGCCATGGCTCAGGTTGAAATCAAGATCAACGGACGCGACTACCGCATCGCCTGCGAGGACGGACAGGAATCCCACCTGTCGAACCTGGCAAAGTATCTCGACGGCAAGGTCGGCGAACTGGTCGACGAGGTCGGGCAGATCGGCGATACCAGCCTGATGGTGATGGCGGGCCTGCTCGTGACGGACGAGCTGTCCGACACCCGCGACGAGCTGGAAGCCTTTCGCAACGAGGCCGCGCGCGAGACCCAGTCGGCGATCGACAACACCGAGGACAAGCTCGCGACCGAGATCGATTCCCTGGCTGCGCGGATCGAGCAGGTTGCCGCGGCGCTTGCCGGAAGCAACTCCGATACCTAGGTTGAGGGTGGACGGTTTGCTGGACGCCGCGTCAGGCGGCAACTAGTCCTGGAGACCTTACTAATCCACTAGGGAGCTGTCCCTGTCGGGATCGTGGTTTCGGCACTACGGCGCCCACCTGCTTTTAGCAGGTCTCGGTGGACTTCCCGTTCGCCGACCTTCGTCTGGCGCCGTCCACCTTTCCTGAAACCTTCAGAAAGCCGGGGCCATTTCCGAGCCGGATATCGACGTTCAGAAGTCACGGGTGCGTGTGGCGGCGCGCGCCGACCGCGATGCATTGGCCTCGGGTCTTGGCGCCGCGGCGGCGTCCGGGATCGCCGCGCGTTTCATGTCGGAGCCGGAGCTCGGCGGCGGCACGGGGGTCGGGGTCGCCGTGGCCGGTTACGCCGCCATCGGAAGCGAACTCGATCCGCGCGTCCTCATGGAGAAGGTCTCGGCGCGCGGCGCGACAACCTGCCTGCCGGTCGTGACAGGGGAAGGGGTGCCGCTCGTCTTCCGGCGCTGGCAGCCGGGCGACGCGCTGGAGACCGGGGCGTACAGTGTTCAAGTGCCAGTTGAAGAGGCGGAGACCGTGACGCCGGACATCCTGCTCGTCCCGATGCTGGCCTTCGACCGCCGGGGCCACCGCCTCGGTTACGGCGGCGGGTATTATGACCGCACGATTTCCGCCCTGCGCGACAAGCGCAGAGTGGGCGAATTTCTCGCCGTGGGGCTTGCCTTTTCCGGGCAGCTCCGCGACGACGTGCCTGCAGGGCCACACGACATGCTGCTCGACTGGATTGTTACGGAGTCGGCGGCGTTGCGGATCGAACATCGGAAAACGACATGAAACTACTCTTTTGCGGCGATCTCGTGGGCCGTGCGGGCCGGGACGTGGTGCTGGAGCACCTGCCGGGCCTGCGCAAGGACCTCGGGCTGGATTGCGTCGTCGTCAACGCCGAGAACGCGGCGCACGGCTTCGGGCTGACCGGGAAGATTTGCGACGCCCTGTTCGAGGCGGGCGCGGATGCGATCACCACCGGCAACCATGTCTGGGACCAGAAGGAGATCGTCTCCTACATCGACAACGACCCGCGCGTGCTTCGGCCGCTCAACTATTCGACCGAGATGCCGGGGCGAGGGGCTTCGGTGATCAGGATTCACGATGGCCGCTCGGTCCTCGTGGTGAACGTGATGTGCCGGCTGTTCATGGAGTTGCTCGACGATCCGTTCGGTGCGCTCGACAAGACGCTGAAGACGCACCCGCTCGGCCGCGCCGTCGACGCGGTACTCGTGGACGTCCATGGCGAGGCGACGTCTGAAAAAGCCGCGCTCGCCCACATCAGCGACGGGCGCGCCAGCGTCGTTGTCGGCACCCACACCCATGTGCCGACCGCCGACGCACAGGTTTTGCCGGGCGGGACCGCCTTCCAGTCGGATGCCGGCATGTGCGGCGACTACGATTCCGTGATCGGAATGAAGAAGGACACCGCCGTTGCGCGTTTCCGCAGCAAGCTCGTCTCTGAGAGGCTGTCCCCCGCGACCGGGCCGGCGAGCCTGTGCGCGCTTTATGTCGAGACCGACGACGCAACGGGTCTGGCCGCGCGCGCCGCGCCGATCGTCATCGGCGGACGGTTGCGCCCGGCATGGCCTGATTTCCTGCCGCCGCGCCAGGGTTGAGGCCGCTCCTTCACGTTCGTTCGTCACCCTGCGCAGACAAGTCCGTCGGGAGACGGCAGGGCAAGCGCCCTCCAACATTGACCGTCATGGCCGGACCTAATCCGGCCATCTCGTCCCGGTCCGTGCGGAGATGCCCGGGTCAGGCCCGGGCATGACGAATTGCGGGCGCCCGCGTCGTATCGTTTCTTGCCGGGGCGGCTTCACGCCCGCCAATTCAGGGCTTCTCGACGCGGGCGGGAATCCGCTAAACCGGGTGCGAACAGGCGGAGTTCGCCTCGACGCGGCACCGGGTCCGGGCCGTTCGCGTGTTTTCTGGGCTTTGACAAAGACTTCGGAGTGATCGGGACATGGCAGGCCATTCCCAATTTAAGAACATCATGCACCGCAAGGGTGCGCAGGATGCCAAGCGCGCGAAGGTCTTCGCGAAGCTGGCGCGCGAGATCGAGGTCGCGGCCCGTTCGAGCCCCGACCCGGACCAGAATCCGCGCCTGCGCACGGCCATCACGACGGCGCGCGGCCAGAACATGCCGAACGACCGCATCAAGCGCGCCATCGAAAAGGCCACCGGCGGCGGTGAGGGCGACAACTACGAAGAGGTCCGCTACGAGGGCTACGGCCCGGGCGGCGTCGCGGTGATCGTCGAAGCGCTGACGGACAACCGCAACCGGACCGCGTCGGAGGTGCGTTCGGCCTTCTCCAAGCACGGCGGCAACCTGGGCGAGACAAACAGCGTTTCGTTCATGTTCGACCAGGTGGGCGAGGTCGTCTATCCGGCCGAGACCGCCGGTGCCGACGATATGTTCGAGGCGGCCCTCGAGGCCGGGGCGTCGGACGTGGCCAGCGGCAGCTCGACCCACGAGATCATCTGTGCGCCCGAGGATTTCGGGCAGGTCGTCGAGACCCTGACCGAGAAATTCGGCCAGCCGGAATCCGCCGGTTTGACGTGGAAGCCCCAGACGACGGTCGACCTGAACGCCGATTCCGCGCGGACCGTCCTCAAGCTCATCGACGTGCTCGACGACAGCGACGACGTCCAGCGGGTCGCGACCAACTTCGAGGTCAGCGACGACGTGATGGCGGAGCTGACGGGCTGACCATGCGGCTTCTCGGCGTCGATCCGGGCCTGCGTTTTACAGGGTGGGGCATTGTCGATGCCGAGGACAACCGGTTGCGCCATGTCGCGAACGGGGTGATCCGCTCGGGCAAGGGCGAGCTTGCGATCCGGCTGATGCGTCTTCACGAGGGCCTTCGCGAGGTCGTCGACACCTACGGGCCGGACGGCGCGGCCGTGGAGGAAACCTTCGTCAACCGCGACGGACAATCGACGCTGAAGCTGGGCCAGGCGCGTGGTGTTGCGCTGCTGGTGCCGGCGGTCGCCGGAATCCCGGTGGCCGAATATGCGGCGAACTCGGTGAAAAAAACGATTGTCGGCTACGGACATGCCGACAAGACCCAGATCATGCACATGATCGGTGTCCTGTTGCCGGGCGCGCCGGTCGAATCGCCCGACGCGGCCGATGCGCTGGCGGTCGCGATTTGCCACGCCCATCACGTCTCGGCGCGGCGGGTGGTGGAGGCCGCGCAGTGATCGCGCGCCTCAAGGGCCTTCTGGACGAGGTCGGCGCCGACTGGATCGTGATCGACGTGTCCGGGGTCGGCTACATGGTCTATTGCCCGGGCCGGGTGATCTCCAGCCTGCCCGCGACCGGTTCGCCGGTGGCGCTGCACATCGAGACCCACGTTCGCGAAGACCATATTCACCTGTACGGATTTTCGTCCGCGCGCGAGCGCGAATGCTTCCGGATGCTGACGACGGTGCAGGGGGTCGGTGCCAAGGTCGGGCTCGCCATTCTGGGCACGCTGTCCGTCGACGAGCTGACGACCGCGATCGTCGCGCAGGACAAGGCGATGCTGTCGCGGCCCGACGGTGTCGGCCCCCGGCTGGCGGCGCGGCTGATGACCGAACTCAAGGACAAGATCGTGTCCCTCGGCGGCGGGTTCGCGCCGGGCGCGCGGCCGGCGGCGGCGAACGATGCGGATGCGGGCAATGCGGCGGCGGGTGCGGAGGCCGGTGCCACCGCCGATGCCGTCTCCGCATTGGTGAACCTGGGCTACGGCCGGGCTGAAGCCTTTGGGGCCGTCAGCCGCGTGGTTCAGGACGGCGGTCCCGAAGATGACCTGAATGCCCTGATTCCGGCGGCGCTCAAGGAACTTGCCCAATGAGCGATCCGGTGACGCACGGACCCCTGGCGCAAGACCCGGATGAGCGGATTGTCGATCCCGGCGCGCAGGGCGACGACCGGGTCGACGTGGCGCTGCGGCCCGAGGCGCTCGACGCGTTTATCGGCCAGCCGGCGGTGCGCGAGAATCTCGCCGTGTTCATCGCGGCGGCGCGCACGCGCGGCGAGGCCATCGACCATGTGCTGTTTCACGGCCCCCCGGGCCTCGGCAAGACGACGCTCGCGCGTATCGTCGCGCAGGAACTCGGCGTTGGCTTTCGCGCGACGTCCGGGCCGGTGATCACGAAAGCCGGCGATCTTGCGGCGGTGCTCACCAACCTGCAGCCGCGCGACGTGCTGTTCGTCGACGAAATTCACCGGCTCAACCCCGCTGTCGAGGAAGTGCTCTACCCGGCAATGGAAGACGGCGAGCTGGACCTCATCATCGGCGAGGGGCCGGCGGCGCGCTCGGTTCGTATCGAACTGCCGCCGTTTACGCTGGTCGGTGCGACGACGCGGTTGGGCCTGCTGACGACGCCGCTGCGCGAGCGCTTCGGGATCAACCTGCGGCTGGAGTTTTACTCGCCCGAGGATCTGGCGACGATCGTGCGCCGGGGCGCGCGGCTGCTCGAACTGGACATGACCGACGAGGGCGCGGTCGAGGTGGCGCGCCGGGCGCGCGGCACGCCGCGTATCGCCGGCCGCCTGCTGCGGCGGGTCCGCGATTTCGCGCTCGTCGAGGACAGCCTGCCGGTGGACCGGAAGATCGCGGACCGGGCGCTGTCGCGGCTCGACGTGGACGACCGCGGCCTCGATTCGATGGACCGCCGCTACCTCCGCCATATCGCGGATGTGCATCTCGGCGGACCTGTCGGGATCGACACGCTCGCCGCGGCATTGTCAGAAGAGCGGGATACGCTGGAGGATGTGGTGGAGCCGTTCCTGATCCAGCAGGGTTTTATTCAGCGCACGCCGCGCGGCCGGATGCTGACACCCACGGCCTACGGACATCTCGGCCTCGACGCGCCGGTGCCGGTGGCGCAGCAGGGCGACCTGCTCGGTGGCCATACGGTTGCCACAAATGCGCCCGATGTTTCGGGATCGGAAGACGGCGATGGGCGTTGAGAACACATCGTCGCGTGCGGGCGCCTCGGGATGGTTCGAGGGGCCGTGCCATGTCTTTCCGTTGCGGGTCTACTACGAGGACACGGATGCGGCCGGGATCGTCTACTACGCCAACTACCTGCGGTTCGCCGAGCGCGCGCGCACGGAGATGATGCGTTGCATGGGCACGGAGCATGGCGCGCTGATGGTGGATCAGGGGATCGCGTTCGCGGTGCGCAACTGCGACGCCGAGTATCTCCACCCCGCACGCCTCGACGACGCGATCCTCGTGCGCACCCAGGTCCGCGAGGTCAGGGGTGCGAGCATGCGCGCGGACCAGACGGTCGTGCGGCGCGAGGCCGACGGGTCGGAGACGGAATTGGTTCGCCTCCACATTCGTCTGGCGTGCATGGACAAGGAACTGAAACCGTCAAGATTGCCCGCGGCGGTCCGGAGTTCACTGGGGGATCTGGTCGCGGCGGCATAGCTCAGCGTGCAGGGTTTGGCATGCGACTTGCCTCGGGGGAGGCAACGTCGAAAACAATAACGAGAGGCAGTTTTTTCCATGGAATCGAATATCGTCGAAACGGTCGCCGTGACCGGCGGGGTGGGGATCGCCGATTTCTCGGTGTGGGGCCTGTTCCTGCGATCCGACCTCGTGATCAAGGTCGTGATGGTGGTCCTGTTTGTCGCGTCCTTCTGGTCGTGGACCATCATCATCGACAAGTGGATCAAATTGCGGCGCCTGGCGTCGGATGCGACCCGCTTCGAGGAAAACTTCTGGTCGGGCGGCTCGCTCGATGAGCTCTATGAGCGGCTCGGCTCGCGTCCCAAGGACCCCATGGCGGCAGTCTTCGCGGCCGCCATGTCCGAATGGAAACGAAGTTCGTCGCGCGGGCTTGCGTCCACGGATGCCTTGCGCGCCAACCTCCAGGAACGCATCGAGCGGGTCATGGAGGTGTCGGTCACGCGCGAGATGGAGCGGATCGAGCGCTACATGGTCTTCCTGGCCTCGGCCGGCGCGACCGCGCCGTTCATCGGCCTGTTCGGCACGGTGTGGGGCATCATGAACTCGTTCCAGGCCATTGCGGTCGCCAAGGATACCAACCTCGCCGTCGTGGCGCCGGGTCTCGCCGAGGCGCTGTTCACGACCGCGATGGGCCTGATCGTCGCGATCCCGGCGGTGGCGGCCTACAACAAGTTCAGCACCGACATGACCCGCTATTCGCAGCGGCTCGAAGGGTTCGCGGCCGAGTTCACGGCGATCCTCTCGCGCCAGCTCGAGGAAACGAAGTAGGCCATGGCGCTTTCATCCGACAGCATGCGGATGCGCCGCAGATTGCGGCGCGGCCCCATGACCGAAATCAACGTGGCGCCGTTCGTCGACGTCATGCTCGTGCTCGTCGTGATCTTCATGATCGCGGCCCCCCTGCTGACGGTCGGCGTGCCGGTCGACCTGCCGAAGGCGGCGGTCGACCCGCTGAACGAAGAGAAGGAGCCGCTGATCATCACGGTCGACGGCGAGGGACGCATCTATCTCCAGGAATCGGAGGTCGAACAGAACGTGCTGATTCCGCGTCTCGTGGCGGTATCCGAGGCCAACCCCGACCTTCGGGTCTTTGTGCGCGGGGACCAGTCCATCAACTACGGCCGGGTGATGGAGATCATGGGACTCGTTTCCGAGGCGGGCTTTTCGAAAGTGGCTCTCATCGCCGAAGTGCCCATCCCCGAAGCGCAGCAGCAGTAGCGGAGGCGCCGTTCAGGAATCATGCGCGCGGCGTTGGCACAACTCAGGACTAGCAGCTTCGCCTCTTCGGCGTTCGGGCACATCGCGTTGATCGTGTTTGCGCAGTTCGGCCTGCCGTTTCTGTTCACGCCGCCGCCGGTGACCGCCACCGTGATCCCCGTCGATGTGGTGCGCATCGACGATGTCACGCGCCCGCCCGAGGCAGCGACCCCGGAGCCCGAGCCGGAAACGACGCGCGAGGCGAGCCCGCAACCGCCGCCGCGCCCGCCCCAGCCGGTGCCCGAACCGCCGAAGCCGCCGGAGCCCCAGAAGGTCGCGAAGGCCGAGCCCGCGCCGCCGCCCGTGGTGGCGCCGCCGAAGCCGCAGGAAAAAGCGCCCGAACCGGAACCCGAACCCGAGCCGGAACCCGCGGCAAAGCCGGAGACCGCGAAGGTGCAGCCCAAGGCCAAACCGAAGCCGCCGAAGCCCGAGCGCGGGTTCGAAAATATCCTGAAGGATCTCGCCGCCGAGGAGACCCCGCGCAAAACGCGGGAGCGCGCGCGCAAGCCCGAAACGGTGGCGAAGAAAGGCGACGAAGCGCCGCAGCAGTCGCAGGTATCGGAACTGGCGTCGATCCGCGAGCGCGACCTGCTCGGCAACATGATCCGCGAACAGGTGAGTCCCTGCTGGAGCCCGCCCCCGGGCGCGCGCGACGCCGACACGTTGCAGGTCTCGTTGCAGATTTCCGTCGATCCGCAGGGGAATGTTTCACGGGTCGACATCGTCGATGCAACCCGAATGTCCCTGGACAGTTATTTTCGTACGGCGGCCGAGGCCGCGCGGCGCGCGGTGCTGAAGTGCGCGCCGCTCGAGCTTCCGGTCGAGCAGTATGAGATCTGGAAGGAAATCCGATTCAATTTCGATCCAAGCAAGATGCTGAGTTAGCCATGAACCCACGTCACCAACGCTTTCGCCTGCCGGGAAGAGCTTTCGCCGTCGCGCTGATCTGCGTGCTGTTCGCAGCCGCGCCGGCGCGCGCCGAGATCACCGTCGACATCACCCAGGGCAACGTCGAGCCCCTGCCGATCGCGGTGCCCGACTTCATCACCGACAGCGAGCCGGCGCAGCGCTTCGGGACGGATATCGCGGGCGTGATCGCCGCGAACCTCGAACGTTCCGGGCTGTTCAAGCCCATCGACAAGCGCGCGTTCATTTCCCAGCCCGAGGGCCTCGGCGTCTCGCCGAAGTTCAACAACTGGAAGCCGCTCAACGCCCAGGCGCTGGTCGTCGGCGAGGTCGGGATCGAAGCGAACGGCGCGCTGCGCGCCTCGTTCCGGCTGTGGGACGTCTTCGCGGAAGACCAGATGACCGGTCTCAGCCTGACGACCACCCAGGCAAACTGGCGCCGGGTCGCGCATATCATTTCCGACACCATCTATGAGCGCGTGACCGGGGAGAAGGGCTACTTCGACACCCGGGTCGTCTATATCGCCGAGAGTGGGCCGCCGGACAAACGGGTCAAGCGGCTGTCGATCATGGACCAGGACGGTGCGAACCACCGTTTCCTGACCGACGGCCAGACGCTGGTGCTGACGCCGCGCTTCTCGCCCGCGCAGCAGGAAATCACCTATCTCGCCTATTTCAACGACCAGCCGCGTGTCTACCTGTTCAACATCGACACGGGCGAACAGGAGCTGCTCGGCGATTTTCCGGGCATGACGTTCGCGCCGCGCTTCTCGCCGGACGGCAACAGCGTGGTGATGAGCTTTGCCGAGAACGGCAACTCGGACATCTATTCGATGGACCTGCGGACCCGCCGGGTCCAGCAGCTGACCGACAGTGCGTCGATCGACACCGGCCCGTCCTATTCGCCGGACGGGCGGCAGATCGTGTTCGAGTCCGACCGCGGCGGCAGCCAGCAGCTCTACACGATGAACGCCGACGGCAGCCGGCAGCAGCGGATCAGCTTCGGCGAAGGCCGGTATGCGACGCCGGTCTGGTCGCCGCGCGGCGATCTGATCGCGTTCACGAAGATCTTCCGGGGCACGTTCCATATCGGCGTGATGCGGCCGGACGGGTCGGGTGAGCGCCTGCTGACCCGTGGTTTTCTGGTCGAAGGGCCCACCTGGGCGCCCAACGGGCGGGTTCTGATGTATTTCAGGCAGGAGCGCAGCGACGCGCGGGGCCGTGGGGGCACGCCGCGCCTGTTCTCCATCGACCTCACGGGGTTCAACGAACGCGAGATCACCACACCGGTCGGCGGATCCGATCCGGCATGGTCTCCGGGGCCTCTCCAACAATAGTTGGAGATGTTGTGGAATCGCCCCTAAATCATTGCCAAACTGCGGAAAATCGGCCCGAAGTACGCTTGATTCCGCATTTTGCGCTCAGTATAGTCCCGGTCTTGTCGGGCGGCACGTTCAACGTCCGCTTTGAGGTTTGACCGAAATCTTGCGCCCGTCGGCGCACCACATGTCGAGAGGTCGGTTCGATCCTCGAAATTCGTCGCGGGCGGCACGTGTCCGTGACCATACGGCTTAAGGAGTCAGCCATGCGAATTAATATTCCCGGCCTCGTGATTGCGGCGTTTGTTCTGGCCGCCTGTTCCTCGGACGGAAACAACGACGGATCCACCGCAAGCACCGGCGCATCGTCCGGCAGCGACACCCAGGTCGCGACGGCCCCGGCCGGTCCGAAGCCCGGATCGCAGCTCGACCTTGAAATCAATGTCGGCGACCGCGTGTTCTTCGCCTTCGACAGCTCGGCGCTGTCGGCCGAATCACGCACGACCATCGAACGCTGGGCGGCCTGGCTCAAGACCTACCCGTCCAACCGGGCGATCATCGAAGGCCATGCGGACGAACGCGGCACGCGCGAGTACAATCTTGCGCTGGGCGAGCGCCGCGCGGACTCCGCGCGCGACTATCTCGTCTCGCTGGGCATCAACCCGAACCGGGTGAAGATCGTGAGCTTCGGCAAGGAGCGCCCGGCGGTTCCGGGTTCGAACGAAAATGCATGGGCACAGAATCGCCGCGCGGTTCTCGTCCTCGACAACTAATCCCATCCCATCGGATGCGAGGGCGCCCCGGATTGTTCCGGGGCGTTTTCGTTTGGGGCGTGAACTGCCATAGTTTCGCCGAAAATCCGGCCGACCTTGCCCCAAGGGGATATCTCTCTCCGGGACTCGGGGCCGAACGAACTTCGTCGGGAATTTCGCCATGAAACTCTCTTCCGGACATCTGGCGTGCGTTGCCGTTCTGGCGGCGCTGGCCATGCCTTCGCATACATTCGCGCAGTCGCGAGACGGCGGCGATCTGAGCGCCACCGTTGAGCGCCTCGAACGCCAGCTCCAGACATTGGAGCGCACGGTGTATCGCGGACAGACCCCGCCTTCGGGCACAAGCTCCGGTGCGGCGAGCCCGCCGCCGGCCGCGCTGTCCGACCTCCAGATCACGACGACCTCGCTTGAGGAACAGATGCGGCGCCTGACCGGGCAGGTCGAACAGCTACAGTTCCAGGTGCGCCAGCTCAACGACCGCATGGACAGACTGGTGGCGGATGTCGACTTCCGGCTGCGCGAACTCGAAGGCGACGCCGGCGGATCTCAAGCGTCACGCGGCGGCGGGGCCCCCGTGGCACCTGTCGCACCCGAAGCACCCGGCTCGGTGACGGTCCAGGGCGGCGGCGCAGGCGCGCCGCGCAGTCTGGGAACCCTGACCGAGAGCCAGGTGCGTGCGGCCGGGATCAATCCCGACGGCGCGTCGCAAACGGCCAGCGTTCCCGCAAACCCCGGCGGGGCGACCGTGACGCTGCCGGAGGGCTCGGTGCAGGACCGGTACAACTACGCGCGTCAGTTCCTGTTGCGCCGCGACTTTGAGAACGCGGAATCGGCGTTCGCGGCATTCGTCGATGCCCACGCCGAAGACCCGCTGGCCGGCAATGCCCAGTACTGGCTCGGTGAGACGTTCTACGTGCGCGGCGACTACCAGACCGCCGCAGTGTCCTTCGCAAAAGGTTTTCAGCGCTATCCGGGAAGCGACAAGGCGCCGGACAACCTGTTGAAGCTCGGCATGTCGCTGGGCCAGCTCGGGCAGACCGAAGATGCCTGCATCACGCTGAAGAAACTCCGCGTTGAGTATCCGGAAGCGCCGACCAGCATCGTTCAGCGCGCGGATCGTGAAATCGGCCGCCTGAAGTGCAGCTAGCCGGCGCCGCGCCAGACGCCCCGGAGTGTTGCGAACCTGTTTCCGACGCCGCGTTCGCGGCGCTCATGGGCCGTTTCGAGCCGTTTGAGTCGTCGCCGCGGCTTGCCGTGGCCGTCTCCGGCGGGCGCGACAGCATGGCGCTCGTGCTTCTGGCGTCGGTCTGGGCGCGCGCGCGGGGCGGCGAAGCCGTTGCGCTGACAGTCGATCACGGCCTGCGCAACGACTCCGCCGCGGAAGCTGCCACCGTGCGGCGCTGGATGGATATCCATGGAATTCGTCACGAGATTCTGACGGCCAACGGGCTGGACGGTCGTCGCGCGATCGAGGCGGGTGCCCGTGAGGCACGCTACGCGTTGCTGGAAACCTGGTGTCGCGATCACGGCGTGCTGCATCTGCTTGTCGGGCATCATCATGCCGATCAGCTTGAAACGCAGGCCATGCGCGCGGCCCGTTCCGACGGCCCGATCGGGCCCGCCGGTATGGCCACCGTCCGCGAAACGGGCGCGGTGCGCATTCTGCGCCCGTTTCTGGAAACGGCGCGCGAACGGCTGACGGCCACGCTTTCGCAACGCGCGCAAGACTGGATCGAAGATCCGAGTAACGCCGACGTGCGGTTCGAACGGGTGCGGCTGCGCCGCGCGAAACCGGGATCCGGTTCCCCCGCGGCCCAAACTTCACTCGCATCGGGTCGGGTGCAACACGAAGAGCGGATGGCCGGGCTGGCGGCGCAGGCATTGTGGCTGGATCCGGCCGGCTTTGCGACGCTCGACCGCGAGATCTTGATCTCGGCTCCGTCGCGCGTTGGCCGGGATTTGCTCGGGCGTGTCGTGACGACGATCGGCGGCGGCGTGTATCCGCCGCGCGGCGCGCGGCTGAACAACTTGTGGGTGCGGGTCTGCGATCCCGCCGAGCGTTTCCGGCGGACCCTGTCGGGCTGCCTGGTCGAGGCCGGCTCGAATGGTGACCTGACTGTCTTGCGCGAAGCAGCCGCGGTCAGCGGACCGGTTCACGTCGCGCGAGGCCCGCTTTGTTGGGACAACCGGTTTCGTATCGAGGTTCGCGGGGCTGTTTCGGCCGATTGCCGCGTCTGCGCGCTCGGCCATGCCGGGGCGGCAGAGGTCGAAAGTGTCGTATTGCCGCAGGTGCGCTCGTTGCCCCGTGAGGCCCGGCGGACTCTGCCCGCGCTCTACGCAGGCGAAACACTCGTGGCCGGACCGGAATTCGGCCCCGATTCCGTGTTTTCGGTTCGCTTCGCCCCGAGAATGCCCGTTGCGGGATCGATTTTCGCCGGATTTTAACGCCTTCACGGTCTTATCATTGAGATGAATTTCGCATTGCCCTGCGGCGTCCGCAGTCCCATGTTAGAGGCAGTTTCGGCAGCCCGTTGTGCGAAGGCATTGCACCGCGAGCGAACCGGCGTCTGGTGCGTCCGGTCGAATGGAGAAAGCTCTTGAACAATTTCGGCAGAAACCTGGCTCTCTGGGTGATTATTGCCCTGCTTGTCGTCGCGCTTTTCAACTTGTTCCAGAGTTCCGGTCGGCAAGGCTCTGAGCAAAAGCTCGCCTTCTCCGATTTCATCGCGCAGGTCGAGAACAACCAGGTCGAGGAAGTCACCATCCAGGGCCAGGAAATTACCGGCACGCTGGGCAACGGCTCCAAGTTCAACACCTATGCGCCGGACGATCCGAGCCTGGTGCAGCGCCTGACCGACAACGGCGTGCGGATCACCGCCGCGCCGCAGGAAGAGGTTCATCCAATCCTGGGGATGCTGCTGTCGTGGCTGCCGTTCATCATCATCGTGGCTGTGTGGATTTTCTTCATGCGGCAGATGCAGGGCGGCAGTGGCCGGGCCATGGGCTTTGGCAAGTCGCGCGCCAAGCTGCTGACGGAAAAATCCGGCCGCGTGACGTTCGAGGATGTCGCGGGTGTCGAAGAGGCCAAGCAGGAAGTCGAGGAAATCGTCGAATTCCTGCGCGATCCGCAGAAGTTCCAGCGCCTCGGCGGCCAGATCCCCAAAGGCGTGCTGCTCGTTGGCCCGCCGGGCACGGGTAAGACGCTGCTCGCGCGCGCCATCGCGGGCGAGGCCAACGTGCCGTTCTTCACGATCTCGGGTTCCGACTTCGTCGAGATGTTCGTCGGCGTCGGTGCGAGCCGTGTCCGTGACATGTTCGAACAGGGCAAGAAGAACGCGCCCTGCATCATCTTCATCGACGAGCTCGATGCCGTCGGCCGTCATCGTGGCGCGGGCCTCGGCGGCGGCAACGATGAGCGTGAGCAGACCCTCAACCAGTTGCTGGTCGAGATGGACGGCTTCGAGACCAACGAAGGTGTGATCCTGATCGCGGCCACGAACCGGCCCGATGTGCTCGACCCCGCGCTGCTGCGCCCCGGCCGTTTCGACCGCCAGGTCGTCGTGCCGAACCCCGATATTGTCGGCCGCGAGAAAATCCTGCAGGTCCACATGCGCAAGGTGCCGCTGGCGCCGGACGTGGACGCCAAGACCATCGCGCGCGGAACGCCGGGCTTTTCCGGCGCCGATCTGGCGAACCTCGTGAACGAGGCGGCCCTGATCGCGGCGCGCAAGAGCCGGCGCATGGTCACCATGGCCGAGTTCGAGGACGCCAAGGACAAGGTCCTGATGGGCGCCGAGCGCCGTTCCATGGTGATGACCGAGGAAGAAAAGCGACTGACCGCCTACCACGAGGCCGGTCACGCGCTGGTCGGCCTGCACATGGACGGCTGCGACCCGCTCCACAAGGTCACGATCATTCCGCGCGGGCGTGCGCTGGGCGTGACCATGTCGCTGCCCGAGCGCGACCGCTACACCTATTCGATCCACGAACTGAAAGCCAAGCTGGCGATGATGTTCGGCGGTCGCGTGGCCGAGGAACTGATCTTCGGCAAGGACCGGATAACGACCGGTGCGGGCAACGACATCAAGGAGGCGACCAACCTCGCCCGCCGGATGATCACAGAGTACGGTTTCAGCGAAAAACTCGGCCCGCTGCGCTACGAGGACAACCAGGAAGAAGTCTTCCTCGGTCACTCCGTGTCCCAGCACAAGAACGTGTCCGATGCGACAGCCAAGATCATCGATGACGAAATTCGCTCGCTGATCGACCAGGCGGAGACGGACGCTCGCCGTATCCTGACCGAAAAGATGGACGACCTGCACGCCATCGCGAAGGGCCTGCTCGACTATGAGACGTTGTCCGCCGATGAAGTCGATACCCTGCTCAAGGGTGACGAGATCGACCGGTCCGACAACGACGAGACCGGTTCGTCCGACCGGCCGCGCTCATCGGTGCCGACCAGCGGCAATCCGAACAAAAAGGACCGTCCGTCGGGCGGCATGGAGCCGGAGCCGCAGCCGCAAGGCTGACGCTCGTTGTCCGGTGCGGACAAGCGAATGAAACAAGAAATCGAGGGGGCTGCTGCCATGGCGCGGGAGCCCCTTTCGCATGTGCCGGTGCCTGAAGGGCTGGTCGGCGGATCGACCGCGCGTCGGCTCTGTGCGGAGGGCTATGCGGTGGCGCTCGCTGGCGGCGCGCTCGCGTTCACCCATGTTCGTGAGGGCGGGCAGGTTCTCGAGGCGCCTGGCAACGTTCCCGATAGTCTGCATGCTCCACGTGGCGACTTTGCGGGCCTGCCGATCTCCGGACCTGACGCGCGCCCGCTTATCATGGGGGTTTGCAATGTGACACCGGACAGTTTTTCCGATGGCGGCGACCATGCTGGGGCCGAGGAAGCTATCGCGTTCGGCCGGCGTCTTGCGTCGGAAGGTGCGGACATCGTGGACGTCGGGGGGGAATCCACCCGCCCGGGTGCCACGCCCGTCTCCGTCGACGAGGAATGCGCGCGTGTCGTTCCCGTCGTTTCGGCGCTTGTCGCGGAGGGTCTGTGCGTATCCATCGATACGCGCCACACGGCGGTGATGCGCGCGGCGATCGACGCCGGTGCGATGATTGTAAACGATGTCAGCGCGCTTTCGGACGCCGGGGCGTTGGAACTTGTCGCTGCCGAGGATGTCGCCGTGATCCTGATGCACATGCGCGGCGATCCGCGGACGATGCAGGATGCGCCGGCCTATGACGATGTGACGCGCGATGTCTTCGGATGGCTCGCCGACAGAGTTGCGCGTTGTCGAGCTTCCGGCATCGAGCCTGCGCGGATCGCTGTCGACCCCGGCTTCGGCTTCGGCAAGTCGGTCGATCACAACGCGGCCCTGCTGCGGGACCTGGCGGCGTTTCACGGTCTAGGCTGCGCTCTGGCCGTAGGCCTGTCCCGCAAGAGTTTCATCGGCGTCTGGACGGGCGAGACCGACCCGAAATCACGGATCTCGGGGTCTGTCGCAGCGGCGCTGGCGGCGGCATCGCGCGGCGCCCAGATCCTGCGGGTGCATGACGTCGCGGAAACCCGCCGCGCGCTCGATGTATGGCGGAAATCCGCCGGATAGACAGTTAGACGGCGTTGCGAACGCTCACGCGCGCGATGCTATAAGTCGATATCGGAAACATGCGGAGCCGTTGCATGGCGCGCCAGTTGTTTGGCACCGACGGAATTCGGGGCAAGGCCAACGAAGAACCCATGACCGCGGAGACGGCGCTGCGCGTGGCGATGGCCGCCGGGCATCGCTTCACGCGTGGCGATCACCGCCATCTTGTGGTCATCGGCAAGGATACCCGGCTGTCCAACTATATGATCGAACCGGCGATGCAGGCGGGGTTCACCGCAATGGGCATGGATGTCGTGCTGGTGGGGCCGATGCCGACGCCGGCTGTCGCCATGCTGACCTTGTCGCTGCGTGCCGACCTCGGCGTCATGATTTCGGCCTCGCACAATTCCTTCGAGGACAACGGCATCAAGTTGTTCGGGCCGGACGGCTTCAAGCTGTCCGATGACGTTGAGGCCGAAATCGAAGCTCTGGTCGAAAACGGACTGAAGGATCATCTCGCGCCGGCGGACCGTCTGGGCCGTGCCTGGCGTCTCGACGACGCCCCGGGCCGCTATATCGAATTCGTGAAGCACAGCTTTCCCAGCGGCGTTCGCCTCGACGGCACGCGCGTGGTTGTCGATTGCGCAAATGGTGCCGCCTACAAGGTCGCCCCGCGTGTTTTCCACGAACTGGGCGCCGACGTGATCCCGATTGCCATCGAACCCGACGGAACGAATATCAACCGGGATTGTGGCGCAACCTCCACGGCGACGTTGCAGGAGGCGGTTGTTTCCCACGGCGCCGATCTCGGTATCGCTCTCGACGGCGATGCGGATCGGATTATTTTCTGCGACGAAACCGGCGCGGTTGTCGACGGTGACCAGGTCATGGCGATGATCGCGCGTTCGTGGCACGAAAGCGAACGTCTTGCCGGTGGCGGTGTGGTGGCAACCGTGATGTCCAACCTCGGGCTTGAGAAATTTGTCGAGTCTCTCGGGCTTCGTCTCGAGCGCACGCAGGTCGGCGACCGCTACGTTCTCGAGCGGATGCGCGAGGGCGGTTTCAACCTTGGTGGCGAGCAGTCTGGCCACGTCATCCTCAGTGACCATTCGACCACCGGCGACGGTCTGATCGCTGCGCTCCAGGTGCTAGCCGCGCGCGCCGATGCCGGTGCGGCGATGCGGGAATTTTCACAAGTTTTCGATCCTTATCCTCAAATCCTCAAAAACGTCCGGGTCAACAATGGTGCGCCAATGGAGGCGGCTTCCGTGAAAACAGCCGTGAGCGCGGGCGAGGAACGGCTCGGCGGGGATGGGCGCATCCTGATCCGGCCATCGGGGACAGAGCCGGTCATCCGCGTGATGGCCGAGGGCCGGGACGAGGCGGCGGTCAATTCGGTTGTCGACGATATTGCCAACGCCATCGCCGACGCGGCCGCGTAAACAGGCATGAAGGGACGTGTCCTGATCGTGGCCGGCTCGGATTCGGGCGGCGGTGCCGGCATCCAGGCGGATATCAAGTCGGTGACGGCGCTGGGCGCTTTCGCCATGACGGCGGTTACTGCCCTGACCGCGCAGAATACGCTGGGTGTGCACGGCGTCTTCGGGGTCGATACGGATTTTGTCGCCCGGCAGATGCGCGTGGTCCTCGACGATCTCGGCGCGGACGCGATCAAGACCGGCATGCTCCACAATGTCGAGGTGATCGAGACCGTGGCGCGGGAACTCGAAAACCTGCCGGACATCCCGCTGGTTGCCGATCCTGTGATGGTTGCAAAGGGCGGTGCGCGGCTTCTGGACGACGGGGCGCATGGCGCGCTGCAGTCGCTGATCCTGCCGCGCGCGACAGTACTGACGCCGAACGCGCCCGAAGCGGAGGCGCTGACCGGCGTTCCGGTTGCCGACGAGGTCGGCCAGCAGCGCGCCGGTGAAAAGCTGCTCGACATGGGTGTCGGTGCGGCGCTCGTAAAAGGCGGCCATGTCGACGGCGAAGACGTGGTCGACCTGCTGGTCACGCCCGAGGGCACACATCGTTTCTCCGACCCGCGCATCGACACGGCGCACACCCACGGCACGGGCTGCACCTTGGCGTCATCCGTCGCGGCGGGACTCGCACAGGGGATGGGCCTGGCCGATGCGGTCGCGCGGGCGCGCCGGTATGTCCGCGCGGCAATCCTGTCCGCGCCCGGGTACGGGGGCGGGCACGGCCCCCTGAACCATGGTGTGACCGTCGATCCGTCGCGCCTGACGGACTGACCGTTGACCGCGCGGGAACCTACGGGAAACAGCACGCCGACCGCGCCGTTCCTGTCGCTGGCAACCGCCGCGGCGATTTTCACGATCCTGATCTGGGGTGGCTCCCCGATGATCACGAAGCTCGGTGTCGTGTCCATCGACGGGCTGAGCCTCGCCCTCATGCGCACGCTCGCGTCGGTACCGTTCGCGATCGCCCTGATTGTCGTCATGCGGCTGGCCCTGCCGTGGCACGGGCCCGACAAGTGGTACCTGCTCGGGCTGGCGGTGACGGGCCTGATCGGTTTCCCCGTCCTGTTCACCATCGGCGTCGAGCAAACGACGGCCGGACATGCCGCCGTCTCGCAGGCGTCGACCCCCGTCTTTGCGGGATTGCTGGAGGCCGCAGTCAACCGGCGCTGGCCGCGCCTGCGCTGGTGGGTCGGCGTGTCCGTGGCATTCGCGGGGGCTCTGCTGCTGATCGCGGAGGCGGTCGGGTTCAACGCCGCCGGCGCGACGTGGCAGGGCGATATCCTGGTGATGGCGGGCGCGTTTTCCGCCGCGATCAGCTTTGTCTTCGGGGCCAAGCTCGCGCCGCGTTTCGGCGCGCCCGCGATGACCATGTGGAGCGTCGTGGTGGGCGGCATCCTTGTGCTGCCGTGGCTGGTCCTGCGGGTCGACGTGCCGACCCTGGTCGCGATGGAGACGAACGCCTGGGTCGCGGTGCTGTACCTGTCTCTCGGCGCGTCGATCCTGGCGTTTATCGCGTGGTTCTACGCGATGAACCGGGCCGGGATCGCGCGGATCAGCATGTGGCACTTCGCGACGCCGGTTGTCGGGATTGCGCTGGGCGCGGCGGTGCTGGGCGAGCCATTGACGCCGCTGCTGCTGGTCGCCACGGTGGTTATTCTTTTCGGGGTCGCCCTCGTCCAGCGACGCTGACGCCGCCAGACCCGGATCGGGGGCCGGATGTCCGAGACCAACATGATGCGGCTCTATACCGTCGCCCTGATCGCCGTGCTCATCTACGGCGCGACGCCGGTGTTCACGAAGATCGCCACGGCCACGGCGGACGGCATCACCGTCGGCGCGCTACGCGCGGTCGTTGCGGCCCCCCTGGCGGGGCTGGTGATCGTCGCGGGACGCCACCGGATTCCTCTCGACCCCCGTTCGATTTTCCTGGTTGTCGTGTCGGGCGTAGGTGGGCTGGTGCTGTTTCCGGTGTTCTTCAGCTGGGGCGTGCAGCTCACCACGGCCGGCCACGCCGCGGCGGGGACGGCGTTCGGCGCGGTGATGGCCGGGGCGATTGCCGCCCTGATCGACCGGCGCATGCCCGGCTGGCCCTGGTGGATCGGCATCGCCACGGGCACGGCGGGTGCGCTGCTGCTGATCTGGGAGGCGATCGGCATCGAGGTCACGGGCGTGTCCTGGCAGGGCGATGCGCTGGTATTCCTCGGTATGTTCATGGGGGTCGTCGGATACGTGGCCGGGGCTCGGCTGACGAAAGACATCGGCACTGTCACGGTGACCATGTGGTCGATCCTCGTCGCGGCGGCGCTTCTTTTGCCGGTCGTGGTCCTTCATTCCGGGATGGACACCCTGCGCGGGATCGACGGGCGCGGCTGGATGGCGATCCTCGCGCTCGGCTGGGGCTCCACCATCGTCGCCTACCTGTTCTGGAACCGCGCGCTGGCCGACGGGGGCGTGGCGAAGATCGGGGCGCTTCAATTGCTGCAGCCCGTGATCGGGATCGGGCTCGCGCCACTGCTGCTCGGCGAGCCGCTGACCGCGCTGCTCGTCGTTGCGACGGGCATCATCCTGGTCGGGATCGTGCTGGTCCAGCGCGAAGGCCGCTAGCGCTCCTGCGGGCCTGTATTGCGCAAGTTCCGGGTGGGGCGTCGCGCGTCGCTTACCTAGTTTGGTCATCGAACACAGGCCCACGGGAATCGCCAATCCGAGGCGCCGCGTTGTAGAAAGGGAACGGACGATGACCATGATCGACACGCTCGAACGGCCCGATACCGAAGACGAAAGCGACGACTACGGCTACGCGCTGGTGGGACGGCTGCTGGGCTGGCTGGCCGAGAACTATCGCGACCAGCCGAGCCTGGAGCGGATTGCCGAAGAAGCCGGTCTCAGCCCGTACCATCTCCAGCGGCTGTTCACCCGCTATGTCGGGGTGAGCCCGAAGAAATACATCCAGTACCTGACGCTCGAACACGCCAAGCGCGCGCTGTCCGAATCGAAAAGCGTGCTCGACGTGGCGTTCGACACGGGGCTGTCCGGGCCGGGACGTCTGCACGACCTGTTCGTGACCCATGAAGGGGTCACGCCGGGCGAGTGGAAGCGGCGTGGCGCTGGCATGGAGGTGCGTTATGGATGGCACGACAGCCCGTTCGGTGAGTGCCTGATCGCCGCCACGGCGCGCGGGGTGTGCGGGCTGGCCTTCAACGGGCTGGGCGACCGGACAGCGACGCTGGCGGACCTGGCGACCAGCCTGGGCGAGGCGGCGTTAATCGAGGACCCGGCCGCGACCGAGAAATACGCCCGCGCCGCGTTCGGCGACGGCGAATTGCATCTCGAACTGCGCGGCACGCCGTTTCAGCTCAAGGTCTGGGACGCGCTGCTGCGCATCCCGCCGGGCGCGGTGCTGACCTACGCCGATCTGGCCGAGCGCATAGGGTCCCCGGGTTCGGCCCGGGCGGTGGCCGGCGCCGTGGCGCGCAATCCCGTCTCGTGGATCGTGCCCTGTCACCGCGTGATCCGGAACGGTGGCGCGATTTCGGGATACCGCTGGGAGCCGCAGACCAAGCGCGCGATCCTGGCCTGGGAGGCCGCGCAGGCCGAGGCCCCCACCGCGGCCCACTGAACGGGTTTATTCGCCGCCCGCGACCGGCTAGGGTCCGCGCCTCGTTTTCAAGGAGCGCGGCGATGGCGGCACGCTATCTGGAAGAATTTTCGGTGGGGGACAGGTTCGAGACCGAACCCGTCACCCTGAGCGAGGCGGCGATTGTCGAGTTCGGCGAGCGCTACGACCCGCAGAAATTTCACATCGATCCCGAGGGCGCGAAGGATACGCCCTATGGCGGGCTGATCGCGAGCGGGCACCAGACGATCGGGACGGCGTTTGCGCAGTTTATCCGGCTGGGGCTGTTCGCCGAGAATTCGCTCGGCGGCCCCGCGATGGACGATGTGCGCTGGACCGCGCCGGTGCGCCCGGGCGACACGTTGCAGACCACCGTCGAAGTGATCGAGATCCGCGAATCGAAATCCCGGCCCGACCGGGGCATCATTCGCCTGCAGTTTCTCACCCGTGTCGGTGAGACGCAGGTCTCGAGTTTCAGCACAACGACATTCCTGCGGCGTCGACCTTCGGCCCCCTCGACGGAGGACGCGGCATGAGCGGCTGGTACCTGGAAGACTTCGAGGTCGGGCGGCGAATCGAGACCGAGCCGGTCACGCTGGATGCCGAGGAAATAATCTGGTTCGCCAAGCAATACGACCCGCAGCACTTCCATACGTCCGAAGAGACCGCCCGGGACTCGATCTTCGGTGGCCTGATCGCCAGCGGGTTCCAGACGGTCGCCATCGCCACGGGCCAGTTGCTGCGCACCGGCGTCCTGGAAGGCACCGGCATGGGCGGACCCGGCATGGAGAATGTGCGCTGGACGGCCCCGGTTCGCCCGGGCGACACGCTCTCCACGGCGATCGAGGTCGCCGAGTCGCGGGTTTCGAAGTCCGACCCCGGGCGCGGTGTCGTGAAATTTGCCGTCACCGTCAGCAATGCGGACGGGGCGGTTGCCACGGTCGATGTCATTGTCTTTGTGCGCACGCGGGCCGGCGCGGCCGCGTGATAGAGTCCCTTTCGAGGGCAACAGCTTCGGGTTGATAAGCGCATGAACGTGCTCGCCGCCGGGCTCGACCCGGCCGCACTGGGTATGTGGGTGACCTTTGCGGTCATCGTGGTCGCGCTCGTCCTTTACACGACAGAGAGGGTCTCGCTGGAGTTGACCTCGCTCGGCGTGATCTGCGCGCTGCTGGTGTTCTTCCACTTCGTGCCGGTGACGGATTCGGGCGGCGACAACCTTCTCGACCCGACGAAACTGCTCGCGGGCTTCGCGAATCCCGCGCTTCTGACCATCGTCGCCCTGCTGGTGATGGGTGAGGGGCTGGCTCGCACGGGCATCCTGGATGCCGGCGCGCAACTGTTCTTTCGCATCGGGCGCGGCCATGCTGCCCTGGCGACGGGCCTTGCCTTCCTCGCGGTGCTGGTTGTCAGCGGCTTCATGAACAACACGCCCGTCGTCGTGATCTTCATCCCGATCATGCAGGCGCTGGCGTCGCGCCTCGGCCAGTCCCCGTCACGCCTGATGATGCCGCTGTCCTTCGCGTCCATTCTCGGGGGCATGGTCACCCTGATCGGGTCCAGCACGAACCTGCTGGTCTCGGGCATGCTGATCGAGCTGGGCGAGGACGGGTTCTCGTTCTTCCAGTTCGCGGTGCCGGGTATGGCGCTGGCGCTGATCGGTGTCTGCTACGTGGTTTTCGTGTGTCCGAAGATCCTCCCCGAACGCGCGCTGCTCGCGAGCGCGATCGCGGGCGGCGGTCGCCAGTTCATGGCGGAGGTTTCCGTTTTCGAGGGCTCCAAGTTCATGGGTATGCAGCCGAGGGGCGGCTTCTTCCCGGAACTGAAGGACATGACCGTACGGGTCGTGATTCAGAACGAGGAATCCTTCTTTCCGCCGTTCGAAGATTCCTTTGTGTTGGGAGACGGCGACACGATTGTCGTCGCGGCGACACGCGCGGCGCTCACCGAGGCGTTGAAGGGCGAGCCGGAGCAGTTCCACCCGGAACTCGGCGCCGACTGGGAGCGTTTCGAGACCGAGGATGGCGCGCAACGCTGGCAGGTCGGCAACCAGATCCTGGCCGAAGCGATGGTCACGCCGGCATCGCGGCTCGTGGGCCAGACGCTCGTCCAGATCGGGTTCCGCTACAAGTACCACTGCGTCGTGCTGGGCATTCAGCGCCGCTCGCAGATGATCCGGGCGCGGGTGACCGACATCCGCCTGGAGCCCGGCGACGTCCTGCTGATCCAGGGGCGCGAGAGCGATATCGGCGCGCTGCGCGGCGATTCGGACATTCTGCTGGTCGAATGGACGGCCGCCGAGATGCCCGCCGTCCACCACGCCACCAGCACCATGGCGATCTTTGTCGGCGTGATCGCGGTCGCGGCGCTGGGGATCATGCCGATCTCCATCGCGACCCTGGTCGGCGCCGGGCTGATGCTGGCCACGGGCGTCCTCAACATCCGCCAGGCGACCCGTGCCATCGACCGGACCATCGTGATGATGATTGCTGCCGCGCTGGCGCTGGGCAGCGCGTTGCAGGCGACCGGCGGTGCGGAATTCCTCGCCGGGCTCATGCTCGGCATTGTCGGCGATGCGTCACCCACGGTGATCCTGTCGGCGTTCTTCCTGCTGGTGGCGGTGCTGGCCAATGTCATCAGCACCAAGGCCACGGCCGTCCTGTTTACGCCGATTGCCGTCGGGATCGCCCACGGGACGGGGTTGCCGGTGGAACCGTTCGCCGTGGCGGTCGTGTTCGCGGCGAACTGCTCCTTCGCGTCGCCCATCGGCTATCAGACCAATCTGCTCGTGATGGCGCCGGGCAACTACCGGTTCGTCGATTTCGTGCGAGTCGGCACGCCGCTGCTGGTGATCGTGTGGCTGGTCTTCACCCTCGTGGCCCCCTGGTACTACGGGCTTTCGTAGAAATTGTGCACTGCGACAATTCTGTAGTTGACCTTCCGATGGATTGAACTAGGTTCCTTCGCGGGCCACGCCTCCCCAACGGGGCGCGGCGTTCTGTGAGGGACGCGTAACATGACAGATACACTCCGCCAGCCGGGCACCCGTCCGGCTTCTCCACTATTTTCCTCTGGACCTTGCGCCAAGCGACCGGGTTGGTCGCTGGATGGATTGTCGTCGGCCGCCATCGGCCGCTCGCACCGCGCCAAGGGCCCGAAGGCTAAGCTCCAGCGCGTGATCGAGGACAGCCGCTCGATCCTCGGGATTCCCGAGGATTACCTGGTCGGCATCGTCCCGGCGTCGGACACCGGCGCTTTCGAGATGGCCATGTGGTCCATGCTCGGTGCGCGCGGTGTCGACCTGCTCGCCTGGGAAAGCTTCGGCCAAGGCTGGGTCACCGACGTGGTGAAGCAGCTCAAGCTCGATGACGTCCGCCAGCTCGATGCGCCCTACGGCGAACTGCCCGACCTCGCGTCCGTCGACTTTGATCGCGATGTGGTATTCACCTGGAACGGCACGACCTCGGGCGTGCGTGTTCCGGACGGCGACTGGATCGCCGCCGACCGCGCGGGCCTGACCCTGTGCGATGCCACGTCGGCGGCATTCGCCATGGACCTCGCCTGGGACAAGCTCGACGTCGTGACTTGGTCCTGGCAGAAGGTGCTCGGCGGGGAAGCCCAGCACGGCATGCTGGTACTCAGCCCGCGCGCGGTGGAACGGCTGGAAAGCTACACGCCGCCCTGGCCGATGCCGAAAATCTTCCGCCTGACCAAGGGCGGCAAGGTGAACACCTCGATCTTCGAGGGCAGCACGATCAACACGCCGTCGATGCTGTGTGTCGAGGACCATCTCGACGCCCTTGACTGGTCGCGGGATATTGGCGGACTGGACGCGCTGATCGCGCGTTCGAACGCGAATTTCGGCGTGATCGACGCCTGGGTGTCAGGTTCGGACTGGGCCGCATTTCTCGCGGATGACCCGGCCACCCGTTCGACCACCAGCGTCTGCCTGAAGATCGTCGACCCCTGGTTCGAGGCGTTGCCCGCCGAGGAACAGGGCGCGGTCGCCAAGGCCGTGGCGAGTCTGCTCGACGGTGAGGGTGTGGCCTATGACATTGGGGCCTACCGCGACGCGCCGCCGGGACTGCGCATCTGGGCCGGGGCGACGGTGGAGGCGGACGACCTGTCCGCTTTGATGCCGTGGCTCGACTGGGCCTACGCGACCGTCAAATCCGAACGCGGTGCCGCGGCGGCCTGACCGGGCCCGCCGCTCCGCCACCAAACTTTTCTTCCTCATACCCGCAAGACAGCGGAAGGACTTCCAATGCCCAAGGTTCTGATTTCCGACAAAATGAGTGAGCGCGCCAAAGAGGTCTTCGAGGCACGTGGCGTCGAGGTGGACGTGAAGCCGGGCATGACGCCCGAGGAGCTGATCGCCTGCATCGGCGAGTATGACGGCCTCGCCGTCCGTTCGGCCACGAAGGCCACGGAAGAGGTCATTGCCGCTGCCGGCAACCTGAAAGTCATCGGCCGGGCCGGGATTGGCGTGGACAATGTCGATATCCCCGCCGCCACGGCGCGCGGTATCGTGGTGATGAACACACCTTTCGGCAACGCGATCACGACCGCCGAGCATGCCATCGCGATGATGATGGCGCTCGCCCGGGAAATCCCGGAAGCGAACGCCTCGACGCAGGCGGGTAAATGGGAAAAGTCCCGTTTCATGGGTGTCGAAGTCACGGGCAAGACGCTCGGGATCGTGGGCTGCGGGAACATCGGTTCGATCGTGGCCGAACGGGCGATCGGCCTGAAGATGAAGGTGGTCGCGTTCGACCCGTTCCTCAGCGAGGAGCGCGCGCGCGAGATCGGCGTGGACAAGGTGGAGCTCGACGAGCTGCTCAAGCGTGCCGATTTCATCAGCCTGCACACGCCGCTGACGGACCAGACGCGGGGCATCATCGATGCGGATGCGATTGCAAAGACCAAGAAAGGCGTGCGGATCATCAACTGCGCACGCGGCGGACTGGTGGTCGAGGCCGATCTCAAGGCGGCGCTCGAATCCGGCCATGTCGCCGGCGCGGCCCTCGACGTGTTCGAGGAGGAACCGGCCAGGGAGAACGCGCTGTTCGGCATGGACAACCTCGTCTGCACGCCGCATCTCGGTGCGAGCACGACCGAGGCCCAGGTGAATGTCGCGATCCAGGTCGCGGAACAGATGGCCGACTACCTGCTCGACGGTGCGGTAACCAATGCGCTCAACATGCCGTCCGTATCGGCCGAGGAGGCGCCGCGCCTGATGCCGTACATGAAGCTGGCCGAGCTTCTCGGCAGTTTCGCCGGGCAACTCACCGAGTCGGGCCTGAAAAGCGTGACAATCGAGTACGAAGGCAACGCCGCGGAACTCAACACCAAGCCGCTCAGCGCGGCGGCGCTGAAGGGGCTTCTCTCGCCGGTGCTCGACAGCGTGAACATGGTGAACGCACCGGTGATGGCCAGCGAGCGCGGCATCGAGGTCTCGGAGGTGCGTACCGACCGGCACACCAACTACAATACGCTGGTGCGCCTGACGGTTGTCACCGACAACCGGACCCGCAGCGTGTCGGGCACGCTCTTCGGCGACGACAAGCCCCGGATCGTGAACGTGAAGGGGGTGCCGATGGAAGCGGAGCTCGGTGCGCACATGCTCTACGTCAACAACGAGGACAAGCCGGGCCTGATCGGCCGTCTCGGTACCGTTCTCGGCGATGCCGGCCTCAACATCGCGACGTTCCAGCTTGGCCGGACAGACTCGGGCGGGGATGCCATCGCGCTGGTTGAAGTCGATCAGGAAGTGCCCGCGGATGTCCTGGAGCAGGTCGCCGCGCTGCCGAATGTGGTGCAGGCGCGCGCGCTCAATTTCTAGCTTTTCGCCTTTCCGGCGGCCATGCGGCGATCACATTTGCGGGAGCCGTGGGCAATCGGTTCCCGGGTGCCGGAAATACGCCCGATTGAGGGCGGCCGTTGGCGCAAGACTATGAAAAGTTAAGGTAAACTCTCTCGCCAACGGCGGCGAACGCCGCTAATTTGCGAACAACGCGCGGTGCTTAGGCCGTGCCGGTCCGAGCTCCAGACGGGAGACTGAATTTTGAAACGCCCGGAATTTGATCTGAAAATATTGCGGCGCGGCGCGCTCGCGGCGGTCATGCTTACGGCAACGGTCGGCGTGGCCGATGCGTTCCAGCCGCGCGATTCGCGCGAGCTTGACGCGGTGAATATCCGGATTTTGCAAAGCGAGATGATGGTTGCCGCGCTGACATGCGATATGCGCGGCAACTACAACCGGATGATGGTCAAGTTTCGGGACGAGCTTGTCTCTCATGGGCGCGTCCTGCGACAGATGTTCCGGCGGGATCACGGGCGCAGTGCGCAGAAGGCGCTCGACGGTTTCATCACGCAGCTGGCGAACGACGCCTCCATTCGCAGTACGCGCGCGCGGCAGGAGTTCTGTGTGAGTGCGGGACAGACCTTTACGCGCGTCTTGTCGGGAGAGGGCTCGCTCGCCGAGACCGGCCTGCGTACGGTGGAAGATGTGGTGACGCAAAAGGACAAGCAGTAGAGCTCATCGGCCGCTTCTGAACGCAATGCGGGCCGCACCGGGAGGTGCGGCCCGCTTGCTTTTGACTTTGGGAGGAGCTGCCTAGTTCAAAACCACCTGAACGCGGCGGTTCTGCGGCTCGCGAACGCCGTCACCGGTCGGCACGAGCGGGTTGGACTCGCCTCGTGCCACGGTCTGGATGTCCGCGGCGTTCATCCCAAGGCGGACGAGCTCAACCTGAACCGCTTCGGCACGTCGCTGTGAGAGCGCGGCGTTGTAGCCCACGGTGCCTGACCGGTCCGCATGTCCGGTTGCCACGATGCGGGTGTTGCCGAGCTGGCGCGCGTTGTTCACGGCCTGTGTCAGGATGGCGCGCGCCTGCGGTGTGATCTCGGAACTGTCGAAATCGAAGAACACCAGGAATTCACGCACGGGCGGCGGTGGGGCCGGCGCGGGAGCGGGCGGCGGCGGGGACGGCTGCGCAACAGGCGTCGGTGCCGGAGGCGCGGGCGGCGGCGGTGGATTGAGGGCGATCCGAAGTCCGAGGAACACCGCGTGATCGTTGTAGTCGGCGTCGACGCTCGATCCGGCATTCGTTGTGTAGGCGAGGTCCTGAACCGACATGAAGCGATAGTCCGCCGTGAATTTCACGCGGCGGCTGATGGGAACGGCAATACCGGCGCCGGCCTGCAGCGCGATGCCCCAGTCTTCGTCATCGATGGACGAACCGCCGATGGGGCTTGTGCCGTTTACCGCGACCTGCGTCATGCCCAGGCCCCCACCGATATAGGGTTCGATACCGCCGCCGCTGTTGAAGTCGTAGAACACGTTTGCGATGGCGCTGATCGCATCCGTATCGCCGGTTGCCGCCCCGCCGCCGATCTCTTCGACATCGGATTCGCGGTAGCCGCCCTCGATTTCGAGACGCCAGTTGTCACCGAAGTCGTAGCCGAGGCCGGTCAGACCCGCGAATCCTTTTTCCAGTTCCGCCTCGGTACTAATTCCCGAGCCTTCGATATTGGAGTCCATCGGATCGTGAAGGCCGATGTTGCCGAACCAGTAGAAGCCGCGATCCGGGTAGTCCGGCCCAACGGCCTGCGTTGTTTGCGCCTGGGCGCCTGCGGATACGAGCAGTGCCAAAGCCGCTGCCGCCGTTCCTGCGTGAAATTTGGAAATTGTCATGTTTCGCCTTTCCCCTCGTCCAGCGAAGCGATCGTCGATCAAGCTGGCTGATTAACGACAGTCTTCGGGCTTTGTTCCGCCAAAAACCAGAAGAATATGGTTTTGCGTGGCGCAAATGCGCGATCCGGGGGTGGATTCGGCCCTGACGCGTTGCCGAAGCGCCGCAAACGGGCTAAACCGCGCGCGGTTATGGACAACGAACCCGAAAATACCGCGCTGCTTCCCGCCGGGTTGCATGACTTGCTGCCACCCCGTGCGGCGCAGGAAGCGTCCACCATTGGCGCAATGATGGATGTCTTCGCCGGTTGCGGTTTCGAACAGGTCAAGCCGCCCCTCGTTGAATTCGAGGCGACGCTTGCCGGGAACGGTGCGAACGGCGGCGGCAGCCTGTCGGGGCAAATGTTTCGGCTGATGGATCCTGTCAGCCAACGCATGATGGCTGTCCGTGCGGATATCACGCTGCAGGTAGCGCGAATCGCGGGCACCCGGTTGTCGGACGCGCCGCGCCCGCTTCGCCTGTCCTACGCGGGCCAGATCTTGCGCGTCCGGGGCAACCAGTTGCGGCCCGAACGACAGTTCGCCCAGGTGGGCGTCGAGCTGATCGGCGCCGACGACGTCAGGGCCGATGCGGAGGTTGTCGTTCTGGCCGCGGAAGCGTTGCGCGTGGCGGGGATCGCGGAGCCGACTATCGACCTCAATTCGCCGGCCCTGGTGGGCCATGTGCTCTCGGAAATCGACCTCGATGCCGCCGCGGTGCGCGACCTCCGGGAATCGCTCGACCGAAAGGATCTGGGCGAAACCGAAGAAATACTTCGCCGCGAAGGCGCGGCGTTTACGACGGGCGCGAAAGCGCTGTGCGCGATGATCGAATCTGTCGGTCCGGCCGCCGAGGTTGTCGAGGAACTGAAGGCGATTGAACTGCCCGACGCCGCGCAGGAAGAAGTTGCCCGGCTCGCGGCGGTTGTGGCGGATGTCCGGGCCGCGCTCCCCGACCTGTCGCTGACGCTCGATCCGGTCGAGTATCGCGGGTTCGAGTATCAGACCGGTGTCAGTTTCACGCTGTTTGCCGAAGGTATTCGCGGCGAACTCGGGCGCGGCGGACGGTATATGACCGAGGCCGGCGAGGCAGCGACCGGGGTCTCGCTGTATATGGATTCCATCATGCGCGCGGTGCCCGAGGCTGAGTCGCCGAGGCGCGTCTATCTGCCGCTCGGTGTCACATTCGCGGAGGCCAGGGAACTGCGTAACCACGGTTGGGTCACCGTGAGCGGGTTTTCCAGCGTCGATGACGAGACAGCCGAGGCGCGGCGGCTGGACTGCAGTCATGTTTTTGCCGATGGCAAGGCCGTTGCCGTCTCGATTACCGACGACTGAGGAGAGTTTCTATGGCGAATGTTGCGGTGGTCGGCTCCCAGTGGGGCGATGAAGGTAAAGGCAAGATCGTCGACTGGCTTTCCGAACGCGCGGATGTGGTCGTTCGTTTCCAGGGCGGGCACAACGCCGGACATACTCTCGTCATCGGGGACAAGGTCTACAAACTCAGCCTGTTGCCGTCCGGAGTGGTGCGCCCCGGCAAGGTGAGCATCATCGGCAACGGGGTCGTGGTCGACCCGAAGGCGCTTCTCGGCGAGATCGACAAGATTTCCGACATGGGCGTCGAGATAACACCCGACACCCTGAAGCTTGCGGACAATGCGAGCCTCATCCTGCCGCTTCACCCGTATCTGGACGGGGCGATCGAACAGGCGCGCGGTGCCGACAAGATTGGTACGACGGGGCGCGGGATCGGCCCGGCCTACGAAGACAAGGTGGCGCGCCGCGCCATCCGGGTGTGCGATCTGGCGGATCGTGAAACCCTGAGCCAGCGCGTCGATCATCTGCTGTTTCACCACAACGCGCTCTTGCGCGGTCTCGGCGCCGATGAGGTCGACAAGACGGAACTCATGGACTGGCTCGAGGAAATTTCCGAGCGGCTCCTGTCGTTCGCGGCGCCGGTCTGGCACTGGCTCGACGAAGCCAAGCGCGACGGGAAGCGTATCCTGTTCGAGGGCGCGCAGGGCGCGATGCTCGACGTCGATCACGGAACCTATCCGTTCGTCACCTCCTCCAACACGGTTGCCGGACAGGCGGCCGCCGGATCGGGCGTGGCGCCCGGCAGCATCGGCTATGTCCTCGGTATTACGAAGGCCTACACCACGCGCGTCGGCAGCGGCCCGTTCCCGAGCGAGCAGGACAACGAGGTCGGCGCGCTGCTGGGCGAACGCGGGCGTGAGTTCGGTACGGTGACGGGACGGCAGCGGCGCTGCGGCTGGTTCGATGCGGTCATGGTTCGCCAGGCGGTGCGTGTCGGCGGCATCAACGGGATCGCATTGACCAAGCTGGATATTCTCGACGGTTTCGACGAGATCAAGGTGTGCACCGGATACAAGCTGCGCGGCGAGGAAATCTCCGTGTTTCCGGCCGGAATCCGCGACCAGGCCGATGTCGAGCCGATCTACGAGACCCTGGAAGGCTGGCAGGACAGCACGGCAGGCGCGCGCAGCTGGGCGGAACTGCCCGCAACAGCGGTCAAATATGTCCGCCGGGTGGAAGAATTGATTGATGCGCCGGTGGCGCTGCTGTCCACCAGCCCGGAGCGCCTGGACACCATTCTGGTGCGCGATCCCTTCGCCGACTGATCCGTCGTTCGCCCCGAACCGGGCGCGCGTTAACCATCCGTTACCGACTGCCGCCTAGTCTGGCGTCATGCGGCGCGTCCCGTGATGCGCCGGCGAGACGGACGTTGGACGATGAGCGAAGCTACAGTCGACATGGAGCTGCCGGACGGCGATGCCGGCCCGGATGGACAGCCCGATGCGGGAGGCGACCCCCGCAACGAGATTCTGTTCGCCAATCGCTACAAGATTCAGCCCGACGTCGTGTTGCCGCACCTCAATACGTCGAGCGCGCGCGCATACGTCACGTTCGATTCCGAGAACCCGAAGAAAAGCCTCTATGCGCTCGTGCTGGACCGCGGCGCGCCGGCGCGCCACAGCGCGATCATGAACGCGAAGAGTGTTGTGCACGACGACATGCCGAAGCCGATCCGGTGGGGACATGTCGACTGGACCGTGTCCGGGCGGGAGGAGATCGTGATGATCCTGCCGCAGCCGCCGGGCCCGCCGCTCATGCCCGACCTCAGCGCAACCATCCAGCCCTGGCTCGTGCGCGAGCTGAAGCGCGATTTTCTGACGCCGTTTATCGATGTCCTGCGGCGGATGCACGACGAACGGGTCACGCATCGCAATATCCGGCCCACGAACCTGTTCCGGAACCCGGATGACGGCACGGTCGTTACCGGCCAGTTCTATAGCGCCCCGCCGGGGTACGATCAGCCATCCCTGTTCGAGCCGATAGACCGGGCCCGTTGCCTGCCGATGGGACGTGGCGCGGGCGATATGTGCGACGATCTCTACGCGCTCGGCGTGACGATGATGATCCTCGCGCTGGGCAAGAATCCGGTTGCCGATCTGGGTGAAGATGAACTGATGCGGCGGCGTATTCAGCTGGGCAGCTACAACGCAATGCTCGGCGACAACAAGTTGCACAACGAGCTGGCGCCCGTGGTGCGCTCGCTCATGCGCGATGACGCGCATGAGCGCTGGTCGATTTCCGACCTCTCCAACTGGGTGCTGACCGGCCGTGTGAACCCCTCGCAGCCAACGCCCGGTGTGCGGGCCGACCGGCCGTTCGAGTTCGATGGCGAAGAGGCGACGACCGCGCGTGAACTCGGTTATCTACTGTCGCGAAACTGGGACGCGGCGCTAAAGGTCGTGGCTTCGAACGACATCGAACATTGGGTCGACCGAAGCCTCAAAGATCGGCAACTGGCCAAGGATCTGGCGGAGTGTTCCGATCCCGGGCATTCCGGCCCAAAGAAAATGACGCCGGATGTCCTACTCGCGCGCGTCCTGACAACGCTCGATCCTACCGGCCCGATCTGTTTCCGTTCGCTGATCGCCATTCCTGACGGCTTTGCCAACCTGACCGTCGTGGCGATGGGCAACCCCAACATGGCGCGGGATTTTGCCGACATGATCGCCGGTAAACTGATGAGTTTCTGGCATGAGGGCCAGGCGCGGCCCGAACCGTGGATGCTGTCCGCAAGCGAAGTCGCGGAAAAGATGTCGGTGTTTCTCTCGCGCCGCGCGATCGGGTTCTCGATCGAGCGTTGTGCGTACGAGCTCAATCCCGCGCTTCCCTGCCTGAGCCCGCTGCTGAAACGCAGTGCGCCGCTCCAGGTGCGTGAACTGATCGAAACCATGGAGCGCCATGCGGAGGGCGGGGATTTCCTGTTCGACCGGCACATAGCGGCGTTCCTGGGCGCGCGTATCACCGGCAGTATCGACCGGGAGTTGACCGAGATCGAGGACGCCGAGGACGATTCGGCGCGCCGGGTGGCGCAACTGCGCCTGCTGGCTTACGTGCAGAGCAAGAACAGCGCAACGTCCGCGAAGAAGCTCTACGAGATGTTCCTGGAGCATCTCGAGCCCGTGCTCGGCGAATACAAGAATATCCCGATGCGTGAAAAACTGCGCCGCGCCGCGCGGAAGGCCGCCGCGCGCGGCAATCTCAACGATCTCGTGCGGATCGTCGACAATCGCAAGAATCGGAGTTGGGACTCGCGTGGCTTCGATATCGCGCGGCGCCGGTATGTGCTTCTGGAGCGCGAAATCCACAGGCTGAAGACAGATGCGTCGATGTTGCGACGCCAATCGGTCCGCCTCGGTCACCAGATTGCGGCGAACATCGCCAGCCTCGCCGCGCTTTTGGCGGCGGCCGTGCTGATCATCATGCAGGCGGGCTAGGGCCATGGCGAAGAAGGACAAGAAACCCGCACCCGACGCGTCGGCGAAGCCGAAATCCGGCAACACCTATGTGATCTCCGTGATGACGCTGCTGGTGCTGGGGCTGGCTGTTTTTGCGACGCCGGCCTTGCTGGTCCTCGCCGTCGGGATGGTGCCGTCGCTGGTGGCGTGGGTGATCGACCGCGAGCCGGGGCACAACGCAACGATTGCCGTGACCGCGATGAATTTCACCGGGGTGGCGCCCTTTGTCGCCGAAATCCTGATGGTGGGCGCGACGACGACGCGCGCCATGACAATGGTCACGGATGTTTTCGTGCTGGCCGTGATGTACGGCGCCGCCGCGGTCGGCTGGGCGCTCGTCGCGACCATGCCGAAGGTGGCGGCGATCTATATCAGCGTGCGCAACGAGGGCCGTATCCAGGCCATGCTGCGCGAGCGCAAGCGTCTGGTCGAGGACTGGGGCGAAGAGGTCAAGGAAGCCCCGCCACCGAAAAAGAGGCGTTCGGCGGGCAAACGCGGCGCCGGGGCCGCCGAAGCCGCCTAGGCCTCCAGGCGGTTCAATTTTCTAGGCAACGTCGGCGGCGGCGACCTGCTGTTCGATCGCCAGGTTCTTCATCGCTTTCTGCAGCTTCTCGAACGCGCGGACCTCGATCTGGCGGACCCGTTCGCGGCTGATGTCGTAGACCTGCGACAGGTCTTCGAGGGTCACCGGATCCTCGCGCAGGCGGCGTTCGGTCAGGATATGGCGCTCGCGCTCGTTGAGCCCTTCCATCGCCTGGTTCAACAGTTCGCGGCGCTTCTCGAGTTCATCCTGTTCGACAAGTTCGATTTCCTGTGAGTCGGACTCGTCGACCAGCCAGTCCATCCATTCGCTGTCGCTCTCGCCGTCCTTGCGCAGGGGCGCGTTCAGCGAGCCGTCCGGTCCGGCGAGGCGGCGGTTCATCTGCACCACGTCGTTCTCGGAGACCTTGAGTTCTTTGGCGATATACTCGACCTGCTCGGGCGGAAGGTCGCCCTCGTCGAGCGCCTTGAGCTGCCCCTTCATGCGCCGCAGGTTGAAGAACAGCTTCTTCTGCGCCGCCGTGGTGCCCATCTTCACGAGGCTCCACGAGTGCAGGATGTATTCCTGGATCGAGGCGCGGATCCACCACATGGCGTAGGTCGCCAGGCGGAAGCCCTTGTCGGCGTCGAATTTCTTGACGGCCTGCATCAGGCCGACATTGCCCTCGGAGATCAGCTCGGCAACCGGCAGGCCGTAGCCGCGGTAGCCCATGGCGATCTTGGCGACGAGGCGGAGATGGCTGGTGACCATCTTGTGCGCGGCTTCGGTGTCGCCATGCTCCTCCCAGCGTTTGGCCAGCATGAATTCCTCTTCCGGCTCCAGCATCGGGAATTTCCGGATTTCCTGCAGGTAGCGCGAGAGGTTGCCCTCGGGGGTCAGCGTCGGAAGCTGCGGTGTCGCCATGTTCAATTTCTCCCACCGGCCGCGAATGCGCCGGTTCGATTCCAAGGCCTGTTCAATTCAGGAACGAGCAACAGGAATTATTGTTCCTAAATATGGCGTTTTTCGGGGGATGTTCAATATCTTAGATAGATTCTAAGAATCTGACCAAATCCTCCATGTCGGGCGGTAATTTCGTCGTGAAATCAACACCTTGTCCTGTTTCCGGGTGCGTGAACCCGAGCCGGAACGCATGCAGGGCCTGGCGGGAAAAGCCGGTGAGGGGCTCGGAATCGGCGCTTTGAAGCGCTTTCACGGCACGGCGGCGTCCCCCGGCGCGGCCGTACACGGGGTCGCCGATCAGCGGATATCCCGCGTGGGTGAGGTGCACGCGGATCTGGTGGGTGCGGCCGGTTTCCAGCTTGCATTCGATCAGCGTGGCCAGGTCGTCGCCGTAGGTTGTCAGCGTGCGGTAGCGGGTGAGTGCCGGTTTGCCGTTGCGGCTGACCACGGCCATCTTCTTGCGGTTCTTCGGGTGGCGGCCGATGTCGCCCTCGATCGACCCGTTGGGCGGCTTCGGCCGCCCCCAGACGACGGCCCGGTAGGCGCGGTCCACGGTCCGGTTCGAAAACTGTTCGACCAGCCCGGCATGGGCGGCGGCGGTTTTCGCCGCCACCATGACGCCGCTGGTGTCCTTGTCGAGCCGGTGCACAATCCCTGGCCGCTTCACCCCGCCGATGCCGGTGAAGTCGTCGCCGCAATGGGCGATCAGCGCGTTCACCAGAGTGCGGTCCGGGTTGCCGGGCGCCGGGTGCACGACGAGGCCCGGCGGCTTGTCGAGCACGATCAGGTGCTCGTCCTCGAACAGAATGTCCAGGTCCATCGCCTGACCGACCGGGACCGGATCCTCGGCGTCCGGGATGGTGACCGCGAGCACGTCCCCGGCCGCGACCTTCGCCGCGGGCTGGGCCGCGGACGCGCCGTTCCGGGTGACGTGGCCGTCGGCGATCAGCGCTTTCAGGCGCGAACGGGTCAGTCCGTCGATGGCGTCGGCCAGCACCCGGTCGAGCCGCTGGCCGGCATCGGCCGTCTCGACCTCCACAACCGTGGTCGCCGGCCCGGCGGGCGGATTGTCTTTTGTCGCCAAGACCCTAGACTGCCGGTCGTTTTCGGAGGGGTCGCATGAGCGTCAACGCGTTGCGGAACATTGTCATCGGGCTCGGGGTGCTCATCGTGATCGCCCTGGGGGCGCTTGTGTGGGGCATTGTCGACGCCTCGAAGCGCGCGGGCAATGGGGGAGAGCCTCCTCGGGCCGAAAGCCCGGCGAGTGGCACCCCGCGCGCCGTCGACCTCGGCCTGCCCGACTCTTGCGAAATTCTGTCCGCGGAGACGGACGGCAGCCGCCTCGTCGTGACCACGGGTGGCGCGCCGGCGGACCGGGCGGAATGCGCGCGGGTGTTCGTCATCAATACCAACTCCGGCCGCATCCGGATGTCGGTCGAGCCTTGAACGACGTCTCCAACCGGCCCGCCAACTTCGCCAGCGACAACGTCGCCGGCGCGTTGCCCGAGGTGATGGCCGCCGTGAACGAGGCCGCCGCCGTCGGTGCGATGCCCTACGGCAACGACCCGTGGACCGAACGGGTGAGCGCGAAGCTCCGCGATATCTTCGAGACTGAGCTCTGGGCGTTCCCCGTCGCCACGGGCACGGCGGCGAATGCGCTGGCGCTCTCGGCGCTGTGTCCGCCCTTCGGCACGGTGTTCTGCCACCCGCAGAGCCACGCCAACACCGACGAGTGCGGCGCGCCGGAGTTCTACACCGGCGGCGCGAAGCTCACCCTCGTGGACGGCCCCGACGCGAAACTCGACCCCGTCGCACTGGAAGCCGCGATCGCGTCGGCGCGGCCCCACGGGGTGCACAACATGCCCCCGGCGGCGGTGTCGATCACGCAGGAGACCGAGGCGGGCGCGGTCTATTCGCCGGATGAGGTCGACGCGATCGCCGGGATCGCAAAAACGAACCGCCTGGCGCTGCACATGGACGGCGCGCGCTTCGCCAACGCGCTCGTGGCGCTCGGCGGCACACCGGCCGAAGCGACGTGGAAGCGCGGCGTCGATGTGCTGTCCTTCGGCGCGACCAAGGGCGGGGCGATGGCGGCCGAGGCCGTGATCTTCTTCCGGGAGGAATACGCGGCGACCTTCGGGGAGCGGCGCAAGCGGGGCGGGCACCTGCTGTCCAAGATGCGCTTCGTCTCGGCCCAGCTCGACGGATACCTCACCGATGACGCCTGGCTGCGCGCGGCCCGTGCCGCGAACGCGGGCGCGAAGCGCCTGGCCGACGGGCTGGCCGCTATCGACGGCGCCGAACTCGTCCGTCCGGCCGACGGCAATATCGTGTTTGCGAAGCTCCCGCTTGCGGCCCTCGACGCGCTTGAAGGGCAGGGGCACCTTTTCTACCGGGCCGGCGACGACGGTACGATCCGCCTCGTCGTGGCCTGGAGCACGCCCGACGCGGAGATCGACGGTTTCCTCGACGCGGTCCGCGATGCGTTGGCGAAGGGTTGAAGCGACGACAGGCCGCTTGAATTCCCGGCCCGGCTGGGCTACATCCAGCGTCCTGTTCTGCAGCGCCACGACGTCCCCTTCGTCTAGTGGCCTAGGACGCTGGCCTCTCACGCCGGAAACAGGGGTTCGAGTCCCCTAGGGGACGCCATATTTTTCTGAAAATGCGTACCACCCTTTGCGAGCGTGGTGAGCCGCGCTCGCTTGGTATGGGCGTGGCTGGTTTTTGTTCTGGCTTATACCGACTTGGCAGACGGGTTACGGCGTTCGCAGTAGACCTCGAGACGCTTTGTAGTCGCGGACAAAATCGAATAGTCCGGCCACTTCGGCGGGTAACATACCGTCAGGATACTGCTGTCCTGATTTTGCCTTGTACTTGAACCGCCAGACATTCCTTTGACCTGGAGCATAGTTGGCAGCAATGAGCGCTATCAGCTCCGGGTCCAATGTAAAGGCAATATGTTCGACGTAGGTGCAGCCGCCGAAACGCGAGCCTGAGCAATTCACGTCGCGTGAAATGTCGTCAACGGGCTGGGCGACGGGGCCATTCGGGGTTTCATAGTTTACCTGGTTAAAAAAATTCCAGTTTTGCCCCGTGTAATAGATGATCTGGTAAATCTGATACGTCGTAGTTCCTGTCTTCTTGTCGATGAACGCACGAATGAAATTGTCGTCCCGGACAACACCCACGAGGCCGTGTTTCTCTTGGAGGCCCCTGACGGTTGTTACGGTTGCGACCGTGTCGAGATCGTCATCCTGGACATCGACGCTGTTGTAAAAATGGTTCTTTGAGAGAAGCAGGGCTTTCTCGACCTGTCCTTGACGCGAGGTAGCGTTGCAGGCCGACAGACCCAGAATAGCCACCAGCAGCAGTGCAATTCGCACGCTTCCATCCCCCTTTGTCACGATGTTCGAACCAGAGCAATTTGCGCCCATTTTAGCATAGCGGTGGACGTATGGTGATATGCTGCTGACTGAATCAGAACTCCTGACGGGATGGCTATGAACCTCCTCGATTTCCTCCCCCTCGTTGCCGTGCTCGTCGCGACGGGCTGCGTCGCCGGCGTGCTGGCCGGGCTGCTCGGCGTGGGCGGCGGGATCATCGTGGTGCCGGTGCTGTTCACGATGCTGGGGTTCATCGGCATCGACGAGAGCGTGCGTATGCATGTGGCGGTGGGCACGTCGCTGGCGAGCATTGTCGTGACGTCGCTGGTGTCGGCGCGTTCGCACCACAAGCGCGGGGCGGTGGACCTGATCCTGCTGCGGGGCTGGGCGATCTGGATCTTCGCGGGTTCGGTGGCGGGCACGCTGATCGCCGGGTCGGTCAGCGGGCCGACCCTCAGCGCAGTGTTCGCCGCGGTGGCCCTGTTCGTCGCCTGCTACATGGCCTTCACGAGGCCCGATTTCCGCATTCGCGACCGCCTGCCCCAGGGCCCGGCGGGCTGGGCGAGCGGCGGCGTGATCGGCGGCATCTCGGCGATGATGGGGATCGGCGGCGGCACCCTGTGCGTGCCGTTCTTCAACGCCTTCGGGGTGCCCGTGCATCGGGCCGTGGGCACGGCGGCGGCGATCGGGCTGATCATCGCGGTGCCCGCCGCCGCGGGCTTCATTGTCACCGGCTGGGGCATCGACGCCCTGCCGCGGGCCAGCGTCGGCCATGTGAACCTGCTGGGCCTCGTGCTGATCGCGCCCTTCACGACGCTGACTGCACCGCTGGGCGTAAAGATCGCACACCGGCTGTCACCGCGCGCGCTGAAGCTGGCGTTTGCCTTCTTTCTCTTCGCGACGGCCGCCCGGATGATTGTCGGGCTGCTTTAGGAGCGCCTAACTCTCCGCCCGTTCGGCCCAGCCGGCGAAGATGCGCTCCAGCACCACCACCACGTAGTAGAGCAGGATGCCGAGGATCGCGAGCGCGATCAGCACCGCGAACATCAGCGGATAGTCGGCGCTGATCTTGCCGCTGTCGAACAGGTGGCCGAGGCCGCGCCCGTGGGGCTCGACGATCTCCATCAGGTTGGTCCCGATGAAGGCCAGCGTGACCGCCACCTTCAGCGCGCCGAAGAACTCCGGCAGGGTCTTCGGCAGGGCGATTTTCCAGAACACGGTGAACCGGCTGGCGCCGAGCGCGCGCAGGATGTCGCGGTATTCCGGCTCCAGGGTCGACAGGCCGATGGAGATCGACACGGCGATGGGGAAGAAGGAAATCATGAACGCGATCAGGATTGTGTTCATGTCGTGGGCGCCGACGAACAGCAGCGCGATCACGGGAACGACCGTCGCCTTCGGAACGGCGTTGAAGCCGACCAGCAGCGGGTAGAGGCCATCGCGCACGGTCTTGGAAAAGCCCATGACCATGCCGAGCAGGCCGCCGACGAGGACGGCCAGCACCAGTCCGACGACGGTGCGCCAGAGCGTGTCCCAGCCGAATTCGAAGAACAGGCCGCGGAACTTCCAGAAGGCGGGCCAGATGTCCGACGGGGAGGCCATCTTGTAGTTCGGCCAGCCGTTCACCCAGACCAGCAGTTCCCACAGGATGAGGAAGATCACCATCGCCGCGAGCGGCACGACGAACTTGTTGATGGATGAGGCTTTCATTGGGCCGCCTCCACGTCTGCGGGCTCACGGCCCTGCGCGATCTCGATCTGGTGGCGGAGCACGGCGAGCATGTCGACGGACTCCTTCGTGTAGAGGTCTTCGATGGTCCGGTTGCTGCCGAGGTCGACATTCATCAGGTGCTGCACCGTCGCCGGACGCCCGGACAGCACCACCACCTGGTCGGCGAGGAACACCGATTCGCGCAGGTCGTGGGTGATGAGCAGGCAGGTGAATTCCTCTTCCTTGCGCAGGTCGTGCATGATCCCCCACAGGTCTTCGCGGGTGAACGCATCGAGCGCGCCGAACGGCTCGTCGAGGATCAGAACCTCGGGCCGGTGAACGAGCGCGCGGCAAAGCGAGGCGCGCTGGCGCATGCCGCCGGACAGTTCCGACGGGCGCTTGTCCTCGAAGCCTTCCAGGCCGACCAGCGAAAGCAGTTCGCGCGCCCGGTCGGCGCGCTGGGTTTTCGAGAGCTTGTTGGAGACAATTTCGAGCGGCAGCATCACATTGTCGAGGATGGAGCGCCATTCGAGCAGGACGGGGTTCTGGTAGGCCATGCCGACGGTGGCGCGCGGTCCCTTGACCGGCTCGTCGTGCAGGCGAACTTCGCCCACGTCGGGAATCATGAGCCCGGCGATCAGGCGCGTGAGCGTGGACTTGCCGCAGCCGGACGGGCCGACGACGGCCGTGAAGGTATTCTTTGCGCACTGGATGGTGAGGTCGTCGAGGACCGGCAGCGGGCCGGTGTCGGTCTTGTAGGCGTGGGTAACCCCACGCAATTCGATCTGGGGGGCGTCGGACATGGTGTCTCCGGGGGAGGGGTGCCGCCGGCGGTCGGCCCGCCGGCGGCGTATGCCCTACTTCAGCATCAGGCTGCCGTCCTTCGGCAGGTATGCGTCGGTGAAGTACAGCGAGGCGTCGGGCTTGCCCTTGAACTCGTAGTTCTCGGCAAGCTGGGCGAGCGCCTTCTCGAAGCGCGCGGCGTCGATGCTGCCCATCCCGTTGGCCCTGGTGTAGTCGGTCACGACATTGGCGTCGATCGCGAGCTGCAGGCGGCGCTGTTCCAGCGCCACGTCGGCGGCCGGGTTGCGCTTGCCCACCATCGCCGCACCGGCGGCCGGGTCGGCAATCACGTCGTTCCAGCCCTTTGCGACGGCGCGCAGGAAGCCGGTGACCACATCCGGGTTCGCCTTCGCGAAGTCGGTGTTCACGATGATCGCGTTGCCGTAGAGGCTCAGCCCGTTGTCGGCCATCAGGATGACCTTGATGTCGTCCTCGGGCACGCCGAGGCGGACCAGGTTCAGGTAGCTGGAGAAGGAGAAGCCGGTGATGGCGTCCACCTTGCCCTCGGCCAGCATCGGTTCGCGGGTCGGGAAACCGACCGGCTCCACCTTCACCTTCGACACGTCGATGCCGTTGGCGGCCGCGAAGGCCGGGAACTGCGCCCAGGCGCCGTCCGGCGGCGGTGCGCCGAGCACCTTGCCCTCGAGATCCTTCGGTCCACTGACGCCCTGGGACGCCCGGCCGACCACCGCGAAAGGCGGCTTGTCGTAGATCATCATCACGGCGGTCACGGGCGCACCCGGGTTCTGATCGAGGAACTTGATCAGGCTGTTGATGTCGGCGAAGCCGATCGGAAACGCGCCGGTGGCGACTTTCGGAATCGCGTCGAGCGAACCCTTGCCGGCCGACACCTCGACCTCAAGCCCTTCGGCCTTGAAGTGGCCGTTGTCGATGGCGGCGAAATACGCCGCGCTCGGGCCCTCGAATTTCCAGTCCAGTGCGAACGGCACGTTGGTTTGCGCGGTGGCGCCGGTGACGGCGGCCGCGGAGACGACGGTGGCGAGCCCGATGGACTTCACCCACGTGGTCATATCTCTCCCAAAACTCATCTGTTCACCTCGTTTGCAGGTTTGAAATTGTGTGCAGCCCCCCGAGACTGCCCTCGTACGGCATAGCAACTCCGGTGCCACCGGAACGGCCATGGGACTTTCCTGTTTGAACTTAGGTACTTGCCTCCGTCCGACGCGTTCTGGCGCGCTTCTGTGGACCGCGATGCTGCCGAAATATTACACCAGCTGCCGGTTTCTTGTGCGGTCCCGGAGGCAACTGTCCACAGGAAATTCGCCCCGGCGACGGGTACACACCATGCAGGTGTGGAGCCGCCGCCGGGGATGCTTTTTCTCTTCTGACAAGGGTCAGTCGTCCTTGTGACCGGCCATGCCACCGGAGATTTCTTCCGTCGCCTCAGCTGCCAGTTCCTGCGGCAGGATAAGGTTCAGGACGATGGCGATGAACGCCGCGGGCAGCAGGCCGGAGACCAGCAGAACGCGCAGGGTATCCGGCACATGCTGAAGCGCCCCCGGCTCGAGCTGCAGTCCCAGGCCAACGGCCAGCGCGACAGCAAAAATCACCATGTTGCGCCGGTTCCAGTGGACGTCGGACAGCATCGAAACGCCCGCCGCGGCGACCATGCCGAACATCACGATGACGCCGCCGCCGAGAACCTCGATCGGGATTGTGGAAATCAGGGCGCCGACTTTCGGGAACAGCCCGGCGAGGACCAGGAAGATGGCCCCGAAGGTCACGACATGCCGACTCATGACGCCGGTCATGGCGACCAGGCCGACGTTCTGGCTGAACGAGGTGTTCGGCAGTCCGCCGAAGATGCCTGCGATGGCCGTACCGAAACCGTCGGCGTAGGTCGCGCCGGAGATTTCCTTGTCCGTTGCCTCGCGGCCCGCGCCACCCTTGGTGATACCCGACACGTCGCCGACCGTTTCCACGGCCGAGACGAAGGCCATCAGGCAGAAACCGACAACCGCGGCGACGCTGAACTCGAACCCGTAGCGGAAGGGATCGGGCAGCGCGAACACGGCAGCGCGTTCAACGTTGCCGAAGCTCACCATGCCGAGTGCGGCGGCCACGATGTAGCCGACGATGAGGCCGATCAGCACGGCGCCGACCGACCACATGCCCCGGGCAAAGAACTTCAGGCCCAGGGTCACGAAGATCACCACCAGTGCGACACCCCAGTTCAGCGCGCTTCCGTATTCGGGCTTGCCGATGGCCGGCACGCCGCCGGCCGAATACTGAATGCCGACCTTGACCAGCGCCAGCCCGATCATCAGGACAACCAGTCCCGTTACCAGGGGCGGCAGCGCAAAACGGATGCGGCCGATGAAGGTGCCGAGGAGCGCGTGGAACAGGCCGCCGATCAGCACGCCGCCGAACAGCGCGGGAAGCGCCTCGACGCCCTTGCCGGCAACCAGCGGGATCATGATCGGCAGGAAGGCGAAGCTTGTGCCCTGAACCACGGGAAGCCTGGCGCCGACCGGGCCCATGCCGATGGTCTGAATCAGTGTCGCGATACCGGCAAACAGCATCGACATCTGGATCATGTAGATCAGTTCCGGAAAGTCCGGCGAATTTGAACCGAATCCGAAACCGGCTGCGCCGGCGACGATGATCGCCGGGGTGACGTTTGAGATAAACATCGCAAGGACATGCTGAATCCCAAGCGGAATCGCCTTTGCGATGGGTGGGGTATATTCGGGATCGCGGAGCTGTTCCGGCGTTCCGATGCCTGTAAGTGCCATTTTGCGTTGCCTCCGATTTTTTATTGAGAGTGGCTAGGCCGTACTGGAACAAATGAACGTAATCAGGGCTCCTGGATGGTGTAGGGCACCTCGAACCAGTGCTCCTCCAGGTTGTCGCCGTCGCCGATCCTGTCGACGACCGCGAAAAGGCCGGGATCGTGAAGCGGCGTCAGGACGCCGTGCCATGTCCCCCGGCGGTAGTTCACGCCCTGACCGGGGCGCGTCAAAAAGGCCTGTGGCGTTCCCGGTTCGCCGCCGTTGTCGGGCGCGACCGTGACCAGGAATGCGTCGGCGGTCATGGGCAGGAAGGCCTGGCTGCCCTGCGGGTGCCGCTCCATCATGTCGAGTTCGTAGGGTAGCGACCGGGTCTTCGCCTGGAACAGGCTGATGCCTGCCCGCGCACCTTCGCCGGTGAAGTCCAGATCAGCGAGGTCGTGGTAACGCCCGCACATGCCGCGATTGATGATCTGGTCCGGCTCGCTGGTCACTTCGATGACATCGCCAAACGGCGCGAACGCCTCGGGCTCCAGCGGCACGGTATGGATCGTCCGGTTCATTTGCGCCCGTCGACACGGGCGGGTTTGAAACCCGCCCCTACAAACGCTGGTCCGGTCACATGTAGGGGCGGGTCTGTGACCCGCCCGTCCTCGTGCCACGCCGTCATACGAGAGCACCCAACAGTCGCAGGCGGCTGATACCGCCGTCGGGAAAGATGTTGAGGCGTACATGGGTCACGGGGCCCAGGTCGGCGATCGCATTGCCGTTGAACGGATGTTCCGCGTCGGCCGACAGCTTCTGCTGGTCGAGCAGCGTGTCCCAGAACATCGAGGCGGCGACGATGGCGTCGTCGAGGTCGGCGCCGAAGCCGGACATGTCGGCGGCCTGGATCGAGCAGGAGTCCGGGTAGTTGCCCTTGAAGTGGGCGGTGTCGACCAGCGCGCTGGAGACCGTGCCGCGGCCGGCCAGCGCAACGATGATCCAGTCGTGGCCGGGGCCGCGCCGTCGCCGGGTCTCCCAGCCGTCGCCCATGTTCTCGCCACGCCCGGGCGCGAGCATCCGGTGGAAGGTGCCGTAGTGGGCGTCGGAGTAGGCGACGATGCGTCCGCCGTTCAGCGCCGAGGCCAGGTCGAGCTCCGTGCCCGCCGCCGCTTCGATCCGCGGTGTGCCGAAGACCCGCAGCCGCGCGACGCCGCCGTCGGGGTAGATGTGCAGGCGCAGGTGGCTCCAGATCCGCTCGTCGGCGCAGGCGAAATGGTTGTGGCTGTCGGGGTTCAGCGGGACGGTCGGGAGGATTTCTTCCCAGTCAGCGCAATCGTCCGGGTCGCCTTCGCCGTTCCAGCCCTCGATCCGGCAGGCCGGGGCGTTGTTCCCCGTAAAGTGGGAGGTGTCCACGTCGAAGCCGTGGATGCGTCCCGGCGCCGCCAGTGCGATGATGGCATGGTCATGCCCGCCGCCGCGCCGCCGCCGGGTCTCCCAGCCGTCCATCCACTTGCCGTTGTCGTCGTATTTGTCGGGATAGAAGACGGCGGGGCTGTCGGCGAGCATCCGTGCCAGTGGGGCGAAGAACTCGTCGGTTGCGGAAACCGCGCGGGCGCCGAGCCCGGCCGACGCGATGTTGATCGCGTTGCGGGTGAAGGCGGGAGCCTCTTCGGAGTCCGGGGCGACGATACGGTCAGTCATCGAGCATGTCCTCAAGCCGCAGGCGGGCGATTCGTTCGACCTGGCGGCAGGCCTCGGCGAATTCGGTATCGCGGTCGTTGTCGATGCGGCGTTCGAACGCCGCCAGGATCTGTTCCTTGGTCAGGCCCTTCACCGCGATGATGTAGGGGAAACCGAACTTGTCCGTGTAGGCGCCGTTCAGGCGGGTGAAGGTCTCGCGCTCGGCGTCGGTCAGCGCGTCGAGCCCGGCGGACGCCTGCTCGGCGGTCGATTCTGCGGTCAGGCGTTTGGCGGCGGCGAGCTTGCCCGCAAGGTCGGGATGGGCGCGGAGCACCTCGAGCCGTTCGTCGTCGCCGGCCGCGCGGAACGCGCGGGCCATGGCGTTGTGGACGCCCGCCGCCGTGTCGTGGGCCGGGCCGAGTTCCAGCGCGTGGGCGCGCTCGGCGACCCAGGGCGAATGCTCGAAAATGCCGCCGAATCGCGACACGAAATCCTCCTTCGACATGGCCGAAGGGCGCTCGCTGTTGTCCGGCGCCGGATGCACCTTGCGCCAGTGGTCGGCGATATCGATCCGGCGGGCGAACCACACCCGGTCGTGGCCCTGCACATAGTCGACGAAGCGTTTCAGCGCCTGGATGCGGCCCGGCCGGCCGGCGAGGCGGCAGTGCAGGCCGACCGACAGCATCTTCGGCGCGCCGTTCGCGCCTTCCTCGTAGAGCGCGTCGAAGCTGTCCTTCAGGTACGCGAAGAACTGGTCGCCCGAATTGAATCCCTGGGGCGTGGCGAAGCGCATGTCGTTGGCGTCGAGTGTGTAGGGCACGACCAGCAGCGGGTCGTGCTCGGACAGGTACCAGTAGGGCAGGTCGTCGGCGTAGCTGTCGGCCGTGTAGGCGAAGCCGCCCAGCTCGGCGATCAGGTCCATGGAGTTCTCGGTGCAGCGGCCGGTGTACCAGCCGAGCGGGCGCGCGCCGGTGGCCCCGGTGTGGATGCGGACGGATTCCTCGATCAGCGCGCGTTCCTCGTCGCGCGCGAAGTCTTTCCACTCGATCCACTTGTGGCCGTGGGATGCGATCTCCCACCCGGCGTCCTGCATGGCCTGCGTCTGGCCCGGGGAGCGTTCCAGCGCGGTGCCGATGGCGTAGACCGTGACCGGGATGTCCGCACCGGTGAACATCCGGTGCAGCCGCCAGAAGCCGGCGCGCGCGCCGTACTCGTAGATCGATTCCATGTTCCAGTGGCGCTGGCCCGGCCAAGCCTCGGCGCCGACGATCTCGGACAGGAAGGCTTCGGAGGCCTCGTCCCCGTGGAGGATCGAGTTCTCGCCGCCCTCCTCGTAGTTGATGACGAACTGGACGGCGATCTGCGCGCCGTCCGGCCACTGCGGGTCGGGCGGCACGGCGCCGTAGCCATGCAGGTCACGCGGGTAGCGATTCAACTCAGGTCCCCTCAAAGACGTCGATTCCACCTATAATCGAAAACAATGACGGCGATTTTCAAAAAACGGAAGAAAGACATGTTGGCGTTTCGAGGTTTCGTTTGGTGCCGGTTGCCCGATGATGGTGTCTTCAGCGTGTCTGCAAACGGACGGAGCGAAGCATGAGCGACGGCGGATACCTCACCACCCATGTGCTGGACACGGCGCGCGGCTGCCCCGCGGCCGGGCTCGCCATCGACCTGTTTCGTATCGACGGCAATGCACCCGTGCATGTCGCGTCGGTCGAGACCAACGACGACGGCCGCACCGACGCGCCGATCCTGCCCGCCGACGATTTCCAGACCGGCACCTACGAACTGGTCTTTCATGCCGGAGAATATCTGACCCGCACGTCGGGCCTGTCGGCGGAGGAGCTGTTCCTCGACCAGGTACCGATCCGCTTCACAATGACCGAGGCGGACGCCCACTATCACGTGCCGCTGCTGCTCTCGCCCTTCGGCTATTCGACCTACCGCGGAAGCTGATAGCGCGCGTCGCTTTCCTTCAGGTGCTCGCGGCAGCGGGCCACCATGAAATCCATGAACAGCGTGATCTTCGGGTCCTGGAACTGCTTGTGCGGGTACAGGCAGGCCAGCTGCGCCGGCGTCGGGGGTGTCGTGCGCGCCACCGGCACCAGCGCGCCCGCCATCAGGTGCTCCGCCACTTCGAACACCGGCTTGTTGGCGATGCCCTGGCCGGACAGGGCCCAGTCGGTGAGCACGTCGCCGTCGTCGCTCTCGAACGGGCCGGACACTTCGAACGTGCGCGGCGTGCCGTCCTCGACCAGCGTCCACGCGAATTCCGGCGCGCCCGGGAATCGCAACAGCAGGCAGTCGTGCTTGTCGTCGACGAGCGCCTGTCCGTCGGCGGGCATGCCGCGGCGCGCCACATAGTGCGGCGATGCGCAGAGCACGCGGGGACAGTCGGCGATCTTGTGCAGGCGGAGCGCGGAATCCGTCAGGCTGCCGAGGTGGAAGGCGACGTCGATGCCCTCCTTGGTGATGTCGACGTTGCGGTCGGACATGCGCAGCCGAACGTTGATCTCCGGGTAGGCGTCCTTGAAGCCGGGCACGTTCGGCGCGATGAAGCGCTTGCCGACACCCAGGGGCGCGGCGACGAAGATGGTGCCGCGCGGCTGCTGGGAGATCGCCGTGACGGCCGCCTCGGCCTCCTCCATCGCCTGCAGGACCTTCACCGCGCCGTCGTAGTAGGCCTGCCCGTGCTCGGTCGGGTGGATGCGCCGGGTGGTCCGGTTGAACAGGCGCACGCCGAGGTGTTTCTCCAGCCGGGAGATCCGGCTCGACGCCACGGCGGGCGAGACGCGCTGGTCGCGCGCCGCCTCGGACATGCTGCCGAGTTCGAAGACCCGGACGAACATGCGGATGTTGTCGATCTGGGACATGCGGACAACTTACAAGAAAATTTTGAAAGTCCTCGCCCATTTTCTGCATTCCCAAAACTAGGGCATCGGCTAGTCTGATCGGAATAGCGCGTCCCGGGTTCGGAGGGGGATTATGGACACGGCAATCTTTATGGACTGGATGTCCTTCGCCGCGCGGTGGCTGCACGTTGTCACCGGCATCGCGTGGATCGGCTCGTCCTTCTACTTCATCGCGCTCGACCTGGGCCTGCGCAAGTCGCCCGACCTGCCGGAGGGCGTCCATGGCGAGGAATGGCAGGTCCATGGCGGCGGCTTCTACCATGTGCGCAAGTTCCTCGTGGCGCCGCCGGAACTGCCCGAACATCTGGTCTGGTTCAAGTGGGAGGCCTATGCGACCTGGCTGTCGGGCTTCGTCCTGATGGTGCTGGTCTATTACATGGGCGCCGATCTGTTCCTGGTCGATCCGGAGGTGCTCGACATCCCGATCGGCTGGGCCATCGCGATATCCGTCGGTTCGATCGTGTTCGGCTGGATCGCCTACGATTTCATCTGCAAGAGCCGGTTCGGCGACGACAACACCCGGCTGATGATCTTCCTCTACGTCATGCTGGTCGCTATGTCCTGGGGCTATACGCAGGTGTTCTCCGGCCGCGCCGCGCTGCTGCATCTGGGCGTGTTCACGGCGACGATCATGGCCGCGAACGTCCTGCTCATCATCATCCCGAACCAGCGCGTCGTCGTGGCCGACCTGAAGGCGGGCCGCGTGCCGGACGCCAGGTACGGCGCCATCGGCAAGCAGCGTTCGGTGCACAACAACTACCTGACGTTGCCCGTGCTGTTCCTGATGGTGTCGAACCACTATCCGCTCGCCTTCGCGACCGAATACAACTGGATCATCGCCAGCCTCGTGTTCCTGATGGGGGTCACGATCCGGCACTTCTTCAACACCATGCATGCGGGCGGGAAGTCGCCGGTCTGGACCTGGCCGGCAACGATCGCGATCTTCATCGTGATCATGTGGCTGTCGACCGCGCCGAAAGTGCTCAGCGACCTTAGCGAGAGCATCTCGGAGCTCGGCGCGGCGGAACAGGAACTGGTAGCCGACGAGAACTTCGCGCAGGTGCGCGATGTCGTTCTCGGTCGCTGCACTGTGTGCCATGCGCGCGAACCCGCGTGGGACGGCATTGCCGCCGCCCCGCGCGGCGTGGCCCTGGAAAACGACCGGGACATCGTGCGGCACGCGACACAGATCTACCTGCAGTCCGGGCGCAGCAGGGCGATGCCACCGGCGAACGTGTCCCTCATGGAGCCGGAAGAACGCGCGCTGATCGTCGAATGGTACCGGGCGCGTGCGACAATCTTCTAGATCAATCGCCCGGTGTTTGACAGTAAGCACGTATGACGGGCGTTAAGTGTTGTTTAAACAACCAAAACTAAAAAATGAGCCTCACCACTATTGCGAGAGCACCTGCGGGGTGCGCAAGCGTGAGGCGAGTTCAGAATGGCAAAGCAACTGACGTTCCGGATGCCCGATACCGTCGCGTTCCGGCACAGCTTCTTTTCGACGTTTCCGGACGCGCTGTTCCGCCGTGACGCGCAGGGCGGGGAGCCCGTGCTGGTTTTCGAACTCGGCGACCAGAAGGTCATGTTGCCGTTCGACGGCTTCAAGCGGGAATTCAGTCTCACGGAGGCCACGGCGGATGCCGTGATGCTCAACACCGTTTCGCGCTCGCTCGACTATGTCTCGGTGTTGAGCCTCGGCGATCCGGTTCCCGCGGAAGTGCTGACGGGCAATCCCTCCTGGGCGCCTGACGCGCGCCACATTGCCGATGCGCGCAACCGCATTACGGCTGAACTCGTCGGCTGGAACCTCGCCCAGGAGGTGCCGCGCGACGATCAGGTTCGCCTGCGGCAATTCCTTGCGCGCTATGTGAACGACGAAACGATCCGGTTTTCACTGCTTCGCCTTGCGGCTCATTTCGGCGATGGGGCGCACGGCGCGACCCGGCTGTCGTCGGTGATGAACGATCTTGCGGAAGAGCTTGCCTACATCGAGACGCTGCGGGAGCGTACGTCCGCGATCGCGAGCATCTCCGACAAGCTGGTGAGCATGCGCCGCGATTTCGTGCACCACGCCAGCGTGATGTCGGATCTCGAGCCGGTCGCGCGGATGATCGCGAAACCGGTCACGCAATTCCGCTCGTTGATCCGGGAGGTCGACACACGGCTCTCCGATGTGGTTTCGGCTTTCACCGATCCCGACGCGATGCAGCTTTTCATGCGCAGGATACGTGACGACCTGGCACGCCGGCTTTCGGCGTGGGAGCCTTTCCGCGCTGCCTGGGACCGAATCTCGGTGCGGAACGCCGATCCCTTCGACATCGTGCCGGCGCTTCGCGATCTCTATCGTTTCCTCGCGCCGCGCTACATGCCCGTTGACGAATGGACCCTGGTTCTGTCGGGCGGCGACAAGGCGGACAGTTCAGGTGCGCTGGGCTCCGTCGTCACGTGGTACGAGCGCGAGCCGCACGTCGCCTGAACGCATTGTCGTGCGCGGGCACGGCCTTTAGGTTTCTTCCTCTGCGATTCTGGAGGAAAGCCCCGTGACTGCGACTATCGAATCCCGCCTCGAAGAACTCGGTATCGAGCTGCCGCAGCCTTCGAACCCGAAGGTGGCCAAGATTGTGCCGACGATGAAGGTCGACCGGCTGCTCTTCGTTTCCGGCATGACGCCCCAGTGGAACGGCGAACTTCGGTTTATCGGGAAGCTTGGCCGTGAGTTCACACTGGAGGAGGGGCAGGAGGCCGCCCGGCTTTGCACGCTGAACGTGCTGACACAGGCCCGCGCGGCGCTCGCCGGCGATCTGGACCGCATCCTGCGGGTGGTCAATGTAAAGGGCTATGTGAACGCCATGCCGGACTTCACGGCGATTCCTGATGTCGTGAACGGCGCGTCGGAACTGTTGATCGACATTTTTGGCGATGCGGGAGTGCATACCCGCACGGCCATGGGAAACGTCGTCATGCCCTTCGATGTGGCGCTGGAGGTCGAGGCGATATTCGAGTTGCGCTAGAAGCCGGCGCTTAGCCGCGCTCGATGCGGGCCGCGCCGGCGCTGGCCGAGATACGCTTGATCCGCGCGATCCTGCCGCGTGCGGCTGTCGCCATGCGCCAACCCTCGGAAATGCGGACGAGCATCTGCTCAACTTCCAGCGCCAGTTCTTCCATTTGCTCGAAAGAAGGGAGCCGATCGCCGTGGTGCCGTCGCGTTTCTGGAAGCATGTGTTGCCATCCGGTGTTTTCCGTCGTGCGTGCTAGGATCGCCGCGCGTGATGAACAAATCGCTAACCGGGAAAGCGCAATCGCCGATGAACCGCGTCTTTAGTTTGGAACTGAGCCTGTATTTCTGTGCTGCCTCCATCATGGCTGTCTTTGCCGCATCGGCGCCCGCCGCGGCCGAGGACGTGCAGTTCGTGCGATCCGCGAGCATCGATCCCGAAAAGATGGAGGTTGTTCTTCCCCTGCAGGAAGGCCGGATGACCGGCGGGGAAAGTGTGTGGTTCGTGCTGCTGGACACAAGCGACCGCGATACGGCGGAGCGGCTGGGGATCAACTTCTCCGACAAGCTCACGAACGCCGGGGCTACGAATGCGGTTCGCGAAGCGCGACTGGCGCCGGACGGCGCGCTTGTCTTCGATGGTGGCACAGTCGATTTCAGCCCGGATCGCGTAGTTGAGCCGGGTCCCGAGGGTGCGCCTTTCCCGCCGCGAACCGCACAGCCGGGCTCGGTCGGCGATGAAGATTATACACCCCTGATGCGGCTCTCCGAGGAAGGCGGCACGGTCTTTAACGCGCCGGTGTTGGCCTTCGATGTCGATGCGCAGACTTTGAACGGATTTTGCGACGGCGATGCCGATCACGCGCTGACCCACGACAAGGTGGTGCGTATATGTCCGCGTGACGGGATCGTTACGCTGTCCCTGACTGACGGTTTTGCCGGCGGCAAGCGGCTGACCTATGTCTCGACGGAAAGCGATGTTGCCCTGGTGGCTGCGCTTGAGGGCGCGACCCACGCGCCGCGGCTCGACGATATCGCCGCCGGGCAGGGCGAAGCGCCGTTCAGCGCGGTCGAACCCATCTATGTCGTCGTCAACGGTGTGACGGGGGCGGAGAACGGCGTCCGCCAGGGGCTGGCCAGTGCGTTGGCCGATGGTTTGTCGCCACGCAACATCACCGGTGACGTGCCCGGGCAGGGGCTGGGCTACAGCCCGCTCTGGGCATCGCATCCGGTTGTCTGGGCCGAAAAGGCGCTGCCAGGCCGCGAACTTCTATCCAGCGAAGTGCAGGTGCTCGCCGCGGCCGCGACGGGCAGCCTGACCGGTCCGGGCGGCGCCGTTGTGAGCGCGGACGGGATCATCGTGAATTGCCCTGTCATTTCCATCGCGCCGTGACGGCATGACGGTCTGGACCGAACAGACGCTGACGACGTGGGGCCGGTCGCGCTTCGCACGGGCGGCGACGGTCGCCCCGGATAGCGAGGAAGATCTTCGCGCCGCGGTCCGGGACCGGGACGGCCGTGGCGTGATCTCCTATGGCGGCGGTCGATGCTACGGCGACGCGGCCCTCGACGATGGCGGTCAAACGATCCTGACCCGGAACCTGAACCGGATCCTGTCCTTCGATCCCGCGACGCGCGAGGTCGTGTGCGAGGCGGGGGTCGACTTCACCGCGCTTCTGGATCGTTTTCTGCCCGAGGGGTTCTGCTTTCCCGTCTCGGCGGCGACAGCGAGCGTGACGGTCGGCGGTGCCGTTGCAAACGATATCCACTCCAAGAACCATCACCGCGTCGGCAGCTTCGGCGACCACGTATCGTGGGTCGATCTGATGATCGCCAGCGGCGAAGTGGTTCGGGCCTCGCGTGATGAGAACCTGGAAATATTCAAAGCCACGCTCGGAGGGATCGGGCTGACCGGCACGATCTTGAGGGTTGGCTTCCGGCTGATGCCGGTTCCATCCGCATCGGCGGATGCGCGTTTCCGGCGCATGTCCGATGTCGATGAGATGATCGATACCATCGACGGCGCGCGATCCTCCACCGGCTATCTGTTCGGGTGGGTCGATGCGATGGCGCGCGGCAGGTCTTTGGGCCGGGGAATACTGGAGCTGGGCGATCATGCCCCCGACGATGCCGGGGTTGCCCCGCCACCGCCCGTGCGCCCGATCCGCTTCGCGCCGCCGTCGGCGCTGCTGCAGCCGGCGTTGCTGCGTTGGTACACCAACCGCCGCTATCACAAGCTTCCGCCCGACGGACGGGATGTGCGCCTGGGTCTGGCGCCGTTCTATTTTCCGCTCGACAGCATGCCCGGCTTCAATCGCGTCTATGGCCCGCGGGGCTTCTACTCGATCCACACAGGCTTCCCGCGCGAGACCCAACGGCAAGGTATCCGCGCCGTTATGGAAGCGGTGACCGCCGCGAACGCCGGTTCCTTCGCGGCTGTGATGAAGCCGATGCGCGGCCCCGGAGAGGGTTATCTGTCCTTTCCGATGGAGGGCATGGCCTATGCGGTCGACCTGCCGCGCCGGCGTGGCATCGAGGGCCTTCACAAGGTTATCGAACGCATTGTGCTCGACCATGGCGGACGCCTGTACGTCGCGAAAGACGCGCTCATGACGGCGGACGGATTTGCGCGAATGTTTCCCGGTCTGGACGGGTTCCGCGACATCCTCGAGCAGGTGGACCCCGAACGCCGGTACCAGTCCGACATGTCACGCAGGCTGGGTATTCATCGCTGATCTTCGTCTGTCGCGACGGGGCTTGCGAAGCCCACGCGACTATTTATGCTCCCGCCATGTCCGAAAACGCGCCTACAGCCTTGCCGAACATCGCATCGCCGCTGTCCCTCCACAGCGAGCGCGTCCTGCCGGAATGGATCGACTACAACGGCCATATGAACCTGGCCTACTACATGCTGGCATTCGATCACGCGACCGATGCGTTCTTCGACTATGTCGGGTTGGGCGAGAGTTATCTGAAAGCGCAGAACGCGTCGACCTTCACCCTGGAAGCGCACATCACCTATGACCGCGAACTGATGCTGGATGCGCCGATGCGGATCGATACGCAGTTGCTGGCTCATGACGCGAAACGGCTGCACTACATGCACTTCATGTATCACGCGGAAGAAGGCTATCTGGCGTCCACCAATGAGCTGATCAGCCTGCATGTCGATATGGATGCACGCCGCTCCGCGCCGATGCCCGAAGACGTGCTCATGCGGCTGGACCAGATTGCCGCCGCTCATGGTAAACTGCCGCGGCCGAAACAGGCAGGAAGGGTGATTTCCATTGTCCGCTGACACGCTCGCCAAGGGACATCGCCGTATTGGGACGGTTCGCGAGATCGCGGAGCGATGGGGACTCTCGGCGCGTCTGGCGCGCGCCGCGAAGTTCGACCCGGCCTTTCGTGAAATGCTCGATTGCGCGGTCGTGGTCAGCCGCCGCGCCCGCACGCTCGCCGGTGCGGCGTATGCCGCGGACCGCCGAATCGTGCTTAATGCTCGTCTTTTGGAGCAGGGGCGCGAGCAGGATCGTGATTCCACCTTTATTCACGAATGCGCCCATGTTCTCGCCGACCTTGCGCACAACCGCTCCTGCCGGCATGGCGCGCGCTGGCGCGAGATGATGCGGTTGCTGGGCGAGGTGCCGGCCGTACGCCACCGCATCCCGTACCTGTCGCGCGAGGCGAATGCGAAATTCATCTGGCGCTGCCTGGGTTGCGAACGGGCCTATCACTATGTGCGTCGGCCCCGGCGGAAAATCGTGGATTGCTACTGTGCCGAGTGCGGTCCGTCGCGCGGCCGATTGCGTGAGGAAACCCCGGAATGAGCGACGCCCCCGCGGGCGAGCCGGCCAAAACCACGGAACTGCGTCTGGTTGTCTGGCAGTTCGTGCGCATCATGGTCCAGCTCGAGAAAGTTAGCCGTGTGCGCGGTCGCGACCGTGCGCCGACGGTCTATCGTGACTGGCGCGGTTCCTGGACGGAAATCGACCGGACCCTCGACCGGCTCGGCAAGACCGATGTCGAAGCCTTTTCTGACCTGATGATGAACCAGGAAGTGGTTCTCAAGCTGAACGGCAAGAGCCAGCTCAACGAGGTTGCGCGCACCGCCGAGAATGTTGTCGGCCAGCTCGATCAGCTGATTCGTGATGCGCGCGGCAATGCCCGGCAGGAGGAAGATCTCCAGTTCGAGCGGCGCGAGATGAAGGCGCTGGTGCGCCAGCTGCGCAAGATGGGCAAGTCGTCGGGGGGCAAGCGGCGGTCCGGCGGCAGGCCGCGTCCGTCACGGCCGGCCGCTTCTAGTTCCCGTCCGCCGCGTCGCGGTGGGAAGCGGAAGGCATAGCGGCGAAGAACGCCTCGATCGCATCCCCAAGGGAGCGGGTTCGATCGGCAGTCTCTCTTGTCTCGGCAGCGAGCGCGGATTCGGACATCAGTCGAAACATATCGGCGGCCCCTTCGTGCATGTGCGGTGTGAGGCCGATCTCGGCAAATGTTTTCGCGATTTCCTCCATCTCGCCGACCCAGCGCGCGGAATCCGCGGCGAGCCAGGGGACACTGCGTTCCATTCGCTTTTTTGCGGTGTCCTGGCTCTCGGAGAACTCCTTCATCAGTGCGTCGCCGAGCCCAAGCGCATGCGCACCGATCAACACCAGCGTGTCGAGAGTCATCGTGCCCTTGGTGAGCGCCGCGTAGCACATTTTGATGCCCGACGCGGCGCCGATGTCCGAGCCGAGATTGCGGATCAACAGGTCCGGCCGTGCGAGTGCCTCGACGCGCGTCGCCTCCGGCCCGCTGACATAGAGCCTTGTCGGATCGCGGCGTCCGGGCGGTGCGCCGATGATGCCGCCGTCGACGAATACGCCGCCCGTGCGCCTGATCGTTTCGCCGATAGCCCGCGTGGTCGAAGGTGAGATTGCGTTGCAGTCGACGAAGACGAGTTCGGTTTCGGACGCGCCGACCGCGTCCGCGACCTCGGCCGCGAAGGCGGGTGCAGAGGCGGGCGGGACAATGGACAGGACCAGGTCTGCCGCATCGACGAGATGCGAGACCGTGCCGGCATCCTCTATCCCGGCCTTCTCGGCCAGCGCATGCGTGCGTTGGCTCCGCCCGTCGAGAGCCGTGAGTACGCGGTATCCGCCGTCCTGCAAGGTGCGCGCGACGGCATGACCCATGTCGCCCATGCTGACCACGCCAATGGTTTCTAAGCTCATGAGATTTCCGTTTGTCGTATTTGCCATGGATGCATTGCTTTTCCCGACCGCGCGGGCTTTCATCCGGGAAATTCTAACACCGCGCCATGCGGGACCGGGGGAGAACATGTCCGACAGACTGGTGGAGCCTTCCTGGCTCGAAGAACATCTCGACGACCCGAATGTCGTGATTCTGGAGTTCAACTGGACCGGCACCGAATCCTATGACCAATGGCACATTCCGGGCGCACACGGGTTCTTCTGGAAGGACCTGCTGTGGGACGACGCGATCCGCGACTTCCCGTCGCCCGAGCTGTTCGCCGAGCGCTGTGCGAAGCTCGGAATTTCCAACGACACGACGGTGGTCTGCTACGGCGATCCCGTGCAGTTCGGGACGTACGGCTGGTGGGTGTTCACCTACCTGGGTCACAAGGATGTGCGGCTGCTGAACGGCGGACGCGTGCTGTGGGAGAAGGAAGGCCGCCCGACGACGACGGACGCGCCCGGAGCGCCGGCTCCGGCGAGCTACACGCCGAACGGACCGCGGAACGATTCCATGCGGGTGCGCTTCATGGAAATCGTCGACCGTCTCGATGCGCTGAAGGCCGGCGAAGAGGCTGTCCTGCTCGACCACCGTTCGCCGGAGGAATACAACGGCGAGCGCGTGAACATGATCGGCGCGCCGGATGTCGGTGCGGAGCGGGCGGGCCGTATTCCCGGTGCGCGTCATTTGTTCTTCGACGAGTTCCTCAATGACGACATGACGTTCAAGTCGGCCGACGAGCTGCGCGCGTTGTTGGCCGAGCGCGGCGCGACAGCGGACAAGGACGTGATTTCCTACTGCCGGCTGAGCCACCGGGCGACCCTGGCGTACTTCACCATGACCGAGTTGCTCGGTTTCGAAAATGTCCGCAGCTACGACGGCTCGTGGACCGAATGGGGCAGCCTCGTCGGCGTGCCCATCGAGAAATAAGGAATTTCAGATGAGCTTGAGTGGACCGGGGGTCGAAAAGTACCCCAACATCTTTGCGCCGGGCGCGATCCGGGGCGTGGAAACCGCAAACCGCACCGTCGTCTCGCCGATGACGCGCACGAGCGCCACGGATGACGGGCTGGCGACCGATCAGATGGCCGAATACTACGCATCCTTTGCGCGCGGCGGCTGGGGCCTGATCGTGACCGAGGGTGTCTACATCGACCTCAAATACAGCCAGGGTTATCTCTACCAGCCGGGTATTGCGACCGACGAACAGCGCGATTCCTGGCGTAAGGTGGTGGATGCGGTGCACGCCGAGGGTGCGCCGATCTTCATGCAGATATTCCACTGCGGCGCGATTAATCAGGGCAACAACTGGGTCGACGGCTCGATCGCGCCGTCGGTGGTGACACCGAAAGGCAAGCAGATCCCGCGCTATCGCGGCAGCGGTGACGTATTCCAGACCCCGCGCGAAATTACCCGCGACGAGATGGCGGAGGTCGTTGCCAGCTACGGCGCGGCGGCGCGCCGGGCCGTCGAAATCGGCTTCGACGGGATCGAGGTCCACGGCGCGAACGGCTATCTGCCGGACGAGTTCCTGACCGTCTACACCAACCAGCGCGACGACGAGTATGGTGGGCCGGTCGAGAACCGAATCCGCTACCATTGCGAAGTGATGGAGGCGGTTCGTGCGGCGGTGCCGGACAAGCCGGTCGGCGTGCGTATCTCCCAGACCAAGGTCAACGACTTCGAGTACGAGTGGCCGGGCGGCGACGACGACGCCAGGGTCGTGTTCTCGAAGCTGGCGGAAACCGGGATCGACTATCTGGACTGCAGCGCGCATCTCGGCGTCTCACCCGTGTTCGGGACGGACAAGAGCCTGTCGGGTCTGGCGAAACGCTACTCGGGGCTGCCCCAGATGGCGAACGGCAAGCTTGAGAATCCGGACCTGGCCGAGCAGGCGCTGGTTGACGAAGAGGGCGATTTCGTTGCCATCGCGAAGGCGGCGCTGGCCGACTACGACTGGCCGAAGAAGATCGCGGCGGGTGAGGAACCGGTGCCTTTCAACCCGGGCATGATCATGCCGTACGCGACGCTGGACTGTTACGAGGATTACTGGAAGGCCAACCCCACGGGAATTCCCGACACACCCGTGGAAGCGCGGGACGTGACCGAAGGCGCCTAGCCGCCGGTTTCTGTTCGCCCGGGGCAATCGAGAAGTTTGTCATGCCCGGGCTTGATCCGGGCATCTCCGCACGGACCGGGACGAGATGGCCGGATCAAGTCCGGCCATGACAGGAGTTGTCGGGTCTTGCTGTGCCCCCGTTAACCGGTCTCCATCGCGAACAGCTGCGCCGGCTCGTCGCCGGTGTTGGTCAGGCGGCAGCCTGTGTCCGGCGGCAGTGCGACCGCGTCCCATGGGGTCGTGTCGGCCGTCTGGCCGTCCCAGGACATCGATACGCCGCCGCCGACGCACATCAGGGTGCGTTTTCCGGGAGTGCTTGCCAATTCGGCCTCCGCGCCGGTCGCGAGTTCGAAGATGTCGGCCTTCAGGCCCGGGTCGCCGGTAATGGCGGCGCCGGCGACCGAATCCATGACGGCGTAACGGCGCAGCGGTCCGCTTCCGTCGGCGTTCATGTCGGCGAAGCGCGCCAGGCGTGCGCCCATCTCTTCAGGACTTACCTTCGCGGTTGGCGCTTCCACGCCCGCGTCGAAACGCCAACCGATGTCCTTGATTTTTTCGGCCGTGCCGTCGCCAAACGTTGTGTCGAGGTCCTCGGCCGCGGCGGGGGTCATCGCCACGTCGCCGAAATCCTCCGGCTTGTCGCCCCGGATGAAAGCCATGATGTGCGCCGGGCCGTCCGACGCGTTTTCGAACGCGCGCACCACGCCGCGCGGGACCGACACCGTGTCCAGCGGATCGAGAAACGCCTCATGCTCGCCGGTGTCGCCCCAGGTGATCCGGAAGCGGCCGTCGAGGCAGATGAAGTTCTCAAGCGTGTTGTAGTGAGCGTGCAGATAGGGACCCTGACCGGGTGAGCATTTCACGATCGCGGCGACGAGCCCCTGATCGTCGGAGATGCCGGGATCGGTGGCGAACGGGCCGCCAAGTTCCGGCGACGACATCACCAGAAACAAATGCTCGGCGGTCATCTTCTGGTACGCGCCGAGCGGCACGCCCATTTCGGCGGCGAACCGCGCCCCCTGGGAATTCAGGTCGGAAAAGCGCGCAAACTGGGCTTTGGCCATGGCAGACAGGTCCGGCAATTGTTAGATGCCGGACCCTACACCACCGCGGGCGTTCTGGGGAATTCCGGTCGGCTATTCGAAGCGGGTGGGGGCTTCCGGCCGGAAGTTCTGCCAGGCGAACCAGTAGGCGATATGTCCGGGAAGGCGTTCCAGGCGGCGGCCGCCTGCACCGACCAGCGCGTCTTCCGTGATGAGCCACTCCCCGCTGGCGGAGACCAGGCGCTCGCCGTCGCTCGTATGAGGCCCGAACTCCAGCCCCGCCGATTCGTATGCGCGCACGGTGCGGGTCGCCGCGTCGCCTACGAGTACGATATCTCGTCCGCCGACCATGTCATGAATCACCGCGCTGTCTTCGAACAGCGCGAGCGACCAGGCTTTCTCGTCCGCTCCCATCCGCAGCGCGTAGACGTAGTCCTTCGCCGCCAGGCGGGTGTCGTTGACCCGCGCGGGGAACATCAGGTTGGGGCTGTTGAGGTAGGCCGCGTAGGGTTTGCCCGGCGTGTAGTCGCGGTCAAACCCGGTTTCGATGGAGAGGACTCTCGTGTCCGGGTGGCGCGACAGCCACTTCGCCCAGGTCGTGATGGCCACCGGCCGGACCTTGAGCTCGATATCCGAGCCGACCAGCTCGCCGACCACCGGGCGGCCGGTGAACTGGTTCCAGAGCGAGTTCGTTGCGCGGTCGAACATCAGCTTGTTCGAGCGGTAGAGAAACCCCGACGATCCGAATTCGAAAGGTGCCTCCTGTCCGTCGACGGCTGTCTCGAACAGGATTCCCGACCCGCAAAGCGTGCAATAGGCCAGCGCGACCGGCACGTCGCCGATCACGTCGTTAAACATCTCATGCCAGTCCATCATGCGGAGCGGATAGGCCCGGACGTCACCGTTGATCTCGATCCCGAAAACCAGTTCACCCGCGTCCAGATAGGCTGCTTCGGCGTGATCGGGCGCGACCAGCCTGGGGTTCACCAGCGCGGGAATGCCGTCCCGGACGACGCCGCCCCAGGCGATCTCCTCCAGCCGGATCGCGTGCGCCACGCCTTCGTGAAGAAACAGGCTGAAGTTCGGGTCGATATGGGTGAGCACCCACTCCTTGTAGGCGGCGAATCCCTCGAACGGCACGATCTCCGGATGCGCCTCCTGCCATAGCATCCACTTGTTCCAATCCTTCCCATGGTTCTCGCCGGTGAGCGACTGGAGTGCGCTGGTGATTGTCCATGGATCCTGCTGGAGAAACCGCAGTGACTGGATCAGGGCCGGGACAACGTCCGTGTCTCCACGCTCGACGAGCCGCGCCATGACGCGGTTCCGGTCCAGCGTGCCGACGCGCAGGATGTCGCGCGCGAGCTTCTGGACCTCCTCATTGCTGATATCGCGCGTGGCCGGTGGCGTAGACGTGGGCTGCGCGGATACAGGAATGGGGGAGGCCGCCGCGGCAAGGGCGAGGGATGCGGCAAACGCGATGTTTCGGAATGCTGTCATGGCCCGAGCCTATCGTGCGCGGCGTGCGCGTGCGTAATCACATTCTCTTGGGCATTCGGTCCGGTGTTGCGATGATCGCGCGGCATGCCCGATGTTCGGATTCCGGGCGCCGGTCTAGGTGTGCGGGGCACCCTTGTGCGATAGTCCCGGCGCAGATCGAAGAGCCGGTTCACGGCCGTGACACGCGGAGGAGTTGCAGATGCGCGAATTTGCATATGAGGCGCTGCCCGGACGGGTTGTGTTCGGCGTTGGCAGCCTCGACCGGCTGGCTGAGGAAGTCGAACGGCTCGGGGTCGCCAAGGCGCTCGTGCTCTCGACGCCGCAGCAGCGCGAGCAGGCCGAGGATGTGGCCGCGCGGCTGGGTTCGCGTTCGGCCGGCGTCTACGATAAGGCCGAAATGCACGTTCCGATCGAGGTGGCGCAGGCCGCCCGGAAGGAAGCGGAAAAGCTTGGCGCGGACGCCTGTGTCGCTGTCGGCGGTGGATCGACCATCGGGCTGGGCAAGGCCATTGCACTGGAATTCGGGCTGCCGATCATCGCGGTGCCGACAACCTATGCCGGCTCGGAAATGACACCGATCTGGGGGCTGACCGAGGCCGGCATCAAGAAAACCGGACGTGACAACAAGGTTTTGCCGACAACCGTGGTCTATGACCCGAACCTGACACTCACCCTGCCGGATTTTATCGCGGGGCCGAGCGGCATGAACGCCATCGCCCATTGCGTCGAGGCGATGTATTCCGAGACCGCGAACCCGATCGTCTCGATGATGGCCGAGGAGGGGGTGCGTGCGCTGGCGAAAGCGCTTCCGGTTGTTGTGAAGGAACCCGGCAATATCGAGGCGCGCAGCGATGCCCTGTACGGCGCGTACCTTTCCGGCGCTGCGCTGGGTGCGGTCGGGATGGCGCTGCATCACAAGCTTTGTCACACGCTGGGCGGCAGCTTCAACCTGCCGCATGCGGAGACCCACACGGCGGTCATTCCCCATGCGACGGCCTACAATGCGGAGGCCGCGCCCGAAGCCATGGAGCGCCTGCGACGTGCGCTCGATACCGACGATCCGGCCGGGGCCCTGTTCGATCTGGCTGAATCGGTCGGCGCGAAAATGGCGCTATCCGATGTCGGCATGAAGGAAGAAGACCTCGACAAGGCCGCGGATATCGCGACCCAGAATCCCTACTATAATCCGCGTCCGGTCACTCGCGACGGTATTCGCTCGCTGCTCGACGACGCTTTTCACGGACGACGCCCCCACGCCGCTTGAGCGCGGGGCGACACGAGAACAGGAGAGTATCCATGCCCGAAGCCTTTATCTGCGATGCGGTTCGTACCCCGTTCGGACGCTACGGAGGTTCGCTGTCGAGCGTGCGCACGGACGACCTCGGTGCGATCCCGATCAAGGCGCTGATGGACCGCAATCCGGGTGTCGCGTGGGACGAGGTGGACGAGGTCTACTACGGCAACGTCAATCAGGCCGGCGAGGACAACCGCAACGTGGCGCGCATGTCGTTGCTGCTGGCGGGCCTGTCGTCGAAAGTTCCCGGTGCCACCGTGAACCGCCTGTGCGGGTCGGGCCTGGAAGCCCTCACCGCCGCGGCACGCGCCATCCGCACCGGTGAAGCGGACCTGATCGTGGCCGGTGGTGTCGAGGGTATGTCCCGGGCGCCGTTCGTCATGCCGAAGGCGACCAGCGCGTTTTCGCGGTCGTCCAAGGTCGAGGACACGACCATCGGATGGCGTTTCATCAATCCCAAGATGAAATCCGAATACGGCGTCGATTCGATGCCCGAGACGGCGGAGAACGTCGCCGAAGAATTTCAGGTCTCGCGCGCCGACCAGGATGCGTTTGCGGCCCGGTCCCAGGCTCGCACCAAGGCAGCGCTGGGCAACGGCCGACTGGCGAAGGAAATCGTGCCGGTCGAGGTGCCGCAGCGTCGCGGAGATCCGCTGACCGTCGATACCGATGAACATCCGCGCCCCGACACCGACGTTGAGACGCTGGCGAAACTGCCGACGCCGTTCCGCGAAGGCGGAAGCGTGACGGCGGGCAATGCGTCGGGCGTGAACGACGGTGCGTGCGCGATGATCATCGCGTCAGAGGCTGCCGTCGAGAAGTACGGCCTCAAGCCGCTGGCGCGGGTGGTCGGCACCGCTACCGCCGGTGTCCCGCCGCGGATCATGGGATTCGGCCCCGCACCTGCGACGCACAAACTGCTTGAACGTCTCGGCCTCAAGATCGGCGACATCGATGTGATCGAGCTCAACGAAGCTTTCGCGGCGCAGGCCCTGGCCGTGACCCGAGATCTGGGCATCGCCGACGACGCCGAGCACGTCAATCCGAACGGAGGCGCGATTGCGCTGGGCCACCCGCTGGGGGCCAGCGGGGCGCGGCTTGCCACGACGGCGGCCTACGAGTTGCAGGAGCGCGACGCCAAGTACGCGCTGTGCACCATGTGCATCGGGGTCGGGCAGGGCATCGCCACCGTTCTCGAACGCGCCTGAGGTTCAACGGTTTCGGGAGGAACCCATGCATTTCATCATCGTCAACACGGACCGGGAAGACGGCGTCGAACTGCGCGCCGAGACCCGCGACGTGCATCTCGAATACCTGCGTGACCATGGCAAGAACGTGAAACTGGTCCACGCCGGATCGACGCCGAGCGAGGACGGCTCACGCATGACCGGCTCGCTGCTTGTGGTCGAGGCGGAATCGATCGACGACGCCCGCGCGCTGGCGAAGGACGACCCGTATACGAAGGCGGACCTGTTTGCGAAGACGGAGGTGCGTCCCTGGATGTGGACGTTTGGCAATCCGGACGGAGGACATTGATGTTTCGCACTGTTACTCGTTTCACGCTTGCGGCTTTGGCGCTGCTTTGTTTCGGCGCCGGCGCGAACGCGGCCGATATGGTCACGGGCCTTTCGCCGGCATCGCCACAACCCTCGGCGGACCGGCTCAAGCCCGGGCTTGCGGTCACCTACTATTTCAACAAGTTCGATCACACCCGCGAAATAACCGAATGGGCGAAGTACAAGGACGGCGTCGAAGGTGAACCGATCGCGATGCTCGACTATTTCGTCGGCGAGGGTGATGTCCTGACCAGCGGGCAAGCGGACTCCGTCGGCGCGGACATTCGCGGGTATATCAATTTCCCGGTGGCGGGTACTTACACCATTGCGATGCAGTCGAACGACGGTGTCGACCTCCATATCGGTGGAAAGCGCGTGGTCTATGACCCGGATGTACATCGCGACCGGTACTCCGACCTGGTACCCGTGGAAATCAAGGAGCCCGGCTGGTACCCGCTGCGGCTACTGTATTTCGAGAAGCAGGTCACCTCGACGGTCGAGCTCTACTGGCTGAAGCCCGGCGGCAGCGGCCAACTCGATTTCGTGCCCGCTGACGCTTTCGCCCATGTGCCGGGTGCCCAGCCCGGCAGCTAGGCTTCCGGATCGCTGGATCTGGTGAAGGTCAGGTCGACCTCGTCGTGGGTCAGCATCGCCTGTACATGCCGGTCGGCGTCATCGAGGAAAAGCTGCCGCGTCAGTGCCTGGACCAGGCGCGGTACGCCGTAGCGCATGGATGTGGCCGAGCTTCCGGTGAGCCCGAGGCTCGGTTTCGTTCCGAGCGAGAAACAGTGGATGTGATGCAGCCAGGGCGCGCTGCCGGGTGACTTCTCGGTGAATTCGAACGACGTGCCGAGATAGGGATAGGTGCCCATGGGTTCCCAGTCCTCCTCCGCCGGCGGCGTGTAGCGGTCGCGCCACAGGGCAATTGCGTCGGCGATACCGGATGTCTCGATGCGGGCGTGGAAATCGTGCCTGAACCCGGTCGCCGCGATCACAAAATCGGCCTCCAGCGACTGGCCGGCGGCCGTGTCGACGATCACCGCGTCGCCATCGAGGCGCACCCCTGTCATCCCCGCATTCTCGTGCATCGTGAACCCCGGGAGGCTCCGTGCGAGGTCGAACGTGTCCTGCGGCGGCGGCTGATTGTTGCGCATGATATGGACCATCAGGCGCCAGCGCGTGGCGTCGTCCAGGTCGCCGAAATGCTTGAGCCATGCCACGCTGTCGATCGGCTTGTGTGCGTTCACCCTGGGGAGTTCGGCCCGGCGGACCAGCAGGTCGGCCGACACCGCGCCGGCCTCGAGGGCCGCGGTTGCGGCGTCGAATCCGCCGGCGTTCGCACCGACGACGACGACGCGCTTGTCGCGGAGCAGCGTGAAATCGATTTCCGTGTTGGCCTGGGCGTAGCGGTCCGGCGGGAGATTGTCCGTGATGATGTCCGGGATGTACCAGACGCCGCATCCCTCGAGCCCGTTGGCGAGGACGACTTCGCGTGCATACACCGTTTCGGTGCGACCGCCTTCCCGGGTGTCGGTCAGGGGAACGCGGATCAGGCTGTCGGGGTTGTCCGGTTCGTCGGCGGCAAGGGGGCCGACTTCGGTGTCGTTCCGGACGGGCAGATCGAGAACCTTGCGGTACCAGTCCAGGTAATCCTGCCAGTCCGTCCGGGGAATGCGTACGAGGGCGTCCCAGGCGTCCTCGCCGTGCCTGGCCGTGTACCAGGCGCGCGGTGTCAGCGAGGGGATACCCAGGGCCGGTCCGGTGATGTCCTTGTGGGTGCGCAGGAGCCGCATTCGGGCGAACGTCTTCCAGGGCCCTTCGCGGCCTGCCGGATTGCGATCCACCGCCAGGATGTTCGTCACATTCTCCCGGCGGAGGGCGGACAGGGTTCCCAGGCCACCCTGTCCGGCGCCCACCACCAGTACGTCGAACACGGGACGCCCGGATGGGTGGGTGCGCGGCGGAACCCACGCTCCCTTCGGGTGATTGAGCAGGTCGAGTTCATGCCGGACCCGCGCTTCGAGCGCGCGCAGCCGTTCGGAAGACGTTTCGGAAACCATCAGCCATCTTCCCGCGCGAGATGCGCGTTGACAATTACGTTACAGCCGCGTGTCTTCGCGACCGGTTAACCTAGCCATGTATCGGGGGACAGGGCGATGGGCGATGAGCAGAAACTCCTGTTTGCCAACGACGCGTTCTACGCCGCGTTTGCGCGTGCGGATATGAGCGCGATGGCCGACATCTGGGCGGAAACGACGCCGGTCAGCGTGATCCATCCTGGCGGCGATGCCGTGTTCGGGCGCGACGCCGTGCTTTCGAGCTGGCGCGCCATCCTCGACCCGGCCGACAGCTTCGATATCGACATGCGCGCGCCGCACGCTGATCCCCGGACCGGAATCGTGGTTTGCTACGAGAAGGTTGGGGCGCACGCCCTGGTCGCGACAAACGTGTTTGCGATCGAGGCCGGAAACTGGCGGATCGTCCACCACCAGTCCGGGCCGTCCCCGGTCCTGCCGGAACGCGGCGCCCGGTCTTCCGATCCGCTCCATTAGATGGCGGTGGTTCCGGCCATGACCCCAAGCCGGACAGGCGCCGATCAGGATGACGAAAAACGCCTGAGCGTGTCGACGTTGCTGATTTTCTCATCGACCTCGATGCCGATCTCCCTGCTGGCGATCGGGCTTTTCATGTTCCTGCCCGATGTCTACGCGTCCCTCGGGGGTATCTCCATGGTTGTGGCCGGCGTCGTCATCATGGGGACCCGTGTCTGGGATTTCGTGACGGACCCGCTTGTGGGCTGGTTGAGCGACCGCACCCGAACTCGACTTGGGCGACGTGTGCCGTGGATGGTGCTGGCGTGGCTGCCCCTGTCGATTGCCTCCTACAAGCTGTTCATCCCGCCCGCCGGTGCTGACGAGATCTATCTCGCGTTCTGGAGTTTCGTGATGTTCGCCTCCGGAACCGCGCTTTTCATGCCTTATACGGCGATGGGGGCCGAGCTCAGCGACGACTATCACGAGCGCTCTCGTGTGTTCCTCTACCGTCACGTTTTCGCCGCGTTGGGGACCCTGCTGGCAGGGTTCCTGTTCGTCGTCGCGAACAATCAGGAGACGACATACTTTCCGCAACGCGCGACCCTGGAGCTGATCGCCTGGACGGGGTTGGCGCTCTTGCCCGTCCCGATCGTGTTCACCGCGTGGAAGATCCGGGAAGCGCCGTCCGCCGTCCGTCGGGCGGAGAATACACTCGGCTGGCGCGCCAGTGTCCGTCTCATGTGGTCGAACAAGCCCTTCCTCCAGATTCTGGGAGCCTATTTCGCCAACGGCGTCGCCAACGCGTTTCCGCTGACCCTGTTTTTCTTCTTCATCCGGCAGGTGCTGGAGCGGCCCGAATGGGCACCGGTCTACCTGACGACCTATTTCACGATGGCGATTGCAGGTACGCCGATCTGGCTGTTCACGGCGAAACGGTTCGGCAAGCACATCGCCTGGCGCGTGGCGCTCATCATCGCGATCGCGGCATTCTCGATCGTGCCGTTTCTGGGAAGCGGCGACACCGTCGTTTTTCTGGGCGTTGCGATCGTCGCCGGCCTGACGCTCGGGGCAGACCTGGCCATGCCGGCCTCGATGCTTGCGGATTCGGTCGACCGTGACGTACTGGAAACCGGCGAGCGGCGGACCGGTATCTACTTTGCGGTGTGGGGCATGGCGGCGAAGGCTGCCGCGGCATTCGTCGTCGGCGTTTCGTTCGAGGTGCTTGCCGTCGCGGGCTTCGTTCCCAAGATGTACAACGACGCCGACGCCTTGCTCGCTCTCACCCTGTTGTTCGGGGTCTGTCCGATCCTGTTCAAGCTGGTCTCGCTCCGAATTATCTGGGGCTATTCGCTGACCCGGGAAGAACAGGCGGCGTTGCAGCGCAAGCTGGCGTCCGACGCCGGGTGATGCTGTCTGGCGTGGCCATGGGCCGCATGCCAGACTGACGCCCGGAATTCACCTATTCGGGGCAGCTTTCATGAGTAAGTTGAAGGATATCTGGGCGTCGGGCGGTGCGGCGGCGAACGGCTGGCTGTCTTCGCCGAGCGCCATTCTGGCGGAAATCATGGCGCACCAGGGCTGGGACTGCCTGACCATCGACATGCAGCACGGCCCCATCGATCTTTCGGACGCCGTGCCGATGCTGCAGGCGATGGCGGCGACCGACGTCACGCCCATCGTGCGGGTGCCATGGAACGAGCCGTCGGTGATGATGCGCGCGCTCGACGCGGGCGCCTACGGGATCATCTGCCCGATGGTGAACAGCCGCGAGGATGCGGAGCGCTTCGTGGCCGCGTGCCGGTATCCGCCGGTCGGCGTCCGGTCGAACGGGGCCTATCGCGGGATGATCGTCGGCGGCCCGACCTATCTGGAGACGGCCAACGACGAAATCGCGACCTTCGCGATGATCGAGACGCAGGAGGGCATGGCGAACCTGAAGGACATCGCGGAGACACCGGGGCTCGATGCGCTCTACATCGGACCGACCGACCTGGCGTTTTCCCACGGCCACCCGCCGAAGCACGACAATTTCGATGGGCCGGTGGCGGAGCTGATCGCGCAAATCCGCGAGGCGGCGCACGCCGCCGGCATTCGCGCGGGCGTGCATGCGACGCGAACGGATTATGCGGCGAAGATGATCGAGGACGGGTTCGACCTGGTCACGCCCACGTCGGACGTCCGGATGATCCAGTCGGCCGGGCCCGAGGTCCTGAAGGGACTGGGGCGCGGCTAGAGCCGGTTACTGGCGCTCGGCCACACCGGACCCGCCGATCACTGTATCGCCACCGTTTTCCTGGATTCGCATGGTCACGAAACCGCGCGCGGCGATCACGCCGGCATCCACATCATTGAGGATTGCCGCCGAAATCTGGACCGATGCGCCGTCGGTCGGCGCGGTCGTGAAATTCGCCGCGTTGTTGTTGGTCGTCCAGGTTTCGGCGACGAAACCCGAATCATTCGCATAGGTGGAGTCCAGCGCGCCTCCGCCGGTGTTCGCGTCGGGGTCGAAAGCAAAACTCTGGGCGTTCCCACCGTTGAAGAAGTAGGTCACGCTTGAAATGTTCAGATCGATAGTCTGCGCGCCGAAGTCGATCACGGCGTTGGCGTTATAGGACCCGCCGCTGTTGGTGTGCGATCCGCTCAGGAAGTTGAGCGAGATATTGCCCATATCGAATGTTGCAGTACCGGTCTGGATTAGCCGGAGCTGGTCGAACGTGCTGATCGCGGTGGCCACGGCGGTGCTCGCGATACCTGCATCTTCGGCTGCCTCCAGGACTTGCTGGTTCGCCTCGTTTTGCGCGGTGCCGACCCGACCGAGGAACCGGGCATCTGTCGCCCCGGAGCCAAGATTCTGTCCGGTGAGCGCGGCGACCTGGCCTGCGTCGACACCCGCGATGCGCTCCGAGGGCCTTCCGGCTGGCGCGCCTTGTTGGTTCGGACCGGGCGCGGTGCCAGAGTTTGCCTGTTCTCCGCCCGGGCCTCGATTGTCCTGATTCTGATTGTCGTCGCCGCTATCGTTCCGGGAACCTCCGGAGCCGCCGCCATCCGGACTGTCCGAACCCTGGGTATTGTCACCCCCCTGCTGCGGACGCGCACCGCCATCCGTGCCGAGTGCGGCCGTCAGGCCGGCGACCTGCGCGGGTTCGAGGCGAACCGGAGTCCCGGGGGGCAGTATCGGGCTGGCGATCACCGTGCCGAAGCCGGAGCGGGTGATTTCGACCGTTGTCCCGCCGTTGGTGACGAGAATACGCCCCGCGCGTTCGCCGGCATTGTTGTCCACGCCGGGCCCCAGCAGAACGAAAGTGCCGGTCAGCGGGCTGGCGGGATCGTTTGGGTCGGCGGGCGAGATGACGCCGGCCGCGGACGTGCCGCGTATGCCGATGGTGCCGACTGGCGTGCGCACGTTCATATTGCTCGGCTCTTCCTTCGCCACGCGTCCCGAGACGAACCGGAACGCGCCCTTGACCACGGAGGCGGTGACCTTGCCGGCGCTGGTGGCGGGGTCGTAGACGAATTCGTCGATAATCAATCCGGAGCTCGGCCCGATGGTAAATATGGTCTCGTCGAGCAGCATGATCTGCATGCCCGATTCCGGGCCGGTTTCGATCTCGTCGCCAAGGAAAATCCTGTCGCCGCTGCCGAGATTCTTACCGACTACGCGGCCGCCGGTTGCGGGCAGGGCGGCCACCAGCGTGACATCGCCGCGCACGGCGGCCGCGACGCCCGCAAGCTCGCCGCCATCTTGCGCAAGGGCGCCCGCGGGCACGGTCATTAGGCTGCACAGAATGAGCGCGGTTTTTGCGGGATTTATCCGGGGCATGTTGGACCTTCGAAGCAGGCGGTGACTGAAAACGCGCGGGCGTCTACAGGGCCGCCACAGCCAACAGCAACGTGCCAAGCAGGCCCGCCGTTGCCCCCGCAGTGAGACCGGTCACGGCGAGGAAACTGTATCGAATATTACGTGCGGACGTGTGAGGTGCCTGAAAGGTCATCGTGCGTCTCCATTGTTGCAGCCTCAAAATAGGCACGCGCAGCGGATCGCACAGTGACAGGCGTCACATGGCGAAGTTTTTGTTGGAAAGACTGGAAAACCGCGGTTTGCGTTAGTCCGCTGCTGTGGCAGCCGCCACGCCGCCGCCGACGATCACGGTGTCGCTGTTGGCGTCGCTGATCGTCATGCTGACCACGCCCTGAGACGCTACAACGTTATTTTCAATGTCGTTGAGAATCGACGCAGAGATGACGGCGTGCGACCCGTCTGTCGGCGGGGTCGAGAAGTTGGCCGTGTCGACCTGGGAGTCCCAGGTCCCGGAAACGAATCCGTTGTCGTTTTGGTAGGTCGTGTTGTCGAACGGGTCGTCCCCGTCCGGCGTGAACACAAACATCTGTGGGCCGCCGGCGCCGATCAGGGAAGCGTTGCTTCCGCTGCCGTCCTGATCGAACTCATACTGGATGTTGGCAATCTGCAGGTCGAGCGTTTGCGCGCCGAAGTCGATGAACGCCTGGGCGTCGAAGCTGCCGCCGCTGTCCGTGTGCGCCCCGCCTGCGTACAGCAGCGGGATTGTGCCGAAATTGAACGTCGCGGTGCCGGTTGTCACCGACCGCAACTGGTCAAAGGTGGCGACCGCTGTGTTGACGTTGGATGTCGTACCGCTGTCTTCGGCCGCCTCAAACGTCTCGTCATTCGCACTACTCTGTGTGCCGGCGATCTGTCCGAGCAGGTTGGCATTGGTGACGCCTTCCCCGAGATTCTGGCCGGCCAGATTTGTTGCTTGCCCCAGTCCGCTGCTCCCCGCTCCTGTCGTGCCGCCACCTGATGAACCTGAACCCTGGCCGGTACCAGCTTGCTGGTCGCCCCCCTGGTTCTGGTTGCCCCCGCCGCTCTGGCCGTTTTGTCCCTCGCCCTGACCATCGTTGTCGTTGTTCGGGCGCGCGCTGCCGTCGGTGCCGAGCGCGGCCGTCAGCGCCGCGACCTGCGCGGGCTCCAGGCGCACCGGCGTCCCCGGGGGGACGTCGGGGCTGGAAATGATCGTGCCGAAGCCGGAGCGGGTGATCTCGACCGTCGTTCCGCCGTTGGTGATCAGAATGCGGCCCGCGCGTTCGCCCGCGTTGTTGTCCGCGCCCGGCCCGAGAAGCACGAAGGTGCCGGAAATCGTGCCGTTCGGATCCCCGGGCTCGGGCAGGGTGACCACCCCGGCCGCCGACGTGCCGCGAATGCCGATGGTGCCGACCGGCGTCTTCACGTTCATCTTGCTGGGTTCTTCCTTGGCGACCTTGCCGGACACGAACCGGAACGCGCCTTTCACGACCGATGCCGTCACCTGGCCGGCGTTCGTCGCCGGGTCGTAGACGAACTCGTCGATCACCAGACCGGCGTTGGGGCCGATGGTGAATATCGTCTCGTCGAGCAGCATCACCTGCATGCCCGAGTTCGGGCCGGTCGAGATTTCGTCGCCGAGGAATATCTTGTCGCCGCTGCCCATCTTCTCGCCGACGACCCGGGTCTGGGCCGCGACCGCCGCCACCAGGGTGACATCGCCGCGCACGGCGCCGGCGACACCGGCCTGCTCGCTGCCCTGAGCGTAAAGAGATGTTCCGGACGCCATCGTGAGAAGGCCTACCGCAACCGGGAAGGCGGAGAATCGCTTTAAGGAATAACTAACCATACCCAAGGGCTTAGGCGTCGGTCCGGGTTGCGTCAACACCTCACATGAGTAACGAGCCCGGTGGGCGATGAGGAAGGCTTGTCCACGATTCTCAATGGGTCGAAGATTTCTTGGGTCGGCGTCTGGGCATGAGATAGATTGCTGGCATGCGTGCATGGAAATCCCGCCTGATACCGATCGTTATCCTGCTTCTGGCGCTGTTCGTCCGGATCGAGGACCCAACGCCGGTGCAGCTTGTCCGCTGGTGGACGTTCGACACCTACCAGCGGATCGAGCCGCGCCATTTCGAGCAGTTGCCGGTACGTATTCTCGATATCGACGATGCCAGCCTGGCCGAGATCGGGCAGTGGCCGTGGCCGCGAACGCGGATCGCGAGCCTTGTCGACCGCCTCCACGAGGAGGGCGCGGCCGTGGTCGTGTTCGACGTGCTGTTCGCCGAGCCGGACCGCACGTCGCCGCGGAACGTGTTGTCCGCCTGGCCGGAAGGCGCGGTGGGCGAGGCCCTGCGGGTCAATGTCGAGGCGCTGCCCGACCATGACGAGGCGCTGGCCGAGGCGTTCGCGCGCGGGCGGGTCGTCACCGGTTTCACCTTCTCCCAATCGCAAAACACGACAGGACCGCCGGCGCCGAAGGCGGGCGTCGCGATAGGGGGCACGCCGCCGCACCTGTTCCTGCCGGTCAACCGGGCCGCGATTTCGAACCTGCCGATCCTCGACAAGGCGGCGGCGGGGCTCGGCAACATCAACTTTCCCTCGGAAATCGACGGGCTGATCCGCCGGGTGCCGATCTTCACCCAGTATGTGCCGCCCGGCACCGAGCCCGACTATACGGACCCCTTCGCGCTCCCCGCGCTCTACCCGACCCTCGGGGCGGAGGCGCTGCGCGTCGCGCAGGGCGCGCGGGCGTACCGGATCAAGATGTCGGACGCGAGCGGTGAAGGGGGTGCCGCGACGGGGATCTCCAGCGTCAGCGTCGGCCAGGTGCCGGTCGTGACGGACGGCGAGGGCCATGTCTGGCTGCACTACACGGGCTACAAACCGGAGCGTTACCTGCCGGCCTGGCGGTTGTGGTCCGCGGACGAACCGATCACCCAGGCCGACAGGCTCGAAGGCGCGATCGTGCTGATCGGGACGAGCGCGCCGGGCCTGCTCGACCTGCGCTCGACGCCGCTGAATCCCATCATTCCCGGGGTCGAGGTGCACGCCGAACTGATCGAGCAGATGCTGACCGATACGTTCCTGACCCGGCCCGACTGGACCCTGGGCGCGGAGCTTTCGGCCTTCGCGCTGCTGGGCATCTTCCTGATCCTGCTGCTCCCGAAACTCGGCGCGACGGCCGGGGCGCTGGTGTCGATCGTCGCCATCGCCATTGGTATCGCCGTCGGCTGGTTCGCCTATACCAATTCGCGCATCCTCATCGACCCGATATATCCGGCGGTCGTGGTGCTGCTGGTCTATATGTCCAGTTCGCTGATCAACTTCCTGAATTCAGAGAACCAGCGCCGGCAGATCCGTTCGGCATTCGGCCAGTATTTGTCGCCCGCACTTGTCGAGCAGCTTGCCGAGGAACCGGATCGCCTGCGGCTCGGCGGTGAGACCCGCGAGATGACCCTGCTGTTCTCCGACATTCGCGGCTTCACCGCGATTTCCGAGGCCCACCGTGACGATCCGCAGGGCCTCACGGCCCTCATCAACCGCATTCTGACGCCGCTGACGGGTGAAATCCTCGATCGTAACGGTACGATCGACAAGTACATGGGCGATTGCATCATGGCGTTCTGGAACGCGCCGCTCGACGATCCCCACCATGCCCGGCATGCCTGCGAAGCCGGGCTCGCGGTCATTGCCGCCCTGGACCGGGTCAACGAAGAGCGCAAGGCGGAGGATCCCGATGCCTTCATGGTGGGCGTCGGCGTTGGGCTCAATTCGGGTGAGTGCGTGGTCGGCAACATGGGGTCCGACCAGCGCTTCGACTATTCCGTGCTCGGCGACGCCGTGAACCTCGCGGCCAGGCTGGAAGGGCAGTCGAAGAACTACGGCGCGCTGATCGTCGTGGGAGAGACGACGCGCGCCGCGGTCGTGGACGAGTTCGCCTTTCTGGAGCTCGACCTGATTGCGGTGAAGGGAAAGAGCGAGGCCGTGCATATTTTCGCGCTGATGGGCGATGCGGAAAAAGCAGCGGAGCCGGAATTCGTGGCCCTGAGCGAGGCTCACGAACGCATGCTGACCGCCTACAGGTCGGCTGACTGGGATGGTGCGCAGGCGGCGCTCAACGAGTGCCTCGACCTGCCGGACGCGATCAAGGAACTCTACGACCTCTATGCCGAGCGGATTTCGCAGTATTCGTTCGACCCGCCGCCGCCGGGCTGGGACGGCGTCTACGTCGCTGAAACGAAATGAGAGTTCAGTAGCTTAGGCCTATGCGCCTTTGCTTGCTCCGCCGCGATCCGTCGTGCTTTATTCCCGTTCAATCTTGGGGGCATTCACTGGTTTTCCTTTCGCAAGGAGACGCGCCGGCTTTCGGCTGGCGCGTCCGGTATGGCAGTTTCGGGTTGGCCTGTCTGATCGCCGGATTTCTGGCGTCGCCGGCGCTTGCCCAGCAGACGGGCGTCGAGGAGCGTGGCGACGAGGTCGAGGAAGAAATCGAACGCACGGAAGAGATCGACCGTGCGGCCGAAGACGCCCTCGACCTGAATACATTCGGTGACGGCCCCGCAGTGACCTATCAGCAGGTCCTGGCCGACCCCGACAATATCGATCTGAATTTTCGCTACGCGCTGACTCAGATTCGCGAAGGAAATGTGCGCGGAGCGGGCGCGACTCTGGAGCGGATCCTGTTGATCCGCCCCGATCTGGCGACCGTGCGCGTGCTTTTCGCCATTGTGCTGTTCCGCCTCGACAACCTGGATGAAGCCGAGCGCGAGCTTCTGGCGGTCCGCGAACTGGACATGCCGGACGACCTGCGCGCGCAGATCGACCGCTATCTCGAACAAATCCAGAATCGCCGCAAGGTCACGAAGTTCGTCTTCGCCGTGAACCTTTCGGGCCAGTATGACTGGAACCGGAACGCGTCCCCGAAGTCCGAGACCCGGCTGGCATTCGGTTTGCCGACGCGCACGTCCGGGACGTCGGCGCGGATCGACGACCTCTCGATCAACGGGCTGGCGCAATTGTCCTTCGAGCACGATCTCGGTGCGCAAAAGCGCCACATGATGGTCGGCGGAGTGGTCTACTACCAGGGTGAGCAGATCCAGCAGGACGATCTCGACCTGCAGGCCATCAGCGCGGATTTCGGGTTCGAACTCGACTTCGCGCCGGACACCTTCACGCCCCGTATCCTCTACGAAAACGTGCTGCTGTCGCGTGAGAAGTACCTGGTCGCCAAGGGTGCATCGCTGGACTGGAACCGCGATGTCTCGAACACCTTTGGCGTCTTCGGGAAAGCCCAGGCAAAGTACCAGTACTACAACAACATCACCGGCAACACGACGGCCACCCAGAGAAGCGGGCGCAGCTATCAGTTCGAGCTGGGTTTCAGCCAGGTACTCGACACGACCCAGCGGTTGCGCGCGAGTTTTACCCGGGGCCGCACGATCGCCTCGCGCGCGTTCAATTCTTTCGACCGCGACCAGCTTGCGGCCACGCACACCTGGCTCTTCGAGGATGGGGACTTCCTGCTGACGTCGCTGACGATCGGACATGACCGGTACGACCGGAACGACCCGTCGGTTGCCACCGACACGCGTAGCGACAAGTTCGGCCGTTTGCGGCTGACCTACGGCATTCCGGTGTCCGCGATCGGCGACGATGTGCCGAGGGTACTCGAAGACCTGACGTTTACGTTGAGCGCAGAGGCCTACCGCCAACTCTCGAACATCACGAACTTCTCCTACAACAACTACCGCTTCGCCGTCGGCGTGAGCCGCCGCTGGGAATTCTGACCTTTCTGGACAAAGAAAATGGCCGGTCTCGTGAGAGACCGGCCGCAAGTCCATGGAGGAGGTTGGGATGAATGCGAAGTGTGCGCCGAGGGAAGCTAGAGCCCTGAGGGGAGTGTCATTTCAACCATCGCGACGACCAGGGGCAGCGCCAAAATCAGTGCTGCCAGGTTGATGCGTGTTTGCCGTGACATGGGTTCTCCCTTCCGCTCGGTGCTGGACGACATCCCGTCGTCGCACCCATAACGTAGGGGCGAAGGTTCCGTTCCACAGTGACGGGCGTCACAAGCGGTCGAAAAACTTTCGTTTCCCAGCAAATTCAATAATTTAGAAGTCGCGAACTTCGTCGACGAGATCTTCGAGGCGTTCCAGATCAAGGACGACGAGCGCATCCTTCTCGCGTTTCACCAGGCCCTGCTTGGCCAGATCGCCGAACACGCGTGCCACGGTCTCGCGCGTGGTGCTGACCCGCGCGGCGATATCCGCATGCACCGGGATCGGTGTGATGCGTGCCTCGTTGGATTCGTCGTCCGCGTTGAGGCGCGCTTCGCGCAGGATTTCCGAATGGACCCTGTTGTGGGCGCCCAATGTGCTCAGGTCCATGATCCGCCCCGTCGAGGCGCGAACGATCTTCGCCAGCTCCTGCATCAGCCCGATGGCCATATCCGGATGATCGCGGAGCATGTTCACAAACGTGTCCGGAGAGACCGATGCCACGAGCGTGTCCGCCAGCGCCACGATGGTGGCCGAACGCGGTTGTCCGTCCAGCGCGGCCAATTCGCCGAAGACGCCGCCGGGATCGATCTCGTCGAAGCTGATTTCGCGGCCGGACAGGGAGAAGTTGACCACCCGGACCCTGCCTTCGACGACAAAATAGACATCGCGCGATTCGCTCTCACGGTCGATGATCGTCTCGCCCGGCTTGTGGCGCATCCAGCGCGCGCGCTGTTCCAGCGATTTTCGCGCGGAATTGTCGAGCGGTTCGAGAAACGGAACGCCGGCAAGGCTGTGGTCGGACCCGGTCATGGTGAACCTATGGTAGTTCGTCGGCCCGGCGAACGCGAGATACCTATTCGGCGGGGGCCGCGGGTGGCGTGTTATCGCCGCGTTCGCGCCAGCCGACTGTGATGGACATCATAGGCGGCACAATCGCCAAGGTGAGCACGGCCGACAGGGACAAACCGCCCAGCACGACGGAGCCGAGGCCCCGATACAGTTCCGAGCCGGCACCCGGGAACACAACCAGCGGCAGCATGCCGAAGACCGATGTCAGCGTGGACATGAAGATCGGCCGGACCCGGTTCTGGGTCGCGCGCATGATGGCGTCGTCAGCCGAAAGTCCGTCTTCGCGTATGTGATAGAGGGTCTGATGGACCAGCAGGATGGCGTTGTTCACCACAATCCCGGTCAGGATGACGAAGCCAAGCATTGTCAGCATGTCGAGCGGCTGATTGACCCCCAGGTTGAGGATCGCCAGCCCGGCGATCCCGCCTGCCGCCGCGACGGGGACCGTGAGGATGATGATCAAAGGGTAGATGAAGCTCTCGAACAGGACGGCCATCACCAGGTAGACGATCACAATCGCCAGCAGCAGGTCGATGACCATCTCGTTCCAGGTCTCAAGCAGCTTGTCGGCCGTGCCCGTCAGGTGGAACGTGACCCCGCTGGGCAATCCTTCTGCCTCCATGGGTTCGACGACTTCCGACTCGATTTTTTCGAGAGCTTCCTGCAGTGGCATCTGGGCGTTCGGCGTGATCTGGAGCGTGACGGTACGGGACCTGTCGGCGCGCCGGATTTCCGTCGGACCCGATGTGATCCGCACATCGGCGAGACCTTCGACCGGCACGATCCGTCCGTCGCGGGTGACAACCGGCAGGGATCCGATTCCCTGGGTCTGGCCCACCATGTCCTGCGGCCCCATCAGCGTGAGATCGATGCGCTTGCCGTCCACCGTGATTTCGGCGACGCGAATGCCGTCGTTGAATGCGTCCACAGACTGTCCCAGGGAGCGCGCGGAAAGTCCGTTGTCGGCGAGCCGAACCCGGTTCGGTGCGACGCGCACTTCGGGAGCCGACAAGGTGAGACTTGGAATCGGCCGCGTGCGATGCCCCTCGCTGAAGGGAACCACCTGCTGGAGGCGTTGGAACACGTCCCCGGCGACGTCGTAAACCGTCTGAAGGTCGGAGCCGCGTATGTCGAAATCGATAGACCGCCCGCTCCCGACGGAACGCCCGAAAAGCGAGGGTTGACGCGCAAACGCCCGCGTTCCCGGTTCCTGCGCGGCGGCCTCCTCAAGAATCGGGCCGAGTTCCGCTGCACGGTTCGGATCGGTGGCCGTCCCGCCAATGAACGCCCGGCCGGAAAACGGCACCCGCATGAAGCGCTCGAACTTGGGAGGCGCTCCCGGCTCCGATTCGGGGCCGGTTTCGGTGGCCCAGAGCGGCCGGGTACGCTCGGCAATTCGCTCCGTGATCGTGTTCACCTCGTCGAGATTGTAGCCCGGTGGCACATTGACGAAGCCGAACACGAAGTTCCGGTTACCCGTGGGCAGATAGTCGAGCTTCGGCGCCAGACTTACCGTGAACAATGCGGACGCAAGCGTGATGGCGGCCACGACACCCAGCGCGAGCGGTTTCGAGCGCACAACCAGGCGCGTGAAGTTTTGCCAGAAAGCGACAAAGCCGCGGGCGAAATCATCGACGACCGGAAGCCGCATGGGTTTGCCGCCCTCGGCCGTACTGCCGACAAGCAGCCGGTTCGCCAGTGCCGGAATGACCGTCACGGATACCAGCAGGGACAGCAGGACCGAGACCGATATGGCGACGGCGATATCGCGGAAAAGCTGGCCGGCCTCGAGTTCCATGATCAGGATGGGGATGAAAACCATCACGGTCGTGAGGGACGAGACAAGGACGGCGGGCCAGACCTGCGATGCACCCTTGTAGGCCGCTTCCGAACGGGACAGGCCTTCCTGACGCAGCCGGTAGATGTTTTCCAGCACCACGATCGCCGCGTCGACGACCATGCCGACGGCGAAGGCGATTCCGGCGAGACTGATAACGTTGAGTGAGCGCCCGAGGGCGGCCATCGCCACGAAAGAACCGACGACCGAGACCGGAATCGCAAGAGAGACCACGAGCGTGGGGCGCCACGAGCGCAGAAACAGCATGAGGATCAGCGCGGCGAGGATGCCGCCGACGACGATGTTCTGCTGGACGAGCGATATCGCGGAATTGACGTAGAGCGTCTCGTCGTAAACGTTCTCCACCAGCAGACCCACGCTGCGCAGCGGGCCTTCCGCCAGGTCGGCGATCTCCCGATGCACCGCGTCCATGACCGACAGGACGTTGGCACCCTGTTCCCGGGTCATGTTGAATGCCATCGCACGGCTGTCGAACTTGTGCGGCAATGCCCGCGCCTTCTTGTAGGCGAGTTCGACATCGGCGATATCGCGCACCGTGATCCGGCCGATACGGCCGTCGCCGAGGTCGGCATCCGAACGCAGGACAATCTCGTAGACCTGGTCCACATTCGTGAAATCACCATCGGTGCGCACGACGTAGCTGCGTTTGCCCTCGTCGACGTCGCCGCCGGAGGTCGAGGCGTTCTCGGCGCGCAGCCGGGTCACGACATCCTCGACGGTCATGCGGTACTGGGCCAGACGCTCGGGATCGACGACGATCCGCATCTCGCGTTCGGTTTCGCCGAAAATATTGACGCCTGAAATTCCAGCGATCCGTTCGATGCGCTCCTGGACGACGTCCTCCAGGAAGTCGCCGTAGGTGATCATGTCGCGATCGTTGCCTTCGGCGCGGGTCAGGATGAACCAGGCGATCGCATTGTCGTCGGTGCCCGAGGTGCGCAGGGTCGGCTCGTCGGCTTCCTCGGGATACCCCGTCACCCGGTCCAGACGATTGGCGACCAGCAGCAATGCGCGGTCCATGTTCTGGCTGGGACTGAACTCAAGCGTGATATCGGAGCGCCCGGTCCGTGCGCGGCTTTCAATCTTGCGCACGCCTTCGATGCCCTTGAGCACCTCTTCCTGGCGGTTGACGATTTCCCGCTCGACCTCAAGAGGGGAGGCGCCGGGCCAGGACGTGTCGACAATGATGACCGGCTGGCGGACATCCGGCGCGAGCTGGATAGGGATTCGCTGCAACGCGACCCAGCCGAACATGATGACCATGACCACGACGGCAATGACCGCGATGGGCCGGTGAATCGAGCTGGAGATCAGATTCATGCGATCAGCCTCCGCTTCGGCCGTTCGCCGGCGTGTTTCCCTGCGTGATGATGTTCAGACGTTGTCCGGGCCGCAGACCTTCGTTGCCGCGGATCACGACCCGGTCGCCCGGCTCGAGGCCGCTGAGAACGACAAACCGTTCGCCCGTGCCGTCTCCAACCGTCACCGGTGTGGGGACGGCCGCGCCATCGCGCGCGACGAACACACTCATCTTGCCGCCGCGCTCGATGATCGCGTCCTTCGCGACGGTCGTGGCGGCCCGCACGTTTCCGACAGGGATCAGAACGGTGACGCTCTGGTTGTCGGCGAATTCGCGGTCCAGCCCTTCGACCTCCGGCGTGAAGCGGACCGGTCGCGTGCGCGTGCGCGGATTTTCGTCCGGCACGATGGCGCGCACCTTTGCCTTGGCGGTGGTGCCGTCGTCCAGGCGAAGCGTGATTGACGATCCCTTTTCAATGCCGGCCAATCGAGCGGTTGGCACGTCCGCCTCGATATCGAGATACCGGTCGTTGATGACGGTAACGACAGGTGCACCGACCGACAGGTAGGCCCCGACTTCGGTGTGGGTCTCGCTGACGACGCCGGCAAAAGGCGCGCGGATTTCAGAATCCGTCAGATCGCGCTCGGCGCGTTTGAACTGCGTTTCGGCCTGTGCGAGCTGGGCCTGCGTCTCCGCAACTTGTCCGCTTTGCACGGCCACGTCCTGCACCAGATCGTCATACCGCGCCTTCGAGAACGCGGCCGAGTCGCGAATGCCCTCCAGGCGCTTGAGTTCGTTGCGCCGTTTCGCGAGGTCCGCGCGGGCTCCCGTAAGATTTGCGGTTTGCTGAACCACAATCGCCGCATAGCGGTCGCGCTCGAGTTCCAGCCTCTCCTGGTCGAGACGCGCGAGGATTGTTCCTTCCGTCACGCGGTCGCCGACATCCACATTCATCTCGATCACGGGACCGCCGATGCGTGCCGCGATCGGGCCTGCCTGCCGTGCGACAAACCTTCCGATGACCGGCGTGGTCTGTCCGATGTTCTCACGGACCACTTCGTCGACGACAACAGTCGCAGGAGGCGGTCCGCCACCACCGAAAAACGCGGCAATTTCGGCCCCGTCGAGGGACCCGCTGCCATCCTTGTCGATGGTGTCGAAATTGGCGGCGACAGGGCCGCGCGCCTCTTCGCGTTCGAGCGTGCCGTTGCCGTTGGCGTCCAGCGCCTTTGCCCTGTCCGACAATTCGGTCGATTGTCCGACCGCGGGGCTCGCGACAAGCGCCACCAACGCGCAGCCGAACGCTGCGATCCGCAATTCCGAATTCAACTGGAACACGTCAACTCTCCTGCCCGCATGGCGGGTTCGGTCACCGTTTCAACCGGCCTGACAACACGCCGAAATCATACATCTGTCAATCAGGATACGCCGCCAGGCGCAAACGGATGTCTCACAACTTCGCCAGTCGGTTCGCTTTGTGAAACGCCCCGTGCCCGCCGCTCCGGCGCGCGCTATATTGAATCGACATATCCGCGCAGCGCGAAAGCCCGACATGAGCACACGCTATTACTTCCACCCGGTCTGCATCGAACATGAACCTTCGCCGAACCATCCGGAATCGCCGGACCGGTTGCGTACGGTTTCGAGTGTCCTGGATGCCCCGGAATTCGAACGGTTGCAGCGTCATGCGCCTGAACCCGCGACCCGGGAACAGATCGCCCGTGCGCATCCGGGAACATATGTCGAGCGCGTCCTCGGCATGATCCCCGCCGAGGGGTATGCCCGTATCGACGCCGATACCATTGTGTCTCCCAAGTCCGGTGAAGCCGCGCTGCGTGCGGCCGGCGCGTTGATCGATGCCGTCGATGCGGTGATGACGGGCGAGGCCGACAACGCGTTCTGCGCCATTCGCCCGCCGGGGCATCACGCCGAGCCCGAGCAGGGCATGGGCTTTTGCCTGTTCAACAATGTGGTGGTGGGGGCCGAGCACGCGCGCGCCGCGCACGGGGCGGAACGTGTCGCAGTGATGGATTTTGATGTTCACCACGGGAACGGGACCCAGGCGATGTTCTGGGACGAGCCGGACATGTTCTATGCCTCGACCCATCAATGGCCGCTCTATCCGGGCACGGGCGACAAGTCGGAGCGTGGCGCACACAACAATGTCGTCAATGCCCCGCTCTGGGCGGGCGCGGACTCCGCGGCGTTTCGCGAGGCCATGAAGGATGTGGTGTTGCCGGCGATGGCGAAGTTCGAGCCCGATCTGGTGATGATTTCCGCCGGGTTCGATGCGCATCGTCGCGATCCGCTCGCGCAACTGGCGCTCGAAACGGAAGATTTCGTCTGGGCAACGGAAGAAATCCGCAAAATCGCCGAGAGAAAATGCGATGGCCGCCTCATTTCAACGCTGGAAGGCGGCTACGATCTCCAGGCACTCGGGGATTGCACCGCCGCGCATGTGAACGTCCTTATGGATTGAGATTTCTGTTCAGTGTGGATGTTTGACGCCGGCCGGTGCCGTGGATAGACAAGAGACAAGACCCGTGCCCCGGAACGAGAGGCCGACAAATGGCAGACGACAACACCGCTGAATCGATCCCGTCCGATATCGCACAACTCTCCTTTGAGGATGCGCTCGCGCAGCTTGAGGAGATCGTTCGGAATCTGGAAGGCGGAGACAGTGCGCTCGATGATGCGATCGCGGCCTATGAACGCGGCGCGGCGCTGAAACGCCACTGCGAGTCCAAGCTTCGCCAGGCCCAGGCCCGGGTCGAGAAGATCTCGCTCGGCGCCGACGGAAAGCCGGAAGCCGTCCCGGCTGACTGACCGCCTCCCTGACCGGACGTGCCTATCGAATCCCAGAACAACACCGCCGAAGAATTCAACGCCGCGCTGTCCGAAGTTGCGGCGGAGTTCGATGCGACCCTGCTGTCGCTCTTCGACAGGCAGCCGAACGACGTGACGCGTCTTTGGGACGCCATGCGCTACGCGGTGCTGGCCGGGGGAAAGAGGCTGCGCCCCTTCCTGGTGGTGGTATCGTCCGATGTGTGCGGGGGGGTGCGCGCATGTGCCATGCGCGCCGCGGCGGCGATTGAGATGATGCATACCTATTCGTTGGTGCATGATGACTTGCCGGCCATGGATGACGACGACTTGCGGCGCGGCCAGCCAACCTTGCATCGGCGTTTTGACGAGGCGACGGCGATCCTGGCGGGAGATGCGCTTCTGACCCTGGCATTCGAAGTTCTTGCCGAACCGGCGACCCATCCGGATGGCGGAGTGCGCGCAGAACTCGCGCTCGGCCTGGCGCGGGCCGGCGGTCCGCGTGGAATGGCGGGTGGACAAATGCTCGACCTGGAGGCGGAATCGCAAACGGGCGTAGACGAAAATTCCGTTTATCGGCTCGAATCGATGAAAACCGGCGCCCTGTTTGCCTGGTCTTGCGAGGCGGGTGCCGTGGTTGCCGGCGCGACGCCCGAGGACAGGGCCCGTTTGCGCGCGTTCGGGGTCGAATACGGCATGGCGTTCCAGATTACCGACGACATCCTCGACGAGGTCGGCGACGCCGAGGAAGCCGGCAAGGCCGTCGGCAAGGACAGCGCGCGGGGCAAGGCCACGCTGGTGTCGCTTATGGGCATCGAGGGTGCACGCACTGCGGCCATTCATCACGCGCAAAAGGCGGCCGAACACCTTGAAGTATTTGGTGAAAAGGCTGATCTTCTGCGCGCTGCAGCGATGCAGTTGATCGACCGACGCGTATGATTGTATTCCCCGGCCTTGAACGGGCGGGGTCTTGACGAGAAGAATTTTGAGCGAAGAAAGCAAAACACCGCTACTCGACACCGTTCGCGTCCCCGCGGACATGCGCGATTTCACGCCGGCGCAGCTAAAGCAGCTGGCGGGCGAACTGCGCGCGGAGACAATTTCCGCCGTCTCGATCACCGGTGGACACCTCGGCGCCGGCCTGGGCGTGGTCGAGCTCACGGTAGCGTTGCACCATGTGTTCGAGACACCCCGCGACCGTTTGATCTGGGATGTCAGTCACCAGACCTATCCGCACAAGATTCTCACAGGACGTCGTGACCGAATCCGGACCCTGCGCCAGAGCGGCGGGCTGTCCGGTTTCACCCGCCGTGTGGAGAGCGAATACGATCCCTTCGGCGCGGCTCACAGCTCGACATCGATTTCCGCCGGTCTCGGCATGGCCGTGGCGCGGGACCTGTCGGGGGACGACAACAACGTCGTTTGCGTCATCGGCGACGGCTCCATGAGCGCGGGCATGGCCTATGAGGCCATGAACAACGCGGGCTCGACGGACTCACGGCTCGTCGTGATCCTCAACGACAACGACATGTCCATTGCGCCCGCCGTCGGTGCGATGAGTTCCTACCTGTCGCGCCTGATCTCGTCGAAGAGCTACCGCTCGCTCCGCCAGGTTGCCAAGGACATGGCGAACGTGTTCCCGAAGAGCTTCGAAGATGCGGCAAGGCGCGCGGAGGAGCACGCACGGGGTTTCGTGACGGGCGGTACCCTGTTCGAGGAGATGGGCTTCTATTACATCGGCCCGATCGACGGTCATAACCTGGACCACCTGCTGCCCGTGCTGCGCAATGTACGCGACGGCAAGCAGAACGCGCCGGTGCTGATCCATGTGGTGACCCAGAAGGGCAAGGGTTTTGAATCCGACAAGGGCGGACACGAGAAGTACCACGCGGTCTCTAAATTCGATGTGGTCACCGGCGCCCAGGTCAAGGCCAGGTCCAATGCGCCGAACTACACAAAGGTGTTTGCCGAGAGCCTGGTGAAGGAAGCTGCGAAGGACGAGAAGATCGTCGCCATCACCGCCGCCATGCCGTCCGGGACGGGGCTCGATATTTTCGGGGAAGCGTATCCCGACCGCTGTTTCGATGTCGGCATTGCCGAACAGCATGGCGTGACCTTCGCGGCCGGCCTGGCGTCGGAGGGCTACAAGCCGTTCACGGCGATCTACTCGACCTTCCTGCAGCGCGCCTACGACCAGGTCGTGCACGACGTTGCGCTCCAGAAACTGCCCGTGCGGTTTGCGATCGATCGGGCAGGGATGGTCGGTGCGGATGGCGCGACCCATCACGGTTCCTTCGATATCGCCTATCTCGGTTGCCTGCCGGACATGGTCGTCATGGGCGCGGCGGACGAAGCGGAACTGGCTCACATGGTGGCCACGGCGGCGCAGATCGACGATCGGCCGTCCGCGTTCCGCTACCCGCGCGGCGAAGGTGTCGGCGTGGATATGCCGGAGGCCGGCTTGCCGCTTGAGATCGGCAGGGGCCGTATTCTGCAGGAAGGCAGCACGGTTGCGCTTCTTTCCTTCGGCGGGCGCTTGCAGGAATGTCTGAAAGCCGCCGAGGAACTCGCCGCCCACGGCCTGAGTGCGACGGTCGCCGATGCGCGCTTTGCCAAGCCGCTGGACGCGGACCTCGTCCACCGCCTGGCGCGCGAGCATGAAGTGCTGCTGACGGTTGAGGAAGGCTCCATCGGCGGGTTCGCCACCCAGGTAATGACCGAGTTGGCTCATGGCGGCCTCCTCGATGGTGGCTTGAAGTTCCGCCCGCTGACGCTGCCCGACATCTGGATCGATCACGACAGCCAGGATGCCCAGTACAAACTCGCAGGCCTGACCGCACCGGACATCGTGGCCACCGTTCTGGCGGCCTTGGGCCGTGAGAGCGAAGCCGGCAGCGAGAGTGCACGCGCCTAACGCGGCTGACCGTGCCTTCGCAGCTTTCTGGCGGCTGCTTGCCTGTACATCGTTCACAATCCCAAGCATACGGAGGCGCCTCGTTGGCGAACGCGCTGTAAATTTGGGTGCTTCGGACGGGTCTGTTAGATTCCTCGTGACGACTGATTTGCAATTTTGCGCGTGAACGATAAGTCCGGCCGATGAGAGAGCGATGACAGACAATGACGTGGACTACCAAGAGGTCAACGACGCCAAGGCGTCCATGGACCATATTTACGATCAGGCCGATCCCCGCGCGTATTTTCGCGAGTTAAAGCCGCTCGGCTACTGCATTCCGGGTTGGGCGAAACCGGTGTTCGCGAAACTTGTCCGACACCTGCGCCGCAGGCCCGATGAGCCGATACGCGTTCTCGACCTCGGTTGTTCCTACGGGGTGAACGCGGCGCTGCTCAAGCACGATCTCACCATGGCGAATCTCTATGCACACTGGACCCAGGACCGCCTCGCAGAGGCCTCCCCCCAGGACGTCGTAGCCTATGACAGGCGGTACTTTGAGAGCCTCGAAGCGGACGAAAACCTGGAGGTTGTCGGACTGGACCGTGCGCGGAATGCGATCGGATACGGAAAATCGGCCGGGCTTCTCGACGAGGCGTTTGCGGTTGATCTGGAAGAGGGAAACCCGACCGACGAGATGTGCGACGCCCTGGCGCCGGTGGACCTGCAGGTGTCCACAGGCTGCGTTGGCTATGTCACCGAACGCACTTTTGAAAGCCTGGTGCCGGTGATCACGCGCGGGCGGCAGCCCTGGCTCGCCAACTTTGTCCTGCGGATGTTTCCTGTCGATGTCATCGCCGAGTCCCTGGCATCGCATGGCTACGTGACGGAGAAACTCGCAAACCGTACGTTTGTTCAGCGTCGCTTCGGATCTGCCGACGAGGAGGCAAGCGTCCGCGCGCAACTCGAGGCCGTTGGGATCGATCCGTCGCCGGAGATTGAGTCCGGTTGTCTGCTGGCGGAATTCTATCTGTCCCGCCCCGAAGCGGAGGCGGCCCGAATCCCGGTCGCGGAGTTGCTGGCGGCCTGAGTAGAGGCTGCTACCAGCCAAGCGTGCCCGGCGCGCCTTTGAAGGGGCCGACAACCCGCGACGTGATCCACCCGCCGTAGAAATCCCCTTCCTGTGCCCGGACCTGTTCGTCGCCGACGAAGCATGCGTCCATTCGGGAAGGATAGAAGGCGAGGTGGTAACGGATAGGGGCGAACGGGGGAGTCGGGTCGGGATAGCTCCAGGCCGCTCGTTCGGCACGGACGCCCGCTGTGTGGATATCCCAGTAGACGGCCGCCCCCTTGAACTCGCAGAAGCTGGCGCCGGGCACGAGGCGCGTGACGCCATCGGCAACATCTTTCGGCGCGATGTAATAGACCGGCGGGTGACTGGTCTCCAGGACCCGGAAGCCACGAGTCGTATCGGCGATGGTTTCACCGCCCAGCACAACCCGGAGGCGCTTCGTAACCGCTTCGACGCGCGGCGGACGCGGGTAGTCCCATACAGATTCCTGGCCCGGGCCCGGTTTAATGCGTTCGATCATTTCAGTGCGTCCGCGCGTTTCGGTTGCGTCGGCATCGCTGCGAACAGTGGGCTATCTCCTCCCAGCACAACGCCCATTTGCGGCGCCATTTGAATGGCCGGCCGCAGGTTCGGCAGGTCTTGCTCGGAAGGTTCGGTTTGCGATGCATCGCGTGGTCCTACGTGCGCAGAACCGGGATGGATCACAGGGTGCGCAGCACGGTAAAGCGCATGCCGAATTTTTCGACGACGCCGACCTGCCCGCCGATCTCGACCACGTCGCCGATATCGAACAGGTCGGTAAACACGACCGTCAGCCCGCTGACCACGTCCTGTACAAGGCCCTGCGAGCCAAACGCCACGGCCAGGCCGATGATCGATGCGCTGGCAAAATAGGTGGTGATCGATACGCCGAGCTTTGTCAGGGTCAGCCCGCCGGCGCCGAAGTACAGCACGAAGATCAGCACGCTTATGATCAGGCTGATCACGGTGCGCGACTTGGAGATGTGGCTCGCCACCGAGCTCGACATCGCGCGCGTGCCCGATATCCGCACAACACGCACAAGCACATGCGCGCCGATCGCGACAGCAAGGAGCAGCGCGGCGCGTTGCCAGACGGGGAGTTCGCTGACCAGTTCGAGCATGGCGTTACAGCGGGTGTTCGTGCGGCAGCACGACATGATCGCGGGTGATGTCCGCGACAGACGTCAGGCCCATCACACCCATCGTGCGGCGCATCTCGTCATGGAGGATCTGCAGTGCCCGTGACGCGCCGGCCTCGCCCGCCGCCGCCACGCCGTAAAGCGTTGCCCGGCCGACGATCACCGCGTCCGCGCCCAGCGCCAGGCCTTTCAGGATGTCCGACCCGCGCCGGAAGCCGCTATCGACGATCACGGTTGCCTTGTCGCCCACCTCACGCACGACGGACGGCAAAACATCTATGGGGGCGAGCGCGGCGTCGCTGGCGATGCCGCCATGGTTGGAAATCACCACGCAGTCGACCCCGTATTCCACGGCCTTTGCCGCGTCCTCGGCGTGCAGCACGCCCTTCAGCACGAGTTTTCGCGGCCACATGTCCCTTATCCGCTTCAAAAACTCCCAGTCCAGCGTGTCGTTCTTGAACAGGAAATCGCGGACGCCCGTGGACGACAGCCCTTCGGGCATGTCGATGTTGTGGTAGCGCGGCATATGGCCGTCGGCCATCAGGTACCGCCCCACGGTGCCGAACAGCCAGCGCGGGTGCGTAACGATGTCCGTGACATTCCGGGGCGTGAGGCGCACCGGCATGGTCACGCCGTTGCGCACGTCGAACTCGCGGTTGTAGGGCACGGTGGAATCGACGGTCAGCACCAGCGCCTCGAACCCGGCGGCTTCGGCGCGCGGTACGGCCTTCAGCGAGGCCTCCATGTCGCGCCAGACATACAGGTGGTACCAGAGCCGCCCGCCACCACCGTTCTCGACGATTTGCTCCATCGGCGTGTTGGCGGTGCTCGCGACGGTAAAGGGAATACCCGCTTTCGCGGCCGCCTTCGCCAGTTCCGTTTCGCCACGGTACCAGACGAAGCCCGCCGGGCCCGTCGGTCCGATCACCACGGGCATGTCGACGGGTTGGCCGAATATCTCCGATGCCGTATGGCGCGCCGAGGTGTCATTGAGCACGCGGGACCTGAGCTTGATACGCTCCAGCGCGTCGCGGTTGTGCCGCAACGCCACATCGTCCTCCGACCCCCGGTCGCAGAACTCAAAAAGGCCCTTCGTGAGCCGCCGCTGCGCCATGCGGCGCAGGTCTTCGATGTTCAGGGCCTTGGAGGGAGAGGGCATGTGTCGTCCGTTCGTTCAGCGCGCAACTGTCGCAGGGAACAGCACGGGGAAGTCCTGTGCAATGCGGTCGTCGGCGTCGGATACTTGCGTGATGATCTGCGGCATGGGCCGGTCGGGCAGCGCCCGTGCGAGATCGATCACCGCATGGGCCTGGGTGGGCACCAGATACCGGTCCGACAGCCCGGTGGCGGCGGCGAACAGGTAGTTGTAGATGTCGCGGTAGCGCGCCGGGTCGTACGGATCGACGGCGAGGGCGCGGGTGAACAGCTCGGGCAGCCGGGCGAAGGCCGTGGCCATTTCACCCTTCAGGGGGGATTTCTTGTGCGCCTCGACCAGCGCGTTCGCGATGGCGAAGTCGAGCACGTCGACCCGGTTGGTTACGCGCGGGCGCAGTTCCACCCATATGGCCGCCGCGCGGCGGTATTCGCGTTCGCGCTCGACCGCGAAACCGGCGAACAGGCTTCTGACATGGGGGTTGTGCCGCGCGCCGTTCAGGACGCTGCCGAGCGATGCGCACAGCGGCTGCGCCCGGTGTTCGGCAGAGCAGCCGTCGTAGGGGTGGCTCGCATGCAGTCCGACGAGGACGGCGTCGAGAGTCTTGGCGAATTCCATGTGCCGGTTCATCTCTTCGATGAATTCGGCGTCGGTCTTCGGGCCGCCCGGCGCGGTACCGTTGGCGGCGTCGACCATGATCTGCGCCAGTTCTTCCGGCAGGTGGGGCGGCCAGGCCGGGATCTTGGACGCCCAATCGCGCAGACGGTCGAAGCGCGCGGCGCGGATTTCGATGCCGCGCAGTTCCAGTTCTTGCTGTGCGGCGAGGCTCGGGCTCAGCGTGCGCATTTCTTCCGGGAAAGCGAACTCGATCCGTTCGGGAACCTGGCCGCTGCCGGCAAGCGCCTTTGCGATCGCGGGATGCATCCGCCCGCCCCAGGCCAGCCAGGCCGCGAAGCTGCGCGCGTGGTCGTCGGTGGGAAAGGCGGTATCGGTCAGGGTTGCGGTCAGGACAGGGACGCCATCGAGCGTCCCGGTCAGCGCGGTGTCGTCGCGCGTCAGTGCGAATACCGGGCGCGGCAGCTTGAACAGCGCAACCTCGGCGGGATGGGCCATCCCGTTGCCGTGCTCGGTCACAAAGCGGATCGCGCCCGCCAACTGCCCCTCGATGATACCGCCCGCGATGCCCATGCCGGCCGTGGTCAGGTTGTTCTGCAGGAAGCTGAAGCGCGTGCGCGCGTGGCCGAACAGCGACTGGTTCAAAAAGCTTCGCTCACCCGGGTTCAGGGTCAGCAGCCGGCGGAACCGGAAGTCGTAGAGCAGGCGGGTTTCGCCGGATGTCTCGACCGCATAGTCCGGGCCGATCTCGACCGCGCGCACCAGCGACGATGTCCGCGACCCTGTCTCCACCTCGAACGCGACCACCTTGTGCGGCTCATCCCCCCGCAGCGCGATGTATGCGTCCCCGCTGAGATGCGGACCCGCAACGGGCGTGTCCTGCGCCTTTGCGGTGGGAAGGGTGAGAAGAAGTGTCAGCAGGAACGGAAAGACGGCGCGTGCCTTCAAGGAATCACCCTTTCCCGAACGGCACGTCGTCGATGCCTTCGCGTTCCTCAAGGCCGGCCATGCCGCGCATGATCTCGTAGAAGGCGACCGTGTCCTTCTCGCCGTAGCCCTTCTCGTAGGCCGCCTGCATGATCTGGGAATAGACCTGGATCATCATCACGGGCGCGCCGAGTTTCTGGCCCATATCCATCATCAGGCGCGAGTCCTTCAGGCTCACCTTCACCTGGCCCTGCTTGGAATAGTCGGCGTCGATCATCTTCGGGCCCTTGTCGACCATCGTCTTGGACGAACACGCCCCGTCCTGCAGCACGGCCAGGAGGTTGTTGGCTTCCAGCCCGGCCTTCTCGCCGAGCACCATGCCTTCGGCGAGCGCGAGGCGGTTGCCGGCGAGGATCAGGTTGATGATCAGCTTGGTGCGCGCGCCCGAGCCCGCCGGGCCCATATGGTAGGCGGCGCGGGAGAAACCGTCGAAATACTTGCGGCAGGCCTCGAAGTCGTCGGCCTCGCCGCCGGCGATGACCACGAGATCGCCGGCCTGGGCCATGGTCGAGGTGCCGCTGACGGCGGCGTCCATGTAGCGGATGCCCTGGTCCTTCAGTTCGGAGAAGGTACGCTCGGAATCCTCCGGCCGCGCAGTCGTGGTGTCGAGGACGTAGAGGCCCTCTTTTGCGCCGCCCGTGATGCCGCCATCGCCGAAGATCACCTCGCGGGCGATATCGCTGGTCGGCAGCGAGGCGATCACGCAGTCGACGTCCTTCGCGGCGTCGGCAGGCGTGTCCTTCGGCGTGCCGCCGGCTTCGGCGAGCTGGTCCATCCGCGCGGGATCGACGTCGAAGCCCTGCACCTTGAACTGGCGTTCGTGAAGATTCTTGATGAAGGCCTGGCCCATGAGGCCCATGCCGACGATGCCGATGGTCTCTGACATGGCGTTTCCCCCGATACGTGCTGGTTGTTGTTGCGGTGATCTTACCGACAACGCCGAGGGTCGTAACCCTCTCCCATAGGGAGAGGGTGGCGAACGGAGTGAGCCGGGTGAGGGGTTACGGTCTATCGGGGGTGTCCCGGACGGAATTTAACCCCTCACCCCAAACCCCTCTCCCTATGGGAGAGGGGCTGCACCGTGCTATCTCCCGCGCGTGGCGGACAAACGCAAAAAGACGCGCGCGGACGTGGCGCTTGTGGAGCGGGGGCTCGCGGAGAGCCGGACCCGTGCGCAGGCGCTGATCCTCGCGGGCAACGTGTTCTCGGGCGAGCAGCGCGTGGCCAAGGCGGGCGATACCATTCGCGACGACGCGCCGCTGGAGGTGCGCGGGCAGGACCATCCGTGGGTCAGCCGGGGCGGGCTGAAGCTCGATCATGCGCTGGATGAACTGGGAATCGACGTGACGGGCGCGGTGGCGATCGATGTGGGCGCGTCCACCGGCGGCTTCACCGACGTGCTGCTGGCGCGCGGCGCAGCGAAGGTCTACGCCGTCGACGTGGGCCACGGGCAGTTCGCCTGGAAGCTGCGCAACGACGACCGCGTGGTGGTGCTGGAAAAGACCAACGCCCGCCACCTGACCGAAGAACATATCCCGGAGCCGGTCGATGCCATCGTCTGCGATGCCAGCTTCATCGGCCTGCAGACCGTGCTGCCGGCGGCCATGGGGTTCGCGGCGCCGGGCGCGCGGCTGGTGGCGCTGATCAAGCCCCAGTTCGAGGTGGGACGCGAGCAGGTCGGCAAGAAGGGCGTGGTGCGCGACCCGGCGCTCCACGAGGAGATCTGCGACCGGATTCGCGGCTGGCTCGACGGCCTGCCGGGCTGGCGCGTGGCGGGGCTGGCCGAAAGCCCGGTCACCGGGCCCGAGGGCAACAAGGAATTCCTGATCGGGGCTGTGTTCGGCGAGGGCGACCGAGAATGACGGCGCCTTTTGGGAAGGAACCAGTCTTGTTGGACCGTCATTGCTTCGCTGCGCTCGCAATGACAGCTCTCTTGTCGACCGGTTGTAAGGAGTTTCGTGATGGCTGAAGCGATTACCGTGAAGGTCTCGGCGCTCGGCCCGCGCGGCGACGGGATCGCCGACGACGGCGGCACGCGCCTCTATGTCGCCGGGGCGCTGCCGGGCGAGACCGTGCGGGTGCGGCGGGGGCAGAAACGCGGCGAAGGCTACGCGGCGGCGCTGGAGGATATCGTGGCGGCGTCGCCGGACCGCGTTGCGCCGCCGTGCGAACATTTCGGGACGTGCGGCGGCTGCGCGATCCAGCACCTCTCCGACGACGCTTACGAGATCTGGAAGCGCGGCCTCGTCGTGTCGGCGCTGGAACGTGCCGGGCTTGGCGGTGAGCTGGTTGCGCCGCTGGTGCGGACGCCCCCGGCCGGCCGAAGGCGCGCCGAGTTTGCGGCGTTCCGCCCCCGCGCGAAGAACGCGCCGACCTTCTTCGGGTTTCACGAGCGCGGCAGCAACCGGATCGTCGATATCGCGGCCTGCCACATCCTGCGCCCGGACCTGTTCGCGCTGGTGCCAAAGCTGCGCGCGGTGCTGGCCGACATCGTGCCGCCCGGCGCGCGCTGGGACGTGCACATCACACTGGTGGACAATGGCGCGGATATCCTCATCGGGGCGAACCACCCGCCCGGCCCGGATGCGGCGATGGAACTCGCCATGTTCGCGGAGCGGGAAGACCTTGCGCGGGTGTCGTGGCGCACGCCTGAGGGGATCGAGCCGGTGGCGCTCCGCCGCGCACCGGTGCTGGCGCTGTCCGGCATTGCGGCCGAGCCTCCGCCGGGCGTTTTTCTGCAGGCAAGCAACGATGCCGAGACGGCGCTCGCTGGACTCGTTTGCGGCGCGGCGGCGGGCACGCGGATTGCCGATCTCTACTGCGGGCTGGGCACGTTCGCCCTGCCGCTGGCCTCGGGCGGAGCGACGGTCCACGCCGTGGACGGGGAGGGTGCGGCTGTGGCGGCGCTCGCCCGGGCGGCGGGTAACGCCGGGTTCGGCGGGCAGGTCACCACCGACGTGCGCGATCTCGCCAAGCGGCCGTTGCCGGCGGACGAGATGAAGAACTTCGAGACCGTCGTGTTCGACCCGCCCCGCGCGGGCGCGGCGGCCCAGGCAGGGGATCTGGCAAAATCCGTGGTGCCGCGGGTGGTGGCGGTGTCGTGCAACCCGGCGACGTTTGCCCGCGATGCCGCCGCGCTGGTGTCGGGCGGATACACGCTGGACCGGGTCACGCCCGTCGACCAGTTCGTCTGGTCCGGTCATGTGGAGCTGGTCGGGGTGTTCGCGCGGGGAGGTTGAGGCTCCACACAATTTGTCATGCCTGCGCAGGCAGGCATCCATTAACGCCGATGCCAGATCGGGCAAGCGCCTGAGTCAATGGACCCCTGCCTTCGCAGGGGTGACGAGTGGGTGCTCTCGCGCCCCTACAACAGCGGGTGGTTCGCCGTGGCCAGCGCGCCCTGGAACAGGGACACCCCGAGCAGCACGATGGCGACCCCGCCGCAGAAGGCGATCGCGTCGAGCATCACGGGCAGGCCGCGGCCCTGTTCGGGCCAGCGGTCGGCCAGCCGCAGGGTGGTTCGCCGCGCGTAGACGGCAGCCAGTGCCAGCGCGGTGACGGTCATGGCGGTGCCCACCGACATCGCCAGCACAGCGGACCATGCGACGAAGCGCAGGCCCAGCGCATTCGCCAGCACCAGCACGAGGATTGCGCCGGTGCAGGGCCGGATCCCGACGGAGAAGATGACCGCCGCCAGTTCGGCGATGGTCGCAATCCGATGTACGTGGGGGGCGTCGTGCGCGTGGACATGCCCGCAATGGCCGCACGCATCGCCGTCGTCCCCGGTCCGCGCGCGCCGGGCGAAGCGGCGCAGGGTCATGCCGGCGAGGATGAGGCCCAGCACCACGACCAGCGCGTAGCTGGTCATCTCCAGCTTGTTGGCGACACCGGTCGCCTCGCGCAGGCTGATCCCCAGGATGGCGAGCGCCGCCTCCATCAGGACGATGGCCGTCACGCCCTGCATCAGCGAGGACAGCACCGACAGCATGATCGAACGCCGCACCGCGCCTTCGTGACTGAGCAGGTATGTGGTGATCACCAGCTTGCCGTGGCCGGGCCCGGCGGCGTGGAGAACGCCGTACAGGAAGCTCAGCCCGATCAGGGTCCAGGCCGCGGTGAGGCCATGCTCGGCAGCCAGCCGTGTCGCGGCGGAAAGGTCCTGCTGCAATTCGCGTTGCATCGTCAGGATCGTGCCGAGCATCTGCGCCCAGGCATCGGAAAAGGCGAGGACCAGCACCAGCCACGCCAGTGCGATGGCGAACCCGAGCGCCAGGGGTACCAGGTACCAGCGGCCGGAACCGTCCACACGGGTCAGCTGCATGTCAGGCGCACTCGTTCGGCGAACATGGCCCCCAGCGTGTCCGGCGCGGAGTCCATGAGGTCCAGCGACTGTGCAAAGCTGATTGCATCGCTCGTCGGGTTGGGTTCCTCGAGCGTGGTCGTGCAATCCGCCGGTGTATTCGCGGGCAGAAAGGTCCGTTCGTCTTCCGTGTGCAGGATGGAGACGAAGTATGTCGGGTCGAACACGGCGTAACTGATGCGCCGATCGGCGGGAGAGACGGGTTCGGCCAGCGGAAGCGTGAACCGCAACTGCATGCGGCCCTCGCGCAGGACGATGTCGAATGCGTCCGGTGTCGATAGTTCCTGCGGCGTGCCGTCGACGAGAAACTCCGTGAAGTAGTCGAACTCGCGCAGGTTCGCGAGGCTTCTCCGGCCGACGTCTTCGAGGCGTTCGCGGTCGATGTCGGCCGCGCCGCCGATGTCGTCGACGACGAAGGCGGTGTAGAGCTCGTCGAAGGTCCAGTCGATGGTCAGGCCGGCGACCCGTCCGTCGCCGTCGAACACCAGCTCGGTGCGCATGTCGATCCAGACATGGGGATGCGCGCCGGCCGGGCGCGGCGACACGGCCGCGAAGACGGCCAGGGCGGCGGCGAACAGGCCGAAAAGGATATTCGTGCGCAAAATCAGGGCTCTGCGTTCCGGGATCGAGGGCAATCTACCGGAAGAACGTCCGCGCCGGAAACAGGTTCGCGCGCTGTTGTGATGGACGGGAGCCCTTTTTCTCCCTCTCCTCCCGGGGAGGAGAGGGTCGGGGTGAGGTGGGTTGCCGGGCCCTGTCGGAGTTCGCCCACCTCACCCGGCTCGCGGTCGCTCGCCACCCTCTCCTCCCGGGAGGAGAGGGTTTGAGTTGCCTACTCCGCCGCGTCCTTGTGCAGGCCCGGGTCGGGCAGGCGGTTCATGCCGAAATACTCTTCGTTCGGCAGCATGCCGAGGCCGTGGGTCATCCGGTTGGTGTAGTTGAAATACGCCGTCGTGTCGGTGACCTCGAAGATTTCCTCGTGCGACAGGCCGACGTCGTACAGCTTCTGCCGGTCGGCGTCGCCGACCTCGGCCGGGTTGGACGTCAGCTTGAAGGCGTAGTCGAGGATCGCGCGCTGGCGGTCGGTCAGGTTGGCCTCGCGATAGTTGATCATGATGATGTCGCCGAGCACCGGGTCGTCGGAGAGCTCGCGCACCGCCTGGCTGTGGGACGTGATGCAGTAGACGCAGTGGTTGTGGGACGAGACGACGACCGCGATCATCTCCCGCTCCAGCCGCGTGAGCTGCGCGGCGTCGCCGAGCATCAGTTCGTTGTACTTGGCGATGAAGGTCCGCAGCTTCTCCGGTCGCAGCGCGAAGGCGCGGATCACGTTCGGGACGAGACCAAGCTTCTCCTCGCAAATGCGCATGTATTTTTGCAGGTCCTCGTCGACGTCCGCGACGTCGGGAACGGGCAGCTTCGAGATGTGCTGCAACTGATCGGGGGTTTCGCGTTTCTTCGCCATGGGGCTCTCCCGGAGTGGGGTTGGGTGTTTGGCGGGGAGTATAGGCGGGTCCGGCTATCACCAAAACCGTGATGCACGGGCATGACAATAGCTGTTGTCATTGCGAGCCGCAGGCGAAGCTATCCAGAGCGGAGGTGCTGGATTGCCGCGTCGCTTCGCTCCTCGCAATGACGTTGAGGGTCTACTCCGCCGCCTTGTCCGTCTTCGCGAACGGCGCCTGCGAGCCGAATTCGCCGATCTGGGCGCGGTGGCGCAGCAGGTGGTCGGCGATCACGCAGGCCATCATCGCTTCGCCGACGGGCACGGCGCGGATGCCCACGCAGGGGTCGTGGCGGCCCTTGGTGGAAACGTCGGTGTTCGCGCCGTCGCGGCCGACCGTCTCGCGCGGCGTCAGGATCGAGCTGGTCGGCTTCACGGCGAAGCGTACCACCAGGTCCTGGCCGGTGGTGATCCCGCCGAGGACGCCGCCGGCATTGTTGGAGCCAAACGTCACGTCGCCGCCGTCCATGCGCATCTCATCGGCGTTGGCCTCGCCGGTCAGCGCCGCCGATGCCATGCCCGCGCCAATCTCCACGCCCTTGACGGCGTTGATGGTCATCATCGCCGCGGCGAGGTCGGAATCGATCTTGCCGTAGATCGGCTCGCCGAGCCCGACCGGCACGCCCGAGGCTGCCACCTCAATTATCGCGCCGACCGACGAGCCGGCCTTGCGCACATCGTCGAGATAGTTTTCCCATTTCGGAGTCAGGCCGGGATCGGGACACCAGAGCGGATTGTTCGCGGCATGCGCCCAGTCGCGTATATCCGGAGCAACGGCCATTTCGCCGACCTGTACCAGCGCGCCGCGGATTTCGACGGCACCGCCGGTCAGTGTCTCGATCACCTTGCGGGCGAGCGCACCCGCGGCCACGCGGCTCGCGGTCTCGCGTGCCGAGGACCGGCCCCCGCCACGGTAGTCGCGGATGCCGTACTTGGCGTCGTAGGTATAGTCGGCATGGCCCGGGCGATACTTCGCCGCGATCTCGGAATAGTCCCTCGAGCGCTGGTCCACATTCTCGATCATCATCGAGACCGGCGCGCCGGTGGTCTCGCCCTCGAACACGCCGGACATGATCTTCACCGCGTCCGGCTCCTTGCGCTGGGTCGTGAAGCGCGACTGGCCGGGGCGGCGGCGGTCGAGGAATGTCTGGGCGTCGGCGTCGGCGAAGGGCACGCGCGGCGGCACGCCGTCGACGACCACGCCGATTGCGGGCCCGTGGCTTTCGCCCCAGGTGGTGAACCGGAATATCTGGCCGAAGCTGTTCCCGGCCATGGCGATGCTCCTATGCGTTCGCGCGTTGCGTCAGTCGATCCGCTTCAATCCGGGGCCTTGAGGCCCGACAGCAGGTCCGCGACCTCGGCCGCGGCGTCCACCGCGACCATGCCGACGACGTTGTAGCCGCTGTCGACATGGTGGATTTCACCGGACACGCCGGCTCCCAGGTCGCTCAGCAGGTAAAGCCCCGCGCCGCCGACCTCGTCGGTGGTCACGTTGCGTTTCAGCGGCGCGTTCAGCTCGTTCCACTTCAGGATATAGCGGAAATCGCCGATGCCGCTGGCCGCCAGGGTCTTGATCGGGCCGGCCGAGATCGCGTTGACGCGGATGCCCTGGCCGCCCAGGTCCACCGCCATATAGCGCAGGCTGGCTTCCAGCGCGGCCTTGGCGACGCCCATGACGTTGTAATGGGGCATCACCCGCTCGGCGCCGTAGTAGGTGAGGGTCAGCAGACTGCCACCGTCGTTCATCATCTCGGCCGCGCGCTTGCAGACATCGGTGAACGAGAAGCAGGAGATGTCGAGCGAGCGCAGGAAGTTGGCCCGCGAAGTATCGACGTAGCGGCCCTTGAGCTCGTCCTTGTCGGAGTAGGCGATGGCGTGCACCACGAAATCGAGGCTGCCCCAGTCGCTTTTCAGTGTGTCGAACAGCGCGTCCATGCTGGCTTCGTCGGTGACATCGCAGGGCAGCACGAGATTGGCGCCCACGGACTCGGCCAGCGGCCGGACGCGTTTTTCCAGCGCCTCGCCCTGGTAGGTGAAGGCGATCTCGCCACCCGCATCGGCGACGGCCTTTGCGATTCCCCACGCGATGGAGCGATCGTTCGCGACCCCCATGATCAGGCCGCGCTTTCCGGCCATCAGTTGCGATCCAGAACTCATATGATCCCCATCGGTCGGGAGTTTCCCCAGCTTTCCGGCATCCTACACCAACGCCTTGGCCCGACAAGAGCATGGCGGGCCGAACCGGGTGACCCGTTTTCACGTTTGATATGATAGGCTTAGTTGTTCTTGGCGAAGGTGACCCATGGGTGAAAATCGACTCGACCTCTTGCGCAGCGAATTCAACTTCGCCCGCACCGTCGTGCGCCGCTTCTCCCAGGATCGTGTGCTCGTTGCCGCAGCCTCGCTCAGCTACACCTCACTGCTCGCGATCGTGCCCCTGTTTGCCATCGCCTTTTCGACGATGATGGCGTTTCCCGTCTTCGACGGGATGACCCAGAAGTTGCTTAACATCATCCTGTCATATGCCGCGCCGCATATCGGCGGGGAACTCGAGAGCTATGTCGATCGGTTTGTATCGAACACCAGCGAGCTCACGGTCTTCGGCGTTGTGTGGTTGGCGGTGACGGCGATCATGTTGCTGTCGACCATCGAAAGTGCGTTCAACGCGATCTGGCGTGTTGAGAAATCGCGCCCGTTCGGCATGCGGCTGCTGGCGTACTGGACGACGCTCACCCTCGGGCCGTTGCTGATGGGTGCGGGCCTGTCCTTCAGCACCGCGCTGTTCGCGGTGAACAACTTCGAGGCGCTGGGCGTGAACCTGAGCTTCGTTCGCGAGTTCGGCTTGCGCCTGCTTCCGTTTGTCTTCGCCGCCGCCGGTTTTGCGATCCTCTATGTGGCGCTTCCGAACCGGCGCGTCCCGTTCCGCTATGCGATCCTCGGCGCCGGCGTCGCGGCGGTCATGTTCGAGTTGCTGAAGGCCGGGTTCGGCCTGTACCTCGCCAACGCCGGGACGTTCGAGAGCCTCTATGGCTCGCTGGCTGCGCTGCCGGTGTTCCTCATCTGGATGTACCTCGTCTGGGCGGTCGTATTGTTCGGCGCGATCGTGGCCGCGACCCGACCTGAATGGCTGGCGGCCCGCCGGGCCGAGGAGTTCGGTCCGCTGACGCCGGCGCGCGCGCTGCTGCGGGCCCTGCAGGTCATCGGGAAGTTGCTGGACGCCGCGGATCGCGGCGAAACAGTTCCCGAGCGGGAACTTCTCGACGCGACGGGCGGTGACGGTGCGGGTCTCGGCGCCGTCCTCGCCCGCCTCGAAGACTCGGGCGTGATTGCACGTACGGAAGCCGACGAGCCGGTGGTGATGCGCGATCTCGACGGTTTCACCGTTTCGCAGCTCTATACGGCCTTGGGTTACGGGCCCGGCGAGCCCTTCCTGGATGAGGACGAAGACCCGGCCTGGACGGGGCCGGTCGCGGAACTCGTGGCCGAGTACAATGTCGCGCGGGACGAAACGTTGGGTGTGAAGGTTAAGGACGTCATTTCCCGGACCCGGCAGACCCGGGCGAAACCGCATGTCGTCGGTGAGCGTGCGTGAGCGAACCGTCGCCGGGTTCCGTTCGCGATCATTATGAGCGCGCTGACGCCGTCGACGATGTCCTGGCGGAGATTGCCGCCGGGACGGATATAGGCCCGGCTCTCGACCAGTTCCATATCGGCGGTGCGGCGGCGACCCGGCGGCTCGCCGACCGGCTGTCGCTGGCACCGGGTGCGAATGTACTGGATGTCGGTTCAGGTCTCGGGGGCCCGGCCCGGCTGCTGGTGCGCGAACGCGGCTGGGACGTGACGGGCGTGGATCTCTCGCCGGGTTTCTGCCGCATCGCCGCTGCGCTGTCGTGCGCGAAGGACCTCAGCGGCGCGACCCGATTTTGTGCGGCCGACGCCCTGCGGCTTCCGTTCGCGGACGGGGCGTTCGACGCCGTTTGGACCGAGCATGTCGCGATGAATATCGCGGCACGCGATCCGCTGTACGCGGAGCTCGCGCGCGTGGTCCGGCCGGGGGGCGTCCTGGCGCTTTTCGATGTGGTCGAAGGGGTGAATACGGCGGCCGCTGACTACCCGGTTCCCTGGGCACGGCGGGCGGCGGAGAGCCATCTGGTCGATGCGGGCATGTTGCGCCAAACCGTTCTGGCGGCGGGTTGGGACGAGGTCACGTGGACGGACGAAAGCGAATTCGCCCGTGACTGGCTCGACAACGCCCGGCCGCCGGGCAAGCCGGCCGGACCCAGCCTGCGCAATGTCATGGGTGACGACTTCCCGGCAATGATTTCCAACTTGCGGGCGAATTTCGCCGATGGCCGGCTGGGCGCGGTTCAGGCGGTGATGGTCAGGACGCCCTAGGGCGCCCTGTCATCAGGATTCGACGATCTTCCAGCTGCCGTCGGGTTGCTGGCAGGCTGTGCCGTACGCTTCTTCCTGCTTGCCGCCGACGGTCACCGTCGTCTGGTATTCGCGGCAGTAGGCGCCCGTCTGGGTGTTGCGGCCGTCGCGCACCGGGGTCACGGTTCCGTAGTTTCCGGAATCCGGGTTGTTCCATTCGATGGTCTTGCCCACCGGTGCTTGATGGGCCTGCTGCTCGGCGCGCCGCATTTCGGCCTTGTCCGCCTTGTCCAGCGACTTGCCGACCTCGCTGCCGATCAGCGCGCCGGCGATGGTGCCGACGGCGGTGGCGATGATGCGGCCCGACCCGCCGCCGATCTGGGAGCCGAGCACGGCGCCGCCGATGCCGCCGATGACGGTACCCGCTGTCTGTTTCTGGTTGCCGTCCTGCGCGCAGGCGGTCAGGAGCATGGCAGCGGCTGCGATAGGCGCAATGGTTTTCAAGCGCATGATGGTTCCCTCGTAGTGCCTCTGTACAGGTAGGCCCGTGCCACACGCGTGGCGCGACCCTTTGTCCACCTATCAACGTAGGGAACGAATGACCGTTCCGCTATGATTGTCGTCACACCTATTGGATTGCGGCTTCCTGGCAGAATTAAGGCATGTCCCAGACCGACCCGATTGCCCTTTTCGATGAATGGCTTAACGAGGCCGTGGCCGCCGAGCCCGTCAACCCGAACGCGATGACGCTGGCGACCGTGTCGGCGGACGGAAAGCCGTCCACGCGGATGGTCCTGCTCAAGGGCCACGATGCCCGCGGGTTCGTTTTCTATACGAATTTCAACAGCTTGAAGGGTGGCGAACTTCTCGCGAACCCCAACGCATCGCTTTGTTTCTATTGGAAATCGCTCGGCCGCCAGGTGCGGATCGACGGTCCGGCGGGCCCCGTTTCGGCGGAAGAGGCGGACGCCTATTTTGCAAGCCGTCCGCGTGGCAGCCAGATCGGCGCCTGGGCATCGGAGCAGTCGCAGCCGGTCGATTCGCGCGAAATCCTCGAACAACGTGTCCGCGATCTGTCCGCGGAGTACGAGGGCGCGGAGATTCCGCGGCCGCCGCACTGGTCGGGTTTTCGCGTGACGCCGGCGCGGATCGAGTTCTGGACCGATCGACCGGATCGTCTGCATGACCGTCAACTCTTCTTGCGCAACGGCGACGGGTGGCGTGTCGAGCGCCTTCAGCCCTGATTGCGCCGCGCTTGATCTATCCCAATGCGTGTTTTCATCGATCTGTAACACTTGGGGCTCTTGAAACGGATGAGGCCCCGGAATGCTCACACGTAACGATTGCCTGGCGCTCTGCGAATTGAGCGAAGAAGAGGTGGCTGCCATCGCCGAGCACGAGCATGTGCCCGAGATGGTGGCGATGGAGATGGGGCAGTATCTTTGCCATACGCCCGACGGTGAACGGCGCATTCAGCGTATGATCGTCGACGATATCGAGACCGCGCGGGCGCACGGCAACCATGCCCATATGGCGAAACTGGTCGCGGTCCTCCGGCACTTTATCGACACCCATCCAGAATCGTGACTTTCCAATGCGCCGCCGGTGATCTACCTGTGGCGCATGAACGAAATTCGCCGCAGCGTGATTCTGACGGGCGCGAGCCGCGGTATCGGCCACGCGACCGTCAAGCGATTCTCCGACGAGGGCTGGCAGATCATCACCTGCTCCCGCGACCCGGTGCCCGAGCATTGCAAGCGCGACCCGAACTGGACATCGCACATCCCCACTGACCTGGGCGATCCGGTAGATGTCGAGCGATTTATCGGCGAGGCCCTGGACGTTCTCGGCGATGCGCCCCTGAACGCGCTGGTCAACAACGCGGCCGTCTCCCCCAAGACCGAATTCCAGGAACGGCTGGGCTGTCTCAACGGCCCGATCGATGACTGGCGAGAGGTTTTCCAGCTCAACCTGTTCGCGCCGCTGGCGTTGGGGCGGGGGTTTGCCGCCCCGCTGGCGAAGGCCGGCAAGGCGGATGAAGACAATCCCGATGCCGGCGGCGGCGCGGCGATCGTGAACATCACATCGATTGCAGGACACGCCATCCATCCGTTCGCCGGCTCGGCCTATTCGACGTCCAAGGCCGCGCTCTCCGCGCTGACGCGCGAAATGGCGGTGGAGTTCGCGGAACTCAACGTCCGGGTCAACGCGGTCGCGCCCGGAGAGATCGAGACCGAGATGATCGGCGATGAGTACGAACCGCTGGTCAACCGAATTCCCATGCGGCGCATGGGTTCGGCGGAAGAGGTCGCGGCGACCGTGTTCCAGCTCTGCAATCCGGATTTCGGGTACGTGACGGGCACGGAAATTTTCGTGACCGGCGGCCAGCACCTTTACTGACTAGACACTCCGCGCGACCTCGCGCAGCTTCTCGCGAAGCCAGGCCATCGCGCCGTTCTGTTGCGTGCGCTCGTGCCAGATCATGGCAATGGGCAGTTCCGGCGCTTCGAACGGAAGATCGAATGCCTGCAGCGTCGGCCCGCCGCGCAGGGAATTTACGAACCTCTCCGGCAGGATGGCGATCATGTCGCTGGCAGCCACGAGGTGGGGAGACAGCAGCGCACTCGGAATGCGCATGCCCGCCTGGCGGACGATGCCCTGGGCCTCGAGCAGGTCGTCGAGGTGGGATTCGAGCGTCGACAACCCGCTGAACGCGGACCCGAAAATCACATGCCGCGCCGCCGCGAAGGTGTCGAGCGACAGCGCCCCGTCGATGGACGGGTGTCCCTGGCGCGCCACGACGACCAGGCGGTCGCGGTAGAGCGTCGAGGTTTTCAGGGTCTCCGCGGCTTCGGGCAGGAAACCGATCACGAGTTCGCCGCTGCCTTCCTGCAGCCACTCGCGGATGGTCCCAAGATCCGGCGGGCGGATTGTGATCGTCAGGCCGGGAGCCTCGGTCGCGAGGCGCGCCATGAGCGGCGGCATCAGCACGAAACTCGCATAGTCCGTGGTCGCGATGGTGACGTTCAACGAGGCAGTCGCCGGGTCGAAGTCGGCATCGCCCGCCAGCGCGCCCTCGATCCGGTCGAGGGCTTCACGCACGGAGCCCCGCACCGAAAGCGCGCGTTCGGTCGGCTCCATGCCCTTCGGCGTGCGCACGAGAAGGGGATCGCCGAAGACTTCGCGCAGGCGGGCGAGCGCGTTGCTCATGCCGGGCTGGCTCATATCCATGCGTTCCGCGGCCCGCGTGACGCTGCCTTCCGCGATCAGCACGTCCAGGCAGCGCAGCAGGTGCAGGTCGATCTTCCGGTCCTCGATCATGGCGACATTGTAGGGACGAATAAGCCTATTCGCGTCGATTTATTGCAGCGCGACCGGCCACAGCGTTGAATGGGCCCAATTGTGTCATCTACAGAAACCAACATAACCGGAGCCACGCCATGCCGATCCCCGTTATCCGTCCCGCCAAAGAAGACGTCCTCAAGTGCGTCGCGCGTTTCGACGACCTGTACCACACCGACGGCGGCCTGCCGGACGCAGCTGTCGAAGGGTTTCACCGCACGTTTTCGAACGTGCTCGGTTTCCAGCAGCCGGAAGGCGAAGAGACCTATTCGCCGGTGGGCGACGAGGCCAAGCCGTTCATCACGCATCTCAAGCCCGGTTTCGGTCTCGCCTTCGTTTCGGCCCGCCCGACCCAGGGCGTGATGATGCATACCCATGACACCAACGAGACCTTCGTCGTGATGGAGGGGTCCTGGAAGCTCGAATGGGAAGGCGAAGACGGCAACGAGGAAGTGTTCCTCGAAGAGAAAGACGTGATTTCCTTCCCGCCGGGAATCCAGCGCCGGTTCGAGTGCCAGAGTGCGCGCGAAGGGCAGGAAAAGGGCGTCCTGCTCGGCGTCATCGGCGGGGATCAGCCGGGCGGCGAGTATTCGCCCGAGTCCATCGAGAAGCTGAAGGAAGCCGGCCTGTGGCCGGAAGACGAGCAGGCGGCCGAATAACCGGCCGCCTTCCGGCCCTGCGGAGGATACGACCATGAAAACCGTCGACATCACCCCCGAGGCGATGGAAAAGCACATCGCCCGGTTCGCGAAGCTCGAACTCAGCGAGAACGAGTATGCGCGCAAGGAAGGCGTGCCTGCCGAGGCCATGCGCATGATCGCTGCCGACCGCATCTACACGATTGTCTCGGAAGGGGCGGTTCCGGGGGCGGCCATCGGGGGCGGCGGGATCTCGGTCTATGTCCTTGACTGCCCGCCGGGCGACGGCCCCCTGATTCACGCCCATGTGGAAACGCATGAAAGCTTCATGTGCCTGAAAGGGCAGTTCCTCATCCGTTACGGCGATCACGGCCGGTTCGAGACGGTCCTCGATGAGAACGACTTCATCGCCGTTCCGCCGGGCGTGATGCGGCAGTTCGAGAACGTGTCCGAGACCGAGAACGCGACCCTGCTCGTGATTATCGCCGGGCAGCCGGACGACGCGCTGCGCGACGTCTACTACCCGCCCGAGGTGGGCGCCGAGCTTGAGGAACGCTTCGGTGCCGACGCCAAGGCGGGGATTGAGCGGATGGGCCTTCAGTTCACGGCCGAGCAAAGTGCGCCGGCGGATTGACAAGACCGGTCGACCGAAAAAGGATTGATCCAAAGCAATTCAGGCCGGGGGCCGTCTGCGTAGACTCCCGGCCTGTCCATCTGGAGGAGATTCGATCCATGGCTATTCCGGTACACAAACCCAAGAAAGAAGACGTCCTGAAATGCGTGGCGCGGTTCGACGAAATCGAAGCCGTCGACAGCGGGCTTCCCGACCAGAAAGTCGAGGGCTACTACCGCACGTTCCGCAACGCGCTCGGCTTTTCCCAGCCTTCGGGGGAGGATGTGTATTCGCCGATCGGCGACGACGCGAAGCCGAAGATTTCCCATCTTCAGGCGGGCTTCGGCATCGGCTACGTGACCGCAGACCCGGGCCAGGGCGTCATGATGCACACCCACGACACCAACGAGACCTTCGTGGTGATCGAGGGAACCTGGAAGTTCGAGTGGGAAGGCGAGGATGGCGACGACCATGTCATCCTCGAGGAGAAGGACGTGGTGTCCTTTCCGCCGGGCATCCAGCGCCGCTTCGAGTGCATGAGCGCGCGCGACGGCGAGGCGCGGGGCACCATCATGGCCGTCGTCGGCGGCGATACGCCGGGCGTCGAATGGTCGCCGGAGGCGGTCGAGGAGCTCAAGGCGGCCGGCGCCTGGCCGGATGCGGCGGAGTAGGCGCTCGCCCTAGTCCATCGTCTCCAGCCATTCGAGCCTGTCCTCGACCTGGGCGAGCTCCAGGTCAAGCCAGGCATCGAATCGGCCGGGTTCGTTTCCGTATCGGGACTTGAGGTCGATCAGGCGGGCCCGTTCGGTCTCGCTGATCTCGCGCATGCGCACGATCTGGTCGTGCGCGTCTTCGTCCGGCAGCAGGTGCAGGAAGCGTAGCTTGAGTGCGAAGACGAGCTGCGAAACCCCGTCCACGGGACTGCGCACATTCGAGATCAGGAGTTCGCGAAGTTCCTCGCGACCTGCCTCGGTCAGTTCCAGTGTTTCGTCAGCCGGATCGGGTTTGTCCTCGATCGGGCGTACAAGGCCCTCCGCCCGCAACACCTCGATCGACGAGCCCATCATGTCGATCGATGGTCCTGCGATTCGGCTGGTGAACGCGCGAACCTCACGGGCCAGTTCGGCATAGATGAAGGGTCTCACCGCGAGCGAGCCCAGCATGCATAGCCGGATGGCCTCGCTGGGGATGAGTGTCTTGTCGCGGTACATGGCTAGGCGGCCTCGTCATTGCGAGGAGCAACGCGACGAAGCAATCCAGTGTCTCGGTCTTGCCCGCTCTGGATTGCTTCGCCTTCGGCTCGCAATGACAGCGGAATAAGAAACCGGAGCGGCATGGTTCTAGGCCGCTGAACGAAGGTTCAGCCGTGTCCACACATCCTCGAACCCGGCGACCAGATGATCCATCATCGCGTCGTCGTGCAGCGGCGTCGGTGCAATGCGCAGCCGCTCGGTGCCGCGCGGCACGGTCGGGTAGTTGATCGGCTGCACGTAGATGCCGTGCCGGTCGAGCAGCTCGTCGCTGGCGATCTTGCAGAGCCGCGCGTCGCCCACAAAAACCGGGACGATGTGACTGACGGACGGCATGACCTCCATGCCCGCCGCCGTCAGGCGCGATTTCAGAGTCGCGGCGCGCTCCTGATGGCGTTCCCGGAGTGAATTGTCCGCCTTGAGGATGCGGATCGCAGCCCGTGCACCCGCTGCGACATGTGGAGGCAGCGAAGTGGAAAAGATGAAGCCGGCGCCGTTGGAGCGCACAAAATCGACCAGGTTCGCGGATGCGGCGATATATCCGCCGACGTTGCCGAACGCCTTGCCCAGAGTGCCCTGAACAATGTCGACACGGTGCATGACCCCGTCACGTTCGGCGACGCCCGCGCCGCGCTCGCCGTACATACCGACGGCGTGCACCTCGTCGAGATAGGTCAGCGCGTTATGTTTCTCCGCGACCTCGACGATCTCCTCGATGGGCGCGATATCGCCATCCATCGAATAGACGGATTCGAACGCCACGATCTTCGCCCGCTCCGGGTCGACTTCGGAGAGAATCTGGTCGAGATGCTCGGGGTCGTTGTGACGGAACACAACCTTCTCCGACCGGCCGTGGCGGATGCCCTCGATCATTGAGTTGTGGTTGAGCGCGTCCGACACCACGAGGCATTCGGGCAGCCGTGAGGCCAGGGTCGAGAGCGCCGTCCAGTTGGCGACGTAGCCCGACGTGAACAAGAGTGCGGCCTCCTTGCGGTGGAGGTCGGCCAATTCTTCTTCCAGCAGGACGTGATAGTGATTGGTGCCGGAGATATTGCGGGTTCCGCCCGCGCCGGCGCCGCACTTATCCAGCACCTCGTGCATGGCGGCGATCACGTCGGGGTGTTGGCCCATGCCGAGATAGTCGTTGGCGCACCACACGACGATATCCTGGGTCTTGCCGTCGACATGGCGTACCGCGCGCGGGAAATTGCCCGACTGCCGCTCGAGCTCCGCGAATTCGCGATAGTTTCCCTCGGCGCGCATGCCGTTCAGGTTATCGGCAAAGTGCTTTTCGTAATCCATAGGCCCATCTCGCCAGCTGCCCCGACGGAGGGGCAAGCCACCGACGCTTCGTATTCAGCGCAAAATATAGCAGTCAGCCCGGAATTATCCATCGCGGCGGCTCGACGCAGTTGAAAACCTGTCTCGTCATTGCAAGCGAAGCGAAGCAATCCAGAGCGGAGCCGCTGGATTGCTTCGTTGCTTCGCGCCTCGCGATGACGAAAGCGACGCCGTCAGGCCGGCATTCCCGGTGGCGGATCGCAGGGCTCGGTGTCCATCTTCGCCGGAATGGAGATCTCGATCAGGTCGAACGTGTCCGAGGTTGCGGTCTCGTTGTGCGGCACGCCGCCCGGGATGTAGATCGAATCCCCGGCTTCGAGATGCACCGTCCCGTCCGCGAATGCGAGATCGAGAAACCCGTCGAGCATGTAGACGAACTGGCCCTCGCAGATATGCGTGTGCCAGCCGGTCGGCTTCACCAGGCCTTCCTTCGCCCGGGTGACCTGGACGCGCATCTTGCCGCCACTGGCCTCCTGGGTGCCCAGGTCGATGTAGTCGAAGAAATCCCGGCGGCCCTCGACGAACTGCGGGTCGTTCTTGCGGCGGACCTCGTAGCCCGGCGCTTCGTTTTCATCATACGCGACTGCTTCGCTCATGGCGCTGCTCCCGTTTTCCTGTTTCCTGCGCGGATGTTAGCGCGGATGGGGTGTGTACGTAAGAGGTCACACGCTCGCTCGTCATGCCTGCGAAGGCAGGCATCCATTAACGCCGACGCACGCCCGGCCAAGCGCTTGAGTTAATGGGCCCCTGCCTTTTTATCCGCCATAGCGCGAAGCGCGGCGGTGGGCGCAGGGGTGACGACCGGGATGTCAGTTACACCAGCCCCTCGTCCTGGACCCACTTGTAGATGTCGTCGAGGGATTTCGCGGCGCGTTTGACCGTTTCCTCGATCTCCGCCTCGCTGATGATCAGCGGCGGGCAGAGCGCAATGGAATCCGACGGCAGCGCGCGCATGATCAGGCCGTTCGCCTGGGCCATGGCCGCCATCTGGAAGGCGACGCGCTTGGCCGGGTCGAATGAGCCCTTGTTTTCCTTGTCAGGGGTCAATTCCCAGGCGGCGAACAGGCCGACCCCGCGAACTTCACCGACCAGCGGGTGGTCCGCATACGAGGCCATCTGCTCCTGGAAGCCGCCCATAACGGAGCGGACATGACCGAGCAGGTCGCGCTCCTCGTAGATGCGCAGCGTCTCCAGCGCGACGGCGGCGGAGACCGGGTGGCCGGAATAGGTGTAGCCGGTGTTCCACATGCCGAACTTGTCGCCGCCCTCGCGCAGCACCTCGTAGACGTCGTTGGTCATCATCACCGCGCCGATCGGCAGGTAGGCCGACGACAGCGCCTTGGCGATGGAGATCAGGTCCGGCTGGATGTCGTAGGTCTCGCAGCCGAACATGTTGCCGGTGCGCATGAACCCGGTAATGACCTCGTCGGCGATCATCAGCACGTCGTGCTTTTTCAGCACGGCCTGCACCTTTTGGAAGTAGCCGGCCGGCGGCGGGATCAGCCCGCCCGCGCCCATGACGGGCTCGGCGATAAAGGCGGCGACCGTGTCCGGGCCTTCGCTCTCGATCAGGTCGTCGATCTCCTGGGCCAGGCGCGTCGAGAACTCGTCCTCGCTCTCGCCTTCCTGCCCCTCGCGCCAGTAGTGAGGCGTTGTGACGTGCAGGAACCGGTCGAGCGGCACGTCGAAACCCTTCTGGGCGTAATCGACGCCGGTCAGGCTCGACGCGGCCAGCGTGATCCCGTGATAGGCCTTGTGGCGGCCGATGATTTTCTTCTTCTCGGGCTTGCCGCGGGCATTGTTGTAGTACCAGACGATCTTCACCTGGGTGTCGTTGGCCTCGGAGCCGGAGTTGGTGAAAAACACCTTGCCCATGTTGCCCGGCGCGATCTGGATCAGCTTTTCGGCCAGATCAATCGCCACCTCGTTCGAACGGTGCGTGAAGCCCTGCATGTAGGGCAGGCGCAGCATCTGCTCGTAGGCGACCTTGGCGAGGCGCTCCTCGCCGAAGCCCAGCGACGTGCACCACAGGCCCGCCATTCCCTCAATGATCTCGTTGCCCTGGTCGTCATAGACGTAGATGCCCTTGCCCTCGTTGACGATCAGGGGGCCGTTCTTCTCGTGCATCTTCAGGTTGGTGAAGGGGTGCAGGTAGTACTCGATATCGCGCGCGGCGGCGGAATTCGGGGCGAAACCTGTGCGGTCGGACGGAGCCATGGCGTTTTCTCTCGCGGTTCGGGTGCGATGTGTTGGCGCAAACGTTAGGCGCGCGGGCCCATGCGGGCAAGTACGCGCCGGGTATGGCAGATGCGCCGGATGGTCACGTGTCTTCGAGGCGCTCGAACTCGTCCTGGCCCGCGTTCGGGCCGGCCTGCACCTCGATCAGCGACAGTTCGCGGTTGTCCGCGGTCGCGAGATCGTGGGCCGCGCCGGCCGGGATCGAGATGGACTCGCCCGGTTCCAGCGTGTGCTCGGTGCCGTCCAGCGTGACCCGGGCGGTGCCGTTGACGACGGTCCAGTGCTGCGCGCTGTGGCGGTGGCGGCGCAGGTTCACGCGGCCGCCGGGATGCAGCGTGATCCGTTTGACATGAAATCCGGGGCCGGCGTTCAGCGTCTTGTACCAGCCCCAGGGGCGGAAGACCTCGGGGAAGGTGACAGCCTCGCTGCGGCCCGATTTGCCGAGTTGTTCGACGATGTCGCGGACCTGCTGCACCTCGTCCTTGGGAGCGACCAGCACGGCGTCGGTCGAGGCCACGACGACGAAATCCTCCAGACCGATGGCGGCGACCAGCGTGCCGTCGCTGCGCAGGTAGCAGTCCCGCGCGCCGACCTGCATGACGTCGCCGACAACCACGTTGCCGGCATTATCTTTGGCGCCGATCTCCCACAAGGCCCGCCAGGAGCCGACATCGGACCAGCCCATGTCGACCGGAACGACCGCGGCCCGGTCGGTTTTTTCCATGACGGCGTAGTCGATGGATTCGGCGGGTGCTTTCGCAAACGTGTCGCGGTCCAGGCGAAAGAAATCGAGATCCTCGGACCCGCCATCCAGGGCGGCGCGGGTCGTCCTCGCGATATCCGGCGCGAAGCGCTCGATCTCGGCCAGCAGCGTGTCGGCCCGAAACACGAACATGCCGCTGTTCCAGAAGTGGTTGCCGCCGGCGACAAATTCCTCGGCGGCATTCAGATCCGGTTTCTCGACGAAACCGGCGACCTGCCGGACGCCGTCGAAATCGTCCAGAACATCGCCGGCGGTGATGTAGCCGAAGCCGGTCTCGGGCGCACGCGGTGTGATGCCGAATGTCACCAGGTGCCCGGCATCGGCCGCCCTGGCTGCGGTCAAGGCTGCGGCGCGGAAGGCCTTTACGTCCTGCACCACATGATCCGACGGCAAGACGAGCATGATCGCATCGGGATCGCGGTCGAGCAGCCAGTGCGCGGCAGCGGTGAGGGCGGGTGCCGTGTTGCGGCCAAGCGGTTCCAGCAGGATTCCCTGCGGCTCCTGCTCCTGCCGGCGGAGCTGCTCCGCCACCATGAAGCGGTGTTCCTCGTTGCACACGACCAGCACCGGCGCGAAACGGTTCGGCAGCGCGACCCGCAGCGCGGTGTCCTGCAGCATCGCGTTGTCGCCCGCCAGCGGCAGGAACTGCTTGGGGTAGTCGCGCCGACTCATCGGCCAGAGCCGGGTGCCCGCCCCGCCGGACAGGATGACGGGGGTAATCAGACCGTCTGCCACTAAAACGCTCCCTGGGTTCGGCGTCTTGCTAGCGGGTCTTGTAGCAAGTGCCTAGAATGTTCGTCATGAAAATCAGCGCCATCCAGATGAACACCCGCAGCGACAAGGCGGCCAATCTCGCCCAGGCGCGCGAGCTGGCGGCCCGGGCCGTGGAGCGGGACGCCCCGGACATGCTGGTGTTCCCGGAAGTGTTCGCGTTCATGGGGTCGACGGTCGACGACAAGCGCGCCGCGGCGGAGGCGCTCCCGGTCGACGGGGCCGAAGGCGGCGACGCTTATGAGGCCCTGCGTGGGATTGCGCGTTCCCAAGGCGTGTTCGTTCATGGCGGCAGCTTCGTCGAACGAGACGGCGACGATTTCTACAACACGACGATCGCCTTCAACCGGGCCGGTGACGAACTTGCCCGCTACCGAAAAATTCACCTGTTCGACGTAACCACGCCGGACGGGCGCGACTACCGGGAATCCGACACGTTCGGCGCGGGGCGCGAGATCGTGACCTATGACGCGGAGGGCACCACCGTCGGGTGCAGCATCTGCTACGACCTGCGCTTCGCCGAGCTTTACACGGCCCTGGCGCGGGAGGGGGCCGACGTGGTGATGGTGCCCGCCGCGTTTACCCTGCAGACCGGAAAGGACCATTGGGAGGTGCTGCTGCGCGCCCGCGCCATCGAGACCCAGACCTACGTGGTGGCCGCAGCCCAGACCGGGACCTATTTCGAGGGCAACGACGAACGGGCGAGCTGGGGGCACTCGATGATCGTGAACCCGTGGGGTCATGTGCTCGCCCAGGCCGCCGAGGGCACGGGCCACGCGACGGCGGACATAGACCTGGACTATATGAAGGACGTGCGCGCGCGCATCCCGGTGGCCAACCACCGGGTGTTGTGAGCGCCGGAAGAGAGGAATGAGAATGAACATCCGCGACGAGATCAAACGCGACCACGACCTGCTGACCGAGTGGCGGCGCGATTTCCATGCTCATCCCGAGCTGGCCTTCGAGGAAGAACGGACGGCGGCGCTGGTCGCCGAGCGTCTGGAGAGCTTCGGGATCGAGATCGAGACCGGGCTGGCCAGGACCGGTGTCGTGGGCACGCTCAAGGTCGGGACCGGCAACCGGGCCATCGCGCTGCGCGCCGACATGGACGCGCTGCCGATGACCGAAGGGAACGACTTCGCCCACGCCTCCACGGTGCCCGGCAAGATGCACGGTTGCGGCCATGACGGGCACACGACGATGCTTCTGGGCGCGGCCAAGTATCTCGCCGAGACGCAAAATTTCGACGGCACGGTGCATTTCATCTTCCAGCCCGCCGAGGAGGGCGAGGGCGGTGCCGAGGTCATGGTCCGGGAAGGCCTGTTCGAGAAATACCCGGTCGAGGCGGTCTACGGCATGCACAACTGGCCGGGGATGCCGGTCGGCAAGGTTGCGGCCACAGCGGGCCCGATGATGGCGGCCATGGACAGCTTCGACCTGGTGATTCGCGGCAAGGGTGGACACGGCGCGATGCCGCATCAGGCCGTCGACAGCATCCTCGTGGCGTCCGAGGTGGTCGGCGCGCTGCAGTCCATCGCCAGCCGCAACACCGACCCGGTCGATGCACTGGTCGTCACCGTCACCCAGATTCACGGCGGCGACGCCTACAACGTCATTCCCGGCGAGGTGCACCTGGCCGGCACGGTCCGAACTTTCCGCGAGGAGGTACGCGACAGTGTCGCGCCGGCGATGAAGCGCATCGCGGACGGCGTGTGCGCCGCCTATGGCGCCACGGCGGAACTTCGTTACGACAAGCTCTATCCCGCGACGGTCAACACGGCTGAGGAGACCGAACAGGCGGTTGCCGCGGCGACGGCGGTCGTGGGCGCCGACGCCATCGACCGCAGCCCGGTACCGAGCATGGGCGGTGAGGACTTCGCGTTCATGCTGCGCGAGAAGCCGGGGTCGTATATCTGGGTCGGCAATGGCGACACGGCCGGCGGCTGCATGCTTCACAACCCCGGATACGATTTCAACGACGAGGTCATCCCCATCGGCGTGACCTACTGGGCGGAACTGGTCGAGCAGGTGCTGCCGGCGGCGCGGTAGCTGCGCATTGACGTTGAGCTCGCAATGACGGGGTGCCCCAAGCCCCGGGTTGATCCCGGGAGCCCGGGAAACAGTAAAATCCGTTAACCATATCGCAAGGCTTGGCCATCAGAGTGTCGGTCAGAGCCATGCCACTGATCCTGCACGCCATAATTGCCGCGTCCTATTTCGTCTTCGCTTCCGCGATTGCGTTGTTGGCGCCGGTCTATGTTTCCTTCGTCACCGAGGCGTCCGCGCCGTTCGTCGGCGGGATCATCTTTCTCGCTTGCGTGTTCGCGCAGTATGCGTTCACGCAGAGTGAGCGAAACCGCAAGGTCGCCGAGGAAATGACCATTGTCCGCCGGCAGACCAAAGAGATCGCCGAGGATCTGCTGAACACCCAGACCCAGGCGCTGCAGATGCGCCAGGCGCTGGAACAGGTGGGCAAGGCGGGCGAACAGCGCGTCTCGCAGATGGTATCCGAAGTGAAGGTCCTTCAGGGCCTGATCGAGAGCTTTTCGAAGAAGCAGGCGGAAGCCGCGCTCATGACCGGCCAGATGCAGGTCGCGGAGCGGCCGAAGCTTGTCGCCGTCGAAGGCGGCAAGTCAGTTTCCGCGCCGTCGGGCGAGGATTTGCGTTCCGCCGAGGATGCCGAGGTTCTCGATATTGTGCAGGAGGCGCTGCGGCTCGACCGGGTCGACGTTTATCTTCAGCCGATCGTCAGCCTGCCGCAGCGCAAGAACCGCTACTACGAGTGCTATACGCGCATTCGCGCCGAGGACGGCCGCGTGATCGGCCCGGGCCAGTATATCGAGGTCGCGGAGCGCGAAGGCCTTGTGACGGCCATCGACAACATGCTGCTGTTCCGCTGTGTGCAGCTGGTCCGCCGAACCCAGCGCCGCAACTATGACACGGCCTTCTTCTGCAACATTTCGCGCGACAGCCTAACCGACACCAGCTTTATCGGCGATTTCGTCGACTTCGTCTCCGAGAACCCGGATCTGGCGCCCAAGGTGTTTTTCGAGTTCGGTCAGGCCGATATTGAATCCGCGCCGCCGGCAACCGTCGGCAACCTGGCCCGTCTCGCGGATCTCGGATTCCGGTTCTCGCTCGACCAATTGACGCATCTGAACCTCGACCTGCCGGGCCTTTCCGCCAAGAACTTCCGCTTCGTGAAGGTGGATGCGCAGTTCTTCCTGTCCGACAAGGGCGCGCTGGGAACGGGCATCGCCGCATCCGATATCAAGGAATGGCTCGACCGCGACGGGCTGGACCTGATCGTCGAGAAGATCGAGGACGAAAAGCAGCTCGTCGAATTGCTCGATTACGGTATCGATTTCGGGCAGGGCTACCTGTTCGGCGAGCCGCGCCTCAGCCGCTCCGACTGATTCCAGTACATAACCGGCTTTCAACGACGCGCCGCGCGTGGCATACGCGCGGGCAGTTCAGCTATTGCCGGTGCCGCGTCCATGACGACCGAACTTCTCCCGCGTCTCTCGCTTGTCGAAGGGCGATACGACCATCTGATCGTCGATCTGTGGGGCACATTACATAACGGAATCAGTCCCCTGCCGGGCGCGATCGAGTGCCTCGCCGAGTTCAAGGCGGCGGGGACCGGGGTCGTGCTGCTGTCGAACGCGCCTTTCCGTGTCTCCGGCGTGCGCACCGTGCTCGACAGCATCGGGGTCCCGGATACGATCTACGACGATATCTTCTGCTCCGGCGAGGTTGCCTGGCGTGCGATCCGCGACCGCGCGGATCCCTGGCATGCGAAGCTCGGGACGGCAGCGGCCTTTATCGGCCCGGACCGGCACCGCCCGATGCTCGACAATCCCGGTATCGCACGTGAAGCCGCGATCGCCGATGCGGACTTCGTGGTCTGCACCGGTCCCCGCGAGGCGGGTGACACGCTGGATGATTATCTTCCGGAACTCGAAGCCGCGTCCGCGCGCGGCTTGCCGATGGTCTGCACCAATCCGGACCGTGAAGTATTGCGCGGCGATCAGCGCGAAATTTGCGCCGGCGCCATGGCCGAGGCGTATGAAGGGCGGTTCGGCGGGGATGTCGCGTGGCACGGCAAGCCGTATGCGCCCGTCTTCGATGCGGTGCTGTCCGCGCTCGGTGCGCCCGCGAAAGACAAGGTCCTGATGATCGGGGACGGGCTCGCCACTGATATCGCGGGCGCCGCGGCCGCCGGGCTCGATTCCGCGTTCGTGGTCAGCGGCATCGCGGGCGAACGCCTGGGAATTTCCTATGGCCAGTTACCGTCTGCTTCGGCGCTGGAGGACTTGCTCATGGACGCGCCCGCGCGTCCGACCTTCGCGATCCCGGGCCTGATCTGGTAGCTATTTGTTTGCGTATTCCATGTAGGACAGAGCGCGTACCGAAAAGATTTTTCAATGCGCCTCAGGGGGTTCCGCATGGCGGTCCATAGTCAAGAGTGGATCTGGATATTCAAACACCCGCCGGAAAAGCTCTGGCCGTTCCTCTCCGACACGGCGCGCTTCAACGAGGCGGCGGGTCTTCCCAAGCACGAGATCATCGAAACGCCGCAGCCCGACGGCTCGGTGCTCTACGAGGGACGCGGCAAGCAGGGCAGGATGGCGCTCGAATGGCGCGAGGAGCCGGTCAACTGGGTAACCAACCAGTGGTTCGAGCACCGGCGTCATTTTACCAGGGGCCCGCTGAAGATGTTGTGCGCACACCTGCGCCTGGAACCGGACGGCGACGGCAGCAAGTGCACCTACACGTTGAGCGCCGAGGCGAGCGGCCTTCTCGGCGAGCTCGTGCTGCGCACCGTGTTTTTCAAGTCCGTCGGCAAGCAGTTCGGCGCGATGGTGCGCAAGGTCGAGCAGTTTGTCAGCGGGGAACGCGACGCGCCTTTCGACGTCCCGCCTCCGGCGCTCGACGACGACGCCAAACAACGCCTTGAAAGGGCGGTTGAACTGATCGAGAAATCGCAGCACGGACATGGCCTGGCATCGCCGCTGGCGACACTCGCCACGACGGGGCAGGAGGTCGATGTCGTCAAAATTCGCCCGCTCGCCCTTGCGCGGCGCTGGTCGGTGCCGGAACGCCACGCCATCGAACTGTGTCTTGAGGCCACGCGCGTCGGCCTGCTGAACCTGCGCTGGGATATCCTGTGTCCGCGGTGCAGGGTCGCGAAATCCATATCCAGCGGCCTCGATGAGTTGCCGACAGGCGCACACTGCGGCACCTGCAACATCGACTACGATCGCGAATTTTCCCGCAACGTGGAGTTGAGCTTCCAGCCGGCGCCGGGCATCCGCCCGATCGCGTTCGGCGAATACTGCCTGTTCGGCCCGATGAGCACCCCGCATATCGTCTCGCAGATCGCCGTTCCGGCGGGTGAGACGCGCGAACTGGACGCCGCGTTCCCGCCGGGCCCCTATCGCCTGCGTACCCTGGAGGCGGGGCCGGAAACCGATATCGAGTATACCGGCGACGGTTTCCCGGCGGTGACGGTTACGGCGGACGCGGTGTCCGCCGGACCGGCCGCGGACACGGGCAAATTGGTCCTGACGAACGACAGCCCCCATGATCGTATTTTTGTCGTCGAAGAGCTGGTCTGGGAGCGTGATGCGCTGACCGCCGACCGGGTGACGGCGCTGCAGGCGTTCCGGGATCTGTTCTCGGACCAGGTCTTGCGGCCCGGCGACGAGGTCTCGATCCAGCGCGTTGCGCTCATGTTCACGGACCTGCGCAGTTCAACCGCACTCTACGAAGCCATCGGCGATGCGCGGGCCTACGGTCTCGTGCGCGATCATTTCGCGGTGCTGACCCAGATCGTGCGAAATCACGATGGCGCGGTCGTCAAGACCATCGGCGATGCCGTCATGGCGGCGTTTACCGATCCGGCTCAGGCGCTTGCCGCAGCCATAGACATCCAGGATGCGGTCGCGGGCTTCAACGCGGAACATGCCGGCACGGCGGGCAGTGACAATGCCGTGACGATCAAGATCGGTGTTCACGAAGGCCCCTGTATCGCCGTCACGCTCAACGAGCGGTTCGACTATTTCGGAACCACCGTGAACATGGCTGCCCGCCTGCAGGGGCAGAGCGAGGGCGGCGACATCGTGCTGTCCGAGGCCGTGGCCGGTGACCCGGCAGTCGCGGGATTGCTGGACGGCCGCGCGCTGTCGGAGGAAAGCGCGGAACTGCGCGGCTTCGATGCGCCGGTGCCGTTCCGGCGCATGGCATCGGTCTGATCCGGGGATCATGGGGGCTCGATAGACCCGCCACGCCGCAAGGACTATACTTTCCGGCATCCGTTAAAGAGCGTTGTGAGCCGGAAAATGGCGGAATTCCCTAAGAATACCCTCGAAGATTGGCGTGCGCGCGCCGACAAGGAACTGCGCGAGCGCGATCCCGATGATCTCGTCTGGGAGACCCCGGAAGGAATCGCGATCAAGCCGGTCTACACCGAGGCCGATCTCGAGGACATCGCCTGGCGCGACAGCCTGCCCGGTTTCCCGCCCTTCGTGGGCGGACCGCGCGCGACGATGTATGCCGGCCGGCCTTGGACCGTGCGCCAATACGCGGGTTTTTCGACGGCCGAAGAATCCAACGCGTTTTACCGGAAGGCCCTTGAAGGCGGGCAGCGCGGCCTGTCGGTGGCGTTCGATCTCGCGACACACCGCGGCTACGACAGCGACCACCCCCGCGTCGTCGGCGATGTCGGCAAGGCCGGTGTCGCCATCGACAGCGTCGAAGACGCGAAAATCCTGTTCGACGGCATTCCGCTCGACGAGATGAGCGTGTCGATGACCATGAACGGCGCGGTGCTCCCGGTCATGGCGAATTACATCGTCGCGGCCGAGGAGCAGGGCGTCTCGCAGGACAAGCTGTCCGGGACCATCCAGAACGACATCCTCAAGGAGTTCATGGTCCGCAACACGTATATCTACCCGCCCGAGCCCTCGATGCGGATCGTCGCGGATATCATCGGCTACACTGCCGAACACATGCCACGGTTCAACTCGATCTCGATCTCCGGCTATCACATGCAGGAGGCGGGCGCGACGGCGGTGCAGGAACTGGCCTTCACGCTGGCCGACGGCGTCGAATACGTCCGCGCCGCGCGCTCGACGGGGCTGGACGTGGACAAATTCGCGCCGCGCCTGTCCTTCTTCTTCGGCATCGGCATGAATTTTTTCATGGAGATCGCCAAGCTGCGCGCCGCGCGCTTTCTGTGGGCGCACCTGCTGCGCGACGAGTTCGACGCCCAGGACGAACGCTCGCTGATGCTGCGGACCCATTGCCAGACGTCGGGCGTGTCGCTGACCGAGCAGGACCCCTACAATAATATCGTCCGGACCACGATCGAGGCGCTGGCCGCGACCCTGGGCGGCACCCAGTCCCTGCACACGAATTCCTTCGACGAGGCGGTCGCGCTGCCGACCCGCTTCTCGTCGCGGATCGCGCGCAATACCCAGCTCATCCTGCAGCACGAAAGCGGAATCACGAATGTGGTGGATCCGATGGCCGGCTCCTACTACGTCGAAAGCCTGACCAACAGCCTGATCGTGGAAGCGCGCAAGCTGATCGGCGAGGTGGAGGAACTGGGCGGCATGACCAAGGCCGTCGATTCCGGCATGCCCAAGCTGCGGATCGAGGAAGCGGCGGCTCGCCGTCAGGCGCGAGTCGACCGGGGCGAGGACGTGATCGTCGGCGTCAATCGGTTCGTGCCCGACGAGGTGGACGAGATCGATGTCCTCGATATCGACAACAGCAAGGTGCGGGAATCGCAGATCGCGCGGCTGGAGCGTATTCGCGCCGAGCGCGACGATGCGGCCTGCACAACGGCGCTGGAGGCGCTGACCAAGATCGCCGAAAGCGGCGACGGCAACCTGCTCGGGGCGTGTGTCGATGCGGCACGTGCCCGGGCCACCGTGGGGGAGATGTCCGATGCCATGGAAAAAGTATTCGGCCGGCATCAGGCGACCGTGAAGTCGATCTCCGGCGTCTATGCCTCCGCCTACGAGGACGACGAGGGCTTCGCCAAGGTTGTGGGCGACATCGAGGCGTTCGCGGAAGAGGAAGGCCGCCGCCCGCGCATGCTCGTGGTCAAGCTCGGCCAGGACGGACACGACCGCGGGGCCAAGGTGATCGCGACCGCATTCGCCGACCTGGGCTTCGACGTGGATATTGGGCCGCTGTTCGCGACGCCGGAAGAAGCGGCCCGTCAGGCGGTCGAAAACGATGTGCATGTGATCGGCGTGTCGACCCAGGCCGCGGGTCACAAGACGCTCGTTCCGGCGCTGGTCGAGGCGCTGAAGGCCGAACGCGCCGAGGACGTGATCGTGATCTGCGGTGGCGTCATTCCGGCCAAGGATTACGAGTTCCTGAAATCGCATGGCGTCTCGGCGATTTACGGACCCGGCACGAATATTCCGGCTGCCGCCGGCGAGGTGCTTGAAATGGTTCGTCAGAACCGGCGCGCGGCTGCCTGATCCGATGTCCGATCGCGAGGGGGATTGGCCGGACGAGGCGGACGGCGTGTACCGGGGTGAGCCGAATTCCTACGAGCAGGTCGGACGGCGGAGCGTCCTTCCCACCATTCTGGGGTGGCTGCTTGCCATCGTCGCGCTGCTCTGGATTGCGGTCAGCGCCTGGTATGTGGGTGCGACCATTGGCTGGGACGTTGTCCCGCAACTGCTTCCCCATGAAATCGGCGCACTCATTGCCGGCGCCCTCGCGCCGCCGGCGCTTTTGTTCGCGCTCGCGGCCTGGGCGGTCCGTGACAACCAGACGGCCTACGATCTGGCGATCCTGGAACAACAGATCTGGCGAATGGAAAACCCGCACCGCCGTGCGGCGGCGGGGCTCACGGATGTCGGTGAGGGGCTGCTGGCCTACGCGCAGGCGCTGGAGAACGCGGTCGCCAACGCGGGCGCCCAGCTCGAAAATCTGAAAGGCGGCTTCGACGAGGAGATCGCCAATTTCGAGGAAGTGGCGGAGTCCGTTCGGGCCCGCGCGGTCGATTCGGGCGAGACGTTGCGCGCGCAGGCCGAGGAGCTTTCGGCCACGGCGGCTCGGATTGCCGCCAATATGGAGCAGATCAAGGGTACCGGGCAGGAACAGGCGCTCGCCATCGACGGCGCGTCCGACCGGGCCACCGCCGTGCTGCGTGAGCTTATCGATGCGATGCGCGCGCAGATCGAGGCGATAGAGACCAGTTTCCAGGAAGCGGTCGAGAACACCGTCGGCCGCGTGGCGGGTGCCGGCAACTCCGCGTCGGAAGATATTCGCGCTGCTGCGGACGCCGTGGTCGCGCAGACGCGCGACGTGGTGGAGGCGGTGCGGGCGCAGACCGATGCCGCGAGCAATGCCATCGGCGAAGCGGGCGCGCAGGTTGCCCAGGATATCGCGCAGGCGCCCGAGGGCGTGTTCGCGAACGCCCGCGCAGTCGGCGAGGAACTGGAGCGGCGCGCGGAACAGGTTGGCGAGGGGTTCGAGGCTGCTGTTTCTCGCGCCGGGGAGCGTACCGATGCGCTCAACCAGGACCTGACGACACGTATGGACGAAGCAGTCGCCGCTTTCGAACGGATTGCGGAGACGGTCAGCGCCCGTATCGACGAAGTCTCGGCGCATGCGGCGCAGCGGGCGAGGGAGTCGGCGGAAGCTGCGTCGGCGAGCGTTGCTCAGACAAGCCAGGCCCTCGCGGCGGCCGTTGCGGCGGCGCGGAACGAGACCGAGGCGATGACGGCGGGCTTGCGCGAAGATGCGGACCGGTTCGCCGACCAGGCGCGTGCAAACATCGAGCAGGTCGAATCCGTGGGCGAGCGGCTTCGCGGATATGCCGATCAGGTGTCCGACGCCAGCGATATGGCCGAAGGAAAGAGCAAGGCGCTGGGCGAAGCGTTTCGCGCCGAGGCGGAAACGCTGCAATCGGTCGCCCGGGACGCGACCGAGAGATCGGCTCATATCGCGTCCGAGCTGCGCGAGGCCGCCAACGGCCTGTCGCGAGCCGGCGAGGCTGCGGCGACATCCGGAAGCGAAGCGCGCGAGTCTTTCGCCGAGCATGCCGAGGCCATTCGCGAGGAAATCGACCGCGCGGTCGCCCGGGCGCAACGAAGCCGCGAGGATGTTCTGGGCCACCAGGCGGCGCTGGAAGCGGCGGCGGACGCAGCCGAAGCGCGGATCAACGCTGTGCGGGAAACCCTGGGCGAGGGTTCCAGCGCGATGGATCAGGCTGCCGAGCGGGCGAGCGCGCTCGTCCGCCGCATGCGCGAGGAACTGGGCAGCGAGCAGCAACAGTTCGCCGATGTGGCTTCGGGCGTGGAGGAACGACTGTCCGGGATCCGAGCGACCATCGGCGAAGCCGCGAGCGCCGTCGACGAGGCATCCGCCACCGCGAGGGACGCGGCGCAGACCGTGCACGATGCGTTGCGCCGGCAGTCTCAGGAACTCACCAACGCGAGTGTGACGGCGGGCACCCGCGCGGAAGCGCTCGGAGAATCATTGACGGCCAATACCGAGGCGCTCCAGACGGCGGCCGGGGAATCTCTCGCCCGGCTGACCGAGGTTCGCGACATGATCCAGCGCGAAAGCGAAGTGCTCGAGGGCAGTGCGCGCACGGCGACGGAAGGCATGTCAGATGTGGCGAACCTGCTGCGCCAGCGGCGCGAGGAGCTCACCACCAGCACTGAAGAGATGCGCCGGGCGACGAGCGAGACCGAGGAAGCGCTCTCGAACCGCGGGCGCGATGTGCGCGGGACGGTGGAAGGTCTGCTGGAGCGCTGGCGCGAACTGGGCGACCTTTTGAGCGAGCGGGGCGAGAGCCTGCGCGAGACCGGGGAAAGCGCCGTGTCGCGCGCCGAAGGCGTCATCCAGTCGCTGGAGCGCCACACGGGAGAATTCTCCTCATCGACCGAACGGCTTGAGACAAAGGTAGAGAACCTGCGCGACCAGCTCCGCGAGCAGGCGCGTGACATGCAGTCGGCGATCGATCAGGTCTCGGAGCGTGCGGAAACACTCGCGTCCACGTTCCGCATGCAGGAGCGCGCGCTCGTCGAAGCGGCGGAAGAGGCGGCGCGCACGTCGGCGGAAGTTCGCGAGGCTTCGGTCGATTCCAATCGCGGGGTGCTGCTGCACACCGTCAACCGCGTGCTGGATACGCTGGGGTCCGTCGGGATCGAACTCGACCGCGTGATCGACGGCGAAGCCGCGCCCGATATCATCCGGCGGTTCAGCAAGGGCGACCGAACGGTTGCGCTGCGCCGGATCGCCGGGCGCGTGAAGGAACCCGTCGCCATCGCCAGGGTGCGCGAACTCTACGACGAAGACGAGGAATTCCGCGCGCTGGCGACCCGCTACCTGCGCGAGTTCGAGCGATTGCTCGCCCAGGCGGGGGATGCCGACCCCGACGAGATGCTGAGCGCGAGCCTGCTGACAGCGGATGTCGGCAAGGCGTATCTGCTGCTGTCGCGCGCCGTGGACCGGCACAAGTAATCCAGCCACGCCAGTTGGGAAGACTCTGCCTGACGAATGTCAGGAGCAGGAGGCGTGGGTCTGCCATTCGGATGGCGGAAACCGAACATAGTTCTAGAACGTAAGAAAATAGTAAAAAAACATAGTCATATGGTAAAATATTATGTACACATGTTGTCGATTGATTGGTAAAATCCATAGAGATCTGACAAATGGCAGGTGTTCTGGATCAGACTGACCATAACCTCCTCGATATCGTGCAGGAGGATGCCCGGCTTTCGTTCCGGGAGATCGCGCGCCGGGCGGGTTTATCGACACCGACCGTGGCGGAGCGTATCCGCAAGATGGAGGCCGCGGGGATTATCGCCGGCTATACGGCCCAGGTGGACAGACCGGCACTGGGTCGCGAAATCCAGGCGTTTCTGAGGGTGTCGGCGTCCGACCAGGACTTCCGGCGGGTGACCGGGCTCTGTGCGAGCCTCGACGATATCCTGGAGTGTCATCATGTCACCGGCGAGGACAGCTTTCTGGTGCGCGTGGCGGTCGGTTCGATCCCGGAACTGGAAGATCTGATTTCGCGTTTCCGCAAGATCGGTACGGTGCGCAGTTCGCTGATCCTGTCGTCGCCGGTGCAGGGAAAAGCGTTGCGGGCGTCGGCCCTGACAAGCACCGCGAACCCGCGCTAGGTTCCGGGAATGGCGAATGTGGAGCGCAGCGTCCCGGACAATGTCCCCGGGGATTTCTTTGTCGACACCACCTGCATCGATTGCGCGACCTGCAACTGGGTCGCGCCGACGGTGTTCGGGCCGGCGTCCGGCACCTCACGGGTGTTTCGCCAGCCCGATACGGCGCATGGCCGACACCGGGCGCGAATGGCTCTGGTCGCGTGTCCGGTGGGCGCGATCGGCACGCGCGAGCCGCACGATATCTCCGATGCGCGCACGGCCTTTCCCGACCGGATCGACGGCGCGGTCTACCACTGCGGCTACCATGCGCGCGCGAGTTTCGGTGCGGCGAGCTATCTCATCGTACGCCCCGAAGGCAACGTTCTGATCGATTCACCGCGTTTTTCCACGGCGCTCGTTCGCGGGATCGAAGAGATGGGCGGCGTGGACATCATGTTTTTGACCCATCGCGACGACGTGGCGGACCATGATCGGTTCGCCGCGCATTTCAGCTGTACGCGCGTTCTTCATGAGGCCGAGTTGGGCCCGCGCACCCGCGACGTGGAATGGGTCGTCACGGGCCCGGACGACGTCGATGTCGCCGACGACCTGACAGCCATCGTGGTTCCGGGTCACACGCGGGGCTCGATGTGCCTCCTTCATGACGACAGGCATCTTTTTACGGGGGATCATCTCGAATGGGACCCTGCCGATGAGCGTCCCCATGCGCGCCATGAAGTCTGCTGGTACGACTGGCGCGAACAAGCCGCCTCGATGGCCCGGCTTGCCGAATACGATTTCGAATGGGTCCTGCCCGGTCACGGGTATCCCGGGCGAATGCAGTCGGGCAGCATGCGCGGTGCGATGACGGAGCTGGTGACGCGCATGGGAGCGGACTGAAGTGGCGGGGCTTGGTATCTCCGAATTGGCGGACAAGGTGCGCGCCGGCGACCGGCGCGCACTGGCGCGCGCCATCACGCTGATTGAATCCACCCGCGACGATCACCGCGGCGATGCCGAGCGGCTGCTGGAGGCGCTTCTGCCGGACACCGGCAACAGCATGCGCGTAGGGGTCTCCGGCGTTCCGGGGGTCGGCAAATCGACCTTCATCGAAACCTTCGGCCAGCATGTGATCGCGCAGGGACACAAGGTCGCCGTGCTGGCGGTCGACCCCTCGTCGCGGCGGACCGGCGGGTCGATCCTCGGGGACAAGACCCGGATGGAGGACCTGTCGCGCAACCCGGACGCTTTCATTCGTCCCTCGCCCACGGCAGGCACGCTCGGCGGCGTGGCCCGGCGCACGCGCGAGGTGCTGCTGGCGTGCGAAGCGGCCGGCTTCGACGTTGTGCTGGTCGAGACGGTCGGCGTCGGCCAGTCGGAAACGGCGGTCGCGGACCTGGTCGACCTGTTCCTGCTGCTTTTGCTGCCGGGCGGCGGTGACGAACTTCAGGGCATCAAGAAGGGCATCATGGAACTCGCCGACATGGTTGTGGTGAACAAGGCCGATGGCGACATGGCCGACGCGGCCGGCCGTTCCGCCTCGGAGTATGCGAACGCATTGCGGTTGCTGCATCCGACGACGGCGGACTGGGTACCGCCTGTCCTGACCTGTTCTTCTCTGCAGGGGACGGGGATTCCGGACGTCTGGGACAAGATTTCGGAGTATCGCGGGATCGTTCAGCAGTCCGGGGCGTTCGAAAACCGGCGCGCCGAACAGGCCCGGCGCTGGATGTGGGGGGAGGTGGACGAGAACCTGCTGACGGCTTTCCGACGTCATCCGGAGGTGCGTGCGCGCCTGGATTCGCTGGAGGATCGCGTCGCCGGGGGCGACGTAACGCCTTCGGCCGCCGCGCAGGAGCTTCTCGATACATTCCGGAAGGACTGATTCAGCCGCGAACCGGGCTTGACCGCATCCGGCGCTTCGCCTAAATACTGCCGCCAACGCGCCTTTCGGGGCGCGCAACTCATTCATGGAGCGAGAAAATGTCGCGCCGCTGCGCCATTACAGGCAAGGGCGTGATGACGGGTAACAACGTCAGTCACGCACACAATAAGACCCGCCGCCGGTTCCTGCCGAACCTGCAGTCGACCATGCTGTACAGCGAGACCCTGTCGCGGGGCGTGCGTGTGAGTATGACCGCCAAGGCGATCCGTACCATCGAGCACAAGGGCGGTGTCGATGCGTTCCTGCGGGACACGTCGGCGAGCAAGCTGCCGCGCGAATTGCGTCGCATGAAACGCGATCTCGAAAAGGCCGGCGCACCGATCTAGTGCCCGCGCCCGGACCAGACGAACAGGCCCGCCCCGGAGGCGGGCTTTTTCGTGCCGCATTGGCTATACCGGCATCATGACCGACTATCCCGGATTTGCATTTGAGGTGACCCGCACCGTGACGGCCGACCCCGGCTGGCCGTCGGCGGCACGCACCGGACGTCTCACCACGCCCCACGGCACCGTCCGGACGCCGGCCTTCATCTTCTGCGCGACGCGCGGCGCAATCCGCGGCGTGCTGCCGGCGCAGGCCAGGGCGGAAAAGACCCAGTTCGTCCTCGGCAACACCTATCACCTGATGTTGCAGCCGGGCGCGGAACGGATCGCGGAGATGGGCGGCCTGCACAAGATGATGGGCTGGGACGGGCCGATGCTGACCGATTCCGGCGGTTTCCAGATTTTCTCGCTCGGCCAGGGCAGCGGCGCGAAGGAGATCAAGGGCAACCGCAACAGCTCGCGCGATCCGTCGCTGCTGAAGATCGCGGAGGAGGGTGCGACCTTCCGGTCCTATATCGACGGCGCAAAGATCACCCTGTCGCCGGAGGACTCGATCCGCATTCAGCGCGGGATCGGCGCCGACATCATCCTCGTGCTGGACGAATGTACGCCCTATCACGTCGATCGTGACTACACGGCCAATTCGATGGCACTGACCCACCGCTGGGCGGAACGGTCGATTGCGGAGTTCGCGAAAGCCGAACACGGCTCGGCGGGCCCCCAGGCGCTGTACGGGATTACCCAGGGGGGTGTCTACGAGGACCTGCGGCGAGAGAGCGCGGAATTCACCGCCGCGCAGCCCTATTTCGGCTATGCGGTCGGCGGCTGTCTGGGCGGCGACGCGGCGGAGATGGACGAGGTCGTGGCCATGGCGATGGCGCCCCTCAACGCCGCCACGCCCGAAGCGCGACCCATTCATCTGCTTGGGGTCGGCAGCGTGCGCGACGTGTGGAACGGCGCGGCAAAGGGCATCGATACCTTCGACTGCGTGAACCCGACCCGCCTGGCGCGCCACGGCAGCGCGTATATTCGCCCTGGCCTTGGCGAGACCGAGGACGGGCGTGACTTCATCAATCTCAAGAATGCGCGCTTCCGCACCGATGACGGCCCGCTCGACCCCGAGTGCGATTGTGCGACCTGCACGACCGTATCGCGCGCCTATGTCCACCACCTGGTGAAGGCGTCGGAAATCAACGCCGGCCAGTTGCTGGCGATCCACAACGTCCGGTTCATGAACCGGCTGATGGAAGCGGTGCGAGACGCCATCGCGGCGGACGACTACGCGGCCCAATGGAAGCATTGGGTCGAGGGTTAGCCTCGGACATCAGGCGAGAAGCGCGGAGACTCCCTCGATCAGAACGACGGCCATCACCGAGCCGATCGCGAACGCGATTGCCGTGAGTGCCAATCCCAACAGGATCAGCACGCCGTCCTTCTCGAGTAGACCGAGCGAAAGCACCAGAACCGCAAAGGCAGGCGGCAGGTTGCCGAACGGGATCGGCAGCATGATGACCAGTGCCAGGATAAACGTCAGCATGCCGATCAGCACCGGCATCGGCGGCCGACTGAGGACGATCCAGCGCGGACGGACGTAGAACTCCAGTCTTTCGATCCACGGGATCGCCTGCTCGGTGCGGGCGCGCAGGGCGGCGACGCGGATATTGCGCCTGGACAGGATCCCGGGGAGAGAGGGCGCGCGCATGCCGACCGCCATCTGCAATGCGGGCAGCATCATGGCGATACCGGCGAACAGCGACACGCCCGGGAGAAGCGCGACGATGGCGAGCGTGATCATGATCCCGCCGAATGAACGCCGGCGAAACTGCGTGACAAGGTAGCCGACCGAGACCTTCTCGCTTTCGATATCGTCCAACAGCCGCCGCAACAGCTCGGATGTGCGATCGTCCGCGCGGGGCGGGATCGGTTCTTCGGGTTCGGTGAACAGCATCTGATATGTGCGCTCCCGGCGCGAAGCTTGTCCGGTGAAGACCGCCCGTCAGGGCAGTAGCTCGAACATCAGCAGGAGTGTCGGGCGGGTGGACGAAAACTCGTTGTCGCTGGCGACGTAGAGCAATGTCTGCCCGGAGAAGCCCTGGGACGTCGCGATGGCCTCGAAGTTTGCCGTCACGAACGGGGGTTCCAGCCGGGCGACCTCGCTCGACTGGATCGGCGCACCCGGGCGCAAGAGCCGCTTGTTGATCTGCGCAAACCGCGTGCCGCCCGGCCGGTTCACGGACCCGCGCCGTTCGATCACCAGAATGTCGCCGTTCGGCAGCATCGTCGCGCCGACCGGCCGGTACGGCTTGAACATCGCGTAGGTCATCGGCGTCCAGGATGCGCCGTCGCCCAGCCATGCCTGGGTGAAGCCCGGGGTGGTCGGGATATCCTCGCCGATAAGCAGGATTTTGCGGTCTTCCGTCGCGGCGGCGGCCTCGATGCCCCGGCGCGAGCTTGCGCGTTCCAGTCCGATGGGCGTGGTGAGCAGACGCGGAACCGTCTGCAGCGGCTCGACCGAGCGCGAGAAATGCATGAGCCGGTGCCGGCGTTCGAATGCGACGAGCCAGCCGCCGTCCGGCATGCGCGCGATGGCCTCGATGGCCGCATCGAGACCGCGCCCGCCCGCGCCGGTGATGCCCCGGATTTCGGAGAGCCCGGCGCCCGACAGGTTGCCGGCGCGATTGTACTCCAGCGTCACCCTGGCCAGGTCGCCCCGGTCCGTCACAAGATAGGCGGTGCGCCCGCCGACCTCGACCTGCATGGCCGAGACGCCGCCGAATCGCGAATCCCTGAAGTTCAGTTCAACCCCGCCGCGCCAGTGCAGGCGGCCGACTCGGTTCTGCGCCGCGAGACCGTCATGGAGTTCGATCTCACGTGACTGGGCGGACGCCGGGTGGGGCACGACGGCGACCAGCGAGAATAGGGCGAGGGCAATGAGCGAGCGCATGCGACCGTTATATCGCGTTTGCGGGGCGAGGCTCTAGGCGACGCGTCGTCCACGCGCGCGGGGGCGGGCGGACGCGTCTTCCTCGTCGAAGAGCTCCGCGAGCTGATCCATCACTGTGCCGCCGAGCTGTTCGGCATCGACGATCGTGACCGCGCGGCGATAGTAGCGGGTCACGTCATGCCCGATACCGATCGCCAGAAGTTCCACCGGCGAAACGGTTTCGATCCATTCGATGATCTGGCGCAGGTGGCGTTCCAGGTAGTTGCCCGCGTTCACGGACAGGGTGGAATCGTCGACCGGCGCGCCGTCGGAGATGATCATCAGGATGCGGCGCTGCTCGGGCCGGCCCAGCAGGCGGTTGTGTGCCCACAGCAGCGCCTCGCCGTCGATGTTTTCCTTGAGCAGGCCCTCGCGCAGCATCAGGCCGAGGTTCTTTCGCGCGCGACGCCACGGGGCGTCCGCGGACTTGTAGACGATGTGGCGCAGGTCGTTGAGGCGGCCCGGGTTTGCCGGCTTGCCGGCGGACAGCCACTGCTCTCGCGCCTGGCCGCCCTTCCACGCACGCGTGGTGAAACCGAGGATTTCCACCTTCACGCCGCAGCGTTCCAGCGTGCGCGCCAGGATATCGGCACTCATGGCGGCGACGGAAATCGGCCGGCCGCGCATCGAACCGGAATTGTCGATCAGGAGCGTGACGACCGTGTCGCGGAAGTTCATGTCCTTTTCGATCTTGTAGCTGAGCGCGTGAGACGGGTTCGTCACGACACGGGTCAGACGGGCCGCATCGAGCAGGCCCTCTTCGAGATCGAATTCCCAGGTGCGCGTCTGTTTCGCCATCAGGCGGCGCTGGAGGCGGTTGGCCAGCTTGGAAATCACGCTCTGCAGATGGCCGAGCTGCTGATCGAGCTGCTGACGCAGGCGCGCCAACTCGTCCGGGTCGCAAAGCTCCTCGGCCTCGACGATCTCGTCATATTCGGTTGTGAAAGCCCCGTAGACGAACTGTTCGCCCTGGTTGTGGCCGTATTCCGGGGGACGCCAGGGCTTGCCGGGCGCGTCGGGGTCTTCGTCGCCTTCGCCGGGCTCCATGTCGCCGTCGCCGTCCTCGAACGGCATCTCGACTTCCTCGGCGTCGTCGCCGGCGTCTTCCTCGTCGCCGGCACCGTCCATCGAACGCGCGTCGCCGTCGGCTTCCCCCTCGCCGGTGGATTCGCTCTCGGCCTCGTCCTGGTCCTGCCCGCTCTCCTCCTGGTCGTCGGATTCGGCGGCCATCTCCTCTTCGGCGAGGCCGAGGTCGGAGATCATCTGCCGAACGATGTCCTGGAATGCCTGCTGGTTGTCGAGTTCGATGTCGAGGTCCGACATCGAGCCGCCGATCTTCGATTCCACGAACGGCCGCCACAGGTCGACCATCTGGCGCGCCGACGGCGGGGGTGGCGCGCCGGTCAGCGCCTCGCGCACCAGCAGCGCCACGGCTTCGGCGACCGGCGCCTGCTCGCGCTCCGTCATGCGCGCGAAGCCCTTGTCGCGGCAGCGGACTTCCAGCGCCGCGCCGAGATTGTCCGCCACGCCGGCCATGCGGCGGGCGCCGATGGCTTCAACGCGCGCCTGCTCGACCGCGTCGTAGAGCGCGCGGGCCGCAGGCGCCGTCGGCACCTGCGCCGTATGCATCTCGCTGTCGTGATGGCGCAGGCGCAGGGCCAGCGCATCCGCTTCGCCACGCACGACGCTGACTTCCTCGGCCGGCAGATCCCGGCTCGGCAGCGGCAGGCGTGCTTCCGCACCCTGCATGCCCGCCGAATCCGGAGTGAACGACGCCGTCACTTCCGGCTCGCGCGACATCGCGCGCATCGCCGCGGCGGTAACGCGGAGAAATTCCTCGACGGGTCCGTCGTTGCTGTTCCTGCCGGAGCCGGCCATGGCGAGATCTGCGGTTGGGGTTGCGGGTGTTCGGACTACTGGGTCGTGGACGCGTCGACCACGGCATCGTCGAGATCGGTGCCGAAGCAGCGCTGGTAGTACTCGGCGACCGCCGGGCGCTCGACCTCGTCACACTTGTTCAGGAACGTGACCTGGAATGCGACCGGGATCGATTCGAAGATGCGCGCGTTTTCCGCCCAGGTAATGACCGTGCGCGGCGACATGACCGTGGAAATATCGCCCGCGACGAAGCCGGACCGTGTCAGTTCCGCGGTCGCGACCATGGCGGCGATCTTCTCGCGGCCCTCGGCGTTGTCGTATTCCGGGCACTTGGCGACCACGATATCCACTTCCTGCTCATGGGGCAGGTAGTTGAGCGTCGTCACGATGTTCCAGCGGTCCATCTGGGCCTGGTTGATTTGCTGGGTGCCGTGATAGAGGCCCGTTGTGTCGCCGAGGCCGACGGTGTTGGCCGTGGCGAACAGCCGGAAACTCGGATGCGGGCGGATCACCTTGTTCTGGTCGAGTAGGGTGAGCTTGCTGTCGGCTTCCAGCACGCGCTGGATCACGAACATCACGTCCGGCCGGCCGGCGTCGTACTCGTCGAACACGAGCGCGCACGGGTGCTGCAGGGTCCAGGGCAACAGGCCTTCGCGGAATTCGGTCACCTGGGCGCCGTCGCGCAGCACGATGGCGTCCTTGCCGATCAGGTCGATACGGCTGATGTGGCTGTCCAGGTTGATCCGGATGCAGGGCCAGTTCAGCCGTGCGGCAACCTGCTCGATGTGGGTCGATTTACCGGTGCCGTGGTAGCCCTGGATCATCACACGACGGTTGTGGGAGAAGCCCGCGAGGATGGCCAGCGTCGTGGCCTCGTCAAACCGGTAGGTTTCGTCCAGCGCCGGGACATGGACGGTTTCCTCGGAAAACGCCGGGACTTCCATGTCGGTATCGATGCCGAAGACCTGCCGCGCCGAGACCTTGATGTCGGGCTCGGGGCTGGACGGCATATCGGATGTGGCGAGCGATTCAGTCGATTCCATAACGCTTTCCGTTTCAGTCAAAGTTCTGCTTGCGACCGGACCCGTGTGTCAGGGACCGGCCGATTCCAAAAGAGTTGTGTAGGCTTGGTTTATTGTCTTGAGACGTTCTTCAGCCTGCTTGTCGCCCCCGTTCGCGTCGGGGTGGTGTTTCTTGACGAGTTCCTTGTAGCGCCGCTTGAGGGCTGCCGTCGTGATCGGTGGCGACAACCCCATTATAGCAAGCGCGTTCGTATAGGGAGAGTCCGGAAGTTCGGTTTTTCGATGTTCGCGCTCTTCGGATTTCGTGTCGAAAAATCCGAAATGATCGCGCAGGCCGGCATGCGGCCGCCCGCCGTTCAGGGGCCAGGTCGGGCGGTTCCAGTAGGCGGTGCCCCGGCGATCCGCCTCGAGGACCTCTTCGTCCTTGTCGGCGTAGTAGTTCCACTGACTGTTGTAGGCGCGCACATGGTCCAGGCAGAACCAAAGATAGTCATTCAGCTGGTTCGGTGAGCGCGGCGCCCGGAATTCGCCAGCCCGGTCGCAATCGGGATGCTCGCACAGACGGTCGGGAGTCCCGCCGTCGAGGCCCTCCGCGAGGAAGTCGTCGAGATCGATTCTGTTGCGCTGGCGTGCCATTCGGGGAATATGTCCACGCCACCGCCGCGAAGCAAGAAAACCGGCATTTTTTCAACGGAGACAAAGCATGAACCGCGCAGATCGTATTCGCGCCGCCCTCGAATCCGCCCTCGATCCCGTTTCGCTCGATATCGAGGACGAATCCCGTCTTCACGCCGGACATGCCGGTGCGCGGCCCGAGGGTGAAACACATTACAACGTATCTGTTGTCAGTTCCCGGTTTGCCGGTCAGTCCCGCGTCGCGCGGCAGAGGGCGGTATATTCTATTTTAGAACAGGAGTTTAATTCTGGCCTGCATGCGCTTTCGGTTCGTGCGATGACCCCTGACGAGGTAAAGCGCAAACCGGAATGAAACAATATTATGGTATGTGTTGCATTTAGGGGCGTTGCGACTTAGTCTTCCTTCTCAATGAGTTGTTGCTCCCTAGGGGTAGAGGAAGACACACCATGCTGGTGAACAGAAACATAACCGTGGGTAACTTGCGTACCAGTGTACGTCTGGAGCCCCAGTTCTGGGCCGGGCTGACCGATATCGCGGCGCGGGAACGGATGGGCGTCGACGAGCTGTGCACGCTGATCGACGGACATCTCGGACAACTGGGCCGCACCGCGGGAATCCGCGTCTTTATCGCGAGCTACTACGCGGCGGAAAAGGATGCGCGTCAGCGCGCCGTGTTCGAGAACACGCGCGCCGAAACCTCGGCGCGCGCATATCCGCTCGCGGCGGCACCGAGCCGGGCGTTCGGCTAGACCGCCTGCCGCTTCCCGTCAGGAAGCTTCCGGGCCGTCATAGTGGTCCGGCCAGAACTCACGCACCTTCGGGCCATCGCTGCGAAACGCATGACATGTGTTGAGCAAACGCGGTGGCCCTGACGATTCGGCCTCGCCTTCGGGCTTTTCCCGGCTCTTCAGTGGAAAGATCGTCTGGAACGCCGTTGTGGCGACCGGGCCGAGCAGTTCGACGATGTGCGTGCAGCCCTCGATCCCGCCGACCTGTTGTCGGACTGCTCGCCGCCAGCCGGGTCCGATCGAGATCCCGATCAGCCGCTTGAAGTTCGGGCCGACCTCCTTGCACATCATGAACGGGCTGTAGTCCGTCACCGTCTCGACATCGTGTATTTTGAGATCGTCGTCGACGGTCAGCCTGATCCACATCTCATGGACAGGTTCGCCCGGCGGGACCGCGCCACGCTCCTTGTTCTCGAACGTGTACGACTTGATGTCGGTCAGGTGACCCTCGATGTCCCACAACCCGTCGGTGCGCCGGTAGCCGGCGCATTCGATCGTGCGGGTATGGATATGCTCGCGCTCGGCGGCCGGCGGCAAAGGCATGGTCTCGATCCTTTTCAGGGCGTCGGGGTTGCGGGTGCGTCCGTCTGCGCGCTTTCGGGCTGTGCCGCGCGCGGGGTGACGCGCAACTGGCGCAGCTGGTTGCCGCTTCGCCGGAGCACATCGACCTTGAGGTCTCCGATGGCGAAGCTCTGGCCTTCTTCCGGGATGAAGCGTGCCTCATGGAGTACGAGGCCGGCGATCGTCGAGGCTTCCTCGTCCGACAGGCGCCAGTCGAACTCGCGGTTCAGGTCACGGATCGTGACACGCCCGTCGATCACGAACGACCCGTCGGCCTGGCGTCGAACGCCGGGGACGGGAATATCGTGTTCGTCGTCGATATCGCCGACGATCTCCTCGATGATGTCTTCCAGTGTCACCACGCCCTGCAGGGAACCGTATTCGTCGACCACGAGCGCGAAATGTTCGCGGCGTTCGCGGAACTCGTGCAACTGGCTCAGGCAGTCCGTGGACTCGGGGATGAACCAGGGTTCCGCTGCGACCGGCGCGATGTGCATCTCGTCGATATGGCCGTCGTGGTTCTGCACTTCGCGCAGCAGCGCTTTCGCATGCAACACGCCGATGATGTTGTCGGGATCGCCACTGTAGAGCGGCAAGCGGGTGTGAGGGCTGTCGAGCACCAGGTTCACGATCTCGCCCGGCGAAAGCGAGGCGTCGACCATGTTCACGTCCATGCGGTGCGTCATGATCGCGCCGACCTCGACATCGTCGAGGTCCATGACGCCACCCAGCATCAGACCCTCATGCGCCGCGACCATGTTCGTGTCCGAGTGCAGCCGGATAGCGCCACGAAGTTCCTCCTCGCGGGCCTGGTCCTCGGCGGACGGCATTTTCTCGCCGAGCAGGCGCAGGAGCAGGCTCACGACCAGCTCGACCATTCTGGAGAGCGGGGAGAGAATAAGGATGATGACCCGGATGATCGGCGCGACGGTCAGCGCCATGTCGTCGGCGTGGCGGATGGCGTAGGTCTTGGGCAACACCTCGGAGAAGATCACGACGAGTATTGTCATGCCGGCGGTCGCGTACACCACGCCCGCATCGCCGAAGAGCTTGATCATCACGCTCGTCGCCAGCGCCGAGGCGAGGATATTGACGATATTGTTGCCGATCAGGATACCGCCGATCAGCCGTTCCTGCTGGGCATGGAGAAGGCTGACGACATCAGCGCGGCGATTGCCGTCGCTTGCGAGCTGGTGCATGCGCGGGCGCGACGCGCCGGTCAGGGCTGTCTCGGATCCTGAAAAGAAGCCGGAGAACGCCAACAGGATCACGATGGCGACAATGGTGAGAGTGACGGGGTCGGTCATGGCATCTGCCGTTGTTGGTGCCGCTCACGCGGCGGCGGACATTCCGTCCAGGATGGCGGCGACGTCGGCGCGCTCGACTTCGTTGGTGAGAAAGGCATCGCCGATCGCGCGTACGAGTACGAACGTCGTCTGCCCGGCCTGAACCTTCTTGTCGCGGCCCATATGTTCGATCAGGACGTCGGAGTTCCAGCCGTCGCCGGGATGTGCGGGGAGGCGTGTGGGCAATCCCACGGATTCGAAATGCGCCCGGACGCGGGCGGCGTCTTCGACGGGGCACAGGCCGAGCCGCGCCGACAGATCGAAGGCGAGGATCATGCCGATGGAGACCGCTTCACCGTGCAGCAGGCTATTGCCAAAACCGGTCTCGGCCTCCAGCGCGTGCGCGAATGTGTGGCCCAGGTTGAGCAGGGCGCGCCGCCCGGTCTCGCGTTCGTCCTGATTGACGATTTCGGCTTTCATCTCACAGGCTCGCACGATGGCGCGGGTCTGCGCCTTTGCGTCGCCGGCGAGGACCGATGCGCCGGCATCTTCGAGCCAGGCGAAAAAGTCCGCGTCGCCCAGCAGGCCGTATTTCACGGTTTCCGCGTAGCCGGCGGCCAGTTCGCGTTCGGGCAGGGTCTTCAGTGTCGCGGTGTCGGCGATCACGAGGCGCGGCTGGTAAAACGATCCGATCAGGTTCTTGCCGTGCGGGGAGTTGATGGCGGTCTTCCCGCCGACCGAGCTGTCCACCTGCGCGAGCAGCGTCGTCGGGATTTGTACGAATTCCACGCCGCGCAACGCGATGCTCGCCGCGAAGCCGGTCAGGTCGCCGATAACACCGCCCCCCAGCGCGATCAGGACGGTCCCCCGCTCCAGTCCCTCGGAAAGGAGGTCGTCGAGCAGGCTTTCCAGATACAGGAAGGACTTCGACTGTTCGCCCGCATCGATCTGGATCGTGCGCCCGCTGTGCCCGGCCGCGCCGAGACTTTCCTGCAGGCGTTCTGCATAGAGCGGTCCGACATTCGAATCCGTGACGATAACGATCCGGCGCTCGCCCAGGCGATCAGCCAATAGTTCGCCGGTCCGGTCGAGAAGACCGGGGCCGATTTCGATGTCGTAGGACCGTGCACCGAGGTCCACGCGTACCGTTTCGACCGGAGAGTTCGCAGCGTTCATTGGGTCCAGCTTCAGGTTTGGCTCGCGCGAAAGGAATCCAGTGCCGCGAGGACGCGATTGACTGTTTCTTCGGGCGGGCCATCGTCGCTTTCCACGACAATATCGGCACGCTCATAGATCGGGTGACGCACGCGCATCAAGTCCTTCAACGTCTGCGCCGGGTCGCCATTCTTGAGCAGCGGTCGATTGTTACGCCGGGATGTGCGCCTCACAAGGGTGTCCAGGTCTGCCCGCAGCCACACGGAAATGCCAGTCTCCGCGATGAGTTCGCGCGTGGTTTCGTCCATGAACGCGCCGCCGCCGGTCGCCAGAACCACCGGAGAACCGTCAAGGATACGCGCGATCACCCGGCGTTCGCCGTCGCGGAAGTAGGCTTCACCGTGCCGGTCGAAAATTTCCGGGATCGTGCAGCCGGCCGCCGTCTCGATTTCCGTGTCGGCGTCGAGGAACGGCAGGTCCAGGCGAGCGGCGAGCCGGCGGCCGATCGCCGACTTGCCGGCACCCATGAGGCCGACCATCACGATCGACTTGCCCGCCACCGTGTCGGCAGGAGCCGGGTCGACCGGATGTTCGCTGGGTTCGGCTTGCTCGGAATCGGCCATGACCTGCTATCTTATTCGGAGTCGGCGCCTGCGCCGACCCGTCGCGAAATCGCCATTGTTGGCTGGTCATTCTAGGGCTTTGAACACGGCCCCGCGAGGTTCGCAAGAGGGTCGGAACGCAGAAACTGCGCGCGGAGGGCGAATTGTTCAAATTCTTGGCTTTACTGATTCTGGTCGTGCTGGTGGCGGGCGGCGTGTTTCTGGCGACATGGGAAATCCCGGCGCCCACCCAACAGGTGGAAAAAACGCTCCCGAACGACCGGTTCCCGCGCTGAACGACATGGCGCGCGTCTGGCCAGCTCTGGTGATCGGGTCTTTGCTTGCAGCCGCGCCTGTTGCCGCGCAGCAGTCAGGCCCGATACGCCTGGCGCCGTTGCCGCCGGTATCCGGAGAGACGGGTCCGGGTACATCCGATGGATCGGCCCGCGATCCGCAGCCCGGCGATATCCGTGTCCGGGGACTTGAATCAGTCGGTGAAGATTCCGTCGGCGTCATCGGCGACGAAGGCGGCGGCCTCGGCCGCGATATGTGGGCGGGCAGCCAGCGCACGGATGCCATACGCCTTGTCGGGGCGATGCCCGATGCCTACCCGTTCCGGGCGGCTTACGACCTAGCAGTCAAGTTTCTGTCGACTGCCGCTTCTGCGCCCGCCTCGGTTCGCGAAGGCCAGAGCCTTCTCGCGCCGCGCGTCGACCGGCTTGCCGCAATGGGGGCAGGCGATCGCGCGGTGGCGCTGGCGCGCGCCGTGCAGGGGCGCAGCGTGCCCGACCATCTGGCCGCTCCGCTTGTCCGGGGGCATTTCGCGCGCGCAGACATCGCGTCCGCATGCCAGGTCGCCGACGGGTACGGCGGCGGATATGCCGATGCGTTCTGGCAACAGGTCCTCATCGTTTGCCAGGTGGCAGCCGGCAATGCGGACCAGGTGGGACTGGGGCTGGACCTGCTGCGCGACCAGGGCGTCGCGGTCGATCCGGTATTCGTGGAAACGGCGCTCGCGGCCGGGAGCGGCGGGAAGGTTGCGCTGAAGCGCGAGGAGGGAGCTTCCCCGGATATGCTGACCCTCGCGTTGCTGGTGGCGGCCGGAGGCGAGATGCCCGAGTGGCTCGCGGACGACGTGCGCCCGGGCCTGCTGCCGCTCCTGATGTCGGCACCCGGGGCCGGTGCGAACGTGAAACTGCGCGCCACCCACGAGGCACTGCGGCGCGGGGTGGTGGACGATGCGCAGGCTGCGGAAATCTATCTCTCGCTCGGGGCGGACGATGCCGCGATCGCGGCCGCGCTGACGGCGCCCGATACGATCGGCCCCGATTTGCTTCTCGCGTACCTGTATCTGGCCGCCGAGCGACGCCGGGAGCCGATCGCGCGATCGGAAGCGCTTTCCCAGGCGTGGCGTGAAGCACGCAATATCGACGCCTTCGACGTCATCGCGCTCAGCACCGCGAGCCTTCTGGCCGATGTGCCGGCCACGCCGGATTTCGGCTGGCTGGCGGCGGATGCGGCCGAGGTGGCGCTCATTGCGGGCGACACCGCGCGTGCGCTCGACTGGTACAGGCTCGTGCGGCGGCAGGCCCCCGTCATTCCCGAACTTGCAACCGCCGGCGTCGTGCTCTGGCCGGCGATGCGCACGATCGGCCGTGCTTCCCAACAGGGGTTTTCGCTGAATGAGGGCACGACGGCGGTGGCGTCGCTGCCGCCGGCGTCGCGGGGCTCTCGCGGCCCCATCCCGTGGAGCGCGGCGCGGCTCGAAAGGTGGATCGAACTGACGTCCGCTGTCGATCCCGCCCCAGACCATGCGGAAGTCCTGGTCATGCTGGCATCGCTGGGCGACGCGGTCGACGATGCGCAGTGGCGGCGCGTGCCGCCGGGCGCGCCCGGCGAATACACCATGCCCGACGCCGCGGCGTGGGCCGGCCTCGGGCGCGCCTCCGCGGCCGGGCGAAAAGCCGAAACCGCAGCCTACGCACTGCATGTTCTCGGACGCGCGGGCGACGATCCGCACCCGGCGGTTGTGGGTGCGGCGATTATGGGGCTTGTCGAGGTCGGGTTGCACGATGCGGCCCGGTCCCTGGCGCGCGAAGTCGTCGCGCAGCAAATCAGCCCGCCTGCCGCACCGTGAGACGCCGGCGCGAACCGGTCCCGCCGGAGCGGGTCAGCCGTTACCTCGAAGCGTATCTGGAATTGCTCGTTGCCGAACGGGGCGTTGCGGCCAACACGCTCGCGGCTTACCGCCGCGATCTTGAGGATGCGGCGACATTCCTGGCCGGCAGATCTCCGGGCGCACACGCGGTTCTCGACACGGCGCAGACCGAAGACCTGCGGCGCTACTTCAAGCATCTCGACGGCCGCGGGATGAGCGCGCGCACGGCATCGCGCCGCCTGTCCGCGCTTCGCCAGTTCTACCGTTTTCTCTATGCCGACGGTCTGCGGGACGACGACCCGAGCGCCATTCTCGAAAGCCCGCGCCAGGGCAGAAGCCTGCCGAAAATCCTGTCGGAGGGCGATGTCGAGGGCCTCATGCACGCGGCCGAACGGCGCGACGGGCCGGAAGGCTTGCGGCTGCACGCGCTCGTGGAGCTCTGCTACGCGACGGGGATGCGGGTCTCTGAACTGGTCGGGTTGCCGTTGTCGGCGGTCCAGCGCGACCCGGAATTCCTGATCGTGAGTGGGAAGGGTGGGAAGGAGCGTATGGTGCCCCTCAGCGTGCCGGCCCGCGACGCGGTCAAGGCCTATCTCGGCGTGCGCGCCGAATTTCTCCCCGAAGGTATTGATAACCCACATCTTTTTCCGGGACGGGGCGGTAAGCATCTGAGCCGCCAGCGGTTTTTTCAGTTGCTGAAAGAACTTGCCCGGGACGCCGATCTCGACCCCCGCAAGGTCAGCCCGCATGTGTTGCGCCACGCCTTCGCCACCCACCTGCTGCACCACGACGCGGACCTGCGCAGCGTGCAGCAGATGCTCGGCCACGCCGATATCTCGACGACGCAGATCTACACCCATGTGCTCGACGAACGCATGCGACGGCTGGTGGCGGAGCACCATCCGCTGGCGCGCCGTACCGCCAACTGAACTTCTTTTTGCAAAGCAAACACGCTAGACATCCGGCCCATGCCACACTTTCTGGAATTCGAAAAACCTGTCGCGGACCTCGAAGGCAAAATCGAGGAGCTCCGGCACCTGTCGGGCGGCGAGATCAACATCGCCGACGAGGTCGGCAAGCTTGAGGAGAAGGTCGACCGGCAGCTGCGCCAGACCTACGGACGCCTGTCGGCATGGCAGAAGGTCCAGGTCGCGCGGCATCCGGGGCGCCCGAAATGCGGCGAGTACGTCTCGGCCCTGATCGAGGATTTCGTGCCGCTCGCCGGAGACCGGCTGTATTCCGAGGACGCGGCGCTCGTCGCGGGTCTCGGCCGGTTTCGCGGTCGCTCCGTCGCCGTTCTCGGCCATGAGAAGGGCAACGATACCGAGAGCCGCGTCGCCCATAATTTCGGCATGGCGCGGCCGGAAGGCTATCGCAAGGCGCAGCGCGTGATGGAACTCGCCGATCGCTTCGGCCTGCCGGTGCTGTCGTTTGTCGATACGTCGGGCGCGTATCCCGGTGTCGGGGCCGAAGAACGCGGCCAGTCGGAAGCGATCGCACGCGCGATCCAGACCTGCCTCGGCCTCGAGGTGCCGTTCATCTCGACGATCATCGGCGAGGGCGGCTCCGGCGGCGCCATCGCCGTCGCCACGGCGAACAAGGTCTTTATGCTCGAACACGCGGTCTATTCGGTGATCTCACCGGAAGGCTGCGCGTCGATCCTCTGGCGCGACGGCGCGCGGGCGCAGGACGCGGCCGAGGCGCTCAAGATCACCGCGCAGGACCTGATGCGGCTCAAGCTGATCGATGGCGTGATCGAGGAACCCCTCGGCGGGGCGCAGCGCGACCCTGCCGCGGCGATTGCCGCGGTCGGCGCGGCGATGGGCGAGGCCCTGGCGGAGTTCGACGGCATGGACGGCGCTGCGCTCAAGGCCCACAGGCGCGAAAAGTTCGCGGAACTGGGCGCGGCCGGACTGACCTAGGCCGCTGCGAATCGCGGCATGACCCCTTCGACGAACCGGGTCATGGAGGCCAGGGATTCGTCGAACGTCAGGTCTCCGAACGCAAATCTGCATACGAAATAGCTCAGCCCGGCTTCATCGATCTGGCGCGCGATTTCGTCTGCGACCATATCGACCGTGCCGACAATCGCGGCGTCCCGTTCGCGCGCGGATGCGAGATCGGAGGCATACGCGCGGTCCGTGACGTCGTGTTTGCGCCACAGGTCGATGAAATTCTCGTACCAGGCCGCGTAGGCGCGCGCGCCGATCCGCTCGGCTTCGGCCGCAGTTTCCCCGATAAACATGTGCCGCGCGACACCGAGCTTCGCGGTGACCTCGCTGCCATGTTCGCGATCCCAGGTCTCGCGGTACTGGTCGGTCGCCGACCGTGCAATGGAGCACGGGGCGTTGCTGATGACATTGATCTTCTGGGTGGCCGGCCACGCGGCGCCGTCGGACGTGGCGACGCCGTACCACATCGGCGGATGCGGGCGCTGGACCGTCTGCATCACCATGGGCACATCGTCATAGGTAAAGTGCTCGCCGTGGAACGAAAGTGACTGCGAGGTCAGGCCCTGCATCAGCGCCGCGTAGGATTCCAGATAGATGGGCAGCGCGTTGTCCTTCGTCACGCCGAAATAGGCGACCTCGAAGGGCGAGATGCCGCGTCCGACGCCGAATTCGAAACGCCCGCCCGACATCTGATCGAGCATGCAGATTTCCTCGATCAGCCGCAGCGGTTCGTACAGCGGCAGGCAATAGACCATCGGGCCGAAGTGAATATGTTCGGTGCGCTGGGCCACCGCCGCCAGAAACACGCTCGGCGAGGGCGCGAGGCCCAGCGGCGTCGCATGGTGTTCGGCCAAGTGATACATCGCAAATCCGGCACGATCGTATTCGGCGATCAGCCGGAGACGGTCTTCGTAAATCTCGCGCGGATTTGCACCGTCACGCCGGTCCAGATGATCGAAAACACCGAACGAAACCATCGGCGGCAGACCGGCGCTAAGCCACGCGGCCGTGGCAGTGCTTGTATTTCTTGCCGGAGCCGCACGGGCAGGCGGCGTTGCGCGGGACCTTGCCCCATGTCGACGGGTCGTTCGGGTCCAGTTCCGCGAGTGCCTGGTTGCGCGCGGTTTGCGGGCGGGCGTTGCCGCCGCCGGAAGCCGGGGCGGCGTCGCCGAACTGGCCGCCGCTGGCGTGCTGGGTTTCCATCTCGCGCGGCGATTCGGGTTCGGGGACGGGGTTCGGCACGTCCACCTGGATTTCCAGGTGGCTCAGCATCATCGTCACGCCTTCGCGCAGCCGGGCGAGCATGTCCTGGAACATGTCGAAGGCTTCGCGCTTGTATTCGTTGAGCGGGTTCTTCTGGCCGAACGCGCGCAGGCCGATGCCCTGGCGCAGATGGTCGAGCCGCAGCAGGTGATCCTTCCAGTACTGGTCGAGGATCTGCAGCAGCAGGTTTTTCTCGGCCATGCGCATCAGGTCGGCGCCGTAGTTGACCGCCTTCGCCGCCATCTTCTCGTCGATCATCTTTTGCAGGCGGTCGCGAATTTCCTCGTCCGCGATACCTTCCTCCGCGGCCCATTCATCGGCCGGGATGTCGAGCCCGAACACGCGCATCGCCTCTTCGTGCAGCAGGCTCGTGTCCCACTGCTCGGCAAAGGCCTTTTCCGGGATCGTCCGGGCGACCAGGTCCTCGAGCACGTCCTCGCGCATGGAACGGATCGTCTCCGACACGTCGTCGGTCTTCATCAGGTCCTTGCGCTGCTCGTAGATGACCTTGCGCTGGTCGTTCATCACGTCGTCGTACTGGAGCAACTGTTTGCGGATTTCGAAGTTCCGCGCCTCGACCTTCTGCTGCGCCTTTTCGAGCGCCTTGTTGATCCACGGATGGACGATGGCCTCGCCTTCCTCGATCCCGAGCTTCTGGAGCATGCCGTCCATCCGCTCCGAGCCGAAGATGCGCATCAGGTCGTCTTCCAGCGACAGGAAGAAGCGCGACGTGCCCGGGTCGCCCTGGCGCCCCGAGCGGCCGCGCAGCTGGTTGTCGATGCGCCGGCTCTCGTGCCGTTCCGTGCCGATCACCATCAGGCCGCCTGCGTCGATGACCTTGTCGTGCAGGGTGGCGATCTCGGCCTTGATCTCTTCTTCCTTGGCGGCGCGGGCCGCTTCGTCCTCGATGCCTTCGAGTTCGAGCTCGAGGCGCATGTCGAGGTTGCCGCCGAGCTGAATATCGGTGCCGCGGCCGGCCATGTTGGTGGCGATGGTCACCGCGCCGGGCACGCCGGCCTGGGCGATGATGTGCGCCTCGCGCTCATGGTGGCGCGCGTTCAGGACCTCGTGGGCAATCTTCTTGTTCTTGAGAACCTCGGCGACCTGTTCCGATTTCTCGATCGACACGGTGCCGACGAGCACGGGCTGGCCGCGCTCCACGCAATCCTCGATCAGCTCGATGATGGCGTTGTATTTCTCTCCGAGGGTCCGATAGACCTCGTCGTTCTGGTCGTCGCGAACCATCGGGTTGTTGGTCGGGATATCGACGACTTCCAGCTTGTAGATTTCCGCGAACTCCGCGGATTCGGTCATCGCCGTGCCGGTCATGCCGGCGAGCTTGGGATACAGCCGGAAATAATTCTGGAAGGTGATCGAGGCGAGCGTCTGGTTCTCGTTCTGGACCTGGGCGCCTTCCTTGGCTTCCAGGGCCTGGTGCAGACCGTCGGAGTAGCGGCGGCCTTCCATCATGCGGCCGGTGAACTCGTCGATGATGACGACCCGGTTGTCCTTCACGATGTAGTCGCGGTCGCGCTGGAACAGCTTGTGGGCGCGCAGCGCCTGGTTCACGTGATGCAGAACCGTCACGCTGGTGATGTCGTAGAGGCTCGCGCCTTCCTCCAGCAGTCCGTCCTCGGCGAGCAGACGCTCGGCGTGTTCCACGCCTTCGTCCGTGAGTGTCGCCGCGCGGGCCTTCTCGTCGACCTCGAAGTCCTCGTCCGTCAGGCGCGGGATGATCTTGTCGACGGCGTTGTAGGTCTCGGAAGAATCCTCGACCGGGCCCGAGATGATCAGCGGCGTGCGGGCCTCGTCGATCAGGATCGAGTCCACCTCGTCGACGATGGCGAAGTTGAAGTCGCGCTGCACCATCTCGTCGAGATGGAACTTCATATTGTCGCGCAGGTAGTCGAAACCGAACTCGTTGTTGGTGCCGTAGGTCACGTCCGCGGCGTAGGCGGCGCGGCGTTCCTCGTCCGACAGCCCGTTGACGATGCAGCCCACCGACAGCCCGAGGAATTCGTAGACCTGTCCCATCCAGGCGGAGTCGCGCTGGGCGAGGTAGTCGTTCACGGTGACGACGTGTACGCCCTTGCCCGCGATCGCATTGAGGTAGACCGGCAGCGTGGCGACGAGGGTCTTGCCTTCGCCCGTCTTCATTTCGGAGATCATGCCCTGGTGGAGGATCATGCCGCCGAGCAGCTGCACATCGAAATGGCGCTGGCCGAGGGTCCGCTTGGCGGCCTCGCGCACGGTCGCGAACGCCTCGACGAGGATGTCGTCGAGGTCCTCCCCGCCGTCGAGCCGCTCGCGGAACGCCTGCGTGCGGGCCCGGAGCGCGTCGTCGTCGAGCGCCTCGAGTTCGGGTTCGAGCGCGTTGACCGCGTCGACCTGCTTTCCGAGCCGTTTCAGGTAGCGGTCGTTAGCGGTTCCGAAGGCCTTTGTGACCAGACTGAGAACCATGAAATCTCCTCGGAAACGGCAATTCTTGACCGAAATATCGTCGGTGGGTTGCCGCGGTGGCGACGGACCGGCGTTCAGCCCTTCAAATGGGGAATATTCACCCGTTGTCTAGGGTGCGTGCCGAAAACTGTCAACGCTCGCCAAATTGCCACAACTGCCGCCCGTTTGTTGCCGCAGTTCACCTTCAACTTGCCGTGTTGTTTGCAAAATCCCGATTGGGCCGGGTTGTGCGCCTTCGGGGAAACCGGCAGTGTGCGCCGCGCTTCGGCTGGGGAACCGCCCGGCGCCCTGAAAGACAGGAGTATCTCCCATGATCCGCTCTCTTCTCGCCTTCGGCGCTCTTGCGCTCGTCCTGGCCATGCCGTCCCACGCCATGGCGCAGCAGGACGGCGACGCCGCAAAGACCGACGCGGAGGTTGTCGAGGACCCCGTTGTGGCGCTGGTCGACGGCACGGAAATCCGTCAGTCGGACGTGGCGCGGGCCTATGCGCGCCTGCCCGCGCAGTTCCAGCAGATGCCGATCAACGTGATCTTCACGCAGATCGTCCAGCAGCTTGTCGATGGAGAGCTTCTCGCCGAGGCGGGCCGCGCCGATGGCCTGCAGGACGACGAAACGGTCAAGGCGGAAGTGGCCGAGTTCGAGAAACTCGCCATCCAGCGCGAATACATGGGACGGCTGGTCGCGAGCGAAATCTCGGAAGAGCAGCTCCGCGAAAACTACGAAAACACCGTCGCCAAGACCGAGGGCCCCGTCGAGGTTCGCGCCAGCCATATCCTCGTGGAAAGCGAGGCCGAGGCGGTGGAAATCATGGAGGAGCTGGACGGCGGTGCGGATTTCGCCGAACTGGCCCGCGAAAAGTCGACCGGCCCGAGCGCGCCGCGCGGCGGCGACCTGGGCTACTTCGTGCGCAGCGCGATGGTCGAGCCGTTCGCCGATGCCGCGTTCGCACTGGAGCCGGACACGCTGGCGCCCGATCCGGTCCAGACCCAGTTCGGCTGGCATGTCATCAAGGTGGTCGACAAACGCCGCCAGCCGCCGCCGACTTTCGAGGAAGCGCGCGGACAGATCGAAGAGCAGTTGACGCGTGACCTGATCGCCGCGCATATGGCGGACCTGCGGGCCGATGCGGACATTGAACTGTTCAACATCGACGGCTCGCCGATCGAGGACGCGCCCAAGCAGTAGTCAACCGGCTTGCGCCCGGCGTCTCCCGATCGACAGTTTCGTTTGGGGGCATCATGGCGCGAAATTCCAGCAAGAAGACAGGTTCGTCCGACGCACCGCCGAAGAAGGAACTCGCGCGTTCGCCGCTGGCGCCCGCGCGCTTTCCGTCCGTACTGCCCGTTCGCGGGGTGCGCCTTGCCGGCAAGTATGTCGGCCTGAAGAAGCACAAGGGCGTCAAGGACCTGATGGTGGCGGAGATGGCGCCCGGCACCACGGCGGCCGGCGTCCTGACGCGCTCGAAATGTCCCTCGGCTCCCGTCGACTGGTGCCGCGCCATCCTGCCGCGCGGCAAGGCGCGGGTGCTGGTCGTGAATTCCGGCAACGCCAATGCCTTTACCGGCAATGCGGGCGACCTGCAGGTGGCGCAGACGGCGGCGGAGGCCGCGCATCTGTTCGGCTGCCGGGCGCAGGATGTCTTTATCGCCTCGACCGGCGTCATCGGCGAGCCCCGCGCGCCGGACTATATCGCCGGCAAACTGCCGCGCATGCACAAGGCGTTGCGCGAGACGTCCTGGCGCGCGGCGGCCGAAGCGATCATGACGACCGACACGTTCCCCAAGGCGGCGTCGCGCAAGGTGACGATCGGCAAGACCGAGGTGACCCTGTCCGGCTTCGCCAAGGGTTCCGGCATGATCGCGCCGGACATGGCGACGATGCTCGCCTTCGTGTTCACCGATGCGAAAATTCCGGCGAAGGTCCTGCAGCGCCTGGTCCGCACCGCGACCGACGATTCCTTCAACGCGATTACCGTGGACAGCGACACCTCGACCTCGGATACGGTCCTGATGTTCGCGACGGGGCAGGCGAAGGGGCAGCCGCGGATCAAGAGCGCCGGCGACAAGCTGCTCGCGGATTTCAAGGCGGCGCTGAAGGACATCTTCGTCGACCTCGCGCAGCAGATCGTGCGCGACGGCGAGGGCGCGCAGAAGTTCGTCACCATCAACGTGACCGGCGCGGAGTCGAAACGCGCCGCGCGCACGGTCGGCCTCGCCATCGCGAATTCGCCGCTGGTCAAGACCGCCATCGCGGGCGAGGACCCGAACTGGGGCCGCATCGTCATGGCCGTCGGCAAGGCGGGCGAGAAGGCCGACCGGGACAAGCTGTCCATCGGCATCGGCGCGACGCCGATCACCGACAGCGGCCAGCTCGTCGCCGGTTACGACGAGGCGCCCGTGGCCGAATACATGAAGGGCACGGACATCGTGCTCGATGTGGACCTCGGCGTGGGGCGCGGGCGCGGGACCGTGTGGACCTGCGACCTGACCCACGGCTACATCACGATCAACGCCGACTACCGGAGCTGACCCACGTGGGGCGTCGTGAAGGGGCGGGTGTGCCCATCGTGCTGGTCAGCGCCGTCGCGCTGGTGGATATCGAAGACCGGGTGCTGATCGCGAAACGGCCCGAGGGCAAGTCCATGGCGGGGCTGTGGGAGTTTCCCGGCGGCAAGGTCGACGCCGGCGAGACGCCCGAGGCCGCGCTGATCCGCGAACTGCACGAGGAGCTGGGCATCGATACGGTCGAGAGCTGCCTCGCGCCGATCGGTTTCGCCAGCCACGGCTACGACGATTTCCACCTGCTGATGCCGTTGTTCGTCTGCCGCAAGTGGCAGGGCGATCCGGAGCCCCGCGAGGGCCAGGAACTCGCCTGGGTGCGCCCGAACCGCCTGCGCGACTACCCGATGCCGCCGGCCGACGTGCCGCTCGTCGCGCAGCTGCAGGACCTGCTTTAGGCGGCAGGCGCTTCGGGTGGAGTTTCGAGCGGAACGTTGTCGCGCAGGCGCCGGAAGCTCGCCGACAGAAGCGAAACCCCGATGGCGAGCCCGAGCATCGAGAAGAATGTCGAGAAGATCGGGTAGACCACGGTCATTGTGAAGGTCGACTGCGCTTCCGCCATGGCGCCCATCTGCTGGAAGGCGTCGTCGTGCCCGCTGATGGCGGCGCTGAGGAGGACGATCTGCAGGACGGCAGGGATGCCCCAGAACGGCAGGAACGACCCGAACCAGATCACCCACGTCATGTTGAAGCGGTTGCCCTTCGACAGCCGGACCGCATTGCGCAGCGTGATCTCGCGATCCTCGATTGCCGCGCTCGGCAGCGACAACAGCAGGAAGCAGGTAAAGAACAGCACCACGGTGGCGAGAACCGCCATGAAGATCAACGGCGCGACGAACATTCCGGCGCTGAAGGTGGGCATCTGCGAGCCGAAGGACGGTTGCGAAGATGCACCTGTGAATATGCCGAGGATGGGGGAAAGAATCGGGCCGATGACGGCGGCGGCGGCGAAAAACAGTATGATCGCGAGGATACCGAGCAGGACGCAACGCCCGAAGAACAGCCAGTGCCGGCGTTTCCAGACGAACAGTTCGCGGATCGAGGATGCGCGCGGATCGAGCAGATAGTGTCGATGCCACGCGACCATGAACGTGATCATCAACGCGATATAGGCGACGACGAAGACCAGGACCACGATCCCGAGGCCGATCCCCATCGTGGTTTCCTGCGCGGCGGTCGGTTCGCCGCCGGATATCAATTCAAGGACTCCCGCCAGTCCGAGCGTCGGTATGAGCAGCAGGAACGGCCCGACAATGCTGAGCGCAACCAGGACCGCGGCGAACTTCAGCCAGGACATTCTTTCGGTCCAGATGAACCGGTAGACCGTTCCAATCGTGTTCCACACGGGCAGTTCATACATTTCCGGGTCTCCGGTTCGGCCGCCGTCAGGGGGCCATTTGCTTTTTCTTGAGTTCCACGTTGTCGCGCAGGCGGCGGTACATGATCGACAGCAGCGATATGCCGACGGCGGCTCCGACAAAATTGACCGCCTGGAAGGCTACCGAAACAAGAACGATCAGGCCGATCGAGGTGAGCCAGACCTCGGGCGGGAGGGCAGTTGCCAGGACAATCTCGAAACCGATCGAAATGATGACGAACGGAATGACCAGGCCGAACACGAACACCGCCCACATACGCCATACGTTGCCGCTGGCGAGATCGGAGGCGCGTTTGAGGCCGATCTCGAAGTCCTCGACAGCCGCCGCGGGAAACGCCGGTGCGACATAGACGAGCGCAAGTGTCGTCAGGAGACCGATGATGATTCCAACGATGAAGCCCAGCACAAAGGAGGATGGCGCGATCGCGGCCAGAAGAAGACCCAGAACAAAGCTGATGACAAACGCAACAAACATCGCAAGGAGCGCCGCCAGAACCGCACGCAGAACAAACTGCCAATGACGTTTGCGCCACATGAAGATCTCGCTGGCGGAAGTCGCCCCGGGCCCCAGGAGCAATCGCCGGTGCCACGCCACCGCGAAAGTTACATACACGACGTAGTACAGGACGATCACGGCCGCCATCGCCACCCAGAACGCGCCCGACGATCCGAGATGGAATCGATCCGGCAACAGTGCGAGTTGTTCCGGAGTGAGGGGCGGTCCGCCGAGGAGTTGCTGACCCCAGATGTTCTGAATGAAGATCAGGTAGCCCGATGCCAGCAGCCCGATCACCACAAATGGCACCGCGGCATAGTTCAGCCACGCGCCGCGCTCGGCCCAGATGAACCGGTAAGCTTCGCCGATCGTGTTCCAGACGGGAAGTTTGTACACGGATGTGTCCCCCTTTTCGCTTCTGGCCCCTGAGGTTGAGCTTATCATCGGGGCCGATTCCAGGGAGTTGTTCGAAATTGGAGCGTGAAGCTCGGGCGTCTAGTTCCCGGCCAGGTGGCGGTGCGCGATGGACAGCGCGGTGACGCCGGCGGCGATGGCGGCGAAGCTGAAGACCTGCTGCGCGAGCAGGATGACCAGCAGCAGCGAGATCGAGGGGCCGATGGCGCTGGCCAGCGCGGCGGTGATCGGCGTGAGGATCAGCAGCATCGCGCCGAAGACCGGGAAGGGCGGCAGGAGCCCGATGCCGAACATCAGCCAGCTCTTGCCCTTGGTACGGTCCGCCGCTTCGCGGAAACCCATTTTGTCGCCCTTGGCGGCGGCGGGGAGCACCAGCAGCAGGCGTCCGTAGACCAGCCCGAGGACAAAGAAGGTCACGAAGAAGGCGAAGGCGATTGCCGACGGCGTGACGCCGCCGCCCGCGAAGTAAACCATGGGCAGCGACACCACCCAGCCGATCACGGCGACGATCACCAGCATCCCGACGAAGCGGCCGGCGAAGTGCCAGTGATGGGCCTGCCAGCGCAATGCCGCGCCGATGGTCTGGCCCTCGTTGCCGATCAGGTAGCGGCGATGCCACGCCACCGCGAACATCACATAGGTCACGAAGCCGACGACGATGTTGATGACGCCGGCCGCGCCGAGGGTGATGCCGGGCAGCGGCGAGCCCGTCTCGGGCGAGGCTTCTTCCGGCGGCGGCAGCGGTTCGAAGAAGGTTTCCCACTCGCCGAAAAACCAGAGTGTCGCGGTCTTGGTGGCGGCGACGATCACGACGGGCAGCAGCGCATAGGCCCACAGGTCCGCGCGCTCGCGCCACAGGAACTTGTAGGTTTCAACCAGAACGGACGAGAGGTTGAACGGCATCGGTTTCAGTCCTTTCGCGGCGGGGCGGCCGGCGCCGCCTCGCCGAGGGATTGCTCGCGGGCGTCGAGCGCATCGGCAAGCCGTGCCTCGGCGCTTCCGGGACGGAGCGGTTTGGGCTGGGTCTCCGACGGCGCCCAGCCGGTGAGGAAGAATAGCTGGAATGTTGCCGGAATGCGGCTGCCGGGCCCGGCGAATTGTTCGGCGTAGATTTCGGCGGCGCGGAACAACGTCGCGCGGCGCGTGAACGTCCGGCGCCGGTCGGTGCGCATATTCGCCTCGCCCATGCCGCGAAGATCTCTCATCAGGGCAAACGCATCGGCATAGGTCACGTCGACGGTGTCGAGGTCCGCGACCGGCAATGCGAAGCCCGCGCGCTGGAGCAGGCCCGCGGCATCGGCCAGTTCGGCGAACGGGGCGACGCGCGGGCTGGCGCCGCCCTCGATCTCGGCTTCCGCGGCGATCAGCGCGTGGCGAAGCTCGTGCAGCGTCTCGCCGCCCAGCAGCGCGCCCAGGAACAGGCCGTCGGGCTTCAAGGTCTGGCGCAGCTGGATCAGGGCGCCCGGCACATCGTTGACGGCGTGGAGCACGCCGCAACTCGCGGCCAGGTCGAAGCTCGCGGGCGCGAAGGGCAACGCTTCGTCGTCGGCGACCAGCGTGGCGGCGTGGGTTTGCGCCCGGGCGCGCGCGGCGAAATCCGGCGAGGCGTCGTACTGCACGACCCGGGCGACCTTGCCGGGAACGGTGGCGGCCACGGCTTCGGCGAACAGCCCCGTCCGGCATCCGGCGTCGAGCGCCAGGTCGAAGTCGCGCCGCACGTCGCCGATGCGCTCGGCCATGCGCGCGGCGATCTCGCGAAACAGGAAATCATGCGCGCCGAACCCCGCGGCGATGCGCGCGCGGCGGCGGCGGAGGAGGGCCCGGTCGAAAATGGCGTCGGGAGCGGTCATGGGCGCTTTATCGCATGGCGATGGATTGGCGAACATAGTTTCGCAACGCAGACCGATTGACTCGGTCGCCCTCCCGGGCGCCAGAATCCACCATGGAATGGACCGGTCCTCTTGGCGCGTTGAAGCGCGCGTCGCGCACGGCGCTGGACACGGTGCTGCCGCCGCAGTGCCTCGCCTGCGATGCGCTGGTGTCGGAGCCGGGCGCGCTCTGCGCGGCGTGCTGGGACGGCGCCGAATTCATTGCCGCGCCGTTCTGCGCGGCGTGCGGCGTGCCGTTCGAATTCGACCAGGGGACGGACGCGCTGTGCGGGGCCTGTATTCGCGAGCGCCCCGCGTTCGAGCGAGCCCGCGCGGTCTTCGTCTACAACGACGTGAGCCGCGATCTGGTGACCGGCCTGAAGCATCGCGATCGCCTGCACGGCGCGCCGGCGTTCGGCCGCTGGCTTGCGCGCGCGGGGCGGGAACTCGTCGACGATGCCGACGTGATCGCGCCCGTCCCGCTGCACCCGTTGCGGCTTTGGCGGCGGCGCTTCAACCAGTCGGCGCTGCTGGCGCGCGAACTCAGCCACCGGGCCGGCGGAAAGGCGGCGTTCGCGCCGGAACTGCTGCGGCGGGTCCGCGCGACGCCGACCCAGGGCGGGCTGAACGCGGCCGAGCGCCGCCGGAACGTGCGCGGCGCGTTTGCGGTGAACGCACGCCGCGCCGGGCAGGTTTCGGGGCGGCGTATCCTGCTGGTCGACGATGTCTACACGACGGGGGCGACCCTCGACGCGTGCACGCGCGCGCTCCTGAAAACGGGGGCGGGCGCCGTCGATGTGCTTGTGCTGGCGCGGGTGGACCGGCCGCGATGACAGGCTTTTGAAGCGCGGCCACTGGTCTTCGCGGCCCGGCCCACCTAGATAATGGACAATCAAAAAGGGGAACCGGCTATGGCCAAGGTCGAAATCTACACCGGCATGATGTGCGGCTTCTGCGCCGCGGCGAAGCGCCTGTTGAACCAGAAGGGCGTCGACTTCGAGGAAACCGATGTGAGTTTCAGCAAGGACAAGCGCCAGGCGATGATGGAGCGCGCGAACGGCCGCCACACGGTGCCGCAGATTTTCATCGACGACGAACATATCGGCGGGTGTGACGATCTGTATGCGCTGGATGCCGCCGGCCAGCTCGACGACAAGCTCGGCCTGTCCGGGTCAGCTTCCTAGGCCGAACGGGCCCGCGCCGCGCACGGCGCATATCCTCTGGACGACCGCGCGCGGCGGATCGCCGATCTCACCATGCTCGTAGGCGACGACAGTTAGCCTGCCTTCAACCGCATTCAGGAGTTCGCCGGGCTTCAACAGGAAGTCCGGGTTCGACGGTTTCCCGAAACGTTCGTTGCCCCGGGCGAACGTCTCGTAGAGCAAAACCCCGCCGGGCCTGAGCGCGTCGACCAGCGCGGGCAACAGCGGCCGCCACAGGTAGTTGGTCACGACGATCGCCGCGAACGTATCCGGTTTCGGGCGCCAGGGGTGCGCGGTGTCCTCAAGATCGGCTTCGATGACGGTGACGCGCGGGTCGGCGCGAAGCTCGCCCAGCCGGGAGGTGTCGCGGTCCACCGCCGTGACATCCAGTCCGCGCGCGGCGAAATGGGCCGTATGCCGCCCGTGGCCGCACGCGAGGTCGAGCACGGGCGCCTCTGCGAGCCGGGAAAACCGGTCGATCCAGGGCGACGGGGCCGTTCGGGATGAGGAATTCTCGCGCATGCTTGAACCAGCTTCGCCTTGTAATTTCCCTGAAATGGCATCATGTCTTCGCGGGCATGCGCATTGCAAAGCTTGGGTGACGGGCATGATCAGTTTCAATCTTATCTGCAGGAACGAGCACGAGTTCGAAGGCTGGTTCTCGAACTCGGCCGACTTCGACAAGCAGGCGAAGAAGAAGCTCGTCGAATGCCCGGTCTGCGGCGATACGAAGATCGACAAATCGATCATGGCGCCGGCGGTCGGCGCGAAAAGCACCGTTCAGGCCCAGCGCGCGGAAAAGGCCGAAGCGCAGAAGAAGCTGAAGAAGATGCTCGGCGAAGTCCGCGACTATGTCGAAACCAATTTCGACGATGTCGGCGACGAATTCCCCGACGAGGCGCGCAAGATCTACTACGGCGAGTCCGAGGAGCGCGGCATTTACGGCAACGCGACCGAGGATGAGGCCAAGGAACTGGCCGATGAGGGCGTGCCCGTCGGCAAGCTGCCCTGGCCGAAGCGGATGGACAGCTAGGCGGCCTTCCGGCCCACGCCCATATAGTTCACGTCCAGGTCGCGCGGGTTGCGGGACCATGTACCGGACAGCGGGTTGAAGACGACGCCCGTCACTTCGACCATCTCGATCCCGCCGGCCTGCAGCCCGTCGACCAGTTCGGACGGACGAATGAACTTGCGCCAGTCGTGGGTCCCGCGCGGCAGCCAGCGCAGGACATACTCTGCACCGACGATGGCCATGGCGAAGGCCTTGGGCGTGCGGTTCAGGGTCGCGGCGAACACCAGCCCGCCCGGCGCGACCAGCCGGCCGCAGTCGGCCAGGAACATGTGCGGCTCGGCCACATGCTCCACCACTTCCATGCTGAGAACGATGTCGAACGTCTCGCCGCCCGCGAGCACGTCTTCGGCCGTGGTCGCGCGGTAGTCGATCTCGAGCCCGACCTCCTCGGCGTGGATGCGTGCGACCTTGATATTGGCATCCACGGCGTCCACGCCCGTCACCCTTGCCCCCAATCGCGCCATCGGCTCGCACAGCAGGCCGCCGCCGCAGCCCACATCGAGCAGCCGCAACCCGTCGAGCGGGCGCGTCGACGCCTTGTCGCGGCCGAAATGCTCGCAGGCGCGTTCGCGGATATATTCCAGCCGGACCGGGTTGAACCGGTGCAGCGGGCGGAACTTCCCGTCCGGGTCCCACCATTCCGCGGCCATGCGGCGGAATTTCTCGAGTTCGCGCGCGTCGCGTGAACCGCCTCCGGTCATTTCATCGACTGCTGCCATCGCATTGGCCTGCCAAGTGTTTGCCCGGCCCCCCATGCTTGCAAGCCGGGTTCGGGCTGAGTATGGATACGCCGTTTCGCGCGGTCGCCCTTTGGTTCTGGGCAGTTGCGCGCGCCAACCGCGTCGTGCCGGCCCCCAATGACTACTCCGGGCGGCGGGCGCAATGGAAGAGACCATGAGTCGCATCGTTGCCAAATTTGGCGGCACGTCCGTCGCCGATCTCGACCGAATCCGCGCCGTCGCGGCGCGGGTGAAGCGCGAGCATGAGGCCGGGCACGAGATCGCCGTGGTCGTGTCGGCCATGGCGGGGGTGACCAACGACCTTGTGGCACTTACCCGTGCGGCGCACGCGATGCACGACGCGCGCGAATACGACGTGGTGGTGTCGACCGGTGAGCAGGTCACCGCCGGTTTGCTGGCAATCTGCCTGCAGGAACAGGGCGTGCCGGCCCGGTCATGGCTTGGCTGGCAGGTGCCGATCCGCACATCCGACGCCCACGCCAAGGCGCGGATCGAGAGTGTGGAGACCGACGAAATGGAGCGGCGCCTGGCGGATCGCCAGGTCTGCGTGCTCGCCGGCTTCCAGGGCATCGGCCCGGATAACCGCATCACGACCCTGGGCCGGGGCGGTTCGGATACGACCGCCGTGGCGCTGGCGGCAGCCCTGAATGCGGATCGTTGCGACATCTACACCGACGTCGACGGGGTCTACACGTCAGACCCCAGGATCGTGACGCGCGCGCGCAAGCTGGATAAAATCACCTACGAAGAGATGCTGGAGATGGCGTCTCTTGGCGCCAAGGTGCTCCAGACCCGTTCGGTCGAACTGGCGATGAATCACGGCGTACCCGTGCAGGTGCTCTCGTCTTTCGAGGGCGCGATCGGCAGCGATCTGCCCGGAACACTTGTCGTCGACGAGGAAGATATCGTGGAACAGGAAATTGTCAGCGGCGTCACCTACAGCCGCGATGAAGCGAAGATCACCCTGATGCGCGTGGCCGACCGGCCGGGCGTCGCGGCGGCGATCTTCGGCCCGCTCGCCGACGCCAACGTGAACGTCGACATGATCGTCCAGAACGTCTCGGAAGACGGGACCAGCACGGACATGACCTTCACAGTGACCCGGGGCGATCTCGATCGCGCTATCGAGGTTCTCGAAGCGCGCCAGGATGAGCTCAGCTTCACGAACCTGGTGTCCGACGCCGACGTGGTGAAGGTCTCCGTCGTCGGCGTGGGCATGCGCAGCCATGCCGGCGTCGCGCAGCGGATGTTCTCCTCGCTGGCCGAGCGCGGCATCAACATCCAGGTGATCTCGACCTCGGAGATCAAGATCAGCGTGCTGATCGCCGAGGAGTTCACCGAACTCGCCCTGCGCGCGCTGCACACCGTCTACGGCCTGGACGCCGCCTGATCGAAAAGATGACCACCCGCTTCGCCCTCTCCCAGCCCGGTCGAAGCCGCGGCCCCGGAGGGTTAAGCGGCGGGGGCGGATTATGAGCGGACCGGGACCGAACAATCCGGCCTGGGTCGGGTCTCGGCGTTTGCTGCGCCGGTTGCGCGACATCATGGCGGGGCCGGGCGACGCGCAGGAGCGGCTCGACAATATTGCGACGCTGATCGCGCGGGAACTCGTCGCGGAAGTCTGCTCTATCTATGTGCGCCGGGCGGGTGACGTCCTCGAACTCTTCGCAACCGAGGGGCTCCGTGCCGATGCGGTTCACAACACGCGCCTGATGGTGGGCGAGGGCCTGGTCGGTTTCGTGGCGGCCCAGGCCATGCCGGTGGCGCTTGCGGATGCCCAGTCCCATCCCTTGTTCGCCTACCGCCCGGAAACAGGAGAGGAGCGCTATTCCTCGCTGATGGGCGTGCCGATCCTGCGCGGTGGCCGGGTGCTGGGTGTGCTGGTCATCCAGAACCGGACGGAGCGCAACTACGGCGACGAGGAAGTGGAGACTCTCGAAACGACCGCCATGGTCCTGGCAGAACTGATCGCGGGCGGTGAGGTGCTGGGCGCCGATGAGGCGCGGTTCGACAGTGAGGCCGCGTCGCTGCCGCTGCGCCTCGAGGGCCGGCCGCTTAGTGTCGGTCTGACCCGCGGCACGGCCTTCATCCATCGCCGCCGCGTCACGATCGAGCGGATGCTGAGCGACGATTCCGCCCGGGAGGAGGAGCGGGTCCGGGTCGCGCTCGCAGCTCTCCAGCACGATCTGGATACCTACCTCGACCGGCCGGAACTGGCCGCCGCCGGCGAGCATCGCGAGGTGTTGGAAACGTTCCGCATGTTCGCCGAGGACCGCGGGTGGATGCGGCGGATCAACGAGGCGATTCAGTCCGGGTTCTCGGCCGAGGCGGCGGTCCAACGCGTGCAGGAAGACACACGCACGCGCATGGTGCAGGCCAGTACGGCGCTGATGCGCGAGCGTTTGCTCGATTTCGAGGAACTGGCGAACCGCCTGCTGCGCCAGCTCGTGGAAGGCGACGACGACGAAGGCCTGCAGCTGCCCGACGATATGGTGCTGGTGGCCCGCTCGCTGGGGCCGGCGGAGTTGCTCAACTACGAGCCGGGTGTCGTGAAAGGCGTCCTGCTGGAGGAAGGCTCGGCGAACGCTCACGCGACTATTGTCGCGCGTGCGCTGGGCATTCCCCTGATCGGCCGTCTTGGCGGCCTGCTGTCGCGGGTCGAGACCGGTGACGAGGTGCTGGTCGATGCCGAGAACGGGGTCGTCTATCTGCGGCCGGGCGATGAAGTGGCCGGCAGTTTCGAATCGGCACTCGCGGCGCGCGGCGCGCGTCTTGAAGCATATAGGAGCCTGCGCGATACGCCTGCCGACACGCGAGACGGCCGGCGGGTCACGCTTCTGCTGAACGCCGGCCTGCTGGCGGATATGAGCCATCTCGACGATACCGGCGCGGAAGGTGTGGGCCTCTATCGCACCGAGATCCCGTTTATGGTGCGCGCGACCTATCCCGACGTGGCGGATCAGGCCAGCTTCTATGCCAATGTCCTCAAAGAAGCGGGCGGCAAACCGGTCGTTTTTCGTACGCTCGACATCGGCGGCGACAAAGCCCTTCCGTATCTGCACAGCGGGTCGGAAGAGAATCCGGCGATGGGCTGGCGGGCGACGCGAATTGCTCTCGACCGCCCGGCGATGCTGCGTCACCAGCTCCGGGCGCTGATCCAGGCGGCGGGCGAACGCGAGCTCTCGATCATGTTTCCGATGATTGCCCAGGTGTCGGAATTCGATGCCGTGCGGCGCCTTCTGGATATGGAGCTCGAACGTGCAGTGCGAAACGGGGCACCGGTCCCGACGCGGGTACGCAGCGGTGTCATGCTGGAAGTTCCAGCGCTGGCCATGCAACTGGATGCGCTATTGCCCCGGATCGATTTTCTTTCCGTCGGCAGCAACGACCTGGTGCAGTTCCTGTTCGCGTCCGACCGCGGCAATCCTCGCCTCGAAGGCCGTTACGATGCACTCGCACCTGCCGTCCTGAATTTCATGAAACAGGTCGTCGATGCCTGCGTCGCGGCGGAAACGCCGTTGACCGTATGCGGTGAGATGGCGGGCGATCCGCTGTCCGCCCTTGCTCTGCTGGGGCTCGGCATCGACCGGCTTTCGATGTCCGCGGCCGGGGTTGGACCGGTCAAGGCGATGGTCCGCTCGGTCGACCTCGGTGACCTTGTCGAATACCAGTCAAGGCTCCTGAGTGGCACGACGCCCAGCATACGCCGCCACCTGCGGGGTTTCGCACGAGACCACGGTATCGAGACCTAAAAGATTGCAGCACCGAGTCGCTTTTGTTAGGAAAGCGGGAGGGGCGAGCGATTTGTGTTTGATTTTCGTTACTTAACGAATATTCAGGTCGTATGTCCGAGGCCTTGGCGTCCGATAGAAGCCGAATTTTACGCGTGGCGCGGATAGCCGCCGACGTTGGGTTGGGGAGTCGATGGTACGTTTGAACCCGCGATCGCTTCGCGTCCTGAACCAGGACGGCGCGCCCGATGCCATGCAATCGGTCGAAGGGGCGGACCATGTCGGTGCGTTCCTGCGCGAAGCGCGCGAGACGACAGGGCGCACGGTCGCCGATGTCGCCCAGACGTTGCGTATTCGCCGCGTCTATCTCGAGGCTATCGAGGACGGACGGTTCGACGAGTTGCCGGGATCGGCCTATGCCGTCGGCTTTATTCGGTCCTATGCGACGTATCTGCGTCTCGACGTTCCCGCGGTGGTCGCGCGCTTCAAGGACGAGGCGAGCGGGATCGAGGCGCCCCTGGAACTGGATTTCCCGACCCCGGTACCCGAAGGCCGCTTCCCCGGCGGCACGATCGTCACCCTCTGCCTATTGATCGCAGCCGCCGGCGCCGGTGGGTGGTACTGGTGGCAAAGCCAGAAGAATATCGAGATTGCGCGCGTTCCGCCGCCGCCCGAGGTTCTGACGGGCGCTTCGGACACACCTGTCGAGATTAGCGAGGCGGCGCCTGTCACCGAAGCCGCACCGCCGGCCGAGGCCGATGCCACGGTGACGGAGAACGAAGCGGTCGAAACCGACCCCGCCGATCGCGTTTCGGTCGGTACCCGGCCCGCGGAGACGGCGGCGGCCGAGCCCCTCGGCACGACGCCTGCCCGGGAGGAGCTGCCCGTTGAAGACATGCGGGTTGCCGAACCGGTCGTTCCGACGGAATCCGAAGAGAGCAGCCCTCCCGGCGCCGACACGGAAATCCCGGAAGACGGGACTGCCGACGTGGCCGAGACGGAAGCCGCGCCGGAACAAGGCATCGCGGCGGTGCCGCCGTCCTATGTTCGTCCGGCCGTCGATCCGATTGCGTCGGCGGCCGATCTGCCCGATCAAGCGCCACAGGAACCGGCGGTGCCCGAAACCGCGCCGGCACCTGCCGACGAGCCCGCTGAAGATGTGGGCGCAGCACAAGCGTCCTCGCCGCCTGTCGCTGAGGTCGGCGAATCCGGCGATGCGGCGCCGGTGACGGAAATCTCGGGTCTGCCCGCCATCCCGGAGCCTTCGACCGATGCCCCGGATGACGCGGACGGTCGGACATATGGTTCGATCAACCGGAATGCCCGGATCGTTTTGTCAGCACTGGAAGCAAACACCTGGGTGCAGGTGATGGACAGCCAGGAGAATGCGCTTCTGACCCAGATGTTGCGTCCGGGGGACAAGTATCTTGTACCGAACCGCCCGGGTCTCAGCTTGCGCACGAACAACGCCGGCGGTCTGGAAATCGCGGTCGATGGCGCGCCGGTGCCCGCGATTGGCGGATCCGGCGATATCCGGCGCGAAGTTCGCCTCGACCCGGAATCGTTGAAGGCGGGAACCGCGGTAATTCAGTAGATCTGCCGGCCAACGGTGCGGTTGAATTCCCACCGGTGCGCGCGCATGTTAAGCCTCTCTATCAGAATAGAATTCAAGGATCCGGACGGGACATGAGCGTTCGCCCCTATCGCGATATCGAACGGCGCAAAAGCCGGCAGATTATGGTTGGTGACGTTCCCGTCGGGGGCGGTGCCCCCATAACGGTCCAGTCGATGACAAATACCCGAACCACGGATGTCGCCGGCACCATCGAACAGGTTCGGGCGCTGGAGGTGGCTGGCGCGGATATCGTGCGCGTGTCTTGCCCCGACGAGGAAAGCACGAAGGCGCTTCGCGAGATCGTGCCGGAAGTGACAGTGCCGATCGTTGCCGACATCCACTTCCACTATCGGCGCGCCATCGAGGCGGCGGAGGCCGGCGCGGCCTGCCTGCGCCTCAATCCGGGTAACATCGGTTCCCGCGAGCGCGTTCAGGAGGTCGTCAAGGCCGCCAAGGACAACAACTGTTCCATGCGGATCGGCGTCAACGGCGGCAGCCTGGAGAAAGAGCTTCTCGAAAAGTATGGAGAGCCTTGTCCGGACGCGTTGATCGAAAGCGCGCTGAATTCGGTGCGTCTGCTGGAAGACGAGGATTTCTTCGAGTTCAAGATTTCCGTGAAGGCGTCCGACGTGTTCCTCGCAGTCGCGTCCTACCAGGGGCTTGCCGAGGCGTGCGACTATCCGCTCCACATCGGCATCACCGAGGCGGGCGGTTTGCGCAGCGGCACCGTCAAGTCCTCCATCGGACTGGGCATGCTTCTCTGGTCCGGCATCGGCGATACGCTTCGCGTTTCTCTGTCGGCCGACCCGGTCGAGGAAGTGAAGGTCGGCTTCGATCTCCTCAAGTCGTTGAACCTGCGGCACCGCGGCGTGAACGTGATTTCCTGTCCGTCTTGCGCGCGCCAGCAATACGACGTGATCGAGACGGTGCGCGTTCTCGAAGAGCGCCTGGCGCATATCACCACGCCGATGACCGTGTCGGTGATCGGCTGCGTTGTGAACGGGCCGGGCGAAGCGACCATGACCGATATCGGGTTCACCGGCGGAGGCCGGGGCACCCATCAGGTCTATATCGGCGGCGTACAGCATCACCGCCTGCAGGACGAGGATATCGTCGAGCATCTCGTGGGGCTGGTTGAGCAGAAGGCCGCGGAGATCGAAGCCGCCAAAGACGAGAACGGGGAGCTGGTGGCGTCGGCGGCCGAGTAGCCCCGTACACCGGAATCGGCATCTTGGCGAAGCTTCAGCCAGTTCGCGGCACACATGACCTTATCGGCGACGAGGCCCGTACGCATCTTTCGATCGCCGGCGCCGCGCGCGATGTGGCCGAACGGTATGGCTATGCGCCGATGGCGACGCCGATCTTCGAATTCACGGATGTGTTCCAGCGCACGCTCGGCGACACGTCGGATATCGTCACGAAGGAGATGTACACCTTCGAAGACAAGGGCGGCGACAGCCTGACGCTTCGCCCCGAGGGCACGGCCGGGATTGCGCGCGCGGTAATTTCCGGCGGCATGCAGAACAGCCTGCCCCTCAAGTGTTTCTATCACGGGCCGATGTTCCGCCACGAGCGGCCCCAGAAGGGGCGCCTGCGCCAGTTTCACCAGATCGGTGTCGAATTGATCGGCGTCGCGGATCCTGTCGGCGACGTCGAGGTCATCGCGCTCGCGGCGGACGTCCTCGATACGCTCGGTATCCTCTCCGACACCACGCTGGAGCTGAACACGCTCGGCGATATCGAAAGCCGCGATCGGTACCGGTCCGCGCTGGTAGACTATTTCCGCGGCAGGGCCGACGAACTTTCCGAGGACAGCCGCGAGCGCCTGGAACGCAACCCGCTTCGCATTCTCGATTCGAAGGACCCGATGGATCGCGACGCCGTTGCGGGTGCGCCGGAGTTCAGCGACTACCTGACCGACGCGGCGGCCGATTTCTTCGGCGCCGTTTGCAGCGGCCTGGACCTGCTCGGGATCGGCCATGTGTTGAACCAGCGGCTGGTGCGCGGCCTGGACTATTACGGCCACACGGCATTCGAATTCACCACCGAGGCGCTCGGTGCCCAGGGGACTGTTCTGGCGGGCGGTCGTTACGACGGCCTGATCGGAACCATGGGCGGTCCCGAAACACCCGGCGTGGGCTGGGCCGCAGGTGTCGAACGGCTGGCGATGCTGGCGAACGAACCGGCCGTCGGCGCCCGTCCTGTTGCGCTTGTCGGACTGGGCGGCGATGGCGAACGCGAGGTGCTGCGCCTGTCGCGCGAATTGCGGGCATCGGGTCTGACGGTCGAACTCGTCTACAAGGGCGGCCTCAAACGCGGACTGAAGCGGGCGGACCGGATCAACGCCGCCGCCGCCGTTATGATCGGCGACGATGAACTGGCGCGGGGCGAGGCGACCGTGCGTAACCTCGACAGCGGTGAGCAAGACAATGTGGCGCTCGCCGACCTCAAGGATCATCTGGCGGCATATCGTTAGCGAAGAGGCGAAATGGGCCCCCCTCCCGAATCACGGGTGGCGCCGGCCGACTTCGTCGTCGTGGGCGCCAACCACAAGACTTCCAGTACCGCCATGCGCGATGCGCTCTTCGTGGACGAAACCGAGGAGCGTGCGGTGCTGTCCGAGTTGCGGGCGCGGGGCTTCGACGAGGCCGTGGTGATTTCCACCTGCGACCGTGTCGAACTGCACGGTGTGGCCGCGGATCACGCGGGCGCCGTGCGGGCGGCACGCAGCCTTCTGGAACAGCGCCTGGGAGACCGGGCTGTCGAGCCGGATGCTATCCAGGTTCTCGAAGGGCCTGAAGCCGTCCGGCATCTGTTCGCGGTCGCGGCCAGCCTGGAAAGCGTCGTCGTCGGCGAGCCCGAGGTCCTGGGACAGGTCAAGCAGGCTCATGAACGCGCACGTGCTTCGGGAGATGCGGGACCGGTTCTGGCGTCGCTCTTTGAGCGAAGTTTCTCCGCCGCCAAGGATGTGCGTACGCGCACAGCGATCGCCGAGGGCCCGCTCTCGCTTGCCAACGCGGCCTTGCGCGCGCTGCAGAACCTGTTCGGCGATCTCGGGGGGGTTTCGACCCTTTTGATCGGGCCGGGCGAGATGGGCCTCCTGATGCTGGATCATCTTCGCGACCATGGCCTGCGTGAGGTGAGCGTGGCCGCGCCCACGCCGGAACGCGCTGCCGCGGCGGCCCGTGCCCTGACGGCGCATGCCCTGACCTATGACGAGCTGGGAGCGCGCCTGCCGGCGATGGATCTCGTTATCTGCGCGGCGGGAACCGGGCGCATACTTCTCGATACCGCGATCATGCGCGATGTCCTGCGTGCGCGCCGGCGCAAGCCTGTCTTCATTCTGGACGTCGCCATACCCAACGATGCCGACCGCGCCATCGCCGAACTGGACAACATGTTCCTCTATGATCTGGACGATCTGGAGGCGGTGGCGCGGCAGAACCAGAAAGCCCGCGACGCGGCGGCGCGTGAGGCCCGGGCGATTGTCGACCGGCATGTCGCCAAATTCGAGGACGACACCGCCGAACGCGATGCCGCGGGCCCGGTGTCCGAGTTGCGCGACCATTTCGAGGCGGTGCGCGACGAAATCCTGTCACGCGCCGACGGCGCGGATAGCGAAGAAGTGACACGGCGGCTGATCAACCGCCTTCTCCACGAGCCGTCGCGCGCCTTGCGCCACGCAGCCCGGCAATCGGCCGAATCCGACAGTACCGCCGAGGTGGCCCGTCGACTGTTCGGCCTCGATGACACCTCTCCACGGAGCGACAGTGATGAGTCTTGACGAGAAATTCGATCGGGTTGTCGCCCGCCATGAGCAGCTTTCCGACATGCTGGCCAACACGGATGGCAGCGATCCGCAGGAATTCGTGAAGCTTTCGAAGGAGTATGCGGAGCTCAACGAGGTCGTGGAGGCGATCCGCGCGCTGCGTGGCGTGCGCGAGGAGATCGAGGGCCTCGAGGAGATGCTCGCTGACAGCGATACGGACGCGGAGATGCAGGAACTCGCGCAGGTCGAGCTGGACGATTTGCGCGAGCGCGAGCCGGAGCTGGAACAGAAGCTGAAACTGATGCTGCTGCCGAAAGACGAGGCGGACACCAAGAACGCGATTCTCGAAATCCGGGCGGGCACCGGCGGCGACGAGGCGGGCCTGTTCGCGGCGGACCTGTTCCGGATGTACCAGCGGTATGCCGAGAACAAGGGCTGGAAAGTCGAGGTCATGGATTCGAGCGAAACCGGGATCGGTGGCTACAAGGAGATCGTCTCCAGTATCTCGGGCAGCGACGTGTTCGCGCGGCTCAAATACGAGTCCGGCGTGCACCGGGTCCAGCGGGTGCCTGAAACCGAAAGCAGCGGGCGAATCCATACGTCGGCGGCGACCGTGGCCGTACTGCCCGAAGCGGAGGAGGTCGACGTCGAAATCGACGAGAACGAACTGCGCGTCGACACCTACCGCGCGTCCGGGCCGGGCGGGCAGTCGGTGAACACCACCGACAGCGCCGTGCGTATCACCCATGAGCCCACCGGGATCGTCGTGACCCAGCAGGACGAGAAGTCCCAGCACAAGAATCGGGCGAAGGCGATGCGGGTCCTGCGCGCCCGCCTCTACGAGCACCAGCGCCAGCAGATTGACGCCGAACGCGCCGAGGCGCGCCGCAGCCAGGTCGGCTCCGGTGACCGTTCGGAGCGCATCCGGACCTACAACTTCCCGCAAGGCCGTGTGACCGATCACCGCATCAATCTGACCATGCACAAGCTCGACCGCATTCTCGACGGCGAGGCGCTGGATGAACTGGTCGACGCGCTGGTCACCGAGGACCAGGCTGCGCGTCTGGCCCTCGACGAAAGCGCGGACGCCTGAACTCTTGGCGAACTCCGGTCCCACCGTCCGGGCGATTTTGCGCGATGCCACGGCGCGCCTGGCCGCGGCGGGTGTCGACAGCGCGATGCTCGATTCAAGACTGCTGCTCGGCCATGTGCTGGACCGGGACACCGCGTGGATGATCGCGAATGCCGATGCGAGCGTTGCCGGCGGGCACCGCGCAGCGGTCGAAACGCTTCTCGCGCGCCGCGAGGCGCGTGAGCCGATGGCGCAAATTCTCGGGTTTCGCGAGTTCTGGTCACTGCCGTTCGAGACCGGACCGGACGTCCTGACCCCCCGCCCGGACAGCGAGACCCTTGTCGAGGCCGTTCTGAACGTGGAGCCGGATCGCGTGCGCGGGATGCGCGTGCTCGATCTGGGAACCGGCTCCGGTTGCCTCCTGCTCTCACTCCTGTCGGAGTTTCCGAACGCGCGCGGGCTGGGCGTCGACATTTCCCCGGCGGCGATCGCGGTCGCACGGCGCAACGCCGAACGCCTCGGTCTGTCGGCGCGCGCCGAATGGCTGGCATCCGACTGGTCCCAGGGGGTGGACGGCTGGTTCGATCTGATCGTCTCCAATCCTCCCTATATCGAGAGCGGGGCCATCGCCGGCCTGGAGCCCGAGGTGCGCGATCACGAACCGCGCGGGGCACTGGACGGCGGGCCCGACGGTCTCGATCCGTATCGCGACCTGCTTTCGCGCGCGGCGGGATGGATGACCGATGCGGCGACGCTGTTCCTGGAACACGGAGACGGGCAGTCCGATGCCGTTGCGGCCATCGCCCGGGAGCACGACTTCGGGGTACGTGGCGTGCGCGCGGATCTGGCGGGGCGGAAACGGGTCGTCATCCTGGAGCGGTGACTGCGTGTGCACTGCGGAAAAAAGTACTTGGAAAACTCAAAGCACCCCCCTAGTCTGCGCACATCAGATCGGGCGCACGCCGCTTATGGTGATCACAATCCCTTAAGCATATTGCGGCACATCTGATCTCCCGGATCCGAGTTTTGGAGTGATCGTCCCGACGGGCGGTGCACTTCGGAAAGTCGTGTGATCCCAAATGGGGCTCACGATTCGGACGGGCGATAAACCGTAATCAGTAACTCTGATCGACGGGACAATGCGACCAAATCAGAATAACAGGCGGTCCCGGGGCCGCGGCGGACGCAAGTCCGGCAATCCCCGCAATCAGACCTTCGACAGCAATGGGCCGGGCGCGCGCGTCCGGGGCAATGCCTCGCAGATCTATGAGAAGTATCAGCAACTCGCCCGCGACGCGGCGTCGAGTGGTGACCGGATCGCCTCGGAGAACTTTCTCCAGCACGCGGAACACTATTATCGCGTGATGGCGGCGAACGGCCAGCGGGCCGAACAGCGAAACAATGCTGACGACTCGCAGAAGGACACCGCCGACGGAAACGGGTCCGATAACGAGGCCGCCGAGGAAACCGCATCGTCGGAAGAGCGTTCGGCAAAATCGGACGACGACAAGCCCAGGAACAACGGTTCGCGGGGCAACGGGCGCAAGCGGCGTCCGCGCAAGTCCGAGGATGCCGATGGCGAGTCACGCGACGCGGAAGCGCGCGATGACGGTAAGTCCGGCAAGTCCGACGACACCGCGAGCAAAGACGCGGAAGCCGTCTCGGCCTGATTGGCGTGCGCCCGGCTCAGGCGCCGGGCCTATCCCAGAACAAGTCGATCGCCTGGTTCGATCCGGCCGCGGGTGTCCGCGCGCAGGTAGATGCCCAGGTCCGCATGGCCCCAGTTTTTCTGAAGGGTGGCCGGCAGGTTCATGTCCCGTGCGGCGTTGGCGGGATTCACGTTCGTGGCTGCGCAACGCTGTGTGCGTTTGACCGCTTCGAACCGCACGGTTCCGATCGACAGCTTGCGGCCTTCCCATTCTTCTTCGGCGCGCGGATCGAGGCCCGACACGTAGAGGTTGGCGCGAAACCTCATGGGGTCGACCGGGGCGCCGGTATGCGTCTCCAGGGCGCGCACCGTCTCGAGATTGATCAGCGAGAGCACTTTGGCGTCCAGATCGGAGAAGCTGTGGCCGTCAGCGCGGAGCAGCGTCGGGGTGCCTGAGATATCGTCGCCCATGAACGCCGCGAAAAAGCGTTCGGCCGCGGTCCGCCCGCCGGCGGATGACAGATCGGCGCGCAGCGCCTCTTTTCCCGCGAGATGAACGGTAAGCGTCGACGACGTGTCGTCGAACGCCGTGCGAAGTTCCGCAAGGCGGGCATCGCGGACCAGCGCAAGGAAGTTCGTTTTTGGCCGCCAGACCGGATTTTCGGTGTCGAACGGGATTCCCGGTCGCCCGAAATCGTCTCGCCGGGTCCGACATCCGCCGCTTCCAGGCGTTCCCCGCTCAAGCCCTTAACCGGATAGCGATAAATGTCTTCCAGAATTGCGCTCATGGCATGTCCGGGAATCTGTGATCGGCATCTTGTGTTGCGCTTCGGCAACACCATATTTGGAGAGCGATGATTCGCCTCAATGGGGATGATCGCAACCCTTTGGTGCGAATGCCGTTTTCGGGTTCGCGAAGTCTGCCCGCCTCAAACCGAGGGGGCTCTGGACGGAGGATATGATGAATTTTGAGAAGTTTACCGAGCGCGCGCGCGGGTTCGTGCAGGCTGCCCAGGATCTGGCGCAGCGCGAATCCCATCAACGCCTCTCCCCTGAACATTTGCTCAAGGTCCTGCTCGATGATGAGGAGGGTCTGTGTGCCAACCTTATCCGCGCGGCCGGCGGCGACGCCCGGCAGGCCGAGCAGGCCGTGGACCTCGCGCTCGACAAGATGCCGAAGGTCGAGGGCAGCGGTGCCGGCGGGCTTTACCTTGCGCCGGAGACCGGCAAGGTCTTCGCTTCCGCGCAAGAGGTTGCCGAAAAGGCCGGCGACAGCTTCGTCACGGTCGAACGCCTCCTGCTGGCGCTTGCGCTGGCGGCGGGCACGGATGTTGCGAAGATCCTGGCCGATGCCGGCGTCACGCCCCAGGGCCTCAACGAGGCGATCAACGCCATCCGGAAGGGCCGCACGGCGGATTCCGCGACGGCGGAAAATGCCTATGAGGCGCTCAAGAAGTACACCCGCGACCTGACCGAGGCGGCGCGCGAGGGCAAGATCGACCCGGTCATCGGCCGCGACGAGGAAATCCGCCGCACCATCCAGGTGCTGTCGCGCCGGACCAAGAACAACCCGGTTCTCATTGGTGAGCCGGGCGTCGGCAAGACCGCCATCGTCGAGGGTCTCGCCCAGCGCATCGTCAACGGCGACGTGCCCGAGAGCCTGCGCGACAAGCGTTTGCTGTCGCTGGACATGGGCGCGCTGATCGCCGGTGCGAAGTTCCGCGGCGAGTTCGAGGAGCGCCTGAAGAGCGTTCTGGAAGAAGTCAGCGCCGCGATGGGCGAGATCGTGCTGTTCATCGACGAGATGCACACCATCGTCGGCGCCGGCGCGGCCGAAGGGTCGATGGACGCCTCCAACATGCTGAAGCCCGCGCTCGCGCGCGGCGAGTTGCACTGCGTCGGTGCGACCACGCTCGACGAGTACCGCAAGCATGTCGAGAAGGACGCCGCGCTCGCCCGCCGGTTCCAGCCCGTCTTCGTGTCCGAGCCGACCGTGGCCGACACGATCTCGATCCTGCGCGGCCTCAAGGAGAAGTACGAACTTCACCACGGCGTGCGGATCACCGATTCCGCGCTCGTCTCGGCGGCGACCCTGTCGAACCGCTACATCACCGACCGCTTCCTGCCGGACAAGGCCATCGACCTTGTCGACGAGGCGTCGTCGCGGCTGCGCATGGAGGTCGACTCCAAGCCCGAGGAAATCGACGAGCTCGACCGCCGGATCATCCAGCTCAAGATCGAGCGCGAGGCGCTGAACAAGGAAAGCGATCAGGCCTCGAAGGACCGGCTCGAAGCGCTGGAAGAGGAACTGTCCGACCTCGAATCCCGTTCGGCCGACCTGACGTCGGTCTGGCAGGCGGAGAAGGAAAAGCTCGCCGGCACCCAGAAGGTGAAGGAAAAACTCGACGCGGCGCGCATCGAGCTCGAGCAGGCGCAGCGCGAGGGCAACCTGCAGCGTGCAGGGGAACTGGCCTATGGCGTGATCCCGGACCTCGAGCGCACGATCGCCGAAGTCGACGAGGCGCCGGAAGGCCACATGCTCGAGGAAGAGGTCACCGACGCCCATGTGGCCGGCGTGGTCTCGCGCTGGACCGGCGTGCCGGTCGACAAGATGCTCGAGGGCGAGCGCGAGAAGCTCCTGCAAATGGAACAGGGCCTCGGCGCCCGCGTGATCGGTCAGGAAGAGGCGATTTCGGCTGTGTCCAATGCCGTGCGGCGCGCCCGGGCCGGCCTGCAGGACCCGAACCGGCCCATGGGCTCGTTCCTGTTCCTCGGCCCGACCGGCGTCGGCAAGACGGAATTGACCAAGGCGCTGGCCGAGTTCCTGTTCGACGACGAGCAGGCGATGATCCGCATGGACATGTCCGAGTACATGGAAAAGCATGCGGTCGCGCGCCTGATCGGCGCCCCGCCGGGCTATGTCGGCTACGAGGAGGGCGGCGCGCTGACCGAGGCGGTCCGGCGCCGGCCCTACCAGGTCGTGCTGTTCGACGAGGTCGAGAAGGCGCATCCGGACGTGTTCAACATCCTTTTGCAGGTGCTGGACGACGGCCGCCTGACCGACGGCCACGGCCGCACGGTCGATTTCAAGAACACGCTCATCATCATGACGTCGAATCTCGGCAGCGAGTTCCTGTCGAACCAGGCCGAGGGCGAGGACAGTGATGCGGTGCGCGAGCAGGTGATGGACGTGGTGCGCGGCGCGTTCCGGCCCGAGTTCCTGAACCGGCTCGACGAGATCCTGCTGTTCCAGCGGCTGACGCGCGAGCAGATGTCGGGGATCGTGGATATCCAGCTCGGTCATCTGCGGCACCTGCTGGAAGATCGAAAGGTCACGCTCGATCTGGACGACGCCGCGACCGAGTGGCTGGCCAACGCGGGCTATGACCCGGTGTACGGTGCGCGTCCGTTGAAGCGCGTGATCCAGCGTCATCTGCAGAATCCGCTGGCCGAAAAGTTGCTCGACGGCTCGATCGTCGACGGTGACACGGTCAAGGTCTCCGCCGAAGCCGACGGTCTCGTCGTGAACGGCGAGATCGTCCACGCGGAGGCGGCGTAACAGCTTGACGGAACGGCCTCGATCCCGCCGACGACGTTGGTTTCTGATCGGGGCCGTTCTGGCCTTGCCGTTGATGGTTCTTCTGGGCGGGCTGGCTTTCTTTTTCGGCTCCGCCGCGCAGCAACGCCATGACGTGCCGCTTCCGCCCCCGGGCATGCCCCAACTCGCCGGCGATCAATCTGCGGTCTATGCCGCTTTTCTGACGGACGGTGAACTCGATCCGCACCTCGTAGATTCAGCCTTTACGGATGTTTCCGCGGCGATGGAGGACATGCGGGTCATTTTCGTGCCGTCCTACCTCAGCGATACCGCGCTGCCGTCGGTGTCGCTCGGGAACTCGCTCGGCTACATGGCCGGTATCTACAACTGGCTTGGTGAGGCAGGCGTCCGGGCGGAGATCGCCCCGGTCGAGACGGAGGATACCGTAGCCGGCAACGCCGCGCGGCTGCGTGAGATCGTCGGACAGTCGGATGGGCCGATCTGTTTTGTCACCCACAGCAAGGGTGGTCTCGACGTACTGGAATATCTCCGGCTCGCGCCGGAAGAAGACGCGGCGCGGGTGCGTTGCTGGATCGCCATGCAAGCGCCGTTTGCCGGCTCCCCGGTGGCCGATCTCGCGACCCGGGTCTCCGGCCTGCCGGAAGTTGCGGATGCCTTGCTGCGTGCTTTGGGTGGGCGCGGGGAATCCCTCGACGATCTGACAACCGTCACCCGGGCTGCCTACATGGCCACGCACAAGGACGATATTCGCCGGATATTGGACGAAACCTTGTCCCTGTGTCTGGCGACCCATGTGCCGGACCCGGGTAACTTCGATAAACCGACGTCTTGGAGCTATCCGGCGCTTGTGTGGATGCATGACGGCGGTGTTCCCAGTGACGGGCTCGTGCCCGTTCGCTCCGCGACCGAGCCATGTCCCCGCACGCTGGTGCTGGAGGGACTGGACCACACCGGGATCGTATCGCCCGGCGTCGTCGCGCCGATCGATCAGGAAGCGCTGATGAAGGCGCTTTTTGTGCTCGCGTTGCGTTGAAACCAGAATTCGAAAAAAAGTCGGGAATAAACCCCGGACCCACCTGTTCTTAAGGGGCCTAGGCAAGTAGGCGGTCGGGTGATCGCGCGTTGTGGGCGCCGGATGGGCAAGCATCCGGTATCCGAAACGCCCGATCATCCGGCATTCGTTGGACGGGGGAGAGAGATCAGGTTGTGTTCGATGCTCGAAACCCTTGTCAAACGATGCGGTGCCCGCTCATGCTTGCCGGCGAACACCCCCGATAGGCGGCGGGCGACGAAACATCCCCGCGTTTCGTCACCGCCGCCGTTGGGTTGGAGCAAGGCATGGGGCGTACCTCGTTCGATCTGGTCGAACCGCATATTCCCAGTTTGCGGCGGTATGCGCTCGTCCTGTTGCGCCATGACGATCAGCGCGCCGACGATCTCGTGCAGGATTGTCTCGTGCGGGCCCTGTCGCGCTGGCATTTGTGGAAGCGCCCCGGCAACCTCCGCGCCTGGCTGTTCACCATCCTTCACAACATTTACGTCAACGATGTCGCGCGCGCGGCGGCGCGGCCCGATGTTGTCGAGATACAGGATTACTTCCCGGCGATGGCGGTGCCGCCCAACCAGGCGGACAGGGTCCGGCTGCGCGAAGTCGTTTCGGCCATACAGACTTTGCCGGACAACCAGCGCCAGACGTTGTTGCTGGTGACCATGGAAGGGTTCAGCTACGAGGAAACCGCCGATATCACAGGGGTCCCCATCGGGACCGTGATGTCGAGACTGTCGCGGGCGCGCGACAAAGTGCGTGACAAGTCGGGCGGCGAACAGCCTGCGCGCGGACGGAGTGCGACGTGAGCGACGAAATCAAAGACCCGAGCGAGGACGAGATCCAGGCGCTGGTCGACGGCCGTCTTGCGCCGGCACGCCGGGACGAAATCGAGACCTGGCTGGAATCCCGGCCGGAGGAATCCGCGCGGGTGCAGGATCTGCGCGCTCAGCGCGAGGCTGTCGAGGATGCCTATGGCGCGCTTCTCGAACGCCCCGTGCCGGAACAGCTGCGCGAAGTCGTGGCGGCGCGCTCTGAAACCGGGCCTGTTTGGCGCATGGCCGCGATGGTGGCGCTCGTCGTCGCCGCAGCCGCCGGCGGCTGGTTTGCGAACGATGTGCTTGAAACCCGCCAGACGGCGACCGCGGAACTGACCCGTGAGGCGGTACAGGCCCACAGCCTGTTCACTCGTGAGAAGCGTCACGCGGTGGAGGTCGGGGCGGACGAGAAGGCGCACCTGGTTGCATGGCTATCGCGCCGGCTCCAGGCCGAGCTTGTCGCGCCGAATCTGGAAGGCGAGGGCTATCGGCTGGTCGGAGGGCGAATCCTGCCCGCGCGCGATTCCGGGCCCGCGGCGCAGTTCATGTATGAGACCGAGCCGGGCAACCGGGTAACGCTTTATATCGAGCAGGATCAGCTCAGCCAGAAAGCGACATTCGAATTCACCCAGTATGACGGCGTATCCGCATTCTGGTGGCAGGACGGGCCGCTGGCCTATGTGTTGATCGGCGAGGCGCCACGCGAGGAATTGCTGTCGCTCGCGCGCGCAACCCAGCAGCAATTCAGGCGGTAGAGGGCGACCTTACTGGGTCGTGCAGTCTGCGGTGCCCGGCGTGCAATCGTCGGCCGGGGTGTCGGCGACCTGCCGGGGATCGGACAGCAGCGCGAATTGACGGTCGACCGTATCGCGCAGGGACAGGAATGCTTCCAGGGTCTGGCCCTTCAGCTTCTCGCCGCTCGGTAACTTCAGGCCGAGCGGATTGATCTGCTTGCCGTTGCGGTGGATTTCGTAGTGCAGATGCGGGCCGGTCGAGCGCCCCGTGGAACCGACATAGCCGATCACCTGGCCCTGACGGACGCGCTTACCCTTGCGAACGCCGCGGGCGTAGCCGTTGAGGTGGGCATAGGCCGTGGAATAGGTGCCGTTGTGGCGAATCTTGATGTACTTGCCGTAGCCGCCGTTGGTCCCGGCAACGGTCACGGTGCCGTCGCCTGCGGCGTAGATCGGCGTGCCGCGCGGTGCGGCAAAGTCCACGCCCGCGTGCAGGCGGGTATAGCCGAGGATCGGGTGTTTGCGGTTGCCGAAGCGTGACGACAGCCGAGCGCCGTCGATCGGGGTCTTCATCAGCGCCTTGCGAACGCTTTCGCCCTTCGTGTTGAAGTAATCGAGATTTCCTTCCGGCGTTTCGAAGCGATACAGCGGGAGTTCCGTTCCGCGCAGGGTCAGCTTGGCGTACTGTATTTCGCCGTTGTTGACGACGACCCCGTCCTCATTGAGCTGGCGCTCGTACATGACCTCGAACTTGTCGTCGCGCCAGATATCGCGCTGGAAGTCCACATCGAAGCTGTAAATCCGGATCATCTCGATCAGGACCGACAACGGGACGCCGGCGTCCCGCGCGTTTACAAAAAGACTGGAGTCGATCGTGCCTTCGGCGCGGACAAATTCGCTTTGCAGCGGAAGCAGGACTTCCCGCGCGACGTATCCACCGTCCTCGTTACGGTCGACAATGACTTCGCGATCGTAGGCCACAGGCAAGCGAAGGCCCGAGAGAATGTAGTCCAGTTCATTCCCGTCGCTGCTGCCGGCGCCGGTTTCGGATGCCGGCCCGAGCGTGACGTAGAGTTCGTCCCCGATGCGAAGGTCGCGGTTGGGGTTGTAGACGCCCTGGAGGGACTGGATCGCGACATGCGCTTCGAAGCGTTCGGCCCCCGCGCTGACGAGGACATCCATCAGGTTATCCCCGCTTTCGATCTCGACGGCGCGGATCAATGGTTGCGGTGCGATGGGCTCGGGTTCGGGTGTGGGTTCCGCATTCGCCGCAGGTGCCAGCGCTTCTGCGACCTTGCCGGGAGTCGCCGTTTCTTCAGGGGCGGTCGTGACTATTTCGTCGTCCAGCGCCGAACGCTGGCCCGCCACGAAGGCAAGAACCGGTATCAGGACCAGCGCCGCACCGATCAGAATTCGTTTCTCGCGAGTCCCAAATTCCACGCCAAAACCTCTGCTCAAACCCCAGACACGAATCAAATGCCGGTGAATCAATTCCTCAATCCACCGACACAGGCGGAAAATGCGGCACGGCTCGTCAGCATGTCAACCTCGCTGTGAGTGTGCCTGGTAAAATTTATGTTGGAGTATCAGCGCTTTGTGGCGATTTCGAGAGCATGGCTTCGACACGGGGATAGCGTGTCGCGAGGGTGAGCGCCCGCACGACCATGAACAGCATCACCGATGCCCAAAGGCCATGATTCCCGAGCCACTGCGGCAGGGTAAACATGGCAGCGGTGTAGATCGCGACCGACACCAGCATGGCGTTGCGCATTTCTGCCGCGCGGGTCGCACCGATAAAGATGCCGTCGAGCTGGTATGCCCAAACCGACAGGACCGGCGAGAGCGCCATCCAGATCAGGTGTTCGCCGGCGAAGGCGCGCAGTTCCGGGATGTCCGTCAGGACAGCGAGAAGATGCGTGCCGAATAGTCCGTAGACGAGGGTGTATCCGAGGGCCACGCATGCGGCCATGAATGTGGCGGCGGTTACGGTGTCGCGCAGCAAACGCCGGTTGCGCGCGCCCACGGCCTCGCCGACAAGCGCCGACGTCGCATGTGCGAACCCGTCCAGGCCATGGGCGAGGAACGACTGGAAGTTCATCAGCAGCGCGTTCGCCGCGAGCACTGTGGTGCCCAGCTTTGCCCCGGTCCAGGTCAACAGCGACCAGGCGAAAATCATGGCGAGTGTGCGCAGGAAGATATCGCGGCTGACCCGGAACAGCGCGATCAGTTCCCGCACATCGAAAATCTGCGCCCATGACCATGTTCCCGCGATTCCGCGCATCCGCCGCGCGATGATCGCGAAGCCCAGGATCGCGCCGGTGTATTGGGCAATGACGGTCGCCAATGCGACGCCCTCGACTCCCCAACCAAGCTCGACCACGAACCAGATATCGAGCGCGGCGTTGAGGCCATTGACGACGATCTGGGTGAAGAGGGCGGCGCGCGCGTACTGCATCGCGAGCAGCCATGCGAGCACCGCGTAGTTGGCCAGCGTGGCCGGCGCGCCCCAGATTCGGGTATCGAAATAGGCACCCGCGAAGGTTTCCACGGTCGGAGCGGCTTCGACGATACCGAGCGCCAGAAACCGCAGGGGCGTTTGCGCCAGCATCAGGATGCAGGCCGCGGTCAGGCCGACGAGCAGCGCGCGGGCCAGGGCCGCGCGAATTTCATCGCCGTCCTCGCGCCCCCGTGCCTGGGCGACGAAGCCCATCGTGCCCATGCGCAGGAAGCCGAAACCCCAGTACAGGAACGAGAAAACCATCGCGCCCACCGCGACCCCGCCGACATAGGCCGGATCGGGCAGGTGGCCCATGACCGCCGTGTCGACGGCGCCGAGCATGGGGACGGTCAGGTTGGACAGGATCGACGGCCAGGACAGGGCCCAGATGCGTCCATACGGCCCCCGGCGGAGCCGGTCGGTCAGTGCGTTCGTGTCGGGCGCTTCCGGCGCATCGGAGGCCATGTCGTGCGCCCGGCCCGCCTACCGGCCGACCGCGTAGGCCTCCTGAAAGCGCGGATGGGCGGCGCCTTTCAGGAACCAGCCGTCGTCGTTGCGCTCGCGCCCGACAGCGACCATGCGGCCCAGCGCCCAGTCACCGACCACGGTGATGCGGTGCCCGCGCCGGCGCAGCTCGTCGATGGTCGCTTGCGGCAACCGGCTCTCGGCCTTTACTTCCGCAGGCTGGAACGTACGCGGGTAGAAGCTGGAAGGCAGGTGATCCGTGTGGAAGTTGGGTGCGTCGATGGCGGCCTGAAGGTTGTAGCCGTGGTGGATATGCCGCAGCAGCATGCTGAGGCCCCACTGGTCCTGGGCGTCGCCGCCGGGCGTGCCAAAAGCGAGCACAGGTTCCCCGTCGCGGAGCGCCATGGTGGGGCTCAGGGTCGTGCGGGGCCGGATGCCGGGGCGCAGGCTGGTCGGATAGCCTTCCTGCAGCCAGAACATCTGGGCCCGCGTGCCCAGGCAGAAACCGAGCGACGGGATTGTCGGCGAGGATTGCAGCCAGCCGCCCGAGGGCATGCAGGCGACCATGTTGCCCTCGCTGTCCGCGGCATCGCAGTGGACCGTGTCGCCATCCGAATTGGAGGCCGCGTTGGGCTCGCCGACCCCCGCCTGTGATGCGGTCGGGGCCGCGTTCGGTTCTCCCGCGCCGGGCGCCGTTTCGGCGTTGGGATCGAGGATCGTGAACTCGGCGAGCTTCGGGGTTCGCCCGTCGGGCGATCCCGGCAGGAATTCGGTGGACGCCGTCTCGCCGACCATCGCGCGCCGGGCGTCGTTATAGGCGGGCGACAAAAGCGTCTCCAGCGGCACATCGTTGACCGCCGGGTCGCCATACCAGGCTTCCCGGTCCGCGAGCGCCAGCTTTGCGCACTCGACCTGGGTGTGGACGAAGTCCGGTCCCAACGGGTCCATGCCGGCAATATCGAAGCCGTTGAGCAGGGCCAGTTGCTGCAGGAAGACCGGCCCCTGGCTCCAGACGCCGGGCTTGCACAGCGTGTAGCCCGCATAGTCGTACGTGGCGGGGTCCTCGACCGTGGCGCGCCAGTTGGCCATGTCGTCGCCGGTCAGCAGACCGCCATGGACCTCGCCGGATGAATCGAGCCACTCGGTCTCGCGGCAGAACCGGTCGATCTCCTCGGCGACGAAGCCTTCGTAGAAGACCTTTCGCGCCGCCTCGATCGTGTCGTCCCGGTCGCCGCCGGCGGCCTCCGCCTCGTCCAGCACACGCTGGTAGGTCGCGGCGATGACGGGCGTCCGATGCATCGCGCCGACCTCGGGCACGTTGCCGCGGGGCAGCCAGGTCTCGGCCGATGTCGGCCAGGCGGTGCGGAAGAGTTCCGCCACGCCCTCGATAATGGTCCGCATCATCGGCACCACGGCGTAGCCGTCGCGCGCATAGGCGATGGCGGGCGACATCACCTCGCGCAACGGCAGACGGCCATGGTCGCGCAGCAGCAGCATCCACGCACCGAACGCACCCGGGACACAGGGCGCGAGCAGCCCGGTGCCCGGCACGAGATCCAGGCCGAGACTCCGGTAGGTGTCGATGGTGGCCGCCTGCGGGGCCACGCCCTGGCCGCAGATCACCCTCGTCTTTCCGGACTTCGCATCATGAAACACGATCGGCAGGTCGCCGCCGGGGCCGTTCTGGTAGGGGTGGACGATCTGCAGCGCGAGGCCCGTCGCCACGGCCGCGTCGAACGCGTTGCCGCCGATTTCCAGCATGCGCCACCCGGCCATGGTCGCCAGGTAGTGGGTCGAGGCGACCATTCCGTGGGTGCCACGGATTTCCGGGCGTGTGGTAAACATGGGGCAAGACCTTTGCGATGATGAGTTTCGGACAATAGCGGGCCCCCGGTCGCGCCAGCAACCGCGCACGGGATGAGGGTTAAGGGCATGAAGATTGCGCATCCATATCTGATGTTTCTCGGCGATGCCGCCGACCAGCTTGCGGCCAAGACGGCCCACGGGATCGTCCACTGGCGCCGTGACTGGTGCCTGGGCCAGCTGCGCCTGCCGGGCTGCAACGCCGATCTGGGCCTGCCGGACATGACGGTCGCCGAAGCGGCGGATGCCGGCGTGCGCTCCCTGGTGATCGGCGTGGCCAATCGCGGCGGCGTCATCGGTGAAAGCTGGATCGCGACCATCGTCGAGGCGCTGGACGCGGGCATGGATGTCGCGTCCGGCCTGCATGCGCGCGTCGCCGACATCCCGCAGGTGGCCGATGCGGCCGAGGCCAACGGCCGCTCGATCTTCGACGTGCGCCACCCGGACAGGACCTTCGAGGTGGGCACCGGCGCGCCGCGCGCGGGCAAGCGCTTGCTGGCGGTGGGAACGGACTGCTCGGTGGGAAAGATGTACGCGGCGCTGGCGATGGAGCAGGAAATGACCACGCGCGGCCTCGCATGCGATTTCCGCGCGACCGGGCAAACCGGGATTTTCATTGCCGGGTCGGGCGTGTCGGTCGATGCCGTGATATCGGATTTTATTTCGGGCGCCACGGAGTGGCTGGCGCCGGCCAACGACCCCGATCACTGGGACCTTGTCGAAGGGCAGGGCTCGCTGTTCCACCCGTCCTATGCCGGCGTGACCATGGGGCTCGTGCACGGCGCGCAGCCGGACGCATTGATCCTGTGCCACGAGCCGACCCGGACCCATATGCGCGGGCTGCCGCACCAGCCCCTGCCCGACATCGGCGCGTGTATCGAGGGGCACCTGGCGGCCGCGCGGCTGACCAACGCCGATGCGCGTTGCGTTGGCATCGCGGTGAACACGTCGGCCATGGAGACCGACGAGGCGCGGGCGGCCCTGCTCGGGGAACTGTCGGACCGCTTCGCGATGCCCGCGGTCGATCCGGTGCGCGACGGCGTCGGGCCGATCGCGGACGCGCTGGAAGCGATCTGAGCGCATGCCCGACCTGACAGCGGCGATCGAGGCGTTTCCGCTGCGCCGCCATTTCACGATCTCGCGCGGCACCAAGATGGAGACGATCGTCGTCACCGCGACGCTGACGGACGGCGATGTGGTCGGACGCGGCGAGTGCGGCCCGAACGCGCGTTACGACGAGACGCCGGAATCGGTGCTCGCGGCGATTCTCGCCTGCGCCGACGATGTCGCGGCGGGCATGACCCGCGCGCAATTGCAGGACCGCCTGCCGCCGGGTGCTGCGCGCAATGCGCTCGATTGCGCCCTGTGGGACTTCGAGGCCAAGGCATCGGGGACGCCGGCCTGGGCGCGTGCCGGGTTGGCGGAACCCGCGCCTGTGACAACGGCTTTCACGCTCAGCGTCGACACGCCGGACGCGATGGCGGCCGCGGCTGCCGAAAACGCCGATCGCCCGCTGCTCAAGCTGAAGCTGACCGGTTCGGGCGATCTGGCGCGCGTGACGGCGGTGCGCAATGCGGCACCCGATGCGCGGCTGATCGTCGATGCCAACGAGGCCTGGGATGTCGATGCCTATACGGCGTGCGTTGCGGCTTTCGAGGACATGGGGGTTGCGCTTATCGAGCAACCGTTCCCGGCGGGTGACGACGATGCTTTGGCCGACCTGCCCCGCCCCATCCCCGTGTGCGCAGACGAATCCTTCCACGATTCCGCCAGCCTCGACGCTCTGGCCGGCAGGTATGACGTTGTAAACATCAAGCTGGACAAGACCGGCGGGCTCACCGAAGCGCTGCAAGTGGCCGGCGCGGCGCGCGCGCTGGGGTTCGACATCATGGTCGGCTGCATGGTCGGGACCAGCCTCGCCATGGCGCCGGCGTTTCTCGTGGCCCAGAGTGCTGGTTTCGTCGATCTGGACGGACCGCTGCTTTTGGCGGGAGATCGTGACCCGCCTATGGCGGAAAACCGGAGCACCTTGTCGCCGCCCCCGCCTGAGTTGTGGGGCTGACATGCTCTTCGCCGTATGATTCAATGATTTGGCGGAAACGTTTGCCCCACGGGGCGCGTAGGGGGCCGCCGCATGACTGACATGCCTGACATGACTGAACGCGAGCTGGTGGCGAGCGACGAAGCCGATTTCGCCGACCGGCTGGAGCGTGCGCAGCTTGTCGCGCTCAACCGGCAAGGCCGCGTCAGCAACTTCGTGCCGCCGGTCAACAGCATCATCCTCGCCGTGATGTTGTGGGGTGAAACCGCGACATCGATACTTGTCGTCTGGGCCGCACTTGTTTGGCTCAGTTCCGCAATGCGGGTCGCCATGTATCACCGCTTCGACCAGGCGATGGCAGCCGGTACGGCAGACATGTCCCGATGGCGGATTGCCTGGCCCGCGGCCTACGCGCTGAGCGGCGCGATCTGGGGTGTCGGGTCCGTGCTCATGTTCCCGGCCGAAGGTTTCCTGATCCAGGCGTTCCTCGTGATTTTCGTTCTGGGGATGGGCGCGGGCGGCGCGGCCAGCTTTGCACCCTATTTTCCGGCGCTTCTCGCCTACGTGCTGCCGCTCGTCGCACCGCTCACAGCCCTTCTGGTCGTCAGCACGTCTTCGCCCCACACCTTGCTGGGAGCGGCCGGCGTCGTTTTCCTCGGCGCCCTGGTTCTTCTGGGGCGCGCCGGTAACAGGAGCTTTGCGGAGTCGTTCCGTCTCGGAATCGAAAACCAGAAGCTTGCCGGGGAACTCACCAACGCCCAGGCGCGGCTTGAAGGCGCGCTCGACAGTATGTCGGAGGCGTTTGCCCTTTTCGACGCGGACAACCGGCTCGTCGAGCACAACAACAAGTTCGATAACCTGTTGCCGAACTCCCAGATCGAGCCGGATGGCGGCCTGACATTCGAGGACTTCGTCACGCGGCTGTCGCGCACCGGCCGGATCCGGGCGTCGATCGGCCGCTATCGGGAATGGGCGCGCGAAGTTGTCCGCCGCTGTCGCTCGGGCGAGCTGCCGGTCGAGATCGAGTTGACCGACGGCCGCTGGTTGATGCTGAACCGCGCGTCGACGGCGGACGGCGGATTCGTGACCATCTTTTCGGATATCTCGGACCTCAAACGACACGAGGCGGAGATTTCGGAAAGCGAACAGCGGTTCCGGGACTTTACGAGCGCCGCGTCCGACTGGGCCTGGGAACTCGACGCGGAAGGCCGGTTCACCCATGTCAGCGGACGTTACCTGGAGGTGTCGGGGCGGAAACCCGAAACGCTCATCGGCAAGCGCCTGATCGACGTGCCCTCGATCGAGCACCCCGGTGAGTGGGAGCGCCTTGTGTCCGCTCTGGAGGCGCGCCAGCCGTTTCGCAATGTCCGCGCGGTGCGCCCGCGAGACGACGGCGACGTTTTTCACTTTCTGATCAACGGGATGCCGATTTTCGGACCCACGGGCATATTTCTCGGCTACCGCGGCACCGGCTCGGATATCACGGCGATGGTACGGGCGGAGAACCGGGCGCGCGTGGCGCAATCGCACCTGTTCGAGGCGATCGAATCCATTCCTGCGGGTTTTATCCTGTTTGACGAACTGGGACGCCTGACGTTGTGGAACTCCCGCGCGCCCCAGTATCTGCCCGGCGCCGATCCGCTCATCGTGGCCGGCACGCGCTTCGATATGTTGATGAAGAGCTGCGCCAAGAGCGGTTCGATCGACGGGGTCGAGGGGCGGATCGAAGAGTGGCTCGGCGAGCAAAACACCTGGTTCGCCGCGCCGGACAGTCCACGCGAGATCGCTTTCTCCGACGGGCGGTTCGTGCAGCTGCTCGGCCGCCGGACGGCGGACGGCGGCACCGTTTGTGTGATCACCGACATCACCGATATCCGGCGCGGCCAGGAAGAACTCGCGGAGAAAACGACGTTCCTTCAGGCGACGCTGGAGGGAATGGGCGAGGGACTGGTTGTGCTCGGTCCGGACGGTCGGGCCGTGCTGACCAACGCGCGTCTCGATCGGTTGGCCGTGGTTGGCGACGAGCCCGCAATTGTCGGACTGACGTTGTCCGAGATATTGGAGACCATCGGTTCGGATCCGCAAAACGTACGCGCCGCTGCCGGGGAAGCGGACAATGGCCTTCCTTTGGAAAAACGCCTCGCGGAGGGCATGCCGTTCCAGTTCGAGGTGGCCCGTATCGGACGCCAAATTCTGCTCGTGCGCGCGGACCCGCTCGAAGGCAGCGGCTGGGTCTGTGTGTTCACGGACATTACGGCCGAGCGCCGGGCGCTCTCCGCTCTCGAGGAGAGCGAGGATCGGTATCGCCGCCTGACGGAAGCATCGCCGGACATGATCGCGGTCCATGCCGGCGGCCGTTTCCTGTTCGTGAACGCCGCCGGTGCGCATCTGCTGGGGGTTGCGTCATCCGACGAATTGGTCGGACGCCGCCTGCTCGATTTCGTTCACCCCGATGACCACGAGACCGCGCGCCGCTCGCGACCCATGTCCAGCTTTGAGGACGGCGTTGTCTTCGAGGAATTCAGGGCGATGCGAAGCGACGGCCGGACGTTCGATGCCGAAGCCCTCGGCGCCGAGTTCCAGTATCAGGGCGAGGAAGCACTGCTTCTCATCTGGCGCGACATCACCGAGCGCAAGCTCGCCCAGGCCCAGATGGTGCAGACCTCGAAGCTCGCCCTGCTCGGTGAAATGGCCGCGAGCATGGCGCACGAGTTGAACCAGCCGTTGAACATCATCCGCATGGCGGCTGACTCCAGCCTGATCTTCATGGAGGAAGGCGATGCCGATATCGACAGCCATCGCGAGGAATTCGAACGAATTTCAAGCCAGACCGAGCGGATGGCGTCGATCATCAATCACCTGCGCGTATTCAGCCGCCAGGACGACTCCAGCGATACCCGTTTCGATCCGATCGCGAGCGTCGGCGCGGCTGCCACGATGGTCCGTGAGCAGTATCTGCTCGACGGCGTGGAAATCCGCACCATCATTCCGAAACGTACGGCGATGGTTCGCGGCCAGCCGATCCGTCTCGAACAGGTCATTCTCAACCTCCTGACGAACGCGCGCGATGCATTGAAAGAGGACACATCGGATCCGGCTTCGAAGCCGGATGCCGAGGTGCGCCGCGACGCGGGCGTGATCGAACTTTCGGCGTTCGTCACCGACCCTGAAACGCCGGGGGACGATCTACGCCCGGGAGAGGTCGTGATTACGGTGTCGGACAATGGCGGCGGCATGCCGGACGATGTCCTCGAAAGGGTCTTCGAGCCCTTCTTCACGACCAAGCGCGCCGGTGAAGGAACGGGTCTCGGGCTGGCGATCGGCTATAGCATCGTGTCGGCCATGGGCGGGACGATCTCCGCCGCCAACGGCCCGAAGGGCGCCGTGTTCGAAATTCGGCTGCCCGTCGCCGTGTCGGACGAGTCGGAGGAGGCATCGCCGGTCGTTGACCTTCAGGCGGGGGAGTAGGCGATGGCGCAAGTTGGTGGTTTGCGTGTGTTGATCGTCGACGATGAGCCCGATGCGACGGCGACTCTGGCCAAATTCCTGTCGTCGCGCGGTTTTCTTACAGACACGGCGTCGAATGGTTCGGAAGCGTTCGACTCGGTCCGGTCGAACCGGTTTGACGTGGTGATGACGGACCTTCGGATGCCGGGCATGGATGGCGCTGATTTTCTTGCAAAAATGCGGGTCGAACAGCCAGACACCCCGGTTATCGTGATGACCGGCCACACGACCCTGGATACCTCCGATGGACTGTGGGCGAATGCGGGGGTTGCCGCCGTTTTGCAGAAGCCTTTGAATTTAAGGGATATTTCAAAGATATTGCACGACGTGACGCGCTAATTTTGTATGCAATGCCCTTTCGTTGTGTAAAATTGCGGACGATTTCCCGCTTTTGCGGGTTTTGAACTGAGAGCTTTACGGTACGATGGCGTGCCCATCGAGAAACGGATAGTCAGTTCATGACAGGCTTCGCAGCCAAATCACCATCCGGATCAGTTGGCCAGCAACCGCTGGTCATGATCGTCGATGACGACCGCGAACAGGCGGAACAGATCGGCTCGTTCCTGTCGCGCTTCGGGATCGCGGTCGCCCAGGAAGATAACGGGTTTGCCGCGGTCAACACGATGCGGCGCGAGAAGCCGGCCGTCGTTATCATGGACGTGCGGATGCCCGGACTTGACGGCATCAAGGCCGCTCAACTGGCGGCGAACCTCGACTACAAGCCGAAAATCATTCTGATGTCGGGCTACGCCGATCAGGTCAAGCGCGCGACGGAAGAGGGGCTCGATGTTTTTGCCGTGGTCGACAAGCCACTGCCGCTTCGTGTCCTTGTGCGGTTCGTTCAGAACGCGTTGAACGCCACGAACTGAACGACACCCGTTGAACTACGCCTGGTGAACTTCGCCGGTGCGGAGCGTCCAGCCGACCAGATCCTTCAGTACATCTCCGAGTGCATCGTCGAATGCCGCCACGATTGCATCCATCTCGTCGGCGCTCGCCTTCACCTTCGAGGTGAAGCGTTCCGAACCCACGATCGCGCGCTGGGGCATTTTCACCAGTTTTGCGTTGATCTGTGCGTGTGCCTCCGGCGGCCCGTCGCCCAGATACTCCGACTGGAATTCACGCAACTCGAGTTTCAGCACATAGTCCGCGCGCAGACCGAGGGATTCGCGTCCCACTGCCACGATCTTTGCTGAATTCTCGAAAGACTCAACGATCAGCGTGTGGACCATCGCGGGTGCCCGGTCGGTCCAGTTCGCGCGGGCGTAGTATTCGAGTTCGATAGCTCTACGGTGCAGCGGGAGCCGTGTGGTGTTCAGCCCCGTCGGGGCGAGCGGTTCCTCGATAATGAGTTGCCAGTCCACCTTCGGGAGGTCGGCCGCGAAGGTGCTTTTGGGCGACAGGCGGAACAGGCGTGGCGGCGGTCCCTGGCCGGGCAGCTCCAGACCGCAGGCGGTCAGCAGGGCGCCGGCCGAGACCGCGCCTGCGCCTTTCAGGAAGGTGCGTCGTTGCCGGCGAAGGGCTGCAACTCGATCAATTAGGTGTTTCATAACCCTGCTGCTGGTTGCCGAACAGGAAACGTGCGGGATCGCGCTCGACCTGGGTGGTCACCCGTTTCAGGCTGTCGATAAGCGCGCGTGCTTCGACCATGAAATTGGTCAGTTCGTAGAGGCCTTCGCCGGAGAAGTCGCGCAGGGGCGCGCGGTTTTCGGCGACCAGGGCTTCCATCTCGTTCGACATGGCCGTCATCGACTGGGCCGTCGTGCGAAGGTCCGTGACCAGTCCCCTGATATTGGAGCGGTTCTCCGTGACCGTTGCGGACACGGAATCCGCGGTGGCGCCGATGGACGAGATCGCCGCCTCGGCCTTGGCGGCCATGCCGGTCATGGCCTCGCTGGCGGTGCGCAGATTGGTCATTGTTTTCGATGCATCGGTGATGAGCAGTTCGATGTCGTCGCCGCGTGCGGCGAGTGCGCCCGAGAATGCGGATATATTGGCGAGAGATTGCGAGAAGGCAGCCTGATTTTCGGGGCCGAGGAGGATGGCGGCGCGCGCAACGAGGGTTTGCAGGCTGGCCATCAACTCGGGTGCGCCCTCGATGAACTGTGCGAGCGCGGAGGCTTCTGACCTGATGACCGCGCGGTCCTGCCCGGGACCTGGCTCGAGCGGCGGGGACGCCTGGGTGCCGCCGGAAAGCTGCACGGCCACACCGCCGGTAATCCCTTTGAGCTCCATGCTCGCGACGGTGTCTTTACGCACCGGCGTGTTGGCGGGCACTTCGATCGTGACCAGCACCTTCTCGACGTCGACGGGGTCGATCCCGATATGAATGACCTCTCCGACCGGGATGCCGTTGAGCTCCACGGCGCTGCCCACTTTCATGCCGCTCACGGAACCTTCGAACTCGATATCGTATCGGGTGAACTGTTGATCGAACTGGAATTTGGCGAGCCAAAGAACAAAGACGATCGTCCCGGTGACGATCAGGATCACGAAGCTGCCGACCAGCAGGTAGTTGGCGCGCGTTTCCATGGGTCAGTCGGCCTCCGTACCGGTGGCGGGGTCGAGCGCGGCGCGGGCGCGGGGGCCATGGAAATAGTCGCGCAGCCACGGATGCTCGTCCGCCATGAGTTCCTGCATTGTGCCGACCCTGATGCGTTTGTCGAGGAGCACCGCGATGCGGTCGCAAATCGTATGCAGGCTGTCGAGGTCGTGAGTGACCATGACGACCGTCAGCCCGAGGGCATCGCGCAGTTCGAGCACGAGCTGGTCGAAGCGCGCCGCGCCAATGGGGTCCAGGCCCGCAGTCGGTTCATCGAAAAAGACGATCTCCGGATCGAGGGCGAGCGCACGGGCCAGGCCGGCGCGCTTGCGCATGCCGCCGGACAGCTCCGACGGGTACTTGTTCGCGGCATCGGGCGGCAGGCCGACGAGATTGACCTTCAGGTCCGCGATCTCTTCTCGCAGCGCCGGCGAAAGGTCCGTGTGTTCGCTCAGCGGCACGGCGATATTCTGCGCCACCGTCATGGAACTGAATAGCGCACCGTCCTGGAACAGCACCCCGATCCGGCGAAGGACCGCGTTTCGCTCCGCCTCGGTGCACGACGCCATATCGGCTCCCAGCATGTGGATGCGCCCCGCAGCGGGTTTGATCAGGCCGACAATGGTTCGCAGCAGAACGGACTTGCCGGTTCCCGAGCCGCCCACGATGCCCATGATCTCTCCGGCCACCACCTCCAGGTCCAGCCCGTCGTGGATCACGCTGGTCCCGAACTGGGTGCGCAGGCCTTCGATATTGATGACCGGGGCCGGTTCGGTCTCGGGATTGAGGGTGACGGTCACAGCTAGATCCCCAGAACCGCGAACAGGATCGAGAACAGGGCGTCGAGCACAATCACCAGGAATATGGCCTCGACGACGGCACGGGTCGTCATCCGACCGACCGATTCCGCACTGCCGCTGACCCGCATGCCCTCGTAACAGCCGACGAGGCCGATAATGAAACCGAAGACCGGCGCCTTGATCAGTCCGATCCAGAACGTCCACATCGTCACGGCGCCGCTGAGCTGACGCGCGAACTGGAAGAACGTCACGTCGAGCGCGATGGTGGCCATGATCGCGCCGCCGAGCAGCCCCATGATGTTCGCGAAGAACGCCAACAGGGGCAGGCTGATCACGAGCGCCCAGAGCCGCGGCAGGACCAGAACTTCCATCGGATCGAGCCCGATGGTGCGCATGGCATCGATTTCCTCGCGCACGTTCATCGTGCCGATTTGCGCCGTGAAGGCGCTGCCCGAACGCCCCGCCAGCATGATCGCCGTCAGCAGGACGCCCATCTCGCGCAACACGCCCTGGGCGACAATGTTGACGGTGAAGATCTGGGCGCCGAATTTCGCGAGCTGCTCGGCCCCCTGAAAGGCCAGCACGATCCCGATCAGGAATGAGATCAGTCCAACGATCGGGACAGCGTTGAGGCCGGCCTGTTCGATGTGATGAACCAGCGATGTCATCCGGATGCGCGACGGGCGAACCACCGAGTGGCCGAGAACGATTACCGCATGGCCGAGAAAGTTCACGAGGTCGCGCGCTTCCCCAAACACCATGAAGGTGGAACGCCCGACGCGCTCGACCATTGCGACAAAGGCATTGGCGGGCGGATCGGGGTCGGGGCAATCGGCGTCATTGGCGCGAACGGTCTCGATCAGGCCGACGAAGCGGGGGTTTACGTCGCTCAAGTTGACGTCCACGCCGTGCGCCGCCAGCGCCTGCTCGGTCCGGTGCACCAGCCACGCTCCGGCCGTGTCGAGCGCCTCGACATTGCCCATGCGAATTTCCGCGGTCCCGCCCGACGGCATCGCGAGGGCGCGCAGGCCCCGGTCGGCGTCGGCGACATTCGCGGTCGTCCAGCGCCCGGTGAGCGAGAGCTGCCAACGGGCTCCTGCGCTGTCCACCTCGAACTGCGCCGCCGCGCCGGAGTTTTCCAGCGTGGCGGTCACGCCGCGCGCGTCTTTCGGTTGGATGTGCGTCGGTCCGTCTGCATCGCCCGCACCTTGCCATGGCATCGCGGACCGGGCCAAGGCGGACTAGCGCGTGCGGACCGGCGGGAGATGAGGGTCGGTAAACGAGGCCATTTGTGCGTTGCGTTCGGCCCGCAGCCTTTCGCGCTCCGCGCGGTGCCGGGCGATGACCTCGCGGCGATGCTTTTCGGCCGCGATGCGACGGGGGTCGTCAGCCGCACGCTCGACAATCTCCTGGGGCGGCTGGATACCGGAGGGGCCGGACTTTCGGGCAGTCTGCACGAGCTTCTCGCCGGCATCGCGTCGGGCGTCGTTCCACTGGGCGACGACCTTGTCGTAGTAGGGTCGGTTGAACTTTGCCGTCGCCGAGTGATAGCGCTTGATGGCTTCGCCCCAGGACCGGTTCGCCTTGAACAGGCGGCCCAGCAGGCTCGCGGCGTAGCGCGTGTTGGCCACGGGATCGAGCGCGGCTTCCAGGTTTTCGAAGGCGTCGGGGTGGTAGCGCAGGTTGATCTGCATGCAGCCGACATCGATGTTGCGGATGCCGCGCGCCTGAAGCTTGCGTACATGGGCGATCGCGGCCTGCTTGGTCGGAAAATACTGCCCGTCGGCACCGTTGGTGACCGTCCAGGGCCAGGCAAGAATTTCCCTCTTTTCGCGGTTCCAGCGCCCGGATTCGACGCGGGAAATGGCGGTCATAAGCTCCCGGGGCAGGTTCTGTCCGGCCTCCGCGCGGTCGATTGCCGCGGCGCATATATTATTTGTTTCCAAAGGTTTGGCGTTGGCCGCGAGGGGAAACAGGACCAGAACCGCGAGGGCAGCCAGACGGCAAAGAACGTGTAAGATCGGCGCATTCATCATGCCGCATCTCTCGCAAACGCCATGCCAGTCCGGGCGCGCCGGGATAGCGGTTGCACGGAGATTGTGCAGTGCACGCTTGGTCGGGAAATTATATTGCTGACTTCGCCCCGTTTTGTGAATTTTTCCCTCTTTTCCGGCTTTTTGTCGGACGAGGGTTGTTTGTGCATCTGCGAGATGCATATATTGCGTTGCGGCATCGCACTGCGGTGCCGTTCTAAGGCGTTTCCTCCCTAGACTTCGGGCCGTGGTTCTCCACGGCCCTTTTTTTCTTGTCTGCTCAGGATACGGGCGGGTCGCTGTCGACAAGGCCGCCGGCGGGGATTTCGGGCAGGTCGCGCGCCGCTTCGTAAATTTGCGTAAAGTCCGGCTCCGTGGCGCGCATGAGCGCATCGAAAGATTCGATCACGAAGTAGGTTTCCTGAAAGTCGTCGATCCGGTAGCGCGAGCGCAGAATACGGCGCAGGTCGAACGCGATCCGGTTGGGTTTGGCGTCATCGAGGGCGTAGATACTCTCCCCCTTCGACGAGGCGATCCCCGCACCGTAGATTCGCAGGCCGTCCGGCGTGGCGATCAGCCCGAACTCCACTGTGTACCAGTATAGCCGCGCCAGCATGTCCAGCGCCCCCAGACGCAGCGCCTTCAGCCCGCCGCGCCCGTACGCGGCCATGTAGTCGGCGAAGTAGGCGTTCGTGAGCAGGGGGACATGGCCGAACAGGTCGTGGAAGACGTCCGGTTCTTGCAGGTAATCCATTTTCTCGCGTGCGCGGATCCAGTTGGTCACCGGAAACCGGCGCGCGGCGAGGTGGCCAAAAAACACATCGTCCGGGAGAAGCCCCGGCACGGCGACGATCCGCCAACCGGTACGCGGTTCCAGCAGGTCGGACAGGGCCTCGAAGTTGGGGATGCCGTCGGCGGCGACGCCCAGCGTATCCAGCCCGTCGAGAAACTCCTGGCAAATCCGCCCGGGGAGCAGTTCGGACTGCCGCCGGTAGAGGTCGCGCCAGATCGCGTGCTCTTCGTTCGTGTAGGCGTCGAAGCCCTGATCGATCACGTGGCCGGTTGCGGTGGGATCGACGGGCATTCAATCCCCCGTGCCGACATCGTCGGGAAGGGTTTCGGACCCGGGGCCGAGCGCGCGCTGCATCCGCACGCTGTCGACCCAGCGCCCGAACTTGAATCCGACCGCCGGCATCGTCCCGATATTGCGGAACCCGAGATGTTCGTGCAGGCCCACCGACGCGGCGTTGCCGCTGTCGCCGATTACCGCGATCATCTGGCGGTAGCCGAGCGCCGTGCAGCGCTCGATCAGCGTTGCGAGAAGGATACGCCCCAGGCCGTACCCGATCATGTCGCCTGCGATGTAGACCGAATCCTCGACCGTGTAGCGATAGGCAGATCGCGTCCGGAAGCGGCTGGCGTAGGCAAAACCGCGCACGGCGCCGGGGGCGTCTTCCGGCAGCGCCGCGACAAGGTAGGGCAGGCCGTTGGCCAGGGTTTCCCGCATCCGGCGGTGCATCTCGTCCGGATCGGGCGGTACTTCCTCGAACGAGGCGAGCCCTGTCAGAACGTGCTCGGCGTAGATCGCATGGATGGCCGGGATGTCGTCAGTGTTTGCGTCTCGCACGTTGGAGATGTCGGCGATCCCGGAATTGGAGGCGTCACGCACGGCCTTTGCCGTCAGGCGGCGAGCGCCGCGGGCTCGAGTTCCGCGAGCTGGGCCGCGAGTTCGCGCATGTCGGCGGCCACGCGGGCGAGGCCGTCCGTCCGCTCGAAACTGGTCTCGTCCATGTAGAGCGCGCGGTTGATCTCGATCTGCAGGGCGTGGACACCGCGTTCCGGGCGGCCGTAGTTGCGGGTGATGAAGCCGCCCGAATAGGGCGTGTTGCGCACGACGGAGTAGCCCATGTCGCGCAGCGCGTTTTCGACCAGCAGCGTCAGCGGGCGGGCGCAGGCGCGGCCATGGGCGTCGCCCAGGATGAAGTCGACCTGGCGGCGTCTACCGGCGTCGTTCTCCATCGGTCCGCCGACGGACGGCATCGAATGGCAGTCGATCAGGATGCAGGTCCCGAACAGGGTCCGGGTCTGTGCGATCAGGTCTTCCAGCGCATCGTGATACGGCTTGTAGCAATGCTCGATTCGCGCATGGACTTCCTCGAAGTCGAGCTTGCAGGAATAGATTTCCGATCCGTTCGCGACGACACGTGCGATGGTGCCCAGCCCGGCGGCAACGCGCGGCGAGCGGCGGTTCACAAAGCCCGGCAGCGGGTCGGTGAACATCGCGGGGTCGAGCTCGTAGGGCTCGCGGTTGGGATCGACGAATGCGCGCGGAAACAGGGCTTTCAGCAGCGGCGCGCCGAGATGCGGCACATGGGAGAACAGCTCGTCGACGAAGCTGTCTTCGGATCGCCGGATCGCCCGCGCATCCAGCTTCGACGCGGCGAGGAATTCCGCCGGGTATTCACGGCCGCTGTGGGGCGAGGAAAAGACGAGCGGAACGCGCTGTTCGGCCGGCGCGAGAATCTCGATCGCGGCGTCTGAGTCGATGACGGTTTCGCGGTCCATGGTCAGATTGATGTAGCGAAAACCTCCCGGCCTGTCACCCTTGACACGGACCCGGCGTCCAACGAGCGTCGTTCACCCTTTGGAAACCGGTTTCGGCTAGTTTCGCAGGGTGCGCGGCGAATCGTCCGTGCGCGAACGCGTCGCCGATGTGACACCGGAGCGGCACGAGGAAGGGTTTTTGCAGGCTATGGCGCGAATTCTGTTAGCCGAGGACGACCAGTCGATGCGCGAGTTTCTGGCCCGCGCGCTGGAGCGCAGCGGCCATGACGTGACCGCGGTGCCGGACGGGCTTTCCGCGTTGAACGCCGTCAACGAACGTCCGTTCGACCTGCTGATCGCCGACATCGTGATGCCGGGAATCGACGGGATCGAGGTCTCGCGCCAGGCCAACAAGGTCAACGCCGATTTGCGGGTGCTGTTCATCACCGGCTTCGCCGCCGTCGCCATGAGCGCGCGCGAGGAAATGGGCGACACCAAGGTGCTGTCGAAGCCGTTCCACCTGCGCGATCTCGTCGATCATGTCGAGGCGATCCTCGAACAGCAGGTCGCCTGACCCCTCAACGCGTCTCCCGAGTTCGGCTATACTTCGCGCCCTCGAACATGGATTGAGGGGAGGGGACGATGCCCGACGCATCCGCCGCCGACACGACACCCGGCTATACGCCCGAGGCCGAGGACCGCACGGCCGCGCCGCATGTGGTGCTGCACGAGGACGACCGCTCGCGGATCATCCGGTACACGCTCAAGCCCGGCGAACAGACCGGCTGGCACCGGCACGAACTCGACTATGTCGTGATCTTCCAGAGCGCGGGCGAGCTCACCTCGAACTTCGCCGACGGCTCGCAGAAGACGTTCACCTACGAGCCCGGCAAGGCCGCCTCCTACAAGGCACCCGTCGAGCACAACGCGGTCAACACCGGCACGACCGATGTGATCGGGCTGGAGATCGAATACAAGCGCTAGACGCCTGGCGCTGAGGGACCGCAGAGGTCTTGCCATCGAACGGGGTGCGGTGTATCACCCGCTCCGTCTCGCGGTTCCGGCTCGTCCGGCAGCCGTTCAGACCCGCAAAGGTGGGGCGCGTAGCTCAGCGGGAGAGCACTTCGTTGACATCGAAGGGGTCGCTGGTTCAATCCCAGCCGTGCCCACCATTTTCAAGCCTGACTGACAGTTTTCACTCCCGCCCGCCGGGACCTTGCGCGTGGACTCCGCCGCATCGCGCACCCTAGACTTCGGTAACAGCATCCGGAGGAACCGCCATGAACGCCGAGGCCCGGGACGCCCTGTCACAGCCGCAGGTGATGGCCGCGCTGAACTATCTGGCCAACGTCGACAAGATTCCGGTGTTCACGCATTCCAACAAGGTCGGCGAATCCTTCCGGATCAACGACAACCGCGCGCCGCGCGAGGTGGCGATCCGGAATGCCCGGCTGATATCGGGTGGTTTCTCGCTGGACGTGGAAGGCTTCACGCTCGCCACGCACGCGACGGCGGTCACCGACTTCAATGACGATGCGCAACTCTCGGACATCTACACGCCGGAAATCGAGACGGTGATCGCGCGCGCCGCGGGCGGGACGGAAGCCGTCGTGTACGACCACACGCGGCGCTCCACCGAGCTCGCGCACCGCGAGAAGTATGCCTCGCGCGACCCGGTGCCTGCGCCGCACAGCGACTACACCGATGCGTCGGCCTTCCAGCGCATGCGCGACAAGTTCGGGGACGACGAAGCGGAGCAGCGCTTGAAGCGTCGCTTTTCCATCGTTAACGCATGGCGCTCGATGACGGGCACTGTGGAGCAATGGCCGCTGACGGTGTGCGACGCGCGCACGGTCGACGAAGTCCTGATGACCCAGACCCGACGCGAGGCACCGCTGCGGCCTGAGCCGTCCTTCGAGTACAACCGGCCGAGCGAGACGCGCCACGCCGCGTTCGACCCGAACCACAAGTGGTACTGGTTCCCGCGCATGACCGGCGACGAGGTCCTGCTGTTCAAGAACTACGACACGCTGACGGACGGCACCGCGCGGTTCGCGCTCCACTCCGCCTTCGAGGACCCGGACACGCCCGCCGATGCCGCGCCGCGCGAGACCATCGAGACCCGCGCCTTTGTTTTCTACGACTGAGTGAGCCGGCACCGCGCAGCTTTGGCCGTCGTGAGGCGGGGCCTTCACGCGCCGCTGGGGCTGCTCGCACTCTTGGCCATGTCTTCTGTCGGGGCGGCCGCGGACGCCGCGCCGCGCTATGTCATCTATTATAATTCCGATGCCAGCCCGCCCACGGCGCTGGCCGGCACGCCCTATACCGATGTGATTTTGTCCTTCGTGACGGTCGCGCCCGGTGCCTCGCGGCGCGAACCGGTTTCGCTCGTCGTGCCGGACAAGCTGGTGCCCGCGCTCGACGTGGTGCCCCGCCTCCAGGCGGAAGGCAAGCGAGTGCTGATATCCTTCGGCGGTGGCGACATGGACCGCGAGGGCTATGCGAGCGTGGTCGGGCGTACCGGCGAACTGGCGGATGCGATCACGGCGTTTGCCGCACGCCATGGGTTCGACGGGATCGACATCGATTTCGAGGTCAGCGCGGCGCTGCACCGCGACCGGCCTCGCGGCATGTTCGACGGGCGGCGGTTTCTGGTCGATCTGACCAATGCTTTGCGTGCACGGCTGCCGGCGGGTGCGATCATCAGCCATGCGCCGCAGGCGCCTTACCTGGACCCGGCGTGGCACGGCGGTCCGTATCTCGACGTGCTGCGCGGCGCGGGAGACGCGATCGACTGGATCACCGTCCAGTACTACAACAACCCCGACTATGACGCGCCGGTGGCGTCACGGATCGTCGGCGCGGCCGGCTCACCGGCGACTTCGTCCTACATCGGCATCGCCGCCGTTTGGCCCGCGGACAGAACGCTGATCGGGCTGCCTGTCTACCGGGACGACGCGGCCAACGGGTATATGCCGCCAGACGAAGTGGCCGCGCGGGTCGTTTGTCCGCTGCGCGCGCGCTTCGGCGACGGCTTCGGCGGGCTGACCGGATGGCAGTTTTCGACCCTCACGCCGGATCACCGTTTCTGGAACCGTGAACTGGCGTCGTGGGTGATCGGGACAAGATGTCTTAGATAAGACTTATTCCCCTTCCATCCGCGATCCAAATCGATTACACAAAAAGAAAAAACATCGCTTTTTCGTGATTATCAGGGAGAGGAATCAATGCATTCCCACATCAAGGCAACTCTGGTCGGTGCCGTATCGGCAGTGGCCATGTTTGCGGCCAGCACCGCCGCAATGGCTGACGGCCACCTCAACAAGGTCGAAGCGAAGCTCGCTCCGCTCGCCAAGGAAGAGGGTTCTGTCACCATCATTCATCCGTTGTTCTCGGATCGCACCGCCCAGCGCATGGCTGCGGCCTTCAAGGAGCGCTACGGCCTCGGCGACGACTTCGAGTTCAACAGCCTGCGCAAGGGCACCGGTGCGACAGTCGCCCAGGTTCGCCAGGAGATCCAGGCCGGCAAGTTCACGGTCGACGCGATCATCGTGCATTCGCCGGCGTTCTTCGACCAGGCGGCCGATCGTGGCGCTTTCCTCGAGCTCGAGTCCGAGAACTGGGCGGCGAGTGAAAAGCTGGTCGAGGCGGCCGGTCAGTACTCGCGCTTTCCGCTCGTAGCCACCCCGCTGGCCTACACGTTCCAGCCGGTCTGGAACTCGGCATGCCCGGGCATGGCGGACTTCAGCGTCGACTCCTATGAGGACGCGGTTGCGGCCTCGCTCAAGGGCAAGACGATTTCGTCGGACATCACCAAGTCGTTCACCTACACGAACACGGTGATCGCGCTGCAGCAGGCGGGCGCGGTGAACTTCAACGAGTTCTGGCCGGAACTGGCCAAGACCGACCCGATCGTCGAGTTCCGCACCGAGCCGAAGATGCAGATGATGATCTCGTGCCAGCGCCCGTTTGACATGTGGAACCTCTCGGGCCGCGTGTATCAGAACGTGCTGAAGCAGCCGGACCTGGCCGACAAGATCAAGATCGGTTCCTACAAGGAAGGCCAGGCGATGCTGGGCAACCAGATCGCCGTGCTGAAGGGCGCGGAGAACCCGAACGCCGGCAAGCTGCTGGTCGAGTTCCTGCTTTCCAAGGAAGGCTCCGACATCTTCGTTGAAGGCGAAGCCGTGTACTCGTTCCGCGAAGGCTACAAGGCCCCCGCGGCTGCGGCCCCGTACCTGATGGACCTGTCGCAGCATAAGCTGATCGGCATGTCCGACTGGGTCGGATCCGTGAAGCAGTACAAGGAAGTTCGCGACGTCTGGCAGAAAAACTTCCGCTAGGCCGATACGACTATGGGTGCGGGGTTCCGTTTCGGCGGAACCCCGCAACTCCCAAAAGTATCCAAGAGTTTTCTGAATGAGGCCGGCCCGGACAATCGTGCCGACTCGACATTGTTGAGACCCGACGGAGCAACTTGTTCCGCCAGCCCGACAGGTGAGCCCGAATGACCTCGGAAACCGTATCCGCACCAAGACAGCGCTCGGCAACTGAAAATCGCATGCGTGCGATGCTGACGCAGGAAAACCTGATCACGGCGGTCGTTTCCCTGATCGTCGCGGCGGCGGTGATTATTCCGCTCGTCGTACTGTTTGTGTCGTCCTTCAAGGTCCTCGACCCGCTGGGTTGGGATACGACCTGGGGCTTCGACAACTACGTGGTGATGTTCACCGACCGGATTATTCCGAAGGCGTTCCTCAACACCCTGATTATCTCTTCCGGCTCCACCATCCTCGCGTCGTTCCTCGGCGTGTCGCTGGCCTGGATCAACGCGCGCACCAATTGTCCGCTGCGCGACTATCTGGAGCCCTACAACCTTATTCCGTTCTTCCTGTCGCCCTTCGTCGGCGCCATCGCCTGGCACAACCTCGGCGAGCCGCAGACGGGCCTGCTGAACAACTGGGCGCGCGACATCCTCGGCATCGAGGGCGCGCTTATCAATATCGACAATATCTGGGGCGTGATCTGGGTCACCGGTATCTTCTTCGCGCCGCTGGTTTACCTGTTCGTCGTCGGCTCGCTTCGCCGGATGGACCCGTCGCTGGAAGATTCCGCGCGCACGACCGGCGCGGGTCTCGTCCGCACGACCATGACCGTGACCCTGCCGCTGGTGATGCCGGGCATCCTGTCGGGCGCGATCATCGTGTTCGTGACGAGCGCCGGCGAGTTCGGCGTGCCGTTCAAGTTGTCGGCCCCCTACGGCTGGGAAACGTTGACGACGCAGATCTTCTCCAAGGCCGTCGGTGACGACGCGAACCACAACCTCGGCGCGGCCATGAGCATGGCGTTGGGCCTGATCACGGTGATCCTGATCTACATCCAGCAGCGCTACATCGCGCCGCGGTCGTTTACGACGGTGACGGGCAAAGGCTTCCGCCCGAACGTGCTCGACCTCGGCCCATGGCGCTGGGTGGCCTTCGTTTACAACCTGCTGTTCATCGCCGTCGCCGTCGTGCTGCCGATCGTCTGCCTGTTGATCGTCAGCCTGCATCCGGTCTGGACCGGCGCGATTCAGTGGGATCAGCTCACCACCATCAACTACGTGAAGACGCTGTTCTGGTGGCGGCCGGAGGCGATTTCGGCGGCGACCAACGGGATCGGGAACTCGCTGATCCTCGCGTTCGGCGGTGCGTCGATCGCCATGGTCCTGGCGCTTGTGATCTCCTACATGATCCACCGCACCAAGGGCTTTGGCGTCCGGCTGCTCGACTTCCTGTCGGTGGTCCCGATCGGTTTCCCGGGCATCGTGCTCGCGATGGGCGTGCTGATCACCTACATCCAGACGCCGATCTACGCGACGCTGTGGATCCTGATGCTGGGCTATATCACCCGCTTCTTCCCGTACGGACAGCGCAACATTTCCTCGATCATGCTGGCGATTTCGGAAGAGCTGGACCAGTCCTCGCGGATGGCCGGTGCTTCATGGCTCACCACCTTGCGCCGGATCACGATTCCGCTGCTCAAGCCGGGCCTGTTCGCGGGCTGGATCCTGCTGTTCATCATTTTCCTGCGTGAGTTGTCGATCTCGATCATTCTGTTCACGACCGGCACCGAGACCCTCTCGGTCGGCGTGTACTACCTGACGAACTTCGAAAACGAGCCGCTCACCTCCGCGCTATCGATGGCGCAGACGGTCATGCTGCTTATCGCAATCTATGTGTTCCGGCGTGTTGCCGGACGTGAAGCGCTGACGGCGTAGGGGAGGTTCGTTATGTGCGCCGCTGAAACGAATGGGGCCTATCTCGAGGTCCAGAACCTGGTCAAATGGTTCGGTAACGACCGGGCCGTGGACGACATTTCCTTCGGCATTCCCGAAGGCTCGTTCCTGACCCTGCTCGGCCCTTCGGGCTGCGGCAAGACCACGACCCTGATGAGCATCGCAGGGCTGCACACGATCGATGGCGGGCGTATCCGGGTCGGCGATACGGTGTTTACCTCGCCGTCTGAAGGCCTGTTCCTGCCGCCGGAGCAGCGCGACATCGGCATGGTTTTCCAGAGCTACGCGATCTGGCCGCATATGACGGTGGCGCAGAATGTGGCCTATCCGCTGGAGATACGGAAGATCGATCGCGCCGAGATCGACGACCGGGTGGCGGAAGTGCTCAAGCTCGTCGGGCTGACTGACTGGGCCAACAGCCTGGCCACCAACCTGTCGGGCGGCCAGCAGCAGCGCGCCTCGCTGGCGCGCGCGGTGGTCGCGAAGCCGCGGCTGCTCCTGTTCGATGAGCCGCTGTCGAACCTTGACCTGAAGCTGCGCGAGATCATGCGGGTCGAGCTCAAGCGTATCCAGAACGAGGTCGGCATCACGGCGATCTACGTGACCCATGATCAGTCGGAAGCGCTGGTGATGAGCGACGAGATCATCGTCATGAGCAAGGGCAAGATCGAGCAGCGCGGCGGGCCGGTAGAAATCTATTCGAAGCCCGTCAACGAGTACGTCAGTAACTTCATCGGCGTCGCCAACCTCATCAAGGGCAAGGTCCTCGACGTGGCGGATGACGGCCGTGCCAACGTCGAAGTGGGGCAGAACGGCAGTTCGATCACCGTGCCGTGCCGGCTTGGCCCGGGTATCTCCACCGGCGACGACGCCGTGCTGTCGGTTCGGCCCGAGAATGTGCGCGCCGAGCGCGAGGGTAGCGCCGATGCGAACCTCGAAGGAGAGGTGACCCACGCGATTTTCCTCGGCAGCTACGTCGATTGCCGCGTGCAATGGGGCGACTTCGAGTGGAAGGTTATCGCCCACCCGCGATCCCGTTTGCGGGCCGGCGAGAAGGTTTTTCTTCATTTTGATCCAGATCACACCCTGGCGGTGCAGCCATGAGCGCGGAAGCAGTCGTGAGTGTCAACACGGAGGCGATGGTCTCCATCGAGCATCTCTGGAAACGGTTCGGTCCCGAGACCGCCGTGGCCGACTTCAACCTTGATATTGCGCAGGGCGAATTCGTCACGCTGCTCGGCCCGTCCGGTTGCGGCAAGACAACGACGCTTCGCTGCGTGGCCGGCCTGGAACGCCCTGAGGAGGGCGAAATCCGGATCGGCAGCAACACGGTCGTGGCGCCGGCGAAAGACATCTACCTGTTCCCGGAGCACCGGAATATCGGGATGGTCTTCCAGAGCTACGCGGTGTGGCCGCATATGACGGTTTTCGACAACGTGGCCTACGGCCTTCGGGTGCGCCGCGCGTCGAGCGACGTGATCAAGACCAAGACGACCCGGGCGCTGGAACTGGTCGGGCTCGACCATCTGGCCGACCGGTTTGCGACCAAGCTCTCGGGCGGCCAGCGCCAGCGCGTCGCACTTGCCCGCGCCATTGTCTACGAGCCGGAAGTCATCCTGTTCGACGAGCCGCTGTCGAACCTCGACGCCAAGCTGCGCGAGCAGATGCGCGACGAGATCGTGCGCCTTCAGAAGGAAGTCGGGATCACCTCGATCTTTGTCACCCATGACCAGTCCGAGGCGCTTGTGATGAGCGACCGTGTCGTGGTGATGGACAAGGCCGTGATCCAGCAGATCGGCGACCCGCAGGACATCTACGCCAACCCGGTGAACTCGTTCGTCGCGAACTTCATTGGCGTGACCGCGCTGCTCGAAGGCAAGCTGACCAACAAGGCCGGCGAGAAGTGCGAGGTCGAGGTGCCGATGAATGCGGGCGAGGAGCCGTTGCGAATCCACGCCGTGGGCGGGGAGGGCGCGCAGACCGGGAACCAGGTGTTCCTGAGCCTGCGCCCCGAAGATGTGGCGCTTCACCTGACGAAGCCCGAAGGCACGGACCACGGCAACCTTCTGGAAGGCAACGTGATCGACACGATCTATCTCGGCAGCTTCCTGGAAGGCCGCGTGCAGGTCGGTCCGCACGAGATCGGCATCCAGATCGACCATTTCGAAAATCTGGCGCCGGGGCAGACGGTTTATCTGACGTTCCAGCCCGATCACGCCCTCTGCCTCGCGGAGTAGCCTGAAATGTCATTGCGAATTCTTGTGCTCGGCGCCGGCGGGGTCGGCGGCTATTTCGGCGCGCGCCTGACCGAGGGCGGGGTGGACACCACCTTCCTGCTGCGCGGCAAGCGCCGTGAGCAGGTCGCAGCCAACGGCATCCGGATCAATAGCGATCACTTCGATGACGCAGATGTCCCCGATATGAAGACTGTCACCACCGACGAGATCGACGCGCCCTTCGACCTGATCATCCTGACCTGCAAGGCCTACCACCTCGACGGGGCGATGGATGCGATCGCGCCGGCTGTCGGCGACGACACGGCCATCATCCCGCTGCTCAACGGCATGAAGCAGATCGACGTCCTTCAGGCCCGGTTCGGCACGGAGAAGGTCCTTGGCGGGACGACCTATATCGGCGCGGGCGTCGATGCGGAGACCGGCGACATCAACCATTTCGGCGACTTCCACCGGATCGCCTATGGCGAGTTGGACGGCAGCATGTCGGACCGCGTGCAGGCTTTTGCGGCGCTCAACGACGCGGTGAAGTTCGATATCGACCTCCAGGAAGACATCAGCCAGAGCATGTGGGACAAGTTCGCCATGCTGTGCGCGATGTCGTCGGTGAACACCCTGTCACGCGCCACAGTGGGCGAGATCCTCGACACCCCGAGCGGGCACGAGTTCCTGACGGCTGCGCTTGAGGAATGCCGGGATACGGCCGATGCACTCGGCCACACGGTGACGCAGAAGACCATTGAGACCTACGAGCGGATGTTCTCGACTCAGGGATCGAAATTTGCCTCCTCGATGCTGCGCGACGTTCAGGCTGGACGCCCCACCGAGGGCGCCCACATTATCGGCGACATGGTCGACCGGGCGCAGGCCGCCGGGCTCCATACCCCGATCCTGCTGGCAGCCCGGGCCGGGCTCGCGGTGCACGACAGGCGGGTCGCCGAAGACGAATAGACGAAGGAGACAGGCTGATGGATATCAACAATGTGTCGGTTCAGGAGATGGAGCAGTTCGTAGCCCGTTTCTCCGAACTCACCGGGTCCGAGGAAGCCTTCGTCGACAGCCGGTTGCCGGGACACCGCCGCTTCAAGATCAATATCGTCGGCATGGGCGTCGTCGAGGCGACGGACAAGCCCGAGTTGAACCCGAACATTCCGTTGCCCGCCAAGGGCTTCAACCTGGGCATGATCCAGGCCGAGCAGGGCAACGGGGCGGCGCTGCACGCGCACGAGACCGAGGAAGTTTTCATGCCGCTGATCGGCGACTGGGAGGTCTACTGGGACACGGAAGAGGGCGAGAAGTCGATCACGCTCCAGCCCTTCGATTCGATCAGTGTTCCGCAGGGCGTCTATCGCGGCTTCCGGCATGTCAGCGAAGGCAAGGGCACGTTGCTGACCATCATTGGCGGGCCGGACGCGGGCCGGGTCGACTGGCACCCGACGATCAACGACGCGGCGGAAAAATCCGGCCTCGCGCGGAACGAAGCGGGCGACCTGGTGGGCGCATGAGCACGGGTGCGAACCGACGGGCCCTCGTCACCGGCGCGTCGACCGGTCTCGGCCGCGAGACGGCGCTGACCTTCGCGCGGGCCGGTTACGACGTCGCCCTGGCAGATATCGACGCGGCGATGCTCGATCCGGTGATGGGCGATCCCGCGCTCGGCGACGTGAATGCCGTTGCTGTCAGCCTCGACCTGCGGACGGAGGACAGCATCCGGTCGGGCTGCCAGGCCGCCATCGACGGGCTCGGCGGGCTGGACGTATTGGTTAATAACGCGGCCGTGCCGCTGCACCGCGCCGCCGTCGACGTGACCTGGGACGAGTGGGATGCCGTCGTCGACGTCAACCTCAAGGGTGCCTATTTCCTGTCAGGCCGCTTCGCCGCGCACTGTATCGACGCGGGCCATGGCGGCGCCATCGTCAACATTGCGTCGACCCACGGGATCACGGGGCTTGCCGGCCGGTCGGTCTACGGGATCACCAAGGGCGGGCTGATCCAGATGTCGCGGATGCACGCCGTCGAATGGGCCGAGCACGGCATCCGCGTGAACGCCGTCGCGCCGACGACGGTGATGACCGAGAGCCGTCAGGAAATCCTGAAAGACCCGGAGCGTCGCGCGGGCATGCTGGCGCGCATTCCCCTGGGGAATTTTCCCGACCCGGAGGAGATCGCGTCTGCGGTGCTGTTCCTGTCGGCGCCGGAGCAGAAATCCGTCACCGGACACGTGCTGGCGGTCGACGGCGGCCTGACGGCGGTCTGACCTCTACTCGTCGATCAAAGCGACCGGGCGAATGGGACTGCCCGTGCCGCCACGGATTTTCAGCGGAAACGCGATAAAGCGAAAGCGGCCCTTGCCGACCACCTGGTGGAGGTTGGCAAGGCCCTCCATGTGGGTGAAGCCCATGTCCCGGCAGACGAGGTGGACCTCGAAATTGTCCTTGCCGGGACGGCCGGGGCTCGCCGCCTCGACGCCGAACATGACGATGCCCTTGCGGCCGAGCCACTCGGCGGATTCCTTCGTGAGCCCGGGAAAGTCCGTCATGAATTCCGGTGTGCCGAACGTCCGGTCGTAGTGCGCCATATAGAGCAGCACGGTGTCGCGCGGCCGGATCTCGATCCCCGCGGCTTTCTCCGCCGCCTCCAGTTCGTCGATGCCGATGCGGCTCTTCAGTTCCACATGGGACAGGTCGAGGCAGACGGCCTCGGTGTAGAAATCCTCCAGCGGCATCTGGTCGACCGATTGCGCGTTCGGGTCGGCGTCGAAATGCACCGGCGCATCGACATGGCTGCCGGTGTGCTCGCCGAACGACATGTATTTCGACGCGATCGAGAACTTCACGCCCTCGGCCTCGCGGAAGGTGTCGTGGGTGTTCCAGTCCGTGATCACCGCCGGCGGATGGTTCGGCAGGGTCGGGCATTTGTGGAAAATTTCACCGCTCAGGTCGATCAGTTGCATGGGTTCGCTCCCTAGTTCTCGTTTTCGTACTTCTGGACGCCGCCGATGGCGGACAGGTCTTCCTCGCGGCCCCGGAACTCCAGGGTGTTGCGGTCGGGGTCGCGCACGAACACCGACACATGCCCGTCGCGCCCGAACTTCACCGGGCCCTGGGTGATCTCGATGTCGTTGTCGCGCAGGGTCCGGACGGTCTCCAGTATCGAATCCACCCGGAACGCCACATGTGTGAAGCCCGGATACTTGGTCGGGACATCCATCAGGATGTTGTCGCCCCCATTGTCGTCGTTGGAATTGAACACGAGGTTGAGTTCGACATCGTCGGCGTTCTTCACGACCGCCACGGGGTCGTTGTCGGCCTTGTGGACGACTTTGAAGCCGAACAGGCCGTAGAACGCCATCGCGCGGTCCAGGTCCGCCACGCGGATGCCGATATGGTCGATGGTCTCGATATTCATGCGCGCCTCATTTCAGTTGGGGGGAGTCTAGCGGTCCCGCCTCCGGGGGCCAATGTCGGGATGCGTGCGAGTGCCGGGCCGGGCATACTGATGGCGAACAGGGGGGCGAACAGGGGAGAGTAAAATGGCCTTGAACGGAAATCCGCCGTTTCGCGCGGATCAGGTCGGCAGTCTGCTTCGCCCGGCGCGTCTTGTGGAGGCGCGGGACAGGGCGGCCAAAGGCCAGATCGATGCGGACACTTTGCGCGGTATCGAGGACGAATGCATCGCCGACGTGGTGAAGCTGCAGGAAGACGCCGGCCTTCAAGGGGTGACCGACGGCGAGTACCGCCGCTACATGTGGCATCTGGACTTTCTCGAACAGATCGACGGCGTGAAGATCACCGAAGGCAATTTCGCCGCGCATTTCCGCAAGGACGACGGATCGGAAGTCGGCTTCGTGCCACCGACCATGACGGTCGAGGCAAAGCTCGTGCACAGCCGGGATATCCAGCTTCGCGACTTCGAATATCTGAAATCCGTCACGAGCCGCACCGCGAAGGTCTGCGTGCCGTCGCCGTCGATGCTGCATTTCCGGGGCGGACGGAAGGCGATCAGCGAGGAGATCTATCCCGACCTCGACGCGTTCTATGCGGATCTTGCCGCCGCCTACAACGCCGAGGTGATGGCGCTGGCCGAGGCGGGCCTGCGCTACATGCAGTTCGACGACACCAACTTCGCCTACCTGTGCGACGGCAAGATCCGCGAGGCCACGCGCGAGATGGGCGAAGACCCCGACGAACTGCCGCGGACCTACTGCCGGCTGCTGAACGAATCCATCGCCGGGCGCCCGGACGACATGGCGATCACCGTTCACATGTGCCGCGGGAACTTCCGCAGCGCGTGGGTGGCGCAGGGCGGCTACGAGCCGGTCGCCGATATCCTGTTCAACGAGCTCGACGTGGACGGCTTTTTCATGGAGTACGACGACGACCGGTCCGGCGATTTCGCGCCGCTGCGTTTCCTGCCGGAAGGCAAGACGGTGGTGCTGGGGATCATGACCACGAAGCGGCCCGATCTGGAGAGCGTAGACGAGCTCAAGCGCCGGATTGACGCAGCGGCACAATACGCGCCGCTGGAACAGCTCGCGATCAGCCCCCAGTGCGGCTTCTCCTCGACGGTCCACGGCAACGAACTGACCGAGGACGACGAGAAGGCGAAACTCGCGCGGCTGGTGGAAGTGGCCGAGGCGGTCTGGGGCTAGAGCAGGGCAAGCATCACGGGAACCGTGACGATCGCCAGCAAAGTCTGGGTCGTCAGGATGGCGGCCATGAGTTCGTGGTCGCCGCCCATCTGGCGGGCCAGCACGTAGGACGTCGTCGCCGTCGGCTGGCTGTGGAACAGGGCGAGCATCGCCAGGACCGAGGCCTCCAGCCCGACGAGCAAGCCGATCCCCACCGCGATGGACGGCATGAGCACCAGCTTGGCAAGCCCGGCGCTGAGAATACCGGGGAGGTGGACGCCGATGGAGGCAAGCCGAAGGCCCGCGCCCGCCGTCAACAGCGCAACGGGCACGCCTGCGCCGCCGATCATGCCGATGGTGCGGTCGACGACCTGCGGGACGCCAATGCCGCTGAGGTTGATGAGCACGCCGAGCACGGCGGCAAGAATGAAAGGGTTGGTGGCGAGCCGTTTAAGCAGTTTGCCGATGTCGGCCTCGCCCTGCGCGCCCCAGCGGGCGAGCGCGAGAACGCTGAGAATGTTCACCAGCACCGTGAAGAAGGCGACCGCGACAATCACCAGCGCGGCGCCGTCGGCCGGCAGGATCGCGGGCGCGGCGGCCAGCGTGATGAAGAAGTTGGCCCGCATCGATCCCTGAAACACCGACGTGAACCCGGCATCGCCCAGTACGAGAAAGCGCGACAGCACGGGCCGGACCGCGACCAGCAACAGGGCGATGACGAGGACCGCGCCCAGCAGCGCGACGACCATGCCCGTGAAGGGCAGGGACTGGAGGTCGGCGTTGTACAGGTCGTGGACTACGAATGCCGGGATCAGCAGGTAGTAGGCGAGCTGCTCGATCGGCCGCCACATTCCGTCTTCCTTGAGCCAGATGGCCTTGGCCGCCCAGCCGACGGCGATCAGCAGGAAGATGGGGGCAAGTGCGAGGAAGGTCTGGAGCATGGCGGACGGTGGTTCCTGTGGGAGAGCCCCACTCACGTCATGCACGGGCCTGACCCGTGCATCTCGTCTGGCACCGATGTCTGAGCCAGAAAGATGCCCGGATCAAGTCCGGGCATGACGGTGTCTCTTGTATTCGCCCTCAGTGACTCAGGATCTGGCTGAGGAACAGCTTGGTCCGGTCCGACTGCGGGTTGTTGAAGAACTCGTCGGGCGTGTTCTGCTCGACGATCTGGCCCTCGTCCATGAAGATCACCCGGTCGGCGACCTGCTGGGCGAATCCCATCTCGTGGGTCACCACCAGCATGGTCATGCCGCTCTCGGCGAGGTCGACCATCACGTCGAGCACTTCCTTGATCATCTCCGGGTCGAGCGCCGAGGTCGGTTCGTCGAACAGCATGATCTTCGGCTTCATGCACAGCGAACGGGCAATCGCGACGCGCTGCTGCTGGCCGCCGGACAACTGGCCCGGGAACTTCAGCGCCTGTTCCGGAATTTTCACCCGCTCGAGATATTCCATCGCGGCCGCTTCCGCCTCGGCCTTGGGCGTCTTGCGCACCCAGATCGGTGCGAGGGTGCAGTTCTCCAGCACCGTCAGGTGCGGGAAAAGGTTGAAGGACTGGAACACCATCCCGACTTCGCGGCGCACGGCGTCGATCTGTTTCAGATCGTTCGTCAGCGGCACGCCGTCGACAACGATCGAGCCTTCCTGATGTTCCTCCAGCCGGTTGATGCAACGGATCAGGGTGGATTTGCCGCTGCCCGAGGGCCCGCAGATGACGATTCGCTCGCGCTGGGCCACCTCCAGGTCGATATCGCGGAGCACGTGGAACGAGCCGAACCACTTGTTCAGGCCGCTGATCTGGATCGTCGGCGTGTCGCCGCTCGATGCGCTTTCGTGTTGGGAAACATACATATCGGTCCTCGCTCAGCGTTTGGTGGTGTCGAGGCGGCGCTCGAGGTTCATCGAGTAACGCGACATGGAAAAACACACGACGAAGAAGAACACGGCCGTGAACAGGAAACCCTCGGCGTCCACATTGCCGATCCAGTCCTGGTTCTGTTGCAGGGACCGCGCGATGCCGAGGATGTCGAACATGCCGATCAGGAAGACGAGCGTGGTGTCCTTGAACAGGCCGATGAAGGTGTTGACGATGCCCGGGATCGATATCTTCAGCGCCTGGGGCAGCACGATCAGCCGCATCGACTGCCAGTAGCCCAGCCCCATCGCGGACGCCGCCTCGTACTGGCCTTTCGGGATCGCCTGCAGGCCACCGCGAATGACTTCGGCCATGTAGGCCGAGGAAAACATCGTCACAACCACGATGACGCGGATGATCAGGTCCAGACTCCAGCTCGCCGGCATGAACATCGGCAGCAGGATGGCGGCGGTGAACAGCAGGGTGATCAGCGGGACGCCGCGGACAAGCTCGATGAAAATCACCGACAGCATGCGCAGCGCGGGCAGGCGCGAACGCCGCCCGAGCGCGAGGAGAACCCCGAACGGCAGCGACAGGACGATGCCGGACAGACCGATGGTCAGGTTCAGCATGAAACCGCCGAAGGAGCGTGTCGGCACGCTTTCCAGGCCGATGCCGCCGACGAGCAGGAAACCGGCGATCACCGGGTACGCGATGGAGAAGAGGCGGAGTTTTTTCGCGTAGGGAATGCCGTCGAACAGCAGCGGCAGCAGCGCGGGGATCAGCAGGATGACGGCCAGGTTGACGCGCCAGTACTCGCTCGCCGTGTAGAAGCCGTACAGGAACTGGTCGATACGCTGGTCGATCCATGCCCAGCACGCGCCGTCGGTCGTGCAATCCTGGCCGGTGTCGCCCGTGACGTCCGCATCGAGAAACGCCCATTCAATGAACGACGGGACGATCAGCCAGAGCAGGTAGACCGCCACCAGTGTGAGGAGTGTGTTAAGCCAGCTCGAGAACAGGTTCTTGCGCAGCCAGCCGATCGTGCCGGTTTCGGTCACCGGCGGCTGGCGTTCGCCGAGCATGTCCTTCTGGGCGCGGAAAAACGGACCAGTACTCATCGTGCCGCCCTCACCGTTCCACCAGCGCGATGCGCGCGTTGTACCAGTTCATGAACGCCGATGTGAGCAGGCTGAGGGAGACGTAGACCAGCATCCAGGTGAACACGATCTCGATTGCCTGCCCGGTCTGGTTCTGTGCCTGCGAACCGATACCGACGAAGTCCTGGAAGCCCACGGCGATGGCCAGTGAGGAGTTCTTCGTCAGGTTGAGATACTGGCTCGTCAGCGGCGGGATGATCACGCGAAGCGCCTGGGGCACGATGACAAGCCGTGTCGTTTGCCAGCCCGTCAGGCCGAGGGAACTGGACGCTTCCGTCTGGCCCTTCGAGACCGAAAGGATGCCCGCGCGCACGATTTCGGAGATGAAGGCGCCGGTGTATGTCGCCAGCGCGAACCAGAGTGCGACCAGCTCGGGCGTGATCGTGAAACCGCCACGCAGCCGGCCGAACCGGTTGGCCTGCGGCGCGTCCCAGCCGATGGGTTGTCCGCTCGCGAAGTAGGCGATCAGCGGCAGCCCGACAATAAGCCCCAGCGCGATCCAGCCCGCCGGCATGGTCTCGCCCGTCGCGGCCTGACGCTTGCGCGCCCAGCGCAGCACCGTCCAGGCTCCCACGACGCCCACGGCGAGCGCGATCAGCACAGCCGATGAGCCCGACTCTAAGATCGGAGACGGCGCGGTCACACCGGAATTGTTCAGGAAGACCGAATCGCCGATGTGCAGCGTTTCGCGCACCGTCGGCAGACTGAGGAGAATCGACCACCAGAAGATGATCTGCAGCAACAGCGGCACGTTGCGCGTGAACTCCACCCAGGTCGCCACCATGCGGCTGATCAGCCAGTTCGGAAGTAAACGCAGGATGCCGGCGGTAAACCCGATCACCGTGGCCGTGACGATGCCCAGAAATGACACCAGCACCGTATTGAGCAGGCCGATGGTCATGGCCCGCAGCCAGGTGTCGCGGGAATCGTATTCGAGAAGCGAAACGCCGATGCCGATGCCGGCCGGATCGGAAAGGAAGCCGAACCCGAGCTCGAGACCGCGGTTCGCCAGATTTTCGCGCGTGTTGCCCGCCACCCAGAGAAGCGCCAGCGCAACCAGCACGATCACGACGATCTGCGAGGTTATGCCGCGATAGCGTTCGTCGGTCCAAAGCCGTGAAAGGCTGAAGCCGATGCCGGCGTTCGTTTTGGCCAAGTCCGTATCGCCTTCGAGAAATCCCGGGATGCGAAAGGACTATCGGCCCGCCGTGTTCAACCGGCGGGCCGACAGCAATGGGTTATGGCCTAACGGAACGGCGGTGAGTAGAGGATGCCACCATCCTTGTAGAGCGCGTTCAGGCCGCGCGAGAGACCCAGGGGCGTGTCCGGCCCGACATACTTATCGAAGATCTCGGCGTAGTTGCCTTCGGCGGCAATCGCGTTCACCGCCCAGTCGGATTCGAGACCGAGCATTTCCGCGAGCGAGCCTTCCGAGCCGAGCATCCGGTTGATCTCCGGGTTGTCGGTGCCTTTGGCAAGTTCCCTGACGTTCGCCTGGGTCACGCCGAGTTCCTCAGCCGAGACGAGCGCGTTAAGAGTCCAGCGCGCGATATCGGCCCACTGGTCGTCGCCCTGACGGACGAGCGGACCCAAGGGTTCCTTCGACACGATTTCCGGAAACACCATGTGCTTGTCGGCGTCGTCGAAGGTCGACTTCGTCGCCGCGAGGCCCGAAGCGTCCGTGGTGTACACATCGCAGCGTTCGGCTTCATACGCCGTGCGGGCTTCCGAGTTGGTCTCGATCGGCACCGCCTCATAGCTGATGTCGTTTACCCGGAAGAAGTCCGCGAGGTTCTTTTCGGTCGTGGTGCCGGTCTGGATGCACACCGAAGCGCCGTCCAGTTCGGTTGCGCTCGAAATGCCCAGCGACTTGCGGCCGATAAAACCCTGGCCGTCGTAGTAGTTCACGCCGACGAAGGTGAAGCCCAGATCGACATCGCGCGAGAACGTCCATGTCGTGTTGCGCGACAGCACGTCGATCTCGCCCGACTGCAGCGCCGGGAAGCGGTTGGCGCCGGTCAGGTTGACGAACTCGATCTTGGTCGGGTCACCGAGAACGGCCGCGGCCAATGCGCGGCAATAAGCCACGTCGAAGCCGGTCCATTTTCCGGCGTCGTCGGTGAAGGCAAAGCCCGGCAGGCCCGTGTTGATGCCGCACTTCAGGACACCGGCCGACTTCACGTCGTCCAGGGTCGCCGCGTGCGCGGGCACGGCCATGCCGCCAATGGCGAGAGCGCCGGCGAATGCCGCGGCTCCGGTGAGTGTTTTGATATTCATTGAGACCTCTCCCTTATGTGAATCCGCAAGGAATTTCCCCCGTTTGCGCGGTTTTTTCCTTTTTCTTGCAGCAATACTGCCCTTTCGGGGCAGGCGTGGACAACAGGGTTATCAAAAAAACTGATCGAACCGATCAGTCATGCAAAACATTCATGCGCCGAAGGACAACGGTCACACGAAGCAAGTATGATCCGCGCATGTTGAGTATGCGAACCTGCCGGGGCACCCTTTTGGGTGCTGCTTCTCTGCTCGCCGCCTGCGCGCCGCCGCCGCCGACGACGGCTGACCGTTCCGCACCCGCCGCGGATGGCCTCACGATCGTCGCGATCGGCGACATGCCTTACGGCATGCGTGATGTGCCGCGTTTCGAGGCGCTCCTGTCCGACGTGAATGCCGTTGCGCCCGCGGTCACGATCCACGTGGGCGATATCAAGGGCGGCGGCAGCCCGTGCACCGACGAAGTGATCCTGCGCCAGCGCGACTATATGGACAGCGTTGCGGGCGCGCTCGTCTTCACGCCGGGCGACAACGAGTGGACGGATTGCCATCGCGAATCCGCGGGCGGATACGATCCGCTCGAGCGCCTGGCTTTTCTGCGAACGAACTTCTTTTCGACGGACACGAGCCGGGGCGATCAGCCGCGTCGTGTAGAGCGCCAGTCGGATATCGATCCGCGCCACCGGCAGATGGTTGAGAACGCGCGCTGGCGCCAGGGGAAAGTTCGGTTTGCCACGGCCCATATCGTCGGGTCGAACAACAACCGAAACCCGGATGCGCCGGCGGCGATGGCCGAATACGAGGCCCGCGATGCGGCGAACGATGCATGGATTCGCGATACGTTCCAGCTGGCGCGTGGGGAGGGCGCGGTGGCCGTCGTACTGGCGTTCCAGGCCGACCCGTTCCTGACCTACGGGATCGGCGGCGGGTTCCGGCGCACGCTCGCGGCTATCACGGATGGCGCGGTTGCGTATGGCGGCCCGGTGCTCGTGATCCACGGGGACGGCCACATCTACACGCTCGACACGCCGTTTCAGGATATCCATGGCCGCATTCTGGAAAACGTCACCCGGCTCGAAGTGCCGGGTGCGTCCGATATCCGCGCGGTGCGGGTGACGATCGACCCGGCTGCGCCGAAGATGTTCGCATTCGAACCGTTCGGGCCGGGAAAAGCGGAGAAGTAAAGCGGCCTGGTCGGACTCGCCCGCCGGAGTTTCTAGTTGACGCGCGGCTTTCTGAGGAAATCACCCCGTGCGCTCGACTGCACGGTTACCGTCACGACCTGACCGTCGCGATGCAGGGTTAGCGGGACGCTGACGCCTGCGTCGCCCAGCGACCAGATTTTCCGGAATAGCCGCGACAGGCCGGAGATGTTTTCGCCGTCCACCCCCAGCACCAGGTCGCCCGGTTCCACGCCGGCTTGCATGGCCGGGCCGCCTTCAGCGACGCCGGCGACGACAAGATGTTCCTCCGCTTCCGCGGTCGTCATGCCGAGCCAGGGCCGGGCGGGTTTTCGTTGCGCCCCGCGTTCGACCAGGTCGGCGAGGATGGGTTTCAGCAGGTCGATGGGCACGACCATGTTGCCGTCGATCTCGTCGTCGTCCCCCGCGGCCTGCTGGATGTACAGCGAGCCGATGCCCGCCAGCCGGCCAGACCAGTCGATCACCGCCGCGCCGCTCCAGCGCGGGTGCGCGGGCACAGTGAAGATGGCACGGTCGATCAGGTACTCCCACGACCCGGCGAATTCGCGGACCGAGATCACTTGCGCGTTCACGCAGGCTTCGGGGCCACCCTGCCCGGCGACGATCATGGAATCGCCCGCCGTGACCGGGCCGGAATCCCCCAATTCGAGATGGGGCAGATCCAGCGGGCCGAGCGACTGCACGAGGCCGAAACCGGTTTCCTGGTCGTAGCCCACCACATGTGCGGGCCGGGCAGCGCCGTTGTTGCCGATCAGCCAGACCTCCTCGGCCTCGGTCACGAGATAGCCGATGGTCAGGACCAGGCCATCCTCGCTGATGACGACGCCCTGGCCTTCGCGTTCGGTGCCGAGAATGGGCGCGGTGAAGGCGTCGTCGGGAACGTTCGAGCGCAGCGCGACGACGGATGAGAGCGTGCGCTCGAGGTCGAACGTGACTTCATCCGCGCTCGGGTGCCGCCCAAGGCTCAGGTTCCAAGGATGCGGTTCGCTCACTGCGTTCGGCTCCGGTTCAGCTCGTGGCGCGAGGATGCGCCGATTCGTCCAGCAGGAGGTAGTGCGCCATGGCGGCAACGGTCAAGGGGTTGCCCCGTCGGTCTCGTCTCCCGTCTGCTGTCCGCCGCCGTCCTTGTTGAAGTTGCTGTTGATGTACCAGTCCAGATAGTCGTGGATGTTGATCGGTTCGAATTGCGGCGGATTGTCGGGATCCGTGCAGGTCTCCAGCGGGACCGCCTCTGTGTTCCAGGTCGGGTTGAAGAAAAAGGCAATCGAGTAGCGGTCGTTGCGTGGCGGCGTTACCCGATGCGGCGTGGCGATAAATCGGCCATTGGTCCAACGGTTCATGAATTCGCCCGTGTTGATGATGATCGCGTTCTCGACCTGTTCGGCAGCGATCCAGCTCCCGTCGGGCCCCTGAATTTGCAGGCCGGGTTCGTCGGAAAGCGGCAGCAGGGTCATAAAGCCGTGATCGCGGTGGGGCGAGATGCCGAACTGGTTGTCTTCGGCGTCGGGCGAGCCGGGGTAGAACGCGTTACGTGTCGTCCACATCGGCTCGGTAAAATAGGGGTCGAAATAACCGGCCGGCAGGTCGAGCGCGCGGGCGTAGACAGCCAGCATCCGGAAACCCAGCGCCTCGATGGCGTCGTAGTACGCGATCATGGCCGCACGAAAACCGGGAACCAGATCTTCGTCCGGCCACGGATTTGGGCCGTGGAAACTGCGCCCCGCGGCGACATGTTCGGCGACATCCGCGTGCTCTCGGGTATAAATCACCACTTCGTTTAGATCGGGCTTGGTGTTCCGGTTGACGGTCGACGTCACATAGACCGACGATTTGGGCGGGACGTAACCGCTGCGCTGCGCATTCATCGCGAGCTTCCGCTTTTCGGTCGCGGGCAGAGCGAAGAAGGAGCGAATGGCGCCGTAGGCGTTGCGGATGAGCTCCTTCGGAACCCCGTGGTTCACCACGAAATAGAACCCGACGTTTTCCTGTGCGTGCCGCAGTTGCGCGGCGACGCGATCGAGCGCGCCGTCTTGTCCGGAGAGATAGGGGCCGAGGTCGAGGACCGGAATGTCAGGTCGGGTGTCGATTGCGTTTTGCGCAGTCATGTTCGGTTCGCTTCGGTGCTGGATTTTCGGCGGAAAGGATGCGTGCCGACGCGCGGGCGAGTCAACGGGCATACCCCAATACAGGCATGATTATTGCTTCTTTAATGGTTGACGGTGTGATGATCTGCTAGGGCAAAGAAGGCTTTGGTTGATGCGATCTTCTTGGATTATTCATCGAAAACAGTAAGTTGTGGGTTCTTTCGTGAAACAGAAAAGCTCCCGGGAGCAGGCCAAAAAGCGGTAATTTGTTATGCAGAATGAGATTCTGACGCATACTGACACCGCATTTTGAGAGATTGTGGGGCCGGAAGACCCAAAGGAACAAACGATGGCGACGATCGACGGCGATAACGACGACAACATCCTTGAAGGCACTTCAAGCGCCGATACCATTCGCGGGTACGACGGCGACGATTTCCTGTACGGATTCAACGGCAAAGACAAACTGTACGGCGGGAACGACAACGATACGCTGTTCGGCGGCAATCACGACGACCAACTCTGGGGCGACGCCGGGAACGACATCCTCAACGGCGACGCGGGCAAGGACAAGCTGTACGGCGGCACCGGGAATGACACTCTGAACGGCGGTACGGGCGACGACAAGCTCTGGGGCGAGGATGGCGATGACATCCTCAACGGCGGGGACGGCAAGGACCGGCTGTACGGCGGCAACGGCGACGACATCCTCTCGGGCGGCGACAGGGACGACCAGCTCTGGGGCGATGCCGGGAACGACACGCTGAACGGCGATGCGGGCAAGGACAAGCTGTACGGCGGCATCGGTAACGACACGCTGAACGGCGGTGACGCGGACGACAAGCTGTATGGCCAGGACGGGGACGATATCCTTCGCGGCGATGCGGGCAAGGACAAGCTCTACGGTGATGTCGGGGACGACCAGCTATTCGGCGGCGACGGCAACGACGAGCTGTACGGCCAGGACGACAACGACCTCCTCGATGGCGGCGACGGCAACGACAAGCTCTACGGCGGAAACGGCAACGACACGCTGCAGGCCGGGCTGGGTGCCGACATCCTTTCGGGCCAGAACGGCAACGACATCCTCGACGGCGACGGCGGGGACGATACTCTCGACGGCGGCAACGGCAATGACATCCTGCGCGGCGGCGCCGGCAACGACCTCCTGCGCGGCAAGAACGATGACGACCGTCTCGAAGGCGATGACGGCGAGGACCGCCTCTATGGCGATGGCGGCAACGATATCCTGTTTGGCGGCGCGGACGACGACCGTCTCTACGGCGGCAACGGCAACGACACGCTGAATGGCGGGGCCGGGGCTGACCTGCTGGAAGGCGACAATAACGACGACACGCTCGACGGCGGCGAGGGTGCGGATACCCTCAAGGGCGAGAGCGGCAACGACACGATCCTGTTCGACGCGGGCGCATCGGTGCTGATCAACGGCATCAATGTTTTCGAGATCGGCGACACACTGGTCGACGGCGGCAACAACTTCGACACCTTGCAGGGCACCGCCGGCGGCGATTACTTCAACATGGCCGACAACCGTTTTGCCGGGAAGCAGGGCAACTTCGAGAATTTCGAGCTGGGTGGCGGCGATGACATCTTCGTCGGCGAGCGCGGCGTTTCCGTGCACGCGTTCTTCGTCGACGGCGGCGATGGCTCGGACGAGATTTCTGCCTTCGGCGTGAACACTTCGAACAAGAACCTGACTCACATCGATCCGTCCTACAACGACGCCACCGGTGTCTGGACCCTGCAGTTCAACGGTGGGAGCGGCAGCCAGACCGTGAACCTTTCTGAGGCGCAGGTCCGCGATGCGGCCACCTGGGATCCGCAACAGAACGCAAAGACCCTGTTCGACGACGCGAACTTCACCAAGGGCAGCTTCTTCGACGGCGGCGCGGGCGCGAACGCCCGCGTCGAGGGCTCGAACGGCACCGACGTGATCTTCGGCGGCGAGGACGACGGCATCGTCGATGCCTATGGCTATGACGACCACATCTATGCCTCGCGGGGCAACGACATCCTGGTCGGCGGTGCCGACTACGACGTCTACTATTTCGGCCGCGGCGACGGGAAGGACCTGATCGTCGACGGCAATCGCGAAGACGCGTTTGGTTATTCGAATGGCCTGGTGATCTTCGAGGGCTTCGACAATGAAGGTGATCGGCGCACCGACGGCGTCGACACCGACGACGTGAAGTTCACCAACAACGGCGACGGCACCTGGACAATCGACTTTGTGAATCCGGCGACCCAGAACCCGAACGGCGACGGTTCGATCACGTTCGCGGCCGGCGAGATCAGCGACATCAACCTGCGCGATGGCGGCAGCGTGGTTGTCTATTCCTATAACGACGGAACCGACACCTACGACATCGTCTAATTCCTTTTCTTTTCTCCTCCTTCGATCCCCTCGCCTTGGCACTCCTCCGGTGCCAACGCGTTTTTCTTTGCCGCTGCGCGCTATAATCGCGCTTTCGAAGCACCGACCCGCGAGCGCGCTATGACTGCACAACCCGACCACATCCATGCCCTCGACCTCCCGATCCCGGAGGCCGACGATCTCGACCCGGACCTGCAGAAGTACTTCGCCGTCTGCCAGGAAAAGCTGGGCATGGTGCCGAATGTCCTGCGCAGCTATGCCGTTGCGCCCGAACGGCTGCGCGCCTTCATCGCCATGTACAACGACCTGATGCTCTCAGAGTCTGGCCTCTCGAAGCTGGAGCGCGAGATGATCGCGACAGCCGTCTCCAGCGAGAACAAGTGCTACTACTGCGTGGTGGCCCACGGCGCGGGTGTGCGGGAACTCTCCGACGACCCGGCGCTGGGCGAGCTGATGGCGATCAACTACCGCGCGGCCGATCTATCGGACCGCCAGCGCGCCATGCTCGATTTTGCGGTGAAGATGACCAAAACGCCCGCCGAGGTGGAGGAGGCCGACCGTCAGGCCCTGCGGGACGCGGGTTTCAGCGAGCACGACATCCTGGATATCGCCTGCGTTGCGGCCTTTTTCAACATGACCAACCGGGCCTCCACGGCGCTCGACCGCATGCCCAACCCGGAGTATCACGCAAAGGCGCGGTGAAGGCGGTTGATCTGCCGATGGTCATTGCGAGGAGCAATGCGACGAAGCAATCCAGGGCCGAAGCAGGTCCGCTCTGGATCGCGTCGCCTTTGGCTCGCGATGACGATGTTGATCGCGGCGCACAGGCCGCAACCGCCGTTGACAAACCCGGATCGCGCGACTAGTTTCCGCGCGTCTCCGCCCCACCGGGCGGCGTTTTTTATGACGGGAGCGGTCCCATGAAGGTTGCAAGTTCGCTGAAGACACTCAAGAAGCGCGGTCGCGGCTGCCAGGTCGTGCGCCGGCGCGGGCGCGTGTACGTCATCAACAAGCGCAACCCCCGTTTCAAGGCGCGCCAGGGCTGAACCGCCTCTCGCACCCGTAGGGGTACGAAACCGCGCGTTTTTGCGCGGTTTTTTGTTGCCCGCATCCCGTTATACTCCGCCCGTCACGAACGGAGTTATTCCATGAAGATGCCCGATCCCGACGCCGGGGTGATTGCGCGCCGCGAAGAGATCATCGCCGCGATGCGCGACATCGTACCGGGCGAGGGTGTGATCGCCGACGCGCGTGAGATGGCTGTCTACGAATCCGACGGCCTGACGGCGTACCGCCAGATGCCGCTGATCGTGGTGCTGCCGGAGAATGTGGAGCAGGTCAGCGCGGTCATGCGCTACTGCAACGAGAATGCCGTGAAGATCGTGCCGCGCGGCGCGGGCACGTCGCTCTCCGGCGGCGCGCTGCCGGCGGCTGACGCTATCACGCTGGGCCTCGGCAAGTTCAACCGCGTGCTGGAAGTCGACTATGACAACCGCTGCGCGCGGGTGCAGCCGGGCGTGACCAACCTGGGTATCACCCAGGCGGTCGAGGGGGACGGCTTCTATTACGCCCCCGACCCGTCGAGCCAGATCGCCTGCACCATCGGCGGCAACGTGGCCGAGAATTCCGGCGGCGTGCACTGCCTGAAATACGGCCTGACGACGAACAACATCCTCGGGATCGAGATGGTCCTGCCCGACGGCGAAATCCTTCGCCTTGGCGGCAAGCATATGGATTCCGAGGGCTTCGACCTGCTGGGCGTGATGACGGGCTCCGAGGGGCTTCTGGGCGTGATCACCGAGGTGATCGTGCGTATCCTGCCGAAGCCGACGACGGCGCGCGCGCTGATGATCGGCTTTGAAAGCAGCGAGGCGGGCGGCCAGTGTGTCGCGGACATCATCGGCGCGGGAATCATCCCCGGCGGCATGGAAATGATGGACCGCCCGGCGATCAAGGCCGCCGAGGCCTTCGTGCAGGTCGGCTATCCGCTGGATGTGGAGGCATTGCTGCTGGTGGAGCTCGACGGCCCGCCGGTGGAGGTGGATTACCTGATCGAGCGCGTGCGCGAGATCGCCGAGGGGCTGGGCGCCGTCTCGATCCGGATCAGCGAGAGCGAGGAAGAACGCAACCAGTTCTGGGCGGGCCGCAAGGCGGCCTTCCCAGCGATCGGCCGTCTGTCGCCGGACTACTACTGCATGGACGGGACGATCCCGCGCCACCGGCTGCCGGAAGTTTTGGCGCGGATGTCCGAGCTGTCCGACAAATACGGTCTCGGCGTCGCCAACGTGTTCCACGCCGGCGACGGTAACCTGCATCCGCTGATCATGTATGACGCCAACAAGCCGGGCGAGCTGGAGGCGGCGGAGGATTTCGGGTCCGATATCCTGCGTCTGTGCGTCGAGGTCGGGGGCGTGCTGACCGGGGAGCATGGCGTCGGCGTCGAGAAGCGCGATCTTATGGAAGAGGTGTTCTCCGAGGAGGACTTGAAGCAGCAGCAGCGCCTGAAATGCGCGTTCGACCCGAACCAGTTGCTCAACCCCGGCAAGGTCTTTCCGACCCTGCACCGCTGTGCCGAGCTGGGCCGCATGCACATCCATCGCGGCCAGATGCCGTTCCCGGACATCCCGAGATTCTGAATACGTTCGATGGTTGAAACCCTTAAACCTGACACGACAGAGCAGGTGCTCGAGGCCGTTGCGTGGGCGAGCGGCGAAGAGACGCCGGTCGAGATCGTCGGCACCGGCACCAAGCGAGGCTTCGGCCGCCCCATGGGTGACGGCAACCGCACTATCGGGCACGCGATCGACCTCTCGGGGTTGAGTGGGATCACGCTTTACGAGCCGGAGGAACTGGTCCTCTCTGCCTGGGCGGGTACGCCGTTATCCGAGATCGAGGCGGCCGTGGCGGAGAAGGGCCAGATGATGGCGTTCGAGCCGCCGGCCTTTGCCGGAATCTACGGAAACGACGGCGGCACCCTCGGCGGCATGATCGCATGCAACCTGGCGGGGCCGCGCCGGATCAAGGCGGGTGCGGCGCGCGACCATATCCTCGGTATCGAGGCGATCACCGGGCGCGGCGAGATCGTGAAGAGTGGCGGCCGGGTCGTAAAAAACGTGACCGGGTATGACCTATCCAAATTGCTGACGGGATCGTTCGGCACGCTCGCCGCGCTCACGCACATCACCATCAAGGTACTGCCGGCGCCTGAAACCACCGCGACCGTCCTGATTCCGGGATTGGACCCCGCCGAGGCGGTGCGCGCGATGACGGCGGCCCAGAATTCGAGCCATGAGGTATCTGGCGCGGCGCATATTCCGACGTGGTTGTCCGAATCCGTGCCGAGCGCTGAAGGCGGCGTGACGGCGATCCGGATCGAGGGGTTTGCCCCGTCGGTTTCGGCGCGCTCGCTGGCACTGCAGGAATTGCTCGGTTCGTTCGGCGCCACGACAACGCTGGAATCCAATGGCTCGGTCGCGTTCTGGCAGGCCGTGCGCGACGTCGCGCCGTTTGCGGGCGGGGATACGGCCCTGTGGCGAGTTTCCGCCACGCCGACCGAGGCGGCGAAGATCGCCGCTGCCGCCGGGGGGGAGGCCGCCATGTTTGACTGGGGCGGGGGTATGCTCTGGTTCGAGAGCGAGGATGCGGAAGCGGTGCGCCTGGCGGTGCGCGACAACGGCGGCGGGCACGCGACGCTCGTGCGCGGGCGCGACGACATGCGCAGGTCCGTGCCGGTCTTCGAGCCGCAGCCGGCGGCGCTGGCTGCTTTGTCGGCCCGGGTGAAGGAAAGCTTCGATCCGCGCCACATCCTCAATCCCGGCCGCATGTACGAGGGGGTCTAGGCGATGCAAACCCATTTCACCCTCGCGCAGCTGGCCGACCCGGATATCGCGGCGACCAACGATATCCTGCGCGCCTGCGTCCATTGCGGGTTCTGCACAGCGACCTGCCCGACCTACGTCACGCTCGGCGACGAGCTCGACAGCCCGCGCGGGCGCATCTACCTGATGAAGCAGATGTTCGAGGCCGATGTTCCGGCCACGGAAGAGGTCGTGACCCACATCGACCGCTGCCTGTCCTGCCTGTCCTGCATGACGACCTGTCCGTCGGGCGTTCACTACCAACACCTGGTGGACCATGGCCGCAAGCATATCGAGGAGACCTACACCCGGCCGCTGTTCGATCGGGTGTTGCGCGGCGTGCTGGCGGCCACCATCCCCTATCCGATGCGCTTCCGCACCGTGCTGGCGGCCGCGCTAATGGCCCGGCCTTTTCGGGGCCTGTTCCGGGGGCGGCTCCGCGCCATGCTCGACCTGGCGCCCACCGATCTCGGCCCGCCGTCGCACGTCGACAAGCCGCAGGTGTTTACTGCCGAGGGCGTGCGGGTGGGGCGCGTCGCGCTGCTCAACGGTTGCGCGCAGACGGTGGTTGCGCCGCAGATCAACGAAGCGACGGTGCGCCTGCTGACCCGTCTCGGGGTCGAGGTGGTAGTGGCGGACGGCGCGGGCTGTTGCGGCTCGCTCGTGCATCACATGGGCAAGGTCGACCAGAGCCATGCGCAGGCCATGGCGAACATCGACGCGTGGCTGGGCGAAGCGGACGGCGAAGGGCTTGATGCGATTGTCATCAACACCAGCGGCTGCGGCACGCAGATCAAGGATTACGGCTTCATGTTCCGCGACCACCCGCTCTATGTCGAGAAGGCGGCGCGGGTGTCGGCGCTGGCCAGGGATGTCTCGGAATACCTGAGCGAACTGGCGCCGGATATTGCGCCGTTCGAGGATGCCGCATCGCTGCGTTTGACCTATCACTCGGCATGTTCGTTGCAGCACGGCCAGCAGATCAGGACCGAGCCGAAGGCGCTTCTTTCGGCGGCCGGTTTCGCGGTCAGCGAGCCGGGCGAGGGGCATTTGTGCTGCGGTTCGGCGGGCACCTACAACATCATGCAGCCGGAACTCGCCTCGCAACTGCGCGACCGCAAGGCGGCGAATATCGCCCGCACCACGCCCGACGTGGTGGCGACGGGCAATGTCGGTTGCATGACCCAGCTCGCCGATGCCGTGGGCGTGCCGGTGGTGCACACTGTCGAGTTGCTTGACTGGGCGACCGGCGGGCCGAAGCCCGCGAAGCTCAACTAGGGATTAGTCGGCCCGCTCGCGTTGCCAGATGATGGTGGCGTGGCTGCCGTCGCCGGCGGGGCCGGTGAAGACGAGCTGCTCGCCGCGCCGTTCGATGTTGCGCGGCCGGTCCATGCCGACCCAGGTCTCGTTCAGCGCGTGTTCGGTGTGGTGGATCACCTTGTTCCCCTCCAGAGACCAGCGCCCGGCGTAGCTCAGATACGTGTCGAACATCCGGGCCTTGTCGGCGTCCGTCGCGCCGGATCCGGGGAACGGGCGTTCGGACCACCGTGTAATCGCGCTCATATGGCCGTCGGCGGTGTACATGATGATGCCCTTCGGCGCGGGGCCCTGGTGCTGGGTGCGGTTGCCCTCGGCGTCCTCGGTCCAGGTGTCGACGAGGTGCCAGGCACCGATCAGGTCTTCGGGTTGAATGCTCATGAGACGTCCGTTGCGAAATAGGGTTGGCGCACCTTAACGGGCCGCATCACGCAGACAAGGTCTTCAACATGGATGCGTCACATCTTCGTGCCCCATAATTCGAGGTCTTGGATGCGCCGGCGTGGCGGCACATAATTCACCCATGCGCAGTTTCCTGGCAGCCATGATCCTTGTGTTCGGCGTTGCGACCCCCGCATCCGCCGACCAGAACGACCCGAACCTGGACAGTCTGTTCGACATCCTGAAGACCAGCGGCGCACCCGCCGAGGTCCACGCGGCGGAAAACCTGATCTGGCTCGCCTGGATGCAACACGATAACCCCGCGTTCGACACCATGATGCGCGATGGTACCCGGGCGATGAACGAGGGTCGGCTGGACCTGGCCGTGGATCTGTTCACCGAGTTGGTGGAGGAGGCGCCGGACTATTCCGAGGCCTGGAACAAACGGGCGACGGTGTATTTCCTGAAGGGCGACCTTGAGAAATCCGTCGAGGATGTCGACCGCACGCTGGAACTGGAACCGCGCCACTTCGGCGCGCTGAGCGGCCTTGGCCAGATCGAGCTGCTGCGCGGCAACGGGGAAGCCGCGATCGCGGCGTTTCGGGACGCGCTGGACATCCACCCGTTCCTGCCGGGCCTACCGGCGCTGATCGAATCCCTCGAAGAGACCGTGCGCGGCCGCGAACTCTAGAAGGGCGTTCTAGGGCACGAGGACGATGGAGCCGGTCGTCTCCCGGGAGGCGATGGCGCGCTGGGCGTCGGCGACTTCGTCGAGCGTGTATTCCCGGCTGATGCCCGGGTCGAGCACACCGTTACCCAGCAGTTCGAAGACCTCGTCGAGCATGACCCGGGCGCGTTCGGGGGTGCGCATGTAATCCTTGAGCGACGCCTTGGTGAAGATCAGCGACTTCTTGTTCAGTTCCATCGCGTCGAGGGGCGGCAGGAAGCCCGACGAGTGGCCGTAGTTGACGTACCAGCCGCACGGCGCGAGGCATTCGACGGTGCCCGCGTAGACTGCCGCGCCGACGCCGTCGTAGGCGACCGGGATACCCGCGTCCCCGGAGATTTCCAGGACACGCGCGGCGAAATCCTCCTGCGTGTAGTCGATGACATGGTCGCAGCCGTTTGCCGTCGCGATCTCGACTTTCGGGGCACTGCCGACGGTGCCGATCACTGTCGCCCCGAGGTACTTGCACCATTGCGTCAACAGCGTGCCCATGCCGCCTGCCGCCGCATGGATGAGGACGGTGTCGTCGGCCCCCACCTGATAGATCTGCCGCACGAGATATTGCGCCGTCATCCCGCGCACCGTGCCCGCGACGGCAGTTTTTGCGTCGACGTTGTCGGGCAGCTTGTGGAGCTGGTCCGCCGGGATCAGGCGGGCTTCCGTGTAGGCGCCGAGGTTGAAGCGGTAGGCGGCACGGTCGCCGGGCGCAAAGGCCGTGACGTCCGGCCCGACGGCTTCCACCATCCCGGCGCCTTCCAGCCCGAGGCCCGAGGGCAGGTCGGGCTTCAGGAAGTATTTGCCCTCGCGCACCAGCGTGTCGGCGAAATGGACGCCGGCCGCCTCCTGCCGCAGCAGGACCTCACCTGGGCCCGGCGTGCCGGGATCGATATCTTCGATGCGAAGCTTGTCGAGCCCGCCGAATTCGTGGATGCGAACGGTTTTGGCCATGATACTTCCATTCTGGTAGTGGCGGCGGTCAATTCTGCCGCGATTGATGTCGCCTGTGCTACCCAAACCGGTATGGGGCGCGCATACTCCGCGAACCGCAGCCGAAGGGGTTTCCATGGGACAGGTTCTTAGCCGCAAACAGATCGTTGTGATGGGCGCGGGCGCCGCATTGCTCGCTGTCGTGCTCGGCGTGCGACAGGGCTTCGGGTTCTTCCTCGTGCCCATGACTGTCGACCTGGGCTGGAGCCGCGAGCTGTTCGGACTCGCCATGGCGATCCAGAATCTGGTCTGGGGTGCGACCCAGCCTTTCATCGGCGGGCTGGCGGACCGTTACGGGTCCGGCAAGGTCATCATGGGCGGGGCGATATGTTACACGCTCGGCGTTCTCGGGATGGCGAGTGCGGTGACGCCGACGGAACTGCTTGTCAGCGGGGGCGTCCTGATCGGGATCGGCATGAGCGGCGTGGGTATGTCTGTCGTCTACGGCGCGGTGGCGCGCATGGTCGTGCCGGAGCGGCGCACCTATGCCATGGCCATCGTCAGCACGATCGGCGCGCTCGGCCCGTTCCTGCTGCCCAAGGTGACCCAGGTCGTCATTGGCGACTATGGATGGCATTTCTCGCTGCTTGCGACGGCTGTCGTCGTCGCCTTGATGATCCCGCTGGGCACGCTGATCCGCGGAAAATCCGAGGACGAGGCCGGAGTCGCCCCGCAGAACTGGATCCAGGCACTGCGGGAAGCCCGGCATAACCGGGGCTATCTGCTTCTTGTTGCCGGGTTCTTCGTGTGCGGCTTCCACGTCACTTTTATCGGGACTCACTTGCCCGGGTTTGTCGCCTGGTGCGGGCTGGCCGCCACGGTTGGCGGCTGGGCGCTATTCGCTATCGGCGGCGGAAATATCCTCGGCACCTACATGGCGGGCGTTCTCAGCAACCGGTTTCGCCAGAAAAACCTGCTAAGCCTCATTTATCTCGCCCGCGCGGCGTTGATCGCGTGGCTGATGTTGATGCCGAAGACCGAGCTGACGATCTACATCTTCTCCGGGGTCTTCGGCCTGTTGTGGCTGTCGACGGTGCCGCTGACCAGCGGCGTCGTCGCGCAGATCTTCGGCGCGCGGCATCTGGGCATGTTGTTCGGTGTGGTGTTCTTCAGTCACCAGATCGGCGCGTTCCTCGGGTCGTGGCTCGGCGGGCTGAATTTCGACGTGACCGGTGACTACAACGCGGTCTGGTACACGTCGATCCTGTTGGGGCTTTTGGCGGCGGCGCTGCACTGGCCCATCCGCGACGAGCCGGTGGAACGTCTGCTGACGCCGCAGACCACCTGACCGCGTTCGTACAACACCGCAGGCAAAAAACTATTCCGTCGCAATAGTTTCAACGAGCTGTGACTTGTGTTCGCGCGCGCGCGTGCCCACCCTATGGGGCACGCATCGACGAACGGAGGTCAGCATGCTGGTGAAGGTCAAACGTGGCTGGGAATTGCCTGAGAGTGCCGTCACGCCGGAGGATGTTTTTCTGCGCCGGCGGGAGATCGTCAAGGCCCTCGGCATCGCGCCCGCGATCGCGGCCACGGCAAGTGTCCTGCCGGCCGGGATGGCGATGGCGGCCACCGACGACGACCCCTCGGCGAGGCTCTATCCGGTGCCGCGCAACGAGCGTTACACGGTCGATCGCGCGCTGACCGAAGAGGTTGAGGCGACCACCTATAACAACTTCTACGAGTTCGGTTCTCACAAGCAGATATCCAAGGCCGCGCAGAAGCTCGAGATACGGCCCTGGAACATCAAGATCGACGGCATGGTCGAGAAGGAGTTCGAAATCGGCTTCGACGACCTGCTCAAGCATGTGCAGCTTGAGGAACGCGTCTACCGCCATCGCTGCGTCGAGGCCTGGGCGATGACCGTGCCGTGGTCCGGGTTCCAGATGAGCGAACTTGTGAAGTTGGCGAAGCCCATGTCAGGCGCTAAGTACGTCAAGATGGCGACCATTGCGGAGAGCAAGTCCGAGATGCCGGGCCTGCGCCAGTTCTGGTACCCGTGGCCTTACACCGAGGGCCTGACCATGGAAGAGGCGAACAACGAACTCGCCTTCATCGCGACGGGCCTCTACGGCAAACCGATGCCGAAGCAGAACGGCGCGCCGCTGCGCCTCGCCGCGCCGTGGAAATACGGTTTCAAGTCGATCAAGTCGATCATCCAGTTCACGTTCACGGACGAGAAGCCCAAGACGTTCTGGGAAGGCCTTCAGCCGGCCGAGTACGGTTTCTGGGCGAATGTGAACCCGGAGGTTCCCCATCCCCGCTGGAGCCAGGCCAGCGAGTGGCTGCTGGGCGGCTCACAGAGCGAACGGGTGCCGACAAAGCTGTATAACGGCTATGCGGAATTCGTGGCCGGCATGTACCCGGCAGATGCAGGGGAGGTCTACTTCCGGTAGGCGTTTGTGTAAGAGAACATCAAGCAGGGCGGGTTTCGACCCGCCCTTTTTTGTACCCTGCGGGCGTTCCGACTCATTCCCCAAAATAAAAGCCGGACCCGAGAGGGGTCCGGCAGGTGAACAGGGAGGCTTGCGTCTTGGGAGACGCCGAGGCCGTGTTCGGCGGCCTCTACCCGTCCAGGGCATGGGAGGGTGCCCGGGACGGCGCGGTGCACGTAAACACCGTGTATGACTGATAGATAGTGTTTGCGAAGTCCGACGTGCAGTCCGCTAAAGCGTTAATCAGCTATGTGATAATTGCATGGCATGTCATCGAACCGACGCAATCGCCGCATTTCAACCAGACGGTCAGAACCGGGTCTCGGCGACCTTGCGCAGCAGAAAATCCCGGAAAACCTCGATCCGCTGGGAGTTCCGCAACTCCTCGGGATAAACGAAGAAGGCGTCGTTGCCCGGCCCTTCGAGTTCCGGCAGCACGCGCACGAGATTACGCGCCTCGCGCGCAAGGAAGTCCGGCAGGCCCGCCATACCGACACCGGCTTCGACAGCGCGGAAGACCCCGTACAGGTTGTTGAGGGTCAGCACCTTGTGCGGTTCCTCGTTCGTCGCATCGCGGATGGCGTTCAGTAGCCAGTTAAGGTTGGGCGCCGCCATGGCGTGGTCTTCGTCGTAAGCGATGATGTGGTGATTGACGAGGTCACGCACCTTGTCAGGCATGCCGTGGCTTTTGAGGTACTCGGGCGAGGCGAAGACGTGGGTGTGCACACGCGTGAGCCGCCGCTGGATCAGGTCGCCCTGGGTCGGCGGGGTTAGACGGATCGCGCAATCGGCTTCGCGCATCGACACATCGAGTTCCTCGTCGGTCGTGATCAGCGTGACCTCGATATCCGGATAGAGCTCGATGAATTCGCGGATTCGCGGGGTCAGCCATAGCGAGCCAAGCCCGACAGTGGTCGCGATTTTCAACGGACCCTGCGGCTGTTCATGGGAGTCGCCGAGGCGGGCCTCGACCATGGTCAGCTTCGCGAACACATCGTGGACCGTGCGGTAGAGGAGTTCACCCTGTTCGGTGAGAATCAGACCGCGCGCATGCCGGTGGAACAGCCGGACTCCCAGGCTGTCTTCCAGCGAGCTGATCTGGCGGCTGACGGCCGATTGGCTGAGGTGCAGCGTTTCACCCGCGTGGGTGAAACTGCCCGCTTCCGCGACAGCGTGAAAAATCCTGAGCTTGTCCCAGTCCATGGCCATCAGGCCGTGTCCCCCGATGCTGGGCGCGGTTGTCCGCGCGTCACGTTATTCCGCTGCGGCGCGGGTTTCTTCGTCTTCGCGTTCGGCGATGAACTTTTCCGCTTCCAGCGCCGCCATGCAACCCATGCCGGCCGCGGTCACGGCCTGCCGATAGATCTTGTCTTTCACATCACCCGCCGCGAACACGCCCGGAATGTTGGTCGCCGTGCTGTCGGGCGCGGTGATCAGATAACCCTCGTCGTCCATGTCCAGAACGTCTCGGAACACCTTTGTATTCGGGTCGTGGCCTATGGCGATGAATACGCCGTCGACCTCGAGATCGTCCGCCTCGTCTGTCTTGATATTCTTGAGCTTCGCGCCGGTCACGCCCGGCGGGTTTTCGGTGCCCACGACCTCGTCGAGGACGGTGTCCCACTTCACCTCGATTTTTTCGTTCCGGAACAAACGGTCCTGCATGATCTTTTCGGCGCGCAATTCGTCGCGGCGGTGGATCAGCGTGACCTTGGACGCAAAGTTCGTGAGGTAGAGCGCTTCCTCGACCGCCGTGTTGCCGCCGCCGATCACGGCCACGGGCTTCTCGCGATAGAAGAAGCCGTCGCAGGTTGCGCACGCTGAGACGCCGAAGCCGGAGAATTTCTGCTCGCTCTCGAGCCCGAGCCACTTCGCCGACGCGCCCGTCGCCACGATCACTGTATCGCCGGTGTAGATGTCGCCGGAGTCTCCGGTCGCCATGAATGGCTGTTTGGAGAAATCCACGTCGACGATCAGGTCGTCGACGATCTCGGTGCCGACATTCTTCGCCTGCTCGATCATCTGCTCCATCAGCCAGGGGCCCTGGATCGGCTCGGCGAAGCCGGGATAGTTCTCGACGTCGGTGGTGATGGTGAGCTGCCCGCCCGGCTGCATGCCGTGGACCATGATCGGCTTCAGGTTGGCACGCGCGGCGTAGACCGCCGCAGTGCAGCCGGCCGCGCCCGAGCCGAGGATCAGGACTTTGGTGTGATGAGTCTCGGGCATGTCAGCGGGTCCTTCGGCGGTCGTCTGGAAGTATTCTGTGGTGGAAACTAGATAGTCGGGACGGGACGGTGAGGCAAGCGGGCGGGTGTCCGTCCGGGTCAGCCGGGCGCGGCGCGGAGCCTGCCGGCCATCCAGTCCGCCATCAGCGGGCGCACGACCGCCGGCATGTTATCGCAACAGTGATTGCCGCCCTCGAACACGACGAGTTCGGCGTTGGGGGTCTCACGCGCCATGCGTTCTGCCTCCGCGAGCGGACAGATCTCGTCGCCGTCGCTGTGTACGACCAGGAGCGGGCATTCGATGTTCTGCGCAATGCTCGCGAGCGAGAAGTTTCCGGCTTTCTCGCGTGCGTCCGAACGGTTCTCCGCCCCGAACGCGAACTGAAGAATATCGAGAAGCACATCCGACGAGGTATCCCAGAAGCCCTGCAGGTCGAAATAGCCGCCCAGCGCGATCGCCGCCTTGATGCGCCGGTCGTGGGCCGCAACCCGGGGCGCGGCGTAGCCGCCCATGCTTCGTCCCCAGATGCCAAACCGGTCGGCATCGATCTCCGGTCGATCCGCGAGCACATCGAGAACGGCCCCGACGGGTGCTTCGAAATCGCCGCGCAGCTTCCTATCCCGCCATGTCATGCCTTGGCCGGGGCCGTCATAGGCGCAGGTCGCCATGCCGCGCTTCAGGAATTCGTTCTCCAGCGTAAAGAACTCCTCCTTGGTGGAATCGGCGCCTGCGTTGAGCAGGACACAAGGGTGAGGGCCGTTGCCGTCGGGCAGTCGCAGGTTGCCCGGGAATGCGATGCCGTCGAACGGAATCTCGATCCGCTCGGTGGGCGGGCGCAGGTGCGGCATGGCCTTCAGGTAGGCTTCGCGCTGCAGGGTCTGGACGCGGAATTTCTCGTCCGGGTTCTCGACATTGCCCGACTGGCCGGTGTGGAACGAAATGGCCGCCCGAAAGAAGGCTTCGCCCGCCGTGACATTGTTGCCGGCCGCCAGCGCCGCGTCGCCGCGTGCCTCGTGGCGCGCGCCGGCCGCTTCCCATCCGCGCGACCAGTCGGCAACCTCATGCATGCTGGCGATGACCTGCATGGCGTCGTTGTAGTCGACGCCGGAGCCCAGAAGCCTCGGCAATCGCCCGATCAGGTGCTCGCGCGTCTGGTCATCGGTCATGTGAGGCCGGCCAGTTTAAAAGGTGACGACGGAGCGGATCGACTCGCCCTTGTGCATCAGGTCGAAGGCGTTGTTGATGTCGTCGAGCGGCATCACGTGGGTGATCAGGTCGTCGATGTTGATCTTCCCGTCCATGTACCAGTCGACGATCTTCGGCACGTCGGTGCGTCCCTTGGCGCCGCCGAAGGCCGTGCCCTGCCAGACGCGGCCGGTGACAAGCTGGAACGGGCGGGTAGCGATCTCCGCGCCGGCGGGCGCGACACCGATGATGGTCGACTTGCCCCAGCCCTTGTGACAGCACTCCAGTGCCTGGCGCATCACCTCGACATTGCCGATGCACTCGAAGGAATGGTCCGCGCCGCCATCGGTCAGGTCGACCAGATACGGCACCAGATCTCCCTCGACCTCTTTCGGGTTGACGAAGTGGGTCATGCCGAAGGCCTCGGCCATCGGCTTGCGGCCGGGGTTCAGGTCGACGCCGACGATCTTGTTCGCGCCGACCATGCGTGCGCCCTGGATGACGTTCAGGCCGATCCCGCCGAGGCCGAACACCACGACGTTGTCGCCGGGCTGGACCTTGGCGGTGTTGATGACCGCGCCGATCCCCGTCGTCACGCCGCAGCCGATGTAGCAGATTTTCTCGAACGGGGCGTCCTCGCGGACCTTTGCCAGTGCGATCTCCGGCAGCACCGTATGGTTGGAAAAAGTCGACGTGCCCATGTAGTGGAACAGCTTGTCGCCGTTCAGAGAGAAGCGCGACGAGCCGTCGGGCATGACGCCCTGGCCCTGGGTCTCGCGGATCGCCTGGCAAAGGTTCGTGCGGCCCGAAGTGCAGTAGTCGCATTCGCGGCATTCCGGCGTGTAGAGAGGGATCACATGGTCGCCCTTCTTGAGCGACGTCACGCCCTTGCCGACATCGACCACCACGCCCGCGCCCTCATGGCCGAGGATCGCCGGGAACAGGCCCTCCGGGTCGGCGCCCGACAGGGTGAATTCGTCGGTGTGGCAGATGCCGGTCGCCTTGATCTCGACCAGCACCTCGCCGTCGCGCGGGCCTTCCAGATCGACGGTTTCGACGGACAGCGGCTTTCCGGCCTCAAGGGCCACGGCGGCGCGGGTTTCCATGATGATTTCTCCCCGGAAATAGACGTGATTCCTGTTGCCGGGAGTGTCCCAAGCCGGGCCGGGGAGTGCAAGCGCAAGGAGGATGTTTGAGGTAGAGTCGTGCTCTGCATTCGTGATCAGGACTGCTCGATGCCTTCGACAATGGAAAAGGCGGCCTTCGTGTCCCGGCCTGACGGGCGCGTTCACTTCTATCCGTTCGGATGGGTCGGATCGGGCTATGTCATCGAGGATGCGATAGTGGAAGACACCCTTCGCCGTCGATGGCGGAAGATCAACACCTGGTCGAATTTGGCCGCTGTGGTTGTTAGTTTCGCGGCCTACGCAGTTGCAGGTTTCTGGGCGTTGCTTGCGGTTTTTCCGTTCGGCCTCTTTTTCATATTTCTCATGCACAAGCCGCTCGCCAAGGGTTTGCCGCTGAGCCCTTACCGGCAGTCGTTCAGAGAGAGCCTGGCAGTTTTCTATGGCAATCGCGGTTGGTTTTTCTATGCGCTTGTCGCGTTTATCGTCCTTGGCACGGTCGCGGGGATTATCGCTCTGATATTACTGCCTAAACCGCCGTTGAATTGAAGGGCAACTACCCCAACACCCGCGCGTAGAGCTTGAACATCTTCCCCCAGACGATCTCCGCCGAGGGCTCGTGGTAGACGTCGCGCTGGGGGAAGGCGAAGCCGTGCTCCGTCGTCGGGAAGACCTCGGTCTCGTGGGTGACGCCGTGATCGTCCAGCGTCTTGCGCAACGTGTCGATCAGTTCCATGGGCACCCAGCGGTCGTGCTCTGCGAAGGCGTAGTACATCTCGCCCTCGATCTTCGGCGCGAGGAGATGCGGGGAGTCGTCCTCGTCAGTGACGATATAGACCCCGTAGAGCGAGACGTTGGCGGCAAAACGGTCCGGGAAGGTGCCGGCGACCGTGGTCACGAACGCGCCGGACATGCAGTAGCCGACGCAGCCCATGGGCCCGTCGGACGCCGCGTCCTCATCAGCGAGCGCGTCCATCAGCGCGGCGGTGTCCGATGCGACGCCCGCATTGGTCAGGCTGTGCCAGGCCGCGAAGATCATCTCCGTCATCTTCTCGGTGCGCTTCGGCAGGTTGAAGCGCAGGAAACCCAGCCGGTAGTAGAGGTCCGGCAGCACGGCGTAGTAACCCTGCCCGGCAATCCGCCGCGCGAAGTCGCGCAGTTCCTCGCGGATGCCCGGGGCGTCCATGTACATGACGATCACCGGGTGCGGGCCCGGCCCGTCTTCGTCGGGCTCTGGCCACGCGGCGAAGCACGGCATGGCGCCGTCAGGCGTTGTGACGTCGAATTCGCGTTCCGCCATGGCCTCGTTCTCGACTAGAGCGGCGGCAACGTGCGTAGGTAGGTCACGATCGCGTCCAGATCCTGCTCTGTGATTTTGGCGTAGTACGGATACGCCATCGGCGGCAGCATCTTGCCGCCGTCGGGGCGGATGCCCTGAGCGATCATCTTCTTGAGTTCCGCGTCGGTGCGGTCGCCGATCCCCGTCGGGGTGATATTCGGCGCGACGCTGACGCCCCACGGGCCGTGGAACTCGTAGCCGCCGCCGCCGAGATTATTCTCGAAATCGGGGCCCTTCTCGGTGAGCGAGTGGCACTCGGTGCAATGGCCGAGCGGGCCCGCGAGATAGGCACCGTAGGCGACCTTGTCGTCGGGCGAGGGGGCTTCAACGTTTTTGACCGGCGGGCCATAGGATGGCGGGAGTGGCATGCGATAGACCGACGGCGGAATCTCGTTTTTCACCGGCGGCACCTGGCGCATGTAGGCGACGATCGCCCGCACGTCACGATCGGACATGCCGCGGTAAAGCCCGATCGGCATTGGCGGACCAATGATCGAACCATCCGGCCGCACGCCTTCGCGGATCGACCTGATAAGCTGTTCGTCCGTCCAGTTCCCGATGCCGGTTTCCCTGTCGGGTGTAATGTTGGGCGCGTTGGCGTCGAAGCCGGGCGTCTTCTCCATCGGCGCCATGCCCGCCAGCTCCATGCCAGGAATGTCGCCGGTCGGTCCCTTGGGGGTATGGCAATTGCCGCACGCGACGATCGATTCCATGAGATAGGTACCGCGCTCCAACAGCGTTTCTGCCGTGGCCGTACCGTGCAACATAAACAGAGCGGCACCGGCGAGAGCCGGCGCGATCAACGCTCGCGTCATTGTATTTCCCCCCAAATACTGTTCCCGGGGCAGAAGCTAGCACCGTCGTTGTGGTCGGGAAACTGAAAGCATGACGTGCGGTATCCGGCTCTCGCTAGAAGCCGAACATGTGATCGAGGGAAAAGGCGCTGCCGTCGCGCGCGATTACGCCGTGGTAGCCGAACAGGCGGCAGGTCGTGTCGCGGATCAGCACGTAGCCCGACCCGGCCGCACCGGCCCGCGCGGCGTCGGCGCGCGCGTCGGCGTCGAACAGTTCGCTCAGCCGGAAATGGAACGATCCGCCACACGCGATGTTGACGGTCGTCTCCGCGACGATATTGCCCGAGCCGTCGTGCAGCATGAGCTGGGTATCCGAGGTGTCGTGCCAGGTCGTCGATGCCGCATAGATCAGGTGGCAGAAGGTGTCATGGTCGCTCTCGCTGACGGCCATGGCGGGGTCGGTGCGCAGGAACAGGCGGGTCGACAGGCCGGGCGGCGCGCCCGAGTAGGACTGGGGTTCACCCTCCCAGGTCAGCGCGGTGTTGAAGATATGCGCGCCGAAGCTGGTTTCCGCCGCGTGGCCGGAGCCGCGCGCCTCATAGCGGAACAGCGCGTGCAGCCAGCCGTCGACGCCGCGCGTCGCCACGCCGAAGTCGTAGAGCAGTTCCATGTGCCCAGGTTCGTCGTCCAGGAAGCCGGCGCCATCGAGGACATCGTCGATATCCAGCGCCACGCTGTCGCTGCGCCGCAGCTCGCCGAAGCCATGGCGGGCGATTTCCCGGCCGGCCTTGTCATAGATCCGTGCCTCGACCGGCAGCGTTTCCTGGGTCGTGGCCATGGGGGTCGGCAGCGCGATGGACCGGAACCCCGCGCGCGGCAGCACCGGCGCGGGCAGCAGGAAGCCCTTGCCCATCAGGTTGCCGATCTCCGCGATCTTGGGGTTCGGCTCCAGGTCGACGCGTTCCACGTTCACATGCGCGGTCCGGCGGCGCTCGACTTGGCCGTTCGTCCGGGATTCGATCTCGTAGCGCGGGCGGACGAAATGCTTGCCGGCGTTGACCTCGATCTGCTGCGGCCAGGCGGCGTCGGGCAGCAGGTCGGCAGCGTCGAGCGGGAAGGTGCCGAAGGGTGGAATCTCACGGTCGAGCCAGGCCGCCTCATCGCGCCCCATCAGGTTCAGGCCGACGGCGCCCGCCGGGATTGGGCAGGGGTGGCTGTTCTGGATCCACAGCACCACCCGCTCACCGTCCTTCGGCGCGGGCAGGCCGCCATAGAAATCCGCCGGCCAGGCGTTTGCATCATGGGTGCAGGAAAGATCTCGGGCATCGTCGCCATAGGTGTCGAGCGCATATTTGACGATGTCGTGGCCCTTCACGCCGATGGCGTGGACAAAGAGCTGGCCGGTGATCTCGTCCAGCCCGAAGCGCGCGCAGACATCCGCGCTGTCGATAGTGATGCCGCCGGGCGAATCCGGCAGCGCCAGGTCCCACTGGCCGACGGTCTCGCCGGTCTCGTCGATCAGCGACAGCCAGAGCGAGACGTTCGACGCGCCGTAGCGGTGCCAGTAGTTCGCGGTGGCAATGCGGGTATGCAGCCGCCCCCCGCGCCCGTCGGGCACATCGCGAAAGAAGGCGAAGTTCGTGGCGAAATTGAGCGGGTCGAGATAGCGCGTCTTGTTGGTCAGCCGGTCTTCCGGGAGCCGGAGTTCGTCCAGGGTGACGATCTTCGTGCCGTCGGGCACGAGGTGGGCGATGTCGCGCACGGTCTTTTCGGCGTCGAACGCGACGACCAGCAGCGCGTCGGCCTGGGCCGAGACGAGGTCGGTGACGGGCTGGGCCGCCTTGCCGAGCACCGTCTGCCCGAGCGCCGAGAGGTCCTGGACGAACACATGGCCGATCGTCAGGCGATCGAGCGGATAGATCGCGGAAAATGCCGTCGCGAAGCCGGAGGGATCATAAATGGCCACCGTGTCCAGCATCGCCAGCCGGTCCAGCATTGCGCGGGCATGCGGTGCGACCGCGGGATGACCGGCGGCCTTGAAGAACGGGAAACCGCCCTTGATGTTGGAGAATGTCGCGATATCGAGCGCCATCGGTCGCGCCTGCCTAGCTTTTGAGCTTCTTGAAGAAAGCGGAGATCGAGTGGCGCACCTGCTCACGCGTCTTGTACGCCCGGCTTGTCACCCAGTTGAGCTGGATGGTGCGCCGTTCGCCCTCAAACGGCTGGTGGCCGTGCCAGGCGTTTTCGATACAGGGGAATGCCAGCAGCGTGCCTTCGTCGGGCGGCACCTCGACGGCGTAGTCGTCCAGGTTGTCGGGGGTGCGCAGCAGGCGCAACTGGCCGCCCGGCTCTTCCCATGACGGGTTCATATAGAGCAGCACCGTGACGAGCTTGCCCGACGAATCGATGTGGATTTTCCCGTCGGTCGGCCGGGCGCGCCCGCGCACGGTCACCATCGTCGGTTTGCCGACCAGTTCGATATCCAGCTTGTTGCCGAGCGCGCGGGCGAACTCCGGTCCCTCGAGCGCTTCCAGAAGTGCGGCGAACCCCGGTCCATAGTCCAGTTGCCCGGTCGGGAAACTGCCGGGCTTGTCGATGACCGGGAAGTCCTCGTTCGCGGCATCGAGCGCCGCCTTCGTCACGACCCCGGAAACGAGCACGTGATCGAACGGATCGCGCCCTACCGGCGCGGCATCGATGGCCTGAATGTCGATGACTGCCATGCCGATTGAATAGGCCGCGACTCAGCCAATTGCAATGCGCCGGCGAACCTCTTCGGCGACGGCTTTCGTTTCGTCGAGCGGGGCGTAGTCCCAGCTCTCGAGCTGCCCCGTGAACGATCGCGTGATTCCGCGCGCCTCCATCCCGGCATGGAACCGCCGGAACTTGTCCGAACCGCCCTCGAGGTGTGCGACATGCACGGGTTTTCCGGTAGCCGCGGCCTCGGTGACCATGTTCACGGAATCGCAGGTGACGACAATCGCGTCGGCATGGGCGAGCAGGCCTGGATAGGGGTTTTCTCCGGTTTCGTCCCAGATGCGCGCGGGCGTGCCGTCGAGTGCGTCGGCGATTGCGCGCCGCGCGTGTTCGGGCGTGCGGCGCGACGGCGTGACGGCGACGCCCCAGTTGCCCTCTCGCGCAATCCGGCCCAGGTCATCGGCGAGTTTCCGGCTGAATGCCTCGGTCATCCGGTAGACGGCATTGTCGCCCCCCAGCAGCACGGAAAGCAGCGGGCGGGGCAGGTCCGCCAAATAGCTGGCGAACCGCGCCCGCGCGTCCGCCAGCACGGCCGCGTTGACGCCGTGCATCGACCCGGCAGTTGAAATCACGTTGTCGCCCTCCAGGCCGTCATGCTCCGGCGCGACGACGAGATCGAACGCCAGAAGCGAAACGCCCGGGTCCTGGATCTGGACGCAGAATGTCTTTCCGCCGCTCGCTCGCCGGATGGCGCGTGCCGGGGCGACGGACTTGCGGCCGCTGGCGATGAGGAGGTCAGGCCAGGGCGGCGCGATCGGGTCCGATTTTCGTTTCAGGACACTCAGGGACGCCGGTGTCAGCGCCGCCGGCAGCCATCGCCACGGCGCGCGCTGGCCGATCACCTTGGAAACCGGCTCAACGCCCACGATCTCCGCAAGGCCGCGGCACTGGTTGACCATGCCGACCTTGCCGTCCGTCAGAATCCAGCACGTCAGTTCGCTCTGTAATGGGAAATCGGTCACGTCGTCACGGCCAATCTAAGACCAAGGGATGAGCCGAACGGGCTCCGATGCAATTGAAATATAATTACAACCTGCTAGCATCCGACCCACAGCAAGGAACGCAACTATAGGCACGGACCCCTGCGATTCCCACGGGGTTCGGCTCCGCGCCGCGACGCCGGCCGACCTGGAGAATACCCGAGAGATGGCGGACACAGATTCCGGGCACGGCGTCGACGACAAGCCCACCGAGAAGCGAAAAGTGAAGCTGGATGCGATCGACCGCCGCATCCTGAGCAACCTGCGCGACGAAGGCCGCATCACCAATGTGGAACTGGCCCGCCGCGCCGGCATATCCGCGCCGCCGTGCCTGCGCCGCGTGCGCGCGCTGGAAGCGGCCGGCTATATCAAGGGCTACAACGCCGAGCTCGACGCCGAGCTTCTGGGCTACGAGGTCGCGTTTCACGCACTCGTCGGCCTCGACAGCCAGTCCGAGGCGGTGCTGACGGAGTTCGAGCGCCAGATGCGGAACTGGCCGGAGGTGCGCCGGTGCGACATGGTTCGTGGCGGCGGCGATTTCATGCTGCGCATCGTGGCGCGCAACACCGCCCATGAGAACGAACTTACTGCGCGCCTGACGGCCGCGCCGCATGTGTCGACGGTCCAGACGTTCCAGGTGATCCGGAGTTCGAAATACGAGTCCAGCGTTCCGGTCGACGAGCCGGAGGGGTAGGACTCGGAGCACGCAGTGCTTCATACCAGCGCTGTGCGCTGTTTCGGAAATACCCTCATGCTGAGCTTGTCGAAGAATGAGGGTTTCGCCCTCGCCCTTCGACAGGCTCAGGGTGAGGGCGCAATCAGGCGATATCGCTCGGCGTAGGCCCCTGAATGAGACGCAGTTGCCACCCTACTTGAAGCGGACGGTCACGACCTCGAAGTAGCGCACGCCGTTCGGCGTGGTCACCTCGACGCTGTCGCCGACCTCGCGGCCGATCAGGGCCTTGCCGAGCGGTGACTGGATCGAGATCTTGCGCTTCTCGATGTCGGCCTCGAATTCGCCGACGAGCTGATAGGTGATTTCCTCGTCGGTTTCCTCGTCCGCCAGCTTCACCGTCGCGCCGAAGCGCACGGTCTTGCCCTTCAGCTTGGATGTGTCGATGACCTCGGCGCGCTTGGTCGCGTCCTCAAGTTCACCGATTCGGCCCTCGATAAAGCTCTGGCGCTCGCGCGCGGCATGATACTCGGCGTTTTCCGAGAGATCGCCGTGTTCGCGCGCCGCCGCGATCGCTTTCACGATCGCCGGGCGTTCGACCTGCTTGAGGTTCCGGAGTTCTTCCTGCAGGGCCTTGTGGCCCTCCTGCGTCATCGGGAGCTTGTCCATGATCCGATCACTCGCTCACACGCCGTCCGCACCGTGCGGCCGGTCGCCATAGAAGGGCTTTGACAGACGAAAAGACCCGCCGCTGGTCGTGTCCGGCCGATTTCGGCCTTCGACGAACGTCCGGCGGGTTAAGCCGTTCAAAATTCGTGACTAAAATACGACTGCAGGGGCGCGACTTCAAGCCCGCCGCTGCGCACCGCTTCGATTGAGGCAAGCGCGGCCCGCGCGCCCGCGGCCGTCGTGTAGTAGGGAATCTTAAGTGTCAGCGCGGTGCGGCGCAGGCTGTAGCTGTCCTCGATCGAGCTGGCGCCCTCGGTTGTGTTGAACACGAGCTGGATATCGCCATTCTGCATGGCATCGACAATGTGCGGGCGGCCTTCCAGCACCTTGTTGATCGTCTCGACCTCGACGCCCTCGGCCTCGAGAAAACGCGCGGTGCCGCTGGTGGCGACGATGGCGAAGCCCATGTCGGTCAGGCTGCGCGCGAGTTCGACCATCGTCGGCTTGTCATGGTCGCGCACAGAAATGAACACCTTGCCGTCGACCGGCACCTTCGTGCCGCCGCCGATCTGCGATTTCGCGAAGGCGTGGCCGAAGTCGCGGTCGAGGCCCATGACCTCGCCGGTCGATTTCATTTCCGGGCCCAGGATCGTGTCGACACCCGGGAAGCGCGCGAACGGGAACACCGCTTCCTTGACGGCGACATGGTCGCCCGCCTCGTCGTATCCCGGCAGGTCGAAATCTGGCAGCATTTCGCCGGCCATGATCCGCGCCGCGATCTTCGCGATGGGCACGCCGGTCGCCTTGGCGACGAACGGCACCGTGCGGCTGGCGCGCGGGTTGACCTCGATCAGGTAGACGTCGCCGTCCTTCACCGCGTACTGGACGTTCATCAGGCCGAGTACGTTGAGCGCTTTGGCCAGGACCTCGGTCTGCCGGCGAATTTCCGCGATGATCTCCGGCCCCAGCGAATAGGGAGGCAGTGAGCAGGCGCTGTCGCCGGAGTGAATGCCGGCTTCCTCGATATGTTCCATGATGCCCGCGACATGCACCTGGCCGGTGGTGTCGCACAGGGCGTCGACATCGACCTCGATGGCGTCCTGCAGGTACCGGTCGAGGAGGACGGGGCTGTCGCCGGACACACGCACCGCCTCGTTGATGTAACGGGTCAGCTGGTCCATGTCGTGGACCAGTTCCATCGCGCGGCCGCCAAGCACGTAGGACGGTCGGATCAGCAGCGGGAAGCCGAGTTCCTCCGCCGCGGCCAGCGCTTCGTCGGCGCTGGTGGCGATGGCGTTTTCCGGCTGGCGCAGATCGAGGTCCTGCAGCAACGCCTGGAACCGCTTGCGGTCCTCCGCCAGATCGATCGCGTCCGGCGATGTGCCGAGGATCGGGATGCCCGCGGCTTCGAGCGCGTGCGAAAGCTTAAGCGGCGTCTGGCCGCCAAACTGGACGATCACGCCCTTCAGGGTGCCTTTCGACTGTTCGAGCTTGCAAATCTCGATCACGTCTTCGGGCGTGAGCGGCTCGAAATACAGCCGGTCCGAGGTGTCGTAGTCGGTGGACACGGTCTCCGGGTTGCAGTTGACCATGATGGTCTCGTACCCGGCCTCGCGCAGCGCGAAGACGGCGTGGACGCAGCAATAGTCGAACTCGATGCCCTGGCCGATCCGGTTCGGTCCACCGCCCAGGATCACGACCTTTTCGCGCTCGGTGGGTTCCGCCTCGCATTCGCCCGGCAGGGTCGAATCCCCCTCATAGGCCGAATACATGTAGGGCGTCTGGCTCGGGAACTCGGCCGCGCAGGTGTCGATGCGCTTGTAGACGGGGTGCACACCCAGCTTGTCGCGCAGCGTGACCACAACGTCGGGACCCACACCCGCCAGCTCGGCGAGACGTTCGTCGGAGAAGCCCATTTTCTTCAGCCGGATCAGTGCGTCGAAATCGTCCGGCAGGCCTTTGTCGCGGATGCGGTTCTCGGTCTGCACGATGGCGTGGATCTGTTCCAGGAACCATGGGTCGTATTTCGTGACCCGGTGGATATCTTCCGCCGACAGGCCGTGGCGGAATGCCTGCGCGATCACCAGAATCCGGTCCGGTGCCGGACGGCCGAGCGCCGCGAACACCGCATCCTCGTCGACGCCGCGGCCCTCGCCGCGTGATTTCGCGCCCGGGATCGGCACTTCATTGAGCCCGGTCAGCCCGGTCTCCATGGACCGGAACGCCTTCTGCAGGCTCTCCGCGAAGGTGCGACCGATGGACATGGCCTCGCCGACGGACTTCATCGATGTGGTCAGCAGCGCCTCGGTGCCGGGGAACTTCTCGAAAGTGAAGCGCGGCATCTTGGTGACGACATAGTCAATGGTCGGCTCGAAGCTTGCCGGGGTGACGCCGGTGATCTCGTTGTCCAGTTCGTCCAGCGTGTAGCCGACCGCCAGCTTCGCGGCGACCTTGGCGATCGGGAAGCCGGTCGCCTTCGACGCGAGAGCCGACGAGCGGCTGACCCTCGGGTTCATCTCGATCACGACCATCCGCCCGTTCTTCGGGTTGATGGCGAACTGCACGTTGGATCCGCCCGTCTCGACCCCGATCTCCCGCAGGCACGCGATCGAGGCGTCGCGCATGATCTGGTATTCCTTGTCCGTCAGGGTCAGCGCCGGGGCGACGGTGATCGAGTCCCCTGTGTGCACGCCCATCGGGTCGATGTTCTCGATGGAGCAGATGATGATGCAGTTGTCCGCCTTGTCGCGGACGACCTCCATCTCATACTCCTTCCAGCCGAGGACGGATTCCTCGACGAGGACCTCGCTTACCGGTGACACGTCGATGCCGCCCATGACGATGTCGAAAAACTCCTCGCGGTTGTAGGCGATGCCGCCGCCCTGGCCGCCCAGCGTGAACGACGGTCGGATGATTGCCGGCAGGCGCACCATTTCCAGCGCCTTTTCCGCGTCCTCGCGGTTGTTCACCTGCATCGAGCGCGGCGATTCCAGCCCGATCTTGTCCATTGCCTCTCGGAACTGAAGCCGGTCCTCGGCCTTGTCGATGACGTCGGCCTCGGCGCCGATCATCTCGATGCCGAGCCGATCCAGCGTGCCGTCGCGCGCCAGGGTCAGGCAAGTGTTCAGCGCCGTCTGCCCGCCCATCGTCGGCAGGATCGCGTCGGGCTTCTCGGCTTCCAGGATCTTGGTGACCATCTCCGGCGTGATCGGCTCGACATAGGTCGCATCCGCGAACGCCGGGTCGGTCATGATCGTCGCCGGGTTCGAGTTCACCAGGATCACCCGGTAGCCCTCGTCCTTCAGCGCCTTCACGGCCTGGGTGCCCGAATAGTCGAACTCGCACGCCTGGCCGATGATGATCGGCCCGGCGCCGACGATCATGATGGATTCGATGTCGGTGCGTTTGGGCATCTATTTCCCGCCGTCGATCATCTCGACAAACCGCTCGAACAGGTAGTGGCTGTCGTGGGGGCCGGGCGAGGCTTCCGGGTGGTACTGAACGGAGAACGCCGGGGCGTCCTTGACGCGGATGCCCTCCAGCGAGCCGTCGAACAGCGAGACGTGGCTCATCTCGACATTGGCGGGCAGGGATTTCTCGATCACCACGAAGCCGTGGTTCTGGCTGGTGATCTCCACCTTGCCGGTGGCGAGGTCCTTCACCGGGTGGTTCCCGCCGCGGTGGCCGTGGTGCATCTTTTCGGTCTTCGCGCCGACGGCGAGCGCAAGCATCTGGTGGCCGAGGCAGATGCCGAACGTCGGCGTGCCCGACGCCAGCACGTCACCGATCATCGGCACGGCGTATTCGCCCGTCGCGGCCGGGTCGCCCGGGCCGTTGGACAGGAATACCCCGTCGGGCTTGTGGCCGAGCACTTCCTTGGCCGTGGCCGAGGCGGGCACGACGGTGACCTTGCAGTCGAGGTCCGCCAGGCAGCGCAGGATGTTGCGCTTGGCGCCGAAATCCACCGCGACCACATGGCGCTTTGGTTTCTTCAGTTCGCCGTAGCCTTCACCGAGTTTCCAGCGGGTCTCCGTCCAGTCGTAGGTCTGGGTGCAGGAGACCTCCTTGGCGAGGTCGGTGCCTTCGAGCCCGAGCCAGTCGCTCGCCGCCGCGCGCATCGTGGCCGTGTTGATGGCCCCCTTGGGCTTGTGGACGATGGCGCCGTTGGGCGCGCCGGCATCGCGGATGCGGCGGGTCAGGCGGCGCGTGTCGACGCCCGCGATCCCGACCATGTCCATGGACTTCAGCCAGGTGTCGAGATGCTGGGCGGCGCGCCAGTTCGACGGGTCGGTGATGTCCGCGCGCAGGATACAGCCGCGCGCGGCCGGCGTGGTGGTCTCCACGTCCTCGGCGTTCGCGCCGACATTGCCGATATGGGGGAATGTGAAGGTGATGATCTGACCCGCGTAGGACGGGTCGGTCATGATTTCCTGATAGCCGGTGAGCGAGGTGTTGAAGCAGACCTCGCCGACCGACGCCCCCGTCGCGCCGATGCCACGGCCCCAGAAAACGTCGCCATCGGGCAGGACCAATGCCCCGGTGGCCCAATCGGGCTGGCTCCGGTCCTGTGGCGCGGAAGCGGCCATATCGCTTCGGTCCTCGGGGTGGCGGGCCGCCGCAAGGCGCGGGCCGCCGGGTAAAGATGTTTCGCAATCCGGCCGCTGCGCAAGCCGGTGCGCGCTTTCGGGGGCGCGCAAATTGCCGGGTTGTTTACGGCACCCGGCGGGAGTCGTCAAGCGAGGCTGGGGATGGAAATATATAATAAAAACAGATAGTTAGAACGCAGCGCATATGATTGCGCTCCTCGGTCAAATCCGTTACCGTCCCCGGCTTCCGACAAAAGGCCAGAAACCATGCTCCGAGAACAGCTTCCCGAAGCCCTGAAGGATGCGCAGAAAGCGAAGGACGAGCGCGCGGTCTCGACCTTGAGGCTGATCATGGCCGCTCTGAAGGACCGCGACATCGCGGCGCGGGGCAAGGGCAACGCCGACGGCATTCCCGATGATGAGGTGCTGCAGATGCTGCAGACCATGGTGAAGCAGCGGCGCGAATCCATCTCCATGTACGAGAAGGGCGGCCGGCTGGAGCTCGCGGAACAGGAAGCCGAGGAAATCGAGATCATCCAGCGCTTCCTGCCGGAACAGCTCGACGATGCCGCGACGGAAGCGGCGGTCGACAAGACCATCGCCGACGTGGGCGCCGGTGGCCTGAAGGATATGGGCGCCGTGATGGGCGCGCTGCGCGAGAACTACGCAGGCCAGATGGACTTCGGCAAGGCCAGCGCCATCGTGAAGGCCCGCCTGAGCGGCTGACGCTTTATCCACACTATTCAGTCATCGCCGCCACGCCGGTGACGCGGTAGTGTTCGGGTTGTAACCAATTCGGACACAGACTGCTCATGGCCTTCCCGCCGCAATTTCTCGATGAGTTGCGCGCGCGGCTTCCGGTGTCGGAGGTCGTGGGGCGGAAGGTGCGTCTGATCAAGAAGGGCCGCGAGTTCTCCGGCCTCTGCCCTTTCCACAACGAAAAGACGCCGTCCTTCACGGTCAATGACGAGAAGGCTTTCTACCATTGCTTCGGCTGCGGCGCGCATGGTGACGTCATCTCCTTCGCAATCGAGACCGAGGGGCTGAGCTTTCCCGAGGCTGTCGAGAAGCTGGCGGGGCAGGCAGGGCTGCAGGTGCCGCAATCGACGCCGGAGGACAAGGCGCGCGCGAAGGTGCGCGCGACGCTCTACGACGTCGTCGAGGCCGTGTGCGCCTGGTACGAAGCAAACCTGCGCGCCTCCGAAGGTAGCGCCGCCTACGAGTACCTGCGCGGGCGCGGGTTTACCGACGAGACGATCCGCCAGTTCCGCCTCGGTTTCGCGCCGGACGGACGGGGGCGATTGCTGCAGGCCATGGAGAGCAAGGGCATCCGCCGCGAGCAGCTGGTCGAGGCGGGGCTGATCAAGATGCCAGAAGGGGGCGGCGACCCGCGCGACTATTTCTTCAACCGCGTGATGTTCCCGATTTCCGACGGGCGTGGCCGCGTGATCGCGTTCGGCGGGCGCATCCTTGGAGACGGCCAGCCGAAATACTTGAACTCGCCGGAAACGCCGCTCTTCCACAAGGGCCGCAACCTCTACAACTACGCCATGGCGCGCGAGGCCTCGAAGGCGTCGGGTACCGTGATCGTCGCCGAGGGCTACACCGACGTGATCGCGCTGGCGCAGGCGGGCCTGCCCAACGCCGTCGCGCCGCTCGGCACCGCCGTCACGGAGGACCAGATCGGCCTGCTCTGGCGCATCGTCGACGAGCCGGTGCTTTGTTTCGACGGGGACAACGCGGGCGAACGTGCGGCGCTGCGTGCGGCGGAACGCGCGCTGCCGATCCTGAAGCCGGGCAAGACGCTGCGCTTCATGGGCCTGCCGGCCGGCGAGGATCCGGACTCTCTTGTGGCCAACCGCGGGGCGGACGGCTTTCGAACCTTGCTGAACGGTGCGCGCCAGCTGGTCGACGTGATCTGGCAGTCGGAATTGTCCGCGGGACGGTTCGACACGCCCGAACGGCGGGCCGACCTCGAGCGGCGGATCAACGTCAGGCTGGCGAGGATCGCCGACGAAAGCGTGAAGTATCATTACCAGCAGGCGCTGCGTGACCGGCTGCGAGACCTGTTTTACCAGGCGAGACGGTCCCAATTCGGCGGACGCGGATCGAACCGGTCCGATTTCGGACGGAAACAGGGGGCTTCAAGCCCCGGATTGCGCGCGCGCGGCGATATCGGGGCGATCAAAACGCTGCAGGAGCGCATATTGGTCGCGACATTGGTCAACCATCCTGACCTGATTGGCGACGCCGTCGACGCCCTGACGGGGATTTCCCTGCAAAGCAAGGAACTTGACACCCTGCTCCGGGAGATTTTAAACCACGCGTTCGCTGCGCCGGTGCTTGACACCCGTGACCTGCGACGCCATTTGAACGAGAGCGGTTTTGAAAGGCTGCTGGGGTTGGTGTTGCATCCGCAGGTGTACCGACAGGCGTCCTTCGCGGCGCCCGAGGCTACGGTCCTGGATGCGCGTGCCGCATTGGACGAAATGCTGGCAGGTTACGCGCGGTCGCGGCTGAAGTTGGACCGGGCGGATGCCGAGAGGGACGCGAAGGGCGATATGAGCGAAGAGAATGTCAAGAAACTGCTCAATCTCGTCCGTGAAGGCTCGCGTGCAGGCGGCCTTTAAGAAGCAGATTTAGTCGTACACATGCGCGGTCGCTCGGGGGCGTCGCAGCGAGGGACGAATATGGCACGAAACGAAGCCCAGGAAGAGGCAACCGAGGACCGCGAGGAAAACACCGACGGTCCGCTGATGGACGGCTCTGTGCAGGGCGTCAAGAAAATGATCGCGCGCGGCAAGGAGCGCGGGTTCATCACATATGACGAGCTGAACGAAACGCTGCCTCAGGAGCAGGTCTCTTCCGAGCAGATCGAGGATGTGCTCGCCCAGCTTTCCGAGATGGGCATCAACGTCGTCGAGGAAGAAGAGAAGGACGACAACGCCGCGCAGGCCGACAAGGTCGGCGAGAAAGCCAAGGCCGCCGAAACCAAGGAAGAGGCCGCCGAAGAGACGCCGGCGCCCGCCACCAAGACCCGCACCACGCGCGAAGAGGATCTGGGCCGCACCGACGACCCGGTGCGAATGTATTTGCGCGAGATGGGCTCGGTCGAACTGCTGTCGCGCGAGGGCGAAATCGCCATCGCCAAGCGGATCGAGGCAGGCCGCGAGAAGATGATCGGGGCCATTTGCGAATCCCCACTGACGATCCGCGCGATTATCGCCTGGCGTGACGCGCTGGATAAGGAACAAATCCTGCTGCGCGACGTGATCGATTTGGATGCGACCCACAGCGGCGGACCTGGCGAAGACAACTCGGCCAACGGCGGCGCCCAGGCGAATGCCCAGAACAAGGCGAACGGTGCCGACAATTCGGCCGCGAAGGCCAACGGCGCGGACGCGAAGAAGGCCGACAACGACAACAGCGATTCCGACGACGACGATGACGACGAGGGCGCGAACCTGTCGCTCGCGGCGATGGAAGCGAAGCTGAAGCCGGAAGTGCTCGGCCTCTTCGAGGACATCGACAAGACCTACAAGAAGCTGCGCAAGCTGCAGGAACAGCGGCTCGCCGGCATGAAGAACAAGTCCGACCAGCTCTCGACGGCGCAGGAGAAGCGCTACTCGAAGCTGCAGCATGATCTGGTCGAGTACATGGAGAAGGTCCAGCTCAACAACGGCCGGATCGAAGCCCTTGTCGACGAGCTTTACGGGCTCAACCGGCGCATGACCAGCTTCGAAGGCAAACTGATGCGCATGGCCATCGACTGCGGCGTGACGCGAGAGGACTTCCTCGAAGAATACATGGGCAACGAGCTCGACCCGCGCTGGGTGAGCCGTGTCGGCCGCCTGAAACGCAAGGGCTGGAAGAAGTTCGCCGACAAGAACGGCGACGAGATCCGGGCCATCCGCAAGGAGATCATGGAGATCTCCGCCCGCGTCGGCTTGCCGATCTCCGAACTGCGCCGGATCGTCCAGGTCGTCCAGCAGGGCGAGAAGGAAGCCAGCCGCGCAAAGAAGGAGATGGTCGAGGCCAACCTGCGGCTCGTGATTTCTATTGCCAAAAAATATACTAATCGCGGGCTGCAATTCCTCGATTTGATCCAGGAAGGCAACATTGGCCTGATGAAGGCGGTCGACAAGTTCGAGTACCGCCGCGGCTACAAGTTCTCGACCTACGCCACCTGGTGGATCCGCCAGGCGATCACCCGCTCGATCGCCGATCAGGCGCGCACGATCCGTATCCCGGTGCATATGATCGAGACGATCAACAAGCTGGTCCGCACCTCGCGCCAGATGTTGCACGAAATCGGCCGCGAGCCGACCCCGGAAGAGCTCGCCGGCCGACTGCATATGCCGCTGGAGAAGGTCCGCAAGGTCCTCAAGATCGCCAAGGAGCCGATCTCGCTGGAAACGCCCATCGGCGACGAGGAAGACTCGCACCTCGGCGACTTCATCGAGGACAAGAACGCGGTGCTGCCGGTGGATGCGGCCATCCAGTCGAACCTGCGCGAGACCACGACCCGCGTGCTCGCGTCCCTGACGCCGCGCGAGGAACGCGTGCTGCGCATGCGCTTCGGCATCGGCATGAACACCGACCACACGCTGGAGGAAGTCGGCCAGCAGTTCTCGGTGACCCGCGAGCGTATCCGCCAGATCGAGGCGAAGGCGCTGCGCAAGCTCAAGCACCCGTCGCGCTCACGCAAACTGCGCAGCTTCCTCGACCACTAGGTCGGCGACCGAATCACGATGAAAGGGCCGGCGTTTTGCCGGCCTTTTTCGTTCAGGGGCCCTCGGCGCCGAACACCAGTTCCACGAAGTTCTTGTAAAGGCCGAGCTGGGCCGCAACGAGCTTCGGCTCCTTGAGTGTCTTCGACATGATGAACGCGCCCTCGATCGTCGACGTGAACATGTCAGCAAGGTCTGCCGTGTCGACCGGCAGACGGGGCGGATGCGCAGCGGCGGCGGCGTCGAGCATCTCGCCGAGCTCCCGCCGCCAGTACTTGTAGGTGTCCTCGATCACGCCCATCGTGTCGCCGTCGAACAGGTTTGCCTCATAGAGATAGGACGCGAACAGGCAGCCGGGGTAGGGTTCAGTCAGTCCCTCCATCATCTCTTCGTAGAGCCCGATAAAGATCAGCACCTGTTGCAGCGGATCGCGGCTGAGCTTTTCGGCGCGCGCGCGGAACTCGCGCTGCATCGACAGGTCGGCCTCGGCGTAGCGGTCGAGAAGCGTCCGGGCCAGCGCCGCCTTGTTCCTGAAGTGATAGAAGAAGCTGCCCTTGGTCACCCCGACCGCATCGATCAGCTTGTCGATGGAGGTGGCCGAATAACCCTGGTCGAGGATCATCGCCTCGGCGGTGTCGAGAATCTTCGTACGCGTCAGGGAGCCGTCGCGGGGCATCGGTATCCATTCCGTTGGCCGAGTGCGCAAACTAGACTGTTCGGTCTGTTTCGAGCAAGGACATTGTCCTGAGTCCGTGCCGGTCAAGCCTCCGGAGAAGATTGAATTCCCTCATACCAAAGTGGGAACGTCGCTCCGATTGACTCCCGTAAGCGACCTGGGTTTAAACATACCAACTGGTCAGTATAAAATACTGGCCCAAACACGGAGTTGGAAAAATGTCTGCGCTGGAAGTTCAAGATTTTGGAGAAGACGAGTTCTCGCCGGAACGGGCGGAGGCCTTCGAGGCCCGGTTCGTCGACATGCTCAATGGCGGCGCGCTGGCGCTGATGGTGTCGGTCGGGCACCGGACGGGATTGTTCGATGCGCTCGGCGAGGGAATGTGGACGACCAGCGACGACCTTGCGGCGCGCGCCGGTCTCGATGAGCGCTACGTGCGTGAATGGCTGGGTGCGATGACCGCGGGCCGGATCGTGGAGTGCGACGGCGCGACCGGCGTCTTCCGCCTGCCGGCCGAACACGCCGCGTGCCTGACGCGCGCTGCGACGCCGAACAACCTGGCGGTGTTCGCGCAGTATGTCGGTGAGCTGGGCAGCGTGGAGAACGACATCGTCACCTGTTTCCGCGAGGGCGGCGGCGTGCCGTATTCGCGGTACAAGCGGTTCCACGAGATCATGGCCGAGGATAGCGGGCAGTCGGTGCTGCCGGCCCTGGAGGCGTACATCCTGCCGCTCATGCCCGGTCTGGCCGAACGGCTGGAGACCGGCATCCGCGTCCTCGATCTGGGCTGCGGCCGGGGAAGGGCGCTGATGCAGCTTGCCGCGCGGTTCCCCAACAGCGATTTCGTGGGTTGCGACCTGTCGGACGAGGCGCTGGCGTGGGCGGCGTCCGAGGCCGAGGAGCGGGAGATCGACAACCTGCGTTTCGAGGTTCGCGATCTCGGCACGTTCGACACGGATGCCGAGCCGGGTGCGTTCGACTTCGTGACCACGTTCGACGCGGTGCACGACCAGGCAAATCCGCGCGCGCTGGTGCGGGGCATTCGCAGGACGCTGGCGCCGAACGGGGTCTACATGGCGCAGGACATCAACGGGTCGAGCCATACCCACGAGAATGTCGATCACCCGATCGGCCCGCTGCTCTACACGATCTCCTGCATGCACTGCATGACGGTGTCGCTGGCGCAGGAGGGCGGCGAGGGTCTCGGCGCGATGTGGGGCCGGCAGACCGCGGTGGAGATGTTTACCGAGGCGGGTTTCGGCTCGGTCGAGGTGAACGAGCTGGAGCACGACATCCAGAATCTCTACTACGTCTGCCGCCCCTGAACCCGGCCGGACAGATAGACGGATACAGGCAGGGCCGGTTTTCCGCCGGCCCTGCCGTTCCCGTTACGCCATGGGCCCTAGTTGACCCGCTTGACGGTGATGTCCTTGCCGGACTTCTTCCAGGTCTCGCGAATCTCGTCGATGTGCTCCTCGTCGTAGAAGATGTTCTCGAGGATGTCGCCGGGCTTGTCGTAGATCACCATGACTACGCCGTTGGTCAGGCCGACATTCTTGAAACTGCGCATCACGTCGATGGGGACTGAGAAGGTGTCCATGGGGTTCAGCACGACCTTGTGCTGGCCCTCGTCGCCGTAGCCGAACTCGAACGTGCCGGTCATCTGGATGAAGACCTCGGCGACGTCATGGGCATGGAGCTGGACCTCGTGGCCCGGCGGCAGCTCGACATAGCTGATGTGGAAATGGTGCGGCGAGGTGATCTTCGCATCCTTGAGGTAGCCGTCGGGCGAGATCACGTGGAAATGCCGCCGCGCGCCGATCTCGTCGTCCCGGTCTTCCTTGAAAATCGAGTCGTCCTCGATGAGGTCGTTGTAACGCGCAAGATGCTTGGCCTCGACCTCGGCCGGGTTCATCTCGCGCGATTGCTTGACGCGGAACGTGGTGGCGTTGTCGGGTTTCTCGGTTTCGGTGACGGACATGTTTTCCTCCTTGGTTATCCCTGTTGTCCGCGAACGGCGTTCGCGTGGTTGACGAGCATGTCGGTAAGTTCCCCGGGTGCGGTCAGCATCGCGTCATGACCCGACGCGAGGTTTTCGACCGGCCAGCCCCACTCGCGGACCATGTCCTCGACAGGCTGGAACAGGTGGGCGATGGGGCCTTCGGTACAGCGAATGAAGAGGCGCGGCAGGGCGGCACTTCCGGACGTATCGTCGGGTAGCGGTTCGTCGTAGGTCGCCAGCGGGTGCGGGGTCATGCGGGCCTCCACCCAGGCCGCCAGTTCCGGATCCTCGATGCCGAGGGCATCGGCGGGCAGCGGTTCGCGGTAGGGCGCGTCGCCTTTCAATGCCTCCCGGGCGGCCGCGACGCGCTCGTCGTCCCACAGGTCGAACCCCTTGCCGCCGGGCGGCACAATGTAGGCGTCGAGGTAGACGAGGCTGGAGAGGCGTTCCGCGACCTTCGGCGCGGCCGACGCGACCACGAGGCCGGCGTAGCTGTGCCCGACCAGCACCACATCGTGGAGGTCCTCGTAAAACAGCAGGTTCACGATGTCTGTGGCGTGGGCGCTCAGGTCTATTCCGCCGTCGAGGCGATGCACGTTCTCGCCGCAGCCGGTCAGGGTTGGCGCGTGGACATCGTGCCCGTCGGCGCGGAGGCGGCTGGCCACCTCGCGCCAGCACCAGCCGCCGTGCCATGAGCCGTGAACGAGAACGAAAGTGGCCATCAAAAGCATCCAGATTTATACAGTCGTATAAATATATTATACGGTCGTATAATAATGTCAAACGGGACGGCACCGATGCTAGAAGCGGGACCATGAGCGAAGAGGCATTCGAAGACGGTCGCAGGGCGTCCATCCTGCGCGCGGCGGAAGAGGTGTTCGCCGACAATTCCTACGAAGGCGCCTCGATCCGCGCGATCGCGTCGGCCGCCGGTGTGAACCCGGCGCTCATCGGCTACTACTTCGGAAACAAGGGCGAGCTCTACGAGAGGATTATCGAAGGACGCTACCGCGACATCACCGCGGAGCGCCTGGCACGGCTCGAAGCCGTGCCGGCGGACGCGCGCGGCCACGAAGCCGCCGCTGCTATTCTCGATGCCTGGTTCGCGCCGTTCTTCAGACGGCTGAATTCGCCCGATGACGCCAATTTTGCGCGGCTGCTCGCGCGGGAAGCCAACAGCCCACGCGACCGTGCGCGCAACGTCTTTTCAAGTTTCCTCGATCCCTCCGCACGACAGTGCATGGACCGCCTAGCAGGGGCCTTTCCCGAGGCGCACGCGCAGGACATCGCCTGGGGCTACCAGTTCTGCATTGCGGTCATGATGAGCAGCGTAACCGGCGCGGAACGTGTGGCGACCCTGGCACCGGACGCCGCCGGCGAGGACCCGTCTTTCGACCTGCTGCAGGCGATGATCACGTTCGCCAGTACCGGCATGGCCACCCTGGCGGCACGACGCACCGGGTGAGCGGGACAGGTCTCCACCCCCGTGCGAGCCCTGTGTTATAGGTGCTGCGGGAAACAACCCCGTGGGCCCGTAGTTCAGCTGGTTAGAACGGACCGCTCATAACGGTTATGTCGCAGGTTCGAATCCTGCCGGGCCTACCAATTCCCTTTTAGCGAACCACCGACTCCTCCGCCTCGCGGCGTCGCCCGAGCATGCGCCATCCCAAGATAGCCAGAGCGATTGCAAACGCCGGCAGGTGGAATACCGGGTCGACGAGCAGGATCGCGATGGCGAGCACGCCGCGCAGGGCGCGTTCGGGTATGCCGAGAGATTGGAACTCGTGGCCCGCGAAGGCCGTCGCGATGAGCCAGATCACCAACGGGAGCCGGACCAAGATCCAGACGAATTCGCCCCACTGGAAGCTCTCGACCAGCACGAACGACGGGTAGTAGATCCACACGAACGGGATCACGAAGCCAACGATGGCGACCCGCACGGCCTGGAAGCCGGTCGTCAGCGGGTTGGCCCCGGCGATGGGCGCCGCCGTATAGGCGGCGATGGCAACGGGTGGCGTAACGTTGGACAGGATCGCGAAGAGAAGTACGAACATGTGCGCCAGCAGCACCGCGACGCCGAGCTCGGCGACGGCGGGCGCAAGGAAAATCGCGACCAGGAAATAGGCGGGCAGGGTGGGCAGGCCCATGCCGAGGATCAGCGACGAAATCATCGCCAGGCCCAGCGCGAGGAACAGCGAGCCCTCGCCGAGGCCCGCGATGACGCCCGCGAAGCGGAACCCGACGCCCGTGGTGTTGACCACGCTCATGAAGATGCCGATGGCGCCGACGATCACGAGGATCGAGGCCGATGCGCGCCCGCCGGAGATGAAAGAGGTGAAGATCGCCCGGCCGAATTCGGAAAGTGTCTCGCGTGGTTTCGAGTACAGGCCGCGTTCGAGAACCAGGCCGATAGCAATTGCCACGAGGATGCCGATAAACCCGGCCATGGCGGCCGAGCGGCCCGTGACGAGGATGACCACGATCACCAGCAGCGGGCCGAAGAAGCGCAGCGATTGCAGCCAGTCCTCGCGGGTGATGACGGGTCGATCTTCTTCGGGCAAGGCGCCGATGCCGAGGCGGGCGGCCTCGGTGTAGACCGCCGCAAACAGGCTGAAGTAGTAGAACAGCGCCGGGAAGATCGCGGCGATGGCGACGGTCAGGTAGGGCACCCCGGCGAGATCGGCGAGGATGAACGCGACCGCCCCCATCACCGGGGGCGTGAATTGGCCGCCGGAGGATGCCGAGGCCTCGACGCCGCCCGCGAAGGATGGTTTGAATCCCTGCTTCTTGATGAGCGGGATGGTGAAGACGCCTGTGGAGGCCACGTTCGCCACCGGGCTGCCATTGATGGTCCCGAACATGGCGCTGCCGAGGATGGCCGCGTGGGCCGGCCCGCCGCGCAGGCGCGCCGTGGCTGCGGTCGCCATTTTCAGCAGGATCGCGCCGCCGCCGGTCCCCTCCAGCACCGCGCCGAAGATCAGGAAGACCAAGACGATGCGGCTGACCACATCGAGGGGCAGATTGAAGATGCCTTCACCCGAGCGCCACCAGATCAGTTCCAGGACGTCCGCCAGCGGGAATCCGGAATGGCGCAGCAGGCCCGGTAACTGTGCGCCAAACAGCATGTACAGGATCGAGAGCAGGACGATCGCCGGCAGGATCACGCCGAAACGCCGCCGGGTGAGTTCGAGGGCGGTGAGACCAGCAAAAAATGCCAGCCAGCGGTCCCGGTCGGTGAAGAAGATGATCGAGTCCGACATCTCCTCCGCGACGGCCAGAAAGCGGACCATCGCCAGCACAAACGCCGTGACCAGCGCGAGGTCGAACAGCCACATCACGAGCCGTACGAGGGCGGGGGCGTTGGCGTATTTCTTTGCCAGCGGCTCGAACAGGAACACGATCGCCGCGCCGGCGGCGAAGAAGGTGCTGCGCTGGAGGTTTTCCTCCAGGAGCGCGATGCCGGCGACGTACATCGCGTAGAAGCAAAGCGCGATCGCCGCGGCCTTGGCCACGGCGTCCATGCCCCGGATGACGGATCGTTCGACCGCGCTCAGATTGTCCATGCCGGCTCCCCGAAATGCCGGCGGCCGGAGCGTGGTGCGGGTTTGTGACCCGCGGCCCCGGCCGCCTGCGCGTTTCGTGTGTCGATGCCTGCGCCTACTGTTTCATGCGCTTGCCGTCGACGAAAGCGTCGGGGATCTCCAGCCCGAGTTCCTTGTAGTAGCGCAGCGCGCCGGGGTGGATGCCGTTGGGGATCGGGAACAGCGCCTGCTCCAGCGAGACCGCGGACTTCATCCACGGGGCCAGCGCATGGGCTTCCTCAATGTTCTCCCAGTAGGCCTTGGTCATGGCGTAGACCACGTCCGGGTCCATGTCCGCGCGTACCGCGATGGCCACCTTCGGGTTCACCAGATCGACGGCTTCGGTGTTGGTCTGGTTGGCGCCATAGGCGTCGGGTGCGAGCGCGTAGAGCGAGTTCATCGGGTTCGCCATTAGCCGCTTGGTGCCGGCATCGGCCATGAGCTTGCCCTCGTCGACGCCGATGACTCGGATCTTGGAGGTGAGCGCGATCTGCTGGATGCGCGGGTCGGGCGCGATGCCCGGCAGCATCATCACGTCGTACTTGCGGTCCTGGAAGGCCTGGATGGCCGGGCCCCAGCCCAGCTTGACCAGCTCGAAGTCCTTGCCCGGCTCATAGCCGGTCATGCCCTTCACGGTGATCAGATTCTGCTGGGTGGCGGTGCCTCCCGGCGGGCCGAGGAAGACCTTCTTGCCCTTGAAGTCGTCGAAGCTCTGGATCGGCGAATCGTCATAGACGATGTAGTGCCGCGCCCCGATCGGGTGCGCGAAGACGATCTGGAGTTTCTTGGCCGTTTCCTTGCCGTTCTTCAGGTTCTTGAACGGGCCCTTTTGGGCACCCATCAGCGCAATGGACACCATCGACGTCAGCGAGAAGTCCATCTCGCCCGCCGCGACGGCCAGCATGTGCCGCGTGGCCGGGCCGGAAGCCGACAACTGCACTTCCGCGTTCGGGACGTGCTTGTTGACGGCGTTTGCCCACGAGGTGTGGATGATGTTCACCGACGTGCCGGGCGGGAATGTGCCCATCTTGTAGAACGTCTTGTCCTGGGCGTTGGCAGTGCCCGCCGCCATGACGGTGGCGAAGCTGGCGATTGCCAGGCCCCTGATAACCGATTTCAGCATTTCTGGTCTCCCTGTTCCACGCCCGGCATTGCGGGCGGTTCTTACGGTCGCGCTTGTTGCTTTTGTTTGTCGCGACCGGGTGCAATTTTTTACGCAATCCGCAGATTCTGAGGGTCGCGCCGCGCACTTGCGAACACCAACCTATAGTCCGGGGATTTCCACAGGCGAAATTGGCGCTCCGGTCAGGCGCGCCCCGTGGGCACGGGAATCCGGTCCATCGTGGCAACCTCCAGCTTCGCCAATGCCAGCAGCATTCGTGACTTGTCCGCGGTGGCTTTCGGGTCGTCCCAAAGGTTGGTGAGTTCGTGAGGGTCGGTTTCGAGGTCGTAGAGCTCGCCGAAATCCGACCCGTCGTAGATCGACAGCCGCCAGCGCCCGTCGTGCGCCGAATGTACCCGAGGCACGGGCTTGAAGATCGCGCTGGGTTTCTGGTGTTCGTACTGGATCAGTGCCGCGTCACGGGGTTCTCCGCCCGCGACCGGCAGGGGCAAACCCTGCATCCCGGCGGGCGCCTCGATCTTCGCCCGCTCCAGGACCGTAGTGCCGATGTCGTGAGTCTGGCCGATGCCGGTCTCATGTCCGCCGGAAGGGCCTTCCGGGTCCGACCAGATGAACGGCACGCGGGTGATCTGATCGTATTGCTCCGAACCCTTGAACAGGAGCCGGTGATCGCCAAGGTGGTCGCCATGGTCGGCGGTGAAGCACACGACGGTATCGTCGCGCAGGTTCGTGCCGTTCAGCGACCCCATAACCTCGCCGACGGCGTCGTCGATCATCGCGATCATGCCGCAGGTCAGCGCGCGCGCCTCCAGCGCTTCCTGCGCGCTGCAGGCGATGGAGTTCATGCCCTGCATCGCCGCTTCGCCGGCCTCGCGCTCGCGGATCGCGTTGGCCACATGGGCCGGCGGCGTCCAGTCGTTGTTCGCGAACGCGGCGGGAAGTTCCATCTGGTCGGGCGTGTACATGTCCCAGTACCTGCCCGGGGGGTTGAACGGGTGGTGGGGGTCCGGCCAGGACACCATCAGGAAGAACGGGCGGTCGGAATCCGCGCGGGCTTCCAGCCATGCCGCGGCGCGCTCCTGGATGTAGGTGGTCGAATAGAGCTCTTCGGGCAGCGCCGTGCGAACGGCCTGGGGGCACACATAGTCGTGGTCGAGCTGATTCTCCCGACCCTGCAGGCGTGCGGCGTCCGGGTCCCGCTCGGCGAGCCATGCGCGGTAGCTGCCCCCGACCGAATCGCCGTGGCCCGTCACGAGGTCCACATAGTCGAAGCCGTAGAAGGGCGTGGGGACGGCGGCGCCGGGATCGTCCCAGAAATGCGGCCGTTCGACCTCGTAGGCCGGGTTGTCGTTGTCGTGCCGCCGGGCTTCGGACAGGCCGTCGCCGGGTGCGTGGTATCCGTCGCGCGGCTCATCCGGTTTTCCGAAGGGCGGCATGCCCGAGAAGTTCTGCAGGTGGCTCTTGCCGATCAGTGCCGTGTCGTAGCCGGCGTCGCGCAGCACCTCGACGAAAGTGACGTTCTCGCGGCCCAGGGGCATGCCGTTCGACCGCACGCCATGGCTCGAGGGCATGCGGCACGTCATCAGGCTTGCGCGGTTGGGCATGCAGACGGGGCTGGTGACGTAGAACTTGTCGAAACGCACCCCGTCGGCCGCGATGGCGTCGATGTTCGGGGTCTTCAGGACCGGGTGACCGTAACAGCCGAGGAAGTCGGCGCGATGCTGGTCGGTGATGAACAGGATGAAGTTCGGTTGTTTCGTCACGACGGTCCTCCCCGAGACTCACGGTTCACCCGAGAGTGATTTCACTCGCCCGCCCCGAAGGCGGGATGGGAGCTATCCTATCGCGGGAACCGGCCGAAAGATTTTCGCTGGTGAAAATCGTTCAAATGCCGGCCATCGGCCTAGAATTTCCGTCGGAACTCCAGACGCACGCCCGCGATATCCTCGTCGTTTTCGAGGATGCCGTACATGGCGTCCGTGCGCATGAGCCAGCGGTCACGGCCGAACAGGTTCATCTGGTAGCGAAGACCGAGTGCGTACTGATCGCCCTTGGCGGCCGAGGCATTCGACATGGGCTGCACGGTCGCGACCTCGGCGACGATCTGACGCGACAGGTCGAACAGGTAGCTGACACCGACCGCCCCGCCCCAGGCGTCACGTGCCGTGTCGTCCAGTTTGGGGAAGCCCGTCAGCGCGTCCGTCTCGAAGTTGATGCCCGTGTTCTTCAGCAGGCCGTCCCCGCCCCGCGCCAGCGGCTGCGGACGGTCGAGGCCGACGAAGAAGTTGAAGTAGGGCACGAGCGTGGTCGGCAGGGACGTGACCAGCGAGTTTTCCAGCAACAGCGCAACGCCGTCGGCGGTCTGTGTCTGCCCGGCTTCCGGATCCTGCCCCACGGCCCAGACTGCGCGGATCGAGTTGGACAGCCAGCCGCCGTAGCGCTTGGTCCAGCCGGCCATGAAGTTGTGGTAGCTGAAATCGCCCTGGGGCTCGTCGCGGGTATCGTCCGTATAGCCCCAGCCCGCTTCCAGATGGCCTTCCTGCATGTCGGCGAACGTCGCGATGCCCAGGATGTCGCCGGCATGGTCGGCCAGCGCGCCGTCGGCGTCCTTGAGGGCCGCACTGGACACCTTGTCCAGGCCGCCGAAGAAGGTGATGTCGTAGTTCGAGATGTCCAGCCGGCGCGAGTTGCGCGCCGTCAGCGCGAACGCGCCGCCGACGAAGGCGTCATCGACCCAGATGCCGTTCTGGAAGAACATCGGCACGAGACCGAAGGTGAAAGGCAGGTCCCAGGAGGTGTATTCGTCCGCGAGGCCGCTGTGGATGGCGCCGAGATCGCCCTCGAAGAAGAAGTTCTCGATATTGGCGTCGAGGATCAGGTCGCCCTCATCGTGATCGCCGCCCGCGAACTCGTAGCGCGTGAACTTTCCGCCTTGGTCGACGGGCCGGAAGAAGGCGTGGAGGCGTTCGGTCGCCGTGATCTTCAGGTCGACATCGAGGTTGAGGCGCGTTGCGACGAGCGCCGTCTCCTTGTTGCCGTTGTCGTTGAACGCGACCGCCGTGCGCCAGTCGCCATAGACGAGCAGCTGAGGCCGGACCAGGTTCTTGGCGCCGACGAGGTTGTGACCGGCGCCAATGGGGCCTTCGCGATACTGGGGAAAGCCGAATTCGAGGACCGGGCGCGGCGTCTTGACCGCCCGCTTCCCGCCGTAGATTTCCAGCTGCGCTTCCACGTCGTAGGGCTCGTCCGGATAGGTCGGGTCCGGGCGGTAGTCTTCGCTGTCGTGGCTCGAGCGACGGACAGCCGGGTCCATTTCCGGCGGTGCCTGGTGGCCCTCATGCTCGGGGCTGCCGGTTCGTTCCTCGCGCAACTCCGGCGGCGGAGCTTCACGGCGCTGGGTCTGGGCGGTCTGTGTGACCACCTCGGCGACGGCACCACCGCTGACAAGAATTGTGGCCGCCAGCGCGATGGCCGGCGCGGATCGTTTCATTGTTTTGAACATCACTTGATCTCGAACTCGACCGCGTAGGGATGGATGTCGATCATCCAGTCATTGATGCGCTCTTCCATCTCGCGGGTCGCACCGACGAACCGCATGAAATAGATCGGCTCGGCCCGCGAGCGCATCCGCACCTGCAGTTTGTAGGTGCCCGGTTTCTGGAGAGCTTCGCCGGGGATCTTATACTCCGCATCGCGCCAGCCGAGCGGCGGGATCGACCGGCCTTCCATCCGCACGAACGGCGGATGGTTCAACACCGTGGTGGGCAGGTTGGCCGGGCGCAGGAACGGTAGCTGATCGATATCGAACTGTACCGGAAGATACATTTCCCGGTCGGTGCCCTTCACGTTGGTGGTCAGGAACTTGGTCTGCAGGTTGAACAACTGGTCGTCGTGTTCGATCGTGCCAGCGGCCACGTCCAGCGAATGCAGGTCGGCCATGTCGCCGAGGCTGTCCACGTATCCCGATTCCCAGACGTTTTCGCCATCCGGGTCGATCAGCGCCACGTTGAGCCAGATTTCCGGCTGCGCACCCAGCGAACCGGACGGAAGGTTGTGGCCCTTGTCCGTGTTGGTCACGCGATAGCGGACCGACAGGCTCTTGCCGCGCTCGGGCGTGTCGCCGTCGAAGAACGGGCCGTCGATCCGGCTCCCGTTTTCCATGACGGCGAGGCGGTCGCGGCGCTTGTCTTCGAGCAGTTTTTCGTTCTGCTGGATCACGAAGCGAGCGAACATCCGGTCTTCGCGCTTTTGCCAGATTTCGGGGAATTCGGGCGCCGCAACTTCGCCGTCCCTAAGCTTGTTCTCCCAATCCGCGAGGCCCCAGCCGGCGCGATAGTCGAACGTCAGCCATTCCTTGATCGACCAGCGCAGGCCGCGCGGGTTGAACGGGAACAGGCCCGGGTGAGAGATCGGGTAGCCGGGGCCATAGAAGGCATGGTTCGAGTGGCGTGCGTTGGGATCCCCGATGACACGCCCGTTGACGATGGCAACCGGCCACTCGGCGTAACCCTTGGCTTCGCCGGGCACCTTGCCCATGTGGCAGTCCTGGCAGGTTATTCCGGCCTCCTGAGCCGGGCTGTCACGATACTGTTCCCACACGACTTCGAGCTTGATGCCCAGGTTCACGGCCACCTGATGGCAGGACACGCAGAACTGGGAGTCGCCGATCTGCTCGAACTCGAGGGCCGCCAGATGAATCTGTGCGCCATCCGGGTCTTCCTCGGTCGCCACTTTGTATTCGTCGGGGTTGCTGAGGACGTTCTCAAGGTTGTCGGCGCGGCCGATGCCATAGACTGGCTGCTCGATCGGTCCGGGCTGAATGTGCCGCTCGCCGTTCACCTTGCCGAACTCCGCGTTCACGCGGTGGCATGTCACGCAGGTGATGCCCTCGCGCGCGACGAGCGAACGTTCCCACAGCGGCTGCTCGCGCGGTTCGCCGCGCTGGGTGCCGACCTGCTGGTGGCAACGCACACAGAACGAGCCGATGGTGCCCGAGGACAGGTCGTTGATGGCCTGCTCGAACTTGTGAAACATCGGCGAGATCGACGCGTAGGCGTGGTTCGACGACGCCCACTCGGTAAAGATCTTCTGATGGCAGCGCCCGCAGGTAACGGCCGACGGAAACTCGGTCTCGTCGAACAGGGCGCGATGCGGATCCTTGCCTTCCGTGTTCACGGCGGCCGTCTGATATGCCTCCGGCACGTCGCTGCCGTCAGCAGCCGGCGCGAACCAGATATTCGACGGCGGCAGTGAGCTCGCCGCGGTTTGCGTATCGGCGTTCACGGTATTGGTTGCCGCAAACACGAGAGCCGCCGCAATCGGCAGCCAGGAAAGTCTGAGTTGGGTAAACACAACCACGTCCTAGTTCAGATAGTCTCGAAGTTTCGCGAGTGCGCTCCGGAAGCCGCTAGAATTGTAGCGGGTCGGAGAAGACGTCGCGTCGTAAAGCGAATCGAGCGCCGGCGGTGCCGACTGCCCGAGTGTTGCGATGATCGCGGCCGCGGCCATCGTGGCCTGCTCGGCGGCGCTGAAATCCACGTAGTCGGCGGCGTGGTCGCGTGACACAAGCGTGGCCAGCGTGGCCCGCAGGTCCGCCTCGCGAAGCGGCTTGTCGACGAGGCCGCGTTTCACACCGCTGACGGTGTCAGCGAGCGTTTCCGCCGCCCGTGCAACAGCACCGGAACCCTGGCGGGTCGCGCGGTGCAGCGCGCGGGTCTGGTTGCGAAGGGTCGCAGCGAGTTTGTCGTCCCTGCCGTCGGCGATGGCACGCAGCATGACCAGGTTGGCGTCATAGAGTTGCGGTTCACCCGGTCCGAGGCCGACGCCGGGCTGCGGGCTCCACTTCGCATTCGTATAGGAATGATGGCAGCTGCCGCATTCGAAGAACGTCAGTTCCGGGAAGAGGTGATTGCGCCCGCGCATCGACTTCGCCAGGGCGCGGAGTTGCTTCTCGGCCGCGACGGCCTGCCCGATCGCCCAGAGGTTTGCGCCGTCGGTGACCGGTTTGCGTTGCCGGTAGTCGTCGTCGATGCGCACATGAGCCGGCTGATTGACCGAGAAGGTGTCGAGCTCGAAAGACAGGCGCGGGTGGCCGGCGGACATCAGGCGGTGGGAAACCATGCGGTCCGGATTTGCCTGGTGACAACCGAGGCAGAGTTCGGCCCGTTTGACCGGATCGTCGGTCGGGTACATGCCTTCCGAGACCAGGGTCGGCCGATCGCTGAGACCGCTGACATGGGTGCCGAGCCAGTTTTCGGCACCTCCGTGGCAGCTTTCGCAACCGACGCCGTCGGTGATGTCGAAGTTCCTGCCGCGACGATCCTCAGACACATTGTCCGCGTGACAGGCCAGGCAGGTGCCGGATTCATGTGCGGCACCGATGCCAAGCCGGGCAGCCATGCGCTTCGCCCGGTCGGAGAGAAGAGCATCGTACGCACCCGAATGCGCATCGTGCGTGCTCCAGACAACGAACTCGTTCTGCAGGACCACGGAATTCTGCCAGGGCTGGACCGCGCCGTGGCATGTCGATGCCGCGCAGGTCTGTACCCCCAGGTGGATAGCTCCGTTATCTTGAGCCGAGGCGTGTTGTGCCCCCAAAGATAGAGCCAGAATGGATGCCGCCAAAGACAAGATGCGTGCGGCACGAACACCGGAAATAATCATTTTTGCCCCGACCGCTGCCCCAGCGGCCCCTTCACGTTCGATTTCGGAACGGTAAGCTAGTATACTCAAATCCGTTCGATGGTGTAGTGATTCGTATCACAGCCGCCGGCAGGGGCAGCCGGTAACAAGAACTTTGTTTTCGTGAAGCGGACCATCGTAGAGGTTCGCGGGTATCTGGGGAGAGTTTCGGGGGCGTGTCCAAGTTTCAGATCGCCATCGTGGGGTCCGGTCCGGCGGGGTTGAGCGCCGGGGCGCGGGCAGCAGTTCGCGGCCTTTCGCACGTCGTGCTGGAGCGCGCGCCGCAGCCGAGCAACACGATATTCAAATTCCAGAAGGGCAAGCATGTCATGGCGCAGCCGGCACATACGCCGCTGCGCAGCGAAATCCCGTTCGAGGACGGGCGCCGCGAAGACGTGCTGGCCGCATGGCGCGCGCGCGCCGACGAAGCGGGAGTAAATTTCCGTTTCGATTCGGAAATGACCGGTATCACCGGCACCAAAGGCGACTTCAAGATCGCGCTCAAGGATGGATCGGAAGTCGAGGCCGAGACGATCATTCTGGCTGTCGGCCTCCAGGGAAACTTGAATACGCTGCGGGTGCCCGGTGCGGACCACCCGCATGTCGGTTATCAGCTCGACGATCCGGACGAGTTCGAGCATGAGCGAATTTCGGTGATCGGCGCGGGCGACGCGGCCATCGAGAATGCGCTGGCGCTGGCCGAGCATAACGAAGTCACGATCATCAACCGGTCGGGCGAATTCGCGCGCGCCAAGTCCGCCAACGAAAGCGCAATCCTCGCGGCCATCGAATCCGGCCGTATGGACGTGGCCTATAACGCGAACACCAAGGAAGTCGAAGCCGATACGCTCGTCCTGGAGACGCCCGACGGTGAAGCGCGCATTCCCTGCGAGCGGATCATCGCGCGCCTCGGGGCGGCACCGCCGCGCAAGCTGGTCGAGGCGTGCGGCGTGACGTTCCCGAACGAAGAGCGCAATGCGCTGCCGGAAGTGACACCGCAGTACGAATCCAACGTGCCGGGACTGTATGTAGTCGGTGCGCTGGGCGGGTTCCCGCTCATCAAGCAGGCGCTCAACCAGGGCTATGAAGTTGTCGAACATATTGTCGGCGAGGACGTGGAGCCGGCCGATGCGCCGCTGTTGCGCGAGAAGATATCGGTGGCACCCGGATGGGACGTGGACGGGTTCCTCGACGCGGTGCGCGAGCGCGTGCCGATCTTTGCGGAACTGAACGCGCTTGTGCTGCGCGACACGATGCTGGAGTCGGACGTCCACAATTTCTCCGACGGGGAGATCGTGTTCCGCCGCAACGACTACACCAACAGCCTGTATGTGGTGATCGAGGGTTCCGTTCTCATTCACCTGGACGATGAGGATCCGCCCAAGGCCACTGTCGAGTTGGGGCAGGGCGCATTCTTCGGTGAAATGGGTTTGATCTCCGGCCGTCGCCGCACGGCCACGGTGTCCGCCAAGGGGAATGCGCTTCTTCTGGAGGTGCCGCGCCGGCGTATGATTACGTTGCGCGCGAGCGTGCCGTCCGTGCGTGAGGCAATGGACCGCGAGGCCGTTGCGCGCTCGATCCAGGCGCATCTCGCGCCCGGACTCGATCGCAGCAGCATCGACGACATCGCGGCCGCAGCAACAATCCACACCTGGCCGAAGGGCAAGGTGTTGTTCGCCGAGGGCGAGGAGGGCGACAGCCTGCACCTTATTCGCCGCGGCTCGGTCCTCGTCCGCAAGCAGATCGGCGATCACGACGTGGTGCTGAACTATGTCGCGGCCGGCAACTATGTCGGCGAAATGGCCCTCGTCAGCGGCGAGCCGCGCAACGCGACGGTTGCCGCGGCCGCTGATTGCGAAACCATCCGCATCGAGCGTGATGACTTCAATATGTTGCTGGAGCGCCACCCCGACCTGCGCGCCCGAATCGAAACCGTTCGTCAGGAACGAGCCGAGATGTCGGCCCGAATGGCCGAAACGCCGGACCAGGGCAGCCTGATTGAATTCCTGGTGGACCAGGGCGGCAAGGAAGCGACCGATATCCTGCTGATCGACGAGTCCCTGTGCGTCGGCTGCGACAATTGCGAAAAGGCGTGTGCCGGCACCCATGGCGGGATCACGCGGCTCGACCGCGAGGCCGGGCCGACCTACGCCGACATGCACGTGCCGACGTCCTGTCGGCATTGCGAGCATCCTCACTGCATGAGCGATTGCCCGCCCGACGCGATCAAGCGTGCGATGGGCGGCGAGGTCTATATCACAGACGCCTGCATTGGCTGCGGCAACTGCCAGCGCAATTGCCCGTACGACGTGATCCAGATGGCGAACCCGCAAATGGGTGAGCGCGGCTGGCTCGCGAGCCTGCTCGGCGGTTTCGCCGGACAGAGGGCCGAAGTTTCCGACGGGCCGAAACAGGCCGTGAAGTGCGACATGTGCCTGGATATCGCGGGCGGTCCGGCCTGTGTGCGGGCGTGCCCGACCGGTGCGGCGATCCGTGTGCACCCGAGTGAGGTGATCGAGCTGGTCACCGGGAGCGGCAAATGAGCGCTGCGCCCCTCCATAGCGGATTTCTATCTCACAAGCGCATGCTGTTCGCTTGGCTGTCGCTGTTGCTCGTCTTGGCGGTCGCGGCCGCGTGGTACTGGCAGGACATGCTGCCGCCGCGCGCGGTCGAGCTCGGCTTCGGCTACGGGCTGGGCGGGCTTGCGCTTCTCATCATTCTTTTCCTGACCTATTTCGGCGCCCGCAAGCGCAGCTACGAGAAGGGTGCCGGACGCCTCAAAGGCTGGTTGTCCGCGCATGTCTATCTCGGCATCGCGCTCATCTTTCTCGTGCCGTTGCACGGCGGTTTCACCATCGGTGCCGATATTCACGGCATTGCCTATATCATGGTGCTGATCACCGTGTTCACGGGCCTGTTCGGTGTGGCGTTCTATGGTTTTTATCCCCGACGGGTGACGGCCAACCGGGAAGGACTGACCTTCGATGCCATGCTTCGCCGGATCGCGGAGATCGACACCGAGCTGCGCGGCCTGTCGACCCAGCTTTCCGAGGCGGCGAACGATATCGTGCGTAAGGAAGCGGCGAGCGGGCGGATCGGCGGGGGCGTCGGGATCCTTTTCTTCCGACCGGTCAATCGGACGCGTCGCGCCAGGCAGGCGCTCGCGCGTTTAAACCTGGGCACCGATGCCGGCAACCGCGCGACCGCGCTTCTGGAGAGCAAGGCCGGCGTGGTTGACAAGCTGCAGCGCGATATCCAGATGCGCTCGCGTCTGCGCGCCTGGTTGCTGTTGCACGTGCCGCTGTCGCTTGCGGCGTTGGCGGCGGTGCTTGCCCACGGTGTCGGGATGCTCCTGTTCGGTCTCGGTTCGGTCTAGTCGTCATGCGTCTGCTTGTTAAACATCGCCTGCGCCGCACCCGACGCGAAGGGTATGTGGAGCGCTCGGAGACGATCGAGGCGGATGAAATCCGGATCGGCCGGGGTTCGGACACGGAGTTGCACCTGCCCGACGGTCGCGTGCTATTGCATCATGCGACGCTCGCCTTTGAGAATGGCGAACTCACACTGCGCGCCGATGCCAGTGCGGAAATCGAACTCGACGGCATTCCCGTCGATATTGCGCAGTTGACCCCCGGCCGCACCGTCGCGGTGGGCCCCTATGACATCACCTGCGGTGAGCCCGTCGAAGGCCACGACGCGGCGATTGGCGTCGAACTCGCGCGGCCCATGGGCGATGCCGAGACGATCGTGCGCGAGCGCGTGCGCACGCCGCTGTTGTCGCGCCGGCGTAGCGGGTGGGCGCTCGGCGCTCTGGTTGCGCTGGTGTTGCTGGTGATCGGTGTCGGTATTCCGCTGGGGTCCTTTTTCGGCGAACGCGAACCGCAGCGCGTGGCGAGCGAGAACGTCGACCGGGATATTATCCGCATGGCGGAAAACCTTTGGGTGACCGAGGGGCTGTCCAACGTCCATCACAATCTCGATGCCGGCTGCCAGGCCTGCCACGTCACGCCGTTCGCAGCTGTTGCCGAGACCACCTGTCTCGATTGCCACAACGACCAGACCGCGCATGTCGGTCCGCACGCGACCTTCAGTGCCAACATCGATCTTGAAGCCGGTTGCCAGGCCTGCCATCGGGAACATGAAGGGCCCAAGAGTATGCTGCCGGGCACGGAAATCACCGAGACCGGTTGCGTGGCCTGTCACAACGGCGACATCGAGACCGGCGACGGCCTGCAGCTGGCGAAAGTGGCGTCGATTGCCGATCATCCCCCGGTCACGCTGCCGACACCGCCGGCAAGCGGTCTGATTTTCTCCCACGCCTCGCACCTGGTCGAGCAGGGCAAGCGCGGGCCGACCGGCGAGCGGCAAAAGCTCGGCTGCGCGGATTGTCACCAGACAGAAAATGCGAGCGACGAGATCAGTATCCCGACTTTCGAGTCCGGCTGCCGGTCGTGCCACACGCTGGCGTTTGCCGCCGAGGATCCGGCACGCCGTTTGCCGCACGGCTCCGTACCGAAGGTGCGTGACGCGGTGTTCTCGTTCTACGAGGCGCTCGAAGCCGGAGAGATCGAAGTGCCCGTGATTGCAGCGCCGGAACGCCGCCGCCGGCCGGGCCGAAGCGATACACCGGACGAGGTGGTCGAGTTGCCGGAGATTGTCCCGGCCGCCGTCCGCGCGGAACGGGCGATGTCGGGTCCGCCCGTAAAAGGGCAGTGCGCGACCTGCCACGCCCTGAACGACGGTGCATCGGCTGCCGAGTGGACAGTGGCGCCCGTCGGGTTCGTAACTGACTGGATTACCGGCGCGCACTTCAGCCACGCCGATCACGTGGACGAGGCGTCGTGCACGTCATGCCATGCGGTCGCCAAGAGCGAGAAGGTATCGGACGTGGCGATGCCCACGATGGGCGGTTGCCTCGAATGCCATGGCAGCGCCTCGGACTTCCCGGAAGTCGAAAGCACCTGCGTGACCTGCCACGAATATCACGGCACGGCGGGTGCGGGCGCCTCGCTCCCGGATGACGAGACGCATAGGTTCGCGTCCGTGCCGACGGCGCCCACGTCAGGGGACAATGCGCAGGCCGATGTTCTGAAGGCGATCCTGGCGGAAGCGCGGAACTAGATTACCCGGCGGGGCCGGCTAGCGCCCCACCATCCCGAATATCGCATCGCCGAACGTGGTGCGTGCCTCGTCGTACATCGGTGCGACAACGGCGCGGAATTGTTCGCGCTCATTGTCCGTGAGCTCGACGATCTCGCATTTCTCGTCGACCAGCGCCTGCCGGGAAATGTCTTCCTCGGCGATGGCGAGGCCACGCTGGTACTCGGTTGCGTCACGCACTGCCTCGTGCATGGCGGTGCGCAGGTCGTTCGGCCAGCCGTCGACGCTCTCGCGGTGCCCGTAGACGCCGCGCGACAGATAAAAGTGGCCCGACAGCGTGTGGTACGGGTGATGTTTGTGCACACCGTAGGTCACGGTGTTCGCAAGCGGGTTTTCCTGGGCGTCGAGCGAGCCGTCGACCACGCCCTCGATGGCCTCGGTCAGATCCATGCGCAGGGGCTCCGCGCCGAGCATGTCGAAGGTGCGCACGTGAGTATCGCTGGGCAGCATCCGGATTTTCATGTCCTCCAGGTCGGCGGGGACATGGATCGGCCGCAGCCGGTTCGAGATGTGCCGGAAGCCGTTCTCGAAATAGCCGAGCATCCGGTAGTTGTATTCCCGCTCGATGCAGGCGTTGAGGTGCTTGCCGAGGTCGCCGTCGAAGGCCCCTCGGGCATGGTCCAGATCGTCGAACAGGAACGGCAGGTCGACGAAGCCGAGTTCCGGCACGCGATCGGTCAGGTAGCTCGTCGACTGGTAGGACATGGTCAGGATGCCGCATTCGGTCAGCCACAGGATTTCGTCGGCGCGGTAGCCGAAATCCATGATGTTCCAGACGTACTTGATATCCACCCCGTCGCCGAACTGGGATTCCAGCCGGTCGCCGATAAACTTGAGCGCGCGGCTGTGGGTCGTGGTCGGCGGGCCGTAGCCGCCCATGCGGATCTGGATGGGGTCGGAGGTCATCGGGGAACGTCCTTCTGAACGAGGTCTATTTGGAATCGAGCACGATGGTGGTGCCTGTTTCACCTGCGGATAGCCGGTCGAGGTGGAATTGGGCAAGGCCGGAATCGGGACCCTCGAGCGCCGCGCGGAGTTCGGCTTCTGCGGGCTGGCCCTGTTCGAGGGTTTTGAACGCCTTCAAATAACCCGGGGAGGGCGAGCCGGGCGCAAACACCCGCAGCGGGGTCGAGCGGCCCTTCAGCACGATGTCGCCGATGGGGCGAAGGTCCGTTTCGCCGGCGGCCTCGGCTGTCACCTCGCTGATGCAGGTGGTCGTGCCGAGATACTTGTTGGCGCCTTCCAGCCGGGCGGCCGTGTTTACCGTGTCGCCGATGGCCGTGTAATCGAAGCGCTTGTCGCCGCCGATATTGCCGACCACGGCGGGGCCGGTGTGTACGCCGATCCGGGTGATGCCGAGATCGATCTCTTTCGCCGGTCCTTCCTGGATGAACTCTATCGCGAACCTGTCGAGGGCGCGGGCACAGGCAACGGCGCGCGCGGCGTGGTCGGGCTGGTCGATGGGCGCACCGAAGATTGCGACCAGTGCGTCGCCGATAAACTTGTCGACGGTGCCGCCATGGTCCATCACGATCCCGCTCATGCCGTCGAGATAGTCGTTCAGGATCGGCACCAGCACATCCGCCGGGGTGGCCTCCGACGTCGTCGTGAACCCGGCGATATCGGTGAAGATCAGCGTCAGCTCGCGCCGCTCCCCGCCGAGGCGCAGTTTCTCAGGGTTGCGCTGCAGGTCGTCGACCACGGTCGAGGCGACATAGCGGGACATGGCATCGCGGATGAAGCGTTTCTCGGCGCGGTGGCGGCGGCCCGAGATGGCCGCACCCAGGCCGGTCGAGGCGGCCAGTGCGACCGTCGGCATCACCAGCGGGATAACCAGGCCCGCCTCGCCGACAGCCCAGCTTCCGGCTGCCCAAAGTGCGGCGACAAGTACTCCTGCGCCCGCAACCTTGAAGATCATGCGGCCCGACGTCATTCCGATCACCAGGCCGATGAGGGCGAGGAACGCGGCCAGCGCGGAATCGAACGCGAACGGCGTGCGCGCGAAAGGCTCGCCGTCTATCAGGTCGGCGAGCGACTGGGCGTGGATCTCGACCCCTGCGCGCGTGCCTTCCTTCAGGCCGTGCATGGCAACGAACGAGGTGGCGAACCTGTCTTCGTGGGGCAGGTCGGCCCCAACCAGTAGCAGCCGGTCCTTGAGCCAAGCATCGGGCAAGAGATGGAAGGCGTGGGCCGGGTATTTGGGGAACGGGGCAAGCGAGCCGTCCTCGCCCCGGCGCAGGCGGATGACCTGGCGCTGGTCGGGCTCGTCCAGTCCGGCCAGCGCAGCGGCCATGCCTGGGCGGAACGCACCGTCGATCTCGCGACCGGCGAGCGTGGCCCGCACGGTGCCGTCCCGGTCGTCGCGGATGAGATTCACATACGCGCGCCCGGCGCGGGGCGCGAATTTCGACAGAAAATCGACCTGTTTCTCGGTGAGCCCGTCGCGTGTGTCCGCGTGGGCGATGTAAACCGGGATGGATGTTTCCCGGACGGCGTCTTCGAATGCCTTGTCTTTTTCTGGCTCCGTCGCCTGGTCGAACAGGATATCGAACCCGATGGCCTTCGCGCCCGCCGCATCGGCCTTACGCACGACGCGCGCGAGCAATTCGCGGTCGACCGGGTGGCGATAGGTGAGGGTTGCCAGCGTGTCCTCGGTGATCGCAACGATCCCGATGCGCGGGTCCGGCGGTATTTCGGGCGCGGTGACGGCGATACGCAGATCCAGCAGCCAGTTCTCAAGCATGGCCGCGAGGGAGACCGTGCGCGCCGCGCCGGACGCGGCGATGCCGATCGCTATGGCAAGCGCAACAACGCCCGCGATGTTTCGGAATTTCTTCATCTAGCCACCCACCGCGCCACCGAGGACGAATGCACCGTAGACGGAAACCGCGAAGCCCGCGTCGCGGGTCGCGTTGCGCGCCGCCAGCCAGGCAGCACCAGCGCCCTTCGACAGGTTGCCGTGAAACGCTTCCATGAACGCCTTTGTCCCCGCGTCGTCGACCGGCCAGAGGGAGTTCACGACGCCGATGCTGCCGCCGAGATAGAAGCTGCGCACGAGGCCGAGAAAATCGTCCCCGGCGGTGGTCTGGCCGACCCCTGTCTCGCATGCGGACAGCACGACGAAGCGGGCGGGCAGGGGGTTCGCGAACAGGTCACGGGCGGTCAATTCGCGGGCGTTGCCGGACGTGCCTGCGAGGTAAACAGCCGAACGGAGGGGAAAAGAGGGCTCGAACCGGCCGTGTGTGGCCAGGTGAAGCACGTCCGCACGGTCGCCGACCGCGCTACGCACCGCGGGCTCCGTCGCGGCGCCGCCCGACAAGGTGTCGGTGCCGTAGAGCGCCGCAACGCTCCTTGCTTCCGCGGCTGCCCCCGGCAATTGCGGGAGGGTGCCACCGAAATCCGGGTCGCCGACAACCACCACGTCCTCAACGCCACTTTCGCGCGCGTCTGCACGCTGGACCCAGCCCGCGTTGGGTAGCACCACGACCGGCGCGTCGCCTGTCACCGCGCCCCAGGGCACGAAGAACAGCGGGCCGGTCGGCACGACGAGGTACCGTTTGGCTGCGGGCCAACCGGTGACGCCCAGCGCGTTGGAGATCGCCGTGGCGACCCGGGCCTGCTTGCTGGCGTCACCCGCCACGATCGCATCGTTCAGGGCGGCCAGATAGGTCTGGAGCGTATCCGGTGTGGCGTTGGTCGGGGTAAGAGCCGCCTCCGACTTGCCGATCATCAGGAGTTGTATCGTATCGCCGCCGCGCGCCGGGACGCCGTAGACCAGCACGTCGCCCGGTCGAAGCGAGTCGCGAATATCCTGGATGGATGCGATCCGCACGCCGAGCGCGTCCGCCAGTTCCGGTTTCCGCAGGGCGAGCGCTCCGAGATGCGCTGCCCGTTCGATCAGAAGGTTTTCGACCCGCTCGGTTTCTGGTGCGCCGCGCGTCGTTGAGACGAGACGCAAATGGCGGACTTCGGCATCGATCTCGGCGATACGCTTCGCGTCGGCATCTCCCTGGGCGGCGCCGATGCGCACGCCGGCCATCATGTCGACGAAGGCCCGCGCCCGACCGCGCTCCAGGTCGGTGAACAGTTGCGCAAGATCGCCGCGCGCGATGTCGAACTGGGCCAGACGGTAGGTGATGTCGCTCTTGCCGACGCCGAAGCGGCGCTTGGCGCGGTCGCTGGCCAGCGCGCCCGAGACGGCATCGACCGCAGCCTCGGCGCTGCGCAGAACGGCCTCCGCTTCCTCGGGACGGCCGTCGGCGAGCAACGCCTCGCCGCGCAGGGCCTGCACCCGCCAGATCACGTCGGCGTGGCCGGCCGCCAGCGCCATGTCGACGGCTTTGGCCGCCTCGGTTTCGGCACGGTCGAAGTCCTCGATGGCCAGCGCCGACCAGGCGCGCAAGGCCTGGGTGGTGATCCGGCCGCCGGCAAACCCGATGGCGCCATAGAAGGCATCGGCGCGCGCGAGGTCGTCGAGGCCGGCGTTCATGTCCCGCGCGGTGATGGCGCGGGCGGCGCCCAGAAACGAGAGGTTGATCGCGCGGCCGTAGTAGCTGTCGGCATGGACGGAGACGAACAGGCCGTACAGCGAATGGCCCGAGACGTAGTGGACGTCGGCGAACAGGGTCTCGGCGCGTTCGGCCCAGGCCAGCGCGTCCGCCGGTTGCCCGCGCAGCACATACTGTGCCGCCAGTGAAGTGTAGGCGCGCAGTTGCGCGGTGGTCGTATATACGAGCTCGGCGATGTTGCCGGGCGGCGTGAGGTAGCTGGTCGCCAGCCGCCAGTCCTGGAGTTCTTCGGCGACGGGGGTGAGCACGTCGATGGCACGGTCGAAATCGCCGATCCACACCAGCGCTTCCCCGCGCAGCGCCCGCGCGAAGACGGTGCGCCCGAAGGCAGCCTGTTCGAGTGTCTCGGTTCGGTCGAGCTCGCGTTCGGCGTCCGCGGCCCGTCCGGCCGCGATCAGCACCTGTGCGCGCAGGGCCGACAGGTGCCAGGCGAGCCTGGCATCATCGTCCGAACCGTTGCTCGATACGCGGTCGATGGCGGCGAGCGCCGCGACCGTATCTCCGGCGAGAAACGCGTCATAAGCCTGTTCGAGGTCTTTCGAGACGTCGATCCCGAAGGCGTTCTCCTCACCGGCGCGCGGCATCTCGACGGCTGCTTCCGGCAGCGGCGAGGATTCGCCCGGTTCGAGCGGCCGGCCGGCGAGTTTCCGCAGCGTGTCGTCCGGTGTCGTCCATCCGGACCCGGGTTGCGCAAAGGCCGGTGCCACCGAAAAAGCGGCAATAGCGATGGCAATGGCCCCGGCAAGGGCGGACGCTGTGACCTTCATGGACCTTCCCCACGGTCCCCAAGGCCCGTGGTACCCCTGTTTCCCGCTATTTCATCATCATAGATGAATGACTTGTGACCGCGAAACCGGGCGCATTCCGCACGTTTTGGTGGCGGGTGCCCGGTTTCGCACGTAGGCTCCGCGCGTCTTCTCACCCGAACCGGAGTTCTCAATGAGCTTGCAAGAAACACTCGCGGAGATCAGTGCCGCGGGCGCCAAGCGGATGCCTGAGGAGGTGCGCCAGACGATGGGCGCCGCCACACAGGCCCTCCGCGAATCCGGCATCATGGACCAGACCATCAAGGTCGGGGACAAGTTGCCGTCCTTCAGCCTTCAAAACGCCAACGGCGAGACCGTCAATTCCGACGATCTTCTCGCGCAGGGAACCGTGGTCCTCACGGTATTTCGCGGCCACTGGTGACCCTATTGCAATGCAGAGCTGTACGCTATGCAGGCAATTCACGACCAATTCAAAGCCGCCGGTGCAACTGTCGTTGCCATCACCCCGCAGCTCACGTCCTACAGCAAGGCCATGACCGAAAAGCATGGCATTGAGTTCGACATGCTGAGCGACCCGGGCAATGCCTACGCAGCCGAACTCGGCCTGCGTTTCCAGGTGCCCGACGAGGTGAAGAAAATCTACCAGGGTTTCAAGCTGCCCATGGAAGAGACGAACGGCGACGACAGCTGGACCCTCCCGATGCCCGCGCGCATCGTGGTCAGCAGCGACGGCATCGTTCGGGCGATCGACATCGACCCGAACTACACCTCGCGTCCCGAACCCGAGAAGACACTCGAGGACGTGAAGGCGATCGGCTAGCCTGCCGGACATCTACCGGATTGCGGCCGGGCGCGAACATCGCGTCCGGCCGTTTTCTTTGGTCGCCGGGCGTGCGAGATTTTGACCGATATGAAACCTGTAATCCCAGATCCGCCTGCGGCCCAGAGCGGGGACGACGATGGCGGCGACGATCCGAACGTCAACACCGCGACCAAGACGCGGGTAAAGACCGAGCGCCCGCGCATGTACAAGGTGCTGCTGCTCAACGACGACTACACGCCGCGCGAGTTCGTGGTGCTTGTGCTGCGCGCCGTGTTTGGCATGGACGATGAGCAGGCCTACCGGGTGATGATGGCCGCGCACCAGCTCGGTGCGGCGGTGGTGGCGGTCTATACGCGCGATATCGCGGAGACCAAGACGACCGAGGCCAACGAGCTCGCGCAGAAGGAAGGCCATCCGCTGCAGTTCTCCACGGAGCCGGAGGAGTAGGCCCGTTCTCCCTTTCCTCCTCCTCTTGTCGCCCTTGCGGCGACAAGCGTCGCAATGGGTGGGAGGAGAGGGCCGGGGTGAGGTGGCTCACCTCAACCACACCGTGCATGCCCACCTCACCCGGCTCGCGAACGCTCGCCACCCTCTCCTCCCCAATGGAGGAGAGGGTTCGTGACGCGGCCCATGTTATAAATTGGGCCGGAGGAGACCGGCGATGACGTACACCCAGAGCTACTGTCACGGTGCCAGCGATGTGCCGCTGATCGGCGATACGATCGGCCAGCATTTCGACAGCGCCGTCGAGCGTTGGGGTGACCGTGATGCGCTGATCTCCCGCCATCAGGGGATTTCCTGGACCTGGGCCGAACTCAAGGCACGTGTCGACGATTTCGCCGCCGGATTGATCGCGCTGGGCCTTGAGCCCGGCCAGCGGATCGGTATCTGGTCGCCGAACAACGCCGAGTGGACCGTCACCCAGTTCGCCACGGCCAAGGCGGGCCTCGTGCTGGTGAACATCAACCCGGCCTACCGCCTGTCGGAACTCGAATATGCGCTGAACAAGGTGGAGTGCGTGGCGCTGGTGACGGCGGCGCGTTTCAAGACAAGTGACTACCTCGGGATGATCCGCGAACTGGCGCCGGAGCTCGACGACAGCACGCCGGGGGCGCTTTCCTCGAAAACTCTGCCGCACCTGAAGACCGTGATCCAGATCGGCGGACCCGACGTGCCGGGCACCTACGCTTTCGACGACGTGCTCGCGAGGGGAGCCGACGCCGGACACGCGGCGCTGGCGGACCTCGCGCCGAAGCTGCAGTTCGACGACCCGATCAACATCCAGTTCACCTCGGGCACGACCGGATCACCTAAGGGCGCGACGCTGACCCACCACAATATCCTCAACAACGGGTATTTCCTCGGTGAGACCCTGCGCTACACCGAGTCCGATCGGATCTGCATCCCGGTGCCGCTTTACCACTGCTTCGGCATGGTCATCGGCAACCTCGCCGCCGTGACCCACGGCGCGGCGATGGTCTACCCGTCCGATGCGTTCGACCCGCTGGCGACCTTGCAGGCCATTGCCGAGGAGCGTTGCACCTCGCTCTACGGCGTGCCGACCATGTTCATCGCCCAGCTTGACCATTCTGAGTTCGACAGCTTCGACCTGTCGAGCCTGCGCACTGGCGTGATGGCGGGCTCGCCGTGTCCCGTCGAGGTGATGCGCCGGGTGATCGACAGGATGCACATGAGCGAGGTGACCATCGCCTACGGGATGACCGAGACCAGCCCCGGCTCGACCCAGACGAGCGTCGATGACGACATCGATCACCGTGTCTCGACGGTCGGGCGCGTTTTGCCCCATGTGGAGGTGAAGATCGTCGACGAGGCGGGCCGCGTCGTCGCGCCGGGCGATACCGGCGAGTTCTGCACCCGCGGCTATCTCGTGATGCGCGGCTACTGGAACGACACGGACAAAACCGCCGAGGCCATCGACGATGCCGGCTGGATGCACACCGGCGACCTCGCGACGATGGACGTGGACGGCTATTTCAACATCGTCGGGCGGATCAAGGACCTCGTCATTCGCGGCGGCGAGAACCTGTATCCGCGCGAGATCGAGGAGTTCCTTTATCGCCACCCGAAGATCGCCGATGTGCAGGTGATCGGCGTGCCGGACAACAAATACGGCGAGGAACTGTGCGCGTGGGTCCGCCTGGCCGACGGCGAGACCGCCACCGAGGACGACATCCGGGACTTCTGCCAGGGCCAGATCGCCCACCAGAAGATCCCGCGCTATGTGAAGTTCGTGGACGAATTCCCGATGACCGTCACCGGCAAGATCCAGAAATTCGCCATGCGCGAGGCGATGATCGCGGAGCTGGGGCCTGGCGGAAGCGAAGACAGCCTAGAGGGGGCTTGTTTCGGATGGCCTACCAGTACCGAGTTTCACGCTGCAAAGTTGTAGATAAAGAGGCTCTTCGACGTTTTCGAAAAGTCCGACGAAATTGGATCAATTGGCTCCGAGGGCCGATCCGCGATGAAATTTCGTACATGATGCTTGATGATACTCTGTTTAGGACAATTAACGAGGCGCGTCGTGTAGCACAAGAAAATCCGCGAAGGTCAGTAGAGTTCAACGGAATCGTTGGCCGACTAGTTGATCGTGGATATGTGCATATTCAACTGATGTCGATAAGGAAATTGGTAAGTCGACGCCGTTCTGATGTTTCTCTGCATACCTTGCTGACTGATATCAAACGCCACCGAAATCTGATTACGAGAGAGATTTTCGTCTCCTACGACGGGCTTCCATACGAATTTGAGGCGTTGCAGCAGCGGGAGATTGAAAAGCAGCTACGTAAAGCGAACGGACGCATGGCGAGTTGGTCTTCGCCAAGTTGGGGCCCACGCGCGTATGGGGCAGCCGAGAGGCATCACAACCAGTTCGATCGCCTATCCGGTGTTACCGCTGGGGAACGGCAACGTACTGATCTTATTCAAAATTCAAACTTTTCTTCTCTGTTTGGAATGCTTAGGGAATGCGAAAAGATGGAACGGGTTGCCAGCGAAACTATCGCTCATATCCCCGCTAGAAAGTTTGCTGGGCGAAGCGAGGTAACTCTCAACAACATTGCGAGAGCTCAAAAAGCGATATGCAGAGTGGCCTACCTAATTGAGGGTCCACTTCTCTATGAGGGATCATCGAATATCGTCCCGCTGCCCCAGTTTGGGCATTTAGATGGGTTCGATAAGGCTTGGTGCACCCCAAAAGCTAAAAGAACCCTATACGAGTTTTGGCAAAACCAGACAGAGGCGGTGGAGCAATGGAACTCAGGTGACTGGCCTTAGGTCTGTTTGCTACTTCCGCTTCTGCTGTTCCGCCGAGTTCGGGTCGCCGATGTCGGGCTGCACGTAGGGGGCCTGCAACTCATAGATCTCGTCGGTCCTGCAGTAGCGCGGGCCGCCGAGACGGCCGACGGGCCGGAGCAGGTGCGGGTTGATGTACTTGTCGTCGAGCATCAAATCCTCGCGCACGTGCCAGCGCAGCACCCGGCCGATCACCAGATGCGTCGCCCATTCGTCGCCGAAGGTGATGGTCTGCTCGTGGGTGCACTCCATGGCGACGGGGCAGTCCTTGATGCGCGGGGCGTCGACGAGATCCGAAGGCACCGTCTCCAGCCCGATCTCGGCGAACTCGTCCTGGTCGGGCTCGAAGTTGGCGGAACTCTCGTTCATCGCCTCCTGCCAGCCCTCGGTCACCGTATGGATCACGTAGCCCTTGGTGGTCTCGATATTGGCTGTGGTGTCCTTGCGGCGCTTGACGATCTCCCCGGCGGAGATCGAGACCATCGGCGGGTAGTGCGACACCGTGGTGAAGAACGAGAAGGGCGCCAGGTTGGGCACGCCGTTGGCATCGATGGAGCTCACCCACGCAATTGGACGCGGCACGACCGCGCCGATCAGCAGTCGGTAGCACTGCCGGTGATCGATCTCGTCGGTGTTGAAAATACGGTAGTCCATGGGCTGGTCCTCGGCATGGCCCCTCTCCCATGGGGAGAGGGGTTGGGGTGAGGGGGTAAGATTTAGCCGAGCGAAGCCCGATAGACCATAACCCCTCATCCGGCTCGCGTTCGCTCGCCACCCTCTCCTTATGGGAGAGGGTAGACGCTTTGCCACTTCACTACTGTTCGTGTATCCCCGCGCGGCGATGGCCACAGACCTTCCTGAACATCTTCAGCTCGACCGGCGCACAGACCTGCCGGCGGAACTTGCGTTCCTGCTGGACACGTATCCGCGGGCCGACTGGGATGGGCACCCGAACAAAGGCCAGTGGTGCCAGTTCTGGCTGGCGCGTCACAAGATGTTCCGGGATGTTGGGGCGGGGCTGATCGATGCCTGCGAAAAGCTCCACGCCGGACAGGTGGACGGGGCCACGTTCCATGACTGGTTCATGTCGCGCGCGAGCTTCTACCTCGGCGAACTGGACACCCATCACAAGGTCGAGGAATACCACTACTTCCCGCTGCTCTCGCAGGCCGACCCGCGTATGGAGAAGGGCGTGGCCCTGCTCGAGGGCGACCATCACATGATCCACGACCGGCTGCGGGTCGTCTACGATGCGATTATTGCGCTCGACGGCGCGATCCGGGAGGGACAGGGGGATATCGGGACGCTCGCGCCGAAACTGCGCGACGATATAGCGTTATTGGACAAGGGCTTGCGCCGGCATCTCGACGACGAGGAGGACCTGGTCGTGCCGCTGATCCTCGACCGCACCGAGAACGGGCTGGGAATGCACTAGCCAGTGATTGTCATGCGCGGACTCGATCCGCGCATCTCGGCTCGGTCTGCGCGGAGATGCCCGGGTCAGGCCCGGGCATGACGAAGTGAAAACTACTCCAGCCGGTTCAGGCCGTCGAAGGCGGCCGTCTTGTAGCACTCGGCGAGTGTCGGATAGTTGAACACCGTGTCGACGAAGTAGTCGATGGTACCCTTATGCGCCATGACGGCCTGGCCGATGTGGATCAGTTCCGATGCGCCCTCGCCGATGATGCTGATGCCCAGCACCTCGCGGGTCTCGATGTGGAACAGGATCTTCAGCATGCCGGTGTGGTCGCCGATGATCTGGCCCCGTGCGATCTCCCGGTAGAAGGACTTGCCGACCTCGTAGGGCACCCCGTCGCGGGTCAGTTCCTCTTCGCTCGCGCCGACCACGGAGATTTCCGGGATCGTATAGATGCCGTAGGGAAACAGCTCGGTGTAGGAATGGGAATCGGCCCCGAAGGCATGACATGCGGCGAGCCGGCCCTGCTCCATCGACGTGGAGGCGAGGCTCGGGAAACCGACCACATCGCCGGCGGCATAGATGTGCTCCACCTCGGTGCGATAGTTCGCATCGACCGTTACACGTCCCCGTGAGTCCGTCGAGAGGCCGGCGGCGTCGAGGTTGAGGTCTGCCGTCGCCCCGGTGCGGCCGATGCTGTAGAGCGTCTTGCGTGCGAAGACCTGCTTTCCGCTTTCCAGCACGATCTTGACCCGAGGGCCCTGGTCGTCGTCGCAGCGGGTAACGCTTTCGACACCTTCGCCGAGGCGCAGCGCCACGCGATTCTGGCGCATCAGGTAGGCCAGCGTGTCGGTGATCTCGCCATCGACGAAATCGAGCAGGCTCTCACGCTTGTCGATCAGGGTGACGCGTACGCCGAGGGTGGCGAAGATGGTGGCGTATTCGAGGCCGATCACGCCCGCGCCGATGATGGCGAGCGATTTCGGCATGTCTTTCAGGGTCAGCACGTCATCGCTGGTGAATATGGTCTCCCCGTCGAACGGGATGTCGTCCGCCTGGGTGCAGACGGTGCCGACGGCGATCACGACCTTGTCGGCCGTGATCTCGCGGGTGCTGCTGCCGTCCGGGAATTCGAGCCGGATCGTGTGCGGGCCGTTGAAGGACGCCGACGCGGACAGCACGACGATACCGTTACGGCGCAGCTGGTGGTGGGTGACGTCGATCTCCGTGCGGATCACATGGTCGGTGCGCCGCTGCAGGTCGGCCATGGTGATGTCCTGCTTGACCGCGTAGGCCGCGCCGTAAACCGAGCGCTGGAGGAAGCCGGACAGGTGCAGGGCGGCCTCGCGCAGCGTCTTTGACGGGATCGTGCCTGTATTGATGCACACGCCGCCGACAACGGTCTGCTTCTCGATGATGGCGACGCGCCGGCCGAGCTTGGCGGCCTGGATCGCGGCGCGCTGGCCGGCCGGGCCGGAGCCCAGGACCACTAGGTCGAAATCACGGTCCGTCTGCGATTCCTTGAGAACCGCCACTTCGTTCAGGAGTGTATCGGGCATGTTGAGCCCCTCGCGTTGCGTCGGCTTTGCAGCCGGCCCCGCGTGAACTCTGGACGCTTTGGGTTAACGAATGCTTGCCGCCTAGTCGAGCGCGTTGGCCGCGCGCAGGCCGGCGAGCATCGACGAGCCCATCATGAACTGGAAGGCCTTGTCCGGATCGTCGGCGATCGCGCGGAACTCCGCCTGGCTCTTGCGGCGTTCCTCGGGGTCCTTTTCGGCGATGAACTTGGTGTTCCGGATGGTCTGCTGGCGCACGTCCTCCAGCGCCACGTGACGCCGCTGGCGAGTATAGCGGTCGAGGATGTCTTCCTCTGCCTCGCCACGCCAGATCTGCCCCATCTTCTCGGCGAAGTTCACCGCGTCGTGTACGCCGGAGTTCATGCCCATTCCGCCCATGGGCGAGTTGATATGCGCGGCATCGCCGCCGATGATCAGCCGGCCCTTGCGGAAGGTGTCGGCGACCCGCTGATGGATCGCCCAGACGTTGCGGTGCAGTTCGACCGTGGCGCCGCGGCTGCCGAAAAACGCGGCCATGCGCTCTTCCGCGATTTCGTCCTGTACGGCCACGTCGTCGGGCTCGCCTTCGCGGGACGAGAAGGTGACCCGCCAGTATTCAGGCAGGTGCAGGATGACGCACCACTCGTCGGGGTCGGAGATATAGGCGACACCCGCGATGTCGGGCATGGCCTGGGATACGTCGAAGGTGGTGCCGTACTGAACCACTTTTTCGTCGTAGGTAAAGCCTTCGAAGCTGACGTCGAGCGCCTTGCGGACGTTCGAGCGAGCACCGTCCGCGCCAAAGACATAACGGCCCGTGAAGCGTGCCTCGCCATCGGGCGTGTTCGCCGTGACGCTGGCCGTGTCGGCGTCCTGCTCCGCGCCGGTGACCTCGTGGGAAAAGCGGATGTCCACATTCGCCATGCCGGCCAGTTCGGCGTAGAGCGCGCGGTTCAGTTCCATCTGTTCGCACTGGACCCGGTAGGGGAATTTTGTCTCGTCCTTCAGCGCCGCGAGGTCGAACTCGGCGATCACGCCTTCCTTGCGGTCGCGGAACTGCCAGACGGGCGTAATCCGCCCGTCGTCCAGCACCTTGTCGACCATGCCAAGCACGTCGAGATATTCCAGCGTCGGCGGGTGGAACGTGGTCGCGCGGCGATGATCCTGCGGCGATTCCTGCTGTTCCAGCAGCAGGACAGGGATGTCCTGGCGCGCCAGCGACAGGGCGGCGATCAGCCCGGTCGGGCCGCCCCCGGCGATGATGATGCGGTCGTTTTCGTTGGAAGCCATGGCGTTTCTTGCTTGCTCGGGTTTTGCCTGTTTTTAACGGATCGCGGACCGTCGGGGAAGGATTCAGCACGGCTTGGAGAACGACGGCCGCTCCCATACACTTCCGCACAACGCGCCGTTCGGCGCATCCTTTCGGGAGGAAGACATGAAATATACGCGATGGATTCTGTCGGCGGCTTTGGCCGTCGGTCTGGCCGGGGCCGCCCAGGCGCAACAGCCGTTAGGGATCGGCACGTCCGGCCAGGGTGCTGCGACCTATTCGATCGGCTCTACTATCGCCAAGGTGGCGTCGGAGAAGGGCGATCAGCAGGTGCTGGTCCAGCCTCATGGTGGGACCGGGGCGGTGGTGCCGCTCGTCAACACCGGCCGCCTTGATCTGGGTCTCGCGAACATCCTTGAAGTGACCAACGCCGTGAAGGGCCGCGGGCCGTTCAAGGACCGCACACATGAGAACCTGAAGGTTGTCGGGGTGATGTATCCGTTCCGCGTCGGCTTCTTCGTGCGCGACGATTCCGACATCAAGGGCATCGCCGACCTCAAGGGCAAGCGCATCGGTTCGGAGTATACGAGCCAGCGCATCATTGGCATCCTCGTGAAGGCGATGCTCGCCAACGCCGGGCTGACCATGGATGACATGCAAGCGGTCCCGGTCGAGAACATCGTGCGCCAGGCCGACGACTTCGCGGCCGGCAAGCTCGACGTGGCGTTCTTCGCGCTCGGCTCCGGCAAGGTGAACCAGGTGGACGCCGCCGTCGGCGGCATCCGGTTCATTTCCATCGATCCTTCAGACGAAGCGGTGGCGCGCATGAAAAAGGTGGTGCCGCCGTCCTATGCGCAGCTCACGCCGACCTCGACCGGCTTTACGGGGATCGATTCCGACGTGAGCCTGATGGCCTATGATTATCTGCTCTATGCCGGTGCGCATGTGCCGGACGACCAGATCTATGCGCTGACCAGGACGATTGCGGAGAACAAGGAAGCGCTGCAAAGCTCGTTTCGTCCGTTCGTCGGTCTCGACAAGGCGCGGATGGGCCGCAAGATCGGTCTCGATTATCACCCGGGTGCGGTGAAGTACTACAAGGAGGCCGGCGTTTGGCCGAGCGGGAGCTGACCCAGCCGGACCTGGACAATTCTGACGCTGACGCACCGCCGGCTCCGCCGGCGGTGCGTTACGTTTCGACGGCGCTCGCGGCGCTGCTGACGCTTATCCCGGTCGCCGTGATCGCGGACGTGCCGCGCAGCATTGGCCTGCTGTTGCTCGCGCCGCAGTTCCTTGTGGTGGTGCTGGCGCTCGCGCTGTCCCTGATTTTCCTGACGATCCGCATCGACCGGTCGAACGGCGGCAAACCGCCGGTCTACGACCTGCTGGCGTCCCTTATCGCGCTGGTGGCCGGCGGGTGGGCCTCTGTACGGTTTTTTTACCTGACCGAGGTCGAGCTCTTCTATCACCTCGAAGAAGGCCTTGCGGTAGCGCTGCCGCTGCTGGTGCTGACCCTGGAGGGCCTGCGCCGTGTGACCGGCTGGCCGCTGCTGATCGTGACCGGGGTCTTTGTTGCCTACGGGCTGGTGGCGCACCTGGTGCCCGGCAACCTGCAGGGCCTCTACACGCGCCCCGACGACATGGTGCGCTATCTGGCGCTCGACCAGAACGCGCTGATGGGGCTGCCGCTGCTGATCGGTTCCACGGTCGTGATTGCGTTCGTGCTGTTCGGGCAGTTGCTGAACCGGTCGGGCGGCGGTGCGTTCATCACCGACTTCGCGACCGTCCTGATGGGCCGCTACCGGGGCGGGTCGGCGAAGATTTCCATCGTGGCATCGAGCCTGTTCGGCACGGTGTCCGGATCGGCGGTGGCCAACGTCGCGTCCACCGGCGTCGTGACCATCCCGATGATGAAGCGCGCCGGGTATCCGGCGTCGTCGGCGGGCGGGATCGAGGCGGTGGCGTCGACGGGCGGGCAGTTGATGCCGCCGGTGATGGGCGCGGCCGCATTTCTGATGGCAGAACTGTTGGCGACCGACTACCGCAACGTCATCGTCGCCGCGCTGGTGCCGGCACTTCTGTATTATATGGCGCTTTTCGTTGCCGCGGACCTGGATGCCGCCCGCCACGACATCCGCGGCGTGGAAAGCGACGACACCCCGTCTTTGGCAGCGATATTCGCGCGCGGCGGGCATTTCCTTATCCCCTTTGCGGTGCTGATCTTTGCGCTGTTTTCCCTGAACCTTCGGGCCGAGCTCTCCGCGCTCTACGCGGCGGTCGCCGTCGTGATCGGCGGGCTGGTTCTCGGTTACAATGGACAGCGCCTCGACCTGCGCGGCTTCTGGAATGCCATCGTCGGGACCGGCATGGCCGTGCGGGATCTGGTGATGATCGTGGCGGCGGCTGGCATCGTCATCGGCGTCATGAACAAAACCGGCCTGGCCACGGCGTTGACCCTCACGCTCGTTCAACTGGCGGGCGGCGAGGTGGTACCGCTCCTGCTGATCGCTGCCGTGACCGGGATCATTCTCGGCATGGGGATGCCCACCGTGGGCGTCTATATTCTCCTCGCGACGCTTGTCGCCCCGTCGCTGATCGAGCTCGGGATCGCGCCCATCGCCGCGCACCTGTTCGTCCTGTATTTCGGCCTGATGTCGATGATCACGCCGCCGATTGCGATCGCCGCGTTCGCAGCGGCGAGTATCGCGAAGGCCGAACCCATGCGCACAGGGCTTATGGCGGTGCGCTACGGCTGGGCGGCCTACGCCATGCCTTTCGTATTCGTGGCGTCGCCGGAGCTGCTCCTGGACGGCAGCCCGCGAGCGATCGCGCTCGTACTCGGCACGACATTCGTCGGTGTCTGGCTCGTGTCGGTCGCGGTCGCCGGCTATTTCGGCGGGGTACTGGGCACCGGGATTCGCGGTGCGTTGCTGGTCGCCGGTGTCGCACTTCTGGTGCCCCACGATGCGACCGCATGGTCCGGGTGGATCAATGCGGCCGGGGCGGTGATGGGGTTGTCGCTGATCGGTGTCAGGTTCCGGACCGGACGAGGGGACTGATCTGTCGTTGACCGCCGATTTTCTGGTGGTAAAACTCTTTTCATGAATATGAATGAAGGCGTGAAAACGGCCGTCCGTACGGTCAACCTCTTTGAGGCGTTTTCGCGCCGGAAGGGTCCCATGACCCTGACCCAGCTTTCAGATGCGCTGTCAGCGCCGATCAGCAGTTGTCACGGGCTGGTCCGAACCCTCAGCGCCATGGGCTACCTCTACACCTCCGAGCATACCCGGGCGATTTATCCGACCAAGCGGTTGCTGGAGATTGCCAGCACGATCGCCGAGCATGACCCGGTTCTCGAAAGCGTGGTTCCGATCCTCGAGAAGCTTCGCGACGAGACCCAGGAGACGATCCTGCTGGGGCGGCGGCAGGGCGAAGCGATCATCTATCTCGATGTTATCGAAGGCCCGCAGACCGTCCGCTACTCGGCGGGGATCGGGGAAATGAAACCGATGCACTCCAGCGCCATCGGCAAGGCGTTTCTGGGCCGACTCGATCTCGGTGAACGCGCGGCGCTGATCTCGCGCCTGCCGCTCGATGAATGCACCCCGACAACTATCACCACGCGGGAAGCGTTGGAGGCCGATATCGCGGCGGGTCTCGAAGCCGGGTATTTCGTGACCCGGGGCGAAAATGTTGCGGACGTGATGGGGCTTGCGACCACGGCGGAGGTTCATGGCGATATTTTCGGTGTCGCGGTGGCGGGCCCCCTGACACGCTTGGGTGAACAGCTTGCGCCCCAGGCCGCCCGGCTTCTGGCCGCGCGCGACCGGCTCGAGGCCCTCGGGGGGTCCCTGTGAGCGAGGATGCCGGCACAAACTGGCCGGACGCGCTGTTCGACGTGCTGGTCGCGCGAGAGGTTCGGCAGGTCGCTTACGTGCCCGATGCGGGCCACAGCCGTCTGATCGAGCGTTGCACCGACAGCCCGGACATCACGACGACCGTCCTGACGACCGAGGAAGAGGGCGTGGCGCTACTCGCCGGCGCATGGCTTGGCGGCGACCGGGGTGTCCTTCTCATGCAGTCTTCGGGTGTCGGCAACTGCGTGAACATGTTTTCGCTGATCGAGAACTGCCGGATGCCGTTCGTCACCCTGATCACGATGCGGGGCGAGTGGGGCGAGTTCAACCCGTGGCAGGAGCCCATGGGGCGCGCGACACCGGACGTGCTCGCACGGATGAACCTGCAGGTGCATCGCGCCGACGTGCCGGAGGCCGCGGCGCCGATGCTCGACGCCGCTATCCGGCAGTCGTTCGACGGATTCAGCGCTTCGGCTGTGCTGCTGTCCCAGCGCCTCATCGGGCGCAAGGCGTTCGAGGGGGAGGGTTGAGATGACCGATGCACCCTTGCTCGATCGCCGTGAGGCCGTCGCGCGTCTGCTGCGCGATCGCGGAGATCTTCTGGTCGTGACGGGGCTGGGCTCGGCCACATACGACGTGGCGGCCTGCGGCGACGATCCGCGCAACTTCTACCTCTGGGGTGCGATGGGCGGCACGGCGGCGCTGGCGCTCGGGCTGGCCCAGGCGCAGCCGGAAACGCCGGTGCTGGCGATTACGGGCGACGGCGACATGCTCATGGGCATCGGCGCGCTGGCAACGATCGGCGCGGGGCGGCCGCGAAACCTGTCGGTGGTGGTCCTCGACAACGAACGCTACGGCGAGACCGGGGCGCAACCGACGGCCACGGCACATGGTGTCGATCTGGTCGGGATGGCGCGCGCCTGCGGCCTCGATGCGCCGGACGACATTCGCGACATGAACGGCCTCGGTACGCTGGCCGAACGCCTGCACCGGACAGACGGTCCTTTGTTTGCCAATATCAAAATCGATCCGCGCGAGCACCCGAAAGTTCTGCCCGCGCGCGACGGGGCCTGGCTGCGCTCGCGCTTTCGCGAGGCGGTGCTGGGCACGGCACCATAGAGGGGGAAGAAGAAATGGCGGAGAAAATCGGAATCCTGGGACTCGGCCTGATCGGCCGCGTGGCGGCGGAAAAGCTGATGCCGGAGGGCCATGAGTGCTATGCGGTGCGCCGCCCCAGCACCGAGGATTTTCCCGACGACGGCGGCAAGCTGGTCGAAAACGCGCGTGAGCTCGCCGAGACCTGCGACATCGTGATCTCCGCGCTGCCGAACGTGCCGGCCTCCCACGAGGCCCTCGACGGGCCCGACGGGCTTCTCGCGGGCGCCCATGCCGGGCTGACGGTGATCGAGATGAACACCTTCGGCGTCGCCGACAAGGAGGAAATCAAGGCGAAGGTCGACGCGACCGACGCGACGATCCTCGACTGTCCGGTCAGCGGCACCCAGCCGATCATCCGCGCCGGCAACGGCGTCATCATGATGAGCGGCGACGAGGCGCGTTGCGAGTCGGTGAAGCCGGTTCTGGAAAAGATCTGCCCCAAGACCTTCTACGTCGGCGACTACGGCACCGGCATCAAGCTGAAGCTCATGATCAACTTCATGGTCGGCGCGAACACGGTGGCGCTGGCCGAGGGCATGCTGTTCGGGGCGCAGATGGGCCTCGACCCGCAGCTCATGATCGACATCGTCGGGCCGAGCGCGGCGGGATCGACGGTCTTCAACCTGCGCGCGGGCATCATCAAGGATCGCGCGTGGCAGCCCTGCGCGGGCCCGAGCAAGCTGCTCTGGAAGGACCTCGACATCGTCGAGGAGCAGGCCGACGCGCTCGGCCTGTCGGCGCCGATCCTCCGGCTGTGCAACGACTACTACAAGAAGATCGAGAAGGCGGGCCGTCTGGAAGACGAGTGCGCGGTGGTCTACGAGATTCTGGAAGAAGAGATCAAGAAGGCCGCGGAGTAGATTTCAATGTTGTGTCTAGTCCGCTGATTCAGGCCAATGCTGGTGAAGTCCGAGCAGATCGCTAAGGGATGCGCCATCTCTCCATCGCATCGTGTCGGTTTCAGTCTCCGCGTGTGGAAGCACGCGAAAGATACCAGGGATTTCTCTTGACGCGAATGGGTTGAAGTAGACGTTTGAAATGCGAGACACGATGTTCCATGGGTTTATATTTCTGAAAATCCAAGCGCCGCTTACTCGGGTGTATTGAGGCCCTCTGGGGCCATGCCATGCGCCATTGGGGCGTCGTTGCATGTCCGGTTCCGAATGGTTCTCGTTTTGGTTGAAAGTGAAAGTTTCTTGGCCAAAAAGGGCCTGCATTTCATCGATGCGGGTTACTGTCATAGCTTCGATATTGACCGCGATTAGGAGCGGGTAGATTGGCTCACCATAGCGAGACCCTTTTGCTTTAAGGGCGTCTCGGATTGGTTCCCAGGCGTTCACCCAGCCTGTTTGGCTAAATTCAGCCCCGATCGATCTCTGATCTAGACCCCGTCTGTCAGGTTTCTTTGGTATTGCTTCAAATCGTATCGACCAGCCGTCATCGATCCATGTGGTTGTGGGGAGCGCAGATAGCCCTCGCTCATCGATATTTGCGATCACTTGATCGTAGCTGAGACTGCTGATCCAACGGTTTAGCGCGCGGCGTATGTTTCGGCCATTTGGGGGGTGCTCAAGAACGCCTTCCGGGTCCACTGAAATAAAATAGTCGGGTGATTCCACACGCTCGATCGTTTCCAAAACCACAGAAAGTCGCCTTTCGGCTGCGAGTTGAGTCTCGCTGTATTCGGACGCTAAGACCGCCTCCACGTATAACTTCTCGCTCTGAGGTGTTGTCACAAGAAAGTCAGGGTGTGTCGTTGAACCGTTTGGCAGTTCGGGGTGGATTTCGATCTCACATCCGAGGGACCGGAGTATCGCAAACAAAGTCAATTCGAATGCTGCGGATTGAAAACTGTGGGGATGATTGCTGCGAAATCGACTTGCAAGTTCGCTCTGCTCAAGTTCGGGGTACTGGCCGAACCAGAAATTTAGAAAATTCCGAACATTTTCAGCTTCTGCGCGACCTGAATGGTCCAAATACTCCCAGTCTGATTCAACGCGAGATTTCGGGTCGGTTGTTGTCCTTTCTTTGTTTTCGAAAAGCATGAGGGTGGTTCCTGTCTGTTCGACAAGTTAGGATATTCTACATGTGCGAATAGAGTACCCGGCCCGGCACCGGCAGTTCCGCGGTCAGCACGCAACCGCTGGATGACTCCGTGATGTAGAGCGTGCGATTGTCCGGCCCGCCATAGGCGCAGTTGGTGATCGCCGGGCCCTTGCATGAATTGATGCGGTAGAGCGGCTCGCCCGTAGGGCTGAACACCCAGATTGCGCCGAATCCCACATGGCAGACGAGGATGTTGCCGTCGGCATCCGCCGCCATGCCGTCCGGGCCGGTTCCGCCGGACAGCCGTATCAGCCGGCCCACCTGGTCGGCACGCGCACCGTCGTCGCGCAGGCGCATACGCCAGACGGCGTTATCGCGCGTCAGCCCGACGAACAGAACACTCTCATCGGCTGACAGGACCAATCCGTTCGGGCTTGGCAGGCTATCGCAGATCAGATCGAGGTTGCCGTTTGCGCGCAGGCAAAAGACGCGGCCCGCGCGGTCGATCAGGTCGGACGTCCCCTGGTCGGTGAAGTAGAGATCGCCGCTCGACGAAAAGGTCAGGTCGTTGGTGCCGAGAAAGCGTTCGTTTCCGTTTCGCACACAATAGGGCTCGACGTTTCCGCTGATTGGGTCGAGATGCATGATCCCGTGATAGTGGTCCGCGATCAGGCCGTGGCCGTCCTTGTGGAAGGCGAGCCCGTTCGGCTCGCCCTCGTATTCTGCCGCGACCGACGCGTCGCCGTCCGGTGCGATGCGGAACAGGCGGCCCCGCGCCACGTCGACCAGCCACAGGTTGCCGTCCCGGTCGAAAGACGGCCCTTCGAGGAAGGATGGCGTGTCGGGCCTGCCGAACAGAAGCTGCGCCCATTCCGACGGGCTGTCGGTAATTCCGAACCCCGCATTGATATCCAGGAAGATCTTTGTCTCGATGACCGGTGGCGGAGCGAACATGCGCGGGTGTTCCTATTTCGTCTTCGAGGGAAGCACCTTTTCGACGGCCTCCCAATGATCCCGGTGGGTCCAGGTCTTCGCGAACATGGCCGTTTCGACGGCGTGCATGGTGTCCCGGTCGTCGCCGCGCCGGTGCGAATCGCTGACCGCCTTGAAGGCGCGCATCGACTGCGGCTTCTGACTGCGGATCGGGGCGAGAAAATTCTCGATGGTGTCGTCGAAAGCCTCGTTCTCTGTACCCACCGCGTCGTAGAGGCCGATGGCCAGCGCGCGTTCCGGGGACAGCATTTCCCCGGTGCTCATCAGCTTCAGGCCGCGCGCGCGGCCCACCAGGTCCAGGAGGTCCGGCCCGCCGCCCCAGGCCGATGCGAGTGCCAGGCGGCCCTGCACGAACCCGATTTGCGCGTGCGCGGCCGCAACCCGAAAGTCGCAGGCGACGGCCAGTTCGGCGCCGCCGCCGAAGGCATTGCCGTTCAGCGCCGCGATCACTGGCACCGGAAAATCCCGAATTTTGTTGAAGGCAATCTTGGTGTCGCGCGCCATCTTTTCCGCCTCGGCTTCGGTGCGCAGGCCCGCGAGTTCGCGCAGGTCGCCGCCGGCCGCGAAGGTCTTCTCGCCGGCGCCGCGCAGCACGGCCGCAACCAGCGTGTCGTCGTCGGCTGCTGCGCGGAACTTCTCGCCGATCTCGTCGATGATCGATAGCGCAAGCGCGTTGTGTTTCTCGGGGCGGTCGATCAGCGCGTAGAACACGCCGTCACGCGTGTGCGTGCGGAGATGGTCGGAACTCATCGAGACAAAACTACCGGGGCTTGTCGCCGCGCAGGGTGATGCGGTGCATCTCTCGCCGATGGCCGTGGTAGTCGTTGAGCGGATAGTGGAGCGCCGCCCGGTTGTCCCAGAGCGCGAGCGAACCGGGCTGCCAGCGGAACCGGCATGTGAATTCGTCCCGGACCTGATGCTCGAACAGGTAGTTCAGGATCGGAAGGCTCTCTTCCTCCGTCATGCCGACAAAGTTCACCGTGTGGCCGCGGTTGACATACAGCGACTTGCGGCCGCTCTCGGGATGGGTGCGCACTACCGGATGCTCGGCCTCGTACCCGCTGGTGTCCTGGTCGTCGAGCACCGGAACGTCCTTGTCGACGCGGGTGCGGATGCCGTCGGCGCGGACCGAACTATTGATCGCGGTCAGCCCGTCGAGAATGCCACGCAGGCCTTCGGACAGCTGCTCGTATGCCAACTGCTGGTTGGCGAACATGGTGTCGCCGCCGTAGGGCGGGGTCTCGCGCGCGAGCAGCATCGTCGCCATCGGCGGTTCTTCAAGGTAGGCCGTGTCCGTGTGCCAGACGCCACCGAAATTGGTCTTCTCGTCCGCTTCCTTGACCACCGGCGTGATCAGGCTCGCGCCCGGCAGGCCCTTGACGAAGGGATACTCCATCGGCTCACCGATGGCGTGGGCGAAGGCGAGATACTGTTCGGCGTTCAGATCCTGGTCCCGAAAGAAAATCACCAGATGATCGAGCAGGGCCTGCCGCAAGGTCTGCACGGTTTCCGCATCCAGCGGGCCGGAGAGGTCGACGCCGTGAATCTCCGCGCCGAGCGCCGATGTGACGGGCTCGATGGTAATCTTCTGGGTGCGGGTCGAAATGGTCATGGAGATCAGTCTTCGTCCATCTCCGCGGTGCGGTAGATGTAGTTGCCGTCCATGTAGGTGACAAAGAAGTCGTGGAACGACATCGGTTCGTACTTTGGCTCCTCGCCCGGCGCGATACAGGACGGAAACGGATCCGCCACCGTCTCGTCGTTGCAGTTGTAGAAGAAGGTCAGCGCGTAGCGGTCCTTCTTTGGCGGCACCACACGGTGCGGCGTGGCGATGAAACGGCCATTGGTCCAGCGGTTGAAGAATTCACCGGTGTTCACGACAATTGCGCCGCGCTGCGGTTCGATTTCCATCCATTTGCCCGACGGAGCCATGACCTGCAGCCCGGGCACGTCCATCAGCGGCAGATATGTCATCGAACTGTGATCGGAGTGGGGCGACAGGGAAAACTGGCCTTCCTCCGCCTCGACCGGCGGATACCATGCCGTCCGGATGTAATACTCGGCGTTCGAGAACTTTTTGTCGAAATAGTCCGCCGGCAGTTCCAGTGCCTGGGCGTAGGCCGGCAGCATGCTGAAGGCCAGATCCGCCATCCGGGACTGGTACTCGAGAAGCGCTGTCCGGAATGCCGGCAGTTCCTCCGGCCACTGGTTCAGGTTCCGGTGGCGCATGTTGGCCACGACCTTCGGGTCGTCGGGCGTGCGCTCGCGCATGATCGCCCAGGCCTCGTTCAGGTCTTTTTTCTCGTTCTTGGCGATCTTGGACCAGCGCAGGATCAGGGACTTGTTCGGAATAAAGCCCTGATGGTGGAAATCCACCCGGTACTTCATCTTCGTCTCGTCCGGCAGGGCAAAAAGATCGGCGATCCTGTCGAAACTGTCGTCGATCACCTTCTGGTCGACCCCGTGATTCACGATGCAGTAGAATCCAAGACTTTCCTGAATCGCCCGAAGGTCCGTCACGAACTGGGCCGTGGCGTCGGGATCGCCCGACAGGTAGCCGCTGACGTCGATGAACGGGATGCGTTCCTCGGCGATGCATTCGGCGACCTCGGGAGAAACGCCGACCTCCGATTGAGCTGCAATGGACATGCGGTCCTCCATTCGCCCCGCGGCCGGCGCTCCGTTTCGCGCCGGCGTTGCGGGTGGCTGTATGTGCCGGCTGGGTGACTACTGAGCGGCCGCAGCCGGTTCCTCGTCCTCGGGCACCAGATCGGCCAGGTTCGGCATGACCTCTTTCGCGAAGAGGTCCATGTTCGACAACCAGTCCTCGAACGGCTCATAGACATACTGCACCTGCAGCACCGTGCCGAAGCCGCCGGTGTCGTCGTACAGCTTGCGCAACTTCTCGGTCACGGTGTCGGGACTGCCGACGATCCAGATGTTGTCGCAGATGTACTCGGCCGTCAGGTCCTCGTCCTTGATGTCGTCATTCTCCTTGTAGAGGTCGACGACGCCCAGGGACTTGAGCACATTATACATGTAGTCGTTGTAGGCTCGGGCCATGCCGCCGTTGAGCACATGGTCGCGTGCTTCGGCGTCGGTCTTGCCGACATAGATTTCGCGCGCGACGCGCCAGTCCTTGCGGCTCGGCGTCCGCCCGGTCTCCGCCGCACCCTTCTGGACGGCCGCCCAGTGGGTGTTGAGGTTACCGGCGGGCAGATAGTTCACGCTCATCGGGATCCAGCCCTCGCGGCCCGCTGTCTCCAGCGATTCCGAGAACTTGTGCAGGCCGGCCACCGCGATCGGCGGGTGCGGGTCCTGATAGGGCCGGATGTGGTGATAGAGCGGAATCTGCGGCATCGGCTCCGGCACCTTGAACTGCCAGAACTTGCCGTTGTGTTCGAACGGGTCGTCCTCGGTCCACAGCTTCTTGATGGCGCCGATCGCTTCGCGCATGCGTTCCCGATGCTCGCCTTCCTGATAGTCGATATCGAAGAAGTGGAAGTCGGTCGGTGCGCCGCCGGCGCCGATGCCGAAGTTCAGGCGACCCTTGGAGAGGTGATCGAGGTAGGCGATGCGCAGCGCCACGAGGCGCGGATCGTGCATCGGCAGCAGGACGACGCCCGTCCCGACGCGAATCTGTTCGGTCTGGGCGAATACGGTCGCCGCGAACAGGTCGGTCGCGGGGATCGGTTCCCACGGAATGGTGTAGTGCTCGCCCATCCAGCCTTCCGAGTAGCCGAGCTTGTCGGCATGAACGTAGGTCTGGATATCGCGGTGATAGTTACCGTTCACGTCCCCCCCGGGCGGACGCAAAGGCATGCTGAACATTCCGTATTTCATGGTGTTGTCTCCCACAGACTTCGGGCGCGGCCGGTTGAGACCGACTCTGAATTGCAGATCAGGCATTGTACCGGCTGAGGGGCATCGGGAGTCAATATCGTTCGCTCTTTCGAATAATTATTCACATACAAGAAATATTGTGATGGCCGCGTCGACCCCCTATCGTCGCCGGACTTTCAGGGAGAAGATGATGCTGATCGGCAAAAAGGGTGAGGCGAAAACGGCGATCGAGACCGCCGACGCGACATCGATCACGGTGCGAGGCAAGGACCTGTGCGACGAGCTGATGGGCCATGTCTCCATGGCCGAGTTTTTCTATTTTCACCTGACGGGACGTGAACCGACCGAAGATCAGGCGTTCTTCCTGGATCTCCTGGTTGTGGCGCTGGCCGAGCATGGCCTGACGCCGAGCGTGCAGGCTGCGCGGATGACGCTCGCGGCCGCGCCCGAAGCCCTGCAGGGGGCGGTGGCAGCGGGGATTCTGGGGGTCGGTTCGGTGATCCTCGGCAGCGCGGACGTCGCCGGCGAAATGCTCGACGATGCCATCGGCCGAATGGAAGGCGGTGCGTCGGCCGAAGAGGCGGCCCGGGCGATTGTCACCGAGATGAAAGAGGCGGGACAGTTCGTGCCCAGCTTCGGTCATCCTATTCATCATCCCGCCGACCCGCGTGCGGTGCGCATCCTCGAACTGGCGGACCAGCGCGGCGTGTCCGGAAAGCATGTGCATGCGCTGCGCGCGTTTCCCGACGCGGTGGAAGAGGTCTGGGGCAAGAAGCTGCCGATGAACCTGCAGGGGCCGATGGCGGCGGTGCTGCTCGACCTGGATTTCCCGAAAGCGGCGATCCGTGGCCTTCCCATTCTCGCGCGGACGATCGGCCTGATTGGGCAATTGAACGAAGAAACCGAACGCCCGATCGGTTTTCTGCTCGCCCATCACGGCGAAGAAGCTATCGAATACGACGGCGGGTAGGCCTGATGACCGATTTGCAACTCTTCGATCCGGAGGCCGAAACCCGTTCGCCTGAAGACCAGAAGACGAAAGACGAGCCGGCTTACCGCAAGCAGATCGCGTATCTGTTCGCGAATTCCCCTTTCTACCAGGAGAAACTCAACGACGCCGGGTTCAGGACACCGGAATCGGTCGGCGGGCTTGACGACCTTCGCCACCTGCCGTTTACGGTGAAGGACGAGTTGCGCGCCAGCCAGGCGGAACACCTGCCACTGGGCGCGCATCAGGCCGCCCCGCTCGAGGATATCGTGCGCGTCTATTCGACCAGCGGCACATCGGGAAATCCGCTCTATATCCCGGTTACAGCGAACGACCTGAAGAACTGGGTTCACACCTCGAATCGTAGCTACTTCGCTGCCGGAATTCGTCCGAACCACCGGATCATCACAACCTACAATTCGGGGCCGTTTGCCGCGGGTGCCGTGCACGAATCGATGATGGCCCTCGGCGTTCGCATGGTCCCGGTCGGCAGCGGTAATACCGAGCGCCTGTTGACGATACTTTCCCGGTTCAAGATCCAGGGCATTCCGGGCACGCCGTCCTACTTTTTGTATCTTGCCGAGGCCGCACGGGAGCGCGGGATCGACCCGACCGACTGTGGCCTGGAGACGCTCGTCGCCGGTGGCGAACCGGGCGGTGGCGAGCCGACGGTACGCGCGCAGATCGAGGCGGCTTTCGACGCCAAGGTTCACGAAGTGCTCGGGCTGGGCGAAGTCTCGATCTCGATGTTCGGTGAGGGCCCGGAGCAGGACGGGATGAACTTTCTTGCGCGCGACTATATCCACATGGAGCTGATCGACCCAGAAACCGAACAGCCGATCCCGTTTGAGGATGGCGCTCAGGGCGAACCGGTCTACACGCACCTGATGCAGGAGGGGGCGCCGCTGTTGCGGTATCGCTCGCGCGATCATGTGATCGTCAGCATGGGGCCTGTTGCCAGCGGCCGCACGGGGCCGCGTATCCGTTGTATCGGCCGCACCGACGACATGCTTATCGTGCGCGGGGTGAATGTGTTTCCGAGCGCGATCCGCGAAGTTGTGAACGAATATCAGCCGGATGTGAGCGGCATGATCTCGGTCCGCCCGTCACGGCAAGGTGTGCAGCAGTTGCCGCCATTGCGTGTCCTGGTGGAACTGGAAGATGGCGTGGAAACGGCGGAACGTCTGGCTGAAACCATAGAGGGAGAGATCCGCAAGCGCCTGATCGTGACGACGAAAGTGGAGCTGGTGCCGTTCGGGACCCTGCCGCGGTCCGACTACAAGAGCCGGCTGCTCGACTACGCGGACGCGGAAGACTGACTACGGCGTCTCACCACCACGCGAACGAACTCTGGTCGGGAAGGGGATAACATTCGGTGCATCGATGCCGCCCGCCCTGCGCGGGGTGATCCATTCAGCGTCGCTCGTCTGGGCCTCGAGCGCGCCGAGTAATTCACGGCAATTTTCCAGCACGTGGTCCAACCGATCCAGACGCTCCCCGATTTCCATATCGTACGGCATCAGGCGGGCACGCGTGAGCGACCGGCTCAGGCGGTCGCATATTTCCAGGCATTCAGGTTCCGCGTTCATTTCGCTTCCGATCGCTCATGTACGGTGACTGTCTTGGTACCGCGTGCGAGGAAAGAGCGAAGTGATCGGCGTCACAGGACCGGGAAAAGAAAACGGCGGCCCGCTCGGGACGCCGATTGGGTCCGCAATATGCTGGATTCAGCCGAGTGCGGGATTGAGCGTGTAGGTTCCCAGCACCGAGCCCTGCGCGAGCACGTGGCCTTCCATGGCTGCCAGAGCGTCCTGACCGCTGAACACGCCTTCGAGACCGAGGGATTCGGTATCCAGTGCATACACAGTGAACACATACTCGTGCATCAGCGCGTCGTTGAACGGCGGGGCGGGCCCGTCGTAGCCGCCGTAGTCACCGGCCATGTCGGGGTTATCGGCCATGAACATGCCGAAATCGTTGGCGCCGCGCACGCCGTGAGCGCTGCGGCCGGTCTCCTTTCCCTTCGGCACGACGCCGTCGGATTCCGCGCCCTTCGGCAGGGACGTCGTCGCGGCGGGGATATCCACCAGGATCCAGTGCATGAAATCCATACGGGCCAGGTCGGCGGGAATCGTTTTCCCTTCCTGGTTGGCATCGTCGAAGACGGTCGGGACGCTGCGGTCATGCATGATGATCGCGTATGACTTTGTGCCGTCCGGGCCGGCGCTCCAGCGGATCGCCGGGCTGACGTTGGCGCCGAAGGTGAAGGGTTCGTCGTCCGTGCGGATGCCGAACGCGAATTCCTCCGGGATGCGTTGCCCTTCAGAGATGCCCTCGATGGTGACCTGAAGATCGGCCATCTTCTCCTCCCGTATGATTCCTTTGGCGAGAGATTATCACGCACGGCCACATGCGAAAGGGGGGTGGCTAGAACCGGACCGATAGGGTCAGTGCGCCGAATCGGTCAGCCTGCCGCTGTCCCTTGAATTCACGCGTGCGCAGAACCTGCGTGACCGACAGTCGCGAACCTTCGTAAACAACAGCGGCACCGAACTGGAAATCGCCCACAAAGGTTTTCTTGTCGACACTGTGGCTGTCGGAAAACGTATTGCCGTCCAGGAAGATGTTTCGGGCGACCGCGCGACCCTGCGCGCCCGCAAAGACATACCAGCCGAAGCGCGCGCTTCTGTCGACCGCGGCGAGCCCGCTGAGCGAAGGTCGAATAAGCGGCGGGCCAAAGTCGAAATCGATGTTTTCGCCCAGGCGGAACATGGCACCGGCACTCGCAAACGTCATGACGTTGCCCAGGCTGCCCCCGACGCTGGGAAGCATATCGAGTTCAAGGCCGAAAGGACGGAGCGGCCGCGTACGCCAGCGCCGCTCGCCGATCAGCATGATTCCCGGCTCGTTGTCGAGCTGGTTGTCCCACCCGTTGGACTTGGCGACATTGATAAGTTCGTGGACACCGTTCTGTACCTGCTCGCCGAATGCGTAAGGGCCAACGATTCCCACATCGAGTTCGACGGTGTCCAGCCGGTCGCGAACGATCTTGTCCTGAACTCTGGCGGTTTGTGCATGCGCCGAGATGCCGGCGTAGAGCCAGCCGGCATAGGGGCGGTCGTCGACGACCACGCCGTTGGCGCGTGTATCTTCCGGAGTGAAGATGCTTTGACCGAAAGCAGCGCCGACGCGGCCTTCGCGTAAATCGGCAAAGGGGTAGATCGTCTCCAGAATGTCCGTCGCCCATTTGGGGTCCGCATCGACCGCGTCAGATACCCAGGAAAACCGAAATCCGTTGGTGTAGTGACGGTCGGTGTTGGCGATCCGGTCGTTTTCAATCTGGAATGTGTAGGTATCGCCATCCGCATTGGCCGCGGGGGCGAAGAGCGCGACGAGTGCGGAACAAAAAAGGGCAGGTAGGGCCGGGTTCCGCATCAGTCGGGCGATTGGTTGAAGCTCAATGGGTTGAAACGCGTGGTGCGGTCGAAATGATCCAGGCCTTCAGCGCGTTTCAGCCAGTTGACCACGGCGTAGGTCAGGGGCGTCGCGATGACTTCGTAACCCAGCTTGAATACGATCTGCGTCAGCACCAGCGACACCAGCACCTCGTTCGGGAACAGCCCGGCGAAGGCGATCGTGATGAAGACGGCCGAATCGAGCGTTTGCGCCACCACGGACGATCCGATCGTGCGGACCCAGAGATGCCGGCCCTCCATCGCCACCTTCAGGCGGGCAAGGATGTAGGAGTTTGCGAACTCGCCGATCAGGTAGGCGGCGAAGGACGCGGCGAGGATGCGGGGCGTTGCGCCGAGGATCGTCGCGTAGGCATCTCCGCCCTCCCAGAAACCGGCGGCTGGCAGAAGCCCGACCAGCGCAAAGGTGGCGACGGCGAACAGATTGGCCCCGAAACCGAGCCAGATCACCGTTCGGGCCTTGGCGAAGCCGTAAACTTCCGTCAGAACGTCGCCGATGATGTAGCTGATCGGGAAAATGACGATGGCGCCGGGGATAACGTATCCCGCGACGTCGATTAGTTTGACGGCCGTGATGTTCGACACGATCAGACAGGTGACGAACAGGACGGCAATGACGAGGAAACGTGTTGTGAGACCGGTCATGGCGCACTGGCAGCTATTGAAGGGACGTGCATCGGGAACGCTAATGACAGCCGAGGCGTGCGGCTGTCAATCGGCGGCCCGGTCCGGTGTTTACGGGATATGAAGACATCCGATTTCGATTTCGACCTGCCGCAGGACCTGATTGCGCAACGTCCCGCCGAACCGCGGGATTCCGCGCGGCTGCTCGATGTCCGCGACGGCCTGGAGGACCGATATATCCGCGATCTTCCGGAGCTGTTGGAGCCGGGTAGCGTCCTCGTGATCAACGACACGCGGGTCATCCCCGCGCAGTTGTCGGGCACGCGCGACGGGTCGAAAGTCGGCGTCACCCTCCACAAGGACGAGGGCGGCGGGCTGTGGCGCGCCTTTGCAAAGCCTGCAAAACGTTTGCGACCCGGCGACGTGGTGATTTTCGGCGATGGCTTTGAGGCCGGGGTCGTCTCGCGCGACGGCCCCGAGGCGATGCTGCAGTTCGACCCCGACCCGGCAGCGTTTCGAGACGCCCTGATCGCGAACGGCGCCGCGCCGCTGCCGCCCTATATCAAACGGCCCGACCGGGCCGACGGACGCGACACGAACGACTACCAGACGATGTTCGCGGCCCGCGAAGGGGCCGTTGCGGCGCCGACAGCAGGGTTGCACTTCACGCCCGATCTGGCCTCCCGGCTCGAAGCAGCCGGCGTGTCGTTCGTGACCCTGACACTGCATGTGGGAGCCGGCACGTTCCTGCCGGTGACCGCCGACGATGTGGGCGATCACCGGATGCACTCGGAATACGGTGAAATCTCCGAAGCTGCCGCAGACCGGATTAACCGGGCGCGTGTTTCGGGCCGGCCCATCGTCTCGGTCGGCACGACGCCGCTCCGGCTGATGGAATCAGCTGTCGAAACCGACGGAACCCTCAAAGCCTTTCGCGGCGACACCGATATTTTCATTACCCCGGGGTTCGAATTTCGCGCGGTGGATCGGCTGCTGACCAACTTCCACTTGCCGAAGTCGACCCTGTTCATGCTGGTCTGCGCGTTCGCCGGGATGGACCGGATGAAAGACGCGTATTCGCACGCCATTGCCAACGAGTATCGCTTTTTCTCTTATGGCGATGCGACGTTGCTGGCGCGGGCGTGAGACGCGTGTGCAAGAATAGTTTCGAAACCGGGAAAGCGGTACAATGAGCGATGACATCTATGCGGGCCTGAGCCAGCTCGGCGGCCAAACCGAACTTCCGGCATCGCCGGAAGAGGCGACACTGGAGCGCGTGCCGAACCCGAAGCCGGAATCGGACTATCTGGTCCGCTTTACCGCGCCGGAATTTACGTCGCTTTGCCCGATTACCGGGCAGCCGGATTTCGCGCACCTCGTGATCGACTATGTCCCGGACGAATGGCTCGTCGAGAGCAAGTCGCTGAAGCTGTTTCTGGGTTCCTACCGAAACCACGGCGCGTTTCACGAGGCCTGCACGGTCGATATCGCCAACCGGCTTGAACGGGAAATAGCGCCCAAATGGATTCGCATCGGCGGCTACTGGTATCCGCGCGGCGGCATGCCGATCGACGTGTTTTACCAGTCGGGAGAACCGCCCGCAGGCGTCTGGCTTCCGGACCAGGGCGTGGCGCCGTACCGGGGCCGTGGTTGAACCGCGATGGCTGACCCGGACCCGCGCGTCGAAATCCGCGCGAAAGCGCGCGAGCTTGGCTTCGACGCCGTCGGTTTCGCGCCGGTCACGCTGGACGGGGAGGTCCAGGACGGTTTCCGGGCGTTTCTCGATGCGGGTCTGAACGGCGAAATGGATTGGCTGGTCGCGAAGGCCGATCGCCGCCGTCAACCCGACGCGTTGTGGCCCGAAGCCCGCACGGTGATTGCGCTTGCCATGTCGTATACGCCCGAAGACGGCGCGCTCGACAGTCTCGACGCGGCCGGCGTTGGACACGTCTCGGTGTATTCGCGCGGGCGGGACTATCACGACGTCGTCAAGAAGCGCCTCAAGGCACTGGGGCGCTGGATTTGCGAGACTTTTCCCGGCGATGTGAAGGTCTTCGTGGACACGGCGCCGGTGATGGAAAAGCCGGTCGCGCAGCAGGCCGGGCTCGGCTGGCAGGGCAAGCACACGAACCTGGTGTCGCGCGATCATGGCTCCTGGCTGTTTCTGGGTGAGGTCTTCACGACCCTTGAGCTCGAACCGGGCCCGGCGGAGATCGACCATTGCGGCTCGTGCCGGAGCTGCCTCGATGCCTGCCCGACGGACGCGTTTCCCGCGCCATACCGCATCGACGCGCGACGCTGCATCTCCTACCTGACCATCGAACACAAGGGGCCGATCGATCGCGAACTCCGTCCGCTGATCGGCAACCGCATATACGGCTGCGACGACTGTCTCGCGGCCTGTCCGTGGAACAAGTTCGCCCATGCCGCGCCGGTTGCCGAGTTGCGGACACGTCCGGAACTGGCCGCACCGGCGCTGGCCGAACTGGCGGCGTTGGACGACGCGGCGTTCCGGGCGTTCTTCTCGAAATCGGCCGTCAAGCGGATTGGCCGCGACCGTTTTGTGCGCAACGTGATGATCGCCATCGGCAATGTGGGCGGAACAGGGGCTGTCGAGGCTGTGACCGCGCGGCTGCGGGATGAATCCCCCCTTGTTCGCGGCGCCGCCGTTTGGGCGCTGTCGCGCCATGTCTCGCCGGATGCGTTGTCCGCGCTCCGCAAAGATCATGCGCCAGGCGAGGACGATCCCCATGTTCTCGCAGAGTGGGATGCGGCGGTCGGCGGCGTTCCGGCACGCGTGCGCAAGGGCTAGACTCGGGAAAGTCAGGAACGCCGGAGGCTGCCCAATGGAATACTTCGTTTATTGCCGGAACAAGCAGGGTGCCGATGACCTTCGCGCCGAGCACCTCGAGGCGCACTGGTCCTTTATGGACGGATACGACGACCGAATGATCGCGCGCGGCCCGACCCTTACCGAAGACCGGGAGCGTGCGACGGGTTCGATGCACATCGTCGACCTGGAAAGCGAACAGGAAGCGAAGGCCTTCGCACACGACGAGCCATATGCGAAGGCGGGTGTCTTCTCAGACATCATCATCCGTCGCTGGACCAACGCCCTGAAACGGACGATGTGGGACTTCGAGAGCAAATACGAGGACCCGCGCTTTCTGTTCATCGGTGAGGGGAGCGACGACGAAGGCGCCACCGCGCTGCGGAACGATCTGCTCGAGGCGCATCGCGCCTACCTGAACACCCCCGGGCGCGTCGAACGGGGAATCCTGCGCGGACCGTTGTGGGATTCGTCCGGCGAGACATGGGTTGGCAGCATCTTCCTGCTGGAAGCGCCGGACCGCGCATTTATCGAGGCGTTTTTTGCGGACGAGCCCTATACCCAGGCCGGTCTCTACACATCGTTCGAGATCCTGCCGTGGCGGTTCGGCGGGCGCACCGGCTAGGCCGAGGCCCGACCTTTCTGGGGCCGTTTGCCATCGCGGCCAAATCCTCTATACAGCGCGCACCCGAACCCCTTTCCCCTACGGATACGCGACGATGGCGAACCCTCAATACGTCTATGTAATGAAGTCCCTGACGAAGGCCTACCCGGGCGGCCGGAAGGTCGTCGAGGACGTATGGCTGAGTTTCCTGCCCGGGGCGAAGATCGGTGTGCTCGGCCTCAATGGTGCGGGCAAGTCCACTCTGTTGCGGATCATGGCGGGGCTCGACAAGGAGTTTCAGGGTGAGGCCTGGGCGGCCGACGGCGTCGAAGTCGGCTTTCTGCCTCAGGAACCGGAACTCGATCCTGAAAAGGATGTGCTCGGGAATATCATGGAGGGTGTCGCAGGGACAAAGGCGCTGCTCGATCGCTTCAACGAAGTGAGCATGAAGTTCGCAGAGGAAATGACTGCGGAAGAAATGGACGCGCTCATCGCCGAACAGGCGGAACTGCAGGCTGAAATCGACGCGACCGATGCCTGGGAACTCGACCGCCAGATCGAGATCGCAATGGACGCGCTGCGCTGCCCGCCGGGCGAGGCCGATGTGAGCAAGCTGTCGGGCGGTGAGCGCCGTCGTGTCGCGTTGTGCCGGCTTCTGCTGTCGCGTCCGGACATGCTGCTGCTCGACGAGCCGACGAACCATCTCGATGCCGAGTCCGTCGGCTGGCTGGAACAGTATCTGGAGGACTATCCCGGCACGGTCGTGGCCGTGACCCATGACCGTTACTTCCTGGACAACGTTGCCGGCTGGATTCTCGAGCTCGACCGCGGAAAGGGCATTCCGTTCGAGGGGAACTACAGCGCCTGGCTGGAAGCCAAAGAGAAACGTCTGGCCCAGGAAGAGCGCGAGGAAAGCGCCCGCCAGCGGACCATCAAGGAAGAGTTGGAGTGGGTGCGCCAGAGCCCGCGTGCGCGGCAGGCCAAGAGCAAGGCGCGTGTCGCCGCGTTCGACAAGCTGGTCGCGGAAAGCCAGGACCGCGCACCTGAACGCCAGCAGATCACCATTCCGCCCGGCCCGCGCCTCGGCGATCTGGTGATCGAGGCAGAGAACCTGCGCAAGGGCTTCGGCAACCACCTGCTGATCGACGACCTGAACTTCAAGATGCCGCCCGGGGCTATCGTGGGTGTGATTGGCCCGAATGGCGCCGGCAAGACGACGTTCTGCCGGATGGTCACCGGCCAGGACGAACCGGACTCCGGTGAGTTGCGGATCGGCGATACGGTCAAGATGGGCTATGTGGACCAGAGCCGTGATGCGCTCGGCGACGACAACACGGTCTGGGAGGAAATCTCCGAAGGCGCGGACGTGATCGAACTCGGCAAGCGCAGCGTGCAGAGCCGCGCATATGTGGCGGGTTTCAATTTTCGCAGCACGGATCAGCAGAAACGCGTCGGCCAGCTTTCAGGCGGTGAGCGGAACCGGGTTCATCTGGCCAAGGTTCTGAAGTCGGGTGCGAACGTTCTGCTGCTCGACGAACCGACTAACGATCTGGACGTGGATACGCTTCGCGCGCTGGAAGAGGCGCTCTACAATTTCCCCGGCAGCGCCATCGTGGTCAGCCATGACCGCTGGTTCCTGGATCGTATCGCGACCCATATCCTGGCCTTCGAAGGCAACAGCGAGGTCGTCTGGTTCGAGGGGAACTACGATGCCTATACAGAGGACCTGAAACGGCGGAAGGGCGCCGACGCAGACCGCCCGCACCGGATCAGGTACAAACCGCTTTCGCGATAGTGTTGATTACTCGCCGGCGAGCCGCCGCAGTTCGTCGTTCAACGCGGACAGCTTGCCGCCACCCTTGCGGACCACCGAATTGAACTCGTCGCGCTGGGTGTTGGCCATGCTGATGCCTTCCACCGACACGTCGACGATCTTGTAGAGGTCGCCCCGGCTTGCGACCCGCCACTCGATCCGCACGGGTGTCGTGGGATCGGTGAAGAACCGGCTTTGCACCAGCGCCACATTCTCATTCTTGCTGGCGCTCGGTGCCGGCTGTGCGCCGTTCACTTCGAACCGCTGCCCCGAATACTGGGAAAACCGGTCCGCCCAGGTGTTTACAATGACTTTCTCGAAAAGGCCGAGATACTCCTCTCGTTCCGCCTCCGGAGCCCGGCGCCAGTAACGGCCCAGGGCGAATCGGGCGATGCCATCGACGGCGAAGCCCTCGCGGAACAGTTCGCGGAACTTGTTGCGGCGGTCCTCCGAGCTCAGGTCAGCATCGGTGAGAGTCGTGATTGCCCGTTCGGCGAGTGTATCGATGAACTCTGCCGAGGCCTCTACGTGGGAATCCGCCTGGGTCTGGGGTGCGGAAACAACGAAGGCCAGAGCAAGTCCGAATGCGGCCAGATAGCGCACGTGGATGCTCCTCTTCCTAGTTTCCGGATGCAGTTTCCTTGCCGCCCGGGCTGGTTTCCGGCTCATCGAGTTCCAGCCCGATGGTCGGTGCGGGCTGAACAGGCTCGGAAGCACCGTTGCGAACCTGCGCCTCACGCTGCTGGCGATAGAGACTGCGGACGGCCGCATAGTAGTCGAGCGAATTGCTTTGCAGATCGCGAACTTGCTCAAGATTGCGCGAGCGCGTCAGCACGGCGTTGCCCGCCGAGCGCCCGATCGAAGCTTCCCTGCCCAGGACCCAGCCGACCGGATCGAGGAAGAAATCGGCAACCGTGCCGGTCGTGTCGCGAACCGAGGACGGTCCGAGAAGCGGCAGCATGATGTATGGGCCTTCGTCGAAGCCCCAGACGGCGAGCGTCTGTCCGCCGTCTTCGAACACCGGCTCTTTATCAGGGAAGGTGTTCGCCAGAAGCAGCGTCGGAAGCGCGGTAAAAAATCGCGCCGCGGACTGCTCCGCCCGGTCGAGGTCGCCCTGCAGCAGCGCGTGAACAAAGCTCAGCGGCATAAACAGGTTGGTGAAGAAATTCTGGACTGGCGGCTTCAGGTCATCAGGAAACAGGTCGCGATAGGTCACCGCGGCCGGCTGGAGTACCAGTTGATCGACCATCACGTTTGCGGCGAACACCATGCGGTTGGCCGGCTCGAACGGATCGTTCGCCTGCTCATACGCTGCGCGTGCATCGGCGTCGCCCGAAGGCGGGGTTGCACAAGCGGCTAACGCACCAACAGCCGTCAGCGCGACAGCAAAGCGAAAGGATTTAAAACCGGAGACAGAATTAGACATTTGCTCTCGTCCACATCACAGGTTCGGCTCCCTTACCCAGAAAACGCCGCGCCCATGACCAGCGCCAAATACCAACACGTAGAACATGCCCGATTGCTCTTGAAGGAGTGTTAACGCCTGCAAGCCCCCACAACCGAGTGTGACCATGTCGACACCCCATTCTGCTACCATACGAGTCTACCCAATGCCACACGCCTTGCAGGGCTACCTGCATGCGTAATTTGAGTTGTTGCATAAATGATACAGTTTTTCGGCGCGAATCGTGGATGCAACTACCAATCAATTGGGTTGACATAATTATATAAATATATGTTTATGAAATTAGAATTTTGGAAGTCTCGAATCGGGTTTCGATTCGCAGATTTCCCAACTGGCTACAGGCACCTTTGCTTTGGACCAACTCGTCGCAATTTTACGGGCGGCCGGAGAGCCGAACCGCCTTCGTATCCTGGCTTTGTGCGCCGCGGGTGACCTGTCCGTCAGCGAACTGACGCACATTCTGAACCAGAGTCAGCCCGGTGTGTCGCGCCATCTGCGATTGCTTTGCGAGGCCGGGCTGCTGGAACGTCACCAGGAAGGCAGTCGGGCATTCTTTCATCTTCCGCGCACCGGTGATGGAGCGGATATCGCACGGCTTGTCGTAGGACGGCTCGACGAGAGCGAAGGACTGATTGCGCGCGACAAGCGCCGGCTCGAGGACATTAAGCGGGATCGGGCGGCGCGCTCCGAGGCCTATTTTCGCGAGAACGCCGCGCAGTGGGACCGGATCCGGGCCTTGCATGTCGACGAGCGCGAAGTGGAAGCGGCTGTTCGCGATCTCGTCGGGCGCGAGCGTATCGAAAGTCTTCTGGATATCGGGACCGGGACGGGCCGGATGCTCCAGGTGCTCGGCGACCAGGTGCGCGAGGCCATCGGTGTGGATCAGTCACGCGATATGCTGGCCGTTGCGCGAACGAACCTCTCGCAGGCGCGATATGACAACTGTTCGGTTCGGCAGGGCGACATGTACGAACTGCCATTCGACGGGGCAGCCTTCGATCTGGTCGTTCTGCATATGGTGCTGCATTTCGCGGACCACCCGCGCGATGTTGTCGGAGAAGCAGCGCGTGTCCTGAAGCCGGGCGGCCATTTTCTTGTCGTGGATTTCGCACCGCACGATATGGAGGCGCTGCGCGATGAACACGCCCATCGCCGGCTCGGGTTTCGCGGGCAGGAAATAGAGGTCTGGTCGCGCGAACACGGATTGACGATCGCGGATACACGCGCGTTGCCGGGTGACCGGCTCACGGTAAACATCTGGATGCTGCGCAAGGATGCGGACGTCCGCACCCTCGATACCGCCCAACGGGCGCAGGAGATCGCTTGATGAGTCCTCAACCACCTTCGGTGAGCTTTGAGTTCTTCCCGCCGAAGAGTCCCGAGATGGAAGACACTTTATGGGACACCATATGCTCGCTGGCGCCGCTGGCGCCGACATTCGTGTCGGTGACCTACGGGGCGGGCGGCTCGACGCGAGAGCGCACCCACACGACCGTGTCGCGCATCGTCAAGGAGGCCGGGCTCTCCGCCGCGGCGCACCTGACTTGTGTCGACGCGACGCGCGGTGAACTCGACGTCATCGCGCAGAATTACTGGGACGCCGGTGTCCGCCACATCGTGGCGCTGCGTGGCGACCCGACCGATCCGGACGCGGGGTACACGCCCCACCCCGAAGGCTATCCCTATGCCGTCGATCTGGTCGCGGGTTTGCGCGCCGTCGCGGACTTCGAGATTTCGGTCGCCGCCTATCCGGAGGTCCACCCGGAAGCCGAGAGCCCCGCGTTCGATCTCGACAACCTCAAACGCAAGATCGATGCAGGTGCGACCCAGGCGATCACCCAGTTCTTTTTCGACAACGACGTATTTCTCCGGTTTCGCGACCAGGTCGTCGCGGCGGGGATCGATGTGCCGCTCGTGCCGGGTATCATGCCGGTGAGCAACTTCAAGTCGATGACGCGCTTCGCGTCCATGTGCGGGGCGAGCGTGCCCGGCTTTCTGGCCGATGCGTTCGCGGGCCTCGACGACACCCCCTACGAACGGCGACAGGTTGCCATTGACCTGGCCAGCCGCCAGTGCGCCGATCTCCAGGACAACGGCGTGTCCCAGTTCCACTTCTATACCCTAAACCGTGCCGCGCTGACCCACGCGGTGTGCGAAAACATCGGCGTTTCGGCGGTCGCCGAGGCACCGGTCGCGGAGACTGCACAATGACCCGGGCCGAACACGACATCCGCCAGGTGCTGGCCGAACGCATCCTGGTGATCGACGGTGCTATGGGTACCGAAATCCAGGCGTTGAAGCTGGAAAGCGCCGACTTTCACGGCAAGCATTTCGATGGCTTGGGCCAGGACCTGACCGGCAATAACGATATCCTGAACCTGACGGCACCCGATGCGATTCGTGACGTCCACACGAGCTATTTGGAAGCCGGCGCGGACATCGTCGCCACCAACACGTTCAACGCGACGACCATCTCCCAGGCCGACTACGGCATGGAGGAATATGTCGACGTCATCAACGTCGAGGGCGCGCGGCTGGCCAAAATGGCGTGCGATGACGTCATGTCGCGCGACGGGCATCCGCGCTGGGTCGCAGGCGCCATCGGCCCGACAAACAGGACGACATCCATTTCCCCCGACGTGAACGACCCGGGCTATCGCGCCATCGACTTCGACACGCTCAAGGAATCCTACAAGCAGGCAGCGCGTGCGCTGCTGTCGGGGGGCGTCGACCTGTTCCTGATCGAGACCATCTTCGACACCCTCAACGCCAAGGCCTGCATCTTCGGCCTGGAGGAACTGTTCGAGGAGACCGGTGAGCCGCGCCCGGTCATGATTTCGGGCACCATCACCGACGCTTCCGGCCGAACGCTCACGGGCCAGACGCCGGAAGCGTTCTGGAATTCCGTTCGCCACGCGGAACCGCTTACCATCGGGTTGAATTGCTCACTCGGCGCGAAAGACATGCGGCCGTATCTGGCGGAACTGTCGCGGGTCGCGGATGCCTTTATTTGCGCGTATCCCAACGCGGGTCTGCCGAACGAGTTCGGCGAGTACGACGAGGAAGCGGAAACCACGGCAAAATACGTGCGCGAATGGGCGGAAGACGGCCTCGTGAATATCGTGGGCGGCTGTTGCGGGACGACACCCGCGCACATCGCGGCGCTCCATGCCGCGGTCGAAGGGTTGCCGCCGCGCGAGATTCCGGTGCGCCCTCCCGCCATGCGTCTGTCCGGCCTCGAACCCTTCGCGGTGCCGGTATGAGCGAGACCATGAACAGCGCGGCGGCGGGTAGTCAGTTCGTCAACATCGGCGAGCGGACCAACGTCACCGGATCGGCCCGCTTCCGTGAGCTGATCACCAACGAGGACTACGACACTGCGCTGGAAGTCGCGCGCCAGCAGGTTGAGAACGGCGCTCAGATCATCGACGTCAACATGGACGAGGGGATGCTCGATTCCGAAGCGGCGATGGTGCGCTTCCTCAACCTGATCGCCGCCGAGCCCGATATCAGCCGCGTGCCGGTCATGATCGATTCCTCGAAATGGTCGGTGATCGAGGCGGGCCTTAAATGCGTGCAGGGCAAGGCGATCGTGAACTCGATCAGCTTGAAGGAGGGCGAGGAACCCTTCCTCGAGCAGGCCCGCCTGATCCGCCGCTACGGGGCCGCGACCGTCGTGATGGCGTTCGACGAGGCCGGGCAGGCCGACACGGCGGACCGCAAGTTCGAGATTTGCAAACGCTCCTACGATCTACTGACAGGGAAGGCCGGTTTCCCCGCCGAGGACATCATCTTCGACCCGAACATTTTTGCCGTCGCGACCGGGATCGAGGAGCATAACGAATACGCCATCGCCTTCATCGAGGCGACGAAGCGCATCCGCGCCGAACTGCCCCACTGTCATGTCTCGGGCGGCGTGTCGAACCTGTCCTTCTCGTTCCGCGGCAACAACGCGGTGCGTGAGGCAATGCACTCGGCCTTCCTGCTGCACGCCATCCGCGCGGGCATGGATATGGGAATCGTCAACGCCGGCCAGATCATGGTCTACGACGATATTCCGCCGGACCTGCTGGAGCGCATCGAGGACGTTCTGTTCAACCGGCGCGACGATGCGACGGACAGGCTCCTGGAAATTGCCGACGAGTATCGCGATGCTGGCACCGCCGCAGCCGAGAAGAACCTCGAATGGCGCGATGCGGGTGTGACGGAGCGTCTCGAATACGCGCTTGTTCACGGCATCACCGATTTCATCATCGAGGATACCGAAGAGGCGCGCCTGGCCGCGGAACGTCCGCTGCATGTCATCGAGGGCCCGCTGATGGACGGCATGAACGTGGTCGGCGACCTGTTCGGTGCCGGGAAGATGTTCCTGCCCCAGGTCGTGAAAAGCGCGCGGGTCATGAAACAGGCCGTCGCCCACCTGACGCCTTTTATGGAGGCCGAACGGGAGGCTGCCGGCAAGGCCGCCGAGGCCAACGGCAAGATCCTGCTCGCCACCGTGAAGGGCGATGTGCACGACATCGGCAAGAACATCGTCGGCGTGGTGCTTCAGTGTAACAACTACGACGTGGTCGATCTTGGCGTGATGGTACCCGCCGAGAAGATCCTGGCGACGGCGCAGGACGAAAAAGTGGACATCATCGGTGTCTCCGGCCTGATCACCCCGAGCCTCGACGAAATGGTGCATCTGGCGCGGGAGATGGAGCGTCAGGACTACGAGTTGCCGCTGCTGATCGGCGGCGCTACCACCAGCCGGCTCCACACGGCGGTGAAGATCGCGCCCGGCTACAACAACCCGGTCGTACACGTGCCAGACGCCTCCAAGGCTGTAGGCGTGATGAGCAACCTGCTGTCCGAAACCGCGCGCGACGAGTTCGCCGCGAATATCCGGGCCGAATACGACGCGGCGCGCGAGAAACACGCGGGCAGCGGGCGCAAGTCAAAGCGCCAGACATTGGAAGGCGCGCGCGCAAACAAGGCGCCGATCGACTGGTCCGGGTTTGAGGCACCGGAGCCCTCGTTCCTGGGGACCCGGACGTTTGAGAGCTACGACCTGTCGGAACTGCGGGAATTCATCGACTGGACGCCGTTCTTCCGGACCTGGGAGCTGGCGGGCAAGTATCCCGATATCTTCGAGGACGAGGTGGTCGGCGAGACGGCGCGCGACCTGTTCGACGACGCCCAGGAGATGCTGGACCGCATGGTCCGCGAGCGCTGGCTGACGCCACGCGCTGTGATCGGGTTCTGGCATGCCAACAGCCGCACCGACGATGTCGCGCTGTTCGCCGATGCGGACCGGTCCGAGGAGGTGGCGGTGGTTCACACGCTGCGCCAGCAGATGATGCGCAACAACACGCGCCCGAATTTCGCGCTCGCCGATTTCATCTGTCCCGATGACGAGGGGCCAGCCGACTACCTCGGCGGCTTCGTGGTCACCGCCGGACCGGAGATCGATGCGGTCGCCGAACGTTTCGAGCGCGCCAACGACGACTACAACGCGATCCTCGCCAAGGCGCTCGCCGACCGGCTCGCCGAGGCGTTCGCCGAGCGCATGCACCAGCGGGTGCGCACCGAGTTCTGGGGCTATGCAGCCGACGAGGATCTGGCGAACGACGCGCTGATTTCCGAGGACTATCGCGGCATCAGGCCCGCACCGGGCTATCCGGCCTGTCCCGATCACACTGAAAAACGCACGCTGTTCGACATCCTCGACGCTGAGGCCAAGACCGGCGTGTCCTTGACCGAGAGCTTCGCCATGTGGCCGCCGTCCTCAGTGAGCGGGTTTTACTTCGCCCATCCAGATGCGCGCTATTTCGGGGTCGGCAAGATCGAGCGCGACCAGGTGGTGGATTACGCCCGTCGCAAGGGCATGGATCTCGCCATCGCCGAGCGCTGGCTGTCCCCGAACCTCAACTACGACCCGGCGGAGAACGAAGGCCGCGACGCCGCCGAGTAGCGATGAATGATGTCAAATTTGTTATATAGATCAGATTTTATTCATCATCGGTTATAAATAGCTGTTTCGCTAGTGTTTCCCTCATATTTTGCGGCAAACACTGGTTGAACGATATGAACCATCAAAACTGGCCCTCCGAGGCCCGGCGAATAGCAGCAGGTATTCGCCAACGCGCCTTCGATATCACGGTCGCGCAGAACGGTGCCTATCTGGGGCAAGCCTGCTCTGCAGCAGAAATAATCGCGACGCTTCGTGCCGGCGTGATGCGTGAGAGCGAAGGGGATGTCCTCGTGCTCTCGCCGGCCCACTATTGTTTGGCGCTTTATGCCGCGATGGTCGAGACAGGCGAGCTCGATCCGGACGTGTTCGAGACATACAACGCCGACGGTTCGCACGTGGAGATGATCGGCGGCACCGGTGCTCCGGGCATGTTGTTTACAACCGGTTCGCTCGCACAGGGATTGAGCCAGGCGATCGGCTATGCGCTCGCCCGCCGTTCTCGGAAGCGGGGCGGTCGGGTGTTCGTGTTCATTTCCGACGGCGAACTGGAAGAGGGCCAGACATGGGAAGCGATGATGTCGCTCGCTCACCACAATCTGGGCGAAATCACGTTGGTCCTCGACGCCAATGACAGCCAGGTCGACGGGTCGCCGGCCGGAATCATGAACCTGGAGCCGATCGCCGAGAAATTCGCGGCCTTCGGTGTCGAAACCCATGAGGTGGACGGCCACGACATCGAAGCAATTCATGCGGCCGTGGGAGCGGAACGCGGTGAGCGTGCGCGGGCCGTCATCTGCCGAACCAATATCTGGCAGGGAATCCCTTCGCTCCGCACGCGACACAACCTGCATTTCGTGCGCTTTCGCGACAGCGAGGCCGAACTTGCCCAGAAAGACCTCAACGAACACGCGGGAGGTGTCCGATGAACGCGCCCGAAACGGCCTTTCGCCCGTATGCGACGGCGATTGTCGAGTACGCGAAAAAGCATGACGAGGTCGTCTGCCTTACGGGTGATCTGACCGCTTCGTGCGAAATCGACGGTTTTCGCGATACGTTTGCCGACCGGTATTTCAATTTCGGAATGGCCGAGCAGAACATCATCAGCATCGCGGGGGGCATGGCGAAGGGCGGCGTTCTGCCTTATGTCCACACGTTCGGCGTGTTCACGACCCGCCGTCCCTACGACCAGGTCGCCATGTCGGTCGGGGTTCCGCGTGCACGCGTGCGCATGATGGGCTTTCTGCCCGGTCTTACGACGCCTGGCGGCGTCACCCATCAGGCGATCGACGATGTTGCCCTGATGTCCGCGATCCCGAACATGACAATTGTCGACCTCGGCGATGCCACGGAGATATCGTCTGTTCACGACCAGATCCATGACGTGGACGGGCCGGTTTACTGTCGGGTCATGCGTGGCGACGTTCCGGTTCTTTTCGATACGCCGCTGGAACTCGGCAAGGTCCGGGTTCTCGCCGAAGGCGCCGATATTTGCGTCTTGAGCAGTTCGATCACGACGGCCGAGGCAATCAAAGCGGTCGCGCATCTTTCGAACCAGGGCGTCTCGGTCGCGCATATCCATGTCAGCACACTGAAGCCGTTCGATGACCCGAGGGTCGCGGAAATCCTCTCCGGTGTGAAAGGCGTCGTCACGCTCGAAAATCATTTGGTTTTTGGCGGCCTCGGGTCGGCGGTTGCCGATCTGATCGCGACACAGGGTCTCGGCGTGCGACTGATCAAGTTGGGCCTTCAGGACACATACGGCGCGGGTGGCAGCCTGAACTATCTTCTCGACCGTTTCGGAATGACGGCATCCTCGGTCGTGTCGGCTGCGGAGACACTCCTGGGCGAGCGACTGAGCGACAGTCTGGCAGACAGCGACTTCGAGCATGGCGAAGGCGATACCTCGCGGCAGGAGGCGCTCTAGCGATGGCGAAGCGCGAGAGCGCGCCGCGCCGTGTCGCGCTTCTGGGGTCGGGCGTGATCGGTCTCTCGTGGGGCGTGTCGCTCTTGCGGGCCGGCTTCGAGGTTTCGGTACACAAACGCGACCCGCGATCATTCGATGACGTGCGGGCCGGAATCGATGTGGCGCTGAATCAACTGATCGCTGCCGGAATGCTCGACGACGACGCGCGCGAAAACTGCATGGAGCGGTTGCAACTGACGGCCGATATCGAGGAAGCGGTCTCCGGCAGCGTGTTCGTTCAGGAAAGCCTGCCCGAAGATAGGGACCTGAAAGTCGATATCCTGTCGCAGGTTCTCGCTGCGAGTCCGGAAACCACCCCGGTGGGCAGCTCCACATCCACGATCATGCCATCGGAATTTACCCGCGATCTGCCGCAGCGCGAGCGATGTTTCGTAGGGCATCCGTTGAACCCGCCGCATCTCATCCCGGCTGTCGAGGTGGTTCCCGCGCCGTGGACGGACCCCGATATTCTGGAAACGGCCCTCGGTATCTACCGCGAGGCGGGTCATCGACCTCTTGTGCTCGATCGGGAGATCGAAGGATTCGTTATGAGCCGATTGCAGTCGGCTCTACTGCATGAAGCGTTCCGGTTGCTCGAAGACGGCGTGGCCGGTGCAGACGCCATCGATCATGCTGTATCGTCCGGGCTCGGGCTCAGATGGGCGATCTTGGGGCCCCTGGAGGCCGTTGCGCTGAACGTTCCCGGCGGAATTCGGGGCTATGTGGACGTATTTGGCGATGTACATCGGCGCATGGGCGGGGAAATGGGCCGTGTCGCCGATTGGGACCGGGTGGTGACCGACGGCCTCGACAGCGAACTGGGCACGGGTCTCTGCAAGGAAGAGCAGGAGCGTCGCCAGAAGTTGCGCGACGCCCGGCTGATCGCTCTGGCGCGTCACTTTTCCGCCGAGACGTCCGACGCGCAGTTGCGAAAAGACGGTTAGCGGACAAGCCTTTTGATTTGGAGGAGTAGTCGATGCACGGACTGGCGAAAACGGCCAACGGCCCGGACAACCTGGAACTGATCGAACGCGATGAACCGAGTCCGGGTGTCGGGCAGGTGCTTCTGGCGGTCAACGGTGCGGGCGTGTGCGGCACCGATCTTCACATCTACAAGGGCGAGTATGAGGTCCGGCCGCCGGTGGTGATCGGTCACGAAATTTGCGGCGACGTGGTCGAGGTTGGCGAGGATGTCGACCTTGAATGGAAAGGGCGGCGGGTGGTCGCCGAAACCTACATGTACACCTGTGGCACCTGTGCGCACTGTCGGACCGGGCACCCGAATCTCTGCCGGGATCGGCAGTCGATCGGAACCCATGTCGACGGAGCCTTTGCCCGATACCTCGTCGTTCCGGCGGCCAATCTCCACGTCGTGCCCGATGGTTTGAGCGACCACGCAGCGGCGCTGTGCGAGCCGGTGGCATGCGTGTGCAACGCCGTGCTCACGGACCGCACGGTCAGCGCAGGCGATTCCGTTCTGATTGTCGGCCCTGGCGCTATCGGCAACATCGCGGCACAGGTGGCGCGTGCCTGCGGAGGCCATCCTGTGGTGCGCGGAACCGAGAAGGATCGAGCGCGACTGGACGTCGCTGAGAGCCTCGGGTTCGAGGTTTCGACGATTGGCGACGACCTCGACTCGGTGATCGATAAATTTGACACCGTGATCGAATGTTCGGGCACCGCTGCGGGGATGACATACGGCCTGCAGGCGGCGCGCAAGGGCGGACGATACGTACAGATCGGGCTTCGGGGCGCACCGGTCACGATTCCCTTCGATCTGATTTGCTTCTCCGAACTTCGGATGAACTCCGGTTTTGCCAGCACGCCGAAATCATGGTTGGAAGCCATGAGGCTCGTGCGCGGCGGACAGGTGGATCTGGACCCGCTTGTCTCGGAAATTGGGCCGCTTTCGGAGTGGCACCGCTATTTCCAGGCATCGCTGGGGGGGGACGGTTTGAAGTACGTGTTCGATCCACGTCTTTGATCGGGAAACTGTTCGCTCTCTGGTTTTGGGTGCTGCCGACGCAACCGATGAGGTCAGGTTTCGCTCGTCGTATAGCGCGAAGCCGTCTTCCAGTTTCCGGCCCCGATCTGTTCATCCAGAATTTCCCGCAGTATGTCGCGGTAGGCTCTAGTCGAGGCACTTGGCGATCGTTCCCGGACATTTGCGAAGGTCCATGAAACGGTCAGTCCTTCAACCGGCGCGGCGCTGATGTCCGTGCCCGGATGAAAGTGCTCCAGCGCGGACTCGGGGAGAATGGCGAATCCCATTCCCCGCTTCACGAGCCCGGTGACCAGCCAGGTGTTTGTTTCCAGGACGATGTTGGGCCGCAGCTTGGCCTTTGAAAACGCGCGCTCGACGATCAGGCGCATCGTGTTGCGATGATCGGTCAGAATAAGCGGGAGTTCCTGCAGATCCTTGACCTGAATGGAACTGAACGCTTCCAGGCCTGCCGATGCCGGTCCGATCACGAACAGGTTTTCGACCAGCAACGGGTCGAGGTCGAGATCGCGCTCGGGCTCCAGGGTGGTGATTGTTGCGGCGTCCAGGCTGCCTGCCTGCATGCGCTCGCGCAGGTCTGAACTTGTTGCTTCGATGACGCGCAGCGATACGTCGGGGTGTCTCTTGTGGAATCGCTCGATTGCGATCTCGGTCAGTTTCGCCGACAGGGATGGCGGCATGCCGACTGACAGATCGCCATGCGGTTCCGATGACCGAGATCGAAGCTGTTGCTCGACAGCTTCGATCTGCTGGATGATCGCGCCGGCATGTTCGCGCAGATATTGCCCGTCTTCGGTCAGACGCACACCGCGCCCCGAGCGGACGAAAAGTTTCACACCCAGTTCGTCGGCAAGTCGGCTCAGAATACGGCTAAGTGCGGGTTGCGCGATGCGCAACTCGAGCGCCGCCGCCGACACGCTGCCGATTTCAGCCACCTTGAGAAAATACTTGAAATCCCGAATCTGCAAGTGCTGTGAGCCCCCAAATCAAGCGAGAATGTATATAACATATTTGTTATTATACAACGAAATATCGGAATCTTGTGTTATGTCTTTCACGGTTGATAACTTAGGTTGTCGCTAGGGGTTTTCCCGTCCTGAACCTGCGTTTTCAAAGCGTCACGGACGGGCGTCCATCCAAGATCAACTTATCCAGGGAGAGAGAAATGCCACTAAAGAAAAGCAAGGCTGCAGTCTTTGCACCGTTGGCCGGTGCCGTCGGCCTCATGATGAGTTTTTCGGTCGCAAGTGCCGAAACCTTTAACTGGCGCATTGCGGCAGGCCACCCGGCCGCGCCGCTCGCGCAGGTGAACCAGCTTCAGAAAACCTTCGTTCCTAACGTGACCAGGCGCGTCGCGGCCGAGACCGATCACACGGTCCGCTTCATCGAAGGTTATGGCGGCACGATCGCCAACCTGTTCGAGGTTCTGGAATCGACCCAGAAGGGCCTCGTCGACTTCGGCGCCATGTGCTCCTGTTTCGAGCCGACCAAGCTGTTCCACTACAACATTTCCTACTTCGTGCCGTTCATGTCGGGCGATCCGCACGTCATCGGACCGGCCGGCCGCAAGCTCTGGTCGGAGTACAGCTACTTCGCCGAAAATGTGGAGAAGGACTACAACCAGATCTATCTGGGGGCGGGCGCGACGGACGACTATGGCCTCGGTACCAAGTTTCCGTGGACAAAGGCCGAAGAGCTCAAGGGCGTGAAGATCGGCGCGGCCGGTCCGAACCTGCCGTGGCTCGACTACGCCGGTGCGGCGAAGGTTCAGACCAACCTGAACGAGGTCTACAACGCGCTGCAGTCCGGCGTGTATGACGGCGTGGTGATCTTCCCGGCGCCGTACTACGGCTTCAAGTTCGGCGAAGTCGCGAAGTATTACACGACCATGGGCTGGGGTTCGGTCATCAACTATCCGCTGAACGTCAACAAGGATACTTGGGCCAAGATTCCCGACGATGTGAAGAAAATCATCATCGAAGAGGTCGCCGTCTATGAGAAGGCGGTCGAGGACGAAGGTACGGCGAAGTACGCCTCGGCGCTCGAAAACCTGAAAAAGCAGGGCGTGACGGTGCGTGATCTCGGCGACGAGGAGCGCGGCAAGATGGCCCGTGCGATCGAGCCCTGGGTCAATGAGAAGGCCGACGAGTACACCAAAAGCGGCGTGCCTGGCGAAGAGCAGTTCAAGCGATACATGGAACTGATCAAGGCCGAAGGCGGCACGCCTGTCTACGAGTACACGATCAATTAAGGCCGGATACCGTCGGCTGCGGCACGCAGCCGGCCGGAGAAGGGCGGCGCCGTGCGTCGCCCTTTTTTCTTGGCACTAGCCCGTCTCGTCGCGCAACCGCGTCACGCATGTTTGCGCGACGATCCGGCCCTTTCGCACCACGGTGCGCTCGGGCGAGCGCTGGACAATGGCTTCCAGCGGGCTTAGCGCGTCGAGAATCACCAGATCGCCCACGCATCCCGGCGCGAAGCCGTGGTCGTCAGCGCCGATGACTTTTGCGGCGCGCTCGTGAGTCATGGCGAACACGGTCTCGATATCGTCCGGTTGGCTCATATGCGCCGCGTGGGCGAGCAGGAAGCCCAGTTCCAGCGGGTCGTCGTGCCCGAACGGGTAGAACATGTCGCGAAGGTTGTCCTGGCCGAAAGCGACATTGACCCCGGCGTCGAGAAGCTCCCGCACGCGGGTGATGCCGCGCCGTTTCGGATGTGAATCCTCACGCCCCTGCAGCATCAGGTTCGTGGCCGGGTTGGTGATGATATGCATGCCGGCGTTCGCCACCTTGTCGATGACCTTGTTCGCATAGTTGTCCGGGTAGGCCGCAAGCGCGCAAGTGTGTCCGGCGGTCACCCGGCCCCGGTAGCCGTTGGCGATTGTGGCGTCGCACAGCATCTCGAGCGTGCGCGCGTCCGGGTCATCCGTCTCGTCCACATGTACATCGACATCCGCGCCGAAGTCGTTGGCGATCCGGAACAGGATATCGATATGCTCCCGGCTTTCGGCAGGGCCGGCCTCGTTGAACGACATGCCGCCGATCACGTCCGCGCCGCGCACCATGGCGTCGCGGAGCAGTTCTTCGACGCCGGGGTCGCCGACGATCCCGTTCTGGGGGAAGGCCACGATCTGCAGTTCGATGGCGTCGCCGAGTTCGCGCCGCAGCTCGCACAGCGCGTCGAACGCCGTCAGGCCGGACCGGGTGTCGATGTCGACATGGGTGCGCATCCGCGTGACGCCGTTCGCGATGGCGGCATCGACGATCCGGCCCGCCCGGTCCGAAATGTCTTGCGACGAGTAGCTGCGCTTGCGTTCGCCGAGGATCGCGATCGCCTCGTCGAGCGTCCCGCTTCGGTTGACCGGAATGCTGTCGGCCAGCAACACCTTGTCGAGGTGGATGTGCGGTTCGACGAAACCCGGCACGCACAGGTGGCCTTCGGCGTCGATCTCGGTGACGTCGTGAACTTTGGCGGATAGGTCGGTGACATAGACGCCTTTCTCGATGACGAGGTCGGTGAGGTCGTCCCGGTCGGGCAGGCGCGCGTTGCGGACGCGGATGCTGCCTGTGTCGGTGCGGGTCGAATCTGTCATCGCGTGTCTCCGAAGCGTTCTGACGGCCAGTCTGCCACGTCGGGGTCGAGGGCTGAAATGTCATAGGGGATCGCCTACACTCCGCTGGTTTGCAGCGACCGGAGAGTGCCGCCATGTCTGAAAACGTTGTCCTGAAGTTCGACGAGGTCGACAAGCTCGAGCGCGGGGGCGGCGTGGTGACCACGCCGCTGGTTGTGCCGCATGTACGCCCGGATGCCGCTTTCACGACCGGCATCAGCTCGTTCCCGCCGGGAGCGGCCGCGCCCCTGCACAAGCACAATTGCGACGAACAGGTGACCTTGCTGTCGGGCGAGGCGGAGGTCGATATCGAGGGCGAGCGAACGCGCCTTAAGGCCTACGACTCGACCTATATCGCGGCGGGCAAGGAGCACTATTTCCTCAATGTCGGCGACGAGCCGATGGTGATCCTCTGGATTTACGGGTCGGATCATGTCACCCGGACTTTCGCCGGCTCGGACGTCGAGGTCGCGCACCTCACGGCCGAGGACAGCCTCGCGCCGCGGGACTAGCGCTGTCGCCTTCACCCAACTTTGAGGGGTGCGGGCCTCACAAACCGTTTATGCATCCGATCATGATGTCTCATCTATTCATCCACCGGGTCCTTCTTGCAGCGGGCCTCTGTCTGTTCGCGGTCGTGCCTGCGCAGGCATCCGATACCCGTTTCCTGATGGGTTTCGTGCATGCCCATGACGGTAACCATGAGGCCGCGATCGCGGTGTGGGAGCCGCTTGCGAACGATGGACACCTGAAAGCCCAATACGCACTCGGTTCGCTCTATGCGGAGGGTGACGGCGTGCCCGTGGACATGGAAAAGGCCTATCGCTGGTGGTTCAGGGCCGCGGAAGGCGGCGACACGCGGGCCCAGTTCAATATTGCCGGCTTGCTCAAGGAAGGCCTCGGGACGGAACAGGACGAGGAACTGGCCTTCGAATGGATGGAACACGCCGCGAGGGCGGGCAATGTCGACGCGCAGCTCAAGCTGGTCGAGTACTACCTGACGGGATGCGGCGTCGAAGCCGATGAGGCCGAGGCGGTGTTCTGGCTGGAGGTCGCGCTTCTGAGTGGCGGGAATCCGATCTCGGGCCCTGCTTCAGTGCTTGCGCGACGGTTGGAGCATGGCGATTTCGATCGGCGCGGAACGCGGGCCCGCGACTGGCTCAATTCACGCTGAAAGCGCGGCGGTAGCCCTAGAGACCCTGCTCGATCATGTGTTCGACGGGGCGGCCGCTGATCTTGATCGCGCGCTCGGGCGGCAGGTTGAAGTTCGGATCGTCCTCGGGCCGGTCGTGCCCGCGCTCGATGAAGGAGCCCAGATCGCGCCCGTGCCACACGGCGCGCTGCCCGGGCTTCAGGCGCTCGGCCTCGTAGCGCGCCATAGCCTCGGCAACCGTGTCGCATTCCCCCAGCGCATTGGCGAGCGCGCGGCCGTCCTGCCCGGATTTGAGTACGCCGACCCCGACATGGGGCCGGGCGACGAAGGCGGCATCCCCGACCAGCGCGACATTTCCGAATGTCGTTTTCTGGGAAAAGACGTCGTAGATCGGCTGCACGATGGTCGTGTCGGCCCGGTAGACAGCGTCGAGAAAGCTCGCCGGCATGTCGCGCTCGGCGTTGCGCTTGACGGCCTCGACATGCTCGGGACGCATCAGGGCCGGCGAAATCCCGTAGGGGTGCACCTTGCCTTCGGCGTCGGTCAGGATGTCGGTCAGTTCGTCGCCGGGCGCCGGGTAGTACCAGAGATAGTTGTAACGACGCCCGCCGGGCTCGATCGAGCCGTCCGCGCCGGCCATCGGATAGCCGATCAGCAGGCTCGAGCGCATGAACAGGAACGCATAGTGGTGGAAGGTGTCGGTGCGGAACGCCTCCGAAAGGTTGGCTTCCTGGCTGACGCCGCGCCAGGCGACGTAGCCGCCGTAGAGGGGCTGGACGTCGGGGGCGATAACGCCGCGCACGGCCGAGCGGAATCCGTCGGCGCCGATCACCACGTCTCCCTCGAAGCTGCGCCCGTCGCGGGTGGTCACCACGGCGCGCTCGCCGTCGGTTTCCAGCCCGGTCATCGAGGCACCGTTGTGATAGTGCGCTTCGGGGAAGGCGTCGTAGAGCGGCTGGAACACCCGGTTCCAGGCACCAAGCCGCTGGGTCAGATCGAATTCGGCGATGATCTTGCCGGTGCGGTCGAACGCGGTGCGCCCGCGCACATCGACGCCGACCGTATCGTCGCGCGGCAGACCGAGCTCGTCGCAGATCTCTTCCAGCTCGTCGTGCCGTGCGATGCCAGTGCCGCGGGATGCGAGGTTCGCCTGCACCTGTTCCAGAACGTCGACGGTCCACCCGTTCTTGAGCAGGTAGTTGGCCGTGAACAGGCCGCCGACGGACCCGCCGACGACGATGGCGTGTTTGCCCTTCATGAAGACGATGCCTTGCGTTGTGCTCGAAGCGGTGAGGCGTGGAACAGACCAAATATCGTTGCGAGGCGCAATGCGCCGGTCTCTTTGGCTAGGTCGCCTGGCTGGCGCGCCGGGTCGCCCATCGGATTAGCGGTTTCTGAAGGATCGGCAGGACGAAGATCGGAATCTGCGCGGCCGCAACCACGATGATCAGGGCGTCGCTCGCCGACGCGCCGACCACGGCCAGCACGATCGAGATGTTTCGTCCGCCGCTGTTCAGACCGGCGCCCAATGCCGTCGTCCAGCCTGCCGGGGCGAACAGGAGCGTCCCGATCACGAACAGCAGGAAACTCACGCCGAGCAAAAGCGCGACGGTCACGATCATCGCGCCGAGGTCACGCATGGCCAGCGCGACGATCCCGTCCATCACGGCGATCCCCAACAGGGTTGCTGCAACCACGAAGGTTGCATTCAGCTGAAGTGTCCAGTCGTTGATCCGTGCCGGGCCGATCAGGCGCCGCAACGTCATGCCGAGCGCGTAACATCCGCCGATGACGAGCGCCAGCCGGATGGCCAGGTCGGCGATGCCGATGGAAATCTGGTCGCCCATGACGATTGCCGCCGTCGCCGGGACGGTGAGCGGGGAAAGCATCGCCGCCGCGGTCACGCCCACGAGCACGAAGGCGGCGTCGAGACCGAACAGAAGCGCGAAGGCCGGCATCGAGGTAATCGGTGCTGTCGCGGCATAGAGGATAAGCGGACCGCGGAGCGCCTCCGGTACGGGCACGAAAAGCAGCACCGCGAACATCACGAGCGGGGACAGCGCGAGCAGCCAGATGACCTGCGCCAGGGTAGAGCCCGGCCGTCGCAGGACTGCTGTCAGGGTCGACATATCGGTCCGCATCACCGCCAGCGCCAGCGTTGTCACGATAAACACGACCAGCCAGGGCCGAAGTGCCGCCGCCAGCGGTTGATACACAACGCCGGCCAGCACGCCGACCAACATGATTGGGACGGCAAAGGAAACGATAGCTCGGACAACACCCATGGCGGCGACTATCTAGGTTGCCGCGTGCCGAGACAACGGCGGTGGCACAAGATCGCCATATCCCGTCGCGCCGAGGCTTCAGGCGGCGAGGATTTTTCGCGCCAGATCGATAAGCAGTTCATCTCCGCCGCGAGGCCCGATCAGGGACAGGCCCTGGGGGCGTCCGTCCACGGTGGCGAGCGGGAGGTTGATCTGCGGTGTGCCGGAGAGCCCGGCGATGCAGGTCATGGCGATCACGCGGAAGCGTCGCGCCTTTTGTTCCGAGCGCAACGAATTGCGTGGCGGGGCAGGAAAAGGCGTGGTCGGCATCGCGATCACGCCGTCGTCGCCGAGTAGTTCCTCAACCCGGGCGCGATAACCGGGGCGCGCGTCCATCGCTTCGGCGCGGGCCTCATCGGACCAGTTGCGGCCGATCAGGAAATTCTCGGCCACCTCGAAACCGAAGCGCGGGTCGTTGGCATCGACCCAGTCGCCGAAGGTCTCCCAGGCTTCGCGGCCCTGAAGCACCGCCTGGTGCCCGAACCACGTGCCTACGCCTTCGGGGGCGAGGGTAGCGTTGGAGTGATCGCGGGTTGCGGCGCGAACCCGGTCGAGCGGCCCGGCGAGCGCCGCGCGCGTACTTGCATCCGCGTAGTCGAACAGGTCGTCCGCGACGATCAGGTGCGGGACAGGTTGGTCGCTGATCTCACTATCAAGCAGAATCTGCCCGGCTTTCGCGAATGTCTCCGCGTCGCGCGCGAACCAGCCGACCGTGTCGAAACTCGGCGCCTGGTCGATGGCATTTGAAAACGGGATACGTCCGTGGGTCGTGCGCATCCCGAGGACGCCGCAGAAACTCGAAGGCACACGGACGGAGCCGCCTGTGTCGGTGCCCAGTGCGAGGTCAACGAGCCCTCCGGCCACGGCCGCCACGGAGCCGCTCGACGAGCCGCCGGGCACGTGGTCCGGCGCGACCGGGTTGATCGGTGTGCCGTAGTGGGCATTTTCGCCGAAGATGCCGCGGGACAACTCGTCGGTGTGGGTCTTGCCGACCATGGTTGCGCCGGCATCGACCAGCGCCGCCACCGGCCACGAGGTTTCCGTCGCGGGCTCGTGGGTGCGTTTCCAGTCCGGATTGCCGCCGCCTGTGACGTGGCCTGCAACGTCGTACAGGTCTTTCGCTGCGAATGTCAGCCCGGCGAGCGGGCCGTCTGCTGCGCCTTCAAGGAAGGCGTCGGTATCCGTGCAGAACGCGTTGTACGGGTCGTCAAAGGGGAGCGGCATTTGCGCCTATTCGCCCATGTCGACGATGGCGATCACGGGCCCGCCGCCTTGCGGTCCCTGGTGCATGGCATCCACGGAGACGAACACGGCCGGGTCGCCGATGGCCGTGGCGGCGACGCCGCCGACCGCAGCCTTCGAGTGGCGATGGTGATGCACGTCGGAATCATCGAGCATGATCTGCCGACGGCCACGCAGGCGTGCGCGGGGGTCGGCTTCCGACTTCATGAAGCAGTTGACGACCTTGCCGCCAAGGTCCTCGGCGCGCGGACGGTCCGGGAGCTCCAGTCCGGCATTGCGAATGGCGTCGTAGATACCGTCGATGTCGAGCGCGTCCTTCATCACCGAATGACCGATCCGGTAGCGCCCGCCGGCGCCGGCCTTGTTACCGAACAGCACGATCTGGGCCCGATCGAGTTCGACACCCGACGAGCAGGACGAGACGGCGGAATAGATGTCGAGGTTCTTGCAGATATCTTCGGCGGCCGGCATGGGGAATTCACCGAGCGCCACACCGATCCCGAGGGCCGTGGTGCCGTTGGATACGCCCATGGAATCGTGGACCTCGCACGCAACCGTTTCGCCGCGCGCATGGGCGTCCTGCACGGTCTCGACAGTCAGCAGCGGCGTCTTGGTCTGCACGTAGTGCACGTCCTTCGGGTCCTCGATACCGGCATCGGCCATGGCGGCACGCACGGCGTCGGCCACCTTCTCGACCATCGCCGGGCGGCCGATATCCTCAGGGAGAAGTTCTGCGCTCATTGCGGTGCCCATAACGAGTCGATCCTCGTTTTCCGGGCCAGTCTCGCCGTTGCGTGCGAAGGCGACCGCATGGGGGGTAATCACTCCATCGCAACCGCCGGACCAGACCATCGGGATTTCCTTGATATCGGCCTCGCTGCGCGAGCCGTGCTCCATCAGCACGGCACGGAATGCCTGGTCGGAGAGAATGCGCGTGAAGTCGTTGACGCCGCCGTTGCCCTCGGTCTTGCCGATGACGGCGACGATCTGGTCGGCCGTGATCTCACCGGACCGGATCCATTCGTCGAGGCCGGAAGCATCCGACACACTCTTGATTTCGATTTTTCTGACGTCGATGGCCATGTTGTCTTCCCCCAATGCGCGCCCCGAAGGTGCGTCTTTGTTGGTGTTGTAACTCTATCGGATCGGCTGAAGAAGCGATCAGCGACCGGACCAGTGCACGTAGCGCCGTTCGATCAGCAGGAACATCAGGTTGAACCCGTAACCCAGCGCGCCGGCGACAAAGATCGCGGCATACATGCGCGGCATTTCAAACAGCATCTGGTTGTCGAGCACATTGTGCCCAAGCCCGTCGACCGAGCCGATGAACATTTCCGCGACAATCACGATGACGAGCGCAAGCGAGACGCCGTTGCGCAGGCCGACGAAGGTCTGTGGCAGGGATTCGAACAGCATGACATCCGTCAGCACCCGGTATTTCGGGGCGCCCATAACCTGGGCGGCCTGCAGGCGTGTCTTACGTGCATTCATCACGCCGTAGGCGACGTTGAAGAGGATCACCAGCGAAGCGCCGAACGCCGCCACCTGGATCTTCGTGGCGTCGCCGGGGCCGGAAATCGCGAGGAACAGCGGGAACACTGCGCTCGCGGGGGTCGATCGGAAGAAGTCGACGACGAACTCAACAGAGCGGTACAGCGCGACCGATGACCCGAGAATGATGCCCAGCGGAATGCCGATGATGCCGGCATAAAAGATGGAGAGCGCCGTACGTTCGATCGTCCTGAAGAAGTCGGACAGCAGGTCACCGCCGATCATGCCCTGCCACACCGCGACGAACATCGAGGCGGGCGATGGCAGAAGGACACGGTCCACGACCTCGACCCAGAATGCGCATTGCCAGACCAGCAGGAGGACGACCACGCCCACCAGCGGGGTGAAGGGGCCAAGACTCTGAAGAGGATTTTTCATTCGCCGCGCACCAGTTTCTGAAAGACTTCAAGACAGTGGCCCTTGATCTCGACGAACTCGTCGTCGGAGATCGTCGCCGCCGTTCGCGGGCGCGGGATGCCGACGTTGACGTAGTCGGCGACTTCGGCCGGGCCGCGCGAGAGCAGCATTACGTCGTCGGCGAGATAGACTGCTTCCTCAAGGTCATGTGAGACAAAGACCATGGTCGTCCTGGTGTCCATGAACAGCGCCTGCAGCTGGTCTCGCATGAACAGTGTCATTTCATAGTCGAGCGCCGAGAAGGGTTCGTCCAGGAACAGGACCTCCGGTTCGATGACCAGCGAGCGCATGATCGAGACGAGCTGCTGCTGCCCTCCGGACATATTGTAGGGGTACTTGTTGAGGTCGATGGTGACGCCAAGACGCTCCACCAGCCGGTCGACGCGCTCCTGCTGTTCCGCCTTGGGAATATTCCGAAACCGAAGGGGGTAGCGGATATTGTCGATCGCCTTCATCCAAGGGAACAGCGCTTCCCGGTAGTTCTGGAATACGTAGCCGAAGTTCGTGTCCTTCAGCCGCTTTCCGTCGAAACGGATCGTCCCGGCGTCGGGCGTGATCAGCCCGGAAATAAGGTTGATGAGCGTCGACTTCCCGCAGCCGTTCGGCCCGAACACGGACACGAAACGGCCGCGGGGGATGTCGAGGTCGAAGTCATCGTAGATGGTGGCGTTGCCGAAAGTTTTCGACAGGCCGCGGATGGTGATGTGTGCATCACCATCCGTGCCAGTGGCAGCCGATGGCGGTGACGGTTCCGCCTCGGAAGAACCTGGGATCGTGGCTTCAGCCATCGCTACTGCCTCACTGGATGTTCGTGCCTGATCGCGTGAACCGACGATCAGAAGGTTTTGAGGTACTTCGTGACGTCGACTTTTTCCGACAGGATTCCGTTGTCGGCAACAAAGTCGATGAACTGCTGGAACTCGGCCTTGTCGCCGTCGCTCAGGTCACCGGCCATAACGAAGTTCACCAGCGGGACCGTCGGCGCCACGGCTTCCGGCGTGAAGGTGTTCTTCACCAGGTGCTTGCGCACGGTGTCGTCCTTCGCGATGTCAGCAAGCGCACGGGCCCATGCCGCGGTGAAGCGCTTGGCCACGTCCGGACGTTCCTTCAGGAAGTCGCCGGTCAGAGCGGTACCCGCAACCCAGGCATCGGCGTCGTCGTTGCCGAGGATGTAGGTGGCGATGACACCGGTCTCGAGCGATGAAGCCGAACCCTGATTCTCCATCAGAGTGACGGCGGGTTCCAGCGTGTAGCCGGCGTCATAGGTGCCGGCCTGCATTGCCGAGACGTGCTGCGGCATGGCGAGCTGGTCGAGCTGGTAGTCGCCTTCCTTCAGGCCGTTGGCCGCAAGAACAGCCTTCGCCATCATGATATTGGCCGGTCCCGGGGCGGACATGATCTTGGCGCCCTTCAGATCGCTGATCTTCTTTGCACCGAAGCCCTTGCGGACCACGAAGGTCTCCATCTTGTACTTTTTGTTCTGGCTGTTGATGGAGATATAGTTGACGAGGCCTTCCTTCTTCAGGTTGGCGTTCATGCCCTCGATGGTCACCAGATTGGCGGACACGTCGGTGTCGCCGGTAATCATCGCCGAAACAAGCGCGGGACCGCCGATCAGGCGCACCATTTCCGGCTCAATGTCCGCGTCCTTGAAGTAGCCGCGCTCGAGCGCGACGAAGTACGGCAGCGCCGAGGTGACCGGGAATACGCCGACCTTGACCTTATCCGCCGCCTGTACGCCGGCGGCGCCTGTGAATGACAGTGCCGCAACGGCAGCAACCGTCAGCGCCGCACGGCGCGTGATCTGTGAAAAACTCCTCATGGTACCGACCTCCTGTTCATGGTTAGTTGGGTTAGGGCCCCGTTGGATGCGTCCTCCGGTTCATTCTTTGACTTCTTGTCAGGGCCGTTTCTCGAACATGCTCATGCCCGGACCCCGGTCGATCATCTCGAAGGGTTCCGTGCGTGCTGCGCGTATTTCGTCACGCAGTGCATTCGTTGCGTCTTTGTCGACAGTGAAACGACTGCCGTCCTTGGTGATCACGACGCCGTAGCGGTCTCTGGCAGCATCGTTCGACACCTTGTTCTGGATCACGTCGATGAGAACGAGTTCCGGATCACGATCCAGCGGGTCGCCCCAGCCGCCGCCGCCGGTGGTACGGACACGGAGTACTTCACCTGCCTTGATCGGCTCGTCGTCGACGAGACCGCCGAGCTTTTCGTCCCGGCCCTCCGCATCCACGAAAACGCCGAACGGCTTGCCGGCCTCGCCGCCATTTACGCCGTAACAGCCGAGGCGAACGCGATCCGCGGTGACAATGGTCGAGCAGTCGACGAGCACGCGGTATTCCTTTTCGTAGCCAAGCCCGCCGCGGAACGCCCCGGCGCCGCCGGAGTCCGTCCAGAGCCCGAGCTTCTCGACGAGAATTGGAAAGCGCGTCTCGGTAAATTCGGCCGGCTGGTTGCGCGAGTTTGGCACGATGTGGATCGCGTCGCTCCCGTCTGCGTAGTAGCGACCGCCGCTGCCGCCGCCCAGTACCTCGCGCGACAGGAACGGCTTGCCTTCCAGATCGTCGCCGTAGAATCCGGTGTAGCGAATGGTCTCCTGATCGGCCGGCATCCGCCCCTCGACCGCCTGGGCGATACAGCCGGCCAGCAGTCCGATCGAACGCAACAGCAGAAAGGATCTGGCATTGGTGGCCGCGGGCCGGATCGGCGTGATCAGCGTGCCTTTGGGTGGGAAGATCGCCTCGAAGACATCGCAGACACCCTCGTTGCAATGGATCTCCGCGGCGCGTTCGGGTGTGTCCGCCAGGTTGCGCAGAACAGGTGCGATCCACTTGATAAGGAACTTGCCGTCGGCGTAGTCGGCCGGCCAGTTGATCGGGCCCAGCGCCTGCGGATCGGTGCCGTTGAAATCCAGGACGATCTTGTCGTCCGTCTTGGTCATGGTCAGCGCGAGCTTGTGCAGCTTGGGGTCGGTCAGCCCGTCATGCTCGATATAGTCTTCCCACGAATAGGTGCCGTTCTCGATCTTGGGCAAAAGCTCTTCGCGGAAAATGTTGGCGCACTTGTCGAGAATCGCCTGGAAGCAGGCCTCGACGGTTTCGCGGCCGAATCGCGCGAAAAGCTCCGCCATGCGCTCGGCGCCCATGATGCAGGCCTGCATCTCGGAATCGATGTCGGCGGCCAGCATCTCGGGCACCCGGGTATTGCGCCTGATGATTGTGAGTGCCTGCTCGTTGCGCACGCCCGCGTCGACCAGCTTGATAGGCGGGATCATCAGGCCTTCTTCGAACACGGACACCGCCGTGCCCGGCATGGAGCCCGGAACCTTGCCGCCAATATCGTCGTGGTGACCGAAGGCCTGGATAAACGCGACGACCTCGCCGTCGTGGAACACCGGCACCGTCGAGCACATGTCGGGAAGATGTCCGATGGAGCCTTCGGTGTCGTAGGTGTCGTTCATGAAGTAGACGTCGCCCGGCTTCATGGACTCGATGGGGAAGTCCCGAACGACCGCATCCGGCATCGCCGAATAGGAGCGGCCTGTCAGCTTCCGGCATTTGTAGTCGAACAATCCGACACGATAGTCGTGGGCCTCGCGAATCATGGGACTGCGCGCAGTGCGTTCGATCGCGAACTCGATCTCGGCCTCGATGGAATTCAGCGTACCTTCGACGATCTGCAGGATGATCGGATCGACACTCGCGGCGGGCGAGTTTTGTTCGGCGGTGTTGGTCATCGGATGCGCTCGATTTCATCGGTGGAGCGGCGGACCACGATGATGCCGTGATCGTCGACGCTTGCGTGTTGTCCGGGGAAGATCACGGTCGTGGAGCCGAACTCCTCGACCACGGCCGGCCCTTCGATCCGTGTGCCGGCGGGCAGGCCGCCGCGGTCGTAAACCGGGGTGTCGCGGAAGCCGCCTTCGAAATAAACTTGGCGGGTGTCTTTGCGCGCCGACTCCGCGTCACCTTCGCTGTTACCGATTTTCGGCAGGGACGGGCGCTCAATCGTCCCGAAGCCGGACAGGCAGAAATTCACGATCTCGACCTTCTGCTCGCCGCGATAGGCGTAGCCGAACGTGCGCTCGTGGGTCGCGTGGAAGGCTTCGATGAGTCCGTCGACGGCATCGGTGTCGAATTCGCCCGACGGCGCGGTGACGCGCACTTCCATGGACTGCCCGGCGTAGCGGACGTCCGCTTCGCGCACGTAGCGGTGTGTGCCCGCTTCCAGCCCGTCGCGGATAAGGGTCTCGCAAGCTTCTTCTTCGAGCTTTGCGTATATCCCGGCGATCTCCGCCGGGTCGATGTCATCCTGTTGGACGACCCGGGTCATAATGTGGTCCGACCGCCAGTCCACCGCCAGCAGGCCGAACGCCGACAGGTTGCCCGGGTTCGGCGGCACGATGCAGGCTTCCATGTTCAGCAGGTCCATGACCGCCGGCGATTGCGCCGGGCCGGAGCCGCCGAAGGACAGCAGCGCGAAATCGCGCGGGTCGATGCCGCGCTGGATCGTCATCTGCCGGATCATGTTCGCCTGGTTCCAGTTGGCGATCTCGATGATGCCGGAAGCCAGTTCCTCGACGCTCATGTCCTGGCCGAGATCCTTCGCCAGATCGGCGATACCCTGTCGGGCACGTTCCACATCGAGTTCGATGCCGCCGCCGATGAGCTCCGCGGGCAAACGGCCCAGCGCCAGGTTCGCGTCGGTGATGGTCGGTTCGTCGCCACCGTTCGGGTAGCACATCGGTCCGGGCACCGCGCCGGCGCTGATCGGGCCGACATTCAGGGTCCCGTCGCGCGTCTTCCAGGCGATCGAGCCACCGCCGGTCCCGACGGTCCGAATGTCGATCATCGGCAAACGCACCGGGAAAGGCCCGACCGATGCGTCAGTGGTGATATGCGGCTCTCCGTCCTCGATCAGGCAGAGATCGGTCGAGGTTCCGCCGGCATCGAGTGTGACGACATCCTCGAAGCCCGCGAGCTTGGAGACAACCGCTGCACCGAGTGCGCCTGCGGCGGGACCGGAGAGCGCGGTGGTGATGGGTTTCTCGACGACCTGGCCGGCACTGATAACGCCGCCCGACGATTGCATCACCAGGAACGGCGGTTCACGCAGGGTCGGCCCCAATTCTTCGGATACATTGCCGAGATAGCGGGCCATATAAGGTTTCACGAATGCATCTACGAGCGTGGTCACCGCGCGCTCATACTCTCGGTATTCCGGCAATACATCGCAGGACAGAGAGACAACCGCGTCGGGATACTCCTCGGCGATAATTTCGGCGACCCGTTTTTCGTGCGCGGCATTCGCGTAGGAGTGCATCAGGCAGACGCCGATGGCGCCGATTTCCTGTTCCTTCAGGGCGCGGGCAGCGTCGCGAACGCTGTCTTCGTCGAGGGCGGTCAGTTCCTCTCCCTTGAAGTTCATGCGGCCGCCGACCTCCTGCACATGGTGCAGAGGTACGAGACGGTCCGGCTTTACCCAGAAGTAGGAGTTGCCATAGCCGTCGGGTACGGCCTGGCGGGCGATTTCGAGGATATGCCGAAAGCCTTTGGTGACAATCAGCCCGAGGCCTTCAATCTGACCCTGAAGGAGCGCGTTCGTCGCGACAGTGGTGCCGTGGCAGATGACACTGACATCGACCGGATCGTCGCCGGAAATCTCAAGGACATCATGGATGCCCTGAACGAGCCCGACAGCCGGATTGTGCGGTGTACTGGACACCTTTGTGACGTTCATTGTGCCGGCTGCGGCATCTATAGCAACGATATCGGTGAACGTTCCGCCGGTGTCGATACCGATTCTAAGGTTTCCCTTGCCTGATCCGCCGTCCATGAATCGCCTATATATTTGTTGTTTTTCAGGTGCTTAATTTTTCATAAACTGAATTTCCCGGAAATCGTATCGCGCGGCAACGACCGGAGTCCAAAGGACTCTGCCTATACTTGTATCGGTAAAACCGATATCAGGTGGTTTCGGTGAGGGCGTCGGCGAGAAAAGAGAAATAGGTCTCGCGATTCCGGGACATGGCCTGACGGCGTCGCACGATGCAGAATCCGATCTGGCGGGCCGGTGAGATTTCGCGAACCCTCAGCGCTGCCGCCGCACCGCTGAGCAGCAGGGCGGAACGCGGAATGATTCCCACCCCGAGGCCGGCCGCCACCATCTCGCGCAACGTGTCGACATTGTCGGCCACCGCACGAATGTTGGGGTGGGCGCCGATATCCGAGAACATCGTGGTCACGATATGGCCGTAGCCGATGGTGAGTTCGTTCACGATGAGCGGTTCGCTGATCAGCCGTGCCAGATCGATCGGCGCGTCGTCAGAAAACAGATCGTGATCGGGGTGGCCGATAAGAACCATGTCGACGCTGGCGATTGGCGTCGACAGCAGGCCGGAGGGCAGTTCGTCCGGGGGTAACTCAATCGCAATCCCGGCATCGAGCCGCTCGGTGTGGAGCTGGTCGTAGATGCGCCGGGTCGGCGCCGTCACGATGCGGAGCTGGACGTTGGGGAAGATGTCGGCGAAATGGCTGAGGCCGCGCGGCACCACGAGGCCGGCCATCCCGGACCCCATGCCGAGGGTAAAGGTCTCGAAGCTTGCCCCGGTCAGCCGGCGGGCCGTGTCTGAAAGGCCGTAGAAATCCTGGGCCACCCGGTCGGCTTCCGCCAGGAAGCTGCGTCCGCGCTCGGTCGTCTCCACACCCCGGCCGGTGCGATGGAACAGCTTGAAACCCACTTCGTCTTCCAGCAGGGCCACCTGCTCGCTGACGGATGACTGGGAGATATGAAGCCGTTGCGCGGCGCCGGTGAAGCTGCGCTCGCGTGCCACGGCAAGCGCGTAGCGAATCTGGCGGATGTCCATGGGCGCAACCTCTGTGTCGCGGCCATGCTAGACGGCGCACGCATGGTCTCTCAAGCCGGGTGGCGGTTCATTCCCGCCAGAATGGTTTTCCGATTTCCTGCCGCGCGCGGCTCGGGGAGATGCCCACATCATTGAGCAAGCGCGGCTCGAGGCGCGCGAGAGCCTGGCGTTGGCGGATGCGCGAACGCCAAGTCGCGATGGCCCGGGCCGTCCCACGGGCCGGCCGGAGAAGATCCCGGAATTGCGGCCGAGCAGGGTATGGGAATAGAAAGAATACATTAGAAAAATTAATGATGCGCGCAGAGTTTCTCATTTGCCCGAGGTCCCGTGAAAGTGCTTATTGGTGCTTGTATCGCGGGCATGTTCGGCGGTGGCAAAGCATCCTTTGTGATGCCTGCATGAGAAAAAATAATGGAAAGGAGTTTCATCGTGCGCGATCTCCCTTCGACCATGGCGCTGCTGGCTTTCGAAACCGCGGGCCGCACACTGAGTTTCACGGCAGCCGCCCATGAACTGAATCTCACCCAGGGCGCGATCAGCCATCAGGTGAAGAATCTCGAGGGGCAGCTCGGCGTGAAGCTGTTCCATCGCGACAGGCAGCGTTTGCGGCTGACCGAAAGCGGTTCGGCTTATCTGCCCTATGTCCGCGAGGCGACCGAGCGGCTGCGCGCCGGAGCGGAGTACCTGGCCAACCGCGCGGACAGCGGTATTCTGACTGTCAGCGTTTCACCGAATTTCGCCGCGAAGTGGCTGGTCCACCGTTTGGGGGATTTCATTGCCGGGCACCCCGACATCGACCTGCGCATCAGTGCGTCTCTCGAACATGTGGACTTCGCGACCAACGATGTGGATATGGCGGTGCGCCACGGAACGGGCGACTGGCCCGAGTTCCATGTCGTGCCGCTCGCGCAGGAGGAGATTTTTCCGGTGTGCAGCCCGACGCTTCTGGAGTCCGGACCGCCCCTGCGCTCCCCGGCGGATCTCGAAAATCATGTGCTGCTGCACGACCTCAGCCGGAATGACTGGCCGCTCTGGTTTGCGGCGGCAAATGTGGAGCCGATCGACGTTTCACGCGGACCGCAGTTCGACCAGACAAGCATGGTTATCGACGCCGCCGTAGAGGGGCAGGGCGTGGCCCTTGCAAGGCGGGTCCTGGCGGCGCGCGACATGGTGGCGGGGCGGCTGCTGCGCCTGTTCGACGTCGCCCTGCCCGCGCCGTACGGCTACTTCATTGTCAGCCCGAAAGCGTCCGCCGATCTGCCGAAGGTGGCCAAGTTCCGCGACTGGCTTGTGGACGAAGCCGCCGCCGACGTGGCCGCGCTGAAAGCGTCGAATTCGATCTAAAGTCGGTCGAAAGCTTGGCGTTTTTCCCGGAAAACCGGGACTTTCAGGTGATGCGTTAAGGCCTTGTCAAGATTCAGCCCCTACGATCGTACTCACTCGTTCCAGGGGGCCGAAGCATGACGACAAAATCCCAGACGGTCGACGTCTCGCATCTCGCCACATGCGCCATGCGGCGCATGGAGAATCTGGGTATCGCGCCGACACCGGAAAACTACCTGATCTGGTACACATACTATTCGGGCGAAGACCGGGATATCGTGCATCGCATCGATCAGATCGTCGCCCAGGGTGACGGCTTCCCGGAGGATGTTTGTCAGGCGCTTTACGCGCGCTGCATGTCGGCGCGTTCCGGCAGTTCGGACGATGAGCGCGACCTTGAGCTGATGAACGCCAGCGCCGAAATCGAGAGCTCGGTCGCCAAGGTCATGGACCTGTTGGGTGAAGCTGGCGAGGAAGCCGAACGTTACGGCAAGACCCTTGCGTCAGCGGACGGCGCGCTCCACGCCAACGTGGCGGTGGACGAGGTGCGCCGGATCGTTTCCGACATCGTGGGTGAAACCCAGCGGATGGTGGCGAAGAACCGGGAAGTGAACGAACGCCTGGAAAGCTCGAACCTGCAGATTGCCGAACTGAACGGCAAGATCGCGGAAATCCGTCAGGAGGCCATGTGCGATGCGCTGACCGGGCTTCAGAATCGCCGCGCTTTCGACATCAACCTCAGCAACGCGATCTCCAACTCGGACGAAGCGGAACAGCCGCTCTCGCTCCTCATTCTGGATATCGACCACTTCAAGAACTTCAACGACTCGTTCGGCCACCAGCTGGGCGATCAGGTCATTCAGCTCGTGGGTCGGTGCCTGGAAGATTGCACCAAGGGCCTGGACACACCGGCGCGCTACGGCGGCGAAGAGTTTGCGATCATCCTGCCCAAGACGAAGATTGAAGGCGCCGCGGCCGTCGCCGAGCAGATTCGCGAAACGGTCGCGAACAAGGAAATCCGCCGCAAGTCGACGGGAGAATCGATCGCGAGCGTCACGATTTCGATCGGCGCGGCGATGTATACCGGCGGTGAAGACATGGACAGTCTGGTTCATCGCGCCGATACCGCCCTCTATGCGGCGAAGAACGCGGGCCGCAACCGTGTGATGACGGCGCCCGATTCCGGGAAACTGCGGGTCGTCGCCAGCAACGACGTGGCATAGCACCCATGCTCCCGCCCCGCTGACGCCGGCGGAATCTCCATGCTACAAGGTCTACCGTCGGGAAACCGGCTGGAGGGAAACGCGTGCGTCCGCCGATAGTCGTCCGGGCGCGGCTGCAACTGCGCCGCGTACTGCGCAACGAGCATCTGTTGCTGGGCGTCATGGCCCTCGCGGTGGGCGTTGTCTCGGCCTATGGCGCGCTGCTTTTCCGCCTCGGCGTCGAGGAAATGCAGGCCGTGTTCTTCGGCGTATCGCTCGACGTGGCGATCCCGACCCTCGAACGGATCACCTGGTGGCATATTGTTCTGGTGCCGACGATCGGCGGGCTATTGATCGGCATTTTTCTGCATGTGTATCACGGCGGAAACCGCGCCTATTCGATTGCCCACGTGATCGAAGCGTCCGCTTTGCGCGGCGGCCGCATATCGCTGAAGGACGGGCTGGTCTCCGCGGCCGTGAACGGGGCCTCGCTCGGCGTCGGCGCGTCCGTCGGTCGCGAGGGCCCGCTGGTGCATCTGGGCGCGACGATCGCGTCCTTCTTGTCCCGGCATCTCCATTTCGACCGTTCTCAAACACGTACGCTGCTTGGCTGCGGCGCGGCGGCGGCGATTGGCTCGCTGTTCAACGCGCCCGTTGCCGGGGCGGTGTTCGCGATCGAACTGATTGTCGGAAACCTGTCGCTCAAGGCGGGCGCGCCGATTTTTGTCGCCGCCGTGACCGGCACCGCGATCGGTCGATTTTACTTCGGCGCGGAACCATCCTTCACAGTCCCCAGTCATGAACTGATTTCATTGTGGGAGTTTCCCGCCTTCCTCCTGCTCGGCGCGGTCTGCGCCGTCGTGGCCATCGTGTTCATGCGGACGATATATCTGGTCGATATTTGGGTCGGGAAATCCCCGCTGCCGAGATGGATGCAACCGGCCGCCGGGGGACTGCTGCTTGGGCTTCTGGCTCTCGAGGTGCCCGAAATCCTGGGTGTCGGCTTCACGACAGCGGATGTCGCGTTGCGGGGCGGGTTCGGAATAGAATTTCTGTTGCTGCTGATCGTCGCAAAGATTGCGGCGGTGGCGCTCAGCATCGGTTTCGGGTTCGGCGGCGGTGTGTTCTCGCCTTCGCTTGTCCTGGGTGCGGCGGTCGGAGGCGCCTTCGGTTTTATCGCGGGCGGTGTGTTCCCGGACCAGTTCTCCGGGGTCCCGGCGTATGCGCTCATCGGCACGGGCGCGCTGGCGGGCGCCGTTATGGGCGCGCCGCTATCGACGATCTTCATCATTTTCGAGCTCACCGGCTCTTCCGAGATGACCGTTGCGGTGATGATCGCCACCGCGGTCGCGTCGATCCTGACGCACCAGTTCTTCGGCAAATCGTACCATCATGCACAGTTGCGCCGGCGCGGGCTCAACGTGTCCAGCGGGCACGATCAGGCGGTTCTGGAGGGGATGTCCGTTGCCAGGGTCCTGCGGACGAATGTCCCGTCGATATCGGAGGATGAGCCGCTCAACAGCCTGCACACGAAGCTTCGCGATTCACCGCATGGGGAGGTCTATGTGGTCGGCGAAGGAGACGTGTTGCGGGGTATCGTCAACTACGCGGACCTGAACGCGGCGCTGATGGGTGACGAAGACCGACCCGAAACGGTCGGGCAGGTGGCCCATGCGGCGGGTGATGTCCTCCTCATCAGCGACAGCCTGGAGCAGGCGATGCGCCTGCTCGATGGTTCGGAACGACAGAGCGTGGCCGTCGTATCCGGCAGTGACAGCATGCGGCTGCGCGGAACCGTGAATGCGCTGGATGTGACCCGTGCGCACAACGACGCGTTGCGCCGCGCGCGCGCCGACGAGCACGCCTGACCGGTCGTTGTCTGTCCGGATCGCTGGCTGTCTAGAGCGTCGGGTCGAGACGCAGCCAGTCGCGGCGGTCCATGGACTCCACGGCCACGTCGCGAATTTCGCCGACCGCGTTCAACAATTTCAGGGTCACGGTGTCGCCTGCCGCCCGGTCGCGCCAGATGGCGCGGAAATAGCCCGACATGCTGGCAACTGGGGTGTCGCCAACGGCAACGATCAGGTCGCCGGCCTCTATATCTGCGCGCGCTGCGGGGCTTTCGGTGGAAACCCGGTCGACGAACACGCGGCCGCGGACCTCTGCCGGAAACACGCCCAGCCATGGGCGCGCCGGTTCGGAGCGGCGTCCCGCCGCGACGAGTTGGTCGAGGATCGGCTTCAATTCATCGATGGGTACGAACATGTTGCCGGGCACCGGCTGGTTCAGGAACGCGGCGTTGCCCACGAACAGCGAACCGATGCCGATCAGCCGGCCATCGGCGTCGAACAGGCCGGCGCCGCTGAACTCCGGGTTCGGCGGAGAGGTGAAAATGGCGCTGTCGAGAAGGTATTCCCACGGGCCCGCGAACTCTCGGCGGTCGACCACGAACACGCCCTGCGCGGACTGGGGGCCGTGGCGGTTGGCAAGCAGGACCTGGGTGCTGACGCCCATGTCGCCCGAAGTCCCGAAGGGTGCGGGCGCCACGTCGAGGGATGTGGCCGCCCGGACCAGGCCGAACCCACTGTCGTGGTCGTAGGCCACGAACGACGCCGGGACGGTTCTGCCGTCGGTCAGCGTGATGTCGATCTCGATTGCCTCCATCACCAGATAGCCGATTGTCAGCACGAGCCCGTCGTCGGAGATCACGACCCCGGAGCCTCGCCGGGTGGTGCCGAGCGTGGGTGCCGTTCGGGCGTTTCCCGGAACCCGGGAATCGATTCCGACAACTGTTTCGAGCGCGCCCTTGATGTCGGTCTGGGCATGGGCGGGAACGGACAGCATGGCCCATCCGAGGGCCGCAAAAAGGAATACGGTGAGGCGGCGTGTGATGGGGGTCGGGTCAGCATGTGGCATGTGGAAAATGATAGCACCGGTTCCGGGACAGGAAAGATGCCTCACGCGAAGTTCAACCGGCATCGGCCGGGCACGACTCATCGCCGGTGCGTGGTATAGTCACCGCTTGCCATGAGCGATCCGTTTCACATCGAAGAGCCGCAGGAAACCGGGGTTTCCGAAGCAGCGCCCGCCCCCTGGCTGACGCAGCTCAACGCGCCGCAGCGCGAGGCGGTGGAGACCCTTGAGGGTCCCGTGCTGGTGCTGGCCGGGGCGGGGACGGGCAAGACCCGTGTCCTCACGACCCGCCTTGCGCATCTGTTGCGGCTTGGCCGGGCACGGCCGTATCAGGTGCTTTCCGTGACCTTCACCAACAGGGCCGCGCGGGAGATGCGCGAACGGGTGGCCGATCTGGTCGGCGGCCCGGCGGAAGCGATCTGGCTCGGCACGTTCCATGCGCTTGGCGCGCGGATCCTGCGCCGGCACGCCGAACTGGTCGGCCTGCGGGATAATTTCACGATCCTCGACGCCGACGATCAGGTGCGCCTGCTCAAGCAGCTGCTGGAAGCCGAGAATATCGACGACAAGCGGTGGCCTGCCCGCGTCCTGATGGGCGTGATCCAGCGTTGGAAAGACCGGGCGCTGACACCGGACAAGGTTTCCGCCGCTGACGCGGGCGATCTCGCGGGCGGGCGGCTGGTCGACCTCTACCGCGACTACCAGGAACGTTTGCGCACCTTGAATGCCGCAGACTTCGGCGACCTGTTACTCCACAACCTGACAATCTTCTCCGAGAACCCGGAGGTACTCGCGGAGTACCAGGACCGGTTCGAGTACATCCTCGTCGACGAGTATCAGGATACCAACGTCGCCCAGTATCTCTGGCTGCGCCTGCTCGCCCAGAAGCACAAGAACATCGCCTGCGTCGGCGACGACGACCAGTCGATCTACGCCTGGCGCGGGGCCGAGGTGGGCAACATCCTGCGCTTCGAGGAGGACTTTCCCGGCGCGAAGATTATCCGGCTGGAGCAGAACTACCGCTCGACGGGGCCGATCCTGGGCGCGGCCTCGGGCCTGATCACGAAGAACGAGGGCCGGCTCGGCAAGACGCTGTGGACCGAGGCCGAGGGTGGCGAGAAGGTCACCGTGAACGGCGTGTGGGACGGCGAGGAGGAGGCTCGCGTGGTCTCCGACCGGATCGAGGATCTCCAGCGCAAGGGCATCGACGGGCAACCGCTCCCGCTCAACGACATCGCGATCCTCGTGCGCGCGGGCTTCCAGACCCGCGAGTTCGAGGAACGCTTCCTGACCCTGGGCCTGCCGTACCGGGTCATCGGGGGGCCACGCTTCTACGAACGCATGGAGCTGCGCGACGCACTGGCCTACCTGCGGGTCATCCAGCAGCCGGACGACGACCTGGCGTTCGAGCGGATCGTCAACAAGCCCAAGCGCGGCATCGGCAACACCACGATCCAGAACCTCTATACCGCGGCGCGCGCCTCGGGCATCAGCCTCTACCGCGCCGCGTCGGAACTGGTCACCACCGACGAACTGCGCCCGAACATCCGCAGTTCGCTCGGCCGGGTGATCGCCGACTTCGAGCGCTGGCGCGCGCTCAACGGCGACGGCCGGGACGGGCTGCCGCATCCGGAACTGGCCGAGATGGTGCTCGACGAGAGCGGCTACACCGAGATGCTGATGAACGACAAGTCGCCCGAGGCGCCGGGGCGGCTGGAAAACCTCAAGGAACTCATCGTCGCCATGGAGGAGTTCGAGAACCTCGCCGGGTTCCTCGAACATGTCTCGCTGGTGATGGAAAATACCGAGGCCGCGGGCAGCGACCTCGTCAATATCATGACCCTGCACTCGGCCAAGGGGCTGGAGTTCGACACCGTCTTCCTGCCGGGCTGGGAGGAGGGGTTGTTTCCCCACCAGCGCAACATGGACGAGAACGGTCTCGCCGGACTGGAGGAGGAGCGGCGGCTCGCCTATGTGGGCCTGACCCGCGCCAAGCGCGAAGCGACGATCCTGTTCGCGGCCAACCGGCGCGTCCACGGCCAGTGGCAGTCGGCGATCCCGTCGCGCTTCATCGACGAACTGCCGCCCGAGCATGTCGAGGTCGCGAGCGACCAGGGCCTGTATTCCGGCGGCGACCGCTTCAGCGCCTCGCGCTCGCTGGGATACGGCGGAAGCAGCTATGGCGGAGGTGGCAGCTACGGAGGTGGTTCCGGCGCGGGGGGCATGCGCACGCCAGACCGCGACGCCGAAGCGACGCTCATCCACGCCGACCCCCAGGGGTTCGGCATTGGTGAGCGGGTGTTTCACCAGAAGTTCGGCTATGGCCACATCACCGCCATCGACGACAACAAACTCGCCATTTCTTTCGACAAGGCCGGTGACAAGAAGGTGCTCGACAGCTTTGTCGTGGCGGCGGATTCGGTCTGAGCGCTGTGGCGAACGGGCCCGTCTGGAAAATCGAGCTCTACGTCCCGACGCCCCACGCTGATGCGTTCTCGGAGACGGTGGAGCCATTTGCGGGCGCCGTGACCCTTTTCGCGATTGAGGGCACAGGTGAGTCCCGGATCAGTGCCTACGGCTCCGACGCACCGGATGAAGGGGCGTTGAACCTGGCCGTTGCCGATACCGCTGCGCTGGCAAACCTGTCCGTGCCGCCGGTCCACGTGGTCTGGCTGCCGGAGATCGACTGGATCGCGGAGAACCAGGCGCGGTTCGCGCCCGTGCGCGCCGGCCGGTTTCACATCCACGATTCCTATCACCGCGATCCGCCGCCGGCCGGGGCAGTTCCCGTGATGGTTGACGCCGCGACCGCGTTCGGGACAGGGCATCACGGCACGACCCACGGGTGTCTCGAAGCGCTCGATCGGTTGCTCGTGGCGGGCCGGTTTCGCGGGCCGATCCTCGATCTTGGCTGCGGCACGGGGATTCTCGGGATCGCCGCGGCGAAGGCGGCGCGGTTGCCGGTTGTCGCGTCCGACATCGATCCCATCGCCGTGCGCATGGCGCAGGAAAACGCCGCGATCAACGGCGTCATACCCTATATGCGGATATTCGAAAGCCGCGGGCTGGAGTCCGCGTCGGTCCGGCGTCACGGGCCGTTCGGTCTCATCCTGGCAAATATCCTTGCGCGGCCGCTGCAGAAGCTCGCGCCAGCCATCGCCGCAGTCCGTGCGCCCGGTGCGCCCGTGATCCTGTCAGGCCTGCTCCACGCGCAGGAAACGCAAGTGCTCGCGGCCTATCGGGTGCAGGGCCTGTTCCTGCGGTCCCGGTTGCGCCGCGACGAGTGGTCGACGCTTGTATTGGGGTAGAGCTGCGACGAGTTTCGGATTTTTACGGACATCCGCGTAATTGAACTACGGGACCGCCCGGATAGCAGATTTCCGACAGCCGTCATGCCCGCACTTGTTGCGGGCATCCACGTCCTTCGGCACCTCGGATATCACAGGGTGGCACGCCGACGTGGATGGCCGGAACAAGTCCGGCCATGACGTTTCTGTCGAAACATCCGTCGTGCCGTCCCGTCCTAGGCCGCCCGCTGTGTGCCGGCGCGGCGGTCCTCGCGGATCATGTCGGCGGCTTTCTCGGCGATCATGATGACCGGGGAGTTTGTGTTGCCGCTGGTGATGGTCGGCATCACCGAGGCGTCGACGACCCGCAGGCCGGAAATCCCGTGCACCCGCAGCCGGTCGTCGACGACGGCCATGTCGTCATGCCCCATCTTCGCGGTGCCGACCGGGTGGAAGATCGTGGTGGCGATGTCGCCGGCGGCGCAGGCCAACTCCTCGTCACTTTCCAGTTCGGGGCCCGGTTTGAACTCTTCCGGCTGGAACGGCGCCAGCGCCGGTTGCGCGACGATGCGGCGGGTCAGCCGGATCGCCTCGACCGCGACCTGCCGGTCCGCCGGGGCGGACAGGTAGTTGGGGCGGATCGAGGGCTTGTCGCCCGGCGTCGCGCTCCTGATGTGGATGCTGCCCCGGCTCTCGGGCCGCAGGTTGCAGACGCTCGCCGTGAAGGCCGGGAAGCTGTGCAGCGGCTCCCCGAACTTGTCCAGCGTGAGCGGCTGCACGTGATACTGCAGGTTCGGGAACTCCAGCGACGGGTCTGACTTGGCGAACGCGCCGAGCTGGGACGGGGCCATCGACATCGGCCCGGACCGCCTGAACAGGTACTCCAGCGCGATCCCGGCCTTGCCGAATAGGCTGTTGGCGCGCTCGTTCAGGGTCGGCACGCCGCTCACCTTGTAGGCGCAGCGGATCTGCAGATGGTCCTGCAGGTTCTCGCCGACGCCGGGCAGGGCGTGGACGGTCCCGATCCCGTGTTCGCCGAGAACCTCCGGGCGGCCAACACCCGACAGTTCGAGGATCTGCGGACTGCCCACCGATCCGGCCGACAGGATCAGCTCACCCGAGATGGTCACGCGGGCCGGCGCACCCTTCCGGCGGAGCGTGAGGCCGGTTACGCGCCTGCCGTCGAATTCGATCCGGTCGGCCTCCGCGTGGGTGACGACCTTGAGGTTCGGGCGGTTGCGCGCAGGCTTCAGGAAGGCCGTGGATGTGCTCCAGCGCACCCCGGTCTTCTGGTTTACGTGGAAGTAGCCGCAGCCGAGGTTGTCGCCGCGGTTGAAGTCGTTTGTTTTGGGAATGCCCTCCTGCGCGGCCGCTTCCTGAAATGCGTCGAGCAGGGTCCAGGACAGGCGAGGGTTCTCAACCCGCCATTCGCCGCCGTCGGCATGAAGCTCGTCGGTTGGCACGGCGGCCTGGTCCTCGGACTTCAGGAAGTAGGGCAGGATGTCGTCCCAGCCCCAGCCGGTGTTGCCGAGCTGGCGCCACTGGTCGTAGTCGCGGCTTTGCCCGCGCATGTAGATCATGCCGTTGATCGACGAGCAGCCGCCCAGAACCTTGCCGCGCGGGTAGTCGAGCGCGCGCCCGTTCAGCCCGTCCTCGGCCTCGGTCTTGAACAGCCAGTCGGTGCGCGGGTTGTTGATGCAGTACAGGTAGCCGACGGGGACGTGGATCCAGAAATAGTTGTCCCTGCCGCCGGCCTCCAGCAGCAGGACCGACACGTCGGGATCGGCCGACAGCCGGTTGGCGAGCACGCAGCCCGCCGAACCGGCGCCGACGATCACATAATCGAAAGTGCCGAGGTCCTGCATAAAGTGGGAGCGGCGCGCCTATTCGGCGGCCTCGACCTCGATCAGGATGCCGTTGTCGTCGACCGCGACACCGGTCTTGCGGGCCGCCTCGATCACCGACGGGTGCCAGTGCACCTTGCCCGTGTCCGGGCCGCCGACGATGAAGTGCAGTGTCGCGGGCGTGTCGCCCACATTCTTGAAGCCGCGGTAGATGCCGATGGGCACGGACACCGTGTCGCCGGCCTCGAGGATCACTTCGCGCTCTTCGTTGCCGTCCATCCAGTAGATCGACCATTTGCCGTCCAGTGGCATGAAGACCTCTTCGGTCTCGTGCCAGTGTAGCGCCGCGCCGCAGCCGGGCTCGCACTTGGCGAAACCGTGGGCGAACCCGTGGGCGTTGCCGAGTTTCGGGGCGAGGTCGGGATCGTCTTCGTTCTCCGTCACGCCGAGGCCGTGCAGGTTGATCATCTCGCGCTCATGGCCGGGTATGCGCTGGTCCATGAAGCACAGGTCGCTGCCCTTCAGTTCCTTGAAGCGCGCCACGCGCGACTGCATGTCCTCGACGCTGACGCTCGGTCCGGGCGGGGGGTCGATACGGGTCATCTGTTTCTCTCCGTTGGTTGCATCTTCAGGGTGCAATTCACGGGCGACAGTATAGGAGCCGTCCGCGTGATTGTCTTGCGGCGGGGCGTCGCGTAGCTTCGCGGCCATGAGCGAAAACACCCACGCAACGCGGCTTGCGGCCCTGCGCGCGGCGCTGGCGGCGCAGGGCCTCGACGGCTTTGTCGTGCCTCATGCCGACCCGCATCAGAACGAGTTTTTGCCGTCCGATGCCGAGCGGCTTGCCTGGCTCACGGGCTTTGGCGGCTCCGCCGGGACGGCGGTGGTGCTTGCGGACCGGGCGGCGATCTTCGTCGACGGGCGCTACACCCTGCAGGTGCGCGACCAGGTGGACGGGGACCTCTACGAATACCGTCACCTGATCGAGCAGCCGGTCGCCGACTGGTTGCGCGAGAACCTCGGCGAGGGCGCAAAGCTCGGCTTCGATCCGTGGCTCCACACCCAGGCCCAGAAAGAACGCCTGGCCCGCGCCGTGACCGCCGCGGGAGCGGAACTCGTCCCGGTGGAGAGCAACCCGCTCGACGCGATCTGGGAGGACCGGCCGCCGCCGCCCATGGCGCCCGTCGTGCCCCACGAGGCGCGCTTTGCCGGCAAGAGCAGCGCCGATAAACGTGAGGAACTGGCTAAGGCCCTGAAGCGGGAGAATCTCGACGCGGCGGTGCTGACCCAGCCGGATTCGATCGCATGGCTGCTCAACGTGCGCGGGGGCGATGTGGATCATACGCCGCTGCCGCTGAGCTTTGCCGTCCTGCATGCCGACGCGGCCGTCGATTGGTATGTGGCTGAGGCCAAGCTGTCCGAAGATATGCCCGCTCATCTCGGAAACGGCGTCACGATCCACGCCCCCGGAATGTTTGGCGATGGCCTCGCCAAGGTGTCTGGCAAGCGTGTCCGGGTTTCGGCTGACTCGGCCGCGTCCTGGGTTTTCGAGCGGCTTGAAGCTGCGGAGGTCGTGCGTGGCGATGACCCGGTCGCTTTGCCCAAGGCGATCAAGAACGAAACGGAACTGGCGGGTACCCGCGCGGCGCACGCGCGCGACGGCGTGGCGATCGCGCGGTTCCTACACTGGCTGTCCGAGAAAGCGCCGTCGGGCGGCGTGGACGAAATCTCCGCAGCCGACCGGTTGGCTGCATTCCGCGCGCCGGGCGAGCATTTCCGCGACCTCAGCTTCGATACCATCTCCGGCGCGGGGCCTAATGGCGCCATCGTGCACTACCGGGTGACGCCGGAGACCAACCGGCCGCTTGAGCCAGGCTCGCTCTATCTCGTGGACTCCGGCGCTCAGTATCTGGACGGCACGACGGACATCACCCGCACGGTCGCCATCGGTGCGCCCACCGATGAGATGCGCGACCGTTTCACCCGCGTCCTCAAGGGCCATATCGCGCTTGCGACGTTGCTGTTCCCCGAAGGTACGAGCGGCGGCCAGATCGATGCCTTCGCCCGACAGGCTCTCTGGCAGGCCGGCCTCGACTACGATCACGGCACCGGCCACGGCGTCGGCAGCTATCTCGGCGTGCACGAGGGCCCGCAGCGGATCGCAAAGGCGGGCTCGAACGTTGCCCTGCGGCCGGGCATGATTGTTTCCAACGAGCCCGGCTACTACAGGACGGGCGAATACGGCATCCGCATCGAGAACTTGATCGCGGTCACGGAACCGGCCGAAATCCCGGGCGGCGAACGCTCGATGCTCGGCTTCGAGACGCTGACCCTTGCACCCATCGACCGCGCGCTCATCGCAACGGACCTGCTGACCGGAGACGAGCGCGACTGGCTCGATGCCTACCATGCTCGGGTGCGTGATGAGATCGCGCCCGAACTGGCCGGCGACCCGGTCTGCGCATGGTTGGAGGCTGCGACCGCGCCCCTCGATTGAAACGTGCTGGCGCGCTAGAGTTTCCCGGAACGACATCCCGGGAGGAATAAATGGCCGAGCGCAAAGTGATCGTAACAATCGCACCCACAGGTGGGATGGCGAGCAAGAAACAGAACCCGAATATCCCGACCCAGCCGGAGGAGATCGCCGAAGACGTTTACCGCTGCTACGAGGCGGGGGCGTCGGTGGTCGCTGTGCACGCGCGCCGGCCCGACGACGAGGCGACCTGCAACCCGGACATCTACCGCGACATCAACGAGCGTATCCGGGCCAAGTGCGACATCATCATCAACAACTCGACGGGCGGCGGCATCAATGGCGATATGCTGAAGGAGTCCACCGACGGCTTCCTGGAAATCGCCTGGGAAGAACGCCTGAAGGGCCTCGAGGCCGGCGCCGAGATGTGCACCCTCGACCCGACGACCATCGTCGCCAACTTCGAGGGGCGCGAAATCCTGATGAACACCTCGCCGGAGCGCTGCCGCGAACTGGCGGGCAAGATGCAGGACAAGGGCATCAAGCCCGAGTGGGAGGTCTTCAGCCCGACCCATCTGCTGCAGGACGTGAACAGGCTGCTCGAAGCGGGTCTCGACGAGAAGCCCTATTTCATCAACTTCGTGCTCGGGGCGGATCGCGGTTTCCAGGGGGCGATGCCGTATTCGCCGAAGATCCTGCAGGACATGGTCGACCTGATGCCCGAGGGCGCGAACTTCAATGTCAGCGCCATCGGCCCGTCGCAGCTCAACGCGGCGCTACAGTCGCTGCTGCTCGGCGGGCACGTGCGTGTCGGGCTGGAGGACAATCTCTATTACGAACGCGGCGTGCTGGCGAACAACGTACAGCTCGTCGAGCGGATCGTGCGGATCATCCGGGAACTGGGCATGGAGCCCGCGACGCCGGAGGAAGCGCGCGAGATCATGGGCCTGAAACCGCTGGCGGCCTGAAAAGGCCGTCATTGCGTCGTCGCTTCGCTCCTCGCGATAACGAGAGAACGAATTCCGGTTCGGTGAAACAGTACAATCGTTTCCGGACGGCCATCGGGATCACCGCGAGACGGGTCTCTCGACGGGCAGCCGGAAGATAGGGATAAAAACGATATGCGTATTGCCGTTGTCGGCGGGGGACCCGCCGGCCTGTACTTCGCCACACTCTGGAAGAAGCGCCATCCGGACGCCCAGGTGCGGGTCTATGAGCAGAACCCGTCCGACGCGACGTTCGGATTCGGTGTCGTCTTCTCTGACCGCGCGCTGGAATTCCTGCGCGAGGACGACCCGGAGACCCATGACCTGATCACGCCCGAGATGGAAGGGTGGGAGGATATGACGCTCGTCCACCGCGGCGAGAAGGTGACCATCGACGGGGTCGGATTCTCGTCCATCGGGCGTCTTAAGTTACTGAAACTACTGCAGGAACGGGCCCTGAGCGTCGGGGCGGAACTGCAGTTCGACACCGTGGTGCCGCATATCGGCGAATTCGCGGACGCGGACCTGATTATCGCGTCGGACGGCGTGAATTCCATGGTGCGCCGTTCGTTCGAAGGCGACTTCGCCACCTCGCTGTCGTACCTGCCGAACAAATTCGCCTGGTACGGCGTCGAGACACCTTTCGACACGCTGACGCAGACGTTTATCGAGACCGAGTACGGTCCGTTCAACGCCCATCACTACCGCTACGAACCGAACAAGAGCACGTTTCTGGTCGAGTGCGGCCGCGAGACCTGGCTCAACGCCGGGTTCGCGAGCATGGATGAGGACGAGTCCGCCGCGAAGTGCGCGGAACTCTTCGCGGACACCCTCGACGGCAAGCCGCTCATCACCAACAAGTCGAACTGGCGCAACTTCCCGCTGCTCTGGAACGACCGCTGGTCGCATCTCAACATGGTGCTCGTGGGCGACGCGCTGCATACGGCGCACTTCTCCATCGGCTCCGGCACCCGGCTTGCGATGGAGGATGTGATCGCGCTTGTGGAGGCACTGGAGGCCGAGCCGGACGACCTGCGCGCAGGTCTGGAACGCTACGAGGCGGAACGGCGGCCCATCGTCGAAAAGCTGGTCCGGGCCGCCACGACCAGCGCGCGCTGGTACGAGGACTTCGAGGACCACATGAAGCTCGAACCGCTCGATTTCGCCTATGCCTACATCACCCGCTCGGGACGGATCGACGACGATCGGCTGCGCAAGCTCGCGCCGAAATTCATGGACAGCTACGAAGCACGGGGAGCGGCATGAGCGCGGTCACGGCGGTCACCCGCATCGAGATCGGTTTCGGCGACTGCGACCCGGCGCAGATCGTCTACTACCCGAATTATTTCTCCTGGTGTGACCGGGCGACCCATACCCTGTTTCAGGAAGCGGGCATCCCGCTGCATGAGCTGAGCGCCGATCCGGGTTTGAACGTGCCGATTGTCGATGCGCAGCTTCAGTTTCGAAGCCCGGCAAGCTGGGGTGACGAGATCGAAATCCATAGCGAGATCAGTCGCTGGGGCTCTCGCTCCTTCACCGTGTCCCACCGGATCGTGCACGCAGGTGACGGCGCGGTGGTGGCGGAGGGCCACGAAGCGCGCGTGTGTGTGCGGCGGGACCCGGAGACCAAAGACATCGCCGCCTGCGAGATTCCGGCCGTGATGCGCGAGGCGTTCGGGGCTTAGCGCCTAGGGCTTCCCGACCACGAGAACCGTCGCCGGGCCGTCCGAATTGTTGACGAGCTTTCGCGCCGTGCCCGCAGGCAGGGGCAGCGTGTCGAAGCGCGCCATCGAGATGCTTTCGCCACCGCTTTCGACATTCACCTCGCCGTTCAGGCAGATCAGCATTTCCTCCCCATCCGGAGATCTCTCGGCCGAGGCATCTCTGGGGTCGCTTTCCAGCAGGGTCATGGTGAGGTCGTGAGGGTGCGAGATCGCGGCGTTGCCGTCGCCCGGTGCGATGATGCGCTTCGCGCGCATGGCGCCGTCGGTGCCGGCAATCCCGAGGTCGTTGTAGAGCCCCACGAACTCGGCGACTTCGGCCTCGGTCATCGGCACGCCGGCAGCCGCACGGCGGACGTAGTCCTTTCCCGATGTGCGCTCTTCCTCGATCACATGCTCCGGCATCGTGATGCCCTCGTTCGGGTCGCGCCGCGTCGTGTCGAACAGCACCATCATGATCCCCGGCGTATCGCCGGTGTTGAGTACCAGCCGGTTGATCCCCGGCGGCACCGAAAAAGTGTCGAGCGGGTTAAGCGTCACGCAATGTTCGCCATGGTCGCCCCAGACGATCCCGTACTGGCCTTCCTGGCAGAAGAAGATCTCGGGATAGTCGTGGGCGTGCAGCTTCGGGCCCTTGCCAGGCATGGATTCGAGGATCGCAACGGTCAGGTCTTCCCGGTCGCGGATCGGGGAATAGGCCGAATGCCGGGCCACCGGATATTTGACGACGCGGCGATTGGCCGGGTCCTGCACGTCCTGGAAGGCCTCGGTGTCTTCGGCGATATCGGCGAACCGGGCCAGACGGTCCGACAGCGGGCCTGAGCCGGTCTTGTTCTCTGCGAGCGACATGGTGTTTCTCCCGTTGCTGACAGGAAGAAGCCTATCGTGTTGTGGAACCTGCGCGAGGCGATCTCGCACCGCGTTTCGCGTGCTGAGACAATTCTAGCCGCCGATCAGCGCGATCCACCCATCTTCATCGATGGTCTCGACCCCGAGTTCCGCGGCCTTCTTCGCCTTGGAACCGGCGCCCGGCCCCGCGACGACAAGATCGGTTTTCGCGGAGACGGAGCCCGAGACCTTCGCGCCCAGCGCCTCGGCGCGGGCCTTGGCCTCTGAGCGGGTCATTTTTTCCAGGGTTCCGGTGAACACGACCGTCTTGCCGGACACCGGGGAGTTCGTGTCGGCGGATTCCAGTTCCTCGATCTCCAGAAGCTCATCGAGATCGTCGAGCACCTGCCGGTTATGCTCCTCGTGCAGGAAGGCAAGGATGTCCTCGGCAACGGACGTGCCGATGCCGTCGATGTCGAGCAGTTCCTGGTAGGCGGCGCTTTCGCGATCCTGCGCGGCGTTCATGGCGGTGCGCCAGGCTTTGAGCGTGCCGTAGTTGCGCGCCAGAAGTCGCGCGGTCGCCTGCCCGACCTGGCGGATGCCCAGCGCATAGATAAAACGGTCGAAGCCGATCGTGCGGCGCTCCTCGATGGCCTCGAGCAGGTTGTCGACCGATTGCTCGCCCCAGCCCTCACGCTCCAGCAAGGCTTCCCTGCGGTCCTTCAGGCGAAAGATATCCGCCGGCCCGTCGACGAGCCCGTCCGCGTGGAACGCCGTGATGTGTTTTGCGCCGAGACCGTCGATGTCGAAGGCGTTGCGCGAGACGAAGTGCTTGAGCCGTTCGACGACCTGCGCCGAACAGATCAGGCCGCCCGTACAGCGCCGCACGGCCTCGTCCTCGCCGCGAACCGCTTCCGAGCCGCACTCCGGGCACACCGTCGGGAATTCGTAGGCTTTGGCGCCTTTCGGGCGTTTGTCCGCGACGGCGCGCACCACCTGCGGAATAACGTCGCCGGCGCGTTGGACGACCACCGTATCGCCGATCCGCACGTCCTTGCGCCGGATTTCGTCCTCGTTGTGGAGCGTGGCGTTGGAGACGACCACGCCGCCCACCGTGACGGGCTCCAGCCGCGCGACAGGTGTGAGGGAGCCGGTACGGCCGACCTGGATGTCGATGCCGTTTAGAATCGTCGTCGCCTGCTCGGCGGGGAACTTGTGGGCGATGGCCCAGCGCGGCGCGCGGCTGACAAAGCCCAGCCGGCGCTGCAGGTCGAGCCGGTTCACCTTGTAGACGACGCCGTCGATATCGTAGTCGAGCGTCGCGCGCTGTTCGCCGATATCGGTATGGAAGGCGATGATGTCCTCCAGCGTCTCGCACCGGCGTGACAGCGGGTTGGTCGCGAAGCCCCACGCCGCGATCTTCTCCAGGAATCCCCACTGGGTGTCGGCGATATCGCCGCTCAGTTCGCCCCAGGAATAGGCGAACATCCGCAAGGGGCGTTTCGCGGTCACTGACACGTCGAGCTGGCGCAGGCTGCCCGCGGCCGCGTTGCGCGGGTTGGCGAAGACCTTTGCCCCGGCCTTTTCCTGCGCTTCGTTGAGCTTCAGGAAGGCGGATTTCGGAAGGTAGACCTCGCCGCGGATTTCCACGACGTCGGGGACGTCGCCGGAGATTTCATCGGGGATGTCGTCGATGGTGCGCAGGTTGGCGGTGATGTCCTCACCTTCGTTCCCATCGCCACGCGTGGCACCGCGCACAAACGTGCCGTTCTCGTAGCGGAGCGAGACCGACAACCCGTCGATCTTGGGTTCGGTCACGATCTCGACTGTGTCGCCGTCGGGCACGTTCAGGAAGCGGCGGATGCGTGCGAGGAATTCGCCGACGTCTTCTTCGTTAAAGGCATTGCCCAGCGAAAGCATGGGCACCGAATGCCGGACCTTTGCAAACCCCTGGGCCGGCGCTGCGCCGACACGCTGGGTCGGGCTGTCGTCGGTCCTGAGGCCTGGAAAAGCTTCTTCAAGGGCCAGCAGCCGCGCAAACAGGGCATCGTATTCGGCATCGGATACCGTCGGGGCGTCGGCCTGATAGTAGGCGTCGTTATGTGCCCGGATTTCGTCCGCGAGCGCGGCGTGGGCCGCGCGGGCGTCGTCCTCGGAAAGCTCTTCAGGCGGGGTGGCGGCGTCGGTCATCGCGCGGAAATGTAGCCGCTTGCCCGTGCGTCGTCATCCGCCCACGGCAGCGGTTTTGGTTCGGAACTTGACGGTGCCGGCCAGGATCCCGGCGACCACGAGGGCGACGCCGGCGATGGCCAGCATTTCGAGCGTTTCGCCGAGCCAGACCCACGCCAGGACGGTGACCGCCGCGGGGACCAGAGCGACGCCGGTGGCGGTCGCCGTGGCCCCGAGCGCGACCACGGCGCGCGGATATCCGAATGTCGATCCGATGAAGACGATCACGCCCTGGAACAGCCACTGCGCACCGATTTCCTGCCACGGCGCGGTGAGAAAGTTCGACGGCAGGAACAGCAGGTGGATCGGCGTGAACGTGGCCAGCGAGAAGGTTGCGACGATGGCCGCGCTGCGGATCGGGCTGACGCCCCATTTGCGCGCCAGCACGGCGAACACGGACCAGGACGCCGCCCCGATGAAGAAGGAGACATCCCCGATCCACACGTTCGCCTCGGGCTGGCTCGTGGCGTCGAAGACGAGGAACATGACACCGGCGAAGATCATGCTGACGGATACCGTGCGCGCGGCGCTCATCCGCTCCCCGGTGAGCCACCACGCCAGCGGCGCAGTGCACAGGGGCAGCGCACCCGACAGGATCGCGCCGCCATGGGCTGCGGGTGCGAACTGGTAGCCGGCGAAAGCAAAGAAGGCGAAGCCCGGCCCCGCGGTCATGGCCAGAAGGAACGCCTGCCAGAAACCGATGCCGCCGAGGCCGTTCCTGATGAGCCAGGGAAGGAAGAGGATCCCCGCGGCGGCAAACCGCAGCGTCGTCAGGTCGAACGGGGTCAGGGTCAGGTCCGCGCCGATGCGGCCCGAGAGGTGAAACCCCGTCCAGATGATCACCAGCGCCGTGATCCAGCCCCAGCCGATGGCCAGTTCACGGCCTTGCGGGCTCACGCGGTTGCCTGTGCGGGTGTTTCCCGTTCGCCGCGCATCAGCCGATCGGCGGCCGCGCGCGCTTCGTCGGTAATTTTCGCGCCGGCCAGCATGCGGGCGATCTCCTCGCGGCGGGCATCGCTGTCGAGCGTCACCACATCCGTCCGGTTCGACTTCCCGTTTTTCGACGAGGTCGATTGTTTCTCGACACGAAGATGTGCCCCGGCAGCCGCCGCGACCTGGGGGCTGTGGGTGACGACCAGGATTTGCTGGTCGTCGCGTGCGGCGGCCAGTTCGGCCAGCCGGGCACCCACGGCGGCCGCTGTGGCGCCGCCGATGCCGGTGTCGACTTCATCGAAGACAATCGTTGCCGAGCCCGATGTCCCCGCGAGAACCACCTTCAGCGCGAGCATGAAGCGGCTGAGTTCGCCGCCCGACGCAATCTTGCCGAGCGGGCCGGGCGCGGCGCCGGGGTTGGTCGTGACTTCGAACGTGACGGCGTCCAGTCCGGTCGGCGACCAGTCGTCCTCGCCCAGGCGCGTGATTTTGGTCGTCAGGGATGCGTTTTCGAGTTTCAACGGGGGAAGCTCGTCGGCAATTCGTTTGTCGAGATCCCGGGCAGCCTTTTGCCGGGCCCGGGAGAGCTTTTCGCCGGCCTCGCTGTAAGCCCGGCGCGCGCTTTCGACGGCTTGCGACAGGGTGTCGAGATGGTTGTCGCTGTCGTCGATCGCGAGCAGCCGCGCGGAGATTTCATCCCGCACCCGCGGAAGTTCGTCGGCCGCGACGCCATGGCGCCGTGCGGCGGCCAGAAGGGCAAACAGCCGTTCTTCGACGGTGTCGAGTTCGCCGGGATCGGCGTCGAGTGCATGTGCGACCGAGTTGAGTTCCTGAACGGCCTCCGCAAGTTCGGCGCCCGCCTTATCGAGCAGGGCCACGACCGGTGCGAGCCGGCCCCCGGCAATAGCATCGTCCTGCTCCAGAAGCCGGGCGGCGCGCTGGAGAAGCGGTTCGGCGCCCGGTTCACCGGAAAGGGCGTCCGACGCTTCATTGAGCGTGGAGACGAGCCGTGTTGCGTTCTGGAGCAACTGTCGACGCGACGTCAGCTCTGCCTCTTCCCCTTCGCGGGGTTCGAGGCGGTCCAGTTCCTCCAATGCCGCGCGAAGCTCTTCGGCCTCGGCCTGCGAAGCGCTGGCCGCTTCAATAGCCGCTGCCCGCGCGTCTACCGCCGTGCGCCATGCCCCATAGCATTCCGCGACGCGTTCGCGCTGGGCGGCCGCGCCGGCGAAAGCATCGAGTGCGTCGCGCTGCCGGGCGGGGTCGGCCAGCGAAAACCGTTCGAACTGGCCATGGATTTCGACCAGCGCATCCCCGATTTGCCGCAACAGGCCGATGCTGATCGGCTGATCGTTCAGGAATGCCCGGCTGCGGCCATCCGCGCCGACAACGCGGCGCAGGATGACGTCTTCGCCCGGCTCGACGGAGATATCCGCCTCGTCGAGGAGGGCGCTGATGTCTTGCGCGACGGCGGCATCGAACGTGGCGCTGATCGAGGCCCGATCGGCGCCGGTGCGGACCAGCCCGGCATCCGAGCGCGCGCCCAGTGTCAGGCCGAAAGCGTCCAGGAGAATAGACTTGCCGGCACCCGTTTCGCCGGTGAGCGCGCTGAGGCCGGGGCCGAATGACAGGTCGGCCCGGTCGATCAGGACGACGTCCCGGATCGACAGTTCAATCAGCATGTCGTTCTAGAAAGGCCAGAGGCGGCTGAAGAACCCGCCCTCTTGCGGACGCGGGTCGGGTTCGCCGTCACCGTCCAGATCGATGGCAGGTTCGCCTTCGACCAGCTCGTAGCTGTCGATGTACCACTCGCTGCCGGGGAAGTTGTGGCCGAGCACTGCGGCGTTGGCGCGGGCCTCAGGCTCGATGCCGAGTGCTGTATAGGCCTCCGACAGACGGTGCAGCGCCTCGGGCACATGCGTTGTCGTCTGGAAATTCTCGATGACGTTCTTGTAGCGGTTGATGGCGGCCAGATAGTTCTCGCGCTCGTGGTAGTAGCGGCCCACTTCCATCTCCTTGCCGGCGAGATGGTCACGCGTCAGGTCGATTTTCAGGCGTGCATCGCGCGCGTAATTCGAGTCCGGAAAGCGGCGCACGACTTCCTCGAGCGTCACAAGCGCCTGCTCGGTGTTGCGCTGGTCGCGACCGACGTCGGTGATCTGTTCGTAGTAGCTGAGCGCTTTCAGGTAGTAGGCGTATCCGACGTCGCGGTTGCCGGGATGCAACTGGATAAAACGGTCGGTCGCCAGAATGGCGTCGTCGTACTGGCCGTCTTCGTAGTAGCTGAAAGCCGACATCAACTGGGCTTTCGTGGCCCACACCGAGTAGGGGTGCTGGCGTTCCACCTCGAGGAACAGGTTGGCCGCCTGCTCGTACTCCTCGGTTTCGACGGCGTCGACAGCCTCGTTGTAGAGCTCTTCGACCGGCCGCTCGACATACTCCGGCTCGTCGGTGGAGCAGGCCGAAAGGGCGAGGGCCGTCAGAAGCAGGACGCCGAGCGAGCGTGAGCGCAGAAGGGTTTCGCGGTTCGTCATCGGGTTCGCCGGTCTTCCGTGGTTCAGGGTCCATTTCTTCGGACGCTGCCGCCCATGCACAGCGCGCCCTGTCTGACCGGATTTATATCATGGAGTACGGGATTCAAACAAAAACGGGCCGCAATAACCGGCCCGTGATCATTCGTGCCCGAAGGAGCTGTCAGCCGTGGGCGACCATCAGCTCGGGCTCCGTGTCATCCGTCTCGGCCGCGACATAGCGCCAGGCGGTCGGATCGGAGAACAGGGCGCGGACAATTGCGTGGTTCATCGCATGTCCGGAACGGTATCCCTGGAAATGCCCGGAGATCGGGGCGCCCGCGAGATAAAGATCACCGACGCTATCCAGAATTTTGTGGCGCACGAACTCGTCGTCGTAGCGCAGGCCCTCGTCGTTGAGGATCTTGTCACCGCTGACCACAACCGCATTTTCAAGGCTGCCGCCGCGCGCCAGACCCATTTCGCGAAGGCGGTCCACTTCCTCGGCGAAACCGAAGGTGCGGGCCCGCGAGATCTCGCCCTTGAACGTGCCGTTGACCAGCTTGACGTTCTTGTCCTGGCGGCCGATGGCATCGGTATCGAAGTCGATCTCGAACCCGACCGAAAACCCGTCGCCCGGGGACAGCGACGCTTCGCGCCCGTCTTCGCAGACCTCGACGCGCTTGAGAACCTCGATGAAGCGCCGCGGCTTCGACTGGACCACGAGGCCCGCGCATTCGATCAGGAACACGAACGGGGCGGCGCTGCCGTCCATGATCGGCATCTCGGGGCCGTCGACTTCAACGATCACGTTGTCGACGTGACAACCCGCGAGCGCGGCAAGAAGATGTTCGACGGTAGCGACCGTCACGCCGTCCTCGTTTCCGAGGGTGGTGCAAAGCGTGGCCTCGACGACATTTTCGACGAGGGCTGGAATTTCGGCATTGTTGGCGTCGGTGCGCCGGAACACGATGCCCGTATCTTCCGGGGCGGGCTTGAGAACGATCGAAACGGTGTTACCGGAATGCAAGCCGGTTCCGCTGCAGCCGATTTCGCTTTTCAGCGTATGCTGCCAGAGATCGCCGTTTTCGTGTTCGTTCGACATTCTTTTTTTGCCCCGAGACGGCACGAAAACCTGCGCCGTTTATCAATATCTTGGACCGTTGGTGTAACAACTCGGCCTGCAAGCCTTCAAATCACTCTTTGTTACAGAATGTTGCGAATTAAAAGCCGCGGATTTCGTTGGAAATCCGCGGCTTTCAGCACTGTTTCAGCTAGTTCGCCTGGCGTCGGAGAAATGCCGGAATTTCGAGCATATCCTCTTCGGCGTCAGCGCTTTCGCGAGGTTGAGCCGGCTTGATGTCGGCGAGGCTCTGTTGCGTCGGCGCCGCCGGTTTCGCCGCTTCGGCTGCAGCCGGCTTCGCGGGCACCGCAACCTCGGCGACAACCTTCTCGGCCGGCTTTTCGGTGACCGCCGGCGCGTCCGCAACCGGGGCGGCCTCGACCGGCGCAGGCTTGGCCGCGACGGGCTCGGCAGCCGGTTTCGGCGCCGCAGGTGCGGGAGCCGGTGTAGCCGGGGCCGAAGCTACCGGGGCCGAAGCTGCAGGGGTCGGACTTGCCGGTGCCGGAGCGGTGCTTGCCGCCGTGGGCTCGCGGCGCTCCCGGGCGTCCGGCTTCGCGTCCTCGCCTTCTTCGGTCATGGCCCGGTTCACGGCCCCGGTCACCTTCTGGAAAAGGCTCCGGCCCCGCTTGCGTTCGGCCTGGGCACCGGCATTGGCGATCGCCGCCTCGGCGAACGCGTCGGCCTTTCTCGGGGCCGCGGCCGGGATTTCCTTGCGCTCGGCGGCAGCCGGCTTGGGCGGGATGAAGGCCGCGCCTGCCGGGTCCGGCTTCACGTCCGGCTCGGACGGCCATTTCAGGCCCGGGTCCGCTTCCGCCGCAGCCGGCTCGGTTTTCACCGGTTCGGGCTTAGCCGTTTCTTCCCTGGCTTCGGGAGCCGCGGGCTGAGGCGCAGGTTCCGGCGCCTTTTCCTCGGCCACCACTTCCGGCGCCAGGTCCGCGGCAGCTTCCGCCTTGTCCTCGACCTTCCTGGCCTTGGACTGATCGGCGTCATGCACCAGGGAAATCATCGGCGAACGCGGCTGGGCGTCGGCGTTCGCGTCGATGCCCGTGGCAACGATCGAAACGCGCATGGAACCTTCGAGGTTCTCGTCGAAGGTCGAGCCGAAGATGATGTTCGCGTCGGCGTCGACTTCCTCGCGGATGCGATTTGCCGCTTCGTCGACCTCGAACAGGGTCATGTCCGGACCGCCGGTGATGTTGATCAGCACACCGCGCGCCCCGCGCATGGACACGTCGTCCAGGAGCGGATTGGCGATGGCAGCCTCGGCGGACTCGATGGCCCGGCCGTCGCCGCCGGCTTCGCCGGTGCCCATCATGGCCTTGCCCATCTCGCTCATCACGGTGCGGATATCCGCGAAGTCGAGGTTGATCAGGCCCGGCATGATCATCAGGTCGGTCACGCCGCGCACACCGGAGTGCAGCACGTTGTCGGCCATGCAGAACGCGTCGGCGAAGGTCGTGTTCTCGTTGCAGATCCGGAAAAGGTTCTGGTTCGGGATCACGATCAGGGTATCGACGAAGTGCTGCAGTTCCTCGATGCCTTCATCGGCGAGGGTGGCGCGATGGCGGCCTTCGAACTGGAACGGCTTGGTGACGACACCGACGGTCAGGATGCCCTGTTCGCGCGCGGCGCGGGCGATGACCGGGGCTGCGCCCGTGCCCGTGCCGCCGCCCATGCCGGCGGCTATGAAGGCCATGTGGCTGCCCTGGAGGTGATCGATGATCTCGTCCAGCGCCTCCTCGGCGGCCGCGCGGCCGATGTCGGGCCGTGCGCCGGCGCCGAGGCCGTTGGTGATGTTCGCGCCGAGCTGGATACGGCGCTCGGAAGCGTTCATCGCCAGCGACTGGGCGTCGGTGTTGGCGACGACGAACTCCACGCCTTCGAGGTTGGACGCGATCATGTTGTTGACCGCGTTGGAGCCGGCGCCGCCGACGCCGACCACGACGATACGTGGCTTGAGTTGGGAATCAGGGGGGGGAGCAGAGAGGTTGAGCGTCATGATTTCCTCCATTGGATTGCATCGGGAGTGAGGGAGAGAAGGGCCATGCATGGCCGGAACGGCGACCCACCGTTCCGGACCGTGCCGAAACTCCGGGTCAGTTGTCGGGGAGAGGGGTTTCTAAAAATGCTCACGGAACCACTGACCGAGCCGCCCGGTAAGGCGTCCCGGCTCCCCTGGTTGCACGGGTGACGGCATCGTCAGGGACGATGGATTCTCGATCGCGTGGGCAATGAGACCGGCACCTGTGGCGAACGCGGGTCCGGCAATGGCTTCCGCGAGACCGCGGACGCGCAGGGGCCGGCCCATACGAACCTGTTTGTCGAGAATGCGCGCAGCGAGTTCGCGCGCGCCCTGGAGCTGGCTTGCGCCGCCGACGAGGACAACACGGCGCCCCGCGAAGGGGGCGAAGCCGCTGTCGTCGAGGCGCGCGCGCACGAGTTCGAACGTTTCTTCGATACGCGGCTGAATAATGCCGTTCAGGAGCGAACGGGGGAGTTGCTGCGGCGGGCTGTGCTCGTCCTCGCCCACCTGCGGCACGTCGATGAGCTCGTGCTCGTCGGATTCCGCGGCAATGGCGTTGCCGTGGAGCGTCTTGAGCCGCTCGGCATGGGCGAGCGAGGTGGACAGGCCGCGTGCGACGTCCGACGTCACGTGGTTGCCGCCGACCGGCAGCGTGTCGGCGAAGATCATCTCGCCGTCGTAGAAGATCGCGAGGCCCGTGGTGCCGCCGCCCATGTCGACCACCGTGACGCCGAGATCGGATTCGTCCTCGACGAGGGTGGCGAGGCCCGCGGCGTAGGGCGACAGCACGAAACCGTCGATATCCAGGTGGCAGCGCTGGACGGCCGCCCGGATCGTGCGCACCGCGTTGGTGGACGCGGAGACGAGATGCATGTTGACGGACAGTTTCTCGCCGAACATGCCGCGCGGGTCGGCGATGCCCTGCTGGCCGTCGATCGCGAACCCGACAGGGATCGAGTGGATCAGCTCGCGGTCCGTGCCGTTCGAATGGCCGTTCGCGCCGCCGTGGGTATTTTCGCGCAGGTCCTGCGTGTGCTGGAAGATACGGCGCAGGTCGCCGTCATCGATCTGCTGGCCGCCGATATCGACATCGACGCCGAGAATTTCGGACTGCGGCGCGCCGGCGCTGAGGTTCACCGTGACTGATGAAATCGTCTCCTGGGCGATCTGTTCGGCCATGTGAACGGCCTTGCGGATCGCGTCCTCGGCCGCGTCGATGTCGGCGATCATGCCATTGCGCACGCCCCGGCTCACCTGATGGCCGGCGCCGATGACCCGCGGCTGGGCCGCGGGCGCATTCATATCGTCAAGATGGGCGCGCCCGGCGCGCGCGATCAGGCAGCAGACCTTGCTGGTGCCGATATCGAGCACGGCCACGGTGCCGGTGCGCGGCTTGATCAGCTTGCGGGTCACGCTGCCTGTCCCCCCGTCGAAGCTCATGTGTCCTTCCCCTTCGCCTTGGCCGGATGTGCGAGCCTGGCGCCCGGACTGACACGAACGATCAGCCGGTCGGGCACGCGCAGGTCGACGGCCACGACATCGCGGTCGAACAGGTCGTGCTCGCGCTGGAATTCCTCGAGCCGGTCGAGCGCGACCGGGATGTTCTTTTCGGGCAAGCGCACATCGATGCCGCTGCGCAGCCGCAGGTTCCAGCGGCGGCCGGACACGCGCACCGCGGCTTCGGTCGCGTCGGCGACGGCCGGGTAGGCGCGCAGCAGATCGAGCAGCTGGGCGGCCTGTGCGGGTGCGCCCTCGCCGACGATCAGCGGGTAGTTCGCGAAAGCTTCCAGGTCGCTGCGCTGGATGACCTTGCCGGCGCGGTCGACCAGGGCCGTCTGTCCGTCGTGCTGCCACAAGGCCAGCGGCTGGCGCTCGACAACGCGAACGTAGATCACGTCCGGCAGGCGCCGCGCGATTTCGGCGGACTGCACCCAGCCCATGGATTCGATCCGCTCGCGGGCGGCGGCGATATCGACTCCCAGGATCGGGCTGCCGCGTTCGAGGTCGAGCGCGGCGAGTATCTGGTCGGCCTCGGCGCGCGAGCGGCCGCTGACAATCACATCGGCGACCTGCAGACCGGCCCGGCCGGTGCTGTCGAGAATCCAGGCGTTGAGCGCGGCGGTGCGGGCACCGACCCAGCTGCTGCCGGTCATGTACCAGGCGCCCGCGCCGAGCAGGGTGCCGACAGCGCCGGCGATCGCCGTGTTGCGCAGGTTCCGGCGCAGACGGCCGGGAATGGGACGCCGCGTGTCGCGCTCCTTGCGTGCGAACGGCCAAGAAATCAGTCGCATTGCGCCGCCTCCACCATCCAGCTCACGAGTTCGGGAAACGCGATGCCGCAATGGGTCGCCTGTTCCGGAACCAGCGAAAGCCGGGTCATGCCGGGTTGTGTGTTGAGTTCGAGGATCACGAGTTCGTCCCGGTCCTCGTCGTATCGAAAATCCGAACGGGTCACGCCGCGGCATTGCAGTGCTGCGTGCGCGCGCACCGCCCAGTCCTTGGCGCGGTCCGCGAGATCCTCCGCGATGGGCGCCGGAACCAGATGCTCGGTCACCCCGTCCGTGTATTTCGCCTCGTAGTCGTAGAAGCCGCGCGTCGGGCGCAGTTCGGTGACGGCCAGCGGGCGCGGGCCGCTGTCGACCGAGCCCATGACGGACACCGTGAGTTCGCGCCCGGGAATGAATGCCTCGGCGAGGATCGGCACGTCCTCGATCTGGTCCGGGTCGGGCCCGTTCGACGTCTCGTCGATAATCTGGATGCCGACGGACGAGCCTTCGGCGTTCGGCTTGATGACATAGGGCCGGGGCAGCACGTCGCCGGAGATGATTTCGTCGCGGCTGGTCAGGCGGCCTTCGGCCACCGTCATGCCTTCGCGCTCGAAGATGCCGCGCGCGAGCCACTTGTCCATGGCCAACGCCGAGGCGAGCAGGCCGGAATGGGTATAGGGAATACCCATCAGGTTGAGGACGCCCTGGATGTTGCCGTCCTCGCCCCAGCGCCCGTGCAGGGCGTTGAACGCCACATCGGGGCGCGGCGACGCGAGTGCCGTCACAAGCGCGTTCACGTCAGGGCCCACATCGATTTCGCGCACGTCGTATCCCGCTTCGCGTAGGGCTTCGGCGCACTGCGCGCCCGACTGCAGGGAGACCTCGCGCTCCGCCGATGTGCCGCCCATCAGGACGGCGACGTGCTTGCCGGAAGCGGCGGTCATGCCTCGCCTCCCGCCGGAACGCCGATGCGTTCCAGTTCCCACACCAGCTCGATGCCGGTGGCCTCGCGGACCCGACGACGCACTTCCTCGCCCAGCCCCTCGATATCGGCGGCCGTGGCGTTGCCCGTGTTGACGAGGAAGTTGCAGTGCTTCTCGGAGACCTGCGCCCCGCCCAGCTTCAGGCCGCGGCATCCGGCCTGGTCGACCAGTTCCCACGCCTTGTGGCCGTTCGGGTTCTTGAAGGTGCTGCCGCCCGTACGCGTGCGGATCGGCTGGGTTTCCTCGCGGGATTCCTGCACCAGCTCCATGGCCCTGGTGATTTCCGCCTGGTTGCCCCAGACGCCTTCCATCACGCAGCCGACGAAAATCCAGTCGGACGGCACCGATGAGCCGCGATAGCGCGGGCCCCAGTCCTCGGGCGTCAACACGCGGGTTTCGCCGTTCGGCGTGAGCACGGTCGCTTCCGTCACGACGTCCCGGAATTCGCGGCCGTAAGCGCCGGCATTCATCCGCAGGCCGCCGCCGACGGTGCCGGGGATCCCCGCCATGAATTCAAATCCGGCCACGCCCGCATCGCGCGCGACCTTGGCGACGTTGTAGTCGAGCGCCATGGCGCCGGCCTGGATCGTCGTCCCGTCGCAGCGAACGTTGGAGAAGGGGCGGCCGAGGCGAATGACGACGCCCGCAACACCGCCGTCGCGAATGAGAAGGTTCGATCCGGCACCGAGCAGTGTCACCGGCACGTCGTCCGGCTTGTCGGCCAGGAAATTTGCCAGGTCGGCGACATCTGCAGGCCGATAGAGGACTTCGGCCGGCCCGCCGGTCCGGAACCAGGTGTATTTGGCGATGGCGCCGTCCGGCTCGTAGGCACCGCGTACGAGCGGGAGCCGGTCGACCAGCGAAGGGGGCGTGGAGATGGCTGCCATCGTCATCCCTCCGTCCCCGTTCCACGCGAAACGAGCTTTTCGAGCGCATCCGGCAACGCCTGCGCCCAGGCGGTCACCGTGCCTGCGCCCAGGCAGACCACCATGTCGCCGTTGTCGGCGCTGGCGGCGATCAGCTCGGCAAGCCGATCCGGATCGGGGAGCGGACGCACGTCGCGATGGCCACGGGCACGGAGCCCGTTCACCAGTGCGTCGCGGTCCACTCCCGCGATCGGGGCCTCGCCGGCCGGGTAGATGTCCGACACGAAGACAATGTCCGCGTCGTTGAAGCAGGTGCAGAACTCGTCGAACAGGCTCTCGACGCGCGAAAAGCGATGCGGCTGGAAAACCGCCACGACATTCCGGTCCGTCGCGGAGCGCGCGGCATCGAGCACCGCCTCGATTTCGACCGGATGATGGCCGTAGTCGTCGATCACGGTGATGCCGCCGGCCTCGCCGGTCTTGGTGAAGCGCCGGTTGACGCCCCGGAAATCCTCGAAGCCCGTCCGGATGGTCTCGTCGTCGATATCCATCTCAAGCGCGATGGTGACGGCGGCAAGCGCGTTCTGGGCGTTGTGCGCGCCGTACATCGGAAGGAACAGGCCTTCGATGGTTCGCGCTGAGCCGTCGGAGCGCTGGGCGATGCTCACGTCAAATTGCAGGCCGCCGGGCCGGGTTTCGAGGTTCACGCCGCGAACATCTGCCTGCCGGGAGAAGCCGTAAGAGACGATCCGGCGATCCTCCAGCTGGGGAATGAGCGCCTGTACTTCGGGGTGGTCGATGCACATCGCTGCAAAGCCGTAGAACGGGATATTCGAGACGAAGGTCTTGAACGCCTCGCGCACCCCGTCGAAGTCCCCGTAGAAATCCAGATGCTCAGGATCGATGTTGGTCACGACGGCGATCGCAGCCGGCAGCTTGGTGAAGGTGCCGTCGGACTCGTCGGCTTCCACGACCATCCACTCGCCGGTGCCGAGGCGGGCGTTGGTGCCGTAGGCGTTGATGATGCCGCCGTTGATGACCGTGGGGTCGCGGTCGGCGGCGTCGAGCATGGCGGCGATCAACGATGTTGTCGTGGTCTTGCCGTGGGTGCCGCCGACGGCGATCGACCATTTCAGGCGCATCAGCTCGCCGAGCATCTCGGCGCGACGCACGACAGGGACGAGACGCGCACGCGCCGCGACGATTTCCGGGTTGTCGGATTTCACCGCGGTCGAGACGACGAGGACGGCAGCGTTATCGATATTCTCGGCGCGGTGGCCGACCTCGACCGGAATCCCGAGATCGCGCAGCCGCTTCACATTCGCATTGTCGGAGATGTCGCTGCCCTGCACCTGATAGCCGAGTGCGTGCAGCGTCTCGGCGATACCGCTCATGCCGATGCCGCCGATACCGACGAAATGGATCATGCCAATGTCGAGAGGAAGCGTTCTCATTCGGCCGCCTCCCGCATCGGGTGGGCGTGTACACCGTCCCCGTTGCCGTTGGCGGGCATCAGGTGTTCCACGAGATCCGCCAGCCGGTCGGCGGCGTCCGGGTGACCCAGCGCGCGCGCCGACGACGCGACGCGGGCGAGTGCCTCGGAAGATTCCAGTGCGGCTTCCAGCCACCCGGCCATCGCCGCGGGCGTGAATTCGTTCTGCGCCATGACCCAGCCGGCATCGGCCGCTTCGACGGCGCGCGCATTGGCCATCTGGTGGTCGTCGGCGGCGTGCGGATACGGCACATAGAGAGCGGGACGTCCCGCCGCCGTCAGTTCGGCGACAGTCGAGGCGCCCGCTCGGCCCACCACGAGATGGGCGGCCGCCAGCCGTGCCGGGATATCCTCGAAGAAGGTCTCGAGTTCGACCGGCATGTTCAACGACGCGTAGGCCTCGCGCACTGCGTCGATGTCTTCGGGACGGCACTGCTGGGCGACGCGAAAACGCGCGCGTTGTGGTGCAGAAAGGCTCCGGAAGGCGGCGGGCACAATCTTGGAGAAGACCTGCGCCCCCAGACTGCCGCCGACGACGAGCAGGTCGATGACGCCGCTCGGCGGGGTGTAGGGCCGGGCGGCCAGCGCGGCGATTTCGGCGCGCACCGGGTTGCCGACGACCGTGGCGCGGGCGTGACCGGCCGATTTGAGACGCTGGGTTTGCGCGAAGCTGAGCGCGAAGGCACGCGCGCCGCGGGCGAGTCGTCGATTGGCGCGGCCCAGCACGGCGTTCTGTTCATGAATCACGGTCGGGAGGCCGGCCATGCCCGCGGCGAGGATCGGCGGCACGCTCGGATAACCCCCAAAGCCGACAGCGATTGAGGGTTGCCGACTGCGGATCAGCTTGCGCGATTCGACAAAGCCCCGTGCGAGGGCGGCAAATCCGCTCGCGATGCCCTTGGGCCCGCCGCGCAGGCTGCGCGAGGAAATCGTTTGGCGTTCCACGCCCGCCGCGAGGCCGAGCACGTCCTCGGACACGGCCGCGCCGCGCGGGTCGGTGGCGAGGATCACGTCGTGCCCGCGCGCGGTCAAGACGTTGGCGAGCGACACCGCGGGGAACATGTGTCCGCCGGTGCCGCCGGCAGCGATCAGAACGGGGCGAGAGGTGACGGTCATGTCATCGCCTCCGATCCGATCCGGCGCCGGGTCAACGCCAGCGTCATGCCGAGGCCGAGGCCGATCCCGAGCAGCGAAGATCCGCCGTAACTGATGAACGGCAGGGTCATGCCCTTGGTCGGGATGAGTTGGAGGCTCGAGCTCATGTTGATCAGCGCCTGGATGCCGAACTGGACCAGCAGGCCCGATACGGCGAGCAGCACGAACAGGCTGTTCTCCGACATGGCGCGCGCCATTCCGCGCAGCACGATGAAGGCGAAGAGGCTCACGATAATGAGTGTGATGATCAGACCCAGTTCCTCGCCCGCGACCGCGAAGACGAAGTCCGCATGGGCATCGGGGAGAACCGCCTTGACCTGACCTTCGCCCGGTCCGCGGCCGAACAGACCGCCGCTGGAGAAGGCCTCGATGCTTCGTTCGATCTGGTACGTGTCGCCCGATTTCGGATCGAGGAAACGATCGATCCGGCTGGCGACGTGGGAAAGCGTGAAGTAGGAGCCGACCAGTCCGGAGATACCGAGAACCACGAGACCGGCCACAAGCCACATCGGCAGTCCGGCGAGAAAGAACTGCGCCATCCAGACGGCGGTAATCACGACGGCCTGTCCCAGGTCCGGTTGTGCGATCACGAGGCCGACGACGAGCGCGAACAGGCCCGTGCAGACGATCCGTCCCGGAAATTTCGGGTCGTGGGCGGCTTCGCTGAACAACCAAGCGGCCACGACGGCAAATGTCGGTTTGACGAACTCGGTGACCTGAAGCGAGAAGCCGGCCACCGACAGCCAGCGGCGCGCGCCCTTGATTTCCGCACCGAACAGGAGTGTCGCGACCAGCAGCACGATGCAGCAGAGGAACGCGATCACCGCGACCCGGCGTACCTGCACGGGCGTCAGCGCGGAAACACCGACGATCAGTGCGATCGCGACCGGCAGCAGCATGAAGTGACGCTTGATGAAATAGAGCGCGTCGAGGCCGATCCGCTCGGCGACGGCCGGGCTGGACGCCGCCGCCAGGAGGGCGCCGAAGGCCATGAGCGCGGCGATGGCGACGAGGCTCCACCGGTCCACGGTCCACCACCAGCGGCCCATGATCGATGTATCTGCGCGGGTGAATGGCGTCATGCCGTCCCTCCCGCCGTGCTGGGGGAAAAGCCGTCGAGCGCGGTCACGGCTGCGCGAAATGCATCGCCGCGGGCCTCGAAACTCGGGAACTGGTCGAAGGACGCGCAGGCGGGCGACAGCAGTACGGTCGCGGCGCCGGACTCGTCTTTCCCGGCGGCCCGGGCGGCATCTTTCAGTGCTGTCGCAAGATCGCCGGACAGGCTCACAGGGACCTGGCCGTCGAGCGTCGCCGCGAGCATGCCGGCGTCGCGGCCGATCAGGAACGCGTGGCGCACCCGTTCGAACATCGGCGCGAGCGTTTCGATACCGCCCTCTTTGGCGATGCCGCCGGCGATCCAGTAGATATTGTCGTATGCGGCCAGCGCGTGCGCGGCCGCTTCGGCATTGGTGGCCTTGGAATCGTTCACGAACCGGACCGGGCCGCGGTAGCCGATCAGTTCCTGCCGGTGGGCGAGACCGGGGAAGGTGCGGATCGCATCGGCAATCCGCGCATCACTCGATGCGTCCGCATCTCCCAGTACGGCGCTGCACGCCGCGTAGGCCGCTGCCACGTTCTGCGCATTGTGCGCACCGGGCAATGTTTCGAGGCTGGCGAGTTCGATCACGGCGTCGGCGGTGCCGTGGCGGTCGTCGATCAGCCAGCCGTCCCGGACGAACACGCCGCCGGGGCAATTCTGATGGGTGGACACCGGAATGAGCGTCAGTCCACCGATGGCCGCGAGATCGTCACGGATCGCGCGGCTCGGATCGTCGTCGACGCCGACAATGGCGATCCGGCCGGCGCCCTGTCCGTCGAAGATACGGCGCTTTGCGGCGACGTAGCCGTCCATGCCGCCGTGACGATCCAGGTGATCCGGCGTGATGTTCAGAAGGACCGCGATGTCGATGACCGCGCGGGGCATGAGTTCGAGCTGGTAGGACGAGATTTCCAGCACGTAGACGCCGTCACGGCCCAGCGACGGCAGGGACAGGCCCGGCGCGCCGATGTTGCCGCCGATGGCGTTCGCGACGCCGAGTTCGGACAGCACATGGCCGATCAGCGCGGTGGTGGTCGATTTGCCGTTTGTGCCGGTGATCCCGACATATTGCGCATCGGGTTCCGCCCGCGTGAGCAGCTCCAGATCGCAGAGAATTTCGCAACCAGCATCGCGCGCGCGCTCGATCACCGGGTGTGAGCGCGGGTGTCCGTGGGGAATGCCCGGGCTGAGAACCAGCGCTTCGAAACCCGACAGATCGCGATCCATCGGATCATCGGCGGCGATCCCGCGATCTTGTGCAGCGGCGCGCCTGTCGGCGTTGTCATCCCAGGCCAGCACGTGCGCGCCCGCGCCATGCAGGGCGGTTGCGGCACTGAGGCCGGACAGGCCGAGACCCAGGACGGCGAAATTCCGGCCGGAGAAGGCCGAAAGATCGAGAGCGGAGATTTGATGGGATCCGTTCATCGCCTCACCGCAGCTTCAGGGTTGCAAGGCCGATCAACGCCAGCACGAGGGCGATGATCCAGAAACGGATGACGATGGTGGGTTCAGCCCAACCCTTCTGTTCGAAGTGGTGGTGCAGCGGCGCCATGCGGAAGACGCGCTTGCCGGTCATCTTGAACGACGCGACCTGGACGATCACGGAGACCGTCTCCAGAACGAAGAGCCCCCCGATGATCGCGAGCACCAGTTCGTGCTTGGTGACGACGGCGATGCCGCCGAGTGCGCCGCCCATGGACAGCGAGCCGGTATCGCCCATGAACACCATGGCCGGCGGGGCGTTGAACCACAGGAAACCGAGGCTGGCGCCGATCAGGGCGCCGCAGAACACGGTGAGTTCGCCGGCGCCGGGCACCGCGAACAGCAGCAGATAGTTCGAGAAGACCGAATTGCCGGCGACGTATGCGATCAGGCCGAAGCACCCGGCGGCGATCATCACGGGCACGATCGCAAGTCCGTCGAGGCCGTCGGTCAGGTTGACCGAATTCGACGCGCCGACGATCACGAAGATCGCGAACGGCACGAAGAACCAGCCGAGGTCGATCAGGAAATTCTTGACGAAGGGCAGGGCGAGGCCGGTCGAAATGGCGTCCGGGGTCAGCATCATGATCCAGAACGTGGCCACGCCCGCGACAAGGATTTCAGCCAGCAGGCGAACCTTTCCGGGAATGCCGCCGGAACTTGACCGGGTGAGCTTCTGATAGTCGTCGGCGAAACCGATTGCGCCGAAGCCGATGGTGATCAGGAGCAGCGCCCAGACATAGCCGTTGCGCAGATCGGCCCAGAGCAGGGTGCTGACGATAATCGCCAGCAGGATGAGGAACCCGCCCATGGTGGGCGTGCCGGCCTTCTTGAAGTGACTTTCCGGCCCGTCTTCGCGAATGGGCTGTCCGCCCGGCTGCTGCTGACGCAACCAGCCGATAATCATGGGGCCGAACAGGAACGCGACAACCAGCGCGGTCACGACAGCGCCGCCCGCCCGGAATGTCAGCGAGTTGAACAGGTTGAAAAGGATGAACTCGTCGGCGAGCGGTGCGAGGAGGTTAAACAGCATGGCTGACACCTCCGTTCATGCCGTCAGCCGCACCCAGGGACTTCAGCGCGTCGACGATCACCGCCATGCGGCTGCCAAGAGAGCCTTTCACCATCACGATGTCGCCGGGCCTTACGGCGCCGGCGACTTCTTCGGCCAGTTCTTCCGATGTTTCGGCGTGGCCGCCGCGCAGGTCGGCCGGCAGGGCGCTGTCGAGCGCGGCCATGTGTTCGCCGGCGCAGAAGACGAGGTCGATGTTGTGGCCCTGAAGGTCGCCCGCCAGCGCCGCGTGCAGTTGCGGCGCGGTGTGCCCAAGCTCCAGCATGTCGCCGAGGACGGCGATACGGCGGGCGCCGGATCCCGGCCGGCTCGACGCCAGTACCGCGATGGCCGCGCGCATGGAGGCCGGGCTGGCGTTGTAGCTGTCGTCGATGACGGTCAAGACGCCGCCGCCGAGAACCACATCGAAGCGGGCACCGCGACCGCGTGGAGCGGACAGGTCTTCGAGCGCCGCGGCCGCGCGATCCAGATCGCCACCCAGCGCCTGTACGCTCGCCAGGACGGCGAGGGAATTATGAACCCAGTGACGGCCGGGTACGTTCAGGCGGTAGCGCACAATGCGGTCGCCGATGGCGGCGGTGATGTCGCTGCCCGATTCCGAAAGCGAGGACGCGGACAGACGTGCGTCGGCTTCCGGATGCGCCCCGAAGCCGCGCACGTGTTCCAGGCCGTGGCCCCAGGCCCGCGCCGCCAGGACCGCGAAGTAAATATTGTCGCGGTTGAGTACGGCGGTGCCGCCACTTGTCATGCCGTCGAAGATTTCGGCCTTGGCATCGGCAATACTTGCGACGCTGTCGAAAAATTCCAGGTGAACGGCGGCGATTGTCGTGATGATCGCCACGTCCGGTCGCGCGAGGCGCGACAGGCCGGAGATTTCGCCCGCATGGTTCATGCCCATTTCAATGACCGCGAACTCTGAATCGCGCGGCAGACGCGCGAGCGTGAGCGGCACACCGATATGGTTGTTGAGGTTGCCCTGGGTTGCATGGGTCGGGCCGAGCGCGCCGAACGCAAGGGTGAGAGCTTCCTTGGTGCCGGTCTTTCCGACAGAGCCGGTCACCGCGACGATGCGCGCATCGGTACGGTCGCGACCGACGCGCCCGAGCGCTTCAAGCGCCGTCATCGTGTCGTCGACCTGAACGAGCTCGTGCCCGGCTTTTGCGTCGTCGGGCATGCGCGAGACAATCGCGGCGGATGCGCCGGCGGCGATGGCGTCCGCGACGAACTCATGGCCGTCGAAGCGGTCGCCCGAAATCGCGATGAACAGGTCACCCGCGGCGCAGGTTCGGCTGTCGATGGAGACCCCGGATGCCGTCCAGGCGCCGTCGCCGGCGAGCAGGCGGCCGCCGGTGGCCGCGCAAACGTCCTCTGAGTGCCAAAGCGCTGCCGGGCCGGTCATGCCACGACCTCCCCGCCCGCATCGAGGATGATGTCGCGGGCAACTTCGGCATCGTCGAAGGGCAGCGTGTCGTTGCCGACGATTTGCCCGGTTTCGTGGCCCTTGCCGGCGATCATCAGGATGTCGCCCGCATTGAGCGACGATACGCCCGCTGCGATCGCCTCGGCCCGGTCGCCGATCTCGAGCGCGTTTGGGCAGTCCGCGAGAATTTGCCGCCGGACCGATGCCGGGTCTTCGCGGCGCGGATTGTCGTCGGTCACGATCGCCCGGTCCGCGTATTCGGCGGCAACCCGCCCCATCATCGGACGTTTGCCCGGATCGCGATCGCCGCCTGCACCGAAAATGACGTGCAGTTTATCGCCGACATGCGGCCGAATGGCGCTCAGCGCCGTTTTCAAGGCGTCGGGCGTATGGGCATAGTCGACGTAAATCTGGGCGCCGTTCGCGAGCGCGCCGACCCGTTCCATGCGGCCGCGCACGCCGCGAAGATGCGCCAGGGCGCCAAAAGCATCCGCGAAATCCGCCCCGGTCTCGATCACGAGGCCGAGCGCCGCGAGGGCGTTGTATGCCTGGAACCCGCCGACGAGGTTCAGGCGCGTCTCATAGCTCCTGTCCCGCACGGTGATGCACAGGCGCAGACCGTCGGAGAGAGCCGACACGTCGGCGATGTGCAAATCGCTGGTCTGAATACCGAAGCTGCGAATGCGATGTCCCGCACCCCGGCAGACCTCCGCGATGTGTTCGAAATGGTCCGAGTCCGCGTTCAATACCGCTGCGCCGTGGGTCGGCAGCAGGAAGCGGAAAAGCCGAAGCTTGGCCTCGAAGTAGGCTTCCTCGGTCTTGTGATAATCGAGATGATCCCGGCTCAGGTTGGTGAAGGCGGCGGCGGCAAACTCCACACCATCGAGGCGATACTGGTCGAGACCATGCGACGATGCCTCGAGCGCCAGATGCTCCACCCCGGCCTTTGACAGGTCGGCGAGGGTTTCATGCAACGTGACGGGATCGGGTGTCGTGAGGCTTGCGCCGCTTTCGAACCCGTCGGCGTCCAGGCCCAGCGTGCCCATGGCGCCGGATTTGTGACCGAGCTGCGCCCATATCTGGCGCGTGAACCCGGCGACGGAAGACTTGCCGTTCGTGCCGGTGACGCCAACGACGGTATCCGGCTGCTTGCCGTAGAAGCGAGATGCGAACTGGGTGAGCCGCCAGCGCGGATTTTCGTCCGTGATAAGACAGGGTTTGGAATCCGCATCCTCGGCAATCTCGGTGCCGTTCGGCGCCAGGATGGCCACGGCGCCACGTGCGAGCGCGTCGGCGATATAGTTTCTGCCGTCCGTACCGGAGTTTTCCGTCGCGCTGGGCAGTGCTGCGAACAGGAAGCCGGGTTTGACCAGGCGGCTGTCGGCGGTCAGGCCGGAAATTTCCGTATCGCGGGTGAGGGGGGCGACAGTCAGCATATCCGGCACCAGCTCAGTTAGACGCATCGGACCGGGTCCGCGCGGCTGCCGGTGTGACGGCGTTGACGTTGAGCGCCCGCACGATCTCGGGCGCGGTCTCATCGAGCGGCGCGATTCCGAACAGCGGCGCCATGCGGGTGATGACGGAGCCGACGACCGGCGCGGCGGTCCACCCGCCGGTGGCGTAGCCGTAGCTTTCCTTGATGCCCTTCGGCTCGTCGATCATGGCGTAGACGACGAAGCGGGGATCGGATGCGGGAAAAACGCCGACAAAGGATGAGATCAGCGCGTTTCGTTTGTAGCCGCCATTGACCTGTTTCTCGGCTGTGCCCGTCTTGCCGCCGACGAGATAACCCGGTGCCTCGGCATTGCGGCCGGTGCCGTTCTCGACGACAAGGCGGAGCAGCCGCCGCATCTTGTCCGACGTCTCGGCGGAGAAGACCTGAACGCCGCCGGTTTCCTTTGCCGTGGCGCGCACGAGTGTCGCGGGCCGCAGAATTCCGCCGTTTACCGTCGCCGCGACCGCGCTAGTGAGGTGGAGGGGGCTGACAGCGATGCCATGGCCGTAGGCGATGGTCATCGTGTTGATCTCGCGCCAGCGCGACGGATACATGGGCTGCGCGTTTTCCGGCAGCTCGATGCTCGTCTTGCGCAGCAGGCCGAGATGGCCGAGATATTTCCGCTGGGTTTCCGAGCCGAAATCGAGCGCCATTTTCGCCGAGCCGATGTTCGACGAGTGTTTGAAGATTTCGGGCACCGTCAGCCACCGGTTCTCGGGATGAAAGTCCGAGATGCGGAAGCGCGAGATCCGGATCGGCTTGGTCGCGTCATAGCGTTTCGCCATATTTGCCGAGCCGGTCTCCAGCGCGATGGCGTGATTGAAAATCTTGAACACCGAGCCGAGCTCGTAGACACCGAGGGTGATGCGGTTGAAGCGCGTCTCGTCGGGGGCCTGGGCCGGGGCATTCGGGTCGAAGTCCGGGAGCGAGACCATCGACACGACTTCGCCGGTCCGCACATCCATGACGATGGCGCCGCCGCCGATGGCCTTGAACTTCTCGATCTGACCCGACAGTTCCTGGCGCACGATCTGCTGGACGCGAATGTCGATCGAAAGCTTAAGCGGGGCTTTTCCGCCGGAAATGGCGGCTTCCATGCTCTGCTCGATGCCGGCGAGGCCGACATTGTCGACGTTCGTGAAGCCGACAATGTGGCCCGCGAGACGGCCGTGCGGATAGACGCGGCGCTCCTCGTCCTCGAACTCGAGACCGGGAATGCCAAGCCGGTTGATCTCGAACTTCTGGCGCGGAGTCAGATTGCGGCGGACCCAGACGAAGCTCTTGTCAGCAGCCAGCTTTGCCGCGAGCACTTCCTCGCTGAGGCTCGGAAGAATCTCGGCGATCCGCGACGCGGCGCCGGCAGGGTCGGAAATCTTGCGGGGATTAGCGAACAGCGATGCCGTCTTCAGGTTCGTCGCCAGCAGGATGCCGTTGCGGTCGACGATGTCCGCGCGCGACATCGTCGACGGGCGCGCGATTTCGCGCGCCGCCGCGCGTCGCAGGTCTTCGTTGGCGTTGAAAACGACGAGATCGAACAGGCGTACGCCGACCACGAAGAAGGCGGCGCCCATCAGGGCTCCGCCGATCAGAAGGCGGTTGCGGGCGGTCTCGATGGCCTGCTTCTTGGGGCTTTCGAGTTCGATGCGCCGGCTCATTGCGCCGCCCCCGTGGCAACGATCTCTGTCAGCACGTCGTCGAGCGAGCGGGCGGCGCCTGTCGGCTCGACCACGGCGGGGACCGCCTGGGCGGCGACGGCCGGACGGCCCGGGACCGCCGGCTTGGCCCGCGGCGCGCCGGCCACCAGGCTGATTGCGGTCTCCAGATCGGCGGGGGCCTGGCCCGGCGGCAGCCCCGGAATTTCGGACTCCGGTCGAACGGGAAGGGTGCCTGCGCCCGTGAGCTGATTTCCGGCGACGGGCATCAGGTCCAGATGGCGTCGCGCAAGTTCCTCCAACCGCTCGGGCTGGTTCAGGAAGCTCCATTCCGCGCGCAGCACGTGAATGGCCTCGCGGTCGTCGCGGATATTCTTGTTGAGCTCCGCCAGCCGGTCGTCGAGCGCGGATACCTCGAACGAGACGTGGAACAATGCACCGCCGGCGGCGGCGGCCAGAGCGAGGAGGACGAGAGAGGTCGGACGGATCACTGTGCGCCTCCGCTCGGCTGGTCGTTCCAGACGGGGGCCTCGGTCCGTTCCGCGACCCGGAGACGGGCGGAGCGGGCACGGGGATTGGCCGCGGTTTCGGCGTCGCCGGGGCGGATCGCACGGCGCGAGACCAGCCGCCATGCGGGGATGCGGCGGTCCGGGGTTTCGGGCATGTGGCGTGACCCGCGGCTGTCGGCGCCGCTGCGGGTGCGCAGGAATGTTTTCACCGGACGGTCTTCGAGGGAATGAAACGACACGACGGCGAGACGGCCGCCGGGCCGAAGGATTTCCTCGGCGCCGCGGAGACCGCGTTCGAGCTCGCCGATCTCGTCGTTCACATGAATGCGGATCGCCTGGAACGTGCGGGTGGCCGGGTCGACCTTGGCCTCGCGGGATTTGGGGATCGCGCCGCGCACGATGTCGGCGAGTTGGCCGGTGGTCTCGATCCGCTTGTCTGTCCGGGCCGCAACGATGGCGCGCGCCACGCGGCGGGCGTGGCGTTCCTCGCCCAGGTCGCGGATCAGCGTGGCGAGTTCGCGCTCGTCCGCCTCGTTGACCAGATCGGCCGCGCTCTCGCCGTCGCGCTCCATGCGCATGTCGAGCGGACCGTCCTTGGCGAAGGAGAAACCGCGCTCGGCGATGTCGAGTTGGGGCGAGGATACGCCGAGATCGAGGGTGACGCCGTCGACGGCGTCGATACCGAGGTCGCGGACGAGACGCGCCATGTCGCCGAACCGGCCGGGGACGAGCTTCAGCCGGGCGCCGTAGATTTGGAGAAGCGGCTCGTTGCGTGCGATCGCGTCCGGGTCGCGGTCGATGCCGAGCACCGTGCAGTCGGCGGCATCGAGGATGGCCCGGGCATATCCGCCGCCGCCGAGCGTGCCATCCACATAGATGCCGCCGTCGCGAGGGGAAAGCGCGTCGACGACCTCACTGAGAAGGACCGGGATGTGTCCGGGAGTCGCGGAGACTCCGGAGTTGTCGGGACGACGCGTGGACCGCGCCGCCATCACGTCTGACCCCCTTCGGATCCGGGCGGTGTCGCCTGGCGCAGGGTGAGCTTCTGTTCGGCGGCCTGGCGGACGGCATCGGCCTGATAGGCCTCAAACGCTTCCGGGTTCCAGATTTCGAAAACCGGACCGCGGCCGACGAAGGCGGCCTGGTCGGAAATATTCGCGTGGCTGACCAGGCCCTCGGGCAGCAGTACGCGGCCTTCGCCGTCGAAGGCGAGCTGCTGGGCGTTGGCGAAGAGGGTGGCCGTCAGCGTGTCGTGCTCGTCGGAGAACAGGTCATAAGCGTCGACCCCGGCCGCGAGCTGCTCCATCCGGTCCATGCCGCTGCACTGGACGGCGGGCGATTTGAAAGACGGAAAGGCCACGATGCCATGGAAAGCCTGCCCGGAAAGCGCAGCACGAAACGCCGCAGGAACGGATACCCGCCCCTTGCGGTCGACCTTGTTGATCGTGGTCGACAGGAATAACGCCATCGTCTCCGACAGCCACCGGTTCGACCCGGCAGCCCATGCCCCTCCGTTCACCTTGGCGCGCACGCCAATTTGGGATTTTTTGGGATATCATGGGATCAAATGGGTCGTCAACGACAAAACCAGTAAAAACCTCGTATTTTTCGAGTGTTGTCGGCTCCCCATTTCGGTCTCGCAAGTAACCCGTTCCGTATCGCGGCATGACCCGCGCCGGATCAAACAAAATCCTTGCCGAATAAAGCGGCAGAACTTTGTTCTCGTAATGTTCTTTTCTTGGAAGGTAAGGCGCCAGGCGGCCTGTAAGCCGGGTTCTGTCCCCGGCGCGGCCGAAACCGCGCCGATGGATGACCATTCATCTGGGGCGCCCGTTGCCGGACGCCTCGCGCGACCTACCCGGACAGCGACGCGGAAGCGCACCGTATGCCGTCCCTATTCGGTCTTGCTCCCGGTGGGGTTTGCCCTGCCATCGCCGTTGCCGGAGACGCGGTGCGCTCTTACCGCACCCTTTCACCCTTACCCGCCGCGAGCGGCGGGCGGTTTGCTTTCTGTGGCACTTTCCCTGGGGTTTCCCCCGCCGGCCGTTAACCGGCACCGTACTTCCGTGGAGCCCGGACTTTCCTCACGCGGACGGGTTTCCCCATTGCCCGCGCGCGGTCATCCAGCCGCCTGGCGGGATTTGATTAGGCCGAAGCCGGGCTTTCCGCAACAAGCGCGTGCACGGCGGCGAGCCGGGCGCGGGTCTCCGCGTCGGCGATGCCGTCGAAGTTCGCGGGCCGGAACCGGCGCTGGAAGGCGGACACAACCGCGCGCAGATCGTTTTCGACGGTGTCGTAGCCGATGGCCTGCAGGGTGGACGGCGTGTCCGCCATCGCAACGGGCTCGCCGAGGTCGTCGGTCCACAGTCCTATCCCCGCCTCGGCGAGCGCCCGCCACGGAAACAGTTCGCCCGGATCGATCTTGCGTGCAGGTGCGAGGTCCGAATGGCCGATCACGTTGCGCGGCGGGATCGGATGGCGCTTGAGGATATCGCGGCACAGGGCGATCAGGGCGTCGATCTGTTCGTCCGGGAAGGGGCGATAGCCGTAGTCGTGGCCGGGATTCGAGATTTCGATCCCGATCGAGCGGGAGTTAAGGTCGCGCCAGTCGCGCCACGCGCCGACGCCGGCGTGCCACGCCCGTTCGCCCTCGTCGACCAGCCGCCAGGCGGTGCCGTCCTCGTCGAGGAGGTAATGGGCGCTGACCTGCGATTCCGGGCTGCACAGCCAGTTGCGTGCGCGCCAGATCGGCACCATGCCGGTGTAGTGAAGCACCAGTGTGTCGATGACCGGATCGACGCCGCGCTCCGGCTTGCGGGCGTTGCAGTTCGGTGAGGTGTGCTTGGTGATCACGACGCAGCCCTGCGTTCGATTTCTTCGCGGCGCGCGTCCAGTTCCAGCCAGCGGTCTTCCGAGGCGGAGATCGCGCGCTCCACTTCGGCCAGCTTCGTCGCCGCGCTTTCGTAAGCGCTGCGGTCCTTGGCGAACAGGTCGGGGTCCGCGAGCGCTTTCCCCAGCTCGGACTTCGCGGTCTCCAGCGCGGCGATCTTCGCCGGCAGGTTCTCGAGTTCGTGCTGCTCCTTGAACGACAGCTTCGTCGGCGCGGCGGCCGATGCCGGGCGGGGTGATTTCTTTCTGGCTTGCTTGTCCTTACGAGCAGCCTGCTCCTTTTTGGCCGTCTGCTTTCGCTGGCGAAGGTAATCCGAATACCCGCCGGGATATTCCTCCACGACGCCCTCGCCCTCGACGGCAATGGTCGAGCTGACGATCCGGTTCAGGAAGTCGCGGTCATGGCTGACCAGCAGGACCGTCCCGTCGTAGCTGTCGAGCATGTCGATCAGGACATCGAGCGTGTCCGCGTCGAGATCGTTGGTCGGCTCGTCGAGCACCAGCAGGTTCGACGGTTGGGCGAGGATTTTCGCCAGCAGCAGCCGGTTGCGCTCGCCCCCGGACAACGTACCAACCGGCGCGCGCGCCTGCTTTTCGTCGAACAGGAAGTCGCGCAGGTAGGCCACCACATGGCGCTGGCTGCCGCGCACGTTGATGGAGTCGCCGCCGCGTGGCGCCAGCGTCTGCCAGAGGGTGTCGTTGGGGTCGAGCTGCGCGCGGGTCTGGTCGAAGAAGGCCAGCGACAGGTTCTTCGCCCGGCGCAAGCGGCCGCTGTCGCGCTCCTCCTCGCCGATCAGGATCTTCAGCAGCGTGGTCTTGCCCGCGCCGTTCGGTCCGACGAGGCCGACCCGGTCGCCGCGCAGGATACGGGTCGAGAAGCCGTCGACGATCTTATTGTCGCCGTAGGACTTGGTCAGGTTTTCGCACTCGATGACCAGCCGGCTCGACAGCGGTCCGGACTCCAGCTCGAACTCCGCGAGCTTCTCGCCCGTCAGCAGCGCCTTGCGCTGGGCGCGCAACTGGTCGAGCCGGGCGAGGCGGCCCTGGTTGCGCTTGCGGCGCGCCGTAACGCCGCGCTGCAGCCAGCGCGCCTCGGCTTTCAGCTTCTGGTCCAGCTTGCGCGCAGCTTGCATTTCGGCGTCGGCGACCTTGTCCGTCCAGTCGTCGAAGGCCGCGTAGCCCTGGGCGTTGTGGCGCAGCACGCCCCGGCTCATCCAGAAGGTGTCGGTGGTCACGGTCTCCAGAAACGCCCGGTCATGGCTGATCACCACGAGCGTCTTCTTGCGTTCGACCAGATCGCGCTCCAGCCACTCGATGGTCGGCAGGTCGAGATGGTTGGTCGGCTCGTCGAGCAGCAGCACGTCCGGGTCCGCCAGCATCGCGCGCGCCAGCGCCGCGCGGCGCGCTTCGCCGCCGGACAGGGTGGTGCCGAGCCGGTCGCCGTCGATATCGACCCGCGACAGGGCGGCGTCCACCTCGTGGCGCGGCGCGTGCTCCTCGCCGGCCACGAAGTCCGCGACGGTCTGGCCGGTGACGAACGGCACGTCCTGCGGCAGGTAGCCGATCGACAGGTCCGGCTGCACATACAACTCGCCCGTGTCCGGCGTGATCAGGCCCGCGAGCATCTTGAGGATGGTCGACTTGCCGCAGCCGTTGCGCCCGACGAGGCAGGCGCGCATCCCCGGCACGATCGACAGGTCCGCATCGGTAAACAGCGGATCGCCGCCGAAGCCGATGGCGGCGTCCCTAAGCGCGAGAACAGGAGGGTCGGAAGGCATGCGCGCGATGTCGGTCTACTTCATGCCCCGCTGGGCGCTGATCTTGTCGTAGGCCGCGTTGATCGCCGCGAGCTTGTCGTTGGCGACCTCGACGAACTCCTCGGGCATGCCCTGGGCGATCAGCGCATCCGGGTGGTTCTCGCGCACCAGCTTGCGGTAGTGGGATTTCACCGTGTCGTCGTCCGCGTCGTGGGGCAGGCCCAGAATGGTGTACGGGTCGGCCTCGTCGGGCCCCATGTTCTGTGCCCGGATGCGCGCGAAATCCGCCTCGGAGAACCCGAAAATCCTGGCCACGTTCTGGAGGTAGATGAGTTCGTCGTCATGCACCTCGCCGTCGGCGAGCGCGATGTGGAACAGGCAGTTCAGGAGTTCTTCCAGCACCGCCGGATTGTCGGCGAACATCCCGGACACCTGCCGCGCATAGGCCTCGTAGCCGGCGGTCGACTTGCGCGCCAGGTTGAACACCCTGGCGACGTTCTGGGTTTCCTCGGGCGCGACCTTGAACACGCGGCGGAACGCGCGGATTTCGTCCGGGGTCACGACGCCGTCGGCTTTCGCGAGCTTCGCGCCGAGCGCGATCACCGCGATGGTGAAGCCGACCTGCTTGGTGGGGTCGCCGCCTTCCGTCTCGGCGGCGCTCTCGCGCGCCCTGTCGACGAGGTGTCCCGCCCCGGCCCCGATCAACGCGCCGAGCGGCCCGCCGATGACGAAGCCGCCGACGCCGCCGATCACTTTGCCCCAGATGCTCATGGCCATGGTTTAACCGAAACGGCGGGCCGTTGAAACGTCGCCCGCCGGCCTTTGACTTTCACAAACCGACAAACCAGTCTCGGGCGCGGCGAAACAAGGTGCGAATTTCATGAGTGCGGACAACCAGACGTCGAAGAGTCTCTGGCATTTCTGGATCGACCGGGGCGGCACGTTTACCGACATCGTCGGGCGTGCGCCGGACAGTGCGCTGCACACCCACAAGCTGCTTTCGGACAATCCCGAGCACTATGCCGACGCCGCCGTGCAGGGCATTCGCGACCTGCTCGGCCTGTCCGCCGGGGACGCGATCCCGTCGGACCAGATTACCGCCGTGAAGATGGGCACGACGGTCGCCACCAACGCCCTGCTTGAGCGCAAGGGCGACCGGACGCTGCTTGCCGTCAGCCGCGGCTTCCGCGACGCGCTGCGGATCGGCTATCAGGCGCGCCCGCGCCTGTTCGACCGGCACATCGTCCTGCCCGAGCAACTCTACGAGCAGGTCGTCGAGATCGACGAACGTGTGAACGCCAAAGACGAGATCGTCATGCCGTTCGATGCCGACGGCGCCCGTGCCGCGTTGCAGGCTGCCTACGACGACGGCATCCGCGCGGTGGCGATTGCCTTCATGCACGCCTACCGGGTGCCCGACCATGAGCAGGCCTGCGCCGAGATCGCGCGGGAGATCGGCTTCACGCAGGTCTCGACGAGCCACGAGACCAGCCCGCTGATCAAGCTGGTCGGGCGGGGCGATACCACCGTGGTCGATGCCTACCTGTCGCCGATCCTGCGGCGCTACGTGGATCGGGTCGCCGACGAGCTGGGCGACGTGAACCTCATGTTCATGCAGTCCAACGGCGGGCTGACCGACGCGCGCATGTTCCAGGGCAAGGACGCGATCCTGTCCGGCCCCGCCGGGGGCGTCGTGGGCGCGGTGCAGGTCAGCGAGGCGGCCGGGTTCGACCGGATGATCGGCTTCGATATGGGCGGCACCTCGACCGACGTGACCCACTATAACGGCGAGTACGAACGTGCATTCGAGACGCTGGTCGCCGGCGTGCGGATGCGCGCGCCGATGATGCAGATCCACACGGTCGCGGCGGGCGGCGGCTCGATCTGTTCGTTCGACGGCGCGCGCTACCGGGTCGGGCCGGAAAGCGCGGGCGCGGATCCGGGGCCGGCCAGCTACGGCAAGGGCGGGCCACTGACCGTGACCGACTGCAACGTCATGCTCGGCAAGCTCCAGCCGGAACATTTCCCGGCGGTGTTCGGGCCCAACCAGGATGGCCCGCTGGACTCCGATGTCGTGCGCGAGAAGTTTGCCGCGCTGACCGATGAGATCCGCAAGGCCACGGGTGACACCCGCGACCCGGCCGAAGTTGCGGACGGCTTCCTGAAGATCGCGGTCGAGAATATGGCCAACGCGATCAAGAAGATTTCCGTCCAGCGCGGCTACGACGTGACCCAATACACATTGTGCGCCTTCGGCGGTGCGGCGGGGCAGCACGCCTGTCTGGTGGCGGATGCGCTGGGGATGACGAAGGTGCTGCTGCACCCGCTGGCCGGCGTGCTGTCGGCCTACGGCATGGGCCTCGCCGACGTGCGGGCGCTGCGCGAGCGCTCGGTCGAGGCGCCGCTGGGCGATACGGTCTCCGACGAGGTGAGCGCGCTCCTCGAGAATCTATCCGAGGCCGCCCGTGACGAGATTGCGGGGCAGGGGATCGGCGACGACCGGATCACGGTCCGCCGCCGCCTGCACCTGCGCTACGAGGGAACCGACACGTCGCTGGAGGTCGATCTCGATTCCGCCGATGCGATGGCGGACGACTTCGCCGAACAGCATCGCCAGCGCTACGGCTTCACCATGCCGGAGAAGCGCCTGATCGTGGAGACCGCGGCGGTGGAGGCGGTGGGCGAAGCGGAGGCCGCGGCGGACGAATATTCACCGCTGGACGAAGGCTCCGACACGCCGGCGCCCGTGGCCGAGGTCGAGGCGCACATGGCCGGCGCGCGCCACCGCACGCCCGTTTTCGAACGCGACGCGCTGGCGCCCGGCGCCGCCATCGACGGCCCGGCGATTGTCAGCGAGGCGGTGGCGACGACCGTGGTCGAGCCGGGCTGGCGCGCGACGATGAGCGAACGCGGCGATCTCGTGCTGGAGCGCGTGGTCGCGGCCGAACGCGACGCGGCCATCGGCACCGAAGTCGATCCGGTGATGCTCGAGGTCTTCAACAACCTCTACATGTCCATCGCCGAGCAGATGGGCGTCACGCTTCAGAACACGGCCTACTCGGTGAACATCAAGGAGCGGCTCGACTTCTCCTGCGCGATCTTCGATCCCGACGGCAATCTCGTCGCCAACGCACCGCACATGCCGGTGCATCTCGGGTCCATGTCCGAGAGTATCCGCGCGGTCATCCGGAACAACGAAGGCCGGATGGCGCCGGGCGATGTCTATGTCCTGAACGCGCCATATAACGGCGGCACGCACCTGCCTGATGTCACCGTCATCACGCCGGTGTTCGACGAAAACGAGGAGATCCTGTTCTACGTCGGCAGCCGCGGCCATCACGCCGACATCGGCGGGATTTCGCCGGGCTCGATGCCGCCGGATTCGAAGACCATCGACGACGAGGGCGTGCTCATCGACAACTTCAAGGCGGTCGACCGGGGCACGTTCCTGGAGGATGAATTTCGCGAGTTGCTGGCGTCGGGCGCGCATCCGGCGCGCAACGCCGACCAGAACGTCGCCGACCTGAAGGCGCAGATCGCGGCCAACGAAAAGGGCGTCGCCGAATTGCGCCGCATGGTCGACCAGTTCGGGCTCGACACCGTCCACGCCTACATGCGCCATGTGCAGGACAACGCCGAGGAGGCGGTGCGCCGGGTCATCGACGTGCTGTCCGACGGAGAATTTACCTATCCGCTCGACAACGGGGCGGAGATCAGGGTGGCGGTCTCCATCGACGCGGAGAATCGCGCGGCGAAGGTGGACTTCACCGGCTCCAGCGCCCAGCTCGACAGCAACTTCAACGCGCCGACGGCGATTGCTCGCGCGGCGGTGCTCTATGTGTTCCGCACGCTGGTCGACGACGAAATCCCGATGAACGAGGGCTGCCTGAAGCCCATCGATATCGTGATCCCGGAAGGTTCCATGCTCGCGCCGGAATACCCCGCCGCCGTGGTCGCGGGCAACGTGGAGACCAGCCAGGCGATCACCGACACGCTCTACGGCGCGCTCGGTGTGATGGCGGCGGCGCAGGGGACCATGAACAACTTCACCTTCGGCAACGACCGCCACCAGTACTACGAGACGATCTGCGGCGGCTCGGGCGCGGGGCCGGACTTCGACGGCACGTCGGCCGTCCACACCCACATGACCAACTCGCGCCTGACCGACCCGGAAATCCTCGAATGGCGCTTCCCGGTCCTGCTGGAGAGCTTCGAGGTACGCGAAGGCTCGGGCGGTGAGGGGAAGCACCGCGGCGGCGACGGGGTGCGTCGGCGCGTGCGGTTCCTGGAAGAGATGGACGTGATGATCCTCGCCAACCACCGCAAGATTCCGCCGTATGGCCTCAACGGCGGCGCGGACGCCGCGCCGGGCCGCAACTGGCTGGAGCGCGCCGACGGAGAGCGCGTCGAAATGAGCGGCACCGACCGGGTCCGCGCCGAACCCGGCGACACGTTCGTGATCGAAACGCCGGGCGGGGGCGGGTTCGGCGCGAAGGAATAGACCGTTGGCTCTGACAGACAGCCGGGACGTTCCGGTCTCCACGCAAAACGCGACATCCCTCGAACGCTATGAGCGCGCGCTGACCTTGCTCAACGGCTACTTCCTCGACCCGCTCGAGGAGATCGAGGAGGCGCTGGCCGACGACCCCGATTTCGTCATGGGCCATTGCCTGCGCGGCGGGATGATGGCGGTGGCCGCCGAGCGCGCGGCCGAACCGATGCTGCGCGGAAGCGTCGAGGCGGCGGAGAAACGCGTCGCGCTGGCCAACGAGCGCGAGCGGGGCCACATCACGGCGCTGCGCTTCTGGCTCCACGGCGATTTCGAGAGCGCCACCGACACCTGGGGCAACGTGGTCGAGGACTATCCCCGCGACCTGCTCGCGCTGCAGCTCGCACATCTGGGGGATTTCTATCTCGGCCGCTCGGACATGCTGCGCGACCGGATCGGCGGGGTGCGGCCGGGCTGGGACGCCGACGTGCCGGGCTACGGATATGTGCTCGGGATGCACGCCTTCGGGTTGGAGGAAATGCACGACTATGCCGCCGCCGAGGAGACCGGGCGCGAGGCGGTCAGCCGCCAGCCGCGCGACCCCTGGGCGATCCACGCCGTGGCCCATGTGCTGGAGATGCAGGGCCGCACTGACGACGGCATCGGCTGGTTCAACGAGCGTCGCGACGACTGGGCGCCGGAGAACATGTTCGCCTTCCACAACTGGTGGCACCTGGCGCTCTTCCATCTCGACCGGGAGGAGCACGACCGGGTGCTGGAAATCTACGACACGGGCGTGCGGCCCGATGCGTCCGACGTGGCGCTGGAGATGCTCGACGCATCGGCGCTGCTCTGGCGGCTGCACCTCGACGGTGTGGAGGTCGGGGACCGGTGGGACGGGCTCGCTGACACATGGGAAGGCACCGTCGACGACGGCTACTATGCCTTCAACGATGTGCACGCGATGATGGCGTTTGTCGGTGCGGGCCGGGAGGCGTCCGCGGATACCCTGCTCGCGACCATGGAACGCGCGGCGGGCGGGACCGGCACGAACGGCATGATGACCCGCGATGTCGGGCTGCCGCTGGCGCGCGCGATCCGGGCCTTCGGGCGCGGCGACTACACGGCTGCGAGCGACCTCATCGAACCCGTGGCGCCCATCGCCGCCCGCTTCGGCGGCTCCAACGCCCAGCGCGATGTCGTCCAGCGCACGCTCGTCGAGAGCGCGATCCGCGCCGGGCGCGCGACGCTGGCGCAGGAACTGATGAACGCCCGGATTGCGTCGAGGCCTGACAGTCTCTTCAATCGGCGCAACCATGCGCGTGCGAAGGCGTTGGTTGGAGACGGGTAAACTGCCGTCATTGCGAGGCGCCGCGCGACGAAGCAATCCAGAGGCTTAGGCGCGCCCGCTCCGGATTGCTTCGCTCTTTGGGCTCGCAATGACGATCTAGGGGGGAAAGGACATCGACAAGAAGACCTACAAACAGGCCCTCGACGCCCTCCAGATCGAGCTGGTGAAGTTCCAGCGCCATGTGATTGCCGACGGCCTGCGTGTGCTGGTGGTGCTCGAGGGGCGCGACGCGGCCGGCAAGGACGGCATCATCAAGCGCATTGTCGAGCATCTGAGCCCGCGCGACACCCGCGTGGTGGCGCTCGGCGTCCCGTCGGACCGCGAGAAGCGAAGCTGGTACTACCAGCGCTATGTCGAGGAGTTTCCGGCGGGCGGTGAAATCGCGCTGTTCAACCGCTCCTGGTACAACCGCGCCGGCGTGGAGCGGGTGATGGGTTTCGCCACCGAGGAAGAGCAACGCGTTTTTATGGAGACCGTACCGGATTTTGAGCGGATCGCCGTTCACGGCGGGGTCGCGCTCATCAAGTATTACCTCGATATCTCCCGGGAAGAGCAGGCCAGCCGGTTGGCGGCGCGCGAAAAGGATCCGCGCAAGCAGTGGAAGGTTAGCCCCGTCGATGCCAGGGCCCAGGACCTTTGGGACGAGTACAGCATGGCGCGTGACGCCATGTTAGTGAGTACCCACCGGCCGGCGGCACCCTGGACGATTGTGAAGACCGACGACAAGCGCGTGGCGCGGATTAATCTTATTCGCGACCTGCTGTCCCGGTTCGAATACGACGGCCGAGACGATTCGTTGCTCGACGCCGATCCGGACGTGGTGTTCCGCTATGACAGCGTCGCGGACGGCAAGGTCTCTCTGTCGGCATAGCGACCCGCGTGTCGTGGGGTGAGAAGCATCCGCATTCGCACCTTTACGGGGCGGCCGCAATGGCCTATCGCGCCGGATATGGCCACGCCTCCTTCCAGAACTTGGACGTTCATTGCGATCCTCGCCGTCATCACGGCGCTGGGGCCGATGTCGATGCAGATCGTGTTGCCGGTGCTGCCGGTGCTGCAGGAGGCCTTCGGCGCGCCCGCAGCGACGGTGCAGTACACCCTGTCGCTGGCCTTGTTCTCGATCGCGTTCTCAACCCTTTTCTATGGACCCGCGTCGGACCGCTACGGGCGGCGGCCGGTGCTCGTCGTGGGCCTGGCGATATTCCTGACGGGAAGCGTGATGGCGGCGCTGGCGCCGACCATCGAACTGGTGATCTTCGGGCGGATCGTCCAGGCGGTCGGCGGGGCTGCGGGTATGGTTTTGAGCCGGGCGATCATCCGTGACCTGTACGACCGGGACACGGCCGCGAAGCTGATGGCCTACATGATCACGGCGCTGGTCGTCGCGCCCATGGTGTCGCCGCTCATCGGCGGCCTGCTGAACGACTTCTTCGACTGGCGGGCGATCTTCGTTTTTACCGGGGTCGTCGGCGCGCTCGTACTGGCGCTGGCCCTGCCTAAAGTGCCGGAAACACTCGAAGCGGGCGGCGAAGTGCAGACCTTTCGCGGCATGCTGTCGGGGTTTGTGATCCTGCTGCGTGTGCCTGCGTTCCTTGGCTATGCGGGCCAGGTCGGCTTCGGCATGGGCATGTTCATGGCGTTTCTGGGTGCCGCCCCGTTCGTGATGATCGGCGTGCTCCAGCGGCCTCCGACCGAGTTCGGCCTGTTCTTTATTCTGATCTCCGCCGGCTTCATGGCCGGAACGTTTCTTACGGGCCGGTATGGCGAGCGCGTCGGCCTGGACCGCATGATGCGTTTCGGCAGCGCTCTCGCCGTCCTGTTCGGGGCCGTGATGCTCGCATTCGTTCTGGCGGGCATCTGGTCGCCGTGGACGATCTTCCTGCCGGGTGCGGCCATGGCGATGGCCAACGGCCTGGCGATGCCGAACGCCCAGGCAGGCGCGGTGAGCATCAGCCCGCGGTTCGCCGGCACGGCGTCGGGCCTTCTGGCCTTCCTGCAAATGCTGATCGGCGCGGGGTTCGCCCAGCTCGCCGGCGTAGTGCAGGACGACACGCCGCTGCCGATGGCCGTGGTGATGCTGGCCGCGTCGGTGCTCGCATTCCTGAGTTCAAACTTTCTGACGCGGGTCGGTGCACCGCAGTCCTAGTCGCCGCGCGCAACGCCTTCCCGGCGCGGATCGGCGCCGCCGCGCAGTTTCCCGTCGACCATCTCGATTCCGTGCAGGCCGCTGTTGAGGTCGCGCACCTGAACCCGGTTGCCGAGGGCTTCGAGGGGGCCCTTCAGGCGCTCGGCACCGGTGCCGGCTTCGAGGTCGGTGAAGCGGTTGCGGTTGACCAGATGCCCCATGTCGATGGCGGCCTGGATATCCATCTCCCAGTCCAGGACGGCCACGAGCGTCTTGGCGACATAGCCGATGATCCGGCTGCCGCCCGGCGAGCCGACGGCGAGCCGCAGGTCGCCACGTTCATCGAATACGAGGGTCGGGGCCATGGAACTTCGCGGCCGCTTGCCCGGCGCGACGGCGTTGGCGACCGGCCGGCCGTCGCGTTCAGGGACGAAGCTGAAGTCGGTGAGCTCGTTGTTGAGCAGGAATCCCCGCACCATGAGCTGCGAACCGAACGCGCCCTCGATCGTGGTGGTCATGGAGACGGCGTTGCCGTCGGCATCGACGATGGCGATGTGGCTGGTGCCCGGGCGCCCGTTGCTCGTGTCGGACGGCCCGGGTTCGGGTTGCTGTCCCGGCGGGCTCCCGGCCGGCGCGGGCGGAATGATCGATGTCTTCGTGCGGATCAGCGCGGCGCGCGCCGCGAGATAGTCCGGGTCGAGCAGGCCCTCGGCAGGGACCGGCACGAAATCGGAATCGGCGACATAGCGGTTGCGGTCGGCGAAGGCGAGCTTTGAAGCCTCGTTGATCAGGTGCCAGCTCTGCGGATCGTCCCGGCCCATGCCGGGCAGGTCGAAGTTGGCGAGAATCCCGAGGATCTGCCCGACGGTCAGCCCGCCCGACGACGGCGGGCCCATGCCGCAGACGCGGAAAGCGCGATACGAATGGCAGACCGGTATCCGTTTGATGACCCGGTACCGGCTCAGATCGTCCAGCCGCAGCCGGCCCGGATTCCTCGTGGCACCACGAACCGCGACCAGAATGTCATTGGCGATCGGCCCCGAATAGAAGGCGTCGGGGCCGTCCTCGGCAATACGCGTGAGCGTATCCGCGAACGCCGGGTTGCGCTTCAGGGTTCCGGCGGTTAGGGGCATGCCGTCGGGGAAGAAATAGTTCCGCGCGGCCTCGAAGGTCTTGAGCCGCTCGGCGCGCGGTCCGGCGAGCATCGCGGCAAGACGGGGACCGACGATGAAACCGTCACGCGCCAGACGGATCGCGGGCTCGAATAGTTCAGCCCACGCCAGCCGCCCGTGATCGCGGTGCACACGGGCCAGCAACGCGACCGTCCCCGGTGTCCCCACGGAGCGCCCGCCGACGACCGCGTCCGGGAACGACATCGGCGTCCCGTCGGGTTTCAGGAACAGATCGGGGCCGGCTTCCAGCGGCGCCGTTTCGCGCCCGTCGTACGCCGCCACATCGCGCGTCGTCGCGTCGAAATGCATCAGGAAGGCACCGCCGCCAATTCCCGAGCTTTGGGGTTCCACAAGATTCAGAACGAGCTGCACGGCAACGGCTGCGTCCACCGCGCTGCCGCCCCTGCGCAGCATTTCCAGTCCGGCGTCGACCGCGTCGGGGTGCGCGGCGGCCACCATCTGTCGTTCCGCGAGGGCGAGCGCGTGGGCACCTCTGCCCGTCGAATCCTCGGGCTGTGCGCTCTGGGCAACGGCGGCGACCGTGAACGTGCAGAAAATAAACAGTGCCAAGAGTGATCGGAAGCCGGACATCTCCACAGGCTGCCACGGATTCGTGGCTTGCCCAACTGTGCGCACCGTCACATCTTCGCCAACAAGTTTGCGTTCTATTGGCGCAATGGGTGGTTTGCGTTGGCAGGGGCCGATCAACTAGCTTGTCGCCGGGTGCGAAAGCCGCAACCACCGCCGGTTTCGTGCGTTTCCGAACTGTCGGGACGCCACACTATTTTGGAGTAGGACAGCCGTGCGCAAGTTGCTTATCGGATTTGGAATTCTTGTCGTCGTGCTGGTGGCAGCGGCTTTTGTCGGGCCTCTGTTCGTGCCGACGGATTCGATCAAGGCCGACGCCGCGGCGGAGGTGCGTAAAGCGACGGGACGCACCTTGTCCATTGATGGCGATTTAAGCTTTCGCCTGCTGCCGGCCCCGGGCGTCTCCGCATCCGGTGTGCGATTGTCGAATAGTGACCAGGGTACGAGCCCGGACATGGTCAGCCTGAAGGAGGCGACCGTCGAGGTGGCCCTGCTGCCGCTATTGTCTGGGAATGTTCAGGTCAATCGCATCGTGCTGCGCGAGCCGGTCATTCTCCTGGAGCAATACGCCGACGAGACCAACAACTGGACCTTCGCGCCTGAAACCGAATCCGGTTCGTCGGGGAGCGACACGGCGGATGCGGGCTCGGCAACAGCGCCCGCGAGTGCACCGCCGGTCCGCTTCGACGATATCGAGATCATCGACGGAACCCTGATCTACGGCACGCCCGACCGGAGTGAGCGGGTCGAGGATATCGACATGTCCCTCGGGGCCGGGAGCCTGACCGGGCCGTTCCGCGCCGAAGGCTCCCTCATGGCACGTGGCTTCGACATCGGCCTGAACGCCGCGGTCGGGGAACTGGTGGCCGACAAGGCCACGCCGATCAACGCGCGTGTCGCAACAGCCGGCGCAAAGATCGACTATTCGGGTGTGGTGTCGGGCTCGGGCGATGCGATGCGCGTGTCCGGCCAGGTCGAAATCCGGGCCGAGGATATCGCCGCGATGATGGCGAGCCTTTCCGACGGCAGCGCGCCGGCGTCGCTCCAGGGCAAATCGTTGGAACTGGACGGAACCGTGACCGCGACCACCAAGGTCGTATCAGTCAACGACCTTGCCCTGAGACTGGGTGAAGATTCCGCCACGGGCGCGATCGACGTAAAGCTGGATGATGAAATATCGGCGAATGTTGTCGTCAACATGTCCCAGCTGGATCTGGACCGGTTGCTGGCGGAGAACACGGCCGGCGGCTCCGGCTCCGGTGGCGATGCGCCGCCGTCTTCGGGCGGAGAACAGGCGTCCGGAGAGACGCCCGCGCCGGACGCGGGCGGGTTTGCTTTGCCGCAGAACATTTCCGCGAGCCTGGAAACGAAGATCGACACGCTTGTCTATCGCGGCGGGGTCGTACGGCAGGTGTTGCTTAACGCCGAGCTTGCGCAGGGTGTGTTGAATGTATCCCGGGCTTCGGCCCAGCTTCCCGGCGGTTCGACGGCGTCGGTCGTGGGGCTGATATCGCCCGATCCGGCCGGCCCGAAATTCGACGGGCAGGCGGAAATGTCCTCCGACAATCTTCGCGCGCTGTTGCAATGGGCCGGGGTGGATGTGACTTCGGTGCCGGCCGAGCGGCTTCGCAAGATGGCCGGCTCCCTGTCCGTGGCGGCGACGTCTGAAAATGTCACGCTGACCGATATCGATGTGAGCGTGGACGTGTCTCGGCTCCGTGGTGGGGTTGCCGTTGCTTTGCGCGAGCGCCCCGGCTTTGGGATCGGCCTGTCGCTCGACAAGTTGAATGTCGATGCCTACCTGCCGCAACCGCCGGGCGAACAGGTTTCCGACGGAAGCTCAACGACCGCGCCACAGGGTCAGAGCGCTACCGGGACCGCCGGTGCGAAGGCCGAGCCCAAAAGCTCACCGCTTGCCGCACTGAACGGCTTTGACGCCATCCTGCAATTGAAGGTCGGTGAACTGACCTATCAGGCCCAGCGGCTGCGCGGCATTAACCTCGACGGCACGCTGCAAGCCGGCGCACTCGAGCTGCGCGATGCTTCGGTGGCGAACCTGGAAGGCGCAAAGCTGGCCGCCAGGGGACGCATCGATGGCCTGTCTGCGTCGCCGTCCGCCGACCTGACTGTCGATGTGGATGCACCCAACGCCGACAGCCTGCTGGCGCTGGCCGGTGTCACGCCTCCCGGTCCCGTCGGCCCGGGTAAGCTCAACGGTTCGTTCAAGGGGGATCTCGAAAACCTCGCGGTCGATGCGACCGTGCGCGTCCACGGCGCGACGCTAAAGACCGTGGGTACCGTTGCCGCGCTGGCGGCACCGCCGCGGTACGATCTCACGCTCGACCTCAAGCACCCCGATGCGTCCGCGTTCTTCGCGCGCGTCGCCGGGAACAGCGGCGCGCAAGGCGTGAAGACGGGCGCTCTGGCCGCACTTGTGACCGCCCAGGGGGATTTGAATGCGTCCGACATGGCGGTGAATGTCGCCATCGGCGAGGGCAGCATCGTCTCCGACGGCCGAATCGAGAACATCGCCACGGGCGCGCCGACAGGTGTGGTCAGCCTGAACGTCGATCACCCCGACATGGTCGCGTTCGTGCGCACGTTCGCGAACGACTATCGCCCGGCATTGGCACAGGCCGGGCCGTTCGAGCTCAAGTCCGAGATTGCGCTTCAATCCGATGTGCTGACGCTCTCGAAGCTGGACGGGCGGGCCGGTCCGGTCAGCTACAAAGGCACCGGGCGTCTTGCGCTCGGCGGCGTCCGTCCGAACCTGACCGCCGAACTCGCGACGAGCGAGATCATCGTCGACTGGTTCCTGCCGGCGTCGTCCTCCAGGAGCGGTGGGACGACCTCCAATTCTCGAAGTGGTCCATCAGCGGCGTCGGGCGGCCGGAGCGGTGGCGGCGCTTCGTCTGCATCCGGGGGCGAGCGCTGGTCGCGTGATCGGCTCGACTTCTCAGCGCTCCGGTCGGCGGATGCCGATGTGAAGCTGTCGGCGCCCGCCATCACCTATACCGATATCCGGGTCGACCAGCCGCAGCTTGCACTTACCGTGAAGGATGGTGTTTTCGACCTGACGCGTCTTTCGGGCAACGCGTTTGGCGGCGGCTTCAACATGACGGCGCAGGTGGCCGATCGTGAAGTGCCGACCTTGAACTACGCGCTGAAGGTCGACGGTGCGGATGCCGCGAAGTTCCTCGGCGGAGCATCTTCCGGCGGCGACAAGGGCATGGCCTCCGTGCTGGAGTTGCTGTTCCCCGTCTCCAGCCTCAAGCTGGTTTCCGGGACGCTGGGTGCGGACTTGCAGGTCGCCTCGCGCGGGCGCAGCGAGTTCGAGATGATTTCGAACCTCGGCGGTGACGGCGCGGTGAGTTTCACAAATGCGGTTGTGGACGGTGTCGATGTGTGCCGGATCAGCGACCAGCTCGACAACCTGAACGGTCTTGAAGGTTTTCTCGGGCTGGCTGCATCTGCGCAGGGCGGGCAAACGAAGGTCTCCAATTTCGACGGGCGTTTCGATATTGCCAACGGCGTCGCGACGTTGCCGCGGCAGAACCTCAACGCGGACTGTGCCACCGTGACCTTCGCGGGCAACACGAACCTGCCGGCATGGCTGGTCGACATTCGTGCCCGGGCCGCGTTCCCCGCGCATCCGGAATTCCCGGGTGTCGAGGTCGAACAGAAGGGCTCGCTGGACGCCCCGAACACGCGGCTGGTGAATGTAAATGAGATCAATCAGTTCATCGCCGGCAAGGCGGCGGGCACCGTCCTGCGCAAGCTGCTGCCGGGGAGTCGGAACGAACAACCCGCGCCGGATGGTTCATCGCAGCAACAGCCGTCGCAGTCACAAGAGCCGGTCGACCAGTTCAAGAACCTCCTTGAAGGCCTGATCCGGCGCTAGCGTTGCAAGTCCTCAAGTACGTAAACGCGGATCGCGCTCGACAGGCTGCCGTCGCGGTTGCGGTCGATTTCCGTGACGAGTTCGTTCACGGACATCCGCCGGTCCCTGGCGATCTTGCGCAGATGATCCCAGAAGACGTTTTCCAGGGACACGCTCGTGCGGTGACCCGAGACGACGACGGATCGCTTCTTGTTGGCGGACTGCCGCGGCAGGCTTTCGATGATGCTTTCCATCCGCACGCACTCTTCCTCAGGACGTCTCCGGTCAGGCGGGAGCGATCATGTTCTCCGGCCTGACCCATTCATCATACTGCTCGGCGGTCAGCAGGCCCAAGTCAATTGCGGCCTCTTTTAGGGTACTCCCGTCTGCAAACGCCTTTTTTGCGACCTTCGCCGCGTTGTCATAGCCGATATGCGGGTTTAACGCGGTCACCAGCATCAGGGACTGGGCCATGAGCTCGCCGATGCGATCGTGGTTGGCCTCGATGCCGGTAACGCAGCGGTCCGTGAAGCTGCGGCAGGCATCACCCAGCAACGTGGCCGAGCGCAGCACGTTGAAAATGATCACCGGCTTGAAGACGTTCAGCTCAAAGTGGCCATTGCTTCCCGCGACCGTCACGGCGACGTGATTGCCCATGATCTCGGCGGCGACCATGGTCAGCGCCTCGCACTGGGTCGGGTTGATCTTGCCCGGCATGATGGAAGAACCGGGCTCGTTCGCCGGGAGCGCCAGTTCACCGATCCCGCTGCGCGGGCCGGAGCCCAGGAAGCGGATGTCGTTGGCGATTTTCATCGCCGCCGCCGCACCGACGTTGAGCGCGCCCGAGGCCGCGACGAGCGCGTCGTGGGCCGCGAGGCCCGCGAACTTGTTGGGCATGGTCTCGAACGGTTTGCCGGTGATGCCGGCGACTTCCTCGGCGAACTTCTCGGCAAAACCTTTCGGTGTGTTCAGGCCCGTGCCGACCGCCGTGCCGCCCTGGGCGAGCTGCAGCAGGTCGGGCAGGGCGCGCTCCACGCCCGCGATCACGCCGCCCATCTGCGCGGCGTAGCCGCCGAATTCCTGACCCAGGGTCAGCGGGGTGGCGTCCTGGGTATGGGTGCGGCCGATCTTGATGATATCCGCGAACTCTTGCGACTTGGCTTCCAGCGCGTCCTTGAGGTGATGCAGGGACGGCAGCAGACGGTCATGGAATTCGATGGCCGCGGCGATGTGCATGGCCGCAGGAAAGGTGTCGTTCGACGACTGGCTGCGGTTCACGGAGTCGTTCGGGTGCACCGGCGACTTGTCGCCCGGCTTGCCGCCGAGCATCTCGTTGGCGCGGTTCGCGATCACCTCGTTGGCGTTCATGTTTGACTGGGTGCCGGACCCGGTCTGCCAGACGACCAGCGGGAAATTGTCGTCGAACTTGCCGTCGATCACTTCCTGGGCCGCGTCGACGATGGCGTCGGCAACCTTGTCTTCCAGCTGGCCGAGGGCCTTGTTGGCCTTGGCGGCGGCCTGCTTCTGGATGCCGAGCGCGCGCACGAGCGCCGTGGGCATGCGGTCGTTGCCGATCGGGAAGTTCTCGATGCTGCGCTGGGTCTGGGCACCCCAGTACTTGTCGGCCGGAACGGCGACCTCGCCCATGGTGTCGGATTCGATACGTGTGTTGTCGCTCATCGCGATAATCCCCTTTTTCGGCGCCCGGTTTCGGTAACGTCCATTGCAGATATTGCGGCGCATTATGGTGGCCGCCGCGCGCAGGTAAAGTTCTATTCAGGAACGGGCCTTGCGCCGCTTCTTCGCGGGCTTCTTCGCCTGGGCACGGTTCGCGGCGGCCAGCGCCATGTGCGCCCACTCACGCAGTTCCCCGACATCCTCGCTCGCGTCGTCGGGAACGGTGACATACGACATCTCAACCGTTTTGCCGGCCTTTTCGTAGAGGAATGGCAGCGACCCCGCGTCGAGAAACGCGGGCTTGGTCCCGTCGTCGACTTTCAGATAGAGCGTGTCGTCGGCGATCAGCGCGAACATGACATCGTCGCAGAAGATGCCGTGGCCGCCGAACATCCGGCGGAGCCGGGCGCAGGTATCGAAGGGAGGGCCGACCTGAACCAGCAGGTCGAGGGCATGTTCGGCGAACTCGTTGCCCGGCGGCATGCGGTCCGCGTTGCCTATTTCTTCCGGAATTGGTCGAGACTGACGACTTCCGCACCGTCCTTGTCGCCGTCTTCGTTGGCGCTTTCCTCGGCCGCTTCGACCGGCTTGTCCGCCATCGGCGCGAGTTCGCCGTCCGGGCGGATTGCGGGAACGCTTACCGTTCCCGTCGCATCTACCGTGAACTGCAGCCCGAACTTGATCGACGGATCAACGAAGGCGGACAGCGCCGCGTAGGGAATGTGCAGTTCGGCGGGCCGGTTCTTGAAGCTGAGGGTCACCGCGAAAAATTCTTCCTCGACGGTCAGGTCCCAGAATTGATGCTGGAGCACGATCGTCATTTCTTCGGGGTACTGGTCCTGCAGGTAGTCCGGGATCGAGACCCCTGGCGCGGTCGTGCGGAAGGTCAGATAGAAATGATGGTCGCCCGGCAGGCCGTGTTCGAGGGCGTGCAGCAACGCTTCGCGAACCACGCCGCGAAGCGCTTTCTCGACCATCTGGTCATATCTCATCAAGTCGTCAGTCATGTCGGCGCGATGGAAGCGCGGCACAGCGCGCGGGTCAACGGGTGCATCCCAGAATATTGGGTACAGTTTGCTGAATTGCGACGATTCGTTCGAATGCCGGCATGAATCGGAATGAAGTGGGGGGCTTCTGTTGCCCGGTGCCCCCCGAACCGCGCTTGTTATCGCTTATTAAGCGGCAACAGCGATGGGCTCAACATTATCGTTGGCACCTGTAGATTCGGCCCGATAACGGCGGAACCATGCCGGACGAAAGTCAGACCTTTACACGCCCGTCGATCCTGTTTCGCCCCCGTCTGGTTCGCGGCCGTGGCCGCGGAACCGGGAAATTGGTGGAGGCGCCGGGTACCGCCCCCGGGTCCGAACGCTTATTTCGAAAGACGTTTATCGTCATAGTCGGGCAAGCCCGACAGGCCATATATAGGCATTCCGACCGAAAATTCCAAAGCCGACGCAGGTTATCCCCACTGGACCACCAATTCACAGGCCGCCTCGATTTTGCCGACTCACAATCGCATCTAGTGTCTGCGTAACGAATAGCGACGCCCTGACCGAGCCAACGATGCAGCAGTATCTCGACCTCATGCGCCATGTGCGCGACAACGGCCACGAAAAGTCCGACCGGACGGGAACCGGCACGTTGTCCGTGTTCGGACACCAGATGCGGTTCGATCTTTCGGACGGATTCCCCCTCGTCACGACCAAGAAAATCCACACCAAGTCCGTGATTCACGAACTTTTGTGGTTCCTCCAGGGCGACACCAACATCGGCTACCTGAACGACAACGGTGTCTCGATCTGGAACGAGTGGGCGGACGAGAACGGCGATCTCGGCCCGGTGTACGGACACCAGTGGCGATCCTGGCCGACACCGGACGGCCGCGCGATCGATCAGATCGCGAACCTTGTCGAACAGATCAGGACCCGGCCGGATTCGCGCCGCCTGATCGTCAGCGCCTGGAATGTCGCGGACGTCGATAACATGGCCCTGCCGCCGTGCCACTGCCTGTTCCAGTTTTACGTGGCCGACGGAAAACTTTCCTGCCAGCTATACCAGCGCAGTGCGGATATTTTCCTGGGCGTGCCGTTCAACATCGCGTCCTACGCGCTGCTGACGATGATGATCGCGCAAGTCACGGGGCTGGAGGCGGGCGAGTTCATTCATACCTTCGGTGACGCGCACCTGTATCTGAATCATCTGGAGCAGGCGGATGCACAGCTTGACCGCCAGCCCTATCCGTTGCCGACGATGACACTGAACCCGGACATCGACGACCTGTTCGCCTTCACCTACGAGGACTTCACGCTCGACGGGTACCGGTTCCACCCGCACATCCCGGCCCAAGTCGCGGTCTGAGGGTCGCGGTTTGATTCTGTCGCTGATTGTCGCGGTCGCCGAGAACGGCGTGATAGGTCGCGACGGCGCTTTGCCGTGGCGGTTGCCGGGGGATATGGCCTTCTTCAAGGCGACCACCATGGGCAAACCCATCGTGATGGGCCGCAAGACATGGGAGTCGCTCGGCCGTCCGCTGCCGGGTCGCGAAAATATTGTCATCACGCGCGATACGTCTTACCTGGCCGAAGGCGCGGTTGTGGTCAACGGCCTGGACGCGGCGCTGGAACATGCGGGTGATGTGCCGGAGATCATGATTATCGGTGGCGCGCAAATCTATGAAGCCGCGTTGCCGATTGTTCGCCGTATCTACCTGACGCGCGTTCACGCGTCGCCGAGCGGTGACACGTTTTTCCCGGACCTGAATTGGGAGGGGTGGGAGGAAGTCGCCAGGGAGGACCACGAGGCCGAAGGCGATACGCCGGCCTTCAGCTTCGTCACCCTCGAACGGCGCGTCTAGCGCGATCAGCCGCCGCGCAGGCCCGGCCAGTTTTTGTCGGCTGCTTCGATGTTGCCGTCCTTGTCGAGCGCCCAACGGGCCCGCACCAGCTTTGAGTAGTTCAGGTAAAGCTTGCCGTCCTTGATCGACCAGGCATCGGGATCGATGGTGGCCGTGTAGTTGTTGGCCACCGCCCACGCGCAATAGCCGCCATAGGCCGGCGCGTATTTTTCGGGGTTGGCGACGAACTTTTCGCGATTCTCCGCGGAGGCGAACTGCCAGGTCGCTCCCATGTAATCGAACGTGTGCGCGGACGAGCCCTTCACGGCGTCTTCCTCGGTGAAATAGGCGACCGGGTCGTAGCCGCGGATCGCGGTGCCGTCTGTGTTGAATACGGGGTCCACAGCATGCGCGGGCGCGGACAGCCAAATGAGGGCAAGAATGAACACGGCGGACTTGGCGAGCAATCGCATGGAACATCTCCGGGTTTGATCGAACGTCACGGTCATAAACACCGGCCGCCGAGATCCATTCCGTCGAATGTCGCCGGTTTTCGGATGCCGGTTTCGAGGGAGGAAAAGACCGCCGGGCGGACGGTGTTTACCGCCGGCCTCGGGGGGCAAAGTGGGCCGGCGATCTGCGGGGCACGTCCAATCCGGCCCGGCGGTCTTCGATGCGGGCACTTTAGATCCCGCGTCTGATTTTCAGATGGGTTTGGTGGACGGCGCGAACAAGACATATCGCGCGCCCGGCCGTTCAACAAAGCGCGATTTCTGGTCGCGCGCTCGTGACTGTTGGACGGTTACTCCATCACGATGCGCGGGCCCGCATTTTTCGACCCTTGGGGAAGTTTTTTCAGCACGGCCTCCGCCGCGGCCCTGTACGCCTGCGCGTGCGGCCCGTCCGGTTCGCTCGCCGTGATCGGCTGGCCCGAATCCGAGGTTATCCGGATCGCCATATCGAGCGGAATCTCGCCCAGGAAATCGCATCCGAGCTTTTCGGCCTCGGCCCGTGCGCCGCCGTGCCCGAAGATATCGGTGCGCTCGCCGCATTTCGGGCAAACGAATGTGCTCATGTTCTCGATGATCCCGAGGACCGGCACGTTCACCTTCGCGAACATGTTGAGCCCCTTGCGTGCGTCGATCAGGGCGATGTCCTGGGGTGTCGAGACGATCACGGCCCCGGCAAGCGGCACACGCTGAGCCATGGTGAGCTGCGCATCGCCCGTGCCCGGCGGCATGTCCACCACAAGTACATCGAGCTCGCCCCAGTCGACTTCGCGCATCATCTGCTCGAGCGCACCCATCACCATCGGGCCGCGCCAGATCATGGCGGTGTCCTCTTCCACCAGAAAACCCATCGACATGACCTTGATTCCATGGGCTTGCAGCGGGGCGATGCGTTTGTCCGGCAGCGGCTGCGGTTTTTCGGTCGATCCCATCATGCGGGGCAGGGAAGGGCCGTAGACGTCTGCGTCCAGAATCCCCACCCGCTGGCCGAGTTGGGTGAGCGCAATCGCGAGATTGACGGCGGTTGTCGATTTGCCGACCCCGCCCTTGCCGCTCGCGACCGCGATGATGGCGCCGACATCCGGCAACAGTTCGCCCGCCGGTTCCGGTTCCCGTTCCGACGGCGCGGCGGGTTTTGCTGCCGACGGGGCCGATGCTTGCGGTGCCGCATTGTGGGCGGTGAGCACGGCCGATACGGACGACACGCCGCTCATGCCCATCACTTCGCGTTCGGCCGCGCGACGCAGGGGCTCCATGCGTTCCGCGTCGGCCGGGTCGATCTCGATCGCGAATCCGATATTGCGATCCTTGATGACCAGGCCCGATACCTGGCCGCCTGTGACGATGTCCTTGCCGCTGACCGGATCGACGATCTTGCGCAATGCATTGAGAATCTCTTCCTGTGAAGGGGCCGCCATGCTTGAAAACTCCGTGGATGCGGACAATATCGGGGGAAGCGTGCGCCGGGGTACGGTCACGTTTCACGACTTGTTGTGATATAAGCCCCGGCATCTGATTTATAAACCCGACGCGGTTGCGGCTCGTTCCGTCCTTCGGAACAGCGGGATCGACAGCGCGTCACAAAAACTGGCGAAGGATTTCCAGATGCCTTGGAACAATCAGGGAGGCGGCGGCCCTTGGGGCGGCGGCAGCGGTGGAGGCGGCGGTGGCGGCCCCTGGGGCGGACAACGCCCGACTGGCGGCGGCGGTGGTGCCGGCGGTGGCGGCGGTCAGCAGCCGAACATCGAGGAGATGCTGCGTCGGAGCCAGGACAAGGTCCGGCGCATCATGCCGGGCGGCTTCGGGACGCCAAAGGTCATTATTCTCATCGTTCTGATTTTGATCGTCGTGTGGTTGTTAAGCGGTCTTTATCGCGTTCAGGAAAACCAGCGCGGTGTACCGCTGCTGTTTGGCGACTGGAACGGGAGCGTGACGGAACCGGGCCTGCACTGGTGGCCGCCTGCTCCGATCGGGGAGGTGCTTCGCCCGCCCGTGACGCAGATTAACCGTCTCAATTTCGGGTTCCGGGATTCAGCCGACTTCGGCAACCGTTCGCCGAACCAGCGCGCGCTGGACCAGGAATCATTGATGCTGACGAGCGATCAGAACATCGCGGACGTCGCCTTTGTGGTTCAGTGGCGGATCTCAAACGCCGGCGACTATCTGTTCAACATTCGCAATCCCGAGGAAACCGTGAAAGCCGCGGCGGAGAGCGCCATGCGCGAGGTCGTGGGGCAGACGCCGCTGGATGACCTGCTGACCACGGCGCGTGAGGAAGTTCAGGGCCAGACGCGCGATCTGCTTCAGAGCATTCTCGACAGCTACGCAGCTGGTATCGCGATCGAGCGCGTGCAGCTTCAAAAGACGGAAGCACCGCCGCCTGTGATTGACGCCTTCAACGACGTGCAACGCGCGCGTCAGGACAAGGAGAGACTGCAGAACGAGGCGGAGTCCTATCGAAACCGGATCGTTCCGACCGCGCGAGGCGAGGCTGCGGGTCTCATTCAGGAAGCCACGGCGTATCGCGAGCGGGTGATTAAGGAAGCGCAGGGTGAAGCCTCGCGCTTCGACCAGATCTACGCGACCTACACGACGGCTCCGGACGTGACGCGACGACGCCTCTATATCGAGACGCTGCGCGATGTTCTCGAGAAGGCCGACAAGATCATCATCGACGACAATTCGGAAGGCGGACAGGGCGTTGTGCCGTATCTGCCGCTGAATGAACTCAACCGGAACCGTACCAGTTCGGGAGCCAGCCAATGAGCAGGGCAAAACTCGCCATTCTCGGCGGCATCATCATCCTTCTGGGGATCACGCTGAATTCAGCGCTGTTTACGGTACGTGAGACCGAGCAGGTGCTGGTCCTTCAGTTCGGTGAGTTCAAGGAAACCGTCCGTGACCCCGGTCTTCATGTGAAGCTTCCGTTCGTCCAGAACGTGCAGGCGTACGACAAGCGGGTCCTGAGCGTGGATCCGGAAGCCGAGGAAATGCTGCTGAAAGACCAGAAGCGTATTTTCGTGGACGCGTTTGCGCGGTACCGGATCACCGATCCGCGTCGCTTTTTCCAGACGGTGCGCAACGAGTTTACCTTCGAGAACCGCTTTGGGGGCATCCTGACATCGACGGTGAAGGAGCTGGTCGCCCAACGGAATCTTGAAGATCTTCTGTCTGAAAAGCGAGACGACATCATGGGGGCGATCCGTGATCGGGTGGCGCTGGCGTCAGCGGATTTCGGGATCGAGGTCGTCGATATCCGGATCGGCCGGTCCGAATTGCCTTCGGCGGTTTCTCAAAACGTTTATGAGCGTATGGAGACCGAACGTCAGCGTCAGGCTGCGCAGCTTCGTGCCGAAGGTGAGGAGAATGCCCGGCGAATCCGTGCCGAGGCGGATCGCCAGCAGGTCGAAATCGTTGCTGAGGCGCAGCGCGAGGCTCAGACCCTTCGCGGTGAGGGCGATGCGACGCGCAACGCGATCCTGGGTGAGTCGTATGGCAAGGATCCGGAGTTCTTCGAGTTCTTCCGTTCGCTCGAGGCGTACAAGGAAACCTTCGGCCGCGAAGGCACGACGATGGTGCTTTCACCCGATAGTGATTTCTTTAAGTACTTCGGCGACCTGCAAGGTGGGCGTGACCGGGTGAGCGAGCGGAGACAAACCCGGTAGGAGGAAACCATGGGCGCACAACTTGGACTTTGGTTGAGTTTTGCGCTCATCGGCTTTGGTCTCATGCTCGTCGTCGAGGGATTGATCTATGCGATCTTTCCCGACGCGATGAAGAAAATCCTGACCCGAATGCTCGACGTGCCATCTTCCACGCTGCGTTCGGGCGGTCTGGTTGCGGCGGTCGCGGGTCTGGGGTTGCTCTGGGTTCTGGGAACGGTTTGAGCCGTGGGGGCGTTCACATCACGCGAAGTTCAACAGCCGGTTGCGTGATGCCTCAAATGCGCCGGACGACTGCCCCAATCCCACCATGTTTGGTTTCCATATCCTACGTCAGCGGCGGATCTCGCCGTCGTGTCACTCCGGGCCTCGGGGAGACGCTTGAACTGGAATTCCCGGCTTCTCATATTTGATGAAGCTTTCAGCGGAACGACATCAACGGGGGTGTGGCCCCAAATGGGAGAGACCGCAGAATGAACTCGAAATCAAAACCTCAGGCGATCGCACTGGCGGGGTGGACGGCGCGGCGCGGTAGCGCGGCCGGAATTTTCCTGCTCGCTATCCTTTTCGCGCTTTCTGTGTTGTTGGCGCAGCCGGCCGCCGCGCGTTCGGCGCCCGAATCCTTTGCCGATCTCGCTGAAAAACTCCTGCCGTCCGTTGTGAATATTTCCAGCACGCAGATCCAGCGTCAGGACCGCGGCCCGCAGGCACCGAACTTCCCCGAAGGCTCGCCCTTCGGCGACCAGTTCAGGGAATTTTTCAACCGCAACCAGGGCGCACCGCGCCGGGCCACGTCGCTCGGATCGGGCTTTATTATCAGTGAAGACGGCCTGGTCGTGACCAACAACCACGTCATCGAGGGCGCGGATGAAATCACGGTCACCTTGTCCGACGACACCCAGCACAAGGCTGAGCTGCTTGGTCGCGACCCGAAGACCGATCTGGCGCTGCTCCGCATCGATGCCGGCAAGTCGTTGCCGGCGGTGAGCTGGGGCGATTCGACCACCGCGCGCGTCGGCGACTGGGTCGTGGCGATCGGCAACCCGTTCGGCCTTGGCGGCACGGTGACGGCCGGGATCATTTCGGCGCGCCAGCGCGACATCAACCAGGGCCCGTACGACAGCTTCATCCAGACCGATGCCTCCATCAACCGGGGCAACTCGGGCGGCCCGATGTTCAATATGGACGGCGACGTGATCGGCGTGAACACGGCGATCTTCTCGCCAACCGGCGGCAGCGTCGGCGTTGGATTCTCGGTGCCGTCGTCCATCGCGGAACGCGTGATTGCGCAGCTTCAGGAGTACGGCCAGACCCGTCGAGGCTGGCTGGGTGTGCGTATCCAAACCGTGACTGACGAGATTGCCGAGAGCATCGGGCTGGACAGCGCCCGCGGCGCTTTGGTGTCTTCGGTGACCGAAGACGGCCCGGCCGAGAAGTCCGGTATCGAAGCGGGTGACGTGATCCTGAAATTCGATAACCGCCCGGTCGACAGCATGCGCGAATTGCCGCGGATCGTGGCCGACACGGACATCGGAAAGAGTGTGCCGGTCGAAGTGTGGCGCAACGAGCGCAGCCGCACCCTTTCGGTGAAGATCGGTGAGCTCGAGGAAGAAGTTCCGGTGCTCGCCTCTACGGGGCCGGACGGAGATGCGCTCGAGCCGGAAGAGGCGACAATCGACGATCTGGGCGTTGCGGTGACGAGCATTACCGGTGAAATGCGCGCCCGGTTCAATCTTCCGAACGATCTGAAAGGTGTCGTTATCACGGGCGTTGAGCCGGACAGCCCGGCCTCCGAGAAGAGCCTGCGTCCCGGCGACGTGATCGTCGAGGTGAGCCAGGAAGAGGTCAGCAGCCCGGGTCAGATCGCGGAGAAAATCCGCGAGGCCCGTGACGCGGACCGCAGCTCGGTTCTGCTCAAGATCAACCGCAACGGCGACCGCCGCTTTGTCGCCCTGCGGATTGAGAAATCCTGACACGACGCTGAGTGACCCCTCATCGAGGGCAGCGTGGCGGCGGTACCTTCGGGTGCCGCCGCTTCCTTTTGTGACCGCGATTTTTCCCGCTGCGCTTTTCCAACGAGCCGCGATATGCGATGAGGTCGCCGCGGTCACCTCAACCGATGGAACAGGTCATGCCCGATCATCTTCTACAGCCGTTCACCGGGCTCCGCCCGGCCCCCGAGTCCGCCGCGGACGTCGCCGCACCGCCGTACGACGTGGTTTCCTTCGACGAGGCAAAGGAGATGGCGGACGGGCGTCCGTGGAGTTTCTTGCACGTGTCGCGGCCGGAGATCGATCTTCCCGACGGCACCAGTCCCTACGCCGACGAGGTGTATGCCAAGGGCGCGGAAAACCTGGCTGCGATGATCGACGCCGGGGTTCTGATCAGGGATGCGGAGCCGGCCTACTATGTCTACCGGATCATCATGGGGGATCATGTCCAGACCGGCCTCGTCGCTGCCACGACGGTCGCGGCCTACAACTCGAACACGGTCCGCAAGCACGAATTCACCCGACCCGACAAGGAAGACGACCGGGTGCGACAGATCGATTCCGTCGACGCGCAAACCGGCCCGGTCCTCGTGGTTCACAGGAACAGCAGCGATATTGCGGACGTGCTGGCCGATGTGACGGCGGGCGCGCCGACCTACGACGTGACCCAGCCGGACGGCGTTCGCCATATCGTTTGGGCGGTGACCGACCGTGACGGCGTGAGGCGCATTTCGGATGCCTACGCGCCGGTGGATGTTCTTTATATCGCCGACGGGCATCACCGCTCCGCCGCTGCGTCGCGTGTCGCGGACCTCAGGGCCGGGAAGGGCGATCTGGCCGATCGCTTCCTGATCGTCGCTTACCCGACCGAGGAATTGAACATTCTCGACTACAACCGTGTCGTGAAGGACCTGAACGGCCTCGACGCGGACGGCCTCCTTGCCCGTGTCAGCGAACACTTCGAAGTAACCCCCTCGGATGCGCAAGCCAAACCGGCCGCGGCCCATTCATTCGGGATGTATCTGGACGGGCAGTGGTACGCGCTCGACGCCAAGGCGCCGCCGCCCGCCGATGCCGCGCCGCTCGACCGGCTGGACGTGAAGCTTTTGTCCGATCGCTTGCTGGAACCCGTCCTGGGGATATCCGATCCGCGAACCGACAAGCGCATCGATTTCGTCGGCGGTATCCGGGGACTGGATGCGCTCGAACGGCGCGTCGACAGCGGCGACTGGGCCGTGGCTTTCGCGCTCTTTCCGACGAGTATTGAGGACCTGATGGCCGTGGCGGACGCCAACGAGGTCATGCCGCCCAAGTCCACGTGGTTCGAGCCGAAGCTCGCCGACGGGCTGGTCTCCTATCCGCTCAGCGAATAGGCCGCTGGCGTGAGCGATGCGCCGGTCATCGTCATTGCGGGTCCGACGGCGAGTGGCAAGTCGGGCCTCGCGCTGAGAATTGCCGAGGAAATTTCCGGCACGGTGATCAACGCGGACTCGATGCAGGTCTATCGCGACCTGCAGGTGCTGACGGCGCGCCCCGATGCTGCCGATGAAGCCCGGGCGCCGCATCGGCTCTACGGGTACCGCGACGTGTCCGAGATTGCGTCGGCGGCCGATTGGCGCAACGACGCCCGGAGGCAGATTGATGCGGCACGGACCGAGGGCCGGCGGCCCGTTGTCGCCGGTGGAACCGGTCTCTACCTCAAGACCCTGATGGAAGGTATCGCACCGGTCCCGCCGGTCCCCGATGACGTGCGGGCACACGCACGTGCGCGCCATGCGGAGATCGGGGCCGATGCGTTCTTTGCGGAGCTCGCCGAACGCGATCCCGAGATCGCGGCGCGGCTTCATGCGGGCGATTCCCAGCGCGTGTTGCGCGCGTGGGAGGTGCACGAGGCGACCGGGCGGCCGCTGTCGGCATGGCAGGCCGACCCGGTTCCGCCGACCGGTTTGACCTTCCGCGTGATGGTGTTGCACCCCCCGCGCGAGGATCTCTACGACGCCATCGAGCGCCGGTTTGCGGCGATGCTGGACCTGGGTGCGATCGAGGAGGTCCGGGCATTGGCGGCGCGCGCCGACGCGGAAGGCCTCGACCCTGCGTTGCCGATATTCAAGGCGCTCGGGTATCCGGCGCTGGCGGCGCACCTGCGCGGCGAGTTGTCGCTGGCTGATGCCGTCGCGCGTTCTACCCAGCAAACACGCAACTACGCAAAACGGCAGACGACGTGGCTCCGCAACCAACTGTCGGCGGGGGATGACAGAAGCCTGATGCTCGTTGAGAAATTATCTTGCGCAAAATTCCAAGATATTTTGTCATTTCTAACTTGACGGGGCGAAATTCTTTTCGTTAATTACCAATTAGGGATTCCGGCGCAAGATATGCCCCGGTTAACCTGACTTGTGCCTGGCGACGCACCACATCACTTCGGACTCACGCGTGACCGAAATCGGGCTGCGCGCGTTGGTCGTTGGGGTGGAATTCAACCTTACGATCGGTTATTCCGCCCGCTTGCATGAGGCATGGCATACCGTTCGGGCAGGGTCCCGGGCGGAGATGAAACTGGAAAGGCGTACTCGAAATGTCCGGAAATCGCATGACCGGCGCGGAAATGGTGATCAAGGCTCTGGCGGATCAGGGCGTGGAGGTCGTCTTCGGATATCCGGGCGGCGCCGTCCTTCCGATGTACGACGCGCTTTTCAAGCAGAATTCAGTGCGCCACATCCTCTGCCGACATGAACAGGGCGCGGTGCACATGGCCGAGGGCTATGCGCGGTCGACCGGCAAGACGGGTGTCGTCCTCGTAACCTCCGGTCCCGGCGCAACGAACGCGGTGACAGGGCTCACCGATGCGCTCATGGATTCGATCCCGGTCGTGTGCCTGACCGGCCAGGTGCCGACGCACCTGATCGGCAACGATGCGTTCCAGGAGGCCGACACGACGGGCATCACCCGGCCGTGCACCAAGCACAACTATCTGGTGAAGGACGTCGACGACCTCAGCCGGACCATGCACGAGGCGTTTTACGTCGCCGCGGCGGGCCGTCCCGGACCGGTCGTGATCGACCTGCCGAAGGACGTGCAGTTCGCGGAGGGCGAGTACCAGCCGCGCGAAAACGTGACGCACCGGCACTACAACCCGCAGCGCGAAGGCGCGGACGCCGCGATCGAGGAGGCCGTCGAGCTTCTTGCGAATGCCAAGAAGCCGATCTTCTATATCGGCGGCGGCTGCATCAATTCCGGTCCGCGCGCGTGCGAACTGGTAACCGAGCTGGTCAACGCCACCGGTTATCCGGCGACCACCACGATCATGGCGCTGGGCGCCTATCCCGGCTCGTCGCCGCAGTGGCTCGGCATGCTCGGCATGCACGGCACCTACGAAGCCAACCTCGCCATGTACGAGTGCGACGTGATGGTCTGCATCGGTGCGCGGTTCGACGACCGTGTGACCGGCCGGACCGATGCCTTCTCGCCGGGCTCCAAGAAAATCCACATCGATATCGACCCGAGTTCGATCAACAAGAACATCCAGGTCGACGTGCCCATCGTCGGCGACGTGGCGAACGTCGTCGAGGACATGCTCGAGAAGTGGCGCGCACGCGGCGCGAAACCGGACGGCAAGGCGCTGGACGCCTGGTGGAAGCAGATCGAGGAGTGGCGCGCGGTCGATTGCCTGAAGTTCAATCAGGCGTTTGGGCCGAAGGACGATATCAAGCCGCAGTATGCGATCAAGCGCCTGTACGAGCTGACCAAGGACCGCGATGCGCTGGTGACGACCGAGGTCGGTCAGCACCAGATGTGGGCGGCTCAGTACTATCACTTCGACAAGCCGAACCGCTGGATGACGTCGGGCGGCCTCGGCACGATGGGTTACGGTTTGCCGGCGGCGATCGGCGTGCAGATCGGTCACCCGGATTCACTGGTGATCGATATCGCCGGCGAAGCCTCGACGATGATGAACATCCAGGAACTGGGGACGATCGCGCAGTACAAGCTGCCGGTGAAGGTGTTCATCCTGAACAACTACTGGCTCGGAATGGTCCGCCAGTGGCAGGAACTGTTGCACGGGGCGCGCTATTCGGAATCCTATTCCGACGGCCTGCCGGACTTCATCAAGCTGGCCGAGAGCTTCGGCATTACCGGCCTGCGTGCGACCGATCCGAACGACGTCGACGATGTCATCACGCAGATGATCGAGACGCCGGGTCCGGTGATCGTCGATATGGTGGTCTCGAAGGAAGAGAATTGCTTCCCGATGATCCCCGGCGGTGCGGCGCACAATGAGATTCTCCTCGGGATCGAGGATCAGCAGGAACAGAAGCAGTCCGAAGACGGCATGGTTCTGGTCTAGGCCCGCAAGCCCGCTGCAAGTCGACAGCCAACCAAGAATAAGAAAGTGATTGCGTGATGGCGCCCCGAAACGACCCCATCGAACGGCATGTCATGGCCGTGATCGTCGACAACGAGCCCGGCGTGCTGGCGCGCGTCGTCGGTCTGTTTTCCGGCCGCGGCTACAACATCGAGACGCTGACGGTGGCGGCCATCAGCGAGGACGAACATTCTTCGCGGATCAATCTCGTGACCTCGGGCACCCCGATGATCATCGAGCAGATCAAGGCGCAGCTCGAACGGTTGGTCCCGGTCCGCGAGGTGCACGACCTGACGGAGGAGGGCGCCTACGTCGAGCACGAGGTCGCGCTCGTCAGCATCCGTAACGAGGGCGCGGCCCGGCGCGAGGCGCTTCGGATTGCCGATATCTTCCGTGCGCGCGTCGTGGACACCGGCGTGGATTCTTTCGTGTTCTCTCTTACGGGCGCGTCGGAGAAGATCGACAGCTTTCTCGTTCTGATGCGAAATCTCGGCGAGACCGAGATCGCGCGATCGGGCGTGGTGGCGATCCAGCGTGGCGGCAAACAGGGCAAGCCGAATCTTCTGGCCGGCATCGACGACGACTAAAAGGCGGACCGTGCCATTGCCCGCGCGGCGGCGGGCTTGTAAAACCGCCGCGCATCGAAATTGGCGGCGGGCCGCCAACGCTTGTTCGTCCCGCCGGAAACCCAGCGAATTCAGACGTAAAAACAGGGAAGAAGAGATATGCGCGTTTACTATGACCGCGACGCGGACGTGAACCTCATCAAGGGCAAGAAAGTTGCCATCGTCGGCTACGGCAGCCAGGGCCACGCCCATGCCATGAACCTGCGCGACAGCGGCGCAAACGACGTGATCGTGGCGCTGCGCGAGGGCTCGGGCAGCATCCCGAAGGCCGAAGGCGCGGGCTTCGAGGTCAAGTCGCCGGCCGAGGCCGCGGCCTGGGCAGATGTCGTCATGCTGCTGGTTCCCGACGAACTCCAGGGCGATCTCTACAACGATCACCTGGCCGACAACATGAAAGAGGGCGCCGCGCTGGCGTTTGCGCACGGCCTCAACGTGCATTTCAACCTGATCGAGCCGCGTGCCGATCTCGACGTGTTCATGATCGCGCCGAAGGGCCCGGGCCACACCGTGCGCTCCGAATACGAGCGCGGCGCGGGCGTGCCGACTCTTCTTGCCGTCCATCAGGACGCCAGCGGCAACTGCCACGACATCGGCCTCAGCTATGGGTCCGCCATCGGCGGCGGCCGTGCGGGCATCATCGAGACCACCTTCAAGGAAGAGTGCGAGACCGACCTGTTCGGCGAACAGACCGTCCTTTGCGGCGGCCTGTCCGCGCTCATCCAGGCCGGGTTCGAAACCCTGGTCGAGGCCGGCTACGCGCCGGAAATGGCGTATTTCGAGTGCGTCCACGAGGTGAAGCTGATCGTCGACCTGATCTACGAAGGCGGCCTCGCGAACATGCGCTACTCGGTGTCGAACACAGCCGAGTACGGTGACTACACGCGCGGCCCGCGCATCGTGACCGACGAGACCAAGGCGGCCATGAAGGAGATCCTCAGGGAAATCCAGACCGGCGCCTTCTCCAAGGAGTGGATGCTGGAAAACCGCGTCGGCCAGACCGGGTTCAAGACCACGCGCCGGCTCCAGGCCGAGCACCAGCTCGAGGAGACCGGCGAGCGCCTGCGCGGCATGATGCCGTGGATCGCCGAGAATGCGCTCGTCGACAAATCGAAGAACTAGACCTTATGAAAATCCGGCTCCGCGACACAAAATTGCCGTCGCGGGGCCGAACTGCGTGCCATGGTTAACAAAACCGTTGCGGTGCGCCGCAATATCGCTCTAAAACTAGGGCGTTAAAGGCTTTTCTTTGCATACTGGTGTACGGGTTGTTCACCAATTGTTAACGCTCCGGCGTCGATTCTTGCCTCGTTAAGCATAGTTTCGGCCGGAACCGTTGGGGAGATTGAGGGACGTGACCATCGTCCGTGCAGATCGCAAGCATGACCAGCGCCGCGCATTTGCGTCGGTGAACGGCCATGACTGCCTGCAGCTACTCGATCTCGACGTGCTTCTTATCGGCGGCGCGGCCCTGCGACTTAGGCGCCCCTGAACGAAGACGGAGCCAATTGGCCTGCGTTGTTCAGGGGAGAATTCAAGAAACCTAAGTCAACCAATCGAATATTGAGACAGGACCAATGACTGCCACGGAAAACAACCAGACGAACACGGATTCGGTCGTCGACAAGAGCGACCCGAACTACGTCCGTATCTTTGACACCACCTTGCGCGACGGCGAGCAGTCGCCGGGCTGTTCGATGAACCTCGAGGAAAAGGTGCGCGTTGCGCTCGCGCTCGAGGATCTGGGCGTCGACATCATCGAAGCCGGTTTCCCGATCGCATCGAATGGCGACTTCGAGGCCGTTCGCGAAGTTGCGAGCACGGTGAAGAACGCCAGCGTTGCCGGTCTCGCCCGCGCCGCGCATCAGGATATCGACCGCGCATGGGAAGCCGTGAAGGTTTCCGAGCGTCCGCGTATCCATACCTTCCTCTCGACGAGCCCGCTGCACATGAAGTTCAAGCTCCAGATGGAGCCGGAAGAAGTGCACGACGCGGTCGTCGACAGCGTCAGTTATGCGCGAAACCTCTGCGATGACGTGGAGTGGTCGCCCGAGGACGGCTCGCGGACGGAGCATGATTTCCTGTGCCATACCGTCGAGAGCGCGATCCGCGCCGGCGCGTCCACGATCAACATCCCCGATACGGTTGGATATGCCGTGCCCGAGGAATTCGCGGCGCTCATCGAGATGCTGTTCAACCGCGTGCCGAACATCGACAAGGCGGTCATCTCGGTCCACTGCCACAACGATCTCGGCCTCGCGGTCGCCAATTCGCTGGCTGCGGTCGGCGCCGGCGCACGGCAGATCGAGTGCACGATCAACGGCATCGGCGAGCGGGCGGGCAACTGCGCGCTGGAAGAGGTCGTGATGGCGCTGCGCACCCGCCACGATGCGATGCCGTACCAGACGGGCGTCGAGACCACGGCGATCACGCGCGCCAGCCATCTGCTGTCCACGATCACCGGTTTCAATGTGCAGCCGAACAAGGCCATCGTCGGTGCCAATGCCTTCGCACACGAGTCCGGCATCCATCAGGACGGCGTCCTCAAGAACGCCGAGACCTACGAGATCATGACGCCGGAATCGGTTGGTCTGAACCAGTCCAACCTGGTCATGGGCAAGCACTCGGGCAGCCACGCCTTCCGCGAGAAGCTGCGTGACCTCGGTTATGGCGACATGGGTGACAACGCGATCCGCGATGCCTTCCAGCGCTTCAAGGACCTGGCCGACAAGAAGAAGGAACTCTTCGACGAGGACATCGTCGCACTGGTGGACGACACCATCCAGCATGACGACGCGCACGTGAAGTTCGTGTCGCTGCAGGTCCGCGCGGGCTCCAAGGGACCGCAGGAAGCTGACCTGGAGTTGGAGATCGATGGCGAGATCGTGGCGACCACGGCGAAGGGCAACGGCCCGGTCGACGCGGTTTTCAACGCGATCGGCGAACTCTTCCCTCATTCGGCCACATTGCAGCTCTATCAGGTGCATGCGGTGACGGGCGGCACGGACGCCCAGGCGGAAGTAACGGTCCGGCTCGATGAGAACGGCAAGACCGTGAACGGGCAGGGCGCGGATGCCGACACGCTGGTCGCGTCGGCGCGGGCCTATTTGCACGGGCTCAACAAGTTGCTCGTGAAACGAGAGAAAACAGCGCCGGCGGCATTGTCGGCATAGGCGAGAAACGGGGCGAGGCATGCGCTTCGCCCCGGTCCCGTACGGCGGGGCAAACTTACTGGACGAGGCAGCGAGACATGCTATCGCGGATTATGGGTGCCCTTTCGGCCGACATGGCCATCGACCTCGGCACGGCGAACACGCTGGTCTATGTGAAGGGCCGGGACATCGTGCTGAATGAGCCGTCGGTCGTCGCGATCGCGGAGTCCAAGGGCAAGAAGAAGGTTCTGGCTGTCGGCAACGAAGCCAAACAGATGCTCGGCCGTACGCCGGGCAACATCCAGGCGATCCGGCCGCTGCGCGATGGCGTGATTGCGGACTTCGAAGTCGCCGAGGAAATGATCAAGGAATTCATCCGCAAGGTGCACAACCGCCGCGGCTTCCACAGCCCGCAGATCGTCGTCTGCGTGCCGTCGGGATCGACCGCGGTCGAGCGCCGCGCGATCCAGGAATCGGCCGAGAGCGCGGGCGCGCGCCGGGTCTGGCTGATCGAGGAGCCGATGGCGGCCGCGATCGGCGCCGGCCTGCCGGTGACGGAGCCGACCGGGTCGATGGTCGTCGATATCGGCGGCGGCACCACGGAGGTCGCGGTGCTGTCGCTCGGCGGCATCGTCTATTCGCGCAGCGTGCGCGTCGGCGGCGACAAGATGGACGAAGCGATCATCGGCTACATCCGCCGCAACCATAACCTGCTCGTCGGTGAATCCAGCGCCGAGCGGATCAAGAAGGAAATCGGGTCCGCCTGCCCGCCGGAAGACGGTGAGGGCCGGACGATGGAGATCAAGGGCCGCGACCTGATGAACGGCGTGCCCAAGGAAATCATCATCACCGAGCGGCAGATCGCCGAGAGCCTGGCGGAGCCGATCAGCGCGATCATCGACGCGGTCAAGGTGGCGCTGGAACATACCGCGCCGGAGCTGGCGGCCGACATCGTCGACAAGGGCATCGTGCTCACCGGCGGCGGCGCGCTGCTGGGCAACCTCGATTACGTGCTGCGGCACGCGACCGGGCTGCCCGTGTCGATTGCGGACGACCCGCTCACCTGCGTGGCGCGGGGCACGGGCCGTTCGCTCGAGGAATTCAAGAAACTAAAGGACGTTCTGGTCAGCATGTACTGACCCCGCACCGGGTAACGGCGAAAACCCGGGGGACAGGAAACTCTGGTGGCGAAGCGAAACGCAAGTATGTCTGTTGCAGGTCTGGCCGTTCCGGTCAGGGTCTGGGCGCAACGCTTCGCGTTTCTGGCGCTGTTCGCCTTCGCGTTCGCCCTGATGCTTTTGAGCAAGGCCGAGACGGGTGCGCTGGAACGTGCACGGATCGTGATCGTCGACAGTGTCGCACCGGTGCTCGACGCCCTCTCCCGTCCGGTCGAGGCCGGACAAAGCATTGCCGACGCCACCAAGAACTTCTTCCTGGTGCACGCGGAAAACGATCGTTTGCGCGCAGAGAACGAACGCCTGCTGCGATGGATGCAGTCGGCCCGGCAACTCGCTGTCGAGAATGCAACCCTTCGCGCCCAGCTCGACTATGTGCCGGAAGCCGCTCCGCGCGCGGTCACCGCACGGGTTATTGCCGATACGGGCGGGAGTTTCTTTCATAGCCTTCTGATTAACGCCGGCGCGCGCAACCTTGTGCAGCGTGGCCAGGCCGTTGTTTCGCAGGCGGGTGTTGTGGGACGCATCGCCGAGGTCGGAGACCGGTCGGCGCGGGTCCTGCTTCTGACGGACATCAACTCACGTATCCCGGCGATCGTGGAGTCCACGGGCGACCGGGTGATCGTGACGGGCAACAACACCCCCTGGCCGTCGGTCACATATCTCGCGTCGAATTCTCCCGTGTCCATTGGTGACCGGCTGGTCACGTCGGGACATGGCGGCGTGTTCCCGCCCGGTCTGCCGATCGGAAGTGTTTCGGAAGCGAGCGAAGCGCGGATCGTATTGCAGCCCGCAGTTGAGATCGCGCGGCTCAGCGAGGCGCGTGTCCTGGACTACGGCGTCGAGGGTATCCTGCCCTCGCCGGAGAAGGTGCCGGCGGTCGAGGCGGCGCCACCGGCAGCGGCGGGTCCGGCCGATGAGTGACGGCGGCGTCGGTGTCGTCACCGAGTTCGCCCGCCGGATCGTTCCGGGATTTTCCCTCGTCCTGCTGGTGTTCCTGACGCATCTGCATCTGCCGTTTCCCTATTTTGCGGAAATCGCGCCCGCGCTGCCTCTTATGGGCATCTACTACTGGGTCGTTTTCCGGCCCGACCTGATGCCGCGCGTGCTGGTCTTTGCAGTAGGTCTGTTCCAGGACGCGCTGATCGGCGCACCGTTCGGCCTTTCCGCGCTTGTCTACCTTCTGGTTCATGCCTTCGTGCTGAACCAGCGCCGTTTCCTGGTCGGCAAGCCGTTCTGGATTTTCTGGGCCGGCTTCGCCATCGTCGCGCCGATTGCGGGCATGCTGACCTGGATCCTGGCCTCGGCCCTGCGCGGGGCGTTTCTGCCCAGTGAAGTGGTTCTGCCCGGCATCCTCATGACGGTATTCCTGTTCCCGGTCATCGCCTGGGCGCTGCTACGCCTGCAGCGGTGGCTCGTTGGGGCGGCGGAGCCGGCATGAACAATCGCGACAACGACCGTCAGCGTTTCTTTACGCGCCGCGCCGCGCTACTCGCGGGCGGCCAGTTCGGACTTCTCGCCGCGCTGGTGGGCCGGATGTACTACCTGCAGGTCGTGGAGTCCGAGCGCTACCACACCCTGGCCGAGGAGAACCGCATCAACATGCGGCTCCTGCCGCCATCGCGCGGACGGATTCTCGACCGCTTCGGTGTTCCGATTGCCGTCAACCAGAAGAACTACCGGGTGCTGATCAAGTCCGAGAACACGCCGGACGTTCCCGCTGTGCTCGACCGGCTGGCGATGATCATTCCCATCGGCCCGGAGGAAAAGGAACGCATCCTGAAAGAGGTGCGCCGCAAGAAAAAGTTCGTCCCGGTCACGGTGCGCGAGTTCCTGGAGTGGGAGGATGTCGCCCGGCTCGAAGTGAACGCACCGGACCTGCCAGGTGTCACCATCGATGTCGGTGAGCGGCGTTTCTATCCCAATAGCGATGCCGCGGCGCATATCCTCGGTTATGTGGGCGCACCGCGCCGCGAAGATCTTACGGGCGATCCCTTGCTGGAGTTGCCGGGATTCAGGATCGGGCGCAGCGGGATCGAGCGCGCGTTCGACAAGCCGCTGCGTGGGTCAGCCGGTGCGTCCCAGCTTGAGGTCAACGCCGTCGGGCGCGTGATCCGCGAGTTGGACCGTCAGGAAGGCAAGCCCGGCCGGGATGTGGTCCTGACAATGGACATGGCCCTGCAACGCGATGCGACCCGGCGGCTGGGCGAGGAAGCGGGCGCGATCGTGGTGATGGATATTCACACCGGCGGCCTCATCGTGCAGGCATCGACGCCGAGTTTCGATCCGAACCAGTTCACCGAGGGCCTGAGCAACGCCCAGTGGCGCGCCCTGGCCGACAACGAGCGTGCGCCGCTGCGCAACAAGGCGATCGCGGGCGAGTATGCACCCGGATCGACATTCAAGATGGTCGTGGCGCTTGCGGCGTTGGAAGAAGGCGTGGTGACCCCGGAGACATCGTTTTTCTGCCCCGGTCATCTGGAAGTCGGCGACGGCAAGTTCCACTGCTGGAAGCGCCACGGCCACGGGCGCGTGGACATGGTGCGTTCCATCGCAGAATCCTGTGATGTCTACTTCTACGAAATCGCCCGCAAGGTCGGGATCGACAAGATCGCGAAGATGGCCGCCCGCTTCGGTCTCGGCACGGAGCTCGATCTGGATGTTCCCGGGGAACGTGCCGGACTCATCCCGACGAAATCCTGGAAGCGGGCCGTGATCGGCCAGCCCTGGGTGCTCGGTGAAACCCTTGTCGCCGGGATCGGCCAGGGTTTCGTGCTGACAACGCCGCTCCAGCTCGCCACGATGACCGCGCGCATGGTCAACGGCGGAAAGGCCGTATCGCCGCATCTCGCGCGTGACCGCGTGGCGCGGGGCCGCCTCGCCGCCCGTCCGGAGGCGGAGATTCCGGATATCGGTGTGAACCCGGCGCACCTGAAAATCGTCATGGATGCCATGGCGATGGTGACCGAGGACCCGACGGGCACTGCGCACCGTGCGCGGATCACGATCCCGGGCATGTCCATGGGGGGCAAGACGGGCACTGCGCAGGTGCGGCGCATTTCCCAGCGTGAACGCGACAGCGGTGTCATCAAGAACAAGGACCTGCCCTGGCGTTTCCGCGACCACGCGTTGTTTGTCGGCTATGGGCCTATTGAAAATCCCCGCTATGCCATCTCGGTGGTTGTGGAGCATGGCGGTGGCGGTTCTTCGGTCGCGGCGCCGATTGCGCGCGATATCATGGCCGCGACCCTCGACCGTGATCCCGCGCGTCTGGCGCCGGGTGCGAACGTTGCCGGGTTCGACGGGCCGGGCAATCGGGGGACCTGAGGCATGGCGATGTCCCAGTTCGGTTCGGCTGAGCCCACCGTTCGCCAGAAGCTTCTGCGCCTCAACTGGGAGCTCGTGCTCCTGATCGTGCTCACGGCCTCCATCGGTTTTGCGATGTTGTACTCGGCCGCGAATGGCAGCTTCGATCCCTGGGCGTCTCGCCAGATGTCCCGGTTCGCCGTCGGTGTCGTGCTGATGCTGGTCGTGGCGCTGGTCGATATTCGATTTTGGCTTCGCGCGTCCTACACAATCTACGGTGCCAGTCTGGCCTTGCTGGCCGCGGTTGAGATCATGGGGTCGATCGGCATGGGCGCTCAGCGCTGGCTCGACCTCGGTTTCTTTCAGCTGCAGCCGTCCGAAGTGATGAAGATTGCCGTCGTCATGGCGCTGGCGCGCTATTTTCACGGATTCGAGGTCGACGAGGCGGGGCGTATCAAGAACCTGATCATTCCGGTGTTCATCGTATTGGCGCCAATGGCGCTTGTTCTGCGCCAGCCCGATCTCGGGACCGCAGGCGTGATTGCCATGGTCGGCGCGGCGGTGTTCTGGCTCGGCGGTGCGCGCCTGTGGCAGTTCGGCGTGGTACTGGCGGCGGGCGCGGCGGCGGTACCGGTCGCCTGGCAATTCCTTCACGCGTACCAGAAGCAGCGAATCTTCACATTTCTGAAGCCGGAAACCGATCCGCTCGGGGCGGGATACCATATCCTGCAGTCCAAGATTGCGTTGGGGTCCGGCGGGCTGTTCGGCAAGGGGTTCCTGGAAGGGACCCAGGCGCACTTGAACTTCCTCCCGGAAAAGCAGACGGACTTCATCTTCACGATGCTTGCGGAGGAGTTCGGCCTTTTCGGCGGGCTCGGCCTCATCGCGCTCTACGCATTGCTGATTGCCTACGGCTTCTACATCGCGCTGCGCTGCCGCAGCCAGTTCGCCCGCCTGCTGGCCATGGGCGTGACGTTCAATTTCTTCCTTTATGTATTCATCAATATCGCCATGGTGATGGGCATCCTGCCGGTCGTGGGTGTTCCTCTGCCGCTCATTTCCTACGGCGGCACGGCAATGCTGACGGTCCTGATCGGCTTCGGATTGCTGATGAGTTGCTGGCTTCACCGCGACACCTACATCAACCGGCGCGGCGGTCTTGCATAACCGGCCGGAAGGCCGCGCCATCCCTCGACAACCGCCGGCCCCGGTGCTATATCCGCGCCCGCTTTCCGAAGCACACGGTGGGTGCATAGCTCAGTTGGTAGAGCAGCTGACTCTTAATCAGCGGGTCCAAGGTTCGAGTCCTTGTGCACCCACCATTCTTTTCGAGGGTTGACGAGAAATCGTCGGCCCTTTGCCTTTCCGGGGCGTGAAACTGTCACGCAAGTGTCACGGACACCGTCGCCGATACGGGGAATATGTGACGTGGCGGACCTCATGGACACGACGCCGAACCTCGACAAGACGTTGTGCGGGCCGGCGGACCGGCCGAAACTTCTGAACCCCGCCGTCACGGAGCATCGCCCGCGCATCCTGCTGCTGCATGGTTCCCTGCGACAACGCTCCTTCAGCCGCCTCGTCAACCGCGAAGCGGCCCTCATCCTCGAACATCTCGGTGCGGAGACGCGCCTGTTCGATCCCGCCGGGCTGCCGTTGCCCGATGGATCCGAGGAATCGCATCCCAAGGTCCAGGAATTGCGCGAGATGGTGATCTGGAGCGAAGGGATGGTCTGGTGTTCGCCCGAGCGGCACGGGTCGATGACCGGCATCATGAAAGCGCAGATCGACTGGATACCGCTCGCGCTGGGCGCCGTTCGTCCCACCCAGGGAAAGACCCTGGCCGTCATGCAGGTCAGCGGCGGCTCGCAAAGCTTCAACGCCGTCAATCAGCTTCGAATTCTGGGCCGCTGGATGCGGATGATCACGATCCCCAACCAGTCTTCGGTCGCGAAGGCGTTCCTCGAGTTCGGCGACGACGACCGGATGAAGCCGTCGGCCTACTACGACCGTATCGTCGATGTGATGGAAGAGCTGGTGAAGTTCACGCTGCTGACCCGCGACCGCGCGGACTATCTGGTCGACCGCTATAGCGAGCGGCGAGAATCCGCCGAAGAGTTGTCGAAGCGCGTCAACCAGCGTTCGATCTAGCGCTCGAACTCGTTCGCGCTGATCTGCCCGCGCGTTGATCCTGTTCGCTTACCGCGCTACGCAGTCGAGACCGCCCGGCGATACAGGTGCCAGGTGGCGTGGCCCAGCAGCGGCAGAACGATCAGCAGCCCGACGAACCCGGACAGGAGCGAAATGGCGATCAGCACCGCGATGGTGAGACACCAGACGGCCATGACCAACGGGTTCCGTTTCACGAAGCGCACGCTGGTGATCATCGCCGTAACGAAATCGATGTCGCGGTCGAAAAGCATCGGGATCGAAATGACGGTGTAGGAAAACACGGCGAAGGCGATGAGCGCGCCGACGGTGTTGCCGATGACCAGGAACGCCCATCCGGCGGGTGTCGTGAAGATGGTCTCGAAGATGTTGGAAAAGCTGAAGGCCTGGAATCCCAGGAACCCGAATGTCAGCAGGGCGGCGATGTCCATCCAGATGAACAGGGAGAAGCCGGTGACCAGCGCCATCCACCCGAGGTCGCGGCCGAACATCGACCGGATGGTGCCGAAAACGACGCCCCAGGAAAGCGGTTCGTTTGTCTCCAGCCGGCTGCTGATGACGTAGAAGCCGCTGGCGATGAAGGGGGCGATCAGCGCAAATCCCGCTGCCAGCGGATACACGAGAAAGGGCAGGTCGAACTCGATCAGCAGCAGGACCAGCAGCCAGCCGCCGACGGTATAGGTCCCGCTGAAAAACAGGCTGTAGAACGGAGCCGCCCTGAAGTCCCGCAGCCCCATGCCGAGAACCTCCAGCAGATCGCCGACGGTCACCGCTTGCGGTTCGATTCGAGTTGTCCGGTTTTCGCTCATTGCGGAATCCCCCAATTCCCCATTCCACACAAGACTATTGCGTCGTGCCCGCGTAGCCTTGATGTAGCGCAAACGGGTGGCGATAAAGAAAGCGACGCTGCTGGCGACACTCATGGACGTCAACGACGAAGTCCGGTCCGGACCTGGAACACCTCCGATGCGAACCTCACTTGTCAGTTCCGCCCTTGTCGGGGTCCTGGTCGGCTTTGGCAGCAGCATCGCGATTGTGATCGCCGGCGCGCAGGCGGTGGGGGCGGACGCCGCACAGATCGCGTCATGGGTGTCGGCCATCTGTCTCGGGACGGGCGTCGCCAGCATCGTGCTCTCGGCGCAGCACCGCCTGCCGATGATCACCGCGTGGTCGACGCCCGGCGCGGCGCTGATCGCAGGCACGGCGGCGGGCGGCCTGCCGGGCTATTCCATGGAAGCGGCGGTGGGCGCGTTCCTGCTGACGGCGCTGCTCGTGCTGCTGAGCGCGACGTTGCGCCCGCTCGCGACCCTGATCTCGCGGATCCCCTCGGCGATCGCGTCGGCCATGCTCGCGGGCGTCCTGATCGGGTTTTCCATTGCCGTGTTCGATGCGGCGACCGTGGACCCCGTGCTTGTCCTGCCGCTGGTCGGGGTGTTCCTGGTGGTGCGCCTGTTCAGCCCGACCTGGGCCGTGATTGCCGTTTTGGTGGCTGGCGTTGCCTGGGCGGTGATTCTCGGGAAAACCGCGCCCTACGAAGCGAGCGGCTCCCTGGCTGCGTTCACGCTGATCGTCCCGGTGTTCGAGCCCGCGGCGCTGCTTGGTCTCGGAGTGCCGTTGTTCCTGGTCTCGATGGCCTCCCAGAACCTGCCGGGGTTTGCCGTGCTGCGCGCATCGGGCTACGAGCCACCGACACGGTCCGCGCTCGGTGTTACCGGGCTGATGTCACTCCTCACGGCGCCTTTCGGCGCGCACACGACCACCATGTCCTCGATCACGGCGTCGCTTTGCACCGGCCCGGACACCCATCCGGACCCGGGCAGGCGCTGGATCGCCGGGGTTTTCTACGGCGTCGGGTTTCTGGTTCTCGCCGTCGTCGGCGTTGCGGTGGTTGCCGGCTTTGCTGCGTTGCCGCCGGGCGTGATCGTGACGGTCGCGGGGCTGGCGCTGCTCGGACCGCTCATGAACGCGCTCGGCGCGGCCCTGACGCCGGAACCGACGCGCTTCGCCGCCGTCCTGACGGTCACGGCGACGGCGTCGGGCCTGTCGGTCTTCGGGATCGGCGCGGCGTTCTGGGGCCTGGTGCTGGGCCTTGCCGTCGTCGGCCTCGACGCCCTGATGAAACGCCGCCGAGCGTCCTAGAACAGGCCGCGCGTCATCCCGCCGTCGACCGCGAGCACGGTGCCGTTGACGTTGCCCGAGGCGTCCGAGGCGAGGAACGTCACCACCCGCGCGACCTCGTCCAGTTCGCCGAGGCGGCCGATGGGAATCTGCTGGCGGAAGCCGTTCTCCAGCTCTTCCGGCGTGGTGTCGTTGGCCTTCGCCATATCCTCGAACAGGTTGAGGATGCGCTGGGAGCGTGTCGGGCCGGGGTCGACGGCGTTCACGAAAATGCCGTCGCCGCCATAGACCTGCGACAGGCCCTTGTTCACGGCCATGAAGGCCGCGTTGACGGCCGACGCTGGCAGCGCCTGCCTGGCCGGCTCGCGGCCGAACATGCCGATCAGGTTGACGACGCGGCCGGACTTCTGCGCCTGCATGTGGGGCAGGATGGCCCGGGACAGCTTCACCGCGCCGAGGAATTTGAGCTCGAACGCGTCGCGCCAGACCTGGTCCTCGATGTCGTGGAACACGCCCCCGCGCGCGGCGCCGGCCGCGTTCACCAGGATGTCGATCCGCCCGAACTGTGCGAGCGCGGCCTCGGAGATCCTGTCGCCGGCCCCGTCTTCGGTGATGTCGATGGCGAGCCGGCCGACCTGCACGTCATGGGCCGCGGTGATCTCGTCCGCCGTGGCCTGGAGGTCGTCGGCGTTGCGCGCCGTCAGGAAGACGTTCGCGCCCTCAGCAGCCAGCGCCTTGGCTGAGGCCGCGCCGAGCCCCTTGTTGCCGCCGGAGACGACCGCGTTCCTGCCCTTGAGATTGAGATCCATGCCGTTCCCCTGAGTTGAGTCATTGGCTCAGGGTGTAGCAGCCGGGCCCCGGCGCCGGTACTGGGCGTCGAGAACAAGGCTTTTGACGGATCGGGGTATCGCTACTCCACCCGCGCGAAGTTGCCGTGGGCGCTGATCTTCCACGTGCCGTCGATCTTACGGAACACCGTCAGGCGCGGCGCGCGTCGGGTCACCGACTTGCCGTCGATGGTCTCCTCGATCTCCAGAAAATAGCGCGCAACCAGCAGGTTACCGCCCGACGTCGCGACGATGTCGGTCAGGGCGTATCTGGGCAGCGCGTTCACGCTCCCGGCCCCGCGGTCGATATAGCCGTCGCGGTCGTAGCCGACCCCGTTCGAGCGCATGATCTGGTACTCGGGCGCGAGCAGGGGCGCGACGGCCTCGGGGCCCGACACCACCGCCTCGACGAAAGCGGCGATCTGCGCGCGCGCGGTGTCGGTCAGGTCATCCGCGTGAGCGGGTGCGTGGGCGATCAGCACGAAACCCGTCAGAACGGTTGCGAGTATTTTGAGCAGGTGATGCATCGGGTCACTCCGGTTCGGCAGGACGGCGGCTTCGACACCGCGCCTTGTAAGGCCGCGGGGCCGCACTAGGATAGCGGCATGCTTCGCTTCGCGCCGAATTTGTATCACCTGTTTCTCGAACTGCCGCTGCGCGACCGGTTCGCGGCGGCCGCGAAGATCGGCTGCACCTCGGTCGAGTACCATTTTCCCTACGAGATCCCGAAGGCGGAACTGAAGAGCCTGCTCGACGATCTCGGCCTCGCGTTCAATTACTGCGTGGTGCCGGCGGACTGGGATGCGGGTGTGCGGGGCCTCGGCGCGCAGCCGGGCAAGCAGGATGAATTTCGCCGTGCCGCGGACCAGGCGCTCGAATACATCGCCCACTGCGATTTCTACTCGATCAACGTCGGCGCGGGGCCGGTGCCCGCCGGTGAGACCCGGGAACGCTGTGTCGAGACCTATATCGAGAACCTGCAGTACATCGCCGATGCGGCGGGCGGGCACCGCTGCCGCTTCCTGCTGGAGCCGGTCACCGCCCGGCGCATTCCCGACTGGGCGATGCAGACGATGGCGCAGGCCCGCGATATCGTCGCGGCGGTGGATCGGCCCAATGTCGGCCTCGTCTACGACACCTTCCACCTGCGCTACGAGGAAACCGGCACCCTGACCGACATCATGGATGAGTTCTGGCCCCTGATCGGCTACGTGCAGATCGGCAATCCGCCGGGCCGCAATGAACCCGGGGTCGGCGAGCTCGACCTGTTGTGGATCGCGCGCCGTGCGGTCGAGAAAGGCTACGGGGGCGCGATCGGGATGGAGCTCGATCCGTCCAGCGATAGCTGGACCAGCCTGCTGTGGATGAACGCGCTGGGCTACAACGTCGATCCGGATGCACGGCTTTGAGCCACCCGGGTGCCAATTGGAGAATGCAATGAACGTCTTCGGAAAACTGCTGGGCGTGTTTCTGGCGTTGTCGTTCTGGCACGGCATGGCCCATGCCGATCTCGCGAAACCGACCGGACAGGTCGTGCTGACAATCGGCGGCAATGTCGCGAACGCGAACATGTCGGCGCCCGACGAATTCGGCGCGTCTTTCCTGAAGTCGTTCGAATACGACTACACGCGCGCCGCGGCGTTCGATATCGCCATGCTGGAAGCGCTGGGGACCGTGAAGATCACCATCAGGGCGGAACCGTGGCCGCGCGCCGTGGCGTTCGAGGGCCCGCGCCTGCGCGATGTTCTGGACGCGGCGGGGTGGACCGGGGAGAAGATCACCACCGTCGGCCTCGACGGGTTCACCGTGGAGATCACCAAAGAGGACATTGCGGCGCGGGACTGGATTGTCGCGGTGAAGGGCGACGGCCGGTACCTGAACATCGGCGGGCGTGGTCCCGCCTGGCTGGTCTACGAGGTGCCGGGCGGCAAAGCGAGCGCTGACGACGACGCCCGCTGGCCGTGGGCGATGTTCTATATCGTCGCCGAATAGTTCCCATGCGTGAAATCGGCCACAGGCCGCTTCCACTAAGTTACCTTTTTCCACTATTCTAAAATTCTGGAACCGGCCGCGCCTCGACGCACGGCTGCGAAACGGCCGTGAATTGCGGCCCATAACTTTGCGTGCCGAGGGAGAGAGCTTCGATGGCCAAGAAGAAAACACCGTATATGGATGACCAGTCCTGGAGCGACGAGCGCGACGGGATGCGCATCGACTGGGACGTGCCGATCGAGATGGACGACGGGCTGGTGCTGCGTTGCGACGTCTACCGGCCGATCAAGAACGGCAAGTACCCGGTCATCATGACCTACGGGCCGTACGGCAAGTTCCTCCACTTCGACGACGCCTATCACGACCAGTACGAACGCATGCTGGAGGATTTCCCGGAGATCGGCGCGGGCACGAGCGAGAAGTACCAGAACTGGGAAGTCGTCGACCCGGAACGCTGGGTGCCCGATGACTATGTCTGCATCCGCGTCGATGGACGCGGCACCGGCCGTTCGCCGGGCGTGATCGACATTTGGTCCCTGCGCGAGGCGCAGGACCTTGCGATCTGCGTCGACTGGGCCGGCGTCCAGTCCTGGTCGAACGGCAAGGTCGGCCTGAACGGCATTTCCTACTACGCCGAGAACCAGTGGCAGTGCGCGGCGCTGCAGCCCAAGCATCTCGCGGCGATCTGCCCGTGGGAAGGCGCGGCGGATTTCTACCGCGACATGGGCCATCACGGCGGCATTCTGTGCAACGGCTTCGTCAAGGACTGGTCCGAGGCGCAGGTCTATTCGGTGCAGTACGGCAAGGGCACGAACGGCAAGCGCTCGCGCATGAACGGCGAGTGGGTGTCCGGCCCGGAGACGCTGAGCGAGGAAGAACTCGGCGCCAACCGCAACAACTTCTACGACGATGTCCGCACCCGCAAGCTCGACTCCGACGAGTACTGGCAGTCGCGCATGCCCGACTGGTCCAAGGTCAAGGTGCCGATGTTGTCGACCGCCAACTGGGGCGGGCAGGGCCTGCACCCGCGCGGCAATTTCGAGGGTTTCGTCCAGTCCGCGTCGAAGGAGAAGTGGCTCGAGGTGCACGGTATCGAGCACTGGACGCACTTCTATACCGACTACGGTATGGGCCTGCAGAAGCGCTTTTTCGGCTACTACCTGAAGGGCGAGAAGAACGGCTGGGACAAGCAGCCCAAGGTCCAGCTCCAGGTGCGTCATCCGGGCGAGAAGTTCGTCGAGCGCCACGAGAACGAGTGGCCGCTCAAGCGGACCGAGTGGACCAAGTTCTACCTCGACCCCAACGACATGAGCATGTCGACCACGCCCCAGAAAAAGAAGGGCGAGGTTACGTATGGCGGGTTCTCCGACGGCGTGACCTTCATGACCCCGCCGCTCGAAGAGGACATGGAGATCACGGGGCCGATCGCGTCCAAGCTCTTCGTCTCCTCGGCGACCGAGGATGCCGACCTGTTCCTCGTGGTTCGTGTCTTCGGGCCCGACATGAAGGAAGTGACCTTCCAGGGCGCGCTCGACCCGCACACCCCGATCGCCCAGGGCTGGCTGCGCTGCTCGCACCGCAAGCTGGACGAGAAGAAAACGCTGCCCTACCGGCCGTATCACACCCATGACGAGGAGCAGCCGCTCGATCCCGGCAAGACCTACGAGGTCGATGTCGAGGTCTGGCCGACCTGCATCCATGTGCCGAAGGGCTATCGTCTGGCGCTGTCGGTGCGCGGCAACGACTATGTCTATCCGGGCGATTCCAATACCGACCTGGGTGAGTATGCGAACTGGACCGGCGTGGCGATCTTCCGCCACGACGACCCGCGCGACCGGCCGGCGCATATTTTCGGCGGCGACGTGACGTTGCATACCGGGCCGAAAGAACAGGCCTTTGTGATGTTGCCGGTGATCCCCGAAAAGAAGGGACGCGGCAAGAAGTAACGCGGCTCGCTTGAGCCGCTGTCATTGCGAGGCGCGTAGCGACGAAGCAATCCAGTTTCGCTCGGCTCTGGATTGCTTCGCTCCGCTCGCAATGACGTCCGAGCGAGAGGGCGTGCGAACGACTCTACCGGGGAGGAACCACAATGGACGACATCCGATACGAGGGCGACCCGATCTTCAAGACCGAGGTCCGCGAGGGCATGCGTGTCGACTGGGACGTGCCGATCGAGATGGACGACGGCATCGTGCTGCGCGCGAATGTCTACCGGCCCGACGATGACGGCCAGTATCCAGTCGTCATGTCCCACGGCCCCTACGGCAAGGACCTCCATTTCGAGGAGATCTACAAAACCTGCTGGGACCTGATGTGCGAGAACCACCCGGACGTGCCGGCGGGATCGACGAACATCCACCAGAGCTGGGAAGTCTGTGACCCCGAGAAGTGGGTGCCGAAGGGCTTCGTCGTGATCCGCGTGGACTCGCGCGGTGCCGGCCGCTCGCCCGGCTATCTGGAGCACTGGAGCCCGCGAGAGACCCGGGACTTCGCCGCGTGCATCGACTGGGCCGGCGTCCAGCCCTGGTCGAACGGCAAGGTCGGCCTGTCCGGCATTTCCTACTACGCGGTCAACCAGTGGCAGGTGGCGGCGTTGCAGCCCAAGCACCTGGCGGCGATCTGCCCATGGGAAGGCTTCAACGACTTCTACCGCGAGCTCTCCTATCAGGGCGGTATCTACACGACCTTCGCGCGGCACTGGTACGACATGCAGATCCTGAAGATCCAGCACGGCTATGGCGACCGCGGCTGGGCGTCGCGCGCCAACGGTGAACTGGCTGCGGGTCCGGTCACACTCGCGGACGAGGAACTGGTCGCGAACCGTTACGATCTCTACCAGTCCTACATTTCCCACCCCTTCGACGACGAGTGGTACGCGGCGCTGACGCCGGATCTGTCGAAGGTCGAGGTGCCGGTCCTGAGTTGCGCCAACTGGGGCGGCGCGCCGCTTCACCCGCGGGGCAACTTCAACGGCTTCAAGCACGCTGCCTCGAAGCACAAGTGGCTGGAGGTGCATGGGCTGGAGCACTGGTCGCTCTACTACACAGATTACGGCAACGACCTGCAGATGCGTTTCTTCGAACGGTTCCTGCGCGACGATGAGTCCGCCTGGCCGGATGAGCCGCGCGTTCAGCTTCAGGTCCGCCATCCCGGCGAGAAGTTCGTGCCGCGAGGCGAGGATGACTGGCCGATCCCGCGCATCGACTGGACGAAGTTCCACTTCGAGCCGAAGGGCCAGATTCTGGCCGACGCCCCGACGTCGAACACCGGTGCGATCACCTTCGCGGCGATGGGCGACGGTCTGACCTTCCTGTCCGAGCCGGTCGCCGACGACATGGAAATCTGCGGGCCGATGGCGGTGAAGCTGAACATCTCGTCGAACACGAAGGACGCAGACATTTTCGTCATCCTGCGGGTGTTCGAACCGCACATGAAGGAAGTGACCTTCCGAGGCGCGCTCGATCCGCACACCCCAGTCGCGTCGGGTTGGCTGCGGGCGTCGCACCGCAAGCTCGACCCCGACCGGTCAGAGGAAGGCGCGCCGTTCCACCCCCATGACGAAGCGGAGGAACTGACGCCGGGCAAGGTCTACGAGCTGGATGTCGAGATTCACGCCTCCGGCATCGTGGTGCCGAAGGGCTACCGTTTCGCGCTCTCGATCAAGGGCTGCGACTATGTCTTTCCGGGGGATGTGAACGCCGGCCTGTCGAACATGAAGAACGCGTTCACCGGCGTCGGGCCGTTCCTGCACGACGATCCGGTCAACCGCCCGGCGGATGTCTTCGACAACAACATCACGGTGCATGTGGGCCCGGATCATGCCGGCTACGTGCTGCTGCCGGTTATTCCGGCCAAGTAGCAAGGGGAGTTCGTGCGTGGCGAAGGACAGCCAGTACCGTAGTGAGGTTCGCGACGGGATGCGGATCGAGTGGGATGTGCCGATCGAGATGGACGACGGCAATGTCCTGCGCGCCGACGTGTTCAGACCGAAAGGGAAAGGTAAGTTTCCGGTCATCATGAGCCACGGCCCCTACGCCAAGGGACTGTCGTTCCAGGAGGGTTACGAGACTGCCTGGAACATCATGGTCGAGAATTTCCCCGAAGTGGCGCAGGGCACGACGAACAAGTACGCCAACTGGGAAGTGGTCGACCCGGAGAAGTGGGTGCCCGACGGGTATGTAGTAATCCGGGTGGATTCGCGCGGCTCGGGGCGCTCCCCGGGGGTCGTCGATGTGCGCTCGCCGCGCGAGACCCGGGATTTCTACAACTGTATCGAATGGGCCGGGGCCCAGCCCTGGTCGACCGGCAAGGTCGGCCTGAACGGTATCTCCTATTACGCGATCAACCAGTGGCACGTGGCGCGCCTCAAGCCGCCCCACCTTGCCGCCATGTGCGTCTGGGAGGGTGCGGGGGACTACTACCGGGATTCCAACTATCACGGCGGCATTCTCTCGACCTTTGTGACCAACTGGTACGACAAGCAGGTGGAATCCGTGCAGCACGGGTTGGGTAAGAACGGCCCGCGTTCTGTTGTGCACGGCGACCTGGTTTGCGGGCCGCCGACATACTCGCGCGCGCAACTCAAGAAGAACCGGGCGGACCTGCCGAAGGAATTGCGCACCCGCACGCTGGACGACGACTGGTATCGCGCGCGCTCGGCGGACTGGTCGCAGGTCGACGTGCCGTTCCTCTCGGCCGGCAACTGGGGCGGACAGGGCCTGCATCCGCGCGGCAATATCGACGGGTTCGTCCACGCGGCGTCGAAGCAGAAGTGGCTCGAGATGCACGGCCGCGAGCACTGGACCGAATTCTATACGGACTACGGGCTCGACCTGCAGAAGCGCTTTTTCGGGCATTTCCTGAAGGGCGAGGACACCGGCTGGAAGAAACAGCCGAAAGCGCTGCTGAATATCCGCCATCCGGGCGAGAAATTTGTGCCGCGTGCCGAAAAGGAATGGCCGCTCAAGCGCACGAAGTGGACGAAGGCCTATCTGGAGCCGGCCACCGGGGCGCTCGCCGCCAAAGCCCCGGCCCGGAAACAGAAGATCACCTATGCCGGGCTCGGCGACGGGGTGACGTTCCTGATGCCTGCATCCGACAAGCCGATGGAGCTGACGGGGCCGCTCGCGGCGAAACTCTTCGTTTCCTCGGAAACGCGCGACGCCGACCTGTTCCTGGTGGTGCGATTGTTTGCGCCGGACCTGAAGGAGGTCACCTTCAAGGGCGCGCTCGATCCCCACACGCCGATTGCGCAGGGCTGGCTGCGGGCGTCGCACCGGAAACTCGATAAGAAAAAGTCACGCCGCTACAAGCCGCATCACACCCATGATGAGGAACAGCCGCTCAAGCCGGGCCGAATCTACGAGCTGGATGTCGAGGTCTGGCCGACCTCCATCGTCGTGCCGCCGGGTTACCGCGTCGGCCTGACGGTCCGCGGGACGGACTATGTCTATCCGGGCGGGTCCGGCGGGAAGTTGTCGAACATGAAGAACGAGTTTACGGGGGTCGGGCCATTCATCCACGATGGCCGGAACGCGCGTGTCTACGGCGGGAATGTCACGATCCATTGCGGGCCGAAGCATCCGTCGCATCTGCTGCTGCCGGTCATTCCGGCGAAATCGAAATAGGGGGAATATCATGGACGGCGAGACCTATACGGATATCGGCCAGAACTACGACAAGACCATCGCGGGCATCCGTATCGACTGGGATGTGCCGCTGGAGATGGATGACGGCGTGGTCCTGCGCTGCGACGTCTACCGGCCCGACGACGACGGCCAGTACCCGGTCATCATCAGCTACGGCCCCTACTGCAAGTGGCTGCACTGGAAGGACGGCTATCCGTACCAGTGGAAGCAGATGATCGAGGACTACCCCGACTGCCTCGCCGGCTCGTCGAACCGCTACCAGAACTGGGAACTGGTCGACCCGGAGAAGTGGGTGCCGGACGGCTATGTTTGCGTGCGCGTGGATTCGCGTGGTGCGGGGCGTTCGGAAGGCGTGCTGGACGTCTGGTCGGCGCGCGAGGCAAAGGACTTCCACGACTGCATCAACTGGGCGGGCACCCAACCCTGGTCGAACGGGAAAGTCGGCACCAGCGGCATTTCCTACTACGGCATGAACCAGTGGCAGGTGGCGTCGCTGCAGCCCAAGCATCTGGCCGCCATGTGCGTCTGGGAGGGCGCGGCCGACTATTACCGCGACCTCGGGCATCACGGCGGGATCGCCTGCCGCTTTCCGTCGGTCTGGTACAACAGCGCCGTTGTGCCGCGCCAGCACGGCAAGGGCGAGAACGGTATCAAGAGCCGGATGAACGGCGAATGGATTTCCGGGCCGGAGACCTTGACCGAAGAGGAACTCGCCGAGAACCGGCGCGATTTCGGCAAGGATATCCTCGACCACCCGCTGGTGGACGATTACTGGAAGGCGAGGATGCCGGACTTTTCCAGGATCAACGTGCCGCTGCTCTCGTCGGGCAACTGGGGCGGCGTCGGCCTTCATCCGCGCGGCAACACCGAGGGCTATGTGAACTCCGCCACGGACCAGAAGTGGCTGGAGATGCACGGGCTGGAGCATTTCACCCACTACTACACCGACTACGGCATCGACCTGCAGAAGCGCTTCTTTGGGCATTTCCTGAAGGGCGAGGACACGGGCTGGGGCGAGCAGCCGCCGGTCCAGCTCCTGGTCCGGCACCCGGGTGAGAAGTATGTGCAGCGCGCCGAGGAGGCATGGCCGATCCCGCGCACCGAATGGACCGAGATGTATCTCGACCCGTCGGACCGGTCGCTGGCGGACGCGCCTCTCGCCGAGAGCACGAGCGTCACCTACGACCCGATGGGCGACGGGTTGACCTTCCTGACGGCCCCCGTCGAGCAGGACACCGAAATCACGGGTCCTGTGGCCGCGAAGCTGTTCGTCTCGTCGGAGACCGAGGACGCCGACCTGTTCCTCGTGCTGCGTGTCTTCACGCCCGACATGAAGGAAATCGTGTTCAAGGGTTCGAACGACCCGCACACGCCGGTCGCGATCGGCTGGCTGCGCGCATCGCACCGCAAGCTCGACGAGGAAAAGACGCTGCCGTACCGGCCGTACCACACCCATGACGAGCTCCAGCCCCTGACGCCGGGCGAGGTCTACGAACTCGACATCGAGATCTGGGCGACCTCGATCGTGCTGCCGGAAGGCTATCGCCTGGGGCTCAGCGTGCGCGGACGGGACTATGTCTGGCCGGGCTACGAGCCGGGGTCACCGGAGATCGCGGGCCGGGTCCAGTACGGCGTCGGGCCGTTCAAGCACGAGATCAAGGGCAACCGCCCGCTGGATATCTACGGTGGGAACGTCACCCTCCACACCGGGCCGGACCACCCGTCCCACGTGCTGCTGCCGGTGATCCCGGAGAAGTAGTTCGGAGATATCGAAACTCGTCATTGCGAGGAGCGAAGCGACGACGCAATCCAGAGCCGGCATGCCCGCTCTGGATTGCTTCGCTGCGCTCGCAATGACGGATTGGACTGACGGTCGTTGTTAAGAAGCCGTCATGCCCGCACTTGTTGCGGGCATCCACGTTCTTCGGTTCCCCGTATTTCCAGGCGTGACACGCCGACGTGGATGGCCGGAACAAGTCCGGCTATGACGATGGTGTGAAACCCGACCGTCGAGAAGATCTAGTTGCTACCTGCGGCTTGCGTCGAAGCGGTCTTCCAGTCCGGCCCAGCAATCCTGATAGTCGACCTGGCGGAGCGGCGTCTGCATTGCGAATTCGCTCGGCCGGACGATGTAGCGGGTCTCGAACATGAAGGCCATGGTGCCGTCGATCTTCTCCGGCTTGAGATCGGCGTTGCTCGCCTTCTCGAAGGTCTCCGCGTCGGGGCCATGGCCGGACATGCAGTTGTGCAGGCTGGCGCCGCCGGGCAGGAACCCTTCCGCCTTGGCGTCATAGGCGCCGGTCACGAGGCCCATGAACTCGTTCATGAAGTTCCGATGGAACCAGGGCGGGCGGAACGTGTTCTCCGCCACCATCCAGCGCGGCGGGAAGATCGCGAAGTCGACGTTGGCAACGCCGGGCGTGCCCGACGGTGAGGTCAGTACCGTGAAGATCGACGGATCGGGATGGTCGTAGCTCACCGTGCCGATCGTCATGAAGTTTGCGAGGTCGTACTTGTAGGGCGCGTGGGTGCCGTGCCACGCGACCACGTCCAGCGGCGAGCGGTCGATGTCCGCTGCCCAGAGCCCGCCGTCGAACTTGAACACCAGCTCGAACGCGCCCGTACGATCCTCGAACGCAGCGGTCGGCGTCAGGAAATCCCGCCGGTTGGCGAGTCCCTGGGAACCGATGGGCCCGAGCTCCGGCAAGCGCAGGGGCGCGCCGTAATTCTCGCAGATGTAGCCGCGCGACGGCCCGTCGGGCAGCTCGGCGCGGAACTTGATGCCGCGCGGGATCACGGCGATCTCGCCCGGTGCGGCGTCCATGACGCCCATCTCCGTATGCAGGACCAGCCGACCCTGCTGGGGCACGAACAGCAGTTCCCCGTCGGCGTTATGGAAGAAGCGGTCGGTCATTGAGGCGTTGGCCGCATACAGGTGAATGCCGATACCGGACTGTGTGTAGGCGTCGCCGCAGTTCCCGTAGGTCACGATCCCGTCGATCAGGTCGGTCGGCGCGTCGGGGATCGTCAGCGGGTTCCAGCGCATCTGGTTCGGATCGGTCGCGCCGCCGGCGGCCGGCCGGGTCTCCCAGCGGCTGTTCTCGAGGGACCGATACGGCGGGTGCTTGGCCGTCGGCCGGATGCGGTAACACCATGTCTGGCGCGATTCCTCCCGCGGCACGGTAAACGCCGAGCCGCTGATGCCCTCGGCATAGAGGCCATAGGGCGTTTTCTGCGGTGAGTTCTGGCCCTTCGGCAACGCGCCGGGGAGCGCTTCCGTCGAGAAATAATTGCCGATCCCGCTCTGATAGGCATGCGTCGTACTCGTGGCAGCACCGTCCATGATCGTCCTCCGTAGTTTGGGCAATCATTTTAGTTACAAATGAAACTAAAACAAGGGTGATTGTCACACGGGCCGGCGCCCGGTTAGCGTTCGGGCCGACAGGGACACATTGGGGGTGGGACATGCGGTTCGTACTCGTCAGGCAGGATAAACCCGGGATGGCCGACGTTCGTGCGCGCCTCCAGCCGGAACACGCGGCCTATCAGGCGCCATTCTTGCCGATGATCGTATTCGGCGGCGGGCTCGTGCGCGATGGCGTGGACACTTCGGGCGACGTCGATATCCGTGACGTGATCGGCAATGTGCTGGTCTTCGAGGCACCCGACCGGCAAACGGTCGAGGATTTTCACGCCAACGACCCCTACACCCGCGAGGGCGTGTTCGGGACCGCCATTATCGAGGCGCTCTGGCAGCGGATCCCGGACCCAAACGCATAGGCCGGCGAATCGCGTGCCGGTGGCAGGCTGGCGTCTCCTGATCCGGGGACGAACATGAGCGCTTACCTGCAACCGGTGCTCGGGCTTGTCGCGCTTGTCGCACTGGCCTGGCTGCTGAGCGAAGACCGACGCGGCGCGTCGATCCGGCTGGTCCTGGTCGGCGTTGCCATCCAGCTCGCCCTGGCCGCCGTCACGCTCTCGGTCCCGTTGGTGCGGGATGCGATCGGGGCCGTGAACGGCGTCGTTCTTGCGCTGGATTCAGCGACCCGGGCCGGCACCAGCCTCGTGTTCGGGTTTCTCGGCGGCGGCGAGTTGCCGTTCGAGGAAAGCTATCCCGGCGCCAGCTTCGTGCTCGCGTTCCGCGCCCTGCCGATCGTCCTCGTCCTCTCGGCATTGTCGGCCGTGCTCTGGCACTGGGGCGTGATGCCGCGCGTAATCCGCGGCTTCGCGTTGGCGCTGCGCTCAACCCTGCGGATCGACGGGCCGGTGTCGGTCGGCGTGGCGGCGAATATCTTCGTCGGTATGGTCGAGGCGGCGATCCTGATCCGTCCACGCCTGCGGACGATGAGCCGGGCCGACCTGTTCGTCACCATGACCTGCGGCCTGACGACCATCGCGGGCACCGTGCTGGTCCTCTACGCGACGTTCCTCGCCAACGTGATCGAGAATGCCGCCGGGCACCTGCTCGTGGCGTCGCTGATCAGCGCGCCGGCGGCCATCGTCATCGCGCGCCTGATGGTCCCGGCTCCGGAGACCGGGGAACAACCCGCCGTGGCGGAAGCGAAGGATGACGACGCGCTCGCCGCGGGAAGGGCATGTACGACGGCACCATGGATGCGCTCGTGCAGGGTACCCAGGACGGGTTGCGCCTGCTGCTCAGCATTATCGCGATGCTGATCGTGTTCGTGGCGATGGTCGCGCTGGCGAACCAGATACTCGGGTTGGTGCCCGATGTCTGGGGCGCGCCCCTGACGCTGGAGCGGATACTCGGCTGGGCGCTGGCGCCGGTGGCGTGGCTGATCGGCATTCCCTGGGCCGAGGCCACGACGGCAGGCGGCCTGATCGGCACCAAGATCGTGCTCAACGAATTGATTGCCTATCTGCAGCTCGTCGGCACGCCGGCCGAGGCATTGTCGGACCGCTCGCGCATCATTCTGCTTTACGCCCTGTGCAGCTTCGCGAATTTCGGCAGCGTCGGAATCATGTTGGCCGGTTTGGTGGCGATGGTGCCGGAGCGCAAGAGCGAACTGCTCGGCCTCGGCATGAAGGCGTTGGTCGCAGGGACGATCGCGACCTGCATGACCGGCGCGGTCGTCGCGCTCATCGTCTAGCGGGCCGGGCTTAAATCCGCCGCGGTTCGTGATAGACTGACCGGTTATACGTGAAACCGGTTAAACAGGTGCTGCCATCAACGCGCCAAGACACTTCGACGAAGCCGAACGCAAGCGCTTCCACAACCTGCTGGTCCTCGCCAAGGAGAGTCCTTACGAGGGTGAGCGCACGGCTGCCCTCGCGGCGGCCGAGCGCATGGCGAAGGCGCGCGGGATGACCCTCGACGAGGCGGCGACCGGCGGGCCGGCGCCCGAGCGCCCGGAGCCGCGCCGCAAGAGTGCGCGCACTCCCTCGGGCCAGGCGCGCGGGATGGCGAAAGCCGCCCAGATGATGGACGGCTGGATCTACAATGATAAGGCGCGTCGCGACGCCGCGATGGAAGAGGCGCGCGCGCGGGGTCTCGACGCCGAGGAGCGGCGCAAGGAGGCCGCAGAGATTAACCGCCAGATCCGGCGGAACAGCCGCAAGCGCGACCCGAAAAGCCATGCGCGCGTGCTGCTCGCCGAAACATCGCTGCCGCTGAACGAAATCTGTTCACTCACCGGCCTCGATATCTACGAGGTGGTCGGGATGAAGCTGCGGATGCGTGACGCCGCCAACAGCTAGTCACTCAGACTCGCGGGTTGGCCGGTGAGCGCACCACGCACGAATTTCATGTAGGTGGCGACGACATGCTCCGGCAGCTTGCCGCGGTCCAGTCCGAACCGGAGCGTCAGATAGCTGCGGGCCGCCATCAGCAGGTAGACGATCGTCTCCAGCTCGCTTTCTTCGAACGAGCCGAGTTCGCCGCGGGCAAGCCCCCGGCGCAGCGCCGTGACATAGCCGCGCGTGAGCGCCTCGAAATGTCGTCTGTGGGCGATCGGGGCCATCGTCTCGGCTTCGTTGAGGATTCGATAGAAGCCGGGGTTTTCCGCCAGGTACTCAAAAAACGCGCGAAACCCGCGTTCCTCCATCTCGAGGGTCGTACGGCTGCCCGCGACGCGCGCGCGCACGAACTCGATCAGATCCCGGCCGAGTTCCGGCAGCAGAATGTCGAACAGCGCCTGGCGCGTCTCGAAGTAGTTGTAAAAGGTGCCCTGCGCCACGTTGGCATGCTGGGTAATGCGTGCGATCGAGGCCTCAGCGTATCCGTATTTTCCGACCACATATGCCGCCGCCTCGATCAGCGCGCGTCGCGTTGCGCGTGCTTTCTCGGCCCGGGTAGGGCGTGGCGTTGTTTTGGTGCGGCTCGTGGCGGGCATCGCTGGTCTCGAATATCGGACCACAGTGTCTCCCAGGTGCGCGCGCCGACGCAAATAAAATGAATAATGAGCCATCATTCATTTTATTTGACGTAGCGGCGTCCCGTTGCGATAGTTCTCGCAACAGGAACGAGGTCGGAATTGGGTGTGCGATGAATTACGACAACTACGAAGCCATCAGGGCCGAGCGCAACGGTCGCATCCTGACCTTGACGATGTCGCGCCCCGGCACGCTCAACGCGGTCGATGCGGTCCTTCACGAGGAACTGTCGCGCATTTTCTATGACGTCGACGCCGACCACGACGCCGATGTCGTGATCCTGACCGGCGAGGGCGATGCCTTCTGCGCCGGCGGCGATCTGCAGTGGCTGAACGACATGCACGGTGACCCGGGCGCTTTCGCGCGCACCGTCTGGGAGGGCAAGCGCCTCGTCAACGGCCTGCTCGACCTTGAGAAACCCATCATCGCGCGCCTGCCCGGTCATGCCATCGGGCTCGGCTGCACCATCGCGCTCTACTGCGACATCATCTACGCGGCGGAGGAGGCCAAGCTGGGCGATCCCCATGTGGCGGTCGGCCTCGTGGCGGGCGATGGCGGTGCGGTGATCTGGCCGCAGCTCATCGGCTACGCCCGCGCCAAGGAATTCCTGATGACGGGCGACCTGCTCAACGCGAAAGATGCCGCGTCGATCGGGCTCATCAATCATGCGGTGCCGGCCGGCGAGCTTGACGATGCCGTGAACGCGATGGCCGAACGCCTCGCGGGCGGCGCGATCAACGCCATCAAGTGGACGAAGGCGTCCGTGAACGCCGGCCTCAAGCAGGCGGCCAACGCGGTGCTCGATACGGCGTTCAATTTCGAGGCGATGTCGCAGATGACCCAGGACCACAAGATCGCGACCGACGCCTTCCTGAACAAGGGCAAGCCGAAGTTCACGGGCAAGTAGGCGGATCCGACGATGGAGCACTTCCAGGAAGCCGAGCACGTCACGATGCTGCGCGACACTGTGCGGCGATTCGTCGAGAACGAGATGCCGCGCGAGGACGCCCAGCGCTGGGACCGGGAAAACGATTTCCCGCGCGAGATATTTGACAAGCTGTCGGCGCTGGGCGTGAACGCGCTTACGGTGCCCGAGGAATACGGCGGGGCCGGCCGCGACATCACGGCCACGATGGTGGTGATCGAGGAATTGGCGCGGCGTTCCATGGCCGTGGCTGTTCCGTTCATCATGTGCGCCTGCTACGGCGGCATGAACATCGAGGAAGTCGGCAGCGAAGAGCAGAAGCGCGAACTGCTCCCCAAGCTTGCCGAGGGCAAGCTGATCTTCGCCTATGGAATTTCCGAACCCGATGTCGGCGCGGATGTCGCGAGTGTGCGCACGACCGCCGTCCGCGAGGGCAATGGCGGGACGGTCAGGATCAACGGCGCAAAGCGGTTCTGCTCCGGTGCGAACATCGCCGACTACATCTACACGGTGGTGAAGAGCGATCGTGAGGGCGAGCGCTACAAGAACCTTTCGATCGTTCTGATCCCGCCGGATGCGGAAGGCGTCACCATCGAGCTACAGAACTCGATGGGCATGAAGGGAGCGTCCACCTGCGACGTGACCTTCGAGGACGTGGAGATACCGGCCGAGAACATCGTCGGCGGGGAAGACGGCTGGAACGACGGGTGGCGCCGCATCGTCGGCCCGGGTCTCGACGTCGAGAAGATCGAGGTTGCGGCGCTCGCTCTGGGCAATGCGGCGGCGGCCGTGGACGACGCGTGGGAATACGCCCAGGAGCGCAAGCAGTTCGGCAAGCCGGTATCGGCTTACCAGTCGGTCCGTCACATGCTCGTGGACGCGAAGACCAAGCTCCACGCCTGCCGCCTGATGACCTATCACGCGGCCTGGCTGCTCGACGAAAAGAAGTCCGCCTCGGTCGAGACCTCCATGGCGAAGCTCTACGTCAGCGACACGGCGAAGGACATCGTGCTCGCCTGCCAGCAGGTGATGGGCGCCTACGGCTACATCAAGGAGTTCGACATGGAGCGTTACGTGCGCGAGGCGCTCTTGATGCCGATCATCGGCGGCTCGTCGGCGATCCAGAAGAACAACATCGCCAACCGGCTGCGGCTGGCGCGCGAATAGGGGGCGGCCATGCGCGACGATGTGAGCGGCTGGAAAACGCGACTGACCGACGAGCTGATCGCGGAAAACACGGCGAGCGGCGTCTGGCGAAACCTGACGCTGGCGGACCAGCTCGACGACGTCCTCGCGCGCAATCCCGACAAGGTCCTGTTCATTGAGGGCAAACGGTCTGTGACTGTCTCTGAGATCGCCCGGCAGGCCCGCGCGTTGGCAAGCGCGCTCCAGGGGCGTGGCCTTGTCGCCGGTGATGTCGTCAGCTTCGAACTGCCCAACTGGCCGGAAACCGTCGCGATCGACCTTGCCTGCGCGATGCTCGGGCTCGTCTGCAATCCGATCATCCCGATCTATCGCGATGCGGAGGTGACCTACATCCTGCGCGATGCGGGCACGAAGGCGTTCTTCATCCCGACCACATTCCGCAAGTTCGACTACGCCGACATGGTCGCGCGGCACCGCGCTGAACTTCCCGACCTCGAGCATGTCATCACGGTTCGCGGCAGCGCCGAGGGCGCCGATACATTCGACGATCTGCTGGCCGAAGGCGACTTGGACGGTTTCTCCCGGCCCGATGTCGACCCCAATGCCGTGAAGCTGATTATGTACACCTCGGGCACGACGGGGCGGCCGAAGGGCGTGCTGCACAGCCACAACACCATCGATACGGAAATCCAGGCGATCTCGAACTTCCTGAGTCTGGACGACAGCGACGTCATCCTGATGCCGTCGCCGGTGTCGCATATCACCGGTTACCTGTACGGCATCCAGATGCCGTTCACGCTGAACGCACCGGCGGTGTTCATGGAGACGTGGAACGCCGAGGCGGCGGGCGACCTGATCGACGAATACGGCGTCACATTCACCATCGCCGCCACGGTCTTTCTGCAGGAACTGACGGACTTCGCTCGCCGCAACGAGCGGCCGTTCCCGAGCCTGCGTTTCTTCCCCTCCGGCGGTGCGCCGGTGCCGCCGGAAGTGATCTACAACGCGCACAGCGCATTCGAGCGGTGCGTGTGTTCGCGGGTCTACGGCTCGACAGAAGCGCCGACGGTGACGCTTGGCGTGAACAGCCGCGACGAGGAAAAGCTCGGCGCGACCACGGAAGGACTGATCGTCGGGCACGAGGTCAAAATCGTCGATCCGGCCGACGGGCGTGAACTCGGCGTCGGCGAGGAGGGGGAAATCCTGTCACGCGGTCCGGAGATGTGCCTCGGCTATGCGGCCGACGACCATAACGCGGAAGCCTTCGAGGCTGACGGGTTCTTCCACACGGGCGACCTCGCCATGATGACGGAAGACGGCGCGCTGGTGATCACCGGCCGGTCGAAGGACCTGATCATTAGGGGCGGCGAAAATATCTCGCCGCGTGAGATCGAGGACGCGCTGCATGAACATCCGGCAATCCACGAAGCGGCCGTGGTCGCGATGCCGCATCCACGCATGGGCGAGACCGGATGTGCGTTTGTCGTCCTGGAAGACGGCGCCACGTTGTCGTTCGAGGATATGGTTACGTTTCTCGACCGCACCGGCATGGCGAAGCAGAAATATCCCGAACGCCTGGAGATCATAGAGGCGTTCCCGCGCACGGCGGCAGGCAAGATTCGGAAGAACATGTTGCGGGACCAGATCGCAGCGAAGGTTGGCGACGAGAGTTGACAGTTAATCCAAGCAGGCACACGCTGAAACGAGGTAAGTGCCTGTTTCACATAGGTGAAAACACAAAAGGCTAAAGGGAGTAAGACGCATGCAAACGCGCGACGTAGAGTTCAATTCCTGTGGCGATACCATTCGCGGCACCTTGTACACCCCGGACGGGGCGACCAATCCGCCGTTGGTCGTCATGGCCGGCGGCTGGTGCTACGTGAAGGAAATCGTCATGCCGTACTACGCGGACGATTTCGTCGAGATCGGCTGCGCCTGTCTCGTGTTCGACTATCGCCGCTTCGGTGCGAGCGACGGCGAGCCGCGCCAGCACATCAATCCGTGGGACCAGATCGAGGACTACCGCAACGCGGTGTCCTACGCGAAGACGCTCGACAATATCGACACGGACCGGATCGGGGTGTGGGGAATTTCTTACTCCGGCGGCCACGCGGTCTGCGTGGCGGCACTCGACAGCCGCGTGAAGTTCGCGATGTCGGTGGTGCCGGTCGTCGACGGGTTCCCGACCATGCGACGCTGCCATGGCGAGCGGAAGTTCGCCGCGCTGCAGAAGCTGATCCTCGAGGATCGCGAACGGCGCCAGGCGGGGGAGCCGAGCCAGATGATCGCCATGTCGACGACCGACCCCGACAATGTAGTCAGCGCCTGGCCGTTCCCGCATGTTTGCACGATCTTCAACGACATCAAGGAGCGCGAGGCGCCGCTTCACGTCCACGAAAACACGATCGAATCGGTCGAACTGCTGATGCAGTACGACGTGATGCCGTATGCCAAGCGCGTCTACGAGACGCCCTACATGATGGCGATCGCAAAGGGCGACAACATCACCTCGGCGGACCTCGAAATCGACGTCTACAACGCGATCCCGTGCCCCAACAAGGAGCTCGCGATTGTTGAGGGGGTCGACCATATGAGCTTGTACTCGAACAACGAACATCTGGCGAAGGTGTCCGGCGCGCAGGCGCAGTGGCTCAAGGACCTTCTGTTCGGCCCGGAGGCGCTGCTGGCGCAGGCGGCCGAGTAGGCCCCGGGGCGGCTTTCAAAGACCACGGGCGGTGCTTCGGTGCCGCCCGTTTTCGTTTTCGGACCGGCGCGTCCGGGTTCGCAGTGAGGAGGATCGGCATTTGGCGGAGGTCATCGACATCCACACCCATGCCTTCGGACAGGCCTGGCTCGACCTTCTCATTGCGGAAGGCGGGCCGGATTACGGCACCGCGCGCATGGCCGATGACAGGGAATACCTGGTCGAGAAGGGGGTGCCTGCGTCGGTACTCCAGCCGGAGGCTTTCGACTACGATGTCAAGCTGCGCCAGATGGACAGCTACGCCATCGATCTCGCCATCGTCTCGCTGACCTCGCCCAACGTGTTCTGGGGCGGCGAGGACATCAGCGCCGAGGCCGCGCGGCGGGTCAATGACGACATGGCCGCTGGCCAGACGGCTCATCCCGGCCGGATTCGCTGGCTCGCCTCGCTGCCCTGGCAGTACCCCGAGAAGGCGCCCGCGGAACTGGAGCGCGCCGTCGCCGGCGGCGCGGTGGGCGTGATGGTAACGGCCACCATCGCCGGCAAGCACCTCGTCGATCCGCTGTTCGCCCCGACCTGGGAGGCGATCGACCGTCACGGTCTGCCGGTGTTTGTGCACCCGGCCGCGCCGTTCGGCGCACGCGAGGCGGAATTCACCCGCGAACGCATCCTGATGCCTGGCATCGGCTTCATGTACGACACCACGCTCGCCGTCGCGCGGATGATCCTCGACGGGTTTGTAGACCGCTATCCGGGCATCAGGCTGATCGCCGCCCATGGCGGTGGTTTCCTGCCCTATGTCGCCGGGCGCATCGACATGTTCTTCGACCGCGACACGCTGGCCGAGAAGAAGATCGACCGTCCGCCGGGCAGCTATCTGGAAGCGATCTGGTACGATTCCGTTCTTTACAACGCCGGTGCGCTCAATCTTTGCATCGAGGTCTCCGGGCCCGGTCAGGTGATGTTCGGAACGGATTTGCCGATGGGCGCGGATGTCGATGCGCTGCATGCGCTGGTCGATGCGTTGCCCGCCGACCAGGCCCGTGCGATCCGGACCGCAAACGCCCGGGCGGTGTTTGCACTGTAGCCGCGCGCGTTCAGATCTTCAGGTGCATCTCCGGCATGCGCGGGTCTTCCGCGCGAAGCTGAAGATCGGTGGCGAACAGCGTGCCGCAGCCTGCGCAGGCGTATTCCCGAAAAACGACGTCGCTTTCGGCGCGCCAGGCATTCACCGGTGACAGTTCCTCGATCTCACGCTCAACGACCACCGCGCGGGCGCGCGGGTCGTCACCGGCCGGGCCGAAGACGTGGCCGCATTCGCGGCATCCCAGCACAGGTCCGTCTTCGTCCTCGCGCACCGCGAGGATTTCGCCGACCCGAAACCGCTCCGCGCCATTGAACTTCGTTGTCCGCTGTGAGGATTCAGGAGCGTCGCCTTCCTTCAGCCGCTTGCGGCGAACCTCGTCCCGGCGCGTGTGGGTGGCTTCCGTGTCAGGCTGGCCGTCCGCGCCGAGCAGGACGCCGTACAGGCGCTCGGCCTCGTCGGCAGTACACAGCCGGCGCCGTACGTCGCGCGCGACCATGTCCGGGTCGCGTCGCAGCGGGTCGCCGTAACCGCCGCCGCCGGTACACAGGCACAGCCAGGCGTCGCCCGCCTGAATCCAGCGCACATCCTTGGCGTCGGCGATATCGATTTCTCCCGGTGTGAGCTGGTCGAGGCTGGTGGGGATACGTCCTTCGGCCATGGCCTGCTTCACGCCGGCATCGTGCAGGACGACGTTGCGCTGGATGCTGCCGGGCAGCCCGCCGGCCACGCCCTTGGTTTCCATGTGGGCGCAGCCGGTGGAGAACAGCACGGCCTCCATCTCGGCCTCGGTGCCGTGCGGAACGAGCATGTATTCCAGCCCCACGCCGCCGCGGTACTGGCCCGCGCCGGCCGTTTCCTCGCGTTCGCGCCGGTAGACGTAGAGCATCGGGATCAGGCTCTCGATCCGCTCCACATTGGGAATGCCGTAGGCCGGCGCGATGAAGTTGCCGCAGGTGTCGATCCCGTCGCCGAAGGACCGCCCACCACCGCCGCCGACCGAATCCGTGAACATGTTCACGAAGGGACGGCCGTCACCGTGCTTGCCGGCGATGACCGACATGTTCACGCCGCCGTAACACAGCCCCATCACTTCCTCGCGCAGAATCTCATCGCCGCAGCCATACATCTTGCCGAAGGCCTCCCAGACGAGATTGCCGGTGGACTGGCAGGCATTGACTGTTGCCATGCTCGTTCCCGCGGGGAAAAGCGCGTTGTTGAGCGTGCCTTCCTGCGAAACGATGTCGATGCAGCGCATCACCGCGCCGTGCGACCACGGGATGTCGTAGCAGAGCAGTGGGAAAGCGGCCTGCAGGATGCCGCCGACGAGGCCGGACCATGCACAGTTGATCGTGCCGGGTGCCTGCGGGTCGGTGCCGGTGAAATCGAAGGTCAGTTGGTCGCCGGATTTCGTCAGCGCAAGCCGAAGCCGGTAGAGCCGGTTGGCCAGCCCGTCATGGTCGAGGAACGCATTGGCGTACCACGTGCCGTCGGGCAGCTCGGACAGGCGCTGGCGGATCGAGCGCTCGACATAGTCGAGGATCTGCTGCTGGACCGCCATGAAGGTATCGCGGCCGTACTCGTCGATGATCTCGCGCAGGCGTTCGCCCGTCATATTCTGGGCCGCGATCTTCGCGCGCAGGTTCAGCGCGTTCATTTCCGGCGTGCGCGAGTTGCGCAGGAACGTGACCTCCACGTCGTGACGGACCTTGCCCTGTTCGACGATCTTCACCGGCGGGGTGAGGGGAACCTCCTGATAGGCGTCGCGCGCGCCGACGCACCAGCTTCCCGGGCGCGAGCCGCCCATGTCGAGTTCGTGGACCACGACGCCGGTCCACGCGACGCGTTCGCCGTTGTGGAAGACCGGCATGACAACGGCTGCATCCATGGCGTGCAGCGCTCCGTACCATGGATCGCTGGTCATGAAGGCGTCGCCGTCGTGGATGTCGTCGTCACCGAACATCTCGATGACGTTCTGGACGACGATGTCGAGGGCGGACGCCTGGCGCACGACGAAAACGCCGGTGTAGAGCCCCTGTCCGTCCGGGGTCAGGATCGCGACGTTGAAGTCGCCGGATTCGTAGACCGAAGGCGCACCGGAAATACGGCCCACCATCAGCGCCATTTCGTCATTCAGTTCCCACAGCCGGTGGCGCAGCACCTCGAACGTGACGACATCGACTTCGGGTTTTGCTTCGCTCATCGCGCCTGTCCCTGGCTATCCAGTGTGACGACAAGGCCGCCGTGCCGGTCCATGTCGGCCCGGGTGTTCGGGGGCAGGACAACCGTGTCGCCGAAGCGTTGGATGATCGCGGGGCCCTCGAGCGACTGTCCCGGCCGTATCCGTTCGCCTGCGTAAACTGCGGTCTCGGTGTACCCGTCGCGCGCCGAGAAGCAGACCGGGCGCGAGCCGGTTTGCGAACCGCCTTCGCTCTTCGCGGCGGCTGACTGCGCAAGCTCGGGGCGTTCGAGGGCGACGGTGCCGGTAACGCGATAGTTCACCAGTTCCATGCCCGCTTCGGGATAGGCGCTGTTCTCGCCGTAGGTCTGTTCGTAGGTGTCGATGAATTTCTTGGCCAGCTTCTCGATATCCGCGGCAGTGATGTCATCTTCCGGCAGGTCGATCTCGAGTTGGTGAACCTGCAGCCGGAACCGCATCTCGACGGTGCGGCGGAATTCGATGTCGCCGGTGTCGAACCCTTCGTCACCGAAGCGCGCGCGGACGCGTCCGGCCAGTGTTTCCAGCAGCGTGTTCAGGCTGTCCAGTTCGCCTGCATCGAGCGGTGGGGAAGCGACGGCGGTGCGTTCCTCCGAGAAGACGAGATCGGTGGTCAGCATCCCCAACGCCGAAAACATACCGGAGTCCGCCGGAACGTAAGCTGTTTTTGCGCCGATTTGTCGGGCGATGAACGGCGCGAACACCGGGCCGGCGCCGCCATAGGCGAAGACAGTAAAGCCGCGCGGGTCGAGGCCGCGCTCGACCGTCACCTTTCGCATCAGGTCGGCCATCTGGGCCGCCGATATTTCCGCGATTCCCGCCGCGAGTTCGTCGACTTTCATGCCGAGGGGTTCGGCGACCGTTGCCAGCGCCGCTTCGGCCGCCGCCTTGTCCAGCGCGACCGTGCCGCCCAGCGGGTGGTCGGGGTCCAGATAGCCGAGAACAACGTGCGCATCGGTCACAGTCGGCTGCGTGCCCCCGCGGCCGTAGCAGGCCGGCCCCGGAAAGGCGCCGGCGCTGTGCGGGCCGACGCGCAAGGTACCCCCGGCGTCCACCCATGCGATGGAACCGCCGCCCGCGCCGATCGACTTCACGTAAATCTTCGGCGTCAGATAGGCGTAGCGGTCGATTACCGGCAGCGGGTCCATCTGGACGCGGTTCTGGAAGATCAGTCCGACATCGAAGGTCGTGCCGCCGACATCGGCGCAGACGATGTCCTGTTCGCCGATCAGGTCGATAAAATGCCGTCCGCCGAGCACGCCGCCGGCCGGACCCGAGTCGACCGTCAGCAGGGGCCGGTGGCGCACGGCGTCCACGGTCGAGAGGCCGCCATGGGTCTGCATGACCAGCAGTGAACAGGTCATGCCGTTTTCGGCGAGCCGTGTCTCCAGCCGCTTGAGATAATCCCCGACCGTCGGCCCGATATAGGAGTTGAAGATTGTCGAGACGGCGCGTTCGTACTCGCCGATCAGCGGCGCGACCTCGCTCGACACCGACAGGAACAGGTCGGGATGGTTCGCGCGGACGTATTCGGCGATGCGGGCTTCGTGTTCCGGGTGCGCGAAGGACCACAACAGGCAGACGGCCAGCGCCTCGACGCCGCCGGCGACAAGGTCGTCGACGCTGCGCGCGACATCGTCCATATCCAGAGGCACGACGATGTTGCCGCCCGCGTCGATCCGTTCCGTGACGGCGCGAATATCTTCCGGCGCAACGATCGGCGGGTCGGCCTTCGACAGGTGGGTGATGTGGGTCTTCTGCCGTTCGGAGAGACCGGTGATCTTCTGTTTGACCCGGCCGATGGTCACCGTCTCTTCATGGCCCCGGGTCATCAGCAGCCCCGTGCGCGCGCCGCGGCGCTGAGCCAGCGCGTTCGTCCCGACCGTTGTGCCGTGCACGAACGTCATCGTTTGCGCCAGCATCGCCGGCAAGCCGACACCGAGACGCTCAGCGGCGATCTCGAGGCAGTCGATAACGCCCTGGCCTGGATCGTCGGGTGTTGTGAGCGACTTCGTGGTGAGACGCTCGCCCGTCCGGAACAGGATCACGCAGTCCGTGAACGTGCCGCCGATATCGATACCGATCCGCAACTTCTCAATCGGGTCCAGGTGCGCCATGACGACCATTTGTTCGCGTGACAGGGATCAAAGTCAAACCGATTTAAATCATTCATGAGATGCCGACATGACTGTGTTGTAGATCACTTCGCTTGACGCTTCCGATGCTTCGCAGCACCATGCGATCATCGCGATACAAAAAAGGCTTTCACATACGTGAAAAACGTAAGTGGGCTAACTGTTCTAAGTGGAGGAAGCGAAATGCCATCTAACAAACTCTCGAAAACGGCGACTTTAGCCGTCGCCGCGGCCGTCAGTGCCACGGTCGCCGCGACATCGCCGGCCACCGCGCAGGAAACTATCAATCTGACTGCCATTTCCGGCTATCCGCCGGTGGCGTCCTGGGTCAAGGCGCTGGTCGAAGTTTACATGCCAGCCGTCAACGCGGAACTGGCCAAGACAGGCAACTACAAGATCAACTGGAACGAAGGCGTGAGCGGCCAGATCGTCAAGCCGCGCGGCGAACTCGAAGGGATCGAAACCGGTCTCGGTGATCTCGGCACGGTCGTGACGGCTTTCCATCCGGACAAGATTCCGCTGTACAAGCTGACCTTCGTTACGCCGTTCGTCTCAAGCGACCTGGGGCTCGTGGTCAAGACGATCGACGGGCTCGAAGAACGGATTCCGGCATTCGCCAAAGGCTGGGAGAAGTTCAATCAGGTCAATCTCGTGAACACCGGTGCCGTCGACGACTACATGGTCCTGTCGGCGAAGAAGATCACGACGCTGGAAGACTTCCAGGGCAAGAAACTCGGTGCAGCCGGGGCGAATCTCCCCTGGGTCACCGCACTGGGGGCTGCGGGCGTGCAGACCAATCTTGCGGACGCCTACAACAGCATGACCACTGGCATCTACGAAGGCGGTATCTTCTGGGCCGAAGCGGCTGGCGGTTTCAAGCTCTGTGAGCCGGCACCGTTCTTCCTCGATGGTAACCTTGGCGCGGTGCAGTCGCACAACATCTCGGTCAACCGCGATGTCTGGGACAGCCTGCCCGAAGAAGTGCGGAATGCACTCAAAACGGCTTCAGCGGCCCACCAGAAGGCTGCGACCGACTTCGTGGTCAATGGCGCTTCGAAGGGTATCGAGAAATGTAAGGCCGAGTTCGGATCCGAAGTGACCGTACTGCCTGCGGCCGATCGCACCAAATGGGCCATGGCTCTCAACAATGCGGCCAAGGAGTGGGCCGAGGATCTCGAAAGCCAGGGCATTCCCGGCAAGCAGGTTCTCAGCGCCTATATGGACGCGATGCGCGCGGCCAACCAGCCTATCGAACGCCACTGGGATCGCGAGTAAGCCCGCGGAAGGCTATGAGTTCGGCGGGGCGCAGGCTACTGAACTGCGCCCCGTCGTTCGTTCCATGCGAGGGAGGTCGCATGGCCGATCACGAAATTTCGACCGTGTCGGGGATTCTGATCAATTGAACTAAAGCCCTGAATGGGCAATGGTCCATTCGGGAGAATAATTATAATTGAGCACAGGGAGGAAAACGTGCCCAACAAAGTTTCAAAAACCACCATGCTGGCGATTGCCGCCGCTGCGACCGCAACGGTTGCTGCGACAGCTCCGGCCAGCGCACAGGAAACCATCAACCTGACGGCGATCTCGGGTTATCCGCCGCCGGCAACCTGGATCGGCTCGCTGGTCGATGCGTACATGCCGGCTGTCGACGCGGAACTCGCGAAGACCGGTAACTACAAGATCAACTGGAACAAGGGCATCAGCGGCCAGATCGTGAAGCCGCGCGGTGAGCTCGAAGGTGTCGAAACCGGCCTCGGCGATATGGGCGTTATTGTAACTGCCTTCCACGCCGACAAGGTTCCGCTCTACGACGTCTCGTTCAAGACGCCCTTCACGAGCGATAACATCGCGCTGATCTCGGCCACGACCCAGAAGATGGTCGACAATTTCCCGCAGTATTCGTCGACCTGGATCAACGAGTTCAACCAGATCGCGCTTGCGCCGACGGGTGCCGTCGACAACTACATGCTCTGGTCGGCCAAGCAGATTACCGGTCTTGATCAGGTCAAAGGTCTCAAGGTCGGTGCGGCAGGTCCGAACCTTCCGTGGGTTCTGGCGATCGGTGCCGCCGGTGTGCAGACCAACCTTGCCGACGCCTACAACAGCCTGAGCACGGGCATCTATGAAGCCATGATCGTGTGGCGTCAGGGTGCCGGCGCGTTCAAGCTTTGTGAGCCGGCGCCGTTTGCTTACGACGCGACCCTTGGTGGCGTGAACGGCTTCTCGCTGAACTACAACAAGGACGTCTGGGAAACCCTCCCGGAAGAAGTTCAGCTTGCGGCTCAGGCGGCCACCAAGGCCTGGGTGACCGAAAACGTGAAGCGTGTGAATGAGGGTGCGAAGTCCGGTCTTGCCCGTTGCGAGGCGGAATTCGGCACAAAGGTCACCAAGGCCTCTACCGAAGAGCGGAATGCCTGGGCCCAGGCCCTGCCGCCGCTTGGCAAGCAGTGGGCCGAGGAGCGGAACGCGGCCGGTCAGCCGGGCACGGAAATCCTGAAGGCATGGATGGACGAGATGCGGGCGAACAACCAGCCCATCGCTCGCCACTGGGATCGTGACTAGTCGCCGTCGCGATCGGTCGTCCTTGTGACTTCCAATTCGAAATAGGGAGGGAGCCGTCGAAAGGCGGCTCCCCGATTTCCATTGAGCGCAATCATTGCACCCCTGGACCTCCTCCGTCGAATATTCGACTGGATTGTCCTGATCAGCAACGCCCTGGCATCGGGATGGATATTCGTCCTGATGATCATCGTCACTGTCGATATCACCATGCGATTCGTGTTCGGCGCACCGATCAGCGGCGTTACCGAGATTGTGGAAATATCGATTGTCACGATCCTCTACCTGCAGCTTGCGCATACGCTGAAGGTCGGCCGAATTACCCGATCGGATGCGTTTTACGGCCGCATCCTGGCCAAGTGGCCGGGGTTCGGGAATTTCCTCGGTATTCTATTCCATCTCGCCGGTGTCGGGCTGATGCTCGCCATCGTGATCGGCGGTTGGCCGAAGTGGATCCAGGCCTATGAGGGCGGACACTTTGTCGGCAATACGGGCGTGTTCACGTTCCCGGAATGGCCGCAGCGACTGGTTCTCGTGGTCGGTTGCGCCATGCTCGGCCTGCAGTTCGCCCTGATGGCGCTCGACAATGTCCGCGGCATGTTCGGGCTCCCGCCTCTCGAGCATGAAGCGGCGGTGGATGTCGAAGCCGAAGCCGTCGAGGAGTCTCTGAAATGAGCGGTTTCGAGATCGGGATTATCTCCATCATCGCGATGTTGCTGCTGATCTATATCGGCATGCACGTCCCCGTGGTGCTCGCGCTGATTTCCTTCGTGGGCGTCTGGCTCATCAAGGGCAACGTCAAGATCGCCATCAGCCTGTTGTGGCTGACATCCGCCAAAACCGTCGCGGACTTCCTGTTCGGCGTCATACCGCTGTTTGTGCTCATGGGACTATTGGTGAGCGCGGCCGGGATGGGGCGCGATACTTATGACATCGCCAACAGTATGTTGCGCAAGGTGCGCGGCGGCCTTGGCATGGCGACCGTGATCGCGAACATGATCTTCGCCGCGATCACCGGTGTCTCGATCGCCTCGGCGACGGTGTTCACCCGCATCTCGGTGCCGGAAATGCTGCGCTACGGCTACAAGGGCCGGTTCGCCGTCGGTACCGTGGCGGGCTCGTCCGTGCTCGGCATGCTGATCCCGCCGTCGATCCTGCTGATCGTCTTTGCGTTGATCGCCGAGGAATCGGTCGGTGACCTCTTCATTGCCGGCGTCGGTCCGGGCATCTTGCTGACGTTCAGCTTCTGTTTGCTCATTGCCATCATGGCCTACGGCTTTCCCAATCTCGTGGCCGAGCCCGGTGCGCTCGACGCTCACAGGGACCAGGAAGGCCTGCCGTTCGGGCAATTCATCGCGAAGATGATCCCGATCTCCATCCTGATTCTGGTTGTGCTCGGCGGCATCTACGCCGGCCTCTACACACCGACGGAAGCGGGTGCTGCGGGCGCGTTCGTGGCGTTCCTGTTCGCGATCATGCGCAGGCAGCTCACATTCCGGAAGATGTGGAATATCCTCGTCGAGACGGGGCATATCACCGCGACCCTGCTGTTCCTGATCATCGCGGCCAGCATGTACAGCCGTATGCTCGGCATCTCCGGTCTGCCGACCGAGCTCGGAAGGGTGATCGGCAGTATGGAACTCGGCCTCGTCGAGCTGCTGATCATTTACGTGGTCATCCTGATCATTCTGGGCACCATCATCGACTCGGTATCGATCATGCTGATCGCCGTGCCGCTGTTCCTGGTCGTGCTCGCGCCGTTTGACGTCAACCTGGTGTGGTTCGGCGTGGTGACGGTGATCGCGGTCGAGATCGGCTTGCTGACCCCGCCGCTCGGATTGGCGGTCTACGTCATCAAGTCGACACTCGTGCAGAAGGATATTTCGCTCGCGGATATCTTCATCGGCGCGGCGCCGTTCGCGCTGATTATGCTGTTCGTGCTGATCCTCGTGATGATCTTCCCGGACATCGCCCTGTACCTGGTCGACCTGAAGCGCGCCTGGAGTTAGCGCCGGACCGAATACGAAACTCTGAGAGGGCGGTGGCTTCGGGCACCGCCCTTTTTCGTATCTGCCGGGCGGTGCTATGCTTTTTCCACAACCGGCCGCCCGAAGCGGCGGAAACAATGCAAGTGGAGGGGGGAAACATGGCTTCGAACGGAACCGTCGCCATCGACATGCACGCGCATGTCTTTTCGCCGTCGGCGAAGGCGCTGATGGACGAGCATTATTCGGCCGAGGAAATCCTCACGCCGGACCGCGATCCGTACATGTTTTTTGCGCATCCCTCGTCCATCGCCGTCGACAACGAGCAGATTCCGGCGGTCGTGCCGAAAATGATCGATCTCAAGCCGCGCGCCGAAGACATGGACAAGACCCGGGTCGATATCCAGGTGGTCAGCCCCGTGCCGATCCAGTTCTTCTACTGGACCGACCCCGAACTGGGGAACGAGCTGGCGCGGGTGCAGAACGACGATGTCTCGAAGCTCGTGGCGGGCGATCCGGACCGGTTCGTCGCCATGGGGACGCTGCCGATGCAGGACGCGGCGGCTTCGGTGACGGAGATGCGCCGCGCGGTGAAGGAGCTCGACATCCGCGCCTTCATTATCTCGTCCAATGTCGACGGGGTGGAGCTTTCCGACCGGCGGTTCGATCCGATCTACGCTGAAGCCGTGGCGCTGGACGTGCCGCTGTTCCTTCACCCGTTCGGGTTCACGGACGGCGCGCGCCTGCGCCCGTTTTTCATGCACAACTGCGTCGGTCAGCCGCTGGAGGAGCAGATCGCGATCAGCCATCTGATCTTTGGCGGCGTGCTGGACCGCCACAAGGGCATCAAGATCTGCATCGCCCACGGCGGCGGGTATTTCCCGTACTACGCCGGGCGCATGGATCACAGCTGGGAATACCGCCCCGAGCTGCGGAAGACCATCGAACGGCCGCCGAGTGAGTACCTGCGCGAGCTTTACTACGACACGGTCGTCTTCCGGCCCGACCAACTCGAATATCTGATCGACATGGTGGGGGTCGACCGGGTGATGATGGGCACGGACTATCCGTTCGACATGCAGGAGTTCGAGCCGGTGTCCTTCGTCGAAAGCGCCACCAAGCTCAGCGATGGCGAACGCAAGAAGATCCTCGGCGCAACCGCCGCGGACCTCATGCGGATCGGCTGAACACCCCGGAGACAGGAAACATCCGATGGCACTGAAACACGGCTTCAAGCAGATGCTCACCGAGGCGAACGCGGCGATCGAGACGGTCTCCGTGCAGGATGCGATATCCGCACACGGTGAATCCGGCTACGCGTTCATCGATATCCGCGAAGGCGAGGAAAGGGCCCAGGGCACGATTGCCGGCTCGGTCCATGTGCCGCGCGGGTTTCTTGAGTTCCGGGCCGACCCCGACAGCCCCATGCACGACGCGGTGTTCTCGTCGGGCGACCGGCTGGTCCTGTTCTGCGCGTCGGGCGGGCGTTCGGCGCTCGCAGCCAAGACGCTTGTGGATATGGGGTTCGAGGATGTGTGCCATATCGCCGGCGGCATGGCCGCCTGGGCAGAGGCGAACGGCCCGACCGAGTAGGCGCTATTCCAGCAAGGTCCAGGTCGTCTGGATCAACGCGACCTGTTCGCTGCTGTCGGCGGTTTCCAGGTCGATCCGGCCGTAGATCATGCGTTTGCCACGGCGCAGCACCTCGCCGCGCGCGATGACGTCGGTGTTGAACGCGGGCGCGAGGAACGACGTGGTCATGTCGATGGTCGCCATTCGCCGGAACCCGCCGATGGCCGACGAGATCACCACCACCATCGCCGCGTCCGCGAAGGACATCAGCGCTTGCCCGGTAATCAGCCCGCCGTCGCGCGCAATCCGCGCGTCCCACGGCAGGCGGACCACCGCGCCGTTCTCCGTCAGTTCCTCGACGCGCATGTGCAACTCGTCGAGCCACGGCGTCATGACGGTATCGATCACCTGTTGCGCGTCGTCGCGCGTGAAATCGTCCATGGAAAACCTGCTTCTCGCGCTGCCCGGCCGCTAGGAGCCCTTGAATTCGGGCTTCCGCTTCTCGACGAAGGCCGTGACGCCTTCCGCGAAATCGTCCGTCGAGGCGCAGCGCAGGAAGGCGGCGTGTTCGGCCGACAGCTGGTCAGCCATATCGGTCGCCTCGTAGGATCGGTTGATCAGCGCCTTGGTCTCCCCGAAGGCCTTGGTCGGGCCCTTGGCGAAGCGCTCGGCGAGCTTCATGGCCTCGGCCTCCAACTCGTTGGCCGGAACGACGCGGTTCACCAGGCCCAGGTCGAGCGCCTTCGCGGCATCGACCGGCTCGCTGAGCATCGCGAGCTCGAGCGCCTTTCGGCGGCCCACCAGCCGGGTGAGCAGGTATGTCGAGCCGCCGTCCGGGTTGGTGCCGAGCATGATGTAGGCGAGGGTGAATTTCGCATCGTCGGCGGCGAGGCCGTAGTCGGCGTTCAGGGCCATGCCGATACCTGCTCCCGCAACCGGGCCGTGGATCGCCGCGATCACCGGCTTCGGCAACTGCGACAGGCCGAGGACGCCCTGGTGGTAGATGCCGATCAGGTCGTCGATGGTGGACTCGATGTTGTCGAGGTTTTCGTGGAACGTCGCGACATCGCCGCCCGCCATGAACCCGCGTCCGGCACCGCGCATCACCACGCTGCGGATGGCATCGTCGTCGCGCAGTTCGTTCACGGCCTCGATCAGGTCGAGCGCCATCTGCCGATCGAGCGCGTTCAGAACATCCGGGCGATTGAGGGTCAGGGTGGCGACGGCGCCCTGCTTGTCCAGTAGAATGGTGTCCATCGGCTTCGGCTCCCCGTGTTTACCGGTTGCCGGCAACATTAGTGATGGCCCGGTGGAGCCGCAATCCAGCCGAGAAAGGTTTTGGGTAAGCATGACCACGTCTTTCGATCTCACCGGCCAGGTGGCCTTTGTCACCGGGGCTTCCAGCGGTCTCGGCGCGCATTTCGCGAAAACCCTGGCCGGGGCAGGGGCAAAGGTCGCCATCGGGGCGCGCCGGGCGGACCGGCTGTCGGAACTCGCGGCGGAAATCGCCGACACCGACGGCCGCGCGCTGCCGGTCGAGCTCGATGTGACCGACACGGACTCCATCGCGCGCGCGGTCACGATCGCCGAAGAGGAACTCGGGCCGATCTCGATCCTGGTGAACAATGCCGGCGTCCCGCCGAAGGACCTGACCCTGGACATGGAAGAGGCCGAGTGGGACCGGGTGCTCGACACCAATCTCAAGGGCGCGTGGCTGATGGCGCGCGCTGTCGGCGGGCAGATGGTGGCGCACGGTGAGGGCGGACGGATCATCAATATCGCGTCGGTCCTCGGTTGGCGCACAACGGCCAAGCGGGTGCAGTCCTACGCGGTCTCCAAGGCCGGTCTTGTGAGTTTCACCGAGACGCTGGCGCTTGAACTCGGGCGCGACGGTATTCTCGTCAACGCCATCGGCCCCGGCTACATCAAGACCGAATTGAACAAGGACTTCCTCGAAAGTTCGGCCGGCGAGCGCATCCAGAAACGCACGGCGGTCGGCCGCTTCGGCGATCCGTCGGACCTCGATGGCGCGCTCCTGCTGCTGGCCGGGCCGGCCGGGGCCTACATCACGGGTGCCGTGATCGCCGTCGATGGCGGCCTCACCCTCACGACTCTTTAGACCCGAACCGCACGGAGGCAGTCCCGTGGACCTGACCCTTTCGCCTGAACTCGAAGACCTTCGCCAGCGCGTCGCCAGATTCGTCTATGACGAGGTGATGCCGCTGGAGGCCGATCCGGCCAATTTCGACGAACACGAGATGATCGATGAGGCCGTGCTCGCCACGGTGCGCGGGAAGGCCAGGTCGGCGGGCCTCTGGGCCCCGCAGATGCCGGTGGACCGGGGCGGCCTGGGCCTCAACACCGTCGGCATGGCGGTGTTCTACGAGGAGGCCGCGCGATCCCGTTTCGGGCCGCTGACCTTCAACTGTTCCGCGCCGGACGATGGCAACATGATCCTTCTCGACAGGGTCGCGCGGGAGGACCAGAAGGACAAGTGGCTGCAGCCGGTGATCGACGGAAAGATGCGCTCGTCGATCGTGATGACCGAGCCGGCGCCCGGATCGGGTTCGGACCCGACGATGATGCTGACCCGCGCCGAACCCCAGGGCAACGACAAGTGGGTCGTGAACGGGCGCAAGTGGTTCATCACGGGCGCGGAGGGCGCCGAGCACTTCATCCTGCTGGCCCGCACATCCGACGAGAAGCGCCGCAGCCTGACAACCTTCCTGTTCCACAAGGACCAGCCGGGCTGGCGGATCATCCGGCGGATTCCGATCATGGGGCCGGAGGAGCATGGCGGCCACTGCGAGATCGAATTCGACGGGATGGAGATCGACGACAGCGACCGGCTGATGGAAGTCGGGGAGGGCATGAAGGCTGTCCAGATCCGTCTCGGCACGGCGCGCCTGACCCACTGCATGCGCTGGCTCGGCAATTCCAAGCGGGCGATGGAGGAATGCCTCGACTATGTGAAGACCCGGGAGAATTTTGGGTCCACGCTGGCCGAGCATGAAGGCGTGCAGTGGATGCTCGCCGACGCCGCCATGGACATCGAGATCGGCCGGCTGCTGACGATGAAAGCCGCCGCCAAGCTCGATACCGGCGACTTCGCCCAAAAGGAAGTCTCCATGGCGAAGATCTGGGTATCGGAGATCCTGCACAAGTGCATCGCCACGGCGATCCAGCTCAACGGCGCGCGCGGCTATTCCAAGGATCTGCCGCTGGAATGGCTTTACCGCTACGCGCCACAGGCCAAGCTGGTCGACGGGGCGTCGGAAGTGCACAAGATGGTCGTCGCCCGGAACCTGCTGTCCGACGGCATGGACTTCTGGCGCTGGGGGTAGACGCCGTGCCCGACGACCTGTCGGTAGACATAAGGCCAAGCCTTGCACCCCGACGCGAGGCGCTCGAAAACTGGCTGCGGGACCGCACGGGTGACCCGAAGCTGAACCTGTTGTCGACCACCTTGCTCCCGGGCGGCGCGATCCAGCGGAACTGGCGGCTACGACTCGAAACGAAGCGCAGCCTCGGGGATGTCGTCCTGCGGGTTGGGCCCGACCTGCCGCTCGCCGAAAGCCGCTCCAAGTCCTATGAGTTTGCGCTCCTACGCCATGCCGAAGCCCATGGCGTGTCGGTGTGCGCGCCGCTCTGGCTGGAGGAAAGCCGCGAGGTCATCGGGCAGCCGTTCCTGGTATCCGCATGGCAGCAGGGGATCGCCGACCGGGCTGCTCTGTTCGCGGCAGCACCTTCCGAGGGGCTCGTCGCGGATCTGGGCGCAGCGCTTGCGGAAATTCATACGATGCCGCTGCCAGCCGACGTTGCACGCGAGACTCCGGCGGAGCGGGTTGCCGTGCTGGAAAGCTGGGCCCGGGCCGAAGTTCCCGAAGGCCTCCGGCACGGCCTCGAATGGCTGCGCAACCGGACACCCGCCCCGGGCCGCGCAACCATGGTGCACCGTGATTTTCGGACCGGGAATTTCCTGATCGATCGTGGCCGCCTGGAAGCCGTGCTCGACTGGGAATTCGCAGGTGTCGGCGACCCGGTGGAGGATATCGGCTGGTTCCTGGCGCGCTGCTGGCGCGGCCCCAATACCGAACTCGAAGCGGGTGGGCTCGGCCCACGTGAGATATTCCTGTCGGCCTATGCCGAGGCCGGCGGAGCCGTCCCCGATCCCGGGCGCGTGTTCTTTTGGGAAGTCTTCGCCCACGTCCGCTGGGGGCTCATCGCGATGGAGCAGGGAGTCCGCGCCCGCGCCGGCGAATGGCCGCGCCACGAGCTTGAAGAGGCCGAGGCGCGGGTACCGGGTCTGGCTGCCGATATTGCGTCGATGCTGGCCTAGGCCGCGTTACTCCGGCACCACCACGACCCGACCGACGATCTTGCCGTCGTCGAGGTCCTGAAGGGTGTTGGTCACTTCCGACATGGGGCGTGATGCGACCGGGATGGGTTCGACCTTGCCGGCCTTCACCAGCTCCATCAGCTCATGCATCTCGCCGAGATTGCCCACGTAGGAACCGCGCAGCGCGATGTCCCGGGTCGGCAGGGCCAGCGAGGGGATGTCAATCCGCCCGCCATACAGGCCCACGGCGATGTAGCTGCCGCCGCGGCGTAACACATCAATGCCGAGACTGGCGGTTTCCGTGGAGGCCACGAAATCGACCACGGCGCCCGCGCCGGTGCCGGTTAACCTCGCAATCTCCGCGCGGGCGTCCTCGCGCCTGGGGTTGATTGTGTGGTCCGCGCCGGCCTCGCGCGCCGCGGCGAGTTTCTCCTCGTCGACATCGACCACGATCTTCTCGTTGGCGATGTATTCGCGTGCGATGCTGACCCCGGTCAGGCCGACACCGCCCGCACCGATGATGACCAGCTTGTCGTCGGGCGAGATCGACTTCGCCTTGCGGATCGCGCTGTAGGAGGTGATCCCCGCGCAGGCCAGGGTGCAGGCGTAGTGCGGGTCGACGCCAGTGATGTCGACCAGGTAGCGCGGGTGCGGCACGATGATGTGGTCCGCGTAGCCGCCGGGCCGCCGCACGCCGAGCGGGGCGACGTCCGGGCAGTCCTGTTCCGCGCCCTCGACGCAGCGCGGGCACTCGCCGCAGCCGGTCCAGGGGAACACCATGTAGGTCTCGCCGACCTTGGCGTCGGACTTGGCGTCAGGGCCGAACGCCACGACTTCGCCCACGGGCTCGTGCCCCATGGTGAAGGGCAGGGCGATGTTCCGGTCTTCCAGCGTCATCTTGGTCCCGTCGCCGAGATCGTAGAAGCCGTGCCAGAAGTGCAGGTCCGAGTGGCACACGCCGCACGCGGTGATTCTGACCAGGACCTCGGTGCCCTGCGGTTCGGGCGTCTCGGTCTCAACCAGTTCCAGCGGTTCGTTCGGGGCGACGAGCTGATAGCTTTTCATGTTCCGGGTTTCCCTGTTCTTTCTTTTCCGGTGTCAGGCCAGTGTAATCGAGACCGCGCCGAGGCCCGGAATTTCGTGGTCGATACGGTCACCCTGTGAGACCCAGTGGGTCGCAATGACGGAACCGAGCGTCACGAATTCGCCTGCCATCAGGTGACGGCTGCGTTCGGCGAGCCGGTTGGCGAGCCAGGCGAGCGCTTCCAGCGGGTGTCCCATGATGAGCGAGCCGTGGCCCTTGCCGAGTTCCGTGCCGTTCAGGCGGACAGTCGCCTCGGCGCCGGCGAGGTCGAGCCCCTGCCAGTCCGTGACGGGATCGCCCAGCACCACGGCGGCGTTGAAGAAGTTGTCGGCGGCCATGGTCGGCGTGTCGAGGTCGCGGTAGTCGCGGTAGCGCGCATCCACCAGCTCGATGGAGATCATTGCCGCACCGATGGCGTCGCGCACGCTGTCGCGGTCATAGGGCACGCCGCCTGCCGGCAGGTCCCCGGCCAGCGTGACCGCGATCTCGGCCTCGACGCCGGGTTCCACATAGTCCGCGAACGCGAGCTCGGCGTGGTTCCGGTGCACCGTGGATGCGAACACTTCGCCGAACGCCGGCTCGTGGATGTTCATGTATTCCTGCATCACGGGTGTGGTGCAGCCGATCTTGTACCCGGCGCGCGCGCCCAGGCCTTGGCCGGAGAGTATCTCGTTGTAGCGCTCCTGCACGGCATAGGCATCGTGCAGGTCGCCGGGCCGGATGCCGGTGTCGAGAGTATCCAGGCGGGTCCGGTTGATCCGGTTATCCGCGATGATGGTGGCGGCGCTGTCGATGGCGTCGGGTGTCATGGGAAGCTCGCGGTTATTCGGCGAAAATGCGTTTCAGGTAATCGACGGAAAGACCGAGCGCCTCGCCCGAGGCGTCGATCATCTTCCCGTAGTGCCAGTAGCCGTGGATCATGCCGGGCATGCACGTATATTCGACCGCCACGCCCGCGGCGGCAAGCCGCTCGCCATAGTGCTTGCCGTCGTCGCGCAGCGGGTCGAACTCGGCCGTCACGATCTGCGCCGGGGGCAATCCCGACAGGTCCTGCGCCATGCAGGGCGACAACATCGGATCCGTCGTGCTGTCGATCCCGGGCGCATAGCAGTCCCGGTACCAGCGCATCTGCTCACGCGTCAGGAAATAGTCCTCGTCGGCCAGTGCGAACGAGGGTAGGTCCTGTTCGAAAAACATGTCGGTGAGCGGATAGACAAGGACCTGTCCGGCCAGCGCCGGCCCGCCGTTGTCGCGCGCCCGCAACGCGAGCCCGGCGGCGAGATTGCCGCCCGCGCTTTCGCCGCCGACGGCGACGCGGCTCACGTCGCCCCCGAGTGCCACCACGTTGTCGACAGTCCACTGCAGCGCAGCCCAGCAATCGTCGGGAGCGGCGGGGTAGGGGTGTTCCGGCGCCAGCCGGTAGTCGACCGACACGACGATGCAGCCGACATCCCGGCAGATGATCCGGCATTGCGGATCGCGGCTCTCGATGCTGCCGATCACGAAGCCGCCGCCATGGATGAACAGGAAGACAGGCAGGTCCGACCGGTCGGTCTGCGGCGTGTAGATGCGCACACGCACATCGCCGTCGGGCCCCGCGATCATCCGGTCCTCGACGGTCCCGATCTCCACCGGGTCGAAGTTGCGGGGCACGATGAACCGGTCGTAGTTGGCCCGCGCTTCGGCCGGCGGCAGGTCTTTCAGCGGTGTCGGAGCGGCGTTCAGCAGGTCCAGGACCGCCTGCGCTTGCGGGTGGAGTGGCATGGGTCCACCGTCGCGCGCCGCGCCGGGATCGTCAACCGACGGGTTGCGCCTGTCAGTCCAGAACCTTGCGCATGGCAAAACTCGTCTCGAGCCGCGCGACCCCGGGCAGACGGGAGAGTTGTTCCTTGTGGAAGGTCTCGTAGTCGGCCATGTCGCGCACGCTGGCTCGCATCGCGTAGTCGTATCGTCCGGAAAGCAGGTAACATTCGGCGATCGTGCCGTCCTGCGCCCCCGGGCAATTGCGGACGGCGGCCTCGAACGCGTCGAGGAACTCCTGACTTTGCTGGCTCAGGGTGATGAAGATCATTATCGACAGCCCGCGGCCGAGCGCGACCTCGTCCACGCTCGCGCCGTATCCGGAGATCACGCCATTCCGTTCGAGCCTCCGGATCCGGCGCGAACACGCCGAGGCCGACAGTCCGACCTGCTCTGCAAGCTGCTGGTTGGTAATACGGCCGTCCCGGCGGAGGACATTGAGAATCGAGATGTCCGCGAGATCGAGGTCCATGACGCAAGAAAATAGCAAATAAATTGGAAATATGCACAAAAAATGCACGAAGGGCTGAATGTTTCGAGAGATTGCATACATCTGCCTTTACGACTCGTGCATGTTCCACGGGTGCTGCCTGGAAGGGGAAAGCGATGCGAATTGGAGTGCCGACAGAGATCAAGCCGCAGGAGCGTCGCGTCGGGCTGACGCCGGCGAGCGTGCGGGAGTTCGTCGCCCACGGACACGCCGTTCTCGTCCAGAGCGGCGCCGGCGCCGGCCTGAATGCCTCGGACGACGACTATCTGGCCATGGGCGCCGAGATCGTGCCCGATGCGAAAGACGTGTTCGAACGCGCGGAGATGATCGTCAAGGTGAAGGAACCGCTGGCCGGAGAGCGCGCGATGCTGCGCGACGGCCAGGTCCTGTTCACGTACCTGCACCTCGCGCCCGACCCCGAACAGACCGAAGACCTTCGCAAGGCCGGTGTTTATGCCATTGCTTACGAAACGGTCACCGACGACGCGGGCGGGCTTCCCCTGCTGGCGCCCATGAGCGAAGTCGCCGGACGGCTCGCGGTCCAGGCGGCCGGCCACGCCCTGACGGCCCAGTCCGAAGGGCGCGGTGTGCTGCTCGGCGGTGTCCCGGGTGTGCCGCCGGCGCGCGTCGTGGTGATCGGCGGCGGGGTGGTGGGGATCAATGCCGCGCGCATGGCCATGGGCGTCGGTGCGGATGTCACCGTGCTGGACACCTCGATCCCGCGTCTGCGCGAGATCGACTCGGCCTTCGACGGGCGCATCCGTACGCTCTATTCCACCGGCGGCGCGTTGGAAGAATCGACCGCATCCGCCGACGCTGTGATCGGCGCCGTGCTGGTGGCGGGCGCGCGCGCGCCGAAGCTCGTTGATCGGGAGATGCTGGGGCGGATGAAAAAGGGGGCGGCCCTGATCGACGTCGCCATCGACCAGGGCGGCTGTTTCGAGACCAGCCGCCCCACTACCCACGAGGACCCGACCTATGTGGTCGACGGTATCGTGCACTATTGCGTGGCGAACATGCCCGGCGCGGTACCGCTGACGGCATCCACCGCGCTCAATCACGCGACCCTGGCGCAGGGGCTGCGGATTGCGGATCTGGGCATTGTCGAGGCGCTGCGCGGCGATCCTCATTTGTGCAACGGTCTCAACGTCGCGAAAGGCGAAATCGTCCACCCGGTCGTAGCCGAAAGCTTCGGTGTCGAGCCGGTTCCGATAAAGGAGATTCTGTCCGGCTGACCCTTGTTGTGGGGGAGGTGACTGTTCAAAATCGCAACGCCCGAGCGCAAACGGCAACGAATTTGCGGGGGCTGAAGGAGGGGGTTCATGCGGTTCGCTTGCGATACCGGGGGTACGTTTACCGATCTGATCGTCGAGGACGATGACGGGTCCCTGACCATGTACAAGGCGTCGACGACGCCGTCTGATCCGGTGAAGGGCGTGCTCGACGCGCTCGCGCTGGCGGCGGAAGACCGGGACATAGAACTCACTGAATTGTTGGGTCGCGGGGACATGCTGATCCACGGCACGACCCACGCCATCAACGCCATCATCACCGGCAACACCGCGAAAACCGCGTTCCTGACCACGGGCGGACATCCCGATATCCTTGTGCTGCGCGAGGGCGGGCGTATCGAGCCGTTCAACTTCGTCGCGCCCTATCCCGATCCGTATGTGCCGCGCTCCCTGACGTTCGAGGTGCCGGAGCGCATCGATAGTGCGGGCGCGGTGCACACGCCACTGGACGAGGCGGCGACCGTCGAGATCATCGGCAAACTCCGGGACGCCGACGTCGAAGCCGTCGCGATCTGTTTCCTTTGGTCGATCTACAACCCGGCCCACGAACTGCGCGTCGGCGAGTTGCTGGAAGAACACCTGTCCGGTGTGCCCTATTCGCTGTCCCACCAGCTCAACCCGGCCTTGCGTGAATACCGGCGGGCGTCCGCCACGGCCATCGATGCCTCGCTCAAGCCGCTCATGGGCAAGTATCTCGGCGGGCTGACGCAGCGTCTGGCCGAGGCGGGCTTCGACGGACGCACACTCGTGCTGACGTCCCAGGGCGGCATGCTGGACGCGAGCGACCTCGCGCAGAAGCCGATCCACGCGATCAATTCCGGCCCGTCGATGGCGCCGATTGCGGGCCGCAACTACGCCGAAATCGATTCCGGTGCCGCGAACGTCATCATCGCCGACACGGGCGGGACGACCTACGATGTCAGCCTTGTGCGCGACGGGCGCATCCCGCTGACCAAGGAGACCTGGATCGGCCAGCCGTTCCGCGGCCACATGACCGGGTTCCCCTCGATCGATATCAAGAGCGTCGGCGCCGGTGGCGGATCCATCGCCTGGGTCGACAAGGGTGGCCTGCTCCATGTCGGCCCCCGGAGCGCGGGCGCGGTACCGGGGCCGGTCTGCTACGGCGCGGGCGGCACCGAGCCGACCGTCACCGATGCCTGCGTCACACTCGGCTATCTCGATCCCGGCTATTTCCTGGGTGGAACGATGGAACTGGACGCGGCGGGGGCCCGCAAGGCCGTCGAGGACCATGTGGCGTCGCCGCTGGGCCTGCCCGTCGAGGAAGCCGCCGCCGCGATCCTCAGCGTGGCCACGGAGAACATGGTGCAGGCGATTTCGGACATCACCGTCGACCAGGGGATCGACCCTGCAGAATCCGTGCTGATCGGCGGCGGCGGAGCGGCCGGCCTCAACTCGATCTACATCGCACGCCGCCTTGGCTGCCCCACCTTGCTGATTCCCGAGACCGGCGCGGGGTTGAGCGCGGCGGGGGCGCTGATGTCGGATCTGACAAACGAATACCGCGCGACCTTCTTCACCACTTCCGATGCGTTCGATCGTGACGGCGTCAATGCGACCCTCGACGGTCTGCGCGCCCAGGCGCAGGAATTCATCGACGGGCCCGGCGCGCGCGCTGCGTCTTCCGGGATAGAGTTCGCCGTGGAGGCGCGCTATGCGTCCCAGGTCTGGGAGATCGAGGTGCCGCTGCCGATGGACCGCTTCGAGAATGACGACCAGCTCGCCGCACTCAATGAGGCCTTTCATGCCATGCACGAGCGGATTTTCGCGATTCGCGATCCGGGCTCGGCCATCGAATATGTTGGCTGGACCGTCACGGCGCGCTGCGGACTGCGGGAAGGTGGTCCGGGCCGGCTTGCGGCGGGCAAGGCACATGAGGTTTCCGGAACGAGACGTGTCTATTTTGCCGGGGAAGGTGAGGTCGAGGCGACTGTGTTCGATTTCGAATCCATGGCCGCCGGGGAAAAGCATTCCGGACCGGCCATCATCGAATCGCCGTTCACAACAGTCATCGCGGACAGCGCCACGACCTTCGAACGCACGGCCGCGGGCAGCCTCGTGATGCGGCCGTAGGGAGGAATAGATGAGCGACAGGCAACTCGACGGCGCGCAGCTCGCCATCCTCGCCAACCGGTTCGAGGGGATCTCCTCGAAGATGGGCAACACCCTGCTGCGAACAGGGCGCTCGGGTGTTCTCAACCGGGCGAAGGACTTCTCCTGCTGCATCCTGACGGCGGATTGCGATCTGCTGGCGGTGGCCGAGAGCCTGCCGATCCACGTGCTGTCCGGGCCGGACATCATGGCCCGATCGATGAAGGAGTTTCACCCGGACCTGAAGAAGGGCGATGCCTTCCTGCACAACTCGCCCTACCACGGCTGTTCGCATCCCGCGGACCATACAATCATCATGCCGGTCATCGACGATGCCGGGACGCATCACTTCACGGTGCTGGCGAAGGCCCACCAGGCTGACATCGGAAACTCGATTCCGACGACCTATCACGGCACCGCGCGTGACGTGTATGAGGAGGGCGCGCTGATCTTCCCGGCCGTCCAGGTCCTGAAGGACTACGAGACCGTCGAGGATATCATCCGGATGTGCCAGTTGCGTATTCGTGTGCCGGAACAGTGGCACGGCGATTTTCTCGCGATGCTCGGCTCGGCGCTGATCGGCGAGCGGGAAATCCTCGCGCTGGGCGAGGAAGTTGGCTGGGACACGCTGCACGCCTTCACCGGCCAGTGGTTCGAGTACTCCGAAAAACGCATGGCCGACGCCATCGGAGACATCCCGGCAGGCAACGCCTCGGCGCAGTCGACCCATGACGCCATCCCCGGCACGCCGGACGAGGGCATCTGCGTGACGTCGAAAGTGTCCGTCGATCCGACAGCGGGCAATATCGAGGTCGATCTGCTCGACAATGCCGACCAGATGAATTGTGGGCTCAACGTCTCGGAATCCTGTACCCGAACGGCGGCCTATATCGGGGTATTCAACTCCATCGACCACACGGTTCCGAAAAACGCCGGGTCGCTACGCCGGATCGAGCTCAAGCTGAAAGACGCGGGCGTGGTCGGCATTCCGCGCCACCCGATCAGCTGTTCGGCCTCGACCACGAATCTCGCCGACCGCATCACGTCGGCCACCCAGCGCGCGATGGCGGAACTCGGCGACGGGTTCGGGATGGGCGAGGTGGGGTGCTTCTGTCCGCCGTCCACGGCGGTGGTGTCCGGCACGGATCCCCGCAACGGCAAACCCTATGTGAATCAGCTCTTCCTCGGCCACACGGCGGGCGCGGGCGCGCCGCACCAGGATGCGTGGCTGACCATGCTGCATGTCGGCAACGGCGGCATGTGTTTTATCGATTCCGTCGAACTCGACGAGGTCTACACCCCGATCCATGTGCACACCCGGCGGCTCATTCCCGACAGCGAGGGTGCGGGACGGCATCGCGGCGCGCCGGGGATCGAGGTCGAGTACGGTCCGGTGGATTGCCGGATGGAAGCGGGCTTCGTGCATGACGGCAATATCCACGTCCCGCAGGGTGCGCGGGCGGGACTGCCGGCGGCGCGTTCCAACCAGTTCAAGCGCACGCGTAACAAGGCACTCGAAGAACTGGAACAGTGCTCCATCGTCTGGATCGAGGACGGGGAGACACTTGTCTCCATCGCCCAGGGTGGCGGAGGCTACGGCGATCCGGTGTCGCGCGATCCCGAACAGGTGCTGAAGGATGTGCGCGAGGGGCTGATAACGCGCGAGCGCGCGGAAGAAATTTATGCTGTGGCGATTGCGGACGACATGAGCGTGGACGCCGCGCGCACGGCAGAACTGAGAAACTGAACGAACAGGAGAGAAATCATGCGGCTCGAAGGAAAAAAAGCGATTGTCACCGGCGCGTCGGTGGGCATCGGCGCGGCCATCGCCGAGCGCTTCGGCGCGGAGGGCGCCACCGTGGCGCTCGTCTACAAGAGCAACGACGACGGTGCGGCCGAGGTCGCGAAGAAGGTCGAGGCAGCGGGCGGCAAGGCCAAGCTCTTCAAGGCCGACGTTTCGAAAGTGGCGAACATCGAGAAGCTCTGTGCCGACGTGATCGCGGATTTCGGGCAGGTGGATATCCTGGTCAACAACGCCGGCGTATTCCGGACCGTGCCCGTGATGGAGACGACCGAGGAAATCTGGGACGAGCAGCTCGACCTGAACCTCAAGGGCTATTTCTTCATGATCAAGACGCTGGTGCCTCACTGGCGCGAGATCGGCGGCGGCAAGGTCGTGAATATCTCGTCCATCGCCGGAACGGGTGCATTCCCGAACTGCCCGGGCTACTGCGCGTCGAAGGGCGGCGTGGTCAACGTCACCCGCGCGCTCGCCGCCGAGCTCGGCAAGGAGAAGATCAACGTCAACTCCATCGCGCCGGGCAACGTCGCAACGCCGCTCAACGCCCACGTCCGCGGGCCGGGCAACGAGGAATATGTCGAACTGATGAAGACGCTGACCCCGACGGGGATCGACTTCATGGACCCGGAGGACATGACCGGCACGGCCGTGTTCCTCGCCACCGAGGATTCCCGGATGATCCACGGCGAGACGATCATCGTCGATGCCGGCTGGAGCGTCTGGTAGGGCAATCGACAACATAGCGTCATGCGCGGACTTGATCCGCGGATCTCACCTCGGTCTGTGCGGAGATGCCCGGGTCAAGCCCGGGCATGACGATTTTGGGAGTCTATCCCTCAGTCCAGCTTGAAGCCCTTGCGACGCACATACGTGCCGAAATCGGTGCGCTGGGGCACGGCGTACTGGCGCGCCTTGTCATGGGACCAGCCGTAAAGCGGTGCCTCGCCGAAGCGGTCGGGCTCGCGCTGGGCGCCGTAGGGCCTGATGTCGGCCCGGCGCGTGTCGTACGCGTCGATGGCCGTCTGCTGCGCCTCTTCGTTGTACCGGTTGGTGTGGACCGTCGCCGCGAGCGGCAGGCGGATATTTACCCGGGGGGTGCGCGCCGGCCAGCCCACAACCATGCCGGCGATCGGGAACACCCAGTCGGGCAGTTCGAGCATCTCGTCGAAAAGGTCGATGTGGTCGCGCACCGCGCTGATCGAACAGGTGCCCAGACCTGCGGCTTCGGCCGCCAGCGAGAACGCCGACAGGGCGATCCCAGCATCGACGGCGGCGTTGAAGAAGGCGTCCAGGTGGTCGTTAGCAAACGGCACGTCCTGAGCCTCGCTCACCTGGCGAAGGCGCCGGTTGTTGCCGCAGAACAGCACGAAGACCGGTGCCGACGACATCCAGGGCATGGCCGGGAACAGCGCGTCGATAGCGGTGCGTTTGTCCGGGTCGGTCACGACGATGATGTCACGCTGCTGCAGGTCGCTCTTGGTCGGTGAGCTTAGCGCCAGCGCGCAAACGGTCTGCAGCAACACCGGATCGACCGGGTCGTCGGTGAAAGCGCGGCAGGACTGCCGTTCCGCGATGCTGCGCCACAGGTCCGGCGACGCGCCGCCGTATTCCGGCACATCGTCGAACCGGAGTTGCAGCATGTCGTGGATGGTGTCGGGGGAGGTCATGTCACGTTTCCTTCGGAAGTTCTGTCGTCGCTTGTAGGGGCGGGTTTCAAACCCGCCCGCTCGACGGCTGTATTTTGGGGGTTGCTGATAAGGATACTCAGACAGAACCGGGCGGGTTTGAAACCCGCCCCTACAGCACCGTCGTTCTACGCATCCGGCAACTTGTGGTCGCCGAACCGCTCGCGCAGTTCGGTCTTGAGTACCTTGCCGGTCGCGCCCAGCGGTAACTCGTCGGTCAGCACCGTGTCTTCCGGCAGCCACCATTTCGCGACCTTGTCCGACAGGAATTCCGTCAGCTCCGCATGGGTCGGGGTCTTGCCCGCGGCGGGCACTACGATCAGCAGGGGCCGCTCGTCCCATTTGGGGTCGGGCAGGCCGATGACTGCTGCCTGTGCCACGTCCGGATGGCCCATCGCGTGATTTTCGATCTCGATCGAGCTGATCCATTCGCCGCCCGACTTGATAACGTCCTTCGCGCGGTCGGTGACTTCCATGTAGCCGTGCGGGTCCATGGTGGATACGTCGCCCGTAGCGAACCAGCCGTCGTTGTCATGGGCATCGGAGTGATCGAGCTTGAAGTAACCGCTGGTGATCCAGGGGCCGCGCACCTGAAGCTCGCCGAAGGCTTCGCCGTCATGGGGAACCTCATTGCCTTCGTCGTCGACGATCCGCATCTGGACGCCGAAGACGGCGCGCCCCTGTTTTGCCTGCTTGCGCAAGCGTTCCTTGTCTTCGGTCATCGACGGCTTGGGGATGGAGACCGTGCCCAGCGGGCTCATCTCGGTCATGCCCCAGGCGTGACGCACCTCCGCGCCGAATTCGTCCTGGAACGCGCGGATCATCGATTCCGGGCAGGCCGAGCCGCCAATGATGACCCGTTTCAGGCTCTCGACACGGGTTCCGGTCTCCCGCCAGTAGTTCAGCAGGTTCAGCCAGACGGTCGGCACGCCCGCCGTCATGGTGACCCCCTCGCTTTCCAGCATCTCGTGCACGCTCGCCCCGTCAAGCCCGGCGCCCGGGAACACGAGCTTCGAGCCCGCCATGGTCGCGCCGTAGGGGATGCCCCACGCGTTGACGTGGAACATCGGGACGACGGGCAGGACAACCTCGTTCTCGCCCAGGTGGAGCACGTCCGGCAGGGCCGACCCGTAGGCGTGCAGGATCGTCGAGCGGTGGCTGTAGAGGGCGCCCTTGGGGTTGCCGGTCGTCCCCGACGTGTAACAGAGCGACGATGCGGTGTTCTCGTCGAACTCGGGCCATTCGAAGTCGTCGGTCTGGCCCTCGACCAGCTCCTCGTAGCAGATCGCGTTCGCCAGGCCGGTCTCCGGCATGTTGGCCTTGTCGGTCATGACCACGATGCCGCGCACGCTGGTCAGGTCTGCTTCCACCGCCTCGACCAGCCCGACGAGGTTGAGGTCGACGAAGATGTAGGAATCCTCGGCATGGTTGACGATGTAGGTGAGCTGCGACGGGTGCAGGCGCGGGTTCAGGGTATGGGTGATCGCCCCGATGCCCGACACGGCGTAGTACACTTCGAAGTGCCGGTAGGTGTTCCAGGCGAGGGTGGCAATGCGGTCGCCGAGCTTCACATCCAGCGCCTGGAGTGCGTTGGCGAGCTGCCGCGCGCGCTTGTGGGCGTCGCGGTAGGTGTAGCGGTGGATCGGCCCCTCGACCGTCCGGGTCACGATCTCGCGCTCACCGGAATTGGCGTCGGCATGCCGTAGCAGATCCGAGATCAGCAGCGGCCGGTCCATGATCAGTCCGCGCATGGCCTTCCCTCCGAATGTTCCGCGTTTTTTTCTGCGGTTATCCGGGGATTATCAGGCGCGGCGTCCCACGGCTCAAGGTGAACCTCGCATAGATTCGCCTGCACCTGCTGGGGTCGGATTTGTTCGTTGAGGTTTTGGTTTGTCGTTGCGAGACGCCGCAGGCGTCGTGGCAATCCAGTGTGGAGGCGTCACGCGGCCCGGCGTCTGGATTGCTTTGTTCCGCTCGCAATGACGTTTTATTCGATCCGACGCGTGCGCCGGGCATATTTCGGTCCGATTTATTGGGCGGCGACCCGGTCGAGGAATTCGAGACAGACGTCGGCGAACATCTCCGGCGCTTCCATCAGCGCGACGTGTCCGGTGCCCTTGAGGATTTTCAGTTCCGAACCGGGGATCCGGCTGTGGATTTCCTCCGACAGGTGCGGTGAGGCGATCAGGTCGAGGTCGGAGCAGGTAATGAGGGTCGGCACGGATATCTGCGGCAGCCGGTCGTAGGTGTCGCCGGCGATGCAGCCTTCGAGCTGGCCGATCCAGCCGGCGTTGACCGGGGACGCCTTGAGCAGGAATTGGCGATGTTCCTCCATCTCTTCCACATGGGCGTCGTAATAGGCACTGGCGTGCAGCGCGAGCATGCTCAGTTCGGCCAGTGCGACGCGCTGGTCGTGTTCCGCGAGGTACCGGCGCGTCTCCTGGAACTTGCGCAGGCGGGCGCCGTTGCGAGTCCAGCTATGGTGGATCCCGAGCGTGAGAACCCGATCGGGGTGGTTGATGGTCAGTTCCTGTGCGATATGCCCGCCCATCGAAAAGCCCATCACATGAGCCTTGTCGATACCCGCGGCGTCGAGCACTCGGGCGGTATCGTCAGCCATGTCGGCAAGGCTGTAGCCCGGCTCCGGCACGCTGGATTTTCCGACGCCCCGGTTGTCGAACACGATCGTGCGGAACTTCTCCGAGAAAAACGGCACCTGGCCGGCCCAGAAATGCAGATCGTGCCCTGTTCCGCTGATGAGGATAAGCGGTGGCCCGTCGCCATGTACTTCGTAGTTGATCGAAACGCTTTCGTGCGCCGGGGTCATCGGCATGGTGCGGGTTTCCTTGCAAATCCGTGCTTGTAGCAAACAGCATTATGCACGATGGCGTTTTCCCGTGGCGCACGAGAACTGATCCGCGGCGGCGGTTGCTTTTGCATTCGCGGGAACGCTAAATCATGCCAGTCAGAAATGCCCGCGCTATCCGGTGGGCAGAGGAACAAGAGGTCCGCCGATGCCCGAAACCCCGTTCGATACCCGCGAATTCCGCAACGCGCTCGGGAACTTTGCTACCGGTGTCACGATCATCACCGCCAAAGGTCCGAATGGGGAACTGGTGGGGGTCACGGCCAACTCGTTCAACTCGGTCTCCCTCGAACCCCCGCTCGTCCTGTGGAGCATCGACAAGAGTTCCCCGAGCCTGCCGATCCTCGAGAATTCCAGCCATTTCTGTGTCCATATCCTGAGTGAGAACCAGGGTGAGCAGTGCATGGCGTTCGCCAAGTCGGGCACCGACAAGTTCGGCAATGTCGACTATTCCGAAGGTCTGGGCGGCGCGCCGCTGCTCGACGGGTGCCTCGCGCGCTTCGAATGCAAGAACGTCGTGCACCACGAAGGCGGCGACCACATGATCATCGTCGGCGAGGTCGAACGCTACGAGACGAACGAGGGCGAGCCGCTGACCTTCTTCCGCGGCCAGCTAGGTAAGCTCGCCGCGGCGGGCGACTAGCCCTTTTCGCATTGCGGGCCTTTCGCCCGTTTCCCATCCCCCTGTATAGTCGCGGCAACGAACAGCGGGCGGTTTCCGCCCGGTAATTCCGCATGAGGAGACAGTCCATGAAATCCCTGGGTCATGTGATCAACGGCGAAAGCACAAACGGTGGCTCGGGCCGGACCGGCCCCGTGTTCAATCCTGCGACAGGCGAACAAACAGCCGACGTGGCGCTGGCGAACCAGGACGACGTCGATGCCGCTGTCGCCGCAGCGAAGGCCGCGCTTCCGGAATGGTCCGCCACGCCGCCGCTGCGACGTGCCCGGATGATGTTCCGTTTTAACGAGCTGATCCTCGCGAACGAGCAGGAACTTGCCGAGATGATCACCAGCGAACACGGCAAGACCATCGAGGACGCAAAGGGCGACATCCTGCGCGGCCGCGAGGTCGTCGAGTTCGCCTGCGGCATCCCGCACCTGCTGCGCGGTGACTTCACAGAGGATGTCGGCACCGGGGTGGACGCCTATTCGATCCGCCAGCCGGTTGGCGTGTGTGCCGGCATCACGCCGTTCAACTTTCCGGCGATGATCCCGCTGTGGATGTTCCCGCTATCGATTGCCTGCGGCAACACCTTCATCCTGAAGCCGTCCGAACGCGATCCGTCCTGCCCGATCCGGCTGGTTGAACTCGCCCATGAAGCCGGCGTGCCGGAGGGTGTGGTCAATCTTGTCAACGGCGACAAGGAAGCCGTCGATGCGATCCTGACCCACGAAGGCATCGATGCGGTGTCCTTCGTCGGCTCGACGCCGGTGGCGCAGTACATCTATTCGACGGCGGCCGAGCACGGCAAACGCGTCCAGGCGCTGGGCGGTGCGAAGAACCACATGGTGGTTATGCCCGATGCGGACATGGATCAGGCGGCCGATGCGCTGATCAGCGCGGGCTACGGGTCCGCCGGTCAGCGTTGCATGGCGGTCTCCGTGGCCGTTGCGGTCGGTGACGAGACCGGCGACGCGCTGGTCGAGCGGCTCGTGCCCAAGATCCAGGAACTCAAGATCGGCCCGGGCAACGGCGACGGCATCGAAATGGGCCCCGTGGTCACCAAGCAGGCCCACGAACGCATTCTCAACCTGATCGACCAGGGTGAGAAGGAAGGCGCAACGCTGGCCGTCGACGGCCGCGGCTTCAAGATGCAGGGCTACGAGAACGGATATTTCATGGGCGGCACCCTGTTCGACAACGTCACCGAGGACATGGCCGTCTACAAGGAAGAGATTTTCGGCCCGGTCCTGTCCGTCGTTCGCTCGCACGACTATGAGAGCGCCGTCGACCTCGTGAACCGCAACGAGTACGGCAACGGCACCGCCATCTTCACCCGCGACGGCGACGCTGCGCGCGATTTTGCCGAGCGGGTCCAGATCGGCATGGTCGGCGTGAATGTCCCGATCCCCGTGCCGGTGGCCTATCACAGCTTCGGCGGCTGGAAGCGCTCGCTTTTCGGTGACATGCACATGCACGGCATGGAAGGCGTTCGCTTCTACACCCGGCAGAAGGCGATCACCTCGCGCTGGCCCAAGTCGGGCGTGCGCGAGGGCCACAGCCTGACCATGCCGACGATGCAGTGACCGGCGGCGATCAGGCCAAGATCCGGCTCGAGGGTGTCACGCGGTCGTTCGACGGCGTCCGCGCCCTCGATGCCGTCGACCTGACGTTGGCACCACGGCAGTCGCTGGTTCTGATCGGCGGGTCGGGCAGCGGCAAGTCGCTCCTCCTCAAATGCATCCTCGGCCTCGTCCCGCCCGATTCCGGTGTCATCGAGGTGGACGGCGAAGACACGGTCGGCATGCCGGAACGCGACCGGATGGAATGGATGAAACGCTTCGGCGTGCTGTTCCAGCGCCAGGGCCTGTTCGACAGCATGCTCGTCTGGGAAAACGTCGCCTTCCGCCTCCTGCACGAACACGGAGCCGGCCGCACGCAGGCGCGCGACACGGCCACCGAGAAACTGGGGCAGGTGGGCCTGACCCCGGACACGGCGGATCTCTACCCGTCCGAACTGTCCGGTGGCATGCAGAAGCGCGTGGGCCTCGCGCGGGCGATTGCCACCGACCCCGATATCCTGTTCCTCGACGAGCCGACCTCGGGCCTCGACCCGATCATGAGCAACATCATCAGCGAACTGATCAACGACCGGGTCGACGACCTTGGCGCGACCGTGATCTCGGTTGTCAGCGACCTGGCCGTGGTCCGCAACATTGCCGACAGCGTTGTGATGTTGCACGAGGGCCGGGTGGTCTGGAACGGCCCGGTCGAGGAACTGGACGAGACCGACAACGCCTATGTCCGCCAGTTCGTCACCCAGTCCATCGAGGGCCCCATCAGGATGCCGGCGCTGGCGGGCTCGTTTCGCCGGACTCCTCCAGAACCCCCCACACCTCCGAACGCGACGGGATCGCATCCCGCCCGCCGGGGCGCGCGCATTTGAGGCCGGCGGCGATATTGGCGAAGCGCGCGGCGGTATCGGTGTCCTTGCCCTCGCCCACGGCAAGCGCAAAGGCGCCGTGGAAGACGTCGCCCGCGCCGAGTGTGTCGATCGGGCTCACATCCATGGCCGGTACATGCTTTGTCTGGCTGCTTTCCGAATCCAGCCAGTAGAACCCTTGCGAACCGGCGGTGGTTGCGACCACCGCATCGGTGGCTTCCTGCGCTTTCCTGAGACCGCCGTCGATATCGGACGTATCGGCGAACTGGGCGAGGCCGGCGAGAGAGAAAACCGCGTGGCTGCAGAGCTCCACCAGCTCGCGCGGCACCGGCTGCGGGCCGACATCCGCATCCAGGACTGCCGGGATCTGGTTTGAACGTGCGCGCTCGAGCGCGGCCATCGCGGCCTCGGGCCAGCGCGGGTCGACCAGGAGCGCGCTCGTGTCGGCGATCCGGTCGAGCGGCAGCCAGCTGGGATCGTTGTCGAGGCCCCGCCCGGGGAAAACGATGGCCTGGCGAACGCCCTGCTCACCGACGACGACGGAGGAGACCGGCGACTGGGCGCCCGGAATGCGGCGGATGAACTCGATCTGGACACCGCGATGCGCGAGACCGTCGAGGATCGTGTCTCCCACCTCGTCATCGCCGAGGCGGCCCCATAGAATGGCCTTCCCGCCCAGCAGGGATACGGCGACGCTGGCGGTCGCCGCCATGCCGCCGCCGGACTGGGCGTATTCCCGCGCGAAGGTCTTGCTGTCGTTCGAGGCCGGTTTGTCGGCTTCGAAGACATGATCCAGAAACGCGACGCCGACGCAGATGACTTCCGCCATGAACGGCTCCTACACTTCGGACAGGCCGTAGTAGAGCATCGAAGCATGACGGGCCTCGGCAAAAAAGAGCCAGCGTTCGATCAGGGTGCCCGCCCCGAGGGCGATGAGGCCGACGCTCGCCACGGCTGCCAGTGCGCCGCCCGCGAGCGCGGAAGATGCCGTAAAGCACAGGACCGGCGCCACGCCGCCGATTGCCACAGCGATCAGCCGCAGCTTCGTCGCGTGCTTGCGCGCGATCCGGTATCCCATTTCGCGCATGATGTAGTTCTCGCCCGTGTGCGGCGCCTCGAACAGGCGCACGTCGCCGATATGGCCGAGGCCGGTCGCGGATTCCGCGGTGGCGACCGGGGCGGCGGTGTCGATCCGTCGCCAGTAGGTCAGCTTCAGCAGCCATGTCGCGGCGATGACGGCCGCGATGGCCAGCGCCCACGCGTTGTCCGGGGTGTCGACGATCGCGAACGCCGTGAATGTCAGCGCGCCCCCGGTAGCGAGCGCAAACGCCACGTAGAGCGGGACGACGGTGATATCGGTCCAGCGCGGAATCGCGCGCAGGCTGGCGTAGATCATGCCGGTGCAGGCAACGGTGATGACGGCGGCAACCGCAGCGGCGATCCCCGCGATCCCCCAGACGCCTGTGTTGCTTTCGAAGACGACCCAGCCCAGTGCAAACAGCAGCGCAGGGGCGTAGGTCACGATCGCCGCAACACCCTCACGCGACAGCCAGGACGACCGCCACTGGGACAGCGCGCGCCAAGCGCGTTCCGGATGGCCAAGGTGGAGCGTCGAGGAAAGCAGGCCGGCCGTGATCAATCCGAGAGACACCGCGAATATCAGCAACCCGCTTCCCGTCGCGGCCGGCACGCGTCCGCTCGCCGCAAGCGCGGCAAGCCACACCAGTGCGCCGTAGCCGGCGCCGGAAAAACTGGTGAAAAAAATAACTGAGTAAGCTGGATGCATGGATGATTTGTGACTAACGGGACAAAGTGCGGTCGACCCAGTCGAGGAAACGGCTGCCGGTGCCGCCGACCGTGTCCGGCTGGGAAACCGCGGAAACAGTGCTCTCCTGGGCATGAGCGGGGGCGCGCGGCGGGAGGTAGCGGTTGACGGGCTTCATCTCCATTTCGGGCATCAGCTCGTAACCGCCGCGTTCCTCAACCATCCGGCTGACGTCGGAATCCGGGTCGCCGAGGTCGCCGAAATGGCGCGCGGAGGCCGGACAGGTGGAGACGCAGGCCGGGACGCGGTCGGCCTCGGGGAGGTTCTGGTTCTCGATCCGGTCGATGCAGAGCGTGCATTTCTTCATCACGCCGTCGGCGTAGTCGTATTCGCGCGCGCCATAGGGGCAGGCCCAGGAACAGAGCTTGCAGCCGATGCAGGTATCGGCGTTGACCAGCACGATGCCGTCCGCCTCGCGCTTGTAGGACGCGCCGGTGGGGCACACAGTCACGCAGGCGGGCTCCTCGCAGTGCAGGCAGCTTCGCGGGAAATGCACGGTGCGGCCGTTGGCGCCGTCACCGGCCTCGAACGTGTGAATGCGGTTGAACCACACGCCGAGCGGGTCCGCGCCGTAGGGTTCCTCGTCGGTCAGCGGCGCGGAATGGCCGCCGGTGTTCCATTCCTTGCAGTTCACCGCGCAGGCATGACAGCCGACGCAGATATCAAGATCGATCACCAGCCCGAGTTTCTTGCCGGCACTTGATGTTGGAAGACTGGTCATGAGCCGCGCTCGCCACGCTTGCGCCGCCAGCTCCCTTTGGGAAGAAACTGGCTGCCGTACCGCGATTGCCGTTTCGCGGGCTTGACGCCCGGCGCACGGGGAACGGCCTTTCGGCTGCCGTCGCCGAGTTCCGCGCCATCGTCCTTGACCACGCGCACGCGCAGATCGAACCAGGCGGCCTGCCCCGTGATCGGGTCGGCGTTTGCGAAACGGTAGCCGTCGCGCGGCGGCAGCAGATCGGTAATCAGGTGATTGAGCAGGAAGCCCTTGTTGGATTCCGGCGCGTCCCTGGACAGGTTCCACGCGCCCTTTTTCTTGCCGATGGCGTTCCACGTCCAGACCGTGTCGGTGTTGCAGCCTTCCATCAGGGAAATCACCGCGTTCACCGACCCGTACGGGCTTTCGACCCGAACCTTGTCGCCGTCCGTGAGGCCATGGCCCTCGCCGGTCTTGCGGTTCATGTAGAGCTTGTTCCAGCCGTGAATCTGCCGGAGCCAGGCGTTCTGCGAGCCCCAGGAGTGGTACATCGCCATCGGTCGCTGGGTCAGCGCGTGAATGGGAAACGCGGCCGGGTCGGTGTGGCCGTCCTCAAACGGGGCGTACCAGATCGGCAGCGGGTCGAAACATTCGGCGATGCGCTCGCGATACCTGACAGGGGGCAGCACGTTGCCGAAACCCTGTCCGGCCAGCTTGAACCGCTGCATGGGTTCCGAATAGAGCTGCAACACGATCTGGTCGGCCGAGGCGATCCATCCCATCTGCTCGGCGTGGTCCAGGTAGGACCGGTTGGCGTGCTTGTAGTAGCGCTGTTCCGGCGTGAACTCGCCCGACCAGAAACACCCGTTCTCGATGTAGCGCGCGAGCTGGTCGGAGTTCGCCTTGCCGCGCCCGTGACTGTCGCCGTCCTCGCCGCGCCAGCCCGCGAGCGGCCCGATCCCCGGCGCGCGTTCGTGGTTCGCCAGATAATCCGGATATCCGCCCGGGTACTTCGCGTTGCCGTCCTCGTCCGAGAAGGCGGGCAGGCCGAGCCGCACGCCGAGGTCGATCAGGACGTCCTGAAACGGCCGGACATCGCGATCGGGCGGGGTCACGGGCTGACGGATGGCATCGGCGGGGCCGTCGGCGTTGCTGATCGGCCGGTCGAGCAGGCTGATGCAGTCCCAGCGCTCCAGATAGGTCGTGTCCGGCAGGATCAGGTCGGCGTAGGCGACCATCTCCGACTGGAACGCGTCCGAGTAAATAATCTTGGGAATTTTGTACTCGCCGGTGTCCGGGTCGACATCCGTGAGCATTTTGGCGGTCTCGGTCGTGTTCATCGACGAGTTCCAGCTCATGTTCGCCATGAACATAAACAGAACCTCGATCGGGTAGGGATCTCCTGCCCATGCGTTCCGGATGACGGTGTGCATCAGTCCGTGCGCCGCGACGGGGGCGTCCCACGAATATGCCTTGTCGATCCGCAGCGCCTGACCGGCGTCATCGACCAGCAGGTCGTCCGGTCCCGTGACAAACCCGAGCGGCGGCCCGCCCATGGGCGATCCGGCCTTTACCTGATGGGGCTTGCCGGCGGGTTTCGGGCCGGGCGGGGCGGGGCGCGGGAAGGGCGGCTTGTAGCGGAAGCCGCCCGGGCAATCGATGCTGCCCAGCAGCATCTGGAGCAGGTGGATCGCCCGGCAGGTCTGAAAACCGTTCGAATGTGCGGAAATCCCGCGCATCGCATGCATGGCGACCGGGCGGCCCGTCATTTTTTCGTGGCGGCGCCCGGCCCAGTCGATCCACGGCACGTCGAGGGTGATCTCCTGCTCGAAGGCCGCGTGGGCCAGTTCGGCGGCGATGCGGCGAATGGTGTCGGCCTCGATTCCGGTCTGCGCCGCAACGGCATCCGGGCTGTAGCGCGCATCCAGATAACGTTCGAGCATCAATTCGAATGCCGGGACAGCTTCGGCATCGGTCCCGCTGTCGCCGGGGGCGGACTCGTGAAGGGGAAAGCGCCCGCGCATCGCCGGATCGATGTCCGTGCGCGACGCATCGAGGAGCTGGTCGGTCTTTCGGTCGTAGGCAAGCGGCTGCCCGTTGCGGCCGCGGACGAAAAGGCCGTGATCCGCCGTGCCGGGCGCATGGCGCACGAGCCAGTGGGCGTTGGTGTAGCGCGCCAGATATTCGAGATCGACCTGGCCGGTCCGAAGGAGTTCATGGATCAGCGCCATGACGAACAGCCCATCGCTGCCCGGGCGAATGCCGATCCATTCGTCGGCGATCGCCGAATAGCCGGTGCGGACGGGATTCACGGATACGAACTTGGCCTTGCCGGCCGTCTTGAGGTGCCCCAGCCCGGCCTTGATGGGGTTGGAATCGTGATCCTCCGCCACCCCGAACATCAGGAAGTAGCGGGTGTGTTCCCAGTCGGGTTCGCCGAATTCCCAAAACGACCCGCCGATGGAGTAGATGCCGGCGGCCGCCATGTTGACCGAACAGAACCCGCCATGGGCCGCATGATTGGGCGTGCCGAACTGGGTGGCCCAGAAGCCGGTCAGTGACTGGCTCTGGTCGCGTCCCGTGAAAAAGGCGAGCTTCTTCGGATCGGTGTAGCGGACTTCCGACAGCCATTGCGTGGCGGTCGCGAGGGCCTCGTCCCAGGAGATGGCTTCGAATTCACCCGAGCCGCGCGGGCCCACGCGACGCAGGGGCTGTGCCAGCCGGGCGGGGGAGAGGTGCTGCATGATCCCGGCCGAACCCTTGGCGCACAGCACGCCCTTGTTCACCGGATGGTCCCTGTTGCCCTCGATATAGCGGATCGCGCCGTCCTTGAGGTGGACGTTGATACCGCAGCGGCAGGCGCACATGTAGCAGGTCGTTGTCTTCACCTCGTCGGAGACGGGCGGAGACATATCGACATTCTCGTATTTTTCGTCTGAGCGAATATCGTCAGGCATAAAACCTCATCAAACCAGACGGTCGATCTGCTCGTCGGTGAGCCCGCCCGGCACGATGGTGACGGGGATGCGAAGCTGGCTGATCGCCTTTTTTGTCAGGTGCGTGATCAGCGGACCTGGACCCCGCCGGTTAGTCGATGCCGCAAGCACGAGAATGCGGATATCTTCGTCTTCCTGGATCAGCTCGACAACGGCATCGCGGGTCTCGCCTTCGCGCAGATAAAGCACGGGCATGCCGCCGTAGAGCCGGAACACTTCCGCCGCGTGCTCCATCAGCAGTTGCTCGGCTTCCTCGCGCGCTTCCGCGCTCATCAGGTTGCCGACCGCGGCCCAGTGCTGGAAATCCGCCGGGCGTATAACTCGGACGAGGCCGACACGGCCGCCGGTGCGTCGCGCGCGCAAACTCGCCCAGCGCAGGGCGACGCCCATCTCCGGCGTGTTGTCGACCACCACGAGGAAAACGGCCGAGCGCCCACCCACGGCGTTGGTTCCATATTCCGGTTCATCGATGCTCTGCGAATTGCTCATGGCCATCAAACCTTACGGAACACGAAGCCGGCGAACCAGCCGGCGAAGAGGGCGATCAGGATGGCAATCAGGCCGTAGAGCGGTGCCTGCTCGAACGCGAATTCCGTCAGCTTCGCCTCGAAGCCCACTTTCTCGACCGAAAGGTTGGTCGTCGACCAGTCGACGATCCGGCCGTCCTGGATCAGGTAGACGGATACGGCAAAGGTGCCGGTGGGGACATTCGCGGGCAGTTCCAGCCTGGTACGGAACAGCCGCTCTCCCCGGAAGGAGATGTTGCCGGTGTGTTCGGAGTAGAGCCCGGCGCGCTGCTTGTTGCGCACGAGAGCGTTTCGGAACGCGGTTTCTTCCGTGTCCGAGAGGAACGCATGCGGGTTGAACCCGATATTCTCGACGCCGATCTCGTTGGCCTCGAGAATCGCCTTGGGCAAGAGCTCGTCGAGAGGATTCGATGCCGCGACATGATAAAAGCCTGGCGCGTCATCGAAGGTGAGTTCGTCCGAGTTGACCCAGATGCCTGCGATCCGTTCTTTCCGGCGGACCACAACGCTGCTGTTGGGTGCGCGGACCACCACGGCCACGTCGCCGGTCCCGTCGGTTGCGCCGAACAGGAGCACGCTCGCGCCTGTGAAGCCTGTGCTGATGCCGATCATGTCCTGGCTGAGGTCGGCAACGAGCGAGTCGTCGCGCGCCGCGTCGGCGGGCATCTGCAACAACGCAAATAGCGCGAGGACGGTGAGGGTGGCCCGGATCATAGCCCGAACCCTTCGATCTCATCGATCGAGTAGAGGTCTTCCGGCGTGGCGATCAGGTCGACGCCGATTTTCGCGCACACGCCGAGCACCATCAGTGCCAGCAGGCCGCGCAGTTCCTCGCCGCGCAGCTTGCCGCTGGCCTTGGTGCCGAGTTGCGCCCCGATAACCGCGCCCGTCAGCAGCAGGAGTGCGAGGACCACATCGACGGTCTGGTTGTTGACCGCCTGCAGGAAAGTCACGTTGGCGGTAACGAAGATGATCTGGAACAGCGATGTGCCCACCACGACCGATGTCGGCATGCCCAGCAGGTAAATCATCGCCGGCACCATCAGGAACCCGCCGCCTACGCCCATGATGGCGGCCAGGATGCCGACGAAAAATCCGATCCCGAGCGGCAGGAGCGCGCTGATGTAGAGCCGTGAACGGCGGAAGCGCATTTTGAACGGCAGCCCGTGCAGCCAGGTGTGCTGATGCAGCTTTCCGCGCGTCGCCGTGCCGGACCGGTTACGGAAAATAGCGCGCACGCTCTCGACCAGCATCAGCGTGCCGACGATGCCGAGGAAGATCACGTAGCTGACCTGCACCAGTAGATCGACCTGACCGATATCGCGCAGGACGGTGAAGATGACGACACCGACGCTCGATCCCGCGAAGCCGCCGACGGTCAGGACGGCGCCCATCTTGAAGTCGACGTTGCGCCGGCGCATGTGGGCCAGCACACCGGAGACGGAGGCTGCGACGATCTGATTGGCTTCGGTGGCGACCGCGACCGCGGGTGTGATCCCGATGAAGATCAGGAGCGGGGTCATCAGGAAGCCGCCGCCCACCCCGAACAGACCCGAGAGAAACCCAACGCCGCCACCCATCAGAAGGATCAGGAAGACGTCGACCGACATCTCGGCGATGGGGAGGTAAATGCTCATCTCTCTCCGGGTCGGCGGCGGGAAAATACAAAGTTGGAGTGGAGTTTATACGCCTATTCCTTTGGGCCTGTCTCCACCGGCAGTTTTTCCTCGTTCCAGGCGATCATGCCGCCCGCCATCCTGTGAATCTGCGGTTCGTATCCGACCGCGATCAGCTGTTCCGCGACCAGCCCGCACCTTCGCGCACTGCGACAATGCAGGATCAATTCCTTGCCTTCGGGCAGGTCGATCTGGGACGGGTCGAAGGTGGATAGCGGCGCGAGTGCAGACCCGGCGATCCGTACTTCCTCATGTTCATGGGGCTCGCGCACATCGACGACATGGGCCGTGCCGGCATCGATGCGCGCCTTCACCTCCCGCGGGGTCAGCATGATGACGTCCACTCCGTTCTGGTCGATTGTTTCCATGATCTTCCCCGTTCCCCGGCAATCGCGAATGCTGACGGATATATGCCGGTTAGTGTATTCGTGTCGAAACCGAATGGCCAACCTGGCGGCCGACCAACATTGCGGTGAATAACGTGTCCGATATCCAGCCCGACGAGACGCTCGATGCCACGGGGCTCAAGTGCCCGCTGCCGGTCTTGAAGGCCAAGAAGGCGTTGAAACCGATGGACGCCGGTCAGACACTGAAGGTGCTGGCGACCGACCCCGGCGCGGCGCAGGACTTCGTGCATTTCTGTGAGGCGACCGGGGACACCCTCATCTCGGCAGACGAGGCCGACGGTGTGCTGACCTTCGTGATTGCGAAGGCAGGGGCATCATGAACGTCGACGGGACGCCCTACCGCACAATCTGGCTGGCGAACGATGGCTGGACGGTCGAAATTATCGACCAGACCCGGCTGCCGCACAGTTTCGAGGTCGTGGAATTGCGTACGCTGGACGATGCCGCGCGGGCGATCCGCGACATGCTTGTGCGCGGTGCGCCCCTGATCGGCGCCACGGCGGCCTACGGCATGGCGCTGGCGATGCGGGCCGACGCGTCCGACGCCGGCCTGGACACCGCCTACGACACGCTGATGGCGACCCGCCCGACGGCCGTGAACCTGCGCTGGGCGCTGGACGACATGCGCGACCGCCTGCGCAACCAGCCGCATGACACGCGCGCCGGGATCGCCTATGCGCGCGCCGCCGAAATCTGCGACGAGGATGTCGCGATCTGCAGTGCGATCGGCGACCATGGCGCGACGCTGATCCAGGCCGCCCACGAGGCGCGTGCGGGCGAGGGACCGGTCAATATCCTCACCCATTGCAACGCCGGCTGGCTGGCGACGGTCGACTGGGGTACCGCGCTCGCGCCTATCTACAAGGCGCACGATATGGGGATTCCGGTTCACGTGTGGGCGGACGAAACCCGCCCGCGCAACCAGGGTGCGTCGCTGACCGCCTGGGAGCTGGGCCAGCACGGCGTATCCCACGCGGTGATCGCGGACAATGCCGGCGGCCACCTGATGCAGCACGGCATGGTCGACCTTTGCATCACAGGAACGGACCGCACCGCGGCGTCCGGCGATGTGGCCAACAAGATCGGGACCTACCTGAAGGCGCTGGCCGCGCGCGACAACGACATCCCGTTCTATGTCGGGCTGCCGTCACCGACCATTGACTGGACTATTGCGGACGGGGTGCGCGATATCCCGATCGAACAGCGCGACGCTGAAGAGGTGACGCATATCGCCGGCAAGACGGCCGACGGCGATGTCGTCTCGGTGCAGCTCACGCCCGACGGCTCTCCGGCCGGGAACTATGCCTTCGACGTGACGCCCGCGCGGCTCGTCACGGGGCTGATTACGGAACGGGGCGTTTGCGATGCCAGCCGGGAAGGGCTCGCGGCGCTGTTTCCGGAGCGGGTGTAGGCGAGCTGTCACTCTCAAAGCCCCTTCGTCATTGCGAGGAGCGGCGCGACGACGCAATCCAAGGCTGGGGCAGGCCCGCTCCGGATTTCTTCGACCAACGGGCTCGCCATGACGATGGTGGGACTAGCGCGGGGTTGCGTCGCCGCCGTCGAGGATCACCAGCTCGTTGGTGGCCACGCCGGCTTTGCGCCGGTGTGCTGCGGCTTCGACGTATTCGGGCGAGTTGAAGCATGTCTCAGCCGCCTCCATCGAGTCGAATTCGACCACGATGAAGCGCTCGTAGATGGTCTCGCCCTCGAGCACCTTGTATTCGCCGCCGCGCCCGAGCGCCCGGCCCCCATATTTCTGCAGGATATCGGGTACCTGGTCGGTGTAGCGCTTGTAGGCCTCGGGGTCGTTGATCTTTGCGCGGGCAAGCCAGTAGGCGGGCATGGGAACACTCTCTTTGAGGTTTTGTCTTACGAACCGTCGTTGCTATCGAGTGGCGGCAGCGAAAGCAAATAGGTCGCGATGGCCTGCAGGTCTTCGGCGTTCAGCTTGCCGGTGTTGTCCTCAATCACGTCCGCCATGGCGCCCCCCATGAAATCGCCGTCCGGCAGCAAACCGATTTCCAGAGCAGAGATGATCTCGTCCTCGCTCCAGTCGCCGATGCCGCCCGGCCCGGGCGTGATATTCGGCACGGAATCGCCCTCCGGGCCGTTTCTGTTGCCGGACAGGGCTTCGCTGCTGTCTACGACGCCAAGGATGTTGCGGGGGGAGTGGCACTCGCCGCAGTGACCGGGGCCGTTGACCAGATACGCGCCGCGATTCCAGGCGTCGGATTTCGTGGGATCCGGCACGAACCTCTCGTCATCGAAGAAGAGGAGTTTCCAGCCGAACATGCTCATCCGGATGTTGAACGGGAAGGGCAGGTCGTGTTCGGGCACCTCGTTCTTCACAGCGGGCACCGTGTCGAGGTAGGCCTTGAGGTCGAGTACGTCCTCGTCGGTCATCCGGGTGTAGGACGTATAGGGAAATGTCGGGTAGTAGTGATCGCCCTCCGGCGACAGGCCTTCGCGCATGGCGCGCAGGAAGTCCTCGTCGCTCCAGCCGCCGATGCCCGTTTCAGGATCGGGTGTGATGTTGGGCGTGAAGAACGAGCCGAAATCCGTTTTGAGCTCGCGCCCGCCCGCCAGAAAAGCGCCTCCTTCGGGCACCGTGTGACAGCTCGCGCAGCCGGCGCTGGCGAACACATACTCGCCTCTTTCGGCGTCTCGCGGCTGGGCTGCTGCGCCATGGGAGACCATGCCGAGCGTGAAAACGGCCAAGGAAAAAATGAGCTTTTTCATGCGGCCATCCTAACAAAAAAATCGCCCGGCGGAGCCGGGCGATTTTCGCGTTTTCACTCAAGCGGAACTAGCTCTTCTTGGGACCGCGATAGACCTTGTGACAGGCACCGCAGGTCGCACCGATCGAACCGACGACCGCTTTCGGATCGCTGGCGAGGTTGCCGCCTTCGGCATCCGCCGCGACCTTGTTTGCCGCCGCAGACATGGCAGCGGCTTTAGCCTTGAAGTCGTCGAAATTGTCCCAAATCTCGGGTTTGGCGCGAGATTCGTCCGGGATCGATTTGGCTTCGAACAGTTCGGCCACTCTGTCCCCGACGCCGGCAATCGTACGGGCCGCAGCGGCGGCATCGGCGTTGTTCCCGGCGCCCACAGCGCCACCCAGACGCTTCATCGCGCCGCCCAGGGACTTCATCGCCGCGTTACGTTCTTTGTAGGCATGGCCGTCGGCGGTCGCGATGTCGCTCCCAACCGTGCCGAAAGCCACTGCGACAGCCAGCGCGCTACCCGCGAGCAGGCCGATTTTCCAAGTCTTGCGAACCGAATTCATTTTGATCTCCCTCATGCCCGTCATTGCGGGCCAAACGCGACATCGCGCCGCATGCCCTTCCACTGAAGCGCACCAACCCACTGGATTTCCATCGAAAAACGGATTTGGTCACGCGAACGTGAACGAAAACGGAAAAATGACCCAAGGCTTCGTGAAATCGGGAATAAAGCGGCGGGAGCGCTGTTAATGTGCACGTGTGATTGCGTTTGACGCGCCACGGGAGACCCACATGACACCCCTTCGAGTCGCTCTAGCCGGACTGGCCATCGCCGGGATGTTCGGTGTTCCGTACCAATCAATGGCCGATGGCGAACCGGTCACGGTGATCGAGTTGTTCACTTCGCAGAGTTGCTATTCCTGCCCGCCCGCCGAGGCCTATCTGGGTGAGCTCGCCGAGGACGAGAACATCGTCGCGCTAGAGTATCACGTCGATTACTGGGACACCCTGAACTACGGTCGGCACGGCCGCTGGAAGGATGTCTGGTCGAAGCCCGAGATGACGGCGCGCCAGCGCGACTACAACGCGGAACTACGCAACACACGTGGCGTCTACACACCGCAGATGGTTGTCGACGGTCGCTCGGAAGCGGTCGGGTCGCGCCGACGGGAAGTCAGTAACCTGATCCGCAAAGCCCGAAACGACGGCCAGCCGCGCGTGTCGATCGAAGCGGCCAAGCGCAACGACGGCGGAATAGACGTGTCGCTGCCGGAGACCGCGGGCACGGGCGCGGAGGTCTGGCTGGTCATCTTCGTGCGCGAACACACGACGAAAGTGGTTCGCGGCGAGAACCACGGCAAGACGCTGACCAACCACAACATCGTTCGCGAGGTCCGCAAGGTTGGATCGTGGGACGGTGCGGCGGCGAAAATCGCCGTGCCGGATATCGAGCTCGAAGACGGCCAAGACTGCGCGATCCTGGTGCAGGACGGTGCGGTCGGTCCGGTGCTCGGCGCCGCCTATTGCCCGGAAGGTGTGGGCGGCGCGGCGTCGTAGTTAGTCCGTGGCGGGGCCCTGCCGTCATCGCGAGCCCGCAGGGTGAAGCCATCCAGAGCGGACCTGTCCCGGCCCTGGATTGCCGCGTCGCTCCGCTCCTCGCAATGACGGATATGCTGTGTCAGCCCGTCTTCCGCGCGAAGTTGTCGGCGTCCAGCGTGCGCAGGTTGTCGACATTTTCCAGGAACCAGGCGTAGGTGCGCTCGACGCCCTCGCGCAGGCTGATCTGCGAGGTCCAGCCGAGCTCGGTCAGCCGGGCGACGTCCACCAGCTTGCGCGGCGTGCCGTCCGGCTTGTCGGTGTTGTAGGCAAACGCGCCCTCGAACCCGACCACGTCGGCGACGAGCGTGGCGAAATCCGCGATCGTGATGTCCTCGCCCACGCCGATGTTGACAAAATTCTCGCCCGAATAGTTCTGCATCAGGAAGACGCAGGCGTTGGCCATGTCGTCGGCGAACATGATCTCGCGCCGGGGCGTGCCCGTGCCCCAGATCTCGACCTCGCCCGCGCCCGACACCTTGGCGTCGTGCATCTTGCGGATCAGCGCCGCGACCATGTGAGAGGTCTCGTAGTCGAAATTGTCGCCGATGCCGAACAGGTTCGTCGGCTGCACGCTGATGGCGTCGAAACCGTACTGGCGGCGGTAGGCCTGGCACATCTTGATGCCGGCGATCTTGGCGATGGCGTACCACTGGTTGGTTTCCTCCAGCGGTCCGGTGAGCATGTACTCCTCCTTCATCGGCTGGGGCGCTTCGCGCGGCATGATGCAGGTGGAGCCGAGGAACAGAAGCTTCTTCGCGCCGGACCGGTAGGCGGTATCGATCAGGTTGGTCTGGATCATCAGGTTCCCGGCGATGAAATCCGCCGGATACCGGTCGTTGGCCTGGATGCCGCCGACCACCGCCGCGGCATCGAACACATAGTCGGGTTTTTCCGCCGCGAAGAAGTCGCGCACGGCGGCCTGCTCGGTGAGGTCCAGCTCGGCGCGTGTGCGGGTCACGATGTTCTCGTAGCCCTGGGCATTCAACTGCCGGATCATTGCCTGGCCGACGAGGCCGCGATGGCCCGCGATGAATATCTTGCCGTTCTTTTCCATGCTCGATCCTGATCCCCGCGGAATTGCGTTCCTGGATTTTCCGGAAGTGTCATACTACTTCGGCGTTTTGAAGCCTATTGTGGCCTAGCTGCCGATCAAGGCCGCGACCAAACCGACCGGACGGACGAGACAAGCGATGGCGAAGAAATCAGACAAGCGACCTCCCGTGGCCGTGGGCCATGTGTCCCTGCCCGTAAAGAACGTTCCGAAGGCCAGCGAGTTCATGCAGGTGCTGGGGCTGCGTTCGGTGTTCGAGAGGGACACGTTCGCCGTGCTCGAGCTGCGCGGCGGCACGCACCTGATCCTCAACAAGTCGCGGAAAAAGATCAAAGAAGGCGAGGTCGCGCCCGTCGACCTGATGGTCGACGATGTGAAGGCCATGCGCGATTTCTGCAGGAAAAAGAAACTCAAACCGTCGAAGATCACCTCCGGTTCAGTGCACAGTTCCTTCTACGTGCCCGGCCCCGACGGCTGGTCGATCAAGATCACGTCGTCGCACACCGGTGGCCGGCCGGTCTGAGCGCAGGTTCGCTCCGGGCACAGGCGTCGTGACCGGCACGCGGTTATAGAAGACCCTCTGCTGCGCTAGGGTGCGGGCCTGACTGAACCCATCAGGAAGGTTTTCATGCCCGACCGTTTTGGCCCCCGCGGCGTCGTTGCCGTCCTGATCCCGGTGCAGAATTCCAACATGCAGCCGGAATACGAGATGATGCGCCCGGAGGGCGTCAGCAACCAGATGTACCGCTTCAACATCACCAGCCCCGACACGGTGGGCGAGGCGGTGCTGGAGGTGGTGCCGCACACCCTCAAATGCTGGCCCGACATGATCGTCGGCGGCAATTCGCTGGAGATGCGCGACTGGTCGCTCGAAAAGCAGGAATGGTACACGGGCGAGTTCGCGAGCCTGGCCGAGGGCAAGCCGTTCGTGCTGGCAACCGATGCCGTCATCTCGGCGTTGCGCACCCTCGGCTCGAAGCGCGTCGGCATGATGTCGCCCCTGTCGGCCGAGAACTCGCAGAGCGCGGTCGACTACTACACCGCCCACGGGTTCGACATCGCCAAGGCCACGGCGCTGCTGGTCGATCACCCGGTCAACGCGGTGAACGTGCCGATGGAGCGGGTGATCGAGGCCTTCGAGGAGGTCGATGCGCCCGACGTCGACACGCTGCTGCATGTCGGCGGCTCGCTCGGCATCGTGCCGCTGATCCAGGAACTGGAAGACAGGTTCGGCAAGCCGGTGATCTCGGTCAACGCCGCGACCTACTGGTACGCGCTGCGGAAGATGGGGGTCGAGGATCCGATCCCCGGGTTCGGCAAATTGTTGCTGGAGCCGAAGGCGGCCGATGCCTGACCGGTTCGGCCCGCGCGGCGTCATCGCGATCCTGGTCCCGCAGCAGAACTCCACCCAGCAGCCCGAGTATGACGCCATGCGCGTCGAGGGCGTGTCGCACCAGATCTACCGCTTCGTGCTGGAAAGCCAGGACAATGTGGAAGGCGCGGTGCTGGATGCGGTGCCGGGCACGCACGGATGCTGGCCGGATCTCATTATCGGCGGCAACTCGCTCGAGATGCGCGACTGGTCGGTCGAACGGCAGGCCTGGTACGCGGCAGAGTTTGCCAAACGCGCGGGCGATGTGCCGTTCGTGCTGGCGACAGACGCGGTGGTTGCCGCGCTGCATACGCTGGGCGCGAAACGCATTGCCATGTGGCTGCCGCTCTACGAACAGACCATGCTCAGCGCGAAGGGCTACTACGAGGAGGTCGGGTTTGAGGTGCCCTACGCCGGTTGCCTCGGCGTCGGCCATCCCGTGAATTCCATCAACATCGACCTGGCGGACGTCGAGGCCGCGTTCGAGAAGCTCGACCATGAAGATGTGGAGGTGCTCGTGCACATCGGCGCGTCCATCGGGATCGGTGACATGATCGAGCACATGGAAGAGAAGTTCGGAAAGCCCTTCCTGTCGGTCAACCAGTGCACCTACTGGTACGCGTTGCGCAGCCTCGGGATCGAGGACCCGATCCCGGGCTACGGCAAGCTCCTGCTCGAACCGAAAGTCGGTGGGTAGACCTCGGTCCGTCCAGGGCCGCCTCCGCGTGGTGTGGGCGACGCACAGAGCTATTTCGGTTGCTGCACCCTAGCGCGCGGCCGGGAATGGGTTTCCTGGCCCGACGTGCCCAGTGGAAGGACCGTCATTGCGAGCGCAGCGAAGAAATCCAGAGAGGACGTGCCGGCTCCGGATTGCTTCGTCGCATTGCTCCTCGCAATGACAGTTCTTCTATTGAGTAGCAGCTAACCCGCTACTCGGCGGCCTGGAGCCGGTCGGCGAACCGGAAGCCGACCTTGTCCAGCTTGTTCAGGACATCCTCGCCGAACTTGTCGATGATTTCCCGGCCGACCTCGGGATGGAACACCACCTCGTCCTTGTTGTCGCCCGGCGCATTCTGGATCATCACGAGCAGGCGCGCGGTTTCGTCCGAGATGTTGTTGAAATCCCGGTAGACCCCCGCGGGCACGGACACGAAGTCCAGCGGTTCCAGCTCGACGGAGTTCTCACCGTTCTCACCCCAGGACACGCGGAACTTGCCGTTCAGGCAGAAGAAGTTTTCCACCGTGTGGGAGTGGCTGTGTAGGCCCGGATGGTTGCCCGGCGGGCATTCGGCGATGGTGACGGTCAGCCCGTCGGCGCCTTTGACCGGCGCGACCGCCGAGCGGCCCTCCCAGCCCTCGGGTGACATTAGCGGGTAGACGGATTTCGCCGAGACCACCTCGACGGCCTCGGCGGGAATGCCGGTGCCGTCCATGATCGAGCGCTTGTAGGGAACCAGATCCTTGAACCGCGCAACGCGGCTCGACACGTCGGTATTCTTGAGATCGACCGCTTTCATCGTGTTCCTCCTCTAGGACTTTGTGTTCAAGAGTAGACCAAACGGCTGGCGACGCGAAGCATGAAGCTATGGCCGAGAAGGGGTGGATCGCATAGTTTCGGGCCCGAAAGCAGGAGCCGATACAATGCCAGACTTCTACAAACCCGACCTCGGGATGAGCCCCGACGATCCGTTTGCGCGCGATGCGGACGGCAAGCTCGTGCGGCGGTCCTTCTGGCTCGACATGAGCGACAGGTCGCTGGTGATGGCGATGACACAGGGGCTTGGCGCGAACCTGGCGAACGAGCACAAGCGCGCGCATCTGGACGATATCGGACGGGCGCACCTGGTCGATCAGGTCTGCGTGCAGGAAATCATCCCGCCTGACGCATAGATTTAAGGCCGCTGTTTGCGGCAGTGCATGGCTACAAGCCCTGTTTGTCATGCCTAGACTTGATCCGGCAATGATGCCGCAAGACATCGAACGACACACGACGCTATCCCGAGCGGGCGTGAAGGCTCTGGATTGCTTCGCTGCGCTCGCAATGACAGCACTATTGTCAGGCGGTCTGGCCTACTTCAGCGGCGAGAAACTTGCCGGGATCAGCATCGTCGAGGTCATTTCCTCGAGATACTCGCGGCCCGCTTTGGTGAAATCGGCCCAGGCGTCTTCCGCCGCAATGCCGGCGCGCGCCTTGGCGCGTTCCTCGAGGCTCTTGTAGGCCCACATGTGGCAGACCTCGTTGGGGTTCGGCCCCTCGGTAATCCACGCGCAGACATTCTTCGAGTATTTCTCGCGCGTGGGCATCACACCGAGGAACAGGTCCATCCAGGCCTTTCCGGCGCCCGGCTTCACGCGGTAGTTGCGGAATTCGTAGAAGTTGCCCTCGCTGTCCGGCTTTGCGATCTCGCGCGTCGGGTTCAGGAAACGGGTTTCCTGCTTCACCAGCAGCGGGCGCAGGCGCGGCACGTATTCCTTGGTCCAGCCGTCGAGCTTGCCCAGTTCGCCGCGCAGGCGGGCGCGCTCCTCGAAGCTGTCGAAGCGCCACAGGTGCATGACCTGGTTGAGCGGCCCCATCTCCGTGTACCAGTAGCCTTCCAGCACGCCGTAGTCGTCGCCGCGGACCTTGCGACCGACTTCCTCGTTTGCCTTCAGGACGTCCGGGATGGCGCCGGGCCGGGCGGTGTAGGTGCGCAGTTCATGAAGCATCGGAATTCCCCCGAAATATGAGTATTGTGGTTGCCGGAAGCGTGCGCTGAACGCCGCGCCGGCGCAACCCGACCGCGCGTTCCATCGCGGCAGGTGAGACGCGGTGAGTTAGCTGGCCGACGTTTCGTGCAGGCCCGTGCCGCCGGCTTTCTGCATGGTGCTCAGCGCCTGCGCCGTCTCGTCATCGTTGCGCGTGTGGACCCAGCACAGGATGCCGCCGTCGCGAACGCTCTGCTCCAAGTGATCGCGCCAGTCGTCGTCGATCTGCTCGCTGAGGATATCGTCGACGGAGACGCCCGCGGCCGCCGATGCGCCGGTCGCCACGCCGACCGGTCCGCCGACTGCATAGGCGACGGCCGTGGTGCCGATACCCGTCAGCACGGCAATGCTTTCGCTGATGAAATCGATGGCGTCGTCGATGGCTGAACGGGTGTCGAGAGACTCGCGCGGCGTGCCCGGGTCGTCGGCCATGTCGGCGGCGGGGGGTACAAGCCCGAACCTGTCGACGATGGCGTCGTGGTCGGCCAGCACGCTGATCCGATCCGGCGCGATCCCGCCATCCAGAAGTTTCTCCAGTGCGTCGAGGAACTTGTCCGTCGAATCGAAGGTGGCGACGACATGTGTTTGCGAACTTGCCATGTGACTCCCCAAGTTAGTCGGCGACAACTTACTCCACGCGCGCGGCTGTCTCCACCTCGGGCGTGGCCTCGATTGCGAACGCTGTGACCACGTAGCGGAGCGGCCCGCTGGGATTCACGGCATCGAACGGATAGCAGGTAACCAGCGAAACCACGGGGGTGCCCGGACTGTCGGAAAAACGCGCGTTTCGCGAGTCCACGATTTCCTCCCTGGTGACGCGGTAGCGGACGGCGGTGCCGTCGGGACGTTCGAGTTCGACCAGGTCGCCGGTTTCCACATCCTTGAGAAAGGCGAAGTGGGTATCGCGGTGGGCGGATACGACGCTGTGTCCCGGCTCTCCGGGAAGGGCTGTTCCCGTCAGATGGCCCGGCCCGAACGCGAGGGTCCGGCCGCTCGCGCCGGCGAGTACGATCTGGTCGATGCCGTGGCCGGGCAGGCGCAGTCGTGCAACGGGGGCCGTATCCGCCCAGGGCCAGGGTTTCGCGGTGGCGATGCTTTCGCCGTCCCGACTGGCTTCCCAGGACCGTTCCAGCAGTACCTGCGCCACGACCGCCTTGCCGTGAATCCATGCCGCGCCGCCGAGCTGCCAGGCCGCGAAGCCCAGCAACCCGGCGGCGCCCGCCACGAGGGCGGCCGGGAGGAGTGACGGCCGCCACCGGTCGATCAGTCGTTTCATCGACCGACCCGGCGGCGCACCATCAGCAGGAGCAGGGTACCCAGCAGCGCGACGGCACCGGCGATCACCATCTGCTGCGCGGGTGTGGCGGTGGTGGGCAGTCCGACGGCCTTGCGGAACGGCGCGCTCTGCACCACGTCGGCCTGCACCGGCACCATGCCGGCGGGGCCCATCGCCTGTTCGCCGAAGATTTTCTCGAAGCTCATGCCGTCCGGCAGGTTGCGTTCGACCTCGCCGGTGACCAGTTCTTCGGATTCCGGCCGGGCGATTTCCGCGTCGTCGACCGCAACGAGGCTGGTGAATTCGGTGACGAGACGGTAGGCGAGGGCGGTCTCGACGATGCGCGCGCGCATGTCCTCCGCTTCGTCGGGGGTCTGACCACGCGCCGCCTGCAGCGCGGCGACCCTGGCCCGTGCCCAGACAGCACCCACGCCTTGCGCGTTGCGGATATCGGCGAGCGGGATGTCCTGCGACCAGGTCTCGTCGCCGCGCCGGCCCGTGATGGTCAACGTTCCCTCCAGCGCGTCGGCGTCGAGGCCGGGGAAGCGGGTCGAGAACTTGACCGGCTCGCCGAAGTAGAGATCGGGTATGCGGATGGGGAAGGTTTCGGGCGTTCGGTTGCCGGAAACATCCCAGGTCACACGCATGTCCGTGAGCGCCGGGCGTTCCAGTTTTTGCAGGAGCGCGGTGATTTTCTCATCGATCTCGCGCGGATCGTCGACATAGGTGAAGGTGCCGCGCCCGGTTTCGGCGGCACGGCGCATGAAAAAGCCGTTCGGTGCGGAGCCGATGCCGACCGTGAACAGCCGCGCGTCGCCGAGGCGGCGCTCGATCAGTTCGAACAGCTCGCGCTCGTTGCCGACGGCGCCATCGGTGAGGAAGGCGATCTGCATCAGCCGTCCGGCCTCACGCGGGCTGTCGAAGGCCTGGTCGAGCGCGGCCCGCATCTCCGTGCCGCCGTCGGCATCGATACGATCCAGGGCGTCGAGCGCACGCGTGATGTTCTTCTCGCTGGCGGCGCGTGGAGAGTTGAAGAGCTTCTGCGACGTGCTGTCGAACGCGATCAGATTGAAACGTGCGTCCCTTGGCAGGCGCGAGATGGCCAGCCGGATCGCCTGCTTTGCCTGCGCGATTGCCGGGCCGTGCATCGAGCCCGACTTATCGAGAATGAAGATCACGTCGCGCGGCAGCATATCGTCCGTCCACGTGTCGTCGGCGGGTGGCAGGATGGTGGTGACGAGATGGGCCGCGCCGCCGACCGTTTCGGAAAACAGGCCGACTTTCGGCTGCGCGTCGATCTTGGGCTGCCAGTTCAGGACGAAGTCCCGGTCGGCGGGCACCTCGCCCGCCGCGAGCGACACCACCGCGCGTGCCTCGCCGTCCTTGGTGATCACGATCTGGTGGTTGGGGGAGGCGAGCCGGGTGATCGGCATGCCCGCGTCGAGCAGGACAGCGAGCGAAACGGGGTTGATCCTGCCGCGATCGGGGTTGCGGATCGGGCCGAAGAGGGTGCGCCCCTGTGAGGCTGCGGTTGCCGGCGTGGTTCCGGTGCTGTCGGGCGCGTGATGAATACGCTGGAGTTCCGGCCAGCGGTCGTCGCGTGGTTGCGGGGGGATGACAACGAGCGCCGGTTCTGCCCCCGGCGTATAGCGCGGCGCGACCACGAGCGGGAACCGGTAGCTGTAGGCATCGTCGGCGTAGAGCACGCGGTCCTGATACTCGATCTCGATGACGATCTCGGCCCCGGGGGCGATGTTCGCAACCTTGGTCGAGAACACGTTCGGGCGTTCGCTCGACAACAGGGAGGCGTGCCGCCCGGCCGCCGCCGCTTCCCTGTAGACGCGCTCGGCTTCCTGCTTTTCGAGGATTTCGCCTTCGATTTCCCGCTCGCCGATATGCATCGTCAGGCGGTCGACGGCGGAGCGGTCGGGAAGCGGGAAGACGTAAACGCCTTCCATCCAGACCTTCGACGGATTGCGGAAACGCTGGCGGACGTTGACCCGCGCGATCTCGCCGGAGATGTCGATCACCACTTCCGACGACAGGGTCGGGGCGGCGAAGACGTCGTCGGAAAGGTCTGACTTGAAGAACAGCCCGACGGGCGCCGGGGCGATGGCCGGCGCGGCGCGGGCCACGAGGGTCAGCGCGATCAGGATGGCCATTGCGAGCGCAAAAGCCATCGCCATGGTCGCGACGGGAATGCCCCGGTGCGCATGTGGTGTGCTGGGCGGCCGTTCGCTGACGACCGAAGGGCGGAATGCGGTGTGATTCATCGTGCGGTTTCCCGGCTTGTGTTTTCGGGTTGCCGCATATGGCGCGCCAACGTGGGCGCGCGTGGTTCGCAAAGGGGGCGATTTGTTGGTTTGTTCGGGGCGCTGAGCTTTTCGTCATCGCGAGGCGCGAAGCAGCGACGCGATCCAGTTTCAACGCTCTGGATTGCTTCGCTGCGCTCGAAATGACGTGGAGAAAGGTTATCCGCCGCAGCAGCGGGCGAGGATGTCGGTGAAGTCGTTCTGGAGGCTGTTGCCGCGCCAGGCAATGTGGTGGTCCGGGCGTACCAGCACAAGCGAAGCTTCGTACAGGTCGCGAACCCGCGTGTCGTCCAGCATGACCTGAGCGATTGGGACCGACGTGGCTGGCAGGTCGATGCTCGATCCTGAGAGATTGAGCAACGTGAAGCCCGTTTCGAACCGGTCATGCAGCGCCTGCCCGTCGTCGAGCCAAACGTGCGGCGCGCGGCCGCCCGGCACAGCGCTCGGGACGTACTCGAATGGGGAGTCCTCCGGCGCGTCGGCATCGTCCGGCGCGATCAGCGGCGAGCCGTCATAGCGCGCGCCGACCTGGATGCCGAGCGAGCGGAATTCCTCGGTGAAGGTCGCGAGATATGCGCCGAGTTCGGCGCGCGCGACCGCGCCGGCGTCGCTGTCGTCCTCGAGCTCGTCCGGAATTTCGAGACCGGCGACGGCGCTGGCGAACTGGTGCGACATGGTCGTGTTGCGGATTCCGATGGGCCGCCGCTCGGCCTCGTAGGTGTCGAGCAACACCGGCGGTGCCCATCCGTGAACGACGCCCGCCAGCTTCCAGGCGAGGTTGGCCACGTCGTCGACGCCGGTGTTCATCCCGAATCCGCCCGTGGGCGTAAACAGATGGACGGAATCGCCCGCCATCAGCACCCGGCGTTCCTGGTATCGGTCCGCGACCAGCGCGAGGCCGGCCATCCAGCTCTTTACCGACAGGACCTCGACGGGGATGTCCTTTCCGACGCACGCCAGAAATGCCGCGCCGGCGTCGACAGTCGTTTCGTCCTCGTCCGGCGGCATGCGCGTGAGCGCGACATATTCACCCTTCGCATCGAGGGTCGCGATGCTGGAGCGGGTGTCGGCGTTGACCGTCCAGTAGTGCCAGCCGGGCGCACAGGTCATCTCGTCGAGCAGCGCCGGTGCGCGGACATAGGTGGACAGCATGCGCCCGCGCATGAAGGTCTCGTCCTCGCCGCCCTTGCCGCCGTAGCCGATGCCGAGGGCCTGGCGCACCGTCGAGCGCGCGCCGTCGCAGCCGACCAGCCAGTCGCAGCGGATATCGAACGTCTTCCCGTCGGACGTGCGCGCGACGGTTGCCGTGACGCCCGCGTCGTCCTGTTCGAACGACAGCAGGCGATGTCCGAAACGAACGTCGACGGATTCCAGCGCTTCGGCCCGGCGTTTCAGGATCGGCTCGATATAGAAGAAGTTCGCGCGGTGGATCGGCTCGGGGGTCTGCGCCGTGTGCTCCGGCACCGACAGCTTTTCGGCGGTCGACGGCATCGGCAGGCGGGCCAGCTCCCATCCCGTAAACCGGGTGGCGTAGACGACATCCGTCGCATGATCGGCGGGCAGTCCTGCGGCGCGGATTTCCTCGTTGAGTCCCAGCCGCCGGAAGTGCTCCATCGTGCGGGAGTTCAGCGAATTTCCCTGCGGGTGCGGCGCCGTTGTCTCGCCATCGCTGATGAGCATGCACGGCACGCCATAGGTGCCGAGTTCGACGGCGAGGGTCAGGCCGACCATGCCGCCGCCGACGATGAGGACGGGCATTCGTGCGTTATGCTCTGTCACAGTTTTTTTGCCGGGCGTCGCGATGTAGCGTGGAAGACGGTATCAATCGGTAACGAAAGCGGTTCAGGGGAGCAAGCCATGGCGCATTGGGTGCGGTTCGAGAACGGAGGCAAGGTCGGGATCGGAACCCTGGAGGGCGACGCGATCGCCGTCCACGAGGGCGACATGTTCGGGTCGCCGAATGACACCGGCGACAAGGTGAATGCGGCTGATGCCACGCTGCTGACGCCGTGCGAGCCCGGAAAAATGATCGCGCTGTGGAACAACTCGAAATCCGCGGCCGAGAAGCAGGAGCTGGAAAAGCCGGAATATCCTCTGTTCTTCCTGAAGCCGGTGACCAGTTACCTCGCGCCGGGTGGCGTCATCCGCAAGCCCGCCGCGTATGACGGCCGGGTTATCTACGAAGCGGAGCTCGGGATTGTCATTGGCAAGCCGTGCAGCAACGTCGATGAAGCCGTCGCCGCCGACGCGATCTTCGGCTACACCTGCGTCAACGACGTGACGGCCCTGCAACTTCTCCACGCCGATGAGTCTTTCCCCCAGTGGGCGCGCGCGAAGGGCTTCGACACATTCGGCGCCTTCGGGCCGGCGATCGTGACGGACGCCGATATTTCCGGGAGTTCCATCCGCGCGGAGCTGAACGGGCGCGAGCGCCAGAACTATCCGGTGTCGGACCTGTTCATGCAGCCGGCGGAAATCGTCGCGCGGCTGTCCGAATCCATGACCCTGGAACCGGGCGACCTGATCGCCTGCGGCACCGGGCCGGGCGCGCTGCCCATGAAGCCGGGCGCGACCATCGACATTGTCATCGACGGGATCGGGACCCTGTCGAACACCTATGAGGACGCTGACGGATGACCGACCGTTTCGACCCGTTCGATGCCGACCGCCTGCCGGCCGACGCCCGTGCGGTCTATGACCGCATCCTGACGGAACGCGGCTATGTGCCGGGCCCGTATCAATTCTGGCTCGCATCGCCGGGCTTCGCCGACCGCATCGAGCCGGTCGAGGAGCATCTGCGCCACGGTATCTCGCTGGAAGAGCGGCTGGTCGAAGTGATCGTCCTCGTCGTCGCGAAGCACTGGCGCGCGCAGTATGTGTGGACGTCCCACGGCCCGGCGGCGGAGAAGGCCGGGGTCGACCCGGCCATCGTCGAGGCGATCCGCTCGGGCGCGGTCCCGGTGTTCGCAAAGACCGACGAAGCGCTCTGCTACGACGTCGCGACCGCACTCGTGCAGGGGCACCGGATCGACGACGCCCTGTGGCAGCGCGCCGTCGAGACCATCGGCGAAGCGGGGATCAATGAGCTTCTCGGCCTGCTCGGCCTCTACACGTCGGTCTGCCTGACGATGGTCGCCTACCGGATGCCGACCAAGAACGGCGAACCGGAACCGCTGCCGTAGGATTTTCAACGTCGTCATTGCGAGCCGGAACGGCGACGGAATCCAGAGCGGGCAGGTGCGTTTTCTGGATTGCGTCGTCGCGGCGCTCCTTGCAATGCCGGCGAGGTAGAGGCGGGCGCCTAGAGCGTCTCCGGCAGGTCGCTTTCCTCGACGCTCGGCGGTTCGGCGCGAACCTCACCGTCTTCGGTCAGGTAGTTCTGGGTAAGATACCAGTCACGGTAGTCCTGGAAGCGCACCGGCTTGAACTGCGCCGGGTTATCGTCGCTGACGCAGGTCGGCAGCGGGTCGGCGACCGTGTCCCAGGTCGGGTTGAAGAAGAAGGCCAGCGAGTAGCGGTCCTTCTGCGGCGGCAGAACGCGATGCGGCGTGGCCATGAACCGTCCGTTGGTCCAGCGGTTCAGGAATTCGCCCGTGTTCACGATGATCGCACCCTCGATATTGTCGACGGACAACCAGCGCTCGTCGGCGGTACGAATCTGCAGGCCGGGGACGTCGACGACCGGCAGCAGGGTCAGGAACCCGTGGTCGCGATGGGGCGCGATGCCGAACTGGTTGTCGTCGGCGTCGACGGCCGGGTAGTGCTGGTTGCGGGTCGTCCAGACCGGATCGTCGAACAGGCCGTCGAAATGATCGGCGGGCATGTCCAGCGCGCGGGCGTACAGCGGCAGCATCCGGCGGCCGAGATTTTCCATCGTCTCGTAATATTCGAGCATCTCCGCGCGCCAGCCGGGCAGGAGATCCTCGTCCGGCCAGTGGTTGGGGCCGTGGGACTTCAGGCCCGCGAGGATGGCCGGGTGGTTGGCCGGGCGCTCGCGAACGATGCGCAGCATCTCGTTGAGGTCCGGTTTGGTGTTCTCGTTCACGGTGGACGAGACGTAGATCGTCGATCCCGGCGGCACGTAGTTGGGCATGGCCCGCTTCGTGGCGTCGGGCAGGGCGAAGAAGCGCCGCAGGTTCTTCTGGGTGCGCGCGATCAGCTCCGGCGCCACGCCGTGATTGACGATGAAGTAGAACCCTACATTCTCCTGCGCATGGCGCAACTCGTTCGCGAGACGTTCGAGTGCGCCATCCTCTCCGGCGAGGAAGGGGGCGAGGTCGAGGATCGGGATTTCTTCCTGGACGAGGTCCTCGGGAAGGATGACTTCGGCTTGTGACATCGGGCGTTTCTCCTTGGCGTAATCGTATGGCCGATGTTCCCGTTCCCGCAACATCTCCCGGTGACGCATCTCAAATGCTGAATTTTTGTGCACTTGTGCCTTCTAAATACCTTCAGGCGAAGCTCTTCAGGTCGCTGGCGCCCTGAAATCCGGGGGTTTTGGGCAAGGAGGTTCTGGCACGTGACTTGCGATCCTGTTTGTGCCGTCGGGGGCGGTTGAGTTGGCCGAATCCGGTTTCGGGCGGCAACTTAGGTTTTTGGGAGAATCCATGGTCGCAGGCCGCGCACATATCGAGTTCGGACACCGTGATGGCGCGACGCATCTGGCGACGCTCGACCAGTCCGACCCGCTGCGAATCCTGTTTCCGCATGTCGCCGCCGCCGAGCCGGCGACCGGCACGCTGGTGACGACCTCCGGCGGGCTGGTGGGCGGCGACGCGCTGTCGATCGGAATGCGCGGCGCGGCGAACACCGCCGCGCGGATTGTGGGACAGGCGGCGGAGAAGATCTACCGCTCGACGGGCGCCGACGTGACCATCGAGGTTTCGCTCGACGCGTCGGACGGCGCATGGCTCGAATGGCTGCCGCAGGAGACGATCCTGTTCGAGGGCGCGCGGATGCGACGGCGGACCCGGGTCGAGGTCGGCACGGGTGCGCGGCTGCTGGCCGGAGAATCCATCGTCTTCGGGCGCACGGCGATGGGCGAGAGCATGACGCGCGGGCTGGCGCGCGACGCCTGGGAGATCCGGCGCGACGGCCGCCTCGTGTGGGCCGATGCGCTGCATCTGGAGGGCGATGTGGCGGCGGACCTGCGCGCGTCGGCGGGCTTTGGCGATGCGCATGCCTTCGCAAGCCTGGTCTACGTCGCCGACGACGCCGGCGCGCAACTGGTGGCGGCGCGCGAACTTTTGGACGACGCGGCGCTCGACGAGGGGTTGCGCGCGGCAGCGACCTGTGTCGGCGATGTCCTGGTCGTCCGCTGGCTCGGTCACGAGGCGCGCGCCCTGCGTGACGCCTACGGCGCTTTCTGGAGCGCGTTCCGCAACCGCATCGCCGGCTATCCGGCTGCGATGCCGCGCCTCTGGCACATGTAGCCCGGCGCCGCAGGAGAGAATTGCATGAACCTGACACCCCGCGAAAAAGACAAGCTGCTCGTCGCCATGGCGGCGGAGGTGGCCCGCAAGCGCCGCGAGCGCGGCGTGAAGCTGAACTACCCCGAGGCGATCGCGCTGATCTCGGACTTCGTGGTCGAGGGGGCGCGCGACGGTCGCAGCGTTTCCGACCTGATGCGCGACGGCGCGGGCGTGCTGACCCGCGACGAGGTGATGGACGGCATCCCCGAGATGATCCACGACATCCAGGTCGAGGCGACCTTCCCGGACGGGACCAAGCTCGTCACCGTCCACAACCCGATCCGCTAGGTGACGCCATGATCCCCGGAGAAATCCTGACCGCGGACGGCGAGATCGTCCTCAACGAGGGCCGCGAGACGCTGTCCCTCGTGGTCGCCAACACCGGCGACCGGCCCGTTCAGATCGGCTCGCACTACCACTTTTTCGAGGTCAATTCGGCGCTCGACTTCGACCGCGACGCCGCGCGCGGCTTCCGCCTCGACATCCCGGCGGGCACCGCCGTGCGCTTTGAGCCGGGCCAGAGCCGCGAAGTGGCGCTCGTCGCCTACGCCGGCGAACGGCGCATCTTCGGCTTCAACGCCGCCGTGAACGGGGCGCTGTAGCCATGGCGTATTCCATCGACCGGGCCAGTTACGCGACCATGTTCGGTCCCACCACGGGGGACCGGGTGCGGCTGGCGGACACCGACCTGATCATCGAGGTCGAACGTGACCACACGACCTACGGCGAGGAAGTGAAGTTCGGCGGCGGCAAGGTGATCCGCGACGGCATGGGCCAGTCCCAGGTGAGCCGCGCCGACGGCGCTGTCGACACGGTCATCACCAACGCGCTGATCGTCGATCACTGGGGCATCGTGAAGGCCGACATCGGCATCCGCGATGGCCGGATCGCCGCCATCGGCAAGGCGGGCAATCCGGACGTGCAGCCCAATGTCGATATTGTCGTCGGACCGGGCACCGAGGCCATCGCAGGCGAAGGCCGGATCGTCACCGCGGGCGGCATCGACGCGCACATCCACTGGATCAGCCCGCAGCAGATCGACGACGCGCTGTATTCGGGCATCACCACGATGCTCGGCGGCGGCACCGGCCCCGCGGAAGGCACCAACGCCACCACCTGCACGCCGGGGCCGTGGCACATCGGACGCATGCTGCAGGCCGCCGAGGCGTTCCCGGTCAATCTCGGTTTTTTCGGCAAGGGCAACGCGACCCAGCCGGCGGCGCTGGTGGAGCAGGTCGACGCGGGTGTGTGCGGCCTCAAGCTCCACGAGGACTGGGGCACGACGCCTGCCGCGATCGACACCTGCCTGTCCGTCGCCGAAGAGCATGACGTGCAGGTGGCGATCCACACCGACACGCTGAACGAGTCCGGTTTCGTCGAGAACACGGTCGCCGCCTTCAAGGGCCGCACGATCCACGCCTTCCACACCGAGGGGGCGGGCGGCGGCCACGCGCCGGACATCATCAAGCTGTGCGGCGAGGCGAACGTGCTGCCGTCGTCGACCAATCCGACCCGGCCCTACACGGTGAACACCGTCGACGAGCATCTCGACATGCTCATGGTCTGCCACCATCTCGACCAGCGCATTCCCGAGGACGTGGCCTTCGCAGAAAGCCGCATCCGGCGCGAGACCATCGCGGCGGAGGATATCCTGCACGATATCGGCGCTTTCTCGATGATCGCGTCGGACAGCCAGGCGATGGGCCGGGTCGGCGAGGTGATCGTTCGCACATGGCAGACGGCCGACAAGATGAAGAAGCAGCGCGGCGCGCTGCCCGGCGAGGCCGGCGACAACGACAATCTTCGCGTGCGCCGCTACATCGCCAAGTACACGATCAACCCGGCCATCGCGCACGGCATCTCCGACCATGTGGGCTCGGTCGAGGTCGGCAAGCTCGCCGATCTCGTGCTGTGGAAGCCGATGTTCTTCGGCGTGAAGCCGGACCTGATTCTGAAGTGCGGCAGCATCGCCGCCGCGGCCATGGGTGACCCCAACGCCTCGATCCCCACACCGCAGCCGGTGCACTACCGGCCCATGTTCGCGAGCTTCGGCCGGTCGCAGACCGCCAGCGCGGTCAACTTCGTCTCGCGCAGTGCCGCCGAGAGAGGCGCGGGCGAAGCGCTCGGCATCTCCAAGGAACTCGTCGGCATCTCGGGGACGCGCACGGTGACCAAGAAGGACATGATCCTGAACGACGCGACCCCGGCCATGGAGGTCGACCCCGAGACCTACGAGGTGCGCGCCGACGGCGAACTGCTCACCTGCGAGCCGGCCGCCGAACTTTCGATGGCGCAACGGTACTTTCTGTTCTGATGCTGGGCCGCGCCACATCGGTGATCGCCGCGGGCGACTGGCCGCAAGCCGAGGAACGGGCGCGGGTCGTGCTCGACTATGACGACCGGCACCGGCGGCGCATTCGCCTGCGCACGGACACCGACGACAGCGTCCAGCTCGATCTGGACGCGGCGACGCGCCTGTCGGACGGGGACGGGCTCGTGCTCGAGGGCGGCGGCTTCGTGCGGGTCGTGGCGGCCGAAGAGGCGGTGGCGGATATCCGCTGCCACGATCTCGTCGAGACCGCACGGATCGCATGGCATGTCGGCAACCGGCATATCCCGGTGCAGGTCCTCGACGACGGCACCCTGCGCATACGCGACGACCACGTGATTGTCGCAATGGTCGAACGTCTCGGCGCCCATGTGGCGCGGCACGCCGCGCCGTTCACGCCGGAGCCCGGCGCCTACGCCGGTGAGGCGGGCGGCCATACCCATCACAACCACGACGACGAGGCCCATGGACAGCATCGCGACCATTGAGCCCGGCGTCGACGAGGCCGGACTGCTGCGCCTGCTGGCCTGGCTGTCGCCGTCCTTTCCCGTCGGCGCGTTCAGCTATTCCCACGGGCTGGAGTACGCCGTGGAGTCGGCCATCGTGACCGATGCCGAAACGCTGCAGGAATGGGTGGGGGCCATCGTGGAGACCGGCTCCGGCCGGGTCGACGCCGCGCTGTTCCTGGCGACACATAGGGCTGTCTCAAACAGGGACGGCGAACTGGCCGAATGGGCGCTGGAACATGGCGACGCCATGCGCGCCACGCGGGAGTTCGGGGTCGAGGCCGAGGGGCAGGGCCGGGCGTTCCTGGAAGCCGTCTCGAAATCATGGCCGGCGCCCGGACTCGGCTGGCTCGCCGAACGCGCCGAAGAAAAATCGCGACCGGTGGTCTACCCGGTGGCGGTGGGCGCGGCGGCCGCCGCGCACGACCTTCCGGCGCGCGACGCGCTGGTCGCCTACCTGCACGCCTTTGCGGCGAACCTCGTCTCCGCCGGCGTGCGCCTGATCCCGCTCGGACAGAGCGACGGGCTGCGCGTGCTCGCGGGGCTCGAACCCCTCATTCTGCGCGCCGCCGCAGCGGCGCTCGAACGCCCGCGCGAGGATATCGGCGCGGCGACCGTCATGGCCGACTGGGCGTCGGCTTCCCACGAAACCCAGTACACGAGGCTCTTTCGATCATGAGCAAACCTTTTCGCGTCGGCATCGGCGGTCCGGTCGGGACCGGCAAGACCGCTCTCATGGATGCGCTGTGCAAGGCGCTGCGTGATGACTACGACATCGCCGCCATCACCAATGACATCTACACGGAAGAGGACGCGCAGTTCCTGACGCGGTCCGGCGCGCTGCCGCCGGAGCGGATCAGGGGGGTCGAGACGGGCGGCTGTCCGCACACGGCGATCCGCGAGGATGCGTCGATCAACCTTGCCGCCATCGCGGACATGCACGAAAAGTTTCCGGAGCTGGATATCGTGCTGGTGGAATCCGGCGGCGACAATCTGGCGGCGACATTCTCGCCGGAACTGGCCGACATCACGATTTACGTTATCGACGTGTCGGCCGGGGACAAGATTCCGCGCAAGGGCGGGCCGGGCATCACGCGCTCCGACCTGCTGATCATCAACAAGATCGATCTGGCGCCGCTTGTCGGCGCGGACCTCGGGGTGATGGACCGGGATTCGCGGAAGATGCGGGGCGAACGGCCCTTCCTCTTCACGAATCTGAAGGCGGGTGTTGGACTCGACGAGGTCGTCGGATTCATTCTGCGGATGGGGGGCTTCACCGGGACCGAAACCGGCACGGCTGGAGACGCGGCGGCGAGCGCGGCGGAATAGGGCGACCCGGGTCGCGGGCGCACCAACAGGAGAGTGTGATGAAGTTGTTTGGATTTGTTTCGATACTGGGCGGACTGCTGGCGGCCGGCGCAGCGCAGGCGCATGAGACCGGCGTGCCGCACGACGGCGGCGTGTTCCATCCGGTGTTCGGCGTCGATCACCTGATGATCCTGCTGGGCGTGGCCGTGGTAGCCGCGATCGTACTCTGGCGTTCGCGCTAGGCGCGCCTATTCTCTATCGCGCAGCCGTTTGCGGGTGTGGGTCGTGAGCCGGTCGAGCATATCGTAGAAGATCGCCAGTTCTTCCTTTGACAGCAGCGACGTGAGTTCGCGCTGATGCGCGTGAGCCACTTTGCGCGTCTTGCGCGCGAGGGCCTGACCCGCCGGCGTGAGTGATAGCACCGACAGGCGTTTGTCACGTTCATCGTCCGTGCGTTTGACGATTCCGTCCTTTTCCATGCTGGTCACGACCCGGCTGACCTGGCCTTTGTCCATCTGGGTGCGCTCGGTCAGCTCGTTCATGGCGATGTTGGGGAAATAGCTCAGCGCGGTCAGAACACGGTAATTCGGCAGCGACAGGTCCCAGTGTTCGGCGCAACTGCGCGCGATGTCGCGCGCGAGCATGCGCCCGAGGCGGCCCACGCGGTACGTGATGTAGCCCTCCATATCTCGGATGTCCGCGTCGGAGCCGCGTCCGTTTCGTTTCCGGTCACCGTTGCTGGCCATGGTGGATTTCCGTTGGGGCGGGGCGTCTGTCTAAAATCAGGGCTCACCGGCTCGAAGGCAACCACAATTCGCTATGGCCTCCCGGAATGGTGAACGCGCCGCCGCTGGCGGGTTCGGTTCCACGCCGGAAAAACAAAAAGTCTGCGAAACCATGTTGCCGTTTCGTTTTTCAGGTGCACTTTATCGGCAGGACCGACGCAGGAAACGCATTCAGCAGATACGAGGTACGAGATGAGTGAGACCGACGAATACACACCCCCCAAGGTATGGGAGTGGGACAAGGAGAACGGTGGCCAGTGGGCGAGCCTGAACCGTCCGATCGCCGGGGCGACCCACGAGAAGGAATTGCCGCGCGGCAAGCATCCGCTGCAGCTCTATTCGCTCGCGACGCCGAACGGCCAGAAGGTCACGATCATGCTTGAGGAGCTCCTCGCGCTGGGCGTCGAGGAAGCGGAATACGATGCCTGGCTGATCAGGATCGGCGACGGCGACCAGTTCGGTAGCGGCTTCGTGGATATCAACCCGAACTCCAAGATTCCGGCGCTCTATGACGCCGACAAGGACGTGCGGGTGTTCGAGTCCGGCGCGATCCTGCTCTACCTCGCGGAGAAGTTCGGGAAGTTCCTGCCGAGCGATCACGCCGCGCGGACCGAGGCGCTCAACTGGCTGTTCTGGCTGCAGGGCTCCGCCCCGTATCTCGGCGGCGGCTTCGGGCACTTCTATCACTATGCCCCGTTCAAGATCGAATACGCGATCGACCGCTTCGCGATGGAGACCAAGCGCCAGCTTGATGTGCTCGACCGCGAACTGGCCGAGCACCGCTTCCTTGGCGGCGACGAGTACACCATCGCCGACATGGTCACCTGGCCGTGGTACGGCAACCTGCTGCGCGGGTCCCAGTACAACGCGGGCGAGTTCCTCAACGTGAAGAACGAGTATGGCAATGTTCGCCGCTGGGCCGAGGAAATCTGGGAGCGCCCGGCCGTGCAGCGCGGCCGCAAGGTCAACAAGGTCAACGGCGAGGACTGGGAAACGCTCGAGGAGCGCCACGACGCGTCGGACTTCGACAAGCTTCCCGCCGGACCGGACAAGCCGGAGTTCTAGGTCAGAGTCCCATACCGACACGCCGGGCGGCGTGTCGGTCCCGGGCGGTCAGTTCTTTTTCTGGTGATAGACGCCGAACGTGTTGCTCATGTACCAGCCGAACCATTCCCGGTAGGTCTGGACGGGATATTTGGGCGGATTGTCCGGGCCGGTGCAGGTTGGCAGCGTTTCGTTGCGTGACTCGAAATCCGGGTTGACGAAAACCGGGATCGCGTAGCGGTCGTTCTCGAGCGGCGGCACGACGCGATGGGTCGTCGCGCGGAACCGGTCGTTGGTCCATCGGGTCGCGAACTGCCCCAGGTTCACCACCATCGCGTCGTCCGGCATGATCGGCCAGAACCAGTTGCCGTCCTCGTCGAGGATCTGCAGGCCCTCCTCCTTCGCCGGGGGAAGGAAGGTCATGAAGCCCGTGTCGCGGTGGGCATGGATGCCCATTTCGCGGTCGCCGTGCTGGGGCAGCGGCGGATAGGTCGCGATCCGGAAATAGGTGTACGGGGTCCGGAAATGGGGCTCGAAATAGTCCTGCGGCAGGTCGAGCGACAGCGCCCAGATGGGCATCAGCCGGCGGCCGAGATCCGTCACCAGGTCCATGTAGTCGAGCGTGGTCTCGCGGAAGCCGGGGCATACGTCCTCGGGCAGCCACTGGTTGGGGCCGTAGAACTGTTCGCCCGCCTGCACGAAGGGGTTGTCGGCCGGGTACTCGGTGGCGGTGAACATCGCCTGTGAGATCGAGGGCTTGCGGTTTTCCTCGATCTCGCTGGTCTCCAGCTCCGCCTTGCGGATGCCCATGTAGCCGCGATGGTCGGTGTTCAGCGGGACCGTCTGTTTCACGTCCTCCGGCAGGTCGTGGAACTGTTTCGCGGCGGCGAACATGCCGTCGACCCTGGCCTGCGGCACGCCGTGGTTGACGATGGACATGAAGCCGATCGTCTCCCACACCTCGCGCCACTGGTCGGCGAGACGGGCCGGCGCCTCCGGGTCGCCGGCGAGGACGTCGCCGACGTCTATGACGGGCAGTTCGCGGCGCGGCACGTCGCGGGCCGCCTGGCTGGCTTCTGACTGTCGGATGAGGTTCACGGCGCACCCCCGTTCTTGTGTTCCAGGGAACGATGCTCTTACGGACCCGACTCTATGGGCGAAATCCGGGCGAGTCCACGTGCGCGCCGTGCCGTGGCTGCCTGACAGGGGCCCCGGGGCTAGCCCTTTCCGCCGTTCACCGTCAGCATGATGCGGCCGAAATGCTTGTTGGCGGCGGCCCGCTCCAGTGCGGCGGCGGCTTCCGAAATATCGAACGTGCTGTCGATGGGCATCCGGAACTTGCCCGCCTCCATGGCGTCCCACAGGTCCGCCCTGGCGCTGCGGAAGACCTCGGCATGCTCCTCCAGCGAGCGGGTGCGGCCGGTGGTGCCGATGTAGGTCAGGCGGCGCTCGGCATGCTTGTTGAAGTCGAACTGGTCGACCTCGCCGCCCAGCCGGCCGACGTTGATGATCCGGCCGTGGACCTTCGTCGCGGACATGTTCTGGTTGGCGGCGTAGCCTGAGATCTGGTCGATGACCAGGTCGACGCCCTGGCCGTCGGTCGCCTCGAGCACCTGGTCGACCCAGCCGGGATCGCGTGAATCGAGCGCCAGGTCCGCGCCGAACTCGGCCAGCTTCGCGCGCCGCCCGTCATTGGTCGAGGTGCCGATCACGAGGCTGGCGCCGAGATACTTGCCGATCTGCAGGCCCATGATGCCGACCCCGGTGCTCGCGCCCTGGATCAGGATCGATTGTCCGGCCTCGAACTTTCCGTTGGTGACGATGGCGTCGTGCATGGTCAGGAAGGCCGAGGAGTACGTGCCGCCCTGGAGCAGGTCCATGCTGTCCGGCACGGGAAGGGTCCGGCGGTGGTCGGCCACGGCGTACTCGGCCCAGCCGGCCGCGCCGACGGCCATCACGCGGTCGCCCACGGCGACGCCGCTGGTCTCGCCGCCGACCTCGACCACCTCGCCGCAGCACGCCGCGCCCATGACCTTCGCCGCGCCGCCGACATGGCCGTAATTCTTGCCCTGGGTGGTGAGCAGGTCCGACCGGTTGACGCTGCAGCTCGCGACCTTGACCAGCACCTGGTTCGGCTTGACCTCGGGGCGGTCGACGTCGGCGAGTTCGACCCCGTTCTCGGTCAGGATCACGGCTTTCATCTTGCTGTCGGACATCGGTTTGCCTTTCTGTCGGCGTGCGCTGACGTAAATCAGCTTGTTCCGGGACTGCGCCCGGATGTGTGTTCGCAATGATGATTGCAGGCAAGCGTGGGCCCGACAAACGAGGAATGTTGAGCATTCACACAAGAAAATTTAATGTGACAGGCGATGTACGATCTCCCGCCGCTCAACGGATTGCGTGCCTTCGAGGCCGCCGCGCGTAACCTCAGTTTCGCCAAGGCGGCTGAGGAGCTGGGCGTGACGCCTGCCGCCGTCAGCTACCAGATCCGCTCGCTGGAGGCCCGGCTCGGCGCGAAGCTGTTCCGCCGGCTCAACCGGGCCATCGTGCTGACCGAGGCCGGCGCGGTGATGTATCCCGGCGTGAAGGCGAGCTTCGAAGGGCTCGACCGCGCGGTCGCGCGCATCGATCGGCCCGCGCGCACGGACCGGGTCGTGACCGTCACGATCTCCCCGCACATGGCCGCCAAATGGCTGGTACCGCGGCTGTCGCGCTTCATCGACCGGCACCCCGATATCGACCTGCGGATCGCGGCGAGCAACACCAGCGTCGACCTCAACACCGACAAGGCGGATGTCGCGATCCGCTGGACCCTCGGCGACAACAAGGGGCTGATCGCGGACAAGCTGATGAACGAGGCCGTGACACCAATGTGCAGTCCTGAGCTGTGCGAGGGTAACCCGCCCGTCCGCGCGCCGTCGGATGTCCTGAACCATACGCTGATCCACGATGAGACGCTGGTGCGCCACTGGCCGGACACGCCGGCATGGTCGACGTGGCTGGCGCTGGCGGGACTGCCGGACCGCGATGTGAGAGCGGGCCCGCGCTTCGATCATTCCGATCACTGCCTCGACGCTGCCATCGAGGGGTCGGGGATCGTCCTGGGGCGTCGGGCGATGGCGAGCCGTGATCTTGAGCAGGGACGCCTCGTCGCGCCGTTCGATATCGACCTGCCGTTCCGGGGCGGGATCTATTGCGTCACGACTGAAACAAAAGCCGCGAACCCGGACGTCGCCGCGTTCCGCGCGTGGCTGCGTGCGGAGGCCGCGCGGACACCGATGGGGGCAGTCGGCACAGATGACGCGAGAGGTGGTGAATAAATGGTGCCGGCTGCAGGAATCGAACCCGCGACCTACTGATTACAAATCAGCCGCTCTACCAACTGAGCTAAGCCGGCCCCGTTTGTCGGCGGGACAATAGGCGCGGGCCCGCGCATACGGCAAGTCGGTTCGTTATACTCCGGGCAACGCGGGCCGGACCCGCGAACGGAGGAGACTCAATGACCGACAAGCGCATCGCCATTCTCGGCGCGGGCGCCAACGGCGGGGCCTTTGGCGCGGACATGGTCAACGCCGGCCTCGACGTCGCCTTCATCGACCAGTGGCCGGCCCATGTGGAAGCGATGCGCGCGGACGGCCTTCGGGTCGAGATGCCGGACGGCGCCGTCAATACCCGCGTCGACGCATTCCATCTTTGCGATATCGCCACGATGCACGACCCGTTCGATGTCGTGTTCCTCGGCGTGAAGGCCTACGACACGCGCTGGGCGTGCGAACTCATCCGCCCGCTGCTTGCCGACGACGCGCTGGTGATCGGGCTGCAGAACGGCATGACCGTGGACACAGTTGCGGCGGCCGTCGGGCCCGAACGCACCATGGGCGCGGTCATCGAGGTGGCGGCGGGCCTGTACGAGCCGGGCGTCGTCACCCGCCAGACTGGCCCAGACGGCACCTGGTTCGGCATCGGCGCCTGCGACGAGGCGACCGTCGGCCGGGAAGACGAGGTGGTGGAGATTCTGCGTCACGCCGGGGCGGCGGAACCGCGCGACGACATCCGCTCGGCGAAGTGGATGAAGCTGGTCGTCAATGCGTCCGAGTTCCTCGTGTCGTCGATTCTGAACCTGCCGCTGGCCGACGCCGTTGCACTGCCGGGAATGCACGACCTGATGAAGGCGGCGGGGCGCGAGGCGGTGAAGACGGGCCTCGCGCGCGGGCACGAGCTGGTGCCGATCTTCGGCGACGAACGTATCGAGGTGAACGATCCCGACCACTATGCATCGAAGCTGCTCGATGCGGTGCTGAGCCGATGGACCCTGCCGGACACCAAGGTCACGACTATGCAGGACTGGGAGAAGGGCCGGCGCGCCGAGGTCGACGACATCAACGGGCTGGTGGTGCGCGAGCAGGAACGGCTGGGCGGCGAAGCACCGGTCAACGCGCAGCTTGTGGAGATCGCCCGCCGGATCGAGCGCGGCGAACTGGCCGCCGATCCGGCCAACCTCGAACTACTTCAGGCGTTGCTCTCGAAATCGGGTTAGGCGTCGACGACGGCTGTCACGTCGATCTCGACCAGCGCGCCCTCAAGCAGAAGGGCGCTGACGCCGACGCAGGTGCTGGAGGCCGACTGGTCGCCGCCGTAGAAATCCATCATCGCCTTCATGATCGCCGGCCGGTCGTCGGGCGTCAGGCCGACGACGAACACGCGCTGGCGCACGATGTCGGCGGGGGTTGCGCCGACCAGTTCCAGCGACTGGCGGATGGTGTCGTAGATGTAGGCCATCTGCCCGCCGAGATCGCCGGGCGCGACCAGTTCTCCTTCAATGGTGCCGGCCACGAGACCGGAGAGGTGGATCGTCTTGCCGCCCTCGCTTGTCACCACATTGGTGAAATGGGGCTTGTTCCAGAGGAAGTCGGGGCGGATGCGTTCGATCGATACGGCCATGGCTGTCTCCGTGAAATAGGTCGGCCCATTATGTCGGCTGCGGCCGCCGGTTGCACACGGGCAATGCGCGCCTAGTTCGTGGCCTTCGGAGAGTTCAATTCGTCCGCTTTCGCGATCATGGCGGCGATGAAGCCGTCGAAGCCCTTGTTGCGCAGAACCGATGCGAACTCGGCGCGATGCAGGGCGAGCAGGCTGACGGAGCCGTCGAGATAGACATCGAGGATACGCCAGCCCTTGTCCGTCATCTGGACGAGATAGTCAACGGCGACCGGGTCCTTGCCCTCACGCAGATAACGCGAGTGGACGATCTTCCGGTCGAGCGGAGCGTCCTCGCTCTCCTCGATCTCGAACGCTTGGCCCCGCGTGCCTTCGAAGCGGTTGGCGTGGGTGGCGACCATGAACCGAGCGAACGCTGACAGGAAATCGCGGCGCTGTTCGCGCGACCACGCGCGGTAGGTTTCGAGGCCGACGGCGACCGCGCCCATTGCATTGATGTCGAATGTCTCGCCGACCAGCTCGCCGAGGGCTTCGCTGCGTTCGACGGACCCGCTTTGCGACGACGCTTCGAGAATGCCGACCAGGCCATCCTGCAAGGTGGCGACCACGGCCGTTTCGGGGTTCGCTGCGGTTTCGGCGTGCGCGATCGGCGCCGTGGCGCCGAAGGCGAGGGTCGCGGCGGCGTACAGCACGGCGAAACGCCGGACCTGGCGCCGATACGCCGAAAAACCAAACAAATGCCGCATGAAACCGGAATCCTGACGGAGTGTGCTCCGTTACCTAGTGATGACAGGGCTTCGGGGCAAGTGACACAACGGATGAAGCCTTATGCGTTCGATGCCGTGAGCCTTGGAATCACAGGCATCGGCGCGATACTGCTTATCTTGGGCTAAAGGCCGACCGCCGCAATCATTCGCACGGGACTGTGAAGACACACATAACATCGTTGCTCGTCCGCTGGGTCGCTCTCGTCACGCGCCGTCCGCTTGTCACGCTTGTACTTGCGGCGGCGCTCGTGGCCGGGGCCGGCGTATTTGCCGTTTCGACGCTCAGCCTGCAGAGCGACGTGACCGAGCTTGTCGATACCGACGCGGCAATCCTCCAGAGCTACAACGAATACAAAAACACCTTCCCGCAACATCGCCGGCTGAATGTCGTCGTGATCGACGGCGTGGATGCGCGGCGCGCGCGGCTGGCGGAATCCGCGCTCCTGGAAGGCATGGCGGCGCGGGCCGACCTGTTCGCCAATGTTTACGCCCCCGCAAGCGATCCCTTCGTCACGCGCCACGCGCTGCTTTATCTGGAACCCGCGCAGCTGGAGGAGGTGGTCGATGCCCTCGCGGCGGTGCAGCCGGCCCTTGCGATTCTGGCACGCGACCCTTCGTTGCGGGGGCTCGCGGAATTGTTCGCGTCGGCGACAGCGGACGGCGGGCAGTCCGAGGCGCTGGCGCCGCTGGCGGAGATCGTTGCGCGAACCGCACGCGGCGTGGCCTCCGGAGACGCGCGCGCACCGTCCTGGGCCGAAGTCATGCTCGGCGACGCCGCGCCGACGCGGCGGCTCATTGTGTTCCAGGGTTCGCTGTCCGGCGACGACGGCAGGGTGGCGCGCGAACAGGCCGCCGCGGTGCGCGAGGTCGTCGAGGCCAATGCGCTGACGGAAGACAACGGCATCACTGTGCGCATGACCGGACGCGGCCCCCTGTCTTCGGCGGAGCTGGAGAGCGCGATCTCCAGTATCCAGACCGTCGGCCTGGTTTCGCTTGCGCTGGTCGGCGCGCTGTTGTGGATCGGCCTGGGCTCGCTCCGCGCAATCCTGGCGGCGCTGGTGACGCTCGTATCGGGGCTCGTCCTGACGGCTGGGTTCGCCGCCCTCACCATTGGGTCCCTGAACGTCCTCTCGCTGACGTTCGCCGTGCTGTTCATCGGGCTCGGTATCGACTTTGCGATTCACTTGGTTTTGCGGCGCATCGGGGAAGGTTCGAAGGCAGGCGAACAGGACGGCGGGCAGACACCTTCCTGGGCGGACGTTATGCGCGGGCTCGGCCCGACCATCTCATTGTGCGGCCTGACCACAGCGGTCGCGTTCCTGTCGTTCTGGCCAACCCGGTTCCAGGGGTTGGCCGAGCTGGGCCTGATATCGGCGGCGGGCATGGTGATCGCCGTCGTCGTGTCGTTCACGATCCTGCCGCCGCTGCTCGACCTGGTCGGCACGCGAGCGGTTCGTCGCGCGCCGGGAAGGCCGGCGAACCCCGACTGGCTCGTCGGAATGGGGATGGGGCTGGGTCGACTGGCGCGCCCGATCTCCCTGGTTGCGCTGGTCCTGTTGGTCGCGGCCGCTGCGGTGGGGCTGCAGGTGCGGTTCGATTTCAACAGCCTCAACCTTCAGGATCCCGACAGCGAAGCGGTCCGTACCCTGACGGACCTGCACGCCGACGGCACCGTCACGCCCTATACGCTGACGATCGCCGCGCCGGGGACCGAGGCCGCTGACGAGATCGCGCGCGAGCTGCGCGCCCTGCCGGAAGTGGGCGAGGCCAAGACGCTGCATTCGTTCGTGCCGGCGGACCAGGGCACCCGTCTCGCGATCCTCGATACCGCGCAAGTCATCCTCGGGCCCGCCGTCATGTTCATGCGGCCGGACCCGCTGCCGGACGCCGACGCGCGCGAAGCGGCGCTGGAAGAACTTATCGATACCGGACGGAAAGGCTTCGAGCCGATGGCCACCGCGCTGGCCGCGCTGCCGCGCGATCCGGCCACCCTGTCGGAGCTGGAGGCGCTCCTGTCGGTGGACTTCGTCGAGAGCCTCGCCATGCTGCGCGAGGCGTTGTCGGCGCAGCCGATCGACATGAACAGCTTGCCGGGCGAACTGGTGGCGCGCGAGACCGGCACGGGCGGGGAAATTCGCGTGGTGGCGCTGCCGCGCGACGACCTGCGCGATTTCGAGGCGCTCGGCGCCTTCGTCGATGCGGTGCACGCGCTCTATCCGGACGCGACCGGGCGCCCGGCTCTGGAAGCGGGGGTGGGGGCGATTGTCGTCGATGCGTTCCGCCAGGCGTTTATCACGGCCGCCATCGTGATCGCGTTCGTGCTTGTGGTCGCCCTGCGTTCGCTGGTCGATGCGCTGCTCGTGATGGTGCCGTTGGTGCTCGCCGCCGCTCTCACGGCCGCCGTGATGGTGGCCCTGTCGATCCCGCTGAACGTGGCGAACGTGATCGTGCTGCCGCTGTTGCTCGGGATGGGCGTGGACAACGGGCTGCATGTCGTCGGGCGCTACCGGGAGACGAACTCGCTGCGCGATGTGTTCGCCTCGACCACGCCGCGCGCGGTGGTCACGAGTGTGCTGACGACGCTGTTGTCGTTCGTCGCGCTCGCATTCGCCGAACATCGCGGGATGTCGAGCATGGGCTTGCTGCTCGCCATCGCAATCGGCTTTATATTGTTTGCGACGTTGATCGTGCTTCCGGCCCTGCTCGCATGGCGGGCCGGCAAGCCCCAAGAATCCTGATCCTGTTTTTCCCTAACAAGGTGGCGGTAACCTGAAGCTCATCTACAAGCTCTGCGCGGCGGGCCTTGCGGTCGTTGCGCTCGCCGTGATCTGGAAGCCGGAACTGTTGTTCGCGCTGGCGGACGATGCGAGCGTGCGCGTGAACGCGACCAATATCCGCATATCGTTTTTCCTGTTCGCGGTCTGGGCGCTGGCGACGCTCCTGCGCCTCACCGCAACCCGGCCCCGCATCGCGGACTGGCCGGCCCCGCGACCGCTCTGGCTGGGAGTTGTCTGGCTGGCGCTCTGTGTGTCCTACACCGGGTTCGAACATGGCTGGTTTGCGTTCGGTCCCGTCGTCTACGAAGAGGACGGCATCTTCGAGACCGCGACCGCGCTTGTTCTGCTGGTTTGTACCGTCGTGCTGCTGATGTCCGCATTCGGGCGGAGGCGGGCGGTCGACCGGCGGCTGGCGGCGGCACTGACCGGGCTCGCCGTCGTCTGTTTCCTGCTGCTCATGGAAGAGATCAGCTGGGGCCAGCGGGTCTTCGGCTGGGCGACGCCGGAATCGATTGAGGAACTCAACGCCCAAAGCGAAACCAACCTCCACAACATGTTCGTCGGCTACAACCAGCTTATCCGTCTGGTGATTGCGCTGATCCTGTCCTCAATGCTGCTGGCGCGAGACCGCTGGGAAGCCGGCCTTTCACGGATCGGACTGGGGCCGCTGGTCCCGCCGGGTTCGGCCGTCTACTTCGTGCCGTTCCTTATATACGCGCACATCTATGACGAACTGTTCGAGGAAGTCGTCGGCGTATTCCTCGTCGTCTACGTCTTCAATCTCTATCGCCGTCTGGGCGAGAGTTCGCGTTCCGCCTGAGTTCGTACAAAGCGACCGCCGCGGCGTTGGAGACGTTGAGGCTCTCGACGGCGCCGGTTTGCGGAATACAGACCAGCGCATCGCAGGTCTCGCCGACCAGGCGCCGCAGGCCCGAACCCTCCGCACCCAGGACGAGGGCGGTGCGCCCCTCGGGGTGGCCGCCCGCCACCGATTGCGTGACGGAACCGTCGAGGCCCATGCACCAGAAGCCTTCGCGTTTCAGCGCGTCGATCGTGCGCGCGAGGTTCGTCTCGTAGAGGACGGGAATATGTTCGACAGCCCCGGACGCCGCCTTGGCGAGCGCACCGGACAGGGGCGGTGCGTGCCGGTCCTGCATGATGACGGCATGTGCGCCGAAGGCCGCGGCCGAACGCAGGATCGCGCCGACATTCTGCGGGTCGGTCACCTGGTCGAGGACGACCAGGCACGCATCGTCGCCGGCGGTCTCCAGGATGTCGCCGAGACCGACCGGTGGAAGCGGTTGCGCGAGCAGGGCGATGTTCTGGTGAACCGCGCCGGACGGCAGGAACACGGCGATATCCTCGCGCGAGACCCGCTCAACCAGCTTTTCCCGCTCGAACGCGGCGGCGATTTCCTGCGTGCGTTCCGCCAGGTCGTCGTCGGCGACGAGAAGCCGCTCGCAGATGCGCGCCGGGTTGGCGACGGCGGCAAAGACGGCGTGGATCCCGTAGATCCAGGGCGACCCGCCGGGATTGCCGGATTCCTGCCTGCGCGGCCGCGATGCGCCGTGCCCGCGGCCCTTGTTACCTGATTTTCGTTTTCTTGCCATGACCGCGGCTCTTAGGGCATTCTTTTCACGCCCGCAACGGCACAATCCCCGAACGGCCCCTCAAATAGCTGTTCTTTTGGGGTTTTCCGCCTAAATCCCGGTTGACACCACGGGCGAAATGAACATATTGCGCACCACGGGCCGGCGCCTTGCGGCGTTCGGCGCGTTTGCTGTTGGCTGGAAGGCAACTGTCCGACATGGGCAGGCGCTGGAACTGGCGGCGAGGAGGGGTGCCTGAGCGGTTAAAAGGGGCGGACTGTAAATCCGTTGGCTACGCCTACGTTGGTTCGAATCCAACCCCCTCCACCAGCCGCAGGCAAACCGCCGGGATATAGAGACGCGAAGGGCGCAACGGCATACGAATGAAAGATCAGGCGGGTGTAGCTCAATGGTAGAGCAGAAGCCTTCCAAGCTTACGACGGGGGTTCGATTCCCCTCACCCGCTCCAGACTTGCGGTCGGCGGGCGCCTGAGGCGAAGCGACCGTCGAAGAGCATGAACTGGAAATCGGCGGAAACGCCGGACAACGACAGACAGGACGCAGGACGAAATCATGTCGAAAGAGAAGTTTGAACGCACGAAGCCGCATGTGAACGTTGGCACGATTGGTCATGTTGACCATGGTAAGACGACGCTGACGGCGGCGATCACGAAGGTGATGTCTGAGGCTTCGGGCGGCGACGCGGTTGCGTTTGACCAGATTGACAAGGCGCCTGAAGAGCGCGAGCGCGGCATTACGATTGCGACGGCGCATGTTGAGTATGAGACGGAAGGCCGTCACTACGCGCATGTGGACTGCCCGGGCCATGCGGACTACGTGAAGAACATGATCACGGGCGCGGCGCAGATGGACGGCGCGATTTTGGTTGTGAACGCGGCGGACGGCCCGATGCCGCAGACGCGCGAGCATATTCTTCTGGCGCGCCAGGTGGGTGTTCCGGCGCTTGTTGTTTACCTGAACAAGGTTGACCAGGTGGACGACGAGGAGCTTCTGGAGCTGGTGGAGATGGAAGTGCGTGAGCTTCTGTCCTCGTACGACTTCCCGGGCGACGACATTCCGATCGTGAAGGGCTCCGCGCTTGCTGCGCTGGAGAGCCGGGACGACGAGATCGGGAAGAACTCGATCGTGGAACTGATGGCGGCGGTTGACGAGTATGTGCCGCAGCCGGAGCGTCCGAAGGACCAGCCGTTCCTGATGCCGATCGAGGATGTGTTCTCGATCTCGGGCCGTGGCACGGTTGTGACGGGTCGCATCGAGCGCGGGATTGTGAATGTTGGCGACGAGATTGAGATTGTCGGCATCAAGGACACGACGACGACCGTGTGCACGGGCGTTGAGATGTTCCGCAAGCTTCTGGACCAGGGCGAGGCGGGTGACAATGTGGGTGTTCTGCTTCGCGGGACGAAGCGGGAGGAAGTCGAGCGCGGTCAGGTTCTTGCTGCGCCGGGTTCGATCACGCCGCACACGAAGTTCAACTGCGAGGCTTACATCCTGACGAAGGAAGAGGGTGGACGTCACACGCCGTTCTTCACGAACTACCGTCCGCAGTTTTACTTCCGCACGACGGATGTGACGGGGACGGTTGAGTTGCCTGACGGCACCGAGATGGTGATGCCGGGCGACAACATCACGATGGTTGTGAACCTGATTGCGCCGATCGCGATGGACGAGGGCCTGCGCTTCGCCATCCGTGAAGGCGGCCGCACCGTCGGTGCCGGCGTCGTCACCTCAATCGTCGAATAACAGGGGTCCGGTGAATAGGAGTGTAGCTCAATTGGTAGAGCACCGGTCTCCAAAACCGGGGGCTGTGGGTTCGAGTCCCTCCACTCCTGCCACCCGGCGGCATTCGGGAAGCCGCCGCGGCATTTTTATCCAGCCCGCATGAGAGCGTAGCGAATGGCAAGACCATCGGTTGGCGAATTTGTTCGCCAGGTACGACAGGAAACGAACAAGGTCACGTGGCCGACGCGCACCGAGACCATCCAGTCGACCGTCATGGTGATGATCATGGTGGGCTTTGCCGCTGCGTTTTTCTTTGTCGTCGACCTCGGTCTGGCGGCGCTCGTTCAAGCGGCCCTTTCGGTCGGAGGATAATCGTCTGATGGCGATGCATTGGTATGTAATCCACGCCTACTCGGGCTTCGAGGGCAAGGTCGCGCAGTCCATCAAGGAACAGGCGGTGACCAAGGGTATGGACGATCAGTTCGAGGAAGTGCTGGTCCCGACCGAGGAAGTGGTCGAGATGCGGCGCGGCTCGAAGGTGAATTCCGAGCGCAAGTTCTTCCCGGGCTATGTCCTTGTGCGGATGGACCTGAACGAGGACACGTATCACCTCGTGAAGAACACGCCGAAGGTCACGGGTTTTCTGGGCGCGGGCAACAAGCCGGCACCGATCAGCCAGGCGGAGGCGGACCGTATTCTCCACCAGGTGCAGGAAGGCGTCGAGCGGCCGAAGCCGTCCGTCACCTTCGATATCGGCGAGGAAGTGCGGGTGAATGACGGACCGTTCCAGTCGTTCAACGGCGTGGTCGAGGATGTCGACGAAGAGCGCGCCCGCTTGAAGGTTTCAGTTTCGATTTTCGGCCGGTCCACGCCGGTCGAGCTTGAGTACGGACAGGTCGAGAAACTCTAGGTCTGTTTGTTTTTATTGCTGCCTTTCCTCGGATCGAGGGCCGGCAGTGCGCGGGAGGTGGGCTCCGCAAAGTCCATAGGGCGCCGTACCGCGAAACCTCGAAAGGGAATGAGGTCTGAGACATGGCAAAGAAGATTGAAGGTTATGTGAAGCTGGAGATTCCGGCGGGGCAGGCAAACCCCTCGCCGCCGGTCGGTCCGGCGCTCGGCCAGGCCGGGCTCAACATCATGGAATTCTGCAAGGCGTTCAACGCCGAGACGCAGAACATGGAGCAGGGTGCGCCGACACCGGTCGTCATCACCGTCTTCCAGGACAAGTCGTTCACCTTCGAGACGAAGACGCCGCCGGCGAGCTTCTTCCTGAAGAAGGCGGCGAAGGTCAAGAAGGGCAGCGGCGTGACGGGGTCCGAACTCGTCGGCCGGGTCACGTTCGACCAGTGCCGTGAGATCGCGGAAGCGAAGCTGAAGGACCTGAATGCGAATGACCTCGACGCGGGTGCGGAGATGATTGCCGGCACCGCGCGTTCGATGGGCCTCGAGGTGGTGAGGTAGCGATGGCCAAAGAAGGTAAACGTATGCGCGCTGCGCGCGAGGGTATCGATCCGGACAACAAGGTCTCCATGGAGGAGGCTGTACGTGTGGTGAAAGCGAACGCGACAGCGAAGTTCGACGAGACTATTGAGGTCTCGATCAACCTGAATGTCGATCCGCGCCACGCGGACCAGAATGTTCGTGGCGTTGTGGCGATGCCCAACGGTTCCGGCCAGACGGTCCGGATCGCGGTGTTCGCCAAGGAAGAGAAGGCCGAGGAAGCCAAGGCCGCCGGCGCCGACCTGGTCGGTGCGGAAGATCTGGCGGAGAAGGTCGAGGCGGGCGAGATCGAGTTCGATCGCGTGATCGCCACGCCCGACATGATGCCGGTCGTCGGCCGTCTGGGTAAGGTCCTAGGCCCGCGCGGTCTGATGCCGAACCCGAAGCTGGGCTCGGTCACCAACGACGTTGCGGCGGCCGTCGAGGGCGCCAAGTCGGGCGAGGTCCAGTATCGCGTCGAGAAGGAAGGCATCGTGCATGCCGCCATCGGCAAGGCGAGCTTCAGCGAAGACCAGATTCGCGAGAATCTGGACGCCTTCGTTGGCGCGATCCTGAAGGCCAAGCCGAGTGGCGTGAAGGGCACATATGTAAAAAAGGCGGCACTGACCTCGACCATGGGGCCGGGTGTGCGCTTTGACGTGGCGGACCTTTCGGGGGCTGCACAGGACGCGGCCGAGTAGGCGGCGTCGGGCATTTTCGCGACCGGCCACGGGTCGGCGCGGAAGTACCTGTCCGAGACTGCAGGCGCTCAAGGAACCCGGTTCCGAGAGCTTAAGTGCCGATCGAGGCAGACCTGCATAGACGGGAGAGTAAGCGGACGGCCCTTCGGGTCCGGCCGTAACGCTCCTGGGACAGGAAAGGAGCGGTTTCGGGGAAGCCCGGAACCAAATTGCAACCGGTGTGAATGACCCGAGGGGCTCAACACACCAATTTGCGGAGACGGTAAGTGGACCGAGCCAGGAAAGAAGAGCTGGTCACCGAACTCAACCAGTCTTTTGCGGATGCCTCGCTAGTCGTGGTGACGCAGCAGACCGGGCTGACGGTAGCGGAGAGTACAGATCTCCGTCGCCGGATGCGTGAGGCCGGTGCCGGCTATCGAGTAACCAAGAACCGGCTCGCGAAACTCGCTCTTGCGGGTACGACCTACGAGCAGATCACCGATCTGTTTTCCGGTCCGACCGCGATCGCGTATTCCGCCGACCCAGTGGCGGCGGCTCGCGTGGCAGTCGATTTTTCGAAGGAAAACGAGAAACTCGTCGTGGTGGGGGGCGCCATGGGCGAAACCCTTCTCGACGAAAGCGGCGTGAAGGCGCTCGCTTCGCTTCCTTCTCTCGACGAACTGCGCGGGAAGTTGGTGGGCATGCTGAACACACCTGCGACACGTATCGCAGGCGTGACACAGGCGCCCGCAGGCCAGCTTGCACGTGTGTTCGGCGCGTATGCCGATCAGGGCGAGGCCGCGTAGGCCGGGTCCGAAATTCGGACATCCAATCAAGTCTCTTTAGAGTCTCAGGAGTAAGACAAAAATGGCAGACCTGGAAAAAATTGCTGACGATCTCAGCAGCCTCACCGTTCTGGAGGCCGCAGAGCTCTCGAAGATGCTGGAAGAAAAATGGGGCGTCAGCGCCGCCGCGCCGGTCGCGGTCGCGGGTGCAGCCCCGGCCGGCGGCGACGCCGGCAGTGCCGCTGAGGAGCAGACCGAGTTCGATGTCGTTCTCGCTGCTGCCGGCGACAAGAAGATCAACGTGATCAAGGAAGTTCGCACGATCACGGGTCTTGGCCTCAAGGAAGCCAAGGAACTCGTCGAGAGCGCGCCGAAGCCTGTGAAGGAAGGCGTGGACAAGGACGAGGCCGAAGAGCTGAAGAAAAAGCTGGAAGAGGCGGGCGCGACCGTCGAGCTCAAGTAGCTCATCCAGCACGGGATCGGCGAGGGCGGTTTATCGAACACCGCCCTCGCCGGCATCCCCGGATCGCCAGGCCCGTGCCGAACACGGGGTGGCGATGCGGCGATGCCGGAGCGGCGAAAGCCCGGTCCGACGTTCGATTTGGAATGGCCCTTTAGCCGCGGTGTGCAAGCCGTGGCGATGAAGTGAGGCAATTAATGGCGCAGTCGTTCACCGGTCGCAAACGTATCCGTAAAAGCTTTGGGCGTATTGAGGAAGTGGCGCCTATGCCGAACCTCATCGAGGTTCAGATGAGCTCCTACGATCAGTTCCTGAACAGCACGACGCTGGAAGGCGAGCGGGCCGATGTGGGCATCACCGAGGTGTTCAAGTCGGTCTTCCCGATTCGGGACTTTGCGGAGAAAGCCCAGCTCGAGTTCGTGGACTACGAACTGGAAGAGCCGAAGTACGACGTCGAGGAATGCCAGCAGCGTGGCATGACCTATGCCGCGCCGCTCAAGGTCACCCTGCGCCTGGTGGTCTGGGACGTCGACGAGGACACGGGCTCGCGCTCGATCCGGGATATCAAGGAGCAGGACGTCTACATGGGCGACATGCCCCTGATGACCGAGAAGGGCACCTTCGTCATCAACGGCACCGAGCGCGTGATCGTCTCGCAGATGCATCGCTCGCCGGGCGTGTTCTTCGACCATGACCGCGGCAAGACCCATTCGTCGGGCAAGTACCTGTTCGCTGCGCGCGTGATCCCGTACCGCGGATCCTGGCTCGACTTCGAGTTCGACGCCAAGGACATCGTCCATGTTCGTATCGACCGCCGCCGCAAGCTGCCGGTGACAACGTTCCTGATGGCGCTGGACAGCGCCAAGACGCAGGAACTGCGCGCCGAGCGCGACGAGGAGGGCAAGGATCTCGAGCCTTACGAAGCCGTCGGCATGTCGAGTGAGGAAATCCTCGACGTGTTCTACGACAAGATCGACTACTCGGCGACGAAGAACGGCTGGCAGACCGCCTACGATCCCGACCGCCTGCGCGGGCAGAAGCTGACGCACGACCTGGTCGATGCGAAGTCGGGCGACGTGGTCGCGGAAGCCGATGCCAAGTTCACGCCGCGCGTGGCGCGCCAGGTGGACGAGGCGGGCGTGAAAAACATCCTCGTGTCGAACGAGGAACTGCTCGGCCAGTACATCGGCGAAGACCTCATCAACGAGGAGACCGGCGAGGTCATTCTGGAGGCCGGTGACGAGATCACCGAGGAAATGCTCGAGCTGTTCGAGGAATCCAAGATCAAGGCGTTCAAGACGCTGGCGATCGACCATGTCACGGTCGGCCCGTACATCCGCAATACGCTCGCGGGTGACAAGAACCGCTCGCGCGAGGATGCGCTGATCGACATCTACCGGGTGATGCGCCCGGGCGAGCCGCCGACGTACGAGACGGCCGAGAACCTGTTCAACAGCCTGTTCTTCGATCGCGAGCGCTACGACCTGTCGGACGTCGGCCGCGTGAAGATGAACGCTCGCCTGGAGCTGGACGCGCCGGACACCATGCGCGTGCTGCGCAAGGAAGACATCCTGCGCATCGTCAAGCTGATGGTCGACATGAAGGACGGCCAGGGCGACATCGACGATATCGATCATCTCGGCAACCGCCGCGTTCGCTCGGTGGGCGAGCTGATGGAAAACCAGTACCGCATCGGCCTGCTGCGCATGGAGCGCGCGATCCGTGAGCGCATGTCGACGGTCGAGATCGACAGCGTCATGCCGCATGACCTGATCAACGCCAAGCCGGCGGCTGCAGCCGTGCGCGAGTTCTTCGGCTCGTCGCAGCTCAGCCAGTTCATGGACCAGACGAACCCGCTGTCCGAGATCACCCATAAGCGGCGCCTGTCGGCGCTCGGCCCGGGCGGCCTGACGCGTGAGCGCGCGGGCTTCGAGGTGCGCGACGTGCATCCGACCCATTACGGCCGGATCTGCCCGATCGAGACGCCGGAAGGCCCGAATATCGGCCTGATCAACTCTCTCGCCACCTATGCGCGCGTGAACAAGTACGGCTTTATCGAGACGCCTTACCGCAAGGTCGAGGACGGCATCGTGACCGACGAGGTCGTGTACCTGTCGGCGATGGAGGAGGGCCGCTACACCATTGCGCAGGCGAACTCCGAGCTCAACGACAAGAACCAGTTCTCCGAAGAGCTCGTCAGCTGCCGCCAGGGCAACGACTACCTGATGGCCCTGCCGGGTGACGTCGACTACATGGACGTTTCGCCGAAGCAGCTTGTCTCCGTCGCCTCGGCGCTCATCCCGTTCCTGGAGAACGATGACGCGAACCGTGCGCTCATGGGATCGAACATGATGCGCCAGGCGGTGCCGTTGCTCCAGTCGGAGGCCCCGCTCGTGGGCACCGGAATGGAATCGACGGTGGCCCGTGATTCCGGCGTGACGATCGTCGCCAAGCGCGACGGTATCATCGATCAGGTCGACGCGACCCGTATCGTGATCCGCGCCACCGGCGAGATCGGTGATAACGACACCGGCGTCGACATCTACAATCTGCTGAAGTTCCAGCGTTCGAACCAGAACACCGCCATCACCCAGCGTCCGCTGGTGAAGGTGGGCGACGTGGTGTCGAAGGGCGATATCGTCGCCGACGGCCCGTCGACGGAACTCGGTGAGCTGGCGCTCGGCAAGAACGTGCTCGTCGCGTTCATGCCGTGGAACGGCTACAACTTCGAGGACTCGATCCTGATCTCTGAGCGCATCGTCCGCGACGACGTGTTCACCTCGATTCACATCGAGGAATTCGAGATCATGGCCCGCGATACCAAGCTCGGCCAGGAAGAGATCACCCGCGACATCCCGAACGTCGGCGAAGAGGCTCTGAAGAACCTCGACGAGGCGGGCATCGTCTACATCGGTGCCGAGGTGAACCCGGGCGATATCCTCGTCGGCAAGGTAACGCCGAAGGGCGAATCGCCGATGACGCCGGAAGAAAAGCTTCTCCGCGCGATCTTCGGTGAAAAGGCCGCCGACGTGCGTGACACCTCGCTGAAGGTGCCGCCGGGACAGACCGGTACGGTCGTCGAGGTGCGGGTCTTCTCGCGCCGCGGCGTCGACAAGGACGAACGCGCCCTGTCGATCGAGCGTGCCGAGATCGAACGTCTCGCGAAAGACCGCGATGACGAGAAGGCGATCCTGGAGCGCAGTTTCTACAACCGCCTCAAGGAACTGCTCGCCAACCAGACGGCCGTGAAGGGCCCGAAGGGTCTGGACGAGGATGCGAAGATTACCGAGAAGGTTCTCGGTGACTTCACCCCGGGCCAGTGGCGCCAGATCGTGGTCAAGAACGACGCGCGGATGGCCGAAATCGAACAGCTTCAGAACAGCTTCGACGGTGCCGTCGCGGCGCTGGAGGCGCGGTTCGAGAACAAGGTCGACAAGCTGCAGCGTGGCGACGAACTGCCGCCGGGCGTGATGAAGCTGGTCAAGGTATTCGTGGCGGTGAAGCGCAAACTTCAGCCGGGCGACAAGATGGCCGGCCGTCACGGCAACAAGGGCGTGATCTCGCGGATCGTGCCGATGGAGGACATGCCGTATCTTGAAGACGGGACGCAGGTCGACATCGTGCTCAACCCGCTGGGCGTGCCGTCGCGCATGAACGTCGGGCAGATCCTGGAAACCCATCTGGGTTGGGCGACGCGCGGTATCGGGCGACAGATCGGCGAGGTACTTCGAAACTTCGAAGACAACGGCGGCGCGGATAAGCTGCGTGCCAAGCTCGGCGACGTCTATGCGAAGGACGAGTATCGCGACGACATCAAGGACATGTCGGACGACGAGGTCGTCGAACTCGCGGGCAACCTGCGCAATGGCGTGCCGATCGCGACCCCGGTCTTCGACGGTGCCAGCGAGCAGGAGATCAACGAGCATCTCGAGATGGCCGGCCTGAACTCTTCGGGCCAGGTGGAACTGGTCGACGGCCGCACGGGCGAAAAGTTCGAGCGGGAAGTGACCGTCGGCTACATCTACATGCTGAAGCTGCACCATCTCGTGGACGACAAGATCCATGCGCGTTCGATTGGCCCGTACAGCCTGGTCACTCAGCAGCCGCTGGGCGGCAAGGCGCAGTTCGGCGGTCAGCGGTTCGGTGAGATGGAGGTCTGGGCGCTGGAAGCCTATGGCGCCGCCTACACCTTGCAGGAAATGCTGACGGTCAAGTCGGACGACAAGGCCGGCCGGACCAAGGTCTACGAAGCCATCGTGCGTGGCGACGACAATTTCGAAGCGGGCATTCCGGAATCCTTCAACGTGCTGGTGAAGGAACTCCGCTCGCTCGGCCTCGATGTCCAGCTCAACCAGTCGAGCCGCTAGATGACGGCCGGCAAACTGAACGCGACATCGAACAAACCCCTACCGGGAGCAGGTAAATGAACGAACTCGTCAATGTGTTTGGCCAACCGCAAGGCCCGCAGAGTTTCGACGAGATCCGTATCTCGATCGCCAGCCCGGAGCGTATCCGCTCCTGGTCCTACGGTGAGATCAAGAAGCCGGAGACGATCAACTACCGTACATTCAAGCCGGAGCGCGACGGACTTTTCTGCGCGCGCATCTTCGGTCCGATCAAGGACTACGAGTGCCTGTGCGGCAAGTACAAGCGCATGAAGTATCGCGGCATCGTCTGCGAGAAGTGCGGTGTGGAAGTCACTCTGCAGAGCGTGCGCCGCGAGCGGATGGGCCATATCGAGCTGGCCTCGCCGGTGGCGCATATCTGGTTCCTGAAGTCGCTCCCGAGCCGGATCGCGATGCTGCTGGACGCAACCCTGCGTGACCTGGAGCGTGTGCTCTATTTCGAGAACTACATCGTCACCGAGCCGGGCCTGACCGACCTGGAACTCCACCAGCTTCTCAGCGAGGAAGATTTCCTCGAGAAGCAGGACGAGTTCGGCGAGGAGTCCTTCACCGCCAAGATCGGCGCCGAGGCCCTCAAGGACATGCTGATGGCGCTCGACCTCGAAGAGATCCGGGCGCAGCTGCGCGTGGACCTTCGCGAGACCGGTTCCGAGGCCAAGCGGAAGAAGTACGTCAAGCGCCTGAAAATCGTCGAGGCGTTCATCGAGTCCGGCGCCCGTCCGGAATGGATGATCCTGGACGTGATCCCGGTCATTCCGCCGGAACTGCGCCCGCTGGTGCCGCTGGACGGCGGCCGTTTCGCGACGTCGGACCTGAACGACCTGTATCGCCGGGTCATCAACCGGAACAACCGCCTGAAGCGCCTCATCGAGCTGCGCGCGCCGGACATTATCGTGCGCAACGAGAAACGCATGCTGCAGGAATCCGTGGACGCGCTGTTCGACAACGGCCGTCGCGGCCGAGTCATCACCGGCGCCAACAAGCGCCCGCTGAAGTCGCTGTCCGACATGCTGAAGGGCAAACAGGGCCGCTTCCGCCAGAACCTGCTCGGCAAGCGCGTCGACTATTCGGGCCGTTCGGTGATCGTCGTCGGGCCGGAGTTGCTGCTCCACCAGTGCGGGCTGCCGAAGAAGATGGCGCTCGAGCTGTTCAAGCCGTTCATCTATCACAAGCTCGAACTCTACGGTTACGCGACCACGATCAAGGCCGCCAAGCGGATGGTCGAGAAGGAGCGTCCGGAAGTCTGGGATATCTTGGAAGAGGTGATCCGTGAGCATCCGGTTCTGCTGAACCGTGCGCCGACGCTGCATCGCCTCGGTATCCAGGCGTTCGAGCCGGTCCTCATCGAAGGCAAGGCCATCCAGCTGCATCCGCTGGTCTGCGCCGCCTTCAACGCGGACTTCGACGGTGACCAGATGGCGGTCCATGTGCCGCTGTCGCTGGAAGCCCAGCTCGAAGCGCGCGTCCTGATGATGTCGACGAACAACATCCTGTCGCCCGCCAACGGCAAGCCGATCATCGTGCCGTCGCAGGATATCGTGCTGGGGCTCTACTACCTCAGCTACGAAGTCACAGAGGACGGTGGTGAGCAGGTCAGTTTCGACAGCAAGAAGTCGCTGGACGCGGCCATCGAGGGACACGACGTCGTGTTCATCGACGCCAAGAACCCGTCGACGCCGGTCGATCTCGAGTCCCTGACCCTCAAGGCGGTGAACGATGGCGACGTTGTCGCGCATCGCGTGCCGGGCTTCAGTTCCGTCGACGAGGTCGAGCAGGCCCTGCAGGCCGGTGTGGTCAATCTCCACTCCCGGATCAAGGCGCGCCTCGAGACCGTCGACGAAGAGGGCAACGAGGTGGTTGAACGCGTGGTCACCACGCCGGGCCGCCTCCTGCTCGGACGCATCCTGCCGAAGCACCAGAGGGTTCCGTTCGAACTGGTGAACCGCCTTCTGACGAAGCGGGAGATCAGTGAGATCATCGACATCGTCTACCGTCACTGCGGTCAGAAGGAGACGGTGATCTTTGCGGACCGGATGATGGGTCTCGGTTTCTCGCACGCGTGCAAGGCCGGTATCTCCTTCGGCAAGGACGACCTGATCGTCCCCGATCTCAAGACCAAGCTGGTCGACGAGACGACCGACCGGGTCAAGGAGTTTGAGCAGCAGTACCAGGACGGTCTGATCACCAAGGGTGAGAAGTACAACAAGGTTGTCGATGCCTGGACCCGCTGCACGGACGACGTCGCCGACGCGATGATGGCCGAGATGCAGTCCACGGACGCCGAAGGCCAGATCAACTCGGTTTACATGATGGCCCACTCCGGCGCGCGCGGTTCCGCCGCGCAGATCCGTCAGCTTGCCGGTATGCGCGGGCTGATGGCGAAGCCGTCGGGCGAGATCATCGAGACGCCGATCATCGCCAACTTCAAGGAAGGCCTGTCGGTGCTCGAGTACTTTAACTCGACCCATGGTGCCCGTAAGGGCCTCGCCGACACGGCGCTGAAGACCGCGAACTCGGGCTACCTGACCCGCCGTCTTGTCGATGTCGCGCAGGATTGCGTGATCATCGAGAACGACTGCGGCACCGACGATGGCCTGACCATGTCGGCGGTGATCGAGGGCGGTGACGTCGTGGTGCCGTTGTCCGAGCGTGTGCTCGGCCGCACGGCCGCCGAAGACGTGATCGACCCGCTGAGCGGCGACAAGATCATCGAGAAGGGCGAACTCATGACCGAGGCGTTGGTCGACAAGATCGACACCGCGGGCACCGAGACCGTCAAGATCCGTTCGGTCCTGACCTGCAAGAGTGACGGCGGTGTCTGTGGCGCATGCTATGGACGCGACCTTGCACGCGGTACGCCGGTCAACGTTGGCGAAGCCGTCGGCGTCATCGCGGCGCAGTCGATCGGCGAGCCCGGCACCCAGCTGACGATGCGGACGTTCCACATCGGCGGCGCGGCGCAGGGCGCATCGGAGCAGTCGAGCGTCGAAGCGGCGTTCGACGCGACGGTCAAGATCGAGAACCGCAACGTCGTAGTGAACTCCGAAGGCGTGCCCATCGTGATGAGCCGCAACACGGAAGTCGTCCTGATCGACGAAGCCGGTCGCGCCCGCGCGCATCACCGTATCCCGTACGGTTCGCGTCTGCTGGCCGATGAAGGCGACAAGGTCGAGAAGGGCCAGCCGCTGGCACAGTGGGATCCGTACACGATCCCGATCATCACCGAGAAGGAAGGCTATATCGATTACGTCGACCTGATCGAGGGTAACTCCATGCGTGAGGCCACCGACGAGGCGACGGGTATCGCCTACAAGGTGGTGATCGACTGGAAGCAGCAGCCCAAGGGCGCCGATCTGCGTCCGCGGATTTCGCTGCGGCCGAAGAAGTCGTCGAAGGCCGGCGAAGTCGTCAAGCTCGCCAACGGTCTGGACGCCCGCTACTTCATGTCGGTGGACGCGATCCTCAATGTTGACCAGGGCCAGCATGTGCAGGCCGGCGACATTCTGGCGCGTATTCCGCGTGAGAGCTCCAAGACCCGTGACATCACCGGTGGTCTGCCGCGTGTGGCGGAACTCTTCGAGGCGCGTCGTCCGAAGGACCATGCGGTCATCGCGGACATCGACGGTCGCGTCGAGTTCGGACGCGACTACAAGATGAAGCGCCGGATCGTTGTGGCGCCGAGCGAGGAAGATCAGGCGAACGGTGCGGAACCGGTCGAATACCTGATACCCAAGGGCAAGCACATCTCCGTCCAGGAGGGTGACTTCGTCCAGCAGGGTGACCTGCTGCTCGACGGCAACCCGGTGCCGCATGACATCCTGCGTGTTCTCGGTGTCGAGGAGCTCGCGCGCTATCTCGTCAAGGAGATCCAGGATGTCTATCGCCTGCAGGGCGTCGGCATCAACGACAAGCACATCGAGGTGATCGTTCGCCAGATGCTGCAGAAGGTCGAAATTGTCGATCCGGGTGAGACCACGTTCCTCGTGGGCGAGACGGTCGACAAGGTCGAGTTCGATGCCGTCAACGCGAAGGCCGAGGAAGAAGGCCTGCAGCTGGCGAAGTCTTCGCCGGTGCTGCAGGGCATCACCAAGGCCAGCCTGCAGACCAACTCGTTCATCTCCGCGGCCTCGTTCCAGGAAACGACCCGCGTGCTGACCGAGGCTGCGGTGAACGGCAAGGTCGATCGCCTGTACGGTCTTAAGGAGAACGTGATCGTGGGCCGCCTGATCCCGGCGGGCACGGGCGCGGTGATGAACGCGGTGCGTTCGATCGCGGCCGAGCGCGACAACGAACTCGCCGAAGAGATCGCCAAGCAGCTGGCCGAGGAAGAGGCGGCTGCGCAGACCGAAATCGAGGAGGCGGGCGCCGCCGAATAGCGACCGCCCCGTTTCAGACCAACTTTCGGCGCGCCGCCTCCTGATCGGGGGCGGCGCGTTTCTTTGATGCAATGCACAAAACGTGAAATAATATTACCAATATTGGCCTGTGGCAGTCGCGAAATTGCGCAAATGCGATGTCGCCCAAACTCCTGCAAATGCCCGTTTTTTAATGGGGTTTCGCGGTTGACGTCGGATAGGGCGCGGCGTTATAACCCGCGCGCTTGAACGGGGCTGGCGGTAGACCAGCGCAGTCTAAACGCAGCCTCAAGCATCACGAACCACATGCGCGCACGCTTGACGGGCCGGCGAAAAGGGCCCCAGGGACAAGTTGTCGCTTGTCCCGGTTGTGCTTTGTGTAAGTGGTTCGAACGCGAACGACGGGAAGTTAAGGAAGCCATATGCCCACGATCAATCAGCTGATCCGCAAGCCGCGCAAGGCACCGATCAAGCGGAACAAGGTTCCGGCGCTGGAAGCGTGCCCGCAGAAGCGTGGCGTTTGCACCCGCGTCTACACGACGACCCCGAAGAAGCCGAACTCGGCGCTTCGGAAGGTTGCGCGTGTTCGCCTGACCAACGGGTTCGAGGTGACGAGCTACATCCCGGGCGAAGGTCATAACCTTCAGGAGCATTCGGTGGTCATGATCCGCGGCGGTCGCGTGAAGGACCTTCCGGGCGTTCGCTATCACATCATTCGCGGCACGCTGGATACCCAGGGTGTGTCGGATCGTCGCCAGCGCCGTTCGAAGTACGGCGCCAAGCGGCCGAAGTAGCGGGGAGCGGAACCATGGCCCGTCGTCGGCGCGCAGAAAAACGTGAGATCTTGCCGGATCCCAAGTTCGGGGACCTGGTGATCAGCAAATTCACCAACAACGTCATGTATCACGGCAAAAAGTCGGCTGCGGAGCGTATCGTCTACGCCGCGCTGGACGACATTGCCGGTAAGCGCGGCGGCGATCCCGTCCGCGTCTTCCATGAGGCCATCGACAACATCAAGCCGCAGCTGGAAGTGCGCTCGCGGCGTGTCGGCGGCGCGACGTACCAGGTGCCTGTCGAGGTTCGCTCCGAGCGCGCCCAGGCGCTGGCGTTCCGCTGGCTGATCCAGGCGGCGCGCGGCCGGCCGGAAAACACCATGGAAGAGCGCCTGTCGCGCGAACTCCAGGACGCGGCGGAGAACCGCGGCAACGCCGTCAAGAAGCGGGAAGACACCCATCGGATGGCGGAGGCGAACAAGGCCTTCTCCCATTACCGCTGGTAGTCGGTTAGCTCAGGTTCGAACGAGAGATTCCAGACATGTCCAATCGCGAAACCCCGATCGAGAAGTACCGCAATATCGGCATCATGGCCCATATCGACGCGGGCAAGACGACGACGACCGAGCGCGTGCTCTATTACACCGGCCGTTCCTACAAGATCGGCGAAGTCCACGACGGCGCCGCCACGATGGACTGGATGGAGCAGGAGCAGGAGCGCGGCATCACGATCACGTCGGCTGCGACCACGGCCTTCTGGAACGATCACCGTATCAACATTATCGACACCCCCGGCCACGTGGATTTTACGATTGAGGTCGAGCGTGCGCTGCGAGTCCTCGACGGCGCGGTCGCCGTGTTCGACAGTGTCGCCGGCGTGGAGCCGCAGTCGGAGACGGTCTGGCGCCAGGCCGACAAGTACAAGGTTCCGCGAATCTGCTTCGTGAACAAGATGGACCGTGTCGGCGCGGACTTCGACAACTGTGTCGAGATGATCATCGACCGCCTCGGCGCGTCGCCGATCGTGCTGCAGCTGCCGATCGGCAAGGAAGCTGAACTGCGCGGCGTGGTCGACCTGGTGAAGATGCAGGGCATCGTCTGGAAGGACGAGAGCCTGGGCGCCGAGTTCGAGTATGTCGACATCCCGGCCGATATGGCCGACGCCGCCGCCGAATGGCGCGAGAAGCTCGTCGAAGCCGCGGTCGAGCATGACGACGACGCGATGGAAGCCTATCTCGAGGGCAATGAGCCGGACGAAGAGACGCTGAAGGCGTGCATCCGCAAGGCCACGCTTTCGCTGACGGCCGTGCCGGTTCTGTGTGGCTCGGCCTTCAAGAACAAGGGCGTGCAGCCGCTGCTGGACGCCGTCGTCGATTATCTACCGTCGCCGATCGACGTGCCGTCAATCGCAGGTGTTCTGCCGGGCACCGACGACCCGATCGTGCGCAAGAGTTCGGACGACGAGCCGTTCTCGGCGCTGGCCTTCAAGATCATGACCGACCCGTTTGTCGGCTCGCTGACCTTCGCGCGCATTTACTCCGGCACGGTTGAGGCGGGTTCGTCCGTCCTCAACTCGGTCAAGGACAACCGAGAGCGCGTCGGCCGCATGCTGCTGATGCACGCCAACGACCGCGAGGACCTCAAGGTCGCGCACGCCGGCGACATCGTCGCGCTGGCCGGTATGAAGAACACAACCACCGGCGACACGCTGTGCGATTCGAACGACCCGGTCATTCTGGAGCGCATGGAGTTTCCGGATCCCGTTATCGAAATCGCGGTGGAGCCGAAGACCAAGGCGGACCAGGAAAAAATGGCGGCGGCGCTGCAGCGCCTGGCACAGGAAGATCCGTCGTTCCGCGTATCGAGCGACGAGGAAAGCGGCCAGACCATCCTGAAGGGCATGGGCGAGCTGCACCTCGAAATCCTCGTCGACCGCATGAAGCGGGAATTCAAGGTCGAGGCCAACGTCGGTGCACCGCAGGTGGCCTATCGCGAGGCGATGACCAAGCCGATCACCATCGACTACACGCACAAGAAGCAGACCGGCGGTTCAGGCCAGTTCGCCCGGGTCAAGATTGACTTCGAGCCGCTTGATGCCGGTGCCGGCTTCGAGTTTGAGAGCGCCATCTTCGGTGGTTCGGTGCCGCGGGAATTTATTCCGGGCGTCGAGAAGGGTCTCGATTCCGCACGTGACGCCGGCAACATCGCCGGGTTCCCGGTGATCGACTTCAAGGCCACTCTCGTGGACGGCGCGTCGCATGACGTCGACTCCTCGGTCATGGCCTTCGAGATCGCCGCGCGCGCCGCTTTCCGCGAAGCGCTGGAGAAGGGCTCGCCCCGTCTCCTGGAACCGGTGATGAAGGTCGAGGTCGTGACCCCGGAAGAGTATATGGGTGACATCATCGGCGACCTGAACAGTCGTCGCGGCCAGGTCGGCTCAATGGATACCCGCGGCAACGCCCGCGTGGTGAGCGCCATGGTTCCGCTGGCCAACATGTTCGGTTACGTGAACACGCTGCGCTCCATGAGCCAGGGCCGGGCCACCTTCACGATGGTCTTCGACCATTACGAACAGGTACCGCAGGCAGTCGCCGAGGAAGTCGTCTCGAAGATGGCGTAACGCCAGCACGAACAAACAAATTATTTGCCGGGGCAACAAGGGTCGCCATCGGCACCAGACGGAGAACAGGTCATGTCGAAAGAGAAGTTTGAACGCACGAAGCCGCATGTGAACGTTGGCACGATTGGTCATGTTGACCATGGTAAGACGACGCTGACGGCGGCGATCACGAAGGTGATGTCTGAGGCTTCGGGCGGCGACGCGGTTGCGTTTGACCAGATTGACAAGGCGCCTGAAGAGCGCGAGCGCGGCATTACGATTGCGACGGCGCATGTTGAGTATGAGACGGAAGGCCGTCACTACGCGCATGTGGACTGCCCGGGCCATGCGGACTACGTGAAGAACATGATCACGGGCGCGGCGCAGATGGACGGCGCGATTTTGGTTGTGAACGCGGCGGACGGCCCGATGCCGCAGACGCGCGAGCATATTCTTCTGGCGCGCCAGGTGGGTGTTCCGGCGCTTGTTGTTTACCTGAACAAGGTTGACCAGGTGGACGACGAGGAGCTTCTGGAGCTGGTGGAGATGGAAGTGCGTGAGCTTCTGTCCTCGTACGACTTCCCGGGCGACGACATTCCGATCGTGAAGGGCTCCGCGCTTGCTGCGCTGGAGAGCCGGGACGACGAGATCGGGAAGAACTCGATCGTGGAACTGATGGCGGCGGTTGACGAGTATGTGCCGCAGCCGGAGCGTCCGAAGGACCAGCCGTTCCTGATGCCGATCGAGGATGTGTTCTCGATCTCGGGCCGTGGCACGGTTGTGACGGGCCGCATCGAGCGCGGGATTGTGAATGTTGGCGACGAGATTGAGATTGTCGGCATCAAGGACACGACGACGACCGTGTGCACGGGCGTTGAGATGTTCCGCAAGCTTCTGGACCAGGGCGAGGCGGGCGACAATGTGGGTGTTCTGCTTCGCGGGACGAAGCGGGAGGAAGTCGAGCGCGGTCAGGTTCTTGCTGCGCCGGGTTCGATCACGCCGCACACGAAGTTCAACTGCGAGGCTTACATCCTGACGAAGGAAGAGGGTGGACGTCACACGCCGTTCTTCACGAACTACCGTCCGCAGTTTTACTTCCGCACGACGGATGTGACGGGGACGGTTGAGCTGCCTGACGGCACCGAGATGGTGATGCCGGGCGACAACATCACGATGGTTGTGAACCTGATTGCGCCGATCGCGATGGACGAGGGCCTGCGCTTCGCCATCCGTGAAGGCGGCCGCACCGTCGGCGCCGGCGTCGTCACTTCAATCGTTGAGTAGGGCAAATTTTGATCGGCGGTCCATGTTAGGCCGCCTTTCATCTTGACGGGATACCGCAATGGACAGTCAACACATCCGGATCCGGCTTAAAGCCTTCGATCATCGCGTCCTCGACCAGTCGGCGAGCGAGATCGTGGGAACGGCCAAGCGAACCGGCGCGGAAGTACGCGGACCGATCCCGCTGCCCACGCGTATCGAGAAGTTCACGGTGCTGCGTTCGCCGCATGTCGACAAGAAGTCGCGTGAACAGTTCGAGATTCGCACCCATAAACGTCTGCTCGACATCATCGATCCGACGCCGCAGACGGTCGACGCGCTCATGAAGCTCGACCTCGCCGCCGGCGTGGATGTCGAGATCAAGCTGTAAGAGGCCAAGATGCGTACTGGCGTCATTGCACAGAAGGTGGGCATGACCCGTGTCTTCGACGACACGGGAAACCATGTCCCCGTTACGGTGCTGAAACTGGACGGCTGTGATGTCGTCGATCAGCGAACCATGGATCGCGACGGCTATGTCGCCCTGCAGGTCGGGGCCGGTACGGCCAAGACCAAGCGCGTGAGCAAGGCGATGCGCGGGCATTTCGCGAAGGCGAAGGTGGAGCCTCGGCGCAAACTGGTGGAATTCCGTGTCGCCGACGATGCGGTTATCGACGTGGGCACGCGTATCTCCGCGGACCATTTCGTCTCCGGCCAGTTTGTCGATGTGACGGGCACGTCCATCGGTAAGGGTTTTGCCGGGGCGATGAAGCGCCACAACTTCGGCGGCCTGCGCGCCACCCACGGCGTGTCGATCTCCCATCGAAGCCACGGCTCGACCGGCCAGTGTCAGGACCCGGGCAAGGTGTTCAAGGGCAAGAAGATGGCCGGCCATATGGGCGCCGAGCGTGTCACCACCCAGAACCTTCGTATCGTTATGACCGATGACGACGAGGGCCTCATCCTGGTTCAGGGGGCGGTACCGGGCTCGAAGGGCGGCTACGTGCTGGTGCGCGACGCGGTTAAGAAGACGCTTCCCGAGGATGCGCCTTACCCGACGGTGATGGCCGAGGAAGAGGCGCCGGCTGAAGACGAAGCACCGGCTGAAGAGGCGGCTGCTGAAGAGGCGCCGGCGGACGATGCATCGGTCGACGACGCCGAAGACACGGATTCGAAGGACTGAGACGATGAAGCTTAAGGTCGTCAATCTCGACAACAAGGACGCCGGCGAGATCGATCTCGACGACGGTGTCTTTGCTGCGCCGGTCCGAAAGGATCTGTTGGCGCGGATGGTGAATTACCAGCTGGCCAAGCGCCGGCAGGGCACTCACAAGACCAAGGTTCGTGGCGAGATCAACGGTTCGACCGCGCGCCCGTGGCGTCAGAAGGGAACCGGCCGTGCGCGTGCCGGCGACCGGAAGGCTGGCCACTGGCGGGGCGGCCAGACCACGTTCGGTCCGCTGCCGCGCGACCATGGCTTCGATATGCCCAAGAAGGTGCGCAAGCTGGCACTGAAGACTGCGCTGTCGTCCAAGCAGGCCGAGGGAAAGCTCGTCGTGCTGGATGCCGTGTCGGCTTCCGAGCCGAAGACCAAGGCCGTGGCCGCGCAGCTTAAGGCGCTCGGCCTGTCGTCGGCGCTGATCGTCGACGGTACCGAGGTCGACCACAACTTCCAGCTTGCCACGCGCAACATTCCGGGCGTCGACGTCCTGCCGCAGCAGGGCGCCAACGTTTACGACATCCTGCGTCGCGACACGCTGGTTCTGACGAAGCAGGCTGTCGAGCAGCTTCAGGAGCGCCTACGATGAGCAGCAATCGCAATCCGCGCGGGCGCATCGAAGTGTCGGCCGAGCGCATGTACGAGCTGGTCCGCTCTCCGGTCATCACCGAGAAGGCGACGCTCGTGTCCGAGCACAATCAGGTTGTGTTCCGGGTGCCGGTCGATGCGACCAAGCCCGAGATTCGCGCCGCCGTGGAGGGCCTGTTCAAGGTCAAGGTCGTTGGCGTGAACACGATCCTGCAAAAGGGCAAGACAAAGCGCTGGAAGGGCCGTCCCGGCCGGCGCAACGACGTCAAGAAAGCCGTGGTTCGTCTCGCCGAAGGCGATTCGATCGATATCACGACGGGCGTGTAGAGGTTCCAATGGCACTGAAACAGTTCAAGTCGATCACCCCCGGTCAGCGTGGCCTCGTCCTCGTCGACCGGTCGGAGCTCTGGAAGGGTGGCCCTGAAAAGTCGCTCACCGAGGGCCTGACCAAGAAGGGTGGCCGCAACAACACCGGTCGTATCACCGCCCGACGGCGTGGCGGCGGGCACAAGCGCCTGTATCGTCAAGTGGATTTCAAGCGCACGAAGTACGATGTGCCCGCGAAGGTCGAGCGGATCGAATACGATCCCAACCGGACGGCGTTCATCGCACTGATCGCGTACGAAGACGGAGAGAAAAGCTACATCCTGGCCCCGCAGCGCCTGAACGTGGGCGATACGGTCATCGCCGCCGAGCGCGCGGACGTAAAGCCGGGCAACGCGATGCCGCTTCGCGCCATCCCGATCGGTACGATCGTGCATAACGTCGAGCTCAAGCCCGGTGCGGGCGGCAAGTTGGCGCGCGCGGCGGGCACCTATGTGCAGCTCGTCGGCCGCGACCGCGGTTACGGCCTGCTCAAGCTGGCGTCCGGCGAAGTCCGCATGGTCCGCCAGGAATGCATGGCGACCATCGGCGCCGTCTCGAACCCCGATCAGGGCAACATCAAGCTCGGCAAGGCCGGCCGGAAGCGCTGGCTGGGCAAACGCCCGTCGGTGCGCGGCGTTGCCATGAACCCGATCGATCATCCGCATGGTGGTGGCGAAGGGCGTACGTCCGGCGGACGTCACCCGGTCTCCCCATGGGGCAAACCGACGAAGGGTAAGCGAACCCGGTCCAACAAGAAGACCGATTCGCTGATCATTCGTCGGCGCACGAAGTAGAGGAGAACGGCAGTGGCACGTTCTGTTTGGAAAGGTCCGTTCGTCGACAGCTACCTGCTGAAGAAGGCAGAGGCTGCGCGCGCGTCGGGCCGAAACGACGTCATCAAAACCTGGTCGCGGCGTTCGACGATCCTTCCCCAGTTTGTGGGGCTGACCTTCGGCGTCTACAACGGCCAGAAGTTCGTCCCCGTGCTGGTGACCGAGAATATGGTCGGCCAGAAGTTCGGTGAATTTTCGCCGACGCGGACCTATTACGGTCACGCGGCCGATCGCAAGTCGAAGCGGGGCTAGCGATGGGCAAGAAAGCAGCACCGCGCAGCCTGGCGGATACCGAAGCGCGCGCCATTGTGCGTAACCTTCGTGTCAGCCCGCAGAAGCTGAACCTCGTGGCGGAACAGATTCGCGGCAAGCCGGTCCAGCGCGCCCTGATGGACCTCGAATTCTCTCGCCGGCGTATCTCCGACCAGGTGAAAGCCGGGCTGGAGAGCGCAATCGCGAATGCCGAGAACAACCACCAGCTCGACGTCGACCGCCTTGTCGTTGCCGAAGCGACTGTTGGCAAGGCCTTCGTCATGAAGCGCTGGCGTGCACGCGCACGTGGCCGGGTGGCGCGAATTCACAAGCCGTTCAGCCAGATCACGCTCGTCGTTCGCGAGCAGGAAGAGGCATAGGTATGGGTCAGAAAATCAATCCGATCGGGCTCCGGCTCGGCATTAACCGGACCTGGGATTCACGCTGGTTCGCCGACGGCCGGGACTACGGCAATCTGTTGCTGGAAGACTTGGAGCTTCGCAAGGAGCTTGAAAAGCGCCTCGCCGGCGCTGGCGTCAGCCGGATCATCATCGAGCGCCCGGCGAAGAAGGCCCGCATCACGATCCACTCGGCACGCCCCGGCGTCGTGATCGGCAAGAAGGGTGCGGACATCGAGAAACTGCGCTCCGACGTGGCCCGGATGACCGGTTCCGAGGTGAGCCTCAACATTGTCGAGGTGCGCAAGCCCGAGATCGATGCGGCACTGGTGGCCGAGAATATTGCCCAGCAGCTGGAGCGGCGCGTTGGTTTCCGTCGTGCGATGAAGCGCGCGGTGCAGAACGCCATGCGTCTCGGCGCCCTGGGTGTTCGCGTGATGTGTGGCGGCCGCCTGGGCGGCGCCGAAATCGCGCGGACCGAGCAGTATCACGAAGGCAGCGTTCCGCTGCACACGTTGCGTGCCGATATCCAGTACGGCACGGCCACGGCGATGACGACCTACGGCACCTGCGGTGTGAAGGTCTGGATCTACCGCGGTGACATCATGGAACACGATCCGATGGCACAGGACCGCCGGATCGAAGAGCAGCAATCGGGTGGAATGCCGGCACGCTAGTCGCCCGGAGGTAAGGTCATGCTAAGTCCAAAACGCACAAAATACCGCAAGCAGCACAAGGGTCGGCTGCGTGGTGTCGCCCAGTCGGGGACATCGCTCAACTTCGGGTCCTACGGCCTGAAGGCCGTAACGCCCGCCCGTGTAACCGCGCGTCAGATCGAGGCCGCACGTCGTGCGATGACACGTCATATGCGCCGCACCGGCCGTGTCTGGATTCGCATTTTCCCGGATGTTCCGGTCAGTCAGAAACCGGCCGAAGTCCGTATGGGCAAGGGCAAGGGCACGCCGGAATACTGGATGGTCCGCGTGAAGCCGGGCCGGGTGATGTTCGAGATCGACGGCGTTCCCGAGAATGTGGCGCGCGAGGCGTTCGAGCTGGCGTCGGCGAAGCTGCCGATGCAGACCCGCATCGTCGCGCGTGACCTGGGGTAAGGGCAATGAAGGCTGAAGACATCCGAGCCAAGAGCGACGACGAGCTTCGCGACGAGCTTCGCGATCTCAAGAAAGAGGCGTTCAACCTGCGATTTCAGCAGGCGAGCGGGCAGCTGGAGAATACCGCGCGTGTGCGCGACGTCCGCCGCGACATCGCGCGCGTGCAGACGGTCCTCAATGATCGCCGTCAGGCGCAATAGAGAAGCTAGGAGCTAGCAGGATGCCGCGACGGGTACTTATCGGCACGGTGGTGAGCAACAAGATGGACAAATCGGTGACCGTTCAGGTCGACCGCCGCGTTCGCCACCCGCTCTACAAGAAGTTCATGACGCAGTCGAAGAAGATTGCGGCGCATGACGAGACCAATGCCCTTGAGGTGGGAGACACGGTTCGCATTCGCGAGTGCCGTCCGATCTCGAAGAGCAAGCGTTTCGAAGTGATCGAAAAGGTCGACGCCTGAAGCGCGGGCGCCACGGGTATTTGAAGGACTAAAGACCATGATTCAGATGCAGACCAACCTGGAAGTCGCTGACAACAGCGGCGCGCGCCGGGTGCAGTGCATCAAGGTGCTGGGCGGCTCCAAACGGATGACCGCCGGTGTCGGCGACGTGATCGTCGTTTCCGTCAAGGAGGCGATCCCGCGCGGTCGTGTGAAGAAGGGCGAGATTCATCGCGCCGTGATCGTTCGCACGAAGAAGGACATCAGCCGTTCGGATGGCAGCGCCATCCGATTCGACAGCAACGCCGCGGTGCTGATTAATCAGGCGGGTGAGCCCATCGGGACCCGTATCTTCGGCCCGGTGACGCGCGAGCTGCGCGCACGCCGCTACATGAAGATCATCTCGCTGGCGCCGGAGGTTCTGTAATGGCGACAACCGCGAAAATGAAAATCCGTAAAGGCGACCAGGTGGTTGTCCTGACGGGGCGCGAGAAAGGCAAGTCCGGCGAAGTGCTGCGGGTTGACCGCGAGCGCAACCGCGTGCTGGTGCAGGGTGTCAACATGGTCAAGCGCCACCAGCGCCCGACCCAGACGTCGCCGGGCGGGATCAACGAGATGGAAGCGATGCTTCACGCTTCGAACGTGGCGCTCGTGGATCCGGACAGCAGCAAGCCGACCCGCGTCGGCTACAAGACTCTCGATGATGGCCGCAAGGTCCGCTTTGCCAAGCGGTCCGGCGAAGTCATCGACTGATAGGTGTAGAGATGGCTACGCGACTGGGCGAACATTACAAAGAAACGGTCAAGCCGAAGCTCAAGGAGCAGTTCGGCTACGGGAACGATCATGCGGTGCCGCGGATCGAGAAGATCGTGTTGAACATGGGCTTGGGCGAGGCAGCTCAGGATTCGAAGAAGATCGATTCCGCCGTGTCCGAGATGGCGGCGATTGCCGGCCAGCACCCGCAGATCACGCGCGCGAAAAACTCAATCGCGAACTTCAAGCTGCGCGAAGACATGCCGATCGGCTGCAAGGTCACCTTGCGCCGTGAGCGGATGTACGAATTCCTCGACCGCCTGGTAACGATTGCGTTGCCGCGCGTACGAGATTTCCGTGGGCTGCGTCCGACGAGCTTCGACGGCCGCGGCAACTACGCGATGGGATTGCGCGAGCAGATCGTGTTTCCCGAAATCAACTACGACGATGTCGACGATATCCGCGGCATGGACGTGATCATTTGCACGACGGCGAACACGGACGACGAGGCGCGCGAGTTGCTGCGCGGCTTCGACTTCCCGTTCCGCGATTAAGCGCCGGCCAGGAGATAAGACGAGATGGCAAAAAAGAGTGCAGTCGAGAAGAACAAGCACCGGCAGAAGCTGGTGGACCGCTACGCGGCCAAGCGCGCCGAGCTGAAGGCGATCGCGAAGGACACCTCGCGCCAGCCGGAAGAGCGTTTTGCGGCCCGCATGAAACTCGCGAAACTGCCGCGTAATTCTTCCAAGACCCGCCTGCGCAATCGTTGCGAAGTGACCGGTCGTCCGCGCGGTTACTACCGCAAGTTCCGTATGTCCCGCCTCGCGCTTCGCGAACTCGGGTCGCAAGGCCTGATTCCGGGCCTCGTGAAGTCCAGCTGGTAGGAGAGCGCATTCATGTCGATGACCGATCCCCTCGGCGATATGCTGACACGCATCCGCAACGGCCAGCGCGCCGGTTTGACGTCCGTGACGTCGCCCGCGTCCAGGCTTCGCGAGCGCGTTCTGGAAGTTCTGCAGGACGAAGGGTTTATCCGTGGTTACAGCGTGACCGAGCTGCGCTCGGGCATTTCCGAGATCACGATTGAACTGAAGTATCAGGAAGGCACGCCGGTGATCCGCGAGATCCAGCGTGTTTCGCGCCCGGGCCGGCGCGTGTATTCGAAGATTCGCGATCTGCGCCAGGTTTATGGCGGACTGGGAATCGCGATCCTGTCGACGCCGAAGGGCGTCCTGTCCGACAACAGCGCGCGCGCTGAAAATGTCGGTGGCGAGGTTCTGTGCCACGTCTTCTAGGCGTTGGTATGGATTGAGGAGACATTGATATGTCACGTGTAGGCAGCACCCCGGTGGCGATCCCCGACGGAACCGATGTCCAGGTTTCGGGGCAGACGGTATCCGCCAAGGGCAAGCTGGGCGAAATGGCGATCGAGATTCCGGCTGACGTTGAAGTCATGCAGGAAGACGGTAGCGTCGTCGTCAAGCCGCGCTCCAACAGCAAGCGCGCCCGGATGGCGTGGGGCACATCGCGCTCGCTTCTGGACAATCTGGTTACCGGCGTGAGCGAAGGTTTCACCAAGACGCTGGAAATCACGGGCGTCGGTTACCGCGCGGCCGTTCAAGGCAAGAGCCTGAATCTTCAGCTCGGTTTTTCGCACGATGTGAACTATCCGATCCCGGAAGGCATCACGATCAACTGCGAAGGCCAGACCACTGTCGTGATCTCGGGGGCCGACAAGCAGGTGGTCGGTCAGGTTGCCGCGGAGATCCGCAGTTACCGCAAGCCGGAGCCCTACAAGGGCAAGGGCGTGCGCTATCAGAACGAGCAGATTCTGCGTAAGGAAGGTAAGAAGAAATGACGTCGAATCCGCGCAATCGCGCGTCCAAGCGCCGCAATCGCGTTCGCGCCAAGCTGCGTCGCGTTGCAAAGGGCAGTCGCCCCCGGCTGAGCATTTTCCGCTCGGGCCGGCACATTTACGCCCAGGTCATCGACGATGTCGAAGGCAAGACCGTGGCGGCCGCATCGTCGGCCGATAAGGACTTCAAGGACGGCAAGGGCTGGAATGTCGACGGTGCGAGCGCCGTCGGTAAATTGATCGCCGAGCGGGCCAAGGCCGCCGGTGTCGAAGACGTCGTATTCGACCGCGGCGGATATCTTTTTCATGGCCGGGTGAAAGCCCTGGCGGAGGCCGCACGCGAAGGCGGCCTGAACTTCTAGGAAGACTGGTATGGCACAGGCACCAGGACGCAATCAGCGCGACGGCGGACGCCGGGATGGCGGACGCCGCGATGACCGCGACGATAACGAGTTCGTCGAACGGCTCGTCAGCATCAACCGCGTTGCCAAAGTCGTGAAGGGCGGTCGCCGTTTCGGTTTCGCCGCCATCGTCGTCGTCGGAGACCAGAAGGGCCGCGTCGGTCACGGGGCCGGCAAGGCACGCGAGGTTCCCGAGGCGATCCGCAAGGCTACCGAACAGGCCAAGCGTCAGATGGTCCGGATTCCGCTTCGCGAAGGCCGCACGCTTCACCATGACGTAAAGGGGCATTTCGGTGCCGGCCGCGTCGTGCTACGCGCTGCGCCTCCGGGTACGGGTATCATCGCCGGCGGTCCGTTGCGCGCCGTGTTCGAATGCCTTGGCGTTCAGGACGTGGTGGCGAAGTCCATCGGCACGTCGAACCCGCACAACATGATCAAGGCGGCGTTCGAGGCACTTGAAAACATGATGTCGCCGCGCGGCGTTGCCAACCGGCGTGGCCTCAAGGTGGCGGATATCGTGGGACGCCGTAGCGTTCAGGATTCCGCCGCGGGCTCGGATGCCGAGGCCGAAGGTGCTGATGTCGAGGAAGCGGAGGCGGTCAATGGCTGACTCTCAGAAGACGGTGCGCGTCACCCAGATCGGCAGCCCGATCGGCCGCCGTTCCGACCAGCGCAAGACGCTGATCGGGCTGGGTCTCAACAAGCGTCACCGCACGCGTGAACTGGAAGACACACCGGCTGTGCGGGGCATGATCAACAAGGTCAAGCATCTCGTGCAGGTCGAAGAAGCCGACTAACGGATTTTCGTCATGAATATCAATGATTTGTCAGATAACCCGGGCGCCCGCCGCAATCGCAAGCGGGTCGGCCGCGGGCCGGGTTCCGGCCTCGGCAAGACCGCCGGTCGCGGTATGAAGGGCCAGAAATCCCGGTCGGGCGTTGCGATCAAGGGTTTCGAAGGCGGCCAGATGCCGATTTACCGGCGCCTGCCGAAGCGCGGCTTTACCAAGCCGAACCGCCTTCGCCTGCAGGAACTCACGCTCGGGCGGCTCCAGGCTGCGATCGATGCCGGCAAGCTCGATGCGGGTTCCGCGATCAACGAGGACGCGCTCATCGCGGCCGGCGTTGTGCGGCGCAAGCTGGACGGAATCCGGCTTCTGGCTACCGGTGCCGTGACATCGAAGGTCACGCTGGAAATCACCAGCGCGACGCGTGGTGCGGTTTCCGCGGTCGAAGGCGCCGGTGGCAGCGTGACCGTCACCGTCGGGCCGAAGGAAAAGACCCCGCGGAATGACAAGGCGGCGTCCTTCACGGGATCCGGCTCGGACGACGAGTAAACGAAAATTGCGTTGACCGGTCCCCGGTCGCTCTCAAATGGGTCGTAACGAAACGTTGCGAACGGAACGATAGATGGCCAGCTCTGCTGAACAGATCGCGTCGAACATGAATTTCGGGGCGTTCTCCAAAGCGAAAGAACTTCAAAAGCGCCTGTGGTTCACACTGGGCGCTTTGATTGTCTATCGCCTGGGCACCTATATCCCGATCCCCGGGATCGACCCGGTCATCATTGAAGACATTTTCACCCAGCAGTCCGGCGGTATCCTGGGCGTGTTCGACGCCTTCGCCGGCGGCGCGCTGTCGCGCATGAGCATCTTCGCGCTCAACGTGATCCCGTATATTTCGGCGGCGATCATCATGCAGCTGATGACGGCGATCTCGCCGACCATCGAGCAATTGAAGAAAGAGGGTGAGTCGGGCCGCAAGAAGATCAACCAGTACACGCGTTATCTGACGGTGATTCTGGCCGTGATCCAGGCCTACGGCCTTTCGGTCGGCCTCGAGGGCATTTCGACCTCCCAGGGACCGGCGGTCGACGACCCGGGTATGTTCTTCCGCGCCAGCACGGTTATCACGATCGTCGGCGGCACGATGTTCCTGATGTGGCTGGGCGAGCAGATCACTGCACGCGGGGTCGGCAACGGCATTTCGCTTATCATTTTCGCGGGAATCGTGGCCGCGCTGCCGGGTGCGCTCGCGAACATGTTCCAGCTGGGTGAACAGGGTGCGCTCTCGGCGCTGTTCATCATTGGCTTCCTCATCTTCGCGGTGGCGGTCATTGTCCTGATCGTCTTCGTCGAGCGGGCCCAGCGGCGGATCATCGTCCAGTATCCCAAGCGCCAGGTCGGCAACCGGATGTTCGGCGGCGAGTCCTCCCACATTCCGCTGAAGCTCAACACGTCGGGCGTGATTCCGATCATCTTCGCGACGTCGATCCTGCTCACGCCGGTGTCGATTGCCGGCTTCTCGGGTGGCGGGGGCGATGGCGCGCTGGGCTTCATTACGGCGTGGATCGGCCGCGGCCAGCCGTTGTTCTTTGTGCTGTTCGCCGCGCTGATCGCGTTTTTCTCGTTCTTCTACACGGCGATCGTGTTCAATCCGGAAGATACGGCGGACAACCTCAAGAAGAATGGCGGTTTCGTGCCGGGTATCCGCCCGGGCAAGAACACGGCCGAGTTCTTCGACTACGTGCTGACGCGCCTGACGGTCGTGGGAACGATCTACTTGGTGGCGGTCGCACTGTTGCCGGAACTGCTGATCACGCGGTTCGCGGTTCCGTTCTTCTTCGGCGGCACCAGCTTGCTGATTGTCGTGGTGGTATCGCTGGACACCGTCGCGCAGATCCAGAGTCACCTGCTCGCCCACCAGTATGAAGGCCTTATTCGCAAGGCCAAGCTGAAGGGCCGGCGGGGCTAGAGTTCGGGGGGCGACGCGCGATGAATATCATTCTTCTTGGCCCGCCGGGGGCGGGCAAGGGCACCCAGGCGCAGATTCTGGTTGATAAGCACGGCCTCGTGCAGTTATCGACCGGCGACATGCTGCGCGCCGCGGTGGCCTCGGGCAGCGAGATGGGGCAGGAGGCGAAAGCCGTGATGGATGCGGGCAAGCTGATGCCCGACGCAATCATGGTGCAGATCATCTCCGACCGGATTTCCGAGCCCGATTGCGACAACGGCTTTATCCTGGATGGCTTCCCGCGCACCACCGCGCAGGCGGAGGCCCTGGATAAGATGTTGGAAGAAAAGGGACTTCCTCTCGATCATGTTATCGAGATTTCAGTCGACGACAGTGTCCTGATCGACCGTATCAATACCCGCGTGGCCGAGACTCCCGAGGCCGATCGCCGGGACGACGACAACGCGGAAACCCTCAAGCATCGCCTTGAGGTCTATCACGAGCAAACCGCTCCGATTCTCCCCTACTACGAGAGCCGGGGCATGTTGAAGAAGGTCGACGGCATGCAGCCGATCGACGAGGTATCGAAACAGATCGAGGCGATCATTACGGCGGGCTAACCTGTTGACCGAAGGGCGGAAAATCCTATATATCCCCGCCTCGGGCATCAGAAAATTGGCCGTTTTGACCGCACCGCAACCACGAAGGAGTTCGGAGCGTGGCACGTATTGCAGGTATTAACATTCCGACGCAGAAGCGTTTGCCGATCGCGCTGACCTATATCCATGGGATCGGCCCGACGAAGGCGGAGGAAATCTGCGAAAAGTGCGGTATTGCGCTCGATCGCCGGGTGCACGACCTCACCGACGACGAGGTCATGCGCGTTCGCGAGATGATCGACCAGGGCTACCAGGTCGAGGGCGATCTTCGTCGCGAAGTGGCAATGAACATCAAGCGCTACATGGACCTCGGGTCCTACCGCGGCGTGCGGCACCGCAAGGGCCTGCCCGTGAACGGTCAGCGTACGCACACCAACGCCCGCACGCGTAAGGGCAAGGCCCGGCCGATCGCCGGGAAGAAGAAGGTCTAAGGACCCCTAAGGCAGGATAGACAGGTCATGGCAAAGCCCGCGACAGCGCGCGTCCGTCGGCGCGAACGCAAGAACATCACGTCGGGCGTCGCGCATGTGAATGCGACGTTCAACAACACCCACATCACCATCGCCGATGCGCAGGGCAACGCAATTGCGTGGTCGTCCGCCGGCTCGCAGGGCTTCAAGGGCTCGCGCAAGTCGACGCCGTACGCGGCGCAGATGGCTGCCGAGGATGCCGGCCGAAAGGCGCAGGAACACGGCATGAAGACGCTGGCCGTCGAGGTGAAGGGCCCGGGCTCGGGGCGTGAGTCCGCGCTGCGCGCCCTGCAGGCCGTCGGCTTCGAGATCACGGCGATCCGTGACGTGACCCCGGTCCCGCATAACGGATGCCGCCCGCGCAAGCGCCGGCGCGTCTGATTTCGGGCGCACCGACGGTGCGCCGCCCGTAATTTCAATCGGTACGCCCCCGCGACACATCGCGGCGTGCCGCAAAGGTTTAAGGAAGACGATATGCTGCAGAAGAACTGGACCGATCTGATCAAGCCGAACAAGCTCGACATCGCCGGCGGCAACAACCCGTCGCGCCAGGCGACCGTCGTGGCTGAGCCGCTTGAGCGCGGTTTCGGCCTGACGCTTGGCAACGCGCTGCGCCGGATCCTGCTCTCGTCGTTGCAGGGCGCAGCCGTGACCTCGATCCAGATCGAGGGCGTGCTGCATGAATTCTCGTCCATCCCGGGCGTGCGTGAGGATGTGACCGATATCGTCCTGAACGTGAAGTCGATGGCGCTGCGCATGCACAGCGACGGCCCGAAACGGATGACGCTGAACGCGACCGGCCCGGGTGAGGTGACGGCCAGTCAGATAGAGACCGGCCCCGACATCGAGGTCATGGACCCCGATCACGTGCTGATGACGCTCGACCAGGGTGCGCGCGTTGTCATGGAGCTGATGGTCGAGTCCGGCAAGGGCTACGTCCCGGCCGCGCAGAACCGCGCCGCGGATGCTCCGATCGGCCTGATCCCGGTCGATGCGCTGTTCTCCCCGGTGCAGAAGGTCGCCTACCACGTCGGTAACGCCCGCGTCGGCGAGCGCACCGACCTGGACAAGCTGACCCTCGATATCGAGACCAACGGCGCGATCACACCGGAAGATTCGGTCGCACTGGCGGCGCGTATCCTCCAGGACCAGCTGCAGCTCTTCGTGAACTTCGACGAGCCGAAGGCGGACCAGCCGGTTGAGGAGATCGACGACGAGCTTGAGTTCAACCGCAACCTGCTCCGCAAGGTCGACGAGCTGGAGCTTTCGGTGCGTTCGGCGAACTGCCTGAAGAACGACAATATCGTCTACATCGGCGACCTCGTGCAGAAGACAGAGGCGGAAATGCTCCGCACCCCGAACTTCGGCCGCAAGTCGCTGAATGAAATCAAGGAAGTGCTCGCCCAGATGGGCCTGCACCTCGGCATGGAAATCCCGGCATGGCCGCCGGAAAACATCGAGGACCTCGCGAAGCGCCTCGAAGAGCCGTTCTAACGGCTACGCTGGATAGGAGTAAGTACGATGCGTCACCGCAAGGGACCGCGCAAACTCAACCGGACGAGCACTCACCGCAAGGCGATGTTCGCCAACATGGCGGCTGCGCTCATCAAGCATGAGCAGATCGTCACAACCCTGCCGAAGGCCAAGGAGCTGCGGCGGGTCGCCGACAAGCTCGTGACCCTGGGCAAGCGGGGGGATCTGCACGCCCGCCGTCAGGCGCTCAGCGTGATCAAGGATCGCGTGCTGGTCGAGAAGCTGTTCTCGACCCTGTCGGAGCGCTATGCCGACCGCCCGGGTGGTTACACCAGGGTGCTGAAAGCCGGGTTCCGCTACGGCGATTCCGCGCCGATGGCGATCATCGAGCTCGTTGACCGTGACGAAGACGCCAAGGGCCAGGATTCGGGCCCGGTGCAGGTGGACGAAGACGCATACGAAGAAGCCGCTGCCTGACGCCGGTGCGCAACGATTTACGGAAGGCCGCTCTTGTTGAGCGGCCTTTTTCGTCTGTGCCGATGAAACCCGCGCCCGGGATGACTATTATCTATTCATGAGCCGGTATCTCCATATCCCCCTGCGCATCTGCGCTCTTCTGGTATTGCTCGTGACACCGTTCGCCGGATCACAGGCGCAAGAGCGCGTGCTGCCGGGCGGCAGCGATCAGGTGATGCTGTCCTTCGCTCCGCTCGTGAAGCAAGCCGGGCCCGCCGTGGTGAACATTTTCACCCAGAAGGAAGTCCAGCGCCGCGGGCCCGCCTCACCGCTCTTCAACGATCCGTTCTTTCGCCGGTTTTTCGGTGACGCCTTCAACGATATCCGGCCGCGCCAGCGCCGGGAGAATTCACTGGGTTCCGGTGTGATCGTGCGTGCGGACGGCCTGATCGTGACCAATTTCCACGTGATTGAAGGCGCTGACACGATCCGTGTCGTCCTGTCGGACCGCCGGGAATTCGATGCGGACATCCTGCTCGAAGACGAGCGCACGGACCTCGCAATCCTCAAGGTCGATACCGGGGGCGAACAACTGCCGTTCATTGCGCTGGGTGACAGCGACGATCTGGAGGTGGGCGACCTCGTGCTGGCTATCGGTAACCCCTTCGGCGTGGGCCAGACGGTGACGAGCGGGATCGTGTCCGGGCTTGCGCGCACGCAGGTCGGCATCACCGACTTCAACTTTTTCATCCAGACCGACGCGGCCATCAATCCGGGCAACTCCGGCGGGGCGCTGTTGCGTATGGACGGCAAGCTTGCCGGCATCAACACGGCGATCTTCTCGCGCAGCGGCGGCAGCCAGGGTATCGGGTTCGCGATCCCGTCGAACATGGTGCGGACGGTGATCGCGGGTGCCACGTCAGGAAGTGCCCTGCGCCGGGCATGGCTGGGAGCGCGCGCGAATACCGTGACGCCGGATATCGCCGACGCCATCGGCCTCGACCGACCCGACGGGGTGATCCTCGCGGAGCTTCATCCAGATGGTCCGGCCCGCAGGGCCGGTTTGCGCGAAGGTGACATTATCGTCGCCGTCGAAGGACAGCCGGTATTCGACGAGGAAGCACTGAGATTCCGGGTCGCCACCGGCGTCCTGGGCAGTACTGCCCGGCTGACCGTTCGCCGCCCGAACCGCATCCTGGATGTGGAATTGCCGCTGGAGCATCCGCCCGAGCGACCCGCGCGCAACGAAATCCAGCTGCGCGGCGCCCATCCGCTGGCAGGCGCGAGCGTGGCGAACCTGTCGCCCGCGCTGGCGGAGGAAATGGGGCGTGACCACTTCGATACCGGCGTGGTGGTCCGCGCGATCGCCAGCCGCAGCCCGGCCGACCGGCTGGAGTTTCGCGTGGGAGATATCATCGTGGAGATCAACGACCTCAAGGTCGGCCGGGTGCGCGACCTGCGCGACGCCGTCGCTGAGCGGCGCGCGCGCTGGGACGTCACGGTGGAACGCGGCGGCCGTCTGCTTTCGCTGTCGATTTCGGGCTAGTCGCGCGTGGTTCAGCAATCCGAGATGTTCGCGGGCCAGGCCCCGCGACCGCTTGCCGACCGGCTCCGGCCCGAGGCCATCGCCGATGTGGTGGGGCAGGGCCATCTGCTGGGCGCGGAGGGACCCGTCGGGCGCATGATTGCGACCGGGCGGCTTGCGAGCATGGTCCTGTGGGGACCGCCGGGTTGCGGCAAGACGACGATCGCGCGCCTTCTGGCGCTGGAAACGGATCTCGAATTCGAGCCTTTGTCCGCGGTATTTTCCGGTGTCGCCGATCTGCGCAAGGTCTTCGAGCGGGCAAAGGCCCGCCGTGCGAGCGGGCAGGGGACCTTGCTGTTTATCGACGAAATCCACCGGTTCAACCGAGCCCAGCAGGACGGGTTCCTGCCTTATGTGGAGGACGGCACGGTAACGCTGATCGGCGCGACCACCGAAAACCCGTCCTTCGAGATCAACGCCGCGCTGCTTTCACGCGCACAGGTCTATGTGTTGAACCGCCTCGACGAGGGGGCGCTGGAGGAACTGCTGCAACGCGCGGAGGCCATCGAGGCGCGCGAATTGCCCGTTGAGGACGACGCGCGCGCCGCCCTGAAGGCCATGGCGGACGGGGACGGGCGCTATCTCCTGAACCTCGCCGAGGAACTCTTCGCGCTCGATGTCGAGGCGAAACTGGATACAGCGGGACTGGCGGAGACCGTGCAGAAACGCGCGCCGCTTTACGACAAGAGCCAGGAGGGTCACTACAACCTGATCAGTGCGCTGCATAAATCCTTGCGCGGTTCGGACGTGGATGCCGCGCTCTACTGGCTGGCGCGAATGCTTGCGGGCGGCGAGGACCCCCGGTTTATTGCGCGGCGGCTGGCGCGTGCGGCGGTCGAGGATATCGGCCTTGCCGATCCCCAGGCATTGCCGCAGGCGCTGGCGGCCTGGGAGGCGTATGAGCGGATCGGGACGCCGGAAGGCGAACTCGCGCTGGCGCAATGCACGATCTATCTGGCCAGCGCGCCTAAATCCAACGCGACCTACAAGGCATTCGGGTCGGCCATGCGTACCGCGAAAGAGACCGGCTCGCTGGCACCGCCGGACCATATCCTCAACGCGCCCACGAAGCTGATGAAGGATATCGGACGGGGCGCGGGTTACGCGTACGATCACGATGCCGACGAGGGTTTCTCCGGCCAGAACTACTTTCCTGAAGGTATGGCCCGCGAATCTTTCTATAGCCCTGTGGAACGGGGCTTCGAGCGTGAAATATCGAAGCGGCTGGAGTATTGGAGCCGGTTGCGCGCCGAGCGGCAGTCGCAGGGAGATGACCCATGAACATGGTGCTTGCGATCGCGGCCGGCGGTGCGCTTGGGGCCGTGGGCCGCCACTTCGTCAACGTGGCGATGGGCTCCCTGCTCGGAATGAACTTTCCATGGGGCACACTGACCGTGAATGTCCTCGGATCGCTGCTGATGGGCATGCTGATCCATGTGATGGCGGTGTCGTGGACGGTGTCGCCGGAAATGCGGGCCCTGCTCACAGTCGGTTTCCTCGGCGCCTTCACGACCTTCTCAACCTTCTCACTGGACGTGGTGACGCTTTACGAGCGTGGCGAGGCGGTTATGTCGGGCCTCTACGTTTTGGTTTCGGTGATCGCGTCGGTCGGCGCGCTGTTCGCCGGGTTGCGGCTGGCGCGGGCGGTGTTCGCATGAGCGGGAAAGCGGCAAGCGGCGTTCGCCATGTCGAGGTGGCCCCGGATGACGACGGTGTGCGGGTCGATCGCTGGTTCAAGCGGCACTATCCCGACATCGGCTATGGCCAGCTCGCCAAGTGGCTGCGGACCGGGCAGGTGCGGGTTGATGGCAGCCGCGCAAAGCCGGGCGGCAGGCTTTCGGCGGGACAGCAACTACGCTTGCCGCCGATGGCGGGAGCCGCCGAGCAATCCGGCAACCGGCCCCGGCCTGTCGACGACGGGGCGGCGGACGAGCTGCGCGCGCGGGTTCTCTATCGCGATGACGCGCTGATCGCGATCAACAAGCCGGCCGGGCTGGCCGTGCAGGGAGGCACGAAGACCCCCCGGCACCTCGACGGCATGCTCGATGCATTGCGTTTCGACGCGCCCGACCGTCCGCGGCTGGTCCATCGCCTGGACAAGGACACGAGCGGGCTGCTGATCCTGGCCCGCAATCGCCAGGCGGCCCGGGCGCTGAGCAAGGAGTTTCAGGGCCGAACGATGGAGAAGATGTACTGGGCGCTTGTCCTGGGCGTGCCGGATATCGAGGCCGGCACGATCGATGCACCGCTGGCCAAGCGCGGCGACGCCGGCAGCGAACGCATGCAGTTCACCGATGAAGGACAGCATGCCGAAACCGACTACCGGATTCTCGAACAGGCGGCCCAGCGCCTGACCTGGCTGGAGTTGCGCCCGCGAACCGGCCGCACGCACCAGCTGCGTGCGCATTGCGCGGCGATGGGCAACCCGATCCTGGGCGACGGCAAGTATGGCGGGCGCGACAGCTTTTTGCCGGGACTGCCGAAGCGGCTGCACCTGCACGCCCGCTCGCTCGTCCTTTCGCACCCGGAGACGGGTGAACGCCTGGAACTGGCCGCGCCGCTGGACGACGAACTCGCAGCGAGCTGGAAATTCGTTGGATTTCGCACCGAAATGCCCTGAACTGGGGCGATTTCAAGGCTATTCCCGAATTGGAGGGCAGGGGAATCGAACCCGGGCCGTCGATGCGCTAAGACCAGTCCACGAAATATTGGAGCGATTTGCGCTCGCCCGCGTTACACGTGTGGCTGACTTTTTCGAATGAAGGTGGTCCGTATGCGACTCAAAACCGTTCTCAAGATCCTGGGCATCCTGATCGTGGCGCTTGTCGTCGCGCTCGTGGCTGTCGTGCTGAACCTCGATCCCAACGATCACAAGGATCGGCTTTCGGCGATGGTCGAGGACGCGACCGGGCGCAAGATCACGTTCGCCGGTCCTATTGACCTGGATTTGGGCGCGACGACGCGTGTTGTCGTACGCGAGGTATCGTTCGCGAACGCCGAATGGGGCAGCCGTCCCGAAATGGCGACGCTGGGGCTCGCCGAAGTGGAAATCCGGCTGCTGCCGCTTTTGACGGGCGCCGTGGATATCGAGCGGATTGTCGTGCGCGATGCGGATGTTCTGATCGAAACCGATGCGGAAGGCCGCAGCAACCTGGACTTCGAAACGGGTGAGGAGGCCGAAGATCCGGACGAGGGTACCGGCGGCGGTACGGCAGTCGGTGTCGCCCAGGTCCGGATCGAAAATGTGAAGGTCACGGTCAAGGATGCCGTCAGCGATCGGACTATGGTGGCATCCCTCGACCGGGCGGTCGCGGTTCCGGAAAGCCCCGGCGCGCCGCTGGATGTCGATGTGGACGGAAAGCTGACCCTCGACGAGAATGTGGCGTCGATCCTGCTGGTCGGGCAGGTGGGCACGTCGGACGCGATCCTCTCGGGCAGCGATCCCGTGCCTGTCAATCTCGCGGGCGAAATCCTCGGTTATACCGTGGCCATCGACGGCGGCGTGCGCCAGCCCTCCAATCCCGACGGTGTCGACATCAGCATCGCAATCAACGGCAACGGGTTGCGGACAATTCAGCCGTTCGTCACCACGGCTCTGCCCAAGCTCGGGCCGGTTGAGATCAGCGCTCATGTGACCGGCAAGACCGAAGCGCCTGTCGTCGAAGATATCCGCATCGCCGCGGAGAAAACCCTCATCACCGGCAAGGCCGAGCTCGACACCGATCGCGGCGCGGCGGACTACAACCTGAAGCTGGCGCTGAACGGGCAGGATTTGGGCCTCGTTTCACCCTATGTGGGCATGCCGCTGGAGCGGCTCGGACCGCTGACCGGGAACGTGAATATTGTCGGAGACCTTAATCAGGTTCGCCTCGAACCCAACGCGGTGACGGCCGACAGGAGCAAACTGACCGGCTCGATAACGGCCAATCTTCGCAGCACCCCGCCATCCGTGCAGTACGACGTGACGCTGACCGCCGACGGGCAGACCCTCGACATCGTCGAGCCGTTTGTCGGCACTGCACTGCCGGCGCTCGGGCCGATCAAGGGCACAATTCGCGCGGTCGGCGACACGAACAAGGCGCGCGTCGAGATCACCGACGTGGCTGCGGATCGCAGCACTCTGACCGGGCAACTGACGGCCACCAATATCCGGAAAACCCCATCGGTCGAATACGATATCAACCTGAAAACCGATGCCCAGTCGCTTGAAATCCTGCGTCCGTATGTCGGAGGAGACGTGGCCGATCTGGGCACGGTGAACGGCGGCGTGCAGGCCAAGGGAACGCTGGACAAGGCGAAGATCACCCTCGATGGCGTCCAGATCGACAACAGTCGTGTGACGGGTCAGGCCGATTTCGACCGTACCGACCCGGACGACCTCGTGGCGACCTATGACGTGACGCTTGTGGCCGACAAGCAGTCGCTCAAATTGCTGGAGCCTTTCGTCGGGGCGCCGTTGCCGGATGTAGGCCCGGTCGATTTGACGGTTTCGCTGCAGGGCGACGCCAAGCAGGCGAGCTTCGATAATCTTCGCATCGCCTTCGAGGACTCCGAGCTGACGGGAGGCGGGCAGGTGGATCTGGCGGGCGACATTCCGGTCGTCAACGCGGCGCTTGTGGCCCCGAAGTTCGACCTGACCAAGTTCTTTCCGGACACGACGCCGGTCCAGAAACCCGAGCAGATCACGAGAGAGGAGGCGAAACGGGACGCCGAGAACAAGGCGAGTGATGGCCGGGTATTCCCGACCGACCCGCTGCCGCTCGATCTGCTCGACGCTGCACGGGCGGACGTATCCCTGAAGTCGGGAGAATTTATTTCTCCGTACGGGACGTACAAGGACGTCGATGTCCGTGTGATCCTGGAAGACAAGGCGCTCAACATCCGGCCGTTGGCCGCGAACTATGCGGGCAGTCGGATCAGCGGCTCCCTGAGCGTCGATGCGAGCGCCGGCACTCCGCTGGTCGCGGCGTCACTGAGTGCGCCAAAGGTTGCGGTCGGACAGCTTTTGCAGGATTTCGCAAATCTCGACGTGTTGCAGGGCGACGGCGCGGTGAATATCTCTCTCTCAGGTTCCGGCAGTTCCGTTGCCGAGATCATGGGCACCTCGAACGGTCATATCCGTGTGCTGATGGGGCAGGGCCGGATGCGAAACGAGGGTCTCGGCTATGTGAGTGGCGTGTTCTCGAGTATCGGCGAGGTTCTCGGCAAGAAGGAATGGGTGGTCGTCGACTGCCTGGCGAACGATTTCCAGATCGAGAACGGCATCGCGAACAGCAAGGTCGGTGTCCTCAACACGGAGGTGATTTCGCTCGCAATCGGGGGGGATATCAATCTCAAGGAAGAGCGATACGGCCTGAAGGTCACGCCGTCGCCGCGCGGTCTCGACCTGAGCCTCGCGGTGCCGGTGAACATCACCGGCCCGCTCGGGGACCCGGGGTTCAGCCCCGATGCCGTCGGCTCGCTTGTGAAGCTCGGCAGTATTTTCGGCGCGATCGTGTTTCCGCCGTCCGCGCTGATCGGCTTGACCGAAATGGGCGGCAACGATCATCCCTGCGTTAAATTTGCGGAAAAGTCGGGTGAGAATTCGGGCGCGACACCCTCTGTGCCATTGGAGAAGGGTTCCGGCGGAGGTGTGTTGAACGCGCCGGGCAAGGTCCTCGAAGGCGTGGGCAAGGGCCTCAAGGGCGTTCTCGGCCAGTAGAACGACCGGGTTCGGGGATGAAGCGTTTTTACAAGGATGTCGCGGTTGTCGATGAGGCGCCGTCGGGGTTCGCCGTTCACCTGGACGGCCGGCCCGTCCGGACACCCCTGCGCCGGGCGTTGAACGTACCCGGCGCGGCGCTCGCCGATGCCATTGCCGTCGAATGGCGCGATCAGGGCGAGCAGATCGATCCCGATACGATGCCCTTCATGCGGATCGCCGCCACGGCCATCGACCGGGCGAGCGGCGACAACGAAGCCTTTGTCGACCGGATTGCCGGATACGCGGAAACGGACCTTGTCTGTTACCGGGCACCGTCACCGCAGGCGCTGGTGCTGCGGCAGTCGAGCGCATGGGAGCCGTTGCTCGACTGGGCGCACGAGGAATTCGGGGTCCGGCTCGAAGCGACCGAGGGAGTTACGCCTCTCGATCAGGTGCCGGAAACCCTGTCGCACCTGCGCGAGGTGGTGCGGGGACACGATCCTTTCGAGCTTGCCGCGCTGGGCGTGGCGACGGCCGCCAGCGGTTCCCTCGTGATCGCGCTTGCGCTGATGCGCGCGCATATCGATGCGGCATCCGCCTGCGAGGCCAGCCAGCTCGACGAGGACTTCCAGAACGAGATCTGGGGCGAGGATGCCGAGGCGCTGGAGCGGCGCGCGCTCTTGAAGGCGGAACTGGAACAGGCGGCCGCGTTTGTCGCTCTCCTGCGCGCAGACTGAGATCGCGGGCCCGATCTGGTTTGAATCCCCCGAAAACTGCTATGCATTTGCCGCGATCCAAGCAATTGGGTCATGTATTCGGCCCAAGCATTCGGGCCAGGTATTCGGGGACGAGCCATGCAGGACATTCTGGACCAACTGGAAGCGCGACGTGACCGCGCGCGGCTGGGCGGCGGCGAACGTCGCATCGAGGCCCAGCACGCCAAGGGCAAGCTGACCGCCCGCGAACGGCTCGAACTGCTGCTCGATGAGAACTCGTTCGAGGAATTCGACATGTTTGTCGAACAGCCGCCGAACGAACTGACGGCCGATATCGAGCCGATCCCCGGCGACGGTGTGGTCACGGGCTGGGGCCTGATCAACGGCCGCAAGGTATTCGTATTCTCGCAGGACTTCACGGTGTTCGGCGGCTCGCTTTCCGAAGCGCACGCCCAGAAGATCTGCAAGGTCATGGACATGGCCATGAATGTCGGCGCGCCGCTGATCGGGTTGAACGATTCCGGCGGCGCACGCATCCAGGAGGGCGTCGGCTCTCTCGCGGGGTATGCGGATGTGTTCCAGCGAAACGTGAATGCGTCCGGCGTGATTCCCCAGATCTCGGCGATCATGGGCCCGTGCGCCGGCGGCGCTGTGTATTCGCCGGCCATGACCGACTTCATCTTCATGGTGCGGGATACCTCCTACATGTTCGTCACCGGTCCGGAGGTGGTCAAGACGGTGACCCACGAGGAGGTGACCCAGGAAGAGCTGGGCGGTGCGTCCACCCACACGACGAAGTCCAGCGTGGCCGACGGGGCTTTCGACAACGACGTGGACACGCTGCTCGAGTTGCGCCGCTTCTTCGATTTCGTGCCGATGAACAATCGCGAGGATCCGCCGGTCTGGCCGACGAGCGACCCGTTCGACCGCGAGGAGCCATCGCTCGACACGCTGGTGCCGCCGGATCCGCAGAAGCCCTACGACATGAAGGAATTGATCGAGAAGGTCGTGGACGAGGGTGATTTTTTCGAACTCCAGGCGGACCATGCCGCGAATATCATCGTCGGCTTCGGACGCATGGAGGGCCGCACGGTCGGTTTCGTCGCGAACCAGCCGATGGTGCTGGCGGGCTGCCTCGATATCGACTCATCCAAGAAGGCCGCGCGTTTCGTGCGCTTCTGCGACTGCTTCAACATTCCGATCGTCACCTTCGTCGACGTGCCGGGATTCCTGCCGGGGACGTCCCAGGAATATGGCGGGATCATCAAGCATGGCGCGAAGCTGCTGTTTGCCTATGCCCAGGCGACGGTGCCGAAAGTCACCGTGATCACGCGCAAGGCCTATGGCGGTGCGTACGATGTGATGTCGTCGAAGCATATCCGGGGCGATCTGAACTACGCATGGCCCACGGCGGAAATCGCCGTGATGGGCCCGAAGGGCGCGGTGGAGATTATCTATCGCGAGGATCGCGACGATCCGGAGAAGATCGAAGCGCGGACGGAGGAGTACCGCAAACGCTTCGCCAACCCGTTCGTGGCGGCCCAGAAGGGCTTCATCGACGACGTGATCTATCCCCACAGCACACGCCGGCGCATCTGCCGGGGCCTGCGCATGCTCGCGGACAAGCAGCTCGAAAACCCCTGGAAGAAGCACGACAACATCCCGCTGTGATGCGCCGGTGGAACAAGGCGCGTCTTTCTTCGTTATCTGAATGAACGACCCAATCATTCGATGACAGGAGATGCAGCATGTCGGGAAAGAACCAGGGTGAGGGCAATCGAGAGGCGGCCCGCGAGTACAACGAGAACGCTAAAGAGACCGCCAAGTCGGTCAACGTGACCGAGAAAGCCGAAAAGGCGCGCAATGCGCTGGAGGGCGAGCAGGGCAAAGAGCTCAAGAAGGCCGAAGAGGCGGGCAAGGAAAAAGCGAAAAGCTAGCCGCTTCAAAAAGCCGGCCTACCCGGGCTGTTTGCTGCCCCAGATAAAGCCCCGGCACTGGGAAATGCGGTCGGGGTTTTCGGTGAGCTTCCAGCCGCGCACGGTGTCGAACCCGGCGGCCTTGACCATGCCGCCCATGCATCGAAGGGTGGGCGCCCACCAGTTGGTCTCGTTCTCCCCGTACTCGTCGTTGGGGTAGAACTCGGCCACCATGTCGGCGCCGAACCCCTTGCCGAGACCGCCCCGGTAGGCGCTGTAGTCGTCGGCGACGGCCGATTCCATGAACAGATCCCCGCTGCACACGTCCGACAGTTTGTCGATAGCGTACATTGGCCAGCGCAGGTGGTAGAGCACGCCGAAACAGAACACGACGTCGAACGTGCCGAATGTCTCAGGGGTCAGATCGTAGACCGTCATCTCGTGCCGCTGGCAGCGATCGTGATCGTGGCCCAGCGCCTCGCGGCACAGGTCGAACGTCTGCCAGGCCTTGCGGTCTTCCTCTGAAATCTGGCCGACGAAATCGGAGAAATCGTCAATCGCGATCACCTGTTCGGCGCCGCGCTTGAGGGCCTCGAAGCTCCAGAACCCGTCCCATGCGCCGATGTCGAGCACGCGCTTGCCGGTCAGGTCGTCGGGGATACGGTAGGCATCCACGGACAGGGGCGCCCAGCCCGGGGTGACGACCCCGCCGGGAAGCTCGATCCGGTGATACCAGTACGGAAACGCCTCGACGCGTTGCTGCAGTTCTTCCTTGTTCATGGAGACCGTGACTAGCGCCCGGCGGGCGAGGCGTCCAGCCGGAAGATGGGAACGGTACCCTCCCGTCCGCGGATTTCGCGTTCGCCGAGCGAGCCGGTGGTGTACCCGTCACCTGCCTGATCGCCGGCCTGTTGCCCGGCGTGGGCCAGCGTATCGCCGCTCACCAGCACGATGCAGTCCTCGTCGACGGCCATCTCCTTGGCGATGGAATCGATCCGCGAGGCGATATTCACGGCATCGCCGACGATGGTGTAGTTGATCCGGTTGCGCGATCCGATGTTGCCGACGACCACGGAGCCCGTATGAACGCCGACCCGCACGGCGAGGGCCGGCTCGCCGGCGGCCGACCGGCGCTCATTGTCGGCATGGACCCGACGCTGTATTTCCGCTGCGGCGCGCAGGGCCCGCGCGGCATGGTCGGGCATCTGTTCCGGCGCGCCCCAGAACGCCATGATTGCGTCACCGATATACTTGTCGACGGTTCCACCCTCGGCCTCGATCGGCTCGGCCAGCATGTTGAAATGTTCGTTGAGAAGGCCCGCGATCTCGGCGGCCTCCATTTGTTCGGCGATCGTCGAGAACCCGCGGATATCCGTGAACATGATCGTGAGAACACGTTCCTCGGTGGCTTCGAGCGATTCGCCGCTCTGCATCATGCGCAGGACGAGCTGCTTGGGCACGTATGTTTCGAACAGCCGCAGCGCCCCGATCATCCGGTTGAAGGCCTGCGACGCGTCGGATAGCTCGCGGATACGGCTGTCGGGGACTTCCGGTGCGCTCCCGACGTCCAGCCGGGTCATGGCGCTGGCGGATGTCACCAGGCGCCCGATCTGTTGGTTCAGGTGGCGGGCGAACAGGAATCCCAGCAGCACGGCGACAAACAGGATCACGAGACCGATGATGGCGGTATCGATGAGCCGCTCAATCTCCTGCCCGACAATCGAGCGTTGGAGGGCGACCCCCATCGTCCACAGGTCGGGACCGAACTTCCGGGTGTCACGGGTGATGATGATGGTGTCGTCGTTGACCCGCGCGTTGTTGACGTTAGCGGCGTACTCCAGAATCAGGAGGGCTTCCTCGCCGTCGCCGGTCAGGAGTTTAAACGCGGGCTCCGGGAAGTCGTCGAGGCGGGGAAGGGGGTTTTCCAGCGGCGATGCATTCGGTTTGACGTCGACTTCGCTCATGCGCGGATGGGCCAGCACATGGTCGCGATTGTGGATGATGAAGGCGCTCAGGCCGCTGTTCTTTTCGAGTTCGAGAAGGAACTTCGAGATTTCCGTGATCGTGACGGGAACCACGATGGCTCCGATGAGCTCGTTCCGGCGGAGGATCGGCACGACGTAGGTCAGCACGGCCTCGTTGATCTCCGACACCCAGATGGGTGTTGCCCAGAAAGGCTCTGTCCGCTGCCGCGCGAGTTCGAGCGCGTAGTCCCTGCGCCGGTCGGATGCGGGATTTGCCGGAACCTCGACGGCATAGCCCTCGGCCCGGGTCATCGCCATTTGCTTGCCGTCGAGCTGTAACACCACGACCGCACGGGACTGCGGGTGCGACGTCAGAAAGCCCGAAAGCGTGTCGAATGTGTTGGAACGCTTGCTCTCAAGATCCAGCCGCCCGTCTGCGAATTGTCCGCCCAAACCCTCGGTGGCCCCCATGACATTCAACAATTGGCCGTCGACCCGCGCCTCGAGGATATCGAGCGTGGCGGTAGCGCGCTCGCCGAGCAGCTCGAAGGTATTCTGAGTCGCGCTTGTGAGGGTGACCCACAGCACGCTGCCGACCGCAATCAGGATCAACAGCGTGATCCCGCCGACGAGGACCGTGGCGAGGCGAATTCTCGTGCGTATATGCCCGGACTCACGGGCCGAATCGGCGACGGGATCGCTCATGATAAATAGGCTACGGCGCGTGCGTGGCTGCGTCCATGCCGGTTTCTCAGCAGGTACGACGGTTCCCCATAGCTTATTGCGCAGTGCAACATGCTTCCGTAGTTTCTCGGATATGTTTTCGAAGATATTGATCGCCAATCGCGGCGAAATCGCATGCCGCGTTATTCGTACGGCCCGGGAAATGGGAATTTCCACGGTCGCCGTGTACTCGGACGCCGACGTGGGCTCACTGGCGGTGCGTATGGCCGACGAGGCGGTCCATATCGGCCCGCCGCCCGCCGCCGAAAGCTATCTCGTCGCGGACAAGATTCTGGATGCCATCCGCGCAACTGGGGCCGAAGCCGTTCACCCCGGATACGGCTTCCTGTCCGAGAACGCCGATTTCGCGCGGACGCTGGATGCCGAGGGCATCGCGTTCATCGGGCCACCGCCGGGCGCGATCGCGGCGATGGGCGACAAGATCGAGTCCAAGAAACTTGCCGACGCAGCCGGTGTGAGCACCGTGCCGGGCCATATGGGGATCATCGCGGACGACGACGAGGCAGTGAAGATCGCCGGCGAGATTGGTTATCCCGTCATGATCAAGGCGTCCGCCGGCGGCGGCGGCAAGGGCATGCGGATTGCCGCCGGCGAGGATGAGGTCCGCGAGGGCTTCCGCTCGGCCCAGAACGAGGCGCGCTCCAGTTTCGGCGACGACCGTATCTTCATCGAGAAGTTCATCGAGGAGCCGCGCCATATCGAAATCCAGGTACTCGCGGACAAGCACGGGAACGTCGTCTACCTCGGCGAGCGCGAGTGCTCGATCCAGCGGCGGCACCAGAAGGTTATCGAGGAGGCACCGTCGCCGTTCCTCGACGAGGCGACGCGACAGGCGATGGGCGAGCAGTCCTGCGCGCTGGCCCGCGCGGTCGACTATTGCTCTGCGGGAACGGTGGAGTTCATCGTCGACAAGGACCGGAACTTCTATTTCCTGGAGATGAATACCCGCCTGCAGGTCGAACATCCGGTGACGGAGATGATCACGGGCCTCGATCTTGTGGAGCAGATGATCCGCGTGGCGGACGGCGAGAAGCTGTCCTTCGGCCAGGATGACGTCACGCTGAAAGGCTGGGCGATCGAGGCGCGTGTCTACGCCGAGGACCCGGCGCGCAACTTCCTGCCCGCAATCGGCCGCCTGGCCCGCTATCGCGCGCCGAAAGAGGACGGTAAGACCGTGCGCATCGATACCGGCGTGGGTGAGGGGTCCGAAATTTCCATGTACTACGATCCCATGATCGCGAAGCTGGCCACGCACGGCGCCGACCGCGATCAGGCGATCGCGCGAATGCAGGATGCGCTGGACGCCTACTACATTCGCGGCACCGGCCATAACACCGCCTTCCTGGCTTCCATTCTGTCGCATCCGCGTTTCGCGGAAGGTCGCCTGACGACCAATTTCATCGCCGAGGAGTATCCCGACGGTTACGCGCCGGCGCCGCCCGAGGGCGAACTGAGAAACCGGTTCGCCGCCGTCGCGGCCTATATCCACGGGCGCTACACATCGCGCGCGCGCCAGAGCGGCTTGTCCGGCCCCCCATCGTTGCCGCGCAACGCGCGCGACTGGCGCGTGCGGATCGGGAACGATCTGGTGCCCGTGTCGGTAACGTACCGGGAAGGCGGCGCGGAGATAGAGGTCGACGGACATGTCGTCGCCGTGCGAACCGCCTGGGACCTGGGCGATCCGGTCGTGCAGATGCGCTTTGCCGACGGTGAGACGACGTTTCAGATCGACCGTATCGGCACGAACTACAGGATTACCCATCGCGGGGTCGAGGCTGAGGTGCGCGTGATGAGCGCGCGCACGGCCGAACTGGCCGAGAAGATGCCCGAGAAGGAACCGCCGGACCTTAGCAAGTTCGTTCTGTCGCCGATGCCCGGGCTTCTCGTATCGCTTGCCGTGGAAGAAGGTACCGAGGTACGCGCCGGTGAAGAAGTTGCCGTCGTCGAAGCGATGAAGATGGAAAATGTTCTGCGCGCCGGTGCCGACGGAAAGGTCAAGACTGTCCATGCCGAGCCGGGTGCGAGCCTGAGTGTCGATCAGGCCATCGTCGAATTCGAATGAGCGGCACGGCGTCCTGTGTCCGTGCCGTTATTCGCGGGCGTGTGCAGGGCGTCTATTTTCGTGCGTGGACCGTGCAGCGCGCGCGTGACCTTTGCCTGGACGGTTGGGTGCGAAATCGCGCGGACGGGACGGTCGAAGCGGTTTTTGCCGGACCGGAGGCGCAGGTTGAGCGCATGATCCGCGAATGCCACGGCGGACCGCCGGATGCGTCGGTCGAGGCAGTCGATGTCGAACCGGGCTCGCCGGACGACGCGGGGCAGGGTTTCCGGCAGCTCTCGACGGCCTAACCGAATATTCTCGCAAAACTCGTTTTGAGCGCGGCGTCGACGTCCGCCATGCCGGCGTTCCGGCCAAGCGCTGCGAGGCTTGTGACCCCGAGGCCGGCATCGCCGATCCCGCACGGGACGATCCCCGAGAAATGTTCCAGATCGGGCGCCACGTTGATCGAGATGCCGTGATAGGTGATCCAGTTGCGCACGCGCACGCCGATGGCCGCGATCTTGTCTTCGCGCCCGTTCCCCATATCCACCCAAATGCCCACGCGGCCGTCGCGGCGTTCGCCCAACACGTCGAATGCGGCCAGGGCGTCGATCACCCAGGCTTCCAGGCCGCGCACGTAGGCGCGCAGATCCTGCCCACGTGCCCGCAGGTCCATCAGGGCGTAGGCCACGCGCTGCCCGGGCCCGTGATAGGTGTACTGGCCGCCCCGACCTGTCTGGTAAACGGGAAAGCGGTCGGGCGTCAGCAGGTCTTCGGCCTGCGCGCTGGTGCCTGCCGTGTAGAGTGGCGGATGCTCGACGAGCCACACGAGTTCGTCTGCATGTCCGTCGCGGATCTCGGCGACGCGCGTTTCCATATCGGAGACGGCTTCGGCGTAGGGCAGCAGTCCGGGGCGGGTCCGCCACTCGACGGCGCGATCGTTCGCGGTCCGATGCAGGGATATCTGTGTTGCCGTATTCATGTCACCGGGACGGAATATAGTCCTGTCTTGCCCGATTTGCCCGTTTTGCAGTTGCTACCTGCGGGCGGATCGCGCATCTAACCGATAGCGCGCGCTGCGCGTATGTTCCGAAGTTCGGATACGGCGTTCGGAGAAGAAATTTGGCAGAAGATATGCGCGAAACGGCGTTGCGGTACCACAGGGAACCGCGACCGGGGAAAATCGAGGTGGTTGCCTCGAAACCGCTGGGCAACCAGCGGGATCTTTCGCGTGCCTATACGCCCGGTGTTGCGCACGCGTCGCTCGCGATCGCGGAAGATCCCGCGCAAGCGTCGGAGATGACAATCCGCGGAAACCTCGTGGGCGTGGTCTCGAACGGGACGGCCGTGCTCGGCCTCGGAAATATCGGCCCGCTGGCTTCCAAGCCGGTGATGGAGGGCAAGGCCGTTCTGTTCAAGAAGTTCGCCGGTATCGATGTGTTCGATATCGAAGTCGACGAAACGGATGTCGAGAAGTTTGTCGATGTCGTTGCCGCGCTGGAGCCGACTTTCGGGGGCATCAACCTTGAGGACATCAAGGCGCCGGAATGCTTCGAGATCGAGCGCAGGCTACGCGAGCGCATGAACATCCCCGTATTCCACGACGATCAGCACGGCACGGCGATCATCGTGGGGGCGGCGGTCCGCAACGCGTTGCGGCTCGCGGAGAAGGACATCTCGAACGTGCGTCTCGTGACGTCCGGCGCTGGCGCGGCGGCGCTGGCGTGCGTGAACCTGCTCGTCAGCATGGGACTGCCCCGCGAGAACGTGACACTGACCGATATCGACGGCGTGGTGTATGTCGGTCGGGACAAGGAGATGCATCCGATCATGGCGCAGTATGCGCAGGATACGGAGGCCCGCACGCTCGACGACGTCATCGTGGACGCTGATATCTTTCTGGGCCTGTCTGCGCCGAACGTCCTCAAGCCGGCGATGGTGGAGAAGATGGCGCAAACGCCGCTTATCTTTGCGTTGGCGAACCCGACCCCGGAGATCATGCCGGAGGACGCCCGTGACGCGCGGCCGGATGCCCTGATCGCGACCGGTCGGTCCGACTTCGCCAACCAGGTCAACAATGTACTGTGTTTCCCGCATATCTTCCGCGGTGCGCTCGATGTAGGGGCGACCGATATCAACGAAGAAATGAAGATTGCGGCCGTCGATGCCATCGCGAACCTGGCGATGCAGGCGACGTCCGATGTTGTCGCCAGCGCGTATGGGGGCAAGGTGACCAAGTTCGGTCCGGACTCGATTATCCCCAGTCCGTTCGATCCGCGCCTGATTGTCGAGGTGGCCCCTGCCGTGGCGCGCGCGGCCATGGAATCCGGCGTCGCCACGCGACCGATTGAGGATTTCGCCGCCTACGAGGAACGCCTCAACCAGTTCGTTTTCCGTTCGGGTCTCCTGATGCGCTCCACCTTCGACCGGGCGAAAGCCGACCGGAAGACAATTGTCTACGCCGAGGGCGAGGACGACCGGGTGCTTCGCGCCGCGAAGGCGGCAATCGACGAGCAGATCGCACAACCGATCCTTATCGGCCGTCCCGATGTCGTTCAGTCTCGTGTCGAGCGCCTGGGGCTCAATTTCCGGCCCGGCGAGGACTGCGAGATCATCGACCCGAATGACGACCCGCGCTATCGCGACTACTGGACGCTTTATCACCAGCTCGCAGAACGCAAAGGCGTATCGCCCGACGAAGCACGCACGCACGTTCGAACGAACGCGACGGTGATTGCTGCACTGGCCGTGATGCGGGGCGACGCCGACGCAATGATCTGCGGTACCGAGGGGCGCTACAACCGGCACCTTCAGCATATTCAGGACATCATCGGGTTTCAGCCCGGCGTACGCGAGATGTCCGCCGTGTCCGCGTTGATCCTGACCCGGGGCACGGTGTTCCTGACCGACACCTACGTGACACCGAATCCGGATGCCGAGGAAGTGGCGGAAATGGTCGTCCTCGCGGCGGAGGAAGTGCGGCGCTTCGGGATTACACCCCGCGTGGCGCTGCTGTCCCATTCGAATTTCGGCAGCTCCAACACCGAATCGGCGCAGAAGATGCGCCTGGCGCGCCAACTGGTCGCCGAGCGCGTTCCGGAGCTCGAGGTCGAGGGAGAAATGCACGGCGACGCGGCCATCGATCCGGAAATCCGCGACCGTATTTTCCCCAACAGCGTCCTCGAAGGGCAGGCCAACCTGCTGGTGATGCCCGATCTGGACGCAGCGAATATCGCGTTCAATCTTCTCAAGACATTGGCGGATGGCCTTGCGGTCGGCCCGATCCTCGTCGGCGCGGCCCGCGCGGCACACATCCTGACGCCGTCCGTGACGGCCCGCGGCATCCTGAACATGACGGCAGTCGCCGCCGTCGATGCCCAGTACGACAGCCTTTCCTCCGGTTCGGTGAATGAGTAGTCAGGAACAGATCGAGAGCGACGCGGCCCCGGCGGACGCCGAACGGAGCTACGGCGTCGACGAAGCGCTTGTGCGTGCGTGCGATCTGGCGGTTGCCGAGGGCCGGCTCGACGAAGTCGGCGAACTGGTGGACGGGCTGCACGCCTCGGACCTCGCCGACCTTCTGGAAGAACTGGCGGGAGAGAACCGGCGCAAGCTGCTCGATCACCTCCGCGATGCGCTGGACCCGGAACTTCTGACGCACATGGACGATGTCGTCCGTGAAGATGTGCTGGAAATTCTCGAGCCCGAAGAAGTCGCGGCGGCGATTACCGAGCTCGATACCGACGATGCGCTCGACGTTTTCGAGGACATTCCCGCCGAGGACCAGGCGCTGGTGCTCGACCAGCTCTCGCCGTCCGACAGGGCGCTGCTCGAACAGGCACTGACCTATCCGGAAGACAGCGCCGGGCGCCTGATGCAGCGCGAGCTCGTGACGGTGCCGAAGGACTGGTCGGTGGGAAACACGATCGACTATCTGCGCCGGCGCGCCGCCCAACTGCCACGCGACTTTTACGATATTTATGCTGTCGACGACGACAGGGTGCCCGTCGGGACGATTCCCCTCTCGCGGCTGATGCGCAACGAGCGCGCCGTGCGGATCGACGACATCATGCTGACCGATCTGCGTTCGGCGATCGTCGACATGGACCAGGAAGAAGTCGCCCTGATGTTCAACCAGTACGCGCTCGTGTCGGCGCCTGTCGTCAATAACGACGGCCAGCTCGTCGGCGTGATCACCGCGGACGACATCGTTCATGTTATCCACGAAGAGGCGGAGGAAGATTTCCTGCGGCTTGGCGGCGTGCAGGAGGATGATTTCTACGAGGCCGTATTGGAGACGACCTGGTCCCGTTTTTCGTGGCTTCTGGTCAACCTTTGCACGGCGATTGTCGCATCGCTGGTCATCGGGTTGTTCGACGCAGCCATTGAGAAAGTCGTGGCCCTGGCGATTTTGATGCCCATTGTCGCGTCCATGGGCGGCAACGCCGGGACCCAGACGCTGACCGTGGCCGTGCGCGCGCTGGCCATGAAAGAGCTCACGACGACGAACGCGGCCCGTATCGTGGGCAAGGAGGCCGTGGTCGGGGGGATCAATGGCATCCTCTTCGCTGTCCTGATGGGCGCGATTGCCTGGTTCTGGTTCGACGACGTCACCATGGGGCTGATAATCGGCGCCGCGATGATCATCAATTTGCTGGTCGCCGGTTTTGCGGGCGTGGCGATCCCGATCGTGCTTCAGAAGATGAACTTCGACCCCGCTGTCGGCTCGGCGGTTGTTTTGACCACCGTAACCGATGTCGTCGGCTTCATGGCATTCCTCGGACTGGCGGCGCTCGTCCTGCTATGACCGGGGCGAAACAAACCGCGCCCTTCGGGAGCTGGGCCTCGCCGATTTCGGCCGAGATGATCGCCGGGACGACGATCTCGATTTCGGGCCTGGCGGTCGATGGTGACGATCTCCATTGGCTCGAAAGCCGTCCGAAGGAGGAGGGCCGCGTCGTGCTGGTGCGCCAGTCGGACGGCAAGGTTGCGGACCTGACGCCGTCGGACTATTCGGTTCGCACACGCATTCATGAGTATGGCGGAGGCGCGGCCACGGTCGCGGACGGGACCGTCTATTTCGTCAACCTCAAGGATCAGCATATCTACTCCCAGGATCGGGGAGAGCTTCCGAACCTGTTAGCGGGAGCGCCCGGAGACCGGTTCGCCGATATGGTCGTAGATGCGGGCCGCGACCGGATCGTGTGCGTGCGTGAGCGTCACGGTGACGGCGCAACCGAAAATGTGCTGGTGGGGGTCTCGCTCGACGGCGGTGAGGTCACCGTTCTCGATCAGCGCCACGATTTTGTCTCGAACCCCCGATTTTCGGCGGACGGCTCACAGCTTTGCTGGCTGACGTGGAACCTGCCGGACATGCCGTGGGATTCGGCCGCGCTTTGGGTCGCGGACGTGGACGCCGCCGGGCGCCTGTCCGAACCGCGGCATATTGCCGGCGGACCGGGGGTCTCGGTCTTCCAGCCCGAATGGCATCCCGACGGGCGCCTGATCTTCGTGTCCGATCCGGATGGCTGGTGGAACCTGCAGGCGTGGAACGGCAAGAGTGTTGCGGCGCTGGCGCCGCGCCAGGCCGAGTTCGGCCTGCCGCAATGGGTCTTCGGGATGCGGACCTATGACATCCTTCCCGACGGCGACATCGTGTGCGCGTATTTTTCCGGGGGCCGCTGGCAACTGGCCTGCATTACCGAACAGGGGATGTCGGACATCCAGACGCCCTATCAGGACATTTCCAGCGTGCGCGCGCTGGGTTCCGATGTCGTGTTCATCGGTTCGTCGGCCGAGGAGGCCCAGTCGCTGGTCCAGTGCAATCCGGAGACGGGCGAGACCCGGGTCGTGAAGCGCGCCTCGGATATGGCGCTGTCGCCTGACGATCTTTCAACGCCGGAACCGGTAACTTTTCCCACCGCCGGTGGTGCGACAGCGCACGCCTTCTATTACCCGCCCCGCAACGGTCGCTTCCTTGCGCCCGACGATGAGCGCCCGCCATTGATCGTGCGGGGTCACGGCGGCCCGACCGGTGCCTCTTCTCCGTCCTTGAGCCTGGCGATCCAGTTCTGGACGACGCGCGGTTTCGCGGTCCTCGACGTCAACTATCGAGGCAGCACGGGGTTCGGCCGCGCCTATCGCGAGGCGCTGTACGGGGAGTGGGGCGTTGCCGATGTCGACGACATGGTGGCGGGTGCGGAATATCTCGTCGCGAAGGGCCTCGCCGATGCGGATCGTTTGGCCATTCGGGGCGGCAGCGCCGGCGGGTACACGACACTGGCGGCCCTGGCGTTCCGGAAAACGTTCTCGGTCGGTGCGAGCCTTTACGGGATCGGCGACCTGATGACCCTCGCGCGCGATACCCACAAGTTCGAAAGCCGGTATCTCGACCGGCTGATCGGGCCGCTTCCCGAGGCGGAAGCGGTCTATCGTGACCGTTCCCCGGTCAACCACGTGGACGCACTCGATTGCCCGGTGATCTTTCTGCAGGGCAGCGAGGACAAGGTCGTGCCCCCGAACCAGGCGGAGGACATGGTCGCCGCGCTGGACGCCAAGGGCATTCCCGTCGCGTATGTCCTGTTCGAGGGCGAGGGGCACGGTTTTCGCGGCGCGGCGAACGTTCGGCGCGCGCTGGAGGCGGAACTCGCCTTCTACGGGCGCGTTCTGGGCTTTGCGCCCGCGGACGATCTTCCCGATCTCGAAATTCGAAACCTCCGCGCGTAATTTGCGACGGGGAGAGGAGACGCAGACCGATGAAACTCTACGACTACTACCGCTCTTCGGCCGCGTTCCGGATGCGGATCGCGCTCAACCTGAAAGGGCTCGAAGCCGAACGCGAATTCGTTCACCTGCGCCGCAAGGATCAAACTTCCGAAGCGTATCTCGCGATCAACCCGCAAGGGCTTGTGCCGGCGCTGGTCGACGATGACGGCACGGTCCTGACCCAGTCCATGGCGATGATCGAGTATCTGGACGAAACGCGCCCGCAGGGCCCGCGGTTTCTTCCCGACGATCCGAAGGGCCGCGCCCGGGTGCGGGCGATCTCGCAAGCGATTGCCTGCGAGATTCATCCGCTCAACAACCTGCGGGTGCTGCGTCACCTGGGCGGCGAGTTCGGGATCGAGGAAGAGGCCCGCAACGAGCGCTGGTACAAGCACTGGGTCGCCGAAGGCATGGAAGGGTTGGAGGAATTGCTGGCGGACGGCGGCGCGGGGCGGTTCGCCCATGGCGACACCCCGACGATGGCCGATATCTGCCTGGTTCCGCAGGTCTATAACGCCGAGCGTTTCGGCTGCGACCTGTCCGGGTTCCCGACTGTTTTGCGGATCAACGCGACCTGTATCGAGGACGATGCATTTGCGTCCGCGTTTCCCGAGAAACAACCCGACGCGGAGTAGGAACGCTCAGGAATCCCGCCGTTTGCGCGCGATCAGTTCGCGCATCGCCTCCAGGCTCATCGCACCGGGAATGAGTTCGTCGCCGACGATGAAGGCCGGCGTGCCGCGCACGCCGATCTGGCGCGCCAGACCGTAGTTGGCCTGTATCGTCGCCTCGACGTCTTCCGACTGCATGTCGGCGCGAAGCCGGTCGAGATCGAGGCCCATCCGGTCGGCGAGGCGGAAGACCGCATTTTCCGACGGCGCGCCGCGAAGGCCCATGATGGCCAGATGGAATTCCTGGTACTTGCCCTGCCTGGCGGCGGCCAGCGCGGCCCGTGTCGCGAGCGTGGATTCGTTGCCGAAGACCGGGAATTCCTTGAAGACGATACGCAGGTCGGAGTCTTCCGCCGCGAGCGCGACGAGGTCCTGCGCCATGCGTTTGCAGTACGGGCACTGATAGTCGAAGAACTCGACCACCGTGACGGATGCTTCGGGGTTCCCGATGAAGGGATCGCGCCGGCTGTTCTCGAGCGCGTCGCGGTGATCGGCCAGCGCGCCGCTGGACTGCTGCCGTTCGGCCCGCTGCTGGCGCGCCTGCAGGACCTCCAACGCTTCCACGATCACGTCCGGATTTTCCAGCAGGTACTCGCGCACCGTGTTGCGGACTTCGCTCTTTTGCTGGTCGCTGAACGAGCTTGCGACCGGCGTTTCCGTCACGATGGGGCCGGAGTCCCGGTCCACATTGGGAAACATAATCGCCAGCGCGACGGCAGCGGCCATCAGGACGGCAACGAGAACGGCACCACGTGAATCGGCCACGGCAATTTTCCTCGAAACGGATGTGCTTGCGGTTGTCAGCGGGGATGATGATGAAGCGCCCTTGCCGGTTCAACCGCCGCCCGCGCCTGTCACGCAAAGGTGACCCGGTCCTGCGGGGGCACCCTTCGCCCGATCAATTGTCCTTCAGGCGGCGTTCGGATTCGCTGACGATGTCCTGCGCGCGAATCCACCCCGGCGATCCCGTGGGCAGAAGATCCAGCGCGCGCTTGCCGAGCGCTACGGCGGCCTTCGGGTCGCCGCCGCGCAGATTATATTCAGCCTGGCTGAGGGCGAGTTCGCCCTGGTTGCCCAGACGGCCGTGGACAATGGTCAGCAGCCGCCAGCTTTCGCGCAATGTCGGCTCCGAGCGAGATGCGGCGCGAAGGTTGGAAAGCGCGTCTTCGAGCAGCGCCGGATCACCGGACTCGACCTGCGCCTTCGCAAGCGCGGTGCGCAACAGCGGCTCGCCCGGCGCGAGCTCCGCCATGCGGGTGTACGGCTCAAGGGAATCGCGCACGCGGCCGTTCTCGAGCAGCATCTGACCCTTGAGTTCGTAGAAGTAGGGGTTTTCCGGCTCGTCGGCGATCAAGCCGTCCACGAGGGGAAGCGCCGTCTTGAGGTCGGAGCGCCGGTAGTAGGCGATCGCGCGTGCATAGCGCGCGGGAACCGAGGTGTCGGACGGCGGGTATACTTCCAGCGTCGTTTTCAGGGGTTCCAGAAAGCCGACGAGCTTGGCGCGCATGTAGGCGTGCTTGCGCGCGAGGTCGGGCGGGGTTTCCGCGTTGGCGAACCGCGACAGCGCGAGATGGGACTGCACGGTGGCGATCCGGTCATTGGTGAGCGGATGGCTGCTGAGGTAGGGATGTTCGCGCCCGCCGGTCACGCGGATTTCGCGCTGCAGAAGCTCGAAAAAGTCCAGCAGACCGCGCGCGGACGTCCCGGTCTGGTCGAGGTATTTCAGGGCCGCCGCGTCCGCGGCGGATTCCTGCGTGCGGCTGTACTTCAACAGATCGGCAAACGCGGCCTGCGATCCGCCGGCGATCAACGCGCCCGCGACCCGGCCGTCGCCCGTGGCGATGCCGGCGGCTGCACCGACGATCATCGCGATGATCGATTTGGTCTCCGCGTTTCGCAGTTCGTCCTGAAGCCGCGCCAGATGACCGCCCGCGATGTGGCCGGTTTCATGGGCGATGACGCCGATCACTTCTTCCGGATGCCGGGCGCGCATCAGCAGGCCCGTGTTGACGAACATGCGCTGCCCGCCGGCCACGAACGCGTTCAGGCGCCGGTCGTTGACGATATGGATGTCGACGGCGGATGCATCCAGACCCGCTGTATTGAAAATTGGCGTGGAGTAGTCGCGGATGATATTTTCAATTTCCGCATCACGGATCAGAGAGATGTTGCGGTTCTGCCCCAATACCGGTGGTACCGTTCCGGCAAGCAGGACGGCGATCATCGCGATGAGGCGAACAAGCGGGCGCAAAAAACTGTCTCCGAAGTTGTTATCCAACGTAGGTACACGAAAATGTGGCGTCAATCAGGACGGGGTTGCCTCGTCGCCTTGGTACTTCTTCTTGCGGCCTGCACGGGACGCGGCTCGGAACAGGGCGATATCGGCTTTGTCGACGGGTTCTTCGGCGGTCTGATCGCCGACGAGCCACGTGCCGCGCTGGTGGGCCGCGAGGTGCTGTCGGCCGGTGGAACCGCGGCCGACGCCGCGGTGGCGGCCTACTTCGCGATGGCGGTTACCCAGCCCGGGGCCGCGAGCCTGGGGGGTGGTGGTGTCTGCCTGCTCCACGATGCCCTGCAGATCCGAACCGAAGTCATCGAGTTCCTGCCGGGCGCGGGCGATGGACAGTATGCGATCCCCGGTAACATTCGCGGCATGTTCCTGTTGCACGCGCGTTACGGGGAACTGGAATGGTCGAGCCTGCTGCTGCCGGCGGAGAATTTCGCGCGTCAGGGCCACGCGGTATCGCGGGCGTTCGTGCGGGACTATGAGGCGTCCGGAGGGATTCTTCGGAACGATCCGGAGGCCCGGAAAATATTCGGCACGGCAGCGTTTTCCGAGGGACAGATTCTCCAACAGCTCGAACTGGGCGCGATCCTGTCCAACCTGCGGACGCGCGGGCCGGGTGAGTTCTATGACGGCACACTCGGAAGACTGTACGCGAATGCCGTGAACGCGGTTGGCGGCAAGATCACGATCAAGGACCTGCGCGACTATCGCCCGCAGCTGCTCGAACCGATTCGGTTCGAACTCGGAAACAACTTCATCTTTTTCCCGCCGACCGCCGGCGGGCTGGTCGCCGCGCGGATATGGGAATACGCGCAGCAGGACGATCGCTACGAGGACGCCGATGCGACCGGACGCACGCACCTTATCCTTGAAGCCGCGGCGCGCGCCTATCAGGCCGTGGCAATGCGCGGGCCGTCGGGAACGGTCGAGGGGGCGGACGCCCTCATGCGTAACTATTCGCCGGATGCGCATCGTCCGGTCCAGCCGTCGGTGACAGTGCGAGAGGACGAGGGACACGACGGGGCGACAATCGTTGCGGTCGACAACCAGGGCCGCACGGTCGCGTGCGGGTTCACCATGAACGGCCCGTTCGGGTCCGGCGTTGTCGCACCCGGCACGGGTATCCTCCTGGCGAACCCGGCCGGAGCGCCGCGTACTTCCGTGCCCAGCATTGCCATGGTCGCAAATGAGAATGTCGGCCTGACCTTCTTCGCGGCGGCGGGCTCCGGCCCGGTCGCGGAGACCGTCGCCCGGATCGCGGTCGCAACGCTGGCCGATGAAGATTCCGATATGATCGGGGCTGTCGCCGCACCGCGCGTGCATACCGGCGGCAATCCCGATGTTGCACGGTTCGAGACGGGGATCGTGCCCGACGAACTGGACCGGCTCCGCGCCCTTGGGCACGAGCTTCGGCCGTTACCGAAGTTCGGACGGATCAACGGCTTTTACTGTCCGCGGGGATTGCCGCGTGTCCAGACGTGCCAGTTCGTGAAGGACCCTCGCTCGTTCGGTCTCGCCGTCAGTTCCGACGAGTAGACGGGAACGCCAGGTCATGAAGGTTTCCGGACGCGGGCAGATCGACCCGTTCATCGTAATGGATGTGATGCGCGAGGCGAACGCGCTGGACGCGGCCGGTGGAGATGTCGTGCACCTCGAAGTCGGTCAGCCCGGCACGCCGGCGCCGCGCAAGGTACGCGACGCCGCGGTTGCGGCTCTGGACGCGGACCGGATCGGCTATACCGATGCCCTGGGCATCCCGCCGTTGCGGGAGGGAATTGCCCGGCACTATGCCGACTTTTACGGGGTCGATGTCGACCCGGCGCGGGTCGTGGTCACCACGGGATCGTCCGGCGCCTTTCTGCTCGCGTTCCTGGCGGCCTTCGACGAAGGCGACAGGGTGGGACTGGCGGCGCCCGGGTACCCGGCGTATCGCAATATCCTCTCGGCCCTCGGGATCGACCCGGTGGTGGTTGAAACCCGTCTGTCCGACCGCTTCCAGCCGACGCCCGAGTTGCTCGTGGATAAGGGCGGCGACCTGGACGGGCTGATCGTGGCGAGCCCGTCGAACCCGACCGGAACGATGATCGGCGCGCCGGAGATGGCCGCGTTGACCGCCCACTGCCGGGAGCGGCGCGTGCGCCTGATCTCGGACGAGATTTATCACGGCATCACGTACGGGCATGATTCCGTCACGGCGCTGACCTATGAACCCGATGCGGTCGTGATCAACAGTTTTTCGAAATACTTCTCAATGACGGGATGGCGTCTCGGCTGGCTGATCGTGCCGCCCGACCTGCTGCGTTCCGTGGAGTGCCTGGCGCAAAATCTGTTTATCTCGCCGCCCACACTGTCCCAGCATGCCGCCTGCGCGGCCTTCGACAGCCATGAAGAACTGCGAGAAAACGTCCGGCGTTATGCCGCGAACCGGGAAATCCTGCTGCGTGAACTGCCGAAGGTCGGTTTTGACCGGCTGGCGCCCGCCGACGGCGCTTTCTACATCTATGCCGATGTGGGCCAGCTGACCAACGACAGCCCGGACTATTGCCGCCGGATGCTCGCGGAAGCCAAGGTCGCATCGACGCCGGGGCTCGATTTCGACCCTTATCGCGGCAACTCGTTTGTCCGCTTCTCGTTCGCCGGAACCGAAGAAGACATGCTTCGTGCGATCGAACGCCTTGATCGCTGGCGAACGACCGGCGGCGCGTCGGACTAGACCACTCTCCGGGCGGCCTGACGTCAGGAGGTGGAGCGGCTCCACCACCCGGAACGGCGCGGGCGATCGTCTTCTTCCTCTTCTTCAGGCTCCGGTTCCGGCTCGGGCTCTTCGTCCGGTTTCTCGGCAGCCTCGGGTTCTTCGGAAGTTTCCGCGTCATCGGACGCGGCTTCATCCTCAGGCTCCGAATCGGAGGCTACGGGCTCTTCGGCTTCGTCGCTCGACGATGGATCGTCCGATCCGTCGTTGTCCGCTTCGTCGTCCGGCTCGTCCTCGCTCTCCGGGTCGCGATCGTCGTTGGCACGCGGCTGCGGGATGTCGATTTCGTTATCGACCTCCTCGTTGCCGTCGTTCGCGTCATCGTTGCCGGATCGGGATTCCGATTCCTGGGAATCCTCGTTGGCTTCCGTCTCGTTGTCTTCCGAGCGGCCCCGTCCGCGGCGGCCACGACGCCTGCGGCGCCGGCGGCGCCCGCCGGTTTCCTCGCTGTCGTCCCGATCACCCGAATCGCCGTCGCTATCGCTGTCTTCGTCGGATCCGGACGTTTCCTCTTCGTCGGACGAGGTTTCCTCGTTCTTCTCCTGGTCATCACCGTCGGAATTTCCGCGCCGGCGCCGTCGACCCCCGCGCCGTCCCCGGCGGCGACCGCCACGCTTGCGGCCCTCCTCGTCGGTATCGTCCTGCTCGTCGTTCGATTCCGTCTCGTTCTCGGATTCGTCGTCAGCATCGTTGCTGTCGGAATCGTCATCGGAACGCTTGCGGCCACGCCGACGTCGCCGTTTCGGGGCATCGTCGTCGCGCGTCTCCCTGCCTCCGCGCTTTCCGCGCGTGGATTTTTCCTCTTTCTCGTCGTCTTCGTTTTCCGAGCGCGTGAAGTCGACATCGTATTCGGAGACCGCCTGTTCCGGATCGGCGATCACGATGACGCGCAATTCGTGGCGCTCCTCGATTTCCCGAAGGGCATCGCGCTTCTGGTTAAGCAGGTACAGCGCGATGTCGTTCTGTGCGGTAACGGTGACGTCCTTGGCGCGGTTGCGAAGGCCTTCTTCTTCAAGCTCACGCAGGATCGACATGGCGGTCGAGGCGGTGGAGCGAACGAACCCGGCGCCCTGGCAAACCGGGCAGGTCTGCGTATGCGCCTCGTGGATACTGGGACGGAGCCGCTGGCGCGAGAGTTCGAGCAGGCCGAAGGGGGAGATGCGTCCGATCTGGACCCGCGCCCGATCCGACTTCATTGCTTCCTTGAGCTTCCGCTCTACCGCGTGGTTGTTCCGGGACACATCCATATCGATGAAATCGATCACGATCAGGCCCGCAAGATCGCGGAGCTTGAGCTGACGCGCGACTTCATCGGCCGCTTCCAGATTGGTGCGGTACGCCGTCTGTTCCACGTTCCGCTCGCGCGTGGCACGCCCTGAGTTCACGTCGATCGCGACCAGTGCTTCGGTCGGGTTGATGACGAGGTAGCCCCCCGACTTGAGCTGCACGACCGGATCGTGAATTTCGTCAAGTTGCTGGTCGACCTGGTAACGGTTGAACAGCGGGATCGTTTCGTCCTCGTAGGGCTGAACCCGCTTCGCGTGCGACGGAATCATCGTGCGCATCAGCGTCTTGGCCATTTTGTAGGCTTCATCGCCCTCGACCAGCACTTCGTCGATGTCGCGATCGTAGATATCGCGCAGCGCCCGTTTGATGACGTCGCCTTCCTCGTAAATGAGGGCGGGGGCGGTGGCGTTCATCGTGTTTTCACGAATGTCGTCCCAAACACGGCGCAGATACTCGTAGTCGCGCTTGATCTCGGCCTTCGTGCGCGACACGCCGGCCGTGCGCATGATCACCGCCATGCCTTCGGGGGTGTCGAGTTCCGACAGGATCTTCTTCATCGACTTGCGATGTTTGGGATCGGAGATCTTGCGGCTGATTCCGCCGCCGCGCGATGTGTTCGGCATCAGGACGCAGTAGCGGCCCGGCAGCGACAAATAGGTCGTGAGCGCCGCGCCCTTGTTGCCGCGCTCTTCCTTGACGACCTGAACCAGCAGAATCTGCCGGCGCTTGATGACTTCCTGGATCTTGTAGCTGCGGGTCAGTTTACGCAGGCGGCGACGATGCGCGTCGCTCAGTTCGTGGATGTCCTCATCGTCGGAATCCGTGACGGTCTCGACCTTTTCGTCGCCGGAATCGTTGTCGCCGTCCTCGCTTTCCGCGCCGTCACCGTTTTCGTCGGCCTCCGACGCGTCCGCGCTGTCCCCGCCTTCCTCGTCTTCGCGATCGGATTCGGCGAGCAGCTTCTCCCGGTCCTCGACCGGTATCTGGTAGTAGTCGGGATGGATTTCGTTGAAGGCGAGGAAACCGTGGCGGTTTCCGCCGAAGTCCACGAACGCCGCCTGAAGCGATGGCTCCACGCGTGTCACCTTCGCCAGATAGATATTGCTCTTGATCTGGCGTTTCGTGGACGTTTCGTAGTCGTATTCGAGAAGATCGTTCCCGTCCGCGACGACAACCCGGGTTTCTTCCGGATGGGTCGCGTCGATAAGCATGCGCTTGGGCATGAATTTTTCCCTGCGGAAAGCCGGTCACCGCGCCGTGCGAACAGAGGCGCGGGTGGTTCCGCATTGATCACACCCGGCATGGGAACCTGAACCGTCAAACGGGCGAATACGCTCCAGGACGGCAGGTTGTTTCCCGTGTGCCCGGCCCCGGAAGGGGCCGGTGGGTGCGAAGTTGGACAAACCGCAATCCGCTATTTTGTGCATGTCGGCGCAGAGGGCCGTGCGGCGAAGCATGGGAGAAGTCTTGGCCAAGCCGCACAACAAGCTGCAAACGACGCGCAGCGACACGGGATCGCGGGTGTTCGCATGGACACCATAGCTATCGTCGCACGCTTCGACAATGGATTGATTTTTGCGCGATCGGAAAGATTGTGAGTTGCGGCGCGTCCGGAAGCAGGGATATATGAATCTGCGATGTCTTTGATTCTGAAACGATTCTTGGGTGCCGGCATACTGCGCAAGCTTCTCGCCGCTGTCGGAATGTTGTGGCTGTCGGCGGCCGTCGCCGTGCCCGCCGTGAACGCGGCGGGCCTTGAGGTTCGTGACATCCGCATCGGGGTCCATGAGGGCTCCACCCGCTTCGTCGTGGAACTGAGCGACAAGGTGGAGCCGCGGATTTTCGGCCTGCCGGACCCGTTCCGGGTTGTGATCGACCTGCCGGAGGTCAATTTCACGCTGGCCGAGGAACGTATCGGCGATGGCGCCGGGTTGATCGAAAAACTGCGGTACGGGCTTTACCGTCCCGGTACCAGCCGCTTCGTGCTTGACCTGGAAACCCCGTCAAAGGTCGCCAAGCAGTTCGTTCTGAAGCCCGACGGCGGCAAGCCGTGGCGCCTGGTTATCGATCTGGTGCCGACGACCCGAAGCGATTTCGTGGCCACGATGCGCCCGTCCCAGGGGACCGCGCCGCGGGTGGCGAGCAAGCCCCCGCCGCCCATTCCACCGCGTGCGCCGAATGCCAAGCCGGTCGTGGTCATCGACGCGGGCCACGGCGGCGTCGACCCGGGCGCGATCGGGGTGTCGGGCGTGTATGAGAAGACGATTGCGCTGGACTATGCGCGCGAGGTGGCCGCGCGGCTCAAGAAATCGGGCCAGTACGAGGTCGTGCTGACCCGCAACCGCGATATTTTCCTGCCGCTGCGCGAGCGGGTGCGGATTGCGCGGGCGGCGGGCGCCGACCTGTTCCTTTCGCTGCATGCGAACACCCACCCGAAACGCGCGACCAAGGGATTCTCGGTCTACACCCTGTCGAACAAGGCTTCCGATAAGGAGGCCGCGGCAATTGCAGCCAAGGAGAACAAGTCCGACGCCATCGGCGGGGTCGATCTCGACGGGTACAGCGACGACGTACAGAACATCCTGATCGATTTCGCCCAGTCGAAAACCAACGAGCTTTCGGTCAAGTTTGCCCGCGACGTGATGATCGGGGAGATCGGCCGGGATACCCGGCTGCTGGGAAGGCCCTGGCGCTCGGCCGGGTTTGCGGTGCTGAAGGCACCCGACGTGCCGTCCGTCCTGGTCGAACTGGGGTATATCTCCAACCCGCAGGAAGAGCGGCTGCTGATGTCGAAAAGCCATCGCGCCAAGCTGACCGAGGCGATCGCACGGGCCGTCGACACGTATTTCCGGACGACGGAGAACGCGTCGCTCTAGAACGGCCCGTTTTTCGGCAACATTTCATTGCCACAATCGTTACATATTGGATGCTGCCTATGGCGCACGGCTTCGTTATGCTGCGCGCCCCGAGCGAAGGCGAACCCCTGAATGCTGCGTGTTCTTGGATATCTGACCGGCTTTTTTCTGCTTTGCGGCCTTTTGGTCGTGGGCGGACTGGTGTGGGTATTCTGGACCTACGGCCAGGACCTGCCCGACTACACGCAGCTGGAAAATTACCAGCCGCCGATCACGACGCGCGTTCATGCGGGTGACGGCAGTTTGCTGGCGGAGTTCGCGGTGCAGCAGCGTGTGTTCGTCCCCATCGAGACGGTGCCGGATATCGTGCGCAACGCGTTCCTGGCGGCCGAGGATCAGAATTTCTACGACCATCCGGGCATCGATCCGGTCGGCATTGCCCGAGCCATGGTCACCAACATCAAGAATATCGGGACCGGCCGGCGGCCCGAGGGCGCTTCGACCATTACCCAGCAGGTCGCCCAGAACTTCCTTCTGACCAAGGATGTTTCGATCGAGCGGAAGATTCGTGAGGCGATCCTTGCCTTTCGCATTGAGCGCGCGTTCTCCAAGGACCAGATACTCGAACTTTATCTGAACGAGATTTATCTCGGCTACGGCGCCTATGGCGTGGCGACAGCCAGCCTGAACTATTTCGGCAAGCCGATGAACCAGCTGACGGCGGACGAGGCGGCGTTTCTCGCGGCGCTTCCCAAGGCGCCCAACAACTACAACCCGGTCACCAATCAGGAAGCCGCCGTCGCGCGCCGTAACTACGTGCTCGGCCGCATGGCGGAAGACGGCACCATCGAGCCGTTCGTGGCCGAGGACCTGATGAAGCAGCCGATCCGGGTGATCCGCGATACGGCAGCGGCCCGGATCGACGCCCCGTTCTTCGCCGAGGAGGTCCGGCGCGAGGTCGTGGAACTCGTGGGTGACGACGGCCTTTACAAGGGCGGCCTGTCGGTGCGGACGACCCTCGACCCGAGACTTCAGCGCATCGCCCAGCGCGTGCTGCGCGACGGCCTCGTCACGTATGACCGCCGGCACGGTTGGCGCGGCCCGGTCACGAAGCTCGATGTTTCGCGCCCGTGGCAGGAAACCCTTGCGGAAGTCGAGGTCCCGCCGGGGGGCGGGGACTGGCGCCTCGCGGCCGTCACTGACGTGCAGGCGAAGGCGGCCAGCATCGGTTTCGAAGACGGCAGCACGGGCACCATTCCGCTTGAGCAGATGACCTGGGCGCGTCCCTGGGTCGAAGGCCAGAAGCTGGGCCCGCGGGTGAAATCCGCGGCGGACGTGCTGGAGGTCGGCGATGTGGTGTTCGTCGCCCCGGTCAGCAAGGGGCCGAAAGACGAGGCGTATCCCGCCGGAACCTTCGGGCTGCGCCAGGTGCCGGACATAAACGGTGCGATCGTCGCCATCGACCCGCATACGGGCAGGGTGCTCGCCATGACCGGCGGCCTGGATTTCAGGGAGAGCGAGTTCAATCGCGCCACGCAGGCCTGGCGCCAGCCGGGCTCCGCTTTCAAGCCGATCGTCTACATGGCGGGCCTCGACAACGGTTTTACGCCGTCGACCCGCATTCTCGACGCGCCCTTCGTGATCGACCAGGGCGCGGGACAGGGCAAGTGGAAGCCCGCAAACTATACGAAGAAATTTTACGGGCCGAGCCCGATGCGGCTGGGTATCGAGAAGTCGCGCAACCTGATGACGGTGCGCCTGGCGCAGACGATCGGGATGGAGCCCGTGGCGCAGACAGCCGAGCGGCTGGGTGTCATGGATCGTCTGCCGCGCCATCTCAGCATGTCGATCGGGGCGGGCGAGACGACGCTCATGCGCCTGACGGCGGCCTACGCGATGATCGTGAATGGCGGCAAGAAGATCACCCCGACGCTTATCGACCGTATCCAGGACCGCAGGGGCACCACCGTCTTCCGGCACGACGGGCGGACCTGCGACACTTGCGAGAATGTGGCGTGGGACGGTCAGGCCCCGCCGGAGCTGCCCGACGTTCGAGAGCAGGTGATCGATCCGGCGACCGCGTACCAGATGGTTTCCATGCTGCAGGGCGTCATTCAGCGCGGCACCGGCCGGCGTATTGCCGAACTCGGGATTCCGTTGGGCGGGAAAACCGGCACGACCAACGATTCCCTCGACACCTGGTTTGTCGGTTTCTCGCCCGATCTGGCCGTCGGCGTGTTCGTCGGTTTCGACGAACCCAAGAGTCTCGGGCCGCGCGAAACCGGCTCGTCGGTCCCGGCGCCGATCTTCAAGGCGTTCATGGCCGCGGCGCACAAGGACCGGTCGGTCGGACCCTTCCGGATTCCGCCGGGCATTCGCCTCGTGCGCGTGGATGCGGACACGGGCTTAGCCGCGGGGCCGGGTGACGGCGGAACCATTCTCGAAGCATTCAAGCCGGGCACCGAGCCGCCCTCGGCGTCGGGCAATCGCATCGTGCCCGTGACCGGCGGCGCGGCGGACGCACCTGCGCCCGGCGTGACGACGCAACCGCGACGCGGCATTTATTGAGCGCCTATTGACCATCCGCGACGGGTTGCTAGGTTTCTCGCCCCGAAATTTGTGAGTCGGCGACAGTCAGCAGGTCAACGTTATGCGCGCGGAAGTCAGTCAACAGGTCGACGCGATCAAATCCTCCCTCAGCCTTATCCGGAGGCATCTTTGACTGGCCGAACGCCGTCAAGAGCCTGGAAGAGCTGAACGCGCAGGCCGAGGACCCGTCGCTGTGGGACGATCAGGACCGCGCGCAGAAAATCCTGCGTGAGCGAACCCGCCTCGAAAAATCCATCGAACGCGTGCAGGGGCTTCAGCAGGAGCTCGAGGACGCGGTGACGCTGGTCGAGCTCGGCGAGGCCGAGGAAGACCATGACGTGGTCTCGGAAGGGGAAGGGGCGATATCGGCGCTTCAACGCCGCGCGGAGAAGCTCGAACTCGAAAGCCTGTTGTCCGGCGAGGCCGACGGCAACGACTGCTATGTCGAGGTCAACGCGGGCGCGGGCGGTACGGAATCGCAGGACTGGGCGGAAATGCTCGTGCGGATGTACCTGCGCTGGGCGGAGGCGCACGAATACAAGCTCGAATGGATGGAGGAGAGCGCGGGCGAGGAGGCCGGGCTCAAATCGGCCGCGTTCAAGGTGATCGGCACCAACGCGTATGGCTGGCTGAAGACCGAATCCGGCGTCCACCGGCTCGTTCGCATATCCCCATTCGACAGCCAGTCGCGCCGGCACACGAGCTTTGCGTCCGTCTGGGTCTACCCGGTGGTCGACGATGCCATCGAGATCGAGATCGAGGACAAGGACCTTCGCGTCGATACCTACCGGGCATCCGGCGCGGGCGGACAGCACGTGAACAAGACCGACAGCGCGGTGCGCCTGACCCATATCCCGACGGGTATCGTCGTGCAGTGCCAGAACGACCGCTCCCAGCACCGCAACCGGGCGCAGGCGATGGCGATGTTGCGCGCGCGCCTGTACGAGCACGAACTTCAGAAGCGCGAGGAAGAGGCGCAGGCCGAACAGGAAGCCAAGACGGATATCGGCTGGGGCCACCAGATCCGGTCCTACGTGCTGCACCCCTACCAGATGGTCAAGGACCTGCGTACCGAAGTCGAAACGGGAAACGCCCAGGGCGTGCTCGACGGCGATCTCGATCCGTTCCTGGAGGCTTCGCTCGCCTCCCAGCTCGGCCGCGACGCCGAACCGGCGGGCGACGACAGCTAGAACGCCCTAGTTCCGCGTCGAGAGAAAGATGCCGGGCAGGATCAGCGCCGCGCCCGCGAGATGGTAGGGTTCAAGGCTCTCCCCCAGGACCAGCCAGGCCATCAGCGCCGTGTAGATGGGCGCGAGGTAGAGGATCAGCGCGGTCGGGCTGGCGCCCAGCGCGCGCTGGATACGCGCATAGCCCAGATAGGCACCCAGACCGGGCACGATCGCGACGATCAGGATGGCCGCGATGCTCGTCAGGTCGAGGACCAGGGTTTCGCCCCGGACATGCTCGACCGCATAGAACGGCAGCAGCGCCAGTGCGCCATAGAGCATGGTGGCGGCAAACCTGACGCGCCCCGGAAGTTCCGACGGCCGATAGCGAAGCATGACCGAATATACGGCCCAGGCGAACGCGGCGGTCGCGATCCACATGTCGCCGGCGACCAGGGCCAGACTGCGAAGCGCGTCCAGATCGCCGCGAAAGACGATGATCAGCACGCCCAGGAGCGAGATGAAGATCCCGCCGGCTTTCGCCGCACCGAGGGGTTCGCGATAGATCAGCGTCGCGGCGGCGGCGATCAGGATCGGGGCGCTTGCGTATATCAGGCCGATGTTGGTGGCCGACGTCGTATCGGCGCCCACATAGACGAACGCGCCGCATATCCCCATGCCGAGAATGCCGAGGACGAGCAGGTCACGCCATTCCCGCACGATCGCGTGGCGGTGGCGGATCAGGTCCGGAGCGATCGCGGGCAGAAAAAGCAGGAATGCCAGCCACCATCGCCAGAACGCCAATGCGAACGGCGGAATCGCGTCGCTGACCGCGCGTGCGGTGATCACATTGGTGCTGAACAGGATGGGCACCACCAGCAGGAGCACGATCGCGATGTTGCGTTCGCGCTCGCTCGTGCGCGGTGTGTCCGTCTGCGTCGTCATCGTCAGGTCACCGCGATCCCGGTGTACCAGTGTTCGGGCATGCCGGCTTCGTCGCGCGCGGGCTTGTTGAACGGCGGTTTCAGGCCGCCGCGAAAGTAGCGTTCGACGAGCGCCTGCCAGAACTCTTCCGGGTCTTCGCCGCGGCGGGCGGCCTCGAACTCGAACCAGCGCTGTCCGGTCGCGACATGACCGACTTCCTCGCGGTAGATCACGTCGAGGATCGCTGCGCTGTCCTCGTCCTCGACGGCCCGCAGTTTTTCGATCATGGCGGGGGTGACATCCAGACCGCGGGCTTCGAGGACCAGCGGTACAATGGCCAGCCGCGCGGCGAGGTCGTGGCGCGTTTTCAGCGCCGCATCCCATAGCCCATCATGTGCGGGCATATCGCCGTAGGCGGCGTTGAATTCGCCCAGACGGCGTTCGAGCATCGTAAAATGACGCGCCTCGTCTTCCGCGACCGAGACCCAGTCGTCGAAGAATTCTTCCGGGAGATCATTCCCTGAGAACCTGACGACGATGTCCCAGGCAAGATCGACGGCGTTGAGTTCGATATGCGCCAGGGCGTGCAGCAGCGCGATGCGGCCTTTCTCACCGCGGTTGATCCGTCGGCGCGGGACATCGGCGGGCGGGTGAAGCTCAGGCCGCTCAGGGCGGGCCGGCCGGTCCGGCGCGGTGCCGGCGCCGATTTTCGTGATCGCACGCGTGCGCCATTGGGCGGCCATTTTCAGGGAAAGGGCGCATTTTTCCGACGCCCCGCCGGTCGACAGAACGGCCAGCCCGGCCTCCGACAAACTCGCAGGCGGGGCGCTCAAAGAGCCTGGGTCGCTTCCAGGACCTCTTCCGCGTGGCCGGCCACCTTTACCTTGCGCCAGACCTTCTGAACCTTTCCCTTGGCGTCGATCAGGAACGTGGACCGCTCGATCCCCATGAACTTTCGACCGTACATGGATTTTTCGACCCACACGCCGTAGCGCTCGCACACATCGCCATCCTCGTCGCTCGCGAGCGTGAAGGGCAGTTCGTATTTTGCCTTGAAGTTGTCGTGGCGTTTCACGCTGTCCTTCGAGACACCGACGATCTCGGCATCGATTTTCGAGAAATCCGGCATGAGATCCTTGAACGCGCAGGCTTCCTTTGTGCAGCCCGGTGTCGAATCCTTCGGGTAGAAGTACAGGACGACCGGCCGGCCCTTGAGGTCCTTGAGTGCGATGTTTCCGCCACCGTCGGTCGGCATGGAAAATGCGGGTGCCTTGTCGCCTTCGTTGACGCTCATGTTGTTTGCTCCTTTTCGGGTTCGGTGTCCGCCGATTGCCGGGCGGTGTCCGCCGGTGTTTCGACGTGTTGCAGGAAAAGGCCGTAGACGGTTTCAGCCGTCCGGGCGAGGAGGGAATCGAGTTCCTCAAAGTTGGTTTTGCCGGCTGCTTCGGCAAGGAGTTCGCGCAACGGTAGGGGAAGTTTTTCCGGCTCGGCCGGGCCTTCGAAGGTCAGGCGCAACAACCCCTGAAGGCGGCGCCAGAGACGGGTCGCCTCGACGAGGGTGTCGGCCGTCCCGGTATCGAGAACGCCGGCGTCCGCCAGATTACGGAATGCCGTGACGGTTCCCGTGCTAAGGATTTCCGGGTGCTCGTGGGCGTGGCGCAGTTGCAGATATTGGGCGAGGAACTCGCAGTCGACCAACCCGCCCCGCACGTGCTTGACGTTCCAGTGGCTCTCGGTTCCGTGTTCCCGGGCAATCCGGGCGCGCATGTCGGCGACGGATATCAAGAGTTCGTCGTCCGGGCGTTGCACCGTCAGGGCCTCGGCAATTGCCGCTTCGATACGCGTTCGGAACGCCGGGGATGCCGACACGACGCGTGCGCGGGTCAGCGCGAGATGTTCCCAGGTCCAGGCGCTTTCGCGCTGATACTTTGAAAAGCTTTCCAGGCTTACCGAAAGAGGCCCCGCGTTGCCGGACGGCCGCAGGCGCATGTCGACCTCGTACAGCCGGCCTTCGCCCGTCAGGGACGTGATCGCGTTGACCATCCGTTGTCCCAGACGCTGGTAGTAGTGCGTGATGGAAAGCGGCTTTTCCCCGTCGGACATGACCGGTTCGTCCGGGTCGGCCTGTGGTGCGTCATAGAGGAATACGAGATCAAGATCCGAAGTCGCGGACAGTTCGCGCCCACCCAGCTTGCCGAGGGCGAGAACCGCAAACCCCTCACCGGCGCAATGACCGTGTTGCGAGGCAAACTCCTGCTCGACGTAGGGCTGCATCCCGCGGATGACGGTGTCGGCGATGTCCGAGAAGGCGAGGTCGGCACGATCGATGTCGCAGCTGTCCCGCAGGATCTGAACGCCGACCTGAAACTTCGAGTCGTTGGCCCAGCGCCGGGCGATATCGAGCGTATCCTGCATGTCCTGCGCGCGCGAAAGGCGTTCGTCCAGGTCCGCCCCCATGGCCGCCGCGTCGGGCAGGGCGTCGAAAAAATCCGGTTCGAGGACGCCGTCGAGAAGCAGGGGGTTCCGCCCCAGCCATTCCGCCAGTCGCGGCGCGCCGCCCATGATTTCGGCGACGAGCTTGAGAAGCGACGGGTTGGCCTGGAAAAGCGAAAACAGCTGAACGCCGGCGGGAAGCCCGGCGAGAAACTCGTCGAACCGACGGAAGGCCGTGTCGGGATTTGCGGTCTGGGAAAGCGCCGCAAGGAGCGCGGGCATGATTTCGGTCAGCAACTCCCGGGCCCGGTTGCTGCGCATGGCCCGGTAGCGGCCGTGATGCCACCCGCGCACCGTGCCCGATATTCCCTCCGGGTCGTCGAACCCCATCTCCTTCAGGGTTCGGATCGTGTCGGGGTGATCCTCGCCGCCCGTGAACGCGAGGACTCCGGAACCGCCAAGCGATTCCGACTCCTCGAAAAGGTCCGCGTAGTGGCTTTCGATCGTTCGCAGGTGGTGCAGCAGGTCATGCTCGAACGCATCGCGATCCGGATAGCCCATGAACTCGGAAATCTGCGCCAGTCCGTCGTCGGTGTCGGGCAGGGAGTGCGTTTGCTGGTCGTCGACCATCTGCAGGCGGTGTTCGAGAGTGCGCAGGAAGCGGTATCCCGCGATCATGTCTTCGGCGACGGCAGCTTCGACGCGTTCAGCCTCGACAAGCGTTTCGATGGCCGCGACCGTCCGGGGTATGCGCAGGGCCGGCTCCCGGCCGCCCCAGATCAACTGCTGGGTCTGGGCGAAGAATTCGACCTCGCGGATGCCGCCACGCCCGAGCTTCACATTGTGCCCGGCCACCGCGACCGTGCTGCCTCCCTTATGGGCATGGATTTGACGTTTGATGGACTGGATATCCTCGATGGCCGCGAAATCGAGAGAGCGCCGCCACACGAACGGTTCGAGCGTTTGCAGGAAAGCCTCGCCGGCCTCCCGGTCCCCGGCGACGGGCCGGGCCTTGATCATCGCAGCGCGTTCCCAGTTCTGCCCCAGGCTTTCGTAGTAGGTCTCCGCCGCGAGCGTCGACAGGACAACGGGCGTCGAGCCGGGGTCCGGGCGTAGGCGCAAATCCGTGCGGAAGACGTACCCGTCGCCGGTACGCTCATCCATGCTCTTCACGAGGCCCCGCGTCATGCGGATGAAATCCTGCTGGATTTCGTAAGAGTCCACGGCCGGTGCAACATCGCCATCGAAAAGAACGATGAGATCGATGTCGCTGGAATAGTTCAGTTCGAGCGCGCCGAGCTTGCCCATCCCGAGAACGAAATACCCGGAATCGGCTTCCGGCCGTTCGGGGTTCGGAAGTTTCACCTTGCCGCGCTCGTGGAGCGTGCGCAGATGGTGCGCCGTTGCTGCCGAGAGCGCGCGTTCGCAAAAGACGCTCAGCTGGCCGGTTACCGTTTCGAGCGACCATGCGCCCGATAGATCCGCGAACGCTGTCGTCAGCGCCGCGCGGCGCTTCAATGTCCGCAGCGTCTTGTCGAGCAGCTTCGGATCGCCCGCCGGATCGAGCGCGGCGACATCGCCGAGAATGGCGTCGAAAGCGGCATTCACGCCGTGATCGAACAGAATGCAGGCGAACCCGGTCTCGCGGATGAGGCATTGGGTCAGGAACGGGCTGTTGCCGAATATGCCGTCCAGGAGCCCCAGCAACACCGGTTTCTGGAGCGCATCTCCGATACGTGATTTTGCCTCTGCGCGGCCGTCCTGCGCGAGGGCTTCCTGCAAGCGCTCGTGCCCCCGTTCGATCCGTTCCTTGTCGGACGAATGGGGGAGAAACGGGGCAGACGGATCGATTTCGAAACTCATCGGCGGCGCCGGTTTGATTTTCGCGCACACTGATGTATGGCGGGGGGTCGGTCAAGTTCGCCCGCAGGGTGCGAAAACGGCCGTTTGAAAGGCCCCGCGTTGATCGTCCGAAGTTCGCGAGCCCTGCTTGTTTTCTTCGCCGCCGCGCTTGTCGGACTGGCGCTGATGCTCGGCGCGCTTTTCTTCCAGTTGAGCCGCGGGCCGATAAGCCTGAGTTTCCTGACTCCGGTTGTGGAAAGGACCCTGAACTCGGCGCTGGATGGCGCCAGCGTCAAGCTGCACGACACGATCCTTGCATGGGAAGGGCCGAACCGGGCGCTGGATATTCGCGCCATCGGCCTACAGGTCCTGGGGACCGATGGCGCCGTCCAGGCGACGGTTCCCGAAATGGCGGTAACCTTCAGTGCCCGCGCCCTCCTGCGGGGCCTGATCGCGCCCACGCGGCTGGAGTTGCTTGGACCGCGAATGCAGGCCGTTCGAGAGGCTGACGGCAAAATCAGCATCGGGTTTGGCGACGGGGCGACGGACGGCGGAGGCGGACAAGCCGCGTCCGATCTGGTTGGAGAACTCCTGCGGCCGCCGAACCCGGATCTCGCGAGCGGTTACCTGTCACAAATTTCCGTGCTCAGTGCGCTCATTGAGTTCGAGGACCGCGTCGCGGGGAGAACCTTTGTTGTATCCCGGGTCAACATCACCCTGTCGCGCGACGATGAGGGCGTGCGTGCCGACGGTTCGGTCGTGGTCGGTGAGGGTGAGAGCGCCATCCATCTCGGTCTTTCAGGGGTCCACCGGGCCAAATCACGCACGACCGATCTCGGGCTTGTGTTCAGCGATCTCTCTCCGTCGGCGCTGGTGCCGTTCGACGGCGCTCTTGCAATGCTCGACAGGCTCGAAGCACGCCTCGATGGCACCCTAACGCTCGAACTGGACCCGGCCATGACGCCGTTGTCGGCAAGCGTCGATCTTCGCATGGGAGCAGGAACGCTCGATGCCGCACCGTCGCTCGAACTGCCGGTGAGATTCGATGGCGCGGCGCTGAGGATCAATGCAGGGCGCGGGCTCGATCAGGTGTCCGTGGAAAAATTCGAAGTGGACCTTGGAGAGACGGTCGTCGGCATGGCTGCCGATGCACAAAGGGCAGACGGGGTTTGGCGGATCTCGTTGGAGGGCGGCCTCCGTGACCTGCCGGTCGACGATATCGATCTCTACTGGCCGCCGGCCTTCGAGGATTCGGCTCATGAGTGGGTGACGGAGAATATCGAGGACGGCCGGATCGACAGTCTGTCGTTTCGTGCACGTGCGGAAGTTTCCGAGACGGATCCGCAGAATTTCACGGTCGACGGTATCGGCGGCGACATGCAGTTCCGGGAAGCGACGGTACACTATCTGAGGCCGCTGGAGCCGATTACCGGCGGTGCCGGCAATATTGTCTTCGATGCCGAGAAGCTCGAGATCGAGGTGACCCAGGCGCGCTTGCGCGACATCGTTGCGGAAAAGGGATCGGTCGTCATCGCGGGGCTGAGCGGCCCGCCGCGTGGCGAAACCATCAAGATCGAAGCCACGGTGGCAGGCCCGGTGCGCGATGCGCTCGAGATTCTGGATGGAGAGCCGCTCGGCTTTATTTCGGACTTCGGAATCGATCCGGCCACCACCTCGGGCACACAGCGGACCAACGCCGTATTTGCCTTTCCGCTACTGGACGAGATCAAGGTCGACGAAATCGCAGTCGCCACGACGTCGCGGCTGACCTCGTTTTCGGCGGCCGAAGCCGCGTTCGGGTTGCCGGTCTCTGAGGGAGACCTGACCCTCATGGTCAACCGCGAAGGCCTCGAAGCGAGCGGCACGGCGAAGATCGACGGCATCCCGCTCGACCTGACGTGGCTGGAGCGGTTTAACGACGATGGCGAAGTGCGCACACGCTATGAGGTGCGCGCGACGCTCGACGAAGCCGCGCGCGCGCGGCTGGACGTCGCGACCGCGCCCTATCTGGAGGGGCCGATCGGTCTTGGCCTGACTTTTTCCGTCGGCTGGGACGGTGTGTCGGCGGGTGCCGCGGAGATCGACCTTACGGAAAGCGCGCTGTCGCTGGAGCCCTTCGACTGGCGCAAACCGGCCGGGATCGAGGGGCGTGCGTTTGTCCGCTTTCACGCGTCGGACGACAGCTTCCTGACGGTTCCAGAAATCATGATCGAGGCCGCTGACCTCCGGGCAAGCGGCGCGGCCACCTTCCGCCTGGGCGAGGACACATTCGCTCTCCAGCAGTTGAGGTTCTCAGACCTTCGGTTTGGGGAGACTGCCGTCGCGCTGGCCGTCGACATGTCAGAATCCGGCGTGCCGGACATTGCCCTGTCGGGTGTGTCCCTCGATGCGCGGGCGTTGGTCGACGAGCTGTTGAGCGACGATGACGAAACCGACGGGGAAGACACAACGCCTCCCATGCGTATCCGGGTGAGCGACCAGTCACCGATCGGTTCGATCCGTCTGGGCGAGGAGACGCGATTGCAGGGCGCGCACGGCGTGCTGGAAAATGACGGTACCGACTGGTCGAACGTGCTGCTGCGAGGCGATCTCTCCAATGCCGGGCGCATCTTCGTGGAGGTTGTGCCCGACGGGGCTGTGCGGCGTCTCAGGGTCGAAACCGATGACGCGGGCGGGCTCCTGCGTGCTCTCGACTGGGTGGACACGATCCGCGACGGTGACCTTCGTGTTGTCGGCGTCTTCGAGGGAACGGGGAAAGACGAGGTGCTGACCGGACAGGTCGATTCGCAGGGTTTCGTTCTGACGGAGGAGCCTTTCGCGGCGAAGGTCCTGGCATTGGCGTCGTTCTCGGGCATCGGAGATGTTCTCGGGGGGGACGGCATCACGTTCCGGCGCGCCGAGATACCATTTAGACTGACCGAGACCGAAATCCTGATCGAAGACGCGAAGGCGCGGGGCGCGGAGATCGGCATCATCGCGAGCGGGCGCATCGATCGGGTTGCCGATACCATCGACATGGAAGGCGAGATTGCCCCGGCCTACACGCTGAACTCGCTGCTGGCGAATATTCCGTTGATCGGACAGGTCCTGTCCGGCGGCTCGGAGGGTATCTTTGCCGCGACGTTCGGCGTGGACGGGTCGCTGGACGACCCCAATGTATCGGTCAATCCGTTGTCGGTCCTGACGCCGGGAATTATCCGCCGGCTGCTGTCCGGGTTTAGCGGAGAAGGCGGTGAGGACGGCGAGATCCTGCCGGACCCCGAGCAGCCGGAAATCGGCCAGTAGTCGAAGGGCTAAACCGGCCGAACCAGCGCGTGCCGCTTCTTGCCGGCGGACAGTTTGACGACACCGTCTTCGTTCAGCGCCGAGAGATCGATCTCCGCGGTTTCCTCCCGGGCCGGTGTGTCGTTGACGCGTGCGCCGCCGCCCTTGATGAGGCGGCGGGCCTCGCTGTTTGAGGCGGCCAACCCGGCGCGCGCGAGGAGCGCGAACAGGGCGATGCCGTCTTCCAGCTCGGCACGGGGAATTTCAGTGGTCGGCAGGCCGTCCGCGGTCACGCCGGACTCGAAAGTTTTCTCTGCTGTCTCTGCAGATTCCCGGGCCGCAGTACCGCCGTGTAAAATTTGCGTCGCGGCGTTGGCGAGAACCTTCTTCGCGTCGTTGATTTCCGCGCCCTCGAGGGCTTCGAGACGGGCGATCTCGTCGAGCGGCAGGTTCGTGAACAGTTTCAGGAAGCGGCCCACATCCGCGTCTTCCGTGTTGCGCCAGAACTGCCAGTAGTCGTAGGGCGAGAATTGCTCGGGGCGGAGCCAGACAGCCCCGTCGGCGGTCTTGCCCATCTTCGCGCCCGACGCGGTCGTGATGAGGGGGGTCGTCAGGCCGTACAGCTCACGTTCCGCGATGCGCCGGCCCAGGTCGATGCCGTTGACGATATTGCCCCACTGGTCCGACCCGCCCATCTGCAGCACGCAGTCATGGCGTTTCGCCAGTTCCACGAAATCATACGCCTGCAGAATCATGTAATTGAATTCGAGGAAGGTCAGCGGCTGCTCGCGGTCGAGGCGGAGCTTCACGGAATCGAACGTCAGCATCCGGTTGATCGTGAAGTGCCGTCCCACGTCGCGCAGGAACGGGATGTATTCCAGTGTGTCGAGCCAGTCGGCGTTGTTGACCATGATCGCGTCGGTCGCGCCGTCGCCGAAGTCTAGAAAGCTGGTGAAGGTCTGACGGATCGAGGCGATGTTGGCGTCGATCTGGTCGTTGGTCAGCAGCTTGCGGGATTCGTCCTTGCCGGACGGGTCGCCGACCTTGGTCGTGCCGCCGCCCATCAGGACGATCGGTTTGTGACCGGTCTGCTGGAACCAGTGCAGCATCATGATCGAGACCAGGTTGCCGATATGCAGGCTGTTCGCCGTCGCGTCGTAGCCGACATAAGCCGTGATCGGGCCTTCGGCGGCACGGGCGTCGAGCGCGCCGAGATCGGTGCACTGATGTAGGTATCCGCGGTCGACGAGGGTCTGGACGAATTCTGATTTGTAGCTGGTCATGGCTCGCTGGTCGGCAGGTGTTGCGCGTCGGAGGCGCTACCTAGCACAACCCCGACGCGCGCGTGTATATCTTCGGCGCTCGGATTTCGAAAGGCGCGATATGTACACGGGCAAACCCCTGCAGGCGCTGGGCATGATGAGCGGCACGTCGATGGACGGAATCGACGCCGCCCTGTTGCGCACCGACGGTGCCGGCCTCGTCGAGCCCGTCGCGTCCCGATCTTTCGCCTATGACAGCGCGTTCCGCGACGCCTTGCGCGGGTGCCTGGGGCGGAGCGACGTATCCGCCGATATATCGCAGGCGTTGACCCGGCGCCACGCCGAAGCGGCGTCGGCGCTGCTCGACGAAACCGGTGTCGCGGCGGCAAATGTGGATATCGTCGGATTTCATGGTCACACGGTTCTGCATGACCCGGACAACGACAGGACCGTGCAGATCGGCGACGGCGAACAACTCGCGCGGCTGCTGGGCGTGGATGTTGTTTCCGATTTCCGCAGTGCGGATGTGGCGGCCGGTGGGCAGGGCGCGCCTTTCGCACCGATCTTCCACGCCGCGCTGGCGCCCGCGGAACGGCCGATGTGCTTTCTGAACATCGGCGGCGTCGCCAACCTGACCTGGATCGGCCCGGGCGCGGACCCGTCGCGGCCCGATGTTTTCGACCACCTTGTCGCTTTCGATACGGGGCCGGGAAACGCGATGATCGACGACTGGGTTGCCGCGCGAACCGGGCAGACCTGCGATCTCGACGGGAAGCTTGCGATGCGCGGCGCGCCGGACCGGGCCATTGTGGAAACGCTGATGGCGCATCCGTATTTCGAACAACCGCCACCCAAATCGCTGGATCGCAACGACTTCGACGCGAGCGCGGTACAAGGCCTGTCGCTGGAAGACGGCGCCGCCACGCTGGCCATGTTTACGGTGAAATCTATCGAACGGGCCGCCGACCACTTGCCGGAAGCGCCTGCCCGGTGGCTCGTGACCGGGGGCGGGCGGAAGAACCCCTACATTGTCTCAGCGCTCCGCGATGCGCTTGGCGCACCGGTCGAGCCGACCGAGACCGCCGGGATCGACGGGGATGCGCTGGAGGCCCAGGCGTTCGGTTATCTGGCCGTGCGCTGTTTGCAGGGCTGGCCGCTCAGCGGCCCGTCCACGACCGGCGTGCGTGCGCCGCAGACAGGCGGTCGCCTGTCGCCGGTGCGGGCAGCCTGAGCGAAAACCTAGCTGCTCGCAGCCTTTTCTTCTTCCTCAGCCGCTGCGGCAGCCGCTTCCGCGGCAATGGCCGCCTCGATTTCGCCGATGCGGCGATCCAGATAGCTGTTGGCAGTCTGCTCAAGCTCTTCGAGGTGTTCGTTGTAGAAGTGCGTCGCGCCCTTGAGCACCTGGAAGTCGATGATGACGTCTTTCTGCTTGGCGAGTTTCGCGATCAGCTCGGTCACGGAATCCTGCGGGACGATGTCGTCCTTGTCGCCGTGGGTGATCAGGCCCGAAGCGGGGCAGGGCGCCAGGAACGAGAAGTCGTACATGTTGGCGGGGGGCGAGATGGACAGGAAACCGGTGATCTCCGGCCGCCGCATCAGGAGCTGCATGCCGATCCACGCGCCGAAGGAGAAGCCGCCGATCCAGCACATCGGGGCGTCCTGGTTCTGGCTCTGCAGCCAGTCCAGCGCCGATGCGGCGTCCGAAAGCTCGCCTTCGCCCCGGTCGAAGCTGCCCTGGCTGCGGCCGACGCCGCGGAAATTGAACCGGAGCGTGGCGAAGCCGCGCCGCACGAACATCTGGTAGAGCTGGTACACGACCTTGTTGTTCATCGTGCCGCCGTGCTGAGGATGCGGATGCAGCAGCAGGGCGATGGGTGAATTCGGCTTTTTTGCCGGATAGTAGCGGCCTTCCAGACGGCCTTCGGGGCCGTTGATGATCACTTCGGGCATATTGCTTTTTCCATTCCGCCGGGTGGCGTCTCGAATACTTGACCGATTTACTCGGACATCTTATATCCCGCTCGAAGCCGCTCCGTAGGGCGGGATCAGACGGCGAGAAGAGCGCGTTGTCGTGCGCTCTATATCATAAAGGTCGACATGGCATTCAAGCATCTCTTTGACGATCTCGACGCATACATGGAACGCGACCCGGCTGCGAGTTCGCGATTCATGGTCGCGATCAGCTATCCGGGCTTCCACGCGGTTGTCTGGTACAGATTTTCGAACTGGCTCTGGGCCAACAGGTTGTTCGTGCTCGCGCGGTTCATCAGCAACTTCGGCCGCTTCCTGACGGGCGTCGATATCCATCCCGGGGCGACCATCGGGAAACGCCTTGTGATCGACCACGCGATCGGCGTGGTGATCGGTGAGACGGCGGACATCGCCGACGACGTGACGCTCTATCACAACGTGACCCTGGGCGGCATCTCGCCCGCTGTCGAGAGCGAAGCGCAGGTGAACGTGAAGCGCCATCCGACCTTGCTTGAAGGTTCGATCATCGGGTCCGGCGCCCAGGTGCTCGGCCCGGTGACGGTGGGCCGGAATGCGCGCGTCGGCGCCAATGCGGTCGTGGTGAAAGACGTGCCCGAGGGCTGCACGGTGGTCGGCATTCCGGCGCAGCCGGTCCCGTCGTCGTCCTGCTCTCCCGACACGTTCTCGGCTTACGGCACGCCGACCGGCGACATCCCCGATCCCGGGAAGAAATCGATAGAGGCAATGCTGAACGAGATCAGCACCTTGCGTATGCGGGTCGAGGAGCTTGAGCGCGATCTCGAGGCGCGCATGCGGTTGGGCGTGCCGGGCTCGGAAAGCGAGGCCGACACGGACACCGACGAAACCGGGCGCACCGTCTAGGCGGACCCCGGAACACGGAAAGACAAGGCTATGAAACTCAGCACCAAGGGACGGTACGGCGTGATGGCGATGGTCGATCTGGCGCAGAACAGCGCCGAGGGACCGGTCACGCTCGCGGACATTGCCGAACGGCAGGCGATCTCGCTGTCGTACCTCGAGCAGCTTTTCGGCAAGCTGCGGCGCGCCGGTCTTGTGCAAAGCGTGCGCGGTCCCGGCGGTGGATACATGCTTGCCGAGCCCGCCGACGACATTCGCGTGTCTGAGGTCATTCTGGCGGTCGATGAGCCGATCCGGACAACAGGCTGCAAACCGGGCTCGTCGCTCGGATGCATCAACAAGACCTCCCGCTGCCTGACCCACGACCTGTGGGAGGAGCTGGGGCACCAGATTCATGGATATCTGAGTTCCATCAGCATCGCCGATGTGTGCGCGGGGCGGGTGTACGCGGGACCGGTGCGGCCGCAGAGCGAGCCGGACAACCGGATCTCGATCCAGTAGTCGGAGACGAATTGGCTGTGGACGTCTATCTCGATCACAACGCAACGACGCCGGTCCTTCCGGCGGTGGCGGATGCCATGTCCGACGCGCTTCGGCGTACCGGCAATGCGTCGTCCGTGCACCGCTACGGACGGCTGGTCCGGCGCGCGGTCGACGATGCGCGCGGGGAGGTGGCGGCACTGGTCGGTGCGTCGGCGGCGAACGTCGTGTTTACGTCCGGCGGCAGCGAAGCCAACAATCAGGCGCTGCGCGGTTTCGACGGCGCGGTTCTCGTCACCGCCGTTGAACATGATTCCGTGCTCGGGGCGGTTCCCGGTGCGCATGTGATGCCCGTCGACGGCGATGGCGTGATCGACCTGGACGGCCTGCGCGACGCACTTGCGACGGTCGGCGGTCCGGCCATCGTCTCCGTCATGTTGGCCAATAACGAAACCGGTGTGATCCAGCCCGTCGCCGAAGCGTCCGCCATCGCGCACGAGCGCGGTGCGCTGCTGCATTGCGACGCGGTCCAGGCAGCCGGGAAGATCGCCGTGGACATGACCGACCTCGGCGCGGACCTGCTCACAGTGTCCGCACACAAGATTGGCGGGCCGCAGGGTGTGGGCGCACTGGTGGTGCGCGACGGGCTCGACATCGAACCGCTGGTGCGCGGGGGCGGCCAGGAACGCCGCCGCCGGGCAGGCACCGAGAACGCGCCGGGGATCGTCGGTTTCGGGGTGGCCGCGCGCCATGCGCGGGAAAATCTGGAGACCGCGTCGGACCTGTCCCGGTTGCGCGACGATCTCGAAAGCCGGATTCGCGCGAGCGCGCCCGATGCGATTGTTTATGGAAAAGCGGTTGCGCGGCTCGCCAACACAAGCTGCATCGGGCTTCCCGGCGTGACCGGTGAAATCCAGGTGATGACCTTCGATCTGGCCGGTGTGGCCGTGAGCGCCGGATCGGCCTGTTCCAGCGGCAAGGTGACGCCGAGCCATGTGCTGCGGGCCATGGGGGCCGACGAGGACGCCGCGAAGAGCGCGATCCGCGTCTCGCTCGGCCGCGACACCCGCGCCGAGGATATCGACCGCTTCGTCGAGGTCTGGTCGGACATGGCCCGCCGCCGCGATGCCGGTGCGGAAAACCGGAGGTCGGTGGCATGAGCGGCACGCCGACAGCCATATACCTCGATCATCAGGCGACGACGCCGGTGGACCCGCGCGTCCTCGACGCGATGCTGCCCTGGTTCAGCGAGACCTTCGGCAATGCCCATTCCGAGCAGCATGTGTGGGGCCGGCAGGCCGCCGAGGCGAGCGAGGCGGCCCGGGAAAAGGTCGCGGCGCTGATCGGTGCCGAGGCGCGGGAGATCGTGTTCACCTCGGGTGCGACGGAATCCAACAACCTGGCCATCAAGGGTGCGGTGCGATTCGCCCTGCGTCACGGCCGGGGCAGGCACATCGTCACGGTGGCGACCGAGCACAAATGCGTGCTCGAAGCCTGCGCGGCGATGACGGAAGAGGGGGCGGACGTCACGACCCTGCCGGTCGATCCCGAAGGCTTCGTCGATCCCGCGGCCATCGCGGCGGCGATCCGCGACGACACGGTGCTCGTGTCGGTCATGGCCGTGAACAACGAAATCGGCGTCATACAGCCGCTGGCGGAGATTGGAGCCATCTGTCGCGAGCGGGGTGTGCTGCTGCACACGGATGCGGCGCAGGCGACCGGCAAGATAGACCTTGACGTGAACGCCATGGCGACCGACCTGCTGAGTATGTCGGGGCACAAGATGTATGCCCCGAAGGGCATCGGTGCCTTGTACGTACGCCGCCGGCCCCGCGCCCGCCTGCTGGCGGAAATCAGCGGCGGCGGGCAGGAACGCGGTATGCGCTCCGGCACCCTGCCGGTGCCGCTCGTGGTGGCGCTCGGCGAAGCGGCGGACGTAGCCGCGGGAGAAATGCATCGGGAAGGCGAGCGCCTTGTCATGCTTCGCTCGCGAATGCTGGAACGGCTCTCCGCGGCGCTGGATGGCGTGACGGTCAACGGCAGTCTCGAACGGCGCGTGCCGGGGAATTTGAATGTCGGATTTTCCGGCGTCGACGCCGAGGCCCTGATGGCCGAACTGCCGGAACTGGCGATCTCGACGGGGTCGGCATGTACATCGGCGGAAGTCGAACCATCTTACGTCTTGAAGGCCCTCGGCCTCGATGACGCTGATGCCGGATCGGCGGTTCGGATCGGGTTTGGCCGGTTCACGACGGAAGCGGAAGTGGATGCCGCGTCGGACATGATTGTCCGCGCGGTGCAGGAACAGCGCACGGGCAATGCTGCCCGGGCGGCGGAATAGGTAGCTGGAAGGACGTTATGGCAGCGAACGCAGAAGCGATTGAGCAGGTCCAGTCGATTGGCGAGCAGTACAAGTACGGCTTCGTCACCGACATCGACATGGAACTCGCGCCGAAGGGCCTCAACGAGGACATCGTGCGGCTGATCTCCGCCAAGAAGGAGGAGCCCGAGTGGATGCTCGAATGGCGGCTCAAGGCCTATCGCCACTGGCTGACCATGGAAGAGCCGACCTGGCAGAAGCCGCAATATCCGCCCATCGACTACCAGGATTCCTACTACTACGCGGCACCGTCGACGAAGGATAAGCCGAAGTCGCTCGACGAGGTCGATCCGAAGCTGCTGGAGACCTACGAGAAGCTCGGCATCCCCCTGCGTGAGCAGGAAGTGCTGGCTGGTGTCGAGGGTGCGCCGGCGGTCGCCGTCGACGCGGTGTTCGACAGCGTGTCCGTCGCCACGACCTACAAGAAGAAGCTGGAGGAGCAGGGGATCATCTTCTGCTCGATCTCCGAGGCGGTGCGCGAGCACCCGGAACTGGTGAAGGAATATCTCGGCTCGGTCGTGCCGTATTCGGACAACTATTTCGCGACGCTGAATTCGGCGGTCTTCACGGACGGCTCGTTCGTCTACATACCGAAGGGCACCCGCTGCCCGATGGAACTGTCGACCTACTTCCGCATCAACGCGGAGAACACCGGCCAGTTCGAGCGCACGCTGATCGTCGCCGATGAGGGTTCATATGTGAGCTACCTCGAAGGCTGCACGGCGCCCCAGCGCGACGAGAACCAGCTCCACGCCGCGGTGGTCGAGCTTGTCACTCTCGACGACGCCGAGATCAAGTACTCGACGGTCCAGAACTGGTACCCGGGCGACGAGGATGGCAAGGGCGGCATCTACAACTTCGTGACCAAGCGCGCGGCGTGCCGCGGCAAGAACTCCAAGGTGTCCTGGACCCAGGTCGAGACCGGCTCCGCGATCACCTGGAAGTATCCCAGCTGCATCCTGCAGGGCGACAACTCGGTGGGCGAGTTCTACTCGGTCGCGATCACCAACAACGCGCAGTTGGCCGACACCGGCACCAAGATGATCCACATCGGCAAGAACACCCGCTCGCGGATCATCTCGAAGGGGATTTCGGCCGGCAAGGCGGACCAGACCTATCGCGGACTGGTGCGCATGCAGCGCGGCGCGCATGGTTCGCGCAACTACACCCAGTGCGACAGCCTGCTGATCGGCGACAAGTGCGGCGCGCACACAATTCCCTACATCGAGAGCCAGAACGCGTCGGCCCAGGTCGAGCATGAGGCGACGACCAGCCGGATCGGCGAGGACCAGCTCTTTTACTGCCAGCAACGCGGCATGGAAGAAGAAGAAGCCGTGGCGCTGATCGTCAACGGCTTCTGCAAGGAGGTCCTGCAGACGCTCCCCATGGAGTTCGCGGTCGAGGCACAGAAACTCGTCGGCATCAGCCTCGAAGGCAGCGTCGGGTAACGGAGAGAGAAAATGGCATTGCTTGAAATCAACAATCTCCACGCCGAGGTGGACGGAAAGCCGATCATCAACGGGCTCGACCTGTCGATCGGCGCGGGCGAGGTGCATGCGATCATGGGGCCGAACGGCTCCGGCAAGAGCACGCTGTCCTATTTGCTGTCCGGCCGCGACGGCTATGAGGTGACGGACGGCAGCGTAACGTTCGACGGCAAGGACCTGCTGGACATGGAAGCCGACGAGCGCGCCCGTGAAGGCGTGTTCCTGGCCTTCCAGTATCCGGTTGAGATCCCGGGCGTGACCGGCGTGACGTTCCTGCGGACGGCGGTGAACGCGGTGCGTGAACACCGCGGGGAGTCGCCGTTCGACGCGATGGATTTCGTCAAATACATCCGCGGGAAGGCGACGGACCTGAACATCTCTGACGACATGCTCAAGCGCGCGGTGAATACCGGTTTTTCCGGCGGCGAGAAGAAGCGGATGGAAATCCTGCAGATGGCGGCGCTGGAGCCGAAGTTCGCGATCCTCGACGAGACCGATTCAGGCCTCGATATCGATGCGCTCAAGGTCGTCGCGGACGGTGTGAATGCCATGCGTGACGCGAACCGCGGCATGCTGGTCATCACCCATTACCAGCGCCTGCTCGACTATATTGTGCCTGACCATGTGCACGTGCTGGCGAACGGCAAGATCGTGAAGTCGGGCGGCAAGGAACTGGCGCTGGATCTGGAAGAGCGCGGTTACGCCGAATTCCTGGAGGATGCGGCCTGATGCCCGACGGTAGTGGACATATGCAGCCGTATCTCGACCAGGCTCTCGACAATGCATCGTCGTTTGCCGGTGCGGGCACGGGCTGGGTCGATGCGCTTCGCAAGGCGGGCGCCGATGCGTATGGCGCGCACGGCCTGCCGAAGCGGCGCGACGAATACTGGCGTTATACCAACCTGAATGCGCTGGCCGAGGGCGGTTTCCGCCTGGCCGACGGCAAGACGGCCATCGAACTGCCGGCACTGCCCCACAAGGCTGTGGCGGAGCTGGCGGCCTATCGCGTGGTGCTGGTCAACGGTCGGGTGCGCCCGGACCTGTGCGCGCTCGACGGCCTGCCGGATGAAGTGCTCGTGTCGGGCCTCGAGGACCTGCTCGGGGCCGCGCCGGACCGGCTTGAGCCGTGGCTCGGCAAGGCCGTGCGTCTCTCCGATATGCCGATGGCGGCTCTCAACACCGCGTTCCTGCGCGACGGCATGGTGATGTTCGTGGACGCCGGCACGGAACTCGACAAGCCGATCCACCTCGTCTCGATCACCGCACCGGGCGACGACGAACTCATGGTGCAGCCGCGCCATCTCGTGGTCCTGGGGCGCGACGCGAAGGCGACGCTGATCGAGACCCACATCAGCGCCGAGGGCGGATCGAGCTTCAACAATATCGTCGCCGAACTGTTCCTCGACGAGGGCGCGAACCTGAACCACTTCGTCTACCAGGAAGAGGATACGTCGAGCATCCACCTCTCGGGCGCGGCAGTGGAGATCGGCGCGAACGCGGTCTATGACAGCTTCGTGCTGCAGAGCGGCGCGGCGGTCGGCCGCAGCGAAATCCGGGCCTATCTGAACGGCTCCGGCGGCGATTGCCGCCTGGACGGGGTGTATCTCGCCACCGACAAGCAGGTGATCGACAACACGACATATGTGGAACACATCGCGCCGGAATGCCGGTCGCGGCAGGTCTACAAGGGTGTGCTCGACGGCCAGTCGCGCGGCGTGTTCCAGGGCAAGGTACATGTGGTGCGCGATGCCCAGCAGACCGACGGGCACCAGTTGAGCCGGGCGCTGCTGCTGTCGCCGCGTGCCGAAATCGACGTGCGGCCCGAGCTCGAGATCTATGCCGACGACGTGAAGTGCTCCCACGGCGCGACGGCGGGCGAACTCGACGAGGACCTGCTGTTCTACCTGTTGAGCCGGGGCATCCCGCGCACGCAGGCGCGGCGGATGCTGATCGAGGCGTTTCTCGCCGAGGCCATCGAGGAAATTCCGGTGCCGCAGGTGGCGGAAGACTTCACCACGCATCTGCGCCATTGGCTCGCCGGCCATGTCGATACCGGCGGGGAAGGGGTCTGACCATGTCGAACGCCAACACCGCCGAAAATCTCGATACCGGCTACGACGTCGAAGCGATCCGCAGGGATTTCCCGATCCTGTCGCGTTCGATGCATGGCAAGCCGCTCGCCTTCCTGGACAGCGCCGCGTCGGCCCAGAAGCCGCGCCAGGTGATCGACGCCGTGCGCGACGTGTACGAGAACGAGTACGCCAACGTGCATCGCGGGCTCTACCAGATCAGCGAGGCCGTGACCGAACGTTACGAGGGCACGCGGGAGACCATCCGCGCCTTCATCGGGGCGGCGAGCACGAAGGAGATCGTGTTCACCCGCAACGCGACCGAATCCGTAAACCTGGTCGCCCACAGCTTCGGGCGGGAGTTCCTGCGCGAAGGCGACGAGATCGTCATCACCGAGCTGGAGCACCATGCCAACATCGTGCCGTGGCAGATGCTGCGCGACGCGACGGGCGTCGTGCTTAAGGTTGCGCCAATCACCGACGACGGCGAACTGATCATGTCCGCCTTCGAGGACCTGCTGAGCGAGCGCACCAAGCTGGTCGCCGTTGCGCATATGTCGAACGTGCTCGGCACGATCCTGCCGGTCGAGGACATCATCCGGCGTGCCCACGCGGTGGGTGCCAAGGTGCTGCTCGACGGCTGCCAGTCGGTGACGCACATCCCCCTCGACGTGCAGGCGCTCGGCTGCGACTTCTTTGTGTTCTCAGGCCATAAGCTCTACGGGCCCAGCGGGATCGGCGTCCTGTGGGCGCGCGAAGAGATTCTGGACGCCATGCCGCCCTTCATGGGCGGCGGCGACATGATCTCGTCGGTGACGTTCGAGAAATCGACCTGGGCAAAGGTGCCCCACAAGTTCGAGGCGGGCACCCCGGCGATTGCCCAGGCCATCGGGCTTGGCGCGGCGATCGACTATCTCGACAGTCTCGGCCTGGACGCGATCGGCCGGCACGAGGCCGACATGCTGAACTACGCCACGCAGCAGCTGTCGAGCATCGACGGCCTGCGGATTATCGGCACCGCGCCGAACAAGGCGAGCGTCATCTCTTTCTTGCTCGACTACGCGCACCCGCACGACATCGCGACGATCATCGATCGGGCGGGCGTGGCGGTGCGCGCGGGGCATCACTGCGCCCAGCCTCTGATGGACCGGATGGATGTGCCCGCGACGGTGCGCGCCTCGATCGGGCTCTACACCAACAAGGCCGACATCGACGCCCTCGTGGGCGCGCTGGGCGAGGTACAGGAGTTTTTCGGCTGATGGACGATCTGCGCGAACTTTACCAGGAAGTGATTCTCGATCACGGCAAGAACCCCCGGAACTTCCACGCGAGCGAGGATGCCACCAACGAGGCGCGCGGCAACAACCCGCTGTGCGGCGACCAGCTGGTGATCTACCTCAAGCTGGATGGCGACAGGAAGGTCGCCGATGCGTCCTTCGTCGGGAAAGGCTGCGCGATTTCCATGGCGTCGGCGTCGATGATGACCGATCTGCTGAAAGGCCGCAGCGCCGAGGAGGCGCAAGCCATGTTCGAGGTGTTCCACGACATGTGCACCGGCGAGGCGGAAAACGTGGAACTCGACGAGGAAATCGAAAAGTTGCGCGTATTGTCGGGCGTGCGTGAATTTCCGACCCGCGTGAAGTGCGCGACCCTGCCGTGGCACACAATGGTGGCCGCGCTCAAGGGTGAAGACGAAATCTCGACCGAATAGGAAAGCGAGAGCAGGATGTCATTCGAACACGGAATGGGAATGCCAAACGGGATGTACGCGCCCCTGCCGGAAGGCGAGGAGATCACGGCGCGTGCCGGCGAGCCACTGCCGGAAGGCACCGCGGTGGCGTCAGAGGAGGCGGTCGTCGCCGCCTTGCGGACAGTTCACGATCCGGAAATCCCCGTGAACATCTACGATCTCGGGCTGATCTACGAGACCGAAATTCACTCGACGGGCTCGGTGCGGGTCGACATGTCGCTGACCGCGCCGGCATGCCCGGTCGCGGGAGAAATTCCGTTCTGGGTCGCCAACGCCGTGGCGGATGTCGAGGGGGTGGGCGAGGTCGAGGTCAATCTGGTCTGGGATCCGCCGTGGACGCCCGAACGCATGTCCGACGATGCGAAGCTGGCCCTCGGCTTCGATTGACCTATATGGATTGTTGAGAGGACGACATGGCCGAACCGATTATCACATTGACCGAAGCCGCCGCCGAACGCGTGCGTAACCTCATGGACGGGGCCGACGAGAATGTCGCCGGCCTGCGCGTGGGGCTTTCGACACGCGGCTGCTCCGGCTTGTCCTACGTCGTCGAGTATGCCGACGAGGCCAAGCAGTTCGAGGAAGTCATTGAAGACCGCGGGGTGAAAGTCTTTATCGACCCGGCGGCAACGATGTTCCTGATCGGCGCAACGATGGACTACCGCGAGGGCAAGTTCGAATCCGGTTTTGTGTTCGACAACCCGAACGCCAAGGGCACCTGCGGCTGCGGCGAGTCTTTCCACGTTTAAATCCGAACCGGGCTTTTCCGTTCATGCCACGGATGACGTTCATAGACGCCGACGGCTCGCCGAAGGAAGTCGATGCGCCGGTCGGGCACTCGCTGCTGCAGATCGCCTGGGACAACGGCATCGACATCGAGGGTGCGTGCGAGGGCGCGATGGCGTGTTCGACCTGCCATGTGATCGTCGATCCGGCCTGGTTCGACCGCCTGGATGAGCCGACGGAAGACGAGGACGACATGCTCGACCTCGCGCCGGGCCTGAAAGCCACGTCGCGTCTCGGCTGCCAGGTTCTGATCACCGACAAGCTCGACGGGCTTGTCGTCCACCTGCCGGGTGCGACCCGGAACCTGATGCTCGCCTGATGGCGTATCTCGACGACCTCGACCTGTTTCCGCGCCTACGGGCGGCATCGGGGGATTCCTGGCCGTCCTATGTGGACCATCCGTTCGTCGCCCGGCTGGCGGACGGCACGCTGCCGGAGGCCGCGTTCCGGCACTATCTGGGGCAGGACTACCTGTTCCTCATCCACTTCGCGCGGGCCTATGCGCTGGCGGCCTACAAGGCCGATACGCTGGCGGAAATCCGCGATGCATCGGCCGGGATGAGCGCCATCGTCGACACGGAAATGGCGCTGCATGTCGCCTACTGCGCAGACTGGGGCCTGTCTGAGGCGGACATGGAGGCGCTGCCCGAAGCATCGGCGACCATGGCCTATACGCGCTATGTGCTGGAAAAAGGCGCGCAGGGGGATCTGCTCGACCTCTACGTCGCGCTGGCGCCGTGCGTGATCGGCTACGGCGAGATCGGCGCAAGGCTGAGTGCCGACCCGTCGACGGTACGCGACAACAATCCCTATGCGAGCTGGATCGAGATGTATGCGGGCGAGGAATACCAGGGCGTGGCGCGCGCCCATGGCGCCGCGCTCGACCGGTTGTGGCAAAGCCGCGCGGGTTCCGGGCGGCTGGAATCGCTTGCGAAGACGTTCGAACAGGCCTCGCGCCTGGAGGCCGATTTCTGGCAGATGGGCCTGGACGCGGCCTGATCGGAGCTAGCGTGTCGGCGTGTCTGACAGACCGATAATCTCGATATCGATATGTTCGTTGGCGTTGCGCACGCGCCCGTCGTCCCACAATTCCGGTTCGGCGTCGGGGCCGAGGGCGACCGTGTAGCGATCTTCCGGGAGGCCGCTGCGCGCCATGCCGTTTCGCGACTGCGCCAGAAGTTCGGCGCCGGAATAGGGATTGCCGCGGCTGAGCGAGACCCTGCCGCCATGGACGATGACCGACAGGCTCCATCCCTCGATGTCGCCGAGCGCCTTGGTAATACGGCGCGCCGTTTCCTCGACCTCGCGCCCGGCCGCTGTGTCGCGGCTGAGAACCAGATTGCCGCTGACCTTGAGACGAAGCGATAGCGGCCCGGTCAGGATGCCCCGGTCAAAGCGGAACTCGCGTTTCAGGGCCTCGCTCGCACGGTTCGCGTCGGCGTCGCGCGCCGCCTGCATGTCCGCCGCCGCCGTGTCGTAGCACTGCAGGCGCGCGGCATCTTCTGCGATGGCCGCGCACCGCGCGACGTCGGCCCGGATATCCGCGTGCGCGCCAACGGCAAAGGCCGGTGAGGCGGCGATGACGGAGACAAAAAGGAGGCTGCGATACGTCATCCCAAGAGGATGGGGGCTCCGGGCCCCGCGATCAAGGCAGCTACGTGATTGTGAGCGTGTTTCTGTATGGTTTGCCGCGGGGGTCGCGCCGCCTATATTGCGCGCCATGAACACAGCGAGGAACAGTCTGGGGTTCGACCGGCCGCCTTCGGAGACCAAGGTCGTGGTCGCCATGTCGGGCGGCGTGGACAGTTCCGTCACGGCCGCGCTTCTGCACGAGCAGGGCTACGACGTCGTGGGGATTACCCTGCAGCTCTACGATCATGGCGCGGCAACCGCCCGGTCGAAGACCTGCTGTGCCGGGCAGGACATCTACGACGCGCACCGGGTGGCCGATGCGATCGGCTTTCCGCACTATGTGCTCGACTATGAATCCAGGTTCCGCGAGGACGTGATCGAAAATTTCGCCGACGCCTATGTGCGTGGCGAGACGCCGATCCCCTGCGTGACCTGCAACCAGACCGTGAAGTTCCGCGATCTCGTCGCGACCGCGCGCGACCTGGGCGCTGACGCGCTCGCGACCGGGCACTATATCCGGCGCGTGGAAGGCCCGAATGGACCGGAGCTGCATCGCGCCGTCGATGCGTCGCGCGACCAGAGTTATTTCCTGTTCGCCACGACACCTGAGCAGCTCGAATACCTGCGCTTTCCGCTCGGCGACATGCCGAAGGACGACGTGCGCGCCCACGCGCACCGCCTGAGTCTCGAGGTTGCCGACAAGCCTGACAGCCAGGACATCTGCTTCGTGCCCGACGGCAAATACGCATCGGTGGTCGAGCGCCTTCGGCCCGAGGCGGGGGAGCCCGGCGAGATCGTGCACATGGACGGCACCCTGTTGGGCACCCATAAGGGTATCGTGAACTACACCATCGGCCAGCGCCGAGGTCTGGGCATCGGCGGCCGCAAGAATGCGCCCGATGGAGAAGATCCGCTCTACGTGGTGCGACTCGATCCGGCCGCGCGCCGTGTCATCGTGGGACCGCGCGCGGCGCTGGCGACCACGCGGGTGAAGGTGAACGCGCTCAACTGGCTGGATGCGGCGCTGGGGCCGGAGGGACGCGAGGTGACGGTGCGAATCCGCTCGACGATGGAGCCGGTCGCCGGACGGGTGTTCAGTGACGGTCAGGGCGGGGCCGAGGTCGAACTCGTCAGCCCCGAATTCGGTGTGTCGCCAGGCCAGGCGGCGGTGTTCTACGATGGCTCCCGCGTCCTCGGCGGCGGCTGGATCACACGCGACGAAACAAGGAGCGAAGCGGCATGAGCACGTATGTCCTGGTGCACGGGGCCTATCACGGCGGCTGGTGCTACGAGAAGATCGTGCCGCTGCTGGAAGCGGCGGGGCACACGGCTATCGCCGTCGATCTGCCTGGCCACGGCGACAACCCGGCCCCGATGGCGGAGGTCACGCTCGACGCCTATGTCGGGCATGTCTGTTCCGTCATCGACGCCCAGTCGGAGCCGGTCATCCTCGTCGGCCACAGCCTCGGCGGCATGACGATCACGCAAGTCTGCGAGCAAATCCCCGACAAGGTGGCGTGGGTCGTCTACCTGACAGCGATGCTGCCGAAGAACGGGCAGAACCGCAGCGATCTCGCGGAATATGAAGGACCGGACGACATGGCCTCCAAGCGGATCATTTCTGACGACGGGCTGTCCTCCACGATATCGCGCGACATTATCCCGCCGACCTTCTACGCCGAATGTCCGCCGGACGATGTGGCGCGCGCCATCGAACGGCTGGTGCCCCAGGCGCTGGAGCCGTTGCAGAACCGCGCCCGGACCACGCCCGAACGGTTCGGGTCGGTCCGCCGCGCCTATATCGAGTGCCTGCGCGACAACGCGATCCCGATCGCCATGCAGCGCGCGATGATCGCGGCGCAACCGTGCGAGAAGGTCTTTACCATCGATACCGATCACTCGCCGTTCTACTCCGCGCCGGACGACCTCGCCGCGCACCTGCTGGATCTGGCGGAATAGCGCGTCCCGCCTCTCGCGCGGCGGCGTGCGATTGCGTAGCATGCCTCCCGGATTTCAATGTTTCCCGAGGAGGAGAGAACCATGCTCAAGACCCGCAACCCGTCGAACATCGCCCCGCCGGCGGCCATGTACAGCCATTCCGTCGAGATTCCGCCGAACGCCCGCTGGCTGGTGACCGCCGGCCAGGTCGGCGTAACGCCCGAGGGCGAGGTGCCGGAAGGTTTCGAGGCCCAGCACGACCTGATCTGGCAGAACACCCTTGCGATCCTTAAGGACGCGGGCTTCGGCCCCGAGCATATCGTCCGGCTGAATGTCTATTCGACCGACCCTGACGGCCTTCAGTACCTGAAGGGCCACCGCGAGAAGTACCTCGCGCCCGGCCATGTGCCGGCCTCGACCTGGGTCGTGATCAGCCAGCTCGCCAACCCGAAATGGGTGGTCGAGATGGAAACCATCGCCGCCAAACCCGAGTAGGCAGGCAATTCGGGCCGGGTGGTTCCACCCGGCCCGTTTTCGTTTCAGCATATGTCCGACGCCAACCAGAGCCGATATCGTCAGGGCGCCTGGCCCTACGCGCTGCTGCTGGCGGCGGCGACCATTCTGGCGTCCAACCACATCATCGGGCGCTGGGTGCAGGGCGATATGCCGCCCATGGGGATCGGCTTCTGGCGGCTTGCGATTGCGTCCATCGTGCTTCTCCCGTTCGTGGGCCGGTCGTTGTGGGACAAGCGCGCGGTCATTCGTCATCACTGGAAGTTATTTCTCGTCCTGGCCGTTGCGCTGGGGCCGTTCGGCAACGCGGCGGTCTACGTCGCCTACCACTTTACGACCGCCATCAACGGCGGCGTCGTCTCCGTCGCGCAACCGGTGGCGACCGTGCTGGTGACCTTCCTGGTTTTCCGGGAGACGATCACCAGGGTCCAGGGGCTGGGGATCGCCGTCGCGACCGTGGGGGTGCTGGTCATTATCCTGCGCGGAGACCTCGCCCGGCTGTTGGGGCTGGAGCCGAATATCGGCGACCTGATCATGCTGGCCGCGATGATCGGGTTCGCTATTCACAACTCGCTGCTGCGTAATATTCCGTCTGACTTCACCACGGCCGAGATCCTGCTGACGGTCCAGCTTTTCGCGCTGGTCGTGATGTTCCCGATCTACGTGACGGAAAGCATCGTGTACCAGCCGATGCCGGTGACTTGGGAGGCCGCAGCCGTCATGGCGTGGGTCGGGATCGTGGTGGCGGTGATCGCCGTGGGTTTCACCAACACCACCGTGCTCGCCATCGGCGCCAACAAGGCGACCATCGGCAATTACATCCGCGCGCTGATCACGGCGGGACTGGCGATGCTGTTGCTGGGCGAGCAGCCGGAGGCGTTCCACATCGTCGCGTTCGTGCTGATCGCGGCGGGCGTGATGATGCTGGGAAGGGGACGGCGCGCGGTACCACCGAAAGCACCCGCCGGTCCGTCGCCGGTGACACCCGGCGAGACATCGCGTTCGCCTTGACAGCCGGGGAGGGCGCCGCCTATATCCCGCTCCGCGATACGGGGCGGAGTAGCTCAGCTGGTTAGAGCAGGGGAATCATAATCCTCGTGTCGGGGGTTCAAGTCCCTCCTCCGCTACCAAATCGCCTTGAATGCCCGGCCTTGATGCCGGGTTTTTCAATTTCGGATAAGCTCCGACAGGCGCGGGAGAACGCCCTCGCGCATCGTCCCGTTCAGCCGATGACTCGCACCTGGCACCTCGATGAACTTCGCCTCCGCGCCCGTCGCTGCGACCTGGGCAATATAGTCGCGGGCGAGCGACGGACGGGTATTATCGTCCCGTGCCCCGGTCAGTGCAAAAACGCGGGTGGTCGGCGCAATCCGGGATGCGAAATCCGCAGGCGACAGCGAATTCGGCCATGGCGTGCCGCCATGGCGTCCTGCGCGCCAGACCGGGATATTGCACGGACATGAAATCAGGCCGACGCCGTTCACAAGATTGGGATGTCGGCCGGCGATCACGCCTGCATAGGCAGCGCCGCCGGAATGGCCGATCAGGATGACGCGGTCGGACGAATAGTGCGCGCGAAGATTGCCGATCGCAGCGGCGACGGAATCGATGTTGCGGTCTGTGTAGTGATCACGCCGATTGTTGGTATTGCCGTCGGATTTCCGGCCTTCGCCGTCGTCGTACCCGGGGCGGATCATCGCAACCACGGTGGCGTCCGGATGCTTCTCGGCGAGTTGCCCCGCGATCTTGTAGTGGTAGGTCGCCGGACCGCCGCGGGACATGTCCCCGTGCAGCAACACGACCAGAGGGCCGCCGCTGTTGGACGCAAGCGTTTTCACGACAAGGCAGTAGCTGTTGCCCATGACGGCGCGGGAGAGGTCGCCGGTTCCGCAATCCTGGGCATGGGCCAGGGAGCCCGGTGCCAGGAGGGTAAGAAATGCCAGGGCGGCGAAGATGTGGCGGGGTAAGTGCATCGGAAAGGTTCGCTTTGGGACCGGAATTGAACGACGCGGCCAGTTCGCCTGATGGCGGCGATGTCCGCAACAAGTTTCGTGCCGGCGTTGTGGCGCATTTGGCAATGCTGTAACCCGGTACGCTCCAGGTTTCGAATGTTGCAAGTGGATCGCCGGTGGATGTCGGACCTCAGCACCATGTTGCGCACCGGGTTGGCGCACCATCAGGCGGGCCGCCTGGATACGGCGGAGGCGGCCTACAGGGCCGTGCTCGACCGGGCCCCGGAGAACGCCAACGCCAACAACCTGCTCTGTGCCTTGTACCTCCAGCGCGGCGATGCGGATGCGGCCGTGCCGTATGGCGCAGCGGCGGTCGCCGCGAATAGCGATGCTGCTGACTTCTGGAACAACTACGGTGCTGCCTTGCGGCGCGTCGGTCGCGCGGACGAAGCGGCCGATGCTTTCGCAGAGGCGCTCCGGTGCAATCCCGGGCAGATCGACGCCCGGCTCAACCTTGCCGGTATTCAGGCCGAGACGGGCGCGTTCGACACGGCGGCGGAGAATTATCGCGCGGCTATCGCGCAAGCACCGGGGCGGGCGCCGGCGCATGTCAATCTGGGCAACGTCCTGCGCGCGGCCGGCGACCTGGAGGGCGCCATCGCTGCCTGGCGCGGTGCGACCGAGGCTGCCCCGGCTGCGGCGGATGCCTGGACCAATCTTGTCGCCGCTCTCTCCGACGCCCGCAGATGGGACGATGCCGAGGCGGCCTTCGATTCCGCAGTTCGCGCCGGCGTGAACGACCCATCTCTGCTGGCCAACCGTGCCCGGATGGATCTGCTGCGCGGCCGGACCGGCAGCGCGGCCCGGTTCGCGGAACAGGGGCTGGCGCTCGACCGGGGGCACCTGTCCTGCGCCGTGGCGCTGACAATGGCGCGCCTCGAAAGCGGTGATGCGGAGGCCGCGGAAGCGCTTGCGCGGCAGATCGTCGGCAACGCGCCGGCATATGCGGACGGCTGGGTCGCCCTCGGAGCGGCGCTGGAACGGTTGCGGCGAACCGGCGAGGCCGTGAGCGCCTACGAGAAGGCGCTGGAGATCGCGCCGGACGATCTCGAGGCACGGGCCAATCTCGCCGACCTGCACGAGCGGACGAACAACCTGGAGCACGCCCAGGCGCTGATCGACCGGGTGCTGCAACAGGCACCGGACCATCCCTTCGCCAACCGGGTCGCGGCCACCCTGGCGCGCCGCCGGGGAGAGGCGGAAGCGGCGATTGCGCGGCTGGAGCGGTTTGCCGACGCCTACGCGACGCCGGGAATCCGGCAGGGCATCCGTTTCGAACTCGGGCGGTTGCACGACCGCGGCGGCGATCCGGCGACGGCATTCGCGCATTTCCACGAAGCCAACCGCATCCAGGCCGAAAGCGCCGCCGCAGCGCGGTTCGACCCCGCCGACTACCGCCGCAACATCCGGACCCTGCGCGAAACGTTGTCGGCCGACTGGTGCGCCGGTTGGACGCCGCTGCCGGTGGCGGACGGTGATGCACCGGTTTTCCTCGTCGGGTTCCCGCGCTCCGGGACGACGCTGCTCGACCAGATGCTGGACAGTCATCCGGGAGTCCAGGTCGCCGAGGAAAAGCCGATGATGGAGGAACTCAAACGGTTGGCGGACGAGCGTTCGGGCTACCCCGGCGGCCTGGCGGGGATGAGTGCGACGGACCAGTCGGGGCTGCGGCGCGCCTACTGGGATCGGGCAGGGGACTACATCGATCGCAAGGACGGCGCGGTGTTCGTCGATAAGCTGCCGCTGAACCTCGAAAAGGCGGTGCTGATCCATCGGGTTTTCCCGGATGCGCGGTTTATCCTGGCGCTGCGCCATCCGGCCGATTGCGTGTTGAGCTGCTTCATGCAGGCATTCCGGCCGAACATCGCCATGAATAACTTCCACACGGTCGAGGACGCGGCGCGTCTCTACGACCTTGTGTTCGGGGTGTGGGAGCAGGCGCGTGCCCTGCTGCCATTGCAGGTCCACCAGGTGCGGTATGAGGATGTTGTGGCCGATATGCGCGCCGAGGTGGAGGGACTGCTGACATTCCTCGACCTTCCCTGGGACGATGCGGTGCTCGACTACACGGAAAACGCCCAGCGCCGGGGGCAGATCAACACGCCGAGCTACAACCAGGTGACCGAACCGATCTACACCCGGGCGCGCGGGCGCTGGACCCGATACCGTGACCAGATGTCGGGCGCGCTCGAAACCCTGGAACCGTGGATCGAGCGCTACGGTTACGAAATCTGACGCTTCCGCTCCTGCGTGTCATAGTGAATGCGCACCGGATGCGGGTCCGGAAATTTGTCCGTTGCCCGCAGTATTTGGCCCGCCTCCGTATTGCCAACAATCGCAAGGAGGAAGAGCCATGTTCAAAGTCCACAATCCCGACACCATTGCCCCGCCGGTCGCGTTTTATAACCACGGCCTCGAAGTCCCCGCCGGTGCGCGCACGCTGCATATCGCGGGCGTGGTGGGCATCACCAAGGAAGGCCTGATGCCGGTCGGGTTCGAAGCCCAGCACCGCCAGATCTGGTTGAATGTCATCGAAATTCTGAAGTCGGCGGATATGGATACGTCCAACCTTGTGCGGCTCAACGTGTTCTCGCTCGACCCGTCTGATGTGTTCATGGTGAGCGACGGTCGTCAGGAGTTCCTGAACGGCCACAAGCCTGTGTCGACCTACCTCGCGGTCAAGGGCCTGGCGCGGCCCGAATTCCTTGTCGAGATGGACGCTGTGGCCTGCAAGGTCGACTGATCTTCGGGGCCGGCCTGATCGACGGTCGGTCCTGATTTCTTCCGCTGCCCCTTCAAATCTGGAAGGTGAACACCCAAATAACACCTAACAACTGTTAATTGGGTGTTTGAACGTGACCAGAGATCCCTATGAGGTTCTTGGCGTGGCGCGCGATGCCCCGGCGGACGAGATCCGCAAGGCGTATCGCAAGCTTGCGAAAGAGAACCATCCCGACCTGAAGCCCGGCGACCCGAAGGCGGAGGACCGTTTCAAGGAAGCGCAGGCGGCTTACGACATCGTGGGCGACGCGGAAAAGCGCGCGCGCTTCGACAAGGGCGAGATCGACGCGGACGGGCATGAGCGCCCCGAGCAGCAGTTCTACCGGCACTACGCCGATGCGGGTGCGGACCATCCGTACCACTCCGCCGACGGATATGCGGACTTCGCCGACTTGGGCGATGTCTTCTCCGACCTGTTCGGCCATGCGCGGCAGGGCCCCGGCGGCGCGCGCACGGTGCGGATGCGCGGCGGCGACGTGCGCTACACCTTCGAGGTGGATTTCCTCGATGCGGCGAAGGGCGCGAAGCAGCGCCTCACCATGCCCGATGGCCGCGACCTCGACCTGACCGTTCCCGCGGGCCTGCGCGACGGCCAGGTCCTGCGCCTGAAGGGCAAGGGTCAACCCGGTCTCGGCGGCGGGCCGCCGGGCGACGCGCTGATTACCGTTCATGTGCGTCCGCACAAGCTGTTCCGGCGCGAAGGCAACGATATCCATATCGATCTGCCCCTCGGCCTTCACGAAGCGGTCCTGGGCGGAAAGGTGCGCGTGCCGACCATCGACGGCCCGGTCACCATGACTGTGAAGAAGGGCGCCAATACGGGCGATCGTCTGCGCCTGCGCGGGAAGGGGATGCCCTCCGGCAAGGCCGGTGCGCGGGGCGACCAGCATGTAACGCTGAAGGTCGTGCTGCCGGAGACCCCCGACGACGACCTGGCGACCTTCCTGTCGGGCTGGGCCGAAACCCATGCCTACGACCCACGCGCCGAGATGGAGGTCTGAGCGATGCGTGAAGCCGATCTTCTCAAGCAGGTATCGGGCGTGCGCCGGGCGGAATTGCGTCGCTGGATCGATCACGGCTGGGTGGTGCCGGAGCGTCGGGACGGCGATCACTGGTTCCGCGAAATCGATGTCGCGCGTGTGCAACTTGTCGTTCAGATTCGCCGTGACATGGCCGTGACGGAAGACAGCGTGCCCACCGTTCTATCGCTGGTCGATCAGGTGTATGGTTTGCGCCACGAACTCCGGCGACTGGCGAGGGCTGTCGAGGCCCAGCCGGACAATGTCCGGAAATCCATTGCGGAGCGGCTGCGCGACGACGCCTGAGCCCTCTGTGCGCAGCAGGGGGGGGAGGCATGGTTCACAAGGTCGGAACATTCGATCCGGCGTCGTTTGCGGCGCATCCGAAGTACGGCGACGGCGCCGACGGATTGCGCTGGTCGCCCTTCGTCGAGCATAGCGACGATACGGTTCATGTTTCCTACGGGATGATGGAGCTGGTCCCCGGGAGCGACACGCAGGTTGTCGTCCAGGCGCACGAGACCGGGATTTTCCTGACCGACGGCGAACTGGAGGTGCTGCGCGACGGCCGCGCGCACCGGCTTTCCGCCGGCGACTTTATTCTGATTCCGACCGGTATCGCGCACGCGTACCGGAATACCGGCACTGCCGCCGCGCGCTGGGTCGAGATGTGCGCGCCGCAACCCAAGCCGCCCGGCGGCTGGCAGGACAGCTGGTTGTCCGGGCCGGCGGTCTGGCCGGCGGAGGTTTCCGGGATTGATCCGCGCGACCGGCGTGCACCGATGACGGGACATTACGACTATGGCCAGCACCTGCCGCCGCAGGACGTCGCGCCGGACCTGCGCGGTTTCTCGCTGCGCATGCTGATGGACGATGTCTTCGGTGCGGTGCACTTCAACATGTTCGTCGTCAGCTTTTCCGAAGGCGGCATCTGCGATCATCACGACCACCCGTTCGAGGAGGCCTATTACATCCTCGGCGGCGAGGTCGATATCCTGTTCGATGGGCAGGAATACACGCTGAAGGAAGGCGATTTCGCCTGGACCGGCGTGGGTGCCCAGCACGCCTTCTTTCCGCGCAAGGGCACACCCGTGCACTGGCTGGAAATCCAGGCGCCGCAGCCCCCCGTCCGTGACGGGGTTCGCTTCTACAGCCCGTGGGACTACATGACGAATGTGCTGAAATTCTGAGCGCGCCGGGTCTTCAATATGCCGCCAATCTGCTAAACCCGTTCGCGAAACCCGAACACCAAGGGATGTCCATGTCCGAGACCGCAAATCTTTCCATTCGCCTGAACGACAACGACAACGTCGTCGTGGCGCGCGCCGAAATCATGCCGGGAACGTCGATTCCGGGCGAGAACGTGCAGACGACGGCGCCGATCCCGCGCGGCCACAAGATCGCGACCCGCGCCATCCCCAAGGGCGAGACCGTCACGAAATACGACCAGATCATCGGCTATGCGTCGGAAGACATTGCGCCTGGCGACCACATCCACACCCATAACTGCGAATTTCGCATGGTGGACCGCGATTACCAGTTCGCGACCGACCTGCGCGATACGCCGATGGTGCCGGAGGCGGACCGCCGAACCTTCGAGGGCTATGTACGCAAGAACGGTTCGGTCGGCACGCGCAACTATATCGGCATCCTGACGTCCGTGAACTGTTCGGCAACGGTGGCGAAATACATCGCGGACTCGTTCAACAGCACCGGCAAACTCGCCGACTACCCGAACATCGACGGGGTCTCGGCCTTCGTGCATGCCACCGGCTGCGGAATGGCGGATTCCGGCGACGGCTACGCCAACCTTCAGCGCACCCTGTGGGGCTACGCGCGCCACCCGAATTTCGCCGGCGTGCTGATCGTCGGGCTGGGCTGCGAGGTGAACCAGATTCCGTTCCTGCTCGATGCCTACGGGCTGGAAATCAACGATACCTTCCAGACCATGACGATCCAGGAATCGGGCGGCACACGGAAGACCGTCGACGATGCGATCGAGCGCATCTCGACCATGCTGGAGCCGGCCAACGCGGCGACCCGCTCCACGGTGCCGGCGAGTGAGTTGACGGTGGCGCTGCAGTGCGGCGGTTCGGACGCCTATTCGGGCATTACGGCGAACCCCGCGCTGGGCAACGCCGTCGACCGGCTGGTGGCCAACGGCGGGACAGGCATCCTGGCCGAGACACCGGAAATTTACGGCGCAGAACACTTGCTGACCCGCCGCGCGATCAACGAAGAGGTCGGACAGAAGCTGGTCGACCGGATCAAGTGGTGGGAGGATTACACCGCGCGCAATCACGGTTCGATGGACAACAACCCGTCGCCGGGCAATAAGGCGGGCGGTCTGACGACGATCCTCGAGAAGTCCCTTGGTGCGGCGGCGAAGGGCGGCACGACCAACCTGACCGGCGTCTACAAATACGCCGAGCCGATCGATACCAAGGGCTTCGTGTTCATGGATTCGCCCGGCTTCGATCCGGCCTCGATCACGGGTGAGGTGGCGTCGGGTGCGAACCTCGTTTGTTTCACGACGGGGCGCGGCTCGGTTTACGGCTGCAAGCCTGCACCGTCGATCAAGCTGGCGACCAACACGCCGATGTACAACTCCATGTCCGAGGACATGGACATCAACGCAGGCAAGATCGCCGACGGCGACGCGACGATCCAGGACGTGGGCGAGGAAATCTTCGACTACATGCTCGACGTGGCCAGCGGAAAGCAGTCCAAGTCCGAGGAACTCGGTTTCGGCGACAACGAGTTCATCCCCTGGCAGGTCGGCGCGGTGATGTAGCGGCGAGTCGGCCAGTGAAGAGCGCCTCATGCTTCGTCAGGCTCAGCATGAGGATTGCCTCATACCCTCATCCTGAGCCTGACGAAGGATGAGTTGGGTTACATGAAGGTTATGGATTTATCCGGGCGGGTCGCACTGGTTACGGGCGGCAGCCGGGGGATCGGTGCGTCCTGCGCCGAAGCACTCGCTGACGCGGGGGCTGCGGTTGGCGTGAACTACGTCTCGAACGAAGATGCCGCGCTGAAGACCGTGGCCGCTATTGAGAAATCCGGGGGGAAAGCGATCCCGGTGCGCGGCGACGTCACGGATCAGGATGCTGTGTCCCGGATGGTCGGGACGGTGGGGGAGCGTCTCGGCCCGGTCGATATACTTGTGGCCAACGCCGGAATTCTTAAGCGCCAGGACATCGAGGAAACGAGTGAAGAAGATTTCACCGAGATCCTCCACGCGAACCTGACGTCGTCGTTCCTGTGCGCCCAGGCGGTGCTTCCGTCCATGCGCAAACGCGGCTGGGGCCGGCTGATCTTCGTGACGTCCGGCGCGGCCTACAATGGCGGGCGTGTCGGTCTGCACTATTCGGCGGCCAAGGGCGGCATGGAGGGCCTGTCTCGGGCCTATGCGCGCCGCCTGTTCGAGGACGGCGTGACGTCCAACTGCGTGGCGCCGACCCTGATCGAGACCGACGCGACCCGGACTGCCCACAAGGACAACCCGGTGTTCTCGCCGCCCATCGGGCGGACGGGCCATGTGGACGAGGTGGCCAGCGCCGTGGTGATGCTGGCGAGCAACGCCTACATGACCGGCCAGACCGTCCACATGAACGGCGGGCTGTACTTCAACTAGCCGAGAAAACTAGCCGAGAACCGGCGTGTCCAGGTGCGGCTTCAGCAGGACCTTGCCCATCACCTTGCCGTCCTCGAGCATCGCGTGGGCGTCCGGCGCCTGTTCGAGCGGAAACCGCGCGAAGATCGGCGGTTTGACGCTGCCCTGTGCCATCAGGCCGAGCAGGTGGGCGGTGTCGGATTCTGCGATGTCCGGGCGACGGTCGAGGATATGCATCGAGAAGCCGCGGACGGCGGGGCTGTGCCCCATGCGCTCGCGCTGGGTGCGGTAGACGTCGTCGGGCGGCCAGCCGTCGATGATGCCGTAGAGCACCAGCGTGCCCAGCGGGGCGAGAAGTTCCATCAGGCCCGGGAACGCCGGGCCGCCGACGGGATCCAGGAAAAAGTCCACGCCGGCATCGCCGGTTATTTCCATGATGCGCGTGCGCTGATCTTCGGCGCGCGTATCGATGACATGGTCGGCGCCGAGCCCGCGCGCATGGCCGGCCTTCTCCGGCCCGCGCACGATGGCGATGGTCGTGGCTCCGATCTCGTTGGCGATCTCGACCATGGCGCCACCGACGCCGCCCGCCGCGCCGACAATTGCGATCGTATCGTCCGCACGCAACCGGCACGCCGAAACCACCGCATGGTGCGCCGTGCGGTAGTTGAACAGGCAGGCCGCGGTGTCGAAATCGACACCGTCGGGGATGGGGAAGACCCACTGCGCCTCCTCGACCACGTATTCCGCGTAGCAGCTGCGCCGCAGCACGGCCGAGACGACGACGCGGTCGCCTTCCTTCAGGTGGTCGACGCCCGCGCCGACAGCCGCGATCTCGCCGGCCATCTCAAGCCCCGGGATGGTCGGGACCTCCTGCTGCCAGGGGTAGCGGCCAGTCCGCACGAGCTGGTCCGCCGTTCCCACGCCGATGGCATGGGCGCGGACAAGGACCTGCCCGGGACCCGGCCCGGGTTTCGGCACATCGTGGAGTTGCAGGACCTCGGGGCCGCCGAACGCGTGAATCTGGATTGCTCTCACCGGATGAACTGCTCCACATAGTCCGCGCCGAGGCCGCATTCAGCATACCACTTGCGGCACATCTCGATCTTCAGGAACACGTCTTCGTAACTTTCGATCTTGTCCTGTTCGTCGAGATAGATCATCGCACCGGCGATGTTGAAGAAGGTAATCATCTCGTCGACATGCTCGTCGACGACAAGCGTGTGAATCTCGCCCGGCGGCTCGAACACATAGGCGCCCTCGGTGGCGATCCAGTCATGCTCCAGGTAGCGCCATTCGCCCTTGATGACAAAGCCGTGGACCGGTGCGGGGTGGCGGTGCTTGCTGAGCACGCCGGACTTGCGCACGCGCAGCAGGTTGCACCAGCCGCCACTGACCGTGTTGAGCATGAGCGGGCGAAACCAGACATTCTCGGCCTGGGGCACCCAGACCCGCTCGTCGTCAGGTATGGCGACCTCGACGATATCCTGCGGCATGTCGAGGGGCAGGGCCTGTTCCTTCACAGCGGTCATTTCGATCTCCTTCGTGTCGGTCAGACGGCAGCGTAGCCGCCGTCAATGGGAATGACGGCGCCGGTCATGAAACCGGCGGCGGGTGAACAGAGGAACACAACGGGCCCGGCGATATCTTCCGGCCGGCCCCAGCGGTTCATCGGCGTGCGGTCGAGCAGGACGCGCGAGCGGGTGTCGTCACGCGCCAGCTCGGCGGTGAGGGGAGTCTCGATCCAGCCCGGCGCGATGGCGTTGACGCGGATGCCATCGGCCGCCCAGGCCGCGGCGAGCGACTTGGTGAGTTGCGCGACGCCGCCCTTGGACGCGGTATAGGCCGGGACCGCCGGGCCACCGAAGAAGCTGAGCATCGAGGCGGTGTTGACGATGCAGCCGCTCGATGAGGCCAGCAGCGGCCGGCAGGCGACGCACATGCGCATGGTGCCGGACAGGTTGATCTGCAGGACCTTGTCGAACACATCCGGTTCGAACTCGGCGTTGCGCGCGATCATCCCGGCGCAATTCACCAGGATGTCGAGCCGGTCGAACGACGCGGCCAGGGCATCGATCGCATCATGGTCGCCGAGGTCGAGGATATGTCCGGTGGCTGTGGCCGGCACCGTCGCATTCTCGATTTCGGTTTCAGTCAGACCAGTGAAGACGACGGTCACGCCATGGGCGGCGAGCCCTTCGACGATGCCGGTGCCGATGCCGCTGCTGCCGCCGGTCACGAGCGCGCGCAGCCCTTCGGCCGGGGCGGTTTGGAATGCCTTGTTCATGGATATCTCTCTTGGTTTCACGGGTGACATGACGGACATCATGCTTGCCCTCAAACGCAGCGACCCATAGTTTTCAATTATTGAAAATTATGGGTGCCTATGCCGAAGTCTGCGAAATCCAGGCCGTACCGGAGCCAGTCGCTTGAGCGCGGCATTGCGATCCTCGATTGCCTCGGCGACAGTGCCGAGCCGCTACAGTTGACCGAACTATGCCGGCGAACCGGGCTCGATACAGGCACGGCGTTCCGCTACCTCGCGGTCCTGACACGTCATCACTATGTGATGAAGGACCCGGTCAGCCGTCGCTATTCCCTGAGCTACGGGCTGTTTCGGCTCGGGCACCGCCCGTTTGCGCTGGCGACACTTGCGAACCATGCGCGTCGCTTCCTGGTCGACCTGGCGGCATTGACCGGGCTCGATGCTTCCGTCGGCGCGCTCGAAGGCCGCCAGGTCGTGATGATCGAAACCGTGCGCCCGGGCAAGGGGCCATCCGGCGCCGATGCCGGATACACCGACGCCCATGCCTGCGCTATCGGCAAGGTCTTGCTCGCAAACCGGGGATCGGATCACGTGGAACGGCTCTACCGCGATGTCGCGCTGCGGCGGATCACGGAGAGGACCATCACGTCCATGCCGCGCCTTCAGTCCGAGCTTCGGCACGTCGCAGATACCGGATTTGCGGCTGAACGGGGCGAGCGGCAGCCCAATCTCCATGCCGTAGCGGGGGCGGTCGTCAATCCAGCGGGGGAGGCGAACATCGCGATCGCGCTTTCGGGTCCGGAAAACCGGCTCTCCGGCGCCCAAGAGGCGCGCCAGGGCGAGCGTGTCCGTGACGTCGCGGCCGAATTCGCTGCCTATGTGGTGGCGATCTCCTAGTTTTCATTCACTAAAATTTTTTGCCGGTTCTCGGCACCGGTCTCGTTCCAGCCTTCTACGCTCTAGGCAATTCGAAACGAGGAGACGGACATGGAAACCATCGATATCACGCCCGAGGAAATGGAAAAGCGCATCGCGCGCCTGGACGACCTCAAGCCCAACAAGAACGAACTCGCCGAGCGGGTCGGTATTCCCGCAGAGGCGTATGAGTTCGTGGCTGCGAAGGACATTTTCCTGCTGATGGCGAAACCGAAATCGGCAGAACTGTCGAACAGCCAGCCCGTGATCGAGGGGCCGGACGGCGCGTCGGTTTACGTTGTCGGCACGCCGCCGAACGATGGCCCGACCCCGCACGCGCACATGACGACCTACGAGACGTTCATGCCGCTGACGGGCCGCTATCGGTTCGACTACGGGCGCGATGCGAAGCACAGCACCATCGTCAACCCGTTCGAGATGATCTCCGTGCCGCCGGGCGTCATCCGCCAGTTCACCAACATCGAGGACCATGAAACCCGGATGCTGGTGATCATCCAGGGCGAGGACGAGAACGCGCTCAACGACATCATCATGCCGCCGTCGGTCGGCGCCGAGATCGCCGCACGGTGGGGCGAGGATACGAAGGCGAAGATCGAGGAAATGGGAATGCATTTCGTCGCCGATGAAGGGGGGCTCTGAAGCTGCCGGGTAGGAGGCACAGGCTCCTTGGACTGTTTCCCGGCGGACACATGACTTGTCGGCCGGCTCCGGCAGATAGGCGGCGAACGGAGTGATAGCTTCGCGGAAACGTCACCGGAGATATCCCATGCCGCCGAAAGCCGTCCTGCCGACCCCCGATCCGTCCAAGACCCTGTCGACCGCCAACCCGGATCTTCGCAAGATGGTCAATGTCGGCGATGCCGACATGGCGTACATCGACATCGGGGAGGGCGACCCGATCGTGTTCCTGCACGGCAACCCGACCTCGTCTTTCCTGTGGCGCAACGTGGTGCCGCATGTGGAAGGCATGGGGCGTATCGTGGTTCCCGATCTCGTGGCGCACGGCTGGTCGTCGACGTCGGGCCATGACGGCTACCGCTTCCAGGACAATATCGACTATGTCGATGCGTTCATCGACGCGCTGGGCCTCACTGAAAACGTGATCCTGGTGATCCACGACTGGGGCGCGGCCGTCGGTTTCTATCGTGCGGCGCGATTCCCCGAGCAGGTCCAGGGTATCGCCTATATGGAAGCCATGGTCTGGCCGCGGCACTGGTCCGATATCCCGGAAGAACGCGTGGGCGCGTTCAAGAACTTCAGGACGCCCGAAGGCGAGAAGGAAGCGCTGGAGGCGAACTTCTTCGTCGAGACCATGCTGTTCGAGAAGGGCATCATCCGTGACCTGTCCGAAGCCGAGAAGGAGGTCTACCGCTATCCGACGACGCGGCCCGGCGGCACCCGGGCACCGAGCATCATCATGCCGAACGACATCCCGTTCGACGGCGAACCGGCGGACAACCATGCGCTTGTGAAGTTCTATGCAGACTGGCTTGTCGAGACCGATACGCCGAAGCTGTTCATCAACGCCGACGAAGGCCACGGACTGGCCGGCGCTGCGCGCGAGCACGCCCGCACCTTCAGGAACCAGACTGAGGTGACCGTTCACGGGCGCCACTACATGCAGGAAGATTGCCCGGACGATGTCGGCGAAGCCGTCGCGCGTTTCGTTCGCGGCGTGCGCGGGTAGTCTTTATTCCGCGTTGTCGGGGCGAATGAATTTCCGAAGCTGACCGCCTTCGGCGGACATGGTGCGCCAGTCGTCCCCGTTGAGTTCGAACACGGCGAGGCCCGCGCTCGGGAAACCCAGCAGCAGATCGTTGCTTGCGCGTTTGCCTGAGCCCGGCCCGGCCATCAACCTTGCGAGCGCCTCGAGGCCGGGGTTGTGGGCGATCACCAGCGTGATTTCGGTATCCGGTTCGACACGCTCGATATGCGCGAGGAGGGTGCCCGGCGATGCGAGGTATAAATCGGGCGTCGGTTGGGCGGTCGCCATGTCCGGCAGCGCGTCGCGAAGGATTTCCCACGTCTGGGTGGTGCGCGCCGCCGCCGACACCAGAACCGTATCGGGGACGAGATCGTGCTTTGATATCCAGGCGCCGATCGCCTTGCTCGCGCGGCGTCCGGCGTCGGTGAGGGAACGGTCGAAATCGTCCTGGCTCCCGTCGCCCCAGCCGGCCTCGCCGTGCCGCATGAGAAGCAAGTGCTTCATCTGAAGTGTTACCATCCGGATTGATGAGTTCGGAACCCGACGTTGCATTGCGAAAATGAGAAGCGCAAGCGCGCTTCAGGGGTGTGCCGCGCTTTGTCGCAACGCGAAATTTTTGCTGCATCGCAAAATGGACTGTTGACTCGTCGCCGCCGTTTCCTATATCACGCGTCAATCCGTTTCGATGGTTTCTCTCCTTACAGAGGAGGCGAGGCAGCGAGCGGATTACAGGGATGTAAGAGCGCATTCCGGATATGTCGAAAAAAGCGTTTGACACATCCGGTCCGTGGTCGTACAACCCGCCTCCGCCGCCCACTCCGGGCCTCGGTCCCTAGCGGGCGGCTCTGCAAAATGCCGAAGACATTCGCTCCTCGTAAGGAGCGAGACAGGCACTTGCGCTGTTGGACATTGTGAATACCTGAAGAAGGGATGCGCAGGCGGCGGTGCGTGATCAAACACGTCCGCTTAGCATTGCGCATTCTTGGAATGTAACGAGGTACATTTTATGTGCCTCGCTTGTGCTAAGTAGACGCTTCTAGTCGACCCGTCCGAGGGACTTCGGTCCTGACGATCGGGGAGGTCAACTTGAGAGTTTGATCCTGGCTCAGAGCGAACGCTGGCGGCAGGCTTAACACATGCAAGTCGAAGGTGAAGCAGGACTTCGGTTCTGTGGAAACTGGCGGACGGGTGAGTAACGCGTAGGGATGTGCCTATGAGTACGGAATAACCGTTGGAAACGACGGCTAATACCGTATACGCCCCAAGGGGGAAAGCTCCGGCGCTCATAGAGCAACCTGCGTCCGATTAGCTTGTTGGTGAGGTAACGGCTCACCAAGGCTGCGATCGGTAGCTGGTCTGAGAGGATGGTCAGCCACACTGGGACTGAGACACGGCCCAGACTCCTACGGGAGGCAGCAGTGGGGAATATTGGACAATGGGGGCAACCCTGATCCAGCCATGCCGCGTGAGTGAAGAAGGCCCTAGGGTTGTAAAGCTCTTTCAGCAGGGAAGATGATGACGGTACCTGCAGAAGAAGCCCCGGCTAACTCCGTGCCAGCAGCCGCGGTAATACGGAGGGGGCTAGCGTTGCTCGGAATTACTGGGCGTAAAGAGCACGTAGGCGGATAGTCAAGTCAGGCGTGAAAGCCCCGGGCTCAACCCGGGAACTGCGTTTGATACTGATTGTCTTGAGTCCGAGAGAGGGTGGTGGAATTCCCAGTGTAGAGGTGAAATTCGTAGATATTGGGAAGAACACCAGTGGCGAAGGCGGCCACCTGGCTCGGTACTGACGCTGAGGTGCGAAAGCGTGGGGAGCAAACAGGATTAGATACCCTGGTAGTCCACGCCGTAAACGATGTGCGCTAGACGTCGGGCAGCTTGCTGTTCGGTGTCGCAGCTAACGCATTAAGCGCACCGCCTGGGGAGTACGGTCGCAAGATTAAAACTCAAAGGAATTGACGGGGGCCCGCACAAGCGGTGGAGCATGTGGTTTAATTCGATGCAACGCGCAGAACCTTACCAGCCCTTGACATACCGATCGCGATTTCCAGAGATGGATTTCTTCAGTTCGGCTGGATCGGATACAGGTGCTGCATGGCTGTCGTCAGCTCGTGTCGTGAGATGTTGGGTTAAGTCCCGCAACGAGCGCAACCCTCATCCTTAGTTGCCAGCGGTTCGGCCGGGCACTCTAAGGAAACTGCCGGTGACAAGCCGGAGGAAGGCGAGGATGACGTCAAGTCCTCATGGCCCTTATGGGCTGGGCTACACACGTGCTACAATGGCAGTGACAGTGGGAAGCAAGACCGCGAGGTGGAGCTAATCCCCAAAAACTGTCTCAGTTCGGATTGTACTCTGCAACTCGAGTGCATGAAGTTGGAATCGCTAGTAATCGCGGATCAGCATGCCGCGGTGAATACGTTCTCGGGCCTTGTACACACCGCCCGTCACACCATGGGAGTTGGTTTTACCCGAAGCCGGTGCGCTAACCGCAAGGAGGCAGCCGTCCACGGTAAGGTCAGCGACTGGGGTGAAGTCGTAACAAGGTAGCCGTAGGGGAACCTGCGGCTGGATCACCTCCTTTCTAAGGAAGATCACGAATGGTTCGCCATTCGCGATCGACTTGGACACAAAAAGTACCCGCGTGCCGCCGCCGGCGCATCCCTTCTGCCATCCGTTTTATGAGCGGGAAGACCGGATTCCGGGCCTGTAGCTCAGTTGGTTAGAGCGCGCGCTTGATAAGCGTGAGGTCGGAAGTTCAAGTCTTCCCAGGCCCACCAAACTTTCCGGTTGGGGCTGTAGCTCAGTTGGGAGAGCGCCTGCTTTGCAAGCAGGAGGTCGTCGGTTCGATCCCGTCCAGCTCCACCAGTTACTTGTGGAAGTTGGATCCGGAAACGGTCCGATATCCAACGGAATGGCGGAAATCAGGTATTCGTCCGGCAATCGCCGGGCGGCGTTGTTTGACATCGTGAATAGGTTGCAATCCTGACCCCGCACGGGGCATGCGCGAGAGCATGTTCTGTGCGGAGCCAAAAGCTGAGAAAGTCGGAGCAAGAGCGTCGACGGGGCTTGCCCCTGTACGCGACGGCTTCGCAATCAAGCGCAAAAGGGCATCTGGTGGATGCCTTGGCACTGAGAGGCGATGAAGGACGTGACACACTGCGATAAGTCGTGGGGAGCCGTGAGTAGGCGTTGATCCGCGAATTTCCGAATGGGGAAACCCGGCCCATTGGGTCATTCTTTACTGAATACATAGGTAAAGAAAGCAAACCCGGCGAACTGAAACATCTAAGTAGCCGGAGGAAAGGACATCAACAGAGACTCTCCTAGTAGCGGCGAGCGAACGGGGACCAGGCCAGTGGTGCAACAGTAATAACCGGAACCGTCTGGAAAGTCGGGCCATAGTGGGTGATAGCCCCGTACGGGTAAAAAGCTGATGCATCCTTGAGTAAGGCGGGACACGTGAAATCCTGCTTGAACGTGGGGGGACCACCCTCCAAGCCTAAGTACTCCTCAGTGACCGATAGTGAACAAGTACCGTGAGGGAAAGGTGAAAAGCACCCCGATAAGGGGAGTGAAATAGTTCCTGAAACCGGATGCCTACAAGCAGTCGGAGGGAGGGTGATCTTCGGATTACGGCTCCTGACGGCGTACCTTTTGTATAATGGGTCAGCGACTTGGTCTGTACAGCAAGCTTAAGCCGTTAGGTGTAGGCGCAGCGAAAGCGAGTCTTAATAGGGCGAATGAGTTGTGCGGATCAGACCCGAAGCGAGGTGATCTAGCCATGAGCAGGTTGAAGGTGAGGTAATACTCACTGGAGGACCGAACCCACTTATGTTGAAAAATGAGGGGATGACTTGTGGTTAGGGGTGAAAGGCCAATCAAACCTCGAAATAGCTGGTTCTCCGCGAAATCTATTTAGGTAGAGCGTCATGTTTTACCACCGGGGGTAGAGCACTGGATGGGCTAGGGGGGCGCGAGCCTTACCAAACCTAACCAAACTCCGAATACCGGTGAGTGCAATCATGGCAGACAGACTATGGGGGCTAAGCTCCATGGTCGAAAGGGAAACAGCCCAGACCGCCAGCTAAGGTCCCGAAGTGATAGTTAAGTGGGAAAGGATGTGGGAAGACCAAGACAGCCAGGAGGTTGGCTTAGAAGCAGCCATCCTTTAAAGAAAGCGTAACAGCTCACTGGTCTAAATTTAAGTCGTCCTGCGCCGAAGATGTAACGGGGCTCAAACTATCCACCGAAGCTGCGGGTGTATGATTTCTTCGGATTTCATACGCGGTAGCGGAGCGTTCCGTAGGCCTGTGAAGGTGTGCCGCGAGGCATGCTGGAGGTATCGGAAGTGCGAATGCTGACATGAGTAGCGACAAAGAGTGTGAGAAACACTCTCGCCGAAAGTCCAAGGGTTCCTGCGCAAGGCTAATCCGCGCAGGGTGAGCCGGCCCCTAAGCCGAGGCCGAAAGGCGTAGGCGATGGGAACCTGGTTAATATTCCAGGGCCTGCTGGTAGTGACGAATGCTGTAAGCGGTCAATCCTTATTGGATTGAGTTGGCCGTGAAGGCGTTCCAGGAAATAGCTCCAGCGTATAGACCGTACCCCAAACCGACACAGGTGGACTGGTAGAGTATACCAAGGCGCTTGAGAGAACGATGTTGAAGGAACTCGGCAAAATGCCCTCGTACCTTCGGAAGAAGAGGGACCCTTCTTTGGGCAACCATTGGAGGGTGGCACAGACCAGGGGGTAGCGACTGTTTATTAAAAACACAGGACTCTGCGAAGTCGCAAGACGACGTATAGGGTCTGACGCCTGCCCGGTGCTGGAAGGTTAAAGAGAGAGGTGAGAGCCTTGAACTGAAGCCCCAGTAAACGGCGGCCGTAACTATAACGGTCCTAAGGTAGCGAAATTCCTTGTCGGGTAAGTTCCGACCTGCACGAATGGCGTAACGACTTCCCCACTGTCTCCAACATCGACTCAGCGAAATTGAATTCTCCGTGAAGATGCGGAGTAGGCGCGGTCAGACGGAAAGACCCCGTGCACCTTTACTACAGCTTCGCAGTGGTATTAGGGAATGGATGTGTAGGATAGGTGGGAGGCTTTGAAACCGTGGCGCCAGCTGCGGTGGAGTCACCCTTGAAATACCACCCTTCTGTTGTCTGATATCTAACCGAGACCCGTGAACCCGGGTTCGGGACCCTGCGTGGTGGGTAGTTTGACTGGGGCGGTCGCCTCCCAAAGAGTAACGGAGGCGCGCGATGGTAGGCTCAGGCTGGTCGGAAATCAGCTTTTGAGTGCAATGGCATAAGCCTGCCTGACTGCGAGACTGACAAGTCGAGCAGAGACGAAAGTCGGTCATAGTGATCCGGTGGTCCCGCGTGGAAGGGCCATCGCTCAACGGATAAAAGGTACGCCGGGGATAACAGGCTGATACTTCCCAAGAGTCCACATCGACGGAAGTGTTTGGCACCTCGATGTCGGCTCATCACATCCTGGGGCTGGAGCAGGTCCCAAGGGTTCGGCTGTTCGCCGATTAAAGTGGTACGTGAGCTGGGTTTAGAACGTCGTGAGACAGTTCGGTCCCTATCTGCCGTGTCAGGACGAAACTTGAGAGGAGCTGTCCCTAGTACGAGAGGACCGGGATGGACGCACCTCTGGTGTACCGGTTGTTCCGCCAGGAGCATCGCCGGGTAGCTAAGTGCGGAAGGGATAACCGCTGAAAGCATCTAAGCGGGAAGCCCCCCTTGATACGAGGTTTCGCTCGAGAGCCGTGGAAGACCACCACGTTGATAGGCTGGGTGTGGAAGCGTGGCAACACGTGAAGCTGACCAGTACTAATTGCTCGATAGGCTTGATTGCGGACCGTTTGCGTATGGATCTTTCGGGATCCTGCAAGAACGGTCATATGCTGCCGCGTACAGCGGCAAGGTTCGTCAACGAAATTGACCCGACTGAACAGCTTTTGGCTTTAATGCCTTGATAAAAGGCATGTTTTCAGGATTTGCGCACATGCTCTTGGACGACCTGGTGGCTATAGCAAGGGGGCCACACCCGATCCCATTCCGAACTCGGCCGTGAAGACCCTTAGCGCCGATGGTACTTCGTCTTAAGACGCGGGAGAGTAGGTCGTTGCCAGGTCTTCCAAGCGCATGAGCGAAACAGCAAACAATATGCAACCTATTCGACGATGGTTCCTTCAGCCCAGACAGGAACGTGCCCCAGGCACCGACGCGCAAAGACATAACCGCGGGGTGGAGCAGCCCGGTAGCTCGTCAGGCTCATAACCTGAAGGTCGCAGGTTCAAATCCTGCCCCCGCAACCACCTTAACTGCAGTTGTGTGATCGCTCAGGGGCTTGCCTTGGGCGAGTTGCATCATGGCCGCGAGGTGGCCGTGGATCTCGATGTCGACCTTGCCGCGCTTGCCCGTGGGGATCAGCGTGATCTTGTCGACCAGCTGGCGCAGGGCCGCCGCCGCCTGATCGCGGGCGTCCGATCTCAGGACGGCCGACAGCTCCTCCACCCTCTCCACGAAGATCGCGTGCATGTTCGGGTGAAGCGAGATCACCTCGGCTGACGGCTGGTGGCTCAGCGCGGCCGCGCAGGCGGCCTTCTCGTCCTCGAGCGTGCGCAGGGCGTCGTGCATCGATCGGGAGTCGGTCCCGCCGGCGATCGCGTCGATGATCCGGGCTATGCGGGCCTCGGCGTCGGCCAGCTTCCGCTCGAGGTCGTCGCGCTGCCGATCCTGCCGGCGGGCGTTCTCGCGCGCGCCGCGATGGTACGCGCGCACAAATTCCGAGACGACCTCGGGGTGCAGCAGGTGGTCGCGCAGACCCTCCAGCACCCGCGCCTCGAGATCCGCGACGGCGATCGTCGCGGCGTTGTCGCAGGTGCCGCGTTCGCGGTGGCTCGAGCAGCCGTAGCGTTCGGTTTGCACGATCGTCACGCTGCCGCCGCACAGGGAGCATTCCAGCATTCCCGACAGCGGCCGCGCGCGGCGGTTGCGCCGGCGGGGCGCGCCGGGTGACGGCATCGCCTTGTGAACACGGTCCCAGAGTGGCTGCGGCACGATCCGAAGGTCGGGAACGTCGCGGGTGATCCATTCGCTCTCCGGGTTCGGCCGCGATTGCCGGCGGCCGGTTTCGGGATCCTTCACGAAGCGCTGCCGGTTGTAGACGATCCGACCGATATAGAGCTCGTTGTGCAGGATCCCGCTGCGCCGCGCGCGGTTGCCCTGCAGGGCGTTCGCGCGCCATGCGCCGCCGCGCGGCCCGGGCACGCCCTCGGCGTTGAGCGCGGCGGCGATCTCCCGGGTGCCGCGCCCGGCCGCGTAATCCTCGAAAATCCGAACGACGTTCGCCGCCTGCTCCGGGTGGATTTCCCGCAGGCCGCGTTCCGGCTCGCCGTCGTCGCCGATGCGCACGACCTTGCGATAGCCGTAGGAAAGGCCGCCGGGGATGCGGCCGGCCTCGACGCGGCCGCGCTGACCGCGCCGGGTCTTTTGCGCCAGCTGCTTGAGAAACAGGGCGTTCATGGTCGACTTGAGCCCGACCTGCAGCTCGTCGACGCGGCCGCCGGCGACGGTATGGATCTCGACGCCGGCGAATTCCATCTGCTTGAACAGGGTCGCCGTGTCGGCTTGGTCGCGCGATAGCCGGTCGAGATCCTCGGCGATCACAACGTCGAAGCTGCCGGCCCGGCCGTCCTCGATCAGCTTGAGGAAGCCGGGCCGGTTGACGGTGCTGGACCCGCTGATGGCGTAGTCGGTGTAGACCTCGACCGCGCGCGCCCCGAGGCGGGCGGCCAGCTCGCGGCACAGGCGCAGCTGGTCCTCGATCGAATTCTCGGACTGCTGTTCGCTGGAATACCGGGCGTAGAGGGCAGCGCGCATGGATCTATGAAAGGGCGAGTCGGCGGTTATGGCAAGCGTCGCGTCGCGGGCCATTGCTGGGCGGCTGGAGCCTTCCTTATTCGCCGGCGGCGATGTGATGACGAATGGCGCTGGCAATGCGCTGTTCGAGATCGCCGAGGTGACATCTCCCGATGTAGATCGACCCGCCGTCCGGCAGTGTTAATCGAATGTCTGTAACGACGAAACCGTCAGGAATGTCGATAGGTTCCTGTGCATCGCTCCGGTGCGCGACAATGTTGATTGTCACCTTCCCGGTGGCCTCGAATGTGCGAAACCTTGCGTTGCTTGGCGGGTCCAAGGTCGTGTCGTTGATTTCGTTCTGGATGTCCGCCCGTTCGACATCCACGAGCTCTAGTTGGGTCTCGTCTCCTTGGTCATCGACTATGATCATTCTCAGACTTGCAATGCTTCCCATGTTCCGTTCCTCGCTAGTTTTCGAACAGCGGGATCGCCGCCGGTTCTGGCTGTTGATATGGCTTCTTTCGCCGGCGGATTTCGTTCGGCCACGCCTTCATCCACGGCAGCGGTTCGGCCTGGGTGCCGCCACGTGCCCACACGAAGTATCCGAGCATTCCGGATGCGGCGATGATCGGACATGGCTCAGGGTCGGCCAGAACGAGCCCGCGCGGGCCGATGAACCATGGGCTCTCGCTTTCTTTGACGATGCTTGTGACCGTAACGCTGCCGATGATGGCGCCGCGCACCAGTTCGTCGGGCCGCGGGCACTGGATGCCGAACGCCCGCATGAAGTCGTGCGCGCTCTCGTATTCGTCGCGCGTCATTCCCTTGCTCGCATGGATGGCGATGCGCAGGGGCTGCATGTCGCCACGATCGACGGCCTGCCAAGACCTGTTCTCGATGTCCTTGCCGCCGTGGATGATGGCCCATGCCCACGGTTGGCGGACGGACAGTGCTTTTGGGGGAAGTTCGGTCATGAACGGTGGTCCCTCAGTTATGAGATTGCGGATGACGCAGGCGATAGCCGGTCGAATGGCCGTGGCGCTTCAACGCTTCGTCTAAGAGTGCCAACGCGCGCTTGCGGCCGTTCGGAAGGCGCAGGTGCGCGGCGGCTGTTTCGATAGCTTCGCGCGCTGCGTCCAGTTCTTCGGCGGCGCGCTGCTCGAACTCTGTGCGTCTGTCTTCCATGCCTGTGGTCCCTCGTTATTTCTTCTGCGCCGTCTGTCGGCGATGTGCATCACGGCGGGCGGCGGCATGGCTGTAGCCGACTTGTCCCTGCGGCATCGACGCCCCCACGGATTTCGGCGGGGCGTCGTCGAACCAACAGCGGCTTTTCCGCCCGCTCGGCGAAACGCTTATGAAGTATCTGATCGTCATTCCCGATACCCGCTCAGTTTCGGACGGCCCGGAGATGGTCGTAGGCTTTGCCATTCCGCGCCAGTGCGGTCTCGACCATGCCCGGTGACATATCCGGCGAGACGTCGCGGGAGATGTCGTAATCATCGAGGCCGTGAAGCAGTGCCAGTGCGTCATCGATGGCACCTTCTAGCTCCCTAATGCGTTCGGCGGCGCGGGTCAGGTGGTGTATCGGGTTGGCCTTGATCTGCGCCTCTGACAGTGCAGCATTCGCAGTGAGCCGGGCGTAAATCTTGCGATGTTCGTCATCCACGACGGGTCTCCATTGTTGTTTCGCCCCACTCTACAGGTCCGGCCCGAGCGGCAGCAGGGGCACACCCCCGCCGCCGCCGGTTCCCACGTAGCTAACATCGGACGCCGGATGCGCCCCATTATCTGCCCCTCGTGGTCAGGGGTCCGTGTGCTGTCCGCCTTGCACACGGCGCGCTCGTCTTTGTTTTGTGGGCTGTCTTTTGCCAAGCAGCGGAGAGCGAAGGTCATGGGTTCAAAGGCTCGTAGTCGGTCAGCTCGTCCACGCCTCACCGACAACCAGAAGCGCATCGACGGCTTCTCGGTTTCGGTGGGCGGCGCACAGGGTCCGCGTCATGCAGCCGGGCGCGTCGGCCGCGCCGCTTGTGAACACGTCGCACCCCTCAGCCTCGCAACGGTGCTGGCTTGATGCATTCGGGTCGTCGTCAGTGAAGCGCAGATTGTCGAGCAGGTACTGCCGATAGTGTTCGGCGGCGTCCTCGGCTGTGTCGTGGCCGGGGCAGCCATCAGCGCAATATCCGATCGGATAGGTGCCGGTGCGCTTGTTATGGCTCGTGTAGTGCCATTTGCCGTCGCCTTCCTTCTGGCGAGGTTTCAGGTGGTTCATAGTGGTCTCCTTGGTTTTTGGAAAAGGCTCGTTTCAGTTCTCGGTCTTCGTGGTTTCGGCCGGCGCCTCGGTCTTTGTCAGCTTGGTGCCGGGGCCGAGGATGATGACGGGCATGCGGGTCTGGCCCGATGCGCGCGCCGCCGCGTCGAGGGCGTCGCGGAGGGCCTCGAGCTCGGGCGGGTTGGTCTCCCGGTCGACGTTGATCACCAGCAGCTCGCCCGGCGCCAGCCGCATGCGGGTGATCGCGGTGATCGGGATGTGTCGGCAGCGGCCTCGCGCGAATTCCCGGGCACGACGCCACACGCCGGCGGCGATCGTGCGGGTCGCTGCGGCCGCGATCACGGCCGGAGCGATGCCTTCCTGCAGGGGGTTCTTCATGTCACGTTTCTCCGTGGGTCGGCCGCGCGGGGTTTCGCGACACGGTTTCGGGAATTTCCTCCGCCAGCACGGCCGTCGCGATCGCGCGGGCCATGGCTTTCAGCGCCGGCATGGCGGGCTCGTAGGCGGGCGGGCGGGCAGGCAGGGAAGCGGGCGCGGAACCCGGCCGAACGTCGTTCGGGTCAGGCTCCGCGCCCATGAGCCGCGGGGGATTGGGAGGGGCAACGCGGCTCAATTCTTGTCCGTCACGGTCGCTTCGAGGGTGTCGGCGTAGGTGCGCAGGGCTTGCGCAAACAGCTTGACCTCCCCGGCGTTGTCGGCGTGGTTCATGGCGAACGTGCCGGCGGCGGATGTCAGGGCGGAAAGCACCGTGTCGGCGTCGTATCCCGTCATCCTCGCGATCCCGGCGACCGTCAGGAATTGCTTTGTCACGTCGAGCAGTTCGCGCTGGTCCGGGTGCGAGCGCGAGATCTCTGCGCCCGTGCCGGTGCGGATGCGGAAGCTGCCCGCGTCGTCGTTGCCCCCGCTCATGCCGGCACCGTGATCGCGGGGCGGGCGGGCGCCAGCTCGGTCGGGTCGCAGCCGGTGGCGGGCACGCCGGCAAAGGCGAGCCAGTGCGTCGGCACCCGGATCGGGCCGTCGCTGATGGCGTCGAAGCGAACGAGAAAGGCGTTCGGCCCGTCGTCGCTGATGATCTGCCCGGTGGCGCCGTTGCGCAGGCGCCGCCGGGTGAAGTTCGGCTCGACCGGCCGGACGGTGATGTAGCCGTAGGGGGAGTTCAGGGTCACTTCGCAAAAGCGGTTCATCCGGTTTTCCTCTTTTCGGGGGCGGGGTAGAGGTCGCGCTCGGCGGCCAGCACCTCCTTGGCGGCGTCAACCGCGAGGGTGAGGGCGCGCTGGCAGTCTTGGCGCATGGAGATGTCGGCGGTTTGCGCCGCGCCGCGGGACAACCGGGCGATCGCCTCGCGAAGGTCCGGCGACAGGCCGTCGAGGCAGCGCGCGCATAGCGGCGCGGGCGGGGCGACGTGGCGCGCGCAGCCCTTGGCGGGGCAGCGCGCCCCGCGCTTCTGGCCGTATTGCGGGGCGCGGCTCATGGGGCGTCTCCCGGCTCGCCCGCCGTGCGGCAGGCGCGGACGTCCTTGGCCGGCACCCACATGGCGCGCGGCTCGTCGTCGTTTCGGAAGGCGGGCACGATCAGCGCGAAGCCGCCGCAGACGGTCTGGCGGGTCACGTCCCGGAAGGTCTTCGCGCCGATCGGCCCGGTCACCCAGCGCGCGGCGGTGCCGTGCACGGTGGGTTGCTGGTGGATGTAGGTGACGTTGCCGCCCGCGGCCTCGTTTCCGTCCACGTATCCCGGGGTGCTCATGCCGCGCTCCCGTTGTTTGATTGGGCGCGGCCTGCGCCACCGGCGGGCGCTGCGACGGGCGCGCCGGCGGGGGCGTATTCCCGGTACTGCTTGGTGCCCGGGTCGTAAAAGGTGATCCGCTCGGGGAAGGGGCCGCCGCCGTCGTGCTTGACGTGCACCGGCTTGATGGCGACGTCGAGGTAGTGCGGGTGTTCGCTGCCCGGCCGGTTGCCCGGCGGCGGGTCTTGCCGGGGCGGTGGCGATGAGCGGCGCGCGGGGGTCGTGGCCTTGGCCGGCGGCGCGGGCTTGTCGTACAGGGGCTCGTTGTGTTCCGGCGCCGGCGCCTCGACGCTGGCGGCCGCCGTCTGGACGCTATCGTCCGCGGCTGAGTCCGGCCACATACATCCGTCTGGATGGCCGAAATGATCGGCGAGGCCCGCCGCGGCGCCGGGGGAACGGTCCTTGACCAAGGTCGTGTCCGGCGGGATCTCGTCCTCGATGTCCGCCTGTTCCGGCTTCGGGTCGCGCGGGGCGTCGGCGCGCTTGACGGCCGCGTCGATGTCGACCGCGCGGGTCAGCTGGCCGTCGACGATCCGGTCGAGCAGCTGGCGCTGGGTCTTCTTCGTGCCGGCGGTGAGCGCGCGGGCGGCGGCGAGGTTGATCCGGCCCTCGGCGAGCGCGCCCTTGACGGTCGCGTCCAGCTTGTCGATCAGGTTGAGGCGCAGCTGCACGTAACGCTCGCCGGCCTCGCCGGGCCGGCCAATGGTCTCGGCGATCGCCGGCGGCTTCATCTTGCGCTCGCGGCGGAACCAGTCGAACGCCTCGGCCTCCTCGAGCGGGGCCAGCGGGGCACGCTGGTCGTTCTCGATCACGGCCAGCGCCATGATCTCGCCGGCGCCGGCCTTGCCGCCCGGCACGTCGATGATCCGCACCGGGATGGGCTCGTCGGCCGGGCGGCGGCCGGCGGCGATCGCGGCTTTCATCGCGCGGTAGCGCCGCTCGCCGGCAACCACCTCGAGGCGACCGCCCTTGCGGGGCACGACGATCAGGTTCTGCAGGATCCCGCGTTGAGCCACGGACTCGGTGAGCGAGGCCAGCTCCTCGTCGTCGACCGTGCGACGCGGGTTGTTCGCCGGCGGGTCGATCATGTCGATCGTGACGGTGTTGTCGGCCGGGCTGGCCTCACCCAGCAGGGCCGACGCCGTGGTGCCCAGCGCCGCCGACAGCTTCGCCAAGGTGGCCGCCTCGATCCGGTCGGCCTTGCCGTTCATGAACTTGGAAAGGCTGCCGCTGTCGATGTCGGCGGCCCGGCACGCCTCACGCCACGATGCCAATGGGCTGGCCGCGAAAGCCGCCTCGGCGTTCCGGCGAACGACGTTCGGGTCGAAGGTGGTGTCGGTCATTTTTTGCTCCGCATGATGTTGGGCGGAAGCAAATAGGCCAAAACGTCCTAAATCGTGTCAAGCTAAAAAAGGGACAAAATGGCTTAATAATCATTTGCCGCACGAGTATTTCGGCGCTGCAGCAAAGCCAGAATGGGTGTGTCCACCCCGGCACGAACCGCGATATCGTCGACATACTTGTGGCGGGAGGTGTCTATGCTATGGATTAGCCGCATGTTCCGGCGACGCTCACCGCCGGTTGCAACAGATTTTGGCCGTCGCCCTGATGGCGGCCCACCCCGACAAACTTATTCCACCACCGTTGCGGGCGTTAACAGATCGGAAGACAGGCAGAAGGCCGTTCGTCGGTGCCAGGTCGGGGACGAAGTGAGGTTCATCCGGGAACCGCATAACCCGTCCGACGCGAACGCGGTGCAGGTGCGCGCGAACACACGGGATCTCGGGTATTTGCCGCGCGATATCGCAGAGTGGGTCGCGCCGAAAATGGAAGCTGGCGTCCGTGTGCGCGGAAAAGTCCGCCGCCGGTTAGCGCCGAGCTCGGAATTCAATTTTTACAATGTCTTAATCGACTTCACGTTTCTCGACTAGCCGCCCCCGCAGGTCGGGCTATGCGGCCGACGGCCCGGCGCTGGTTTTCTCATTGCCGCCGTTGGGCTCTTCTGGTTCCGCAAGCGCATTGCCGAGCCGAAGGAGCCGGTCCTTGTCTTGCTCGCTTAAGTGCTGGAACAGCGCCAGCAGAGCAGCCTCACGTTTCCCGAGCGGATCTTCGCCGGAGAGGATCTCAAACGGGCGGCATTGGAGCGCGCGCGACAGAGCTGAGATCTGGGAGGCTTTCAGCTCACGATCGCCGCGCTCGAGCTTCCCGATGGTGGTGACGTGCCAGCCGACTCGGTCGGCAACTTCCTGCTGAGACCACCCCCGATCTTCGCGAAGAGCGCGAAGATTGTTTGGAAACACAATAATTTTTTTCTCAGGTGGACGTCCTCGCATGCCGCGGATTTTGGCCGATTCCGCTAGGTGTGGCGCTAGTCGAACCGGCCTAATAATATCCGCAGAATGCACAATCATCTTGACAGACATTAAGCCGTTTTGGGTTAAATGCCGCAACTCTAGGTCTAGCGGTGAGTTTGTCCATGAACGCCAAATGTTGTGTTGGTCGCCCAGAAAGGCTCGATGAGGCCCGGAAGCGGCTCGGTTTTTCCTACACCGAACTCGGAAAGCGGGTCGGTCGAATTGCCCGGCGGGCGATCGGGCCGTCGACCGCGCGCCGCTGGTGCCTGCCGGCCGGGTCGGCCGAGGCGCGGCGGCCGCGCAGCGCGGAAGACTACCGCGCCGTCTTTCTGGTCACCGAGGGCGCCGTCACGCCGAACAGCTTCTACGACATCGAAGAATGGTCGGCGGACCTGTCTCAACTCAGCGACGAGGAGCGCGCGGCATGAGTTGGCTATGCGATCACGGCGTCTTAACCGCCGAGGAAATGTGCCGGGTCGAGGCCCTTCCGCTGGCTAAAGATCCCGCAGCACGGCCTCGAACATTCGCTGGACCGCGTCGATGGCAACGAGTTCTGCGCCTGCTGGCGCGGCTTGTTCGGCGAGGCGATCCGAGAGCGCCGTCGCCTCGGCGAACATCTCCTCCAGTCGGGCTCGGGGTTCCTCCGCATCCCGGGCCAAGGTCAAGAGGATCGCGCGCATGACGAAATGCTGCGCCAGCGCGCGTCCCTGCAGTTCGGCGAGCATCTTCCCGATCTCGTCGAGCGGGTCTTCGGTTGCGGCCATGTCCGGCCTCCATTCTTGCGTTGTAGAGGGCGCGGAGTCGGACAGGCCGCAACCGAGTCCTGTCAATCTCAAAATCATGGAGCGCGCGGCATGAGCGGTGTCCCGCTGGAGATCGGCGCCATGAACAGCCGCGTGGTCCTGCTTGAGCCGACCGGCGACCGCGGCGGGTACGAGGAGCACGAACGCTGGGCCTCGGTCGACCCGATCCAGCAGTGGCGCGGCCGCCTTGCCGACCCGCCGGTGGCGGCGGCAAGCCATGTGCTGCGCATGCATTGGGAGCCGGGGCGGAACGAGGCGTGGCGGGTTCGCTTGGAGGACGGCGGCGAGCTTGCGGTCTTGCGCGTCAGCACCCTCGACGGCCGCACCGGGATCGAGATGCAGTGCGGCCGCGATCAACGCATGGCCAAGATCGAGCTCGCCCCCGGTGAGGGCGCGCGCGCCGAGGTGGTTGCGGTTTGCGGACCGCCGGCCGCCGGCAAGACAACCTATGTCGAGGCGCAGGCGGGGCCGAATGATCTGATCGTCGACGTCGACCGCCTCGTGCGCGCGCTCGCTACGCGTGAGCTGCCGCGGCGCCAGCGCGTGCCGATCCTGCCGTTTGTGCTGGTGGCGCGCGACGCCGTGATTGCGCGGCTCGCCCGCCCGGCGCGGGTGTCGCGCGCGTGGATTGTCACGTCGCAGCCGTCGCGTGACTTGTGGAACAGCTGGTCGGAGCTGGTCGGCGCGGAAATCCGCGTGTTGGCCGTGCCGCCGGAAGAATGTGTCCGCCGGGCGCGCAGCGACAGCAAGCGCGACGGCATCGGCGACGAAGAATGGGAGCAGGCCGCGCGCGATTGGTGGGCGGGCTATCGCCCGAGCGAAGGCGACCGCGTTATCGAAGGAGGTTCGGCATGACCCTTAACCCGCAGCAAGCAAGCCTGAAATCCGACCCGGCGCCGATCAACGAGATGCTCAGGGGTCTCGATTTATCGCTGTCCGAGCTTTCGGTTCCAGTGCCCGACGATGTCATTGATGGCATCAACGCCGTGCTCGAGCACCTCGGCACCCGAATGCTCGAGTTTGAACCGCCGGTCGCATCGGGGGCAGGTGAGATGGTCGTCGTTATCCGCCCGAGCGACGCCTTCCGACAGCTTGTGGCGACAGTGGGGGCAGGTGAGTTCGATGTTGCGCGCGGTCATATCCGCGACCTCCTCGCTGAAGAGGGGCCGGACTCCGACAGCCCGGGCGCGAGTCCTGTCAACGGAAATGACGGGGGCGGCGATGCCTGACGGCGCGAACCTGCCGAGCCAGCGCAAGGGCCTCGACACGCGGCGGGCCGCCGACCCGGGCGTGCGCGGGATCTGCGGCCATTGCGATATCAGCCTTTACGGCGCGCCGGCGCGGCCGGCGGCCGGGTGCATGCCCTGCAACCTCGACGGCTGCCCGTTCGAGGATCGCGACGAGCAGCTGCGCGCGCTTTCCGAAGACGACCTCGAGCGGCTGCGGCTGATCGGCGAGCAACCGGAATATTCCGGCCGCCGGGTGTCGCCGCGGGCGGGGGCGGCCTGATGCCGGCGCGGCTGGTCTTCCGCATGCTGCCCGCCGGCGGGTTCGAGTTCCACGCCGACCGGGATGTCGAGGTCTACGTGGTCAACGACGCCGCGGGGCCGGAACGACGCACCATCACCTTCGGGGGCGAGGCCGGCACGACGGCCGAGGAACGCGCGAGGGTGAGCGAGTTGCTCGGCGTTTCGCGCGGCGAGCCGGACCTGTTCAAGCCATGAGCGACGAGAAAGAAATGCCCGTGCGGGTGGTGATCGAGTCGCCCTTCGCCGGCGAGCGGCCGGGCGCCGTCGCGCTCAACGTGGCCTATGCCCGCGCGGCCATGGCCGATGCCCTGAGCCGGGGCGAGGCGCCCTATGCATCGCATTTGCTCTACACCCAGCCGGGCGTGCTCGACGATGCGGTCCCGCTCGAGCGGCAGCAGGGGATCGAGGCCGGGTTCGCGTGGTGGGCGTCGGCCGACCTGATCGCGTTCTATGTCGACCGGGGCTGGTCACCGGGCATGAAAGACGCGCTGATCCGGGCCGCCGAGCAGGACGTGCCGTTCGTGACCCGGAGCATAGGCGCCGTCGGCGATCTGCCGCGCAGCAACCTCGGCGCATTCCCGTGCCTCGGTGACGTTTCGCCGCCCGGGGTGAAGAAATGAACGCGCCGGCGACAGCGGCCGAGACCGTCACGATCGAAGTGGAGGTCACCGGCCTGACCCGCAAGGCGCTGCATGTCAGCGACGGGTTCGCGACGGCATTCCTGCCGCGCTCGCTGATCACCGACAGGCGGCAGATCCCGTTGTCGGCGCCGGCCTATCGCAAACTGACGGTGCCCGAATGGTGGGCCGGCAAGTACGGGTTCACGGCCTGATGGCCCGGCGATCCGAATGGGGCGGGGTGAGCCGGGAGCCGTGCCCGGTCGATGGATGCCGGAACCGAAAGAAAATCGGCGATGCGGTCTGCGGGCCGTGCTTTTCGATCATTCCGAACGACGTTCGCGAGGCGTGGCTGGCGGTGAAGTACGACCGCGGCGCTTGGCACCTGAGAAAACAGGCGGCGCGCAACGCCATGGTGAATGCGGCGGGCGATGCCCGGGCCGCGGGCGCGGTGGGCGCGGGGGAGTAGGTAAATGGCGGGGCGGCTGGATTTCGAGAAAATCAAGGCGGAAGCGTTGCGCCGGGCGCGCGACCTTTGCGAGGCATGGTTCCCGCTTGGCGGCGTCGACCGGAACGGCTTGGAGTACCGGGTCGGCGATCTTTCCGGCTCCCCCTCGCGCAAGGGCAAGGGGGCCGGGTCGCTGGCGATCAACCTGCGCACCGGCGTGTGGTGCGACTGGGCCGACGACGTGCATCGCGGCGGCGACCTGATTTCGCTGTACGCGGCGATCCATCACCTCGAGCAGGGCAAGGCGGCCGAGGAACTGGCCGAGATGTTCTGGGGCACGGCCGACGTGGCGCGCGAGCCGAAGGTGGGCGACGGGCGGCCGCGCAAGCCGCCGGCGGGGACCGCCGAGCCGAGGGCGTCGGCCGAGCCGCCGGACGAGTGGAAGCCGATCGTGCCGCCGCCGGCGGGGCAGAAGCCGCCGATCGGGCACGGGCACGAGAAGCTGGGCGCGCCGACCCGCGTGTGGATCTATCGCGGTGAGACGGGCGACCCGCTGTTCGCGGTGTGCCGTTGGGACATGGCGGGCGGGAAAAAGACGATCCTGCCGCTGACCTATGGTCGGCTGGACGGTGAGCTCGGCTGGCACTGGAAGCATGCCGACGAGCCCATGCCGATCTACGGCCTCGACGAGCTGGCGCGCGCGCCGAAGGCGCGGCCGGTGCTGGTGGTCGAGGGCGAGAAGGCCGTCGACGGCGCGCGGGCGCTGATGCCCGAGGACGGTGACGGCGATGCCTATGTCGTCGTCAGCTGGCCGCGCGGCGGCGCGACGGCGGATAAGACCGACTGGTCGCCGCTGGCCGGGCGGAACGTGCTGCTCTGGCCGGATGCGGATGCGCAGGTCTACGGATCGCGGCACCCGAAGGCGGGTGAATTGAAGGCGGCGGTCGAGCAGCCCGGCGTCAGGGCGATGCTGAAGATCGCGGACATCCTCGAGGCGCAGGAATGCACGGTCTCGATGGTGGTGCCGCCGGGCAAGCCCTACGGCGACAGCGAATGCGAGCCGGGCTGGGATCTGGCCGATGCGAAGGCCGAAGGATGGTCGCCCGGCGACATGGCCCGGTATATCGACGATTTCGAGCTGGGGCTCGCGGCGTTCCGGGACCGCTTCCCGGAGCCGGAACCCGAGGCCCCGCCGCCGGCGGAGGATGGCGGCAGCGGGTCGGGCGGCGGCGATGCGGGCAAGGACAAGTACGCGCATCGCAAGGAGACGCTGCCGATCATCCCGCTCGGCAAGCTGGGGCGGACCTTCTACTTCCTGACGCGGCTGGGCGAGCTGCTCGATATTCGCGCGTCGGAAATGGGCGAGGCCGGGCTCGACCTGCTGTTCGACGGCCGTCTCGACTGGATGATGGAACATTTCCCGCTGATTGACTCAGATGGCATGGCGAGGCCGAACTCCGTCAACTATCGCCGCGTGCGCGGATGGCTGATGCGCGAGTGCGCGAACAAGGGCCTGTTCGATCCGGGCACGCCGATCCGGGGCGTCGGCGTCTGGAAAGACGGGCAGGGCGACATTCTGGTGCATGCCGGCGACGGCCTGTCGCTGATCGACGGCGAAGGCAAGCGGGTGTGGGTCTCGGCCGGCCGCCAGATCGACAATGTGCTCTATCCGGCGAAACCGCCTGTCGAGCGGCCGGGGCCGAAGCAGGCGGGGCGCGAAGCCGGGCTGAAGCTGCAGGCGGCGATCGACCTTTGGAATTTCGAGCGGATGGCCGGCGAAAGCGCTGAGGGCCGGCCGATCGGCGCAGACGTCGTGCTGGGTTATATCGGCGCGGCGATGTTGGGCGGCGCGCCCTATTGGCGCTCGCATGTGTATGTGACGGCGCGGCGTGGCTCGGGCAAGACGACCCTTGCCGAGCTGGTCGAGATTGTTATGGGCGCGGGCGCGCATCCGATGGCGAACAACTTTACCGAAGCCGGCCTGCGGCAGGCGATGACCGGGGAGGCGCGCGCGCTGATCCTCGACGAGGCCGAGGCCGAAGAGGGCGAGAATTGGCGGCTGAAGGCCGTGATTGAGCTGATCAGTCACATGAGCTCGCGCAACGGTGCCCGCGCCGTGCGCGGCCAGCCGGGCGGTGCGGCCCAGACGTTTGACGTGACCGGCTCGGCGTATATGTCATCGATCCTGCAGGGGCCGTTGCGGCCGCAGGATCGGTCGCGGATTACCAACGTGCGCCTCGCCAGCCTGCCGCAGGGGCGCGACCCGGCCGGCCTTTCGCAGCGCGTGGATGAGGCCAAGGTTGAAATGCGGCGCCTGTCGCCCCGGTTGCGGGCGCGCGCGATCGCCAACTGGCCGCGCTTCCGCGACACGTTCGACGTCTATCGCGATGCGTTCCTCGGCGCCGGGTGTGGCCCGCGCGAGGCAGAGCAGTTCGCGACCTTCGCGGCCGGGCGGGATGTTCTGGTCGCGGACCATGTGCCCGATGCCGACACGCTCGAGGAGGAGATCGATCGCTGGCGGCCGTTGATCATGGACGCGCTGCAGGACGACGAAGACTCGAACGAGGGGCAGGAGTGCTGGACGCGCCTGCTGACGACGCCGGCGGGCATGTGGCAGGCCGGCGACCAGCGTACGATTGGCGAGTTGATCGCCGCCGCGCGGCTGGGCAGCGGCTCGATGGAGCGCAAGAGCCTGCAGCGGCTCGGCCTGCGGATGCTCAAGTGGGGCGAGGGCTCGGGCGACGCTCTGGCCGTCGCCAACAACCACGAAGGGCTGAGCCGGGTCTTTGACGGATCCCGCTGGGCACGTCGCGTGTGGCGCGAGGCGCTGATGTATCTGGGCAGCGATGTCGCGGCCCATTCCACCACGGTCAGGTTCGCGGGCGCGATCACGCGCTGCATAGCGATCCCGGGCAAGTACCTGCCGGTCGTCGATGAGGCGATGCAGTCGGAAGACGCCGGTGAAGAGGTAACTGTTACGGGTGATGTTACGCCTGAGCGTTACGGGGAAAGTCCCGACAATCCAATGAGTTAGCCACGGTGTGACAAGTGTAACAAGTGTAACGGGGTTTCCTCGCGCGCGCGCGCGCGAGGAACGGCGGTTACGATTGTCACACTGTTACAAACGGAGATTGTTACAATGGTTTCAAGGGTTTCTGGTGTAACAAATTCTGTAACAGAGGGTGTGACGCCGTTACGCTGGGACTGGCAGGCGGTCGAGGGTTCATTGCGGCGGGCCGGCGAGACGCTGAAGCGCCTGCCGGTCCGGCTGCCGGGCAAGACCGGCACCGGCTGGCCGGGCGTGTTGCGGGAGTTCTCCGACCTGGTCGCGCAGGCCGAAAGCCATCGGCCGGGCGGCACCAAGGTTCGCCCGGCGCTGCCGAGCGCGCAGGCGATCAGCGAAATGGAGGACGCGTTGTGCTGGTTGTTCCTGCTCACGGATCCGCGCGAGCGGTTCGTCGTGTTCGCGCGCGGTGTCGCCGGCGCGCCTTGGAAGGACATCATGGCGCACGCCGACCGGCGCTCGCGCGGCGGTGCGTGGGCCGGCTCAGGGCTGGGCCGGACGCAGGCGAACAAGGTCTACAAGGACGGCCTGACGCGCATCGCGAGGGTGCTCAACGACCCGACGCGACGCCCGCGGTGATTTTTTTACTGGACAAACCGAACAAACGACGCGTAGCCTCCGCGACATCTTCGGATCAAAGCGCCCGCGAGGAATTCCCCTCGGCGGGCGCTTCGCGTTTCTGACACCAGCCATGCCCTACGCCGCACCACGCGTCTGCTCCTATGCCGGATGCGGTGTCGTCGTCGCGAAGGGCGGGCGATGTGAGAAGCACCGCAACAAAGAGCGTCGTGAGTTCGACCGGCGCCGTGGCTCGGCAGCGAGCCGTGGCTACGGTGCGCGCTGGCGACGCGCGAGCAAGGAGTTCCTGAAGCGCAACCCATTGTGCGTCCGGTGCCAAGAGGACGACATCGTCGAGCCTGCGACGATCGTCGACCACAAGGTGCCGCACCGCGGCGATCAGCAGCTCTTCTGGAACAAACGGAACTGGCAACCACTGTGCAAGCAACACCACGATCGAAAGACGGCGACCGAGGACGGCGGCTTCGGCCGGCGGCCGGGGGAGGGGGGGTGAATTCACCGCAAACCCGCCGCCCCGGGACCGTCCCCCCAAGTCAGCTCGCGCGGCGGCTTAAAAAAGTAGGGGGGGGGTCTGCGGCCCCCATGGTGGTCTGATGGCGAAAGCTGCATCCAAGTCCAAGGCGAAAACGCCGGCGGCGACGGTGCCGGAGGTCGTGGTGGCGACGGAGTCCATGCGGACCCGCAAGGTGCCGATCGGCAAACTGGTGCCCTACGCCCGGAACGCGCGCACCCACTCCAAGCAGCAGATCGGCAAGCTGATCGACTCGCTCAACACGTTCGGCTGGATGGTCCCGGTCCTGATTGACGGGGAGAACGGGATCATCGCCGGCCACGGGCGCGTGCTGGCGGCCGAGAAAATGGGCCTCAAGACGGTGCCCTGCGTCGAGCGCTCCCACCTGACCGACGCCCAGAAGCGGGCATACATCCTCGCCGACAACCAGCTGGCCCAGCTGTCGGGCTGGGACGAGAAGCTGGTCGCCCTCGAGCTGAGCGATATTCACAAGCTCGGCGTCGACCTGAAGCTGATCGGGTTCCAGCCGGCGAAGCTGCGCAAGTGGGCGCCGGAAGCCACGAACACCGACGACGACGATGTCACCGAGAAAACACCGCCGGCCGAGCCGCCGGCCGACCCGGTCTCGCGGCCGGGCGACCTCTGGCTGCTAGGCCCGCACCGGCTGGTCTGCGGCGACGCCACGCGCAAGGCGGATGTCGGCCGCCTGTTCGACGGCGGTGCCGCGCCGGTGATCATGGTGACGGACCCGCCCTACGGCGTGGAGTATGACGCCGACTGGCGCAACAAGGCCAAGCGTGGTCTGGGCGACCCGTTGGGCGCGCGCGCGACCGGCAAGGTTGAGAATGACGATCGCGCGGATTGGGGCGCGGCGTGGGGGCTGTTCCCCGGCGACGTTGCCTACGTCTGGCACTCGGACCTGCACCGGATCACTGTCGAGTCGTCTCTGATCGGGGCCGGATTTGAAGCGCGCACAAACATCATCTGGCGGAAGCCGGCCCCGGTGATCAGCCGCGGTCACTATCACTGGCAGCACGAGCCCTGCCTGTACGTTGTGCGCAAGGGCGAAACCGCGCACTGGCGCGGCGATCGCAAGCAGACCACGGTCTGGGATATCGACAACGGCGCTGCTTTCGGCGGTGGCGGCAAGGACGACGCGAAGACGATCCACTCCACTCAGAAGCCGGTCGCGTGCATGCTCAAGCCGATCCGCAACCATGTCGACGAGGGCGAGGCCGTCTACGACCCGTTCTGCGGATCCGGCACGACGCTGATCGCGGCGGAAGAGCATGGCTGCGTGGCCTACGCGGTCGAGCTCAACCCGGCCTATGTCGATGTGGCTGTCGAGCGTTGGCAGAACTTCGCGGAGGCGGAGGCGGTGCTCGATGGGGACGGGCGGACGTTCGCGGAAATTGCCGCCGAACGTCGTTCGGAAGAGCCGGCGGAAGCGCCGGCGGAAGAGGCCGCTGCCTGATGGGCCGCCCCGCGAAGCCCAGCCACCTCCGGGTGGTCGGGGGCAAGAGCGCGGCGCCGGGGCAGGCGCGGCCCGCCGGCCGGCAGCACGGCACGCTCTATGCGGCGATCCCGGACAAGCCGGACGTCGTGGCGAATAACGAAATCGCCTCGGCCGAATGGGACCGGCTCATTCCCGAGCTGCACGACGCCGGCCTCATGACGCATGCCTACATGGCGCACGCCGCGGCGTACTGCGTGGCCTATGCCCGCTGGGTGAAAATGGAAACCGAGATCGCCGGCACCGGCGAGATCGTCGCCAGCCCGAACAACTTTCCGGTTCACAACCCGTTCCTCTCGGTCGCGAACAAGGCGCTCGAGCAGATGCGATCGATTGCCAGCGACCTCGGTTTCACACCGACGTCGCTCGCGAAGGCCGAGCGCGCGCCGCAGGGCGACCTGTTCGAGAGCCTCGATGACCTCCTTGAAGACGATGACGACGAAGACCAAAACGAAGCGGTCTAAAAAGCCGGTCGCGTCGACGCGGGTGAGCGATCACCCGACGCACGTCTACGCCTATGACGTCGTCGACGGCCGGGTGGACGTGCCGCGCATGGTTCGCCTGACCTGCGAGCGGCATATCCGTGACCTCGAGAACGGCGCCGCGCGCGGCCTCTACTTCGACGAGAAGGCGGCGACCCGGGCGATCCGGTTTTTCGAGCGGATCCTCGTTCACTACAAGGGCGCGCACGCGGGCAAGCCGTTTCTCCTCGGCGATTGGCAGAAATTCGGCATCGGGTCGATGTACGGGTGGAAGCGCGAAGACGGCACGCGCCGATACCGGGTCGTCCTCTGGCTGCTGCCGCGAAAGAACGGCAAGTCCACCACGGGCGGTGGCGTCGGCCTGAAGGCTCTGGTCGATGACAACGAGCCGGGCGCGGAAGTCTACTCGGCCGCCACGAAACGCGATCAGGCGAAGATCGTCTTCGGCACGGCGTCGAAGATGGTTCAGCGCGCCGACCGGCTGGCCGGCCAGCTGGTGGTCCGCGAGAACGTGATCCACTACCCGGCGCAGGACTCGGTGTTCCTGCCGCTGGGCGCGGACGCCGACACGCTCGACGGCCTCGACGTCCACACCGCGATCATCGATGAGCTGCACGCGCACCGGAACCGCAAGGCGCTGGACGTGATCGACACCGGCACGGGTGCGCGGTCGCAGCCGCTTCTGTTCATCATCACGACGGCCGGCGAGGACCCGGCCGGCGTTCTCACCGAGCAGGTCGATTACTCCCGGCAGGTGCTTGAGGGCGTGATCGAGGACGATGAAATCTTCCCGTTGCTCTACATGATGGACGAGGGCGACGATTGGGCAGACGAGGCGGTCTGGGCCAAGTGCAACCCGAACCTCGGGGTTTCGCAGACGCGCGCTGACCTGCAGCGCAAGGCGCGGAAGGCCAAGGTGGTCCGCGCCGATCAGGCGGCGTTCCGGCAAAAGCACCTCAACGATATGTCCGAGCGGCTCAACCGCGCGATCGACATGGAGCAATGGCGGGCGAACGGTTCGCCTTTCGACGAGGCCGAGTTCCACGGCCGGCTTGCGTTCGGCGGCCTCGATCTGTCGACGAAAAACGACATCACGGCGTTCGAGCTCGTGATCCCGCCGGAACAGGTCAACGGGATCTGGCATGTGATTTCGCGGATGTACATCCCGAAAGACAACATCGACGAGAAGGTCAAGGTCGACCGCGCGCCCTACGACCAGTGGGTCGAGGACGGGTTCCTGATCGCGACCCCGGGCAACGTCGTCGATTACGAGTTCATCGAGCGCGACATCAAGCAGGCGCAGGAAGATTACGATCTCGCCGAGGTCGGCTTCGATCCTTGGAACGCAACGTCGACCGCGACCCGGATGATCGCTGCGGCCGTCAACATGGTCGAGGTCCGGCAGGGGCCGGCGTCCATGTCCGGGGCGACGAAAGAGCTGCTCGAGGCGCTGTTGCCGTCGTTCCGGTTTAACCATGGCGGCCACCCGGTGCTGACATGGATGGCGGCGAACCTCGTCACGCGCAGCGATGCGAACGACAACAAGACGCCGGACAAGAAACAGTCGACAAAGCGCATCGATGGCGTCGTGGCGTCGATCATCGGCTTGGCCCGCGCGCTCGCGTATCTCGACGGCGAAGAGGACAACTCGACCGTCTACGACAGCGGCGAGCGCGAGGTTCTGGTGATCTGATGGCGAACGCCGTTCGCTTTCGGCGGACCAGGTCGGCGGCGGCGGCGCTGGGCCGCGCCGCGCCCGGCATTCTGCATCTTCTGGTTATCGCGGCCGCGATTGCCTGCACCGCCTACGGCATGTGGCAGCTCTCGCCGGTGGCGGGCTGGGTATCGCTGGGGCTTCAGCTTCTGTGGGTGGCGACGCGCCGCGCCGAACGGGAAAAGGGAAACTGACATGACGGACACGAAAAAATCGAACACGGTCGCGATCGACGCGCCGCAATACGGCGAAGAGTGGACGCCCCACAACACGAACACTTTTGACCCTTGCCGCGCGATCGGCTTTGCGGCGGCGGGCGCGATTACGGTTGTCTACCCGGACGGCACCGAGCACACGATCCCGAGCGGAGTTCTGGCGCCGGGTGTCCAGCACGTCATGACGATCATCGGCGTAAAGGCGACCGGCACCGATCACAGCGCGGTCTCGATCTGGTACTGAGCCGATGCCGACGTCGCTTTCATTGGGGCTGGGGCTGGGCCAGCGTCCGGCTGTCCTCGACGCCTCGTTCGGGGAATGGGTCCAGCAGCAGTCCGGCTATCGGGCGTGGTTCGACGTGGTGTCGTCGCCGCCCGAGGCGAACGGTAGCGGACATTTTGAAAGCTGGACGTCGGTCGACGGCAATTACGTGCTCGAGCCGGATACCGGCTCGGCAAAGTCGCAGATCATTGTCGAGAGCGACCCGGACGGTGACGGCTTCGACAACATCCGCTGCGATCGCGGGCATTCGCTTCACCTGAGCTCGGGGCACCCGTCGATCGACATCGATGTCGACGGCGACAGCTACAACGTCGTGACGATCGCGCGCGCGAACTCCGCGAACATCGACGGGTTCGTGAGCCTGTACGCCGCGGCGAACGCCACGGCGGTCGACGGCGCCGTGTTGCGCATGACCAGCTTCACGTCGGCCGCGTTCCAGATCTACGACGACGCCGGCGGCAACAAGGGCAACCGCTCGGTCTCGCCGTTGTCGGACATGAGCGTGGCCGGAAACTGGAACCTGCTCGTCGGCCGTCATTTCTACGACGGCTCCGCGCACCGCTTGCAGGTGACCGGGGGCGGGCAGGACGGCGACGGCAGCAATTCGGTCACGGCCGGCACGTTCGCGAACTTCGACAAGTTTCTCGTCGGCGGCTTTGGCGCCGAGGACACGACCGGCGCCTGCCGGATCCGGGCGGTCGGGATCTTCGATTGGTCCGGCAACGCCGGCGATATGTTCGACGAGTTCGAGTACGGCATGGGCGCGAGCGGCGAGGCGTTCGCCGCGGACCTCGATGACAAGTTGCTCGCGCTCTTCAACAGCACACACACCGGCCTGAGCGCGAACGCGCGGGCCTAACCTGAGAAAGGAACAATCATGGCAGACAAGGTTCTTGTAGCGATCCCGCGGTACGCGGGCGCGAATGTGCGGTACTTCGTCTACAACGACGGCGAGCCGTTCAATCAGGCCGTCGATCATGTCAGCGACGGCATCGAGCTCGGGCGGCTGCTGCAGTGCGCGCCGGGCGTCCTGCAGCTGTGGGGCCGCGAGCTGAGCGGGCCGGGTAACGTCAACGCGGAGGCGCGACCTTACGACGGCTTCCGAACCATCGATGTTGCGGATCTCGCCCGCAACTTCGATTTCGCCCTCGAGACGTACAACGTCGAAGACCACGGCAACTAGGCCGACCGCCCCGGGCGGCGCAGAAGCGCGCCGCTCGGTTTGCCGCTGATCCGACGAGGCTTCCATGACGATGCTTTCCGACCTGTTCGCGCGCACCTTTAGCGCGGCCGCCGGCGACATGTCCGGGCGTGATCCGTCGAGCGATTTCTGGTGGGCTCCCATGGCAGCGCAGACGCAGGCCGGCGTTGCCGTTTCGCCCGAGCTGGCGATGCGGCTTTCGGTGGTCCATGCGTGCGTGCGGGTGCTGTCGGAGTCGGTAGCGCAGCTGCCCATGGCGGTGTTCCGCCGGCTCGACGACAAGGGCGGCAAGGATCAGGTGCGGGACCATTGGCTGAGCGGGCTGCTGCGCGCGCCCAACGAACACCAGACGTCGTTCGAGTTTCGCGACATGGGCCAGACCTCGATCGGGCTGGGCGGCAACTTTTTTGCCGAGATGATCCCGGGCCGCGGCGACGCCATTGCCGCATTGCGCCCGATGCACCACGCGACGGTGATCGTCGATCGACTGCCGAACGGCCGCCGGCGGTTTCGCGAGCGTCGGCCGAACGGCGATGAAAAGGTGATGCTGCAGGACGAGGTGTTCCACCTGCCGGGCCTCCAGCTGGACCCGGTCACGTTCATGGGGTTGTCGCCGGTCGGCGCGGCCGCCGGCGCGAACGCTGTCGGGCTGGGCCTCGGCCTGCAGGAATACGGCTCACGGTTCATCAAGAATGACGCCCGGCCGTCCGGGATCATCTACAAGGACACGCATTTCGACACCGACGAGGCCGAAAGCAAGTTCGTCCGCAACTGGCAGCGCGCGTTCGGGCAGGCGTCCGGCGGCCGCTTCAAGACCGCGGTGCTCTACGACGGCATGAAATTCGAGCCGCTGGGCGTGACGAACGAGGAGGCGCAGTTCCTCGAGACGCGCCAGCATCAAGATGTCGACATTGCCCGGATCTACCGGGTGCCGCCGCCGCTCGTCGGGATCCTCGACAAGGCCAATTATGCGAATGCCGTCGAGTTCAATCGCGCGTTCGTGGTGCACACGCTCGTGCCGTGGCTCGTCAGGTGGGAGCAGAAAATCAACGCCGCGCTCCTCATGAACAGCGACGAGTATTTCGTCGAGTTCAACGTGGCCGGCCTGCTTCGCGGCGATCTGCTGAAGCGGTATCAGGCGTATGCGGTCGGCCGGAACTGGGGCTGGCTGTCGGTCAACGAGATCCGGCAGCGCGAGAACATGAACGGGATCGAGGACGGCGACGAGTACCTGCGCCCGCTGAACATGGCGGTTGCCGGAGATCCCGCCGAGCCGTCCGGCATGGGCCGGGATCCCGGCGCCGAAGGCCAGCCCGTCCCGGTGGCCGACATGCCCACGCTCCCGATGCAGGGGCGGCTCTATAGCGTTCGGCGGGTGAATGGCGCCGCCGCCACCACAACTCAAGACAACGGAGGCCAAGATGCCTGACCTGTATTCGCGCGTTCTCGAATATGTCCGCTCCACGCCGTGGGCGATCATGCCGGAGTATCTGTCGGTCCTGCAGTTCATCATGTCCGCGAAGCTGGCCGGGCAGGCGTTCTCCCGGGAAGATCTCGACGCCCGGATTTCCGCGGCACGACAGCAGCGCGCGGACGCCGGCAACGCGCCGGGCACGCCGGGCCAGCCGGCCGCCGGGGTCGCGATCATCAGCGTTCGCGGTGCGATCGGGCACCGAATGGACGAAATGGAAGACAACAGCTTCGCCTCGGGCACGTCGACAGAGGGCACCCTCATGCGCATGCGCCGAGCGCTCGCGGACCCCGATGTCGGCGCGCTCGTGTTCGACTTCGATACGCCGGGCGGCGCGGTGAGCGGGGTGCCCGAGCTGGCGCAGGCCATGTACGACGCCCGCGGCGAAAAGCCGATCGTGGCGGTTGTCAACACGCTGGCCGCCTCGGCCGGCTACTGGCTCGCGACGCAGGCCGACGAGATCGTTGTCAGCCCGTCCGGCGAGGTCGGGTCGATCGGCGTCTTCGCGGCGCATCAGGACATGTCGGCATTTCTCGAGGCCGAGGGCCGGAAGGTCACGTTGATCAGCGCGGGCAAGTACAAGGTCGAGGGCAACCCGTTTGAGCCGCTTTCGGAAGAGGCGCAGGCGTTCATCCAGAGCCGCGTCGACGAGTATCATGGCGAATTCATCGACGCCGTGGCCCGAGGGCGTGGCCGGCCGGCGAGCGAGGTTCGCGCCGGGTTCGGCGAGGGCCGCACAATCGGCGCGACGACGGCCGTTGCCATGGGCATGGCCGACCGCGTCGATACGATCGACAACGTGATCGCGCAGCTGCACGCCGACCTCGTGCGTTCGGATGGCCCGCCGGCCGCGCCGCGCGCCGCCGAACGACGTTCGGCTCACGCGTTCCAGTACGACTTCTAGGGATAACCACAACAAGCACGTCCGCGGCCGTCCCTCTCGGGCGGCCGTTTTCGTTTGCGCCCGCTGCGCCCGCCGGGGCCGTAGCGGACCAGCCGCGTTCGCACGCCCCGGAATGAAAAGGAGTAACCCATGACATTGCGTGAACTTCGCAAGCGGCAGGAGGAGCTGAAGGCTCAGGGCCGCGCACTCATGAAGGCCGCAGCCGACGAGGACCGTGATCTCACGGAAGACGAGGCCAAGAAAGCCGCCGACATCCAGTCGGAACTCAACGAGGTCGCCGAGAAGATCGACGCCGAGGTGGCGCGCGCCGAGCTCGACCGCTCGTTCGCCGCGTCGGACGACGCCGACGGCACTTCCGACGAGACGCAGGCCATGACGCCGCAGGAGCTTCAGGCGACGGGCGGGTTTGCGAACCTTGCCGAGTTCGCCGTGGCCGTGCAGCGGGCCTATGACCCGTCCGAGCCGGTGGACGCCCGGTTGCTTCGCTTCGGCGCGGCGCCGACGAACTACCATCAGGAGTCGGGCGGCTCCGCGGGTGAGGGCTTCAGCCTGCCGCCGCAGTTCCGCTCCGAGATCTGGGACCTGGTCTTCGACGAGGACGACCTGCTCGGGATGGTCGACGGTGAGCCGACGAGCGGGAACTCGGTGATCCAGATCACCGACGAGACCACGCCGTGGGGATCTTCCGGCGTGCAGGCCAACTGGCGCGCGGAAGGCACCCAGATGAGCCCGTCCAAGCTGGCCGAGAAAGAACAGCAGATGCGCCTGCACGAGCTGTACGCCTTCGTGCTGGCCACGGACGAGCTGCTCGAGGACGTGCCGCGCCTGAACTCGCGGATCACCAGCAAGGCCGCGCAGGCAATCCGCTGGAAAGCCAACGAGGCGATCATCAACGGCACCGGCGCCGGCCAGCCCCTTGGCTGGATGAACTCCGCCGCGCTCGTCACGGTCTCGAAAGAGTCCGGGCAGTCTGCCGACACGGTTGAGGGTGCGAACGTTGCCAAGATGTGGTCGCGCCTGCTCGACACCGACGGCGGCAGCCCGCTGTGGTTGATGAACAAGACCGTCGCGCCGGAGCTGATGCAGATGACCCTCGGCGATCGGCCGATCTGGACGCCGCCGGAGCGGGGCTTCACCGAAGCGCCGGGCGGCTTCCTGTTCGGCCTGCCGATCCGCTGGACCGGCCACGCGGAGACCCTTGGCGACAAGGGCGATGTCCAGCTGGTCAACCCGAAGGGCTACTACGCCGCATGGAAGCAGTCGGGCATCAAGTTCGCGCAGTCGATGCATCTGTACTTCGACTACAACATGGAGGCGTTCCGCTGGACCTTCCGCCTCGGCGGCCAGCCGCACCTGTCGGCGCCGGCCTCCCCGGCGAAGGGCACCACGCTCTCCCACTTCGTCACCCTCGCCGAGCGCGCATAGCGATCAGGCGAGAGGCCCGGGCAGCTTCATCGCTGCCCGGGTTTCCGGCTTCTGGCCCTTGAGGCCCACACAACCGCGCCGCCGCCGGTCGGCGCGCAACACAGGAGGTTCAGATGAACCCGAACGTTTCTCCGAGCGATCGCGCGCCGCTGATGGCGGTGATCGATCCCGATGCCTACACAGCGGCCGCCTACACAACGGGCTGGGTCTCGATGGCGGATTTCGACAATGTCATGGCGGTGGTCATGGCCGGCGATCTCGGGTCGTCCGCAACGATCGACGCCAAGCTCGAGCAGGCCACGGACGCATCCGGCACAGGCGCCAAGGACGTGACCGGAAAGGCGATCACGCAGCTGACCGATGGCGGCAGCGACTCCAACAAGCAGGCGGTGATCAACTGTCGATCGGATGAGCTGGATGTCGACAACGACTTCACGCACGTCCGGTTGTCGGTGACCGTTGGCACGGCGACGAGCGACATGGGGGCCGCGCTGTTCGGCTTCGATGCCCGCTACCAGCCGGCTGACGATGTGTCGACCGTCGACGAGATCGTCGGCTAACCGCCCGCGGTCCTGATCTACCAGACCCGCCCCGGCTGACCATGGCCGGGGCGGTTTTCTGGTTTGCCCGAAACTGGAGGTGCCCCATGCCCAAGTATGAAATCCTGAACAACGTCGACCGCAATTTCCTCGGCGCCCGCCGCCGCCTGTCCGCCGGCGTCACCCGCGAGTTGCCGAAAGAGGTCGGCGACGAGCTGGTCGCGTCCGGCGACGCAAAGGAAAAGCAGGAAAAGCGCAAGCCTGCGGCGAAAAAGTCGGCCGCGAAGAAAAGCGCCAAAAAGTAGCGATCGGCGGCGGGGCGCGGCATGTCGAACAAGTACTGGCGCGTCCCGCGCGATTGGGACGGGGCGGCCTGCGTCATCATGGCGAGCGGCCCCTCGTTCACGCGGCACGACGCCGCCGCCATATCCGGCCTCGGTGCGCGGGTGCGATCGATCGCCGTTTCCGACCAGTTCCGCCTCGCGCCGTGGGCGGACCTGCTTTACTCGTGCGACGCGCGCTGGTGGGACTATCACTGGCCGCGCGGCGCCTCGGAGTTCGCCGGCCTGAAGGTCGCGCTGGATCCCGATGTGACCCAGCCCGGCGTCAGGCTTCTGGAAAACACCGGCGAGGCGGGCTTCGATCCCGCACCGCATGCGCTTCGCACCGGCATGAACAGCGGCTATCAGGCGGTCCACCTCGCGGTGCACCTCGGCGTGTCGACGATCGTTCTCGTGGGCTTCGACATGCAGCCGGGCGAAGACGGCCGCACGCATAACTTCGGCTCGCACCCGCCGGGCCTCGCGGTTGCGGCGCCCTACGAGGAATTCGCGGCGCACTTCGACGGCCTCAAGGAGCCGCTCGCCGCGCGCGGCATCGAGGTTGTAAACGCCTCGCCCCGCTCGAAGGTGACGACGTGGCCTCACGTTCCCCTGACGGATGCGTTGCGGGGGCTCGCGTCCATGCGGAGGGCATCATGATCGGATCGATTTACGAAGTCACGCCGCCGGCGGCCGAGCCGATTACGCTGGCCGATGCGAAAGAACATCTGCGCGTCAGCCACTCGGCCGACGACGACTACATCACAGCGCTCACCATCACCGCCCGCCGATGGTGCGAGGGGTTGACGCGCCGCCAGCTCGTGCAGGCGACGCTCGAGTATACGCTCGACGGGTTTCCCGCCCGCGGCGAGATCGAGATCCCAAGACCGCCGTTGGTCTCGGTCACATCGATCAAGTACACGGACACTGACGGATCCGAGGCGACGTGGAGTTCCTCGCTCTATACCGTCGACGCTCGCTCGACGCCGGGGCGGATATATCCTGCCTACGGTCAGACCTATCCCCAGACCCGCGCCGAGCCGAACGCCGTTCGGATCCTGTTTGTGGCCGGCTATTCGGAGACGCCTGCCGACCTGGTCCACGCGATGAAAACGGTGATCGGCCACTGGTATCAGCACCGCTCGGCGGTGCAGGCGGGTACGCAGTTCCACGATGTGCCGAAGACGGCCGAGTATCTCGCCAAGCCGCTGGCGGTAAGGCGCTTCGGATGAACCCGGGCGCCATGGATCAGCGGATCCAGTTCCAGTCCCACGGCACGACGGACGATGGGTATGGCGGGCAGACGGACGCGTGGTCCGATGTCGGCTCGCCGGTCTGGTGCCGGATCGTGCCGAAAAGCGGCGCCGAGGACGATGACGGCGGGCAGATCACGGCGATGGCCCGGTACACGATCACGATGTGGCACGACACGTCGGTCGCGCTCGATGCGTCCATGCGCATCCGCTGGGTGACGAACGGCGACAAGATCCTGAACATTCGCGAGTTCCCGGATCCGGGCGAGCGTGCGCTCAAGCGGATGTTTGAGGCGGAAGAGGGGGTCGCGACCTGATGGCCAAGAACCGCGTGACCTTCAAGGGCTCCCGCCGGTTGTCCCGCAAGCTGCGCAACATGCCGGCGAATATTCGCGCGGAGCTGCGCGAGGAGCAGGGCGCGATTGCCGAAGAGGTGCGGTTCGAGATGCTGACCCAGCTTGGTTCCGGCGACCCCGACATGGCATCGGCGGTCGAGGTTCGGGTCTCGCGGGGCGGCACGAAGGTCGAGGTCGGGCCGGGCGCCCGGACGAAGGGCGCGCGGCAGCGGGCCGGCTGGCGCGCGCACTTCAAGGAGTTCGGCACCGCGCCGGGCGTGCGGATGGAAAAGCGCGGCCCGCGCGCCGGCACCAAGGTGAACCATCCCGGCACGCCGGCCGAGCCGTTTGTGCTGCCGTCGTTCGAGGCGAAGAAAGCGGACGTGCTCCGGGCCATGGATGAGGCGATCGGGCGCGCGTTGAGAAAGGCGGGAACCCGTGTCGGGTGATCTGACCCTGCCGCTGCACAAGGCGATCTATGACGCGCTGTCGGGCGACGCGCCGTTCGTGGCGCTGGTCGGCGGCCGGATCTATGACCATGTGCCGCAGGGCACGGCGTACCCATACACCGACCTCGGCGAAACGACGAACCTGCCGTGGGACACGGACGGCGGCCTCGGCACCGAGGCCACGTTCACGATCCATCACTGGTCGCGGCTGCGCGGCATGCTCGAGGTCCGCCGGATCATGGCGGCGGCGTATGACGTGCTGCACCACGCCAGCCTGCCGATCGTCGGCGGGAGCCTCGCGGTCATGACCGTCGAGTTCCAGACCGCGTTCGATGACCCGGACGGGATCACCCGTCACGGCGTCCAGCGGATCCGCGCGAAGCTGCACGAATAGGAATTACGGCCGGGCGGCTTCCCGCTCAGGTCTCTCGCGCCGGCGTTGCCGGCATATCTGGGCCGCACCCTCGGGCGCGGCCTTTCTGCTACCGGAGGAAAGAACATGACAGCAGGAAAAGGCCGCGACATGGTGATCGCGGTGGGCGACGGTGCGTCGTCCGAGACGTTCACAACGATCGGGCCGTTCCGCTCGAAGCGTTTCTCAATCAACAACCAGCTCGTCGACGTGACGGCCGACGACTCGTCGGGCATTCAGGAGCTGCTCGCCGACGCCGGCGTCCAGTCTTGCGTGCTTTCCGGGGATGGCGTCTTCAAGGACGGCGCAACCGAGGAGACGCTGCGCGGTCATGCGTTCGCGCGCACCGCGGCCAACTACCAGATCACGTTCCCCAACGGGGACACCTATGTCGCGTCGTTCCTCGTCGAGGATTACGAGCGCGGCGGGCCCTACAACGACGCCGAGACCTTCAGCTGCACGTTCCGCCGTGCCGCGGACGGCACGTACACGGCTGCCTAGCATGCCGTGGCAGCGCAAACGGGTCGAAATTGACGGCCGGGCCGTCACGGTCAGCGTTCGCGTCCGTGACGGCTCGGCCCGTATCGAGGGGCACCTCGATGCGGCGCCGGCTGTTGGGTCAACCGTTGTCTTCGATGACGGCGCCGAATGGCAGGTGGTCTCGGCAAGACAGACGATCGGGCGCGAACACGAGATCAGTCTCGTCGCGCGCGCCCCGGAGTCGCCCGAGCCCGAACATGTCGGTGGTGGCGTGTACGAGCTCCCGAACGGTGAGCGAGTGCGGGGCAAGGCGGAGGCGTTCCGGCGCTTCGCCGATCTGCCCGCGGTCGACGCTGACGACGAAACCCCTGAAGAGGATGCAGAAGAATAATGGCCACAACGCCAAACAAGCACCGCAACGAGGTTGTCATAACCCTCGACGGCACGGATTACACGGTACGCCCGACGTTCGACCTGATCGCGAAGATCGAGGGGGCGTTCGGCGGTTGCCTGACGCTCGCGCAGGAGATTGCCCAGAACCAATGGTCGGTAACGAAGGTCGCCGGCGTCATTGCGATCGCGGTCAAGTCCAGCGGGTGTCGCATGAAGGAGCAGGAGATCATGGAGCTGGTGTTCGAGGAGGGGCCGACGTCCTTCCTGCCGGTGATCCTCGATCTCTGCACGGGCGCGCTTCAGGGCAGCCTGCGGCACCGCCTGTCCGATGGCGACGACGATCCCGCCGCGGGGGAAGGGGAAGCCCAGACGGCATAGATTTCGATCACCTACGCGAAATCGCTTATAGCCGTCTGGGCTGGACGCCCGATGTTTTCTGGTCAGAGACCCTCACCGAGTTCTGCCGCGCCCTCGATGGCTGGCTCGACATGCAAGGTGTCAAGTCCGCCACGCCTGTGCGCGACCTCGATGGCCTCGATGAGTTCTTTGACCAGATGGTGGCGGAGCACCCCGAGCTCGCTGCCGGCGCGAAGCCGGGCGCCGGGTAAGTAGGCAGCAGACAAAATGGCAGAACTTGACCGCCTGATCGTCGCGATCGAGGCGGATACAGAACAGCTGCGTCGCGAGTTGCGGCGCATGCAGGGCGATATGGGCCGCGCGGGGAACAGCGTGCAGTCCTTCTCGCGCCGGTTCGAGCGGAGCATGGAGAGCGCCACGGCGCGCTCGCGTGCTTTTGCCCGGCAGCTGACCAGCGTTCAGGGCGGGATTGCCGCCCTTGGCGCCGGCGCCGGGCTGCGCTCCCTCGTCAACGTGACGCGGGAGTATGACGATGCGCTCGTTCGCATGAACGCGCTCGTCGGGATCTCGCGCGGCCAGATCGAACTCTGGCGGAGCCAGATCCGCGAGATGGCGCCGGAGGTTCGCCGCGGCCCGCGCGAGTTGGCCGACGCCATGTTCTTCATCACGTCGGCCGGCGCCCGCGGCGCGCAGGCCCTCGATATCCTCGAAAAATCAGCGAAGGCGGCGACGGCCGGTCTGGGCGAGACGTCGACGGTTGCGGATGCGGTGACGTCCGCGATCAACGCCTATGGTCCCGCGGCCATGTCCGCCGGCGAGGCGACCGCGATCCTTGTTGCCGGCGTTCGCGAGGGCAAGGCCGAGGCGGCGAGCTTTGCGCCGGTGCTCGGCCGCGTCTTGCCGATCGCCTCGCAGCTCGAGGTCGAGTTCAACGAGGTCGTCGCGGCGCTCGCCTCGATGACCAAGCTCGGCACAAGCACCGACGAGGCGTCGACCCAGCTGGTCGCGACCTTCAACTCGATCCTGAACCCGTCCAAGGGTGCCCGGGATGCGCTCGAGGAGCTCGGCCTGACGGCGCAGGGCCTGCGTGACCAGCTCGCCGATCAGGGCCTGTTGTCGGTGCTGTTCACCCTGCAGGAGGCCGTGGGGGGGAACGAGGCCGCGCTGGCCAGCCTGTTCCCGAACGTTCGCGCGCTGACCGGCGTGCTGAACCTTGCCGGCAAGAACGCGGACGCGACGCGCGAGGTGTTCGCCTCGCTGGCGGCGACAACCGAGGGCGACCTCAACAAGGCGTTTGCGGCGACGGCGGACGAGCTGGGCGGCAGGCTCGACGCGTCCTTCGCGAAGCTCGAGGCCGCGGCGTTGCGCGTCGGCGAGCAGGTGGTTCCAACCGTCGCCGACTCGCTCGAGTTCCTCGCGGACAATATTCAGGGGGTCACGGCCGCCGGCGGCGCCCTTATAGGGATGCGTCTCGGTTCGGCGTTCGGGCCATGGGGCGCTGCGATCGGCATGGTCGCCGGCGGGTTGGGCACGCTGACCCTGAACCTCGATGCCGCCGCCGCGGCGGAGCGCACATTCGAGGATGCGGTCGACGCGGCCGACAAGGCCCTGCGCGATGCCAACGACACATCGATCGAGGCGGCCGATCTCAAGCGTAAGGAGGCGGCCGCACGCCTCGAGAATGCCCTCGCCATCGGCCGTGAGCGCACCGAGCTGGCGCAGTCGGCCGTCCGCGAGCAGGAGGGGCTCCTTCGCGACAGGTTCGGCGGCGAGGATCTCGGGCCGGATCTCATGGGCGATCCGTTTGCGCAAAACCGTCTCCGGCAGGGCGACCGCCGGTTGCTCAAGGCCATGCAGGGCGAGCTGCGCGAGCTGCGCGGCGAGGCCGACGAGGCGCAGGCGTCCTTTGCCGCGCTCGGTGAGCAGGTCATCTATCTCAACTCCGCGACGTCCGAGAACACGTCCGAAACGGAAGATAACTCGGGCGCCCAGAGCGACAACGGCAAGGCCGTCGCCGAGCGCTTCAAGGCGGTCAAGGACGGTGTCGACCTCCTGAAGGATCACAAGGAGGAGCTGGAAAAACAGCGGCAGGCCGCGAAGGCGAACATCGCCGACATACGGTTCGAGACCTCGCTCATCGGCCAGTCGAACAACGCGCGCGATCTGGCGATCGCGCTGCGCGAGGCCGAGGCCGATGCGACGCACCTGTCGGGCGAAGAGCTGAAGGCGTACCTCGTCGAGGTCGAGAAAGAGATCGAGGCGCAGCAGGCCCGCCGTGATGCGCAGGAAGAAACCGAGAAGGCCCTCGAGGCGTCGACGAAGGCGGCCGAGCGCGCGCGCAAGGAGATCGAGCGCATCGCCGAGCGGTCGGTCGATGCTGTCGTCGACTTCGGGGCCGATGCGATCTTCGGCGCGCTGAAGGACGAGAACAAGGATTTCTGGGAGGAGTTCAAGGAGTTCGGGCTTCGGGCGATTTCGCAGGTCGCGGCCGAGGCGGCGATCCGTCCGATCATTACGACGGTGATCCAGCCGCTCATCGCGGGGACAGCGGTTGCCGGCGGCGGGGCGGGTTCTGTCGGGGGTGCGTCGGTTGGGGCAGCCGGTGGTGGATCCTCGTCCGGCTCCGGCGGCGGTTTCTCGCTGCCGCCGACCGGCGGGATTTTCAACGGCGGCGGGTTCTCCGGCATCACCGCGTCGATCGACGCCTTCGGCACGTCGCTCGGCTTCGGCGCCGGATCGTCGCAGCTGTCGGCGATCGCCGCGACAGGGCAGCTGGGGCCGGGCACCCTGTCCGCGTCTGCCGGGTCTCTCACGTCCGCGTCGCTTTCCAGCGTTCTCGGCGGGGCCAGCGCGGGCTTCGGCGCGGGCATGTTTGTCAACTCCCTGCTCGGCGGATCTCAGGTCGGCGGCGCGATCGGTTCCGGCATCGGCGCTGTCGGCGGCGCGGTGATCGGCTCTGTCGTCCCGGGGGTGGGCACGTTGCTCGGCGGGATCATCGGCGGCGCGGCCGGCGGCGCGTTCGGCGGCCTGTTCGGCGGCGGCAAGACGTCGGTCGGGCCGAACGGCAGCACCGAGGTCAACCTCGGCAGCGACGGCCGTTTCGTGCTCGGCTCGACGGGCGTCGACAATGGCGCAAACCCGCAGGTCACGATCGATGTTGCCCGGAACGCGGCGGACTCGCTCAACGCCCTGATCGAGCAATTTGATCTGTCAGTCGATGACAAGAAACTGCCGATCCACCTGTTTATCCGGCAGGGCAGCGGCACGCCGTTCGGCTCGACGTCGTCGGGCGCGCTGGCCGACCGGGTGTTCGCTTCGGGCGCGCTGCAGGGGCAGGCCGACCCGATCAACCGCGCGATCCGCATGTCGACGCACGAGGACATCGTCGAGAACCTGCAAACCGTCACCTCGCTCATGGAGCTGCTCGAGGACATCGACCTCGACCCGGAAGAGATCACGCAAGCCGAGCGCGCGATCGAAAGCATCAATCGGCAGTTTGAGGATCTGTCCACGCAGGCGCAGCGGTTCGGGATTTCGACCGACGAACTCGAAGAGGCCCGCGAGCGGGCGCTCGAGGGTCTGACGGAGGGGTTTGACGACGCGATCCGGCTGCAGATCGAGGGCTTCACGGATCCGTTGTCGCAGGCGCTCGAGGCGCTCGAAAACGCGCAAGAGGAACGGCTGCGCGAGGCGGAAGCGCTCGGCGCCGACCTGGTCGAGGTGGAGCGCCTGCACGCGATGCAGCGGGCGCAGGTGCTCGAGACGTATTTCGATCAGGCGAACCGATCGCTGCAGGGCCTGCTCGACGAGATCACCGGCCCGGCGCTCAGCAACGTCAGCCCGGCGGCGCAGCTGACCGGCCTGCGCGGCTCGTTCGAGGCGGCGGCCGCGCAGGCGTTCGCCTCGCCGAATGACCCCGAGATGCGTGACCGCGTCGCGGCCCTCGGCAGCCAGCTGGTCGACCTCAGCCGAACGACGTTCGCCTCGTCGGGCGCGTTCCAGTCCGACCGCGATCGGGTTCGCGAGGTGGTCGAGGCGCTGATCGCGACCCAGCCGGGCAACGACGTGGTCGCCGCGGTTGAAACGCAGGCGACCGAGCAGGTCGCGCTGCTGGCGTCGTTGAACGACGAGGTGCAGCGGCTGACGACGCTGCTGTCGTCGCAACAGCAAATGATCGTGGATCTGCAGTCGCAGCTGATCCAGCTCGAGCAGGCCGCCTGATGGACGTTCTCTGCCTGACGGCCACGCCGTACATCGACGATATATCCGTCGACTATGACGGACCGCCGGTGCCGATCGGGACGCGCGCGAACGGCGACGAGTTCGGTTATTCGGCGTTCGGGGGCGAGACGTCGGTCTATTTGTCCGACGCCGGCTTTGTCTCCGGTCCGTCCGACGCGCCGGCGAACACGCTGTTTTCGGCGCGGCTCACGGAAACGTTCACGATCGATGCGCTGGCGTTCAACGGGGAAGAGCCGGCCGGCCGTTCCCGGGTGAGCGTGAGCGTGCTTCAGGCCATCAATGCCGACGGCGCGCTGGACTACCTGACCGACTATGGCTGGGACGGCCGCTCGGTGAAACTCTATCGCGTGGCCAAGGGGGCGGCTTTCTCGGCGGCGACGCTCGTGTTCGCCGGCACGGCCGAGGGTCTGGATTGGGACGATCGCAACCTCACGATCCGGCTGCGCGACGACCAGCTTCTGTTCGACCGGCCCATTCAGGCCAGCGTCTATAGCGGCGGCGGCGATGCGGATGGCGACAGCATCATCGCGGGCCTTCGCCGGCCGCTGGTGTTCGGGGCGGCCACGAATTGCCCGCTCCAGCTGATCAACGCGGCGAACCTCGTCTATCAGGTCCACGACGGCCAGATTAACGCGGTCACCGAGGTGCGCGATCGCGGCGTCGCGCTGACGGCCACGTCGGATTATGCCGACTACGCCGCGCTCGTGGGGGCGACGGTGGCGGCGGGATCCTATGCGACATGCCTCGCGCTGGGCCTCGTGCGGCTGGGCGCGTCGTCGGATGGCCTGATCACCGCGGACGTCGAGGGGGACGCCGCCGGCGGCTACGTGTCCTCGACGGCGAACATCGTTCGGCGGATCGCGGCGACCCGGATGGGCACCGCCAATGTGGCGGATCCGGGGGGTCTGGACGCGGCATCGTTCACGGCGCTCGAGGCGGCGCAGCCTGCCTCGATCGGGTACTATGTGGGGCCGGAAGACGACAAGACGGTCGCGCAGGTGTTCGACGAGCTGATGGCGGGCATCGGCGGGTTCTGGGGCAACACCCGCGCGGGCCTGCTGTTCGTCAAGCGCCTCGAGGCGCCGTCAACGCCGGTCGCCACTTTCACGAATGCGGACATCATCGACGTTCGCCCGCTCCGGCGCACCGGGCCGCGGCCGTCCAAGCGACGGACGGTCGAGTACCAGCACATGTTCGTCGTGCAGGATCCCGATGGTCTCGCCGCGGGCCTGTCCGCTTCGGATCGCGAGATCTATTCGTCGCCGGCGCGCATCGCCGAGGCGAGCAATTCCGGGGTGCTGGCGAAGCACCGGCTGGCGCGGGACGTGCACACGGTTGCGTTCTTTGCGAGCCAGTCGGACGCCGAGGCCGAGGCGACGCGGCTGCAGGCGCTGCACGGCCCCGGCCCGGACTTCTACACCGCGATCGTCGCGGACGGTAGCTTCGATTATTGGCTGGGCGATGTCGTCGCGCTCGATGTCGATCGCTACGACCTCGCCGGCGGCCGCGATTTCGTGGTGGTCGGGATCCGCGAGGGCGGGCCGTCCGCCGAGCTGACGCTCTGGGGGTAGTATGAGCATCGTTCTCGCCACGCCGAAACTCTCCGACGCCGCGACGCTGTCGACGACGGGCACGGTCGCGTCCTCGCTGCCGTTGACGAACCTGCAGGCCATGCAGCCGGAGGCGTGCTGCCGTTTCACGAGCCTGAGCGGCATGGAGATCACCGCCGACCTCGGCGCGGCCGCGGCGATCGACACGGTCTGGCTCGGGTATACGAACGCCACGTCCGCGGCGACATGGCGGGTGCGCGCGGCCAGCAGTCAGGCCGGCCTCACGTCCTCGCCCGGTTATGACAGCGGCAGCGTTTCCGTCTGGCCGGCCTCCGGCCTCGATGATTGGGACAAGGTCGGCGGCCTGCTGTGGCTGTCGGCCGCGCAGACCTATCGGTGGTGGCGGATCGATATTGCCGACGCCGCGAACCCGGCCGGCTATTTCGACATCGGCCGGCTCTATCTCGCCGATGCATGGAACGCCGGCGGGATAATGTTCGGCTGGTCGATCGGCTTTCTCGACGATAGCCCGGTCGAGCGCGCGCGCGGCGGCCAGATGCATCCGAGCGAGCGTCCGCGCCGGCGCGAGGCGGCCTTCACGCTGCGGGGGAAGAGCGAGGCCGACATGTATGCGAATGCGTTTGCGCTCGACCAGCTGCGCGGGCGCTCGAAGGACGTGCTCGCGGTGCGCAACCCGACGCAGACGACGTTCCTGCAACACCAGACGATCTACGGTCTCATGACGGCGCTGCGCCCGATCGTGAACACGACCTACAACGTCTTCCGCAAGCAATATCGAATTGAGGAGTTGATCCCATGACCGGCCAGCCGGTAAGCGGATTTCGCGTTCTCGAAACCTCGACGACGGTCGGCACCGGCGACTACTCGCTGGCCGGCCCGCCGGGCGGTTATCAGTCGTTCGGCGATGCGTTCTCCGATGGCGACGTGGTTCTCTATGCGGTCACGGACGGGACCAATTGGGAGGAGGTGCTGGGAACCTTCACGTCCGGTTCGCCCGATACGCTGTCCCGCGATGCGATCTTCGCGTCGTCAAACAGCGGCGCCGCGGTCAACTGGGGCTCGGGCACGCGAAACCTGCTGACCCATTCGCCGTCGATCCTGTTCGATGCCATTGCGAACGGCGCCAAGGGCAGCTCGCGGCCGGCGTGGCTGAAGCCCGGCGGCATGTGGCTGGACGATACCGGCGAGGGCGCGTCGCCGGAGACGCCGTGGATCCTGAAAATGTGGGACGGTACGCAGGACGCGACGCTGGGCAGCGTCGACCGCGCGACCGGCGATTTCATTCCCTATCGCGCCGGCGCGGCCGCGACCGATGCCATGACGAACGCGCTGCTGGACGGGATCTCGACGGTCGGTCAGGCGGAAGCCGAGGCGGGAACAGCGACGACGGTTCGGCTCTGGACGGCCGAGCGCGTGCAGCAGGCGATCGACTCGCGCACGCCGCCGAGCGACGCGGCCGCCCGCGACAGCATCGCGGTGCTTGCGTTCAAGATTGCCGATATCGAGGGCGACGCATTCGACCTGGTCGACGGGTATGTCGACGAGTTCGGCGACGAAACCGACGTCGACACCGGATCGTCGACAGGGGAGACCTACAACGCGGCCGGGGATTACTACTCGAACGTCGACACCTCGCTGATCTCGCAGGGGGCGGGAACCGTGATCGGCGACATGACGCTCGGCGGCGGCAACTCGGCGGCGTTCGACGGCACGACATCGCAGGCGTTCGGTTCCGGCGCGCGAAAGAACTCCTCGCCCGCATATGTCGGCAAGGACTGGGGGTCGGGCAACGACCGCATCATCGGCCGCTACAAGGTCTATGGAAGCTCCGACAACGGCTTCACGAACGTGTCGACGTTTTCCGTCGAGCTTCAGGGTTCATCCACGGGCGCGTGGGCCGGCGAAGAGGTCTCCCTGCACAGTGATACCGGCATCACCGACTCCAGCGGTTTGACGGTCGACTACGATGCGAGCGATGGGCTGACGGTCTCCACGGCGTATCGCTATCACCGTGTCTTGGTGACGGCGGCGTCGGGCGAGATCTACGTCGCAGAGGTCGAGTTCTACAACGACGGCACCAACGACATGGTGCTGCTCAACGATGCCTACACGGCCGACGCGCAGCCGGATCTGGCGCGCATCGTTATAGATCACGAGGCGATCGATGCCGTCACGCTGAACACCGACCTGACGGCCGAGGTCAGCCGGGACGACGGCACCACGTTTACCGCGATCACCTTGGCGCAGGTTGTCGACACGCCGGGCGATCGCCAGATCCTCGCCGGCGAGGTCGATATCTCCGGCCAGCCGGCCGGCACCGACATGGTCTGGCGGCTGAAAACCTTCAACGACAAGGAGCAGCGGGTTCACGGCGTCAGCCTCCGCTGGGACGAGTAATGGGCGCAAAGCGTGTACGGCCGGCGGCGGAGTTGAGCCGCCTGCGCAATATGAGGGCGCGTGAGCGCGCGCTCGAGGAGCTGCTCGAGGATGCGGACATCCGGGCAAAGCTGTCGAAAAAGTCACGCGACCGCCTCGACGCGGCCAAGGCCCGGCGTGGCCGCGGGGCGAGCTAGGGCTCGGCGTGCGCCTGTGTCGCGTTGCGGCGGTTGCCGTTCTATCGCTTGCGGTGATCTTGACGGCCGTCCTGCCGGTTCTGGCGGCCGAGGCGACGCCGTTCCGGTTCTCGTTCTCGGATGTGGTCAGGGCCTTTGGCCCGGCTGGTGCCGTCGTGATCTCGGCCGAGGCCGTCGTGATCGCGCTTCTGTGGCGGCGGCTGGTCAGGGTTCAGGATCGCTTCACGGACCTGCTCGAGGAATTCACCAAGCAGGCGCGGGGCGGGTGATGCGGAACCGCGCACTCGTGTGGTGGCGCGCCATCTTCCGAACGATCGCCGGGGGCCAGCGCCGGTGCCGCAAGTTCGATCGTGCGGCAAACGATCTCGAGCGGGCGCTGGCCCGGTCGGAGGGGCGCGATGATTGAGGAGATGTTCTCGCGCAATCACCTGATTGCCGCGTCCGATTTTACATGGGTGATGTTCGCGCTGCTGGTGCTTGTGACGATCGTGCACCGCGCTCTCTACGTTGCCGGCCGGCGCGAATATCCCGGCCGCCGCGCCGCCCTCGTGTTTCTGGTCGGGATCGCGATGTCCGAGTTCGGGCTCGGCGTTCTCAATCGCGGCTACTGGTTCCTCGTCAACAAGGCGTGGGCGGATGGCTGGATCGAGACGCCGTTCGGGGGCTGGCTGCTCGAGCACGCGCCGATCTGGTCCGCGGCGGGGCTCCTTCTGCATGTGGCCGGCGTGGTGATCGCGTTGTCGCCGCTCTTCGCGCCGATGTTCGGGCGTTGGTACTGGCCTGGTGCGACGTGTGTTGCGGCCGCGACGTGGTTCGCCGGCCTTCTGATCTAGGGAAACATCGATGTTCAACGAGCTGGGAACGGCGCCCGTCGATCGGGCGCTGCGCATTGTGCTGCCGCATGAGGGCGTGGTGTCGGATGACCCGCGCGACGCCGGCGGGTTCACGAAGTACGGGATCTCCATCCGCTTCGCCGGATCCATCGGGCTGGATCTCGACGGGGACGGCCGCACGACGAATGCCGACATCATCGCGTTGACGGTCGCCGACGCCCGCGCGATCTACCTTGAGCATTTCTGGGACAGGCTGCACTGCTCCGAGTACGCCTTCGGGCTCGCGCTGGCCGTGTTCGATTGCGGCATCAATCAGGGCACCGGCGTGGCGCCGAAGCTGCTGCAGCGCGCCGCCGGCGTGACGGCCGACGGGATCATCGGGCCGGTCACGCTGCGCGCGATCCGCCGGCGGAACGATCAGGCCGAGCTGCTGCGCGACTTCATGGCGCGCCGGTGCAAGCGATACGCCGCGCACCCGCAGGTGGACTATTTCGGCCGCGGCTGGTTTCGCCGCGTGATCGATGTCGATCGCCGGGCGCTGCACGCGCTGGCGACGGACTGACGCCTCAAACCAAGGAGAAGATCATGAAAAACGCAAAGCCCTTCTGGGCGAGCAAGACCCTGTGGGTCAACACGCTGGCCGCGATCGCGGCCTTCGCCGGCGTGTTCGGTCTGGATCTCGGCCTGACGGCCGAGGTCCAGACGCAGATCGTCGTCGGTGTCATGGCCGTCGTGAACATCCTGCTCCGGCTGGTCACCTCGAGCGCCGTAAGGGTGTCGGGGAAAGGCGGCTCCCTCGCGGCCGTGGCGCTGCTTGTCGTGCTGGCCGGCTGCGCCGGTGTGGCGTCGACGCCGCAGGGCAAGCTGGACGTCGCCAAGGCGACCTATGCGTCGACCCTCGCGGCGATGACGGCCGCGGCCGACGCCGGCGTCTTCAGCGACGAAACGATCGTCGACGTGCTCGAGCCGGCCCGCGCGATCGCCAGCGCGTCGATCGACGCGGCCGAAGCGGCCGTCGCGGCACCTGATTTCGCCGGCAAGGTCGAGGCGGCGTTCCGCCTCGTTGTCGAATTTGAAACCGTCTATCGAAAGGTGAAACATGGACGAGAACGAGAAGATGCCGCTGCAGGAGGCGTTCCTGCAATACATCCCGCTGATCATGCGTGGCGCCGAGGTGGCGGTGCGGGTGATCGATATCCTCGGCCCGGCGACGCGCGAAGAGCGCCCGCTTAACGCGGCCGAGCGGAAGGCGCTCGACCGGCTCGTCGCCGAACAGGAAGACGAGTGGGCCGACGTGGTCGCGCACGCGAAAGAGCGCCTCGGCCGCGACTGAATATCCGACCTCCCTCGGACCGTGCCGGCGAGCGGTGTGATGCTCGCGGTGCCAACTGCCGGCCCCGAAAGGGGCCGGCTTTTTTTGTTGCGCGGTTACTCGACGAGATCCGCCGCCTCGACGTCGAGGGCGTCGGCGATGCGGCGCTGGAGGGTCCGGCCGGCGTGCCGGCGGCCGTTCTCGATCTGCGATATGTAGCCGGCCGAGGTGCCGGCCTGTTCGGCGAGCCACTCTTGGCTCTTGCCCCGGTGCTCGCGGTACACGGCGATCGGGTTGTGCCCGGCGATGAGGCGGTTGACGACCTCGGCCGGGAAGGTCTCGCCGCCCTCTGCCTTCGCGGCGTCGTAGGCGCGCTGGTCGTTGTACTCCTCGAGCAGATCCCGCAGCTCGGCCTTCATCTTGTCGGCCTGCTCGGTCAGCGTCTCGATGCGCGTGATGATCGGGTCGGGTGCGGTGTTCATGTCTAGCTCCGGTAAATTTCGCGGCGGTGGCGTGCGTCGAGAACGGTCACGCCGTCGTCGACCTCGATGATGGCCCGGTAGTCGCCGTCCCGCAAACGCAGCGCGGGGCGGCCTTTCATGGCGCGTACATCGCCGTGGCCGGTGTCAGCGAACCGCTGGATCGCGGCCATCAGCCGTTCGGCGGCGCGTCGGTCCATCCGTTTGAGGCCGCGAACGGCTCGCTTGCTGTAGGTGACGTTTGCCATGCGTCATATATAGCAAAATGCACCACATGCGGCAACCACAAAGACGCAAATTGCTACATAAAAACGGCCGTTTTCGGGCCGAGTCCTTATATATGCATCGCTGGGGCGCGCTTCTAAGGCGCAGGAACCCGGAATACGAGCGGCAGGTAACTGTGGTCTGTCACAAATCCTGCCCCCGCAACCAAGAAACAGGACCCCGGCTCTGCCGGGGTTTTCTTGTTTTAGTTCCCGTCCGTTTTGATCATACGCGTGGCGCGCCGGCCTATTTGGCGGGATATCGGGCTTTCAGTTAATCGATCAGCGCGAACCGGCTTTCGACAGTCTTATCCGAGAGTCTCTTGATGCGGGGATTCTTCACCAGGAACTCAAGGCCCGTATCGCCGCGTTCAACCAGGAACGAGGCGATTGCGACCGTGTAGGCGGTTTGGTCCGACAATTGATTGCCGCCGATCGACCAGCCTGAATTCCTGTGATCGACATTTCCGTGGATCAGGAACGCACCTGCGCCCTGGCTGGCGCGGCCGACGTCGAGCGCACGCCTCAGGATATCGCCCGGTATCTCCACCTGCAGATAGTCGCCCCCGAACGGCAGAATCCGGATCACATCGTACTGGGTAATCGGACCGGGAGGCAGGACGTCGTCGACGCGAATCGCGCCGGCGTTGATGAGCGACAGGTCCGATCCGGGCAACGCCGAAGTCGCGCTCTGCGCGATCAGGTCTGTCAGGTCCGTTGGCCTGAATCGGACGCTCGTTTCCAGACCGTCCAGCGGATTGTCGGTTACGGCAACGACGGCATCGGGCTGAAAACCGTCTGCCCGAAATGCCTCGAACGCCCGGTCGGTCCACTGCGCTACGGCCGAACGAATTTCAGGGTCGTCCGCCAAGCGCGCATCGATGATTTGCAACCGTGATGCCACGGTCAACGATTTGCTTTCTGTGTTGTAGGTGAGGTCGTGGATATAGACCGAACGCGCGTTGGAGTCGGCCTTGGCGATCGGTGTGAAATCGGGTCCACGGCGCATATACATATTCACATGCTCATGGCCGCCAACGATCAGGTCGATCCCTGCCAGTTGTTCTGCCAGACGAATGTCTTCTTCGATCGCCTGGTGGGTCACGAGGATAACGACCTCCGCTCCCTCCTTGCTCCTGAGGTCCCTGACCACGGCTTTTGCTTCGGCGAAGGGATCCTCGATCGTAACGAAGTCCTTGGAGAGGCTCTTCAGCGTGATACCGGCAAAGCCGATCCTGACGCCATCCACCTCAAGGACGGCGGTCCGTTGCGTGTTCACAAACGGTTTGCCGGTTTCCCGGTCGATCACGTTGCTGGAGACAACCCTGAACTCGGCTTCGGACAGGCGCTCGACCAGTGAATCCCGACCATTGTCGAACTCGTGATTGCCGAGGGTCATCAAGTCCCAGTTCATTGTGTTCAGAACATCGACCATCTGTTTGCCGTGCAGGCGTTTGCCGTCGACCTTCGCGGTGCCGATGGCGGACGGGCTGAACAGGTCGCCGGCGAGGACGGTGTAGGTGTGCGGATTTTTGGACCGAAGCTGTTTGATCAGCGTCTGCAAACGGGCGAGCCCACCGTAGCGGCCGCCCCCGACCGGGGTCATCTCGTACACGTCGTTGGCCTGAACGAGTGTCACATGGACATCCTTTGCGGATGCGGGCACCGTGAATAGCAGGCCCGCAAGCACAAATAGGGCGAGTTTCAACAACGTTCCAACTCCTGTTGCGAGAATTTGCGTCGGCGTTTCAACAGCCTTTGCAGGATCAGCGCCTTGCATGGTGTCCGGGGCGACCGGCAAAAGGATATGGCGGGTGGCTTCCCGGCGGCAAGGCCGCGTCGGATGCGATTATTCTCGACCGTGGATTTTTGTCAAAAATGCCTTACATAACAATGGTCTGTTGTTTGTTTTGAGCGAACAGCTTCCGCTTTGCCCAGGTCTAAAAACAGACAATTTTGGTTGGGTAGAGGGGTGAGTTTCGAACTCAGTTCCGGTATAAGAACCGAGTTCGAATCCTTGGCATTCGATCATCGAAATTTCGGTTTTCGTGCTGCTGGACGGCCGGCGACGGCTTCGCCCCGACAGCACGGTTGACCGGATGGGTTGAAGAGGGGAGAGGTCCGAAACGCCGGTGATAGCCGGCCGGGCCCGTAGAATGGAAAGTCACGTGACCATGTCCAACGGAAATACAGAATTGCGTCGCCAGATCGGCCCGAAGGGCTCCGTTGCCGTGAAACCGCAGGTTCACGAAGGCATGCGTGCGCCTGAAGGCCTCTACGACCCGATAAACGAGCACGATGCCTGTGGCATCGGCATGATCTGCTCGATCCGCAACGAGCGCAGCCGCAAGATCGTCGAGGACGGGCTGAGCATCTTGTGCAACCTCGAGCATCGCGGCGCCGTCGGCGCCGACCCGAAGGCCGGTGACGGCGCAGGCATCCTGATCCAGATTCCTCATGAATTCTTCAAGGCCGAGGCCGAGCGGCTCGGCTTCGAGCTGCCCGAACCCAACCACTATGGCGTGGCGCAGCTCTTTCTGCCGCGCGACGAGGCGCACCAGAAGACCATCGAGCAAGCCTATGAGACGGCGATGCGCGCCGAGGGGATGGAGATCATCGGCTGGCGCGACGTGCCGGTGGATTCCTCGGTGCTGGGCGAAAGCGTGAAGCAGACGGAGCCGGCGCACCGCCAGGTGTTCATCGCGCGCGGCGTGGACATGGCCACCGACGACGACTTCGAGCGCAAGCTCTACGTCGGGCGCAAGTCGGCCTCGAATAGCATTCGCGCGAACCAGCCCGAGGCGGCGGTGGGGTATTACCCGTCGTCCTGCTCGTCGCGGACCATCGTCTACAAGGGGCTCGTCCTCGCCGACGGCCTGGCCCAGTACTACAAGGACCTGCAGGACGAGCGCGTCGTATCGGCCGTCGCGCTCGTGCATCAGCGCTTCTCGACCAATACCTTCCCGGCCTGGCCGCTCGCGCACCCTTACCGGCTGATCTGCCACAACGGTGAGATCAACACGCTTCGCGGCAATAACAACTGGATGGCCGCGCGCCAGGCGACCATGTCTTCCCCGGTGTTCGGCGACGACATGGAGAAACTGTGGCCAATCTCCTACGAAGGCCAGTCGGACTCGGCCTGCTTCGACAACGCGCTGGAGCTGTTGTTCCAGGGCGGTTACTCGCTGCCCCAGGCGATGATGATGATGATTCCCGAGGCGTGGGCCGGCAACCCGCTGATGGACGAGCCGCTGCGGGCCTACTACGAGTACAACGCCGCGCTGATGGAGCCGTGGGACGGCCCGGCCGCGATCGCGTTTACGGACGGTCGCGTCGTCGGCGCGACCCTCGACCGTAACGGGCTTCGCCCGGCGCGATACCTCGAGACCAAGGACGGCTTCGTGCTGCTCGCCTCGGAAATGGGCGTGCTGGACATCCCCGAGGAAAACATCGCCCGCAAGTGGCGTCTGCAGCCCGGCAAGATGCTGCTGATCGATCTGGAGCAGGGCAAGACCGTCTCCGATGAGGACTTCAAGTCCGAACTCGCCAACAGCCATCCATACCAGGAGTGGCTCGCGAACACGCAGATCCGCGTGAAGGACCTGCCGGAGGTCGGCCGACCGCCGGCGGTCTCCTCGGTGCCGTTGCTCGACCGCCAGCAGGCGTTCGGCTACTCCCAGGAAGACCTGAAGTTCCTGATGGCGCCGATGGCGCACACGGGCCAGGAAGCGACCGGGGCCATGGGCACCGACACGCCGCTGTCGGCGCTTTCGTCGAAGTCGAAGCCGTTGGCGTCCTACTTCAAGCAGCTCTTCGCACAGGTGACGAACCCGCCGATCGATCCGATCCGCGAGGAAATCGTTATGTCGCTGGTCTCGTTCATCGGACCACGGCCGAACCTGCTCGACCTCGAAGGCACCTCATCGCTCAAGCGGCTGGAAGTGCGCCAACCGATCATTTCCAACGCCGGGCTCGAGAAGATCCGTGCGATCGGCGATATCGCGGACAACCAGTTCCGAACCCAGACGCTGGACATCACCTACGGAATCCAGCGTGGTGTCGCCCATATGGAGACGGCGGTCGACGACCTGTGCGCGCGCGCCGAGGAGGCCGTGGGGCAGGGCTATAACATCATCATCCTGTCCGACCGGCTGGTCGGGCCCGACCGAGTCGCGATCCCGTCGCTGCTCGCCACGTCGGCGGTGCACCACCATCTGATCCGCAAGGGCTTGCGCACCTCGGTCGGCCTCGTGGTCGAGACCGGCGAAGCCCGCGAAGTTCAGCATTTCGCTACGCTCGCCGGTTACGGCGCCGAGGCGATCAACCCGTGGCTCGCCTTCGAGACCCTGATCGATCTTCGCGAGAAGTTCGACGAGGACATGAGCGAGGAACAGACGATCCGCCGCTACATCAAGGCGATCGACAAGGGCCTGCTGAAGGTGATGTCCAAGATGGGCATTTCGACCTACCAGTCCTATTGCGGGGCCCAGATATTCGATGCGGTCGGTCTGCAGTCCGATTTCGTCGAGAAGTACTTCACCGGCACGCACACCGCGGTCGAGGGCGTGGGACTGGCGGAAATCGCCGAGGAGACGATGCGCCGACATGCCGATGCGTTCGGCAACAAGCCGATCTACGAGCACGCGCTCGATGTCGGCGGCGAGTACGCCTTTCGCATCCGCGGAGAAAAGCATTCCTGGACACCCGATTCCGTGGCGGATCTCCAGCATGCCGTCCGGGGAAACTTGCCGGACAAATACAAGGCATACGCCGAGGCCATCAACAAGCAGGACGAAGACCTGATGACCCTGCGCGGCCTGTTCCGGCTGAAAGAGGCGGAAGAGACGGGCCGCACGCCGGTGCCGCTCGACGAGGTCGAGCCCGCGGCCGATATTGTCAGGCGCTTCTCGACCGGCGCCATGTCGTTCGGGTCGATCTCGCGCGAAGCGCACACGACTCTCGCGATTGCCATGAACCGGATCGGGGGCAAGTCGAACACGGGCGAGGGCGGCGAGGAAGTCGACCGCTTCACGCCGTTGGATAACGGCGATTCCATGCGCTCGGCGATCAAGCAGGTGGCCTCGGGCCGCTTCGGCGTGACGACGGAATATCTCGTCAATTCCGACATGATCCAGATCAAGATGGCGCAGGGCGCCAAGCCGGGCGAGGGCGGCCAGCTGCCGGGCCACAAGGTCGATGCGGTGATCGCGAAAGTGCGGCACTCGACCCCGGGTGTCGGCCTGATTTCGCCGCCGCCGCATCACGATATCTACTCGATCGAGGATCTGGCGCAGCTTATCTACGACCTGAAGAACACCAACGACGAGGCGGATATCAGCGTGAAGCTGGTGTCTGAGGTCGGCGTCGGCACCGTGGCCGCGGGTGTGTCCAAGGCGCGCGCCGACCATGTGACGATTTCGGGCTTCGAGGGCGGAACGGGCGCCTCGCCGCTGACGTCGATCAAGCATGCGGGCTCACCCTGGGAGATCGGTCTTGCCGAGACCCAGCAGACGCTCGTGATGAACGATCTGCGCGGCCGGATCGCGGTCCAGGTCGATGGCGGCCTGCGCACCGGCCGTGACGTTGTCGTCGGTGCGTTGCTGGGAGCCGATGAATTTGGTTTTGCCACGGCGCCGCTGATCGCGTCGGGCTGCATCATGATGCGCAAGTGCCATCTCAACACATGCCCTGTGGGCATCGCGACCCAGGACCCGCAACTGCGCAAGAAGTTCACGGGCGCGCCCGAACATGTCGTGAATTACTTCTTCTTCGTTGCCGAGGAAGCGCGCGCGCTGATGGCGGAAATGGGCTTCCGGACGCTGGACGAGATGATCGGGCACACGGAAGCACTCGACACCGTCGCCGCGGTCGAACACTGGAAGGCCAAGGGGCTGGATTTCGGTCGCCTGTTCCATAAGCCGGCCGAAGCCGACAAGGTCGATATTCATCGCACGATCGAGCAGGACCACCCGATCCACGACATCCTCGACCGCAAGTTCATCGAGGTGGCGAAGCCAGCGCTTGACGACGGCAAACCCGTTCAGGCTGATTTCACGATCAGGAATACCGACCGGACCGCCGGTACCATGCTGTCGAGCCGCATTGCCCGGAAGCACGGTCATGCCGGACTTCCGGAAGACACGATCTGGCTTAATCTCAAGGGAGTGGCCGGACAAAGCTTCGGCGCATGGGTGGCCCATGGTGTGACCCTCGATCTTGTTGGAGAGGCGAACGACTATGTCGGCAAGGGGCTGTCGGGCGGGAAGCTCATCGTGCGCCCGGACCCGAACAGCGGGATCAACCCGGACGAGAGTATGATTGTCGGCAACACGGTGCTCTACGGCGCGATCACCGGCGAATGCTATTTCCGCGGGATCGGTGGCGAACGCTTTGCCGTGCGCAATTCGGGCGCCATCGCCGTGGTCGAGGGCGTCGGCGATCACGGTTGCGAGTACATGACCGGTGGGATCGTCGTCGTGCTGGGTGAGACAGGCCGGAACTTCGCGGCAGGTATGTCCGGCGGTATCGCCTATGTGCTTGACGAGACGGGCGGGTTTGAACGCCGCTGCAATCTGGCGATGGTCGATCTGGAACCCATCGCCGATGAAGTCGAGGAGATGGACAAGCGTCATCTTTCCGATAACGAATCACACGGCCTCGTCGACGTCGGTTCCGACATGACCCGCTTCGACGCGGAACGGCTTCATCAACTGATTCAGAACCACGCCCGCTACACGGCATCGACCCGCGCGCAGCACATTCTGGACAATTGGGCGGAGTACCTGCCGAAATTCGTGAAGGTCATGCCGGTGGAATACCGGCGTGCGCTGCTGGAAATGCAGGTCGAACAGACCGGTGAAATGAACATCGGCATGCGGAGAAGCTAATGGGCAAGGTTACCGGATTTATCGAGATCGAGCGCCACGACCGGACGTACAAGCCGGCGAGCGACCGCATTCGCAACTTCGAGGAGTTTGTCATCCCGCTGGAGGAGCGCGACCTCGAGCGCCAGGCGGCCCGCTGCATGGATTGCGGTATCCCCTTCTGTCACACCGGCTGCCCGGTCAATAACCAGATTCCCGACTGGAACGATCTGGTCTACAACGCCGACTGGGAGGAAGCGTCGCGCAACCTCCACTCGACCAACAATTTCCCCGAGTTCACGGGCCGTATCTGCCCGGCGCCGTGCGAGGCGGCCTGCACGCTGAACATCGACGACAACCCGGTCACGATCAAAACGATCGAGTGCGCGATCGTCGATCGCGCCTGGGAAGAGGGGTGGATCGTCCCTCAGCCTCCGGGTTCGAAAACCGGCAAGAAGGTCGCGGTTATCGGCTCGGGCCCGGCCGGAATGGCTGCGGCGCAGCAGCTCGCGCGCGTTGGTCATGACGTCCACCTGTACGAGAAGAACGAAACCGCGGGCGGCCTGCTGCGTTTCGGCATCCCGGACTTCAAGATGGAGAAGCATCACATCGACCGCCGGGTCGATCAGATGGAAGCCGAGGGTGTGACCTTCCATTGCGGCGTGCATGTGGGCGTGGATGTCAGCACGGCCGACCTCGAAGCTGAACACGACGCGCTGCTTCTTTCCGGCGGTTCGGAAAAGCCGCGTGACCTGGAGGTGGAGGGCCGCGACCTGGATGGTATCCACTTCGCCATGGATTTCCTGCCCCAGCAGAACCGCCGCGTGGCGGGGAGCAACCTGGGCGAGACCGAGCAAATTCTTGCCGGCCAGAAGCATGTCGTTGTTATCGGTGGCGGCGACACGGGCTCGGACTGCATCGGGACATCGATCCGTCAGGGTGCCCTGTCTGTCACGCAGCTCGAAATCATGCCCGAGCCGCCCGAGAAAGAGGACAAGGGCCTGACCTGGCCGCACTGGCCGCTGAAGATGCGGACATCTTCGAGCCAGGCCGAGGGCGCCGAGCGGGATTTCTCTGTGACGACCAACAGTTTTGGTGGCGCGAACGGGCATGTGACGCACCTTAACTGCCAGCGGGTCGACGAGAAGTTCCAGCCGGTTCCGGGCACGGAGTTCGAGCTGAAGGCCGACCTGGTGCTGCTGGCGATGGGCTTCGTACATCCGGTGGCCGAAGGCATGCTGGAGGAACTGGGGGTTGAGCTGGACGAGCGCGGCAACGTGAAGGCCGATACGCGCGAGTACCGGACCTCACGGGAGAAGGTGTTCACCGCCGGCGACATGCGGCGTGGCCAGTCGCTCGTCGTCTGGGCGATCCGCGAGGGCCGCCAGGCCGCGCACGCCATCGACAACTTCCTGATGGGCTCGACCGAGCTGCCGCGTTAGGCGCGCCGGCCGAGTTGCTTCTGTTCGCGCACTGCCCGAACATGGCGGCCTGACGGCGGCATATCCGGGAGCGAATTTCATGGCTGAACTGATCCTGCACGGTGGGGCGCGGAGCAACTATGTCCGCACCTGCCGCATGGCGCTGGCCGAAAAGGGGGTGGACTACACCCACGACCCTGTTGCACCGCAGACGCCCGAGGCGCTTTCACGCCATCCGTGGGGCAAGATCCCGGCGCTGACCCACGGCGACGTTGCGATTTACGAGACCCTCGCGATCACCCGCTACATCGATGACAGCTTCGAGGGGCCGGCGCTCCAGCCGGATACCCCGGCCGGGCGTGCGCGGATGGACCAGTGGATCTCGATCTACAATGCCTACATGGACCGGCCGATCCTGCGCCAGATCGTGATCCAGCGGCTTCTGCGCGATCCTTCCGATGAGGCGATGATCGCCGCCGGCGTTCCCGATGCGGCGAAGTCCCTCGAGGTCATGGACGAAGCGCTCGCGGATTCGCCGTACCTCGCAGGCGAGGATGTCTCGCTGGCAGACTTTTTCGTGTATCCGCCGCTGGAGTATCTCGCGAAGGCACCGGAAGGCGCCGAGATACTCGCCGACAAGACGAATATCGACGCCTGGATGGCCCGCATGTCGGAGCGGGCGAGTGTCCGGGGCGTCTTGGCGGAATAGCGGACTAAACCTCTTCGGGCAGCGACTTTGCGTGGTCCTCGGGTGACTGGGCCTCGATGAACACGTCGGTGATTGCCGGGAAGCGTTCCTTGATCCGCGCTTCCAGCATCGTCACCGTTTCCTCGATGTCGTCCTTGTCGGCGGCGTCCTCGAAGTGAACGCTCAGGTTCGCGAGGATGTTGTGGGGTCCGAAATGGACCGTGCGAAGTTCGTTGACGGATTCCACCGATGGCGCCTTTCGGACTATGTCCCGGATTGCGTCGACGGTCGAGGCGCGCGCAGCTTCTCCCGTGAGCAGGCTTTTGGTCTCCCACGCGAGGCCAATTGCCGTCACTGCCAGTATGACGCCGATTGCGATGGAGGCCGCGGCGTCGGCCCAGGCCCAGTGCAGGTGCTGGACCGCGAGCAGGCCGACGAAAGCAGTGACCAGTCCGAGCATGGCGGCGGTGTCTTCGAACAGGACCGTGAACACCGTCGGGTCTTTTGAGCGCCGGACCTCCTGAAAGATCGTCCGGTTCCCGCGGATCCGGTTGAACTCCCGGTAGGCGATTGTCCAGGCCACGCCTTCGAACACCATGGCTGCGGCAAGCACGATGTAGTTGATCGTGAAGTTGGTGATGTGGTGCGGATCCGAGATCTTGGTGATGCCCTCGTAGAAGGATATCCCGGAGCCGAGCCCGAAGATCAGGATGGCGACCACAAACGCCCAGAAATAGAGCTCCATGCCGTAGCCGAACGGATGGGACTCGTTGGCCGGCCGTTTGGAACGCGCAATCCCGAGCAGCAGCAGGCCCTGATTTCCGGTGTCGACAAGCGAATGGATCGCCTCGGAGATCATGGCCGAAGAGCCGGTGTAGGTGCCGGCCGCGAATTTTGTCACGCAGATCAGGCCGTTGCCCACCAGCGCGGCATAGATAACCGTTTTCGAGCTGCCCTGGGCCGCCATGTCATTTCCCTAACGCGAAGTGATTGGGCGCGCACCCTATCATGCAGCGTCGGGCAACGATGCAACGCCGGTGCGTTTGAGCGGTGCGGCGCGTGTGTGCGACTGTCGCGACGCTTCTGGGGCGTCGAAACATGTTCACCAATATTCTTATTCTCCTGGGTTTATCGCTTGCCTGGGCGTCGAACTACCTGTTCATCGCCGACGCGGACCGGGGACTGCCGCCGTTCACGGCGACAGCCGCCATCGCGGTCGCGGCGGCGTTGTTCCTGGTGATCGCCGTCGCGGGGTGTTTGCGAAAGCCGCTGCTGCCGACATTGCGCCGACGCCCGATGGTGCCGCTTGTGATGGCGTTCACCGCTTTGGCCGCCCCCCAGTTAAGCTCGGTGATCGCCGAAGATTCGATTTCTCCCGACCTTGCAACGGTCATCGGAACGGCGGTGCCGATCCTCACGTTCCTCGTCGGGGCCTGTGTCTTGCGCACGGTCCAGGCAACGGCGCTCAATTTCGTCGGGGTTGCGGTCGCGGTCGTGGGGATTGTTGTGTTTGCCGATCCGGCGCAGTTGATGAGCGAGACGGCGGAACTGGCGGGCATCGCGGTCATGCTGTCCGGCGGGATCGTGTTTGTCGCCAATGGCCTGTATGCGGCGGACCGGACCTCCGACATGGACCAGTATGTGTTGACCGTCTGGGTCGTGGTGTTCGCCGCGCTCGGTCTGACGATCGCCGCGCTTGTCCTGGAAGGAGTGCCGCGCAAACTCCCCGATGGCGGTGACATCGCCGCTGTTGTGGCGTCCGGCGTTCTCGGCACGGGGACGGCGTATCTACTGTACTACCTGCTCATTGCGCGGGCGGGGGCGGGATTCACGTCCCTCTATGCCTTCCTTGTGCCGCCCCTGGGTGTCTCGCTGACGGCGGTGTTTCTCGATGGCGGCCTGTCCCTGCGCCACGCCGTGGGTGTCGCGATCGTGCTGGTCGGGCTTGCGCTGGTGTTGCGCAAACGGCAACAGGCGGATTCGCAAGGTTGACGCCTTCGCCGTTTGCGCCTGACACTCGTGCCAGGTTTGGTTTTCGGGTGGGATACGGACGATGGGCTCAAAGGTTTTTCGGGAGATCGGCCGTGCGGCGCTCGCGCTCGCGGCGCTGACGCTCACCGTCCAGACGGTAGCCGCGCAGGAAAATTCCTGCCCGGCGCACCAGGCCAAGAAGCTCATTCCCGAAGATCCGCAAATGTGCCGGTTGCTGGATGCGTCGGTGCGCGCACCGGGCGATTTGCCGCTGCCGGAGTACGAGGCGAAGCTCGGCGAGTATCTCGGCAATTTCTGTCACCGCGACGAAGCGGCGGGCTGGGTGCGTGACAAGCGCGTGCGCGATACCGGCCCGTTCGTCTCCAGCCTCGTCGACGGGGAATGGATCGGGGCCGACCACGGCGTTCACGCGCCGGTGGTGATCTGGTACTCGCCGGAAGCGGCCAAATGGATTCGCGAGAACCGGTCCGCCGACGATGAGGGGCCGGGGCCGGATGACAGCCCGATGCCCGACGGCGCGATGCTGATCAAGGAAATGTATCCCGCGCCGGCCGACCGCTGCGCGAGCGAGGACCCGCTGGAACTGCTGCCGACCAGCGGCGCGGCGGTGATGATCCGCGACAGCGAGGCGTCGCACGACGGCTGGTTCTGGGGCTGGTTCGGCTGGGAAGGCGAGGGCTGGAAACCCGACTGGCCGGCCAACCAGAAGGTCAACGGCTACCCGTTGATGGGCTTCGGCCAGTATTGTGTGAACTGCCATGCGTCGGCGCGCGATAACCTGACATTCTCCTCGGCCAGGAACATGCAGGGCGAACCCGGTACGCCGCTGGCCTATCTGAGCCAGGACGAGGCCTGGCGGAACCCGTTGCCGGCGCACCATGTCGCGCTCGCCAAGCCGAAAACGAATACGTCGGACGGCGACACCCCGCTGAAGGACTGGCTTGAGGGGTTCCGGGAAGCCTTCCCGTGGCGCGACCTGCCGCCGAGCGCGGAGACGGTCGTCGCGATGCCGTCGGAGACCTACGACAATGTCTGGATGCCGGCGAACGCCCCGGCCGACCACGGTCCGTTCCTGACATCGGACCAGTGCCTCGGCTGCCACGATGCCGGCAGCACCGGTCTGCATTTCGATATGACCGTGCCGGACCGAGCGTCGGGCAAATTGCGCAATATTTCGCCCTACGCGACCTGGCGCACGTCGCCCATGGGTCTGGCGGGCCGCGATCCGATTTTCTTCGCGCAACTCGCGAGCGAAACCCAGTCGTTCCACCCGGACGACGCAGCGTTCGTGGAATCCACCTGTCTGGGCTGCCACGGTGTCCTCGGTGAGCGTCAGTTCCAGATGGACAGCCATGTCGCGACGGGCCAGTGCGACATGTTCACCCGCGATCATGTGAATGCGGTGCCCTGGCCGGCGGATAACCCGCAGGCCGCCGATGCCGGCTACGGTGCGCTCGCGCGCGACGGCATTTCGTGCCTTGTGTGTCACCAGATGTCGCTGGGCGCGGATGCCGCGGCCGTGGACGCCAAGACTGCGCGCAACGCCTGCGCCGTCGAGCGGCAGGAGGCGTTGAACCCGGACCTGAAAGGGATCGCGCGCACCTTTACGGGCTCGTTCCTTGTTGGACCGGGCGACGAGCTTTCTGGTCCGTTCGAGGATCCGAAAACATGGCCGATGCAAATGTCACTCGGCATCACCCCTCACGCAGATCCGGCCATCCGTTCGTCGGAGGTTTGCGCGAGCTGCCATACGGTGCATCTGCCGGTGCTCCATCGCGGCAAGACTGTGGGCCGGGTCTATGAGCAGACGACGTATGCCGAATGGGCGTTCAGCGCGTTCCGCTCGGGCAAGTCGGTCGACGGCGGAGACCTGCCGGGCGGCGAAGGCGACAAGTGGCAGGAATGCGCGCAGTGCCATATGCCGTCGCGAAGGCCAAACCCCAGCAAGATAGCCAGCATCCAGGAGGTCGACGGGTTTCCCGCCGCCGAGTTCACCGCGCTGCCCGAGGATATCGACCTGGTCGAACGAGACGGTTATGCGTCGCATGAACTGATCGGCCTGAACATGTTCCTCGTGCGCATGGCGCGCCAGTTCCCCGATATCCTGGGTGTGCGTAAGCAGGACCCCATGCTGGTCGGCAGGGGCGTGCCGCCGGTGGTCGAGACCGAAAACAGGATTTACGAGCAGGCGCGTCACGACGTTGCCGATGTCGATGTCACGGATGTGCGCCTCGACGATCGAGCGCTGACGGCGAATGTCCATGTGATGAACCATGTCGGTCACAAGTTTCCGTCCGGGGTCGGGTTCCGCCGTGCCTTCCTGAATTTCGAGGTGCTCGACGCGGACGGCGAGGTGCTCTGGGCGTCGGGGCGGACCGACAATGTCGGGCGGATCATTGACCAGAACGACAAGCCGGTCGATGGCGAAGTCTGGTGGGGCCCCAGTTGCGCTCTGCCCGAGGATCGCGCGAGCCGCGCGCACCAGCCGCACTTCCAGACGGTGACGTCACAGGACCAGGCGCAGATCTACCAGGAGCTCGTGTCGGCCCCGCCAGACCGTGCGGAGGTGACCTGTGGGCATGACGCCGCGCCGGAAGGAATCCTGACCACGAGTTTCCTGTCGATCTGCGCCGAGGTGAAGGACAACCGGCTGTTGCCGGAGGGCTATCTCGATCTTGAGAAACGCACCGAAATTTCGCTGGCGATCGGCGCCGACAAGGAGCTGGCCGAGGATGCAGGGTCGACCGCGATCGGCAACGACCCCGACTATCGGACCGGCGGTGGCGACAAACTGGCCTATGTAGTGCCGCGCGACGAGCTGGACGGGACGCCGGCGTCGGTGCGCGCGCGCCTCTTCTATCAGGCGACGCCGCCATTCTATCTGCAGGACCGTTTCTGTACGGCGCAGGGGCCGGACACCGACCGGCTCTACTATCTGGCCGGTCACCTCGACCTGTCGGGAACACCGGCCGAGGACTGGAAGCTGCTGGTGTCGGACAGCGGCAAGGTGATGGTGCCCGAATAGGGCAGATGCCTTGAAAGCCGGCAAACTGTCGCCAAGTTAATCGGACGAGACAACGGGAGCCGAAAAATGAGCGAACGAACCGAACGCGCCGTCCTGGCGGGCGGATGCTTCTGGGGCATGCAGGACCTGATCCGAAAACTCCCGGGCGTTGAAAAGACGCGGGTGGGCTACACCGGCGGCGATGTGCCGAACGCGACCTATCGGAACCACGGTTCGCATGCGGAAGGGATCGAGATCATCTTCGATCCGGAGCGGATCGGATTTCGCGACCTTCTGGAATTCTTCTTCCAGATCCACGATCCGACGACACCGAACCGGCAGGGCAACGATCTGGGACCGTCCTACCGCTCCGCGATTTACTATGTGAATGACGAACAGAAGCGTGTCGCGGAGGAAACGATCGCTGACGTGAACGCGTCCGGGCTTTGGCCTGGGCCGGTCGTCACGGAACTGGAACCTGTGGGCGATTTCTGGGAGGCCGAACCGGAACACCAGGATTACCTGGAGCACTTCCCGAATGGTTACACCTGTCACTTCCCGCGGCCGCAGTGGAAGCTGCCGCGTCGCGGTGAGGATGCTGCGTAGAGCTGCCCTTTATGAAAATCGGGTTTGGCGGAGGGTGCCACTGGTGCACCGAGGCCGTGTTTCAGGCCCTGAGCGGTGTTGAGAATGTCGCGCAAGGCTTCATACGGTCCGTGCCGCCAGACGAGAGTTTCTCCGAAGCCGTCGTCGTGACGTTCGATCCCGCGCAGATCGAACTACGCACGCTTGTCGAGATTCACCTGCGAACCCACGCCAGCACGTCGGCCCACAAGATGCGTGGCAAGTACCGGAGTGCGGTCTATGCATACGACGCCGAACAGGCCGACGCTTCGCAAGCGGCGCTGGAGAGCCTTCAGGGCAATTTTGATGAACGGCTGGTGACGCGCGTGCTCATGTTCGAGGGATTCAAGGAATCCGACGCGCGGTTCCGAAACTACTACCAGTCAGACCCGGCGCGCCCGTTCTGCCGGACCTATATCGACCCCAAGCTGGCACTATTGCGCGAGCGGTTCGGCGAAAAGGTGGCGGCTCAGGTGCCGCAGAATGTCTGATACGGGACCGAAAGGTGTGGGGCCGGCTGAGTGTAGTCATCCTGTCCGGCCGCCTCCACGAAGGGGTGTGACACCACCGCCAGCAGTTTTTCGAACGGCGCCATATCGCTGTCGTCGACGGCCGCGTCGAGCGCTTCCTCGACCTTGTGGTTGCGCGGGATGTAGAGCGGGTTCACCGCGTCCATCGCGATTGCCGCATCTTCCGGGGCGAGGTCTTGCGCGCCGAGGCGTTCGCGCCAGCGCGGCGCCCATGCATCGAAGCCCGACGGGTCGGTGAACAGGTCGCGCACCGGGCCTGCGTCCCCGCGCAGCGCGTCCGAGAGCCGGCGGAATGTGAGGGTAAAGTCGGCGTTGCCCGCGTGCATGGCTTCCAGCAGAGCGTCGATCAGCTCTACGTCACCGTCTGCCGCGGTCGTCAGGCCGAGTTTCGCGCGCATGCGGTCCAGCCAGGCAGCCTGGAACTTGCCGGAGACCGCATTGGCGGCTTCGGTCAGAATCTCGACGGCGGCGTCCCGGTCATCGTCGACCAGCGGGATCAGGCTTTCCGCGAGACGGGCGAGGTTCCACGACAGGATCGGCGGCTGGTTCGCATAGGCGTAGCGGCCCTGTGTGTCGATGGAACTGAACACGGTGCCCGGCGCATAGACGTCCATGAAGGCGCAGGGGCCGTAGTCGATGGTCTCGCCGGAGATCGTCATGTTGTCGGTGTTCATGACGCCGTGGATGAAGCCGATGCTCATCCATTGCGCGACGAGCGCGGCCTGCACGTCCGAGACCGCGTTGAAGAACGCCAAGTAGGGATTGTCCGCGTCGCGGGCCGCCGGATGGTGGCGGGCGATGGCGTAGTCGGCGAGCTGGCGCAGCTTTTCGAAGTCCTGCCGCGCCGCGAAGAACTGGAATGTGCCCACCCGCAGGTGGCTGGACGAAATGCGTGTCAGGACGGCACCGGGCAGGGCGGTCTCGCGGTAGACCTGCTCCCCTGTCGTGACGGCGGCGAGCGCGCGTGTCGTGGGCACGCCGAGCGCGTGCATCGCTTCACCGATCAGGTATTCGCGCAGCACGGGGCCGAGCGCCGCCTTGCCGTCGCCGCTTCGTGAGAAGGGCGTGCGGCCCGAGCCCTTGAGCTGGATATCGCGGCGTTGGCCGTTGGTGTCGATGATTTCGCCGAGCAGAAGCGCGCGTCCGTCGCCGAGCTGTGGCGAGAAGCCGCCGAATTGGTGACCGGCGTAGGCCTGGGCCAGGGGCGCGGCACCGTCCGGGACGGCATTGCCGGCAAAAACCTCGGTTGCGGCGCTGGAATCCAGCGCGTCGGGGTCGAGGCCGAGTTCACGCGCCAGTTCGCGGTTCAGCAACAGCAGTTGCGGTTCGGGCACCGGCGCCGCGTTCTGGGCCACGTAGAAACCTTCGAGTTCATGCGCGAACGTATTGTCGAACGCGAATTCGGGCAGGTTCGGCGGCGTATCGAGTGTTTCGGCCTGTTGGGTCATGACACCCGAAACATGGGTTCAGACGGGGACAATGTCCATCCCGGATCAGCCACGCGATACGGGAAGTTCCGCGGGCAGGCGCACATGCTCGCGCCCGATGGACGCCACGTCCGAGACGCCCAGCACGGCCATTGTGCGCAGGATTTCGGCTTCCAGAATGTCGAGTGCCCGGCTCGCGCCGGCTTCACCCGCGGCGCCGACACCCCACAACGTCGCGCGCCCGATCGCGACCAGGTCCGCGCCGAGCGCGAGCGCCTTGAGGACGTCGCTGCCGCGCCGCACGCCCGAATCCGCGATGACGGTCAGCCGTCCGCTAACAGCGTCGACAATATCGGGCAGGGCGTCCCACGGCGTAATCGCGGTGTCGTTGGTGTTGCCGGCGTGATTCGAGACGAAGATGCCGTCAGCGCCCACTTCGGCGGCCATGGCCGCATCCTCCGGGTGAAGGATGCCTTTGAGCAGCAACTTCTTCGGCCACTTCTCGCGCAACCGTTTCACGTAGTCCCAGTCCATCGTGTCGTCGCGATTGAGAAAGCTATCGGACTTGGCGGAAACGTATCCCGTGGCGCTCGCTTTGGATTCTTCGGGAATGTGGATGTTGGTGAAGGCGGGCAGCCGCCCTTCGCTCAAATAGTACTTGCCAGCCGTGCCGAGCAGCCAGCGCGGATGCCTGATGCTGTCGATGGCCGTCTTCATCGTGACTTTCGGGGGGAAGACAAGCCCGTTGCGCACGTCGATTTCGCGGTTGTTGTAGACGGGCGAGTCGACAGTGACGACGAGCGCTTCGAACCCGGCGTCGAGTGCACGCTGCACCGTGACGAACGCGGCCTCCGGGTCGCGCCAGACATAGAGCTGGAACCACTGGGTGCCGCCGCCGTTCTCGATGACCCGCTCCATCGCCGTGTTCGATGTACTGGCGAGCGTGAAGGGAATGTTTTTCTTCGCTGCGGCCTTCGCCAGTTCGGTCTCGCCCCGGTACCACACGAACCCCGCCGGGCCGGTCGGCCCGATCATCAGGGGCAGGCCGAGTTCCTCGTTGAACAAGGTGGTGCGGGCGTGGCGCGCCGACGTGTTGTTGAGCACGCGCGGCATCAGCTTGATGCTGTCCAGCGCCGCGCGATTGTCGCGCATCGCGATCTGGTCCTCGCTGCCCTTGTCGCAAAAATCGAACAGCGCCTTGGTAAGGCGGCGTTTCGCCATTTCACGAAGATCTTCGATGTTGAGTGCTTTGCGTGAAAGATCGGTCATCGGGCTTTCTCTGCCGTTGCGAGGCTGTTTTCGAGTGCGGAGCGAATTGCGTCGGGCAGGGCGCGTGCTCGCGATGTTGCCGGGTCGAAATGGACCGTCACGATCTCGGCCGTCGCGACGCAGGTGTCGCCCTGGAACACTGCCTGGCCGAGCCCGTAGGACGTGTTTCCGATCCGTGTCACGACCGTGCCGATATCCACCGTTCCGGGATAGTGGGCGGGGGAAAGGTAGTTCGCGGCGTAGCGGACAACCGCAAACCCGGTCAGCTTGTTGCCGGCGGCGGCCTGCAGCCGTTCCAGGCGGAACCCGACCCGCCCGTCCTCGAAAAACTGGTTGATCGCCCCATTGTTGACATGACTGTTGGGGTCGAGGTCGCTATAGCGCACCGTGTCCGTGATCCAAACCTCGTAGATCGCCCGGTCGGTCAGGTCTATCGATGGTTGTGAATCCGGTGCCGGCATCGGCGTAACTCGTTTAATTGGTCGGGCGAAAGATTTGGGCTTGGTTTCACAAGCGTATAACCTGACGCCCAGGCGCGGTCGAGGCGCGCAGGGGAGAAGCTGTCATGCCATTCAAGAATATCCGCGGCGTTAATCTGCGCTACGAAATTGTCGGCGACGATGGACCGCTGGCAACGCTCATCACCGGGGGGCGCCGGGGGTATGACGAGTTTCTGCCCCTGGCTGAAAAACTCGCGGAGCACGGTTTCCGGATCCTGCTCCACGACCGGCGAAATACGGGCGCGTCGGATATCCTGATGAGTGCCGACGAGGTCGAGGAAGCTGTCTGGGCGGACGATCTGCGTGTGCTTCTCGGCGAACTGGGGGAGGTGCCGGCCTTTATCGGCGGGTCGTCCTCGGGCGCGCGCACGGCGTTGTTTTTTGCTCTGCGTCACCCCGAAGCCGTTCGTGGCCTGCTGCTGCTCCGCGTGACCGGCGGGGCATTCGCTGCGGGGCGTTTGCCGGAGAACTACTACGACCAGTTCATCCGCGCCGCACAGGCAGGCGGCATGGACGCCGTCTGCGCGACCCCGGAATACGGTGAACGGATCGCGGCGAACCCGAAAAATCGCGAACGTCTGATGTCCATGGGCGCGGACGAATTCATCGATGTCCAGACCCGTCTGCGGGACCTGTTCGTCGCGGGCGCCGAGCTGCCCGTGTTCGGTGTCAGCGAGGCCGAGCTCAATTCCATAGACAAGCCCGCGATCGTTATCCCGGGCAACGACCGCGTGCATGATTCCGGTGTCGGACGCACGGTCCAGAAGATGATTCCGGGCAGTGAGCTGCACCAGTTGCCGGTCGAGGATTCAGACGAGCCGGTGATTCCGTTCACCGAATGGGGCGACTACGAGGCTGAGATCGCCGATACATTTGCGGATTTCATGGGGCGCCACGCAGCCTGACGCGCTGCTGTCCCGGTTCCCATGACAAACAGCGATTCCGCCGGGGCGACAACTCCCGACACCCGTTCCTATGCCGCGTTGCGGTACCCCGCCGCGCGCTACTATCTGATCGGCGCGGCGCTGGCGATGATGGCCGACAGCATAGAGCACGTCATCAGCTACTGGATTATCTTCGAGAAGTTCCAGTCGCCGTCTCTGGCGGGTTTCGCCGTCGTCGCGCACTGGCTGCCCTTCCTGCTCGGCTCTGTCTGGGCGGGCGCGCTGGCCGACCGCTACGACCCGCGCCGCATTATCCAGGTCTCGATGGGCCTGTTCATGCTGGTCTCGCTGTCCTGGGGGCTGCTGTTCGCCACGGATACGCTTCAGAAATGGCACGCGGTCATTCTGCTGATCGTTCATGGCCTGGCGGGCGCCCTTTGGGCACCGGCCGGGCAGGTGCTGCTGCATGAGGTCGTCGGGGCCCGGCAGCTCCAGTCCGCCATCCGGCTGATGGCGACGTCGATCACCCTCGGGGTCCTCCTGGGCCCGGCCGTGGGCGGGGCATTGCTGGTCATATTCGGGGCGACCAACGGGATTCTGATCAATGTTCTGATCTATCTGCCACTGGCGCTGTGGCTTATTCGGAACCCGAAGGAACTGGACGGAATGCGCGACCGCGCCAAACGCGCCATCACCGGGTTCGGCGACCTTGTGGAGACATTCCGCCAGGTCTCGGGATTGCCGGTTGTCTTCTCGATGTCGTTGCTGGCCGGCCTCGGGGCGGCGATTGTCGGCAACGCGCACCAGGCGCAGATGCCGGAGTTCGCCCGGGATCTCGGATACGGCGGGCAGGGGCTCTACTACAGCATATTGTTCGGCGCGAACGCGGCGGGCGCCCTGACGGCCGGGGTGGTTCTGGAATGGCGCAACATCCTGCCCGCCCGCACACGTTCCGCTTTCCTGCTTGCGATGCTCTGGGCGGTGGCAATCTTCGGTTTCGCGACATCGTCGAGCTACGTGTTTTCGCTCCTGATGCTCGTATGCGCGGGGTTTTTCGATCTGTCATACAACTCGATGAGCCGCACGCTCGCGCAGCTCAATGCCCCGGCGGAGATACGAGGCCGGGCGATCGGTCTGTTCAATGTCGGCAGCCTTGGGGGACGGACTTTCAGTGGCTTCACCGTTGGCTTCGGCGGCGGGCTGATCGGAATTCAGTCGTCGCTCGCGATAAGTGCCGTGGTCTTGCTGGTCCTGATTGTCGCGCTTTTCGGATGGACACGGCGCCACGCAGCGGCGGATTGAGTTTGCAGATTTGGCGGCGGCTGGACAGCGATATAAGCTTCGAGCGATCGAATATCTGAGGGAAAAACGAGATGACCGCTGCCGAAGATTTGCAACGCGCGCCGCTCACCGGACCCTCTGTCTGGATGGGGGAGGTGGCGCAATCCTCCGACGAATGGGTGCACCGGTTCAGTGACGCCGAAGTCGCGGAGATCGACGCCGCCTATCGCCACGCCCTGGACTCGGGCGCGACCCTGGCGACGGTGACGCGCGAACAGTTTCCGCTGCCGACCGTCGGCGACGTGCTCGCGCGCGTGGAACACGAACTTGAAGACGGCTGGGGCCTGTTTCTGCTGCGCGGTATTCCCGTGGAGCGCTACTCCAAGGACGATCTGCGGTTCATCTATTGGGGTCTCGGTCTGCACCTCGGGAACGCCGTGTCCCAGAGCAAGCGGGGCGATGTGTTGGGCGACGTGCGCGATCTGGGCACCGGGCTCGATGGGCCGAAGTTTCGCGGCTACACGAGCGCGGGTGAACTGACCTATCACGCCGATGCGGCCGACGTGACCGGCCTGTTCTGCATCCAGCCCGCCAAGGAGGGCGGGCTGAGCCGGATCGTCAGCACCGGGGCAGTCCATAACGAGATCCTGCGCACCCGGCCCGACCTGCTGGAGGTGCTCTACCGGCCCTACTACTGGAGTTTCCAGGGCAACGAGCTGCCGGGCACGCCGCCCCACTACGAGCAGCCGATCTTTACGATGCACAAGGGCAAGTTCGCGGCGCGCTACACGCGCACCCATATCCGCTCGGCGGAGATGATGGACCATCTGCCCGATCAGACAGCGGCGCAGGCCGAGGCGCTGGACCTGATCGACGAGATCTGCGCGCGGCCCGAGTTTCAGCTCACGATGATGTTCCAGCCGGGCGATGTGCAGTTCCTCAACAACCACCTGATGCTGCATATGCGCACGGCCTTCGAGGACTATGCCGAGCCGGAGCGCCGTCGGCACCTGATGCGGTTGTGGCTTGCGCCGCGGAACAGCCGTGAACTGTCGCCCGGTTTCGCGCCGTTCTATGGCGACACGAGCGCCGGCGCAGTGCGCGGTGGCCACCCGTCTCATGGTGACGAGGTCGTGTTCGAGACCAACGGTCCCAGTTGACCGGGCTGCGCGATACGCCGTCGGGCGGCACCGGCCTGCTCGCGATATTCTGCGATCTCGACGAAGCCGACCGCGCGGATTTCCGCCCGTGGCTGACGGAGGATATGTTCCCCGCACGTCGCGCGATCGGATTCAACGCCTGTGCGAGCTATGACAGGGTAGACGGCGATGGGCAGCAGTTCCTGACCCTGTATGAGATGCCGAGCCTGGGTCACCTGTATGGAGAGCCATACCAGGCCCTGCGTCGGAACCGAAACCCGCGCGATGCGATGTACCACCGGAAGTTCAGGAACCCGGATCGCTACACGTTCGCCTGGACGGGCCCTGAGTTTGCCCGCGCTGGCGTGGATTCATCGGGACTGGCTGAATTCATCAGGGTCGACCGGTTCGACTTGCCGGGGGATGTGGCGCAGGAATTCAATATACGTTTCGTTGGCGATTTTCTCCCCGCTCTCGGGCGGGTGGCCTCGATCGTCCGGGCCCGGCGGTATCTCGCCATGGAAGGGTCGCCGACACACGTTCTCGTCACCGAGTTCGAGGAATCTCCGGCCGATGTCGGGGTTTTACCGGCGGGTGCAAACGCGGTTCGCACCGCGACCTATCGTCAGGCGGCCGCGGGTTAACGACGGAGCAGGGCCTCCCACACCTGACGTGTGCAGGTGTGATAGGGCAGGCTGTCCTCGCTCGTATTCACGTATCCCAGACGGCTCAGCTCGGCGCTGACGAGCGTCGCGAAGAAAACGGGAAGGGCATTTCCGGGCAGTTGCCGGTCCGCATCCGCCGGATCGTAGACGGGTTCGTCCGTGTTGCCGGCAGGCAGGTCGAGAGCTGTCTCGGTGGTGGCGTTGCACTCGCCGTCTCGCGGCGAAATCGAGAAGCCCCACAGCGGATCGAAATCGCCCGGTTCGGAAAACACGAAGCGGACAATCGGCCGGCCGACCTCGTCCTCGACAACGCCGAGATAGACGGGCGGCGGTGTTTCCTGGGCAGGTGCCGATAGCGCCGGCACGATCCCGGCCATAACGATCCCGGCGGGCAGGGCGAGTGCCTTTGTGAGACGGCGATGCAAGGGCCCACTCCTTCGACCGGCAGCGTAGCACGGCGCCCTGCGGCGTCAGGCAAAACGAAACGGAGCGGCCGATGGGCCGCTCCGGGACGATTTCGAAAGGGAATGACGGGTCAGACGACGCCGAAAGCGAGCATGGCGTCGGCGACCTTCTTGAAGCCGGCGATGTTCGCGCCCTTCGCGTAGTCGACATAGCCGTCCGGGCGCTTGGCGTATTCCAGGCAGTTGCCGTGGATGTCCTCCATGATGGTGCGCAGCAGCTTCTGGAGTTCGTCAGAAGACCAGGAGATGCGCGCGCTGTTCTGGCTCATTTCCAGGCCGGAGACGGCAACACCGCCGGCGTTGGCCGCCTTGGCCGGACCGAACAGAACCTTCGCATCGCGGAAGACTTCCACGCCCTCGTTGACCGTCGGCATGTTCGCGCCTTCGGCGATCGCCTTGATGCCGTTCTTCACGAGTGTCTCGGCTTCTTCCTTGCTGATTTCGTTCTGGGTCGCGCAGGGCAGGGCGAGATCGCATTCGACTCCCCATGGCCGCTGTCCTTCGTGGAACTGCGAACCCTTGAACTCGTCGGCGTAGTCGGAAATCCGGCCGCGGCGGTGTCCCTTATGTTCTTTCACCCAGTCGATCTTCTCCTGAGTGAAGCCCTCCGGGTCGTAGACGAAGCCGCCGGAGTCCGACAGCGTCACGACCTTGGCGCCGAGCTCGGTGGCCTTTTCCGCGGCGTGGGTCGCGACGTTGCCCGAGCCCGACACGAGGACAGTCTTGCCCTCCATGTCCTCGCCGGCTTCGCTCAGCATGTCCTGCATGAAATAGACCGCGCCGTAGCCGGTCGCCTCCGTGCGAACGAGGCTGCCGCCGTATTCAAGACCCTTGCCGGTCAGCACCCCGACATACTCGTTGGTGATGCGCTTGTACTGGCCGAACATGTAGCCAATCTCGCGCGCGCCGACGCCGATGTCACCGGCCGGCACGTCCGTGTCTTCGCCGACATGGCGATACAGCTCGGTCATGAACGACTGGCAGAAGCGCATGACTTCCGCGTCCGACTTGCCCTTCGGGTTAAAGTCCGATCCGCCCTTGCCGCCGCCCATGGGCAGGCCGGTCAGGCTGTTCTTGAAGGTCTGCTCGAAGGCGAGGAACTTCAGGATCGACTGGTTGACCGACTTGTGGAAGCGGATGCCGCCCTTGTACGGGCCGATCGCGTTGTTGTTCTGAACCCGGTAACCGCGCTGCACGCGAATGTTGTGGTTGTCGTCTTCCCAACACACACGGAAAGAGATGACCCGATCGGGCTCCGCCATCCGGCGAAGGATCTGCGCCTCGTGGTAAATTTCCTTGTCGTCGATGAAATCGAAGATATCGACCGCGACTTCGTAGACGGCCTGGTGGAATTCGGTTTCTCCCGGATTGCGGCGTTGCACGCCTTCCATGAATTGTTCGAGATTGACGTGATCAGACGCCGCCATTGTGTGCCCCCATCTAAAGCGTTTGCGTAAGCTGGCGAATCTCGTTGCCCCAAAATTCGTCGCTCCGCAGGTATTATAGCGGTCAAACGCGCCGGGCCCAATGCGTCTGAGGCAGGTCTTTTGGGGAGAGACCGAGTTCCACCTCGACCTCGACACTATGGCCCTGGCAAGCGCGGATACGGGTACCGGTTTCGTCAAAGGCGAAACGCTAAGGTGAATCAGCTTTGGCCCGACTTGGGGACGGTCCGGAGCATGCGAAACCGCCTTTTCGCGACGCGGCGGAGACCCCTACATTCAAGCGAACAGTTGGGGGACCTGCGATGGGAATCGTGACCGACGTAATCTTGCCGCTTGCGCTGGCGTTTATCATGTTTGCGCTGGGCCTCGGCCTGACGCTGGATGACTTCGCCCGCGTGGCGCGTCAGCCGAAGGATTTTCTTGTCGGTGCACTCTCGCAAATCGTGCTCCTGCCGCTTGTCGGTTTCGCATTGGTGTCCTTGTGGTCGTTGCCGCCGGAGCTGGCGCTGGGCGTGATGATTATCGCGGCGGCGCCGGGTGGGGTGACCTCCAATATCCTGACGGCTTTTGCGCGTGGCGATGTCGCCTTGTCGATTTCGCTCACGGCGGTCATTAGCCTGTTGAGCGTCGTAACCATTCCCCTCGTGGTTGTTCTCGCTTACGGGCATCTCATCGGCGGCGATGCCGGCGACGTTTCGGTGACCGGAACGGCGATCAGCGTATTCGTCATCGTGACAGTGCCGGTGCTGCTGGGGCTCGTCGTGCGGCGCTATGCCGAAGCGTTCGCGATCAAGTTCGAACCGGCGGCGCGGCAAATATCTGCGCTCCTTTTCGTCCTCGTGCTTGCGGGTGCGATTTTTCAGGAACGCGCCAATATCGTTACCTATTTTGCCCAGGCGGGGCTCGTGACGTTGGTCCTGAATGTCGTGATGATGGCGCTCGCATACGGCCTGGCGCGCATCTTCGCCTCGGGGTACCGGCAGCGGATCGCCATTTCCATAGAATGCGGCCTGCAGAACGGTACGCTCGCGATCGCGGTGGCCGCCCTGCTGTTTGGCGGCGGTCTGGCAGCTGTACCGGCGGCGACCTATAGCCTGATCATGTTCGCGACGGCTCTGATTTTTATCGCGTTCCTGCGTCGCTCAGGCAGGAATTGACGCGTCAGGCTGCCGCGACAACCGGGTCGCGTCCCTTCAACTGCGTGCGATGCATCACGCGTCGTGCTCTCCCATCGAACGGTTCGCGTCGGTGCATGGTGACGCGGTTGTCCCACATAAGCAGGTCGCCCGGCCGCCACTGGTGGCGATAGACGAAATCGCCACGCATGCAGTGTGACCACAACCGGTCGAGCAGGTTGTCGCTCTCCGCCAATGTTTCATCGACCACCCAGGCGTTCAGACGGCGCCCGAGAAAGAGCGCTTCCCGGCCGGTTTCCGGGTGCACGCGAATGAGCGGATGCCGCGCGCCCGGTGCATCGGTGATATCTTTGAACGGTTCATGGTTGGGGCGCAGGTTGCCGCCGCTGTCGTGGCTCGAATCGTGGTTGAGGCACTTGCCTTGCGCGGCTCCGCGCAGTTCGGTCGGCAGCGTGTCCAGCGCGGCATACATGTTCATGAAGCTGGTATCGCCGCCTTCTTTGGGGATCTCCAGCGCGTAGAGCAAGCTGGCGGTGGGCGGCAGGTCGATATACGCCATGTCCGTGTGCCATGCGGCCTCTCCGTCCCCCAGCACGCCGATCGCCGTGCCGTCCTCGGTAACGTTTGAAACGACGAGAATTTCCGGGTGGCCCTCCGGGGCAAACGGTTCCCAGCCAGGCACCTTGTCGAGGTCGCCGAATCGCTTGCTGAATGCCGCGAGTTCGGGGTCGCTCAGGCTCTGATCGCGGAAAACGAGTACCAGGTGTTCGAGCCATGCATGGCGCAGCGCGGCTGTTACCCGGTCTTCGAGCGTCCGGCGCAGATCGAGACCGCGGACTTCAGCACCTATGCCGTTGCCGCTCGGAAGCACTTCAAAGGCTGACGTATCCGGCACCCAATTCTCCTTTGTCTTGACGCAAGTGTTCCGTGGCTTTCGGCGGGTTGTCAAACGCGCCGAACAACCATGTTTCGGTTTCACACGGAACCTTGGTGCCTGTACGGCGTGATGGGGCGCTTTTAAGCCAGGTGGACGCCCGGACGCCGGAAAAACCAGAGGAGACCGTGACGGTCAACGGCGAGACCCAAATTGAAGTGCGGGACCAGTCGATCACGGGCGTGAATGACGGCTTTTCGATGGTCAATCTCGGCGGGACCTGGAAGCTGGACGAGGTGACGGTGGCGAGCGCGTCACGTTAGCCGGCTGAGCAAAACCGTTATGTTGCGGGCGCGCGGGACCCGTTCCGGCGCGCCCGTTGCTTTAACGGATGGGGATGGTGGTGCTATACAGCCTGCACAATGTTCCGGAGGAGGATACAAGGTGGTATCGAACAAGCCCAGCATGACGCGACCGACAGTCTATCAATTCAATCTCGGCGACTTCGTCGTCACGAATATCCTGGAAGGATTCCTGGTTCGTGAGGACCTGGCGCCCGTCACGGGAACCAATGCGGACCCGGATGACATCCAGGCGATCGCCGATGCTCACCGCATCCCTTTCCCGGTGTTCGAGCACCAGTTCGTTCCGACCCTGGTTGAGGCGAACGGCAAACTGATCGCATTTGACCCCGGCTTCGGCGACAAGTCGCCCCAGCCGAATGCCGGTCACTATAATGCGCGGCTCGCCGATGCAGGCTATGAGCTTTCCGATGTGGACGTGGTGGTGATTACCCACTGCCACCCGGATCACATCGCCAACCTGACGTCGGGCGACAGCCTGACGTTCCCGAATGCCGAGATCGTATTCGGCGAAGCGGAGTTCGATTATTGGCGCAAGGGCGAGAATATTCCCGCGCACCGTCCGCCGACGTTGGAAATGTTCAAAAAGATCTGCGAGCCGCTCGCCGACCAGGCGCGATTTGTCAAACCGGGCGATGATATCGTCACCGGTGTGACAGCGGTCGATGCGTTCGGTCATTCTGCCGGACACATGGCCTATCACATCGAAAGCGGCGGGAATGAACTGATGATCATGTCCGATACCGTGGCGCACTTTGCCGTTTCCCTGGCGCATCCGGAATGGCATTTCGGCATGGATGACGACCCGGAGAAGGCGGTTGTGTCGCGCAAGCGTGTGCTGTCTTCGATTGCGGATGCCAAGATGCCGGCGATCGGCTTCCACATGCCGTTCCCGTCGGTGGGTTACATCGACACCCATGGCGATGGGTTTGTCTGGGTCCCGCACTCATACCAGTTCAACCTGACCTGACCCGGTCGCACGACGCGCAGTGGATTTTGAAGCGATGGGCCCGGCCTTGTGCCGGGCCCTTTGCTGTTCAGTTGAGCAGCGATCGGGCCGCGAAGTATCCGGCGAGCGAAACCGTCGCGGTCAGCACACCGCCCCAGATCATGTCGACTATCGACATCGTAACTGGCCAGTCGCGTATCGTCGCAAGGTTGGTGAGGTCATAGGTGCCGTAGGCGATCAGGCCCAGCAGGGCACCGTAGCCGACTGCCATCATCCATGATTGCTGAGCATGCGCCGGCATCACGGCGAACACGATGATGCCGACGACATAGAAAACGTAGAACAGGCCGGCGACACCCCAGTTCGGCGATGGACGCAGGAGTTGCCCGAGCTGGTCCGCATAAAAGCCGCGCGCGACAACGCCGAGCCAAAGGCCGTCGATGATTAGAAACGCGACAAGGGCGGCGAGGTAGATGCCAGAGTATTTCAGGGTGAGGTCCATACGATTGCTCCAGCGGAAGTCTAGTAGGGAATGGGCGCCGCGTCCCACGCGAAGAAGCCACCGGTATCCGCAGGCGTAAGGCCGTCGATCACCTCTAGCAGGTGACGCGCCGATTGCTCCGCAGAAAAAAGCTGATTGTCCGGGACGCTTTTCTGGAACGGTTCTGACAGGCGCGTATCGACCGTGCCCGGGTGGAGGGAAACGCAGACCGCGTCGGGGTTCCTGTGTGCGAGTTCGACCGAACAGCTGCGAAGCAGCATGTTGAGGGCGGCTTTCGACGCCCGGTAGCTATGCCATCCCCCAAGTCGGTTGTCCTCGATACTGCCGACGCGGGCCGAAAGTGCGGCGAAAACCGATTTGCGACCCCGCACGAGAAGGGGGAGCACATGCTTGGCGATCAGCGCGGGTCCGGTGGCGTTCACCTGAAACAGATGTGTGAGCGTTTGGGGGTCCATATCCCGCCACCGCTTCTCGGGTGCGAATGCCTCCCCGTGGAGGATCCCGGTGGCGACGATCGCCAGGTGCAGATCGCCTGCTTCCCCGATTGTCCGCGCACAGGTCTCGATCGAGGATTCGCTTTGGAGGTCGAACGCCAGGCCGGTGATTTTGCCGATGTCCGGGGGGGCCTCCCGGGCGCAGGCGAATACGCGAGTTACGTGATCACAGCCGGCAAGGGCTTGCGTGAGTTCCCAGCCGATACCGCCCGACGCACCGAATACCGCGGCGTTCAGGCCATCGCCGAAAGTCGAAAGCTGCGGCGTCATTGTTGCAGACGGGGCGCGCGCCGGTCAGGACGCCGAAGCGTCCCGAACTTCGGCGGGAATGTCCGCTGCATCAACGGTGCGCCGCGCGGTGCATGGACACATGGCGCGCCCGTTCTCCTGCATCCAGAACGTCGTCTCGGAACTGCAAACGGGGCACTCGATAGGGCCGACAGGGCCAATTTCAAAATCTGACATGGGTTAGCCTCTGGGCAGGATCGCCGGGCGGAACCGTGGGGGACAGCTCCACCCGGCGTTCCACGTCTCCGCGGGAGGGACGGAGACAGTTCGGGTTAGTTGGGAAGGATGACCGTGTCGATCACGTGGATAACGCCGTTAGACGCCTCGACGTCGGCCGCGATAACCTTTGCGCCATCAATCATCACGCCATCCGTGGCGTCGATGTCGACGGTCGTGCCCTGCACGGTGGTGGGGCTGAGTTCCTTCCCCGCGATATCGGCCGACATCACCTTGCCGGGCACGACGTGATAGGTGAGAACAGCCACGAGCTGGTCCTTGTTTTCCGGCTTGAGAAGGTTCTCGACGGTGCCGTCCGGCAATTTCGCGAAAGCCTCGTCTGTCGGCGCGAACACTGTGAACGGACCGTCGCCCTTCAGGACGGCCACGAGGTCGGCGGCCTGTACCGCCGCGACAAGTGTCTTGAACTGATCATTGGCAATGGCGGTGTCGACGATGTCCTTGGCGAATGCGGCCGTGGAGGACATAGCCAGTGCGCCGGCGACAACAGCGGTCGAAACGAACTTACGGATGGGGGACATTCCAAACTCCATGTTGAGATCGTGAATGCCTTGGTTACGCGGCGGCTATCCGTCCGGATCAAAAAATTCTAGCTCCGGTCAGATTTTTGCTGCCCGGGCCGCGTCGGTCAGGGTGAGGCCATGGCCCGACACCGTATTGGCGCGCATGGTTCCTTCAGGCGTCATCTCCGGCCAGCCGTCGAACGCTTCCTCCAGCAGCGGGAAGTCCTCGATCCAGAGCCCTGCTGTTGAGATCCCCGAGAAGTGGACAAAGAGGCCCGGCAGGAAGTGGGGCCCAACCACAATGCCGAGTGACGACGCGGTGCGCGCGACGGCGGCGCAGGGTGTCAGCCCGCCCGCCATCGCGAGATCAGGCTGGATGACAGACACGCATCGGTCGACCATCATCGCCGTGAACCGGTCCTCGCCCTGCAGATGCTCGCCCGATGCGATGGCGACCGGCGCGGCCTGCGCCAGGGCCCGGTAGCCGACCAGGTCGCACGCGGGCAGGGGTTCTTCGACGAACGCGACGCCGTGGTCGGCCGCACACGCAAGCAGCTGGCTGGCGCGCATCAGGTCGCCCTTTTCGTTGGCGTCCACCATGACCGAGATATCGTCCCCGACAGCCGCCGTCACGGCGGCGATCACGTCGGCATCGGCGGGCTGGGCGTTGACCCGCGGTTTGACGCCCCGGAACCCGGTCTCGCGATGTTTGGCGGCGATCTCGGCGGCCTGCTTGCCATCCATCGCCGGCGAGAAGTCACCGCTGCCATAGACGGGCACGTTGCCGCCGTCACCCCCGAGCGCGCGCGACAGGGAAACGCCGGCACGCCTGGCGTGCAAATCCCAAAGCGCCACATCGAGTGCCGCGAGCGCCACGAGATTGGGGCCGCCGCCCGTGCGGTTGAAACTGGCTTCGATCGTGCGCCAGTGGGTCTGGGGGTGTGCGACCTCGGCGCCGTCCAGAAAACGCGCGCCGAGGTTTTGCGCAATCTGCGCAACGGTCCCGCCACCGCCGCCGATCACATAGCTGAAGCCAAGGCCGGTGGCGCCGTCGCTATCCGCGATGTCGGCGACAATCAGGTCCACCTGCCGCACGCCGGAGCCGCCGCGCGGCGTGTCGAATTTGATTTCCAGCAGCGAGATGTCGGCTTTGTCGATTCGGGTCACGGGCACACCTTTCGTCTAAACGGGGAACCGGAACGGCCGTAGTAACGTACATGTTCCAAAGCTTCCCATCACGTGGCTCTGAACCGCATGGAGTTCCGGTCATTCCCAACGCCTACGAAGATAAAGTCCGGCATCTGGTGATCGTCCACGGCGATCAGCTCAACGCTGATTCCGTGGCGTTCGACGACTTCGACAGGGAAGCCGATGCTGTGCTGATGATGGAGGTCGCCGAAGAGGCGAGCTACGTGCCACAGCATAAGATCCGGCTGGTCCTGTTCTTTTCGGCCATGCGCCACTTCCGGGACGCCTTGCGTGCGAAGGGGCTGGGCGTGCACTACGTGACGCTGGATGACCCCAACAATCGCGACGATGTCGCGTCGGAAATCAAGCGTTGGGTAAACAAAACCCGTCCGGACAGGCTGGTCGTCGCCGAACCGGGAGATCATCGGGTTCTCGAACTGGATCGCGCGGCGGCGCGCGAAACCGGTGTCGTGCTTGAGGTCCGCGAAGACAGGCACTTCATTGCCAGTCATGCGGACTTCGACGAGTTCGCCGACGGCCGCCGTAACCTCGTCATGGAATATTTCTATCGCCAGCTTCGCAAGCGAACCGGCTACCTCATGGAGGGCGAGAGGCCGGTCGGCGGTGAGTGGAACTACGACAGCAAAAACCGGGAATCGTTCGGAAGAGAAGGGCCGGGTGATATCAAGTCGCCACGCAGCTTCCGGCCCGATGATACGACCCGTGAGGTCATGCACATGGTTTCGGACCGGTTCGGTGAGTCACCGGGCCGCCTCGATACCTTCGACTATCCCGTCACCCGGGACCAGGCGCGCGCCGCGTTGCGAGATTTCGTGGAACACCGGCTGTCGGATTTCGGTCGTTATCAGGACGCGATGGCGTCTGGCCATCCTTACCTTTTTCATAGCCGCCTGTCCGTGGCGCTCAACCTGCATCTGCTCGATCCGCGCGATGCCATCGAGGCAGTGATGGCCGCCTACGAAGAGGGCGGTGTACCGCTCAACGCCGTGGAAGGGTTCGTGCGGCAGATTCTCGGCTGGCGTGAGTATGTTCGCGGGGTGTACTGGCGCGAAATGCCGGACTATCTGGACCGCAACGCGTTGGATGCGCATCTCGATATGCCCGCCTTCATGTGGACGGGTGAAACGGACATGAACTGTTTGCGCGAGAGCCTGCTCCAGCTCGTGGACCACGCTTACGCGCACCACATCCAGCGGCTGATGGTCCTCGGTCTTTTCGCAATGCTACTCGGGGTTCGCCCGCGCGCGGTTCACGACTGGCACATGTCGATGTACGCCGATGCGGTGGATTGGGTCTCCGCTCCCAATGTCATCGGCATGAGCCAGTATGGCGACGGTGGGCTGGTCGGGACGAAGCCCTATGCGGCGTCGGGGAACTACATCAACAAGATGAGCGACTACTGTAGCGCCTGCCGGTTCGATCCGAAGCAGGCGACCGGGGAGAATGCCTGTCCGCTCACCACGCTGTACTGGGATTTTCTGTCGCGAAACCGGAATCGTCTGAAGGGTAACCGGCGGATGGGGTTTCAGTTCAAAAATCTAGACCGTAAAGACGATGCGGAGCGTCGCGATATCCGCAGCGCGGCCGACACGATTCGGGAGCGACTAGGCTAACCGACGATCGCCCACCGGATCAGGTAAGACACCGCGCCGACGCAGGCGACGCCGGCAACCCAAAGGCCGACGAACCAGAACAACCGCTGGCGCAGCGGGCGCTCGGGCGTGCCTGTCATCAGTGGTAACCCTCGCCCTCGCGGATTTTGCCCCGGAACACCCAGTAGTTGTAGCCGGTGTATCCAAGGATCACCGGCAGCAGGACGACGGCACCTGCCAGCATGAAGGCGAGGCTCGTGTCGGCGTTGGCGGCATCACGGAACGTGATACCGGGCGGGATCAGATAGGGGTAAAGACTTGCTGCCAGCCCGGCAAACGAGACCACGAACAGGCCGAGCGCCACGAAGAATGGCGAGATTTCGCGTTTGCGGCGCACAGCGAATACGAAACACGCGGCAAAGAACGCCGATACGATGGGAATGATCCAGATCCACCGGGAGTTTGGGGAGTCAAACCAGCGCGCGTAAATCTGGTCGTGCTGCAGCAACGTGCCTCCGCTGACGGCTGCCACGGCGATCATCGCCAACGCCCCAAGGGGCAGCTGGAGCGAACGCATCCGCGCCTGCAGGTCGCCATCCGTCTTGATCACGAGCCAGGAGGCACCGAGAAGCGCGTAGCCTGCGACCAGCGCGAATCCGCAGAGCACGGAGAAAGGTGTCAGCCAGTCGAACCAGCCACCCGCATAGACGCGGTCGACCACATCGACACCCTGCACAAAGGCACCGATCATCAGGCCCTGGCAAAAAGCGGCGAGGGTTGATCCCCCGATGAATGCGGCGTCCCACAGCGGCCGGCTCCGGTCGGCGCGGAAACGAAACTCGAACGCGACGCCGCGCAGGACGAGCGCCAGCAGCATCGCGATCAGCGGGGCGTAGAACGCCGTCAGCAGGACCGAATAGGCCAGGGGAAACGCCGCGAACAATCCGCCGCCTCCCATCACGAGCCATGTCTCGTTGCCGTCCCACACGGGCGCAACCGTATTCATCATCCGGTCACGCTCTTCCTTGTTTCTGCCGAGCGGAAACAGAATGCCAATGCCGAGATCGAAACCGTCGAGCACGACATAGGCCAGCAACGCGAAACAGATGATTGCGGCCCAGACGGTTGGCAGGTCAAACATGTCGCGCCTGCGTGTGCTGTGGGCCGGGTGCTGCTGCGCCGGGCGTACCGGTGCGAATGGGGGCGTCGTCGCCGGGCTCGGGATTGTCGGCGGCGGGCGGCCGTTTCATGAGATGCAGCAGGTAGTAAGTGCCGGCACCGAAAACGATCGTGTACACAACGAAGAAGCCGAGCAGGGACGCTGCCACGCCGGGCGCGCCTATCGGCGAGGCGGCGTCGGCGGTGCGCATCAGGCCGTAGACGACGAAAGGCTGTCGGCCGATTTCCGAGACGAACCATCCGGCGAGAATCGCCACGAAACCGGCAGGACCCATGAGCACGGCCCAACGCAGGTAAATATCTTTCTGGAATAATCGCTTGCGGGCCGCCAGCGCCGCGCCGGTAATGCCGAAGAACAGCATCAGGAAGCCGATCCCGACCATCACCCGGAACGACCAGAAGACGATTGGCAGGGACGGCCAGTCCTCTCTGTCGAACTGGTCCAGGCCGACCACCGTGCCGTCGAAGCTGTGTTTCAGGATCAGGCTGCCCAGCTTGGGAATTTCGAGTGCGTACTTCGTCTCGCCGGCCTCGGCATCGGGCCAGCCGAACAGGATGAGCGACGCGCCGGATTTGGTCTCGAAATGTCCCTCCATGGCAGCGATCTTGGCGGGCTGGTGTTCCTGGGTGTTCAGACCGTGCTGGTCACCCGCGAATATCTGGATCGGCGCCACGACGGCAGCCATGAGTACCGCCATGGCGAACATGATCCGGGCCGGCTCGCTGGCCCGGTTCTTCAGCAGGTGCCAAGCGCCGACCGCGCCGACGACAAAGGCCGTTGTCAGGTAGGCAGCCAGTACCATGTGGATGAAGCGGAAGGGGAAAGACGGGTTGAAGATCACCCCGAGCCAGCTTTCCGGGATAAACCGCCCATCGACGATCTCGTAGGCCACAGGGGTGTGCATCCAGCTATTTGCCGACAGGATCCAGAAGGCCGAGATCAGGGTGCCGACCGCGACGAGCAATGTCGCGGCAAAGTGCAGTTTCGGGCCAACGCGGTTCAGTCCGAACAGCATCACGCCGAGGAACCCGGCCTCCAGGAAGAACGCCGTCAGTACTTCATAGGCGAGAAGCGGTCCGAGAATTGGAGCGGTCTTCTCGGCGAAGGGGCCCCAGTTGGTGCCGAACTGGTAACTCATCACCACGCCGGAGACGACGCCCATGGCAAAGGCTACGGCGAAAATCTTCAGCCAGTATTTAAAGATATCGAGATAGACCTGCCGCTTCGTATAGAGCCAGAGGCCCTCGAGAACAGCGAGATAACTCGCCAGCCCGATGGTGAAGGACGGGAAAATGATGTGGAAGCTGATCGTGAAGGCGAACTGGATGCGCGCCAGCAGGACCGGGTCGGGCCAATCCATGATCAGACCAATCTGCGCAAACCGTTCATGGGAGACAGGTTAGCGCGCTCTCCGGTGCGCCGCCATGCGTCGGTTTGGCGCTTGAGCAATGCTCGCGCCGTCTTTGCTTCCGCCAGCGCGAATTGTATCTTCACGCCAACGAGGCGGAACTGAAGAAAGAGAGAACGCCGTGGAGGAATTGTTTGTGGCGAAGGCCGACGAGCTGGCGGACCGTGAGGGCCGGGTCGTCGCTGACGGCGATCTGGAAATCGGCGTGTTTCGCCTCGGCGACGAGTTCTTCGCCTGGGAAAGCAACTGTCCGCACATGGGCGGGCCGGTCTGCCAGGGCAAGGTGATCAACCGGGTGACCGAGGTGCTGGATGCGCAACAGCGAAGCCATGGTTTCGACTATGTCGAGGAAGACGTGCATATCGTCTGTCCGTGGCACGGGTTTGAATTCAACCTGCGCACAGGTGTGCATCCGGGCGATCCGAACACAAAGCTGCGCGGATTTCGGGTCGAGGTGCGCGACGGAGATGTCTATGTCCGGGTCTGAATTGGCCGAAATCTCTGAATCGGCCCTTGCCGAAACCCTGCGGCGGCTCGAGCGCGGCGAGACGGGCGAGGTGTCCGACGAGACGGTGCAGGCGCTGCTAACGGCTGGCGTGCGGCTCTACGCGCGCAAGGTCGACGAGGAGGGACGTGATTTTTCGCCGGTGCGCGATCCCGCCGCGCTGACCGCGACCGATGTCGCGGTGACGGTCACCGGCCTTTTGCGCGCGGCGGACCTGAACCTGTTCGACCTTGCCATGTGGACCAACCGCGCGCCGCGCGGCCAATAGGGGACTGATGAAGATGGCGGATGAATTCAAACGCTCCTATGGACAGATTGACGACTGGACCGACAGCCGCGAACTGCTCGCCCGCGCGCGCCAGCAGGCCAACGCGCGCAACTTCGACGACGTATTCATTGTCGATATCGATTCCCATGTCAGCGACGACCGCAACTGGCCGGAGATCATGGACTACATCGAGGATCCGGTGATCCGCGATGCCGCGTCCGCGTTCGGCGACGGCAGCAAGCGCGGCGCGTTCCTCAACTCGACCCCGGGCCTGCAGTGGCAGAACGTCTGGGGCCGCATTCCCCACGGGCAGGGGCTGAAGGAACCCATCGAGGACGACGGCACGCCGCGAGAGATCGTGCTGGCGCGCAAGTGCATCGACGAGATGGGGTTGGACTACCAGATCGTATTTCCGAATGCGTTGCTGTTCCTGGGCATGCACCCGGTGCCGGAAATGGAGATTCACCTGGCGACGGCCTACAACAGATGGCTCGTCGAGCGGGTGCTGCCGGAGGATCCGCGGGTGCGCGCGATGCTGTACCTGCCGTTCAACAACCCGGCGGCGGCGGAGGAAACGGTCAAACGCTTCCTCGGCAAGCCCGGCGTGGCCGGGTTCCTGGTCACGTCGTCACGACACAAGCCGGTGCACGCCAACGAGTATATGCGCCTATATGGGATGCTGGAGGAAAGCGGGCAGGTGCTCGGTTTCCACACCCACCTGAACTGGCAGGACGAGTACACCTCGCAGCTCAACCGCTTTATCTCGATGCACGCGATCTCGTTCGTCCTGTGCAACCTCGTGCACCTGACGAACTGGGTCATCAACGGCCTGCCGGAACGTTTCCCGAAGCTCAACGTGATGTGGATCGAGAGCGGGATCGCGTGGCTATCCTTCGCCATGCAGCGTCTCGATCACGAATACATGATGCGCACGTCCGAGGCGCCGCTTCTGAAGAAGCTGCCGAGCGAATACATGCGCGAGATGTTCTATACGACCCAGCCCATGGAGCGGAGCAACAAGGCGCTTCTGGCGGGGACGATGGAGGCGATCGGGGCCGACACTCAGATGCTGTATGCGTCCGACTGGCCGCACTGGGATTTCGACCTGCCTTCGGTGATCTGGGACCTGCCGTTCCTCGATGAAACGGCCAAGCGCAACATCCTCGGCTACAACGCCGCGCGTATCTTCAACCTCGATATTCCCGAAAAGTACCGGGCGCTCGCCGCCGAGTAGTTTCGTCTCGTGCCTCGGAGCTTGGCCATGAATGAGCCTTGTAGTTTCAAGGGTCCATGATTTCTTCCACCGTCATTGTGAGGAGCATCGCGACGAAGCAATCCAGGGCCGACACGCCCCTCTCGATTGCTTCGCTGCGCTCGCAATGACAGCCTCTCGATAGAGCGCCCACAACACCTCCCTGTCGGCTAAATTTTCAGAAAGGTTTGACATGTCCTACACCATCGAATGCGTCCTCATGTGCGACAACCATCTCGGCGAAAGCCCGATATGGGATGTCGAGGAAGGCCGGATCTATTGGGTCGACGGCACCGGGCAGCGGGTCGACAAGCCTGCGATCTGGCGCATGGATCCGAAGAGCGGGAAGGTCGAGAACTGGTCGCTCGACCATGATGTGGGGGCGATCGCGCTGCGCAAGGACGGCGGCGCGGTGCTGGCGAACGACGACGGCTTCTATTTCTTCGACTTCGATTCCGGCGAGCTCGAACTGATCACCAGGATCGAGGAAGACGAACCGCGCACCCGGCTGAACGACGGCAAGGTCGACCGGCGCGGCCGGTTCTTCGCCGGCGGCATGGACGATCTGGAAGAGAAGGGGCTGTGCGGCCTCTGGCGGCTCGACCCGGACCTGTCCACGACCAAAGTGGATGACGGGATCATCTGTTCGAACGGTCCGTGCTGGAGCCCGGACGACAAGACCTTCTATTTCGCCGACACCTTCCAGGAGGAATTCTGGGCCTACGACTACGACATCGAGACCGGCGACGTGTCGAACAAGCGGGTGTTCGCGACGACCAAAGACGAGGTCGGTGTGGCCGACGGGTCGACCGTCGATGCCGAGGGCTGCATGTGGAATGCGCAAGTTACCGGCGGCGACCTCGTGCGCTATGCGCCGGACGGCAGCGTCGAGCGCCGGATCGGCATGCCGGTCAAGAACATCACCAGCGTGATCTTCGGCGGCGACAACCTGGATGAGATCTATGTGACCTCGATGGCCCGGGTGTCGCACCCCGGTGCCGATGCGCACGGTCATTTCGCGGTGGAGAGCAAGCCGCAATTCGCAGCGGGCGGCCTGTTCCGGATTACCGGCCTGGGCATCCAGGGCGTGCCGGAAACACGTTTCGGCGGGTAACAAAAACTTCACACGCGGACGTAAAGTTTTCGCTTGTCGGCGACGCGGAATGCGATGCTAGGCTTTCTGTGTTCTTCAACAACCGAAAGGAGGTGATCCAATGTCGAGTGAGATCCTAGGCAGCATGTTCAACCCTGTGTCTCGGGTACGGACGGCGGAGCAACCTCTTCTGGCCGCATAGAGACAAAAGGTCGTAAACGACCACGGGTTTGGCATGTTGCCGGCTCACGGGGCCGCCCCTCAGGGGCGGCCCTTTCCGTTTTGGACTAGTCGTCCAGGCTAGCCGCGATTTCTTCGAATATTCGGGTGACCTCGTCGGCGGCGGTGATCATGGCGTCGTGGCTGGTGTCCAGCACCTCGGCGCGCCAGTCCGGGTGTTCCTGGAACGTCTTCAGAGTCGCATCGAAGGTGCTGTTCGGGTAGCCGGTCGCGCGGATGAACGTCCGGTTGGTGATCTTGTCCACGCCGCCGGTGATCCTGGCCCTGTCCCGGAAGGTCGTGGCGGACTGGACTGTCATCTTGTCGTTGATCCAGGCTGCGACCTCCGGGTCCTCGACGCCGATCAGGTCCGGGGCGGGCGGCGGCATCCGCCATGCGTCCGGATCGCTCTCCAGTTCCTTCTCGATCATCTCGCGGCGCCAGTCGGGCAGCATGTCGTTCTGGGACACGCCGTCCGCGGCGATGAAGGCGTTGATGTAGGCCAGGGCCGACACCCGCTCGGGCATCCGGTCGGCAACGCTGGTGGTCACCATGCCCGCGTAGCTCGCGCCGACGAGGACGATGTCTGACAGGTCCTCCCATTCGATCACGTTCATGATGTCGGTGATGTTCGTCTCCAGCCCGACATCGGGGCTGAGCAGGTGACTGCGCTCGCCGAAGCCGGTCATCGTCGGGGTGTTGACGATGTGCCCGGCTGCGCGCAGCTTCGGGGCGACTCGGGCCCAGCACCAGCCGCCATGCCAGGCGCCGTGAACGAGAACGAATGTGGCCATGGAAATACTCTCTCTTTGGATGGTGACGTCGGCCCGGGTCAGTCACCCGGTGCGGACTTAACGTCCTTGAAGTCGGCTGCGTAAGGGTTCTCAACCAAATCCTCGCGCGGACCCGCGCCGAGTGGCGGGGTAGGCGCGTAGTGCTCAGGCGCCGGCTTGCCCGCCGCGACGCGCGCGCGCGCGCCCTCCGGTGTTTCCAGCAGCGCACCTGCCGCCATGGCGGCCTTCCGGTCGACCGGCACCGCGCCGGGTGCGTCGGGCGGCGGCATCATATTGGCGTGGTAGTACGCCATGCGCTGCTTGGCCGGGTCGACCTTGCGCGACGGGTCGATCTCGCGCTTGTTGACGCCCTTGGGCTCGACGACCTTGTCGCCGACGACTTCGTGGTCGAACCACCATTTTTTGGAGAGATTGCGCCGCCCGTTCCCCAGCGCGTCGTCGGCCCATGTGGCGATCGGCACCATGAACTTCTTCAGGAACAGCGCGTGGACCCCCATCCAGCTCGCCATGCGGTGGAGCAGCGGCCCGTCGGAATCCACGACCTTGTTGATCGGACATGTCTTCATGCAGCGCCCGCAGGCGGATCCGTGGGGATTGGTCACCCGGTAGCGGGCGCAGCGCTCGGCGTCCGGCTTCCATATTTCGTAGCCGTTGAACATTACCTTGTCGCCGAACGGGATCGCGTCGCACGGGCACTCGCGGGCGCATTTGAGGCAGTTGTTGCAGAAGGTCTGCAGCCCGAAATCGATGGGCTTGTCGACTTCCAGCGGCATGTCGGTGGTCAGCACAACGGATTTGAAGCGCGGGCCGACGAAGGGGTTCAGCACCAGTTCGCCGATCCGGCTGAGTTCGCCGAGCCCGGCAAGCAGCACCAGCGGGATCTGCAGCACATCGCTGTCGGCGTTGGTCTGGGCCCGTGCCGGAAACCCGAGCTGGCCCAGCAGGTGCGACATGACGCCCGCGATTTCCGCACCGCGCTGGTACCCGCGCATGGATTGCGAGCCGGAGATCCAGTCGTCGCCGCTGGCACCCTCCATGGTCTCGAAACCCTGGTCGATCAGCATCACGACGGCGTACTTGTGATACATCTCGATCGGCGTGCCGTCCTCCTTGTGAGAGAACCATGCGTAGCGCGGCACCTCGCAGATGCCTGTCAGATCCGATCCGAGGAAGTACGACAACGCCTTGATGGCCTTGGCGTTCTGCGCCGGGTCGCCATACGCGGACCGATCGGCGTTCTCGTCCACCTTGCCGTCCTGATGTGGCACCATCGTGCGGATCGAGGCCACCATTGAGCGCGACAGCGGATGCTTGGTGGCAAACCGCGCGCGCTCACGCTGCGCCTTGTCCCCCAGATCGCCCTGCAGGGCCCTTTCGAAGAACGCGGCGCGCTTGGGCACGCGCGGCACTTCGTCGTCGAGGATGAGCGTGGTCGGCCGGTCAACCCGTTTCACCGTCTCCATGGGATAACGGCTGGCCCAGGACGCACGCTTTGCGCGCCGATTGCGTTCTCGCCCCGAACGGGCATCGTTGATGCCCCACCAGTAGCGCAGGCCGCGCGCTTTCAGCGCCGACGCGGCGAGGGGGCGGTCGCATTCCAGTTCGTATTCGGTCGAGACGACCATGATCGTGAAATGGTCGAGATAGGGATTTTCGAGCGAGCCGTCTTTTTTGCGAACGGCGAGGCCGGCGAGGACGGCGAGGCGTTCTTCGTCGAGCAGGCGTTCACCGGGCAGGTCAGCCCGTGCCGCGTATCCCATTAGCCGTATATGGCCGGCGATATTGGCGCCGATTTCGGTGCCGCGCATTTCGGCCGTTTCGACGACATGGTCCTGCGTCCAGGCAGCCGACAACGGTTCGTCCCGCGGCACCTGCGGGTGCTCGATCAGCATGACGATGGCATGGCTGTGGGACAGGGGCGTGCTGCCTTCGCGCCAGGCGCTATCCGGAATTTCACAGATGCCGACCTGAGCGGCATCGAGGAAATAGGATGCCCCCTTGATGTCGACGCTGCTCCGCACCGGGTCGCCGGTCTCGGGGGCCTTTTCGGGCGCTATGTCTCCGTCCGCGGCCTGTGCGAAGATATCGCGGTAGTGGCGCAAGGATTTGCCCATCAACGCGCCGGCGTCACGGGGGCGTTCGGCCTCGCGCGGGGCGCGCGAAATCTCGATGTCCGCGGCGGCATCGTCCCGGGCCAGCGTTTCGAGAGGGAACGGCCCCCAGTGGTAGGGACGATTGCCGTTCGTCAGAATCCGCATCTATCGAATCTCCGTCGCGATACGGGGTCGGAAGCCGATCCCCGGTGCGCATTGTCACGGTGAACGGTGTGCGGGACAAGCTTCGACACGCGACGGTGAACTGGCATGGTGCTTGCAGTCATGCGGTTAATGGATATTTTCGCAAAAGACCGTACTTCGGGCCGTGATCTCGTCCCATCGACCGCCGTCAGCGAGATGGATCGCGAAGAGATGCGTGGCTGGATCCAGACGCTCCGGAAGGAAGCCGGTGCGCTCCGCAGTCAGGCAAAGCACATGAACAATGTTGCCGACGATGCCGAGGCGCTCGCCGAGCGGATTGAAAGTGTCTTACGCAGCGCATGAGCCCATTTTTGGCACGCTGCTTGCTTCGTTAGTAACAGGACACTTGAGTGAGTGGTGTCCTCCTCCCCCAAGAAGGCGGCGATCTAACCGGTCGTCGCCTTTCTTGGTCGGGGAGAAAGGAAACATAAAAATCAAATGAATCAGATGGTTATGGAGTATTCCAAATCTGATTTATGCGCCTTCCGCAGAGGCGTGGCGCGAAGCTTTGCACCAAATTCGGGATCGCAGTTTGCGACATCCGGGCCCAATCTGAAACGCATGTTTCCTATTGAAACGGTACAAATTGCGTTATGCGGGGCCGGCTTCTTCCCACTTGGCCCGCTTGCGGTAGATCGTGGCCGGCGACACCTCGAGGTAGGTGGCCGCCATCCGGATGTTGCCGTCGCAGATTTCGATGGCGTGCTCGATCGCATCGCGTTCGGTGTCCTCGAGCGGGCGAATATCGTCGGGCGCGCTCGGCAGGGATGCCGCCGGGGCGCTCGTTCCGGCCGTGGCGGGGGCGGTTTGGGGCAAGGCCGTGTCGCCAGATGCAACATCTCCCGGCGCCAGCGTCGCAATTTGCGGCGGCAGGGCGTCCACACCGATCTCGCCGCCCTGATTCATCACGACCATGTTCCGAACGACGTTCTGAAGTTCGCGCACGTTGCCCGGCCAGTCGTAGGCGACGATCGCCGCGGCCGCGTCCCGGCTGAAGCCGTCGAAGGTTCTTCGTTCCTGCTTGGAGTAGTCTGCCAGAAAATGCTCGGCGAGGATCAGCGGGTCGTCGTCACGCTCGCGCAGCGGCGGCACGACGACCGGCACGACATGCAGGCGATAGAACAGGTCTTCGCGGAATTTGCCGTCTCGCACGTCCTGCTGCGGGTCACGGTTGGTGGCGCACACGATCCGCGTGTTGACCCGGCGCGACTTTGTCTCGCCGACCCGCATGAATTCCTGGGACTGCAGGAAACGGAGCAACTTGACCTGCAGGTCGAGCTTCATTTCGCCGATTTCGTCCAGGAACAGCGTACCGCCGTCGGCCGCCTCGACCGCGCCGACACGATCGCTTGTTGCGCCGGTAAAAGCGCCGCGGACATGGCCGAACAGTTCGCTTTCCATCAATTCGTCGGGAATGGCGCCGCAGTTGATCGCCACGAGTTGGCCGCGCGACCGGCGGCTGTACTGGTGAATAGCCTGGGCGCAGAGCTCCTTGCCCGTGCCGCTTTCACCGGTCAGGAACACGGTGGCGTCGCTCGGCGCGGCGGATTCCAGGATCCGGTAGAGGTTCTGCATTGCCAGCGAACGCCCCACGAAGTCGCCGAAAGAATCCCGGTCGATTTTCTCCCGGTAGTCGGCGACGATTCCCGCGAGCTGGGCGGCTTCGATGGTGTTGGCGACGGTGACCCGAAGGCGATCCGCACTGAACGGCTTGACCAGAAAGTCCTTGGCACCCGCCTGCATCGCGGACACGGCAATGCCGATGGACCCGTGGGCGGTAATCACGATGACCGGGATCGGGATTTCGTTTTCCTGCAGGTGTTGCAGGATCTCCATCCCGTTCATGTCGGGCAGTTCGAGGTCCAGCAGCAGCATGTCCGGCGAGCCCTCGGCAATCTGCTTCAGCGCGTCGCCGCCGGTTTCCACATGAGTGATGTCGTAGGGCTGCTGGCGCAGATATTCCTGATAGGTGTGCGCCAGGGGGACCGTGTCTTCGACCAGAAGAATCTTAGGACGTTTGCTCATATCGGTACTTTCGGACGGCGCTTTCGTTGCCGAGAAGAAATTTCAGCGCGCGCGGGAAGCGCGCACCGCCGTTTGGGGACCGACCGACGGCCGATCAGAACGCATGAATACCCGAACAATCCGTGCTTATATAGTGGGAACGCCACATCGGGGCGCAACCGCTTTGAATATCAGGGCTTTTGCGCGCCGACGGGTGTGGCGCGATTCGCCCTGCGCGCGGTAGCGATGTAGGACAGAGGTTCGAATGGACGCAGATCGACAGAGCAACGGCCGCGCGGATGCGACGGAATATTCGGAGCCCGTGCAGATAGCGCAGGCGAGCGAGGATTCCGATGTCCAGCTCGCGCAGGCACCGGGTGGAAATTCTGTCGGCCAGATCGGCAATCTGAACGGAACGGTCACGGTCGTGCGGGCAAACGGCGCGCGCGAGGAAGTGGGCGCCGGTGCGAACATTTTCGAAGGCGACCTGATCGTCACGGACACGAACTCTGACGTGGAGTTGGAGTTTTCCGACGGCACGAATGCGTTTCTCGATCAGGAAGGCCGTCTGCTCGTCGAGCGTGTGACGCCCGACGCGCCGCCGGACCAGAGTTCGGCGTTCTTCGTTGTTCTGGAAGGCTCCTTCGTCTTCGAAGCGCCGCAGGGCGACGGCGGGAGCGGACGGATCGACGTGCGCACGCCGGTGGCCACGATCAATGTGGAGAAGGGCCGGGTGGCCGGGCGCGCCGCGCCCGAAGCCGAACTGAACCTGTTTACGCTGGTCCGCAACCTCGACGGTTCGCTGGGCCGGGCTTTGGTCTCCACGACTGCGGGCTCGGTTGCGCTCTCGGGCGAGCTGCAGGCCGCGGAAGTGTTCAGCCTATTCCGGCCGCCGACGGCCGATCAGGCGACGCCGCAGCAGATCGCGGAACTGATCGGCGACCGCACGTTCGACTACATAGACGTTGGCCCCGGAGAGAACGCGGACGAACGCGACGGTCAGGACCCCAATGTCGTGCGCGTCGCGGAAAACACTTTCCAGCAAACCGATGCTGGACCCCAACAGGGTCCGGTGGGCGCGGGCCCGGGTGTGGGGCCTGGCGCGGGCCGGGGCGGGACCGGCGACGGAACGGGCGGCCCTCGCCAGGCAGGTACCGGCACACAAGATCAGGGCCAGGAGCAGGAACCCGGGTCAACCGCCGGACCGGTTACCAATCCTCAAATCACGTTGCAGGGCGGCGGCGGTGTCGTCACCGGCAGCTCGGCCGGCGATTCTTTTATCTATCTGAGCGGCAGCGGGGCTGTGACCGTCGATGGCGGCGCCGGCAAGGACACAGTCACGATTCCCGGTCAGCAGGCTGCGGTCAACACGTTCAATGTGACCACGAACGGCACGGACGTCGTTACTGACCTTGGGGGCGGAAACACCGTCACCATGCGCAATGTGGAAACGCTGGAATTGAAGGCGGGTAACGCTGGTGACACGGTCAGCCTCGTCGACTTGTCCGGGACCGCGATCACCAACAACACGGTCAAGTTCGTCGGCGGGAATGGCGACGACACGCTCAACGGCGCGCCGACGGACCGAACGCTCGAAGTATCCGGCGGCGGCGGTAACGACACGCTGGAAACGAGTACGCAAGGCGATACGCTCCTCGGCGGAGCGGGCAACGACATACTGAATGGTGGCCCGGGCGCGGATACGCTCAACGGCGGCGCCGGCACTGACACGGCGAGCTATGCCACGGGCGTGAACGCGCCTGCCGCGGCCGGGGCCGTGACAGCCGACCTCTCTGACAGCGCCAACAACACCGGCAATGCAGCCGGGGACACCTACATCAGTATCGAGAATTTGATCGGGTCCGGATTCGCCGACACGCTGACCGGCGACGGCAACGCGAATGTCATCTCAGGCGGAGCGGGCGGCGATACACTGAACGGCGGTGCGGGCAACGATACCCTGAACGGCGATGCCGGGAACGACACCCTGATCGGCGGCGCGGGCAACGATGCGCTCAACGGCGGCGCGGACACCGACACCGCGTCCTTTGCCGCTGCGGGCGGGGCGATCACCGCGAGCCTTCTGACCAACACGGCGACGGGCGACGGCGCCGATACCTTCACCGGGATTGAAAACATCACCGGATCGGCCTTCGACGACACGCTGACCGGCGACGGCAACGCCAACACGCTGGATGGTGGCGCGGGCAACGATGCGCTCGACGGCCGTGGCGGCGACGACACGCTGACCGGTGGCGCGGGCACCGACACGGTGACCTATGCGAATGCCGGGTCTGCCGTGACGGCCAACCTGACGACCGGAACGGCGACGGGCGACGGCACGGACACCCTGACGGGGATCGAGAACCTGATCGGCTCCGCGAACAACGACACGCTGACCGGCGACGCCGGCGTCAACACGCTGACGGGCGGGACGGGCGACGACAGCCTCGAAGGCCGCGCGGGGGCCGACATCCTGAATGGCGGTGTCGGTTCCGACACCGCGAGCTTTGCCAATGCGGGTGCGGGGGTTCTCGTCGATCTCGCCAACAGCGCCGCGAACACCGGCGATGCGGCGGGCGATACGTTCAGCAGCATCGAAAATGTCGCCGGCTCCGCGTTTTCCGACACTCTCAGCGGCGACGCGAACGACAATGTCCTGTCGGGCAACGCCGGCGACGACATCCTGAACGGTGCGGCCGGCAACGACACCCTGAATGGTGGCGACGGCAACGACACGCTGGACGGCGGCGCGGGCAACGATGCCCTCAACGGCGGTGCCGGAAACGACACGCTGTTGACCGGTGCGGGCAACGATGCGCTCGACGGCGGCGCCGGCACCGATACGGCAGACTATTCCAGTGCCAGCGCGTCCGTGACGATCAACCTGACCGCCGGAACCGGCACTGGTGACGGCACGGACACGCTCACGGGGATCGAGAACGTCATCGGCACCGCGAACGCCGATAACCTGACGGGTGACGCGAACGCTAACGGACTGACCGGTGGCGGCGGTGACGACACGCTCAGCGGGGCTGCAGGCGCCGACACGCTGAACGGGGGAACGGGCAACGATACGCTGGACGGCGGCGCGGGCAACGACACGCTCAATGGTGGTGACAACGATGACGTGCTGACCGGCGGCGCGGGCGAGGACGCTCTCACAGGCGGCGCGGGCACGGATACAGCCAGCTACGCGAACGCCGGGGCGGGCGTGACGGCGAATATGACCAGCGCCGGTGGCAACTCGGGTGATGCGGCCGGTGACAGCTACTCGGGAATCGAAAACCTGACCGGCAGTGGATTTGCTGACACGCTGACCGGCACCAGCGGTGCCAATGTGATCAATGGCGGCGCCGGAAACGATACCCTTGAAGGCCTCGGCGGGGCAGACACACTGGTCGGCGGGGGCGGTATTGACACCGCGAGCTACGCCAATGCGGGCGCGGGACTGATTGCGGATCTCAACAATTCTACGAACAATAGCGGCGACGCAGCGGGCGATACCTACACCGACATTGCAAACCTCGTCGGCTCGAGCGCGAACGATTCGCTTGTCGGTGACGTGAACAACAACACCCTCGCCGGCGGCGACGGCAACGACACGCTCGACGGCCGCGGTGGCACCAACGTGCTGCAGGGCGGAAACGGCGTCGATACCGTTACCTACGCCAGTTCGTCGGCGGCCGTCACAGCGAGCCTCACGGGTGGCACTGGCACCGCCGATGGCACGGACACTTACCAGGACATCGAGAACCTTACCGGTTCGGCGAACAACGATTCTCTGACCGGCGACGCAAACGCGAATGTTCTTGTCGGTGGTGCCGGTAACGATACCCTCGACGGCCGGGCCGGCAACGATACGCTCGACGGTGGCGCGGGGACGGCCGATACGGCCACATTCGCGAATGCCGGTTCGGCGGTAACGGCCAGCCTGACAGCCGGCACAGCCACCGGTGATGGCACCGACACGCTGTCGAACATCGAAAACCTGATCGGTTCCGCGAACAACGACAGCCTGACGGGCGATGCCGGCGTCAACGCGCTCGATGGCGGCAACGGTAACGACACGCTGGAGGGGCGCGACGGTGGCGATGCACTGACGGGCGGCGCGGGAACCGATACCGCGAGCTATGCCAATGCGACGGCGGCGGTCACCGCCGACCTGACGACACCAGGCAACAATCTCGGCGAGGCGGCCGGGGACACCTATTCGGGGATCGAGAACCTGGCCGGTTCGGCTTTTGCTGATACGCTGACTGGCGATGCAAGCGCCAACGTGCTCTCGGGCAACGGCGACGCGGACACGCTGAACGGGAACGGTGGTGCGGACACGCTCAATGGCAATGATGGCGCCGATACGCTCAACGGGGGCAGCGGCGACGATACATTGAACGGCGGCGCGGGCGTGGACATCATCAACGGCGACGGCGACAACGATACGATCAACGGCGGAGCTGACGCCGACACGATCAACGGCGGTGACGGCAACGACATCATCCGTGGTGACGCGGGCAACGATGTGGTCAACGGCGGCGCGGGCAACGACACGTTCATCCTGGTGAACGGCGACGGCGGCGACAATATCGGTGGTGACGCCGGCACGGACACGGCGCAGATCACCGGCAATACCGGATCGGCGAACACGTACTCTGTCACCTTCGACGGTACGGATGTCGTCGTGACCCAGACCGTCGGCGCATCTGCGGTGATCGACCTGGAAGGCGTCGAGAACCTGTCGATTACGACCGGCAGCGGTGCTGACAATTTTACTGTCGCCGATCTGAACGGATCCGATCTTACCGGAACCTTCACGATCAACGCGGGTTCTGGCGGCGATACGCTGAATGCGTCGGCGGCGACGGGTGCGATCACCCTGAACGGTGAAGCCGGTAACGATTCCCTGCGTGGCGGATCCGACGTGGACACACTGAACGGCGGGACCGACACCGACACGCTCGAAGGCGGCGGCGGCGCGGATGTGCTGAACGGTGGCGGCGGCACCGATACAGCCACCTACGCCAACTCGGCCACCGGCGTTGTTGCGGACCTGACGACGCCGGGCAATAACACCAACGACGCACAGGGCGATACATATACGGATATCGAGAACCTGACCGGTTCCGCGTTCGACGATACCCTGACCGGCGACGGCAATGCGAACACCCTCACGGGCGGTGACGGCAACGATACGCTGAACGGCAACGGGGGCAGCGACACGCTGACCGGCGGCAACGGCAACGATGCGCTCAATGGCGGCGACGGTTCGGATACGCTGTTTGGCGGGGCCGGGAACGATGCCTTCGATGGCGGCAACAACACCGATACGGTGTCCTTCGCCGGCGCGGGCTCGGCCATTACAGCGAGCCTGCTGGCCGGAACAGCAACCGGTAACGGCGACGATACCTTCGCGAATGTCGAAAATCTGATCGGCTCGTCGTCAGGCGACACGCTCACCGGCGATGCGGGCGCCAACACCATCAACGGCGGGGCCGGTTCGGATATCCTCGACGGCGGCGATGGGACCGATACGGTGTCCTTCTCCGGTGCGGCGTCCGGCGTCACGGCCAACCTCGCGACGACCAGCGCGACCGGCGACGGCACCGACACGATCAACAACTTCGAGAACATCACCGGCTCGTCCAACGCGGATACGCTCATCGGCGACGGCAATGCCAACGTGCTGTCGGGCGGTTTGGGCAACGATATTCTGGAAGGTGCGGGCGGCGACGATACTCTGAACGGCGACGGTGGAACCGATACCGCGACCTTCGCCAACGCGGGGTCGGGTGTGACGGTCGATCTGTCGGCCGGCACGGCCACGGGCGACGGCACCGACACGCTCAACAGTATCGAGAACGTCATTGGTTCCGGAAGCGCGGATACGCTCACCGGCTCGACGGGCGCCAACACGCTGTCGGGCGGCGGTGGCGACGACACCTTGATAGGGGGTGCGGGCAACGATGTGCTCGACGGCGGCACGGGAACGGACACCGCATCTTTCGCGGGTGCTGCGTCGGGGATCACCGCGAGCCTGTCGGCCGGGACGGCGACCGGCGACGGCACCGACACGCTATCCAACTTCGAGAACCTCACGGGCTCGTCGAACGCGGACAATCTCACCGGGGATGCGAACGCCAATGTCCTGACGGGCGGCGACGGGAACGACACGCTGGAAGGTGGCGCTGGCGCCGATACCCTGAACGGCGGCAACGGCACCGACACGGCGAGTTATGCAAGCTCCGGCTCGGCCGTGACCGTGGACCTGAGCGACGCCAGCACAGAGACCGGCGGCGATGCGCAGGGCGATACGCTGACTGACATCGAGAATGTGATCGGCTCCGGCTTCGATGACCGGATCACGGGCCGGGATGCGACGACGGCCATCGACGGCGGTGCGGGCAACGACACCATTCTGGCCGGGAACGGCGTCAACACCGTCGACGGTGGTACGGGCAATGACCTGCTCTACAGCGGTGCCGGGAACGACACGCTCACCGGCGGCGACGGCAGCGATACGTTCTATTTCGCGACCCAGGCCGATGGCACGAACGCGATCACCGATTTCCTGAGCGGGACCGACCGGTTCCAGTTCCTTCAGGCGAATTTCGGAAACATCGCCTCCGTGGACAACACGAATTTTTCGACTGTCACCGGCACCTACAACAACAACGGTGCGCACGCCGGCCCGTCCTTCATCTTCGCGGATACGGCCGGCAGCGGCGGAACGTTGATTTTCGATGCCGATGGAACGGGCGCCGGGGCCGGTTATGAGGTTGCAACGATCACCGGGGATACGCTGACCGCTGCCGATATCGATATCGCGGCGGTCTCACCGGTCTGATCGAATGCGATTTCTGCTCGAAAGGCTCGATGCGAAGTATGTGCTCCTGGCGATCGCGATTGCGATTCTGGGGACGACCAGCGCGGTCTCCGTCATCAACCTTCGCGCGCAGTATCAGGTCAATGCGGGCGACTACAAATCCGCCCTCTGGTACATCTCCCAGATCGAGTTCGAGTTCTCGAAGCTTCTGAATGGGCTCGACCAGTATGGCTCCGTGCGGGGTGGGACCTCGCGCGAGGACGTCCTCGACCGCTACCGCGAGCTGGAACAGCGCCTGCCGAAGCTTCTCGAATCCATCGAATCCGCGCAGGACGCAGACCAGTACGCCTATCCTCGCGCGGACAATCTTCGCGCATTGTTGCAATCGCTGGAGCCGAGGATCCTGGCGCTGCGTCCGGTCGATATTCGCGGCCCGCTGGACATGCGGCGCGACATCGAAGTGGAACTGGCGTTTCTGCAACGCTTTATACGAACAGCGGAGACGGGTGAGCGAGAGGAGTTTTCGGCGCGCGACCTCAATCTTCAACCCGCGTTCGCGGAGATGTTGCTCACCGCGGCGGGAACGGTCCTCGGGATCGGCGCGCTGATATTCCTTCTGATCCGCGAGATCCGCCGGACGCGCGAAGCCGAGGAGGCGATGCGGTTGGCGCGCGACGAGGCCGACAGGGCGAACGAGGCCAAGTCGCGCTTCCTTGCGCTTATGAGCCACGAAATCCGGACGCCGATGACCGGCGTTCTAGGAACGCTGGACCTGCTGGTCGATATGCCGCTGGAGCGGCAACAACGCGGGATCGCGGAGATCGCGCTTCGGTCGAGCAAGGCGTTGCTCAATGTCATCGACGATGTCCTCGACTATTCCAAGCTGGAAGCCGGTCGCCTCAAGCTCTCGCCCGAAGTATTCGATCCGCTGGAAGTGATTTCCGATGTGGTCGACCTTATGGCCTCCAAGGCCCACAGCGAGACGCTCGAACTCTTTCCGAGTTATTCGCTCGATATGCCGAGCCGGGTGGTCGGCGATCCGGCGCGACTGCGCCAGGTCTTGCTGAACCTCATTAACAATGCCGTCAAGTTCACGGAGAAGGGCGGCGTATATGTCCGCGCGAGCTGCTCACCGGCGCAGAACGGCCAGATCGTGATGCGGGTGGAGGTGACCGACACAGGTATCGGCATTCCGCGCGAACAGCAGGCGGAGTTGTTCGGGGAATATGCCCAGGCCGATCCGGGCACCTACCGGCGCTATGGCGGGACCGGACTGGGACTGTCGATTGCGAAACGCCTCGTCGAAATGATGGATGGCGAAATCGGCTTTGAAAGCGAACCGGGGGAAGGCAGCACATTCTGGTTCAACGTGACATTCGCCTCCACGGGCGCCGGCCAGGATCGGCGCGAAGCCGTGGTGCCGGAGTTCGATGTGCGGCATGTGGTCGTCATCAGCGAGAATGAGGTCGCCCGCGATATGTTCGATCACGCCGCCTATCAGCGCGGCTGGTCGGTGGATCAGGTCGTCTCCCTGCGTGAAGCGGGGTCGGTGCTCGGTGCATGCAATATGTCCGAGACTGCGGTGATCGTGGACGCCAATCTGCCCCGGGAGGGTTGCCGGCAGATCGCCGAGATGTTCGCTGAGGGTGTCGAAGCCGCGCGGCCCGCCTCGCTGGTCGTGGCACTGTCACAAACGAGCCGGGCGGAGATTGGCCGCTGGCATGGCCTCGGATTCGATCATGTGGCACTGACACCGTTCGGGACGGGAAGCCGTTTTGAGCCGACATTTGCGCAGGATACGGCCGCCGGGACCTCGAGCGTCCGGGTCGATACGTCGATCCTGGGCGCGACGCTCGGGAGAACGCCGGCGCAGGATGGCCGGCGCGTGCTGCTGGTCGAGGACGTCGAGGTGAACCGCCTTGTCGTCGGCGCCATGCTCCGCAACGCCGGCTTCCGCGTGGATGCGGTGGACACCGGGCGCGCCGCGCTCTCGGCCGTGGAGAAGTCCCACTATGATGCGCTGCTCGTCGACCTGCATCTGCCGGATATGCACGGGACAGATATTATCCGCCGGGTCCGCGCACGCGCCGACGAAAAGTCGGGCCTTCCGATTCTGGCGCTTTCGGCGGATGTGGTTTCCGACGATCGTACGATGTGTGAGGAGGCGGGTGCCGACGACCTCCTGTCCAAGCCCTTCGATCAGGGAACCCTGGGAGCCACCGTGGAGCGATTGATCGGCGCTTCTGCGACGGTGGAAGAAACCGAGCCGTCGGCCGACGATATCGCCGCTGATGTCGCTGACGCGGGTCTGCCGGCGAGCGACCCGGCCGCGCTCGAGACGGGGGCTGCACAGCCCGGAGACATCGAAGAAATCGAACTGGCAGACGTGGAGCTGGAAGATGCACCGCTCCTTGACGAAGCTGTCATGGCCCAGCTTGAGGCGGACGTCGGGCGCGAGTCCGTGATCAATCTTGTCGATCAGTTCCTGGACGACGTGCGTGCACGTCTGGGACGTGTTTCGTCCGACAGCGATATGCCGCGCGCGGATGTCGAGCGTGAGATCCATAGTGTCGGCAGCAGTGCGGCGACATTCGGCGCACGCCGGCTTGAACGGCGGGCGCGCGAGCTGGAACACGATTGTCGTGCCGGGCTGAGCTTCGAGGAAATCGATTTCGACCGGCGGTTGACGGTGATCAACGGGGCGCTCACGGAAACGGAAACAACGTTCCGTAAGGCTTACCCGCCGGCGGACCCCGCCACGGCCGAGGAAATTGTTCTCACGCGTCAGGCGAGTGAGTAGCTGGAAAGAACGTGGGAAGGTCGATGGACGGCAGTGATCAATGATCCCTGGCTAGTGCAGTTCGGCCTGCACCTTCTCGTCGACGAATTTCGCGGAAAACGTGCCGTAGAGGCAGATCGGTTCCTTGCTGCCCTTGGGTTTGGTCGGAACGAAGATCGACCGGTAGGCGACCTCGTTGCCGAACTTGTCGGTGTATGTGCCGCATTTCCGGCTGGGAATCCCGTTCTCCACGGCGCGTGAGGCGGCCTGCAGAAAATCGTCCCGGACGTCATTCGGCAGGCGTTGCGCGGCGGGGAAGCGGCTGGAGGGCAAACCCAGAAAGACTTGAGCGCCGGTCCCGCAAACCACGATGGACGAGTGCTCGGGACTGCTCTGGTCGTAGACAAGCAGAAAGTCGTAGCTGTCGTCGTCCCAGTTCTCGTTGAGCATCGCGCTGACGAATTCGCCAAGGCGCTCGCGCGCAAACGCGTTCCAGGTCTTGAGTGTGCGTTCGGTGGCACGCCGCTCGGTGGAGGTGTCCAACCGATCGGCGTTGTCTGCGTTCGGATGTGGATTCATCGGCTGTTCCGCCAATTGGAGAGATAGAGTAAGCATGACCAAGGAATTGCAATCGCCGTGCCAATTCTCAATGACGACTCGAAGGCGGAGTAAGTGCATGAAAAACATGGATAAATTAACTTGTTTGTGAGCTGGCGGGACAATTAGGCGCAGCCCGGATCGCATTGCGTTCGCAATCCGGTGTCGCGGCGTGGCCGATCGTCCGCAATTTGCAACATAGGTTCAGGTGTCAGTTTGTCCGATTGCCTCTGCAACACTCGATCCGCTAATGTCGCGCCGGGTTTCCATGGGGGATCAAGGGCTTAAGGTGCGAATTCGCGGTCACAGGATAGATCTGGTACGCGGCCTTTCGGTTTCGCTGCTCCTTGCCGTCTTTTCGCTGTCCGGTGGGACGGAGGCGTTGGCGCAATCGTTCCAGGAATCACTCACCCGCATGCTGGATGAGCACCCGCGCATTCGTGCGCAGGAACAGTTCCTGAATGCGGCTCGTGAAGGGGTTGATGAAGCGCGTGCGGCTTTCCTGCCCACGCTGACGTTCTCGGGCGATACGGGATACGAGTATATCGACAGCCCCGATCGTCGGGAGAGCCCCGGAGAGCCGTCGAGCCTGCCGCGGAACAAGGGAACGCTGACCGCGACGCAGAACCTGTTCGCCGGTTTTCGAAACAGCTCGGCCTTCGAGTTGTCGAAGCTCGACGAGGGCCAGCAGGCGATCTCGCTGGAGTTGACCCGCCAGGAACTTACCCGCGACGCGATCAATGCGCACAACGGCGTGGTCCGGGATTCGCTTCTTGTGCAACTGGCGACGCTCAGCGAGCGAACCATTTCGCGCCAGCTCAACCTTGAAGACGAACGTGTCGAACGGGGATCGGGAATTGCTGTCGACGTCCTGTTTGCCAAAACCCGTCTGCAACTGGCCAAGGAGAGACGGGTGGCTCTGGAGGGGGCGCTTATTCGCTCGATCACGCAGTACGAGCAGGTATTCGGCGAATCCCCGGCCGTTACGGAACTCAAGCCGGTCGACATTCCCCCAACGTCGCTGCCGCGCAGCTTGCCGGAAATCCGGGAATCGGGCCGGGCCGAAAACCTTGAACTCCAGTTTGCGCGCAACCGGGTGGCGGCGGCCGAAGAGCGTGAGGACATCGCGGAAGCCGACTTCTTCCCGACCGTCGATCTGGTCGGCAGCACCAACTACGAAGACAATGTGAATACCAACCGGGGTATCCGCCGGGACTTCTCCGTCCTGCTGCGGGTGAACTGGGAACTGTTTTCGGGGTTCCGGGCGCAATCCGCCGCTAACGGTGCCGCCTTCGAGAAAAACGCGGCGCGCGCCACCGAGGACGATATCCAGCGCCAGGTCGAGGAGGATATCGGGCTCGCCTGGCAGTCTCTGAAGACAGCGCAGGAACGCTCGGAACTACTGGCGAACGCGTCCACGATCGCGCGCGAGGTGTTCGAGGCGCGCAAGAAGCTTCGCGCTGCCGGCAATGAAACAGCACTGAATGTTCTCGATGCGGAAACGGAAGTGTTCAACGCCCGCATCAATCAACTTCGGGCCGAGTTCGATGCGCGCGCGGCACGCGCGCAGTTGCTGTTCTCCATGGGCCAGCTGACACCCGCGCACCTCTTTTCTCTGGCGTCCGCGGACCCATCGCCTGTTTCGCCGGAACCGAAGGCCGAGCAGGCTGACGGCGCGGCGGCGCAGTAGCTGTTGGCGGATATGCGCGACCATCAGAACGCGCCCCTGTTGAGCGGTCTGCTGCGCGAGTTGTGGCCACAATACCGCGAACTGACGTTTCTCTCGCTCTTCATCAACCTGCTGGCACTGGCGGTACCTGTGTTCGTCCTGCAGGTTTACGACCGTGTGGTGTTTTTCGCCGGGATATCGACGTTGCAGGCGTTGGTCTTCGGGGTCGCCATTGCCATTGCGTTCGACTTTATCCTGCGCCAGGCCCGCAGCCGGGTGCTTCAGCGTGCGTCCGTCAGGGTCGAGGCGGCTCTCAGCGCGCGCCTCTACGAGAAACTGTCGCGTCTGTCGTTGCGCGACCTGGAGCGTTCCGAGGGTGCACGGTGGCAGGTGCTTCAACAGGATGTTGCGCGTGTGCGAAACACGTTGGGGGGCGTGCCGGTCGTTCTTGCCGTGGACGTGCCGTTTGCGTTCATTTTCCTCGGGATCATTGCCGTCATCGCCCTGCCGATTCTGTGGGTCGTCCTGATCGCCGTCCCTGTTTTTGTCGGCGTGGCACTGGTCTCTTCGCGGGTCGCATCGAAGGCGGCGGAACGAGAGCAGGGGCACCAGATGACGCGCGATGCGACGGTGGCGGAATTTGTTGCCGGCCGCACCACCCTGAAATCTCTCGACCTTGGCCCGCGACTCCAGGAGCGCCTCGAGGCCGAACAGGAGACAACGATTACCGCCGCGCTCGAACGCGGACAGCGCAACGACACCTTCACGAACCTCGGGCTGGGCCTGTCGCTGCTGACAACAGTCGGGATAACAGCCGTCGGTGCCGTGGCGATCCTCGATCAGTCGATCACCATTGGCGCGCTGATCGCGACGAATATGCTGGCGAACCGGCTGATCTCGCCGCTCAACCAGCTCGTCGGGACATGGCGGACCTGGTCTGCGTTCCGCATGGCCCGCCAGCGGCTGGAAGATGTATTCGCGCTTCCCGATGAGCGCGACAGGACAGCCGTCGCGATGGTGCGGCCGGAGGGCGTTATTTCCGTCGAGCGGGCGACTTTCCGCTACGACGAGGGCGAGCCGGTCGTTTCGGGCGTGAACTTCACGCTGAAGCCGGGCGGGTTGCACGGCATCGTCGGGCGCAGCGGGAGCGGCAAATCGACCCTGATCAAGCTCATGCAGGGGCTGTACCTGCCTGAAAGCGGCCGCGTGTTGCTCGATGGCGGTGACATCGGACAGTACGCCCGGGCCGATCTGGCGAGGTGGATCGGTTACACGCCCCAGGAAACGTTCCTGCTGTCGGGAACCATTCGCGACAACATTGCACGGCGCGAACATGCGGATACCGATGCGGAAGTCGTCCGCGTGGCGCGGCTGGCCGGGGCGCATGATTTCGTCGTGTCGCTGCCGGACGGCTATGGAACCGACGTGGGAGAGGCAGGTTCGCGCCTGTCTGGTGGGCAGCGTCAGCGCTTGGCGATCGCACGCGCCATGTTCGGCGATCCGCCTGTGCTGCTGCTCGATGAGCCGACCGCCAATCTCGACAGGCCCGCCGAGGAGCAACTGCGCACGACGCTGCGCGAACTCGCGCAGGATCACAACGTAGTGGTAGTGACGCACAGCCCTGTGTTGCTGAGCGCGTGCGAAAACATCCTGGTACTCGAAAACGGGAGCATCGCGGCGGCGGGGCCGGGCGGAGATATTCTGCCGAAGCTCTTTGCCGGTGAGGGCGCCCCCGTACCATTGGAGCAGCGGACTTGAGCGACGCGGAAACAGGTCGTCTTCAGGCGCTTGCGCAACGAAGCACCGGGTCCTCGTGGCGGCTGAGCGGCGTGGCCGTGTCGGTGCTTGTAGTGGCCGCGCTCGCCTGGGCATCGGTTTCGTCGCTCGATGAGGTCGCCATCGCGGAGGGCGAGGTCGTCCCCCAGGGCCAGGTTCGCACCGTGCAGCATCTGGAAGGCGGCATCGTGAAAGAAATCCATGTTCGAGACGGCCAGCCAGTCGAGGTCGGCCAGCCGCTTGTCGAGCTGGACCTCGCCAGTGCCGGGGTCAATCGGGAGGAAATTCAGGTTCGCATCGACGGGCTCATCCTGAAGCGCGCCCGACTGGCGGCGCTGGCGACGGGGGACGATCCCGACTATCCGGCGGACGCAGCGGATCGGCATCCGCAGCTTGTGCTGGCTGAGAACAAGGCGCTCGACCTGACGCGCGCGCAGCTTCGCAGCCGCGCATCTTCCGCGGGAGACAGGATCGAGCAACGCATTCAAGAGGTCTCGGAACTGGAAGCGCGGCGCACGTCCCTGTCGCGCAGCCTGCCGCTCGTACAGGAGCGGTTCCGGTTGTCGAAGTCCCTGCTGGAAGAACAGCTCACGCCACGCATGGAGCATCTGGAACGTGAGCGCGAGCTGGAGGAAGTGCGCGGCGACCTGGCGCGGCTGAACTCCTCTTTGCCCCGCGCCCGCGCCGCACTGGCCGAAGCGCAGGAGAACGCGCGGGAAATCGAGCTCGAATTTCGCCGCGAAATTTCCGAGCAGATCACGCTCGTTGAGCTGGAAATCGCGCGTGAACGCGAGCGCCTGCAAAAAGCCACCGAGCAGCGAGCGCGTGCCGTCATCGCCAGCCCGATCGACGGCGTGATCCAGAATCTGTCCTATCACACCATCGGCGGTGTGGTCGGGCCGGGGGATGCGATCATGGAAATTGTGCCGTCGCGCGAACGCCTGCTGATCGAAGCGCGGCTGAATCCCCGCGATGTGGGGCATGTCGAGGTGGGCCAGCGCGCAGTGGCGAAGATCAGCACCTATGATTTTGTCCGCTACGGCGGGCTGGAAGGCACGGTTGTGAATATCGCCGCTGACGCCGATACGGACGAGCGCGGGCGGCACTACTTCCGGGTGGTGGTGGAAACGGGCGACAGTACGCTCGGGGACGGTGAAGAGTTACCGATTATCCCGGGGATGCAGGCGACGGTCGATATCCACACCGGCGAGAAGCGAGTGATCGACTATCTGGTTCAACCGGTTCTGAAAACACGGTCCGAGGCGTTTCGCGAACGCTAGGCGCTAGCTCTGGTTGAAGATGACCGTACGGGCCCCGTGCAGGAGAACGCGGTCTTCCAGATGCGCACGCACGGCGCGTGCGAGGACAACACTTTCCAGATCGCTACCGATCCGCTCCAGGTCTTCCGGCGCATGCGCATGGTTCACGCGGCTCGTTTCCTGCTCGATAATCGGGCCCTCGTCGAGGTCCGGCGTGACATAGTGAGCCGTCGCGCCGATCAATTTCACGCCGCGGGCGTGGGCCTGATGGTAGGGCTTTGCGCCCTTGAAGCCCGGCAGAAACGAGTGATGGATGTTGATGCACCGGCCGGCCAGCGCTTCGCACATCTCCGGTGTCAGGATCTGCATGTAACGCGCGAGCACGACGAGTTCCGCACCGCTGTCCTCGATCACCTTCAGTATCTGCCCTTCCTGCTCCCGCTTCGTCTCGGGTGTGATGGGCAAGTGGTGATAGGGCAGGCGGTGAAATTCAGCCAGCGGCTTCTGGTCAGGATGGTTCGAGACGATACCGACGATGTCCATTTCGAGTGAACCGGTGCTCGACCGGTACAGGAGATCGTTCAGGCAGTGGCCCGGCTTTGAGACAAGGATCAGGACTTTCGGCTTGTCGGCCTGATCGCGGATTGTCCACTCCATCGCGAAGCGCTTTGCCACCGGGTCGAACGCGGCGCACAGGTTTTCCTGCTGCGGCGTCGTTTCGCCGGCGCCGAACACGGTTCGCATGAAGAAATGACCCGTGCCTTCGTCGTCGAACTGCGCGGATTCGAGGATATTGCAGTCCTGCTGTGCCAGAAAACTCGCCACTGCGGCGACGATGCCCATCTGGTCAGGGCAGGACAGTTTCAGGATATAGCGGCGGTCGAACTGCTGTGAGGCAGGTTCCGCATCGATCTGATTGCTCATGGAAGGCCAGGGAAACTGTTAAATGCGCGGGGATTTATGCCCACGTGCACACAAAGCGCAAGCGCTTCGTCGGACTTGGCTAGCGCCCCGCATCGGGTGCAACGTCGATACTATCGATCCAGTACTGGCGCGACAGCCAGCGCACACCGGACGGCTTTATCAGGGCAAGGCGGGTGGTCCGGTTCTCGGTTCCCCGCTGTACGCCGACCTCATTGTAGACGTTCGAGTGAAAGCGCTCAGGCGGGAACTTGGCCGTAACCATAACCGTGAGCTGCTCGGGGTTGTTCGCAAGTTCCGCGGAAAGCGCATCGGTGATGCGCGACGGCCCCGTGACGCGGCCGTAGCCCTCCCATCCAATCCAGATTGCCGCGACGACAATAATGAACAGGATGTCCCGACGCTTGTACCAGGCGCGCCGCCGTCGTGTCGGGCGGACTTCGTCGAGTTCTTGAGACGACATCAGGTAGGCTTCCAGACCAGACCCCAGCGCTCGATGGTCCAGCGCTCAATCGGCACAAGGATCCAGCGGTCGGTCGCCAGGAAGATGATGGAGATCAGGATCACGCCGAGGAAGACCTCTTCGGTCTTGAACTCCTGGGCGGAGACGAAAATCATGAAGCCGAGGCCGCTGTCGCCGCCGATCATCTCGGCCGCGATCAGCGCCCGCCAGCCGAAGCCCATCGACATGCGCAGGCCGGTGATGATCGAGGTCATGGCGCCCGGCAGGTAGACCTGCAGGATCGTGTCGAGGCGCGATCCGCCGAGTGTCTGCACGCCCTGGACAAGAACCTTTGGAACGGCGCGCACGCCCATCATCGTATTGAAGAACAGCAACCAGAAGATGGTGTTCAGCATGATGAAGAGAGTGGTCTCCCACCCGACGCCGAACCAGACGATCGCCAGCGGAATCCAGGCAATCCCCGAGACCGAATTCATGAACACGCCGATGGGCTCAAGATAGGCGGAGACGACCCGGTTCATGCCGGCCATGATCCCGAAAGCGATGCCCAGCGGAACACCGACCACCATGGCCAGGATCACACGCCCGACGGACGACGAGATGTGGTTTGTCAGCTGGCAGCTGTTGTGGCCCTCAATCGCGGCAATCACGCCGGGGCAGTCGCTTTGCAGCCAAAAGATCGCGCCCCACACATCCGCAATGGGCGGAATTTCAACCGGATCGAACCAGACGAAGATTGTGTTCAAGTGCCAGAGCGCGATCAGCACGATGAACGGGATGGTACCCAGGACGAACTTGCGGATTTTCTGACGCCCGAATCGGCGCTGGACGGAAACCGAGAACTCGGTGATCGCAGTCATCGTGAAACGAGCCCCCAGCGTTCGATTGTGTCTGATTCCAGCGGGCGCAGCAGGTAGTGATCGAGCACGATCCAGGTCAGCCCGATCATGACCATGCCAAGAATAATCTGGGCAGTGTTGTCGAGCTCCTGACCGGCGAAGATCATGTTGCCGAGACCGGCCTGCCCCGCAAGCATTTCACCGGCGATCACCGCACGCCAGGCAAAGCCGATGGACAGGCGAGACCCGATCGCGACCGACGGCATCGCGCCGGGCAGCAGCACGTCCTTCACAACCTGGAAGCGCGAGGCGCCGAGTGTGCGCGCCGCGCTGATGTAGCGCATCGGCACGGAGCGGACACCCGAGAGAACGTTGAAGGCGATGGGGAAGAAGCTGGTGTACAGGATCACGATCATCACGGTCGTGTTGCTGTTTCCGAACCAGATGACGATCACCGGAAAAATCGCGATTCCGGAGACCGACTGGAAGAAGTTCATCAGCGGATAGAACATATCCGCGACGGTGCGGTTCAGTCCCAGCAAAAGCCCGAACGGGATACCGAGGGCAATCCCGATGATGCTACCGAGGACCAGACGGGTCAGCGTATCGGTGTAGAAACTGACAAGGACGCCTTTCTCCAGCAAGTCCACGGACGATGCGAGGGTCGTCAGGGGGGAGGGGAGATAGCGGTCCGGCCGGTCGATCACGGAAGAGATGATCGCCCAAAAGATGACGACACCGACGAGTAAGATGACGAGCTGGATCGCCCGGCTGTCGGTGACATATTTGCGCAGCGGTTTCCGCCGATGCGGTGCGGCGTCAACCGTCGTCATCGCTGGTCACCTCCGAACGGACGAGGTGCAGGATTTCGTCGCGGGCATCGATGAACTTCTGATTGTTCACCATGTCCTTCCAAAGGCGCTCCTCGCGGGGGATATCGATTTTTACCTCGGTCTTGATGCGGCCCGGCCGGCGCGAGAAGACGATGCAGCGGTCGCCGAGGAAGGCGGCTTCCTCGACCGAGTGGGTGATGAAAAGGATGGTCTTGCGGGTTGCCATCACGACACGGTTGAGTTCGTCCTGCAGCGTGATGCGCGTCTGGGCATCCACGGCGGCGAAGGGCTCGTCCATGAGCATGATAACAGGGTCGGCGCACAGGGTTCGCGCCACCGCCACGCGCTGTTTCATGCCGCCCGAAAGTTCGTGGGGGTAGCGTTCCTCGAAACCGGTCAGGCCGACGAGGTCGATGTATTCCTGAACCTTGCGCTCACGTACTTCCTTGGGTGTGCGGCGCAGCTCCAGGCCGTGGCCGATATTCCGGTTGACGGTCCGCCACGGCAGAATGGCGTGTTCCTGGAACACGACACCGCGGTCGGGGCCGGGGCCCCTGATCTCGATGCCGTCGACCATGGCGCGACCTTCGCGGTACGGGAGCAGACCGGCGATGATGTTCAGGAAGGTTGTCTTGCCGCAGCCGCTGGGCCCGACGATGGCGACGAACTCGTTCTCGTAGATCTGCAGGTCGATTTTCTCAAGCGCATGGACCGACTCGCCGGTGTATTCGTCGGCATAGTGGTGTGTCAGGCCCTGTACGATGAGTTTTGCTTCACCCGTCATATCGTGTCCGGTCAGTAAGGAATGTGCAGGTGTGGCGGGCGCGGTTTCATTCCCGCGCCCGCCGCATTTTCGTGATCGCTTGCGAAGCGACGGATTCGCTTAGCTTGCGCCGCCCAGGTCCGCGAACCACTCCGGATGGCGTTCCATCGTCGACTTGATGAACTTGTCGTCGAGATAGTCAGCAGCCGGGAACGGCTTCTTCATCTTCTTTTGCGCGATCAGGCGCTGGACCGAACCCTCGAACGCGGTGGCGGTATTGGCACCGATGCGCGGGTCGTACTGCCAGAAGTCGAGACCCGCGAGGACCTCTTCCTTGGTCATGTTGACGAACCGAGTTCCGATTTCGGCGACTTCTTCACGATTTGCCGGATTGCGGACATAGGCTGCCGCCTGGGCGATCGCATCAACGAACGCCTGCGTGGCTTTCTCGTCCTTGTAAACCCGCTCCGGGTTGCCGTGCAGGTAGGCGCAGAAGCAGACGAGGTCGCCGCCACGCTTCACGAGCTTGGAACCCTTCACCTTGTTGAGCGCGCGGAATACAAACGGTTCCCACGCTGCAACCGCGTCGACACCACCGGTGTCGAGGACCGAGACCAGTCCCGGCGGGCGGGTATTAATACGCTCGACATCGTTGTTGGTCAGGCCGGCCTCTTTCAGGGCCTCGATCAGCCACAGGTCACCGGTGGAGCCGAAGGTCACGCCGACCTTCTTGCCCTTGAGGTCCGCGACCGAGTTGATGCCCGAGCCGCCGGAGGCGACCAGTGCGACAACCGCGTCAGCGGTCGGCTTCTCGAATGCCGCGCCGACATAGCCGACGACACCACGCACATCGAGTCCACGCTCCAGCGCGGCCGGCAGGTTGGTGAAGGCGGCCGGGGCGAAGTCGAACTCACCCGCACGGAGGCCCTTCGAGAGCTCGGAGCCCGTGTTGCGGATCTCGACCTTCACGTCGACGCCGTTTGCGGCGAAGAAGCCTTTTTCCTGTGCGACGAAGACGGCGAGGCCGCCCGGGTTGCCGGCGGCGCCGACCACGAGGTCCTGGGCGCTCGACGGAGTGCTCATTGCAACGAACGGCAGTGCCGCTGCAGCAAGGGCAAGATATTTCAATGATTTCACGTTGTGTCCTCCCTAGTTGGACGTGGTCTTATTCAAGACTCTGCTTATCCCCTGACTATCGGCAGGTGCCGACCGGAGGGCAAGGCATTCATGGCCTCCGGTCAGACTAGCCGCGATAGCGCGGTCAAATGGAATCACGTGGCTGTGAACGGCGGAAGTGTAGGTGTTATCGCCCATATGCGACGCGCTCCCGGATGCTGTTGGCACCCGGGGCACGAGTATTGTGTTCGGCGCGCATTAATGCGCCGAACGCATGGCTCGGATTGGTACGGCGCTAGCCGGCGGCCTGAATCGCGCTCCAGACGCGCTGCGGGGTCACCGGCGTGTCGATCGCCTCGACGCCCATCGGCGCGAGCGCATCCAGGATCGCATTCACGATCGTTGGCGTGCCGGCGACAGTGCCGCCTTCGCCCACGCCCTTGGCGCCGAGCGGGTTCGACTTGCTCGGTACCGGGCTGAAGTCGACCTTGATTTCCGGCATCAGGTCCGCGCGCGGCATGCCGTAATCCATGAAGGACCCGGCAAGGAGCTGGCCGCTGTCGCGGTCATACGTCACGTCTTCCAGCAGCGCCTGACCGACTCCCTGGACAACCCCGCCGTGTATCTGCGCCTGTGCGAGCAGGGGATTGATAACCGTGCCGATATCGTCGACCACGTTGTACCGGTCGATCCGAACCTCGCCCGTATCGGGGTCCACTTCGACTTCGGCAATGTGGCAGCCGTTCGGGAAGCTTGGCACATCGGCAGAGAATGCGCCCACGCCCTGCAACCCGACGCCGAGTTCGGCGCTCGGCAGGTGGACCGGCATGAAGGACATCTGCGCGACCTGAGTCAGCGGCATTTCCTTGTCCGTACCGGCGACGACGAATTTGCCTTCGGCGAATTCGATGTCAGCCGCGTCGGCTTCCATGAAGTGAGCGGCAAACTTCTTGCCCTTTTTGATGACCTCGTCGGCCGCCGCCTGCAGCGCGCTGCCACCGACCATCATCGAGCGGGATGCATAGGTGCCGCGCCCCATGGCGACTTCGTCCGTGTCGCCCTGGGACAGGCGGATGTTCTCGAACGGAATGCCGAGCCACTCGGAGACCATCTGCGAGAACGTCGTCTCATGGCCCTGGCCGTGGGAGAACACGCCGGAGATCACGTTGACCGTGCCGCTCGGATCGAAGCGGATTTCCATCCGGTCGTTAAAGATGCCGGTGTTGTCGACGTAGTAGACCAGCCCGCGTCCACGCTTGAGGCCCCTGACCTCCGTGTCCACCTTGCGTGCGTCGTAGCCGTCCCAATCGGCCATCGCTTGGCACTTGTCGAGCGCGGTGGCGTAGTCGCCCGTGTCATAGGTCCACCCGGTCTTCGTTGCGTGGGGCATCTCTTCGGGCTGGATAAAGTTGATCCGCCGCAACTCGGCCCGGTCGATGCCGGTTTCCTGGGCGGCGAGGTCGATCAGCCGCTCCATGATGTAGACCGCTTCGGGGCGGCCGGCGCCGCGATAGGGAACGGTGGGAGCAGTGTTGGTGAACACCGCCTTGTTGATCACGTCCACGGCGGGGATGTTGTAGACGGTCGGCGCAAGCTTGGCTGCGAACATGACCGGCACGGCACCGGCGCCCTCGACATACGCACCCACATTGTGAAGGCCGACCCAGCGCAGGCCGATGAACTTGCCCGCTTCGTCGAGTGCGAGCTCGGCGTCGACGGTCTGGTCGCGTCCGTGATCGTCGCCCATCAGGGATTCGCTGCGGGTGGCGATCCATTTCACCGGCCGTTCGACACGCTTGCACGCCCAGGCGACAACCGCTTCCTCGGGATAGACGTGGCCCTTCATGCCGAAACCGCCGCCGACATCCTTGGCGACGACACGGATCATGCCTTCGGGCACCTTGAGGTTCTGCTGCGCCAGGCCCTGGCGAATGCCGTGGGCGTTCTGGGTGCTGGTGTAGAAGGTCAGGCGGCCGTTGCTCGTGTCGTAGTCGCCGAGGCAGCCGCGCGGTTCCATCGTGACCGCATCGAGGCGGTTGTTGTGCAGGTGCAGCTTGGTGACATGGTGCGCCTTGGCGAACGCGGCGTCGATTTCGTCGCCATTGCCCATGCGCAGGGTGAAGCTGACATTGTTTTCGGCTTCGTCATGGACGAGAGGCGCACCGTCCTTCACGGCATCCTCGGACATGATGACGGCGGGAAGATCGTCATAGTCGACAGAGATAAGGTCGGCCGCGTCGCGGGCCTGAGCCTCGGTCTCGGCGATGACCACCGCCACGCGCTCACCCACGAACCGCACGCGGTCAACGGCAAGCGGCATATGTGCGGTGCGGTGTCCCGGCGGGCCGCCCATGTCTTCGGGCATCACGCCGCCGGTCGGGCCCATGCCGTCATCGACATAGTCCTGTCCGGTCAGGACCGCGACCACGCCCGGTGCAGCCTTGGCATCGGAGGTATCTATGCTCTTGATGTCCGCGTGCGCAGACGTCGAATAGACGAACACGGCGTGGGTCTGACGCGCCAGCACGAGGTCCGAGACATAGCGCCCCCGGCCCGTCAGAAACTTGGGGTCTTCCTTGCGGTGAACCGACTGTCCGATGCCGAATTGCATGGTGCTACTCCTCCCGAAAACAACTTCGAAACACTAACGGTACAATCTCAATAGGGCGAGTCCGCGCCGTCCAGCCAGGCACGGCCGCGCGCGTACAGTGCGTCGATTTCAGGTCCCCTCGTGCCGGGCATGTCGGTCTTAACGTCCATACCGTTCTGCGACTGCAGGTAGGCCAGGTGCCGGTACCCTTCGGGAAACTGGTCCAGAATGGCCGTGTCGAGTTCCAGCTTTGCCGCGGGGTCGACCGGGTCCATCCGGTCCTTCTCATAGATCGGTTGCCGCAGGACGAGGCCCCAGCGACCGTCGCGCCGCTCGAAAAAATCATAGAAACGTCCGGTGCAGACGACATCGACGAGCACGCCGTGAACCGGTGCGCGCTGGGCGATGGTCATCTTGGTCTGGGAGATGGCCCGGTTGGCCGAGATATCGACGGAATTTCCGCCCAGGAAATGATGGACGTTAAGACCCTTTTCCCAGCCGGCCTTGCTCATGGCGATGAACTCGTCGACGGTGCCTTGCGTCCAGGTCGCCTGCATCACCCCGTCGTCGTGCCAGACCGTGCGGAACCGCTCCCAGAGACCGGCGTCGCGAAAGACCGCCCAGTTCTCGACCAGTTCCCGGATGGCAATGCGGTCTTCGCGCTCGGTCGTCATGTCTTCCCCCCATGTGAACTGTCATGAACTGCGTCGGCAGGCCGGCAGGTCAAGGTTTGGCACCATGCGCTTTCAGGATTTCAACCATTTCGGTGTATCCGCGTTGCTGCGCGAGAGCCAGAGGCGAGACGCCGCGTCCGTCGGCAATGTTCACGTCTGCGCCGGCCTCGACCAGCGCGCGCAGGGTCGCCACGTGACGCGGTCCCCCGTTGCCCAGCACGATGGATTCGATGAGCGCCGTCCAGTTGAGGTTGTTCACATGGTCCAGCGGCGCGCCAGCGTCGATCAGGCGCCGCACGACTTCGTCATGACCGAGATGCGCGGCGGCGATGAGCGCGGTGCCGTCGTAGCGGCTTGTGACGAGGCCCGGGTCGCCGCCACCTTCCAGCACAAGGCGCACCATCTCCGGGTCGTCGGCCACGGCGGCGATCGTAATGGCGTCGTAGCGATCCTTGTCCAGCGCGTTCACGTCCGCGCCGGCATCGATCAGCGCGCGCGCAGCGTCGTCGTGGCTCAGATGTGCAGCGACCATCAGCGGTGTCCGGCCCCGGCCGTCACGCGCATTCGGGTCAGCACCGGCAGATACAAGTGACTTGATTTTCGAGGTGTCGCCCGCCGCCGCGGCGGCGTGCAAATCCTTGTACTGGGCGATCTCCACGGCGCTCGGCGGAACCTGTGCCAGAAGCGGTGCGGTCGCCAGGAACAGGGTGGCGAGTGCCACGACGAACCTTCTCATTCGGGAGCCTTCCGGTTGAAGAGCATCGCGGCATTATAGAGCACAAATCCGCCGACACCGGCGCAAGCGATCAAAACCGCGACTGGAACGGCGCTGTTGTGGGGCAGCATCCCCGCAGCCTGGCCGAAACCCGCCCCGATCATCATCTGCAGGAAGATCACCAGTCCGGAGGCCGATCCCGCGATGCGCGGATTGACACTGACCGCCCCGGCCTGTGCGTTCGGCATGGCGAGGCCGTGGCAAAAGCCCATGAATGCGCCGGGCACGAAAATCGCCCAGGGCGTCACGAACCCGGCAATGAGAAGCACCGGGATCGAAATCGAGAAAACCGCCGCGCCGCTGCTTCCCCAGCGAACCATCCGGTCGAGGCCGATGCGCTCTGTAAGACGCGAATTGATCACGGTTCCGGCAAGGAAGCTTCCGGTCATCAGCAGGAAATAGAGACCGAACATCGAGGGGGACGCACCGAAGACCTCGACCATGACGAAGGGGATGCCGCCCGCGACAACCATGAACATGCCCATGCCGCAGCCCGCATATCCGGCATAGCCGAGGAACGCCGGGGTCCGCAGAAGCTCCGGGAAGGCGCGCGTCATCTGCGACCAGAGGTTCGAGCTTGTATCGGCGGTGTGGGTTTCGCGTATGCCGGGAACGGCCACGACCAGCGATACCGCGCCCATGATGACGGCAAGGACGAACACGAAGCGCCAGCCTGCAAATTCCACGATGAAGCCGCCGATCACCGGCGCGACGATAGGGGCCAGGATCACGATCGACATGACCTGCCCGATCACCCGCGCGGATTCTTCGCGCGAGAACATGTCGCGGATCATCGCCCGGCTGACCACCATCCCGGCGACGCCGCCGACGGCCTGTATCACCCGGCCGACGATCAGCACCGTGATGTTGGGTGACCAGACGCACAGCGCGCTGCCGCCAACGAACAAGACAAGACCGAACAGCAGGACGGGCTTCCGCCCGAAGCGGTCGGCCGCGGGGCCGTAGCCGATGGTGGAGATCCCCATCGCCACGACCCCCAGTGTCAGCGTGAGCTGGGTCACGGCATTGCTCGCCGCGAAAGTGCGTTCGATGACCGGCAGTACCGGCAGGATCACATGGATCGCGATCGGCGCGAGCCCGGCGATCAACGCCAGCATGACGATCAGCTTGAGGTTGCTCTGGGCGGAGGTGGACATCGGACGGGCGGACCGGAAACGGAGATCGAGCCTCCCTCTATAAGCGTTTGCGACCGAATATCGAAATAGATGGCCGGAACGGCGCCCGACGTCGTGCGTCCGGAAACCTGATAACGCTTGTGCCGGCATGCCGTTCGCCAAGCTGTTGACGGTGCGGGGCCATGTGATGGTCGACACGCGAAGCGTCTGGGTGCCCGCATTGATAAATGCGACGCTGCCGCTTTTCCGCTTGTCTCGGCCTTTGTATAGATGGGGAAAGCCGGACTGCACACATCGAATGATCCGGGCAACCACGGGAAACACATGAGCAAGCCAACCGAACGCCGCCGCGATAATCAGCAATGGATGCTGGACTGGATCGTCAAGACGACGGGCCGGGTCCAGAACTTCGCCTACGACAACCGGGTCGTGCCGCCGGAGGTGAAGTCCTACGCACAGATCCATCGCGTCGTGGACAAACACGCCCGCCATGTCGTCGCTATCGCCGAAGCGGCGGAGAAGGCCGGTCACACCGAGACGGCCGCCGAGCTGTTCTGGGTCGCCAGCGAACATTACCGCGAAGCGCAGCACACGATCTTCGAGGACGACAACCCGGAAAAGATCTACCTGCACGACATGCTGCTGAAGTGCTTTGACAAGGTGATGCAGTACGCCAGCCACCCGATCGAGCGGGTCGAGATCCCGTTCGAGGGCAACTATATCCAGGGCGTGCTGCACATGGTGCCGGGCGCGGAGAAGGCGCCGACCGTGGTGTTCTGCCCGGGCATGGATATGACCAAGGAAGCCTTCGTCGACGCGCTGAATCACCCCTTCGTCAACCGCGGGCTGAACTGCCTGCATCTCGACGGGCCGGGACAGGGCACGAGCAATATCCGCAAGATCCGCGTCACGCTCGACAATTACGAGCGCGCGGGCTCTGCCGCGATCGATTACCTGTGCGATCGGCCCGAGGTCGACCCCGACCGGATCGCGGTGTCGGGCTTCTCGATGGGATCGTACTGGGGCATGCGGCTGGCCGCGCTCGACGACCGGGTGAAGGCGGTTGCCACGGCGGCGGCGTGCTACGGCCCGAAGACCGCGATCTTCGAGCAGGCTTCGCCTCGCTTCAAGCAGGTCTTCATGTACATGGCCGGCATCCACGACGAGGACGAATTCGACGAGTTCGCCTCCAAAATGGTGCTGGACGATGTGGCGGGGCAGGTGAAGTGCCCGGCCCTGCAGGTGACCGGCGAATACGACCCGCTGGCCCCGCTGGATACGGTACTGCCGATCTACGAGAAGGTGCCCGCACCGAAAGAGCTGTGGGTGATCGAGAACGATTTCCACAACCCGCGCAATCGCCCGAACTTCGGCGGCATTGATTTCTATGGCTATCTCGCGGACTGGATCAACGACGTGTTCGCCGGGAAGATCGCCGACGACCACCAGCGTGAAATCCTCGTGCCGGAACGTGGCGGCGTCGGACCCTATGTCGACCAGATGGAGGGCGGATTTCACCTTCCCGAACGGGTCGGCAAGCCCCGGGGCCTGTCCGACGCCCAGCTGGGGCCGGCGGGCATTCGGGAAGACTGACCGTCCGTGTCCGCTCATGACGAACTGATTGCGCTCGATGCCGTTGAGGCGGTCGGGTTGTTGAAGTCCGGCGATGTGTCGCCAGTTGAACTGGTGGATGCGGCGGCGGCCCGGATCGAGGCGGTGAACGCACCCGTGAACGCGGTGGTGACCACCTGCCTCGACGAAGCGCGCGATGCGGCACGGGCCGCCGACACCGGCACCCCGCTGGCAGGCCTCCCGATTGTGGTGAAGGACCTGAACGAGGTGGCGGGCGTGCGCACGACGTTCGGCTCGCCCATCTATGCGGACAACGTTCCCGTGCGTGACGAGGTGATGGTCGAGACCCTGAAGAAGCGTGGCGCGATTGTGCTGGGCAAGGCGAACACGCCGGAATTCGGGTCCGGCGCCAACACGTTCAACGAGGTGTTCGGCAAGACCCGCAACCCCTGGAACACGGCCATGACCTGCGGCGGGTCGTCAGGCGGCTCGGCGGTATCGGTGGCGACGGGTATGTCGTGGCTGGCGACCGGCAACGACCTCGGCGGATCGCTGCGCACGCCGGCGAGTTTCTGTTCGGTCGTCGGGCTGCGCCCCTCGGTCGGGCGCGTGGCCCATGGCGCGGGCCTGATGTGGCAGGACATTTTCCAGAGCCTGGTGGTCGAAGGCCCCGTCGGGCGGAGCGTGGCGGACGTGGCGCTCATGCTCGACGCGCAATCCGGACGGCACCCGAACGATCCGAAGTCCCTCGAAGCGCCGTCCACGCCTTTTCTGGATGCGGCGCGGGCCCCCATGGCCCCCGCGCGTGTCGGCTATACGCCGAACCTCGCGATCGGCCCCGTGGATCGCGAGGTGGCGCGAATATGCCAGGCGGCGGCGGGCCGGTTCGCCGACGCGGGCGCGGTCGTCGATGACGGTTGTCCCGATTTCAGCGGCGCGATGGAGATGTTCCAGACCCTGCGCGCAGCCCTGTTCGCGACGATTGCCGCGCCGCTGCTGGACAACCACCGCGACAAGCTCAAACCCGAGATGGTCTGGCAGATAGAAAAGGGCATGGGGCTCAGCGCCGAGGAAATCGGCCGCGCGGCAATTGCCCGGACACAGCTTTGCCGCCGGGTGGTCGACTGGTTCGCGGATTACGATCTGCTTGCGCTGCCGGCCGCCATCGTGCCGCCGTTCGACGTCGATGTTCGCTATGTGGAAGATGTGGACGGCCATCGCTTCGACAACTACGTCGACTGGATCTATATCACCTACGCGATCACGCTCACCGGCTGCCCGGCGATCTCCATCCCGTGCGGTTTTACCGACGACGGTTTGCCGGTCGGCCTGCAGCTCGTGGCGCCGCCGTATCAAGAAGCGAAATTGCTGTCGTTTGCGGCACAACTCGAACAGGTTCTGGACCTCGGGACGATGACGCCCATCGACCCGAAGCCCGCGAAAAAGGTTTGAAATGAAGAAAATCGGTTTTCTTAACTTCGGGCACTGGTCTGCGGGCCACGGGTCGCAGGTGCAGTCCGCGTCTGACGCCCTGCTCCAGTCCATTGATCTTGCTGTTGCCGCGGAAGAACTTGGCGCGGATGGCGCCTATTACCGGGTGCACCACTTTGCCCGCCAGCTGGCGTCGCCGTTCCCGCTGCTGGCCGCCGTCGGGGCGAAAACCAGCAAGATCGAGATCGGGACCGGCGTGATCGACATGCGCTACGAAAATCCGCTCTACATGGCTGAGGATGCGGGCGCCGCCGACCTTATCGCGGGCGGACGATTGCAACTCGGGATCAGCCGCGGTTCGGGTGAGCAGGTGACGGAGGGGTGGCGCTACTTCGGCTATGCGCCCGCGGAAGACGAAGACCATGCCGACATGGCGCGGCGACACACGCAAGTCTTTCTGGAGGTCATCAGGGGTGAGGGGTTTGCACAGCCGGACCCCAACCCGATGTTTCCGAACCCGCCGGGAATGTTGCGCATCGAGCCCCATTCCGAAGGGCTGCGCGACCGTATCTGGTGGGGGGCGGCTTCGAACGCCACGGCGATCTGGGCGGCGCAGCTGGGCATGAACCTGCAGAGTTCCACCCTCAAGACGGACGAGACCGGCGAGCCGTTCCACATTCAGCAGGCCGCGCAGATCCGCGCCTACCGCGAAGCGTGGAAAGAGGCAGGCCATGACCGTGAGCCGCGCACCTCGGTCAGCCGCAGTATCTTTGCACTCATGAACGACATGGACCGTGCCTACTTCGGGCGGGGCGGGGACAGCCACGACCAGATCGGGATGCTCCATGGCAACGTGCGGTCGATTTTCGGTCGCAGCTACGCGGGCGAGCCGGACGTGCTGGTGAAGGAACTGGCGCAGGACGAGGCCATCGCCGAGGCGGATACGCTTCTGCTGACCGTGCCGAACCAGTTGGGCGTCGACTACAACGCGCATGTGATCGAATCGATCCTCACCCATGTCGCCCCGGCGTTGGGATGGCGATAGGCGCGCAAGCGTTCAAGGTAAGTTGCGCTAGGATGGCTGCCTGGTTTTCTTTGAATTCAGGGAGCTTCGGTTATGCCGGAACAGACGCAGATAATCCGCGGCGGGCGTTTGCTCGATATCTCGAGCCGATCCGCCGATCCGGCGGACATTCTCATCAGCGGAAACGCGATAGTGGAAATCGGCTCGCCCGGCCTGGCCGCGCCGGATGACGCGATTCCGGTGAATGCGGACGACCGCCTCATGCTGCCGGGACTGGTCAACGGCCACACCCATGGGAACTCGACCCTCGCCAAGGGCATGGGCGACCGCTGGACCCTGGAACTCCTGCTCAACGCCCACCCCTACAATGGTGCCGGCTTCACCCATGAAGACAAGTACCTCGCCGCGAAGCTCGCGGCTTGCGAGATGGTGCTCGGCGGCTGCACCGCCTGCCTCGATATGTTCGCCGAGGGGCCGGCGCCGACCCGCGACGGGCTGGAGGCGGCGGGGCAGGCCTATATGGATGTCGGGATGCGCGCGGTCGTCGCGCCGATGATGTCGACGCGGGCGCTCTGGCGGGCCATTCCCGGTCTCTACGACGCGCTCCCCGACGATGCCCGCGATCTGGTCGATGGCATGAGCCCCGGACCGGACGAGGCGTCCCTCGCGGTCTGCCGGGACGCACTCCACAACTGGCCCCACGACCCGGAGCGGGTGAAGCTCGCGCTTGGGCCGACCATCCCGCACCACTGCGACGAGGCGTTCTGGCACGCCTGCCGAGATCTCGCCCAGGAATACGGTGCGCTGATGCAGACCCATCTTGCGGAATCGAAGGTCCAGGCGCTGGCGAGCCAGAAGCTCTACGGCAAGACCCTTACCGGATACCTCGACAGCCTCGACGTGCTGGCGCCCAACCTCGTCGCGGCCCATGCGATCTGGCTGACCGGCGACGACATGAAACTGCTCGCCGACCGGGGGGTGTCGGTGTCCCATAACCCGATGAGCAATCTGCGCCTCGGCTCCGGCGTCGCGGCCACGGTCGCCATGCGCGAAGCTGGCGTGAATGTCGCCATCGGCACCGACACCTGCACCTGTTCCGACGCGCTCAACATGTTCGAGGCGACGCGGCTCGCCTGCACGCTCTCGCGGGTGCAGGGGCCGGACTACGAACAATGGCTCGAAAGCGCCCAGGCGCTGGAAATGGCGACCGAGGCGGGCGCGAAGGCACTCGGCTGGGAGGGAAAGATCGGCCGCATCGCACCCGGCTACAAGGCCGACATCGTGATGCTGGACCTCGCCAGCGTTACCTATGTGCCGCTGAACGAGCCGGTAAACCAGGTCGTCTTCGCCGAAAACAGCGGCGGCGTGCGCGACGTCATGATCGACGGAAAGATAGTGGTCGCCGACGGCAGGGTCACGACCGTGGACATGGATAAGCTCCGCGCCGACGTCGAGGCCGCGGTCGCCCGCCAGCAGCCGGCCCGCGATGCGGCGCGTCCGAAGATGGAGGCACTCGCCACCCATGTCGGCCCGTTCTGCGCGGGCTTCGCGAGCGAGAGGTACTTGGTGAATAGGTTCGTGGGTGGGCAGGGCTGAACGGCGGACGCTATTTGGCCGCCGCCAGCCGTCGTCCGTACTCGATGGCGGCCAGCATGTTCGTGTGGTCGGCGGTGCCGGTCCAGGCGATATCGAACGCCGTGCCGTGGTCGACCGAGCAGCGGTCGAAGGGCAGGCCGACCGTCACGTTGACGGCCGTGTCGAAGGCGATGAGCTTCACCGTGGCGTGGCCCTGGTCGTGGTACTGGGCGACCACGAGGTCGAATTCGCCTTTGTGTGCGCGGGCGAACACGGTGTCGCCGGACAGCGGGCCCACCACGTTGATGCCCTCGGCGCGCGCCGCCTCGACAGCGGGCGCGACCTCGTCGTCGTCCTGGGTGCCGAACATGCCGCCTTCGCCCGCGTGCGGATTGAGTGCGGCAACGGCGATGCGCGGCGATGCAACCCCGACGCGGCGGAAGTGGGTGTCGCCCGCCTTTATGACTTCCAGCACCCGTTCCTTTGTGCAGCGCCGGATCGCTTCCTCCAGCGAGACGTGCGCGGAGACGTGGATCGTCGACAGGGTGGGCGACGTCAACAGCATGTTGGGCTTGATGCCGCCCGCCAGGTGGCTCAGCAGGCCCGTGTGCCCGTCGAACTTGTGGCCGGCGGCGTGAAGCGCGGCCTTGTTGATTGGTGCCGTCACGATGCAGCCGATCTCGCCCGATTGTGCGAGTTCGGCGGCGCGGACGATATAGCGGTACGCCGCTTCGCCCGCAGCCGCCGAGACCTCGCCCGCCGGTGCGTCCTCGACGCCGTCGGTGCGCAGGTCGTCGACCGGGATGCCGCCGTCGCCAAAGGCCAGCCCGGTGTCGCAGAGTTCGTTCGCCCGTTCGAGGATCGCGCGCGCGCCGATTATCCGAATTCCGGCGTTGCCCGGGTCGCCGAGCTCGGCGAGTGCCTTGCAGGTGACCTCCGGACCGACCCCGGCAGGATCGCCCATCGTGATCGCAATGGGGGCGGACATGCCGCGATCAGTCCTCGGGCAGGGGGATGAACTCGTCGTCGCCCTCGATCCCGTCGAAGCGGCCGTTTTTCCAGTCGTCCTTGGCCTTGTCGATGCGCGCCTGCGAGCTGGCGACGAAGTTCCACCAGATCAGGCGCTCGCCGTCCATCGGGTCGCCGCCGAGCAGCATGACGCGCGCGGTATCGGCCGCGTCGAGGGTCACCGAGGCGTCTTCGGCAAGGACGAGCATGGAGTTTTCGCCATAGACCTGGCCGTCGATCTCGACGTTGCCCTGAACGATGTAGACCGCGCGTTCGGGATGGTCCTCGGTCATATCCAGTGACGCGCCGGGGCTGAGATTCGCATCGATGTAGAACATCGGCGACGCGGTCTCGACCGGTGAGTCCATGCCGTAGGCCGTGCCGGCGATCATGCGCATGTGGACGCCGTTGCTCTCGACTTCCGGCAGGGTGTCGGCCGGGTGATGGCTGAAGTGCGGGTCGCTGTCTTCCCTGTCCTTCGGCAGCGCGACCCAGGACTGGATGCCGAACATCTCCCGTTCGGTGTCGCGGATTTCGTCACGGGTGCGCTCGGAGTGAACGATGCCGCGCCCGGCGGACATCCAGTTGACGTCGCCCGGACGGATCGGCTGTTCGTACCCCAGACTGTCGCGATGCATGATCTCGCCCTCGAACAGGTAGGTGACCGTCGCCAGTCCGATGTGCGGGTGCGGGCGCACGTCGATGCCTTCGCCGGGCTTGAACGTGTTCGGCCCCATCCGGTCGAAGAAAATGAAGGGGCCGACCATGCGCCGCTTCGCATAGGGCAGCACGCGCGCGACCTCGAAGCTTCCGAGGTCGCGGGTGCGCGGGTTGATCACGAGTTCGACGGGACCGGCCATGAATTTACTCCGTGCGCTGCACAACCATACCTAACGAACAGATATGACGGAACGCGGCGCGATCAACTCTTGTCGAGATTCATGCCGTCATTGCGAGGAGCAATGCGACGACGCAATCCGGAGCCGGCACGCACCCTCTCTGGATTGCTTCGTTACGCTCGCAATGACAGCTCGTTCAATCGATGTTCGAAAGCCTGCTCACGCCCGTTTCGATTTCGGCTTCTTGTTCTGCAGCACGCGCCAGGCGGACAGCAGGGCGAAGTCGCGGGCGCCCCAGATCCCCTTTGCGGCTTTGGTGTAGGCCAGCCGGGTCGCGTTGATGGCGGGGGCGTCGACCTTGAAGTGCTTCGCCAGTGCGCACATCAGGGTCGCGTCCTTGGCCGCGCCCGCGATGTCGAACGCGACGTTCTTGTGGGTCTTGCCCTTCACCGCGTCCATGATCCACGGGATGCGCGCCGGGCCGACCTTCGCGGCGCCGCTGGAGTCCGCAAGGATATCCGCCGCCAGCGCGCCCTTGATCCCGGCTTTCTCGGTCAGCGACATTGCTTCGCCGAGCGCTTCCCAGTAGGTCAGGAGCGGCAGGTTGATCGCGAGCTTCATCGCCGCACCTGCGCCGACATCGCCCACGCGATCCACGCGGCGGCAGAGCTGTTCGAGGACCGGCTTGGCCTTCTTGTAGGTTGCGGGCGACCCGCCGGCCATGCCCAGCAGGTTGCCCTGGCGTGCCGGCGCAACCGAGCCGCCGACCGGACATTCGAGGAACGCGCCGCCCTTCGCCTTGATCTTCTTTTCCAGCGCTTTTGTCGTCTGCGGCAGGAGCGTGCTCATCTCGACGAACAGCTTGCCCTTGATGTTACCGGACAGGAGGCCGTTGCGGCCGCCATAGACCGCGTTCGCGGCCTTATCGTCGATGACGATGTTGATGACCATGTCGCTCGCCGCGACCAGATCGGCCGGGCTGTCGCAGGCGGCCGCACCTGCGCCGATCAGTTCGCGGGTCTTTTTCGCCGTGCGATTCCAGACAGCGAGGTCGTGGCCTTGTTCCATAAGGTTCAGGCCCATCGCGGTGCCCATGCGGCCGGTGCCGCTCAGTCCGATCTTCATGCTTAGCTCCTTTGAAACGGGATAGTGCAAACCTAACGGCTCGCGGATTGAGAGGATAGCCGCGCGCACCGCAGGACTGCGGTGCGCGTCATGCTATGTTCCGCGCTCTCAACAGTCAGAGGGTCGGGGAATATCTCCATGAGCAAAGTCCGTGCATCTTTCGTGTTCACGCCCTGGGAGGGGCGCCGCATCATCGGCAAGGCGGTCGCCGCGCTGCCCGAGGTCCGGCACGCCTACGAACAGAAGGAAATGATCATCGCCCACGGCTCGACGAACGTCTTCGTCGCCGAGGAGATCATGGGCGAGGTGCCCCACAAGGCGTTCTACCTGTCGGGGCAGGTGATCAATCACGTGCTGTGCCAGACCCAGCCCGAGGAAAAGCCGCCGATCATCCACCTGACGAAAGGCGAGATGACGCCGCCCGCGCCGCGCATGGACGAGATGATGCGGAACTTCGACGACAAGTGCATTTTCATCAAGGGCGGCAACGCCGTCGATCCGGATTTCAATGCGGGCGTGTTCTGCGCCCACCCCGGCTGCGGGACCATCGGCTTCGCGATGGGGATCGTGGCGGCGCGCGGCTCGCGGCTGATCATTCCCATCGGGCTTGAAAAGCTGGTGCCGTCGGTCACGGAAGCGGCCCGGCATATGGGCCAGGACACGTTCTACTACCACGCGGGCCAGCGCACCGGGATGATGCCGGTGACCAACGCCACGGTAATCACCGAGGTGCAGGCTTTGCAGATCCTGTTCGATATCGAGGATGTGACCCATGTCGGCGGCGGCGGCGCGATGGGCTCGGAAGGCTCTGTCGTTCTCGTGGCCGAGGCGGAGAAGGACAAGATCGACGCGGCGGTCGAACTCTATGAATCGATCAAGGGCGAACCGCCGTTGCGCACGCTGAAGGCCTACTGCGCCGGCTGCATCCCGACGACGCCGAGCATCGACGCCTCACCGGACGAGCAGTACGAGGCCCATCCGAAGAAACACTGCCTTTATGAAGGGCTGGAAGAGAGCGAACTGCCGGCCTTCTTCACGCCGCGCACCGAGCCGATCACCAAAAACAGGTAGCGGTCAGGCATCCCGCACGAACGGGTTCGTCTCGCGTTCGTGGCCGATGGTCGAGGCGGGGCCGTGGCCCGGCACGAACGTCACGTCGTCGCCCAGCGGGAAGACCTGTTCGCGGATCGACGCGATCAGGGTGTCGTGGTCGCCGCCCGGTAGATCGGTGCGGCCGATGGAGCCCTGGAAAATCACGTCGCCGACAAAGGCGATCCGCGATTGCGGCTCGAAAAAGATGATGTGGCCCGGCGTGTGGCCGGGGCAGAAGCGCACCTCGAAGGTCGTGTTGCCGACCGTCACCTCGTCTCCGGCATCGAGCCACCGGTCGGGCGTGAACGGCTTGCCGCCCTCGACCCCGAACATCGCGCCCTGTTCGTGCAGCTTCTGTATCAGGAAGTCGTCCTCGCGATGCGGGCCCTCGATGGGGACCGCGAGCTTCTCGGACAGGTCCGCCGCGCCGCCCGCGTGATCGATGTGGGCGTGGGTCAGGAGGATCTTCTCGACATCGACACCCTGTTCCGCAATCGCGGCCTCGACGCGGTCGATCTCGCCGCCCGGGTCCACCACGGCGGCTTTCTTGGTGTCCTCGCACCAGAGGACCGAACAGTTCTGCTGGAAGGCGGTGACGGGAATGATGACGGCTTTCACGTTCTGAACCCTTGTCGGAGAGTGGCGGTTTGACCCAGCGCAATGACCGGTGCGCGCGCGGACTATAGGCCAGACTTGGCGGCGGGCTGCAATCCCGGCACCGCAATTTGAATGCGAGGGAGGACGAATTGAGCAAGCATCCGGTTTTGGACAAGGGCGAGGTCGCGATCTCGCTGCCCAACCGCCTGTACCGGGGGACGTTCAAGCGCGATTCCTCGTTCGAGGTGCACGCGGACGAGGACGAGGTATTTCTCAAACTGATGTACGAAGGCGAGGAGAGCCGTATCGCCAGCATTCATCTGCACTATTTCCTGCTGGCGGACATCCTTCACGAGGCCGCTCGGGAGATGGCGGAAAACCCGCCGATCGATGACGTGCACCGCGAACCGATGCTCGAGGCGGCGCGCGAACTCGTGTCGGTGCTGCGGCGTAAACGCAAGAAAACCAGCGCCCGCAGTGCTTGACGCAGATCAATGATGGTTTGAGTGTCCGCCCCTATCGTGACCATACGCAATCGTATGTGAGCGGGAGAAACACCCCATGGCGGTGACAAATCTTCAACATGTCGGGCTCGAAGTGCCGGACATCCAGACAGGCCTCGATTTCTACGGTGATGCTGGACTGAACACCTATGCCCGTGACGGAATGGGTGTCGTCGGCTGCGTCGGACGCGAGCAGGACCAGCTTCGCCTGATCGGGGGCCGTCGGAAACGGCTCCATCACGTGTGTTTCGGGACGACCGAGGAGGGCTATGCCCGCATCAAATCCGATATGGAGAACAGCGACGTCGCCCTTTTGGATGCGCCCAACGAAAGCCCCGACGAGGGCCTGTGGGCGCGGGATCCGGACGGCATCTATGTAAACGTGAAGATCGCCGGGCCGGCGCCGTGCTTCGGCGGGCCCGACGCAATGGACGAACAGGTCGATTGGCCGACCAACACGCCGGGCCACTTCGAACGCCGCGGCGTGCGCGCCGCGCCGCCGCGCGATGTGGAAATCAACCCGCGCCGGCTGGGGCACATCCTGCAGTTCACGCCGGACGTTGACCGCAAGATCGATTTTTATACCCGGCTTCTCGGCATGCGTGTCGCGGACCGGGTGGGCGACATGATCGCCTTCATGTACCTGCAGGGCGGTAGCGATCACCACGTCGTCGCGCTGGCCAAGTCCGAAGGGCCTGGGTTGCATCACGCCAGCTTCGAGATGGCGAACGCCGATCATATCGGCCTGAATGCCGCGCGCATGGTCGATAAGGGGCACCGCAGCCATTGGGGTTTCGGTCGCCACGTGATCGGCTCGAACTTCTTCCACTACATGCGCGATCCCTGGGACGGGCTGATCGAGTTCTTCTCGGACATCGACTACATCCCGGCCGAATGCGACTGGGAACCGGGTGAGTGGCCCGAGCAGGATTCGCTGTACCTCTGGGGGCCGGAACTGCCCGAAGACTTCGTCACCAACTACGAACTTATTCACTGAACGACATGACGCGGGGCTTCCGCCTCGGAAGCGCTGCGACTTTCGTCTGATGCGCCGTATTGACGTGGGTCAACGCCGACTCGCTTCGCACCTGCAATATCCTATCAACGGCACGATGTGTGCCGGTCCGGGTCAGGCTATCGAGCGCGGCCCGGATGCAATGAGCTAGGGGCCTAGCATGAACGCACTGGCAATGTTTGGACTTGGAGCCGCCGGTATCCTCGGCTTGGGGGTCGCCGCGAGCGCCGCCGACCCGGGGATGCGCATCCACGCGATGCTGTTCGCCGGTGCGGCCATCCTCGGCGTGTTTGCGCTGATCAACCGTATCTACGATTCGCGCCCCGCGCTTGCGACAGGCCGCGCGGATACTGTCGCCTACAACGATGGCGTCATACGCGCCGGCGTGATTGCATCCGTCTTCTGGGGGGTCGTCGGATTTGTCGTCGGTCTCGTGCTGGCGCTTCAACTGACGTTTCCCGAGCTCAACTTCGATACGTCCTGGTTGAACTTCGGGCGGTTGCGGCCGCTGCACACCTCGGCGGTAATTTTTGCGTTCGGCGGCAATGTTCTGATCGCGACGTCCTTCTACTGCGTTCAGAGGACCTGCCAGGCCCGTCTGCCGGGAAATCTGGCGCCGTGGTTCGTGTTCTGGGGTTACCAGCTGTTCATCGTGTTGGCGGCAACGGGGTACCTGTTCGGCATCACCCAGTCCAAGGAGTACGCCGAACCGGAGTGGTATGTGGATCTCTGGCTTGCAATCGTCTGGGTGGCCTATCTGCTGTTGTTTCTCGGCACGATCTGGAAGCGCAAGGAACCGCATATTTACGTGGCGAACTGGTTCTACCTCTCGTTCATTGTCACGATCGCGATGCTGCACCTGGTGAACAATGCGGCAGTCCCGGCCAGCCTGACCGGGTCCAAGAGCTATATCGTCTGGGCCGGCGTGCAGGATGGGCTGATTCAGTGGTGGTATGGCCATAACGCGGTCGGTTTCTTCCTGACGACCGGATTTCTCGGGATCATGTACTACTTCCTGCCCAAGCAGGCGAACCGCCCGATCTATTCGTACCGGCTTTCCATCGTCCACTTCTGGTCGCTGATCTTCCTGTACATCTGGGCCGGGCCGCATCACCTGCACTTCACGGCGCTGCCGGACTGGGCGCAGACCCTCGGCATGGTTTTCTCTGTCATGCTGTGGATGCCGTCCTGGGGGGGGATGATCAACGGCCTCATGACGCTCTCGGGCGCATGGGACAAGATCCGCACCGACCCGATCATCCGCTTCATGGTGGTTTCGCTCGCCTTCTACGGCATGAGCACCTTCGAAGGGCCACTGATGTCGATCAAGACGGTCAACGCGCTCAGCCACTATACCGACTGGACCATCGGCCACGTGCATTCCGGTGCGCTGGGTTGGGTCGCCTACATCAGCTTCGCGGCGATCTACTTCCTGGTGCCGCCGCTGTGGGGCCGTGCCCGGCTGTACTCGCTGCGGCTCGTCAACACCCACTTCTGGATCTCCTCCATCGGTATCGTGCTCTACATCAGCGCGATGTGGGTGTCGGGGATCCTGCAGGGCTTGATGTGGCGCGCCTATGACGAGCTCGGTTTCCTCGAGTTTTCGTTCATCGAGACCGTGGAGGCGATGCATCCGTTCTACATGATCCGGGCCGTCGGCGGCGCGCTGTTCGTCATCGGCTCACTGGTCATGGCCTACAACGTCTGGAAGACGATCCGGGGAGACGTGCGCAACGAAGCGCCTCTGGCCGGCACAGCCGCAGCGCGCGCATAGGAGCCGATTATGTTCAAGCACGAGTTTTTTGAGAAAAATTCGATCTTTCTGGTCATCGGTATCCTGATCGTTGTCGCGATCGGCGGGCTGGTCGAGATCGCTCCGTTGTACTGGCTCAAGAGCACCATCGAGGAGGTCAAGGGCATGCGTCCGTACTCCCCGCTGGAGCTGGCGGGCCGCAACATCTACATCCGCGAGGGCTGCTACGTCTGCCACAGCCAGCAGGTGCGTTCGCTGCGCGATGAGGTGGAGCGGTACGGCCACTACAGCCTGGCGGCGGAATCGATGTACGACCATCCCTTCCAGTGGGGCTCCAAGCGGACCGGTCCCGATCTTGCCCGTGTCGGGGGGCGCTATTCGGACGAATGGCACACCACGCACATGATCGACCCGCGTTCGATCGTGCCCGGATCGGTCATGCCCGGCTATCCGTTCCTGGCGGAAAACAAGCTGGCGTATGAGGACATCGAGGATCACCTGCGCGCGAACCGCGCCGTCGGCGTTCCCTACAGCGACGAGATGATCGAAAACGCGCTCGCGGATCTGGAGGCCCAGGCCAACCCGGACGAGGGCGATACCGATGCCCTCCAGGCGCGTTACCCGAAGGCAGTCGCCAGGGTCTTCGACGGCGACGACCGGCGTATTACGGAACTCGACGCCCTGATCGCCTACCTGCAGATGCTCGGTACGCTTGTCGAATTCGACAGCTTCGACGCGACCGCGTCGGCCAACCGGCGTTAGGGGGCGGGCATGGACTACGAAACCGCCGCCAGCTTCGCCCAGACCTGGGGCCTGGTCTATTTCGTCGTAATTTTTCTCGGCGTGCTCGTTTACGCCCTGTGGCCACGCAGCAACCAGAAGTTCCGCGACGCCGCACGTATTCCGTTGAAGGAGGACTGATCCCGTGAGCGATACCAGAGAAATCGATGAGGTAACGGGTCAGGAAACGACCGGCCACGAGTGGGACGGGATCAAGGAACTCGATACCCCCATGCCGCGCTGGTGGCTGTGGACTTTCTACGCAACCATTGTCTGGGCCATCGCCTACATGATCGCGATGCCCGCGGTTCCCCTCGTGTCGGACTACACGAAGGGCGTACTCGGATACTCCCAGCGGGACACGGTGCGTACGCAGATCGTCGAAGCGCGCGAAGCGCAAAGCGCGTTTATTTCGCGGATTGAGGAAGCGAGCCTCGAGGAGATTCTCGATGTCGACGACCTGCGCGAATTTGCCGTGGCGGGCGGCCGTTCGGCCTTTGCCGTGAATTGTTCCCAGTGTCACGGGGCGAACGGCGCCGGGGCCCCGGGCTACCCGAACCTCAATGACGATGCGTGGATCTGGGGTGGTTCCATTCAGGATATCCACGAGACCATTCGGGTCGGCATTCGTTCCGAACACGACGACACGCGTTTCAACGAGATGCCGGCGTTTCTCAAGGACGAGTTGCTGCCGCGTGAGCAGGTCGCGGACGTTGTCGAATACGTGCTGGCGATATCCGGCCAGGAACATCAGGCCGACGCCGCGGTGCGCGGACGCGATGTCTTCGTTGAGCAGTGCGCGGCCTGCCACAAGGAAAACGGCAAGGGAGACCGTGAGCTCGGTGCGCCGAACCTCGTCGACGCTATCTGGCTCTACGGCGGTGATCGCGACAGCATTTGGGACACTGTGGCCAATGCGCGCAACGGGGTCATGCCGAATTGGGACGACAAGCTCGATCCGGTGACCCGGAAGCAGCTCTCGGTCTACGTCCATTCGCTGAGCGGCGGCGAGTAGCGCTCGCGTGCCGGACGAGGCGAACATCGCGGAGACAGGCACGTCCCGGCAGGTGGAGACCGTCGATGTCGCGCCAGTCAACAAAAAGGAGAACCGCGCGCTCTACAAGAAGCGCGAGAAGATTCATCCCAAGCGTGCGCGCGGCGGTTTCCGGAAGTTCAAGTGGGCCATCATGGCCGTGACGCTGACGATTTACTACGTCACGCCGTGGTTGCGCTGGGATCGGGGCGTGAATGCGCCGGACCAGGCGGTGCTGATCGATATGCCCGGGCGCCGGTTCTACTTCTTCTTCATCGAGATATGGCCCCAGGAAGTCTTCTTCATCACAGGCCTGCTGATCCTCGCCGCGATGGCGTTGTTTCTCACGGCGGCCACGGTCGGGCGTGCCTGGTGCGGCTATTCCTGCCCGCAGACGGTCTGGACCGACCTGTTCATCGCGGTCGAGCGTTTCTGGGAAGGCGATCGCAACGCGCGCCTGCGCCTCGACAGGGCGCCGGCCAGTCTCGGTAAATTCGGCAAGAAACTGGGCAAACATGCGTCGTGGCTGCTGATCGCGATCGCGACGGGTGGCGCCTGGGTGTTCTATTTTGCCGACGCGCCGTCGCTTGCCGTGGACCTTTTCACGCTCGACGCGAACGTCGCGGCCTACGTCTGGATCGGTATCTTCACTGCGTTCACATATGTGTTCGGCGGGCTTATGCGCGAGCAGGTCTGCACCTACATGTGCCCGTGGCCGCGTATCCAGGCCGCGTTGGCGGACGAGGACACGCTCATCGTGAACTATCACGCCGACCGCGGGGAACCGCGGGGCTCGCACAAGGCAGGTGAAGGCTGGGAGGATCGCGGCGACTGCGTGAACTGCAACCAGTGCGTGGCGGTTTGCCCCATGGGTATCGACATCCGCGACGGCCTCCAGATCGAGTGCATCTCCTGCGCTCTTTGTATCGATGCCTGCAACGAGGTCATGGCGAAGGTCGACCGGCCCGCCAACCTGATCGGCTACAGCACCCTGCGCATGGCAGACCAGAAGGCGCGCGGCGAGCAGCCGCGTTTCCGTTTAATCCGGGGCCGGACAATTCTCTACACCGGCATGATTGTCCTGGTCAGCGCGATCATGGTCTACGCGCTGCTTTCCCGCGCGATCATGGACATCAGCGTTCAGCATGAACGCAGTCCCCTGTACATAACGATGTCCGATGGTTCTGTAAGAAACGCCTACACCATAAAGATCACCAACAAACGACACGAACATCGAACATTCCGGCTGCGCGTTGAGGGTCTGGCCGGCGCCGACGTTCGCCGGATTGGCGGCGAGGATGGTCTTCCGGTGTTCCGTGTGGGGCCGGATACGATCGACAGCTATCGTGTATTTGTAACGTCGCGAGGCCGCGAGGTTCCGGCGTCGCAAGATCTGGAATTCCAGATCGAGGACATCGCGAGCGGCGAGACGGCGGTGACGGAAAGCACGTTCAAGGGACCGCAACGATGATGACAGCCTCGAAACCATGGACCGGCCGTACCTTCCTGATGTGGATTTGTGGGTTTTTCGCCGTGATATTCGCCGTGAACGGCGTTTTTCTCTGGCTTGCGAACGATAGCTGGAGTGGACTTTCGGCTGAGAACTCCTACCGTCGCGGCGTGGACTTCAATCGGGTGATCGAGCAGGGCGAGCGACAGGCAGCGCTTGGCTGGCAGGTCGATGTGTCGTTCGAAAGTGGCTCCGCTGGCGCAGGGCGGTTTGTTCTGATAGCACGAGGTCCAGACGGACAACCGGTCAGCCGGCGCGAAGCAAGCGCGGCATTCGTGCGCCCCGTCGCCGAGGGGATGGATTTTGAAGTTCCGCTCCGGGCGCAGGAAGACGGCCACTATGTCGCCGATATTGAACTGCCCGCGGCCGGACAGTGGGATGTTCGCGCGGAACTCACCCGGCCGGGTGCCGACCCCTATATCGTGAAGACACGGATATGGTCGAAGTAACCGCCTGGCAACTCGATAGCGCCGAAAGCGGCGCGCCGGTCCCGGGACCGTCTCCGAACGCGCTACGCGCAATTGACGAGGGACAGGGTGTCTGTGTGATCCACCTGCTCGTCGAAGGTGTGCACTGCGCGAATTGCATCGCGCGTATCGAACGCAGTTTGAATGCGCGTCCGGATGTGGTCGAGGCGCGCGTGAACTTTTCCACCCGCCGGCTTGTGGTGCGCTGGCGCGGTGGTGTCTGCGATGCGGATGAGATCGTGGCTGCCGTGGAAGCACTCGGCTACGGCGCAATCCCGTTCGATCCCGCGGTGCTCGCGGGTCAGGGAAGCGCCGAGAGCACATTGTTGCTCCGTGCCATGGGCGTGGCCGGTTTCGCCGCGGCGAATGTGATGCTGCTGTCGATCTCCGTCTGGGCCGGACTGTGGAGCGACATGGATGCGACAACGCGCGACCTGCTGCACTGGGTGTCCGCGCTGATCGCGCTTCCGGCGATCGCTTACGCCGGCCGGCCGTTCTTCCGCTCCGCCGTCGCGGCGCTGCGCGCGCGGCGAACCAATATGGACGTGCCCATTTCACTTGCCGTCCTGCTGGCGGCGGCCGTCAGCCTTGTCGAGACGATCGGCGGCGGTGTTCATGCGTATTTCGACGCATCGGTGACGTTGCTGTTTTTCCTGCTGGTCGGGCGTTATCTCGATCAACGCGCGCGCGCCGAGGCTCGCCGTTCGGCTGAGCGCCTGCTGCTCCTGCGCGCGACATCGGCCGCTGTCGAGCAGCCGGACGGCCGTGTTCTTTATCTTCCTGTCGAGGAGCTCGAGGCAAGCATGACCGTTCGCGTGATGCCGGGCGAACGCTTTCCGGTGGATGGCGATATCGCCCGTGGCACGACGGATGTGGACGCGAGCCTCGTGACGGGTGAATCACTGCCGGCGGCAGTCGAGCCGGGCGACCGGATATTCGCCGGCACGATGAATATCGGGGCCGCCGTTTCCGTGTGTGTTCGCAAGATCGGCGATGACACGTTGCTGGCCGAAATCGCACGATTGGTAGAGTCCGCCGAACAGGGCCGGGCCGTCTTCGTCCGCCTCGCGGACAGGGTCTCGCGTTGGTACGCACCGGTGGTGCATGCGCTGGCCGCCGGGACTTTCGCGGGCTGGGTTGTACTTGCCGGGGCCCCCTGGCAGGTCGCCTTGCTGCACGCGGTGGCCGTGTTGATCATTACCTGCCCCTGTGCTCTCGGGCTCGCCGTCCCCGTTGTGCAAGTGGTCGCAAGCGGTCGGTTGTTGCAGCGCGGTGTCCTGTTACGCGCAGGCGATGCGTTGGAGCGTCTTGCGGCCGTCGATACGATCGTCTTCGACAAGACCGGCACGTTGACCCTCGGGCGGGCGGAATGGATCAATCGCGAAGATGTTTCTCCCGAATTGGCGGAAGTGGCCGCGCAGCTGGCTTCGGCAAGCAACCATCCACTCTCACGCGCACTTCAGGCGGCACTCGGCGTCCGGCAGATACCGGGTGACGCTGCTGAAATTCCCGGTTGTGGTGTGACGGCAACCGTTGGTCGCCACAATTGGCGGCTCGGTCGTTATGACTGGTGTGGTGCGGGTGACCATCGGGCGGCTGAGCAGGGGCCCGAGATCTGGCTCAGTCGTGACGGTTCGCCGGTCGCGCGGTTCGTGTTTTCGGACAAGCCGAGGTCCGACGCGGCGGCGGTGGTCCGTGAGCTTCGCGAGAGCGGATACCGTATCGAACTTCTGTCGGGCGACCGGCCCGAGATTGTGCGCCGTGTGGCGGAAGATCTTGGTATTGCGCACTTCGTCGGAGGGGCGACGCCGGCGGATAAGGTCGCGCATCTTCGCGCCCTCGAAGGTGCCGGTCACCGCGTGATGATGGTGGGCGATGGGCTGAACGATGCGCCGGCGCTCGCTGCCGCGCATGTCTCCATGTCGCCGTCCAGCGCGGCGGATATCAGCCAGGTCCAGGCCGACCTGATCTTTCAGGGCGAGGCGCTGACGCCTGTTCGTCTCGCGCTGGAAACGGGCCGAAAGTCGACCGGGCTCACACGCCAGAACATCGCCCTCGCGGTGATATACAATGCCGTCGCCGTCCCGTTCGCGGTCGCTGGTTTCGTGACGCCGTTGATCGCCGCGGTGGCCATGTCTTCGTCGTCGCTGCTGGTCACTCTGAATGCGCTGCGGCTGCGTGCCCGCAAACTGCAGGAGCCGTCATGAACGTTTTGTTGTTCCTGATCCCCGCTGCGCTTCTGCTGGGTGGGCTTGGCCTTGCGGCGTTCATCTGGTCGATCCGCAGCGGCCAGTTCGATGATCTCGACGGCGCTGCCCGGCGCATCCTGATTGACGACGAATCGCAGCCACGCCCTTAACCGGCCGGCGCTCCTGCCTGGCGCGAGGGAACAGCGCGTTCACTGTCACGTTTTTACGATATGCCAGTGACGTTGGAGAATCGGATCCAAGAAACTCTTTGGCCCGATTCAGTATCCGCCGATAGCTTGGCCCGATCGAAAATCAGAAGGATCAGTTTCATGACCCTGACGTCCATTATTGTCTGGATAGTGCTCGGCCTTATTGCCGGTCTCTTGGCGAAGCTCGTGGTTCCCGGCCGTGACCCTGGCGGAATTATTGTCACGATCGTCATCGGTATCGTTGGTGCGGTAATCGGTGGATTTATCGGCGGTTTCCTCGGGTTGGGGGCTGTCGGAGGCTTGAGCCTGGGCAGCATCGTCCTGTCGGTCATCGGCGCTGTAATCCTGCTGTTGGTGCTGCGAATGATGAAGAAGAGCAGCTGAGTACAAGACGAACGAAGACCCGCCGCACTTTGTGCGGCGGGTTTTTTGTGCGCTGATCGTGCGCGGAAGCGTTGCTATAAGAAGCGCGGGGAGAAACGATTGATCATGAACTCGACGGGCATACAGCCGATTAGCGATCCGGTCGACAACGATACCGATGCCGCTGCGGAGATCGGTTTCGCGGTACCCGAACGCTACAACGCAAGTTCGATCCTGTACGACAACCTCGATGCGGGACGCGGCGCGCGAACGGCAGTTCTGTCGGGGGATATTCGGCTGACCTATGCGGGCTTGTGCGTGCTGGCGAGCCAGGCCGGACATGCGTTCGCCGCGTGCGGTATTTCAAAGTCGGAACGCGTCGTGATGCTGCTCGATGACACGCCGGTTTACCCGGCGGCGTTTTTCGGGGCGGTGCGCGCCGGCTACGTGCCGGTCCTGTTGAATATTCTCTCGCCGGCAGAGCTGGTTCGCTACTACATCGAAGACAGTGGCGCGCGGGTTGTTATGACCGAGGCGAACCTGCTGCCGGTTCTGGCCGAGGCACTTGAGGGTGGTCCGCAAGTCGATCTGGTCGTGGTCGCCAACGGCGAGGTTCCGGAGGTGTTTCCCGCCGATGCGCGGTCGTGGGAGGATTTCATCACCGGGCACCCCACCGAACTTCCGCCGGCCGATACCCATCGTGACGATATGGCCTTCTGGATGTACAGCTCTGGCAGCACCGGCCGGCCGAAGGGCATCGTCCATCTCCAGCACGACATGCTCTATACCCATCTGAGCTATGGCCTGAGCGTACTGGGTCTGACCGAACAAGACATTGTCTACTCGGTGCCGAAGATTTTCTTCGCCTACGGTTTCGGGAATTCGATCACCTTCCCGTTTGCCGTCGGCGCGGCAGCCGTGCTCAATCCGGGCCGCCCCGAACCCGCGCCGATCTTCGACGCCATCGAGAAACACCGGCCGACGGTCTTCTTCGGGCTGCCGACGCTCTATAACGCGATGGTGGCGCACGCGGGCTCCGAGGGCAGGGATTTGTCGAGCGTTCGGATGTGCATTTCCGCCGCGGAGCCATTACCCGCTGAAACATTCAACGAGTGGAAACGGCGATACGGTGGGCTCGAAATCCTCGAAGGCCTGGGATCCACCGAGGTGCTGCATATTTATGTGAGCAACTTCCCGGGAGACATCGGTCCGGGCGCGAGCGGCAAGCGTGTGCCGGGCTACGAGATCGAACTGCGGGACATGGACGGGAAGCCGGTCGCGCCGGGCGAGGCGGGCACCATGTGGGTGCGCGGCGATTCACAGGCGCCGTTTTATTGGAACCAGCCCGAAAAGACCGCCGAGACCATGCGCGAAGACTGGATTTACACCGGTGACCGTTTCACGCTCGACGACGACGGTTTCTATCATTTCGACGGGCGCGCGGACGACCTGATCAAGGTCAGTGGCCAGTGGATTTACCCGCTGGAGATCGAGCGCTGCCTGAATGAGCATCCCGACGTGCAGGAAAGTTGTGTGCTGGGTGTCGAGCAGCCCGACGGCCTGATGACCACGAAAGCCTGGATCGTGCTCCGGGGCGGCGTCGCGGCCGAAGAGAGCACGACGGATGCGCTGAAGGGCTATGTGAAGTCCAGGCTGCTGCCCTTCAAGTATCCCCGGATCGTGGAGTATCGGAACGACCTGCCCAAGACCGGGACCGGCAAGATCGACCGCCAGAGTTTGCGCGCGGACGGCTAATCCAAGTTACGGAGAAGATGGTGGAAGAAAAAGTCTCGTTTCAGTCCGACGGTTTGACCCTTTCCGGGGTCGTCCACACGCCCGCCGATCTCGCGCCCGGCACGGAGCGCCCGGCCTTCCTGGTGCTGCACGGGTTCGGCACGGGCAAGGATGGGTCCACGCCGGAGATTCTCGCGAACATGCTGGCCGACTGGGGCTATGTCGCCATGCGGTTCGATTTCCGGGGCTGCGGCGAAAGCGATGGCGAACCGGCACGTGTTCTGTGCCTGGACCAGGTGGAAGACGTGAAAAACGCTGTGACCTGGTTCGCCGAACAGCCCTATGTGGATGGCGCGCGTATCGGCGTGATCGGCCACAGTTTCGGGGCCGCGGTGGCGGTCTATGCCGGTGGCGTCGATGAGCGGATCGCGGCGGTGGTTTCGTCTTGCGGCTGGGGCGACGGCGAAAGCAAGTTCCGCCTGCAGCACAAGTCGGACGAAGAGTGGGCGCGTTTTCTCAAGATGCTGGAAGACGGCAAGGCCCATCCCGAAAAGACCGGCGAATCCCTGATGGTTGATCGCTGGGACATCGTGCCCATCCCGGAGCATCTGCGCGGGCATATGGGCAAGAACGTGCATATGAAGTTTCCGGCCGAGGTGGCCCAGAGCATGTTCGACTTCCGGGCCAACGACGTGGTGGGAGATATCTCGCCGCGTCCGTGCCTGCTGTTCCACGCGGCCGACGATTCCGTCACGCCGACGGACCAGTCACTCCAGTTGTTCGCTCACGCCAGGCAGCCGACCGACCTGATGCTGTTGTCGGATGTCGACCATTTCCCGTTCTCGGTGGACAGCCTTCGCGCGCGCGATGCGGTCAAGGGTTGGCTGGACCGCTACTTCCCGGCGCATCCGGGCTAGCGGTCGTCCGGCCGGCACGCAGGGCCGCGCGCGCGACGGCAACGAGCGCGCCCAGCACGATCACCACGCCGACCAGCTGGATCGGTTCGAGGGTCTGGTCCAGCAGAACCCATGCCGCGCCGATGGCGATCAGGGGTTCGATGTTGGAATAGAGCGTGGTCTTTGCCGGGCCGATCATGCCGATGGCCGCGAAGTAGCCGATCATCGCCACCGCGTAGAAGCCGTTGGTGCCGATAAAGCCCCACCAGCCGGGCGTTGTGACAGGCAGGCGGAACTCGCCCGTCGCGAAGGTGATCACCAGGAATACAAGCATCGCGGTGGCCGCCATATAGAAAGTGGCTTGCCGGGGGTCGCCCGTGCGGATCACGCGTTTGCTGACGGCGGATACCGTTGCCAGACCGACGGCCGCGAGCGCGGCGTACACCACGCCCAGCATGTTCAAGCCACCGGCCTGTGTTCCGAGCGCGAGGACAAGTCCGCCGAACGCGACAAAGGCCGCGATGATGTTGATCATGCGGAGCCGTTCCCAGCCCATCGCGGCGACGATGAACGTGGTGATCAGGGGGAACAGGTAGAACACCAGCACGACGAGAGGAACGGCGAGGATTTCGATCGCGGTCAGCAGCGCCCAGGTGTACCCAACGGTCACAAGGCCGAGGATGATCGAGATCATTCCGTCGCGGGCGGGGAGAAGCAGCGACTTGCCCTGGACGGCCAGGATAATGACAAGCACCGCCGCGGGCAGCATGAACCGCGATGTCGAAACGGTGAGCGCATCCGTTCCGCCGGTGTAGGCGAGGCCGGCGAGTGTGTTGGCCATCGCAAAGCACACACCGATGAACAGCACCAGCACGATCCCGAGAAATTCGTTTCGCGAATCCATCGCTTTTCCCCCGACTGTTGTTGCGCCCAGTTAGGCACGTGATGCCTTGGTTCTCCAGCGAGATTTGTGCTTGTGTATTGCCTGTAGGGCATAAAGGGAAAGACGCGTCCACGATGAGCGAAACGCCGAAAGTCTATCTGAACGGAGATATTGTGCGCGCGGACGAGGCGCGAATATCTCCCTTTGAGCGCGGCTTCATGTGGGGTGACGGCATCTACGAGGTGACGCCCTGTTTCAATGGTGTCGCTTACCGGCTCGAGGACCATATCGACCGTCTCTACCGCTCTCTGCGCTATGTCCGCATCGACGTCGGGTTCGGCCGCGACAAGATGCTTTCCGAGACCGAACGCCTGCTCGATGCAAACCGCGATATTCTGGGGAGCGGGCCTCAGTTCCGCATCGGCCACTGGGTCACGCGTGGCGGCGACGCGTTCGTCCCGGCGCATCTGGCTGAGGGCCCGCCGACAATTTTCATATACCTGCAGCCGGTGGATATGGAATCGACGGCGCGGAACATCGAAACGGGCGTGAAGCTGTCGGTCACGACGACCCGGCGCAATCCGCCCGAATGCATCGAGACGCGCGCGAAGGTGACGAGCAAGATGAACCAGCTCCTCGCGGAGCTGGACGCGGGCGCCCGCGACTCGCTTTCGCTGATGCTCGACCTCGACGGGAACGTGGCCGAAAGTTCGGTCTCCAACTTCTTTATCGCCCGCGACGGCGTTCTCTGGACCGCGCCGGAACGGAACATCCTCGAAGGCGTGACCCGGAAGGTCGTCTTTGAGTTGTGTGAGCGCCTGTCGATCCCGATGGAAGAGAAACTGTTCACGATGTACGACGTGGCCCAGGCCGACGAGTTTTTCATCACGTCGAGCGGCGTTTGCGCCATGCCGGTTTCGGCGGTGGACGATTTCACGCCGAAGTACCCCGTGCCCGGGCCCATCACGACACAGCTGATCGACGCATTCGCGGAAGACACGGGCCTCGACTTCCGCTCGCTCTGACCCGCAACCAGGAGTTCGGCCATGGCTGTTCCCAGCGCATTCAATTTCGAGAAATGGATCGACGAGCACAGGCACTTGCTGAAGCCGCCCGTGGGCAATGTCGTCGTCTGGAAAGACACGGATTTCATCGTTCAGGTGATCGGCGGGCCGAATGCCCGCACCGACTATCACGACGATCCGTATGAGGAATTCTTCTACCAGTTGAAGGGGAACATCACGCTACGGGTGATCGACGACGGCAAACCGCGCGATATCCCGATCAACGAGGGGGATGTGCTGCTGTTGCCGCCGCACGTTCGCCATTCCCCGCAACGCCCGGAACCGGGCAGCATCGGCCTCGTGGTCGAGCGCAGCCGGCCGGAGGGACTGATGGACGGCTTCGAATGGTACTGCCTCGATTGCAACGAGCTGGTGCATCGCGTGGAAGTTCATGTCGCGAATATCGTCGATGACCTGCCGCCGTTGTTCGAAGAGTTTTACGCTTCCGAACAATTGCGTAAATGCGCGTCATGTGGCGCTGTGCATCCGGGCAAGTCTTCGTAAAAAGGAAGTTTGCACGCGATTGTACCGGGCGCGCGGTATATTCGTCGGTAGAGGCTTATTTGGGTTAACTTAAAATAAATTCATCGTAAGTTATGTTCTATCTATGGGTGCGGGGTGGTTGAACACTGTTCGAAGGAATGACGAATGTCTTTCGCACAAGAAAACGTAACGCCTATCCAGGCGGATCGTCGCTCGATCCTCGTCGTTGACGATGAGAAGCTGCAACGCGACCAGCTCGTCGACAGTCTGTCTGATCTGGATGTCGGCATTTATCAGGCCGGCAACGGTGAAGAGGCGCTGGAGATCATTGAGGCGCATATCCCGTCACTGGTCATCATGGATATTCGAATGCCGGTGATGGATGGAGTCAGCACTGTCGACCGGCTCGCCGATCTCAACAACAAGACAAAGATCATCCTGATGACCGGCGATCCCACCTCGTTGCGCTCCGCTTACGAGCGGAGGCCGGACGTCTTTACGATCATCGAAAAGCCGATCCCGCTGCGCGTGCTACGGCGGTTTGTTATTGAAGCGTTGGGGCTTGGCGGCTGAGTTCCGTGTCCTCGACCTGATCTTCCGCCGCGAGCGGAAGTTCCACCTTCATCGTGCAACCGCCATCCTCGTTTTTGGCCGTAATCGTGCCGCCCATCGAACTGATGATCCCGTAGCTCACGGACAATCCCAGCCCGGTGCCGACCCCGACCTCCTTGGTCGTGAAGAATGGATCGAAGACCTTCGATACGATTTCCTCGGGCATACCGCCTCCGGTATCCCGCACGGTAACGCCGAACATGGGCGCTGTCTTACCGGATGATATGGCGACGTCGATGGTGCCGCGGCTGGTTCCCGTGTCGTGGGTCGCCGAATTTTCGAGGATCGCGTCGCGGGCGTTGGTGATCATGTTGATGATCACCTGTTCGAGCTGGGATTCGATCCCATGAACCATCACATCGTCGACGTCGGCATCGACATTGAGCGTGATGTTTTCCAGCAGCAGCTGCCGGCGCATGAGCTCGCATGCGTTGCGGACCGCGCGGGCCGGGTCGAATACCACGAAATCGGTCGTGTCCTGGCGGCTGAACACGCGCATATGGAGGATGATTTTTCCCATCCGGCCGGCCTGTTCGCTGATGAGCGAGAGGTTGTCGCGCGCATAGTCGATATCGGCGCTGCCCGCTTCCATCCGGATCAGGACGTTGTCGGCGGCCATTCGCATGATGTTCAGCGGCTGATTGAGTTCATGTGCGATGCCCGCCGCCATCTCGCCGACCGTTGCCAGTTTTGAGGCCTGAACCAACTGGCTCTGGAGCGATTTCTGTTCGGTGATATCGCGCACGAGCGCGATATGCAGCTCGCCCTCCGGCCCCTCGAACTCGGACATGGCGACGTCGATCGGAACGGATGATCCGTCTTTTCGCCGGCCGACCATTTCGCGCGCGGAAAATTGGAGGCCCGAATCCGAAGATGCGCCGCCGCCGCTGTAGGTGACCGGGACCAGGTCGCGAAGTCCCATTTTGAGAAGCTCGTCGCTTTCGTATCCGAAGATTTCTTCCGCCGCGTCGTTGACCATGATGATCAGGCCCAGCGAATCGGCGACGACGATACCGTCCGCGGCATTGTCGAGGACGGCGTTCAGGGTGCGTTCCCGGTCCGACAACGCATCTGCGATCTGGCTGCGCACGATGGCCGTGGCCAGGATGTTCGCGACGGACTGGAGAAAGGTCAGGTCGTCCGATGTAAAGTCGCGTTGGGTCAGGCTGTGCGCCGTCAGCGCGCCGAGTATTTCGTCCGCCTGCGCGATCATGACGCTTGCACCGGATATCGTTCCGATCTCGTCGATGATCGGACTGTGCAGGTCGGGAAGGTCGGACTCGACATTGTCGAAGATGAACGACTTGCTCGAAATGAGTTCGAACGCCTGCTTCTGGTCAGAATTTTCGGGTTTCGTGAACTCGCCGACAAACTTTTGCCACCGCTGGTTGGCGGCAATGACTTCCAGATACGCGGGCGCGCGGACCAGCCGGGTCACGAGGCAGGCCTCGATACCGAGCGTATCGACGACCATATCGGCGGTCTTGCACAACAGGGTGCCGACATCTTGCTCGGTCAGGGCCAGCTGGCCGATGGCCATGATGGCGCTCTGCTGGTCGAGTTGCGCCGCCAGTGCGGCCTCGGCCTTCTTTCGATCCGAGATATCTTCGATCACGACGATGACATAGGGTTCGTCGTCTCGGGACGGCTGTGTAAGCGATGCCGTGACGGCGACCCAGATCGGATAACCGTCCTTGTGCAGATAGCGCTTCTCACGCGTGTAGGATTCGATCCTTCCGGAAATCAGGGACTCCCGGTAGGCAAGATCGGCGTCCAGGTCGTCGCGATGGGTGATCTCCCGGAACGAGAATGCGCGCAGTTCATCCTCGGTGTAACCGACAATATCGCAGTAGCGCTGGTTGATGCGGAGCCATTGGCCGTCCAGGCCGACATGCGCGATGCCGACAGCGGCCTGCTCGAACGTGGCGCGGAAACGCTCCTCGCTTTCGCGCATCTCGCGCGCGGCGCGCACCTGGCTGGTGATGTCGAAGGAGATGCCGCCGACGCCGACAACATGGTGCTCGCGATCGTAAACGGGGAACTTGGTCACCCGGATGGTCAGCGACTCCCTGTCTTTGACGGGGACCGTTATGTCGGTCGTGCGGGTGCTGCGCGTTTTGAGGACTTCGCGGTCGAAGTCGTCGATTTCCGAACCCCACTCGGTGCCATGGGCCTCGCTCAATGACCGGCCCCGCACGTCGTCGTTCGGCAGCCCGTAGGTCTCCTGATAGGTCCGGTTGACCTCGACCATGCGGCCTTGCGGATCTTTCAGCGACTGATTGAAGGGGCTGTTGTTCCAGAATGCTTCGAAACGGGCCTGCTGCTCCTGCAGCGCATGCTCGGCGCGTATGAGCTCGTCGATGTCCTCGACCGTGCTGACATAATAGTCAGGCTCGCCGGAACGGTTGCGGACGAGGTTGACCGAAATCTTCACCCAGATGATGCGCCCGTCCTTGCGCCGGTAGCGCTTCTGCAGGACGTAGGAATCTATCTCGCCGCTGAGCAGGCGTTTGTTCTGCGCCTGATTTTCCGCCATGTCGTCTTCGACGGTGATATCGGCAAAGCTTTTGCCCACGAGTTCCTCGCGGGTGTAGCCGGTGATCTCAAGCATCTTGTCGTTCATGCGGAGCCACTGGCTGTCCATGCCGACATGGACGAGCCCGACCGGTGCCGCGTCGAAGGTTTTGTAAAATGGTTCGGCGCGCCGCGTGTTCCGGGTGATGATGGCCGCCAGCACGAGCGCGAGAATGGCCAGCCCGGCGCACACCGCGAAAAGCAGCGGCCCAATCACTGCGGGCTCGTTCTGAACTATCTCTGTGAGGCTAGACGACAAGCCAAGCTCCCGCCGACCGAACCAAAGGTTGATTCCGCATCATACCACTGGTGTGTAAAATTTGGTAAACACAACCACTGGTAGATTTTTTCCGGCACTCGCCTGCGGCTCTACGGTCTTTCCGCGATGGGAGGCGGCAAATGAGCTGTGACACTTGGCGGCTCCTCGGCGTACCGGGCGATCTCGACGAGTGCGGTGTGGGCGACAGGCCCCTGGCCGAGCCGTGATGTGCCTTTGTCGAGGGTCAGCACGTTCGGGTTGCCGTGCTTGTCGATGCTGTTTGGGGTGCCGGGGTCGGCGGGGTCGTACCAGGCGCCGGTCGCGAGTTGAACCACACCGCGGCGGACTTCCTCGGTGATCCGCACCCCGGCGAGCAGCGCGCCGCGGTCGTTGAAAACGCGAGCGATATCGCCGTCCGACAGGTTGCGCATGGCGGCGTCCGCCGGGTGTATCCAGATCGGCTCCCGCCCGGAGATCTTGTCGTTGCGGCTGAGCGTGCCATTGTCCATTTGTCCGTGCAGGCGCGTTTTGGGCTGGTTGGAGATCATGTGAAGCGGATACCGGGCGACAGAGCCCAGCCACTCGACCGGTTCGCGCCAGACCGGGTGACCGGGACAGTCGTCATAGCCAAAGCCGGCCACAGTCTCGGAATAGATTTCGATCCGGCCGGACGGCGAGGGCAGGCGGTGGGCTTCCGGGTCCTGGCGGTAGGCTTCCAGCATGACCAGCGGGCGATCCGGGCGCGGCATCTCGACATGCCCGGCATCCCAGAACTCGTCATAGGACGGTAGCGTGATGTCGTTGCGCGCGGCACCCTGACGGGCCCGGTCGTAGATGTGGCGCAACCATTCCTCCGGCTCGCGGTCTTCGGTGAACTCGGATTCCGTGCCGAGCCGGCGAGCCATGCCCCGGAAAATGTCGAAGTCGTCGCGCGCATCGCCCACCGGCTCGATAACCTGGTCCATCGCCATGATGAAACGGTCGCGCGATGTTGCGCCCAGGTCTTTCCGTTCGAGCGTGGTCGTCGACGGCAGGACGATATCGGAGAATTTCGCTGTTGCGGTCCACCAGGGCTCGTTGACGATGATCGTCTCGGGCTGCCGCCAGGCTTCGACGAGACGGTTAAGGTCCTGGTGGTGGTGGAACGGGTTGCCGCCGCACCAGTAGACCAGCCGGATATCGGGATAGGCACGCCGCTCACCGTCGAAATCGTATTCCCCGCCCGGGTTCAGCAGCATGTCGGCGATGCGCGCGACCGGAATCCAGCTCTTGCACGGATTTTCCCCGACCGTCAGCGTGGGTGAGGGCGTCGGCCGGCGCGGGTTGCCGACATTCCCCATGCTGCCATACCCGAATCCAAATCCCTCGCCCGGCAGGCCGATCCCGCCGAGCATCGCGGCCAGCGTGACCGTCATCCAGAAAGGCTGTTCGCCATGGTCGCCGCGCTGCAGGGACCAGTTGGTGTTGATGAGCGTTCTCGACGCGGCCATCCGCCGGGCAAGGGCCCGGACCGTGTCGCCGGGATTTCGCAGATTGACGAAGCCCAGTCCGCGTCCTTCGGTGTTCTGTCGGAATTGCCAAGCAGATACTCACGGAACCGGTCGTATCCGACGCAATACCGGTCCAGGAAATCGCGATCCGCCAGCCCCTCGGTCTCCAGCGTGTGCGCGAGTGCCAGCATCAGCGCGACATCGGTGTTGGGCCGGATGGCCAGCCATTCCGCGTCGAGGTGGTCGGCGATGTCGTTGCGGATCGGCGAGATGTTCACGAACCCGATCCCGGCCTCGCGCGCCGCCTTGAGGTAGGGGCCGGTGGCGTGTTCGCCGGGGCCGCCGGAGGAGACTTGCGCGTTCTTCAGCGGAATTCCGCCGAACGCCACCATCAGCTCGGTGTTCTCGATGATCGAATCCCAGCTCGTCGCTTCGGTCATGGCAGCGCGCGCGGACCCGAGCACATGCGGCAGGATCGCGTAGCCCGCCGCAATCGAATAGGTGTGCACCTGGTCGGTGAAGCCGCCGATGGTATTCAGGAAACGCTGAAGCTGGCTCTTGGCGTGATGAAAGCGCCCGGCGCTCGACCAGCCGTACGAGCCGCCGAAAATGGCCTCGTTGCCGTGGTCGCGCCGCACGCGGTCGAGTTCCAAGCTCACCATATCGAGCGCTTCGTCCCACGGGACTTCCACGAAAGGATCGACGCCCCGGTTCTGCGGTGTCCCGCCGTTCGCGCGCGTCAGCCAGCCCTTCCGGATGGACGGCCGCGCGACCCGGCTTTCGTCGTGAACGGCCTCGGGAACGGAGTGAATAATCGCAGACGGGTCGGGGTCGTGTGCAAACGGTGTGACCGCGTGCAGCCGTCCGTCTTTCGCCTCGGCGGTGAAAGCCCCCCAGTGGGACGAATGCCGAAAGCCCCGCGATCCCATGTCCATACTCCCGTTTTGCGCACCGCGTCGGTCGGCAGTGGCTGTCAAAGCGGCGCGCGCGTCGTAATATCAATACCTTGACCGAGGGGGAGAGCAAACATGGAAGTACGTCTCGATGGCCGGACGGCCCTGATCACCGGCGCCAGCGAAGGTCTTGGGCTGGCGATGTCCGAGCGCTTCGCGGAGTCCGGCGCGAATGTTGCGATGGTGGCGCGCAATCCGGAAAAGCTGGAAGCCGCGCGCCAGCAGGTCCTGTCGAGCGCCGGCGGCAACACGGTGAAGGTCGAGGCCTTCTCCTGCGACGTCTCGAAGGCCGACACCATCGACGAAGGCTGGGCGCAGATCACCGACGCGTTCGGCGACGTGGATATCCTCGTGAACAACGCGGGGGAGACGGCGTTCGGGCCGTTCCTCAACTGGTCGGACGAACAGTGGCAGGCCGATCTCGACCTGAAACTCTTCGCCGCGATCCGTCTGTGCCGCCTTGCGATGCCGGGCATGGCCGAGCGCAAATGGGGCCGGATCATCAACGTGCTGGCGGGCAGCGCAAAGACGCCGGGCGCGAACAGCGCGCCGACGTCCGTGTCTCGCGCCGCCGGCATGGCACTGACGAAAGTGCTGGCGGGCGAGGGCGCGCCGGACAATATCCTGGTCAATGCGTTGCTCGTGGGGCTGATCCGCTCGGGCCAGCACGAACGCCGCCATGCGCGCGAGGCGCCGGACAAGTCGTTCGACGAGTTCTTCGAGTCGCGTGCGAAGCAGATCCCGCTGGGCCGCATCGGCGAGGCCGGGGAGTTCGCCGATTTGGCCTGTTTCCTGGTGTCGGACGCTGCGTCCTACGTCACGGGCTGCGCCATCAACGTGGACGGCGGGCGTTCGCCGGTTGTGTAGCGCAGAATGCATGTCGTCTCTCAAACGTCTTTAACTGTGATCACACATCACGTAATCTAGCCCCTGTTCCGAATTCGGCCGGTTCACAAGAGCCAAACTGGGGAGAGCGTTATGTGGCGAGTTGGAGTAGATGTCGGGGGCACGTTTACCGACCTATACGGATGGAACGAGGAGACTGGTGACACTGTAACCTCCAAGGTTCTCACCACGAGGGACGATCGCAGTCGCGGTGTCCTCGAAGCGATCGAGTTGGCGGCGATCCCGTTCGACAACATTTCTCAACTGGTTCACGGCACGACCACGGCGACGAACACGCTCATCGAACGCTCTTATCCCGATGCGGCGATGGTGACCACGGAAGGTTTCCGGGACGTGCTCGAAATTGGCCGGATGCACCGCGAGTTTCTGTATCGGCCTTACCAGACCAAACCACGCCCGATCATCAGGCGTCGTCACCGATTCACGGTGCCTGAGCGCATCACGGCGCAGGGCGACGTCTATCGCGAATTCGACGAGGACGCTGCGCGATCGGTTGCACGGCGTATCGGCGAGACCGGAATTCGCTCGGTCGCCGTCTGCTTTATCAACGCCTACGTGAATTCCGAGCATGAGCAACGGATGCGTAAAATCCTCGAAGAGGAAATTCCGGGCGTCTTCGTGGTCTGTTCGGGCGACATTCCTGTGTTCCGCGAACACGGGCGTTTCACAACGACGGCGATCCGTGCGGCGTTAATGCCGGTCATGCGCGAGTATTTTGAGAACCTGGAGGGCAAGCTGGCGGAATCGGGGTTTACGGGCGCGCTGCTGATCCTGAAAAGCAACGGCGGCCTCATGAATGCCGAACTCGCCCGCGACCATCCGGAGGAACTTATCGAATCCGGTCCCGCCGGCGGTGTGTCGTATGCCGCCTACCTGTCGGAATCGACGAACTTTCCGAACATTCTTCATACGGATGTCGGCGGCACGAGTTTCGATGCCTCGATGGTTGTCGACGGCCGCGGTCTCGTAACGCGCAACTACGAACTTGAGTGGGATGTGCCCATTGTTGTCCCGATGCTCGATATCCACTCGGTCGGTGCGGGCGGCGGTTCGATCGCGTGGGTTGATGAGGGGGGCTCGCTTCGGGTCGGGCCCCAAAGTGCTGGCTCCGAACCGGGACCGGCCTGCTACGCGCGTGGCGGCACGCAGCCGACGATGACCGATGCGAACCTGTTGCTGGGGCGTCTTGAGCCGACGCTTGGGGACAAGTTCGAGCTCGACAGGGATGCTGCGGAGGAGGCGATTGCTCCCGTCGCGGAAAAAATGGGTATGACCGTCATCCAGGCAGCGGAAGGGATTGTGAAGATCGGTTGCGAAACCATGGCCCATGCCGTGAAAATGGTGATCACCGGCCGTGGCCGAGACCCCCGGGATTTCGTGCTGGCCAGCTTCGGCGGTGCGGGACCCATGCACGCGTCGTTCGTGGCCGATGCGCTTGCGATACCGAAGGTGATCGTTCCGGCCTATGCCGGAGTTGCGTCTGCCTTCGGCGCCACGGCGATGGACCTTCGGCACGATCTTGAAGCTTTTTTCTATTCGCCGGCCGAAGATATCGACCTCGACCGCCTTAACGACGTTTACAGCGATCTCGAACAGCGGGGTCTCGATCTGCTGACGCGTGACGGCATTCCGGCTGAGAACGCGATGTTCGTTCGCACGGCGCAGATGCGCTACGTCGGTCAGACCTACGAAGTCGAGGTGGCGATGCCGGCAGGAAAGATCGACTCCGCGGCGCTCGACAAGATCTCTGCGGATTTCCACCGGGCCCACAAGGTCGAGTACGGCGTCAGTTCCGACGAGTTTGCGCCGGCGGTGGTCTCGCTCGGTGTCGCGGCCATTGGGGCGATCGACTCACCGCCACTCTCAGGTCCGGCCGATGCGGGCACGGAAAATGTGAAGAAGGGCGAGCGTTCCGTCTATTTCGACGGCGACTGGTTCGACTGCCCTGTCCTGCACGGCGAGGCGCTGCGTGACGGCGCGGAGATCGAGGCGCCTGCGATCGTCGAGTACGAACACAGTTGCGCTGTATTGCCACCGGGTTCCCGTGGGGAGATCGATCGCCACGGAAACCTGATCATCACACTGGCCGCTTGAGCGGAGGAACTGCAATGACCGAAATTATCCGCGCTGAAACCCGGCTCGAGGGAACAAACTACGGCGTTGATCCCGTTACCTTCGAGGTTTTGCGCAGTCTGTTCGAATACTCGGCAGTGCGCATGTCGTCGATCCTGATGAAAGCGTCTTTTTCGCAAATACTCGCGGACAACGTCGACTTCTCAAACGCGATCTACGATCCCGAAATGCGGCTTATTGCCCAGGCGGCGAACTGCCCGGTGCACCTAGCGGCCATGCACTTTTCCGCGAAGGCCGTCGCCGATCATTTCGGGGTCGAGAACCTTCGCGAGGGCGATATCGTCGTGCTCAACGATCCGTACAACGGCGGCACGCATATCAATGACCTGACGTTCACGATGCCGGTCTACCATGAAGGCACCCTGATCGGGTTCGCGGTGAGCCGGGGACACTGGATGGATTTGGGCGGCGGTGCTGCCGGGGGTCTTGCCGGCGGCACGCACATCGCGGGCGAGGGCTTGCGGATCCCGCCGATCAAGGTGTTCCAGAACGGCGAACTCAACGAGGATCTCGTGTCGATCCTGGCCAGCAACAGCCGCACGCCGCAATTCGTGCGCGGCGATCTGCAGGCGCATCTCGGTGCGTTGCGCGGCGCCGAGAGCGAGCTGCAACGCGCGGCAGAACGCTATGGCATCGAAACCCTCGCTGCCGCCATGAAGGAACTGATCGCTTATACGGAGAGGATCACGCGAAAGGGTGTGGAAGCTTTGCCGGACGGGGAGTATTTCGGCGAGGATTTCGCCGACAGCGATGGGCAGAGTGACGACCCCGTCCATGTGAGGGTGAAGCTGACGATCAAGGGCTCGGAAATCGAAGTCGACTTCGAAGGAAGCGATCCTCAGGTGGTGGGCGCGATCAATTCGCCGATGGCAAATACAGCTGCCGCCGTTTACTACTCGCTGCAGTTCTTTCTTGCGCCGGATGCGCCTGCGAATGCCGGGATGTTCGCGCCGATCACCATCAAGCTGCCCGACGACTGCTGGCTGAACGCCAAGTGGCCCGCCCCGGTCGTCAATTGCACATGCATCACGGCATCGAAGGTGTCCGCCGCGATCTGGCTGGCGCTCGGTCAGGCGATTCCTGACCAGATCGTCGCGCCGACATTTTCCGAGGCCAACTGGTTCATGGGGACCGTTACGACTAAGGAAAAGGGCACCACCGTATTTACCGACATCCTTTCCGGTGGCTGGGGTGGCACACCGTACAATGACGGTATGTCGGTCACGATGGATCCGCTCGGGAACTGCCTCAACACGCCGGCCGAATCAGCGGAGTTGATGCACGACATCGTCTACGAAGGCTTTGAGCTAAATCCCAATTCAGGCGGCGCGGGACGTTATCGCGGCGGTCTGGGGTCCATATTCCGCGTACGGTTCCTCGGCGACGGTCACATCGGCATCGAGACGTCGCGCACGGTCGAGGGAAGTCTGGGCGTGAATGGTGGTGGCAAGAGCGTTGCGCAGAAGCTTCTTCGGGAACGCGGGAATGAAGCCGAGGTGATCGGCGGCTACCGCGAAGACGGAAACTGGGTCAATCCGCTGGCCAACACCTTCTCATTCCAGCCGGACGACATCTTCCGGTTCGACGCCACGGGCGGAGGTGGATGGGGCAATCCGCTGGATCGTCCTGTCGACGAGGTGCTCGACGATGTGCTCGACGAGTACATCACCCCGGATCACGCCCGCGAACAATACGGCGTGGTGGTAGACCCGTCGACCTACAGCCTCGATGCTCAGGCGACGCAGGCTCTTCGGAAAGAGATGCGCGCGACCTGATCTGCTAGAGAAAGTGGGTTTGTTCGGCGGGCCGGCGTGACGTGTTTGCCGTCGTCTTTGCTGGCATCGGCCGGATTAGGTGGGTTCCGTGTCGAAGTATCCGGACTCCAGCATTTCGTCCGCGGCATCGCGGAGATCGCCGGCAATGGCGCGGCGTGCGCCCGCGCCGTCGCCTTTCTTGAGTGCCTCGATCGCCGCGTCATGATGTGTCGTGTCGTAATCCTCAAGCGGTTGCGTTGACAGCAAGGCATTCAGCGTCGGACCGAACTGTAGCCACAGCCCGTCGATGATGTGCATGAGCATTGGCATCCGCGCCGCGCGGTAGATCAGAAAATGGAACTCCTGGTTCTTGGCCAGATAGCTGGCGAGGTCCCCCTTGCGCCCCGCGTCAAGGAACTCGTCCGATATCCGGTCGAGCTTGCGCAACTCCTGGTTGGTAATTCTCAAGGCAGCCTCGTCGGCGGCCATTCCTTCGACTTCGATTCGGATGCGTGTGAGTTCCCGAATCTTGTCGGGAGAAAGTTTGGAAATGGTGAGCGAACGGTTGGGGAGAACGTCCACCGCTTTTTCGGTGACCAACCGGCCGATGGCATCTCGCACCGGCATCGGGCTTGTCCCGAGTTCCTTTGCGAGCGAACGGATACTCAGGACCTGGCCGGGCGCAAACTGGCCGGACATGATCGCGGTCCGCAGTGTGGCGTAGACCCTGTCCTGAACGGTTTCCCGGCGAACCGACGGAAGATTCGGAACATCGATGGGTTTGCGGGTGCGAGCGGTATTTGCCATGCGGGTGTGGGACTTTCATGGGATCGACGGCGTTGAAGACACGAAAGGGCCTCAGCCCGAAAAATCTATCATATGGGAACTACAATTGGGATGTGTGATCACAGTTTAAGTGCTACTCCCGTTTCGATATCATATTGCCCTTCAACCGTTTTCGGACATTTTTGCAATGACTTTCCCTTCTTCGGATCTTCCGCTGTCATGTGAGCTTGGAGCAAAACTGGCGGATGAAGCGACGTGCGTCGAGGCGTTGATCGACATCTTGACGCGACCTGCGGCAGAGGAAACGGCCATCGCGCGTCGCGCGCGCCGACTTGTCGAGGGTGTTCGCGAAAACCGTCAGCGGTTCGGGGGGCTCGACGACTTCCTTGAGGAGTACGAACTGACCACCCCGGAAGGCGTCGCGCTGATGTGTCTCGCGGAAGCCCTGCTTCGAATTCCCGATTCGGAGACCGCGGACCGGCTGATCGCCGACAAGATCGGCGGCGCGAACTGGCAGGCGCATCTGGGACGCAGCGAAAGCTGGTTCGTCAACGCATCGACCCTGGCACTGATGCTGACCGGTCGTGTCGTGGAAGATGATCCGCTCGCTCGGCAGGATGGCCGCTCGGTTCTGTCGCGGCTGATTTCGCGGGCGGGCGAGCCGGTTATCCGCGAAGCGGTGCGGCGGGCGATGCGGGTGCTCGGCCGCCAGTTTGTCATGGGCCGGGATATCGACGAGGCCCTGGCACGCGCCGAAGACGACCGGCGCGGCGGCTACACCCATTCCTTCGACATGCTGGGCGAGGGGGCCCGGACCGCCGGCGACGCGGCACGCTATTTCGAGAGCTATTCGCACGCGATCGAAGCCATCGCCGCGGCGGCGGCGGGGATGGGCCCGCGCGATGCGCCCGGCGTGTCGGTCAAGCTTTCGGCGCTTCACCCGCGTTACGAGTTCGCCCGGCGCGAGGACGCGGTTCCCGCGCTCGCGGACCGGCTGGGTGAGCTCGCACGCGCCTGCCGGGCGGCCGATATCGGGCTGACGGTCGATGCCGAGGAGGCTGACCGGCTGGACATGTCCGTCGAGATATTCACGCAGGTCCTGCGCGATCCGGCACTTGCGTCCTGGGAGGGCTTCGGTCTGGCCGTACAGGCCTATCAGAAGCGTGCCATCCATCTGGTGACGCACATCGTCGAACTGGCGCGCGAGACCGGACGGCGCGTGCCGGTCCGGCTCGTGAAGGGGGCGTACTGGGACAGCGAGATCAAATGGGCTCAGGAAAAAGGTCTTTCCGGCTATCCGGTGTTCACCCGCAAATCTTCCACCGATGTGTCCTATCTGGCCTGCGCCTCGCGGCTTCTGGATGCGCCGGACGCTGTCTATCCGATGTTCGCGACTCACAACGCCCATACCGTGGCGGCGGTGATGCACATGGCCGACAACCCGTCGGGTTACGAGTTCCAGCGCCTTCACGGTATGGGCGAGCCGCTCTACCACCAGATTGTTTCACCGGATTCGGCAGACAGCGTGGCGTGCCGCATTTACGCCCCGGTCGGAAGTCATAAGGATCTTTTGCCCTATCTCGTTCGCCGGCTGCTGGAAAACGGCGCGAACTCGTCCTTCGTGAACCGCCTGCGCGACGATGCGGCTCCCATCGACGGCATCGTCGCCGATCCGGTGGAAGTGACACGGGGGCTGGATCAGATCCCGCATCCGCGCATTCCGCTGCCGGAAAACATCTACGGGCCCGAGCGAAGGAACGCTGCGGGAATGGACCTGACCGATCCGGTCGTGGTCGGCGAACTCTATGCCGGGATGTCGGACGCGCCGCAGACCGGCTATATCGCGCAGCCCCTCATCGCCGGCGACGCGCGCGCCAACGGCGCGCCCCGTCCCGTGCTCAATCCTGCCGACCGCAGCCAGCAGGTGGGTGAGGTTTGGGCAGCAGATGCCGCTATGGTCGACGCGGCCTTCGAAGCCGGTCGGGAAGGTTTCGCCGCCTGGTCCGCATATTCCGCCGATGATCGCGCGACGGTGCTGGAGCGGGTCGCGGATCTTCTGGAGGAGCATCGCTACGAGTTAATGGCGTTGGCCATCCGCGAAGCCGGCAAGACCGTGCCGGATGCCCTGGCCGAAGTCCGCGAGGCTGTGGATTTCTCCCGCTACTATGCGGCTCGCGCTCGCGAACAATTCGCCGGTTCGGTCGCATTGCCGGGACCGACCGGCGAATCCAATAAAATTTCGTTGCACGGGCGCGGCGTTTTTGTGTGTATCAGCCCTTGGAATTTTCCCCTCGCAATTTTCACAGGGCAGGTAACAGCGGCTTTGGCGGCGGGCAACGCCGTGATCGCGAAACCCGCCGAACAGACACCGCTGATTGCAATGCGCACCGTGTGCCTGATGCAGGAAGCCGGCGTTCCGCCCGAGGCGCTGGCATTCATGCCGGGCGGCGGTGATATCGGCGCCGCGCTGGTGGCGCATCGCGACGTGGCCGGCGTCGCCTTCACCGGATCGACCGAAACGGCCCGCGCCATCAACCGGGTCCTCGCAGACAAGAACGGCCCGATCGTGCCTCTGATCGCGGAGACCGGTGGTCAGAACGCCATGATCGTCGATGCCAGCGCCCTGCCGGAACAGGTGGTCGACGATGCAATCACCAGCGGGATCGGCTCGGCGGGCCAGCGGTGCTCGGCGTTGCGTTTGATGTTCCTGCAGGAAGACGTGGCAGACCGGATTGTCGAACTCTTTCGCGGTGCGTGTGCGGAGCTCGTCGTTGGCGACCCGTGGGAACTTTCGACGGACGTGGGACCGGTCATCGATGAGGATGCACGCGCGACACTCGTCGCTCACGCCCGAAAGATGGCAGCGGCCGGCCGCACGCTGGTGGACCTGCCGACCGGCCCGGGCTGCGCGCAGGGCACGTTTTTCGGCCCGAAGGTCTTCGAAATCGATGACGCCTCGATCCTGACCCGAGAGGTATTCGGCCCCATCGTTCACGTTGTGCGCTATGCCGCCGACCGCCTGAATGACGTTGTCGATGCCGTCAACGCGACCGGTTACGGTCTCACCCTGGGGGTGCACAGCCGAATAGAGACGACCCAGCGCGCGATCCTCGAGCGTGCGCGTGTCGGCAACGCCTATGTGAATCGTTCGATGATCGGTGCCATTGTCGGCGTACAGCCGTTCGGTGGCGAGGGCTTGTCGGGCACGGGGCCGAAAGCGGGTGGGCCACACTACCTGCCAAGGTTCGCGGTGGAGCGGACTGTGAGCGTGAATACCGCCGCGGCGGGCGGTAACACCGCGCTGATGACGATGGACGACTGATCGGCTAGCTTCCGCATTTGTGCTTTCGAGGGGGAGGAACCCGTGACCGGCGAAATAACCGTTCAGGCCGAACCGTTGACCGCGCTGATCCATGAGATCGTGCGGCTGACGGGTAGTGACGAAAACGAGTGCCGGGTCGTCTCGGAGCATCTGGTGGGGGCGAACCTGTCGGGCCATGACAGTCATGGCGTGCAGATGATCCCGACCTACATTCGCAACTACGAGCGCGGCCTGCTGGTCGCCAACGCGCCGGCCGAATGCGTGCGCGACGACGGGCCGTTCCTGCAGTTCGACGGCAACAAGGGCTACGGCCAGCGCGTGGCCGCCGACGTTACGGAGGCCGCCATCGAGCGGACCCGAAAAACCGGCGTCTGCGTGGCGACCCTCAAGAACTCCCACCATATCGGGCGGGTCGGCACCTATGCGGAGACCGTGACCGGCGCGGGCATGGTCTCGGTTCACTTCACCAACGTGACCGATCATCACGAGATGGTTGCGCCGCACCGTGGCGCGGAAGCGCGCTTCGGGACGAACCCGGTAACCATGGGCATGCCGAGCGCAGATCCCGATGCGCCTGTGATTCTCGATATGGCGACCAGCGTCGTGGCGATGGGCAAGGTCCGCGTCGCCCACAACTCGGGAAAAACAGTGCCGGAGAGCTGGCTGATAGATTCTAACGGCCAGCCCACCAGCGATCCGGGCGTCATGTTCAACGAGCCGCTGGGCGCGCTGCGGCCGTTCGCCGACCACAAGGGCTACGCGTTGTGCCTGATGGCCGAACTGATGTCTGGCGCCTTGTCCGGCGGCGGGACCATCCAGCCGGAACACGAACGCCTCGACGGCGTGATCAACACCATGACGATGGTCGTGATCGACCCGCAGCGCCTCGGCGATCCGGACTGGATCAAGCGGGAGATCACCGCGATGTCCGACTATTCGAAGAGTGCAAAGCCCGCCAATCCGGACGAACCTGTGCTTGTGCCGGGCGACCCCGAACGGATCGCGCGCGCCGAGCGCGGGGCGAAGGGAATCGAAATCCCGATGGGGACGTGGGACCTGTTGCTGGAAGCCGCCGGGCAGGTCGGTCTCGAGCCCGCCAGGAGCGCGGAAATCGCGGGCGTCGCCTAACCGTTCTGCGACAAGGCGGGTACGATGTCCGTCTTGGAGAAATCATCGCCCTTGAATAGCAGCGGTTCGCGCAGTTCCTTCGCCAACGCGTAAGCGAAGCAATCGCCGAAGTTAAGGCCTGCGGGGTGGTTGCCCTTGCCGAATTCCTGATAGGCCTGACGTGCGATTTCGCTCTGACTTTCAGTGACGGCTGTCAGTTCTATGGAGAACAGGGTTACGAGTTCGTTCAGCTTCCGTCCGTTCGTCGCGTCGAGACTATTGTCGGCGACGATCGCCGCTTCCAGGTACGAACCGGCCGACATCCGTGTATCACCCGATGCGGCCAATGCCCTTGCGTGAATCTGCGCGTCGCTTTCCTGAAACAGGATCGCCAGCAGGGCTGAGGAATCGACGACCATCAGCGCGGCAAGCCGCGTTCGTCGTAAAGGAGTTCCTCCAGCGTGACGGCATCATCGCGTTTATGGGCGGCGGCACGGCGACCGATCTCAAGCGCGGCTTCGACCTTGGCGTCGACATCGCGTTTCGTCTTTTCCTTCGCGAGCTTCTCACGCAATGCGTCGCGCACAATCTTGGTCTTGCTGTCGCCGGTAAGCTCGCGCAGCGTTTCAGCGAGCTCGTCGACCTCGTCGTTCTTGATGTTGAGCGCCATCGAATTCTGCCTATGTAGAAATCCTATGTAGAATTCTACATAGGCGCGTCTGGGCACTTTTTCAATCGCCGAGAATCTCCGCGAGCGGGATCGAGCGGCCTTCCCGCGAGGACTGCACCGCGCCGAGCACCACCGCGAGCGGATTGAGCGCGTCGGTGCCATCGACCTCGGGCTTGCGGCCCTCGGATGCGGCGTCGGCAAAGTCTTCCAGTTCAGCCAGCAGGTGGTCGTTCGGTGGATACTCCACGGGGCTCGGCTTGGTCTCGCCGGTGCGCTGGATGCGCAGCCCGTCATTGTCCATGTCGAAAAACGCATTGCCCTTGGTGCCGTGTACCGTCAGCTCAAACCGGCGCGGCGAGATGTAGTCGGAGGCCGCGTAGCCGATGGCGCCCGACTTGAACCGCATCAGGACGGTTGTGACGTCCTCGATCTCCGGTTCGGTTTCCAGCCGGTCGACATACGCGGTCAGTTCCGTTGCATCTCCCAGCAGGTAGAGCAGGTTGTCGATCTGGTGGATGCCGATCTGCATCAGGCAGCCACCGGGAATCTCGGCCGGATCGGTGCGCCACGCGCCGGGCTTTAGCTTCAGCCCGTTATCGTTCGAGAACATGCCCTCGACGAGGCTGACCCGCCCGAGTTCGCCGCTGTCGATCATGTGCTTGAGGTGCCGGAGCGCGCCGTGGCGGCGGTACGAATGACCGACCGCGAGGACGACGCCCGCATCCTCGCAGGCCGCAATCATCGCCCGCCCGTCGGCGATGGTGTTCGAGACGGGCTTTTCCACGAAGACATGCTTGCCCGCGGCCGCGGCCGCTTCCGTTCCGGGACGATGGGCCGAGTTCGGGGTCGTCAGGATCACCCCGTCGAGGTCGTCGAGCGCGAGCATGTCCTCGTAGGAGGCCATCGCTTCGCACCCGAATGTCTCGGCGAACTTCGCATTCTTTTCCGGGGAGCGCGTGTAGCCGGCGCGAAGCTCGAGCTTGTCGGAGCGCCCGATTACCTCGGCCAGGACATCGGACCACCATCCGATACCCACAATGCCGACGCGCATCAGACCTTGTCTTCCCACTTCGCGAGGAAGGGACCGACGATGCCGGCCCATTCTTCCGGGTGGCGGCGATAGGAGTAGTGCCCGCCTTCTTCCACGATCACCAGTTCGGAACCCTCGATGGCTTCGTGCAGGTCTTCAGAGAAGTAGTAGGGCACGGTCGCGTCGTCGCGGGTGCCGACCACGAGCGACGGGTTCTTGATCTTCGTGATCTCGTCCAGCCGGTCGTGGTTCAGGGTCATGTCGATGCGCGCGGCGAGCACGTCCGGTTCTGCGATCGTCTCCATCGAGCGCTTCTCCAGCTCCATCACCTTGTCGAGGTTGTAGCGGAACTGGTTGCAGCCGTTGGTGAACAGCGAGCTGATCTCGACATAGGCTTCCTTGCCCTCGTTCAGCGCGATCTGCTTGCGTGCGATCTGGACGCGGCGGATGTATTCGTCGGCCTTGGTCCAGGTGTTGGAGAAGATGCAGCAGCGCAGGCGGTCGGGGTGGTCGATCGCCAGGTTCTGCAGGATCGCGCCACCCGTGGACGTGCCCAGCGCGTGCGCCTTCTCGATACCGAGCGTATCCATCAGCGCGATGACGTCGTCCGCGATGTGCTGGGTCGAATAGCCGTCGGGGCCGGGGCGGTCACTGTCGCCGGCGCCGCGATGGTCGAAGGAGATGCAGCGGTAGCGGTCGGAGAAGATTTCCCGCTGGTAATCCCAGGAGTTCATCACCCCGACGAGGCCGGGAATGAAGAAGAAAGCCGGTCCATCGCCCTTCTGATCGACATTGAGTGTGATGTGTCCGACATCGATTCTTTCAGCCATCGCTCAGCAGCCCTTTTTGTGCGGTTTGGATTCGGCGCGCAGTTTCTCACACGGTCGGATATGCGCCCACCCGTTGGGGCGAACGTCACTTGCGACGAAACGGAACGATTTAGATTGCGCCGCTCTTGCGCAGTTTTGCGATATCGTCGGCGGACTTGCCGATCTCCGAAAGTATTTCCTCGGTGTGTTCGCCGAGCGACGGCGGAGCGCGCCGGACGGCGGCCGCCGTGTCCGAGAAACGGAACGGGATGCCGGGCAGGGTGATCTCGCCCTCTTTCGTATGCACGGCCTTGGTGACCAGTTCGCGGGCCAGCGTGTGTTCCGCGGTGAGAGCCTGATCGACCGTGTTGATCGGCGCGCAGGACACGCCGGCCGCCTGCAGCTTGTCCAGCCATGCGGCGGTGTCGTCGGTCTTCAGCAGGTCCGAGATCATGCCGTCGCAGGCGTCGCGGTTCTCGACCCGGTCGCGGTTGCGCGCGAACCTTTCGTCGTCGGCCCATTCGTCCTGGCCGACGGCGTTGCAGAAAGTCTGGAACTGGCCGTCATTGCCGACCGACAGCGCGATCATGCCGTCGCGGGTCGGGTAGGCGTTGTAGGGCACAATGTTGGGGTGGCCGTTGCCGTAGCGCCCCGCCGGCTTGCCGGATGCGAGAAAGTTCGACGCGACGTTGGCGAGCAGCGACACGCCGGTATCGTAGAGCGAGACCTCGACATACTGGCCCTTGCCGGTGCGGTGGCGTGCCTGCAGCGCGGCGAGCACCGATGACAGCGCGTACATGCCGGTGCACAGGTCGACGATCGCCACGCCCAGCTTCATCGGGTCGCCGTCGGCCTCGCCGGTGATGCTCATGAGGCCGCTTTCGGCCTGGAGCAGGAAGTCGTATCCGGGCAGGCCCGCGCGGGGGCCGGTCGAACCGTAGCCCAGGATTGACGCACGCACGATTTGCGGTGCGTTTTCTTCATACCAGGCATCGTCGAAGCCGAATTTCGCCATGGTGCCGAGCTTGAAGTTGTCGACCACCACATCGGCGTCGCGCAGCAGTTCCTTCAGGACCGCCCGGCCGGCCTCTTCCTTGAGGTTCAGGGTCATCCCGCGCTTGTTGCGGTTGGCCCCGAGGAAATAGGCGGACTCCTCGCCGATGAACGGCGGCCCCCAGGCGCGGGTATCGTCGCCCCGCCCGGGCTGCTCGATCTTCACCACGTCGGCGCCCATGTCGCCGAGCATCATCGTGCAGAAAGGCCCGGCCAGCACCCGCGTGAGATCGATCACGCGGATACCGTCGAGCGCGCCTTTTTTATCGGTGCCGGACATTTCGGCCTCCACAACTTCGTCATGCCCGGGCTTGATCCGGGCATCTCTTTCCGACTGAGCCCTCACCCTGAGCCTGACGAAGGGCGAGGGCGGCATCCTCATGCTTCGACAAGCTCAGCATGAGGGTGTTTCGAGATGGTCGGGTCAGGCCCGGCCATGACGGTTCGACCGAACTCAGCCCTTCTTGAGCTGGTTGCGGTCGTTGTTCAGGTCGTCCAGATACTGGTCGACGATTTCCTTGTTCTGCATGCGGAACTTCATGAAGTCCGGCTTGCGCTTGTCGAGGAAGGCCTGCATCCCCTCAAGCGATTCCTCGCTGCCCCACACATGGGCCAGCAATTCCATGCCGTGCTGCCACGACGCGTAGAGCTGGTCGGATTCATGGTTGAGCGACTTCTTGGTCATGCGGATCGTCTGGCCGCTGTGGCCCTTGATCGTCTCACACCACTTCTCGGTTTCCTCGCGCAGCTTGTCGTGCGGCACCACCTTGTTGATGAGGCCAATGCTCGCGGCCTCCTCGGCGTTAAAGGTGCGTGCGAGGAAGATCATCTCGCGGGCCAGCCGCTCACCGATGATGCGCGGGATGTACTGGGTCGCGCCGACCGTCGGGCAGGCCGCGACCTTGGCGCCTGACTGGCCGAAGTTCGCCTTGTCGGACGCGATCACGAGGTCGCACCACAGCGCCAGTTCGTGGCCGCCGCCCATGCACCAGCCGTTGACCATGGCGATCACGGGGATCGGCAGGCCGCGGATGGTCATCGCGGTGCCGAGCATCCGGTCGTTCCAGTGGTAGGCGTTGGTGAAGTTCAGCTTCATCATCGCGCCGAAGTCGCCGCCGGCGGAGAAGGAGTGGTCGCCCGCGCCGGTGACGACCGCGCAGGCGATCGAGGCGTCGTTGCGGGTGGACTTGAAGGCGTGGACCAGCTCGTCGAGCGTCTGCTCGCGGAATGCGTTGCGCGCACCAGGCCGGTTGATGGTGATCCAGGCGACGTGGTCCTTCACTTCGAACAGGATGTCCTGGAAGTCGTCGGATGTGGGCAGGTTGGACATGTGATGCGCTCCCCCGTTGGTTGCTGAATTCGCCCCGTCCGCATAGCGATACGCTCGGCGGGACTGTTGATTTGTCCGCGACATATATACAGTGCGGCCCGTCGCGGGAAACCGTTTTCCGATAATAAAAACTGCTGTCTTGGGGAAAGTACATGGCCGCCAGAAAACCTATCCAGACCGTCCTGATCTATGGCTATGGCGTCATGGGCAAGGGCGTTTCAGCCACTTTTGCGGATGCGGGCTTCGACACCGTCGTCCGTTCGAGCCGGGCAGCCGAACTGGACGACCTGCCCGACGGTGTCTCGGCGGTCGCGGACCTGCCGGACGCAGCGCCTGACCTCGTGATCGAGTTCGTGCCGGAGGATGTGGCGGTCAAGCAGAAGGTCTTCGCCGAGATCGAGGCCAAATACCCGGACGACGAAGTGATCATCGCGACCGGGACGTCCGGCATGTCGCTGGAGGATCTGGCGTCGGGTCTGAAGCGCCCGGAACTGTTCACCGGCATCCACTATTTCATGCCCGCCGACACCACCGCCGTGGCCGAGGTGATGGCGGGGCCGGGCGCGCCGGAAGAGGTGGTCGATGCGGTCGCCGAGGCGGTCGAGAAGACCGGCAAGGAAGCGGTCACGCTCTACAAGCCGATCGTCGGTTTTCTGATCAACCGGCTGCAGCACATCATCCTGCACGAGGCGTACTATCTGGTGGAGGAAGGCGTCGCGACGCCGGCCGACATCGATATGGCGGCGCGCAAGATGCTGGCTCCGCGTATGTGCCTGAATGGCCTGATCGAGCAGAAAGACACGTCCGGGCTGGAAATCCACGCGCTGGCCCAGCGGTCCATCGTGCCGGAGTTGCATCCCGTCGATACCCCCAACCCCCTGATTCAGGATATGGTGGCGCGCGGCGAGGTTGGATTGTCCGCCGGCAAGGGGTTTTATGACTGGGACGGATGCGATGTGGACGCGGTGCGCAAGCAGTCGTCCGAACGCCTGAAGAAGCTGACGAAGTTCCTGAACGAGGAAGTTTCCGACTACGCGCCGGGCACCAGGCCCAAAACGCGCGAACTGAAACGGAGCTGACGGACCTCCTGTTTCGTCAGGCTCAACATGAGGGCCTCATCCTGAGCTTGACGAAGGATGCGGCCCGGGAAGAAGGGAAAACGCCATGAAAATCGCCAAAATCGAACCGATCGCAGCCGATCTGCCGCTGGCACGCCCGATCAAGATGTCCGGCGTGGAAATCGCGGTGTCCGAGAACGTGTTCGCGCGGATCGAGACCGATGACGGCCTCGTCGGCTGGGGCGAGGCCTCGTCGTCGCCGTCGATGACCGGCGAGACCGTCGAAAGCATGGTCGCCGCCATCGACTTCCTGTCGCCGTTCATGGTGGGCCGCGATCCGAACGATTTCGAGGAAAACCTCGCGGAGATGAACTGGCGTATGTACGGCAATGCCAGCGCCAAGACCGTGATCGAGATGGCGCTCTACGACCTTGCCGGCAAGGCGCAGCAGACTCCGGTGGCCGAACTTCTCGGTGGCACGAAGCGCACCAGCATTCCGGTGCTCTACATGCTCGCGACGGGCGATATCGAGGTCGACGTGGCGGAAGCCACCGAGCGCGCACAGGCGGGCGTCAGGAACATGAAGATCAAGGTCGGCGGCAAGCCGGTCGAGCAGGACATCGAGCGCACCAACGCGATCCGCAAGGCGGTGAACGGCGGCGTCCAGCTCTCGGCGGACTGTAACCAGGGCTGGAGCATCGACGAGGCGCTGGCCTATGTGCGCGGCGCGAGCGAGGCGCTGGACTTCCTCGAGCAGCCGATCATGGGCCACGACGTTGAGGGCATGGCTAAAATTGCCAAGGAATCCGCCTGCCCCATCGGCGCGGACGAAGGGCTCCATAGCTTCGACGATATCCGCAAGCATCACGAGATGGGCGCGGCAAAGGGCGGCAGCCTGAAGATGATCAAGCTCGGCGGCGTGACACGTGCCCACCAGGCGACGGAGCTCTTCGACGAGCTCGGCATGCATGTGAACGTGGCGGGCAAGGTCGCGGAATCGAGCGTTTCCAGTTCCGCGGTGCTCCAGATCGCGGCGGCGGCGCCGTCCATCGAGTGGGGCGTCAGCATCACCTCGCAATACCTGCGCAAGGACATCGTGAAGGACGGCATCGAGGTCGTCGACGGGATGGCCGAACTGCCGTCCGGCGCGGGCCTCGGCGTCGAAGTCGACCCCGACGCCCTGGCGGAGTTTGCCCGGAACTAGTCGCGCCGCGCGAATGCGTCCGCGTGGTCGCGGATGAACTCCTCGAGCGTCCGTTTCGGGTGCCCGACGATGTCCTCGGTGGCATTCGTTTCGTAGGAATACGCGCCGTTCGCGGCAAAGCCGATCATCTTGACCTGATGCTCGATCAGCCAGGAAGGCAGGCCGCGCTTGGTGACCATTTCTTCCCACGCTTCCACGTCAACGGTTTCATATCTGATCTTGCGGTCGAGAACTTCGCTGAAAATCTCCGCGACTTCATCGAGGGATAGCGCTTTGCCGGTCTGGTAGTAGCCCTGGCCATCGTGCCGGTCGTCCTCCGCCAGCACGGTGGCGGCGAGGTCGGCGACGTCGCGCGGATCCGTCATGCTGATCTTCACATCGCGCGGGATCGCGCTCGTGAAGCTGTCGCCCTGCGTCAGGCCGGCTGCGACGTAATACAGGTTGGACATGAAGAAGTTCGGCCGCAGGAACGTGTGGCGCACACTTGTCGCGGCGATCTTGCCTTCCAGCGCCTTATGCGCCTCCGGGATCGGCGCGGGGGAATCGATGTTGCCTGACAGCTTCACGATGCGCTCGACGCCCGCCTCAACCGCGGCCTCGATGGCGTTCGTCTGCTGGTCCTCAAGCGCCGGGCTGTGGCCGGAATTGAGGTAGAGCGTATGTGCGCCCTCGAGCGCTGCATCCAGCGACGTCCGGTCGTCGAGGCTGGCCGTGACGATCTCCGGTCCGTCGCCGATGATCTCTCGCGCTTTTGCGATATCGCGGGTCAGGTAGCGAACGTTCAGGTCCCGCTCGGCCAGCCGTGGCACGAGATGCTGTCCCGTGGCGCCCGTTGCGCCGATGACGGCGATCAGATGCGAACTCATGCTCAATCTCCCCTGCCCATGAACACTGGTGTCATGAACTATAGGCTGGTCTGCCGTGCAGCGCGAAGCGGTGCGGCTGCTTTACAGCAATCCGGTCGCGAACCTAGTCTCGGGAACCAAATGAACGCGGGGGAGAAAGATGGCGTTTCCGGAAGGACAGACATTCGCGCACAACGTGACGCCCATTGGCTACACCGATTGCGACAAGAAACCGGCTTTCAAGCTGGCGATGCATCGCGACGGGGACCGCTGGTTTCTCTATGTCGGCCTGTTCTGGCACTCCGGCTTTTCGATCATCGAGGTCACGGACCCTGAAAACCCGCGTTTCGTGCGCTATGTCGAGGGTCCGCCGAATACATGGACCCTGCAGGTGCAGGTCGCCGACGGGCTGCTGATCACGTCGCAGGAAAAGATCATGGAGGGCTGGGGCCACGTCGAGGGCCAGCCGTGGGGCGAGGGCGCCCTGATCTGGGACCTTAAGGACCCGGAAAACCCCGAACTCCTCAGCCACTGGAAGACCGGCGGCTACGGCACCCACCGCAACTATTACGACGGCGGGCGCTACCTCTACGCCACCGGCCTGCCGGAGGGTTACGAGGGCAACATCCTGCAGATCGTCGACATCGAGGATCCGCGCAACCCGGTCGAGGTCGGGCGCTGGTGGATGGAAGGCCAGCACGTCGGCGGCGGCGAAGCCGGCACGAAGCCCGGAACGATGCTCCACGGCGGCGCCTATGTGAAAGGCGACCGCGCGTATCTGCCGTACAGCGCGGGCGGGTTCGTGGTGCTGGATATTTCCGACAAGACCAACCCGACGATGATCAGCGATCTGCCGTTCTCGCCGCCGTTCCAGACGTTTATCGCCGTCCACACCGCCGTGCCGCTGCAGGGCCGGGACGTTGTGATCGTGAATTCCGAGGCGATCAAGGAGAACTGCGAGGAACCGCTGGGCTACGCCGCGATGGTCGATGTCTCCGACGAGACCGCCCCGCGCCTGATGTCGCTGTTTCCGCTGCCCGTACCGCCGGAGGATGCGCCGTACCGCACCTTCTGCGAGCGCGGCGGGCGTTTCGGGCCCCATAATCAGCACCAGCCCCAGTACCAGGACATCCTCTATCAGGGCGAGGATCTCTGTTTCCTGACCTATTTCAACGCGGGCCTGCGCATTTACGACATCTCCAGGGAGACGCAGCCGCGCGAAGTCGGCTATTTCCTGCCGCCGGACCCGACGGAACGCCTGGGATTGCTGCCGGCATCGAAGCTGGTGGCCCAGACGGAGGATGTGATCGTGGATTCGCGCGGCAACATCTTCATCACCGACAAGAATCTGGGGATTTACGCGTTGCGCTATGACGGCCTGAACCCCTGATCGGGGCGTGGCTCGGTCTCAAATAATGAGAGATTTCGGGCGCTCGGGCGACATGAGGGGGCACCCCTGATAATCTGCTAAGTAAGCTTGACCAGAAGCGCGAAAGGAACGGGAAACGATGAAATTCGGACTGTTCGGCGGGGCCCAGGCGGTGCCCGGGGAAGTCATCACCGAGGCGGCGCTCGGCTATCACGAGTACGGCGAGTACATCCAGCACGCCGAGCGGCTCGGCTATGTCAGCGCCTGGCTGGTCGAACATCATTTCACCGGATTTTCACAGCTCTCAGCAACTCTGAATTACATCTCTTATCTGTCTGGAATTACATCGAAAATACGATTAGGGAGCGCCGTCGTTGTGGTGCCCTGGCACAATCCTGTCCTGCTCGCCGAGCAGGTGGCGACGATCGACCAACTCTCGAAGGGCCGGTATGATTTCGGCATTGGCCGCGGCTACAGGGCGAACGAGTTCAACGGCTTCGGCATAGACATGGGCGAAGCACAGGACATTTTCGAGGAATCGGTCGCGCTGCTGAAGCGCTCGTTCACCGAAACCGAGCGCTGGTCCTACAAATCGGACCGCTGGACATTCAACGACATCATCGTTGAGCCACCGGTGGTGCAGAAGCCCTATCCGCCGATGTGGGTGGGTGCTGGCAGCGAAAACTCGATCCGCGGCGTTGCGCGCAATGATTTCAACCTGTTGCTTGACCAGATGTCCCCGTTCGAAGCCATCGGCGAGAAAATCCGTATCTATCAGGATGAGTTGGACAAGCTGGGCAAGCCATACGATCCCGACCGGGTAGCGGTGACGCGCGGCCTGATGGTGGCCAACAACGATAACCAGCGCGCCGATGCCCACGTACTGCGCGGCAAGTTCATCACCGAGGTGCAGGTTCTGACGAAGGACAAGTCTTCGGGACCGAAGGCTTTCAGCCCGGTCGACAACACCGGAGATTCCGACGCGATTTCCGAAAATGGCGCCGTTCTGGGCGACAGCGACGAAATGGGCGAACGGGTCGAGCGCCTGCGCGACGAAGGCGTCCGGACGATCCTGCTGCACGACCTGTCGGGATCGTTCGAAGCGCTGCAGCAGTTCGCTGAAGAAGTCATGCCCGGCTTTGCGGACGACACCAGCACCGCGAACGCGGCCGAGTAACGTAGAGGCGGGTGCCCGCGGGAGCCCGGTATCGGAGGAAGTTCATGAAATTCGGATTGTTTGGCGGCGCACAGGCCGTACCGGGCGAGGTCGTGACCGAAGCGGCGCTCGGCTATCACGAGTATGGCGAATATATCCAGCATGCAGAGCGGCTCGGCTATTCGAGCGCCTGGCTGGTGGAGCATCATTTCACGGGCTTTTCGCAGCTTTCCGCGACCCTGAACTACATTTCGTACCTTGCCGGGATTACGTCGGAAATTCGGCTCGGTAGCGCCGTCGTCGTGGTGCCCTGGCACAATCCGATTCTGCTGGCGGAACAGATCGCGACCATCGATCAGCTTTCAAAGGGCCGCTACGACTTCGGAATCGGGCGCGGCTACCGGGCCAACGAGTTCCATGGTTTCGGCATGGAAATGGGCGACGCACAGGAAATTTTCGAAGAATCGGTGATGCTCCTGAAGCGCTCGTTCACAGAGACCGAGCGCTGGTCCTATTCGTCCGATCGCTGGACCTTCAACGACATCATTGTCGAACCGCCGGTCGTGCAGAAGCCCTATCCGCCGATGTGGATCGGCGCGGCGAGCGAGGGTTCGATCCGAGGCCTGGCGCGCAACGGCTTCAATCTGCTGTTGGCGCAGGTGCCGTCTTTTGAGGCCATCGGCGAGAGCGTGGCGATCTACCGCGACGAACTGGACAAGATGGGCGAGGAATTCGACCCGGAGCGCGTGGCGGTCACGCGCGGCCTGATGGTTGCCAACGACGATGCGGCGCGCGAGGAAGCGCATGTGCTGCGCGGCAAGTTCCTGACCGAGGTCCAGGTGCTGGCGACCGATCCGCGTTTCCAGTCCAAAACCTTCGTGCCGGCCGCGCGCCACAAGAACCGTGGCGATCCGACCGAGGTGTCCGAGGCTGGTGCGATTCTCGGATCGTCGCAGGAAATGGTCGACCGTCTCGGCAAGCTGCACGATCTGGGCGTGCGCAACGTCCTCCTGCACGACCTGTCGGGCTCATTCGACGCCCTGCAGCAGGTCGCGGAAGAGGTTATGCCGCACTTCGCCGAGGGTGGCGACGACGCCGTACGTGCCGCGGAATAGCCCTCGGTTTCAAAGAGTTCGCATGCGACGATGTCGCGACGCGCCGCTATCATGGGCGCGTAGCCTGAATTCCGTTCTGGGGAGTGAGTTTCGTGGACGACGTAATTTTTGGATCGGGGCCGTACGCGGTCAGCCAGCCTGTCACCCGCAACGAGGACCCGCGCTTGCTGCGGGGCGAGGGCGTCTACACCGACGACAAGAATCTCGAAGGCCAGGCCTATGCGTATTTCGTGCGCTCGACCGTTGCCCATGGTGAGGTCAAATCGGTCGATGTGTCGGCTGCGAAAGGCGCGCCGGGCGTCGTTGCGGTCCTGACGCATGAAGATATCGCGGCCGCCGGGCTGGGCACGCTGCCGAACAATCTGCCGGTCAAAAGCCGGGACGGCTCGCCGCTGATCAAGCCGCCGCGCCCGATCCTCGCGACCGATCGTGTCCGCCACATGGGTGAGCCCATCGTGGCCGTGATTGCGGAAAGCGCGGCACAGGCGCGCGATGCCGCGGAACTGGTCGAGGTGGATATCGATCCGTTGCCCGCCGTGACGTCGCTGGACGACGCCGTCGCCGAGGGTGCGCCGCAACTCCACGATGAAGCGCCGGGAAATGTATGTCTCGATTTCCAGATGGGCGATGCCGAGGCCACCGCGAAGGCGTTCGACGAAGCGGCTCACGTCACGAAGCTGAGCCTCGTCAACAACCGATGCTTTGTCTCGGCGATGGAGCCGCGCGCCGCGGTCGCCGACTTCGATACCGGCGACGACCGCTATATCCTGCATGTGTGTTCGCAGGGCGTGATGGGCATGCGGAACATCCTGGCGAACGCCATTTTCAACTGCGAACCTGAGAAGATTCACGTCTTCACGGGCGACGTCGGCGGCTCGTTCGGTATGAAGGCCATGCCGTATCACGAGTATCCCGTCATCATGCTCGCCGCGAAACAGCTCGGCCGCCCGGTGAAATGGACGGCGGACCGCAGCGAGAGCTGTCTGTCGGACCACCAGGGCCGCGCAAGCCAGTTCGATGCGGAGCTGGCGCTGGACAAGGACGGAAAGTTCCTCGCCGCGCGGGTACATGGCCTCGCCGATATGGGCGGATATCTCACCGGAACCGGGCCGCTCGCCCAGTCCGTCAACATCGGCAAGAACCTGCCTTGCATGTACGCCACGCCGGCCATCGACGTGAACATGAAGTGCGTGTTCACCAACACGGTCTATGTCGGTGCCTATCGCGGCGCGGGCCGCCCGGAAGGCAACTTCATCATGGAGCGGCTGGTCGACACCGCCGCACGTGAAATGGGCATCGACCCGATCCAGCTGCGCCGCCGAAATCTGATCGACAAGGATGCGTTTCCGTTCACCGCCGCCAGTGGGCAGGTGATCGACAGTGGTGATTTCGGTCCCATGCTGGTGAAGGCCGTTGCCGCCAGCGACTATGCCGGTTTCGACAAACGGCGCTCCAAATCGGAGGCCCGTGGGCTAAAGCGGGGTCTCGGCGTGTGCGCCTATCTGGAAGTTACCGCACCAGCGGGCAAGGAGAATGGCGGTATCCGCTTCGGCGACGACGGCCGGGTCACAATGGTCTCAGGCACGCTCGACTACGGGCAGGGCCACCGCGCGACCTTCGGCCAGATCGTCAGTGCGCGGCTGGGCATACCGTTCGAGAAGCTGGACCTGCTGCAGGGCGATTCCGACGAACTTCTGGTCGGGGGCGGTACGGGCGGATCTCGGTCCGTAATCGCGGCCGGCGGCGCGTTCTACGAGGCCGCCGCCGAGGTCATCGAGAAGGGCAAGACCGTGGCCGGGCACGTACTCGAGGCGGCCGTGGAGGATATCGAGTTCAGCGACGGCGAGTTCCGGATTTCCGGCACCGACCGCAGCATCGGTTTGCTGGAGCTCGCGGCGAAAGCCCGCGAACTCGGCGGTGCGGACGGCCTGCCCGAAAGCCTGGACGTCGACCTGATTCACGACACCGCGCCGTCAGCGTTTCCGAACGGTGTGCACATCGCCGAAGTGGTGATCGATCCCGCGACGGGCGAGACGTCGGTCGTGCGATATACGGTGGTGGACGATTTCGGAAATGTCATCAATCCGTTGCTCGTGGCCGGGCAGGTGCACGGCGGTGTCGTGCAGGGAATCGGCCAGGCCCTGATGGAGAACGTCGTCTACGATTCCGAAGGGCAGCTCGTGACGGGGTCCTACATGGATTACGCGCTGCCGCGCGCCGACCAGGTTCCGGATATCGAGTTTCTCGACCATCCGGTGCCCGCCACGACCAACGTCCTCGGCGCGAAGGGTGCGGGCGAAGCAGGCGTCAGCGGCGCCCTGCCCGTGGTCATGAACGCGGTCGTCGATGCTCTCGCCGGTTCCGGGGTGAAGACCATCGACATGCCGGCCACGCCCGAGAAGGTCTGGCGCGCGCTTCATGGCTAGAAACCAGCCGCCCGGGCGCCGGGTGTGACCCTTCAGGGCCTCAACAGGCAAGTGGAGGCGATCCCGCCCGGTGTGCGCGGCATACTCCTGATCGTGCTGGCAAGCGCGTTGTTTGCGAGCATGCACAACATCATCCGCCTGGTGACGCAGCAGGGAATTCACCCCTTCGAGGTCGCGTTTTTTCGCACATTCTTCGGCCTGATCGTCTTCATTCCGATCCTGATGCGCACCGGCGCGGTCGTACTTTTGCGGACCGAGAAGTTCCCATGGCATCTCGGCCGTGCGTTTCTGAACGCGATCTCCATGCTTTCGTGGATGACCGCGTTGTCGCTGATGCCGGTCGCCGACGCGACGGCGATCAGCCTCGCCGGGCCGGTGTTCGTTGCGATCCTGGCAATGATCTTTCTGGGTGAACGCGTGGGCTTTCTGCGATGGCTGGGGATCGGCCTCGCCATCCTGGGCGGTCTGATCGTCGTGCGACCCGGCTTCGTCGATGTCGGGTCGGGTGTCTGGATGGTTCTGTTGTCCGCCGTGGCGGTGTCCAATTCCAAGCTGCTGGCCAAGGTTCTGACCCGGACGGACAGTCCTGCCACCATTGTCGCCTATCTGACGATCCTGATGACGCCGATCACCTTGGTGCCGGCACTGTTCTTCTGGCAGACGCCGACCGTGGAACAGTTCGGCTGGCTCGTCATGGTCGGAATTCTCGGCTCCACCGGGCACCTGCTGTTCGTCCATGCCTACAAGCTCGCTGACATCAGCCTGGTGGAACCCGTCATGTTCACGCGCATGATCTGGGCCGCCCTGATCGGCCTCGTGCTCTTCAACGAGTTCCCCGATCTCTGGACCTGGATCGGAGCCGCCGTGATCGTTGTGGGCACGACGTTCCTCGCGCGGCCCGAAGCGCGGCGCGGATCGGCGCCGGTCAGCCCGAACGCCTCCACGGTCGATCCGTCGAAGGCGAATTGAGAAAATCACGGACAACGCTTTTTGCATGCTCAAATCCCTGTAGACTGTTGGTGAGTTTTTTGACGGGAAGGAACCGGCAAATGCATGTTGGTCTGAGTATTCGGCGCCTTTTGTCGATGGCCGGGGTGTCCGTTGCCCTGCTGTCGGTGCCCGCGCACGCGCAGGATCAACGTCTTGTCATCCCCGGCTTCGACGTTCCCGCCTGCGAGGGAACGATCTCGACGTTCCCGCTCGGCAATATTCCGGCGGACGCTTTCTACTGGGTGGATATCTTCGACCGGACGGACGAGGCGCTCGCGTTTCGCGAGACGTTCCTGAAGGCGTTGCGGGATGACGGGCGCCGGACCAACCAAAATGGCCGGCTGGAATTCAGTTTCGAATCCGCGTCCGCATTCCTGGGCCTGGTGCCCCGAAGCGGTATCGATCAGGCCCAGCGCGGGGCGGGTGCCGCGCGCGACCCCGGCGGTGAGGTCGGCGTGAGTGAACTGCGCGATACGATCCGTGAGAGTCGGGGCGGCGAGCGCCGTACGCGGACCTCGCTCGGGCAGCAGCTCGGTGTCAAAGCAGAGCTTCGTGATGCGGAAACGGGGAAGGTGATCTGGCTCGCCACACTGGACTGCCGGCCTCTCACCGGTGACCGGGCGCTTCTGTCACGCTTTATTTCGAAGGTCGTGGTCCAGAGCCTGGGTAGCGGGTCTGGCAAGACGGCGTTCTGAACGCGGCGCCGTTTACAGAAACACTTATTGAAATTCTGGGGAGTGGTTGGAATGTCCGACAAGAAACAGCTTGGCCTGGCCGTCGTCGGGTGCGGTGTCGTGGGGCGCATGCGTGCGACCCTGGCAAAGGATTTCCCCGGCATCGGCTGGATCGGCCTGAGCGACGTCAATGACGAGGTCGGCCACCGGTTGAAAGAGGATATCGGCGCGGACTTCTACACCAACGACTTCCGCGAACTGATCGCCCGGCCCGAGGTCGATGCGGTCATCGTGGCGACCTCCACATGGGCGCATACCGAGCCGACCCTGTGTGCGGTGGAGCACGGCCACATGCTTTTCATCGAGAAACCGCTGGCGACCGACGCTCGCGAATCCGCGCAGGTCCTGAAAGCCATCGAGGATGCCGGGATCGACGCCGTGATCGGCTACACCCAGCGTTTTCGCCGCCGGTTCCTCGCCGTGAAGGACCGGATCGGCCGCGGCGATATCGGCGATTTCACGGCCGCGACCGTGCGCGCCTTCATGAACCGCATGGCGCCGACCGGCGAGACCCGCCTGACACAGGACCGGCGTTTCCTGACGCCGATGGTTGTCTCGGGCACTCACAGCCTCGACATGGCGTTCTGGCTGATGGGCGAGGCGGGCAAGCCGGTCTCGGTCTATTCCCGCTCGACCGAGCGCATCCTGACTGACCTCGGCATCAAGGACGCCACCTTCGGCCTGTTCGAGATGGAAGACGGGTCGATGTTCTCCATGAACATCTGCTGGGCGTTGCCGAAGACCTGGCCGGGTGCGGTCTACGGGCTGGAAATCGGTATCGTCGGCACCGAAGGCGTGATCGATATCGAGGACACCCACCGCGACGTGGTGCACGCCTCGGACCATCACCCACAGGGGCCGGCCTACAATCCCGAGGGCCTGAACCTCGAGGCCCAGCGCAACGTCGACTTCATGACCAGCTTCCCGCCGGGCGACATGTATGCCGGTGAATTGTGGGGGCCGATGCGCGAGGAGACCAACAACTGGTTCCAGCGCATCTACAACAAGAAGCAGACCCCGCACGCGACGGCGGCCGAGGGTCACCGCAACCTCGTGCTCACCATGGCGATGGACCTTGCGTCAAAGCGAAAGACGCAGGTTGACCTGCCGATCTCGCCGGAGGAGCTCATGGAAGGGTTGGAGGCCTGATCCGGCATGGAAAACGACAACACCGATTTGCAGGACTGGGTCGGGCGTACCGAGGAACGGCGGGACACCCTTGTGACGGAACGATGTGTCGCGCTGCAGGCGGCGCTGGATGACGGCAGCACGCAGCTCGAGGACGGCGATCCGCTGCCGCCGCTGTGGCACTGGCTCTATTTCTGGGATATCGCGCCGCGCTCGGGCCTCGGGCGCGACGGCCATCCGAAGGTCGGCGGCTTCCTGCCGCCGGTCGGCCCCGCCCGGCGGATGTGGGCCGGCAGCCGGGTCTCGTTTCCTGGTACGCTCAAACTTGGCGAACCCGCGACCCGGCTCTCCACCATCGAGAGCGTCGCCGAGAAGGAAGGCCGGACCGGGCGTCTGGTCTTCGTGACGGTGCGCCACGAACTGTCGGGCAGTGAAGGCCTCGCCATCGTCGACGAGCACGACATCGTCTATCGCGAGGTCACGGGTGAAGGCGCTTCCGCGCGAGCCGGCGAGCCCGCCCCCGGCGATGCGCAATGGACGCAAACCGTCGATCCGGACCCGACGCTTCTCTTCCGCTACTCCGCGCTGACCTTCAACGGCCACCGCATCCACTACGACCGCGACTATGCCACCGGTGTCGAAGGCTATGACGGCCTTGTCGTGCACGGCCCCTTGCTGGCCACCTTGATGGTGGGCCACGCGGCACGGTCGGTGCCTGAGAAACATGTCGCCCGGTTCGAGTTCCGGGGCATGCGTCCGGTGATGGACACGGAAACCTTCACGGTGAACGCATCGCCCGACGGCGACAATGCCGTATCGGTCTGGGTTGCGAACGGTCAGGGTGACTACGCGATGAAGGGCCGGACGGAGTTCGCGTAGCTGTTTTCCTCGTCATTGCGAGAAGCGCAGCGACGAAGCAATCCAGTTTCACAGCCCCTCCGCTCTGGATTGCTTCGGTCTCCGGCCTCGCAATGACGGGCTAAACCTTTAAGTCGCCACCAGCTCCTGAACCAGCGTCAGGTTGTCAGGTTTCGGCTCGATCTCGCCGCGGCGGATGCGTTCCGTCACCTCGACGATGGCGGCGTTCGCCGGGGCGCCCTGGCCTTTGCCGGTGAGCGTCTCGACCACCGCGCCGTTGACGTCGTTGGTCTCGCTCATCCGGTCCTTCTGGTGGTCCATCAGGACGGTGGTCAGCGTGTTGGGCCGGGTAAACGACATCAGCTTGTCGTGCAGGGTCTCGAGGAGCTGGTTGGTGTTCGCCACATCCTCGGGCCCGAGGCCGAAGATCGGCACCACGGGGTGCCCGCGCACCTCGCCGGCGGCGAGCGCTTCGGCGCCGGCCTTGAGCATCACTTCGCGCATCCCGGGCAGCTCGACCGCCTCGTCGATGGGCAGGCCGACCAGCGCGGTCGTGGCCAGCGTCATGGCGTTGCTGACCAGTTTCATCCACTTCGCCGCCAGAATGTCGTCGACGATCTCGACCTCGCCCGCATGGCGCATGATCTCGGCGATTTCGGGCTCGCGACCTTCCGTGGCGGGGTCCGCGCTGCCGATGGCGAACCATGAGCCGCCGTCGGGCGGCGATGAGCGTTTGACGACGCCCGGGTCGTGGAGTTCCGACGCCAGCTCGATCACGCAGGCCATGGCCCTTTCGACGCCGACGGCATCGGCGATGGCCTCGTAGCTCATGCCGTTCTGGACACCGACCACGATGCCGTCGTCCGCAAGATACGGCTCGATCAGGCGGGCGGCCCACGGCGTGTCGTAGGCCTTGAACAGCATCAGCACGACGTCGAACTCTTCCGTGAACGTCGCCACGTCGCACAGGTGGTAGGCGTCGACCGCCTGCTCGATGGTCTCGTCGGGCATGTTGATGACCGCGCCGTTCGCGCGCAGCGCCTCGACATGGGCCGGCCACTGGTCGATCAGTTTTACGTCGAGTCCGGCGCGGATCAGGTCGACCCCGATCGCGGTGCCGTTGGCGCCCGATCCGAGGATGGCAATCCGTTTCGTCATGCAGCCACTTCCATTGTTTTCAGTTCAAGAATTTCTTGTAGTCGCGATCAGAAAACTTCTCGAAGTAAAATATAGACCACAGAAAAACAGAACGGTCCGATAATTATGAGCCCGGCCATATATGTGACGGAGAAAGGAATGAGCACAAAATAGTCAAGTAGGAATGACACCAGAAAAGAGAGGATGAAGGCGCCGCATATCATGGCTATGCCGAGGACAAATTTGGCAAACCCGGATTCCATTCGGTGCAGCAGCGAATGCGGTTTCGCATAGAGCCATGCAAAGAAGCACCAGATCGAACTTAATGCCATCCTCGTTCCAATTCAGGGAGTGATGGACTTGCCGTAGCGCCAGCGGAAGATGCGCACATCGGAGAAAACGCCGGCCTTGGTCATCGGCTCGTCGCCGACGAGTTTCTCCGCCGCGGCGCGGTCCTCGACCTCGACGATGAACAGGCTGCCGACGAGCGTCTGCCCGTCATCCGAACGCAGCGGGCCGTGGGCCACGTACCTGTCGATGATCGAGCCCTGGTAGGCGTGGTGGTCAGCCGCGCTCTGTTTACGCAGCCGCGCGGCGTCGGCTCCGTCGATACATTCGCAGACGAACATCTGCAGGTCCGGGTCGGCATCGCGATCGCGCTGGCCGATCCGCTTGGAGCTGATGAAACGGATGATCTCGGGCGCGTCGAGCATGTCGTGTTTCGCGAAGCCGTCGCCCGCGGCAAAGGCTTTCGCCGCCTCCCGGTCATCCAACTGGATGATGCTCATGGTCCCGAGAGGCGCCGACCCGTCGTCGGTCAGGAGCGGGCCGGCGAACTGGATGCGGTCGGCATGGGCGTTGAGGTGCGCAAGATGCTCTTCCATCGCCGCCTCGCGCCGGGCAAGCGCGTCCGGCTTGTAGAGACTCCGGACGTAGAACTGGGTCGGCCGCGACAGGTAGTAGTCCAGCAGCGCCTGGCCCGACAGCCCGTAGCGCGGGTCGTCGGGCCGGTAGCCGCCGGGATTGTTATCTTCCGCCAAGACTATTGCGCGGCTTCGGCGCCGTAGAACCGCGCCGCGTAGCAGCCGCGCCGCTTCAGGCTGGCGATGAACTCTTCCTCGAAGTTGTCCGGCACCGCACCCGTGACCCGCTCGTCGGCCAGCAGCGTTTCCGCCCAGGCCCTGGTCAGCGGGTAGTCGTCGATGATGTGGTTTTCCAGCACCTTGTCCACGAACAGATGGCGCTGGAGGAAGGGCGCGTAGGCCGCATCGACCAGTGCCAGGTCCGGCCCGTTGAAATAGGGGCCGTCGTTGCCCCGGCCTTCCAGCGCGCCCTCGACCTTGGCGAGTTTCTCCGGCGCGTCGGCCAGGGCCTCCTCCATGTCTTCCTTCGACGCGGAATAGTGGATCCTGCTCATGGCGCTGGCGACGGTCGGCACATAGTCGGTCCAGGCCCGGTTCTTCGCGCGCTCCAGCGGGTCTTCCGGGTGCAGGCGCGGCGGCACGACCTCGTCGAGGTATTCCGCGATGGCGTTGGATTCGAACAGGATTTCGTCACCGACCTTCAGCACCGGAACCTTGCCGTGCGGCGAGATCTCCAGGAACCAGTCGGGCTTGTCCTGCAGGTTGATGTAGGTGACTTCGAACTCGATTTCCTTGGCGCGCAAAAGGATCACGGCGCGCTGGACCCATGGTCAGGTGAACGAGCTGATCAGGTGGTATTTGACGGTCATCGGATGTTTCCCCTTGGTGTCGTTCAATCATACGGGGGCCGCGAAACCCGGTCAAAGCGGCGTATGGGTATTCACGCATGCGGGTTGACGGACATGTGAGCGGCCGGGCGATTGTCGCCGTCCCCCGGCGGCGTTAGCGTTTCGCAAATCCTTATCTCGGGAGAAGATCATGATCGGACAATTCAAGACACTTGCGCTGGCGGCGGGTGCCGTCGTCGCGGCCGCCATGCCAGCCGGCGCGCAGGAAATTTCAGCCCTGAAAGACGGTATTCATGTCATCCAGGGGCGGGGCGGCAATATCGGGGTGTCCGTCGGCGATGACGGCGTCTTCATGATCGACGACCAGTTCGCGCCGGCGACCGAGGCGATCCTGGCGCAGATCAGGTCGGTCACCGATCAGCCGGTGCGCTTTCTGGTCAACACCCATCATCATCCCGACCACACCGGCGGCAACGAGAACCTCGGCAAGACGGGCGTGCTGATTTTCGCCCATGACAATGTGCGCGAGCGCCTGCTTGCCAAGGACATGGCGGCCGACGGTCTGCCGGTCGTGACCTTCAACGACACGACGACGTTTCACATGAACGGGCAGACCATCGAGGTGTTCCATGTGCCCGCGGCGCACACCGACGGCGATGCGATGATCCACTTCCGCGAGGCCAACGTGATCCACATGGGCGACACGTTCTTCAACGGCCTCTTCCCGTTCATCGACGCCGGTTCGGGCGGCTCGCTCGACGGCGTGTTCGCGGCGGTCGACAAGGTGCTGGAGATGACCGACGCCGACACGGTGATCATTCCCGGCCACGGCCCCGTGGGCGACCGTGAAGACCTTGTCGCCTACCGCGCCATGCTGGTGAAGACCCGCGACAATCTCGCGCCGCTCATCGCGCAGGGCAAATCCGTCGACGAGATCGTCGCCATGAAGCCCAATGCCGAGTTCGACAACAGCTGGGGCGGGGGTTTTCTGAACCCGGAACGCTACATCCGGGTGCTGCATGCGGCGATGACGAAATAGGCGGTAGCGTGCCGTCCGACGCGGAGCGCGAACGCGTTCCGCTGCCACCGATTGTATATCTTTGCGGGATCGCCGCCGGGTTTGCGCTCGACGGGCTGTTCCCGGTCCGGCTGCTTTCCCCGGATATGCAGGTCTGGATCGGCGCGCCGGTTACAATCGGGGCGGTCATTCTGCTGCTCATGGGGGCGTGGGAGCTGCAACGCGCGGGGACAAGCCCGCTCCACGAGCGGCCCACCACGCGCATCGTGCCGCACGGCCTCTACAGCTACTCCCGCAACCCGATCTATGTCGCAATGACGCTCGGGTGTGTCGGGCTGGCGATCCTGTTCGATCGCGCGTGGATTCTGGCGGGGACCGTCCCGGCGGTGCTGGTCATCGACCGCATCGTGATCGCCCGCGAGGAAGCGTTCCTCACCGCGAAATTCGGCGAGGCCTACACGTCCTACAGGGCGAAGGTGCGCCGCTGGCTCTAGGCGTCGGCGGTTACCCGCTGGGTGAATCGCACTGCTTGAAGCGTTTGAGCTGGGTCAGCGTGTCCCAGCGCGCCTGCATGGTGTCCAGCTTGCGCTTTTCCGCCGGGTTCTCCTTCACGGCGAGCAGCGGGAACAGGAACAGGCCGCCGAAGTAGCCGGCAATCTGGTTGCGGCCGCGATTGCCCTCGATCACGCCGGTCAGATTGCGCGCTTCGCGGGTCATGTCTTCCTGCTCGCTGACGATGTCGCCGCACGTCATGCGCAGGTCGCTTTCGGCAAAGTCCGCCGCGGAAAGCTGGGCCTGGGCGTTCACCGATCCGTAGTCGGGGGGAAGTTCGGGCGCCGAGCGGGCGCAGGCCGCCAGTGCGATCATCGCCGCGACAAAAACGACCTTCGACATCTACGACTTCTCTTTCGGGAAGAATACCGCGCGGCCCTGGCCGTTGAGCGAGCCCCAGCTGAGCAGGGAGATCCCCACCGAGCCGTACCGGACGAGGATCACCGCATCGGCGCCGAGCTCGGCGGCTTTCTCGCGCAGGCGTTCGTCGACCATCTCCGGTGTCGGGTCGGCGTTGAAGATCGTCGTTTTATTCACGGTGACCTTGATGTCGCCGATCACCTCATAGGGGCGGTCGGTGATGTCGTCCTTGGTGATGACTACCTTGGAAGGGCTCGTAGCCGGGCGGTCGCTCTCGACCTTCGCCGGTGCGGCCGTTGGATCGGTTTCCGTAGACCGAACCTCCTGCTGGCCGGGGGTCGAGACGGATGTCGAGGAATAGGAACTGCACGCGGCCAGCACGAATGCCGATACGACGGCGATACCCAGGTTGCGGAACATCATGAAAACTCCCTACGCGTTAACGACGAACACTATGGCGCAGGCTCTCGCTTTTCGACAATGGCCGGAGCTGCGAAATCAGCAGGGCGCCTATGTGCGCGGCACCCCTGCCATCGCCTCCAGCACGGCGAGGATCGACGCGGCGTCTTCCTGTTCGCGGCCCTGGGATGCGGCGGCGATGTAGTAGGGCATCGTCGCGTCGAACAAGGGGGTCGGCGCGTTCACGCCGGCCGCGAAATTGCGGACGATGTCCTTGTCCTTCAGCTGGATCGCGAGTTCCGCAGTCGGGTCGGAATAGTCGCCGCTGATCCACTTGTCCGCGCGGATGTCGAAAACTTTCGAGTAGGCCGCGCTGTCCAGGACGGCGTCGGCCATTTCCTGCAGGTCGATGCCGGCCTTGCGCGCCAGCAGGAAGGCTTCCGCGGACGCCAGGTTCTGGATCGAGATGATCAGGTTGATCACGTACTTGATCTTGGATGACATCCCGAACGCGCCGACATGACGCACGCTGCCGCAGAAGGAATCGAGCGCCGGACGGACACGTTCGAACGCATCCTCGTCGCCGCTCACCAGCATGGCCAGTTCGCCCGCCTGGGCCTGCGGGCGCGCGCCGCTCACCGGGCAGTCGAGCAGTGCGATGCCGACGCGGCGCAGTTCTTCGTGCGCCTGTTCCTTTTCCTCAAGGGGGAAGGTGCAGAGGTCCGCAACCGCGAGGCCGCGCCGGCCGTGGGCGGCGATGGCCGCGAGCGTGGTCCGCCAGGCGCCGAGGTTGGGCACGGCAAGGACGACAAGATCACTCTTCTCCGCGACGTCCGCCGCATCCGTGCCCGGACGGATGTCCGGCCCGGACATGCGGTCCGGGTCGGTATCGAACCCGATGACAGGGTGTCCGGCCGCCGCGAGATTGCGCGCGACGCCGGCCCCGATGTTGCCGAGGCCGACGACCCCCGCCGCGATCGCCACGGCTATTTCTTGCGCTTGGCCGGGGCGCGCTTCTTCTTGCGCGGGATACCCGCCATCTGTTCGTAGACGCGCGTCACGACGCCGGGATCTTCCTGGCCGTAGCCCTGCGCCATCGCCGCATAGGCGCTGAACATGCTGGCCTGGAAGACCGGCACGGGCGCGTTGTTGGACTTGGCGAAGTCCTCGATCAGGTTGTTGTCCTTGATCATCACCGTGAGGTCGACGGTCTTGACCTTGGGGTCGGCGTATTCGTCGTCGAGCATCAGCGGGCCGCGATACTCGATCACGCGGCTATTGCCGGCGGATTTCTTGAGCACCTCGCGGAACACGTCGAGATCGACGCCGGATGCGCGCGCCAGCGTGATGGCCTCGGCGAAGGCCGCGCCGTGGACGCTGATCAGCATGTTGATCAGCATCTTCAGCTTCATGCCGGTCCCGAACGGGCCGACGTAATACTGGAGCATCGTGAAGCCCTCGAGCACGGGCTTGACCGTGTTGAAGTCCTTCTTCGTGCCGCTGACCATCACCGTGATTTCGCCGGTCGCCGCCTGTTTGCCCGCGCCCGACACCGGGCTGTCCATCAGGGTTGCGCCCTTCTTGGCGAGCGCGTCGCGGGCGTTTTCCTTGTCCTCGACGGCGAGGGTCGAGGTTTCCAGAACGAGGAGGCCCTTGCGGGCGCCGCTGGCGATCCCGTCCTTCCCGGACACGACGGCGTCCAGAATCGCGGGCGAGGTGAGGGACGTGATGACCACGTCCGACTTCCGCGCAACGTCAGCGGCGCTCTTGCCCGCCTTGCCGCCGGCCTTCACCAGCGCGTTCACCTTCGATTTGACCGGGTCGAACCCCGTCACCTCGAAACCGGCCTTTGCCAGGTTGGCGGCGAATGCGCCCCCCATGATTCCAAGTCCGCAGACACCGACACGCAAGCTCATGGTTTCCCCCTTTTTGAGATCGATTGCTTGCCGGCGACTATAGCCCGGCGGGGGCGAGCGGAATACCGCCGTTGGGCTGCCGCCGGGATTGCCCGTCCGCCGTCCGTTGTCCCGGGCCCGCTCGTCATCCCGTCCCGCTCCTCGTCACCCCGGCGCAGGCCGGGGTCCATTGTCGTCGATGCAGAACCAGGCAGACGCCTGCATGAATGGGTTCCGGCCTACGCCGGAACGACGAGCGAGGCAAGACGGCCGTTCCGTCGCTCGCCCAATCATGGCATTCTGGCCCTCCAACAAAGCACTGTTCCCCGGGGGAATTCATGATCAATGCAGCAATCGTCGGTCTCGGATGGTGGGGTAAGGTCCTCGTCGATTCCGTTCAGGGCAAGTCGGACAACATCATCTTCACGCATGGCGCCACGCGCACCAAATCGAAGGCGCAGGAATACGCCGACGAGAAGGGCTTTGCGCTGGTCGACGATTACGATGACCTGCTTGCCATCGACGATCTGGACGCGGTCGTGCTGGCCACGCCGCACTCCAAACACCTTGAGCAGATCGAGGCCGCGGCGGCAGCGGGCAAGCACGTCTTTTGCGAGAAGCCGCTCACCCTCACGAAGGCCGATGCCGAAGCGGCGTTCGCGGCGTGCGAGAAGGCGGGCGTGGTGCTGGCCACCGGATTCAACCGGCGGTTCCACCCGTCCGTGCATCGGGCCAAGGAGATCGTCGACGCGGGCGCGTTGAAGGAACTGATGCATGTCGAGGGCACCATGTGCGCGCCCAACGGCATGTTCCTCGCCGCCGACGCATGGCGGGCCGACAAGAACGAGACCCCGGTCGGCGGGTTGACGCCGATGGGCGTCCACCTGCTCGATATCTACATCAACCTGTTCGGCCGGATCGACGAGGTCTACTGTCAGTCCTTCCGCCGCGCGGTCCCGAACGACACCGACGATACGTCATCAATGCTGTTCATGTTCGAGAACGGCATGTCCGGGTACATGGCGAACATGCTTGCGACGGCGCCGAGCTTCCGCATGCAGGCCTATGGGCTGGGGGGAGCCATCGAGATCCGCAAGCCGGACCTGTCCTCGTTCGAGTTCGTGGCCAATGGCGACGGGCCGATCACCGGCGCGACGGGCAAGATCGAATCCGAGACAGAGGATTTTTCGGGTTTCGACATGGTCAATGCCGAACTGGAGGCCCTTGCGGCGGCGTGTTCGGGCGGCGACGCCTACCCGGTGCCGCAGGACGACGTGGTCCACGGCATCGCCGTTCTGGAGGCTATCGTGAAGTCGGCGGAGTCCGGCAAGCCCGAGAAGGTTGACTGACAGCCTTGCGATGAGCGACGCGCCAAAAATCGAGGGCCTGTCGGCGGTCACGCTCGGCACCCACGATATGTCCCGGTCCGTCGCGTTCTACGAGACGCTCGGATTTGAAAAAATCTACGGCGGACCGGACGCGGCGTTCACGTCCTTCGCGGCGGGCAACGGCTATCTGAACATCACCGCCCAGCCGAAAGACACGAAGCTGAACTGGTGGGGCCGGGCGATCTTCTACGTCTCCGACGTGGATGCGATGTTCGTTCGTGCGGTCGAGGCGGGGCTGGAACCGGAAACCGCGCCGCGCGACGCGGAGTGGGGCGAGCGGTATTTTCATCTTCTCGATCCGGACGGCCACGAACTAAGCTTTGCGAGACCGATCACAAGAAGCGAATAGCCGCATAGCGGCAGCAAGCAACGGGGAGAAGCACGATGAAAGCTGTGGTGATGACCGACTTTGGCGGCGACGATGTCCTGTCCTATCAGGACGTGGACACGCCCGAACTCGGGCCCGACGACGTCCTGATCGAAGTGCACGCCGTCTCGGTGAACCGGACCTTCGATATCTACCTGCGTGAGGGCACTTATGCCCACAAGCCGGAACTGCCGCATATTCTCGGCGTTGATCCCTCAGGCGTGGTCACGGCCGTTGGCGACAATGTCACCGACCGCAAGGTGGGCGATCGGGTTTTTTGCAGCATTTTCGTGCCGACGGAGCGGCCCGATCCGTACATGATGATCCCGGGCCTCGGTCCGGTGGATTTTCTCGGCGTCACGATATGGGGCGGTTACGCGCAATACGTGCGCACCCGGGCCTCGCGCGCGATGCCGATCCCCGACAACCTCGGTTTCCACGAGGCGACCGTCATCGGCCGCCATCTCGGCACAGCCGCCAACCAGGTAGAGAACGTGCTCGGGACCAAGGAGGGCGACTATGTGCTCGTGACCGGTGCCACCGGCGGCCTTGGCGCGGCCTGCATCCAGGTCGCCAAATGGTGCGGTGCGACGGTGATCGCGGGCGCAGGTTCGGACGAGCGTGTCGAGGCCTGTCTCGGCATCGGGGCGGACCACGGCGTCAACTACCGCAAGCAGGACCTGACCGAGGAGGTCATGAAGATCACCGGCGGCGCGGGCGTGAACGGCGTATGTGACAGCGTGGCGGACCCGGAGCTGTTCCCGAAGGTGCAATACTCGATGGGACGCGGGGCAAAGCTGGTCACGGCGGGCAATGCTTCGGGCAGCGCCAATGTGCCGGTCGATATCCGGCATCTCTACCTGCACCAGCTCCACATCGTCGGCGAGCCGCGCGAGGCCCCGGGCGGGCTGGAAGCCGCGCTGGAACGGGCCGGGAAGGGCGACGTGAAGGCGCTGATCGACGACGTCTATCCGCTCAGCAAGGCGGTGGAAGCGCAGGCGCGCGTGGAAAGCAACGAAGGCCTCGGCAAGGTCGTGATCGACCCGACGCTGGACTAGGGCGCGCGGCGGTGCAGTTCTTCGGCCTGAACATTCCCGCGGTCCTGCTCGCCGCCGTCGCCGGCTACGCCTTCGGCGCGGTCTACTACATGGCGCTGGCGAAGCCGTGGATGGCGGCGGTCGGCAAGTCCGAAGCCGAGATCAGGTCCGGCACGGGGATAGCGACCTATGTCGTCACCTTCATCGCCCAGCTCGTGATGGCCGCGGTGTTCACCTTCCTGCTCGACAATCTCGGGCCGGGCGAGGTGCGCACAGCGATCACTGCCGCCGTCCTGATCTGGCTCGGTTTCGTGCTGACGACGCTGGTCGTCAACCATGGCTTTCAGGGCGCGAAACGGTCGCTGACGGTGATCGACGCCGGCCACTGGCTCGGCGTGCTGCTGATCCAGGGTGTGGTAATCGGTTTGATGCGGTCAGGGGTGGTGCTTTAGGAGAACTCAGCGCGTATGGCACCGCCGTGGCTGTCCAGCGCCGGCACAGGCCGGGCTGACGGCTCCGTCCCGACCACCCGCGCGGGCGGGGCGACCATGTCGAGCGGGCCTTCCGGCGTCTCCACCGTCATCTTGTGTAACTGCGGGTGGCGCGGCGAAGTCGGCGACGCTGCTGACGTTGCCGTAGGCGATCTGTGCTGCGTCGAGCCGGGCGACGATCTCCTCCCGCGACAGTTTCGAGAACACCGCGTCGATGGCGGCATCCAGTTTCGCCCGGTTGTCGACCCGGGCGACGTTGTCGTGGAAGTGCGGGTCGTCGGCGAGGCCCGCGTTTTCCAGTACGGTCTCGCACAGCCGCCTCCACTCGCGCTGGTTCTGGATCGCGAACACGACCTGCCGGCTGTCTTCCGATGCGTAGGCCCCGTAGGGCGCGATGGACGGATGGTGCAGGCCCTCGCGTTCGGGCGCTCTGCCGCCGTAGACCTCGTGCAGGTAGGGCACCGTCATCCAGTCGGCCATGCCGTCGAACAGCGACGACTTGATCGCGCGGGCTTCGCCGGTCCGCTCCCGGTGGATCAGCGCCTCCAGGATCGCGGCATGGGCCGCCATGCCACAGGCGATGTCGCAGACCGACACGCCCACGCGCCCCGGGCCGTCGGGGGTGCCGGTGATCGCCGCCAGCCCGCTCTCGGCCTGCACCAGCAGGTCGTAGGCGCGCATGTCGCGGTAGGGGCCGTCCTCGCCGTAGCCGGAGATATCGCAGGTGATGAGCTTCGGGTTCGCCGCGCGCATCTCGTCCGACCCGAAGCCCGCCCGCGCGGCCGCGCCGGGCGACAGGTTCTGGATATAGACGTCGGCCTTCTCAACGATACGGTGGAGCAGCACGGCATCGTCAGGGTCCTTGATGTCGAGCGCGATGGATTCCTTGCCCCGGTTGAGCCAGACGAAATAGGCGCTCTGGCCCTTCGCCACCCGGTCGTAGCCGCGCGCGAAGTCGCCGTCGGGCCGCTCCACCTTGATGACCCGCGCGCCGGCGTCGGCCAGCCGCGACGAACAGTAGGGTGCGGCGACCGCCTGTTCGAGGCTGACCACGAGGATATCTTCGAGGGGGAGGGACATGGGCTGACTTTCCGCAATTGCCGTCATACCCCGGGCTTGACCCGGGTATCTCATGCTCCGGTGCCGGAGATGCCCGGGTCAAGCCCGGGCATGACGGGGTTTGCTGTCATTTCGAGCCGGAGGCGAAGCAATCCAGGGCGGAGGTGCAGGATTGCCGCGGCGCTGCGCGCCTCGCAATGACGGTTTTGTCTGCACCGGCTAGGAGCGCCTTTCAGCCGGTGCTAATATCCGTCGAAAGCCAGAAACACCGAGGAAACGCCGCATGACCGATCAGTCCTACGCCCGCGCCGACGAAGGCTCGCCCGCGCTCGAAGCGCTGCAGGAACTGCTGGGCGACCGGATCACCACCTCGATGGCGGTGCGCGAGCATCACGGGCGCGGCGAGGACTATTTCAAGCCGATTCCGTCCGACGCCGTGTGTTTCCCGCATTCGACCGAGGAGAGAGTCGCCGAGATCGTGAAGATCTGCGCCGCGAACCACACCCCGGTCATTCCCTTCGGCACCGGCACATCTCTGGAAGGCCATGTCACCGCGCCCCATGGCGGCGTGACCATCGACATGAGCCAGATGAACGACGTGCTGGAGGTCAACGCCGAGGACCTCGACTGCCGGGTGCAGGCGGGCGTGACGCGCAAGCAGCTCAACGAATACCTCCGCGACACCGGCCTGATGTTCCCGATCGATCCCGGCGCGGACGCCTCGCTCGGCGGCATGACCGCGACCCGCGCGAGCGGTACCAACGCCGTGCGCTACGGCACCATGAAGGAGAACGTGCTCGGCCTGACGGTGGTGACCGCCGACGGCCGGATCGTGAAGACCGGGGGGCGCGCCAAGAAATCCTCCGCCGGCTACGACCTGACTCGGCTGTTCGTCGGCTCGGAAGGCACGCTGGGCGTGATCACCGAGATCCAGCTCAAGCTTTACGGCATCCCGGAGAAGATGGCGTCCGCCGTCTGCCAGTACCCGTCGCTGGAGGAGGCCATCAACAGCGTGATCCTGACGATCCAGGCCGGCGTGCCCGTTGCGCGGATCGAGATCCTCGACGCGCTGATGATGGACTGGACCATCGAGTATGCCGACCTGAAAGGCTACGAGGCCAAGCCGACGCTTTTCTACGAGTTCCATGGCACCGAGGCCGGGGTCGAGGAACAGGCGGAGACGGTGCGCGGCATCGCGGACGATTTCGGCGGCTCGGCGTTCCAGTGGACCACCAGCCAGGAGGAGCGCAACCATCTCTGGCAGGCGCGCCACGACGCCTATTACGCCGCGCTCGCGAAAGCGCCGGGCAAGCAGGGGCTCTCGACCGACGTGTGCGTGCCGATCTCGCGGCTGGCCGAATGCATGCTGGCCACCGAGCAGGACACGCGCGGCTCCGGCTTCGAGGTGCCCATCGTCGGCCATGCGGGCGACGGCAATTTCCACTGCATCTTCCTGCTCGACCCGGACGACGCGGAAGAGTTGAAAAGCGCAAAAGAACTCACCGAACGGCTCGTCCAGCGCGCGATTTCCATGGGCGGCACGTGCACCGGCGAGCACGGGATCGGCGCCGGCAAGATGGATTTCCTCATCGCCGAGCATGGCGAGGCGGTCAGCCTGATGCGGACGCTGAAGACCGCGTTCGATCCCGACAACATCATGAACCCGGGCAAGATCGTCCGGGTGTAGATGGAGCCCCTCTCCCATGGGGAGAGGGGTTTGGGGTGAGGGGGTAAGATGCACCCGAGTAAAGCCCGACAGACCGTAACCCCTCACCCGGTTCGCTTCGCTCACCACCCTCTCCCTTAGGGAGAGGGTTGGACCAACCAGAGGACCGGAAAATGACCAGCAACGTCGTACAGCTTCGCGATGTCCCGTCCGTGCGTGACAGCGTCAGCCCCGAGGAGTGGCAGGCGCGGGTCGATTGCGCGGCCGCGTACCGCCTCGCGCACTTCTATAACTGGGCCGATAGTATCTACAACCACATCTCTTTGCGGGTGCCCGGCGAGCCGGACTTCTTCCTCATCAAGGCCCACGAGCTGCTCTACGAGGAGGTCACCGCATCGAACCTGGTGAAGGTCGACAGCCGGAACGACGATGTCGACGAGTCCCTGCACGTGAACCGGCCCGGTTTCACCCTGCACGGCGGCCTGATGCGGGCGCGCCCGGACATCAACGCCGCCTATCACACCCATATCCCAGAGACGATCATGGTGGCGAACCAGCCGGGTGGTTTGCTGCCGCTGTCCCAGTCGGGCATGCAGTTCTGGGGCAACGTCGGCTATCACGAGTACCAGGGCATCACCGAGAATCTGGACGAACGCGAAGCCATTGCCGAAGCGCTGGGCGACAGGCACACCCTGCTGATGCGCAACCACGGCGCGGTCACCGTCGGCAAGTCGATGCGCGACGCCTTTATGCGGATGCGCGAGCTGGAGACGGCCTGCAAGATGCAGCTCAGGCAGCAGGCGGCGGGGAAGGACTTCACGATGCCGTCGAAGGATATCCTCGACCATTTTGCCGAGCAGCGCCGGGCCCACGACACCGGTCGCGGATCGGCCGACTGGCCGGCATTCCTGCGCCGCCTGGAACGCATCGACCCGTCCTTCGCCGAATAGCGCCGGGGCATCGTCCCGGCGTGTTCGGTATTTTTCGACTGCTGCGGCTGTTCATCTTCGCGGCCATCGCGCTGTTCATCGCCATGTGGATCGCGGACCGGGCGGAAGCGCAGGTCGGGGTCGACCGCATTGAGGTGACAGACCCGGTTTCGGGTGAAATCGCGAGCACGACCGTCTGGTACCCGACCGACGAAGGTTCGACGGAGTTGACCGTCGGGCCCTACACGTTCGAGGCGGCACAGGGCGCGCAGCCGAACGGAGAGGCGGCGGGGCTCGTCGTGATATCCCACGGGTCGGGCGGAAGTTCGCTCTCTCATGTCAGTACGGCGGTCGAACTGGTGAAGGACGGGTTCGTGGTGGCGGCGCCGAAACATCCCGGCGACAGCTTCGGGGACTGGAGCGCGCGCGGGACATGGGCCGTGTACGCCGGCCGGCCGAAGACGATCTCTGCGGTGATCGATGCTGTCACTACCGATCCCCGATTTTCTGATGCGCTCGCCGGCAAGAAAACCGGCGCGCTCGGGCTGTCCATGGGCGGCTACACGGTGCTCGCCCTCCTCGGCGCGAAGCCCGACCTGCGAAACCTGGCCGCGTTCTGCCGGCAACATGCCTCCGATCCCTATTGCCGGCTCGGCGCGCACTATCCATCCCGCAACCAACAGGACAAGTCGCTCGAAGGGCTCGCGGACTCGAGGGTCGTGTCGGCTATCGTGATGGCGCCGGCCACGGCGGTCTTCGCCGACGATGCCTTTGAGTTCATCAGGTCGCCGGCTTCGTTCCTCGTTGCCGGCAAGGACGGAATCGTTGCACCAGACCTGCATGCGGAAAGGTTTCGCGCCCATTGGCCGGGGCAGTTTTTGTATTTCCGGATGGAAGATGCGGGCCATGCCTCTTTCGCGACGCCGCTGCCGGCGCGGGTGGAACGCCAGATGCCGGCATTCCTGCGTGACCCGGAAGGATTTGACCGCGCCGGATTTCACCGAAGGATGAATATCCTGGCCGGGGCGCACTTCAAGGCCACCCTTCAATAACGGAGTATTTCCATGATCGTCGATCACCGCACCTACTACACCCACCCCGGCATGCTCGGGGACTTTCTCGAGCTATGGGAGCGCATGGCGTATCCCTACCAGATGCAATACCTGGAGAATTTCATCGGCATGTTCACCTGCGATGTCGGCGATCTCAGCCAGGTGGTGCACATGTGGGGCTACGAGGACCAGGGCGACCGCGAGCGCCGGCGCGACGCGATGTACCAGGATCCCGGCTGGCTCGAATACGTCGCCGCGCTGAAGGAAGCTCGGCTCATGGTGAAGATGGAAAACAAGATCCTGAAGCCGGTCCCGTTCTCGCCGCTGCGGTGAGGGGAGTTAGAATCGTCTTGCCCGGGCCTGACCCGGATATGACGGGGAGGTGTTCAACGTAACGACCGACCGCTCCCCGGCCCCGAAGCAATCCAGGGCGGAAGGGCTGGATTGCCGCGGCGCGACGCGCCTCGCAATGACGGGTATCACGCCGTTCGCCCGCGGCTCATCAGGTAGACGCCGCCGATCACCAGCACCATCGCGACGGTGTGGAAGGCCTCGAACGTCTCGCCGAGCAGCAGGACGCCGAGGCCCGCCGTAAACAGCGCGCGCAGGTAGTTCGACATGCTGGCCTTGTTGGCGCCGACCATGCGGATCGCCACGTTCATCAGGCCGACGGCAATTCCGGTGACCGCGATGCCGACCCAGAGGAACGAGACGATGGAGACCCATGTCACCGGGACCGGCTGGATGAATACGGTCTCCAGCGCATAGATCGGCAGGGTCGCCACGCAACCGGTCACCATCACGACGACCAGCAGTTCCGGCACCCTGATCTCGTCCGGGATATTGCGGATCAGCACGTTGTAGAGCGCGGCGAAGGCGATCGCGACGAGCATGATCAGGTCGCCGATATTGAAATCGAAACTCAGGATTGTCAGCAGATCGCCTTGTGTCAGGATCACCAGCACGCCGACTCCCGCGATGGCGATCCCGATCCCCTGTTTCCAGGTGATCAGGTCGCGGAACAGCAGCCAGGTCAGGATCACGGTGATCGCGGGCTGGGACGCGGAGACAACCCCGCCGTTCACCGCCGTCGTGAAGGTATAGGCGGTGTAGATCAGCCCGTTGCCGAGCGGCACGAACAACAGCCCCATCAGCACGAACAGCTTCCAGTGCCGAAGGATCAGGTTCCGGTTCTTCACGAGGCCGGCCCACGCGAACGGCAGCAGGAACAGCCCCGTCACCACGCTGCGCCAGAATACCATGCCCATCGGCGGGATCACGCCGCCGATGTAGCGCGCGAGCACATGGTTCGAGGCGATGATCAGCGCTGCCGCGACGATCATCGCGTAGGGGAGCATGTTGTTGGAGGCGGCGGCGGGGGCGCCCGCCGCGTTCGCGGTCATCCGCCGCCCTGTTCCGCCAGCCGCTTGCGCAACAGATCGAGCACGGTGATGACCGCGTAGCTGCGCATCCGCGACAGGACGCCCGGAAGGGCGACGGTCTTCGCTTCGGCCCGGTCGGGCAGCACGACCGCGGCGAATACGGTGCCCGGCGGGTGCTCCTCGTCAGCCGGCGGCGCGAGAACCGCGATACCGATATCGGTACCGATGGCGTCGCGGGCATGGATGGCCGCCGCGACGGCCCGATCCTCGCCGGTCATGGCGCTGTCGCCCGGCGCACTGGCGTTTGTTGGGGTGCCGTGCGGCCCGATGGTCGCGCCCCTGAAGACGTCCATATTCGGGTCGAGCGCCGTGATCCGTGTCGACAGGATGCCACCGGTCAGGTTCTCGGCGGCGGCGAAGGTCAGGCCCCGCTCGCGCAGCATGTCCAGCACCACCGATTCCATGGTCTGGGCGTCGACGCCGAAGATATGATCGCCCAGCTTGTCACGGATCAACTTTTCCTCGGCCGCGATGATCTTCTCCGCCGCTTCGTGGCTTTCCGCCTTGGCGGTGATGCGCACCTTGATTCCCTCGATGCCGCTGGCCTGGAAGGCGATGGTGGCGTGGCCGCTCTCGTCCAGCGCGTCCACATGGTCAGCCAGTGTTTCGGCGATCGCGGACTCGCCGTAGCCCCATGTGCGGATGACACGGGAATGGATCACCGAGGTTTCGCCCGAACGCTGCCGCAGATCGTCCAGCACCGTGCCTTCCATCATCTCGCGCATCTCGTGGGGCACACCCGGCACGGCGTAGATAACCTTCTGGACGCCATCGACCAGGACCGGACAGATCAGGCCGGGCGCCGTGCCCGGCATCTGCGGGATCGTGGTCGCGCCTTCGGGCACGTCGGCCTGGCGCAGGTTGTTCTCCGGCATGGGCCGGCCGCGTTTCTCGAAGATGTCGCGGATGTGTTGGGCGATGGCGTCATCGCGCACCATCTCTACGCCCATGATTTTCGCAATCACGTCGCGGGTGATGTCGTCCTGGGTCGGCCCCAACCCGCCGCAGCAGATCACGGCGTCGGAGCGCTCGAGCGCCTGGCGGATCGTGAACTCCATCCGTCCGAAATTATCCCCGACCTTCACCTGATACAGGGAATCAATCCCGATCAGCGCGAGCTGCTCGCCGATCCACGACGAGTTGGTGTCCACGATCTGGCCGAGCAGCAGCTCCGTGCCGACGGCAACGACTTCACAACGCATTGACGTACTCCGGGGGTCAGGCGGCCTTGCGGGGCCAGATGGAATCGAACCGCTCGGACAGGAACTGGCCGACATGGACCGGCTCGAACTTCGGCGGGTTGTCGGGGCCGGTGAACTCGGGCAGCGGCTCGACGACCGCGTCGAGGTCCGGGTTCAGGAAATACGGCACCGAGTAGCGCTCGTTGCCCGAGCGATTCACCACCCGGTGCTTGATCGAGATGAACCGCCCGTTTGTCCAGTTCTCCAGCATGTCGCCGATATTGACCACGAAGGCCCCGTCCAGCGGCGTCGCGGCGACCCACTCGCCTGACGGTGTTTCCACCTCCAGCCCGCCGTTCTGGTCCTGCAGCAGGATCGTGAAGGTGCCGGTGTCGGTGTGCATGCGCGCGCCCATCACGCCCTCGTCCACGTCGGGCGGCTGCGGCGGGTAGTGCAGCAGGCGAAGCTGGTTCAGCGCCTTTTTGTAGTATTTCAGGAAGTAGTCCTCGGGAAAGCCGATGCCGACGGCGAACGCCTTCTGCAGCCGGTCCGACAGCGCGTGCATCTCGCGGTGGTACGCCATCATCACGTCGCGCAATTCTGCGGGGGTGTCCGGCCACTGGTTGGGCCCGTACATCATCCGCTCGTAGTCGTCGTCGGCGTCGTGTTCCTCGCCGATCTGGAAGGCTTCCAGATAGTTCCGCTTGGTCGGGTCGGAGCCGCGGGAGTCCAGCGGCAGGTAGCCGCGGAAACAGGTCGAGTTGGCCAGCCCGAGCTTCATCTTCTCGGCCTCGGGCGTCGCGAAGAACGCCGCGGCGACACGGAACACGCTGTCGACGAGTTCGCGCGGCACGCCGTGTTCGACCACGTAGAAGAAGCCGTTCTTCTCCGCCGCATCGACGATTTGTCGGTGCACCTCGGCGCGCGCGGCGGCGTCGCCGTCGATCAGCGCGGAGACGTCGATGACGGGGATTTCGCTCAGGTCGGCCTGGCGGACTGGTTCAATCGGCATGGGATTCTCCTTCTAGACCGGCATCGGCGGCTTGCCGGTTTCGCGCAGCGCGCGTTCGTAGACCGGGATGTCCGCCGTCGGTTGCATCACGCCTGCCTGGCCGAACATGTCGGCGATCCAGCCCCGGTGATAACTGCCATGGGTGACAAGGTGCGTCAGGCACATGGCCCGCGACATGGAGCCCTTGTTGCCGCCGATCAGCTCGTAGTCGACGATTTCCTCCAGGTCTTCGGGAGACAGTCCGGCGACATAGTCCGTCAGCGTCTTGTCCATGGCCTTGCGCGCGGCCCACAGTTCGTCGAAGTCTTCGATCCGCACCACGCGCAGCCCGTCATAGTCGTGCTTCTCGCCGCGCATATGGGCGAGCCACATGTTATCGACGTTGAGCAGGTGGTGAAGGCTGACGAAGATCGATTCCAGCGGAGTCTTGCGCTTCTTTGTGATCTCTTCGGGCGGCAGCTCGGCGACTTTCTCGTAAAACACCTCGTTCGCCCAGGCGTTGTAGTCGAAAAGAGTGCTCAGATAGGACTTGTCGCGCATTCGGTATTCTCCCCTCGGGCGAAGGATACGCCTTCGGGTGCGGGCGGGGAAAGGGTCGTGAGGAGTAACCGGTATCAGCCAATCTACCCATCGTCATGCCTGCGAAGGCAGGCATCCATTATCGCTGATGCCCAACCGGGCAACCGCCTGAGATAATGGACCCCTGCTTTCGCAGGGGTGACGAGGAGAGGTTAAACGCGCAACCCCGCCTTGAACTTTCGGTCCTTCTTGATCGCCATCTCGCGCCGCAGCGCGTCGCCGTGGGGCAGGGGCCCCTCGGTGTGGATCACCGACCACGGCCCGCGCCCGCGGGTGAATTTCGCGCCAGTGCCGGCGTTGTGGGAGTCAAGCCGCGCGGCCACGTCCAGCGCGATCCCGGTGTAGGTGGTGCCCGCATCGTTGCGCAGCACATAGACGAAATACGCGGTGTCGGCGGCCATCGGGCTAGTAGTGCGGGGGTGGCGGCTCGTCGGGCGACTTGCCCGGCACGGCTTCCTCGACCTCGGACAGCCGGTCGGTCATCCGGCGCAAATGCTCGCGCAGCAGGTCGAGGGTCTTCGCCTGCCCGGCCACCACGGCGGAAAGCTCGTCGATCGTAGTTTCCTGATGGGCGAGGCGGACTTCCAAGTCGGCGATGCGTTCGTCAGTGGACATAGTGAGAAGTTACCAATGCCCATTGAGTCTCGCCCAACTCGTCGCCCCTGCGAAGGCAGAGGCCCATTAACTCATGCGGTTGCCCGGATTGGCGTCGGCGTTAATGGATTCCTGCCTTCGCAGGAATGAAGACCGAGGGGATCACTACCGCCCCAGCACCGTCACCACGGTCGCCGCTTCCTCGATGCCGAAGAAGCCGCCACCGTTCTCGGCCGCGGCGATGCGCGCGCCCTCGACCTGGCGCTTGCCGGCCTCGCCGCGAAGCTGGGTGGCGAGTTCGTGGATCTGGATGACGCCGGTCGCCCCGATCGGGTGGCCCTTGGACAGGAGCCCGCCCGAGGTGTTGACCGGGATGCGCCCGCCGAGCTTCGTCTCGCCGCTCTCGGCCAGTGCGCCGCCGTCGCCGCGTGCGCAGAAGCCCATATTCTCGACCTGCACGATCTCCGCGTAGGCAGACGCGTCATGCACTTCCGCAACGTCCACATCGTCGGGACCGACGCCGGCCTGTTCATAGGCGCGGTTGGCCGCGACCATGCCGAGGTGGTTGTCGAAATCGTCGGGGTGCCGGTCCGAGCCGCTTACCAGCGCCGAGCCGAGCACCTTCACGGCGCGGTCCCTGTCGAAGCGGGCGAGCGCGTCGTCGGTGCAGATCACCAGCGCACCCGCGCCGTCGGACAGGGGGGCGCACATGGCGCGGGTCAGGGGCCATGAAATCAGCCGGTCGTTCATCACGTCGTCGACGCTGAAATCCTTCTGGTACTGGGCCAGCGGGTTCATGGTCGAGTGGAAGTGGCTCTTGGCCGCCGCCGCCGCGATCTGGCGCTGGGTCGTCCCGAAATTCTTCATGTGCTGGCGCGCGAGCGAGGCGTAGATGTCCATGAACACGCTGCGGTCGCCGGTGTCCTCGTGGGCTTCCGGCGGCAACTCCAGTCCTTCACCGAGCGCCAGCAGGTTCTTCTCGGTCTCTTCCTGGGTGTGGACGTCCCAGCCGCCGCGAAACGCCTGGAACATGAGCTCGCGCTTTTCCGGGTAGAACATCTTCTCCGTGCCCGCCACCAGTGCGACCTCGGCCATGCCGGCCTTGAGGTAGGCGAAGGCCTGGTTGAGCCCGGTCGAGGAGGAGCAGCAGGCGTTCTCGACGTTCACGATGGGGATCGACTGGAAGCCCATCGAACGCAGCGAACATTGGCCGCGCACCGTGTTCTGGCCCTCCATCATCCCCTGGCGGGTGTTGGAGAACCACGCGGCCTCGATGTCGTCCATGGATGCGCCCGCGTCGGCGAGCGCCGTGTCCACGGCTTCCTTTGTGAGCTGCTTGACCGACTTGTCGGGAAATTTCCCGAGCGGGGTCATGCCAATGCCGACGATGTGGATGTCCGTCATGTGTCCGTTCCCTTGAATTGCGGGGGCGGATATTGCCGGTTCCGGCCGCCGGTTGCCAATCGGGAGATGCGATTGTTCGCGGTTTGAGACGCCTCTCAGGGGTGATTTCGACACACGGCCGCAATGGCTACGATATGGCGAAAGGGGAATTGTCATGACCGCACGTATCTTCGTCGTCTCACCCATGGACATCGCCATGCAGATCGTGGCCGATGCCTTCGCCGAATACTGGCCGGAGGCGAAGGTCATCAACCTGCTGGACGAGTCCCTCTACGCGGACTTCGCCGGCGGCAAGCCGCAGACCGAGGAGACCGGCGAGCGGCTGTCGAAACTGCTGCACTACGCAGCGGATGCGGGCGCTGACGGCATGATCTTCGCCGGATCCGTGTTCGGCCGCTGGGTCGAGGCGGCGCGCGCGGATATCGACGTGCCGTGCCTCACGTCATACGAGGCGATGATCGAGGAGGCCTTCGAATCCGGGGACCGGTTCGGGATCCTGGTCACCGCGCCGGGCTCGCTGAAATGTCTGGTCGAGGATATCGACCGCTACTCGAAGGCCCACGGCCTGACCTGCTCGATCACCGACCGGATCGAGGATGCGGCGCGCCCGGTCATCCTGTCGGGCGATATCGAGACCCACGACCGGATGGTCGCGGACGCGGCTGCGCAGATGACCGACTGCGACTGCCTGATGCTCGGCCAGTTCTCCATGGGTCGCGCGGCGAAGGCGATCGCCGACGTCCCCGGCCGCCCGGTCCTGACCGCGCCCGAGTCCGGTGTGCGCAAGCTGAAGCGGTTGCTGGGGTAGGCAGCGGGCCAGCCCCAAATCGTCACCCCCGTCCTCCACTCGTTACCCCGGCGAAGGCCGGGGTCCATTAACTCAGGCGGCTGCCCGGTCGGGCATCGGCGACAATGGATTCCTGCCTTCGCAGGAATGACGACCGAGGAAAGGACGGGTTTCGACAAACCCCCGCCGACCCTCTAGATTTCGTCCCGTATTTCCCAGGAGTTTCCCCATGTCCCATCCCCGTATCGGGCCCCGTATCGGCGTCGTCTCGCCCACGGAAGTGGCGTTTCCGACCGTGCGCGCCGCATTCGAGGAACTGTGGCCGGAGGCGGAGCCCGTCTGCGTGCTCGATCAGTCGCTCTATGCCGACTTCATCAACGAGGACATGACGGTACCGGATGTCATGCCGGATGAGGCGTTCGAACGCATTGCACGGCTGCTCCGCTACGCGCAGGAAAGCGGTGCGGAGGGGATCATCTTCTGCGGCTCGGTGTTCGGCCGGCTTGTCGAGGCCGGCCGCGAGGGCATGAACGTCCCCGTGCTGACGTCCTACGAGGGCATGATCGAGGCGGCGTTCGCCGAAGGAAACCGTTTGGGTATCCTCGCGACGACGCCCGGCACCATGAAGTGTCTGTCCGACGACATCTCCCGCTATGCCGACGCGCATGGGCTCAATTACGAGATCGTCTCCGGCGTGGCTTACGGCGCGTTCGAAACCCTGCTCGACGGCGACCGGGACGGCCATGACGACATCGTCGTGGCGTCGGCGGCGAAGATGACGGACTGCGACAGCCTGATGCTCGGCCAGTTCTCCATGGGGCTCGTACCGAAGAAGATCGCGCCGGTCGAAGGCCGCCCCGTGTTCACCGCGCCCGCGACGGCGGTCTCCCGCCTGCGCCGAATCATGGCCGGCTGATGGCTTCGGGCAAGACCAGCGATCTGAAGATGACCCCGGTCGAGTGGGTCATGCTGGTGATCCTCGGCCTGTGCTGGGGCTGTACCTTCTTTTTCAACGAGATCGCGGTGGAGGATGCGCCGCCACTGGTCATCATCCTGTTCCGGGTGGCGCTCGCCGCCGTCATCCTGTGGGTCGCCGTTATCGTCAGCGGGATCTCGGTACCGGCCGATCACCGGACGTGGATCGCCCTCGCGATCATGGCGACGATCAACTCCGCCGTGCCGTTCTTTCTCATCGCGTGGGGCCAGTTGCACATCACGGGCGGGCTGGCATCGATCCTGATCGCCACGTCGCCGTTGTTCGCCGTGCTGGCGGCCCACTTCTTCACGCAGGACGAGGGCCTGACTGTCGGCAAGGTGCTCGGCGTGTGCGCGGGCCTTGTGGGGGTCGTGTTCCTGATCGGGCCGGAGCTCCTGGGCGATCTCGGGAAAGACTTTATGGGGCAACTCGCCCTGCTCGGAGCCGCGTTCTTCTATGCGGTCTCTGCCATCTACGGGCGGCGGTTCGCCGCGAACAACGTCCCGCCGCTGATGGTGGCGACGGGTCAGATGACCATGTCGGTGGTCCTGCTGCTTCCGATCGTGGTGGTCGTCGAGCAACCCTGGAACCTGCCGAACCCGGGCCTGGCGGCCTGGAGCGCGATGGTCGGGCTGGCGTTGATCTCGACGTCCTTCGCCTACCTGATCTACTTCCGCATTCTGGCGACGGCGGGTGCGATCAATATCCTGCTGGTCAACTTCCTGGTGCCGGTCAGCGCGCTGCTGCTCGGCATCTTCATTCTCGGCGAAACGCTGACCCGTGAGCAGATGATCGGCATGGCCTTCATCGCCCTCGGGCTGGCATTGATCGACGGGCGGGTGTTCGCACGGCGTAGCCGCGCGGTGACCTAGCCCTCTTCGATCGGGTTCACCAGCACGCCCACATTCTCGATATGGATCTCGCAGCTATCGCCCGGCTGCATGAAGATCTGCGGCTCGCGCGACTGGCCGACGCCCGACGGCGTGCCCGACGCGATCACGTCGCCCGGCTGCAACTCGGAGATGTGCGAGACGTAGGAGATCGTTGTCGCCACGTCGAAGATCATGTCCTTCGTGTTGGCGCTCTGAAGCGTCTCGCCGTTCAGCACCGTCGAGATGTCGAGGACCTGCGGATCGGGGATTTCGTCGGTGGTCACCATCCACGGGCCGAAGCCGCCGGTGCCCTGGAAGTTCTTGCCCGGCACGACCTGGGCCGTGTGGTACTGCCAGTCGCGCGCGCTGCCTTCGTTGAAGCAGGAGTAGCCGACCACATGATCGAGCGCGTCTTCCTTCGAGATGTAACGCCCCGGCTTGCCGATGATGACCGCCAGTTCGCATTCATAGTCCAGCTTGTTGACGACGGGTGACTTCATCAGCGGCTGCTTGTGGCCGACCAGGGTGTCCGCGTAGCGGCCGAAGATCATCGGGTGCTCGGACTTGGAGCGCGGCAGGCCGGCGTCGATCGCCTCCTGCAGGTGGTCCATGTAGTTCACGCCGACGCACCAGATGTGCACCGGGTCGGGGATCACCGGCAGGAATGTTACGTCGTCGAGCAAATGGTCCGCGGCGGCATCGGCGTGCGCGGCCATGCTCTCGACGCCGTTGTCGGCAATGAGCTGGCGCAACGAGGCCACGCCCGCATGCCTGGTCAGGTCGACAACGCCGTTGTCATTGGCAAGGCCCACGCGCGGTCCGTTGCCCGCGTCGAATGTCATGAGTTTCATAGTGCTTCTCCAGAATTGGCGCGGACTATCGCAAGTCCGGGCGCGCCGGGCGAGAGGGAAGGGTGCGGGTTTCGCTTATGCGATCCGGTCGCCCTTCTTGATCGGCGCGGTTCGGTTGTCGACGCCGGGCAGCATCTTGCCGGCGTCACGGGTGACGACGATGTCGATCACATTGGGTTTGTCTCGGTTGTCGAGCGCGGAACGAAAGGCCGGTGCCAGCTCGTCGGGGTGCTCGACGCGGATCCCGCGGCACCCGAGAGCCTCCGCGATGTTCGCGTAGTTCAGGTCGGACAGATCCGCCGACTGGTAGCGGCCGCCGAACATCGCGTGTTGCAGCGCCTTGATGTAGCCCGAGGCCGCGTTGTTCACGACCAGCACCGTGACCGGTACGTTCAGGCGCGCGGCGGTTTCGAGATCGCCCAGGGTCATGTTCAGGCCGCCGTCGCCCGTAAGCGCGAAGACGGGGCTGTCCGGCGCGGCGAGCTGCGCGCCGATGCCGCCGGAGACACCGTAGCCGATCGAGGCCATGCCCCGGTCGGGGATGTAGCCGCGCCCGGCCTTCTTGGTGTCGTAGATCAGGCCGGTCCAGTGCGCCGCGAAGCCGCCGTCGGCGACGAGGATCGCGTCCTCGGGCAGCACGTTGTTCAGCTCCTGGACCATGCGCGCCATGTTGACCGGCACCTCGTCGGAGGTGAGGCGTTCGTTCACTTCCTCGCGCCACTTGGCCTTGCCGGCCTGCACCTCGGCGATGAAGTCCGCGCGCGATGCCCGGCGCTTGTCCGCGCCGTCGGACAGAGCCTCGCGCAGGTCCGCAAGGCCCTCGCGGGCGTCGCCGCACATGGCAATGCCGGTCCGGGCCCAGCGGCCCATTTCCTCCGGCAGGATATCCAGGTGGATGATCGGGATACCCGGGCGCGGCACGGTGTAGCGCTTGGTCGCGATCTCGCCGAGCTTGCAGCCGACCACGAGGATCGCGTCGGCGGTCTCCAGCACGTCGTTGGCCGTGCGCGAGTAGCGGCCGAACAGGCCGAGCGAGAGGTCGTGGACGCAGGCGATCGAACCCTTGCCCGACAGCGTGTGGCCCACGGGGATCGCCTGTTCCTCGGCGAGTGCGGTCAGTTCCTCCTGCGCGCCGGAGATGTGGACCCCGCCGCCGGCGAGAATGACCGGCCGCTTGGCTGTGGCGAGCAGTTCGGCGGCGCGCGCCACGTCTTCGCGCGCAGGGCGCGAGCGGCGCGAGGGCGCGTGGGTCGTCGTCGGGTCGGCGTACAGGTCCTCGGCGGGGAACTCGAAGACGCCGTGGCAGATGTCTTCCGGCACGTCGAGCAGCACCGGACCGGGCCGGCCCGACGTCGCGACGGTGTAGGCATAGCGGATATGTTCGGGGATGCGCGTGCCGACCTCGACGCGGATGACTTCCTTGACGGCCGGGCGCAGCATTTCGACCTGCCGGGTCTCCTGGGTCATGTTTTTCCAGGCATGCTCGCGGTTGGTGTCGCCGATCATGGCGATCAGCGGGATCCCGGCGTTCAGGGACTCCGTCAGCGAGGTCAGCAGGTTGGTCGCGCCCGGCCCGAGGGTCGCGTCGCACACGCCGGGGCGGCCGGTGACGCGCGCCCAGGCATCGGCCATGAAGGCACCCGAGCGTTCGTCGTTGATGAGTGTGTGTTTCAGCCCCAGCTCGCGAACCGCATCGTAGAAGGGCAGCAGCTGGAAGCCGGCCATGCCGAACATCGGGCCCACTTCGTGGAGCGCGAACATCCTGGCGATGGCTTCGCCGCCGCTCAGTTCGACGGTCGCATTGTCGCCGCCGGTCGTGGCCTGGTCCGTCATCTGATTCCCCCCGCGCATTTCGAATAGGGCCGTTTGCCGTCCCTTCTGGATGTGAGCGCAATGTCTGATATGGTTTGGTGACCGTCAACTCCGCGCAGGTACCTGAAACGGCAGGCACATATCCTGTTCTGGCGGAATTTGATCTGGCGCAATCGATTCAGTGCGCGACCCGTTAATTTATAGTCTGATCACTAGAAAACTGGAGAGGCTCATATGGAATTGGGATTTTTCACGATGCCGCTGCATCCGGCCGACCGGCCGATCAGCGAGACCCTGCGCGAGGACCGCGAGGCCTTCGTGCTGGCCGACAAGCTCGGTTTCGCCGAAGCCTATATGGGCGAGCACGTTACCGACCGGTTTGAGCCGGTCCCCAATTCGCTGATGTTCATCGCCTGGGTGGCCGAGGCCACGAAGAACATCACGCTGGCGACGGGCACCGCCAACCTCGGGCATCACCATCCTGCCGCGCTGGCCGGCGAGGCGTCGATGGTCGACCACATGCTCAAGGGCCGGTTCATGCTCGGCATCAGCCCGGGCAACCTGCAGTCGGACTCGGAAGTCTTCGGCACCCTCGACATCGACCGCAACGAGAAATTCGAGGAGGCGATCAACCACATCATTGCGCTGTGGACCAATGACCCGCCTTACAACCTGGAGGGCAAGTACTGGTCGATCTCGACGGCCAAGACCCACCAGGAGGATCTGGGGCAGGGCTATATCCTGAAGCCGTACCAGCGCGATCCGCATCCCCCGATCTTCGGGACGGTCGTCGCACCCTATTCGAAGGGTGTGACCAAGATCGGCGAGCGCGGCTGGATCCCCGTCTCGGCGAACTTCCTCCAGCAGAAGTGGGTCGCGACCCACTGGCCGAACTACGCCGAGGGTTGTGAGAATGCCGGGCGCAAGCCCGACCCCTCGGTCTGGCGCGTGGCGCGGTCGATCTTCGTCGCGGACGACGACAAGGTGGCGCAGGAGTACGGCACCGGACCGCAGTCGCCCTACCGCTTCTACTTCCAGCAGCTCGGTGAAAAGCTGAAGCGCTCCGGAAAGCTCGGTTTGTTCAAGACCGACCGGGACCAGCCGGAGGAGGAGGTCACGACGGACTTCATGGTCGACACACTGGTGATGGCGGGCTCGGTCAACAAGATCGTCGACGACATCCTGGCCTTCCGCGAGGACGTCGGGGAGTTCGGCACGCTCGTTTACGCCGGGCATGACTGGGTCGACCCGGAACTGGGCAAGCGCTCCATGGAGCTCATGGCGACCGAGGTAATGCCGCGCGTCAACAAGGCGCTGGGCGAATCTTCCCGGATCGAGGTCGCCGCCGAGTAGCTCGTTCAGGCCGGTTCGCGCCTCCACGCTTTACCGCGGGCGGGCGGGCACGCGATAATCGCGGGTCCGCGCCCGTGGCGGCGTACTCTCGGGGGAGAATCACGTGAACGAGACCTTGGCCAACGAGCCCGCGCGCGTTGCGGCGATGTTCCGCAAGATGCTGGTGATCCGCGCGTTCGAAGAAGCAGCGGGCGAAAACTTCTTCGCCGGCAACGTGCGCGGATCGGTGCACCAGTATATCGGCGAGGAATCCATCGCCGTCGGCATTTGCGAAAATGTGCGCGACGACGACTACCTGATGAGCAACCACCGGGGTCACGGGCACTCCATCGCCAAGGGGGCTCATCCCCGCGCGATGATGCTCGAACTCTTTGGCAAGGCCGGCGGCACCAGCAACGGCAAGGGCGGCTCGATGCACATCGCCGACTTTTCGGTCGGTATGCTCGGCGCGAATGGGGTCATCGCGGACGGCTGCACCATGTCGGTGGGTGCGGCTCAGGCGATCAAGCTGCTCGGCCAGGACAGGATCATCGTGAACTTCATCGGTGACGGCGGCATCAACCGCGGGCCGTTCATGGAAGCGCTCAACTGGGCGAAGGTCTACGAGTTGCCCGTCCTGTTCGTCTGTGAGAACAACCGGATCGCCGCGACGACGACGACGCGGCTGGTCACGGCGGGCGAGGGGATCGCCAAACGCGCCGAGAGCTTCGATATCCCGGCCGTCACCATCGACGGCAACGACCTCTTCGAAGTGGACGCGACGGCAGCGCGCATGGTCGCGGAAATCCGGAACGGCTCCGGCCCGCAGCTCCTCCAGGCGATGACCTATCGCCTGCGCGGGCATTTCGCCCACGACGATGCCGGCTACCGGGAACCGGGCGAAGTCGAGGAAGCGCTCAGGCACGAGCCGATCGGCCGTACGGAAGCGTGGCTGCTCGAAAACGGTATGTCGCAAGACGAAATCGACCAGATGCGCAACGTGGTTTCCGAGGAAATCGCAGGCTATGTCGAGGACGCAAAGAACGCGCCCTGGCCGGATCCGTCGCTGGCCTTCACGGACGTCCAGGATGTCGGCGCGCCGCCCGTGCCGGGAGCGGCGCAATGAGCGAGATGACCTACGCGCAGGCCGCCCGGCTCGGCCTGCAGGAGGAAATGCGCCGCGATCCGACGGTCTGGGCGCTCGGCGAGGACCTTGGATACGAGGGTGGCATGGCCGGCCAGTATTCCGATCTTCAGGCCGAGTTCGGCGAGGACCGGATCGTCGACACGCCGATCTCGGAATCGACCATCATGGGGGCCGCCGTCGGTGCGGCTTTGGCCGGCACGCGGCCCATCGCGGAAATGCGATTTTCGGATTTCGCGATGTGCGCCGTCGACGAACTGGTCAATCAGGCGGCGAAGGCGCGCTACATGTTTGGCGGACAGGCCCGTGTGCCCATGGTCGCGCGTATGCCCATCGGCATTCGCGGCGGCATCGCGGCCCAGCACTCCCAGTCGCCGGAAGCCTGGTTTACCCACGTACCGGGGCTCGTGGTCGTCACGCCTTCGACACCCGCCAACAACCGCCGGCTTCTCAAGGCGTCGATCCGGTGTGACGACCCGGTCGTGTTCATGGAGCACAAGGGGCTCTGGGGCATGAAGGGCGACGTCGACGAGGACGACCAGTCCGAACTGCCGCTCGGCGTGGCCGAGACCGTGCGCAAGGGCAACGATCTGACCATCGTCAGCTGGTCGGCCCAGGTGGGCGTGGCACTGGAAGCAGCCGAGCTATTGCAGACCGACGGTGTCTCCGCCGAAGTCGTCGATCTTCGTACGCTCTGGCCGTGGGATCGTGACGCGGTGATGGAATCCGCGGCCCGCACCGGAAAATTATTGGTTGTGCACGAGGCGGTCCGGGCCGGTGGGTTCGGGGGCGAGGTTGCGGCCGAGGTGGCCGAGGAACTGGGCATCCCCGTTGCGCGGCTTGGCGGCGAACGCATCCCGATTCCGTTCTCGATCCCGCTGGAAGAAGCCTACAAGATCAAGGCGGACCGGATCGCCGCGCGGGCGAAGGACCTGCTCGGCTAGGGGGCACGATTTTCGAACCACCCGTCATGCCTGCGCTTGTTGCGGGCATCCATGTTTATCGGTACTTGCGAGTGCCAAGGCGTGACACTCTGAAGTGGATGGCCGGAACAAGTCCGGCTATGAAAAAAAGGATCCTGGCCGTCATTGCGAGGAGCGAAGCGACGCGGCAACCCAGAGGCTAGGGTGAGCCCGCTCTGGATTGCTTCGGCCCATGGCCTCGCAATGACGAGTTTCATTATCGCGACCGGGCTGACCCGCCCTACGCGTCCCGCACGCTTTCGATCATCCGCTCGACGAATTCGACACACGACATACGCACACGCGCGCCGCGCGTGCGGGCACTTTCGTTGATGTGCGAGATCACGCCGTCTTCGTAGGTCGAGCGTGCGTCGCCGATGCGCGCGCTGTCGGTCGAGACGGTCGCACCGGCTATGCCCCGTGTGTCGAGGTCCGGCAGGCGGGTCGGGTTGTCCGAGCCGGCGTCGTTGAAGACGGCCGCCAGCACATCGGGCCGCTCACCCCAGGTCGGCGATGTCTCCAGCAGGTCGCCATGGGATGCGGTGATGACGATGTGGCCTTCGTCTTCGGCTTTGACCAGCGAAGTGGAATCGCACCCGATGACTTTGGGTTCGCCGGCACTCTCACGCAGCATAAACCGGGCTTCGTCATAGCCGGCGACCTCGCCGCCGGCGGTGCGCACCGTTTGCATGGCGTGCGCACAGTCCATCACCGGCTGGCCCGGGGCGCAGCCGGCGTTCCGGGCCGTCGCGTTCACGTGGCTGATGGTCCCGGTTTCGGCCATGCCCGCACCGTCGCCGATTCGGGCTGTCCGGTGATCGATGACGGCCCCCGCGATCCCCAGGCCGTCGAGATAGGGCAGGGCGGAAATCCCGGCTTCGTCCTTGCCGATCCCTGCATTGTGAAGGATCACACCACGCACGCCGTTGCGTGCGGCCAGGTATCCGGCATAGACCCCCCCATGCGAGGCGGCCACCGCAACCTTGCCGAGAGCGCTGGGGCCCAGCTTCGTGACAGTGTCCAGAATCAGAATGTCTTTTTGAATCATTAAGCCACTTATTGGTTCAGGGACAGCCGTTGGAATGGTTATCAAAGTGTTAACACTTTGGCACTATCGAGAGACTCGTCATGCGCGGAACGACCGAGTTTTAGGGCTTTCCGAGTTTCGGCGGACAGGCCGAATAGACACTTATGACGCGAATATAAAGCCAATATAATCACGTTAGTGACTTCACCTAAAACGTTGTAAAATAAGGCTATGTCTACTGTTTTGGTGATCGATGACCGGGTGACCAACCGGCATGTTCTCAGTCGGCTTGCGAGCCAGGCCGACGAGGATGCGGTCGTGCATACTTTCGCGGACCCGCGCGACGCAATCGCGTGGTCGACCGAAAATACGCCGGACCTTGTTGTGACGGACTTCAAGATGCCGGGCATGGACGGCGCGGAATTCACGCGTCAGTTCCGCGCGCAGCCGCTCTGTTACGACGTGCCGGTTATCGTCGTGACGATCTACGAGGATCGTTCCTACCGGTATCGCGCGCTCGATGCCGGGGCGACGGATTTCCTCATCAGTCCCGTGGATCATCAGGAGTTCAAGGCGCGCGTTCGCAATTTCCTGCGGATGCGCAATCAGCAAAAAATTATTCACCGCCGCACACGTTCGCTCGAGCGGCGGCTGGCGAATGACAATCTGGTGCATCAGGAAGAGCTCCGCGAGACCCGCGAACTGCTTCGCCAGGTCATCGACACTGTGCCCGCCTCGATTTGTGCGACCGACAGGGATGGCAAAATCCTTTTCGCGAATAGCATGGCCGCGAAGCGCGTAGGGACCACGCCGGAAGATGTCGTGGGGCGCGTGCGTGGCGACGGGCTCGAGTCCGACGACGTGAAGCGACACGCAACGCTCGATCGCAGGCTGTTCGAGGGGACGGACGACGTTCTGACGTATGAGGAAGAACTGTCGGACCCGGATGGCGGTGCGCGCACATACCTGACGGTGAAGTCGCCGCTGCTCGGCGGGGAGAATGAAGTGACCGGCGTGGTCACGGTGGCCATCGACATTACGGACCGCAAGGAAGTCGAACGCGTGGCGCAGCGCCAGCGCAGCCATCTGGGCGTGATTATCGACAACATTCCCGACTGGATTTACGCGACAGACGAAGAACACTGCATCACACTTGCAAACCTCGCGTTCGCGCGCGCCTATCACACCACGCCGGACCAGATGGTCGGAAAGTCGCTTGCTGACTTCCTCGATGATGAAGCGCGTGTCGACGAGGACCGCGAGGCCAGCGACGAGGTTCTGCGTTCGGGCAAGACCCGGAACATGCCCGAGGTCTCGACGTCGGACGTGTTCGGCGAAAGACAATGGCTGCAAACGGTCAAGCTGCCGTTCGTCAGCTCGACGGGTGCGATCGAGGTGCTGAACGTCACGACGGAAGTCTCGGCGCACCGGCGCGCCGAAGAAGTTCTGCGTGAGGCCAAGGAGCAGGCCGAAGCCGCCAACCGAAACAAGACCGAATTTCTTGCGAACCTGAGCCACGAACTGCGCACGCCGCTCAACCACATCATGGGGTTTGCCCAGGTGATGGCGGAGGAGAGCTTCGGCGCGCACCAGGACCCGCGCTATCGCGACTACGCCAACAATATCCATGAGAGTGGAAAGCATCTGCTCGCCATCCTGAATGACATCCTCGATGTGTCGCGCCTTGAAACCGGGGTCTGGCAGTTGGTGGAACGCCCGGTCGATTTGAACCGGGTGGTATCCTCGGTCGCCCGGATTGTGACCGACAAGACCGCCCAGGCCGGACAGGCGCTCGATACGAACCTCGCGGATTCGCTGCCCGATGTGCGGGCGGACGAGCGCATGGTTCGCCAGATGTTGCTCAACCTGCTCTCGAACTCGTCCAAGTTCACCCATCGTGGCGGCCGTATTACGGTCGAGAGTCGCCAGACCGACGACGGTGACGTGGTCCTGACGGTCTCCGACACCGGGGTGGGGATCGCGGAAAGCGACTTCGAGACGATCCTTACACCCTTCGGTCAGGTGGAAAACGCACTTTCGCGCAAACATGCGGGGACGGGCCTTGGCCTTTCCCTGGTCAAATCGATGATCGAGATGCATGGGGGGCGCGTTGAGATCGACAGCGAGGTTGGCAAGGGCGCGGCGATCTCGCTCGTGTTCCCGGCCTCGCGCGCAATGTCCCCGAACTCCGATGGACAGGCGGCCGAATAGGCCGCGGTTTCGGGTTCGATGCCTCCGAACAAAGATCCATCGCTTTCGCCCACCGAATCCGGCGCTGCATCCACCGGTGATGCGAATGCGCGCCGGTTTCGGCTCAGTGTCGTCGTTGCCGTTATTTCCGGTCTGATCGCGGCGGGCGGCTTTGGTGTCGTGACGTTGCCGCAGGTTGCGGATGTCGTGCCGGTCTGGGTCGGGTATGTCGTTCTTGCATTGCTTGTCCTGCTGCCGGCGTGGCTTGCGGTCCATGCCACGGTGATCGGACTGTCGGCGTCAATGAAGCGGCTTGCCGACCGGCCGGACAGCGAAGCCGAGCAGATCATGATCCGGGTCGGGCTCGTGGCCGGAATTCTGATTTATCTTTTCGTGCTCGAGGTCGCGCGCCCGGTCGATACTGATATCACTTTGTCTGCAGTCGTCGTCGGTGCCGGCATGGTGATCTCGTGGATGCTGTTGATCGCGATCTGGCACCGTCCCGCGGTTTCCGTGTCACGTCGGATCGTGGCCAACGTGGCGGATGTGGGGATGCTGTCCGCGCTCATGCATCTGAGCCCCGCCGTCATGGTTCCGTGCTATTTCGCCTACCTGTGGGTGACGTTCGGCAACGGCTTTCGCTACGGCGTCAAATACCTGGTGATCTCCGCTGTCATCGGTGTTGCCGGGTTCTCCGCTGCCGTCGCGACGACGCCCTACTGGTACGAAAATCTTCCGCTTTCGATCGGGTTGATCGTCGCGCTGATCGTCTTGCCCGCCTATGTGTCGACACTCGTCGTGAAGCTCCGCCTCGCGATCACGGAAGCCGAAGCGGCGAACGACGCCAAGAGCCGGTTCCTGGCATCCATGAGCCACGAACTGCGCACACCGCTGAACGCGATCATCGGTACGGGCGACCTGTTGCGCGAAACGCCGCTCGACGCCGAGCAGTACGACATGGCGCGCACCATCCGCACGGCGGCGCGCAGCCTGTTGTCGCAGGTCAACGAGATTCTCGATTTCTCGAAGATCGAATCCGGGCATGTCGATATCGCGGCACGCGGTTTCGATCTGTACAGCGCGATCGCCGGCGTGGATTCCATGATGCGGCCCCAGGCGATGGCCAAGGGAATTCGGCTGGTTGTCACCGTCTCGCCGTCAGTGCCGCCCGATCTTGTCGGCGATCCGGAGCATCTGCAGGAGGTCCTGGTCAACCTCGTGGCGAATGCCGTGAAGTTTACCGAGTCCGGAAGTGTCACGCTTCGCGTGAGTTCGGTCTCCGGCAGCGGATCGCGCAGCCGTATCCGGTTCGAGGTGGTCGATACGGGCATCGGTATTCCGGCGGAGCATCTCTCGGCGATATTCGACAGCTTTACCCAGGCCGACAATTCGGTGACGCGCCGGTACGGGGGAACCGGTCTTGGCCTGACCATCTCGCGCCAGCTTGTCGAGCATATGGGCAGCGAGATTCGCGTTGAATCCGAGGCCGGCGAGGGCAGCCGTTTCTGGTTCGACCTCGATATGGCGCACGTACCTGCGGACGAACAGGAACATGTCTCCCTGACATTCGACCCGGACCAGGTGTTCCTCTTGTCAGGGAATATCGAGCGTTTCGCGGACATCGATTCCACGTTGATGCGCTGGGGTGTCGATGCCGCGGCGATGGAATCCGCCGACGAATCCGTCTCGCGTCTGTTGAACGGGCTGACGCGTGGTGCGCGACGGCCGGTTGTCATCCTCGATACGGCTTGGGCGGGCGCGGAAGATGCTGTTCGCCGCATTCTCGCCGAAACGGGAGACCGCGAACCGGCGCTGCTCTACCTCGTCGAGCACAATGCGGCGCGTGGCTCCGAATTGCCGGCGCCGCTCGCGCGTCTGCGCCTGCCGGTCGATGAGACGATGCTTTTCCGCGCCTTGCGCATGGCCCATGCCATCGTCGGGTCCGCCGGGCACGTTGCCGCCGAGGAGGAGCGCAGCCTTCTCGAACGCAAGGGGGCCGTGCGCGATCTGTCGGTGCTGGTGGTCGAGGACAACGTGGTCAACCGCAAGGTCATCTCGAAAATCCTGACACGAGCCGGTCATCGGGCCTTCGTGGTCGATGACGGCGATGCCGCGCTCGATGCACTCGACGCGCGCGAGTTCGATGTGGTCGTGATGGACGTGAACATGCCCGGCCTGAGCGGGCCCGAGACGACAAAGCACTACCGCTTTGCCCATATGGACGAGCCGTACCTGCCGATTATTGCGCTCACCGCCGATGCCACTCTGGACACGCGGGCCGAATGCACCGAGGCGGGCATGGACGCGGTGATGACAAAACCGGTCGAGGCCCGTGTCCTGCTGGAAATGCTGGACACGATGATCGCGAAGCACGGGCGCCGGACGGCGGCGGCGCCATTCGATCCCGAGGCTTCGGAGCCGGAACCGGATACACCGGTTGTCGTCTCCCATCCGCGGCTGACGGTTGTTTCCGAGGCCCCGGTCGACCTCCACGCGATCGAGAGCCTACGCGCGCTCGGTGGCGACGAGACGTTCTTCACCGGTGTGATCTCGGATTTTCTGAGCGACGGCGAGGCGATTATCGATTCGCTCGCCATGGCGGTTGAACTCGGACATATCGGCAGCGTGCGCGAACACGCCCATGCCCTGCGGAGCAGCGCGGCTCATGTCGGGGCCACGCGGCTGCACGCCATTACGCGCGATCTCTACGATCTGCGCGCCGATGAGGTGCAGACCCGCGGACGGGAAATGCTGGAGCGGTTGCGCAAGGAGTTCGGGCTGGTCACCGAGGCGCTCGAGGAGGCTGTCGAAATGGTCCGCGAGTCAGACCGCCTCCACTAGGCAAGGCCCCCTGCCGCAGGTGCGCGGCGCCCGCCGGAGGCAGAGGCAGGCGCCGCGTCATGTCACGCACCGGCGGGGTGCATGGTGGATTGTCCGGGCGCGACGGTGCGCCCGGCGACAACCCATGTCAGGTTCGAAACCGGGAAGGTTTCAAACTAGGCTTTCCTGGCCCAGCGCCGGTCCTGCGCCGCGGCCAGCCGTTCCATCCGGCTCAGGTCTTCCTCGCTGATCGCCAGCGCGGCGTCGACCCACACATCGGTGATCCGCACCAGCTCGTCGTAGCTGATCGGGTTCACGATGCCGCGCACCTTGTAGATCGAGCGGTGGGAGACAAACTGCCGCCCGTGCTTGATCACATGGTCGAGGAAGGCCTGTTCGCCCTGGCCGTCCTCGGCGATCATGTCGACCACGCCCATCTCGAACAGCTCCTCGGCGGTGTAGATGCGCCCGCTGAGCAGCATCTTTTCCGCTTCCGCCGGGTCGATCCGGCGCGCCAGGAACGAGTAGGCGCCCATGCCCGGGAACAGGTTGAACAGCACCTCGGGCAGGCCGAACTTGGCGCTCTTTTCCGCGACGATGAAGTTCGACGACAGCGCCGCCTCAAAGCCCCCGCCCAGCGCGTCGCCCTGGACGACCGATGCCGTGATGATCGGCAGGTCGAGGTTCGTGGCGTTGGCGTACACCACATCGATGGAGCCGCGCGCGTAGCGCACCAGCGAATCCCGGTCGCGCGTCCGGATCAGGCTCGCGAACAGCGACAGGTCGCCGCCCAGGTTGAAGATTCCGGCGATGCGCGAACTGACCGCCAGGTAGCGCACCGGCAGGTCGGCCGGGTCGCAATCCTCGCAGATTGACTGGATCAGCCGCTGCAGCCGGCGTGCGTCGCGCATCAGGCCCTGGGTCACGCTCGGCCGCGCGGCCGGGTTCATGAAGTACCAGACGATCCGCTCGTGGGGGTCGTATTCGACGGTAAGTTCCTCGAACGGTTCGGACTCGAGCCGCAGCTTGAGCCGTTCCAGGTCGGTCTGGACGAACGGGATGTCGGCTTCGCTCGCGGGTGCGATGTCGGCCTGCGAACGGTAGTCCGCGATGCTGGTGAGTGAGTTCATTTTCTGCCTCCGTGATGAATGCCGCGTTAACGGCGCATTAACCAACGTTAATGAAACAACCATGCTGCCCTGGTGTTTCAGTGACAAGGCGTAAAGCCTTATCCTTCAAACAGTTGAAGCGGGCCGGAGGGTATCCCTGAATGCAGAATAAGAGGGAACTAGTGTGTAAATATTCTCTAAAAAGTAGAATATATTTTCAGCGCAATGAACTAATCGGTTGATTCAACATCGAGATTCGGAATCTACGCCGGGCGGTTCGGGCGGCCCAGCAGGCCCCGGGCGATGATACCCGCCTGGATCTCCGCCGCGCCTTCGAAAATGTTTAAAATGCGCGCATCACAGAGAACACGCGAGATGTCGTACTCCTCGGCGTAGCCGTTGCCGCCGTGGATCTGCAGCGCGTTGTCGGCGTTCGACCAGGCCACGCGGGCCGCCAGCAGCTTCGCCATGCCCGCCTCGATGTCGCAGCGCTGGCCGGAATCCTTCTGCCGCGCGGCGTAGCGCGTGAGCTGCCGGGCGATCATCGTCTCCGTCGCCATCCAGCCGAGCTTGCCGCCGACCCGGGCGAATTCGACGATCGGCCGGCGGAACTGCTCGCGGTCGTTCGCGTAGCCGAAGCCGAGCTCCAGCGCGTTCTGGGCGACGCCCACCGCCCGCGCGGCGGTCTGGATGCGCGCGGTCTCGAAGGTTGCCATGAGCTGCTTGAAGCCCTGTCCCTCCTCTTCGCCGAGCAGGTTGCCGGCGGCGACCTCGAACCCGTCGAAGCCGAGCTCGTATTCCTTCATGCCGCGATAGCCGAGCACGCGGATCTCGGTGCCCTGCATGCCGGCGGCGGGGAAGGGGTCGGCGTCGGAGCCGCGTGGTTTTTCCGCGAGGAACATCGAAAGGCCGCGATAGCCGTCCTCGTCCGGGTCGGTGCGCGCCATCAGCGTCATCAGGTCGGTGCGCGCGGCGTGGGTAATCCAGATCTTGCTGCCCTTCACGCGGTAGACATCCCCGTCGCGGGTCGCGCGGGTGCGGATATGCGCCAGGTCGGAACCGTGGTTGGGCTCGGTGAACACCGCCGTCGGCAGGATCTCGCCCGTCGCGATGGGCACGAGGTATTTCTCCTTCTGGGCCCGTGTGCCGTTGGCGCGGACCAACTCCGCCGCGATCTCCGAGCGGGTGCCCAGCGAGCCGACGCCGATATAGCCGCGCGACAGTTCCTCGGTGACGACGCACATCGCCCCCTTGTCCATACCCAGCCCGCCATCTTCCTCGGGCAGGGTCAGGCCGAACACGCCCAGTTCGCCAAGCTCCTGCACCACCTCGATCGGGATCAGCTCGTCGCGCACGTGCCATCCGTGGGCGTGGGGCGCGACCTTCTCGTCGGAGAACCGGCGGAACTGGTCGGCGATCATGCCGTGGGTTTCGTCGAGGCCCCGGTCGCCATAGTCGCCGGTGCGCCCGCGCAGTTCCTCGGCGATCGCCTGCCGCACGGCGATATTGTCGCCGTCGGCCATCAGCGCCCGCGCCGCCGCGCCGGTGAAATATTCGCTCTCGTCGAGGCCCAGGTCGCCGGGCCGGGCGATCTCGTCCTGGCTCATGGCGATGCCGTATTTCAGCTGCTTGAGATACGCCCCGAAGCCGCAACCCAGGATCAGCGCCTCCAGCTTCGACAGCCGGCCCTCGGCCTCCAGCCGCTCCGCCCAGCCGAGCAACTGCTCCAGCGCCGTCACATAGGTCGCCATCCATGCATAGCCGTGCAGCGCGAACTGGTGCTCGTCCAGCGTCGCCGGCCGGTCCGGCGCGGCCAGCTGCGAGACGGCCAGCGCGGCGGCATCGCGATACGCAAACGCCTCGGAAAGCGCCTCACGGGCGAGGGGGAGGGTGTCGGTCATGGTCGCGTCCATTGTTATGGCCGGGCTCGACCCGGCCATCTCGTACCCGGTGTTTGTGTCCGTGCGGGGATGCCCGGGTCAAGCCCGGGCATGACGATTAGGGGCGGCCGGCGATGCTTTCCCACCATTGTCATGGCCGGACTTGATCCGGCCATCTTGTCTCGGTCGGAGCGGGGATGCCCGGGTCAAGCCCGGGCATGACGGAGAGGCAAATCGGGCGGGTTGGAAACCCGCCCCTACCGGACCGGAGAACCACGATTGCCAATGCCACGCGCCGACGCCTGTAGGGGCGGGTTTCCAACCCGCCCGCTAATCGTCTACCCCCGCGACGACCCCCGCGTCGTGGAGCCTGCCGATCTCGCCGTCGCTCATGCCGAGCTCGCCCGACAGGATCTCGTCCGTGTGCTCGCCCAGCAGGGGCGCGCGGACATGGCCCCGTTCGTGATCCCCGAACCGGTGCGGCGTGCCCGGCGCGATATACGTCCCGATGCCCGGCTGCTCGACCTCCGCAAACAAAGGATTCGCCGTCGACGCGCGCGGGTCCTCGTGGACCATCTGCTCGAAGGTCTGGTACGGCCCCCAGCAGACATTGTGGGCGTCGAACGCCGCGCGCACCTCGGCCAGCGTGTGCGCCGCGCACCAGTCCCCGATGGGCCCGGCGATGGCGTCGCGCGCGGCGTAGCGGTCCTCCTCGCGGGTGAAGTCCAGGTCCAGCTCCGCCTCCAGCGCGGCCATGGCGTCGCCGCTTTCGGTTGCCTCCACCAGCTTCTTCCACTGGGGCACGGACACGGCGATGACCATCACCCGCCGCCCGTCCTTCGTCGCGAAGTCGCGCCCGTAGCTGCCGTAGACGTCGTTGCCGATGGCCGGACGGGATTCGCCGTTCACCGCCACCTCGCCGATGTAGCCCAGGTTGGCGACCGTCGCGAAGGCCATGTCGGCCAGCGACAGGGAGACGTACTGGCCTTCGCCCGTCCGCCGCCGGTGCCGCTCCGCGCCCAGCAGCCCCGTCGCCGCGGCGTAGCCGGTCGACACGTCCCAGCCGGGGAACACGTGGTTCACGGGGGCTTCGGCAGAACCGTCGCCGGTCACGGCCGGGAAGCCCACGGCGGCGTTGACCGTGTAGTCCACCGCGACGGAGCCGTCCGGGTTGCCGATGATGTTCAGCGCGATCAGATCGCGGCGGCTTTCCACGAGCGTCTCGTAAGCGAGCCAGCCGCGCATGGGGAAGTTGGTGAGGAGAATCCCCCTGTCGTCGCCGGGCCGCGCGATCAGCGCCGTCAGGATCTCGCGGCCTTCCGGGTTGCGGAAGTCCACGGCCAGCGAGCGCTTGCCCTTGTTCAGCCCGGCCCAGTAGATCGAGTGGCCGTCGTCCGTCACCGGCCAGCGCCGGTAGTCGATCCCGCCCCCCGGCAGGTCGAACCGGATCACGTCCGCCCCCATCTGCGCCAGCGTCATCCCGCAGGTCGGCGCCGCCACGAACGCCGACCCCTCGACGATGGACAGCCCGGTAAGCACGCCGTTCATGTTGTGACACCCTCCACTGGTCGCCCACGCCCGCAGGGAATGCTCGCCATCAGCACCACCCCCGCTCGTCGTCCCTGCGAAGGCAGGGACCCATTAACGCCGATGCTTGTCCGGGCAACCGCCTGAGGAAATGGACCCCTGCCTTCGCAGGGGTGACGATTGGTGGTTGTGACAAGAAAATCCGTCATACCCGGGCCTGACCCGGGTATCCCATGCGCCGGTGCCCGAGATGCCCGCGCCAACCTCGCTCGTCGTCCCTGCGCCCGCCCTCGCGCTCTGCGCGTTGGCGGAAACAGACTCAGGGGCCCATTATCGCGGGCGGTCGCCCGGTCGGGCATCGGCGTTAATGGATGCCTGCCTGCGCAGGCATGACGAGATATGCGTGACACGACCGACCTTCCCCCCAAAGACAAACGCCGACCCGGCGTCTAGAATTGCCCGCGTAACGTACCATTCGCGCCGGGGGAACACGCAACATGGCCGACAGCAATTCACTCACGCCCGACCTCATCGAGGCCGCCTCAAAGATCGCGTCGTCGACCCTGCACGAGGCCGCCGGGCGCATCGGCGCGCTGCCGGCCGCGATCAAGCCGGTGGCAGGGGGCATGACGGTCTGCGGCCCGGCCTTCCCGGTGAAGGGCCCGCCGCTGGACAACCTGGCGATCCACTTCGCCATCGACGAGGCGAAACCGGGCGACGTGATCGTCGCCGATGTCGGCGGCCACTACGAGGGCGGCTATTTCGGAGAGGTGATGTGCACCTCCGCGCGCGGGCGCAAGCTGGGCGGGCTGGTGATCGACGGTTGCGTGCGCGACGGCAACGAGCTGGCGCAGATGGGCTGGCCGGTCTTCGCCCGCGGCCTCGCCATGCGCGGCACCCTGAAGGACCTCAATGGCGACCTCTATATCAACGAGCGCATCGTGCTCGGCGAGGCGATCATCGAGCCGGGCGACCTGGTTGTCGGCGACACGGACGGCGTGGTGGTGATCCCGAAGGCGATGGTCCCCGCGACTATCGAGGCCTCGATCCAGCGCGAGGCCAACGAGGCCGAGACGATGGAGAAGCTGAAGGACGGCGAGACAACGCTCGTAAAGATGCGGGGGTGGGAGCGGGAGTAATGTGCGCACCAACTCAGTTACGCCGATAGATTACTTTGGTTACGGCTGAAATATTGAACAGTGCAGGTACCCTTGTAGGGTCAATCACTGGTGTAGCGAGTTTGATATGGCTGATCAGCAAGCATTTTGCCGAGAAAGAGAAGGTCCGTCTCGATGCAACATGGGTTGATATCCACAAAGAAGGCAGCGAAATCGTTGAAAAACAAATATGGTTCTATTTGGTGAATTCCGGCCAAAGAAACATCATTGTAACGAGTATCTCTGTAGAGATGGAAAGAGGCACGCTTTCGCAAAATAGCCCGATCGTAGAGCTTCCTGTTCAGCTCGCGCCGGGTGAATACCGGACGCTAAAGAGTCGCGATATGACGGAATCTTTTGGGTCGCTGAAGAATATCTATGCAAATGATTCTCTCGGACGACGCTATCCGATCTCTCGGAAAAACAGGCGAGAAATGATTGGTCGCAACCAGCCACCAGCATGTGGTTGAAACGGGTGAAGACACAATTTTGGTTTAAAAACTAGCGGAACCAAAAAATTGAGTATCTCTGCGATTACTGATGAAATCCGCGAAATCATCGCGAGCATCGAAACGGATCTTGCCCCCGGACAATCTGACGAGTTCGTCAGTCCTCTAGCCGCACTTGAAGAAGCATCGACAGACGTTGGGAAATCGTTCAGCGGGTCTTGGTTGGGTTATCACGCGAACGTTTACTATGCAGATTTAGAGAGGCCACCCCCGGGTGCACATTTCAGTCAAGAATGGGGACTAGAGCAGACATTCTCATTGGGTACGACAGGTGATTGGCGTGAATATAACCCTGATCAGATCGAACAACACATAAACCAGATAGCGCACGACCCTGACCTTACCGGCATCCAAAAGGAATCTGATAGGGTCGCAAAGAACTTTCAAAAGTATGTGTCTGAATTAGCTTCCATACTAACTGTTTTTGTTAGTGATCGTGAGGATTCGTATGTCGCGAAATTGATCGATGAAGTTTCTGAGGTGGCAATACATTCCGCTGGTCAGATCGAAAACTTCCTAAAACCGTCTGGCCAATTGATGTCGAGAGATGCGGTTGCCGTGGGTCAGGGTTTTTGGGTTCCACCGCACGTTTCTGTCTATGCCAAGGTTCTTGCGCTTCGTAGTCCCTTTGCCGCGTGCGAGACGCTCCTCGAAATTGCGAATAAGGCTGATTCGCATATAAGCCGAAATAAAACTCGCTATCAAAAAGAGAAATTGATTGGCTCCAATATTTTTATCGGACATGGCCAATCGACTGCTTGGCGAGACCTAAAAGATTTCGTTCAGGATAGGCTCAAGCTGCCTTGGGATGAATTTAATCGTGTACCAGTTGCCGGTGTCACCAACATTGCTAGGCTTTCCGAAATGTTGGACTCGGCTGCGATCGCCTTTTTGGTGTTAACCGGTGAAGACGAACAACAAGATGGGAAGTTACACGCGCGAATGAATGTGGTGCATGAGGCGGGGTTGTTTCAGGGAAGGCTAGGGTTTTCGAGGGCGATTATTTTGTTGGAAGAAGGATGTGAGGAATTCAGCAACATAGAAGGCTTGGGTCAGATTCGTTTTCCGAAGGACGATATAGCGTCATCATTTGAAGAGCTTCGCAGAGTACTAGAACGGGAAGATATTATTCGAACTGAGTAACTCCAAAATAGTCACTCTTCATCACCCCACCAACGCCACAGCCCGCGTCCACCCGGCGGTCCCGCCGCGTATCTTCGTCGGGAAGCACGCCACCACGAACCCCTTGTCCGGCAGGGCCTCCAGGTTCTGCAGCTTCTCGATCTGGCAGTAGGGCGTCTCGATGCCGGCGTAGTGGCCTTCCCAGATGATCGAGGCGTCCTTCGTTTCCTTCCAGCGTTCGGACGTGTGCTTGAACGGCGCGTCCCAGGTCCAGGCGTCGGTGCCGCACACCCGCACCCCGCGTGAGGTGAGGTAGAGGGTCGCCTCGCGGCCCATGCCGCAGCCATGGTCGATATAGTCGTCGCGGCCGTAGGCCGCCGCCGCCGAGGTGTTCACCAGCACGATATCCAGCGGCTGCAGCTCGTGGCCGATGCGGTCCAGCTCCGCCTCGATGTCGGCTTCGGTCACGAGATAGCCGTCCTCGAAATGCCGGAAGTCGAACTTCACCCCCGGGCGCATGAACCAGTCCAGCGGCATCTCGTCGATCCCCGGCATCGGGTCGCCGTTCTTGTCCACCGGGTGATAGTGCTTCGGCGCGTCCACATGGGTGCCGTTGTGGGTGGACAGGGTGATGGTCTCCCACGACGACGACAGCCCGCCCGGCAGTTCGGCGGGGTCGAGGCCCGGATACAGCTTCTGCAGCCGCTCCAGCTTGTCGCCGTGTTCCATCATGGAAATGCTGGGGCGCATGGTCTCCGGGTCGACGATGATCTCGTCGTCGAGCGGCATGGAGATGTCGATGATCTTCGTGGGGAGCTGCATGGGGGCCTTCCGGGTTCGTGCAAACGTCGCGTCATCCTCGCTCGTCACCCCTGCGAAGGCAGGGGTCCATTAACACAGGCGTTTGCCTGGGCCAGCATCGGCGATAATGGGTCCCTGCCTTCGCAGGGACGACAAAGCATCGTCGCAGATAGGGCGCGCGGATCAAGTCCGCGCATGACAGGGGGTGGTGTCCCACTCTTGCAATCCAACTCGCTCGTCACCCCTGCGAAAGCAGGGGTCCATTTACGCAGGCGGTGACCCGGGCGGGCATCGGCGATAATGGGTCCCTGCTTTCGCAGGGACGACGAACCATCGTCGCAGCCAGGGCGCGCGGATCAAGTCCGCGCATGACGGGGAAGGGGATATGTGCGTAAGCTCGCGCACCAGCAACAGGGCGGAGGGCCGGCGGCGATGAAGGATCTCGAATTCAGGATCGACGAGATCTACGTGCCCGCCGCGCGGCGCAAGACCGTCGACCCGGATAAGGTCGCCGCCATCGCCGAGAGCATGCTCGAGAACGGCCAGGAAACCCCCATCATGGTGCGCGACGACGGCAAGCGCCTGATCCTCGTCGAGGGCCTGCAGCGCCTTGAGGCCGCCAAGGCGCTGGGCGAGGAAACGATCGTCGGCATCAGGGTACAGGCCCGGCAGCGGTAGGCAGTCTTTTCACTTGGTCGTCGCCCCGCGCCCGGTCGTCACCGCACACTCAATCGTCACCCCACGCTCGGCCGTCACCCCACGCTCGGTCGTCATCCCTGCCTTCGCAGGGGTGACGAATTGTGTGTGGATCGGCTCCGGTGCGTTCCTTCGCCTGGAAGACGAGCGGAGGTGGCCCGAACGCCCGCGCTATTCGCTCTCCAGCCCGAACGGGTTGTCCACCAGCCCCGGAAACATGTCCGTCCTCGGCGGGGAGAAGAACTCCACGATCTCGCAGTCCTCGCGGTACCAGACCTCGTGCTCGACCCCGCCGGGGATGAGCACCAGCGATCCGGCCTCGCAGGTCGCCTTCTCGCCGGTCGAGAACTCGTAGTCGAACTTCCCCTTCATCAGCCAGGTGATCTGCTCGTTCGGGTGCGAGTGGGCCGGGATGTTCGTCCCGCCCTCGATCTTCGCCCAGAAGCCCATCACCTGCTCCCCGCCGAGCACCTTCATCTCGCCGAAGGGCATCTTGTGCACGGGCAGGTTTTCCAGCTGGTAGACGAGGGTTTCGAGATTCTGCGGCATGGCGGGGTTCCTCCGGTGTGTGTTTTCGTTGGCGCGGATGATGGCATTGGGGAAGGGGCAGGGGCCAGTCCGGGAAACGGGCGGGTTGGAAACCCGCCCCTACAGAAGCCGGAGCGTGACCCGGTAGGGGCGGGTTTCCAACCCGCCCGCGCGCTTTCACTGCACGCCGCATCCGCCTAAACTCCGCGCCAACAACATTTCCCGGGAGGAAACACGATCATGGTCAAGCTCGCGCGCGAGGACATCCGCACCACCGAGGTGCTCGACTGGAAGGGGCTGCACCTCATCCATTTCATGGGCTCGTCCTGCTCCCAGAAGACCCGCATCTGCTTCGCCGAGAAGGGCGTCGAGTGGGAGAGCCACCACTGCGACATCGGCGCGAACGAGAACTTCACGCCCTGGTTCATGGGCATCAACCCGCGCGGGCTGGTGCCGATCCTGGTGCATGACGGCGACGTCCACATCGAGAGCAACGACATCATCGAGTATGTCGACGAGATCTTCGACGGGCCGTCGCTCTTCCCGTCCGACAAGGACGAGCGGGTGGAGATGGAACGCCTCATGCAGTACGAGGACGACCTGCACCTGTGCGTGCGCGCGCTGACCTTCCGCTACTTCATGCCGGTCGAGAAGATGCGCAAGCCTGACGAGGCGGTGGACGTCTACGAGAAGGAAGGCGCGGATACGGTCGGCGGCGCGGCCGACGGCCGCAAGGCGATCGAGGTCAAGTTCTGGCGCGACATGAACGCCAACGGCGGCATCACCGACGAACAGGTGCTGGAGGCGACCGACGAGTTCATGAAGGCCTTCGCGATGCTGGAGGACCGGCTGGGCAAGCACGAATGGCTGCTCGCCTCGGGCTTCTCGGCGCTGGACATCGCCTGGTGGATCACCGTGTTCCGCGTCACCAAGCTCGGCTTCCCGGTCGAGCGGTTCCCGAAGCTCAACGCGTGGTACGAAAAGCTGCTGGCCCGCGAGCACTTCTCGCGCGAGACGGCGCTGCCGCCGCCCGTGGTGGAAATCTCCGCCGCCCACCAGGCCGCTTGCGCCGCCGCCGGCCAGTCCATGACCGACGTCATGGCCGCCCACGGGCGGTAGGGAAGCTGGCCGTCATTGCGAACCCGCAGGGTGAAGCAATCCAGGGCGGGCTTGTGCGCCTGCTGGATGGCTTCGTCGCGTCGCTCCTCGCAATGACGGTTTTAGCTTGGCCCGGCACCGGGGCGTAGAAATCCACACTCACCCGTCACCCCTGCGAAAGCAGGTGAACGGGAATGCGCGTTGCTCGACACCCAAAAACTCGTCACCCCTGCGAAAGCAGGGGGCCATTGACTCAGGCGGCTGCCCGGGCACGCATCGGCGACAATGGATTCCTGCTTTCGCAGGAATGACGAACGGAGATTATGACGCGATCCCTGGATAAAGATCGTCCCAGTCCGGGTTTGTCTTCTCGATCAGCTCGTTCTTCCAGTCGCGCTTCCAGCGCTTGAGCTGTTTCTCGCGCTCAATGGCAAGCGGAACCGTTTCGTGGGTCTCGAAGAACACGAGACGATGCAGTGCGTGACGCCTGGTGAACCCGTCCACCGCACCAGACCGGTGCTCATGGACTCGCCGGACGATATCGTTGGTCACGCCGATGTAGAGCGTGCCGTGGCGCTTGTTCGTGACGATGTAGACATAGCCGGGCATGGGCGCCCGCGATGGTACACCAACCCACCACCCGTCACCCCTGCGAAAGCAGGTGAACGGGAACGCGCGTTGCTCGACACCCAAAAACTCGTCACCCCTGCGAAAGCAGGGGCCATTGACTCAGGCGGCTGCCCGGGCAGGCATCGGCGATAATGGATTCCTGCTTTCGCAGGAATGACGACGGGGGTGTTGCACTGTCCGGGAATTCTTCCCCACCCCTGCGATCGAACACACCCCGCGGAGCCACCCACCACCCGTCACCCCTGCGAAAGCAGGGGTCCATTAACTCAGGCGGTTGCCCGGGCAGGCATCGGCGACAATGGGTCCCTGCTTTCGCAGGGACGACGATCGGGGGTGCCGCCTACTTCTCCGCGTCCTGCGCGAACAGTATCCCCCACACGAAATCCGTCTGGACGGCGCGCTGGTTTGTCGTGCCGCGGTCGTAGAGGTCGCCGACCTCCGGCGGGCCGGAGATCACCGTGCCGATCCCGAAGATGTTGAGCCGGCCGGTCGAGCCGATGCCCGGCACGCCGTTGCCGCCGTCGGCGTTGACCGACGCCTGGGCGTGGCAGCTGATGCAGGAGGCGGTGTTCACGAAGCCGCCCTCGTTGATCGACGAGCCGAGCAGGGTCGGCATCCCGTCGCGATTCACGTAGCGGGTCTGGGCGCCCTTCAGCCGGTAGCTCTTCCACGCCGGGTCGGTGACCTTCGGGCGCTCCGGGTCGACCTCGGCCCCGCCGCCGCCGATCCCCATGCCGGCGAACAGGTCCGACAGCGCCTTTGTCATTTCGCCCGCCGGGTAGGACTTCGCCAGGTCGAAGATCGCGAGGTCGTCGTTGAGGTCGTCGTCCTTCGTGTGCGGCGCGGTGAAGTTGCTCTCGAAGGTCGTCGTCAGCGTCCTGTCCTTCTCCGGCTGCAGCGGCGCGTTGACGGTCACCTGGTGCAGCACGCCGAAGCTGTCGTTGCAGCCGGTGAAGTCGCAGCGGCCGAGATTGTCCGCATGCTCGAAGGCGAACCAGTGCCAGTCGGGCAGGGCCTTGGACGAGGCGGCGACGCTGGCCAGGTAGTACATCCGCTCGTGATAGGTCTTGCCGTCGTCGGACGAGGCCCGGATCTTCTGGGTGATATACGGCCGGTCCGGGTTCTGGGGCGGGGTCGCCGCGTCGTTGTCGTGATCGCTGATATAGCCCAGCGCGAGCATGGTCTCCTCGTCGATCCACGCGACCTTGAACATCATCGCATCGGACGGATAGACGACGCCCTGGCCGGTCGGCCGGTGCGGCTTGGAGTGCTCCGCTTCGCCGGCGACCCGCGCGAACAGCTTCGCAAGCCCAGGCCTGGAGTAGAGTTCCTGCTCCGTCGTGTAGCGCACGAAGCTGTCGCTCCGGTAGACGACCTCGACCTGGCCCTGGCGCGCGACCCGGGCCGGGTCCAGCGTGCGCAGGAAGGTCGCGTTGTGGCTGTTACCCGGCTTGCCGTTCGCAAACGTGGTCTCCAGCGCGCCGCCCCAGTCGCCGGGGATGTACGGGCAGAACTCGCCGGGCCCGCCGACGTCGGCGGGTTCGCGCACCGCGCCGCTGGCGTCGCGGTAACCGACCTGCGGCGTCGCGCCCGCGTCGACGAAGCAGCAGTCGGTGGACCCGTCGGTCGCGCACATCGGCCGGGGGTTCTTCACCCACACGGTCTCGTCGTTGGCCCACTGGTCCCAGAACCCGGCCTTCACCGTCTCCAGGAAGGACGCCCAGGCGAACGTGTCCGGGCAGGTGGCCGCGGGGCTGTTGATCGAGGCCGGATAGGAGATTTTCCCGTCGGCCGCCGTCGCCGTGCATTCCGGCGCGTCACGCACCTGGCTCTGGAAGTACATTGCAGTGGCGGTCGAATCCGCCTGCGCCCCGGTGGCCGATGCGACGAGCAGGAGCCCGGCAAAAAGCGAACGTTTCATGGATAGTTCCTCCCCGCCGCGATGATGGCACTGGCGGGATGGGCAGACCAGTGCTGCCACCCACCGCTCGTCACCCCTCGAAGGCAGGGGTCCATTGCCTCAGGCGTCTGCCCGGTTGTGCATCGGCGTTAATGGGTCCCTGCTTCCGCAGGGACGACGACCGAGGGTGTTGCACCGTTCGGCCGATCCCCACCGCTCGTCACCCCTGCGGAGGCAGGGGTCCATTGACTCAGGCGTTTGCCCGGGCGGGCGTCGGCGATAATGGATTCCTGCCTTCGCAGGGACGACGAACTTTCGTGTCCCAGACACCTCGTGTCCTACGCCACCAGCACGTACAGCGACGACAGGGTCAGCGCCGAGAGTGCGATGCGGCGGAAGGTCTGCTCGCTGGCCAGGTGGAACATCTTCGTGCCCACCGCCGTGCCGACGATGAACGGCACGAGCATCGCAAGGACCAGCCAGAGGACCTGCACCGTCACCAGTCCCTTGATCACGAACGTCGCCGTGAGGCCGAACAGGATGATCGTGAAATAGCCGATCAGGTTGGCGCGGATCAGGGCCGGGGAATCGTCGCTCGACATCAGGTAGAGGATCACGGGCGGTCCGGCGACGCCCGTCGCGCCGGCGAGCGATCCGCCGATCAGGCCGACCCCGATCGCCGGGCCCGTGCCGCGCGGGCCCCGGTAGCGCCAGCCCGACCACAGGATGAGCGCGAGCACCAGCACGATCGCGCCGATGGCGCGCCGCATCTCGTCCGCGGGCACGGAGGTCAGCACGACGGTGCCGGCCGGGATCAGGATCAGCGCGGGAAGGCTGAACGCCCACACGCTCTTCCAGTGGGCGACCTTGATCGCCTTCGGCGTGAGCTGGACCGCCGGGGCGATCTCCACCAGCGCCGCGACGGGCACGCCCACGGTCGGCCCGTAGATCAGGCTCAGCATCGGCGCATTGATGAGCGCCGACCCGAACCCGGAAAACCCCCGGATCAGCCCCGACGCAAAAATCGTCAGCGCCGCCGCGAGCAGGCGCGTGTCGAGCAGTTCGGGCGGAAAGAAAGGGATGTCGGGCATGGATCTCGCTTGGTTGTTGTGCCGGGGAAGGCAGGGAAAGCACGTCGCGCGCTAAACCAAGGCTCGTCACCCCTGCGAAGGCAGGGGTCTATTAACGCCGATGCCTGACCGGGCGACCGCCTGAGTTAATGGGTCCCTGCCTTCGCAGGGACGACGAGTTGTGGGGGCGGATGCAGCGTGCGTATGCGGTCCGCGCGTGACGATTGCGGGAAGTCGAGGAAAACCTACTCCCCGAACCGGATGCCGATGCCGGCCATGGCGTCGCGGGTTTCCTTGCCCCAGCGCTGCTCGATCTCGTCACCCGCCGCCGCGGCGTGGATCACCGTGTCGTGGGCCTCGCCCTCGGGCGCCTGGATGGCCACGAACAGCCGGCCCATCTCGTCGCCGATGTTGCGGAACTCGCGGTAGATGCCCGGCGGGACGGAGATGAAATCCAGCGGCTCCAGCGTCGCCGAATTTTCGCCGTCATCGCCCCACGTGATCTCGAACGTCCCCTGGATGCAGAAGAAGTTCTCCACCGTGGCCATGTGCTTGTGCAGGCCGGAGGAGTCGCCCGGCGGGCACTCGGCGATGGTCACGGTCAGGCCCGGACCGCCCTTCACGGGCGCGATCTTGCTGCGGCCCTCCCAGCCTTCCGGGCTCATCACCGGGTAGACCTTGTCGGACGACATCATCTGCATCGCCTCGGGCGGAATGCCGTGGGCGTCGTTCATGGTGTCCTTGTAGGGGACGAGGTCGCCGAAGCGGACCAGTTGCGGTTCGTTTTTCATCTGAAGTGCCCTCCTAGTATTTCCAGCCGATCCAGTCGCACAGCGCGCGCCCCATCACAAGCTCGAGGTCGTTGCCGGACAGCCAGTCGAGTTCCTCGGTGAACTGGGTCACGCATTCCCGGTAGCTGCACGGCAGGCGCGTCAGGTCCGAGCCCCAGAACACCCGCGAGGGGCCGAAGGCGTCGACCACGCGCTTCAGCGGCTCGTGGGTGTTGGGCCAGGGGTAATCCTGCGAGGAATACGCCCCGATCGTGCAGGCTTTCACCGAGATATTCTCGTATTTCGCCAGATCGAGCAGCTTCGGCAGGGTGCCGAAGGCCTCGTCGTCGACCTTGCGGCCGGGCAGGTCGAGATGGTCGACGGTGATTTTCAGGTCCGGGTGCGCGTCGGCGATTTTGCCCGCCTCGGGCGCGCTGCCCGCCAGCATGAACATCACCGGCAGGCCGTTTTTCTCCGCCGCCGACCACAGCCAATCCAGCCCGCCGGATTTCAGCAGCTCCTGCTCCTCCGGCTTGCCCATGGTGAAGCGCAGGCCGAGCATGCCGGACTGTTCCTTCCAGTCGGGCAGTTTTTCCGCGCCCGACGGGTCGAACAGGTCGAGCCGGCCGAGCACCGCCAGGCGGTCGGGATAGTCCGCCGCCGCGGCGCAGGCCTGCGAGTTGTCGTTGCCCATCCACATCGGCGGCACGACGACGGCCCGGTCGACGCCGGCCTCGTCCATCTCCGCGATCAGCTCCGGGGCCGTGTACTGGTCCACCATCCGGTGCCAGGGGTTGCCGTCCCCCCGGAAGCTCCAGAGATGCACCTGTGAGTCCGCGATCAACATGTCTGTTCCCCCATGGAATGAATAATCCGAAAATCAGCCCGACTTAATTTCCGGCTGCACATAAGTTCCCCGATCCGGCCGCTTCAGCGAAACGATGTTGTCGCTCTCGATCTTCGCATAGTCCAGATATCCGAGGCGCGCGATCAGTTCCATCTTGTGGACGTTGACCATGCCGTCCTCGATGACGTCGTCGCTGATATGGATGCCGACGACCTGGCCGATGATCATGTGGGACTGGGAGGTCTGGCCCGGCGGCAGGTCGATGGTCTGGAGGTGCTTGCACTCCAGCGCGACCGGCGAGGCTTTCACCCGGGGCGGCTTCACGTTGTGGCAGGGCGCGGCCTCAAGCCCGGCATCGGCCATTTCGTCGAGGCTGGACGGCGCGTGTTGCGCCGTGGCGACCATCTCCTCGCGCAGGCCCCAGGTGCACATGTTGAACACGAACTCCCCGGTCTCCTGGACATTGGTGTAGCTGTCCTTCTTCTCCTCGGTGCCCGGCTTCACGGCGTTCGGGCAGTACATCACGCAGGGCGGATCGCCGCTGAGCGCGTTGAAGAAGCTGAACGGCGCCAGGTTCACCACCCCCTCGGCGCTGATCGTCGAGATCCAGCCGATCGGCCGGGGCACGACCAGCGCATTGTAGACGGTGTATTTGAAAGGGTCGGGCTTCATGCCGACCTCAAGGGGATTGAAAAACATACGGGGTTCCTTTGTCAGCCCTGTTCCATGGGCAGGCTCTCGTCCTTGCCCCATTCCTGCATCGACGCGTCGTACAGCGCCACATCCGGATAGCCGAGCGCCTTCTGTGCGAAAAAGCCGAGGGTCGCCGAGATGCCGCCGCCGCAGTAGTTGACGACCTTTCTGTCGGGTGTCGCACCGGCGGTCTCGAACATCCCGCGCAACGTCCCGGCATCCGAGAAGACGCCGGATTCCATGTCGCAGACCTGCGCGTAGGGCACGTTCACGCTGTTGGCGATGCGTCCGGCGCGGCCGAAGGCCATGCCGCCTTCGCCGGTGAACTGTTCGGCCGACAACGCGTTCACGACGGCGACCTCGGGCCTGCCGAGAACGTTCAGCACATCATCCTTGTCGAAGATGACCTCGGTGCGCGGGTTCGCGGTGAAGGTCGCGGGTTCGGGCGTGCACGGGTCGGTCGAGATCGGGCGGCCCTCGGCTTCCCACTTCGCAAAGCCGCCGTCGAGCACCATGCCGCCGTCGAAGCCCATGGCGTAGAACGACCACCAGGCGCGGGTCGACCAGAAGGGCTGGGTCCGGCTGTAGAACACGACCTTCGTGTCGTTGCCGATCCCGAGCGCGCTTGCCCGTTTCGCGAACTCGTCTGGGTCGAGCAGGGTGAAGCGCAGGTCGTGCGGAGTCACCGACAAATCGTCCTGGCAGTTGATGTAGCCCGCGCCCGGGATGTGCCCTTTTGACCATCCGGCGCGATCGCCCTCGACGCGGTATTCGAGTTCCGGGTCGGGCACGAGCACGGTCGTGGTGTCGAAGATCCGCAGATCGGGGTCGTCGAGGTGTGCGGCGAGCCATTCGGTGTCGACGAGCAGGTTCGGATCGAGGCGTTCGGTCATGGTCGGGGTCCGTGTCAAACCTGAAGAAGGTGCGATCTTAAGCAGGGGCGCGCGATCTGTCGAAGCGCAGTCCCGGGGTCGCACGCATATCTGGGATGTAATAAGGTCCCGGCGCAGACTGGATCGGGGGAATGCGATGACGGGACGTTTGGCGGGCAAGGTGTTTGCGATCACCGGGGCTGAGTCGGGCCTGGGACGCGCGATGGCGCTCCGCGCCGCGTCAGACGGCGCAAAGGTCGTGGCCGCCGGGCTCGACAAGACCGGCCTGGAAGAGACCGTCGCCTCGATGTCCAATTTCGAGGGTGACGGCGTCGCGGTGCCCACCGACGTGACCGATCCCGACCAGATCAAGGCCCTGATGCAGGCGGCCGTCTCTGAATTCGGCCGTCTCGACGGGGCCATTGCCAACGCCGGTGCGTTCAACGCATGGACCAACTTCGTCGACTGGGACCTGGCGGACTGGAACCGGGTCGTCGGCGTGAACCTGACGGGTACGTTCCTGACCCTGCAGGCTGCCGCGCGTGTGCTCATCGGACAGGGCGAGGGCGGCTCGCTGCTCGCGACCGGCTCCTCGACCGCGATCCGCCCCGCGCCGAACCTGCTTCCGTATGTCTCCAGCAAGGGCGGCGTGCACCAGATGATGCGTGCGCTTGCCGTGGAGCTGGCCCCGCACAAGATCCGTGTGAACACCATCGTGCCGGGCATGGCGCGCACCCCGCCCGTCACCGACGTCGAGGGCTATATCGACGCCGGGATCAAAAACGTCCCGATGGGTGAGATTGTGGAGCCGGAAGAGATTGCAGCGCTGGTCGCGTTTGCCTTGTCTGACGAGGCGCCGCACATGACCGGGACCGAACTCAAGATCGACGCGGGCCGGACTTCGGCCTGATCCGCATAACAAAGCAACATGAACAGGGAAGCGCACACCATGGAAGTCAAAGCCATCCGCATCGAGAAAACAGGCGGTCCGTCGGTTATGAAATGGAAGACGGTTGAGGTGAAGAAGCCGAAGAAGGGCGAGGTGACGGTCCGTCACACCGCGGTCGGCTTCAACTTCATCGACATCAATCATCGCACCGGGCGCTATCCGCTCGAGCTGCCGACGGGCATCGGTTCCGAGGCCGCCGGCGTGGTCGAGGCTGTGGGCGCGGGCGTGAAGGACTTCAAGGTCGGCCAGCGGGTGGTCTACATCGGCGCTGTCGGCACCTACGCCGAGGCCCAGAACGTTCCGGCCGAAATCTGCGTCCCGATCCCGCGCGACATCACCGACGAGATCGCCGCGGCGACCCACCTCAAAGGTATGACCGTCGAAATGCTCGTCGAGCGCGTCGGCAAGGTGAAGAAGGGCGACGTGGTCCTGATGCACTCCGCCTCCGGCGGCGTTGGCCTGCTGCTTTGTCAGTGGGCCAGGGCGAAGGGGGCCACGGTCATCGGCACGGCCTCCTCGGCGGCCAAGTGCAAGGAAATGACCCGCGCCGGCGCCAAACATGCCATCGACACGTCCAAGAAGGATGTCGCCAAGGAAGTCGCCAAGATCACCAAGGGCGTGGGCGTCGATGTGGTGTTCGACCCGGTCGGCAAGGACACCTATGAGACCTCGCTTGCCTGCCTGAAGGAGCGCGGCCTGCTCGCGAGCTTCGGCGGGGCCTCCGGACCGGTGCCGATGGTCGACCTCAACGAGTTCCGCTACATGTCGAAGGCGTGGTTCCTGACCCGCGCCTCGCTGTTCAACTGGACGGCCAAGCGGGAGGACCGCCTGCACAGCTCGAAACGGGTGTTCTCGATGATCCGCACCGGCAAAGTGAAGGTGAAGATCAAGCAGCGCTATCCGTTGAAGGACGCCTCCAAGCTGCACAAGGACATCGAATCCCGGAAGCTGACCGGTATCAGCATGCTGGTGCCCTAGGCCGGGCGGTTCCGAGCCTCATGCTTCGTCAGGCTCAGCATGAGGTTTTCGAGAATTGAGTAGAAACTCGGTGGCCTCATGCTGAGCCTGACGAAGGATGAGGCGGGGGGAGGCCAAACATGCGTGTGATCGACTTTTTCGACCGGGGCGCACTGCTCCACCCCGACCGCGCCTTCATGATTGGCGAGGACGGTGCAGTGACGACCCATGCGCAGGCGCGCGACCTGTCGCACCGCACCGCGCTCGCCATGCTCGACGCGGGGTTCGCCTACGGCAAGAAGGCCGCGATCTACAGTGCGAACCACTCCAGCGCCTTCGACGCCCTGCTCGGAATCTACCGGGCGGGAGGTGCCTGGGTCCCGATCAATGCCCGGAACGCCGTCAACGAGAATGCCTATATTCTCGATCATAACGAGGTCGAATTTCTGTTTTATAACAGTGAATTCGAAGATAATATTGAAGTTATAAGAGAGAAGTGTCCGCGCATTTCGAACTATGTCTGCCTGGACGCGGCGGGAAAGGATGCGCCGTCCTTTGCCGACTTCATTTCCGGGCATGAAGGCAGCGCGCCGGACTTCCCCGACAACCCCGACGATATCTGCGGGATTTTCTCGTCCGGCGGGACCACCGGTCGGCCCAAAGGTATCCTTTGGACCAACCGGCTTTTCGAAACGATGGTCGCCGCAATTCTCGCGCACATGCCCCCGAAAAAACCGCCGGTGCACCTGTGCGCGGCCCCGATGACGCATGCCGCGGGTGTTGTCGCACTGTCTCTCATGTCTGAAGGCGCGACGAACATCGTTATGAACGGGGTGCAGCTTCCGGAACTGATGGAAAACATCGAGAAATACGGTGTGACCAACCTGTTCCTGCCGCCCACAGCGATTTACGTGATGCTCGCCCATCCGGATGTGCGGAAATACGACTATTCCTCGCTCGAGTATTTTGTTTACGCGGCAGCGCCCATGTCGGTCGACAAATTGAAAGAGGCGATCGACGTGTTCGGGCCGGTGATGGCGCAGTGCTACGGGCAGGCCGAGGCCCCGATGATCTGTACCTATATGTCGCCCGCGACACATACAGAGGCACTCGAAACAAACAAGACGCACCGGCTCGCGAGCTGCGGTCAGCCGTGCCTGCTCACGCCCGTCGAAATCATGGACGACGACGAAAACATCATGCCCGTGGGCGAGCGGGGTGAGATCGTGGTCCGCGGCTCGCTGGTGATGGCCGGATACTTCAAGAACAAGGAGGCCACCGACGAGGTCACGACCTCGAACGGCTGGCACCGCACCGGCGATATCGGGCTGAAGGACGAGGACGGCTTCATTTACATCGTCGACCGCAAGAAGGACATGATCATCACCGGCGGCTTCAACGTCTATCCCTCGGAGATCGAGCAGGTCGTCTGGGGCCACGAGGCGGTGCAGGACTGCGCGGTGATCGGCGTGCCTGACGAGAAGTGGGGCGAGGCGGTGAAGGCGATCGTCGAGCTCAAGCCCGGCCAGAGTGCCAGCGAGGACGAGATCATCGCGCTCTGCAAGGAGGAACTCGGCAGCGTGAAGGCGCCCAAGACCGTTGAGTTCTGGGATGAACTCCCGCGTTCGCCGGTCGGGAAGGTGCGCAAGAAAGACATGCGCGACAAGTTCTGGGAAGGCCAGGACCGCGCGGTCTGACCGCCGGCTGCGATGACACAGACCATTGGCATTCTCGGGCTCGGGCAGATCGGCGGCATGGCCGCGCGGCTGCTGCTGGCCGAGGGGCATACCGTGGCCGCCGTGGACCGTCCCAGTGCGCAGTGGCTCAGCGAAGCAGGCGGCGCTCTGGCGCCCGATGCGAAAACACTGGCCGAGACCTGCGACCGGGTGATCTTCGCCATGGCGCGCGAGACCGATGTCGAGGATGCCGTCTTCGGGCCGGGCGGTTTTGCGCGGGGCGCACGCGACGGCCAGATCGTCGCGGATATGGGCACCTTCGCCGTGGCGCTGAAGGAACGGATTCGCGACGCACTGGGGGAAACCGGGACAATTGCGCTCGACACGCCGATCAGTGGCACACCGCAGGCGATGGAAACGGGCAAGGCCGTCATCATGATGAGCGGCGATCCGAAAGCCTGCGAGGCCATGCGGCCGGTGCTTGAGATACTGGCGCCCAATTGTCCCCATGTCGGGCCGTTCGGCCACGGTATGAAGCTGAAGTTCGTGCTCAACACGCTGGTGCTCAATCATGTGCTCGTGGCTGCCGAAGCCCTGAACATGGGCATCGCGTCGGGCCTCGACCCGCAGCAGATTATCGATGTGGTCAAGCCGAGCGTGGCGACCTCGACGCAGTTCGAACTGCGCGCGCCCCTGATGGCCGAGCGGGCATGGCAACCGGCACCGGCGCCCGCGCGGCTGGTTCACAAGGACACGCGCTACATCGTCGACCATGCGGAGGCGCTGGGCGTGGCGGCACCCATCGCAACGCTGACGCGCGACTATTACGAGAAGGTCGCGGAGATGGGTCTGCTCGACGAGGAACTGTCAGTGATCTTTGAAGCGCTGGAACGCGACAACGAGCGGGACTAGGCCGCCGCCCGGATGAGCTTCATCGCGCGCAGGAACGAGAAGACGCTGGTGAGAACCAGAACACCGATCCCGGCGTAGGCGACTTCGTATGAAACCGTGGCAACGATGGCGCCGAAGACGGCGGGTCCGATCACGACCGCCCCGAAAATGATGAAACCGATGGCCCCGGTTGTGCGGCTCACCTCGCCGCCGGGCGCACGGCGCGCGGCTTCGGCAAGATACACGCCGTTCCAGCCGGCAGCGCCGGCCCCGAAAAGCACGCCCACGCCATAGATTGCGGCGAGTGGCCATGAATCGGTCAGCGACGCGGTGAGAAACGCGGCAACGGATGCCAGCAACGCCAGCATCAACAATGTGAGGAGCGGGGTCGCCCAGCGCGAGGCGATTGCGCCGAAGATGATGCGCCCGGTGCCGCCGCTGGCCTGGGCCACCGCCAGGATCGCTCCCGCCGTGATGACGGAAAGACCGATATCCTCCTGAAGGTAGAGCACGATGAACGTCGTCAGGGCGTATTGCGCGATGACAAGAGGTACGCATCCCGCCAGCATCCAGCGCAGGATCGGGCTCTTCAGCAGGATTCTCAAAGGTCCGATCAGTTCCAGGCGCAACCGGATATTCGGGTCGGCGTACTGCGCGTAACCGCGCGACCAGATTTCGACGATCAGAGCAGACACGACGCAGGCCGCCGCCACGACCATGATCGCGATATGCCAGTCCCAGATCAGGGTGAGGGGCGGCCCGACGAATCCGGCGAGGACGCCGCCGAGCGGAACGCCGGTCTGTTTAATGGAGAACACCAGCGGTTGCACATTTCGCGGTGTGACACGGGAAAGGATGTGCGAACTCGCCGGTGTCGTGGGGCCGAGCGCGGCCCCGATCAGCGCGCTGCCGAACCCGACCAGCCACAGGTTGCCCGTCGTGATCATCATGCTGCCGGCTGCGCACAGCAATACCATTACCTGCGAGGCCCGCATCGGGTTGAAGCGGGCGACGAGCCCGGCAGACATCATCGAGCTGAAGGTCGCCGCGGTGAACAGGATCGCCGGTTGCATGCCGATCCAGGCCGGGTCCAGGCCCATATCCGGCAGCGCCTGCTTGGCGAGCACCGGCGGTGCAAAGACAGCCCAGGACACCATGATCTGAATCAGGGTCAGCAGGATGGTCGGGCCGATATAGCCCGCGCGTTCACTCATGGACGGGTTTTCGCAATGGCCACAACTCCGTCATGCCCGCACTCGTTGCGGGCATCAACGTCGGTATGCCGTGCTGTGTTCGGGACGTGGATGGCCGGAACAAGTCCGGCCATGACGCGATGGGGAATGGTTTCCGGGCGTGGCGTGCCCTCGAACAGCTTCATCAATAGTCGGGCATGGAGTAAAGCAGCACGCCGGCCTTCGCGCCGATCCGTTCGGCCTCTTCCGCGGCGGGCTTCGACGGGTCCCACGGCTTCGCGTCGTAGCGCATGCCCGTGATGTCGTTCGTCGCGTCGGACATCAGCCAGACGATGGGGGCCTTCATCAGGTCCGCCTCAATCAGCACCGGGGCCTCCAGGGTCTTGTCGCGCTCCTTCATTTCCTCCGACATGCCGGGCGTGATCGCGCCCGCGCCGGGGTTGAGGATGTTGACCGTCACCCCGGTGCCCTCAAGGTCCTTGTTCCAGATCTCCGTCGCGCATTCGAGCGCGGCCTTCGACGGGCCGTAGGGCGAGCCGCCCTGCTTGGTCATCGTCCGGTACATGGTCGTCACGTTGACGATCCGGCCCCAGCCCTGGTCGACCATCAGCGGCGCGACCCGGCGCGCGAGCTGGTCTCCGCCAACGAAATTCGTATCCATCACGTTCTGGATGATCTCGTCGCTCGCCTCCCAGAACTTCGGCATCTCCCCGGTCTCACGCCAGGCTTCGCGCTTGTGGCCGTCGGGCCAGATGTAAGTGAAGGTGAGGCCGGCGTTGTTCACGAGGCCGTGGATTGCGCCGAAGGCCGACAGCGATTCGGAGACGAGCCTGTCGCATTCGTCGGGCTTGCGGATGTCGGCGGTGATGCAGTGGAGCTTGCCGCGGTGTCCGGAGCACGCTGCTTCGAGGTCGGGGAAGTCGTCCGGGATGTGCCCCGCCGCCACGACATTTGCACCCGCTTCGGTCAGTGCTTCGGTCATGGCCTTGCCGAGACCGCGTCCCGCGCCGGTAACGATGACGTTTCGACCGTCCAGTTCGTATTCGCTCATGCTTAACCCCTGTTGTTGCGGCAAAGCTATGGGCGAGGTGTTGGAGAGGCAAGGGGACCGTCACCGGGATGAGTTGTTCTCGGCGCGCACAGGTTCCTTAACGTTGGTTCAAAACACACTTGTGCCGCTGTTCATCCGGCTGTTATGACTCTGTCAATCTCACGGCTTCGTGAGATATAGGGAGACAACGTACCGTCAGTCGGCGCTAGCACGCCTAGAATATGTACGGGCTCACCAATTGCCCGACCTTGGCGGTTCCGATGTTTCGAACAGTTGTTGCGGTGAGTCACATGCGTGTGAGCCATCGTGAGAACAGACATCAGGGAGGGGTATATATGACCCGTATTCTCGCAAATCGCGTGCGCGTCTGGTTGCTGGGCGGCCTCGTCGCGGCGGCGTTCGTTCTGTCGGCGCCGTTGGGCACGACGGCTCAGGCGCAGGACAAGGAACCGATCAAGATCGGTTTCTCCATGGCGCTGACAGGTGCTCTGGCCGGTGGCGGCCAGCAGTCGCTGCTGGGTATCCAGCTGTGGCAGGAAGACATCAACAAGAAGGGCGGGCTTCTCGGTCGTCCGGTTGAGCTGGTCTTCTACGATGACCAGACCAACCCGAAGAACGTGCCCGGTATCTACGCCAAGCTGATCGACGTCGACGGTGTCGACCTTATCGTCAGCGGCTACGGCACCAACCTCATCGCGCCGGCCATGCCGATCGCGATCGAGCGTGAGATGGTGTTCATGGGCCTGTTCGGCATGGATAACAACTCCAAGTGGGAGTACGAGAAGTACTTCCAGATTCTGCCGGCCGGTCCCGATCCGGCTGTCGGCTTCTCCCAGTACTGGTTCGATGCCGTCAAGCAGTTCAACCCGAAGACCATCGCGGTGATCGCGGCCGATGCGGAATTCGCGCAGAACCTGAAAAAGGGTGCGATCCGCAACGCCGAAGCCATGGGCCTCGAGATCGTCTACGAAGAGAACTACAACCCGAAGACGCCTGACTTCACGCCGATCGTGCGTGCGGCCAACGCGAAGAAGCCGGACGTGATCTACATCGCCTCCTACCCGAACGGGTCGGCGGGCATGGTTCGCGCACTGGCGGAAGTCGGCACCGAAGCCAAGGCTGTCGGTGGCGGCATGGTGGGCCTGCAGTTCGCGGGCATCATGGCGGGCCTCGGCCCGATGCTGAACGGCATCACGAACTACGACTTCTTCGTGCCGGAGCCGACGATGAGCCTCTACCCGGGTGCGGGAGAGCTGATCGAGCGCTACCAGGCGAAGGTCAAGGCCGAAAACCTGAAGGTCGACGCGCTGGGTTATTACCTCGTGCCGTGGTCCTACGCCTATGTCGATATTCTCGGCCAGGCGGTGAACGCGGTCGGGTCGCTCGACCAGGACGCGATCGCCGACTACATCCGTGACAACAAGTTCACCACGGTTGTGGGCGACGTGAAGTTCGGCAAGAACGGCGAATGGGACCGCTCGCGGACCATCGTGGTTCAGTACCAGGGCATTACGAACAATGACCTGAGCCAGTTCGCCAAGGCGGGCACGCGCAAGATCCTTGCGCCGTCCGACATTGCGACGGGCGAGTTGCAGACCTTCGGGGCTCTGCGCAAGTAACGCGTATCGGCGGGGCGGCGGCACCGGGCAAGGTGCCGCCGCCCTGTCTTTAGTTTCCACCGGTACTCGTTTTGGGGGGTGCGGAATCCGGCCATGGCCATATTCATTGATCTACTGCTGAACGCGCTGGTCGTCGGGATACTTCTCGGCGGATTCTACGCCGCGTTATCGATCGGATTGTCGATTACCTTCGGATTGCTCGACGTCGTGAACATCGCGCATCCGACACTGTTGATTCTGGGCGCGTTCGTCGCGTTCATCATGAATTCCCAACTGGGAATCGATCCCATTCTTGCCGGATTGATCGCGACACCGCTGTTCTACGTATTGGGCTGGCTCATATACCAGCTCTACTACAACGCCTTTGAGAAATCGGGCGGATCGGAATCCTTGCGCGGGCTCGCCTTCTTTTTCGGCCTGCTGTTCATCATCGAAGTCGGCCTGATCATCCAGTTCGGCGTCGATCACCGCCTCGTCGAGGCCTGGTACATCGGCGAAAGCTGGAACATCGTGATCGGCGAGGAAATCGACGTCGCCATCCCGTTCCGGCTGCTCACGGCCTTTGTAGTTGCGGCTTTGGCGACCCTGGCCATTCAGGTTTATCTCACGAAGACCTTCTTCGGACGCGCCGTTCGCGCCGTGGCGCAGGACATGATGGCGCTGCGGCTGATGGGCGTGGACCCGATCAAGGTCAAGCGCATCGCGTTCGCCCTCGGCGTTTCCACTGCCGCGATCGGTGGCGCGCTGATGATCGTTGTGCTGCCGATCGAACCCTCGGTCGGGCGCCTCTACATCGGCAACGTGTTCGCCATTGTTGTGCTGGGCGGGCTGGGCTCGATCAGCGGAACGCTCTACGCGGCGGTGATCATCGGTATCGCCGAAAGCATCGTCGCCACGTTCTTCGGTCCTTCATGGGCGCCGGCGGTCTCGTTCGGCATTCTTCTGATTGTGCTTGCGGTGAGGCCTGAAGGCCTGTTCGGCAAGACGGCGGGAGCGCACTGATGAAGTATATGTTTGAAATCGTGTGCCTGCTGCTGATCGCGGGAGCGTTCCTGATGACGCACCTGATCGGCAACCAGTTCGTCTTCTTCGTCGGCTTCGTGATCCTGCAGTACGTCATCATGGCGACGGCGTGGAACATCCTCGGCGGCTATGCCGGTTACGTGAACTTCGGCAGTGCAGGTTTCCTCGCGGTCGGGGCCTACACGTCCGTGGCGCTGATCAATTTCCTCGGGGTCGGCCTGATCGAGCAGTTCATCTTCGGCGGCATCGTCGCCGGGGCGCTCGGCCTCGCGACGGGCTATCTCACCCTACGCCTGCGCGGCGTCTACTTCGCTATTGCGACACTGGCGCTGGCGATCATCCTGGAGACGGTCGTGGCGCACTGGGGCTATGTCGGCGGTGCGGCGGGCACGTCCATCCTGCCGAAACGGAAACCGGAACTCTTCGATATCCTGATCGTCGACCGCAAGGCCGGCATCTTCTCGAATTACAAGGAGTTCCTGTTCTTCCTGATGACGGCGATGGCCGTCGGCAGCGTCTGGGTCGCGCGCTGGATCGAGAACAGCAAGCTCGGCCGCGGTCTCAACGCGATCAAGGACAGCGAGGAGGCGGCCGAGTGCATGGGCGTCCCGACGCTGCGCCTGAAGCTCTACGCGACGACGATCAGCGGCGCCATGATGGGCGTCGCCGGTGCGCCGCTCGCGAGCTACCTGACGTTCATCGACCCGCTGTCGGCGTTCAACCTCGAATACGCGGTGAACGCGATTGCGATGCCGATGATCGGCGGGACCGTCTCATGGATGGGCCCGGTGATCGGCGCGTTGCTGCTCGGCGGGGCCCAGCAATGGGCATCGTTGTTTATCTCGTCGGAACTGAACCTGCTGATTGTCGGCGTGTTGCTGGTGGTGTTCGTCATCATCGCGCCCGGCGGCATCGTCGGCTGGTTCAAGAAGTCGCGTTAGGGAGGGGCCGATGAGCGAAGTCCTATTGAAAGTCGATTCCGTTTCGAAACACTTCGGCGGATTCACGGCCCTCAACAACGTGTCGACCCACGTCAACGCGGGCGAACGCTTCGGCCTGATCGGGCCGAACGGGTCCGGCAAGACGACGTTGATCAACTGCGTCTCGGGCCTGTTGCGGAACGAGGAGGGCACGATCACCTTCGACGGCCGCGACATGAACCCGCTGAAGCCGCACCAGCGGACAGCGGCGGGGATTGCGCGCAGTTTCCAGATCCCGCGGCCGTTCCACACCATGTCGGTGATCGAGAACCTGATGATCCCGGCGGAATTCGTCGGCCATTCGCGCGGCGAAAAGGGCGACGACCGTGCCGAGGCCATGGAAATCCTCGAAACGATGGGCATGGCCGAAAAGGCGGACGATCCGACCACGGACCTGACCCAAATCGAACTGCGCAAGATCGAACTGGCGCGGGCCATGGCGGCGAAGCCGAAGCTGTTGATCTCAGACGAGGCGATGGCGGGCCTGACGGGGCAGGAGGTCGATGAAGTGATCGACATCCTGTTCAAGATGAACGAGCGCGGGATCACGATCATTATGATCGAGCACATCATGCGGGCCGTCATGCGGTTCTCTCAACGGATCATCTGCCTCGATGCGGGCCAGTTGATCGCCGAGGGCACGCCGGACGAAATCGTGAAAAACAAGGACGTCGAACGGGCGTATCTGGGTAGCGACGATGGTTGAGCTGGTCATCAAGGATTTAGACGCCGGGTACGGTGCGGTCACCGTGCTCAACAATGTGTCGATCGAGGTGCCCGACGGGCAGACGGTCGCGCTTCTGGGCACCAACGGCAACGGCAAGTCGACGCTGATGCGCTGTGTGTCGGGCCTCATCAAGCCGACGAAGGGTACGATCGAACTGCGCGAGGATGACGGGTCCGTCATCGACCTGACGGAGGCGTCTCCGGAGGAGATCGTCGACGCGGGCGTGGCGCAGGTACCCGAGGGACGCCGGCTGTTCCCGGACCTGACGGTCCAGGAAAACCTGACGCTCGGCGCGTACCGGCAGTCCGCGCGGTCCAGCCTCAACGAGAACCTGGACTATGCGTTCACCCTGTTCCCGCGGCTGGCGGAGCGCCGCACCCAGCTCGCCGGCAGCATGAGCGGCGGCGAGCAGCAGATGCTGGCCGTGGCGCGTGCGCTGATGAGCGGGCCGAGGCTGCTGCTGATCGACGAGCCGTCGGTCGGGCTGGCGCCGATCCTGGTTGCGCAGATGATCGAGAAGATCGGTGAGTTGAATAAGAGCCGCGGCCTGACGATCCTCATGGCCGAGCAGAACTTCAACCAGGCGATCAAGATCGCGGACAAGGGTTACATCATCGTGCACGGCGAAATCGCGTTCGCCAGCAAGGATGCGGCCGACCTTCGCGAGAACGATATGGTGAAGAGCTACTACCTGGGCGCCTGAACGGGCCCCACGCATCTATCCGGAAACGGGGGCTCGGGAGCCCCCGTTTTCATTTGCGAAATTGCCTACCGTTCGACGTTCGCGCCGCGGACGGGGACGCCGAATTCCCGGTGACAGATCTCGGCGAGCCTGGCGACGCCGTCGCGGATTTCGTCATGGGTCGGATTGCCGAAGCAAAGCCGCATCCGGTGCCGGCCCGATTGCGGCTCGACGCTCCATTCGGCGCCGGGGTTGAGCGCGACACCTTCCGATGCCGCCGCTTCCGCGAGCTTCATGGTGTCGACGCTGTCCGGCAGCGTGACCCAGATGAAGATTCCGCCGGCGGGAACCCGGTACTCCGCCGCGGTGCCGAATTCCGCATCGAGCGCCTCCATGATCGTCTCGCACTTCGCGTGCAGGACGCCCTGAAGCTTCGAGACGTGTTCGTCGAAATGGGTGCTGCAATATTCGGCGAGCACCATTTGTTCGAGCGCGCCGGAGCCCGCGTCGCGCTTTACCGAAAGCAGTCGCGACATGACATCCCAGTCCGCCGCCACGAAGCCGACCCGCAGCGCCGGCGCGATCGTCTTTGAGAACGATCCGCAATAGACGACCCGGCTGTCGGTATCCAGCGCCCGGATGGCGGGGGGGCGGCTGCCGTCGAAGGTGAGGTCGGCATAGCAGTCGTCCTCGAAAATCACGGTGTTGTACTCACCCGCGAGCTTCAGAAATTCCAGCCGCTTCTCTTTTGGCATCACGGTTCCCGTCGGGTTCTGGACCGTGGGGATCGTGTAGACGAACTTCGGCGTCACGCCCTCGGACTTGAGGTCGGCCAGCATGTTCGCAAGGGCGTCCATGCGGATGCCGTCGTCGCCCAGCGGCACGCCGAGACAACGCACCCCCATCCGTTCGTAGCGGGTCAGCGTGCCCTGGTAGCTGGCTTCTTCCGCGATCACGGTATCGCCCGGCTCCAGGAAGACGTCGTTCACGAGGTCGAGCGCCTGCAGTGAGCCGGAGACGACGAGGATGTTGTCTGCCGTCTCGTTCATGCCCGCGCGGGCGTTCAGGGCGCCCGCGATGAAGCGCCGCAGGGGTTCGTATCCCTGCGGCCCGCTATCGAGCCCGTAGGTCGCGAGGGTCTCTCCCTCGCGCCGAAGGACTCGCTCGGACGCCTCAACAAAGGCGTCGATTGGCACGGAGGCGGAGTCGTTGTGACCGCCAATGAAATTGAACGCGGGAAAGCCGTTCCAGCGGCCGGCCGGCGCCGGCAGGCCGCTGCGAAACCGGGAGGAGATATCGAAGGCCATGGTCGCTCAGGCAGCCTTGCGTTCGTTCATGATCTTCCAAATCCGTTCCGGCGTCGCCGGCATGTCGATGTGCGAAATGTCGTGTTCGCGCAGCGCGTCGGCGATGGCAGCAATCAGGACCGGCGGCGCCACCAGCGCACCGGCTTCGCCCGCGCCCTTCACGCCGAGTGCGTTGGTCACACAAGGCACCTCGTTGGTGTCGAGTTCGATCATCGGCATGTCGTCAGCACGCGGCATCGTGTAGTCCATGAAGGACGAGGTGATCATCTGTCCGGTTTCGGGGTCGTACACCGTGTTTTCCATGATTGCCTGGCCAATGCCCTGTGCCACGCCGCCATGGACCTGTCCGGCGACCAGCATCGGGTTGATAACCCGGCCCACGTCATCGACCGCGCAGTAGCGCACGACATGGATGACGCCTGTATCTTCCTCGATCTCGATCTCGCAGAGGTGACATCCGTTCGGATAACTCCAGTGCTCGATCGTGTGCGTGTCGGTGCCGGTGAGCGGTCCCCGAAGGTCCTCCGGAAGGTCGGTCGCGGTGCGCGCGTGTTTTGCGACATCGAATAAAGTGACGGTCCGGTCGGTTCCCTTTACCCGGAATGCGCCCTCGGCATACTCGACATCCTGTACCGCCGTTTCCAGCATTTCGGAGGCGATCAGAGTTCCTTTTTCGATTACGCGGTCGGAAGAGTTCAGGGATGCAACGCTGCCGATATGGCTCGTTCGCGACCCGTGGCTGCCGCCGCCGTCGGGCAGGTTATCGCTATCGGATGTGTCGATCACAACATCCTCGAAATCGACGCCCATCTTTTCGGATACGATCTGCATGAACGACGTGTCGTGCCCCTGCCCCATCGGCTGGGTGCCGACACGCACGATGACCTTGTCGTCGGTGACCTCGACCTCGGCGGTCTCGGTCGGGTTGCCGGCAGTGGTTTCCAGATACTGGCTGATTGCGATACCGTTCAGCCGGCCGCGCTTGCGTGCGTCGGCGCGCCGCTTCTCGCGGTTTGACCAGTCGCCCATCCTGGCAACCCGATCCATGTTCGTTTCGAAGTCGCCGCTGTCGTAGGTCGTGCCCATCGCATTCGTATAGGGGAAAGCATCCTTCGCAATGAGGTTGCGTCGCCGGATCTCCAGCGGGTCGATCCCCAGATCGTGTGCTGCGACATCGACAAGGCGTTCCATCACGTAGATGGCCTCGGGCCGCCCGGCGCCCCGGTAAGGGCCGACCGGCGCGGTGTTGGTGACGACGCATCTTACTTCCACGTCGGCGGTGGGGACATCGTAGACACTGGTAAGAATCTTGGGCCCGATCTGTGTTGGTACGGAAACTCCGGCCGAGCAGGAATAGGCCCCGATGTTCGCGACTGTATGAACACGTACGCCGAGGAATTTGCCGTTCTTATCGAGCGCCAGTTCGCAATCCGAAATATGGTCCCGGCCGTGCAGGTCGCTGAGGAAGGCCTCCGTGCGGTCGCTGATCCATCGCACGGTGCGACCGGTCCGCTTGGCGGCGACCATGACGAGAACCTGTTCGGGGTAGGGGTGGGTTTTCATGCCGAACCCGCCGCCGACATCGTCGACCAACACGCGGATTTTCTCCGGATCGCACTTGAAGAAGGCACCGGCGAGCCATGTCCGCAGCAGGTGGCGGTTCTGGTTCGAGGTGTAGATGGTGTAGCGCTCTGTGTCGGTGTCGTAGCTGCCGATGGCGCCGCGCACCTCCATCGAATTCTGGACGATCCGCTGGTTGACGAGGCGCACTTTCGCGACATGCTCTGCTTCATCGAAGGCTTTGTTCGTCGCCTCGGTATCGCCGATCTGCGCCTGGAACAGGAAGTTCTTCGGCACGTCGTCCCAGAGTTGGACCGCGTCGTCGTCCATGGCCCGATCGGTCTCGACGACAGAGGGCAACGGCACGTAGTCAACCTCGATGGCCTCGGCTGCGTCGCGCGCCTGTTCCAGGGTTTCAGCGACCACAAAGGCCACCGGGTCGCCCACGAACCGCGCCCGGTCGGACGTCAGCGCATATTGCGGGGGGTAGACCAGCGGCGACCCGTCTGGCTTTGTCAGGGTGGCAAAGAATGGCGGCGGTCCGGGGAATGCACCGATTCCGTCATCGGCGAGGTCCTGTCCCGTCAGTACCGTAAGAACGCCCGGCATACCCAGGGCCTTCGAGGTGTCGATGGACTTGATGTCGGCATGGGCATGGGGAGAGCGCAGCACGTAGGACATCGCTTCGCCGTCGCGCGGCAGGTCGTCGTTGAACTTGCCGCGTCCGGTCAAAAGCCGGGGGTCTTCGTTTCGCCGGACGGGTTGGCCTACACCGTACTTCGTCATGACACTTCCCCCTGAATTCATTGTGTTATGGTGCGTATCTTGGAACGAACAGACCGTCCGGCGCAACGTGAACGGGCGGCTTTGAAGAGGATTTTCATTCCGTGTCGATACCGAACCAGCGGACCGTCTATCTGAACGGCGAATACATCCCGGAAAACGAAGCGAAGATCCCGTTTCGAGACCGTGGCGTGAAATACGGCGACGCGGTTTTCGATACGACGCGCACATTCGGCCACGAAATCTTCAAGCTGGAAGAACATCTGGAGCGTCTGTATCGCTCGCTCCGGTATATCGGGATCGACCCGGGCATGCCGCTTGAAGAGATGGCCGAGGTGACCCGGGAGGTCGTGAAGCGCAACCTGCCGACCATCGCGGAAGACGAAGACCTTTGGGTCTCGCAGCGGATTACGCGCGGGATTGTCGATCCCAACGAGCGCTCGGCCTGGCCGGACTATGTCGGGCCGACCGTCATCGTCGAGAGCCTGCCGTTGCCGCTGTCGACACGCGCGAAGCTCTACCGCGACGGGATCGACATGATCGTCTCCTCCATCCGGCGCACGGCACCGGACATGCTCAGCCCGCGCGCCAAGACGCACAACTACCTGAACCTGATCATGGCGGACGAGGAGGTCTCGGCGCAGAAGCCGGAAGCCTACGCGCTGATGCTCGACCACAACGGCAATGTCGCCGAGGGACGGGGCAGCAACGTGTTTTTCGTGTCGGAAGGCAAACTTGTCACGCCGCAAGAGCGTTACGTCCTGCCGGGTATCAGCCGGCAGACGGTGATGGAACTGGCCGAGAAGATCGGCGTGCCGTGCGCCGAGAAGGATTACGACCTGTTCGACGCGTACAATGCGGACGAGGCGTTCATCTCATCGACCAGTTTCTGCATTTGCCCGGCCCGCAGCGTTAACGGCCGAGTGTTCGGCGACGGCAGTATTCCAGGCCCGGTGACGAAACGGCTGATGGACGCCTATGTCGAACTGGTCGGTTTCGACTGGGTCGACCAGTACACGCGATACCCGGCCATCGATTCAGACCGTATGTAGCGCGGCAGAGCCTGTCCGGGATTGAACGTTCTATTGGACTTCAATTTCCGGCGGTAGCGAGACGCAACGCGCCGAAGCAATGACGGCTTTCACCGGACGTTCGAAAACACCCGTTTCCTACCTGGTCGAACTCTCAGGGCGTGTGTTCGGCGAACCACCCCTCGAGGGTGGACATGGCCTTTGCCGCTTCCTCCACCAGGAAGAAATGGCTCGATTTCTCGAACACCTCAAGCCGGGCGTTGGGTAGCTTGTCCATCATCCAGTTTTGCGCGGTCATCGAGCAGATCGGGTCGAAACGGCCACCCATGACGAGGGTGGGTGTGGCGATCTGCTCCAGGTTATCGAGCACATCATGCTTGATGCATGCCGTCGCCAGGTGGTCGTAGGACACCATGTCGCGCCCTTCGTCGCTGACCAGCGCCGTGATCTTTGCGATCAGCTCGGGGTTCTCGTTGAAGAACTGCGGGGCGACGAACAGAAACACTGCGTGCGGGGCCCATTCGGCCCAGTTGCCGCGCCATTCCAGAAGCTGCTGCAGGTTGGAGATCACCTGTGCGCCTACGGGGTCGAGTCGCGCGAAGGACGCCGCCATGGCCATAGACTGAAGTCGTTCGGGTGCCTTGAGGGCCATGTGCTGTGCGACAGCGCCGCCCATAGAGCGGCCGACGACATGCGCCTTGTCGATGCCCAGCTTGTCCATCAGGCCAAGCGTCGCGTCGGCGAGATCTGCCGTACCGGCGGGCTCGGTCACGAGCGAACTGTCGCCGGAGCCCGGATTGTCGAATGCGATGACCCGGTATTGGTTCTTCCACGCGTCGAGTTGCGGCAGCCACGCGGTGTGGTCTCCCGCAAGCCCGTGGATCAGGAGAACCGGAAAGCCGTCGCCTTCCTCGACATAGTTGATGTCGAAGCGGCCGGTGTTCACGACAGGCATGGTGCGCCTCCCCAGGGTGCGGCTTTGGCGTGTTAGCGGATGCGGTCGCCGTTCGCGTCGAACAGGAAGATCGCGTCGTCCGGAAGGCGCAGGGTCACATTCTCGTGCCGTTTCATCGGCTGTGTGCCCTCAATGACGGCGACGAACGGGCGGTCCTCAGTGGTTTCGAAGTAGAGCAGGGTGTCCTTGCCAAGCGGTTCGACCAGTTCGACCTCGCGATCGATGGTGGCGCCGGTTCCGTCACCGCCGACCTGAACATTCTCCGGGCGAATACCCAGCGTACCCTTGCCGGGCGCCGTCGAAGCGTATTTCGCCGGGAGCGGGATGTCGAAGTGGCCGCTCTTGAATTCCATCGCATCGCCGTTCCTGGTGAACTCACCGTCGATCAGGTTCATCGCAGGATTGCCAAAGAAGTCGGCCACAAAATAGGAGACGGGGTCGCCGTAGATTTCCAGTGGTGTGCCCTGCTGCACGATCTCGCCCTGGTTCATCACGATGATCCGGTCGGCGAGTGTCATCGCCTCTTCCTGGTCATGGGTCACGTAGACGAATGTCTTCTGCAGTTCGTCGTGCAGGCGGTCACACTCAGTGCGCAGCTCGCGGCGCAGTTTTGCGTCGAGCGATGACAGGGGCTCGTCGAGCAGGAAGTTGGACGGCTCCGTGACAAGTGTGCGCGCAAGCGCGATGCGCTGGGACTCGCCGCCCGAACACTGCGCCGGCATCTTGCCCAGCAGGTGGGTGATGCGCACAAGCTCGGAGACCTCCTGGACGCGGCGCTGCTGCTCGTCCTGGGGCACCTTCTGCATGCGCAGGCCGAAGGCGATGTTGTCCGCGACGTTTTTGTGCGGGAACAGCGCGTGGCTCTGGAACACCATGCCCAGGTCACGGTCGCCCGGTTCCTTTTCGTTCACGACATCGCCGTCGATCCGGATTTCGCCGGCCGTCGGATCTTCGAAACCAGCGATCATGCGCAGCGTCGTCGTTTTGCCGCAGCCGGACGGGCCGACGAAGACGATGAACTCGCCGTCCTCGATGGTCAGGTTCATCTGCTTCACGGCTACGACGTTGCCGTATTCCTTGCGCAAGCTGTCGAGTTCGATACGAGACATGGCGCGCTACCTCCTCACCATCCCAAAACTGAAACCGCGCGCAAGGTGCTTGCGGATAATCAGGCCCACCACGATCAGCGGGAGAGTAATTCCAACGGACAGGGCGGCCTGGCGTCCGTAGACACGGCCTTCTGTCGAGCCCTGGTACTTAGACAGTTCAACGGGCAGCGTGACGACCTGCGCTTTCGAGAGCAGGAGCGCCAGCAAATACTCGCTCCATGTCAGGATCAGGATGAACAGGAACGTCGCCACCAGGCCGGATCGGACCAGTGGCAGCACCACTTCCCAGATCGTTCGCCATCGGCTGGCGCCGAGGATTTCGGCGGCCTGTTCCATCTCCCTCGGCACTTCGTCGATAAAGCTTTTCGACATCCAGACCGCATAGGGAAGGGTCGTCAGGAAATAGAGCATCACCAGCCCGGTGATGGTGTCGAGCAGTCCAAGCGCGCTGTACCAGATGGATATCGGCGCCACGAGCACGATGGGCGGCACCATGCGCAACATCAGTAACTGGAACATTCGCGCTTCGGACAGGATCTGGTACCGCGACACGCCGTAGGCGAGGACGGAGCCGAACAGCACCGACAGGGTCGTCGCGATAAATGAGATCAGGGCGCTGTTACCGAGCGCCGTCCATGGGCGTTGCAGGGACTGGGCGTAGGTCTTGATTTCTCCCGTCTGCTCGTCGACGGAGTGGCTTTCCACATCCGCCCAGACGGCGAGGTAGTTCTGCAGCGTGGCGTTCTCGGAAATGTAGACCGGCGGCCAGGCAAACCATTCCTTGTCCGGCTTGAACGAGGTCGAGACCATCCAGAAGATCGGGAAGGCAACGATAAACAGCCAGACCGTCAGCATCGCGTAGCGGAAGACCGAGTAGGCTGTGCGCCGCTGTGATTTTGTCATCGCCATCGGCTCAGCCCTCCTGCGGGCGCGATTCGTACATCGCGTCGAGGCTCTTCTTCTCGCGCCGGAGCAGCCAGATCGCCGTCATCACGATAGCCACCATCATGAACAGCACGAGGTAGGACAGCACCGCGCCGTAGGAGATGTCGAAGAACTGCCAGGCGTTGATGAAGATGTAGACCGGGATGGTTTCTGTCGCCGAGCCGGGGCCGCCCTGGAGCAGGCCCCAGGTCTTGGGGAACTCCGCCATCGATTCCAGGAAGCGCAGGATCAGCGCCAGGAGGATAACCGGCCGCAGCAGCGGCACCTGGACTTCCCAGAAGATGCGCCACTTGCTCGCGCCGAGAATTTGCGCGGCTTCCTGGGGTTCCTTGGGCAGGGACGCTAGGCCCGCCATCATGATGATGAAGCTGAACGGGGTCCAGTTCCATATCTCCATGAAGGCGATGGTCGTCAGCGCGACTTCCTGCTTGTAGAGAAACTGCGCTTCGCTGCGCGTGCCCGTAAGCATGCCGATCATGTCGTTCAGCGGACCGTTCTGGTACAGGATCATCTCGCCTGTGTAGGCGATGACGATCGGAACGGTCAGCATCGGCAGAATGAAGAAGATGTAATAGAAGCCCTGTCCCCGGAACGGGCGGTACATCAGCAGCGCCAGCGCAAATCCCAGGATAAAGCAGCCGACGGTGACGCCAGTCGAAAACAGGAGTGAGCGGATGATCGCGAAGCCGAACTTGTTGTCGCTCAGCGCGTCCGCCCATAGATCGAAGCCGACCCAGGTCGATGCCCGGAAGTAGGACAGGAAAGATGTGTCCTCGCCGGCGTCGAAGATCGAGAACGCAAAGAAAGAAAAGTAGCCCTGCAGCAGGAACGCCGGCATCAGGATAAACACCATCAGTCCGATAAGCGGGGTCAGGACCGTCCACTTGAACCGGCGGATACCCTGCGCGCGCGTCATCTCGCGCAAGCTCGTGCGCTTCGGCGCAGGCTCGACTGTTAGTGTCGTGTCAGCGGTCATGACCCCAAAATCCCGATGTCTCCGGGGCGCGCGAGGCGCCCCGGAGTGTTATCGACTGCAGTATCGATCGAAGACCGTCGCTTAGGACGGGACGTCGATCGACGGGAACAATGACTTGTAGGTGACCAGCTCTTCCTTGAGCCGGCGCTTGCCGATGCGGCGGATCGCCCGGTTCCAGGCATCCGACGTGTCGGACGCGGCCTTCTTGGCGTCCTTGTCGCCCGCATACATCTCCGACAGGTTCCGCTTGAGCTCGGTCTCGAACTCCAGCAGTCCGGTCAGGAAGATCGGCGGGGTCACGATCTGCAGGTTCTGCTTGATCGCGTCCATGCCACCCTTCGTGTAGACCTTTTCGGGCAGAGAGCCGGGCTTGAAGTGGTCGACGTGCCAGGGATCGTGGAACGTGTTGACCGGGTCGCCGACGATGCGCGCGCTGTTGGCCGCGGTGCCGAGATACAGCGCCATGTAGGCCATCGCTTCCTTGCGCGGGCTGTGCCGGTTGACCAGCACACCGACGTTCGGCGTCGAGATCGAACGCTTGATGAGTTTGCCGCTCTTGCGCGAACCCGGAACCGGACCATAGATCCACTTGCCGGCGGTCTTCGACTTCTCCGGGTTCTCGGCCAGCGCGATGATGCCGTCCCAGTACTGGCAGGAGAAGGCGTTGCCGTTAATGATCCGCGGGATCATCTGCGGCGTACCCCAGCCGGCTGCTTCCGGATGCGAGACCTGCTTGAGATCCAGATATGTCTGGAACGCGTACTCGCCGATCTCGTTGTCGATGTTCGGGTCCATGTCGTCGGTGAACGGGAACCCGCCGGCGCTGTGCAGGTACATGTACCACCAGGCGACGGACGAACCGCGGTCACGCAGGCTCGCGGTGCCCCACATGTCCTGATCGGGACGGTGGAAGAACTTCATGATCTCCAGATCTTCTTCCCAGGTATCCGGCCATGTCAGCTCGCGGCCGTGCTTGTCGGCGAAGGCCTTGCGCTCGTCCGGATCGTTAAACAAGTCGCTGCGGATGAACTGCACATGGACGTTGCCGTCGGTCGTGATGCCGTAGGTCTTGCCCTTGTAGGTCAGGAACTTGCCGAAATCGCCAACCGCGTTGACCTTGAAGCCGGCGGCTTCCATGTAGTCGTCCAGCGGCTCCAGCAGGCCGGCCGAGGCCAGCGACGGGATCATGTTCGTATCGACGTGGAAGAAGTCGAATTCAGGCGACTTCGACAGCGCTTCGGCCATCGCGCGCTGCGGAATTTCGAACGCGCTGATGTCCTGCAGCTTGGTGATCTTGATGCCGGTCATGTCGCCGAATTCGTCCATCACGGGCTGCGCGCCGGACGAATAGAGGCCCCACATCAGGCCGGTCAGGTCCTGACCGTCGGGGACGGCTTTCTTCGCGGCGGCGATAATGCGCTCTTCTTCGGTGGCGCCGAAGGCGGTGCCCGCCATCATCGGCGTGGCGGCACCCGCCGCGGCGGCGGCGGTACCGGCTTTCAGAATCTCTCGACGCGAGAGTTCAGACCATTTCAGTTTTTCGATCATATTGATCCTCCCAGATCCTGCCTTTGCCTCTTTATTCACACGGCAAGGTTTCGCCCGTCGCAATCATGCGACGATCTGCTCAAAACGTTACACCACTTTTGTACTATAGGAAAAGTTTTCTCAAAGTGGGAAAATGCGAGAGTCGGAATGCGGCGGCGACATGGGTGTTTTGCGGATGAGGCAGTGCCCGGCAGATTGCCTGCAGGCGAGTCGAACTGGTCTAAAGAACCGCGAATCGCCGGGAGAATGAAGATGGACGAATTGCGGACCGATCCGGGTCAGGCTGTAGCACCGACCCTGGGTCCGAAGGTTAGGGCCTTGCGCAAGGGCCAGAACCGCACTCTGGCGGAAGTGTCCCGGGCGACAGGACTTTCCATCTCGGCCCTGTCGAAGATCGAGAACGATCAGGTCTCGCCGACATTCGCCAACCTGATGCGCCTGGCGGAAGGACTCAAGATTCCGTTGAGCGAGTTGGTCACACTCGAGGCGCAAGCAGAGAGCGTCTCTGCGCGGATGACCGTCAGCCGGAAATCCGACACGGCGTTCCGGTCCACTCCAAAATACGACATGTATGCGCTGTGCTCCGATCTGCGCCACAAGCGGATGACGCCGCTGATCGAGCGCGTGAAGGCGGACGATCCCAGTAAGATTGAGGGCATGATCGCCCATTCGGGTGAGGAATTCTTTTATGTCTTGAGCGGCGCGATCGAAGTCCACACCGAACACTACAATCCTGTCCGGCTCGAAGAGGGCGACAGCGCCTACCTGGACAGCTCCATGGCGCACACGCTCGTCGCGGTTGACGGAAAGGACGCCGATATTCTTATGATCTGGCTCGGCCCGAATGCGAGCGATGGAGATGGTGCGTCTGCCGCTGAGGCGATCCTGCGCCAGGACGCCGCCGGCTAGTCACACAATCAAGGGGGAAGTGAGATGGACGTTCGCCAGCTCGGCGTGCCGAATACGGATGTCATCCAGGTGGGCGAGGGGCCGGACCTGTTGCTGCTGCACACGCTGCTCGCCGAACGCACGGTGTTTGACCGCGCCCTGCCGGACCTCGCCGCGAAGCACCGGCTGACGATCCCCAACCTGCCGGGCTACGGCACAACCCCGCCACTCGATAAGCCCGACCCCGAGGTTCGCGACTACGCCGACCGGATCGCAGGGATCATGGATTCTGTCGGGTTGCCCGACGATACAGCCGTGCTCGGAAACGGAGCGGGCGGTTTCATGTCGGTGTCGCTCGCCGTTCACCATGGGGATCGTTTCGGCAAGCTCATCCTCGCCGACACCGGGCCGGGCTTTCCCAAGGAAGGCAAGCCGCCGCTTTACATCCTGGCTGACAAGGTCGAGGCGGAAGGCATGGAGGTTGTGCTCGACGCCGCCATGCTGCGGATGTTCCCGGAGCCGTATATCGCCGCCAACCCGGACATCATCGCCGAGCGTAAGGCCGCGCTGGCCACGTGCAACCCGGCGGCGTTCGCTTCCACGGCTCGTGCGCTGGCAAAGGTTGAGATGGCGGACGAGATCGGCGGCATTCGCAACGAGACGATGGTGATGATCGGGCTCGACGACCAGACGACGCCGCCGCCCATGTCTTACGCTCTCCATCAGGGTATTCCGGGCGCGCGCCTTGTCGAAATCGCCGACTGCGGGCACTGCCCGCAAATCCAGCAGCGCGATATCTTCGTGAAGGAAGTGCTCGATTTCCTGGAGGGCTAGCCCGCGCCGGCCATGCGCAGGGCGAGTTCGCCATAATGCTCTGCCAGGTCGTCGACCGTGAGCTTGCCCTCGCTGCGGAACCAGTAAACCGCGAAATCGACGATCCCGATGATCGCGAACGCCGTCGCGGTGATATCCGCGATGTGGAAGGCGCCATCCTTGGTGCCGTCAGTCAGGATATTCCGAAGGCGGTCGACGAAATCGCGCTGCATCGACGTCAGGCGTTTACGCCGGGCGGCGGGCAGGCCGTCGATCAGGTTGTCGACGTTGTAGAGGCCCGCGTTGAGCATCGGCATGATCTCGGCCTTGCCGACATCGTGCTGAATGTGGGCCGCCACGAACGCGCGCAGTCGCTCGCCCGGCGTCTCGCCGGCGGCGGCGACCGCATCCTCGGACATGCTGTTCAGGACTACGAGCGTGTTCTCCAGCGTGGCGAACAGGATCTCGTCCTTGGATGCGAAATGGTAGTAGAGCGCCGGTGCGCTGATGCCGATGGTGCGCGCAATCGCGTTCAGGCTTGTGCGTTCGTATCCGTGTTCGGCGAAGAGGCCAGCCGCCTCGTTGATGATCCGGGCGCGGGTCTCGTCGGCGCTGCGTGGGCGTTTGCTGGGTTGCGGCATTCAGGGCGTCTCCGTACCGACCGGACGATACCACTTAATGAACGTTAATTAAACAATGGTTCGGCTGCGCCGCCTTTGATATTCTGCCATCCTGTGGAATGCGAAAGGCGACCGGTCCGGATACAGAGACCGCGCGCCGGAGATGGGGAGTGCGATGCGGTTTGCAGTCGATACCGGTGGAACCTTCACCGACCTGATCGTCGAGGACGACGATAACGGTCTTCATATGTTCAAGGCGTCGACGACGCCGGACGACCCCATCCGGGGTGTCCTCGACAGCCTGCAGGTGGCCGCCGACGGGTTCGGGACCAGCCTCGAAGACCTGTTGGGCAAGGGCGAGCTGTTCATCCACGGCACGACCCACGCCATCAACGCCATCGTGACCGGCAACACGGCGAAGACCGCGTTCCTCACCACCGAGGGCCATCGCGACATTCTTGTCTGGCGCGAGGGCGGGCGGATGGAGCCGTTCAACTTCACGGTGCCGTACCCGCAGCCCTACATCCCGCGCGCGCTGTCCTACGAGATTCCGGGCCGTATTCTTGCCGATGCGTCGGAGATGCACCCGCTGAATGAGAACCGGGTGATCGAGATCCTGGAGGAGTTGAAGGCAAAGGAAGTCGAGTCCATTGCCGTGTGCCTGCTCTGGTCGATCATCAACTCCGCGCACGAGGACCGGGTCGGCGAACTCATCGAGCAGCACCTGCCAGGCGTGCCATATACCTTGTCCCATGTGCTGAACCCGTCGCTGCGCGAGTATCGCCGGGCTTCGTCCGCCGCCATCGATGCCTCGCTCAAGCCGCTGATGAGCGCTTATATGCGCAACCTGACCGGCCGCCTGTCCGACGCGGGCTTCGGCGGGCGCGTGCTGATCGTGACGTCACAGGGCGGCATGATGGACGCCTCGGATATCTCCGAGCAGCCGATCCATCTGATCAACTCCGGCCCGTCCATGGCGCCGGTTTCCGGCAGATACTTCGCCCGCGAGGACGAGGGTAACGATAACGCCGTGATCGCGGATACCGGCGGCACGACCTACGACGTCAGCCTGGTGCGCCGCGGGCGCATCCCCTGGACGCGCGAGACCTGGATCGGCCAGCCCTACCGCGGTCACATGACCGGCTTCCCGTCAGTGGATGTGAAGTCCATCGGTGCGGGCGGCGGTTCGATCGCCTGGGTCGACGACGGCGGTATGCTGCATGTCGGGCCCCAGTCCGCGGGTGCGGTTCCCGGCCCGGCCTGCTACGGCCAGGGCGGCGACAAGCCGACGGTGACCGACGCGTCGCTGGTGCTGGGTTATCTCGATCCCGAATTCTTCCTCGGCGGCAACATGTCGCTCGATATCGAGGGCGCGCGCGCCGCGGTCGAGCGTGACGTCGCCAGGCCGCTCGGCATGTCGCTGGAAGACGCGGCGGCGGCGATCATCTCCATCGCCACCGAGAACATGGTGCAGGCGATCATCGACATCACCGTCAACCAGGGGATCGACCCGCGCGAAGCGGTGTTGATCGGCGGCGGTGGCGCAGCCGGGCTGAACTCCACGGCCATCGGCCGCCGGCTCGGCAGCAAGCGCGTGCTGATCCCGGAGGTCGGTGCGGCGCTGAGTGCGGCAGGCGCGATGATGTCCGACCTGCACTCGCAGTACACCCGGACGTTCTTTGCGACATCGGAGGACTTCGACGCCAGCGGCGTAAACGCCATTCTCGACGCACTGGAGGCGAGCTGCAACGCGTTCATCGACGGGCCGGGGCAGGGCTCCATTGACCAGACCATCGAGTTCTTCGCCGAGGCGCGTTATCCGGAACAGGTCTGGGAGATCGAGGTGCCGATCGCCTCGCGCCGCTTCGAAAGCGATGCCGACGTGCGCGCGCTGGTGAAGGCGTTCCATGAAGCCCACGAAGACATCTTCGCGATCAACGATCCCGAATCCGAGATCGAGATTGTCGGCTGGACGGCATCGGTGAAGTGTCGCCTGCGCGAGAGCGAGGCGGGCTCGCTGGCGGAGCGCGAATTCGAGACGTCGGTGGACGGGAGCCGGAAGGTCTATTTTTCGGGACACGGTCATGTCGACGCGACCGTGCGCCGGTTCGAGGCAATGAAGGAAGGTGAAGTGCTCGACGGGCCGGCGATCATTGAATCGCCGTTCACGACCGTGGTCGTCGATCCGGGGGCGACGGCCGAGCGGCGCGGTTCTGGCAGTGTCTCGATCGTGCCGGATCTGGCCCAGGGCTGAGGAGAAAGAAGATGGCAGATCAGAAAATTGACGGCGTTCAGCTCGCCCTGTTGTCCAACCGGCTCGAGGGCATTTCGAGCAAGATGGGCAACACGCTGATGCGCACCGGTCGCTCGGGCGTGCTCAACATCGCGCGCGACTTTTCGTGCTGCATCCTGACGGCGGACAACGATCTTGCGGCGGTGGCGGAAAGCCTTCCGATCCATGTGCTGTCCGGCCCGGACATCATGGCGCAGACCATGAAGGACAATCACCCGGAGTTGAAACGCGGCGATGCCTTCCTGCACAACTCGCCGTATCACGGTTGTTCGCACGCGGCGGACCATACGATCCTGATACCGGTGATCGACGACGACGGTGTGCACCGATACACGGTCGCGGCGAAGGCCCACCAGGCAGACATCGGCAACTCGATCCCGACGACCTATCACGGCACGGCGCGCGATGTGTACGAGGAAGGCGCGCTGATCTTCCCGGCCGTGAAGGTTCAGGAAAACTACGAGTACAACATGGACATCGTGCGGATGTGCCGCCTGCGGATCCGCGTCCCCGACCAGTGGTGGGGTGATTTCCTGGCGATGATGGGTGCCGCTCGTATTGGTGAGCGCGAGCTACTGGCGCTGGGCAAGGAAGTCGGCTGGGACACGCTCGAGGCCTTCAACGAGCAGTGGTTTACCTATTCCGAGGAGCGGATGGTCGGCGCGATCAAGCAACTCCCGGCGGGCACCGCGACCCGGACCTCGACCCACGACGCGATCCCCGGCACGCCCGAGGACGGTATCCCCATCAACAGCACGGTCACAATCAGGCCGGAAGAGGGAATGGTCACCGTCGATTTGCGCGACAACATGGATGCGCAGCCCTGTGGCCTGAACCTGTCGGAAGCCTGTGCGCGCACGGCGGCGATGGTCGGGGTGTTCAATTCCATCGACCATTCAGTGCCGAAGAACGCCGGGTCCTTCCGGCGGATCGAGGTGCTGCTGCGCGAAAACTCCGTGTGTGGAATTCCGAAGCATCCGACGAGCTGTTCTGTCGCGACCACCAACATTGCCGACCGGGTCTCGAACCCGACCCAGGCCGCGATCGCGGAAATCGCTGATGGTTTCGGTCTCGCCGAATGCGGCGCGATCATCCCGCCGGCTGTCGGCGTGGTGTCGGGCACCAACCCGGACAGCGGCGAGCCTTTCGTGAACCAGGTGTTTCTCGGCCTGACCGGCGGTGCCGGTGCGCCCGATGCCGACTGCTGGCAGTCTATCTGCCATGTCGGCAACGGCGGGCTTTGCTACCAGGACTCCATTGAACTCGACGAGCTGCGCCAGCCGCTCTACGTCAAGACGCGGACCTTCGCGCCGGATACCGAGGGCGCGGGACGTTTCTGCGGCGCGCGCTCGGCGTACACAGAGTTTGGACCCCGGATCGGCAACCTCGACGTCGCCTATGTGAGCGATGGCGGGATTAACGGCCCCAAGGGCGTGCGCGGCGGACTGACCGGCTCGACCGCCGGCCAGTTCAAGATCACCCGCAACGGCGAGCAGGAAGAGCTCGCCAACTGCGATGTCGTCTCGCTGACGGCCGGCGAGATGATCGGTTCCCAGTCCTGCGGTGGTGGCGGATACGGCAGTCCGCTCGAGCGCGATCCGGAGATGGTCGCCCATGACGTGCGCGAGGAATATGTCAGCGCCGACCGGGCCAGGTCGGTCTACGGCGTCGTGGTCGATGCGGAGGGGATGCTCGACCCGGCCGCAACCGAGAAATTGCGGGCCGAAATGGCGGCCTGATGGAGCCCGACGGCGTTCAGCTTGCGCTGCTGGCGAACCGCCTCGACGGGGTGGTTCGCAAGATGGCGAATACGTTGCTGCGCACCGGGCGCTCGGGCGTGCTCAATACCGCCCGTGATTTTTCCTGCTGTCTCGTCACCGCCGATCACCAGCTCCTGACGGCGACCGAGAGCCTGCCGATCCACGTGCTGTCCGGCCCGGACATCATGGCGCGGTCGATGGCCGAGTTTCATCCCGAACTGAAGCGCGGCGACGCCTACCTGCACAACTCACCCTACCACGGCTGCTCGCACCCGGCGGATCATACGATCCTGGTGCCGGTGATGGACGATGCCGGCCGCCACCGGTTCACGGTGGAAGCCAAGGCGCACCAGGCGGACATCGGCAACTCGATCCCGACGACATATCATGCCCGCGCGCGCGACGTGTACGAGGAGGGCGCGCTGATCTTCCCGGCCGTGCGGATGCAGCGGGACTACGAGAATATCGAGGATATCGTGCGGATGTGTCGGCTGCGCATCCGCGTCCCCGACCAGTGGTGGGGGGACTATCTGGCCATGGTCGGCGCGGCGCGGATCGGCGAGCGAGAGTTGACCGCGCTCGGCGAGGAGGTCGGCTGGGATGCGCTCGAAGCGTTTGCGGGCCGGTACTTCGACTATTCGGAGGCCCGCATGGACGCGGCGCTGCGCGAACTGCCCGCGGGCGAAGCCAGCCACTCCAGTACCCATGACCCGATCCCCGGCACGCCCGAAGAAGGCGTGAAGATCAACGTGACGGTGGCCACGGACCCCGACGCGGGCCGTGTTGCCGTCGACCTGCGCGACAATCCCGATGCGATGCCGTGCGGTCTCAACCTGTCGGAAGCATGTGCGCGCACGGCGGCTATGGTTGGCGTGTTCAACTCCATCGACCACACGGTGCCCAAGAATGCCGGCTCTTTCCGCCGGATCGACGTGCATTTGCGCGAGAACTGCGTCGTCGGTATTCCCAAACACCCGACGAGCTGCTCGGCCGCGACCACCAATGTCGCCGACCGGGTGTCCAACTCGGTGCAGGCGTCGATGGCGAAGATCTCCGAGGATGTCGGCCTAGCCGAGTGCGGCGCGTCGAGCCCGCCGGCGGCCGCCGTAATATCCGGCACCAATCCTGAGACCGGCAAGCCCTATGTGAACCAGGTATTCCTTGGGCGCACCAACGGCGCGGCGAGCGCCGGGACGGATGCCTGGTGGACGGTCGGTCATGTCGGCAACGCCGGGATGTGTTTTCTCGATTCCGTCGAACTCGACGAGATGCGGCTGCCGATCTACGTGCACGCGCGCGGGTTTGTCCCCGACAGCGAGGGGGCCGGGCGGACCTGCGGCGCGCCCCAGGGCTTCGCGGTCTTCGGGCCGCGCGCCGGACGGATGTCGCTGATCTATAACTCGGACGGCACGATCAACGGGCCGAAGGGTGTACGCGGCGGCCTTGATGCGGCCAACGCCGGCCAACACAAGCTGACCGCGAACGGCAAAGAGGAAGAGGTGCCCCGAGTCGGGCAGGTCTTCCTCGACCCGGGCGAGCTCATGTTCTCACGTTCATGCGGCGGCGGCGGTTTCGGGCCGCCCGCCGAACGTGACCCGAACCGGGTCGCATGGCAGGTGTCGGAAGGTTTCCTGAGTGTGGCGCGGGCGCGCGATGTCTATGGCGTGGCGGTCGACGAGGATGGCGCCGTTCACGATGTTGAAACCGCACGCTTGCGGGCCGCGGTGGAGTAGGGCGATGAGCGATATGCCTTTCGGCGGCACATGCGATCCGAAGTTTGCGGCGGTCGAGGCTGCGTTCCGGAAAAACATGCAGGACGGCGATTCTGTCTGCGGTGACGAACTCGGTGCATGCGTGTCGGTTGTGATTGAGGGCGAGACGGTCGTTGATCTGTGGGGCGGATACCGGGATGCCGCTCGTACCGCGCCATGGGAGCGGGATACGATCACCTGCATGATGTCGGTCACCAAGTCCTGTGCGGCCGTCACGCTGCTGACCCTGATTGATGGCGGTGTCGTGTCGATGGACGACAAGGTCAGTGACCACTGGCCCGAGTTTACCGGCGACGGCAAGGAAGACATGACGGTCCGCACTCTGATCGCGCATCAGTCGGGCGTGATCTATGCGGACGCGGCGCCGGCCGGCTCGCTTTGGGACGGCGTGTCCGTGGAGCGCGCGCTGGAAGCGGCGACGCCGGAATGGGAGCCGGGCACCGGTGGCGCCTATCATTCCTTTACCTACGGCCCCCTGATGAATGCCCTGATCCGGCGCGCCGACGGGCGCGACGTGGGCACCATCTGGCGCGAAGACGTCGCCGATGTGTTCGGCATCGATTTCCATATTGGACTTAACGACGAGGAGGCGGCACGTCGTGCCGAGTTCGTCGAGACGCCGGGCACGCCGTCGCGCGACGGTATCAAGGGCGAGGCGGAATCGCCTCTGACGCGCGGCTGGAACCCGCTGCCCAAGAGCGAGGATTTCAATTCGGACGACTGGGTCCACAACCAGTTCGCGTCGGCGAATGGCCACGGCAACGCGCGGGCTATCGCGCGGCTTTACGGCGGGCTCGCGAACGGGGGTGTGATTGACGGAAAACGATTGCTGTCCGCCGAGTTGCTGGCGGATGCGACGCGCGAGCACTGGGACGACCTCGACCGCATGACCGACCGTCCGTTCCGGTTCGCGTGCGGGTTCATGCTGTCCTGCCCGCCGTTCCCGTTCGGTGGACACCGGGATAACTTCGGTCACACGGGAATCGGCGGCGCGGTCGGCTTCGGCGACCCCGCGCGGCGGACCGGCTTCAGCTACTGTGGCAACCGGATGGCCCCGGTCGCCGACATGGGGCCGTTCGCGACCGCGCTGGTCGATGCGATGTACGGATCAATCTAGGGGAAGAAGATGCGGTTTCAGGACAAAGTGGTGCTGGTCACCGGCGGATCCTCGGGGATCGGAACGGAAGTGTGCGTGCGGTTTGCCGAGGAAGGCGCGAAGGTTGCTGTTGTTGCGAGCTCTTCCGTGGACAAGGCACAGGCCGTTGCCGAACGGTGCGGAAACGGATCTCGCGGGTTTGCGTGCGATATTGCCGACGTTGGGCAGATCGACACGCTTGTGGCCGATGTCGTAGAAGCTTTCGGACGGATCGACGTCCTCGTGAACGCGGCGGGCGTGTTCTACCCGACCCGCATCTCCGAGACGGACGAGGCGATGTACGACCGCATGGCGGACGCCAATCTCAAGGGCGTCTTCTTCATGTGCAATGCCGTCGCGCCGCACATGATCGAGGCAGGCGGCGGCCGGATCGTGAACCTCGGCTCGGCGGCCGGCGTCGCGGGGCGCAGCAACTACATCGTCTATTCGGCAGTAAAGGCGGGGGTCATCAACATGACCCGCTCGCTCGCCGCCGCGCTCGCGCCCCATAACATAAACGTGAACTGTCTCGCGCCCGGCAACACGGCGACGCCCATGAACGAAAATGTGCGCACGGAGCCCGAGTACGAGGAAATCTACGAGACCATCAAAAAGAACACCCTCAGCAATCGGCCCTTTGCCGACCCGCGCGAGATGGCGGGTGCCGTCATGTTCCTGTGTTCCGACGACGCGAACGCGGCGCACGGTACGTTGCTGCTGATGGATGAAGGCCTGTCGGCCGGATACTGAACGAACACATCAAACGAGGAGAGAAGACATGCAGCTCAGAAACAAGGTCGCGCTGATCACCGGCGGTTCCCAGGGCATCGGCGAGGAAATCGCACGCACCTTCGCTGCGGAGGGCGCGACGTGTGCCGTTGTCGCGAGTTCCAACGTGCGCAAGGCCAACAAGGTCGCCAAGGAGATCAAGCGCAAATCGAAGGGCTACGCCGCCGACGTGTCGAAGCCGGCCGAGGTCAACAAGATGGTCGAGAAGGTCATCAAGGACTTCAAGAAGATCGACATTCTGGTCAATGCGGCGGGTGTGTTCTACCCGACGCCCACCGGCGAGACGAAGACGACCGACATGAACCGGATGGTCGATATCAACCTGAAGGGCAACTGGAACGTCACCAATGCTGTGGTGCCGCACATGAAGGGTCGCAAGCAGGGCAACATTATCAACCTGGCGTCTGTCGCCGGGGTGCGCGCGCTGCCGTCATACGCCATGTATTGCGCCACCAAGGCCGGGATCGTGATGATGACCAAGGCGCTGGCGACCGAACTCTCGCGCGACGGCATCCATGTGAATTCGATCTCGCCGGGCAATACCGCCACGCCGATGAACGAGGACATCCGTACCGACCCGGAACTCAAGCCGGTGCTGGATTTCATGGAGATGCTGACGCCGTCCGGCCGGACCTATTCCGAGGCCAGCGACATCGCGAACACCGCCCTGTTCCTTGCCTCCCCGAAGACGGGCAAGGCGATCTACGGCGCGAACTTCGTCATCGACGAAGGTTTCGCCGCGGGCCTGTTCGTCGCGAGCTAGTCCCTCGCTGTCTTTGAGAGTAGCGAAGCGACGCGGCAATCCAGTGAGCGCCTGTGCCTGCTGGATTGCTTCGGCCTTACGGCCTCGCAATGACGGCGTGCCTTAATCCTCACCCATCGGCGGAAGCCGCTCGAAAGCGGGAAGGCCGCTATCCAGCTTCGACCATGGCTGGGCGCTGGAGGCATAGACTTCCATCTCCGGTCTGACCCAACTCGCGTCGTCGAGCGTGACCGCATTGAACGCGGCGGCCTGAAACCCTTCGCTGATCCCGTATACATAGGCGCCGCACGCAGCGCAGTGATGCCGGTGCACCGGCGTGCCCCGGTCCGAGGTCAGGCTGTTGACCCGGGTCTCCCCGGTGACGGTCGCCTGATCCGCGGGCACCGCGACGGCGGTGGTGAAGGGGGCGCCGCTGGCCTGCTGGCAATGGGTGCAGTGGCAGTTGAAGGTGATGAACGGCTCGATCTCGCTTGTGTAGCGAACCGCGCCGCACTGGCAGCCGCCTTCGACTTTCTTGCTCATGCTCGTCTCCGGGTTGAAATCAGTCGTAGGAAAATTTCGGGAACCAGCCGTCGCCGCGGCCGTCGGGTGTCAGGTCGAAGACCGGCCATAGAGGCCAGATGCTATCGGCGTGACGCGGGTGCATGCCCTCGGGGGATGGCGCGAAGAAAAGTTCGGATCCCCAGGTGTGGACGATGCCGTCACCGGTTTTCCGGAACACGTTGATCATGGGGAGTTGGGAGCCGTCCGGCGCTTCGGCCTTGTAGTCGGTGTTGTAGGACGTGTCGCCGCTCGACAGCAGGCGGACATTCCGCCAGCCGCGTTCGCGGGCCCAGGCGCGCAGGGTCTCAATCGGGCATTTCGCAAAGACAACGAAGTTCAGCTTGTCGTTCAGATGCGGCGACATGCCGTCCAGACCGTCGATCAAGGACGTGCAGGCGGGGCACGCGTTGCCGTTCGGCGGATACATGAAGGAATAGACGACCAGCGTGTCCTTGCCGTCCGCAAAGAGATCGGCGAACGCCGTCTCGCGCAGATCCCCATCGGCGGACAGGTCGGCGGGTCCCTCGGTCAGGACATAGTTCTCCGCCACGGCACCTCCGGCGGGCAGGGCCCGGCGCATCGCCGCAACTTCTTCGGCCTTGGCGCGCAGCTCGATTTCAGCTGTCAGGAGTGCATCGCGCGCGTCGCGATACGCGGCGGGTTCATTCGGGAAAGTCGCCTGATGATGTTCGCCCATCGGTGCCTCTTAATTAAACCAATAAGTTAAATATAAGGGGGCTACATGTGGGAGGCAAGTCAGATCGTGTTGCGCAAGACGATGTAGAGCCCAAGAAGCAGCAGCGAGACCAGCAGGACACGGCGGAACTGTTTCTCCTCGATCCGCTGCCGGACCTTCGCACCCAGCCAGTATCCGGATAGTGCCGGAATCGCCGAGACGACGGACGACACGGCCAGTTCCGTGTTGAGCAAGCCCTTGTTCTGGAACGCGAACATGATGGCGAACGAAGCCGTCAGGAACAGCATCCCCATCGCCTGCACGAGTTCCTCGCGGGACAACTCCAGAGTTTGGAGATACGGCACGCCGGGAATCACGTCCGAGCCTGTCATGCCCGCGGCCAGGCCGTTCAGGCCGCCGATGGTCGGCGACATCCAGATTTCGTGCCGCCCCGGCGCGGGGATGCGCGGCGCGATCAGGGCATAAAGCGCGTATGTCCCGAGGAGAATACCGAGGCCGATGGTGAGGAGCCGGGTTTCGGCGACGACCAGAATTTCCGCGCCCACCCAAACGCCCACACAGCAGGCCGCCAGAAGGATCCAGGTGCGTTTGAGGGTCCGCACGAACGCGCCGCCACCGATCACCTGCCAGGCATTGGCGGCGATCCCCGGCACGATCAGCAATGCGATGGCCACGGGCAGCGAGACCACGGTCGCCAGCAGGCCGAGGGTGATCGCCTTCATGCCCATCCCGACCGTCCCCTTGACGAGGCCGCCGAGAAAAAGCGCGAAGAACGCGAAGGCGTACTGGAAGGTGGTGAGTTCTACGATCGGCAAAGGGGCACCTGAGCTCGCGCTGTCAAAGAGGGGAGCAGGTCTTCATTCTTCGAGATACGTGTACTTTTCGGGGTTCTGACCGGCGTCATCGATGACCGACAGCAAGAACTCTCGCCTCTCATCCTCGGAATGCATTGAGGTGATCTGTTGCTTCTGGGCCTCAGAAAGCGCTGTTCGTGAAAGGCCTTTGCGAGACATGCAGTCTGACATCACAGCGGCGGCCGCGTAGCTGCCGCTTGCCTGGGCCGAGATTTGGCATTGGCCATCGTAATAAAGGACGTGTGAGGACCGTACGCCGGCTCCGGAGTAAATCCACATCGCGCCATTTTGCTCGTTAAGCAAGTTGCCGCGAATCGTCCTCCCGCGTTCGACCGGGATGGCGCGCACCCTTTCGGGAGCTTCTTCCAGTCTTTCATACGAGTCCGGGTTGCGTCCCGCATCGTCGATAATCTCTAGAAGATATAGCCGCTGATCTTCCCTCGAACTCAGGCGATTCATCCGTGCGATCTGGTCTGGCTTGAATCGTGTGGCCACGTAGCCGAATTCGTGCATACACGAAACACGCGACTCTTCCCTTCGATTCCCTTCCAATACGCCCTTTGTAAATGTGGCTGCGAGTGCGGAAGCGAGATTTGGCGCATACACAGATGCTGCCGAGTTCCGTGATTCACTGCGCGCGCGCTTCCGGCACACTTCCGTTGTCCTCTCGAACTCAACAGATGACGCCCCAGGTCGTGACGGAAAATAAGATGAATCGGTCGCTGTCATGGTTGCGCACGCGGATAGGGCCAATGAACCACATATCGCCGCCGCCGTACGAACGCGCATCAGATTTCCCACTCGACGTTGCCGTCCATGCCTATTTCCTGGGCGGTGATGTGGCGGCCGGCGTCGGAAGCGAGGAACACGGCGAGGTCGCCGACTTCCGTCGGGTCGATCCAGCATTTGAGTGAGATGAACTCCAGGAACTCGGCCTCGCGTTCCTCGACCGAGATGCCGCGCTCCTTTGCCTGGTTGGCGACAATCCCGCGGCCACGCTCGTTGTCGATGAGGCCGGGCAGGATGGCGTTGCAGCGGATGCCGTAGGGGCCGTATTCGCGCGCGACTGTGTGGGTCAGGCCGAGGACGCCCACCTTCGAGGCGACATAGGGCGAGCGCATGGGCAGGGCGACCTTGGCGGAAGCGGTCGAGATGTTGACGATGCAGCCCGACTGCTGGGCCTTCATGTATTTGGCCACATTCTTGATGCAGTAGAACATGCCGTTGAGATTGACCCGGATCGTCTGGTCCCAGTCCTCGTAGCTGACATCTTCCAGCGCGGCGCGCGGCCCGCCGATGCCGGCGTTGTTTACCAGCACGTCGACGCCGCCCATGTGTTCGACGGCCTGCGCGACAAGCTCTTCGACGTCATCGGGCTTTCCGACGTCCGCCATCGAACCGGTCACGGCATCGCTGCTGGCGATGACTTCGTCTAGCAGGTCCTGCTGCACGTCGCATGTGTGCACCCGGGCGCCGGCGGCAACAAAACGCTCGACGATCGCACGGCCGATCCCCGAGCCGCCGGCCGTGACGATGACGCGTTTTCCCTCGGTCGAAACGGACATGAAGAATTCCCCCTAAGAAACTGATACTAGGCGAAATTATACGCCTATCGGGCGCGGCGGGACAGGGTGCGCCAACGCCGTGTGATGCCTTCGAGTTCTTCGCGCAGAAGCTGTACGAAGCGTTCCGCCGCGCCGGTCAGCGGCGCGCGCACCTGTCGGATGAGGTAATAGTCGAGTTCCGCGCGTGGTCGCACGATAGGGTTGATGACAAGGGTGCCGGAATCGGCGGCGTCGATCACCGATGCGACGGCGGTGAGCGTCGACCAGCCTGAATGACGCACATATTCCAGGGTCGTGTTGAGGCCGTCGGATTCGATGCTGGCGGTTATCTCGATCTCCGCGCGTGCCAGATGAGTGTCGATCAAGGCGCGGATGGCATGTCGCCGGGTCGGCAGAACCATCTTGAGTGGCGTCAGGCTCTTCAGGCGAACCGGTTCCAGCGGCGTCAGGCCGGATTCCGGCCCGGACACAAGCGCCATCTCGTGCTCGGACAGCAGGGTCGCCTCGATGCCTTCGTGGCTGACGGCGCTTGTCACCACGGCAAAATCCAGTTCTCCCGCAGCCACGCGCTCCGTCAGCGTGCCGCCATAGGCTTCGTCGAGGGTGAGTTCCACGTTCGGGTGCGCGTCCACGAAGCGCGAGAGCGCGGCGGGCAGGGCGCTGCGCGAGACCGAGGGAACGGTGCCGATGGTGATGGCGCCGGTCACATCGCTGGACAGGTCACGCAGTGCGTGACCCGTTTCGGCGACCGAATTGAGGATATCGAGACTTCGGGCGTACAGGCGTTTACCAGCGACAGTGGGCTCGACGCCCCGCCGGCTGCGCGTGAAAAGCGCGACGCCGAACTCTTGCTCGAGGTTCCTGATCTGGACCGAAAGCCCCGGCTGGGTGCAGTTCTCGCGGCGCGCGGCCTTCGAGAAACTGCCCTCTTCATAGACGGCGATAAACTGTTCGAGCTGGCGCAGGTCCATGCACGCACTATAAACCTGATTTATCGTTCGAGTGAAAAACGATAAATCAGGCGGCAACGTCGGGGGCGCCCGCGACGACCGCGCCCCAGGCCGCGGCCGAGTGGCGGAGCGCGTGTTCCAGGCGTTCGGCCAGGTCGCGGGCGGCGCGCGACAGGGGTCGCTGGGTCTGGTGCACGAGGAAATAGTCGAGCTGGGTCTGCCGACCGAGCAGGGGATTGACTACCAGCTCGCCCCGGTCGAGGTCGCGCACGACCGTCGTCACCGGGAATATCCCGGAAAAGTCGGAATTCCGGATGAATTCAAAGGATCCGAACAGTCCGTCGATTTCGATAACCCGCTCGACCTTGATGTTGCCGAGCTTGATGTAGCGTTCCAGCATCCCGCGCAGGCTGTGCTGCGCGGACGGCATGACCAGCTTGATCGGAGGCAGGCTTTCCAGACGGACGGAATCGAGGTGGGTCAGCCCGGTCTTGCGGCCGGAGATAAGGGCCAGCGGCTCGGACGACAGGACCCGCATTTCCAGCCCTTCATAGCGTGGCGGCTCCGTCACGACGGCGAAATCGAGTTCGCCGGTGTTGACCCAGTCGGTCAGCGTGCCGCTGAAAGCCTCCACGACCCGCGCGTCCACATTGGGCATCGCTTCGGCAAAGGCCGGCAGCACATCGGCGAGCACGCCTTTGGTCACGGTGGGAATGAGACCCACGTCGAGAGAACCGGACAGGCCTGCTGCGAATTCGCGCATGGTTTCTGCTGCGTCCTCAATATTGCCGAGGATTTTCTGGCTGTCGGCGTAGAATCGGTCGCCGGCAGCGGTGGGGCGCACGCCGCGCGCATGCCGCTCGAACAGCGTGACGCCCAGGGATTGCTCGAGATTCTTGATCTGAAGGCTGAGGCTGGGCTGTGCCGTGTTCAGCCGTTCGGCGGCGCTGTTGATGCTGCCGCCTTCGTATACCGCGACGAATGTGCGGATCTGTTTCAGGTCCACGTCGAACCCCCAAGATATAGATTTAATCTATATCTCACATTGTAACTTGGTATTTGTTGATATGGCTACGGTTTCGTATGTTCCAGGCAACGGAAAACGCCCGTACTGACGCGAAAGGAGCCAGCAATGGCCAAACCCAAAGTCATCGTACAGCTTTACCCGATGTTCCCCGCCGACGGCGAGGACGACCGGAAGGCCAAACGCCCGCTCGGCAACGATTCCGACATGTATCACAAGATCGTCCACGAATGGACGGAGGTGGTGAAGGAAGCCGACGCGATGGGCGTCTGGGGCCTCGGCACCATCGAGCATCACTTTCATTCCGAAGGTTACGAAGTCGGCCCGAACCCGGGTGTTCTGAACGCCTATTGGGCCAGCCACGTAAAGAATGCCCGCGTCGGCGCGCTGGGTTACGTCGCCGCGACCCAGGATCCACTCCGTGTCGCCGAGGAAACAGCGATCATCGATCACCTGACCAAGGGCAAGTACTTCGTCGGCTTCGCGCGCGGCTACCAGTCGCGCTGGGCCAACGTGATGGGTCAGTACACCGAATCGCCCGCGACCGTGTCCGACGGCAGCGCCGCCGACGACCGCAACCGGCAGATCTTCGAGGAGCGCGTCCAGATGGTCCTCGATGCGTGGACCCAGGAAAGCGTTCGCGTAAAGGGTGAGTTCTACGAAGCGCCGTACCCCTACGAGACCGGCGTCGAAGGCTATCCCGCGTGGAAGATCGCCAAGGAAGCGGGCGCGGAAGGCGAGATTGGCGACGACGGAAGCGTGCAGCGCGTCTGCGTCGTGCCGAAACCGTACCAGAAGCCGTTCCCGCCCGTGTTCGTCGCCGCGTCGAAGAGCCAGGCCTCGATCGACTTCTGTGCGCGCAATGGGTTCATCCCGACCTATTTCATGCCGACCAAGGGCGTGGTGGAGCTGTCGCACTACTATCACGAGACGGCCAACGAGCACGGCTATCCGGTGCAGCTCGGCCAGAACCAGAACATCGTGCGCTGGCCGCATATCACCAACACGGCCGAAGAGTTCGACCAGAAGCTCCGCGACTACGATCTTGATATCTACAAGAACTTCTACGGCCCGTTCTTCCCGCAATTCCCGCAGGGTGACGACAGCGAGATGATCCAGGGTATGAAGGACTCCGATATCTTCATCGGCGGTACGGTCGACGAGTCCATCGCAGCCTGGAAGAAGATCTACGACCAGGTGCCGTGCGAGTACATCACGCTGATCTGGCACTGGGCGCAGCAGCCGAAGGACGATATGATGGAAGAGTTGCAGCTCTTCATGGACAAGATTCTGCCGGAGCTCGAAACACCGGACTTCCAGCCGGTCGAGCAGCGTCTGCAAACCGCCGCGGAATAGTTCATTCGCAAACGTCGATCAAAAAGGGCCGTTCCGGTTTCGGGGCGGCCCTTTTTCTTTGCCGCTGTGACAATCATGATTGTGGGGAAGCGGCTGGCATGATTCCGGAGGAAGCAGGCACGTGAAGCAGATCGGGGTCGGCGTCATTGGTGCGGGGTGGGTCGGCGGCATCCGCGCGAACGCCTGCGCTGAGAACGCGCTGGTGGGTGAATTGCAGATTGCCGAGATCGATCCGGAGCGGGCGACGGAGATCAATGCGGAAACGCAAGCCGATCATGTGACGCATGACTGGCGCGAGATCGTCGCGAGCCCGGGTGTCAATGCTGTCATCATTGCGTCGACGCCGGAATCCGAGCGCTACCCGATCGTCCGGGCCGCGCTGGAGGCCGGCAAGCATGTTCTCGTGGAAAAGCCGATCGCGCCGGGCCCTGACGAGACCGATGAAGCCATTGCGATCTCTGAAGCAGCAAACCTGAAAATCGCCGTAGGGTACACACGGCGGTTCGATCCTAAATACGCCTACGTCAACGAGGCCATCAAGGCGGGCCGGATCGGCGAGCCGGTCACATGCCTGGTCAGTCGCAACATCACGCGGGAGATCGGCGCGAAGATACGCGGCCGTTCGAAGCTGTCGCCGGCAGCCATGGGAGGCACGCACTCCATCGATTTTCTGCTCTGGTGCCTGCAGCCGCGGCTTCCCGTGAAAGTGTATTCCCAGCAGGCCGGAAAGCTCTTCACGCAGGTCAGCGAGACGCCCGACCACCAGTGGATCATGGTCACCATGGATGACGGCACCACGATCACGGCCGGCTCGGGCTGGCTGCTGCCGCTCGGATACCCGCAATACTCGCAGAGCTGGATCGAGGTGATCGGCACCGACGGCGCGTTAACCGTCGACGACACCCATCGCGACATTCGGACCAACACGGTCGAACACGGGATCCGGTACCCGCTCTCGTCGATGCCGGGTGAACAGGTGGACCATGTCTTCGCCGGCGCGATGGTAGACGAGACCAACCATTTCCTGGAAGCGATCGCCTACGACCGGCCTGTGCTTGCCAACGCGCGCGAGGCGCGGCTGGTCATGGACGTGACCATGGCGGCCGATCTGTCCGCCGAAACGGGCGAGGCGGTTGAGTTGCGTTCGCATCAGGTTTGAGAATAGGCTCGCGGTTCGTCTCAAATAGAGAGACCGTTGATGACCGTTTACAAGAACCAGTCGCTCGAGCGCGGCTTCGCCATTCTGGAGTATCTGGGTACCAGCACGACCGGCCGGTCGGTGTCTGATGTCGCCCGGGCGACCAAACTGCATCGCGCCACCGCCCACCGGCTGCTCGAGGTATTGTGCGCGCTCGGCTACGCCTACAAGGCTGAGGACCGGCGGTACTGGGTCGGCTATTCGATGCACGTATTCGGGCACCGTGCCAACATGGTCGCGCGGATTACCCATCACGCGAACCCGTATCTCGTGAAGCTCGCCCATGAGGTGGACGAGACTGTGAATCTGGGGTTCCTAGAGGGCATCCAGGCGTTCGTCGCCGACCGGGTGACGACCGACCAGGCGCATCGGTCTGACGTGCAAATCGGCGGTTACTTCGACGCCCACGCGACAAGCCTCGGCAAGGCATTGCTTTCGACGCGGACGCCCGAAGACGTGCAGGCCAGCTACAAGGCCACGCGTCTGAACGCCTATACGGGCACGACAATCACGGATCTGAAGGGGCTCATGCGGGAACTGGCCGAGATACGCCAGCGCGGGTATGCGGTGAACTACGAGGAGCGCTCACCGGGCATCCGTTCGGTGGCGGTGCCGGTCATCAACCCGCACGGGCGTGCCGCCTGCGCGATCTCGATCACCGGGCCGCGTGCCCGGTTGGACGATGTGCGCATCCCGCGCATCGGTGCCCGGCTTCAGGAAGTTGCCAGCGATATTATCGAGCAACTGACGGCGCAGGGCGTCGACCCGTCACCCAATCGCTCCGGCGTTGCGTAGTTCGTCGATCTTCTCGTCGTCATAACCGAGCACCTCGCGCAGTACCTCGTCGGTGTGCTGACCGAGAAGCGGCGGGTGGTGCCGGTATTCGACCGGGGTACCCGAGAGCTTGAGCGGGCTCGCGATCAGGGTTGCACCGTCCGGGCCCGCGAGCGGGTGAGGGACGTTCACGACCATCTCCCGCGCCTTTACATGCGGATCATCGAACACCTGGTCCAGCGTGTTGATCGGCCCGCAGCCGATCTTGTTGGCCTCCAGTTCGGCGAGCCATTCGGCGGACGGTCGAGTCTTCATGATGGATTGGAGGTGCGCCACCACTTCGGCGCGGTTGCTCACCCGCGCGGCGTTGGTGGCGAAGGTCGGGTTGTCCGGAAGGTCCGGCTCACCGAGGATACCCGCGAACACCTTGAACTGGGTGTCGTTGCCGACCGCGACGACGATATGGCCATCCGCCGTTTCGAACACCTGGTACGGCACGATGTTCGGATGCGCGTTGCCCAAACGTTCTGCCTCGCCGGAGTGGATGAAATTCATGCCCTGGTTCACGAGCCACGCGACCTGGGTGTCGAGCATGCCGATGTCGATGTACTGGCCTTCCCCGGTCACGGCTGCGTGCCGCAGCGCGCCGTTAACCGCAACGGCAGCAAACATACCCGACATGATGTCGGCGATCGGCACGCCGACCTTTTGCGGCTCGCCGTCAGCCTCACCGGTCAACGACATTATCCCGCCCATGCCCTGGATCAGGAAATCGTACCCAGGTCGCGACGCATAGGGCCCGGTCTGTCCGAAGCCCGTGATCGAGCAGTAGACGAGTTTCGGGTTGGCATCCTTCAGGTCGTCGTACCCGAGCCCGTAGCGCGCGAGGTTGCCGGTCTTGAAGTTCTCGACCAGCACGTCCGCCTTCATGGCGATTTCCCGCACGATTGCCTGGCCGGTCTCGCTGCTGAGGTCCACTTCGACGGAGCGCTTGTTGCGGTTGGCGCTCATGAAGTAGGCGCTTTCGCTGCTGTCCTCGCCGTCGGGGCCCGCCATGAAGGGCGGCGCGAAACGGCGGGTGTCGTCGCCCGCGCCGGGGCGTTCGATCTTGATAACGTCTGCGCCGAGGTCGCCGAGCATCTGGGTGCAGTAGGGGCCCGCCAGGACACGGGTTAGATCGAGGACGGTCACGCCGGAAAGGGCGCCGTTGGTATCGGCCATGTTGAGTTCTCCATCGGCCGTGCGCAGGCGCGACGGCGGGCATCCGAGACGGCTTGAATAGTGTATTCGCCGTTCCGGCTCAATGTTTCGAATGCAAAGTTCGTCCTGCGAACCGCAACCGCGAACCGAATTGACTTTTCGCGGGGCGGCGCACATTTAGGGCGAACAAGATTTGGAGGGCCTGCCCGGGAGACTGGGGAAGAGTGGGCCGGAACACGGGGAGACACCATGTCCGAAGATGAAGCACTGGCCGCGGCACGCGCGCGGATCGAAGACTATCGCAGCCGCATCAGCGAGCTCGATGACAACTCTCGCGATCTGCTGTTCCGCGAAGCGCGCAATCATAACTGGTGGCAGGACAAGGACGTCACGGACGACCAGCTTCGTGAGATCTACGACCTTGTGAAGTTCGGGCCGACCAGCGCCAACACGCAGCCGCAGCGCATTCTGTTCGTGCGCTCGCAGGAAGCCAAAGAGCGCCTGATCCCGGCACTGAACGAGCCGAACCGCGAAAAGACCATGAAGGCACCGGTTGTCGCGATCCTGGGCTACGACAACACCTTCTGGAAGGACTTCGAGAAGTTCTACCCGATCCGTCCGGAGATGGCGGAACGGCACAAAGAAAACCCGGACGTTGCGGAGCGTTTCTCGTTCCAGCAGGCGACCCTCCAGGGTGCTTATTTCATCCTCGCGGTGCGCGCTGTCGGTCTCGATGCCGGCGGCATGGGCGGTTTCAATCCGCAGATGGTCGATGAAGAGTTCTTCAAAGGCACGCCGACCAAGTCGAATTTCCTCTGCAATATCGGCTATGGCCACCTGGATGGCATCAAGGGGCCGCGGCTCTATCGCTACGATTTCGACGACGTGTGCGAGATTATCTAGTTTGCTGGGGAATATCGCGACGCGGCGGCGGCACTTCGGTGCCGCCGTTTTCGTTTAGGCGTCAGCGCGGCAACTGCGCGGTGATCTTGCGCGATGCGTCGTGGAGCACGGGCAGGAAACGATTGGTCATTTCATCCAGCCGGGTTCGCGCGGCGTGGGTGCCGACATTGAGCGCGGCGAGGATGCGCCCGTTGCGGTCGTAGATCGGTACCGCCAGGGACCGCAGGCCGATCTCCAGCTCCTGGTCGACCAGCGCGTATCCTTTCAGGCGGACCGTTTCGATCGCTTCGCGGAGATCCGCCGGGCGCGTTTTAGTCCGCTCGGTATATGTCTGCGACACGAAGTTCGCGAGATAGGCGTCCAGAACCTCGGGCGGCTGATGTGAAAGCAGCACCCGACCCAGCGATGTTACATGTGCGGGCAGGCGGGTGCCGATTCCCAGATTGATGGACATGATGCGTGTTGCCGATACACGCGCGACATAGATGATGTCGCGGTCGTCCAGCACGGCAGCCGAACAAGATTCCTGCAACTCGTGCACCACGTCTTCCATGGGCGACTGGGCTGACTGCCACCACTCAAGCGACGAAATGTATGCATAGCCGAGCCCGAGGACGTGGGGCGTCAACGAAAATTTTTTCCCGTTGCTGCTGATATGGCCGAGTTGTTCGAGGGTGAGCAGGAAACGGCGGGCTGTGGCCCTCGTGGTTCCCGTGGCCTCCGCGACTTCGCTGATCGTCATCTCAGGTGTGTCCGGGCCGAAAGCCTGAATCACGGCCAGGCCGCGTTCGAGCGATTGCACGAATTCCGAATTTCCGTCCCGTTTGGACATTGACCCTGCTCGTGAAAGTAACTAACGTTCGTATATAGAACGATTGTTCGTAATACGAACTTACCTGTTGGAACGAGGTTTGTCGAGAAATTGTTTTACGATTTTCTCCGGTGAACATTCGGACAGGTGCGGTTGCGGAGTTTGCGTTTTTCGGCGCATTCTTTTTCGGAACGAATATGGCTGTGAAACAGCCGTGGAGGAGAGACCAGATGCGAGACCTGACCGAAGCAAATGTCACCGATGCGGTGCTCAACACGATTGCGGATGACACCAATCCGCGCCTTAAGGAGATCATGGAAGCTCTGGTTCGCCACTCCCACGACTTCATTCGCGAGGTGAACCTGACCCCGGACGAGCTGCTCTATGCGGCGCGCTTCATCCAAAATGTCGGCCACATCTCTGACGACAAACGAGAAGAGGGGGTTTTGCTTGGCGACGTGCTCGGCATGACCGCGCTGGTGGAAATCCTCGGTGATCGTGTGCGCGTCGGTGCCACGGAATCGAGTTTGCTCGGACCGTTTTACCGGGAGGGTGCACCTGTTCGCAAAATGGGCGACGATATCTCGCTCAACGACGACGAAGGTATCCCTGCCTACATCTACGGCAAGGTGACGGACGCGGACGGCAACCCGATCGAGGGGGTCATCATGGATCTGTGGCAGACTTCGCCGAACATGTTCTACGAGGCCCAGGTCGGCCAGCCGAAGGACTATGCCGACTATGCGTATCGCGCGAAATTCCGCACTGGCGCCGACGGAAAGTACTGGTTCCGCTCACGTAAGCCGGTCGATTACCCCGTTCCGACAGATGGCCCGGTCGGCCTGATTCTTAACGGGACGGGCCGCCATTCCTGGCGCCCGGCACATCTGCACTACCTGATCTACAAGGACGGCTACCAGACGATTCAGACCGAGCTGTTCAACAGCGACAGCCAGTATCTCGATTCCGACGCCGTGTTCGGTGTGAAAGAGACGCTGATCGTTCAGTACACGGAAGTCGACGACGCGGCCCGCGCCAAGGAATACGGCTTTGAGGGTTCGAAGTTTTTCGAGGGCCACTACGACTTCGTCATGAAGGACGACGCCAGCGTGAAAGACGCGGAAGCCGCGTATAGCCAGCGCGCGAGCATGAGCTCGGACTGAATTATTTTGCACGATGAAGTGCTGTCCGGCGCCGCACTCGTGTGGCGCCGGATTCGTTTGTAAAGGGGAATGACGATATGAGCTTCGACGATATGAAGATCGGCTGGATCGGTGCGGGCAAGATGGGCGGCCCGATGAGCTGCAATGTTGTGAAGGCCGGCGGCAAGGTCCATGTGTACGATCCGGTTGCCGAGAATATGGCGCCTGCCTTGGCGGCGGGGGCAACCGGGGCCGAAAACAACGCCGACCTTGCGCGCAGTGCGGACGTGGTCGTCTCGATGATTCCCAATGACGCGGTTTTGCGCGCCGTGACAACCGGCGATGAAGGGGTGTTCGGCACCATGAAGGCCGGCGCGATCTATGTGGACATGAGCACCGTGTCTCCGGAAGTATCAATAGAGGTTGCGGAAGCGGCCCGGGCTTCGGGGGTCGCATATCTCCGCGCACCTGTGTCGGGCAGTACGGCACTTGCCGAGGCCGGTAACCTGACAATTATGGTCTCTGGGCCGCGCGCGGCCGCGGACACTTGCGCGCCGTTGTTTGATGCGATGGGTGCGAGCACTTTCTATCTGGGTGAGGAAGAGCAGGCGCGGTATCTGAAACTGGTCATCAATCTGATGGTCGGAACGACCGGGGCTGTTCTGGCCGAAGCTTTGACCCTGGGCCGTAAAGGCGGGCTCGACTGGCAGCAGATGCTGGACGTGATCGGGGTCAGTGCCGCAGCGTCACCTTATGTGCAGTACAATCTGGATCCGCTGAAGGCGCGCGATTTCACACCTCTGTTCACGACAGAGCAGATGGTCAAGGACTCACGGCTGATTTGCGAAGCGGGCGCGGCTGCGGGCGTGCCGATGGCGATCGGTGATGCGATGTTGCGCATGTTCGAGGACACGATTGATGCCGGCTATGGCGATGAAAACCTGACCGCGGCGATCAAGCTCATCGAAGGGAAGGCCGGCCTTAGCGATATGTAAGGCCGGCTCTCACGCGTTCTCTAAAGGGCGGCAGCCCCCGTTTCGCCGGTGCGAACGCGCACCGCGTTTTCCAGGTCAAGGACGAAGATTTTTCCGTCGCCGATTTTTTCCGTGTTGGCCGCCGTGCGGATGGCCTCGACCGCGCCATCGGCCTGGGCATCGTCCACCGCAATCTCGATTTTGACTTTCGGGACAAAGTTCACCTGATACTCCGCGCCCCGATAGATCTCCGTCTGGCCTTTTTGCCGACCGTAACCTTTGACCTCGCTCGCCGTCATGCCTTCGATCCCGACGCCTGCAAGGGCTTCGCGGACATCGTCGAGCTTGTGCGGTTTGATAATCGCAACAATGAATTTCATGGTTTGTCTCGCTCTCTGGCGGGGTGGCACCGTATCATCCGGTACCACCCCTGATCCGGTTTACATGTTGTGATAGCCGCGTTCGCCATGCATGGCGAGGTCGAGGCCCTGGACTTCGGTCTCTTCATCGACGCGGAAGGTCATGAACATTTTCAGAACAGTCGCGATGATGAAGGTCAGGACGGCTGACCAGATGGCGACAATCACGATGCCCATGGCCTGAATGCCGAGCTGGCTGCCCGTGTTCATGCCGTCCGCGAAGCCGGCGCCGCCGAAGGCGGTCGACACGAAGACAGCGACCAGCAGGGTGCCGAGCGCACCCCCGATGCCGTGCACCGCGAAGACGTCGAGAGAGTCGTCTATCTTCAACCGCTGCTTCACCGCCTGGGTGACCGTGTAGCAAATCACGCCACCGGCGAGGCCGAGGACGAGCCCGCCGATCGGGCCGACTGAACCCGACGCGGGTGTGATTGTCGCCAGACCGGCGACCATGCCGGTGACCGCGCCGACGAGGCTGGCCTTACGGTACCGGATCAGCTCCATCACCGACCAGGCGATCGCGCCGGCGGCGGCCGAGATGTGCGTGACCGTCATGGCCATGCCGGCCGCACCGTCCGCAGCGAGTGCTGAACCCGCGTTGAAGCCGAACCAGCCGACCCACAGCATTGATGCGCCGATCATGGTCATTCCCGGGTTGTGCGGCGGCTGCACGTCGTTCGGGAATCCGCGGCGCGGTCCGAGCATCATGGCGAGAACCAGCGCCGAGACACCGGCGGTCACGTGGACCACTACGCCGCCGGCAAAGTCGAGCAGGCCCATTTCGGCAAGGAATCCGCCGCCCCAGACCCAGTGCACGACCGGCGCGTAAACGATCACCATCCAGACGACCGAAAACGCGACCACAAAGCCGAAGCTGATGCGTTCCACGAAGGCACCGACGATCAGGGCCGGCGTGATGATCGCGAACGTCATCTGGAACATGAAAAACAGGCTTTCGGGGATGGTTCCCGATACCGATTCGAAGCCGATTCCCGACAGGAACATCTTGCCGAGGCCGCCCCACCAGGCGTTGCCATCGCCGAACGCGATTGAGTAGGCGATGACGAACCACGCAATCGACGCGGTCGCGGCAATCGCGAAACAGTTCATAAGGACCGACAGCACATTCTGTGAACGCACGAGGCCCGCATAGAACAATGCGAGACCGGGCAGCGTCATAAAGAGCACAAGCGCCGTCGAGGTTAGAATCCAGGCCGTATCGGCTCCGTTCATGATCCACCTCCAGATACAGGTTGGTTTGTGTTTTTTTGTTTTGGTTCGGGCACCGGTGCGACAGAGCAAAGCATCGCACACGCTTCCGCTGCGCGTGGCTCCCCCATCGTTCCGACCCCCCTTACGGCATTTGTGCGCTTAGATTTCTTATTTGGCCGCCGGTAGGCTATGAGCGCGATAATATCGGGCAAACAAGGCTGTGCAAGGGGGTGAGGTGGTTTCAATTGACCTGAAGGGCGCTAGCGACGGTTCGCCGCGTGGGACTTTGCGCGACCTTTTCGCCGCCGCCCTCGATGCAGCAAACCCGGAACGCTGTGTTCCGGCCCACCTGCCGGAGATTCCCGACCGTGGCCGTATCGTCGTGGTCGGCGCCGGGAAGGCTTCCGCGGCGATGGCGCGTGCGGTGGAGAGAGCAGCGCTGGAAGGTGGCTGGTTCGACCGAATCGAGGGATTGGTCGTGACGCGCTACGGCCACGGGGTCGGGTGCGAGCGTATCGAAATACTCGAAGCGTCCCATCCTGTTCCGGACGATGCCGGCGAACGCGCGGCTAAACGCATCCACGGGTTGGTGCGGGGCCTTGGCAAGCAGGATACGTTGATCTGTCTTGTGTCGGGTGGCGGATCTTCGCTGTTGGCGTTGCCGGCGCAGGGTGTCAGCGCACAGGAGAAAGCGGCCATAAACACCGCGCTGCTGCGCAGTGGCGCCCCCATCGGCGAAATGAACTGCGTGCGAAAGCACATATCCGCGGTCAAGGGCGGGCGTCTGGCGGGCGACGCCTATCCGGCGCGTGTCGTCACGCTCATGATTTCCGATGTGCCGCACGACGACCCGTCCGTCATCGCGTCGGGCCCGACGGTACCCGACCCCACGTCGTGCGCCGACGCGCTGGATATCCTCACACGCTACGACATTGCGGTCCCGGACAGCGTTCGCGCGTTGCTGGAGAGCGAGGCGGGGGAAACTCCTAAACCGGGAGATCCGGTCTTCGAGCGGGTCGAAAACATTATTGTATCCCGGCCCGCCGATATGCTGTCGGCTGTCGTCGACGTCGCCGGGGGGCTTGGGCTTTCGGTCGTGACCCTGGGTGCGGACTTGGAGGGAGAGGCAAGGGAACTCGGCGCCGAGCATGCGCGCCTTGCCAGAAAACTCGCGCGCGAAAGAGAAGACGATCTGCCGTTGGTCATTCTATCCGGCGGGGAGACCACCGTCACTGTCCGCGGTGACGGCCGCGGTGGCCGGAACGCCGAATACGCGCTGGGACTTGCCCGGGAACTGGATGGTGAGCCGGGGATTTACGCCATCGCCTGCGATACCGATGGAATCGATGGGGTCGAGGACAATGCGGGGGCCGTTGTCACCTGTGACACGCTGGACCGTGCGGCCGCCGCTGGTTTGTCGGCAGAGGATTGCCTAGTGAAAAATGACGCATACGGGTTCTTCGCACAGATTGAGGATCTCGTAACCACGGGTCCGACACGGACAAATGTAAACGATTTCAGGGCTATACTTATTTTGGATACAAATAAATGATCGGGTGAAAAATAACGGTTGCAGCCCGTTGCCGACTTTGTTATTTATCGAATGATAAATCAAAGCGATAATGCGTGACGACATGCAGGAGAAAGCCATGAGCCAGGTTGCCGAAATCGATACCGCCGCCGACGTTTCGCGAGACGCTGTGCTGGCGCGAGCGGAGGAACTGCTCCCTGTGGTCGCGGAGCGTTCGGAGAAAGCTTCGGAACAGCGCCGTCTGCCGGAGGAGAATGTTCGGGATTTCCTGGATGCGGGCCTGTTCAAGATTCTCCAGCCCAGGCGGGTCGGCGGGTATGAGTTGGATCTGGGTATGCTTGTCGATACCGGCGCCGTGATTTCACGTGCCTGCGCATCGAGCGGCTGGAACGTGTCGAACCTGGCGAGCCATCACTGGATGCTTGGCATGTGGCCGGAAGCTGCACAGGACGAGGTCTGGGGCAAGAACGGCGAGACCGCGGACACCCTGATCTGTGCGTCGGTCATTTTCCCGGCCGGGCGGGCCAAGCGCGTCGACGGCGGTTATCTGTTGAGCGGGCGCTGGCCGTTCTGTTCTGGGATCGACCCGAGCGAATGGAACATGCTGGGCGGCATGGTTGAGGCCGACGACGACCACCCGGAAAAGGAAGCGCGCCTGTTTCTCCTGCGCAAGTCAGAGCATGAAGTCGTGGATACCTGGTTCACGTCGGGGCTTCAGGGCACCGGCTCGAAAGACTCGGTATGCGAGGATGTTTTCGTTCCCGAGCACATGACGGTGTCCGCCAACGATATCAAGGGTGGCCCGACCCCGGGCAGTGCCGTGAACCCCGGCGCAGTTTACCAGGTGCCGGTCATCGCACCGTTCCCGTATGTGTTGTCAGGCACGCCGCTGGGTATCGCCGAAGGCGTCTACAACAACTACGTCGACGGCATGAAGGCCAAGACCGCGAACTACACGGGCTCGCGTATCTCCGAACTTCAAAACATTCAGATCAAGGTCGCCGAAGCCGGCGCCGCCATTGATGCAGCCCGGCTGATGATGGCGGACGATTGCCGTTTGTCGATGGAGATTGCGGGGCGGGGCGAAGCGCCCGATCTGGAGACCAAGGCCAAGTTCCGCCGGAACGGTGCGTACAGCGCCAACCTTTGTGTCGAGGCGGTCAACAAGCTCTATCAGGCCAGTGGCGGCGGCGGCATCTATACCCGCAACCCGTTGGCGCGCGCATTCCGGGATATTCACGCCGCGCGCGCACACATCGCGTTCAGCATGGATGTCGCCGGTACGACGTTCGGGCGGATCGCCATGGGGCTCGGTTCCGATAACGCGGTTCTCTGATGTCGATCGTTCAGGAAAAGTCCCGGTCTTCGAAAGGGAAGGTGCGCCAGCGCCTGTCCCCGGAAGAACGCGAGCGCATGATCGTGGACGGCGCGATCGAATTCTTTGCCGATGTGGGGCTTTCCGGTCAGACCCGCGAGCTGGCCCAGCGTCTCGGTGTCACCCAGCCGCTGATCTATCGTTACTTCCCAACCAAGCAGGACCTGATCGACCGGGTCTACGAGGAAGTTTTCGTTGGGCGGTGGCGGCAGGAATGGGCGGCTCTGATCGGGGACCGGACGCGTCCACTACGTGATCGCCTGATCGAGTTCTATGGAATCTACGCCCGCGATGTCCTGACCTACGAGTGGATCCGTATCTACATGTTCGCCGGGCTGGCGGGCGAGGACATCAACAAGCGTTACATCGCTTTGCTTGAAGACCGCTTGTTGCGGCCCATCGTGGCCGAAGTTCGAGAAAGCGCCGGTGTTGCGAGCCCCGATGAGCAGCCGATCACGGGCCTGGAGATCGAGGCGGCGTGGCATATCCATGCCGCCGTTTTCTATTACTTCGTGCGTAAGCACATATACGGCGCAAAGACCGAGCGCGATCTGGACGCATTCATCATCGATGCGGTGGATCGCACGCTGGATGGAGCTCTCGCCGTGACACGGCGAGATTTTTCCGGGATTTAGCGCCCGGACGTGCTCACTCAGCCGCGTCGGTCTCCATCACGATATTGCCGTCCTCGTCGAGCCGGATACCCTTTTCACCGACCCCGTCGAGCAGGGACTGCGCCCATGTGACAGCGCCGACCTCGTTGCCGCCGAGCATGGCGATCAGGATCGAGGTTTCGTCGCCGATGTTGCGGAACCCACGCATCACGCCGGGCGGGACCGAAATCACGTCGAGCGGCCCCAGTTCAACCTCCTGCGGGTCGTCCTCGTCCCAAAAGATCGACCAGCGGCCGTTGACCGGTACGAAAATTTCCCAGACCGGATGGTCGTGGAGCGCGGAACCCTTGCCGGCCTCGGTGACGATGTAGTTGAAATTTACGCCCGCCGGCGCGGCGATGGCCGGGCTCGTGCTCGGGTCTTCGCCCGCCGCGGCGCCGATGACGTTCTTCACGTCACGCTCGAACTCCGGCAGGGCCGTATCGAGGAAGAATGCGGGGCTGGGTTTCACATCGTCGTAGCGGGCGACGTATTTTTCGGTCATCTCGCTCGCCGAGATTTTGAGTTCGCTCATCGTCGTTCTCCTTTGCGGAATTTCTCGAAAGATCGCACAGGCGCCTCGGCGGGCGAAAGGTCTCTCACACGAAAATGGCCGGGCGTGAGCCCGGCCTGTATTCCGCGGAAGCGACGATGCGCATCAGGCGCTCGCGGCTTCCTTCTTTGCCTTGCGCTTGGCCCACCAGGTCTGGATGTCGAGCTTGAAGTGCTCGTAGTAGACCTTGGGGAAGATGATCAGGATGTCGTACAGCGCGACCCATCCGCCTTTGAGGGTCACGGGAATGGTGATCCACGGCGCCGCACCAATGATCGCGATATGCTCGTTGTCGTCGATCTTGTCGCGGTTCTGGAGAACCCGGTCGACATTGTGTGCGAAGGACCAGTCGGCGCGGTAGATCACCTGGCCCTCGGGATTGATCACATAGACGGTGTTCGGCAGCAGGCCCCAGTCGTGGTGCCACTTCCCTTCGACATCGTCGACGATGATCTTGCGCTCTTCGTTGTAATCTTCCTTATTGCGCTTGGCGTAGGCGATCTTGTCGTCGATTGTCTCGGCCTGTTTGGCCTTTTCGCCCGGATGCGCCTCGCGGACGTAAACCACAAGCCATTCGACATCAGGATATTTCTCCTGAAGTTTTGCGTAAGGCTTCACGTTCTTGACGTACATCGGGCAGGTCAGGCTGCCGGATTCGATCACTAGCCACTTGCCCTTGTAGTCGGCGAGACTGACTTCGTTGCCATCGAGGTCGGTGAGTGTGTAGTCGTAGTTCACTTCCTCGCCGGCCTTCGGCCCCGGAAAATAGCCGAGTTCGTAGTTGCTCATTTTAAAGCGAGGGTAGTTATACGTTTCCCCACGTGCGGGAGCGCCCATGATGTGCCTCCTTTCGGACCGTGTTTCGGTCTCAATGTTCCCCTGAATATAGCAAAAGACGCCCGAAATTGTATGCTCGGCACGCAACCGTGATTTCGGTCATACTTTGCCAAATCGGCGTGCTATTCGATCACGCCGCTCGTGTTAAGAATGTATTCGCAAATCTCTGAAAAGCAAGGATATTTACTTGGAATCGGACGAAGACCTCTTCGGGTTTCAGCTCTTCGAACTGGACGCAGGCTCGCAGTTCGCCAAGACCGCGATCGAACGGCCGCGGTCGGATTCGCCGGAATTCCTGGACCTCATGGGGACCTGGTTCGATACGCCCGACGATTTCCCACGGGAATTCAGTGCGTTTCGAGAATATTCGTCGGTGCCGGACCGGTGCCGGGGCGCGGTCGTGGCCATCGGCAAGTTCGACGGCGTTCATGTCGGTCACAAGGCGCTGATCGACGCCGCCGCGGCGCATGCGGATAAACTCGGAGCGCCGTTGGGTGTTTTGACTTTCGAGCCTCACCCGCGCGCCGTTTTCGAGCCGGACAGCGAGCCGTTTCTGATCGCGACGCCCGAAACCCGGGCGCGAACCATGGCGGAACTGGGTGTCGACGTCCTGCTGGCGCAATCCTTTGACCGTGAGTTCGCAGGCCTGGAACCCGAGGAATTCGTCCGCTCCGTGCTGGCGGAAGGCATGCGGGTGAGCCACGTCGTCGTCGGTCACGACTTCAGGTTCGGCCGCAAGCGTGGCGGTGATGCAGGCCTTCTTCGCCGAATGGGCCGGGAACTGGGGTTCGGAGTCACGGTCGTCGAGGCCGTTACGGTCGACGGCGACCTGGCCGGTTCGACCCGTCTACGCAAACTTATTGAGCAGGGACGCCCGCGCGCGGCCGCGAGGGTGCTGGGACGCATGTGGGAGGTTGACGGGGCTCTCGAAGTGCCCGGCGGCGGCCCGGACGATGCGCCGATCGTATCGCTGGTGCGCTACCAGACGCCGGCGGAAGGCTGGTACGTGGTCGCCGTTGCGCGCGCCGGCCAGGAGAATCCCGAGTGGCTTAGCATCCGGGGACAGGTGGGCAGCGTGCCGGGTAGTCTTGTGTTGCACGACATTCCCGCCGAAACCGTTACGGCGTGGCGCGGCAAGAATATCCGGGTTGCGTTCGTGGACTATCTGGGCGCGCGGTGGGACGGCGCACCCACGGAGAGCGAATAGCTCAAACCGTCGTCCAGCCTCCGTCGATAGTGAGGCTTGCGCCGGTGATCAGCTCCGAGGCGGGCGAAGCCAGGAACACGATGGCGCCGGTCACATCGGAAATCTTGCCCAGGCGTCCCATCAGGATCCGGTCCATCACAAATTGCTTGAATTCCGGATTCTCGAACATCGGCGCTGTCATCGGGGTTTCGATAAAAGTCGGCCCGATACAGTTCGAGCGGATGTTCTGCGGCGCGAGTTCGGCGGCGATCGCCTTGCTCATGCCTTCGACCGCATGTTTGGTCGTGCAGTAGACGGTGCGGTTGGGCGAGCCGACATGGCCCATCTGCGACGACATGTGGATCATCGAACCACCCCGGCCGCCGGCGAGCATCCGGCGCGCGCACGCCTGGGCGACGGTGAACATCGATTTCACGTTGAGATCGAGCAGGAAGTCGAGATTTTCCTCCGACACGTCGACAAATGGTTCCGGCCGGTTGGAGCCGGCGTTGTTCATCAGGATGTCGATGCGCCCGATGCCCTCGATCTTCTCGCGCACCTGCGCGGCATCGGTCACGTCACAGACGACCGGCATTGCCTTGCCGCCGCTGGCGACAATTTCTTCCGCGACCTCATTCAGTTCGGCTTCCGTGCGGCTCACCAGCATCACTTCTGCACCCGCTTCCGCCAGCGATAAAGCCGCGCCGCGCCCCAGCCCGCGGCCCGCACCGCTGACCACGGCGACCAGCCCGTCGAGGCGCAACGACGGTGTTTTGAGTTCTTCGATCTCGGCCACGGACATTTCCACCACTCCTTTTTGCCCCGCACGAATGTCATGCGAATGCATTCTTGCAATCCAAATTTTGAGCGACCATAACCGACGCCAACGCCGGTTGTAAGATCGGTGAAAACCATTGGTGCTCAACGGCCAGACAGGCGAGGAAAGACTTCATGGCGAAAAAAGCAACGACCCGCAAACCCGCAACAAAGCGCAAGTCGAGCAAGAAGAAGTTGCTCACGAAAGCCGACGTGATGCGGAAGTGCAAGCAGCTAAACAACTGGGGCAAATGGGGCAAGAACGACGAACTGGGCGTTCTGAACTACATCACGCCTGAAATGATTGCCGATGCTGCCAAGCTGGTGAAGAAGGGCAAGGTCTTCCGCCTTGGCCTGAACCTGGACGAAAACGGCCCGCAGAACGGGTTGTTCGGCGGCCGCTGGAATCCGATGCACCAGATGCTCGCGACCGGCACAGATGCCGTGCAGGGTATCCAGGAACCGCTTGCCGGAATGCGTTACGCCGATGACGCCATCAACCTGCCGACCCAGTGCGCGACCCAGTGGGATGCACTCGCCCATGTTTTCACCGAAGACAAGATGTGGAACGGCTACGACGCGACCCTGGTCGACGTGCGTGGCGCCCACAAGAACGGCATCGAGAACTTCGCCGACAAGATGGTCGGACGCGGCGTGCTGCTCGACGTGGCCCGCTACAAGCGCAAGAAGCGCCTGGCGGACGGTGAGGAGATCACCATCGAGGATCTCGAAAACACCGCCAAGAAGCAGGGTGTGGAAGTGCGTCGTGGCGACTTCGTGATCTTCAACACAGGCCAGATGGCGGATTGCCTCGACAAGGGCGACTGGGGCGGTTACGCGGGCGGCGATGCGCCGGGTCTGGCCTTCGAGACTGTCGACTGGATCCACAAGAAGGAAATCGCGGGCATTTGCTCCGATACCTGGGGGATCGAAGTGCGCCCGAACCGCAGCGTCGAGGGCGTCAACCAGCCATGGCACTGGGTGACGATCCCGCACATCGGCATCGTCCACGGTGAAATCTGGTACCTGCGCGAGCTGGTCGAGGACTGCAAGGAAGACGGCGTCTACGAATTCTTCCTGTCGGCGCCGCCGCTGGTTATCACGCGCGGTACCGGCTCGCCGATCAACCCGCAGGCCATCAAGTAGCTGCGAGAAAATTCTGGCATTCGGGGCCACGTTCCCATGGAGCGTGGTCCCTTTGTTTTGCTAGGCTCGAAAAATAACAACACGACAGGCGCCCGGCGCCGCACAATTCTCACGGGGGAGACCTGACATGCATAAACACGACGATCCGAAATATCAGTTCGACATGGACCTGATCAAAGAGAAATCGGAGCGCAACAAGAACTGGGGCAAGTGGGGCCCGGACGACGAGTGGGGCACCATCAACTATGTGGGCGCCGAGGAGCGCAAGGCTGCGGCCGGGCTCGTCAAGAAGGGCGAGGTCTTCTCTCTTGGCCTGAACTTCGACAATCAGGGCCCGCAGCGGGGCTTGTTCGGCGGCCGCTGGAATCCGATCCACACCATGCTCGCCACCGGCACGGACTCCGTCCAGGACAAGTATGTCGTGCCCGGCAAGAAGTATCCCAACCAGTATGCCGACGACGCGGTCTCGCTGCCGCTCCAGTGCGGCACCCAGTGGGACGCGCTCGGCCACGTCTTCAACCACGGCAAGATGTGGAACGGCTATGACGCGACCCTCGTCGGCGCGCAGGGCGCGGAGAAGAACGCGATCCACAAGATGCGCGACAAGATGGTCGGCCGCGGCGTGCTGCTCGACATCGCCCGCTGGGCCGGTGTCGATTCACTGGACGACGGCACGGCGATCGACGCCGACGATCTCGACCAGTGCGCGAAGGACCAGGGCGTCGAGATCAAACGCGGCGACTTCGTGATTTATCGTACCGGACACATGGAGCGCTGCCTCAAGAACGAGGAGTGGGGCGGTTACGCCGGCGGCGATGCGCCGGGCGTGTCCTTCCACACCTGTGACTGGATGCACGACATGGAGATCGCCGCGATCTGCGCCGACACCTGGGGCTGCGAGGTCATTCCGAACGAGACGGACGACGTGTTCCAGCCGTGGCATTGGATCGTAATCCCGCAGATCGGCATCACGATGGGCGAGATCTTTTACCTGAAGGATCTCGCCAACGACTGCGCCGAGGACAAGGTGTACGAGTTCATGTTCGTCGCCCCGCCGCTGCCGATCACCAAAGCGGTCGGCTCGCCGATCAATCCGCAGGCGATCAAGTAGCACCTGCGGCTTCGTCACGAGTATCGGGCGGTGCCGGGGTTGCCGGTGCCGCCCGTCGCGTTTAAGACACTGGGAAATTGCGCAACGCAGGGGACAGAGAGATGGCCATCGAATTTCTCAAGGAAGGCATGGATTCCGAAGCCACGGACGAGGCGGACGGCAAGGTTCGCGAAATCGTCGAAGGCATCCTGGGTGACGTGAAAACACGCGGTGATGCAGCGGTTCGTGAACTGTCGGAAAAGTTCGACAAATGGACGCCGGAAAGCTTCCGTCTCTCGGACGAGCAGATCAAGGAACTGATGGATTCGCTGCCCGAGCAGACCATCGAGGACATCAAGTTCGCCCAGGCCCAGGTCCGCAACTTCGCGCAGATCCAGAAGGATGCGCTGAAGGACGTCGAGGTCGAGACGCTGCCCGGCGTGACCTTGGGCCACAAGAACATTCCGGTGAACAGCGTCGGCTGTTACGTGCCCGGCGGGCGCTACCCGATGGTGGCCTCGGCCCACATGTCGGTCGTGACCGCGAAGGTTGCCGGCGTGCCGCGCGTGATCGCCTGCACTCCGCCGAACGAGGGCGGCCCGCACGCGGCGACGATTGCCGCGATGTACCTGGCCGGCGCCGACGAAATCTACTGCCTCGGCGGCGTCCAGGCCGTCGCGGCGATGGGGCTCGGTACCGAGACGATTGCCGGCTGCGATATGCTCGTCGGCCCGGGCAACGCCTATGTGGCCGAAGCTAAGCGCCAGCTCTACGGTCGGGTCGGCATCGACCTGTTCGCCGGCCCGACCGAGGTTCTGGTTGTCGCCGACGACACGGCGGACGTTGAGATGGTCGTGGTCGACCTGCTGGGGCAGGCCGAGCATGGCCCGAATTCGCCGGCGGCGGTTATCACGACGTCCCGCGAACTTGCCGAGGCCATCCCGGGCGAGATCGAGCGCCAGCTCAAAATCCTCCCGACCGCCGATGTTGCGTCGGTGGCGTGGAAGGACTACGGCCAGATCATCCTGTGCGATACGCGCGACGAGATGCTCGCGGAAGCCGACCGGCTTGCTTACGAGCATGTGGAGATCCTGACCGAGGATCCGCGCTGGTTCCTGGAAAACATGACCAATTTCGGCGCGCTGTTCATCGGCCCGGAGACCAACGTCTCCTATGGCGACAAGGTGATCGGCACCAACCACACGCTCCCCACCAAGGGTGCTGCCCGCTACACGGGTGGCCTGTGGGTCGGCAAGTTCATGAAGACCTGCACCTACCAGCAGATCACCGAGGAAGCGAGCGCGCTCGTCGGCGACTACTGCTCGCGCCTGTGCGAGGTCGAACGCTTCTGGGGCCACAAGGAGCAGGCCGACCTGCGCCTGCGTCGCTACGCCGGCCGCAACATCGGCATCGGCGCGACCGACGCCGCGGAGTAGGGAAGCCAACTCCTGACAATATCATGTCCGGGCTTGACCCGGGCATCTCTGCCGGGACCGAGACGAGATACGCGGATCAAGTCCGCGCATGACGCTCGTAGGAGCGGGGCCCTTAACCCTTGCCGCGCGCCTGCTTCGCGTACCACGCGGCCAGCAGCGGAAAATTCCGGTCGGCCCAGCCGTCGGCAATGGCGGCGGCGTAGTGTTTTTCGGTTTCCGAGATCAACGGCAGCTTGAGCCCCCGCGTCTCGGCCATCGCTGTCATCAGGTGAATGTCCTTCGCCGCGCCGGAGACCTCGAAAACCGCCCCATCGGGCACGTCGCCGCCGAGCGCCTGCAGGATGCCCGGCTGGAACAGGCCCGCGACCTTCGACGCGCCGGAGGAATCGCACAGGATGTCGAGCGCCAGCTCGGACTCCACACCCGCGTCCTCGGTGATCGCAAGTGCTTCTCCCAGCGCCAGCCAGTAGACCGAGAGCGGCAGGTTGATCGCCAGCTTCATCGCGGCGCCCGCGCCGACAGGTCCGACATGGTCGAGACGGCGGCAAAGCTTGTCGAGGACGGGCCGTGCGCGTTCCACATCATCGGCCTCGCCTCCCGCCATGCCGAGCAACTGACCGTTGCGCGCCGGCGGGACGGTGCCGCCGACGGGGCATTCGATGAACGCGCCGCCGGCCTCGCGGACCGCCGAGGCTAATGCGGTGGTGGTATCGGGGAGCACCGTACTCATCTCGACGATCAGCTTGCCCGACAGGTTGTCGGCCAGGAGCCCATCTTCGTCGCGATAGGCGCCGTTGACCGCATCGTCGTTGATCAGCATGACGATGACCGTGTCGCAGGCCTCGGCCAATTCCCGGGGTGTGTCGCAGCGCGTCGCACCGACCTCGACGACCGCGTCCGCGCGCGATGCCGTGCGATTCCAGACCGCGACGTCCTCGCCTTCGTCTATCAGGCGTTCGGCCACCGCCGCGCCCATCTTTCCTGTTCCGCAAATTCCAACCGTCATGATTCACTCACTTTCATTTGCAAAGGCTGCGAGCAGGGCATTCACCTGCGCGGCCTTTTCCATCTGGGGAAGATGCCCGACATCGTCGAACCGGTGAACCGTGGCGCCGGCTGGCAGCTTGTCCGCATGGGCGGGGGGGATGACCTGATCCTTGTCGCCCCAGATGCACAGGACCGGGATGTCCAACTCCCCGAGCCGGTCGCCCAGGACCGTCTTCTGGGAATCGCCGTCGAAGTTGGCTTCGGCGATGATGGAGAGAGCTTCGGGCACGCCATCCGTGCGCTTGTAGCGCAGGAACTGTTCGATCATGTCGCGGCTGACGAGGTCCGCGTCGTCGACAAGCTGGGACAGCGCCACACGTGCGCCGCGGCGTTTCTCGGCCCCGATCAACTCCGTCAGGAAACCGCCGTTGATGTCGCCCGCCAGCCCGGCCGGGGAAATCAGGGCAAGCGAAGCCACGCGGGCGGGATGGCCCAGCGCGTGGGCTATCGCTACTGCGCCGCCGAGCGAATGTCCCGCAAGGTGCGCGCGCTCGATGTTCAGCGCCGACAGGAACCCGGCGAGCGTGTCCGCGAAAAACGCGACATCTCCGTCGCCGACGTCCTTTGTGCTCGCGCCGTGCCCCGGCAGGTCGAGCGCGATCACGCGCCGGCCCGCGGCGAGGTCGGGATGGTTGAACATCCAGCCGTTGAGATCCGCGCACAGACCGTGGACGAGAACGAGCGGCGCGCCGTCGCCGACCCCCATGTCGAGGTAGTTGATCTCGCGCCCGTCGACATCGACCGTTTGCGGCGAGGCGGCTTCATCCTCCTCCGCCTCGGGGACGAATTCGGATTCGAACGTCGTGACGAACGCGTCGATGTCCGCGTCGGCCACGCTGTCCGGCGCGACCACTGCGATCAGGCCACCGACGGGAATGGTCTGCCCCACCGTCGCGACGTGCCGCCGCAACCGGCCGGAGAAGGGGGCCTCGTAGGTGTTGTTCACCTTCTCGGTCTCGACCTCGACGATCTCGTCGCCCTGGGCGATCTCGCTGCCTTCCGCCGCGAGCCATTCGACGATGGTGCCCTCCTGCATCTGCAGGCCCCATTTCGGCATGGTTAGCTTCTGGATTTCGTCAGACATGGTGCGTCTCCTCGGGGTTCGTCCGAACAAGAGGCCTTACGTCAGGGAGGTCAACCGATGTGCTGTCATTGCGAGCGAAGCGAAGCAATCCAGAACCGATACGCCCGCTCTGGATTGCTTTGTCGCGCTGCTCCTCGCAATGACGCACAGAAATGTCCGATCCCATGGAAACGGCAGAACGACACGCGACCATAACTTCAGGCCGCGATCTCTTTGGCCGCGGCGACGATCTTGTCGGCGTTGGGAAGGTAGAGGTTCTCCAGTTCCGGCGCGAACGGCACCGGCGCGTGAGGCGCGGTGACCTGTTTGACCGGGGCCTTGAGCATCTCGAAGGCGTGGCCCGCGACCAGCCCGGCCACGTCGGCGGCGATGCTGCAGCGCGGGTTGGCCTCGTCGACAACGACGAGACGCCCGGTTTCCTCGACGCTTTCGAGGATCGTCTCCTCGTCGAGCGGGGACGTGGTGCGCAGGTCGATCACTTCGGCCTCGATACCGTCTTCGGCGAGCTTGTCCGCCGCGGCCCGGGCTTCGAGCACCATCTTGCCGAGCGCCACGATCGTCACGTCGCCGCCCTCGCGCACGATGTTCGCTTCGCCGAACGGGATCGTATACGCCTCGTCGGGCACTTCGCCCTCGATGTCGTACATCGTCTTGTGTTCGAAGAAGATCACCGGGTCGTCGTCGCGGATCGCCTGGATCAGCAGGCCCTTGGCGTCGTACGCATTCGACGGCACGACCACCTTGATGCCCGGCACCGCCGTGAACATGCCGTAGAGGCACTGGGAGTGCTGCGCCGCCGCGCCCAGCCCGCCGCCGTAGGTCGTGCGGACCACCAGCGGCGTCGTCGCCTTGCCGCCGAACATGTAGCGGAACTTCGCGGCCTGGTTGAGGATCTGGTCGAAGCACACGCCCATGAAATCGCAGAACATCAGTTCCGCGACGGGACGGAGGCCGGTTGCGGCCGAGCCGGCGGCCATGCCCATGATGGCGGTCTCGCTGATCGGCGTGTCGATCACGCGCCCGGCGCTGAACTGGCCGTACAGCCCCTTCGTCACGCCCATCACGCCGCCGAAGGCGTCTTCCTCGCCGTCGAGGCCGGCGCCGCCGGCGACATCCTCGCCCATGACGACGACCGTTTCGTCGCGTTCCATTTCCTGGCGCAGCGCATCGTTGATGGCTTCACGGACCGTTTTCTTGGCCATTGTTCTGTCCTCCCCGCGTTCTAGTAGCTGACGTAAATGTCGGTCATCAGGTCGGCCTTGCCCGGCGCGGGCGCGGCGCGCGCGGCCTTGACCGCGTCGTCGACCTGCTGGCGGGCCTTGTCGCGAAGGTCATCGAGATCGCCTTCCTCGAGAAGCCCGGCTTCGAGCACTTTCTGACGGAAGATCTTCAGGCAGTCGTCCTTTTCGCGGTAGTTGTCGACCTCCTGGGGACCGCGATAGGCCTGCGGGTCGCCTTCGAAATGCCCGTAGTAGCGCGGCGAGAGCGCCTCGATGCCCGACGGGCCGTCGCCGTTGCGCGCGCGCTCGATGCAGGCACGCATGGCCTCGTGGACCGCGAAGAAGTCGCGGCCGTCGACCTTCTCGACCGGCATCCCGAACCCGGCCGCGCGGCCCGCGATGTCGCCGGAGCCGACCGAATATTCCACGCCCGTGCCTTCGCCGATGTAGTTGTTCTCGAACACGAACACGACCGGCAGGTCGAGCACGACCGCCAGGTTCATGGCCTCGAACACCGCGCCCTGGTTGGTTGCGCCATCGCCGACGAAGCCGATGGCGACGCCGCCGTTTTTCAGGGTCTTGGCCGTGAGGCCGGCGCCGACGATCAGCGGCGCGCCGGCGCCGACGATGCCGTTCGCGCCGAGCATGCCCTTGTCGAGGTCGGCGATATGCATCGAGCCGCCCTTGCCGCCGCACAGGCCGTCCTTGCGGCCGAACAGCTCCAGCATCATGCCCTCGATGTCGCAGCCCTTGGCGATACAATGGCCGTGGCCGCGATGGGTGCTGCCGATCACGTCCTTGTCTTCCAGGTCGAGGCAGGCCCCGACGGCGATCGCTTCCTCGCCGGCGTAGAGATGGACGAAGCCCGGCATGTCGCCGGTTTCGAATTCCGCCGCGACCCGTTCCTCGAATTCGCGGATCGTGACCATCGTTTCGTACGCTGACAGCAGATCGTCTCGACTGAGTTGCATTTGGATCCTCCCCGGTTCGGTGCGACCACCTGTTTGTTCGTATTCGGTCACTCTAGAGACGGCAGGGTGCCACAAGAAACATCCCGACCTGCAAGAGATTGGTGTTCGAACGGCATCAATGTTCCCGTCGCGCAAGAAAAAGGCGGCCACCGAAGTGGCCGCCGAGGTCGGGAGACAGGACGCGCGCGTTGGCGCGTCCGGGATACACCGCGACGTGGAGACTAGTCGCGGTCCCAGTGCCGCAGCAGCGGCTGGTTGTTCGCGCGCATCGCGTCCATGTAGCGCGTCAGGATCGCGTCGCCCGGCAGGCCCCGGTCGTTCACGCGCGCGGCCCACTCCTTGCCCAGCGGGGGCAGGGCGGCGGCCCATTCCTCGCGCTCGGCCTGCGGCAGCACGGCGACTTCCGTGCCGAAGTCGGCCTTGCACTGGGCAAAACCCTTCTCGGCGCCGTTCTCGACCAGGTCCGCGTTCATTTCATGCCAGCCTTTGGCGTTGTTGCGCAGGGCTGTCTGGACCTCGTCGGGAAGGTTCGTGAACGAGTCGGTGTTGACCGTCAGTGCCTGCGCGATGATCGCACCGAACCCCGGGTCGAGAACGTAGGGAGCCGGTTCGCAGAGCTTGAATGTGCCCATGGCCTCGGCCCAGACGATCATCGCTTCGTAGATGCCGGTGTTCAGGCTGTTGTAGGCGTCGGCCAGGTTGGTCTGGACGCCTGCGGCGCCGATGGCGGTGGCCCAGGGAAGGTTTGGGCCGGCCGCGCCGACTTTGCGGCCCTTGAGGTCCGAAATCTTCTTTGCAGGTTTGGCCGCGATCACATGGTAGTTGTCGACCGTCCCGGTCAAATACAGGTTCGTCTGCCCGACCTCGTCCCACAGGCCTTTGAACTCGGGAATGTCGACTTCCATCTCCATGAACACGTCGCTGATCAGGCGCAGCTCGCGGGTGGTGAAAGGTGTCTTGAACGGCAGTTCATGCAGCGGCAGCCGGTCGGTGTGGAACGGTAGCTGAATGATCGAGATGTCGGCGAGACCGGCTTCCGTGGCTTCCAGCTCCCCGCGCGGGCGGGCAACCTGGCCGGAATGGGCGAGATTCCAGTCGATCCTGTAGTTGCCGCTCTTGGCGAGCTCGGCATCGACTGCGGGCACGAAGCCGTCGAGCACTGCCTTCACCATGGTCGCGGCGGGCGGGTAGCCGGAAACGAACGTGACGTTGACGGTCTCCTGTGCCGAAACCGGTGCGGCCATCGAGATGGCGGCAAGCCCCGCCGCGGATACAGCAAGTGCACGAAAACTGGCGGATACGCGGAAACTATCTTTCATAGTGATCCTCCGGAGTTTGTTTATTGTTTAAAGCGCTTCCTGTATGAAACCCGTGCAAATAGCGTAGAAAAAGAGAAGAACTGCATAAGTTTGCTGCATGAGGCACACGAATGGACGTGGATTCTCTCCAGATTTTCGTAGAAGTGATGCGCCGCGGCAGCTTCGCGGCGGTAGCGCGCGACCGGCAGGTGGACCCTTCATCGATTTCGCGCACGATCGCATCGTTGGAGACCGAGCTCGGAACCCGGCTGTTTCAGCGCACGACGCGGCGGTTGTCGCCGACCGAGGCGGGCAACATCTATTTTCAACGCATTGAGCCGATCGTCGAGGAAATCGGCCATGCCCACACGCTGGCGACCAACGTGTCGCAGAAGCCGCACGGCATCTTGCGTGTGGCCGCCCCGGTCGCTTTTGCCCAGGCCAATATCGTGCCTTTGCTGCCGAAGTTTTCTGCGCAGTACCCGGACGTCTCGTTCGACCTCGTGCTGACCGATGCGCCGCTCGACCTGTTGAGTGAGCGGTTGGACGCGGCCTTCCGGATCGGACCGCTTGAGGAGTCGAGCTACGTCGCGACGAAACTTCTGCCGTTGGTGGGGATCGTGTGCGCGAGCGCCGACTACCTTGCGCGCCACGGCACGCCGAAACACCCGTACGATCTCAACGAGCACAATTGCATGCCGTTGTCGCTCGCGGGGTTCAGCAACCGCTGGCGATTCAGGAAGAAAGGCGGCGAAACGATCGAGATTCCGATCCGGGGTAATTGCACGACCTCGAACGCGATCGCGCTGCGGGACCTTGCGATGGCCGGGATGGGGATCGTGCTGCAGGCGCGCTGGATCGTTGGCGATGCCATCGATACAGGCGAGCTTATCGACCTGTTCCCCGACTACGAGGCGACGGCGTCACGCTTCGACAACGCGATCTGGGTCATGTACCCGACACGAGACTACATGCCGTTGAAGGTTCGCGCGTTCGTCGATTTCCTGAAGGAACAGTTTCGCCAGCCTCGGCGGGGCTGAGCCGCCCGAAAGGCGGTTACGCGGCCAGCCAGGCGTCGCCGTTCTTCAGGCGGTGTTCGACGGGGACGGGGTTGGCCAGCGTCGCTTCGACGAAGCAACCGAGTTCGGCAGCATCGAGCACCCGTTTCTGGTCGTCCACCGAGGCTTCACTGTCGAGATCGATGTCGAGGCGAAAGTGGACCGGGTGCGCCGTGTAAGGGTTCCGGCCGGCATGCCGGCCTTCCCACTTGATGTCGGCTGTCACCTTCACATCACCGACGGGAACACGAAGACGCTTTGCGAACGCGCGGATCTGGGTCATCAGGCAGGTGACGAGCCCGGTGCAGAAGAATGCGAGGGGTGGCGGTGCCGAGTCCGCCCCGCCGTGGAATGCGCCTTCGTCCGACGCCATCTCAAATCGGTGTTCGTACATCGGTGCGTCGAGTGGTCCGACGACCAATCGGGCGTCCACCTCCGTGCGCATTTTTCCGACGGATGTCGCTTCCATCTCGCACACGACGTCGAACGTGGATTGTTTGTCATCTGCCATGGTGTTCCCTCTCGCTGTGGGAGGAGACAGTCGGCCTCGATGACGAGCCGATAAAGCGGCGCGATCCCAATGCAGTCATGTTTCCGTCGCACGAATGAGTTTGATGCGGAGATCGCACGAGTGTTTGGGCGCGCCGGGACGTGCACCTGACCGGCGGGCGCACTAGGGTCCGGCATCCAACAGGGGAGACTAGGCCAATGCTTTACGTTTTGAATTACTGGGTCCGAATTCCGGAGCACTGGGACGCCGAGACCGAGGCGCAGGAGCGTGCCAAGGAGGCGGCCCGCGCGAAGGAACTGATTGCTGACGGCTATGTCGTGCGCGCCTGGCGCGCCACCGCGACCCAGCAAACGATCTCGCTCTGGCAGGCGAAGGACCATGACGATTTGCACCAGGCGTTCCTGTCGCTGCCGCTACACCGGTTCTTTTTCGATGTGTCCGTGACGCCGGTCGTGGAACACCCGATTTCGTTGATTGCGAAGGATGCGGGGATCGAACTGCCGCCGGTCTAGGCGCAGGTTCATAGGGGAACAAGAAAAGGGCGGCCCGTAGGCCGCCCTTTTCGCAAAGAGCTCCTGAGAACTATTTGATCGTGTAGGTGTGAACCGGCGTCGCGCCGTTCTGCTTTGCCAGTTCGATGAGGCGGTTGAACGTCGCCTTGCCCGGGAAGCCCTTTTCTTCGTAGTCATTGGCCCGGATGTTGACCCACGGCTCGATAGCTTCGGCCATGGCCTTCTGGGTTTCCGGATCGATGTTACGAACCGTCACACCCTGCTTGCGCAGGTTCTCGAGTGCGGTCACGAACTTGGTCACGGACTCGTCTTCCATCGCGGTCTCATACACTTCGACCTCTTCCATGATGATCTTCTTTACATCATCGGGGATCTTGGCCCAGGTGTTCGTGTTAACCGTCAGCGGATAAGCGACGACCGAGCCCCAGCCCATGGTCGTGTAGTACTTTGCGACTTCGCCGAACTTGAAGCCGAAGTACGGTGCCGGGAAGATCACGATGCCGTCATACACGCCGGACTGCAGCGCGTTGTAGACCTCGTTCAGGTTGGTCTGGACCTTCGCCGCACCGGCGTAGTCGAGCCACGGCAGGTTCGGACCGGCCGCGCCGACCTTCACGCCCTTGAGCTCTTCCATTTTGGTCCACGGGAAGTCCGTGCCCAGGCCGTAGTCGTCGAACGCACCGCCGCCCAGATAGATCTGGTTGTAGTTGTCCGAGAACACGGTGGAGAAGTAGTCGAACTCCTCATGCACCTGACGCGTGGTCGGTCCCATGATCTTCGGATCGCCGGAGATGAACGGCGTGAAGTAGTTCAGGTTATGGACGAACAGCTTGGTCGGCTCGAAGCACGAGCACATGGAACCGAAGTCCACCAGGCCCTTCTGGGTCGATTCCAGAACTTCGAACAGGTTGGCGATCGTGCCGCCGTACCCTTCGATGAAGCGGACCGTGTGATCGGTCTCGGCCGCGACCCGCTTGGTCACGTTCGGAACGAAGGTCTTCTGAAGCTGGTTCACGCTCGCAAGCGGGGCAGCCGGATGGCCTGCCGCAATGCGGAACGTGAAGCTGTCGGCCTGAGCTGGAACTTGCGTAAATGCAAAAGCCGCTGCGAAACCGCCCGCGACCAGGGCGCGCGGTACAATTTTACCTGTCAATGACATTGGGGTCCTCCCATGATTTTCGTTGTTGCTTGGCCGTCTGCGCGGCCGGATTTTTATAAGGTGCTACGGGCACCGGAACACAACGCGCGTATCTTGGAACGAAATGGGGGGTATGGGAAGGGCTTAGCCGATAGCGTTGCGGAATTGGAAAAAGTGCAAACTGGGCAAACAAAAAAGGGCGGCCCGTAGGCCGCCCTTTTCTTGAAGAGTTCCGAAGAACTACTTGATCGTGTAGGTGTGAACCGGCGTCGCGCCGTTCTGCTTTGCCAGTTCGATGAGGCGGTTGAACGTCGCCTTGCCCGGGAAGCCCTTTTCTTCGTAGTCATTGGCCCGGATGTTGACCCACGGCTCGATAGCTTCGGCCATGGCCTTCTGGGTTTCCGGATCGATGTTACGAACCGTCACACCCTGCTTGCGCAGGTTCTCGAGTGCGGTCACGAACTTGGTCACGGACTCGTCTTCCATCGCGGTCTCATACACTTCGACCTCTTCCATGATGATCTTCTTTACATCATCGGGGATCTTGGCCCAGGTGTTCGTGTTAACCGTCAGCGGATAAGCGACGACCGAGCCCCAGCCCATGGTCGTGTAGTACTTTGCGACTTCGCCGAACTTGAAGCCGAAGTACGGTGCCGGGAAGATCACGATGCCGTCATACACGCCGGACTGCAGCGCGTTGTAGACCTCGTTCAGGTTGGTCTGGACCTTCGCCGCACCGGCGTAGTCGAGCCACGGCAGGTTCGGACCGGCCGCGCCGACCTTCACGCCCTTGAGCTCTTCCATTTTGGTCCACGGGAAGTCCGTGCCCAGGCCGTAGTCGTCGAACGCACCGCCGCCCAGATAGATCTGGTTGTAGTTGTCCGAGAACACGGTGGAGAAGTAGTCGAACTCCTCATGCACCTGACGCGTGGTCGGTCCCATGATCTTCGGATCGCCGGAGATGAACGGCGTGAAGTAGTTCAGGTTATGGACGAACAGCTTGGTCGGCTCGAAGCACGAGCACATGGAACCGAAGTCCACCAGGCCCTTCTGGGTCGATTCCAGAACTTCGAACAGGTTGGCGATCGTGCCGCCGTACCCTTCGATGAAGCGGACCGTGTGGTCGGTCTCGGCCGCAACGCGCTTGGTCACGTTCGGAACGAAAGTCTTCTGAAGCTGATTCACGCTCGCAAGCGGGGCGGCCGGATGGCCTGCCGCGATGCGGAATGTGAAGCTGTCGGCGATTGCCGACGTGGTGGTCGCTGCTGCGGCAACGGCGAGAACGCCGGCTGCGGCAACGGTCGCAAGTTGTTTACGTGCTGTCACAGATTGTCTCCCATGGGACTTAGTTTCTTAGGAACATTGAACGACAAAAGAGCCGAACCGGTCGACCTGACGCGGTACGTCTGTACATGTCGGGGTGCAGAAAAGCAGGAATCGCACCCCAAAGCTAGAGGTTATCAATGGTTTGTCAGTTGCTATTGCCATCTCTCCCTCGTGTTGTTGTTCAGCCTCAGGTGGTGCTGCTGACCACTACGGCTATTTCGGCAAAATTCACCATGCCGCCGAACTGTGGCAACAAGATCACGTCCGTTTGATCGGATTACGTCGATCATGTGTCAAAAAAGCGCAATCGACCGGAATCACGCATTTTACAGACGCGGGCAGTCTGCTAACGTCTCGCAGATTCGCGCTGGGGAGCGCATCGAATCAATTCGCCGACGTGGTTGGTGAAACAGGGATTTTGGGAGGTATCGATGCTCGATAGGGTCGTTTATACGGTGACGCGTGTGTGCAGCACGATCGCCGCGTTCTGGGCGATGGCGCTCGCTTTTCTGATCCTTTACGACATCACGGGTCGTACGTTCTTCAATGCGCCGTTCGATGGAACGATCGAAATCGTGGCCAACTCGATGGTTTCGATTCTGTTCCTGCAGATGCCTTACACGATTTATCGGGGGGCCCATCTGCGCACGACCGTGGTCTATCAGAACGTCGGGCCGCTCGTTCGTCGTCTCATCGACATCACCGTTGCGGCGCTGGGGGTCTGGTTCTTCTTCTCTATCGCGCTGGGCGGGTACGAGGACATGGTCATCGGCTGGGATGTCGATGAGCGTGAAGGCGAGGGGTCGATTCGCGTGCCGGTCTATCCGGTTCGCACGGTGATCTTCGCTTTTGCCGTCGTGTCCGCGCTGACGTATCTCGTTCTGCTCTTCCACTTTCTGTTCGGCGGTCAGGCGATCACCGAAGAGGAAGAGGGCCGGGTCGAAGATATTTCGGGCTCGCAAATCTAGCGAAAAACATAACCCAACCGGCGGCACGCGCCGCACAATGAGCATTTGGGGATAAAGGGGCGTTTAAGAATGGATCCAACCACAGCAGTTCTTTTGATGCTGGTCGCGCTGATCATCGGAGTGATCGGCGGCATTCATATCGGCATCTCCCTCGGCGTCACGGCCCTGGTCGGCACATGGCTGATGTTCGGCTCCTACGAACTGGCCGCCGGGCAGGTAGGGAGTACGTCGTTCTTCGCGTTGCGTGACTTCGTGTTTGCGGTGATCCCACTGTTCGTTCTTATGGGCGAATTTGTGAGCCGATCCGGCTCGGCAGGCGATCTATACCGCGTGATGAACTTCGGTTTAAAACGCATTCCGGGCCGGCTGGCCGTGGCAACAGTGGCAGGCAATGCGGTCTTCGCCGCCGTGACGGGAACGAGCCTCGCCTCGGCAGCCGCGTTCTCGCGCTTGGCCTATCCCGAGATGATTGCCGCCGGGTATAACCGGCGCTACGCGCTGGGTTCCGTCGCGGGCAGTGCGTGCCTGGGCATGCTGATTCCGCCCAGTGTCCTGCTGATCATCTGGGGCATTGTCACCGAGATTTCGATCGGATTCCTGTTCCTCGCCGGTATTTTCCCGGGCCTGATTCTGGCCCTCGTCATGGCCTTCTATTGTTCGGGTGTGGCGATCCTGAAGCCGAAAACGGCTCCGGCGGTCGACCTTTCCAACGAGAAGTTGACCGGTCAGGAGATCATCAGCGGCGGCGGCGTAATTTTCCTGATCATCGCCGTTCTCGGAAGCATCTGGGCCGGTCTGGCCACACCGTCGGAAGCGGCGGCGTTGGGGGCGTTGTTCGGTCTTGTCCTCGCGCTGATCAAGGGTGTGCGCTGGCACGGTATCCGCGAAGCCATTGTCGATTCCGGCAAGGTCATTGCGCCGATCCTGTTCCTGCTGCTGACGGCGCAGATGTATTCGCGTCTGCTGACGACGGGCGGTGTCGTGAACCTGATTACCGATACGGTCGGTGGTGCGGGTATCGATCCGAACGTGGCCGTGTTGATCATGATCGTGATCTGGCTGGTTCTCGGCACGCTGCTGGACTCGGGTTCGATTATCCTGTTGACGGTCCCTATCTTCTGGCCGATTGCGCAGAACTTCGGGTACAACGAGTATGCCTTTGCAATCATGGGCATCCTGGCAATCGAGGCGGGTCTGCTGACCCCGCCTGTCGGACTTCTGGTGTACGCCGTGAAGGGCTCGGTACCTGACAGAACAGTGCAATTGGGCGAGATTTTCGCCGGTTCGATTCCCTACTGGATTTTGATCCTGTTCGTCATGCTCCTCGTCTGGGTGGTGCCGCAGCTGACGACGGTCCCGATCACATGGAGTTCGGGTATCCAGTTCAACCATCAGATCGGGATAAGTTTCTAACGGAACTGAATTCCGAAACGCTGAACGGCGGCGCGGGATATCGCGCCGCCGTTCGACGTTCGGGGAATTGAAAAAGGGCGGGCGCTCAAGGCGCCCGCCCTTTTTCAGTGCGCCACGTCGGGACGCGCTAGGCCTTACGCTCCTCGGCAACCCGCTCGATCGCGTCCACGATCGCCTGGTAGCCGGTGCATCGACAGTAGTTGCCGGAGATGAACTCGCGAATCTCCTCGCGCGACGGGGATGGCGTCTTCGCCAGCAGTTCCTGGGCCGTAAGCAGCATGCCCGGCGTGCAGAAGCCGCACTGGACGGCGTTGCGCTCGTGAAACGCCTTCTGCAGGTCCGCAATCTCTCCTGAATCGGACAGGCCTTCGATAGTCTCGACATTTGTGCCGTCGGCCTGCGCCGCGAGCATCAGGCAGCCACGAACGATGTTGCCGTCCACGCGGATCGTGCAGGCACCGCACACGCCGTGTTCGCAACCTACATGACTGCCAGTCAGTTCCATCTCGTAACGAACGAAATCGACCAGGTTGGTGCGTGCCGGAACCCGGCGGCTTACCTGCTGGCCGTTCACGGTCATATTGATATCGACGTTGTTGTCCACGATGTCCTCCGCCGTCTCAGGCCGCTATCTCGGCCAGCGCGCGCTTGGTCAGCACACGGGCGAGATGCATTTTCATTTCCGCCGGCCCGTTCAGGTCCGGCATCGGGTCGAGATCCGCGTCCAGCGCATCCTGGGCTTTCTTGACGGTGTCGTCGCTGTTGGACTGTCCGTTCAGGGCGTCCATGGCGCTGCGAGCGAGAATCGGCTGGTCGCCGGCACCGAAGAACCCGATCTTCATGTCAGAGAAGGTGCCGCCGTCGACCCGGCCCTGAACGGCGATGCCGACGATCGCATAGTCGCCGTGACGCCGCGCCAGTTCCATGAACGCGGTACGCTCGCCGTCTGCGATCGACGGAATTTCGGCGCCCACCAGAATCTCGTTGTCTGCGCGGTCGGTTTCGAACAACCCCTTGAAGAAGTCGTCGGCGGCGACCTTGCGCTCGCCGTCGCGACCGCGGATCACGAACGTCGCGCCCAGCGTGCGGGTCACGGCGGGCAATTCCGCCGCCGGGTCGGCGAAGGCGATGGAGCCGCCGAAAGTTCCGCGATTGCGGATCGCCTGGTGGGCGACATGCGGCATGGCCTTTGCGATCAGCGGGGCGTGGGTCGCCACGAGGTCGGATTCGAGCACGTCGGAATGGCGGGCGAGCGCGCCGATCTTCAGCGTGTCCCCGTCCACCGAAATGTCCGAAAGGCCTTCGAGATGGTTGATGTCCACGAGGACTTCCGGCGCGGACAAGCGCATGTTGAGCGTCGCCATGAGGCTTTGGCCGCCGGCGAGGATGCGTGCCTCGTCGCCATGCTCGTCGAGCAGGTCAAAGACCTGGTCGAAGCTTTCAGCGCGCACGTAGGCAAAAGGTGCGGGTTTCAAGCGCTTTCTCCCCTTTGAACAATATGTTCGCGGTGTCCGGACTTCGTGTCGTTCCGGAACATCTGTTTTCTACCCACTCGGCGCTTCCAAGTCTATGCGAAGGCCGGGCCTCTGCCTATGTTACCGGCGAATTTCTAACACCTCGAAGGGGAGAAAACAGATGGCCGACGCCAAGGTTCAAGTGAAAAGCGCGAAGTACACGCTGGTGGGTGAAGCGGTGTCTCACTCGCGCACCGATATCAGCGTGCGCGATGTGAAAGTTATCACCGACGAGCCGGAAGAGCGCGGAGGCACGAACGTCGGTGCGTCGCCGACCGAGACCATGATGGCGGCGTTGGTCGGCTGCACAAACAACGTGGCGACCCGGATCGCCCATCACAAGGAACTCGACTTCGAGATCCAGAGCATCGAGTGCGATGTCGAGTTCGACCGCCGGGGCGTGATCCTGGCCGAGCCGATTTCGGTACCGTTCCCGAACATCACGATCACTATCAACGTCAAGACGACGGCGACGCCCGAACAGCTCAAGGAAGTCGAGGAAATGCTTCCGATCTACTGTCCGGTCTCCAAGGTGTTCCGCGAAGCCGGCAGCAACGTGGTCGAGAAGTGGAACGTCGTCGACTAGACTGGCGTTTCGCAATCAAACGGGGGCGCTCATGGCCTTGACGATTTGGGGACGGCACACGTCGTCCAATGTGCAGAAACTCCTGTGGGGCTGTGCGGAGATGAACGTCGCGTACAAGCGCCCGGACATGGCCGGCAAATTCGGGTTCACCGACGAGTACCTCGCGATGAATCCGAACCGGCTGGTGCCGACGATCGACGATGACGGGTTCATCCTGTGGGAATCGAACGCGTGCCTGCGCTACCTCGCCGAAAAACACGGGCGCGGATCGCTATGGCCCGAAGACCCGCACATCCGTGCCGATGCGGACCGCTGGATGGAGTGGCAGACAAACACCTTCTGGCCGGCGTTGCGCCCGGTCTTTCATCAGCTCATCCGCACCCCTGCGGCCGAGCGCGACAACGACCTGGTCGCGCGCAGCGTCAAGGCGGCGGGAGAGATCACCGCTGTCCTCGAACACTTTCTCGAAGGCCGGGATTTCGTCGCGGGCGACGAGCTGACGATGGGCGATATTCCCATTGGCGGCGTCATCTACCGCTGGTACGCGATGGATATTGAGCGGCCTGACCGGCCGAATGTGCGAAGCTGGTACGAACGCCTGGGCGAACGCCCTGGCTACGCGGAGCACATCATGATCCCGCTGGAGTAGATCGCGCCCGTTTGGAAATCTCGGCCTGGCGCGCGCGGATATGCGCCGGCCATTGCGATTTGATGTAGGCGAGCACAGCCCGAATTTCCCTGTCGTTCAAAATACCGTCGTAGGCCGGCATGTCGGTTTCATACGGTTTCCCTGTCAGGGCGGCCAACCCGTACTTGGTCAGCGCAAAAAGGGTCGCGTCGTCATGGTGCCATGTGTGCCCGGTGGCATCGTGCGGCGGCGCGGGAAGCCGCCCGTTTGCCTTGCGTGTGCGCCAGTCCGGTTGTCCTTTCAGGTCGGCGCCATGGCATGCGGCACACTGCGTCCCGTATATCCTTTCGCCCAGAACGACCAACTCCGCAACGTCGGCGGGTTTGGTCAACGCAATGTCCTGGACCCCGGTGGGATCGAGGAAACGGTAAACGACGGCGCCGAGCGCGAGAACGGCAACAGTAAAAAGGACCAGCGGCCCCGCTCTAGACGTTTTTCTTTCTGGCATGGTGGTCCCCGTCTACAGGTTCCACCGGCCGGAAGGTCAACCGGGAACTGGCTCGTCTAGCTCCAGAGTTGTTTGGAGGCCATTGCCGCGCCTTCCGTCATCGCGGCGAACTTCATGTAGACAATCTTTCGATCCACCTGGACACGGCCCGCGAAGGTGCCGAATCCGCAATCGCCGCCGACAATCACGTTTTCCCGCCCGACGACGCTCGCGTAGTTCAGAATCCGGTCGCAGACCAGTTCCGGGTGCTCTACGAAGTTCGAGGTGGTGTCGATGACACCGGGAATGATGAACTTGCCGTCGGACAGATCGACATCGCGCCAGACTTTCCATTCATGCTCGTGGCGCGGGTTGGCGCCGGGGAACGACACGGCCTGGGGCTTTGCCTTCATGATGATGTCGACGATATCGGCCAGCGGCACGTCTTCGTGGTGCGGCCCCATGGTGCTGGCCCAGCAGACATGCATGCGCATCCGGTCTTCCGGGATGTCGCGGACGGCGTGGTTGAGCGCGTCCACATGCATCGAGATTTCCTTACGGAAGTCCTCGAGGCTCAGGTGCCGGAAAATCGTATGGCGGCTCAGGGCGAGGTCCGGGCAGTCGAGCTGCAGCACGAGACCCGCGTTCACGATGGCCTCGTACTCGCGCTTCATCACGTCGGCCAGCGCGAAGATATAGGCCTCCTCGCTCTCGTAATGGAGGTTTGGCAGGAAACGGGCTATCTGGCCGGGCGAGGGAGATGTCATAAAGACTTCTTCAACGCCGACGCGCCCGATGACGCCTGCTGCACGGTCAATATCGGCCTGCGCTGAATCCCAGTCCTTCCACTCGACATCGCCGGTGCAGGCCGGTCGGTGGGTGAGGGGCGTGACGAACAGCTTCAGCATGCTCTCGAGCTCGGGAAATTCCTCGCCGTCGGCACTCATGGGCTTGGGCTGGTTCGGGCCGTCGTATCCGGTCAGACGGTCCTTGACGTGGATGGTGTAGTCGGCGCGGCCCTGTTCGCCGTCGTTGATGACGTCGAGCCCCGACTCAACCTGTTTCTCGACCACCTCGGCCACGGCGCGGCTCACAGCCTCGTTGAAGCCTTCGGGCATTGTCCCGGGCGTTTTCTCCGCCTCCAGCAGGAGGTCCACCACTTCCTTGGGGCGCGGCAGGCTTCCCGTGTGGGTCGTGAGAATCCGGTCTGTGCTGCGTTTCATATGAGCCTCCCGAAAGAACTATTGCCCGTCTCTGCGAGCTGTGTCGGGGACGCTAGCACATGCACATGGCCAATATTGAGTGCAGGTTGGCGCTTCGTTCAGAGAACTAGAGCGCGACCTTGCCAGACGGGAGCGAAAGGCCCGATGTCATGATGATGTCGTTGGTTTTCGTCAGGTGCGCATGGTGCAGGGATACGGCGCGTTCGGTATCGCGGGCGATCACGGCGTCCATGATTTCCCTGTGTTCGTCGCGCTCATTGCGGTTGGGATAGCTGATTGTTGCCGCGAGTTGGCGGTAACGGTTCGCCTGGTCTGCGAGAAGCTCGCAATATCCGAGGATGCGCGGAGAGGCGCAGCCGGAGAGAATGGCCGTGTGGAATGCGTGGTGGAGTTCTTCCCATTCGGGGTTGAACTCGAAGCCGTCTTCCGCGGCCGACCGGGGCACTTTCGAGAGCCGGTGATAGGCAACGACGATCCCGTCTTCCCATGTGTCATCGCCTTTTGCGATGGCTTCGCGGAGTGCAATCTCCTCGATGCGGCAACGGGTGTGGATCAGGTCATCGAGGTCTTCCACGCCGATCCCGGCGACATGGAAACCTTTCTGGTCCTCGAAGCAGACCAGGTTCTCAGCAACAAGGCGGTTGAGCGCCTCGCGGACCGGGCTGATCCCGACTTGGTAGCGCTCCCGCAGACTCGTCGAACCGAGTTTATGGCCCAGCGCCAGTGCCCCGTTGATGATGTCACGACGAAGCCTGTCGTAGACCGACGTGGCAATCGTGGGGCCGCCGGAACGGCGGTCTTGAGCGGTTTTTACCTTTGCAGGCATGAGACGGAACTTTCACAACGCTTGAACCTGTATCTCGACTTATATTCCAAATTTGGACGCAAGGCGAAAAAATTTGGAAAATCGTTGACAGGTACGAGTGACTCCCGTTTCTATCGGGGAAGGAAGAAGCGCCCTGAAACGCGCCTGTGTATGATATTGGGATCATCTGAGGGAGAAAACGATGACCAGCACTAAAACTCTTGCCCGGAAGCTCGGGATCGCCGGTGTCGGCGCTCTGATGGCTTCCGTTGCGTTCGCGGCACCGTCGTCCGCCGCGGAGAAGATCAAGCTCGCCGCAATCGACGGCTATTCGCCGAAATCACTGTGGGTGAAGGAATTCATCGATTTCTATATCCCCGAGATCGACAAGCGCCTGGCGTCGACCGGTAACTACGAAATCGAGTGGAACCAGGCTTGGGGCCAGATCGTGAAAGTCCGCGGCGTGCTCGGCGGCCTGCAGAAGGGCCTCGGCGACATCGGCGTCGTGACCACGGTGTTCCACGCCGACAAGGTGCCGCTGCAGCTCGTGGCGTATGCGACCCCATTCGTCACCAACGATCCGGGCCTTGTTGCCAAGACTGTCGACGATCTTTCCGATACGCATCCGGAGTTCAAGCAGGCCTTCACGAAGTTCAATCAGGTCTACCTGACGAACATGGCGGTGCTCGACACCTACCAGATCTTCTCGAAGAAGCCGGTTCAGAGCCTTGCGGACATGAACGGCCTCAAGATCGGTAGCGCGGGCCTGAACCTGCGTTGGCTCGAAGGCTTCGGCGCCGCCGGTGTCGCGGGCAGCCTGGTGCACTATTACAACCAGCTCAGCACAGGCGTCCTCGACGCGATCATGCTCTGGCCGGAAGCGGTCGTGGGCCGCAAGATGTACGAAGTCGCGCCGTATATGTTGAAGGCCGATCTCGGTACGGCGAACTCCAAGGTCGTCTCCGCCAATGCGGACACCTGGAAGAACCTTCCGGATGAGGTGAAAACGGCGATCAGGGAAGCCTCTGTGCTCTATCGCGATCACATGGCCGCGGAAGCACTCAAGCTCGCCGACGCCAGCATGAAGGCGTTTGTCGACGGCGGCGGCAAGGTGCACGTCCTCAGCGCGGCCGAGCGTCAGCAGTGGGCCGACAACATGCCGAACGTGGCCGCCGACTGGGTTGCCGCGCGCGAGAAGGAAGGCGCACCGGGCAAGGTCGTCATGAAGTCCTACATGGACACCATGCGTGCTAACAACCAGCCGATCCTGCGCCAGTGGGACCGGGAACTCGGTTCCTGACCACCGTTTTCGTTCAGGTAAGCAAATGACCGAAATGACCGAAGGGGCGCCGACGCAAGCCGGCGCCCCTCAGGATTTGCTGGATCGCGTCCTGACGGTGATGAACACCATAGGGTCGGCGTGGATCTTCGTCCTTATGGTGATGATCGACACCGATGCGTTTGCCCGCACCCTGTTCACGCATCCCATTCACGGCGTCAACGAGATGGTGGAGATGTCCATCGTCGCGATTGTGTTCATGCAGATCGGCGATGCCACGCGAAAGGGTCGTCTGACTCGCTCAGACGGGTTCTATGGCCTGATGCAGCGGCGGCGCCCGCGGGTCGGCCACGCGATGGGAGCGGTATTCGATTTACTGGGCGTCGTTTTTCTGCTGATCGTGCTCTACGGCGCGGTCCCGGAACTTTATGACGCATGGCGTCTGAATTATTTCGTCGGCGAAGAGGGGCTGTTTACGGTTCCCGAATGGCCGATTAAGGCAGTTATCGTGCTTGGGTGCACGGTGACGATGCTGCAGTTCGCAAAGTTCACGATCCGGCACATTGTGCCGCTCGTGCGCGGCACGGCCTAGGCGGCGTCGGGGGCAATCGATAATGGGTGGTATTGAGGTCGGAATCGCCTCGGTCTTCGTGATCGTTTTCCTCATCTACACGGGGCTCTATATCCCGGTAGCGCTGGGGCTGGTGTCGTTCCTGGGTGTGTGGCTTATCCGCGGCAATTTCGATATTGCGGTCGCACTGCTGTCGGAATCCATCGCGGACACCGTATCGGAGCTTGTGTTCGCGTCCGTGCCTTTGTTCGCCCTCATGGGGCTGATTGTCAGCAAGGCCGGGCTGGGCAAGGACGTCTACGAGTTCGCGAACTTTATTTTCTACCGGATACGCGGTGGCCTCGGCATCGCAACGGTGGCGGCCAATGCGATCTTCGCGTCGATCACGGGGTCGTCCATTGCATCCGCGTCGGTGTTTACCCGCGTGGCAATTCCGGAAATGCGCCGCTTCGGTTACAAACCGCGCTTCACGGTCGGTGTCGTGGCCGGCTCGTCCGTTCTCGGCATGCTGATCCCGCCGAGCGCGATGCTGATCATCTATGCCATCGTCACCGAGCAGTCGGTCGGCAGGATGTTCATTGCCGGTATCATCCCCGGAATCCTTCTGGCGATCTGTTTCGGCATTCTGATTCTGTTCCTCGCCTTCGTCTTTCCAAAATACGTCGGCGGCCAGCAGGCCGGCGATATCGCCGCGGAGGACTGGGCGAAGCTGACATGGCTGGATTTGGTCAAGAAAATCCTTCCGGTCGTCGTTCTCGTTCTCGTCGTGCTCGGCGGAATTTACGGCGGCGTGGTAACCCCGGTCGAAGCGGGCGCGGCGGGGGCGCTGGCCGCCCTGGTCATTGCGATCATCAAGCGCAGCTTCACTTGGCGCGATCTCTGGGAGGTGCTGGTAGAGACCGGCTACATTACCGCGACGATCCTGTTCCTCATCATCTCGGCCTCTATGTACAGCCGGATGCTCGGCGTCGCCGCGCTGCCAACGGTTTTTGGGGAATGGCTGGCCGGATTCGAGCTGACACTGGGTGAGCTGATGCTCATCTACGTCGTGTTGATGGTATTGCTCGGAACGATCATCGAAACCGCGTCGATCATCCTGATCGTGGTGCCACTGTTCCTTGTCGTGCTCGACTCCTTCAATGTCGATCTGATCTGGTTCGGCATTGTTACCGTGGTGGGTGCGGAGATCGGGCTGCTGACGCCGCCGCTGGGGATTTCCTGCTTCGTCATCAAGAGCGCGATCAACGATCCGACGGTGTCGCTGGCGGATATCTTCGCAGGCGCATTCCCGTTCGCGGTGATGATGTTCCTCGTGCTGATCCTGCTCATCAATTTCCCGGCACTCAGCCTCTATCTGCTCGAACTCGGGTATTTGTAGCGCCTTTCCAGACCTTTCCCTGTCTGGCCTTGGCCGGACCGTTTCCGCATAATCGCGGCCGATTTATTTTCCGGGGGAAGAGATGAAGATCTTCAAGGAACGCGTCCCGTATTCCGCCATTGTCGACCGGCCGGCGTGGAAGCTGCCTGACGGCAAGCGCATGGCCGTGTGGATCATCGCCAACGTCGAGGACTGGGACATCGCCCGGCCGATGCCGCGCACAGTCCTGCCACCGCCGATGGGCGTACCCCTGTTGCCGGATCTGCCGAACTGGTCATGGCACGAGTACGGCATGCGGGTCGGCTTCTGGCGTATCCGCGACGCACTGCGTGACAGGGGTATCAAGCCGACCATGGCCGTTAACGGTCGCGTTTGCGAGAACTACCCGCGCATCGCAGAGGCCGCCCTCGAACTCGACTGGGAGTTCATGGGCCATGGTTACCTTCAGGGGCCGATGCACAAACATGACGACCAGCAGGAGCAAATCGACCGGGCCGTCGCGGCCATCGAGAAGTTTTCCGGCAAGAAGGTGCGGGGCTGGGAAAGCCCGGGCCTGACCGAAACCTTCCAGACGATCGATTTCCTGGCGCGGGCCGGGGTCGAGTATGTCGCGGACTGGGTGCTGGACGACCAACCGGTCGAGATCGAGACCACCGAGGGGCCGATGCTGTCCGTTCCCTATACGGTCGAGACCAACGACATCACCATGATGGCGCTGCAGCAGCACTCGTCGGACGAGATGTTCAAGCGCTCGAAGGACCAGTTCGACCGGCTCTATCAGGAAAGCGAAGAGTCCGCGCGGGTGATGTCGATCAGCCTGCACATGTATCTCACCGGCGCACCGCACCGGATCAAGTATTTCGAGGACATCCTCGACTACATCCTCGGCCATTCGGATGTTGCTGTGGTTCCGGGCGAGGAGATTATGGACTGGTTCCGCGCGGCGCATGGTTCCGACTGACCGGCGCTTTCCCTCATGACCCTGCTGATCACCCCGCCCGTCATGGGCACCGCCGAGCACTGGCGCGACATGGTGCAGGCCGAGGCACCGGATCTTGAAATCAGGCTCTGGCCGGATGTCGGGAGCCCGGAAGATATACTGTACCTGATGACAGGGTTTCTGGATCTGGCGGAGCTGCCGGAACTGCCAAACCTGCGGCTCGTGATGCCGATGTTCGCGGGATTTGATCACCTTTTGGCAAGCCCGCATCTGCCGGATGTACCGATCGTGCGCACCGGACCGCCGGGCGGCGACCCGGCCATGACCGAATATGCGGTTCTGCACGTGTTGCGTCACCACCGTCACATGCCGGATTATCTCCAACAGCAGGCACGTTCGGAATGGAAGGTCATTCCCCAGAAGCAGCCGCACGAGCAGCGTGTCGGATTCATGGGGTTCGGCGTTCTCGCGCAGCCGCCGGCCAAGGTGTTGCATGGGATGGGTTTCCAGATATCCGCCTGGACGCGCACCGCGCGGTCGCACGATGATTTTGCGATGTTCCACGGAGCAGACGGGTTGGATGCATTCCTCGCTCAGGCTGACATCGTCATCTGTCTGCTGCCGTTGACCGACGAGACCGCAGGAATCCTCGACGCCAAGGCCTTCGCGCAACTTCCCGAGGGAGCCTGTGTTATCAATCTGGGCCGTGGCGGGCATGTGGTCGATGCTGACCTTATTGCGGCGCTGGATTCGGGCCACCTCGCAGGTGCCACGCTCGATGCGACGAAGCCCGAACCGCTGCCGCAGGAAAGTCCGCTCTGGACGCACCCGCGGGTCACGATCATGCCGCATACGGCGCGGCGGGTGAGGGCGGCGACCGTCGCCCCGCAGGTGGCGGAAATCGTCCGCCGGGATCAGGCGGGCGAGCCTCAGCTTTGGGCCGTCGACAAGACGGCGGGATATTAGAAGGAAGAGCGCAGATGGCTTTGACCGAAGAACAGGCCGCGCAGGCGGCGGAAATCATCCACCGGGCCTTCGAGGCGCGTGTCGCTATCGACAGCCTGCCTGCCGAATGCGCGCCGGCGAACGCGGCCGATGCGGTCATGGTGCAGGCGGCGCTGCTGGCCAAGATCGGCTTGCCGGCGGCCGGGTTCAAGGCCGGGTTCACCAACCCGCCGATGCTGGAAAAGGCCGGACCTGATGGGCCGATGGCGGGTGTGATGTTCCGCGACTTCACGGCGCCGAGCGGCGCGGTTTTCAAACGCACCGATGCGGGCCCGGGATCGCTGATCGAGGCGGAAATCGCGTTTCGCATGGCCCGGCCGCTGCCGGTTCGTGACTCCGACTATTCCGACGAGGAGGTCCTTGATGCTGTCGACAGCGCGATCATCGCGATCGAACTCGCGGTCCCGCGGTTCTCGGATCCGCTCAACCAGCCGATCCCGTACCTGTTCGCCGACAACGGCGCGGCGCTCGGGTTCGTGTGGGGCGCGGACATTCCTGACTGGCGGGACCGCGACCTGAAGGGCCTTGCCATCACGCTTTCTTTCGATGGGCAGGCGGTATCGGAAGGGATGCCACGTGAGGCGCGGTGCGACGAGGTCTGGTCGCTCGCATGGACCGTCAATCATTTCCGTTCGCGCGGTATGGAGATTGCCGAGGGGGCGTTCATCACGACCGGAGCTGCGGCGGCGCCGAAACCGCTGGGCAACGCCAGCAATGTCGTCGCGAGTTTTGAAGGTATCGGCGATGTCACCTTCTCGGTGGACGGTTGAGCTTTTTCCGGGTTCTCGTCGCGGCGTTGGCGTTTCTCGCGGCGACGGGGGCCCAAGCTCAGGATACGGACCTTGAGGCCCTCAGGAAGCAGTTGTTGCCCGGCATCAAGGGCGAGGACAATCGCCGAATCATCGATTCCAGCGACTATCCCTGGAGTGCCATCGGGCGTGTAAACACACGGATCGGCGGATTCTGCACTGGCACTGTGATCGGGCCGCGCGACGTGCTGACGGCGGCGCACTGTCTCTGGAACAAGCGCACGCGAAACTGGCTGGTGCCCGACGCGATCAATTTCCTCGCGGGTTATCGGCGGGGCGATTTCATCGCCCACGGCAGGGTCGTGGACTACACGCTGGCGGACCCGCTGATTACCCCGGACGACGGCCCGCGTTTCCGGCCCAATGATTGGGCGATCCTGCGTCTGGCCGAACCCATCGACGGGATCACGGGCACCCTGCAACTCGGCCTGTCCGGCACACCGGTGCGCGAGTTCCTCCAGGCCGGCTACAGCAAGGACAGGCCTCATATCCTGACGGTTGATGAGGGCTGCCGGGTGGACAATGCGCCGAACGGCCGACGCCTGCTGTTCCACGCCTGCGACGCGGTGAGCGGAGATTCCGGCTCACCGATTCTCGGGATTGCCGGGGATGCGCTGGTGGTATTGGGCGTCCATGTCGCGACCGGACGCCCCAAATCTGGCGACAGCGTCGGCATCGCCATTCCAATCGATTCCATTGCCGACGATGTGAATTGGGTTCCGTGATCCTTGTCAGCTGCGTTTTCGCGCCATATGTGTGGGGTCTGACAACAAACGGACGCCTCCATGGCCGAAGCCGATATGACCGCTGACTCCGCCGTACTCGACGCGCTGATCAACCGTGCCTCGATGCCGCCGCGTCTGTTCAACGACAAGGTGCCGCCGCGCGCGGATATCGAGAAGATGATCGCCGCCGCGGTGACGGCGCCTGACCATGGCGCGGTCCACCCGTATCGGTTTCATATCGTGGAAGGCGAGGCGCGCGAACGGCTGGGTGACTTGTTCGCCGAAGTGTTGCTCGACCGCGACCCGTTTGCTCCGACCAGTGCCATCGAAAAGGCCAAGGGCCGTCCGCTGCGCGCACCGGTGATTGTCACTGTCTGCGCCAAGGTGGATCCGTCCCGCGCACCGAAAATTCCCGTGGTGGAGCAGGTGGTTACGGCCGCGGCGGCGATGGAACACCTGGTGATTGCGGCGCAGGCCATGGGCTATGGCGCTATCGTGCTGACCGGTCCTAACGCTCACGCGGGCAAGGTCCGCGCTGCCTTCGGCCTCGACCGCGAGGACGAGTTGCTCGGCTTCGTCTACATCGGATGTACCGACGAGCCGGTCCCACCGAAGGAACGCCCCGACCCGGCGGACTTCACCAGCGAGTGGAGCGGATAGCAAAACGGCCGGGCTTGCCCGGCCGTTTCACATTCTGGAGTTGGCTTCTCGCCTAGAACGTCTCGTTCCAGTGGACCATCGGCAGGCCGGCCACCGGGGACTGGAAGTAGGGGATGTTGGTCGCGCGGAGCGAGCCGACATAGACCGTCTTGAGGTCCGGGCCGCCGAAGGTGACCGAAGCGCACCAGGTAGCGATTTCGCCGCCCATCTCCATCAGCAGGTCGGCCGTGACTTCTTCCTTCTGGAAGGCGTCGTCCATCCGCTTCACTTCTTCCGGACTGGAATCGTCGAAAATGATGTGCAGGTCACCGTCCGGCTTGATGGCGAAAATGCCGTCGTTCATGACGTGGGTGCCCCACAGGTTGCCGTAGGCGTCGAAGGCGATGCCGTCGATCAGACGCCCGTGGTCGCTCGGGCCGTAGATTTCCTTGTTTGAGAGGCTACCGTCATCCCCGATCCTGTAGCGCGCGATGTTGCGGCCGCAGGTCTGGACCACGTAGAGCCATTCCTCGTTCGCATCGAGCTTGCACTCGTTGGAGAAGTGCACGTCATCGGCGACGATCCGCACGCCCACGCCCTCTTCGTAGAGGAGGATCCGCCCGTCGACAATGTTCGGGCTGATGGCCTTCGGCCAGTCGTGCAGCATCGTGGAGACGGTGATCCAGATGCGGTTCTTGCTGTCGCGCGCGACGAAATTGACCTTGCCGATCGGCTCGCCGTCGACCGTGTCGAACATGACCTCGGTCTCGCCGGTGCGGGTCATTCGCTCCAGGCAATCGGTCCCGAAGTTGGAGATCAGAATGTCGCCGTTATCGGCGAAGGCGAGGCCGTTCGGCAGTGTGCCGTCGATGAATTTCTGCCCGTCGTCGCCACTGGATGTGAAAGCGTCCGCGTCGTGGGACTGGGTGATGACCTCCTGGCTGCCGTCGGGCCTGATGCGCACGACACCGCCGCGCGCGTCGGCCGACCAAAGGTCGCCGTTCTTTTCGGCCAGGATGCACTCGGGCCGCTGCAGGCCGTCGCCGATGAACTTGAAGTCGTCCTTGGTGACGGTAAACCCGTCGATCGGATTGTCGGACATTTATTCCTCCCGTTTGTCTGTCTGGAGACGAAAACGCCGCGCGATCGGAACCGCGCGGCGCTCGTTGTTTGTCGTAAGGTTGGTTCCGCCTTCGGGCTAGAACTTCACCATGTCGCCGCCCTTGAGATCGAGAATCTCGCGGGCTTCGTCAGGGGTCGCGACTTCGAGCGAGAGGTCTTCGACGATCCGCTTGATCTTGGCGACCTGCTGGGCGTTGGATTCGGCCAGCTTGCCCTTACCGATGTAGAGCGAGTCTTCGAGGCCGACGCGCACGCTGCCGCCCATCAGGGCCGACTGGGTGACGAAGTTCATCTGGTGGCGGCCAGCGCCGAGGACGGAGAAGACGTAGTCGTCGCCGAACAGGCGATCGGCGGTCTGCTTCATGTGGAACAGATGGTCGAGTTCCGGACCGATACCGCCCATGATCCCAAAGATGAACTGCAGGAAGATCGGACCCTTCAGCCGGCCCTGATTGTACCAGTAGGCCGTGTTGTAGAGATGGCTGACGTCGTAGCACTCATGCTCGAACTTCACCCCGCGCTTATCGTGCAGCTCGGTGATGATGTATTCCATCTGCTTGAAGGTGTTCGTGAAGATGAAGTCGTCTGTCATCTCCAGGTACGGCTTCTCCCAGTCGTGCTTCCACGTGTCGTAGCGACCGGCGAGACCGAAGATACCGAAGTTCATCGAGCCCATGTTGAAGGACGTGACTTCCGGCTCCGCGCGCACGGCAGCGGCAATACGCTCGTCGACCGTCATACCCAGGCCGCCGCCGGTGGTGATGTTCACCACCGCGTCGGTGTTCTGCTTGATGCGCGGCAGGAACTCCATGAACACGTCCGGGTCCGGGGTCGGCTTGCCGTTTTCCGGGTCGCGCGCGTGCAGGTGGATGATCGATGCACCGGCTTCCGCGGCTTCGATCGAGGACTGCGCGATTTCGTCGGGCGTGATCGGCAGGTGATCCGACATGGTCGGCGTGTGGATCGCGCCTGTCACGGCGCACGAGATGATGACTTTGGATTGTTTCGCCATGGATGTTCCCCCTGGGTCGAAGATCTTTTCTGATTTTTTAGCAGCCCGATATTGGGTCGCGCGAGTGCCGGTTGTCCAGATGCCGAACGCTGGTTCACATGCGTGAAGAGCCCGGGTTGCACATCGCCGCTGCTCGCTTGCCCGAGAACCTACTCGGGCACTCACGGGGTGTCCATATGTCGGCGTTGCAAACCGTCGCGACGGGATGGAAATTTCTTTCGTGCCGACGGACGTCTCCGGCCTAGCCGAGTTCGAACGTGGTGATCCCGAATATTCGGTCCAGGGGTAAATTCGGTGCAGGCCCGCGGTACATGCGGGCGGTCTCGAACACTGGTTCCAGGCCGCGCTTTATGGCGAGTTCTCTGGCCGGGCCGTTCGGTTCCGGCGGGTCGAGAAACACCGGACCGTCCGGAATTGCCGAGACAAGCGCGTCGAACAGCCGTTTGGCGGTGTCCGTATCGTCGGCGAACAGGGGCCCGATCTTGAAGCCCTCGCGGCAGGGTCGAATGACACCATAGCCGCTTACGCGCTCCCCTGATCGGGTAAGAAAGCCATCATGGCCATCGGTACGGAGCCACTTTTCGAGGAAATTCGGGCGCGGGGTTGGGAACTGTGCGCGATCATAGGCCGCGATGTCGGGGAGGTCGTCGGGTGTAAAGCGCGTAACACCGTCCGGCGCAGGAGCGCACTTGGACGGGATACCGCCGTAGCGGATGTTCCGGTGTGCAAGGATAAAACCCGACTTCATGTAGTTGTTCTGCTGGCCCACGACGCCGTCGAGGCCGACGGTGGCCGCATCGCAGGCGGCAAGCGCGTGCTGCCAGAGGGCATGGCCGATACCCCGGCCGCGAAAATCCGGGTGAGCGATATAGAAGCCCAGGAAGGCGAATTCGGCCCCGTAGGACACGATGGAGATACACGCCGCCGGCCGCCCGTCGACACGGGCCATCCAGAAGCCGTCCGGGTCAGCCGCGCGGAAGGCATCGATGTCCTGCTGGCCCGGGTTCCAGCCTTCGCGGGCGGCCCATTCCACCATCAGGGCGACGTCGTTCGCACCCGCGCGGCCGAACTCCGCGGCAGTCAACTTCAGGCGCTCCAGCGCAGGGCGAGGGGATCGAGTTCGCGCACAAGTTCGAGCAACCGCACCCAGATATCCGGCGCAAGCGGTGCGGTCGGGTGGCGGCAAAAATCCGAGCCGATGATTCCGCCTTCCTTCATGACGGCCTTCGCGGCGCGGAAGCCGCACAGCCGGTTTTCGTGATTGATTGCGGGAAGCACGCTCGCGTAGATCGCCTTCGCGCTGTCGCGGTCGCCCTCGAGATGCGCTTTGACCGCCGGGCCGATCAGGTCCGGGATCATCGCCGAGGTCATACAGCCTGTCGCCCCCGCATCGAGGTCGGCCAGTAGCGTAATGCCCTCCTCGCCGTCGAACGGGCCCTCGATGGCATCGCCCCCTGCGGTGATCAGGGCCGCCAGCTTGTTGGCGGCCTGTGGTGTCTCGATCTTGAAGCAGGTCACCATCTCGATTTCCCGCGCCATTTTCACCAGCAGGTCCACGGGAAGGTCGACGCCGGACAAGGGTGCGTCCTGCACCATGATCGGGATTCCGGCGTCCCCGGCGCGGGCGAACTGCTCGAAGGTCTGGTCGGCGGTGCCCCGCAAAAGCGCGCCGTGATACGGCGGCATCAGCATGATCATTGCCGCGCCGAGTTCGGCTGCCTGCCGGGCGCGGGCGACAACGATATCCGTCGCGAAATGGCTACACGTGACGATCACGGGCACGCGCCCGTCGACATGCTCCAGGCTCAGCCGGGTCAGCGTGTCGCGCTCGGCGTCGGAGAGCAGGAACTGCTCCGAGAAATTCGCGAGGATGCAGATCCCGTCTACGCCCTGGTCGATCATGCAATCCAGCACGCGCCGCATTCCGTCGAGGTCGAGGCTGCCGTCGTCGTGGAAAGGCGTCGGCGCGACCGGCCAGACGCCGGCGTAGGGTCGTGTTTGTGCCATTTTTGTTCCGGATCAATGGATTAAATATGTACCCACGTTAGGATTTGGCCGATGGACTGTCGAGCGGTTGACGCTTCTTCGGCGGCCACGTTCAATGACGGTTCGAACAAGGGGGAATGAACGATGTCGGAGACGTTGTTCCGGAACGTGCAGATCATTGACGGGACGGGCGCGGCGCCGTTCCCGGGCGAAGTCCTCGTCAAGGGTGAGCGCATTGCACAGGTTGCGCGTGATGGCGACGCGATTGACGCCCCGGGGGGCGAGATCGTGGACGGGGCAGGCGCTACCCTGATGCCCGGCCTGATCGATGCCCATGCGCATATCAGTTTCCTGGATTCGCCCACGCTCGAAGGGCTGACGGAGCTCACACCGGAGCGGCACGTGCTGGAGACGGCAAAGAACGCCGAATTCCTGCTCAGCCACGGGTTCACCAGCATGTTCAGCGGCTCGTCGGCCCGCGACAATATCGATATCGCGATCCGCGATGCGATTAACACCGGTGACATTCCCGGACCGCGACTGAAAGCCGCAACGCGCCAGATGACGGTCACCGGCGGTTTCGGAGATATCGGAAAGAGCGACGGCTATGCCGTGGTTCTCGACGGTCCGGAGGCATTCCGCAAGGCGTGCCGGCTGGCCGCCCGCGCGGGAGTCGATACCTTCAAGATCGTGCCGTCCGCGCAGGGAACGGGTCCCGACCCGCTGGCCGAGGACACGGCGATGTCTGACGAAGAAGTCGCCGCCGTCTGTGCCGTGGCGCGCCAGCGCAACAAGATGGTCGCGGCGCATGCCCGTTCGGCGGATGCGGTGAAGATGTGCCTGCACAACGGCGTTCGGGTCATCTACCACGCGACCCTGGCAGACGAGGAAGCGCTCGACATGCTGGAGGCGCGTCGCGACGAGGTTTTCGTGGCGCCGGCGATGGGCCTGCCCTACGCGCGCCTGCACGATGCCGAGGCCTATGGTGTCGAGACCAGCGAGTTCGTGCGCGCGCGGGCCGAAAAGGAAATCGACCGGGTCAGCCGCACCATGGCCGAACTGCGCAAACGCGGCGTGCGCGTGCTGACCGGCGGCGACTACGGCTTCAAATGGAACCCGCACGGGAAGAATGCGCGCGATCTGTTCATGTTCGTGGAGAAGTTCGATTTCTCACCGCTGGACGCGATCCGCGCGGCCACACAGCAGGGCGGCGAGCTGATGGGTCACCCGGACGAGCTCGGTGTTGTCGCGCAGGGCGCGTATGCGGATATGTTGCTGGTCGATGGCGACCCGGCCGCGGATATTTCCATCCTGCAGGATCGCACGCGCCTGCTCGCGATCATGAAGAACGGCGCATTTCATAAGTCGCCGCCAAAAGAGTCGGCGCGCGATCAGGTCGCGGCCGAATAGACAGGCCACGCAGGAAAGTCACAGGGGTTCGGGGGATCCATGAAGCTCGTAACGTTTCATGCCGGCGACGGTGAACCGAAGGCAGGCGCGCTGAGCGCGGACGAGACGCGCGTGGTCGCGTTGGCCGACGCCGACAATCAGCCGTACTTCGCGACCATGCTGGCCCTGATCGAGGCCGGGCAGCCGGCGCTCGACCGCGCGGGTGAAGTTCTCGATGCGGCGGGTGCGGGCGGCGGCATTCCGCTGGCCGAGGTCACATTGCTGACGCCGGTGCCGGACCCGCCCCAGTTGCGCGACTTTCTGTGCTTCGAGGAGCATTTGATCAACGGCTACAACATGCTCCGCAAGAAAAAGGCGGATGCGGAGCCGGATCCGGAAGAGGCGCTGGCCCGGTTTGAGCGGGAAGGCGTGTTTGCCATCCCGCCGATCTGGTACGAGCAGCCCGTCTACTACAAGCCGAGCCGGTTCGGGATTATCGGCACCGGTCACGACGTCGACTGGCCGCCATTCTCCGAAGCGCTCGACTACGAGATGGAGTTCGCCGCCTGGGTCGGTACCAAATGCCGCGATGTTTCGCCCGAAGACGCCAAAGGCGTCATTTTCGGCTACTCGATCTTCAACGATATTTCGGCCCGCGACACCCAGGCCACGGAAATGTCGGCGGGCCTCGGCCCGGGCAAGGGCAAGGACTTCGAGACGGGTAATATCGTCGGGCCGTGCATCGTCACGGCGGATTCCTTCGACCCCTACAACGCCGATATGATCGTGCGGATCAACGGCGAAGAGCGCTCGCGCGGCAATTCACGGGACATGCACTGGAAATTCGAGGACTGCATCTCGCACGCGTCCCGGTCCGAGACGATCTATCCAGGCGAACTCTTCTGTTCCGGCACCGTGCCCTGGGGTTGCGGCCTGGAACACGACCTCTATTTGAGCGACGGCGATGTCGTCGAACTCGAGGTCACCGGGATCGGCGTCCTGAAGAACCGGGTGGTAAAGCGGAAATAGCCTGCCGCCGGCGACGGGAAACAAGAAAAGCTTTCGAGAGGAAACAAAATGGCGAAGTGGGAATATACCAAGGGCCTGCACGAGGTCGGCAACGGGCTTTATGCGTATCTGTTGCCGGACGGCGGCTGGGGCTGGTCGAATGCGGGCCTGATCGTCGACGGCGACCAGACGCTGCTCGTCGACACGCTGTTTGACCTGCCGCTCACCCACGAGATGCTGGGTACGATGCGCGATGCGGTACCGTCATCGCAGCGGATCGATAAGCTCGTGAATACCCACGCGAACGCTGACCACACCTGGGGCAACCAGCTCGTCAAGGAAGCCGAGATCATCGCTTCCAAAGGCTGCGCAGAGGAGTTCGACCATTTCCTTCCGGAAACGCTGCTCGAACTCATGGGCCAGACCCACGAATCCGGTGTGCTCGGGGAATTCCTCGAATATTGCTTCTCCGCCTTCGACTTCAACGGTATCGAGCTGACCCATCCGACCACAGTGTTCGAGGATCATCACGCGGTGAAGGTCGGCGACAAGCACGTCGATCTCTACAACGTCGGCCCGGCCCACACGCGCGGCGACCTGCTGGTGCATATCCCCGAGGAGAATCTGCTCTACGCGGGCGATATCCTGTTCGTGGGCGGCCACCCGGTGATTTGGGACGGCCCCGTCGAGAACTGGAAGAAGGCCTGCGACAAGATCCTCGAACTTAATCCCGACGTTGTCGTTCCGGGGCATGGCCCCGTGTCGGGCCAGGACGAGGTGCGCCGGTTCAAGGCCTACCTGGAGGAGCTCGAGCACGAGGTGCGCAAGCGCTACGACGCCGGCCTTAACGCGATGGAGGCATCGAAGGACATCGCGCTCGCAAACTTCGAGGATTGGGACGACGGCCAGCGCGTGTTCGCGAACGTGGTCGCCATCTACCGAGAGTTGGAGGGCAAAAGCCCCGAAGAGGGGATGACGCCCATGGAAGTGTTCGCCGGCCTCGCCGAGTTCTACGACTGGCGGAAGTCAAAGGGGATGAGCGAGCACCCCAACTGCAGCCACGACCATTAACCATCCAGTTCCGGATAGTGGCGGAAGATGCCGTGTTCGTTGAACGGGATGCGGCGATCTGAAGCGGCATATGCCTTGATGTTGGGCCGGTCGGCGATCTCTCTGTGCAGCGCGACGAGACCGGGGTAGTCCGGCTCCAGCCGGGCCGAGGCCTCCGGGAAGGCGTAGCGCATGCCCTCGACCACCTGGAACAACGAGAAATCCGCGTGGGAGAGGCCGCCCGCCACGAGATGTCCGCTATTGGCGGCGATCAGCCGCTCGAAATAGCCGTAGAACTTGGGGATGCGCGTGTCGCGGAAACTCGGCGCGCGGCGCAGCGCCTCATCGCGCTGGTCCTCGTAGAAGAACTCCTTGGCCAGCGGGTGGTGTACGTCGTGCGCCTCGACCAGGAAGTCGGCCAGCAGCATCGACAGGCGCAGCGCCTCGCGGCGCCCGGCATCGTCGGCAGGGGCGAGGCCGTGTTTCGCGCCGAGGTGGTCCATGATCAGCGGTGTCTGGGAGACGAAGGTGTCGCCGTCCTTCAGGATCGGCGGCGCGAAATGCCCGGTTTCGTCGATCAGCGCCAGCAGTGCGTCGCGCCCGCCGCCTTCGGCCTCGGGCTTGCGGATCACATCCGTGTAGTCAGCGCCCACGTCTTCGAGCAGCAGGCGGATAAACTCGCCGCGCCCCTGTATCGTCGGCCAGTAGTAGAGTTCGTACATGGTCTGATCTTGTCGTCGTTTGTGCCGTGGGTCATTCTAGCGTGTCGGAGGCGGAGTTATCCATGAATCTCAACCAGTTACTTGTGCGCGCAGCCCGTTCCTTCCCCGATCGCGTGGCGATTTCCCATGGCACGGCGGACTATTGCGACTACGCGACCCTCGCGCGCCGGGTGTCTGGCCTCGCCGGCGCCATGCGCGGCACCCTCGGCCTAAAGCCTGGCGACCGGACCGGGCTGTTCATGACCAACACGCCCGAATATCTTGAGGCGTTTCACGGTGCGCTGCACGCCGGCATGACGGCGCTGCCGATCAACAACAAGCTGCATGAGAAGGAGCTCGCCTACATCCTCGATGACTCCGGAGCGAGCGCGCTGTTTGTCACGCCCGATCTTGCGGAAAAGGCCGCGAAAGGCGCTGAGATCGCGGGCCGCAAGCTTCCGATCGTGGTGGTCGGGGAGGCCGACTACCGCGCGTTTCGCGAGGGCGATCCGGCGGACATGGCGGGCTCCGGCGACGACGACCTCGCCTGGCTTTTCTACACGTCGGGCACGACCGGCAATCCCAAGGGCGCGATGCTGTCCCACCGCAATCTCTGGGAGATGATGTTCGCCTACTTCATCGACGTCGACCGGGTGCCGGTGAACGGGGCCGCGCTGCATCCGGCGCCGATGTCGCACGGCTCCGGATTCTACGGCATCCCGCATCTTGCCGTCGGCGCACGACAGGTGGTCCCGGAATCCGGCGGATTCGAGCCGGATGAAATCCTCGAGCTCTGCGAGAAACTTGAAGAGGTTTCCCTGTTCGCCGCGCCGACCATGGTGAAGCGCCTGGTGAACCATCCGGGCGGCGGCGACGCGCCGAACTTGCGCACCGTCACTTACGGTGGCGGGCCGATGTATGTCGCCGACCTGAAGGGGGCGCTAGACCGGTTCGGGCAGAAGTTCATCCAGATCTACGGCCAGGGCGAAAGCCCGATGTGCATCACGGTGCTGCCGCGCGAAGACCACGCGGCGGCGGATCACCCGCGCTACGAGGAAAGGTTGGGCTCGGTCGGCTATGCCCAGTCCGTGGTCGAGGTGCAAGTGGTTGACGGCGACGACAACGAACTGCCGGTTGGTGAGGTCGGTGAAATCCTGGTGCGCGGGGCCGTCGTCATGAATGGTTACTGGAACCGCCCCGACGCCACGGCGGAGTCCCTGCGCGGCGGCTGGCTCCACACGGGCGACATGGGGGCCTTCGACGCCGACGGGTACCTGACCCTCAAGGACCGCTCCAAGGACATGATCATTTCCGGCGGGACCAACATCTATCCCCGGGAGATCGAGGAAGTGCTCCTGCGCCATCCGGATGTGGTCGAATGCGCGGTCGTCGGACGGCCGCATGAGGAATGGGGCGAGGAGGTCGTGGCCTTCGTTGCGCCTCGTCAAGGGGCGGAGGTGGAGATATCGGAACTCGACAAGCTGTGCCTCGACAACATCGCACGCTTCAAGCGTCCGAAGGATTACCGCTTTGCGGCATCCCTGCCGAAGAACAACTACGGCAAGATCGTCAAACGCGAACTGCGCAACCAACTCGATGCCGAGGGCGAGGGTTAGCTCACTCCTTCGCCATCACGTCGGTAAGGTTCTCGACCGCGTCGTTGTAGGGGCGGGGGTCGTTCATCTCGACGATTTGCGGCCACATCTCCGCGATGCGTTCGGGGCTGATCGGCGCGCGCGGGTCGACCTGCACGCCCTGGCTTTCCATGACCTGGATGCGCGAGTAGTAGCCCGCCGTTGCGGCGATGACGTTGCCGCTGTCCGTGCAGTCCTCGCTCACCAGATACGCGACCATCGCGGCGACGGCGTCGGTGGTAACCAGTTCGCGATCGTAGGTCTCGAAGATACCCGACGGTTCTGCGATGCGTGTGGCCGCCAACGGGGCGAGCGCATTCACGACGATGTTGTTGCGCGCCCCCTCCAGCTTGAGCGTATTCATGAAGCCGACCACGGCCATCTTCGCGGCCGAATAGTTGGTCTGCCCGAAGTTGCCGTACAGGCCTGAATTCGACGAGACCATGAGGATGCGACCGTAGTTCGCGTCGCGCATGTAGGGGTACGCGGCATGGGTGACGTAGATCGAACCCAGGAAGTGGACCTTCACGACGAACTCATAGTCGTCGAGCGACATCTTGTGGAATGTTTTGTCGCGCACAATCCCGGCATTGTTGATGACGATATCGACGCCACCGAACGTGTCGACGGCGGTCTGGACGATGTTCGCTGCCGATTCCTGCTCGGCAACGCTGTCGTAGCTGGCGACCGCTTCGCCGCCCGCGGCGCGAATTTCGTCGACGACCTCGTCGGCCGGCGTCTTCGAGCCGCCGCTGCCGTCGATCGCACCGCCCAGGTCGTTGACCACGACCTTGGCGCCCCGCGCCCCCAGTTCCAGGGCATAGCTCCTTCCGAGCCCGTGCCCCGCGCCGGTCACGATCGCGACCCGTCCGTCAAATCGAATTGTCATGTTTGCCCCTGAGAAACGTCTGCTGAGTTTCGCGAAAGCCGCGTGACGGAATGATTTCCACTCAAGGGCCCGAGTCAAGCGATTCGCGCAGTAGTGCGCATGTGAGATCACTGAATTGCGCGTGGATTTTCGGTTGCGCGCACGCTAGCTTGCGCCGCCCCGGGAGAAGGGCAACGACAAAAATAATCGCTGAACAGGGGCTAACGGATGGAATTCGCGGATCTCGACTGGACCCGCTACTGGTTTATGTTTCCGGTATCGATAGGCGTGGCGACGACCGCGATGCTGAGCGGCATCGGGGGAGCAGCGCTGTTTGCGCCGATTTTTCTGATTATTTTTCCCATTCTGGATCCTGAATATCTGCTCGCGGGAACGGCGGCGGCTATCGGCACTGCGCTCATGACCGAGGTTTTCGGGTTTTCCTCCGGTTTCGTCGGGTATTACCGCAAGAAGCTGATCCACTTTCGCAGCGCAGTTCCGTTCCTGATGGTCGCAATTCCGGTCGCGATTGTCGGCGCGCTCATGCTCGCGACCCTGAAGGAACAGGAGGCGCTTCTGAAAGGTGCGTATGCGCTGCTGATGCTCGTCCTTGCGCCGATCATCTTCAGGCATCATCCGCCGCAGGAGATGCTGGCCGAAGATGAACACGATAAATTCGAAGGCACCGGCCGCGAACCGGTGAGCGTAACCGACGCTGTGGGCATCACCTACAACTTCAAGAAGCCGAAGCAGGGCGCCGACGGAGCGGCCACGACCGGCATTGGCGCGTTCCTGACGGGCCTGCTCGGTGTGGGCATTGGCGAAGTCATCATGCCGCAACTGGTCAAGCGCAATCATGTGCCCGTGCCTGTTGCGGCGGCGACGTCGGTATTTATCGTGATCGTGACGATCGCCGCTGCTTCCTTTACGCAGGTGTCGGCTTTGATCGCGGCCGGCGGCGCAAACGTTATCCCCTGGAACCTCGTATGTTACACCATTCCAGGTGTGATCATCGGCGGGCAGATCGGACCGCGGCTGCAGGGCAAGATCACCCAGCACGCGATGGAACGCACAATCGCCATACTTTTTGCGATTATCGGGGTGGCGATGGGTTTCATCGCATTGCGCGAATTCGGGCTGTTCGGCTAACCGCGACGAACTACAAGGCAGCATGTCACTAGGACTTTCAGAAGAACGAAGCCGCAAGAGACGGCGACGACAGGTATTCGGAACGCTGTTCCGGTGGATCATCGTGCTTGCGGTCGGCGTCGGTGTCGGCTTTTGGGCGCATGACATCGGCACCGAGATCGCCCAGCAGCGTGTCGCGGAACTTGAAGAACGCCTCACGGTGGAGATGGACGACAGTGAGAAACTGCGGTCCGAAATCGCCGGCCTCAAGGCGGCGTTGCGGACCGAGCAAGACCGCGTGGCTGACTGGCGCCGACGATATCAGGAGGACGTTCCCAGCGAAGGGGAACAGGCCATCATGGATGCCGTGCGCGAACGTCTCGGCGAAGGTGTCTCGCAGGCGCGCATCCGCGAGCTTGTTGCGATTGCACGCGACGATGTTGCGTGCGAGCCGCTCGGGCCGTCCAAACGGTTTATCGTGAACAACGAGATCAATCGGGGTGCCAATGGATCGGTCAGCTTCGCGGACGGCACCATCACCGTGACCGGTTCCGGCACGGCGGCGCGAAATGCGAACAACCAGCCGGAAGCCTGGTTCGACCCGGCAGCGCCGGTCTCACTGAATTTTGCACACCCCGGCGGCGAGACATCCCAGGCCGAAGGCGTCCTGCCGGTACACCATTCGGTTGCCGTCGGGAATATCGAATACAGGTTTAGCGTGGTGGCGGGGCCACGCGCGTTCGTTCTGGTGTCGGGGGAGAAATGCCCGCTCTCGTGAAATTCTGTTCAAAATCATGTGTTTGCCGCTGATGCCGCGCGGTGTATTGACGTAGTTTCCCGCGGCTCGTTCTGGAAAAGGGCGAACGCGGCTCGATGAGAACCCGGACCGGTGTTCTCTGTTACTTGAATCGTGCGCGCCAAGCGCCTAAATCGTTCCGCGATCGGACGGCCAGCGCAATCAACTGGCTGAATGAAAACAATAAATCCTCGGCCTGGAAGCGGGCCGGTAGACTGATCGAACAAGTCGGCCAGTCGTTGAACTGGCAGGGTTGGAGGGAGAGAGCCGTGACAAAGCTCCTGGATATTCAGGGTCTGACCAAAAGGTTTGGACCGATCACTGCCGTGGATGACGTGTCGTTCTCCGTTGACCGCGGTGAGGTCCTGGGATTTCTGGGCCCGAATGGCGCCGGAAAATCCACGACGATGAAAATCGTAACCGGTTTCCTGGCACCGACCGAGGGCCAGGTCGAGGTCTGCGGCCATGACGTCGAGCGCGAGCCGCTGGCGATCAAGCGCCGGATCGGATACCTGCCTGAAGGCGCACCGCTGTACGGGGATATGACACCGATCGCGCTGCTCAATTTCGTGTGCAAGGTCCGTCGGCTTTCGGCCGCGGATTCGAAACGCGGGATCGAATATGCGATCGAGAAGCTTCACATCGACAATGTGCTCCACCAGCCGATCGAGACCCTTTCGAAGGGCTACAAGCGTCGTGTCGGGCTGGCCCAGGCGATCGTTCACGATCCCGACGTTCTGATCCTCGACGAGCCGACCGATGGCCTCGATCCGAATCAGAAACATGAAGTGCGTGAGTTGCTGACGGAAATGGCGGGCAAGAAAGCCGTGATTATTTCGACGCACATCCTCGAAGAGGTCGAGGCGGTTTGTTCACGCGCCATCATCATCGCCAAGGGAAAACTGGTGGCCGATCAGGATCCGCTGAGCCTCCAGGCGCGGTCGCGGCTGCACAATGCCGTGGGCATCCGGCTGCCGGCGGCACAAGTCGAAAGCTGCACCGCGTTGCTGAACGCGCTGCCGGAAGTCGTGGGGGTTCAGAAATCCGCCGAGGTGGCCGGTACCGTCGAACTGCTGGCCGTTGCGGCGAAGGGGTCGGAAATCCTTATCCCCGTCCGCGCTGCGATCGACGAAAAGGGTATCGACGTGAGTGAAATCTTTGTCGAACGCGGCCGTCTGGAGGACGTTTTCCGGGACCTGACGTTCGAGGTCGAGGGCTTGAAAGCGCCGGATGCCGGTGAGGGGGAGACGGCCCATGCATAACATCTGGATTGTAAGCCGGCGCGAGTTGTCGGCCTATTTCACCTCGCCGCTGGCGTATGTGTTTATCGTGATTTTCCTCGCGCTCGCAGGCGGGCTGACCTTCTTCTTTGGCGCCTGGCTCGACCGGGGACAGGCCGACCTGCAGGTCTTCTTCATCTATCACCCCTATCTCTATCTGTTCCTCATCCCCGCCGTCGGCATGCGGCTGTGGGCGGAGGAACGCAAGTCCGGAACGATTGAGTTCCTTCTGACGCTGCCGGTCACCACGGGCCAGATCGTGCTGGGCAAGTTCCTCGCCGCCTGGGTCTTTGCCGGCATTGCGCTGACGCTGACGTTTCCGATGTGGCTGACGGTCAACTACCTCGGAAATCCCGACAACGGAATCATTCTCGCGGCGTATATCGGAAGCTGGCTCGTCGCCGGTGGTTTCCTGGCGCTCAGCTCCTGCGTATCGGCACTGACCAAGAACCAGGTCATCGCCTTCGTGCTCGCATCGGCCGTGTGCTTCGTGTTCATGATGAGCGGCGTTGAGATTATCCAGTCGTTCTTCCGGGCCTGGACGCCGCAGACCTTCGTCGAGTCCGTGGCCGAGCTCAGTTTCCTGACCAACTTCACCGAGATCGCGCGCGGCGTGATCGATATCCGCGACATCGTGTTTTTCTTCTCTGTGATCGGGGTTGCGCTGTTCGTGAACACCGCGATCGTCGAAGCGAAGAAGGGGGTCTGAGCCATGTGGGACAAGATCCGGAACGCAGATCGTGCGGCGCTCGCCTGGGGCACCGTCGCGCTCGCTATTGTTTTCTTCCTGTCGTTCAACGCGCTGGTGAACACCGTCTTTACGGGAACCCGTCTCGACCTGACCGAGGATCGGTTGTTCACGCTTTCGGACGGCACCAGGGAGGTGCTCGCGTCGCTCGATGAGCCTATCGATATCCGCCTGTATTACTCGGACAAGTTCGACGAGATCGGACCGGATATCGCGCGCCATGCCGACCGGGTGCGCGAACTGCTCGATGAGTACGAGCGCCTGTCGGACGGGAAAGTCCGCATCGAGTTCTTCGACCCGCAACCCTTCTCTCCCGAAGAGGACCTGGCGGTGAGCGACGGTATACAGGGCCTGCCATTCGATCAGTCGGGCGCCCGGGTCTACTTCGGCGTTTCGGGCACCAATTCAACCGACGATGTCGACGCCATCGGCTATCTCGCGCCGGAGCGCAGCCCGTTTCTGGAATACGACCTCACCCGTCTGATCTCGAACTTGGCGGATCCCGAAAAGGCGGTCGTCGCCATGCTGACGGATCTCCCGTTCCAGGGCACCCAGTTCGACAATTTCACGCCGTGGCTGGTGCTGGAAAGCATGCAGCAGTTTTTCGATGTGCGGATCCTGGACAAGGACACCACCGAACTGCCGGAGAACACGAAAGTCCTGGTCGTTGTGGGCGCACATACGATCAAGGACGAACTGCTCTACGATATGGACCAGTACGTCATGAATGGCGGTGCGGCGCTCATCGTCGCGGACCCGTTCGCGGAATCGTTCGCCCTGGCCGGACCGGCCGCGGGCCAGCTTCCGCCGCCGGGTGTCGGGCAGGCGGCGATCGAGCCGCTCCTCAACGCTTGGGGTGTCGAGGTGAAACGTGGCGAGTTTGTCGGCAACCTCGACGATGCGATCCGTGTCGGTTTTCCGAATCCCGAGACGGGACGGCAGGTCGCTGTCGACTATGTCGCGTGGCTCGACATGCAGGGCGACCGCTTCAACACCGAAGATGCGATCACCGCCCAGTTGCAGCGGCTCGTGTTGAGTTCGACGGGTGCCTTCATGGCGGCCGAGGGAGCGGAAACCACGCTTGAGCCGCTGGTGTTCACAACGAAGAACTCCGACATGATGAGCGCCTTCGATATCTCCCAGCAGCCGAACCCGATTGCGCTCCGTGACAAGTTCGAGTCAGAAGACACGTCCTACAACGTGGTCGTGCGGGCGAGCGGTCCGGTGAAATCGGCCTTTCCGGACGGTCCGCCGGAGGCCGTGTTGGAAGCCTTGGAGGAAGATACCGACAAGGAGGCGCTTCTTGCGGCGCATAAGAGCGAAGGGGTTGAACCGCTTAACGCGATCCTGATGGGCGATGCCGACATGCTCGCGGACCAGAACTGGGCGCAAGTGCGCGACGTCGCGGGCGAGCGCGTGGCCGTGCCGACCGCGAACAACGCCGACTTCTTCATCAATGCCATCGATAACCTTCGTGGCAGCCAGGGCCTGGTCACGCTGCGTGGCCGTGGCCTTGCCATCCGGCCTTTCACGGTGATCGAGGAGATGCGGGCGGAAGCGGACAACCAGTTCCGGGCCAAGGAACAGGAACTGCTTGGACGGATCGCCGAGATGGAGCAGACCATCGAGGGCCTGCAGCGCGAGGAGCAGACGACGGGTGTGCTCCTGACGGCGCGTCAGCAGGAAGAGATCGATAATTTCCGGGTCGAGATGCTCGATCTGCGCAAGGAGCTTCGTGACGTCCAGCGCTCACTTCGTGAAGACGTCGAATCGCTTCAGCGGGAAGTCAGGCTTCTGAACATCTGGGCGGTTCCGGTGCTCGTGGCATTGCTGGCCGTCATTCTCGCGGTGGTCCGACGGGCCCGGCGCGCGCGCTATCACCGAACCGTGCTGCACTAGGGGGATGAGAAGATGAGCCCACGCATATTCATCGCCTGGCTGGTTGTTACGGTCGTCACCGTCGTTCTGGCGGTTGCCGTCGGCCTGGGCCGGGAAACGTCGACGCTGGACCCGGTCAAGCGCGAGCCTGTTTTCGAGACCTTGAGAGAGAACCCCGATTCTCCGGCAAAGGTCGAAGTACGAAGCCGGTTCGGCGATTTCATTCTTGAGCGAAAAGACGGCCAATGGGTGTCGCCCGACCGCGACGGTTATCCGGTCGAGGAAGGCGATGTCCGGCGTCTCATCGCGGGTCTGGCCGATATGCGCTACGTCGAGCGCAAGACATCCAACCCCGAACGCTTCCCGCGTCTGGAAGTCGAGGATATCGACGCCGAGTTGTCGGAGTCGGCAAGGGTGACCGTATCGTCGGACGATAGCAGCGTGCTGGCCGATCTTTTGATCGGCCGCCCGAGCGCGCGGTTCTTCGAAGGCCGGTCCAGCGGCACCTATATCCGGTTCCCGGATACCAACGATGTGTGGCTGGTCAGCGGCGTGACGAATGTCCAGACCCGCCTCGTTCCCTGGCTCGACCGTGAAATAATCGATCTGCCCAACGACAGTATCGCGCGCATCGCCGTGGGCAGCGGCGCGGACGGATATGTTCTGGAACGGGAAAAGGCCGGCGAGCCCTTTACGGTTCAGGGCGCGCCGGAGGGCCGTGAACTCGACCAGGAGAAAGTCGTCTCGACCGTTCGCAACCTGCGTGACGTTCAACTTGAGGACGTCAGGCCGCGTGGGGACATCGATCTGCCGGATGATGCGAAAGTCGCTGAAATCGACACCTTTGAAGGGTTGCGCCTTCGTGTGCGCATGGCCGAACTCGACCGCAAGCGCTGGGCGACCTTTGAGGCCGCTTATGTGGGCGACGCCGCGGACGATTCGGATGTGGCCAAGGCGGCCCGGGAATCTGTGAAAGAGCTCAATGATCGTCTGGATGGCTGGGTTTACTGGGTGCCGAGCGTGTTTTTCACGAACCTGACCCGACCTGTTGAAGAGGTTCTCGTCGCCGCCGACAACGCGTCCTGATCGCCATGGACCTCAAGCTGGACGGAAAGCGTGCACTGGTACTCGGCGCCAGCAAAGGTATCGGGCACGCCATAGCTTCGGGTCTGGCTGCCGAAGGCGCCGAGGTGATCGTTGCGAGCCGGGACGGGGAAGCTTGTAAATCGGTTGCCGGAGAACTGACGGCCCGGCACGACGTGCGCGTTCTAGGGACTTCCTGCGATATGGGCGATCTCGACGCGGTCGACCGGGCCGCCGCGTTCGCCGACGACGAATTCGGCGGCATCGATATCCTCGTGAACAACACCGGCGGTCCTCCGTTCGGCCCGATCAGCCAGGTCGATTCCGACACCTGGCGACAGTATTTCGAATCGATGTTCGTCTCGGTGACACGGCTCACCGGTCACCTGCTGCCGGGTATGCGCGAACGCGGCTGGGGACGGGTTTTGCTGGTGACGTCCACGGGCGTGGTCGAGCCGATCCCACAGCTGGGTATCTCGAACGCGATCCGGATCGCGCTGACAAACTGGGCAAAGACGCTCTCGCTCGAGGTCGCACCCGATGGCGTGACGGTGAATGCGCTCATGCCGGGACGGATCGATACGGACCGGATCCGGCAGCTCTACCAGGTTGGCGCCGAGCAGCGCGGCGTGAAACCGGAAGAGGTAGCCGCTGAAGTGGCCGGCGCCATTCCGATGGGCCGGGTGGGGCGGCCCGACGAATTCGCGGCGATGGCTGTGTTTCTCGCCGGGGAGCCGGCGTCCTACATCACCGGTACGACCACGGCGATCGACGGTGGACTGACCCACCGGGGTGTCTAATCGCGCCTTTGCAACAACTCGGGAAAAAATGTGCCGAGATTGCTTTGTGTTAACGGTTCATTTTAACGTGCGCGCGTATTTATCCGGAAACCAACGGAGACTGATCGATGGCGCGTAAGCCCAAGAAAGAAAAGGCCAAAGCAGCTTCGGCCGCGGACGACAAGAACGCGGACGAAACCGCCACGGGCGACGCGCCGCGCTTCCCGCTGTTCTATTCCGCGCCGCGGCCCGTCGAAGCGGGTCGTCACGCGAAGACGTCCATGAAGTCGGACCTGAATGTCGGGTTCGCGGCGAACGCCAACGCGATTCCCCTGAATGTGGTCGAGTTCGCGATCGCGGCCCGGCACTATCCGATCGTGTTCTCCAACACCGAGCCTTTCCTGCCGGTTGCGATTACCGGATTGCGCACCGGCGTGAATGCGTTCGTGGATGCCGAAGGAAAGCACTGGGCGCGGGGCGCATACGTGCCGGCCTATGTGCGCCGGTATCCGTTCATCCTGATGGAGAACGCCGAACAGCAGCAGTTCATTCTGTGCGTCGATGAGGATTCCGGTTTTCTGGAAGAGGACGGGGAACGCGCCTTGTTCGATGCCGACGGCAAGCCGGCCGAGGTGACGAACCAGGCGATGGAATTCTGCCGTGCGTACCATGCGCAGTATGAGGCGACACAGAAATTCGTCGCCGAACTGGAGGAACGCGGGCTGCTGACGGACAACTCGACAGAGATTCGTCTGGCGGACGACCGCAAGATTCAGATGCAGGGCTACAAGATCATCGACCGCGAGAAGTTCGAGCAGTTGAGCGACGACGTGTTTCTCGACTGGCGGCGCAAGAACTGGCTGCCGGTCGCCTATGCGCACATGGTCTCTTTGTCGAACTGGCCCGCCGTGCTGCAGCGCGCCGCAGACAAGGCCGCCGAAGCTCAGGACGCGGGCTGAGGCACTTTCTCCCGGTCGCGCGGTGCGACCGGCGTTTGATCGAGCAATCTCTGGAGTTCCTTGGCGTCGTCGAGCACGACGATGTCCATGGGTTCCTTGCGCCCACGCACCTCAATCTGCTCCCGGCGAAGCGAACTCGTGTCCAGGCCGGCCACATCGGCCAGGTGTTGCGACACGATCAGTTGCGCCGCAAAGTCCTTGGTCTTGGCTTCCAGCCGGCTCGACGTGTTTACGGTATCCCCGATGGCGGTCACGGATATGGCCGGGCCGTAGCCCATTTCGCCGACAATCGCCGGACCGGCGTGGACGCCGATCCCGATCCGCAGCGGTTCCGGCAGGTCGGCCTTGAGCAGCGTGTTCAGCTCGTCGAGGCGTTCCGACATGGTCACCGCGGCATTCAGGCCGGCGCGTGCGCCGTCCCGGGCGTTCCCGTCTATCCCGAACAGAGCCATGATCCCGTCGCCGATAAACTTGTCGACGCGCCCGCCGGCCTTCTCGATAGCCTCACCCATGGAACGGAAGTACCGGTTCAGAAGGAACACGACGTCGTAGGGCAGCTTCTGTTCCGAGAACGTGGTGAAACCTCGGATATCGGCGAACAGGATGGCGATCTCCTGTTCCTGTCCCTGCATGGCCGCCGATTTGGCGAAGCCGTCCCGCGGACTGGCGTTGGGCGGCAGCAGGGGCGTGACGGAGAGGTCTTCGGCCGGCCGGGTCTGGCATGCCAGCCGGACATCGGGGGCGGCCCCCACGCGACGCAGGACCTTTTGTTCTGATTCGTCCGGCTCCGGCAGGTTGTCGAGTGGGCCATTGATGCGAACCCGGCATGTCGAGCATCGCCCGCGACCGCCGCACACGGCCGCATGGGGGATGTCGTTGAGCTGGCTGGCTTCCAGAATGGTCGTCCCCGGGGGAACGGAAACGGCGCGTCCCTCCGGATAGGTAATGCTGACGACCTCGGCGCGGCCTTCGATGTAGAGCCGGATCGCCCGGGCGATGAGGACCAGCACGAGGACCACACCAAGCCCGATGAAAATTCGTGTCTCCAGAACATAGAGGAACTCAATCTGCTCCGCTGCGGGCGCATTGGCGTCGATCGCGATATCGACCCGGAGGCCGGGATCTTCCTGAATCAGCCGGTCGATGGCCCGGCCGGAGGACATGAACCCGAGCAGCGACAGGACGGGCAAAAGCAGCACGGTGCCGAACATCCATGGTGCCGCACGGGAGAACCAGGGTTTGAGATGAAGCCAGTAGTAGAGGCCGATGCAGGCATGAATCCAGATGACGAGGGTGGCGGCAGCTTGGCGGATACCGTGCATGGGACTGTCGATCCACAGCGCCATCACGACATAGAGATAGCCGCCGCTGGTATCGAACAACTGCGCCGCGACGTTCGTGCCGAGGATATGGGCGACGAGGAGCACGGGGGCGGCAAACCCGAGCAATAGTTGCGCCGCCTCGCCGAAACGCATCTTCAGCCGCCGCCGCATGTAGACCGAATGCAGCGCCAGGCAGACATGAACCGTTATCGAAAGGACGACGAGGGTAGAGGAGGCGGGATTCTGCCAGACAATCGCGAAGATCCGATGGCCCGCCTGCAGGGCGTCCAGCGAGATAAGGCCGAGGGCATGATTTGCCAAATGAGAGAAAACGAACGCGAACAGGATCAATCCGCTGCCCAGTCGCAGGCCGCGCCGCGTAATTCTGAACGGTATTTTCGCTGGATTTCCGGGCCGTTTGCGGGAAATCGCCGTATCGGACGCTGACATGGTGTTGAACGGCTTCCGTTTGTCACTATCTAGAATCTAAGGGTAGCATGCCCTTTGGGCGCCGAAACGTGTTTCGGGGGGTGCCTAGTGAAAAGTGAACAGGGGCTGCGAGGGAGCCCCGCTCAACGAGTGGAGATACCATCCCATGCGTTTACGTTTCGCCGCGGCACTCGTCGCGACCTCTCTCGCTTTTGGTGCCGGCAGTGCTTTCGCCGCCGGTACGTCGACCACATCCGAACTGACGCCGGCTGAGGTCCGCACCCAGATTGCGAGTGCCGAATCTCTTATTCGGGACGAAAAGTACGATCGCGCCATCGACATCCTGAACGACGTTGTCGAGACCAATCCGCGCGAGGCCGATGCCTACAATCTTCTGGGCTTCAGCTATCGCAAGTCAAAGGACTACAGCCGTGCAGAGCGCAATTACAAGCGCGCCCTGCGGCTGAATCCGGAGCATAAGGGCGCGTTGGAGTATGTCGGCGAGCTCTATCTGGAGACGGACCGCAAGGACATGGCCCAGGAAACTTTGGCGAAGCTTGAGAAAGTTTGCCCGAATGGCTGCGAGGAGCTCGAACAGCTCCGCCAGGCGTTCGCTTCCGGCGGCCAGACCAGCAAGGCACGCTGGTAGCCCGCACGAACCGATACGACTAGCAAAAGCCCGCCGCGCCCATCACGCGGCGGGCTTTTCTATTGTCACCGCTATCTGTTTCCCGACTCCGGGGCATCGTCTGAAACCGAGGAAGTACCGTGCAAACGGGGACGAAGATCGGGATCCTCGAAGCCGGCTTCCATACGTGCAATCTCTTTTGCACGGGTCTCCGCCGCCGAAATTTCTTCGGGGTCGATGTAGCGCCTCAATTGTCTCAGCGCCTGAGTCGCTTCAGAAGCGCCGTTGTACTCGGCCCGCAGGAACCAAGCGTAGGCGTTCGTGTAGCTCTTCGGCACACCCTCGCCATAGGCATGCATCCGGCCGACATTGTACTGGGCTTCCGGCACGCCTTCGCGGGCCAGAGATTTCCAGTACTCGAACGCCGCGTCGTAGTCCTGGGTTTCGAATTCGAGCATGCCCTTTTCGAAGTCCCGGTACTCGAAGTTGGTCAATTCATGGTTCTCAGCGATGGCGTGTGACGCCGCTGCAAGAACGAACAGGGTGCCCAGACCGATGATGGATTTCAGGTTCATGATCTTCGCGTCCGGGCAAAAATTCTCAATTCAAGACAAATTGGAACCATTCGGAATGGAAGTCCGGGTCCCTTCGTTTCACCTTTACAACGAAGGAGAGGTCGAAGTGATCCAAGCTTTTCACAACGCCATTGCCGGGATGCACGCCAGCGCCCAAAGGCTGGATAGTGCTGCCGCCAGGATCGCAGGCGCGCGGCCGGCAGAAGCCGTCGATCGCCGGGACGGAAATCCGGGAGTGGATATTGCCGCCGAGGTGGTTGAGGCACGGATAGCCACGCATGGCTACAAAGCCAATGCTGCAGTCCTGTCGGTCGCCCAGGAGATGAGCGGGATGTTGCTGGACCGCAAGGCGTGAACTAGCGCCGGCCTGACGTATAGAATTTCTGGATTCTGCGTTCGGCTTCTGAAATCTGTTCCGGTGTCATGTTCTTGCGGATCGATTCCAGGGCCTTCTGTGCTTCCGGACGTCCCCCGCGGCTGGCGATGGTCATCCACTTGTAGGCCTCCATCGCGTTTCTTGGGACGCCTTCGCCGAGTGCGTACATCCGTGCGATGTTGTATTGGGCCGCGGAACTTCCGCGCGCGGCGCTTTCTTCCCAGCAGGTGAGGGCTTTCCCGTAGTTGCGGGCGCGATAGAACTCAACGCCTTCACGCACGGAGCAATGGGTCTTGGATTTTGTTTGCGCCAGGCCGGGGGAGGCCGGGGCTGCGAACAGCGGCAGCGCGACGATGGCTGCAAGGACGATGTACAGACTGTTCTTCATCAATCGATCTCAACTCCCCTTTCGGAGAGTTCCTGTAACGCCTGGGGTGAATCCACGTCGGTTAGAATTGCGTCGTCGTTCAGTGGGACTTCGACGACAAGATCTTCATTGGCGCCGATCAGGTGCTTGGCCCCCACATCGCCGCCGAGGTCCGCCATTTCATCGAAGAACCGGCGATCCCAGAGCACAGGATTACCGCGTTTTGTATTCCAGGTGGGAACACAAATGATATGTCCCTCATCCGCATCGTGCGCCGCCATGATCGACGACAGGTGCTCGGACGTGATCCGGGGCATATCGCCCAGCATTACCAGGACGCCGTCGCATGCGTCCGGCAGCGCGGCAATGCCTGCGCGCAGGGACGTGCTCAGGCCGTCGGCGAAGTCCGGATTGTGTACGTAGGTGACATCCTCGCCGAGTTCGCGTTGAACGTCTTCGGCAGCGTGTCCCGTGACGACGATCACCGGGTGGCAACCGGCCGTGTGCGCGGCGTCGATGGCGTGACGGGCCATCGGTTTGCCGTCCACGGGGATCAACAGCTTGTTCCGATCGCCCATCCGCCTCGACTGGCCGGCGGCGAGCACCAGGCAGGCAAACCGCGCCTCGGATTCCCCGGCGTGTGCATGACGCGGCGCGGCAGCCCGGCGCGGCAGGGGGCGGGACGGAATTTCCTTCATGAGGCCGCCGACGCCCATGGCCATGATCTGTGCGCTGTCGACAGGAATATCGGCCAGAATGCGTTCCAGCACGATGTCGTTGCCGCCCGGGCGCGGTGAGCGGGCCGAACCCGGAAGCGCCAGAACGGGGACGTGTCCGATATGGGCCAAAACAAGCAGATTGCCCGGATCGACCGGCATCCCGAAATGCGCGATATCGCCACCGGCCCGGCCGATGGCGGCGGGAATAACGTCCTGCCGGTCGACGGTCGCCGATGCGCCGACGATCAGCACGACCTCCGCGCCTTCTGAAACCGTGTCACGCAGCGTATCCGCAAGGGTCTCCACATCGTGGGAAACGAGGCGGGTATCCGCCAGCCGGCTTCCCATCGATTCAACACGTTGGCGGATCACCGCTTCCGTCTTTGATGCAACGCTCGCCTTGAGCCCGGGCAGGTCGGTCTGGACCAGCGCGATTTCCCGTTGCCGGTAAGGGCGTACGGCAACCAGGCCTTCCGTCTTCCGGGCTTGCGCTTCGGCGCGTGCCAGTGCCTCTTCGCGGACGGCAAAGGGGATGATCTTGATCGTGGCGACCACATGATCTTCTTCGACGCGGTCCAGCGGATGCAGGGTCGCGATCGTGATGCCCTCGTCGATCGCGTTGATGCTGTCGATGACCGTCCGATCCAGCTGAACCAGCCCCGCATGCGCGGCAAAAATATTGACGCGCCCGGTACCTTCGATACCGGTGCGGACACCGGGGCCGGCTGCCGCGTCGGCCAGCCGTCGTGCCGCCGCGTTTTCTCCGATATCGCCGTCTTCGAGCCGGACGACGGTGATCTTCCCGACGGCCGCTGCTTTCAGCCGCGCAATGTCATCCGCGTCGAGAACCTGGCCTTTTCGGTAGCGATGCCCGCCAAGGGTTTGTCCATGCACAAGGGTTGCACCGAGGGCGTCCTGGACGGGAAGGGGCCCGAACTTCATTCCGCGCGCAAGACCTCTGTCACCTGCGCCATGATCGAGATCGCGATCTCGGCCGGGCTCTTGGCATTGATCGCAAGGCCGACCGGGGCATGAATGCGTCCGATTTCGGCTTCGGTGAGGCCCGCTTCCGTCAACCGTTCGACCCTGCGGGCGTGTGTGCGACGACTGCCGAGCGAACCGATGTAGAACGCATCAGACTTCAATGCGACTTCCAACGCAGGGTCATCGAGCTTGGGATCGTGCGTCAGGGTGACGACGGCGGTTCGGTTGTCGATCGAGAGTTCGTTGAGCGCGTCGTCCGGCCAGTCTTCGCTCAACGTGACGCCCGGAAAACGGTCTTTCGTCGCGAACGCGCCACGGGGGTCGACGATGACGACTTCGTACCCGGATGTTTGTGCCAGCGTGACGAGAGGCTGGGCGATATGGACCGCGCCGACAATGATCATCCGCTTGGGCGGATTGAATATCTTGGCGAAAAGCTGGGTGTTGTCGCTGTCCACGCGTCCGCTCTTGTCGTCGCGGATCGCGCCGCGAATGGACGCGAGTTGCTCGTCGTTGAGGGCGATATCTCCCTCAACGGAATCGGGAAACACAAGCGTCTGGTTTCCTGTTTCCAGTTCGGAAACGAGGGCAACCGGCTGCTTGTTTTCCCGCGCCTTGAGAAGTTTCTGGAGTGTGTCCGGACGCATGGCGGCCTCAGTCGAGCCGTTCCAGCCAGACTTCGACCTTGCCGCCGCAGGCAAGGCCGACTTCCCAGGCCATCTCGTCGGTGACGCCGAAGTCGAGCAGGCGCGGCTTACCGTCGTTCATGACTTCGCGCGCCTCGTGCACGACAGCGCCCTCGATGCAGCCGCCGGACACGGAGCCGATCATGTTGCCGTCTTCATCGACGGCCAGCTGGCTCCCGGTCGGGCGCGGTGAAGAGCCCCATGTGCTCACCACCGTCGCGATGGCGACGTTGCGCCCCGTCTGGCGCCATGCGGCGGCCTGCTCGATCACGTCGTCATGATCGAACGCCTGAAAATCCGTTTGGGTCTGCGTCATTCTGCGGCCTCCAGAGTTTGCATGGCCCGAAAACCCTTGTCGGGAGCGGGGCTGGATAATACCTCGGCCAGCTGCTCGAGGCTTTCAAGGTTGTGAATTGAGCGAAATTCGTCCACGTGCGGCAGCAGGGCTTGCGCGCCCAGGGATTTCGGCTCGTAGCGGTCGTATCGCAGAAGCGGGTTCAGCCAGATCAGGCGGCGGCATGACATGTGCAGACGCTCGATCTCCTTTTCGAGGCCGTCCGCCGCGTCGCGGTCGAGCCCGTCGCTGATAAACAGCACCACCGCGCCCTGGCCGAGAACACGCCGGGACCAGTTCGTGTTGAAGTCGTGCAGCGAATGGCCGATGCGCGTACCGCCGGACCAGTCGTCGACCGCTTCACCGACCTTGTCGAGGGCTTCGTCCACATCCTTGTATCGCAACTGGCGGGTCACGTTTGTCAGCCGGGTGCCGAACAGGAACGTGTGGACCCTGTCGCGGTCGTTGGTGATGGCGTGCATGAAGTGCAGGACCATGCGCGAATAGCGGCTCATCGAGCCGGAGATATCGCACAACACGACCAGCGGCGGATGGCGGCGTTTGCGCTTGCGGTGCTGCAGCGGGATCGTCCCGCCACCGCCGCGCAGCGCAGCGCGCAACGTGGCGCGCATGTCGATGCGTCGGCCACGCGCATCGCGCCGGAAACGCCGGGTCGGCACCTGCATAATCGGCAGGCGCATATGCGCGATAGCCCGCTTGGCCATCTCCAGTTCCTCTTTCGACATCTTCTCGAAATCGGTCTGTTGCAGAACCTCGTTCGCGGACCACGTCATCACTGCGTCAACGGTGACGTCGGGCTCCTCGTCGTCCTGGCCGCCTTCACCCTCGCCGGGCATTTCGGTCTGCTGCTGCAGGGCTTCGGCAAGGCGGCGGTTCATCTCCTCGGCCTGCTGCTGGGCTTCCGGGTCCACGAACGACGGCAACACGAGTTGCGACATGCGCTCCAGCAGCTTCGGGTTGCGCCAGAAGACATGGAAGGCCTGGTCGAAGATTTCGCGCTGGTCGCGCCGGTTCACGAAGACGGCGTGGAGCGTCCAGTAGAAATCGTCGCGATTTTCCAGACCGACGGTCTCCACCGCGTTGATCGCTTCGATGACCTTGCCCGGCCCGACTGGCAGGCCTGCCGAGCGCAGGACGCGCCCGAAATGCATGATGTTGGTGGCGATCTTTCCCTGATCACCGAATTCGGTGTCGTTCAGGGCGTCCAGCTTCTCCTTCGCCTGAAGGGCCGGGCGCGCCTCGTCGGGAATGGCCTTCTCCGACATGCGGTCAGCCGGATGCCAGCTGCGCCGAGGAAATCTCGCTTTTCACCTCGTCCAGGATTTTGGCGGCCTCGCTGCCGCGAATCTTGGCGATATCGTCCTGGTACTTCAGCAGGACGCCGAGCGTGTCGTCGATGGCTTCGGGCGTGAGTTCGATGATATCGAGCTGGTGCAACGCGGAGGCCCAGTCGATGGTCTCCGCGATGCCGGGAACCTTGAACAAATCGAGTTCGCGCAGGTGCTGCACGAACTGCACGACCTGGCGGGACAGCCGCTCGTCGGCCTGGGGGGCCTTGATCGACAGGATTTCGAGCTCGCGCGCCGCATCCGGGTAGTCGACCCAGTAGTAGAAACAGCGCCGTTTCAGGGCGTCGTGAATTTCACGGGTACGGTTGGACGTGATGATCACGATAGGCGGATTTTCCGCCTGTATTGTGCCGATTTCCGGGATCGTGATCTGGAAGTCCGACAGCACCTCGAGCAGATAGGCTTCGAACGCCTCGTCGGTGCGATCCAGTTCGTCGATCAGCAGGACAGGCGGGCCTTCGGCGGTGGCCTCCAGTGCCTGGAGCAGCGGGCGGCGGATCAGGAACCGGTCGGAGAAGATATCGCTCCCCAGGCGGTCGCGGTCGCTCACGCCCTCGGCTTCCGCCATCCGGATTTCGATCATCTGGGCCGAGTAGTTCCACTCGTAGACGGCGGACGCGACGTCGAGGCCCTCATAGCATTGCAGGCGCACCAGTTTTCGCCCGAGCGTCTCCGACAGCACCTTGGCGATTTCTGTCTTGCCGACACCGGCTTCGCCTTCGAGAAACAGGGGGCGGCCGAGCTGCAGCGACAGGTAGACGGCCGTCGACAGACTACGGTCGGACACGTAGTTGCCCGAGGCCAGAAGTTCGAGCGTCTTTTCAACGTCTTGAGGGAGATTGCTCAACGGAATACTCGACTGTTTCGGGTTCAGGTCGGTGACGGCCGCGGGGCCGAATGGTCGGATTGATATAGCCCATGCCGCGCGGGGCGGCCAAGCCGGCGGAACGACAACGGCCGGAGCGTTGCCCCGGCCGTTTCGTATGACTTATGCGCTTGCGCGTCAGCCGGCGGCGTCGACCGCGCGGCTGGCCATCACCGAAATCAGATGCGCGCGATATTCCGCGGATGCATGAATGTCGGAGTTCAGGTCGTCGTCGGACATCTTGACGCCCTTGGCGGCATCCGCGCTCCAGTCGCTCGAAAGAGCGCTCTCGATCTCGGATGCGCGGAACACGCCGTCCTGGCCGGCGCCGGTCACGGCAACGCGGGTCTCGCCGCCGGTCTGCGCGACCATCACGCCGACAAGCGCGTAGCGCGATGCCGGGTTCGGGAATTTCGCGTAGCCCGCCTTGTCGGCGACAGGGAACTTGACGGCCGTCACCAGTTCGTCCTCTTCGAGGACCGTGGTGAACATGCCATCGAAGAAGTCGTCGGCGGCGACTTCGCGCTTGTTGGTGATGACCGTGGCGTTCAGGCCGAGCACGGCGGCGGGATAGTCCGCCGCGGGGTCGTTGTTCGCCAGCGAACCGCCGATGGTGCCGCGGTTGCGGACCTGCGGGTCACCGATGTGGTTCGCAAGATGGGCGAGCGCCGGGATCTTGCTCTGGACCACGTCGGAGTTGGCGACGTCCACATGGCGGGTCATCGCGCCGATGGTGATCGAGTCCCCGTCGTCGGAAATGCCGGCCATGCCGTCAATGCCGGACAGGTCGATCAGGTCCGAAGGCTGCGCGAGGCGCTGCTTCAGCGTCGGGATGAGGGTCATCCCGCCGGCGAGGAACTTCGGATCGTCCGCCGAACCCGCCGCGCTGACCGCGTCGTCCTGCGAACCCGCTTTCTGGTAGTTGAACTGGTACATGGTCTTACCTCCCTCGCCAGACGTTATTCCGCCGCCCGGCGGACGCTGGATGCCTGTATCGCCTGCCACACCTTCTGTGATGTGGCGGGCATGGATATGTCTTCGACGCCGAGCGGAGCCAGTGCGTCGAGGATTGCGTTGATGACCGCCGGCGGCGATCCGATCGCGCCGACTTCGCCGACGCCTTTCACTTCGAGCGGGTTGGACGCACCCATGACGCCCTGGGTCGCGACCGAGAAGCTCGGCAGGTCGTCGGCCCGGGGCATGGTGTAATCCATGTAGGACCCGGTCAGGAGCTGGCCCTCGTCGTCGTAGACGCAGCCTTCGAGCACGGCCTGGCCAACGCCCTGGGCGAGGCCGCCATGGACCTGTCCCTCGACGATCATCGGGTTGACCACCCGGCCCACGTCGTCGACCGCGGTGAAGTTCACCACCTCGACGTCACCGGTATCCGGGTCGATCTCCACCTCGCAGATGTGCGCGCCGCCCGGGAAGCTGAAGTTCAGCGGGTCGTAGAACGCGTTCTCGTCGAGGCCCGGCTCGATTTCCTCGATCGGGTAGTTGTGCGGCACGTAGGCGGCGAGCGAAACCTCGCCGAACGCCATTTCCTTGTCGGTGCCCGCGACCGTGAACTTGCCGTCGGCGAACTCGATGTCGGAGACGTCGGCTTCCATGATGTGGGCCGCGATCTTCTTTGCCTTGTCGATCACCTTGTTGCAGGCGTTCAGGATCGCCGGGCCGCCGACCGCGAGCGAACGCGAGCCGTAGGTGCCCATGCCGAACTGGACCTGGTCGGTATCGCCGTGGCTGACCTCGACCTGGTCCGCCGGGATGCCGAAGCTTTCGGAGACCAGCTGGGCAAACGTGGTCTCGTGACCCTGGCCGTGGCTGTGCGTGCCCGTGTAAACGGTCACGGAGCCGGTCGGGTGCACGCGCACCTGCGCGGACTCATACAGTCCCGCCCGGGCGCCCAGTGCGCCCGCGACAGCCGACGGCGCGATACCGCAGGCTTCCACATAGGTCGAAATGCCGATCCCGCGCAGCTTGCCGTTCTTTTCGGCGTCCGCGCGGCGCTTCTCGAAGCCGTCATAGTCGGCGGCCTTGAGCGCGCTCTCGAAGGAAGCCGGCACGTCGCCGCAGTCGTACTCAAGCGCGACGGGCGTCTGGTAGGGATACTGATCCGGCTGGATCATGTTCCGCTTGCGGATTTCCGCCGGGTCGAGGCCCGTTTCACGCGCGGCCTTGGTGACCAGCCGTTCGAGGAGGTAGGTGCACTCCGGCCGTCCGGCGCCGCGATAGGCGTCCACCGGAACCGTGTTCGTGAAGACCGTCTGCACCTCGGCGTAGATCGCCGGGGTCGTGTAGACGCCGGCCAGCAGCGTTGCGTAGAGATAGGTCGGCACGCTCGACCCGAAGGTCGACAGGTAGGCACCCAGATTGGCCTTTGTCGCGACCCGCAGGCCGAGGAACTTGCCGTCGCCGTCCAGCGCCAGTTCGGCATGGGTCTCGTGATCGCGCCCGTGGGCGTCGGTCATGAAGGATTCGGTGCGTTCCGCTGTCCATTTGATGGGGCGGTTCACCTTGGCCGCGGCCCAGGTGAGGATGGCTTCTTCGGCGTAGTGGAAAATCTTCGAGCCGAAACCGCCGCCGACATCCGGCGCGACCACCCGAAGCTTGTGCTCGGGAATCTGCAGCACGAACGCGCCCATCAGAAGACGGATCACGTGCGGGTTCTGGGTCGTCGTGTAGAGGGTGTAGCGGCCGGTCGTGCGGTCGAAATCGGAGATCGCCGCGCGGGGCTCCATCGCGTTCGGGATCAGGCGGTTGTTCGCCAGATCGATCGAGACGACCTTGTCGGCCTTGGAAAAGGCCTCTTCGACAGCATCCTTGTCGCCGATTTCCCAGTCGAAGCAGCGGTTGTTCGGCACGTCGTCGTGGACGAGGGTGCCGCCGCCGAGCGCTGTGTCCATATCGGTCACGGCATCGAGGACGGTGTAGTCGACCTCGATCAGTTCCGAGGCGTCGCGGGCGGCGTCGCGGGTTTCCGCGATCACAATCGCGACCTGGTCACCGACGTGGCGGACCTTGTCGACGGCGAGCGGCGGATGCGCCGGCTCGGCCATCGGCTCGCCGTCCTTGTTGTGGATCTGCCAGCCGCAGGGAAGGCCGCCGACCTCGTCGGCCGCCATGTCCGCGCCTGTTAGCACCGCGATCACGCCGTCGGCAGCCTCGGCTTTCGAGGTGTCGACCTTGTTGATCTTCGCGTGGGCGTGCGGCGAGCGCAGAATCCACGCATGGGTCTGGTTCGGCTGATTTATATCGTCGGTATAGTGCCCGTTGCCCGTCAGGAAGCGATGGTCCTCGACGCGCTTGACGGAAGCTCCGATCCCGGTGTCCGACATGGCGCTATCCGCGCAGGGCTTCAGCGCCGGCCAGGATAGACTTAACGATATTGTGGTAGCCGGTGCAGCGGCAGAGGTTGCCCTCGAGCCATTCGCGAACTTCACGCTCGGACGGGTCCGGGTTCTTCTGAACCAGATCCAGCGCACTCATCACCATGCCCGGGGTGCAGAAACCGCACTGGAGGCCGTGGTTCTCGCGGAACGCTTCCTGCATCGGGTGCAGTTCGTCACCGTTGGCGAGGCCTTCGATGGTGGTCACGTCGGCACCTTCGGCCTGGGCGGCCAGCATGGTGCAGGACTTCAGGGATTCGCCGTTCACATGCACGACGCAGGCGCCGCACTGACTCGTGTCGCAGCCGACATGGGTGCCTGTCAGCCCGAGGTGTTCGCGAATATATTGAACGAGCAGGGTCCGCGGCTCGACATCGGCCGATACGGACTTTCCGTTCACCGTCATGGATACGGTGGGCATAACTATCCTCCCAGATTTGGGTGCCCCTTCAGGCTTCCCCCGCCGCGCCGAACCGGGCGCGAACTACCAAAACACAGTTCTCACGCGAGTTTCTTCTCCGCGATCCTTTGCGTCAAGGTTCGCGGCGCTGAATCGTGCGATTTTCGGAATATTTCTGGCCGTGGATCCTAGCTGACGAGCGCCGCGATCACGATTATGGCCACGACGGCGCCGACCACCCATGTTCCAATGCCGACCTGCGCCATCGCGGAGGTTCCGGGCGAAGCCGAGGAGGGCGCCGCTGCCGGCTTCGTTTCCGGCTCCGGTGCAGATTTCGCGGCAGGGGCAGGGGCCTCGCTTTCGTCGGAAGCGCCGTCGCCGGCGTCGCCTGCACCGTCGCCTTCCACCGCCGCCGCAAAGTTCTCGAAGAACTGGGAGGCCATCTTCTTGGCGGTGCCGTCGATCAGGCGGGCGCCGAGCTGGGCCAGCTTGCCGCCGACCTGGGCGTCAACCTCGTACTTCAGCAGCGTGCCGTCGCCGTCGTCCTCGAGCTTTACGTTCGCGCCGCCCTTGGCGAAGCCGGCGGCGCCGCCTTTGCCCTCGCCGGAGATCCGGTAGCTGTTCGGCGGATCGAGGTCCGTCAGCTCGACTTCGCCGGCAAACTTCGCCTTCACGGGCCCCACCTTCGCGGTGACCTTGGCTGACATCTCGGTCTCGGACTTCTGGTCGATTTCCTCGCAACCGGGAATCGACTGTTTGAGGATTTCCGGATCGTTCAGCGCGTCCCACACTTTCTGGCGCGACGCTTTGATCTTGTATTCGCCCGACATTTCCATAATGAAAGCCCCCTCGGCGCTTGGATTATTCTTGTTCGGAACATAGTCCCGCGCCTGGACCCCGGCAAGATGGGAGGAATAATCGCCGGCAGTCCGGACGGTGCCGTCAGAGACTGGTTTTCGGACATGCGCAGGCCTACATGTCTGCGAATGGCAGGGCATCGTCGAACATCCGAACCTGACGTGGAGCGCGCCAAAGCGCCGGCGGGTGCGGAAATGCGCGCGATCCGTGCGCTTGCGCCATACATGTGGCCGCGCGGCGACATCGAACTGCGTGTGCGTGTCGTGATCGCAATTGTCCTGCTGATCCTTGCGAAGATCGCGACTGTTGCCGTTCCCGCCGTGTTCGGGCGCGCGGTCGATGCGCTGGAGACCGGCGTTACGGCAGGCGAAGCGGTGGCCGTGCCGATCGCGCTGTTGCTCGGTTACGGGCTGCTGCGGGTCGGACAGCAGGCTTTTGCGGAGTTGCGCGATTTCGTGTTCGCCAAGGTCGGCCAGCGCGCGATCCGGCGGATCGCGCTGAAGGTTTTCCAGCATCTGCACGCTCTCGCGTTGCGATTCCATATGGACCGGCGCACGGGCGGGCTGAGCCGGGCGATCGAACGCGGCATCAAGGGCATCGATTTCCTGCTGCGGTTCATGCTCTTCAACATCCTGCCGACGTTGGTGGAGATTGGCCTTGTCTGCGCGATCCTGTGGTCGCTGTTCGGATTCGTGTTCAGCGCGATCACCTTCGTCACCGTGTCGATCTATGTCGTCTTCACCTTCATGTTCACCGAGTGGCGGCTGAAGTTTCGCCGCCAGATGAATGACAGCGACACCGAGGCCAATACAAAGGCCATCGACAGCCTGCTGAACTTCGAAACGGTGAAGTATTTCGGCAACGAGGCCCATGAGGCGCAGCGCTACGATTCCTCGATGCAGCGCTATGAGAAAGCGGCCGTCAAAAGCCTGACGACCCTGTCGATGCTCAATGTCGGACAGGGCCTCATTATGGCCGCCGGGATGACCATCCTGCTCATCCTGTCAGCCACGCGTGTCGCCGACGGCAGCATGTCGATCGGTGAGTTCACGGCAGTAAACCTTTACATGATGCAGTTGTTCCAACCGCTTAATTTTCTTGGATTTGTTTATCGAGAAATCAAGCAGTCGCTGGTGGACATGGAGCAGATGTTCTCGTTGCTTGACGAGAACCGCGAGGTCGAGGACAGCCCTGGCGCGCAGCCGTTGAACGTGCCCGACGGGGTGGTGCGCTTCGAGCATGTCTCGTTCCGCTACGACGCGCGCCGGCCGGTCCTGCGCGATGTCGATTTCGAGGTGCCGGCGGGCAACACGGTGGCCATCGTGGGGGCTTCGGGCGCCGGCAAGTCGACGATCTCGCGGCTGTTGTTCCGCTTCTACGATATCGACGACGGGCGCATCACGATCGACGGGCAGGATATTCGCGACGTCACCCAGCACAGCCTGCGTGCGGCCATCGGAATCGTTCCCCAGGACACCGTGCTGTTCAATGACACGATCCTCTACAACATCCAGTATGGGCGTCCCGAAGCGAGCCCATCGGAAGTCGAGGAGGCGGCCCGGCTGGCCCAAGTGCATGACTTCGTCATGAGCCTTCCCGACGGCTACAACACAAGGGTCGGCGAGCGCGGCCTGAAACTGTCCGGCGGCGAGAAACAGCGCGTCGCCATCGCGCGCACGATCCTCAAGGACCCCAAGATTTTGCTCTTCGACGAGGCGACGTCGGCGCTCGATACCCATACCGAACGCGAGATCCAGGCCGCGCTGGAGCAGGTGTCGGCGGATCGGACCACGCTGGTGATCGCCCACCGCCTGTCGACCGTGGTCAACGCCGACGAGATCATCGTGCTCGACGGCGGCGTCATTATCGAACGCGGCCGCCATAGCGACCTGCTGGAGCAGGGCGGCGCCTATGCCGAACTCTGGCAACGCCAGCAGGCCGCGGCCCAGCGCGCCGAGCAGGACGCCGCCGACCGGGCGGACGGTGTGTTCGTGCCGATCGCGGCGAAGTAGCGCCTACCGCACCTCCACGGCATAGTCTTCGACAGGAATAATCTTCTCGATCAGCCCGCGGCCCTTCAGGAACTCGGCGAAGCGCTCATAGCGGCCCTCGTCGAGCGCGGAAGGGCGCAGGGCGAAACGCGGGATGGTGTCGCGCCATGCACGGCGGTTCAGTTCGTCGTCGAGGTCCTTGCGGTCCTTGATGAACAGCTCCCACGCCCGGTCCGGGTGGTTAATGAGATACTGGGTGCCCGCTTCGAGGGCTTCCAGAAATGCTGGAATCCGGGGGTCTTCGAGGTTTTTGCTGTTCGCCACGACGATCAGTTCGTCATAGGCGGGCACGCCTTCCTCCTCGAGGTAGAATGCACGGCCGGGACGGCCTTCGATATCCATCTGGTTGAGTTCGAAGTTGCGGTACGCGCCGATGACAGCGTCGACCTGCCCGCTCATCAATGACGGAGACAGCGAGAAATTGACGTTGATCAGTTCGACGTCCTCCAGGGTGAGCCCGTGCTTGTCGAGCATCGCGCCGAGCAGCGCGTCCTCAAAACCGCCGACGGAAAACCCGACCTTGCGGCCTTTCAGGTCCGCGATGGATTCAATCGGGCCGTCGGCGAGCACCACCAGGGATGCCAGCGGCGTGGCAACCAGTGTGCCGACACGCTTGAGCGGCAATCCCTGGGCGACCTGCAGGTGAAGCTGCGGCTGGTAGGAGATCGCCAGGTCCGCGCGTCCGGCCGCGACGAGCTTTGGCGGGTCGTTCGGGTCTGCCGGCGGGATCAGCTCGACCTCCAGGCCGCGCTTTTCGAACTCACCGCGTTCCAGCGCGACAAACAGGGGCCCGTGATCGGGGTTGATGAACCAGTCGAGCATGACGGTCAGCTTTTCCGCGGCCGAGGCGGGCGCGCCGAGGGACAGCAGGAAGAAAACAGCGAGGAATAGGCGTTTCATGGGAATGTACAACGTCCGTTGAGGGTTAGTTGAAGGCGGCCGGGTCGGCCTCGGGCTGCCACGCGACGAGCCGGCGGAGGGCCGCGTCGATGGCGAAATAGATGGCGACGGCCATGATCGCGAGCACGAACAGGGCCGCGAACATGGCGGCGGTCTGCACGCGGCCGTTCATCAGCAGCATGTAGTAGCCGAGCCCCGCCGAAGACCCGACCCACTCGCCGACGACGGCGCCGATGGGCGCGACAGCGGCGGCGACGCGCAGGCCCGACGCGAAGGCGGGCAGGGCGGCCGGGAGGCGGATCCGTCGCAGGATGGCGCCTTTGGACGCTCCCATCGTGCGCGCGAGGTCGATCCAGCCGGGCTCCGTGCGGCGCAGTCCGTCGTAGAAGGCGGCGGTGACGGGGAAATAGATGATGAGCGTTGCCATCGCGACTTTCGGGGCAATGCCGTATCCGAACCAGAGGACGAGCACCGGTGCCAGCGCGAAGACGGGCACGGCCTGCGAGACGACGAGGACCGGCAACAGCCAGGAACGCGCCTGCCGGAAATAGGCCATCACGAGTGCACTCGCGCTGCCCAGCACCGTGCCGAACAGCAGTCCGAGCAGGATTTCCGCCAACGTGACCCCGGCGTGGCCGATCAGCGTCTCGGTGCGCGAGAACAGGATCTCGATGACGGCGAAAGGTCCGGGCAGGATAAACGGGGCGATCGCGAACGCTGACACGACAGCTTGCCAGACAAGCAGCAGGCCGCCGAAAACCAGCGCTGGTTTGAGAAGTTTGCTCATGCCGCGGCGTTCTCGCCGGCGTTTGCCGTGTCGGGCCCGCCGAGGGCCGACATGATCGCGCGGTAGGTATCGCGCAGCGACGGGTCGGTCGGGTCCCGCAGCGGCACGCCCGGCGGCTCGAGGGGCGTGCGGGCGGAATTGTCCCCGCCGCGCACGATGTGGATACGCGATGCGAGCCGCAGGGCCTCGAACGGGTCGTGGGTGACCATCACGACCGTGCGGTCGGCAAGGAGTTCGAAGGCGAGTGCCTGCAACTCGACCCGCGTGATGGCATCGAGCGCGGAGAAGGGTTCGTCCATCAGGACGATGGGTCTGTTTTCCATTAATGTCCGCGCAAGAGCGATGCGCTGGCGCTCGCCACCGGAAAGCTGCGCGGGCAGGGCATCGGCGCGCGCCGAAATGCCGGTCCGCTCGAGAAGTTCCCGAATTTTGGCGGAATTCGCCCGTTCACCGCGCAGATGCGCACCGAGGGCCACGTTGTCGGCGGCCGTTCGCCAGGGCAAAAGCAAGTCCTGCTGCGCCATATAGGCAACGCGCTGGGGCACGGGGATCGTGCCGTTTCCCCGGATATCCGTCGGTTCGAGAGGGTCGATCAGCCCGGCGATCGTGCGCAGGAGGGTGGACTTCCCCACCCCGCTTTCGCCCAGAAGGCATGTCCAGGTGTTCGGCGCGGCATCGAACGACAGGCCCCGAACCAGATCGACTCCGTCCCACCCGAGACGTGCATTACGTACGGAAAGCCCCGAATTCTCGGCTGCTTCGTGGGAATATGTTGGTGCGTCGGCCAATTCCACGTCCCTCCGCCGGTGCTAACCGGATCAGGTTCCAAGGGTCGTTCCGCAGAGCGGAACCTCTCAGCCGTTATGGCTCCCCATGTGGTTGAAATCACTATGATGTGTGTGGACCGCGCGCGTCAATCCCGGTGATTGCGCCCGCGTGCACAACGGTTTAGGTCAAGAAGCATGACTTTCGCGGCCCGGAACAAAGCCCCCACGGCGGCGCGGCGCCTTTCACGGCCGCTGTTTATTGGAAACGATATTTACCGCCATTCGAATTTCGGGCCGAAACACCCGCTTTCCGTCCCGCGGGTGCCGGCGACGATCGACCTTTGCCGCGCGATGGGCTGGCTGGCGGACGACGTCTATCTGGAAAGCGGCGCTGCGAGCCCGGCGGAAATCGTTCGTTTCCACGAGCCCGAGTACCTGGCGGCGCTTCGGAAAGGGGAGAGGACGCTTGAGCTCGGAGAGGCGGACCGCGAACGTTTCAATCTGGGCCGGCTCGAAAACCCCATCCACAACACAATGTACAGCCGGCCCGCTATTTCCGCCGGCGCTGTCCTGAAAGCGGCGGAAATCCTAGGTTCGGTGGATTCCGGGATCGTCTACAGCCCCGCCGGCGGCACGCACCACGGCCGGCCGGACCGCGCCAGCGGTTTCTGTTACTTCAACGACCTGGCGCTGGGCATTCTGCGCTTGAAGGATCTGGGTTTTCAGCGGATCGCCTATGTGGATTTCGACGCGCACCATGGGGACGGTGTACAGGACGCGTTCGCCGGGGATTCGGGCGTATTCACGGTTTCGGTCCATGAGGAACGCCGCTGGCCGTTCACCGGTGGGCTGCACGACACCGAAGGCGGGACCGCGTGTAATATTCCCGTACCGCGCGGGCTTCGGGATTCGGAGTTTCGCCTCATTGTCGACGAAATAATATTACCTGTTGTTTCCCGGTATAAGCCGGAGGTGCTCGTCTTGCAGTGTGGAGCCGATGCACTGGCCGACGACCCGCTCAGCCGGATGGAATTGACGAATGGAGCGATCTGGCAGGGTGTGGCCAAAGTCTCGAATTTGGCGTCGCGGGCGATGGTGACGGGCGGCGGCGGTTACAATCCGTGGAGCGTCGCTCGATGCTGGTCGGGCGTGTGGGCGACATTGAATGGATGGAGCGTGCCGGACGGTTTGACGGGAGAGGCGGTGGCTGTCATGGAGCGTCTGACGTGGAACCGCGCGCAAGGCAAAAACCCGCCACGGCACTGGTTCACGACCCTGCGGGATTCGCCCTCGGAACAGGCCGTTCGGGGTATTTTGAGAGACGTAGTGGCGCAAGCCCACGATCTTCATGTGAATTGTGAGGATAAGTTGTGAGCAATTTGTTTTACTTGAAGATAGTGTTCTTTGTAGTGGTGTCGCTATCGGTAGTGACGCCTGCAATCGCGCCACTACGCGTATTGGCTCAACAAGATATAGTATTCGAAAAGTCCGAACTCACAATTGAAACGCAAGCCGGAAAATCTCTCGATTTTCGCATCGAGATTGCTGAGTCGCCGCAGCAGAAGTCACGCGGACTTATGTTCCGTCAGGACATGGCGGCGGACGAGGGCATGCTGTTTCCCTATCGTCGCGACCGGGTCGTGACCATGTGGATGGCGAACACGTACCTGCCGTTGGACATGTTGTTCATCGAAGCCGATGGGCGAATTGCCCGGATCGAGGAGAACACGATTCCGCTGTCGCGCGAGGTTGTGTCGTCGCGCCAGAAGGTGCGCGCGGTCCTGGAACTCAACGCCGGAACCGCCCGAAAACTCGGAATATCAGTCGGCGACCGGGTGCTGCACGAGCACTTTCGTTAGATCCGGGATCCGGCCTTTGCCGGCTGCGCCGATTCCCAGTGTTCGCCGGCCGCAATCATGCAGGCCGTCCCGTCAGGCATTGTGACGATAATCGACCAAGTGTCCCCGCCATCGTTGGTGAGAACCTCGATCACGCCACCGTTGCTGGCGAGACCCAGGGCGACGGGCTTTTCCTGAAATTTCTTCGACAGATGCGTCACGGCGGACTCGCGGTCCGTACAGGGTGCGTTTGGCTGGGCTGCTTGCGAGAAGTTGCTGCCTGCAACGACCGACAGGACGAGCCCAGCGAACAGGCTTTTTGTCCGGAACATGTCAGTCTCCTTGCGGTCAGGTTGGCCGGATAGTCCGGCATCTAAGGAGCAATTCTGTCGTCCTCGAATTAAAAATTCCTGAATTTACAAAGGGTTCATCCTTTGCCCGGATGATGCCCGGTTTTTTTGTCGCCTGCGCGTTCGCTGGGGCCGCGCGTTGTCAGGACGATGGCGAGGATCAAAAGGCCCGTGGCTGCCGCGACGCGGAGGGTCACCGGTTCGGAGAGAATCCACGCGCCAAGTATGAGCGCCGTGATCGGGTTGAGGCCGACCGTGATCGTCGCCTGGGTGGGAGTGATGAGCTGCAGGGCGCGGCCCCACATGAAATTCATCATCGCGGCGCCGGGGATCGCCAGTATCAGAAGGATGATCCAGCCTTCGAGACCGAAGGCCAGGGAGGTCGTAAGTGGCGGCGCCAGGAAAAGTGTCAAAACCAGCAGAAAGCTGCTGCCGATGAGCATTGTGTAGACGACGACCGGCAGGCTCCCGTAGCGGACGAGGTAGCGCGGGGAGAAGACGTTGAAGATCGCCGCGCAGAGAATCGCGAGCGTCATTAAGGCATCGCCGCGGAGCGCATTGGGGGCGGAAGCGTCGACGTTTTCACCTAGGGCAAGCACGGCCGCGGCGATCGCAATCGCGATTCCCGAGAGTTTCGCAAGGGTTATTCTCTCAATACGGAACACTGTCCCGATGGCGATCGTGATGAGGGGGAGGGTTGCGAAGAGCAGCGCGCCGCGTGCCGCAGTCGTGTCCTCCAGGGCTCTGGTCATGAAGTAGGGAAAGCCCGAAAACATAAGGATTCCGAAGCCCGCGAGCCAGATCATATCGCGTCGAGCCATGCGCGGGAGGCGTGTGGTCAGCCCAAGTATTGCAAAGAGGAAAAGGGCGGCGATGCCGTAGCGCGCCATGGCGAGCGTCAGCGAATCGGTTTGCTCGATAATCAGCCGCGTGAGCACCACTGTACCGCCGCCGAGCGCCGTGGCCGAGCTTGCGAGAAGCACGCCGAGGAGTTTGCCGGGGAGGCGGATCGCCATAATGCAACCTTGGGAAGGGCGTGCGAGAGTGCGGTGGTCTGGCCGAAATTCGCAAATTGGGACACTCAAAATGCGAAATGTCGGGGCTATGAAGCCCGGAAGTTATCACTCTGCGACGCAGCCGGGCCAGTTTATCGCGTAATCCGGTATGCAGATTTAGCACGGGGCGGTTGCAGATCGTGCACAGCGGGGGCGCCCGGCGGTTTAACTGGGTTAACCGACTCTTTCGGCGCAACTCGCTAAAATGTCTGCAAAAAGTTTCAAATATTTTGTTGAAACAGGCAGTTCTTTGCATACAATAAGCATGCAATTTCGATCGTGATTGTGCCGAGAGCGGGGGAGGCTACCGGACGAGAACATCGGAGGGCGATCTTGCCTGTGCGTTTGCCGGATCGTCGATGAAGAGTGTGAAGTAAGTGGTACGAATCTTGCTTATTAACAGTTTATGAAAATGAACTGTGCGGCAGGTTTCGAATTGAGAACCGAGTTTGCGTACCCCCGCACTGAAGCCAAGTAAGGGCGACCAGAAATGGCACGAATCAACGGCAATAACGGCGATAACAGCCTGCAGGGCACCGGCCGGAACGACAAGATCTACGCCAAAGGCGGCGATGATCGGGTCGAGGCTGGTGGCGGCAACGACTACGTCGACGCTGGAAGCGGTGACGACTGGGTCGATGGCGGGACCGGGAACGACAAGCTGAAAGGCGGGTCGGGCGACGACACGCTCGTTGGCGGTGCCGGGGCTGACAAGCTGTATGGCGGCGACGGCAACGATGTCCTGATGGGCGACGGCCAGCCGGGCGGAAGCGGGTCCGCCAGCGGTAGCGGTTCTCACCACGGTTCGGGTTCGGGCAGCGGCGGCGGGTCTCACCGGGGCTCGGGCTCGGGCAGTGCCAGCGGTTCTCACCAAGGTTCGGGAAGCGGTAGCGGCAGCGGCAGCGCCGACGTGTCGTTCAACGATTATCTCGACGGCGGCTCGGGCGACGATCTTGTGCTGGGCCAGCTCGGTGACGACACGCTCAAGGGCGGCTCGGGCAACGATATCCTCGACGGCGGCGTCGGCCGCGACAGCGTCGATGGCGACAGTGGCGACGACACCGGTGTGTTCGTCGGTGGCGAAAACGGCGGCGGCGTCGACTGGTACGATGGCGGCACGGGCACGGACACGCTTGTTATCTCGCTGACCGGTGCGCAGTTCGCCGATTCGGGTATCCAGTCCGACCTGTTTGCACTGGCCCAGTTCATCGCGACCAACAATGATTCCGCGACCGACAGCGGCGCGCGCGAAACCTTCTCCAACCTCGGCATCGAGGTTCAGGACTGGGAAGCGCTTACGATTCTCGTCGACGGCGAGCCGGTCGATCTCGACCTGGATCCGCTGTTTACCCAGAACCCGGACGGCGTCGATTTTGACGACGTCCAGGCGGGAACCTATGAGGACGGCACCCAGTATGACGCCCTCGACGGCGACGACACGGTCACCATGGCGTCCGATGCGGGCGAAGCGGCCGAGGCCGGTTTCGACACCAGCCGCACCTTTAATGCGGGCGACGGCGACGACAACATCACGGGCCGCGGCCTCGACGACAAGATCGACGGCGATGACGGCGACGACACGCTGATCGGCGGCGCGGGCGACGACACGCTGAACGGCGGCGCCGGTGAGGACACCATCTACGGCGACACGCCGGGTGACGACGTCGAGTCGTCCGGTCCGGTCACGGTGCTTTCCGAAGATTTCGATAGCGACGACGGTGGGTTCAGCTACCAGGACGACACATTCCGCGGGACCGACTGTCCGCCATATGAATCCGGCGCCTATCATGCCGGTGACGGAGAAATCTCCGTTGCGCTCGGCGGAATCGACGGCGCCGACATCTATGGCATGTCCGGCGGTTTCACCAAGACCTTCACGGTCGACGGCGATTCCAGCGACAACACCATTACGTTCAAGTACCGGCTCGAGATGTCGAGCGAGTTCGAGTCCGACGAGTACGGCGAAGTTCTGGTGTCGATCAACGGCGACCTGATCGGCGTCGGCGGCAATGACTACGTGCTGCGCCAGGCCGGTGACGGCAACGGCGGCAGCGATTTCGACAGCGGCTGGGTCGAGGTCACGATCGACGTCGGCGACCTGCCGGCGGGCGAGCATGAGCTCGCGCTCGGCGGTTATCTCAACAAGAAGACCTATTGTGACGAAGACCTGAAGGTCAGCTTCACCGAGGTCGAGATTGTCGGGATCCAGGGCGGCGCCATGTCCGGCTCGTTCGACGACACGATCACCGGCGGCGCCGGCAACGACGTTATCGATGGCCAGCAGGGCGACGATGTTCTGATCGGCGACAACGCCGAAAGCAACGTCACGTCCGAGACCTTCTTCGCCAACGGCAACGAGCAGGCCTGGAACGACGCGGGCGTCACGCTGTCAGCCCTCGATTTCGACGGTTCGCCCGCGACGGTCACCTATGACGGAGACGGCGTCGGTGTGGCCGGCGGCAGCCCGGTCGGCAACCAGATCAACCACGACGACGACGGTTCGTCGGAAACCCTTATCGCGACGTTCGATGCGCCCGCGACCGAGGCCACAATCACGGTCGCGCGCATGTACGCGACGGAGAATGGTGGCGAGCAGGGTGCGTGGAAGGCTTATGACGCCGAGGGCAATCTTGTCGGCCAGGGAGAGTTCGGTCCCGAGATCACCGGCGGCGGCAATGTCGGCAGCTTCACGGTGTCGGGCATCGGGGAATTCTCCTCGATCGAGTTCACCGGCCGTGAATATGCGAACGGCACGCCGCCGGGTTCGAGCGACAGCTCCGACTATTATGTGCAGTCCATCGAGTACACGACTGTTGAAGGTGGAACCGGCGAAGCCGGTGACGATGTTATCAACGGCGGTTCGGGTGACGACTACATCGTCGGCGACAACACCGAGGTCGGCGAACCGGGCGGCCTGTTCCTGCTGGGCGGTCGCGATGTGCCGCAGGGCGACTATGACGTTGACGCGCTGTGGAACCAGGAACTGTTCGGCCACCAGGTGACGGTGACCCCGTTCAGCGATCTGGGTGGCGGCACGGTCGGCGAGTTCGATTTCGAGACCCAGGGCGGCTCGATCCGCGGGATCGGTGTCGAAGGCGGCGATCCGGAAGTCCACGGGATCGAAGGGATCGAAGTTGACTTTGGCGGTCTTGATTTGACCGAAGTCACGGTCGGTCTGCGCGCGCTCTTTACTGAAAGCCAGGCGGCTGACGGTGTCGAGACAGCGACTTGGAGCGCCTTCAAGGACGGCGTTGAGGTCGCCACGGGTGAAATCGATGCGATTTCGGGTTCCCCGGACGGTCGCGCCGAAGCCTCGATTGAGGTTCCGGGCGGTTTCGATACCCTGCAGTTCTACACGACGGAAGCGGGCAGCGATTTCCACCTCGAATACATCGAGGGCGAAGTGCCGGGGACCGGCGACTATGGCGATGACATCATCGACGGCGGTTCCGGCGATGACGTGATCCTCGGTGACAGCGGCAGCATCGACTGCGTCGGTCACGAATGGAACTGGGAGTTCGGCGACACCGGTCATTCGACGGCCGGCGGCAAGGTCGAGAACCTGAACACGACCTTCGATATCGAGTCCCAGACCCTCGATTTCACGATGGTGGTCAGCGACACAAACGGGCGTGAATCGAACGGCTTCACGCTGGCGCTCAACAGTGGCGCGAACCCCAAGGGGCTCGGCGGTGAGCTGGCGCTTCTCTACTTTGACGCGAGCGGTGCGGAACCGGTTTTGACGGCGTACGCCTATAACGGCGTGAATGCCCAGACCAGCTATTTCGACGGTTCCTCGCAGTCCGGCACCCAGGCGCCGGATCCCATCGCTTCGTCGATCGCGGACGCGAGCTGGATCCACGATATCACTTTTGAAACAGATGCTTCCGGCGACGTTCACACGTTCCACTTCAGCATCGATGCGTCGGTTATCAATGACCATGACCCGATGTATACGGAAGCGGGCGGCTGGACCGGGATCGAGTTCGGCGACGAACTCGGCATGTGGTTGCACCCGAACTCGGATGTCTCGACGAGCTACAACCCTGACGGGTTCCTCGATTCCTACACCTCGGGCGGCCACGGCTGGATCGATGTCGCCCATCAGGGCACTGACCAGATCAAGGCCGCGCCGGATGCCGAAGGCGGCGACGACGTCATCGACGGCGGCACGGGTGACGATCTCGTTTACGGCCAGGGCGGTGACGACACCATCGTCGGTGGCGTCGGTGACGACGAGCTCTACGGGCAGAGCGGCAACGATGTCATCGACGGCGATGCGCCGAGCGGCATCACCTTCGACACGATTGAGAACGACGACGGCTGCTACGACATCTCGGGTGCGTGCGAAATCACCATCAATGTCGACTACCTGAGTTCCTTCGCCGGCCACGACAACAGCTTCGGTTACTACCTCGCAGGTGCGGACGGCAATCCGGTTTCGGGCACCGTTATGTTCGCGGACGTCAAGACCGCGGGTGACGGCGTTGGCGACGTTGTCACGATCACGCTGGATGCCGACGACCTCGACGGTGTCGAGAAGCTCGGTTTCTTCATTATTCCGGACGGCGCCGACCTGAACGGCGGCCTCTCGAACGGCGACGATGTGACGTTCGAGCAGTCGGGCGGCGACTGGCAGATCCTGAAGGGCGGCGCTCCGCTTTCCGGCGCCGGTGCCGACGTTCTGTTCTCGGACGAGAACCAGAACCCGGGCGGCTTCGACCACGAGGAAGATGCCGCGCCCGAAGGCAACATGAACTGGGAAGACATCGTCAACGGCGGTGACCAGGATCATAACGACATCAACCTGAATGTGACCGTCGAGGGCGCGTTCTTCGGGCCGGGCCTGGTCTACGACGGTGCGCCGGATTCCGGTTCGGCATCGGGCGGCGGCCAGGCGTCCGGCTCCGCCTCCGGCAGCGCCCATGCGTCGGGTTCCGGGTCTGCGTCGGGCCATGCGCACGGTTCCGGCTCTGGCTCAGCTTCCGGGCATGCCCACGGTTCGGGCTCCGGTTCGGGTTCGGGCTGGGGGCACGGTTCCGGTTCGGGGTCCGCATCGGGCCACGCCCACGGTTCCGGCTCCGGTTCGGCATCGGGCCATGGTCATGGCTCGGGCTCGGGTTCCGCGAGCGGTTCGGCTCACGGCTCGGCGTCCGGCTCGGGGCATCATGGCGGTAGCGGTTCCGCGAGCGGGTCGGCCAGCCACGCGGGGAGCGGGAGCGGCGGCGTCGAAATCTCCTTCAACGATTATCTCGACGGCGGCGCGGGCGACGACATTCTCGACGGCAACCTCGGGGCCGACGTCGTCTACGGCAACGACGGCAACGACATCGGTGAGTTCATCGTTGGCGAGTATGGCGGCCTCGATCAGTACGACGGCGGCACGGGCACCGATACGCTGCGCCTGTTCCTGACGTCCGAGCAGTTCGCCGACCCGAATATCCAGGCCGAAGTCCAGGCACTGCGGAACTTCATCGCCGCGAATGCCGATCCCTCTACGGATGCCGGTCCGACGGCCACCTTCACTTTGCTGGACCTGCAGGTTCAGGACTGGGAAGAGCTGGAAATCTTTGTCGACGGCAAGCCGCTTGTCGACAACGAACTGGTCGACGCGGTCGACGATTCGGCCGATGCTGAAGAAGGCGGGCCGGCCGTCGTCATCGACGTCCTCAACAACGACGACGCGCCTGACGGAGTCGGCTCGGTCACGATCGTGACCCCGCCGGGACAGGGTACGGCGACGGTCAACCCGGACAACACGATCTCGTTCGACCCGAACGGCGAATTCGACAGCCTCGCGGAAGGCGAGACCGCCACGGTCACCTTCACCTACGAGCTGGAAGACACCGACGGCGATACCGACATTGCAACGGTCACCGTCACTGTGACCGGCACGAATGACGAGCCGACGATCACGGTGGTGCCGGGCAACGGCGACAGCGTGGACGGCGACGTCAAGGAAATCGCTGACGGTGCGCCGGGTGAGAACACCGACGATCTGACGGCCAACGGCAGCATTACCTTCGACGATGCGGATCTGTCCGACAGCCACACGGTGTCTTCTGCCCCGAATGGCGGCGGATATATCGGAACCTTCAACGCCACCATTGCGACTGTCGCGACGGGTGCGGGCGCCGGTTCCATCGATTGGGACTTCACGGTCAACGACGGCCTGTTGGACAGCCTGAACGAAGGCGAGCAGATCGTTCAGAGCTACGACGTCACGGTTGATGACGGCAACGGCGGCACGGATACGCAGACCATCACGATCACCATCGAGGGCACGAACGACGCCCCGGTCGTGCAGGATGTGACGGTCACGGGCGTGACGGAGGACAGTCCGCCGGTCACCGATGATTTCGACGGCGACGATGTCGACAATGAGGACGACCCGTCGAGCCTGACTTACACGATCACGACCCCGCCGAGCGAAGGCATCGCGATCAACAACGGCGACGGCACGTTCAGCTTCGATCCGAACGGCGACTTCAGCGACCTGGGCTCGGGTGAATCCCGCGAGGTCACATTCACCTATACGGCGACGGACGCGCAGGGCGCGGTCTCCAATACCGGTACGGTGACAGTGACTGTGACCGGTGCGAACGAAGACCCGATTGTCGATATCGCGAATACCGACGACAGCGGATCGGTGAAGGAGATCGCAGACAACGCCCCGGGCGAGAACACGGACGACCTGACTGCGAACGGGGTCATCACCTTCGACGATGCGGATGTCAGCGACAGCCACACGGTCAGCGCCTCGCCGAATGGCGGCGGATACATCGGTACGTTCAATGCCGTGCTGACGACGGCGGCCACGGGGCCGGGCGCCGGTTCGATCGACTGGGACTTCACGGTCAACGACGGTCTTCTGGACTCGCTGAACGAAGGCGAGCAGATCGTTCAGTCGTATGACGTGACCATCGACGACGGAAACGGCGGGACCGACACCCAGACGGTGACGATCACCATCGAGGGCACGAACGACGCCCCGATCGTCCAGGATGTGACTGTCACGGGCGTGATTGAGGACGGTGCGACGGTCACCGACAGCTTCGACGGCGACGATGTCGACGACGAGGACGATGGTTCCACGCTGACCTACAACATCACGTCTGCCCCGAGCGAAGGCTCCGTCGCGAACAACGGCGACGGCACGTTCACCTTCGATCCGGAAGACGACTTCCAGGACCTCGCCGAGGGCGAGACCCGCGACGTTACGTTCGAGTACACGGCGACCGACGCGCAGGGCGCCGTCAGCAACACCGGCACGGTTACCGTGACGGTGACGGGCACGAATGACGAGCCGACGATCACGGTGGTGCCGGGCAACGGCGACAGCGTCGACGGCGACGTCAAGGAGATCGCGGACAACGCCACGGGCGAGAACGTCGACGACCTGACGGCCAACGGCAGCATCACCTTCGACGATGCGGACCTCTCAGACGGTCACACGATCAGCTCTTCGCCGAACGGCGGCGGTTACATCGGCACGTTCAACGCGATCATCGCCACGTCGGCGACGGGCGCGAGTGCCGGTTCGATCGATTGGGACTTCACGGTCAACGACGGCCTGCTCGATAGCCTGAACGAAGGCGAGCAGATCGTTCAGTCCTATGACGTCACGGTTGATGACGGCAACGGCGGGACGGACACCCAGACGGTGACGATCACCATCGAGGGCACGAACGACGCCCCGATCGTCCAGGATGTGGCGGTCACGGGCGTGATTGAGGACGGTGCGCCGGTCTCTGACAGCTTCGACGGCGACGATGTCGACGACGAGGACGACGGCTCGACGCTGACCTACGACATCACGTCTGCGCCGAGCGAAGGCTCGGTCGTCAATAACGGCGACGGCACGTTCACCTTCGATCCGGAAGACGACTTCCAGGATCTGGCGGTGGGCGAGACCCGCGACGTCACGTTCGAATACACCGCGACGGACGCCCAGAGCGCCGTGTCGAACACCGGCACGGTGACGGTGACCGTCACGGGCACGAATGACGACCCGGTCGCGAAGGACGATGCGTTCACGATCACCGAGGACTTCATTCTCACCGGGAACGTACTCGGCGACAACGGCAACGGTGCCGACAGCGATATCGACAATGGTGACACGATCAATGTCGTAGAGACCGTAATCACCACCGCCGAGGGTGGCACGGTGACGATGCTGCCGGATGGCAGCTTCTCCTACACGCCGTTCGAGCACTTCAGCGGCACGGACACGTTCGAGTACACGATTGTCGACAGCCAGGGCGCGACCGATACCGCCACGGCGACGATCACGGTCATTCCGGACGCCGATGTGCCGGACATCACCGTTGTTGAGCCGGCCCGCGGTAACCCGGGCCAGCCGATCCCGCTCGACATCACCATCGAATTCCCGGACCAGGACGGCTCCGAGGTCCACACGATCACGATCTGTGACGTGCCCGAAGGCGCCACGTTTAACAACGGCACCCAGAACCCGGACGGCAGCTGGTCGATGACTCAGGCCGATCTCGTCGGCCTGACGATCACGACGCCGCCGTTCTCCACGCCGGCATTTGCCCCGACCTACGATCTCTCGACCCTGCTGCCGGCCAATGGCGGCGACGGTTCGCAGGGCTTCATCATCAACGGTATCGGCAACTTGGAGCCGGACCCGGGTCCGAGCAACAGCCAGACCGATGCGCTCGGTTACGACGTGTCCAACGCCGGTGACGTGAACGGTGACGGTATCGACGATGTCATCGTTAGCGCGATCCTCGGTGAAAGCACGCAGACCAACGAAGGTGAAGCCTACGTCATCTTCGGTACGGATCAGGGCTTCGATCCGGAATTCGAGGTTTTCGATCTGCTTGCCTCGCAGGGCGGAGACGGCAGCGAGGGCTTCGTCATTCGTGGCATCGATGCCGACGACCGGCTCGGCTTGAACGTCCGTTCGGCCGGCGACGTGAATGGCGACGGTATCGACGACATCATCACGGGCAGCTTCAAGGCCAACCCGAACGGTGAGAACGACGCCGGTCAGGCTTATGTCATTTTCGGCACGAACAGCGGGTTCGACGCCGAAATCGAGATGGATAGTCTCGACGGGACGAACGGGTACCAGATCAACGGCGATCCGCTGTTCGTTTCCACGTCGAACGACTTCACCGGCTACTCGGTCGGTGGCGGCTACGACATGGACGGTGATGGCATCGACGACATCCTCGTCGGCGCACGCGGCAACGATCCGGTCCTCGGTATCAACGACAACGGCGCGACCTACCTCGTCCTGGGCGGTGAATCCCGCCTCGCATCGCTGGATGCGGCGGACGGCACAGTCGACGGCGAGATCAATCTCGAAGAGTTCATTGTCGACGGGGTGAACATCTTTGAATTCGAGGGTGTCGACGCGGGCGACCACTCAGGTGTTTCGGTTAGCGGTTCCAGCGACCTCAACGGCGACGGTATCGACGACATTCTCATCGGCGCACGCCACGGCGACCCGAACGGCAGCAATTCCGGCGAGGTCTATGTCGTCTTTGGCGGTCTCGACAACCTCCAGGCGATGGACGCGATCGGAGAAATCGCACCGCTTCCGGGCGATCCCATTCTCCCGCCGGACGGAGAAATCCAGCTTGCCTATATCGACGGTCAGTATGGTTACGTCTTCGACGGTGTTGGCGCCGCCGATCGCGCAGGGCGCTCGGTCAGTGACGCGGGCGACCTGAACGGCGACGGCCTGTCCGACATCATCATCGGCGCCTATGGCGCGGACGGAACGACCGGCGAGGGCTATGTCGTCTTCGGCGGCCTCGACAATTTCCAGACCCTGGATGCCGAGGACGGTTCGGTCGACGGCCACATCGAGCTGTCAGAACTCTTTGCGGCGAATGGCGGCGACGGCTCCGGCGGGTTCGTGATCACGGCGGAAAACGCAGGTGATCGCCTCGGCCAGAATGTCCGCAATGCCGGCGACGTCAATGGCGATGGCCTCGATGACCTGATCATCGGTGCGCCGAACTCCGATGCGAGCGGCGGAAATGCCGGCACGACCTATGTCGTGTTCGGTTCGAGCGGCGGGTTCGGTGCGGAGCTGAACCTCGACGATATCCGAACCGGCGACGGCAGCGATGGCTTTGCCATCGACGGCATCAATGCATTCGATTTGTCGGGCTGGTCTGTCTCCGGTGCCGGCGACGTCAACGGCGACGGTATCGATGACATCGTCATCGGTGCTTACGGCGGCGACCCGCACGGGAACACCTCGGGTGAGGCCTATGTCATTTTCGGGCGCACGGGTCTTTCGGTTGAAGACTTCACCCTGACGATCAAGGCGACGGCGACCGAGCAGGCAAACGGCGACAGCGAAACGTCGACCGATACGCTGCTTGTCGACATCAACGAAGCTCCGAACGTTGACGATGAAGTCTTTGATATCGATGAAAATTCCCCGAACGGCACGAGTGTCGGTTCGGCGGACGGCACCGATCCCGATGCGGGCGACACGATCACCTACGCGATTACCGGCGGCACCGGCGTGGGCGTGTTCGATATCGACGAAACCACCGGCGAGATCACTGTCATCGACGGCTCGCAGCTCGACTTCGAGACCACTGAATCCTTCACGCTGACTGTCGAGGTCACCGATACACTTGGCCTGACCGATACGGGCGTCATCACGATCAACCTCAATGACGTTGACGAGAACCAGCTCGTCGATGCGACCGACGACACGGGCACGGTATCCGAAGACGGCCCGGGCGTGATTATCGACGTCGTTGCCAATGACGACGTGCCGGACGGCCTGGGCGGCGTGACCGTCGTGACCGGTCCTTCCGAAGGCACCGCGACGGTCAATCCCGACAACACGATCACCTTCGATCCGAACGGCGATTTCGACGACCTGGCGGTCGGCGAATCCCGCGAGGTGACTTTCACCTACGAGGTCGAGGACACCGACGGCGATACCGACATCGCGACGGTCACGGTGACGGTCACGGGCACGAACGACGATCCGGAAATCTCGGTGGTGCCGGGCAACGGCGACAGCGTCGACGGCGACGTCAAGGAGATCGCCGACAACGCCCCGGGCGAGAACGTCGACGACCTGACAGCCAACGGCAGTATCACCTTCGACGATGCGGATATTTCCGACGGCCACACGATCTCGGCTTCGCCGAACGGCGGCGGTTACATCGGCACGTTCAACGCGGTTATCGCCACGTCGGCGACGGGCGCGGGCGAAGGCTCCATCGACTGGGACTTCACCGTTAACGATGGCCTGCTGGACAGCCTGAACGAAGGCGAGCAGATCGTTCAGTCCTATGACGTGACCGTTGACGACGGCAACGGCGGCACGGACACCCAGACGGTCACCATCACCATCGAGGGCACGAACGACGCCCCGATCGTGCAGGATGTCACTGTCACGGGTGTGATCGAAGACGGTTCGGCCGTGTCCGGAAACTTCGACGGCGACGATGTCGACAACGAGGACGATGGTTCCACGCTGACCTACAGCATCACGACGCCCCCGAGTGAGGGTGCCGCGATCAACAACGGCGACGGGACGTTCACGTTCGATCCCGAAGACGACTTCCAGGATCTGGCGGTTGGCGAGACCCGTGACGTTACGTTCGAGTACACGGCGGCCGATGCGCAGGGCGCAGTGTCGAACACCGGCACGGTCACCGTCACTGTGACCGGCACGAATGACGAGCCGACGATCACGGTGGTGCCGGGTAACGGCGACAGCGTCGACGGCGACATCAAGGAGATCGCGGACAACGCCACGGGCGAGAACGTCGACGACCTGACGGCCAACGGCAGCATCACCTTCGACGATGCGGACCTATCGGACGGTCACACGATCAGCTCTTCGCCGAATGCCGGCGGCTACATCGGCACGTTCAACGCTGTCATCGCGACGGCGGCGACGGGTGCAGGCAATGGTTCCATCGACTGGGACTTCACCGTTAACGACGGCCTGCTCGATAGCCTGAACGAAGGCGAGCAGATCGTTCAGTCGTACGACGTGACCATCGACGACGGAAACGGCGGGACTGACACGCAGACGGTGACGATCACTATCGAGGGCACGAACGACGCCCCGATCGTCCAGGACGTGACGGTCACGGGCGTGATCGAAGACGGTGCTACGGTCACGGACAGCTTCGACGGCGACGATGTCGACAACGAGGACGACGGATCCACGCTGACCTACAACATCACCTCGGCTCCGGCTGAGGGTTCGGTGGCGAACAACGGCGACGGCACGTTCACCTTCGATCCGGAAGACGACTTCCAGGATCTGGCGGTTGGCGAGACCCGCGACGTTACGTTCGAGTACACGGCGACCGATGCGCAGGGCGCAGTGTCGAACACCGGCACCGTCACTGTCACGGTGACGGGCACGAATGACGAGCCGACGATCACGGTGGTGCCGGGCAACGGCGACAGTGTGGATGGCGACGTCAAGGAGATCGCCGACAACGCCACGGGCGAGAACGTTGATGACCTGACCACGTCCGGTTCGATCACCTTCGACGATGCGGACCTTTCTGACGGCCACACGGTGTCTTCTGCCCCGAATGGCGGCGGATATATCGGAACCTTCAACGCCACCATTGCGACTGTCGCGACGGGTGCGGGCGCCGGTTCCATCGATTGGGATTTCACCGTCAACGATGGCCTGCTGGACAGCCTGAACGAAGGCGAGCAGATCGTTCAGTCGTATGACGTGACCATCGACGATGGGAATGGCGGCACGGACACCCAGACGGTGACGATCACCATCGAGGGCACGAATGACGCCCCGGTCGTCCAGGATGTGACGGTGACGGGTGCCGTGGAAGACGGCCCGACGGTTACGGACTCGTTCGATGGCGACGATGTCGACGACGAGGACGATGGTTCCACGCTGACCTACAACATCACGTCTGCGCCGAGCGAAGGCTCGGTCGTCAATAACGGCGACGGGACGTTCACCTTCGATCCGGAAGACGATTTCCAGGACCTGGCGCCGGGCGAGACCCGCGACGTCACGTTCAACTACACCGCGACGGACGCCCAGAGCGCCGTTTCCAACACCGGCACGGTGACCGTAACGGTTGTCGGCACGAACGACGCTCCGGTGGTCCAGAACGTCGGTCCGGGTGAGGACGTTACCGGTGTTGAAGACGGCCCGACCGTTTCGGGCGCCTTCGACGGTGATGATCCGGACAGCGACGACAACCCGTCGACCCTGACCTACGACATCACGTCGACCCCGAGCGAAGGTTCGGTCGTCAACAACGGCGACGGCACGTTCACTTTCGATCCGGAAGACGACTTCCAGGACCTGGCGGTCGGCGAAAGCCGGGACGTGACGTTCAACTACACGGCCACGGACAGCCACAGCGCTGTTTCCAACACCGGTGTCGTGACCATTACGATCCTCGGCACGAACGACGATCCGGAAATCACGATTGTTCCGGGCAACGGCGACAGTGTGGATGGCGACGTCAAGGAAATCGCCGACAACGCCACGGGCGAGAACGTCGACGACCTGACGGCCAACGGCAGCATCACCTTCGACGATGCGGACCTCTCGGACGGTCACACGATCAGCACCAGCCCGAACGGCGGCGGCTACGTCGGCACGTTCAACGCGGTCATCGTGACGGCGGCGACGGGCGCGGGCGCCGGTTCCATCGATTGGGACTTCACGGTCAACGACGGTCTACTGGACTCGCTGAACGAAGGCGAGCAGGTCGTTCAGAGCTACGACGTCACGGTGGACGACGGCAACGGCGGGACCGACACCCAGACGGTGACGATCACCATCGAGGGCACGAACGATGCCCCGATCGTGCAGGATGTGACGGTCACGGGCGCTGTCGAAGACGGCGCGCCGGTCACGGACTCGTTCGACGGCGACGATGTCGACAACGAGGACGACGGCTCGACGCTGACCTACAACATCACCTCTGCCCCGAGCGAAGGCTCCGTGGCGAACAACGGCGACGGCACGTTCACCTTCGATCCGGAAGACGACTTCCAGGATCTTTCGGTCGGCGAAACGCGCGACGTGACGTTCACCTACGAGGCGACCGACGCCCAGGGCGCGGTTTCCAACACCGGCACGGTCACCGTGACGGTCGCGGGCACCAACGACGACCCGGTGGTGCAGGACATTGCGGCGGCGGTATCCGAAGACGGCCCGGCCGTTGTCGACGCCTTCGACGGCGACGACCCGGATTCCGACGACAACCCGTCCACGCTGACCTACACGATCACATCCACCCCGGTCGCGGGTCTCGTGATCAACAACGGCGACGGCACCTTCAGCTTCGATCCGAACGGCGAGTTCGAGAGCCTGGCCACGGGCGAGAGCGAAGACGTCACCTTCACCTACACGGCGACGGACAGCCACGGCGCGGTGTCGAACACCGGCACGGTGACCGTCACGATCAACGGCGAGAACGACGCGCCGGTTGCCCAGGACGACGAGTTCACGGTGACCGAGGACATCGTCCTGACCGGTAACGTACTGGCCGACAACGGCAACGGCGCGGACAGCGATGTCGACGCCAGCGATGTCATCACCGTGGTCGAGACCTCGATCACAACCGCCGAAGGCGGCACGGTGACCATGTCGTCCGACGGCAGCTTCTCCTACACGCCGTTCGAGCACTTCTCCGGCACGGACACGTTCACCTACACGATCGACGACGGGAACGGCGGCACCGATACCGCGACTGCCATCATCACGGTGATCCCGGACGCCGATGTGCCGGGTATCACGGTCGTCGAGCCGGCGCGCGGCAACGCGGGCGATCCGATTCCGCTCGACATCACCATCGAGTTCCCGGACCAGGACGGCTCTGAGCTTCACACCATCACCATCTGCGACGTGCCGGAAGGCGCGACGCTGAACAACGGGACCCAGAACCCGGACGGCAGCTGGTCGCTGACCCCCGCGGATCTGGCGGGCCTGACGATCACGACCGGTTCTCCGGAGCCCGTCTTCGGCGGCACGTTCGACCTGGCCGACCTGAAGAACAGCAACGGCGGCGACGGGTCCGACGGCTTCGTGCTCAACGGCACGCTCGTCGGCACGGCGACCGGCTTCGATGTCGGTTCGGCCGGCGACATCAACGGTGACGGTTTCTCGGACATCCTGACCGGCGCCATTCTGGGCGACCCGGACGGCGTGACCAACGCCGGCTACGTCTTCCTGCACTTCGGCGAGGCCTCGAACGACGGCGAATTCGACCTGAACGTCTCCGACCCCGAGTTCACGGGCTACCGCTTCGACGGCGTCGATATCGACGACCGGACGGGTGCGGCAGTGCGCGGCGTGGGCGACGTCAACGGCGACGGCTTCGACGACATCTTCATTGGTGCGCATCTGGCCAACCCGGATGGCAACAACTCCGGCCGCGGTTACGTGATCTTCGGCTCGGCGGGCAACACGAACCTGGCCGATCTCGACGACGACGATGGCACGGCGGACGGCATCATCAAGCTGTCCGAGCTGCTGATCTCCGGCGGTGGCGATGGCTCCAAGGGTTTCGTCGTCAACGGCACCCCGGAAACCCCGGCCACGTCGAACGACTTCGGCGGTTACTCGCTGGGCGGCGGCATCGACTTCAACGGTGACGGCACCGACGACCTGATCTTCGGCTCGCGCGGCAACGACTGGGCGCGCGACCTCAACGGCAACGGCTCGATCAACCCGAATACCGAAGTCCTGATCGATGCCGGTTCGACCTACATCATCTACGGCGACGATGCGGGCTTCTCGGCCGAGTTCAATGTCGGCGACCTGATGGACGCCAACGGCGATGGCGGCTCGCAGGGTATCGGCGACGGTTCCGCCGGCCTCGTGATCCGCGGCATCGGTACCGCCGACCAGTCCGGCTACCAGCTCTCCGGCGTTGCGGACATGAACAGCGACGGCATGGACGAGGTCCTGATCGGCGCCCGCCAGGCCGACCCGAACGGCAGCAATTCCGGCCAGGCCTACCTGGTCTTCGGCTTCGACACGACCGGCACGCCGGAACTCGATCTCTCGCTGCTCGACGGCACCAACGGCTTCACCTTCAACGGCGTGGGGGCCAACGACCGCCTCGGCCGCGCCACGGGCGACGCGGGCGACCTGAACGGCGACGGCATCACCGATATCATTATCGGCTCGTACAACAACGACGACGGCGGTTCCAACGCCGGCCAGGCCTATGTGGTCTTCGGCGGGCTGGCGAACCTGGGCGACCTCGACAGTGAGGACGGTTCGGCCGACGGTACCATCGAGATGTCCGAACTGCTCGCGGCCAACGGCGGCGATGGCTCGAACGGCTTCGTCATCACGGGCGAGGCGGCCGGCGACACGGCGGGCTGGTACACGCGCGGCGCGGGCGACATCAACAACGACGGCTACGACGACATCATCGTCGGTGCGCCGCGTGCGGACAACAACGGTGGCAATTCCGGGTCCGCCTACGTCGTGTTCGGCAAGGCGTCGGGCTTCGGCGCCGAGGTGAACCTCGACGACATCGCGTCGGGCAACGGTTCCGACGGTTTCGCCATCAACGGCATCGGATTCGGCAACTTCGCGGGCTGGTCGGTGAATGCGGCGGGCGACGTCAACGGCGACGGCATCGACGACCTGGTTATCGGCGCCTACGGCAACGACAATGCGCGCGGCGATACCTATGTGATCTACGGCCGCGACCAGCAGGACGACATCGACGACTTCACGCTGACGATCAAGGCCGACGCCACCGAGCAGGCCAACGGCGACAGCGAGACATCGACGGACACGCTGCTGGTCGACATCAACAAGGCCCCGACGGTCGAGAACGACACGTTCGACCTCGATGAGAACGAGGCCAACGGCACTTCCGTCGGTTTCGCGGACGGTTCCGACCCGGATTCGGTCGACACGATCACCTATGCGATCACCGGCGGCACCGGTGTGGGCGTGTTCGACATCGACGCGACCACCGGCGAGATCACCGTCATCGACGGCTCGCAGCTCGACTTCGAGACGACGCCGTCGTTCAACCTCTGGGTCGAGGTCACCGATACGCTCGGCCTGACCGACAACGGCATCATCACGATCAACCTGAACGACGTGTTCGAGAACTCGCTGCTCGACGCCATCGACGACACGGCCAACGCGACCGAAGACGGTCCGTCCGTGATCATCGACGTCGCCGCCAACGACGACATTCCTGACGGCCTCGTCTCGGTCACGCTGCTGTCGCAGCCGGGTGAGGGGTCTGCTTCGGTCAACCCGGACAACACCATCACCTTCGATCCGGGTTCCGACTTCCAGGATCTCGCGCCGGGTGCCACCCGCGACGTGACCTTCACCTACGAGGCGGAGGACGCCCAGGGCGACACCGACACCGCGACCGTCACGGTCACGGTGACCGGCACCAACGACGATCCGGTGGTCCAGGATGTTGCTACAACGGTTGGCGAAGACGGCCCGGCCGTGTCCGGCAGCTTCGACGGCGACGATCCGGACAGCGACGACGACGGCTCGACGCTTAGCTACACGATTACCTCGGGCCCCAGCGAAGGCTCGGTCGTCAACAATGGCGACGGCACCTTCTCGTTCGATCCGAACGGTGACTTCGACGACCTTGCGGTCGGCGAGAGCCGGGACGTGACCTTCGAATACACGGCGACGGACAGCCACAGCGCGGTGTCGAACACCGGCACCGTGACAGTGACCGTAACCGGAACGAATGACGACCCGACGATCTCGGTCGCGGGCACGGACGATACCGGTTCCGTGACGGAGCTGACGGACACGGATGCCGGCGAAAATGTTGACGACCTGACCTCGACCGGCACGATCACATTCGACGACGCGGATTTGTCCGACGGCCACACTGTTTCGGCAACGCCGAATGGCGCTGGTTACATTGGGACCTTCGGGGCGGTTGTCGGCACGGCGGCCACGGGCGCCGGCGCGGGCGAAATCGATTGGACCTTCACGGTCAACGACAGCCTGCTCGATAGCCTGAACCTGGGCGACCAGATCGTTCAGAGCTACGACGTGACCGTCGATGACGGCAACGGCGGCACGGCAGTCCAGACCGTGACGATCACGATGACCGGTACCAACGACGCGCCGGAAATCACGTTCACGGCGGGCGAGGAAGAAGGTTCGGTCACCGAGGACGACGCCACCAACACCGTGTCCGGCCAGCTCGACGGCAACGATGTCGACACGGGCGCCACGGAAGCGTGGACGGTTGTCGGCGGCGGTGTCGGCACCTACGGCACGCTGACGGTCGACGGCACCGGCCAGTGGACCTACACCCTCGACAATGCGACCCCGGCGCTCGACAGCCTCGACACCGGCGAGACCGACACCGAAGTGTTCACGGTGCAGGTCGAGGACGACAACGGCGCGACGGACACGCAGACCGTCACGATCACCATCAACGGCAACACCGACAACGAACTGGTGACGGCCACCGACGATACGGGCAACGCCAGCGAAGACGGCCCGTCGGTCGACATCGACGTGCTCGGCAACGACGTGTTCCCGGACGGCCTCGGCGGCGTCAGCATCCTGGTTCAGCCGTCGGGCGGCACGGCCACGGTGAACCCGGACAACACCATCAAGTTCGACCCGAACGGCGACTTCGAAGGTTTGGCGCCGGGCGAGACGACCGACGTCTTCATCATGTACGAACTGGAAGACGCGGACGGCGACACCGACGTGGCGACGATCACGGTGACGGTCACCGGCACGAACGACGCGCCGGTTGTGCAAAACGTGGCGCTTGGCGCTGTCGAGGACGGCCCGGCGGTTCCGGGTGCGTTTGTCGGCGACGACATCGACTCCGACGATAACCCGGCGACCCTGACCTACACGGTCACGTCGACCCCGTCGGAAGGTTCGGTGACGAACAACGGCGACGGGACGTTCTCCTTCGATCCGGGCTCGGACTTCCAGGACCTGGCGATCGGCGAAACGCGCGACGTCACCTTCGAATACACGGCGACGGACAGCCACAGCGCGGTGTCGAACACGGGCACCGTTACGGTGACCGTTACGGGCACGAACGATGCGCCGGTTGTTCAGGACGTCGCCAGCACGGTCAGTGAAGACGGTCCGGCCGTGATCGACGCCTTCGACGGTGACGATCCGGACTCCGACGACAACCCGTCGAGCCTGAACTACCTGCTGACCTCGACGCCGGCTCTCGGCATCCTGATCAACAACGGCAACGGCACGTTCTCCTTCGATCCGAACAGCCAGTTCGAGAGCCTGAAGAACGGCGAGACACAGGACGTCACCTTCACCTACACGGCGACGGACAGCCACGGCGCGGTGTCGAACACCGGTACCGTGACCGTCACTGTGAACGGTGTGAACGACGATCCGATCGGTGCGGACGATTTGTTCTCAGGCACCGAGGATATTGCCCTTGTCGGCAATGTCCTGGCCGATAACGGCAATGGCGCCGACAGTGATGTGGAAGGGGACACCCTGAGCGTCGTCGAGACCAGCATCCCGACGACCGAGGGCGGCACGATCTCCATGTCGTCCAACGGCGACTTCACCTACACGCCGCCGCTTCACTTCTCGGGTGTCGATACGTTCACCTACACCGTCTCGGACGGCAATGGCGGCACGGACACGGCGACGGCCTCGATTGACGTGGAAGCTGTGGCCGATACGCCGGTAATCACCACCTCGGTCCTGACAGCAACGCCGGGCACGTCCGGCGTGACGGTCGCGGTTCCGGTGAGTGTCGACTTCCCGGATCAGGACGGTTCCGAGATCCAGACGGTGACCTTCTCCTCCGTGCCGGACAACATCACGTTCAGCGCCGGGACGAAGAATCCGGACGGCACCTGGACGATCTCGGGCGCGGACATGCCGACTCTCGATATGACGATCGACGGTTCGCCTGTCTTTGGCCCGTTCGTCGACCTGTTCGAACTCGACACCGGTTTCGGTGGCGACGGGTCCAAGGGCTTCATCCTGAACGGTATCAACGCCTTCGACGCATCCGGTTTCGATGTGGCCTCGGCCGGTGACGTGAACGGTGACGGCTTTGCCGATGTCATGACCAGCGCCATCCTGGCCGATCCGGACGGCAACCAGACCGCGGGTTCGACCTACGTGTACCTGGGAGCGGCGACCCACGCCGCCGAGAGCGATCTCAACCCGACCACGAACCCCATGATCTACCGGTTCGACGGTATCGATGCTGGTGACAGATCCGGTGCGTCGATCCATAGCGCCGGCGACGTCAACGGCGACGGCTTCGACGATATCTACATCAGTGCCCACGAGGCGGATGTCGAAATCTTCCCGGGTCATGTCGCGAATGCGGCGGGCGAGGCCTACATCGTGTTCGGCTCCGCCGGGAATGCCAATTTCGAGGCGCTCGACGCCCTCGACGGCTCCGATGACAACATCATCAAGCTGGAGAACCTCCTGGCGGCCAACGGCGGCGACGGCTCGAAGGGCTTTGTTGTCACGGGCCGGCCCGAGACCGCGTCGTCGTCGAACGAGCAGGGTGGCTTTTCCTCCACCGGCGGCTTCGACTTCAACGGCGACGGCATCGACGACATTGCCTTCGGTGCGCGCGGCAACGACTGGTTCCGCGATCTGAACGGCAACGGCTCGAAGGACAACGGCGAGACGCTGATCGATAACGGCGCCACGTTCATCTACTACGGCAAGTCCACGGGATTCGCCGCCGAGTTCGACCTCGGTGAGTTGATGGACGCCAACGGTGACTCCGGTGTCGACATCACCGGTCAGCCGTTCGGCTCCCAGGGCAGCGGCGACGGCAGCATGGGCTTCGTGATCCGTGGCGTCGACAAGAGCGAGAAGTCGGGCTTCCACGTCAGTGGCGTGCAAGACATGAACAACGACGGCGCCGATGAAATTCTGATCGGTGCGCTCGATGCCGATCCGAACGGATTGAACAATGCTGGCCGCGCGTACCTGCTGTTCGGCCAGGATACGATCGGTTCGCCGGAGTTCGATCTGTCGACGATAGACGGCACCAACGGCTTCAGCTTCAACGGCGGCATCGCCGGCGGTCGCCTCGGCCGCGGTATCAGCGATGCCGGGGACATCAACGGCGACGGCGTCAACGACATCGTCATCGGCGCCTACGAGACCACTCTCGGCGGCAATAACAAGTCCGGTGCGGCCTATGTCGTGTTCGGCGGTACGGGCAACCTCGGCGATCTCGACGACGACGACGGTACGGCCGACGGTTCCATCGAAGTCTCCGAACTGTTCGCGGCCAACGGTGGCGACGGCTCCAAGGGCTTTGTGCTTGTGGGTGATTTCGCGGGCGCGCTGGCCGGCTTCTCGGTCAGCCGCGTGGGCGATATCAATGCCGACGGTTTCGACGATATCATCGTCGGTGCGCCGCGCTCGAACGCCAATACCTCCGGCGGTACGCCGAAGGGCGATGCGGGCGAGAGCTATGTCATCTTCGGCAACGACACCGGGTTTGCACCGGAAATTAACCTCCGGGACCTGGAGATCGGCAACGGTGAAGTCGGCTTCGTCCTTCGTGGTATCGATGTCGGTGACTTCTCCGGCTGGACCGTGAATGCTGCGGGCGACACCAACGGCGACGGCATCGATGACCTGATCATCGGCGCCTACGCGGCCGATCCGAACGGCGGTGCGTCCGGTGAGACCTACGTGGTCTACGGCAAACAGCAGCTCGGCATCGACGACTTCATCATGGCGATCGACGCCGAAGCGACCGAGGCGTCGAACGGCGATACGGCGAACGGAAGCTCGTTCCTCTATGTCGATATCGACGGCGACCCGAACAACAACTCACTGGGCGGATCGCCAGCGAGCGAAGTGCTGAATGGCGGAGCGGGTAATGACGATCTGAATGCCGGTGACGGCGACGATCAGGTCTTCGGCGGCGACGGCGATGACATTATCAACGGCGGTGACGGCAATGACATGCTGTTTGGTGAGGGCGGGAGCGACACCATCAACGGTGGTGCCGGCAACGACATCATCGATGGCGGCCCGGGCGTGGACTTCATGGATGGCGGTGACGGTATTGACACCCTGTCATATGCCTCGTCCACGGCCGGCGTGAATGCCGACATGATGCTCGGCAAGATCGACGTGTTCCCGCTTGGCGGCAGCGCTCAGAACTTCGAGAACATCATCGGCACGGATTTCGATGACATCCTGACGGGTGACGACGGGGTCAACGAAATCTTCGGTGGTTCCGGCAACGACTTCCTGCACGGGCGCAACGGCAACGACACGCTCAATGGCGGCGAAGGCAACGATACTCTGCTGGCGAACGGTGGCGACGAGCTCTTCGTCTTCGAAAACGGAACGGGCGACGACACCATCCAGAACTTCGTGACCGGCGGCGGCTCGGACGATGTGGCCGATGTAACCGACTTCGGCTTTGCCGACTTCGCGGATCTTCTCGCGGCCACCAATGACAGCGGTTCGAATACCGTCATCACCCTCGACGGGGACGACAGCCTGACCCTGATCGGTGTACAAAAGGTCAACCTCCACGAGGACGACTTCCTGATCTAACGGGTTTGATTTGACGGACACGGCCACGTCCGAGCGAAAACTTGATATTTCCAGCTCCCGCCATTTCACATCGTGGATGGCGGAAGCTGGAGTTTCGCTTGGTTTCACGACATACCAGGCTGGCAAGCTGTTTCTCCTGGGATACCAGGAGAACGGGCGCCTGTCCGCGTTCGAGCGTACGTTCAACCGGTGTATGGGGTTGGCGGCCGGAGACGACACGCTCTGGATGAGTTCGCTTTTCCAGCTGTGGCGGTTCTCCAATGCGCTGCTGCCGGGCATCGATCACGAGGGCTACGACCGGCTCTATGTTCCCCAGGTCGGCTACACGACCGGCGATCTGGACATTCACGATATCGGCGTACGCCCGGACAATTCCGTTGTTTTCGTCAACACACGGTTTTCCTGTCTCGCGGAGCCGGACGAAAATTCGAGCTTTCGGCCTGTCTGGACCCCGAACTTCATAACGCGTCTCGGCCCGGAAGACCGGTGCCACCTGAACGGCCTCGCGATGCGCGACGGCGAACCGGCATTCGTGACGGCGGTGGGGAAAAGCGATGTGGCGGACGGCTGGCGCGATCATCGGCGCGACGGGGGAATCCTTATCGACGTGGCATCGAACGAGGTCGTCGCGGGTGGACTTTCGATGCCCCATTCACCGCGTTGGTACAACGACAGGCTTTGGCTTTCCAATGCCGGAACCGGCGAGTTCGGAGCGATAGACCTGGATACAGGAAAGTTCGAGCCGATTGCGTTCTGCCCCGGCTTTTTGCGTGGCATGGCGTTTGTAGGGAAGTACGCCATCGTCGGCCTGTCGCTTCCACGCGAGGCAGGCACGTTCCAGGGACTGGCGCTCGACGATCGCTTGTCGGAAGCCGGTGCGCCGCCGCGTTGCGGATTGCTCGTGATCGATACCGAAAGCGGCGATATCCTTCACTGGCTGCGCATCGAGGGTGTGGTCGAGGAACTCTACGACGTGATCGCGCTGCCCGGTGTCGAGCGACCGATGGCCCTCGGCTTCCAATCGGACGAAATTCACCGCATCATCACAATCGGCGATGACGGATAGCACTCATAACCCCAACGGGCGCGGCGCGCCCGTCCCGGAAGTGTTCGCGGAGGCCGTGGCCACGATCAAGCGCGGTTTCATGCCCGTGATCGTGTTCAGCATGTTTATTAACCTGCTGATGCTGACCGTGCCGATTTACATGCTCCAGGTCTTCGACCGGGTTCTCGGCAGCGGCAATGTCGACACCCTGTTCGTCCTGACCCTGATTGCCATCGTGAGCCTGCTGACGCTCGCGGCGCTGGAAGGGGTGCGGACCTATGTGATGATTGGCCTGTCCTCTTGGATGAGTGGAAAGCTGGGCGGAAGCATTCTTGGAAGCAGTGTGACCAGCGCGCTGGGCCACACCAACGACCCATCCGTTCGTGGTCTGCGCGACCTCGAAACGGTTCGCGGGTTTTTAACCGGCCCGGGTGTCTTCGCGGTGCTCGATGCGCCCTGGGTGCCGGTATTCCTCGCCGTGATATTTCTGGTCCACCCGCTATTGGGCTGGATTGCGACGGGCGGCGCGATATTTCTGTTCGGGCTCGCGTTGGCGAACGAGCTCGTGACGCGCGAGCCGCTGTCGCAGGCCAGTGGTGAGTCCCAGAAATCCATGCACCGTGCGGAGACAGCCGTCCGCAACGCCGACATGATCTCGGCCATGGGCGTTTTGCCTAACCTGGTCAATCGCTGGAACCAGGACAACGCGCGGATGATCGCGTTCCAGTCGATCGCGAGCAAGCGCGGCGGCGCGATTACGGCGTTCGCGAAGTTTGCCCGGTTCGTGATCCAGCTTGGTGTTCTGGGAACCGGGGCGTTCCTGGCGGTGCAGCAGGAAATCACACCCGGTGCGATGATCGCGTCGTCGATCATCATGGGCAGGGCGCTGGCGCCGGTGGAGCAGGCGATCGGCGCGTGGAAGGGCATGGTCGCCGCGCGGGGCGCTTATGCGCGGGTGAAGGAGTTGATTGCCCAGGGCCGTGCGGCCGGGAGCAATATGGAGCTGCCGCCGCCGCAGGGTCACCTTCGGGTCGAAGGTGTGACGTTCGGCGTGCCGGCGCGTACCGAGCCTATTCTCAGCAACATCAGCTTCTCGCTGGATCCGGGTGAAGCGCTTGGCCTGATCGGCCCGTCGGCGGCGGGCAAGACGACACTTGCACGGCTTCTTGTCGGAAGCTGGCTGCCGTCTTCGGGCCATGTGCGTCTGGATGGGGCGGATATGGGGCTCTGGCGCGATCAGGACCGGCTCGCTTATGTGGGCTACCTGCCGCAGGACGTGGAACTGCTCGGTGGCACCGTGAAGGAAAACATCGCGCGCATGGGTGAAGCGGAAGATGCCGCCGTCATCTCCGCGGCACAGCTGGCGGACGTCCACGAAATGATCCTCAGCCTGCCGGAAGGCTATGACACGCAAATCGGCGAGGCGGGTGGAGTTCTGTCCGGCGGTCAGCGGCAGCGGATAGCCCTGGCGCGGGCGCTGTTCGGCACGCCGAAGCTTCTCGTCCTGGACGAGCCGAACGCAAGCCTGGACCGGGTGGGAGAGCAGGCCTTGCTCGATACCATCGACGAGATGCGGCGGCGCGGTACGACGATTGTCGTTATCGCGCATCGCCCGAGCATGCTCGAACATGTCGACAAGATCCTCGTTCTCAGGGAAGGGAAAGTGGATCTCTACGGGCCGCGTGACGATGTGATGGCGGAGCTCATGGGCAAGCCCCCGCCGGCAAAGGAGCCCGCGCCCGAGCGTGTGGCGCAGGAGACTAAGGCCATCAGGGGGCAGGGAGAACCCGCGGCAGAGGAGGGTACGTCTTGAGCGGGACACCTCTGGGACGGATTGGCGGTGACGATCGGCCAACGGGCGTTGGCGAGCTTGCGCCGCGCCCGGAGGGAGGCGTTCCCGGAATGCCGATGCCGCAAATGGGGATGCAGGCTCCGGCCGGCGGCGGCAACGATGTCGGCAACCGCCGGGTCATTCTTGTGGGAACGATTATCGTCCTGATCTTTTTCGGCTTCTTCGGGGCCTGGGCCGTTCTCGCGCCCATCGACAGTGCGGCGATCGCATCGGGCTCCGTGGGGGTCGAGAACAACCGGCGGATCGTGCAGCACCTCGAAGGCGGTATCGTGGAGGAAATCCTTGTGCGCGACGGCAGTGAGGTGAAGCAGGGCCAGGTCCTGATTCGTCTGGCCGGTACCCAGCCGGATGCGCAATTACAACTGCTCCAGGGCCAGCGGATCGCCGCGCTCGCCCGCGCCGCGCGGCTTCGTGCGGAGCGCGACGGTAACCAGGGGGTCAACTTTCCTGAGGAGCTGACGTCGCGCGGTGATGATCCCCGAGTTCAGGAAACCATGCTCGGCCAGCTCGGTATTTTCGAGGCCCGCCGCGCCGCGATCGAGGGACAGCGGCAGATTCTCGGCCAGCGGGTGGCTCAGTTCGGTGAGGAAATCGTGGGTCTGCAGGCCCAGATACGTTCCGCTGACGAGCAACTGAGGCTGATCGAGGATGAGCTGGCAGATCTGCAAACGCTCTTCGACAAAGGGCTGACCCCGAAGTCTCGCCTGCTCGCGTTACAGCGGCGGAGAGCTGAAATTCAGGGCCAGCGTGGCCAGAACCTCTCTGCGATCGCGCGGGCGAAGCAAAGCATTGCGGAAGCGGAAATTCGCATCCTCGAACTGCGGACGGAGCAGGTGAACGAGGTTGTCGCCGAGTTGCGGGAGGTCGAGACCCAGTTGCTGGACCTTCAGGAACGCCTGCGCGCCGCCGAGGATGTGCAGCTGCGCACGGAGGTCATCAGCCCGTCGGACGGCATCGTTGTCGATATGCAGGTGCATACGCCCGGCGCGGTGATCCAGCCCGGCCAGCGTGTCCTCGATGTGGTTCCGGGCGATGCGAAACTGGTGATCGAGGCCCGCGTGAATCCCACGGATGTCGACGTTGTGCGGGCTGGCCTGTCGGCCCAGGTGCGCCTCGTGGCGTTCAACCAGCGCGTCACGCCGACGGTCGAAGGCACCGTGTCATGGATTTCGGCGGACCGCCTGACCGACGAGGCCACGGGCGAGAGCTATTTCACGGCGCAGATCGAACTCGACGATCCCAACGACCCGAGGCTCGAGGGGCTGAAGCTGCTCCCGGGCATGCCGGCGGAAGTGCTGATCCGGACGGGCGAACGCACGCTGGTCCAGTATCTCGTGAGCCCGGTCCAGCAGTCCTTCACCCGCTCGCTCAGGGAGCAGTAGGGCTAGGCAGCCGTTACCGTTGTCTGCGGCGTATCGAGATCGCGCCTGCGCCGCGAGGTGAAGACGATCACACCCATCACGACCACGGCGCCGATCGCATTCAGTAGCAGTTCCAGCGGGATGAAGCAGAGGATGCCGCCGCCCGCGAGCACCGGATAGAGCCAGATCGGGATCGGGCCTTCCGAGTAGCGCTGGATCATCGCGGTCATCGAGTAGATCCCGAACAGCGCGAATCCGCCGATCTGCACGCTTTCCCAGAAGCCGGAGCCGATCAGCGGCGTGAAAGCGAACAGCAGCACGACGATGTAAAGGCCCTTGGCGATCTTCCACGCCTCGACGCCCGTCGCCATGGGCGGCGATTTCGCGATGCCGGCGGCCGTGAAGGCGGCGAGACACACCGGCGGCGTGACGTTCGAGTCCTGGCTCAGCCAGAACACAATCAGGTGCGCCGTCAGCAGGAAGACCGTCAGGGTTTCCGTGTCGATCAGGGCCGGGCGGATCACAAGCGCCAGTTCGAACGGCAGGCCGGAGACCAGTTGTCGCGCTTCCTCTAGGCTCATTCCGGTAGAAATTTTTTGAATTAATGGCGAATCCACGAGCGCAAACATGGCGATTTGTGCCGGATCGGAAAGACCGGCGGCCAGCATTTCGACCATGATTCCGTCGGCGAGAAGCCCGGCCAGCGCCGGAGCCGAGAGGATCGACAGCACGATATAGGCCGCCGTCACGGGCAGGCCCATCCCGAGCGCCAGCGAGACCAGGGCAATCAGGATTACGGCGATCAGGACCGACCCCTGGGACCACTGCGCGATCATCAGGGACATGCCGTTCGCGAGGCCAGAGGTGACGACGGCGTTGTTGATCAGGCCCACCGTGACCAGCAGGATCGCGGTCATGATCGAGGTCCTGATGCCCAGCATCAGCGCCTGGACGATCTTTTTCGGCATCATCCTGTTCGGGGTGACGAAACTCACTGCGACCAGCGTCCCGATGGCCACGCAGGCGGCGAAAGCGGGTGTGCGGCCGGTGACCAGCAGCCACGTCATGACCGCGAGCGGCAGCAGGAAATTCAGCGCGCCGCCGAACAGCTTGGCGCGGTCGACCGCCTCGACGTGTTCCGTGCCGATATTGTGTTTCATGGCTTCGACGCGGACCATGAAGCCGACGGAGAGAAAATACAGGATCGCCGGAATGATCGAGACGAGCACAATAGTGCCGTAGTCGATCCCGGTGAAGGAGACCATCACGAAGGCGCCGGCGCCCATGATCGGCGGCATCATCTGACCGCCGGTCGACGCGGACGCCTCGATCCCGGCGGCGAATTTCGACCGGAAGCCGTTCGCCTTCATCAGCGGGATGGTGATGATCCCGGTCGACGCCGTGTTGGCGACGGCGGAGCCGTTGATGGTGCCGGTCAGTGCCGAGGAAATCACGGCCACGAACGCCGCACCGCCGCGGAAGCGGCCGGCGATCACCTTGGCGAACTCGATCACGAAGTCCGACGCGCCCGAGACCAGCAGGAACGCGCCGAAGATCATGAACAGGGTGATATTCGCCGACGAGATCGTGGTGATAATCCCGAACATGCCCTCGTCGTTGTAGAGCGAGCGGAACAGCACGTTGTCGAGCGGCAGGCTCGCGGCCCGGAACACGCCGGGCAGCATCTCGCCGAGAAACAGGATGTAGCTCAGCGCGACGATCACCAGGACCGGAATGATCCAGCCGGTCAGCCGCCGGGTGAGGTCGATCGCGGCCACGATGACGATGATGCCGGCGGCCCAGTCGATGGGCCCGAACTGCCAGGCCAGTCCGGTTTTGGCCAGCGTTCGTTCGTAGAGGCCGGTCTCGGCGGCCGCGATCCACAGCGCGGACGCGGCGACGAGCAGTCCGATCGCGAGGTCAAGGGCGATCGACCACCGCTTTTCCGCGTGCTTCCGGAACGTCGCGGTCGTTGCGTAGGCCAGCAGCGCGAACCCGGCGAAATGGATCGAATTCTGCCAAAGCTCGGATTCCGTGATGTAGAGATTTGTCAGGATATGCCAGATCCCGAACCCGCTCACGAACAGGAGCGGCAGCCAATAGCGCGACAGGTGGCTGACGCAATAATTGAAATCGCAGACACCCTCGCGAAAGCCTTCGGCAGGCGCGTCGGGCGCTTCGATCTTCTCGATATCGATTTTCTGAGCGTCGGTCATGGGTGCCCCGGCGTCGTCCCCCAAATGAAAAAGGTGGCCACCGGCTGGTGGCCACCTTTCAGTCGTTTGCCGATTGCAACACCGTGTCCGGTGTCTACTTGGCCATCAGACGGTCGGGAACGTCCAGGCCGACTTCCTTGTAGTAGCGGGCGGCACCGGGGTGCAGCGGCAGCGGCAGGCCGGCCATCGCGTTCTCGACGGACATGGCCTTGGTGGCGGGGTGGATCGCCTGCAGGAACGGCAGGTTCTCGTACATCGCCTTGGTCAGCAGGTAGACATGCTCGTCCGGCACGTCGGCGTTCACGGCGAGGAAGTTCGGCTGCGCGATCGTCTGCACGTCCTTGTCCTGGCCCGGGTAGGTGCCGGCCTTGATGGTGTAGGGCACCCACAGGTTGCGGCCGCCGTCCATCTTCTTGGCTTCGTCCTCGGTCACGTTCAGCAGGGTGAACTTGCCCTCGTTCGAGGCCATCAGCTTGGTGATGGCGCCGGTCGGCGGGCCGGCCGGGGCGCCGATGCCGGCGACCTTGCCGTCGGCCAGCGCGTCGGCGGACGGGCCGTAGCCGGCGTAGACCAGCTCGAAGTCCTTCTCGATGTCGAGACCGAGGCCGCCGAGCAGCACCTTGTTGGAGCCGATCGTGCCCGAATTCTGGCGGCCGAGCGCCATGGGCTTGCCCTTGAGCGCCATCAGGTCGGAAACCGTGCCGGTCTTGGCGGCGTCGTTCGGCACCACGAACTGCTCGACGTTCTGCCACAGCATGGTGACCGAGCGCATGTTCTTCTGCGGCTCGGAGACCGGGCCGGTGCCTGTCGCGGCATATGAACCGAACAGGCCCTGGACGATGGCGAACTGGGCCGTGTTGGCACCCAGCGCCTGGACGTTCGCGCCCGAACCGGCCGAGTTCACGGCGGTGAGGCTGAACTTCTGCTTCGGCAGCAGCTTGACCTTCGACAGGGTCGCGATGGCCGTGCCGACGGGGTGATAGGTGCCGCCGGTGGACGCGGTGTTGAGGACATAGTCCTGCGCCAGCGCCGGGGTGGCCGACATGATGGCCGCGGCCGTCGCGCCGGCAGCCAGGGTTTTCAGAATTCCGATGTGTTTCATAAACACCTCCCGTTAAGTGGTTTTGTTGTCAGGAAGATAGGACAAAACCACGAAAGTCCAAACAGTCCGACCGTAGTCCTTTATGGGGATAGAGCCATGATTTTCCCCAAACTTTTGTGTGAATTCACCGTTCTGGCGTCGGGCGGCTTACAATCGTTGCACCGACGCGGCGGCGCGCCTATCTTCCGCCTTGAAACCGGAACCACCGGGGCGTAGCTCAGCCTGGTAGAGCACCTGCTTTGGGAGCAGGGGGTCGCGTGTTCGAATCTCGTCGCCCCGACCACACCAAGAGGACCGTCGAGGACCCATGAAGGCACGCATTTTCCAGCCCGCGAAGACCGCCATGCAGTCCGGCCGCGCGAAAACGCGCAAATGGGTGCTGGAGTTCGAGCCGACCCGCCGCCAGCAGCTCGACCCGATGATGGGCTGGCCGGGCGCGGGGGACACCATGTCCCAGGTCCGCCTGACCTTCGACAGCCGCGAGGACGCGGAGGCGCACGCCAAGAGGCTTGAACTGGACTATGTGGTCCAGGAGCCGAAGCAAAGACGAATCACCCCAAAGGCTTACGCGGACAACTTCGCCTACGACCGGAAAACGCCCTGGAGCCACTAGGCGCCGGCGCGCGGCCTCCGGTCAGACGAATCGGTTTACGTTCAAATCGTTGACGTTTGAGTGCGTACGTTATTGTTGCGTAAGGGGCGCCCGTAGCTCAGTTGGATAGAGCATCGGCCTTCTAAGCCGAATGTCGCAGGTTCGAATCCTGCCGGGCGCGCCAATCGCGTTGGCGCGATATCAAGTAAGATATTGATATTCGGGACTATTACGAGCTCGAAGCAGAACAATGCCTAAACGCACGAGGGAAGAATCCCCTAGGACACCCCCATCTCTTTCTGAAGGGATTACCGTGCCGAAGCACCGGAGCGAGGCCAGCATTCTTGCTGACCTTGAGGCCGTTTGTACTGAGCCAGGTTTCGCTCATTCCCTCGCATTGCTTTGTTGGAGAGAGAATTTTTTCGGGTACAACGAGAAGCTCACAACAGACGTTTTGCACGAGAAATCCGGCCCGGATTGTCTCATTCGCTCGGAGCTATCTTTGCTTACAAGGCTGATGCTCTCAGTCCCGCTGGACTTAGCAAAGCCCGCTGCCGAAGTGATTGAAAATCAAATCGAGGCCGCAGAGCGACTGCTTAGAGAATTGCACAATACGCTCAATATTCCTTACCTCGTGCGCAAACAAGAAGACCTAAAACACGGGATTAATGATCTTACTAACGGTCAAGGTCGGCAGTACCGCGAGCCGATCTTTTATGCGGGGGAGTCTGCGTATCACTTTCAATACCGGGATTTTGCGGTACAGCGATATACCCAAGATGTCGGCTGGCTACTCGACAATTAAGGGCTTTGCAATTTCAGATGTGGCCGCTGTCTATGACGCGGTCGCGAAAATGACGCCTGCTAGGCTTCAAAAGATCCGAACTGAAATGACGATTGAAGATATTGATAGCCTGACGCTACTCCCAGCGTTTCGGTTTTCTATCGAAGAATTATGTAGAGAAGCTGGAATTTCTTTCGAACGTGCTCGTAGTATTGTCTCGGCTTTTAGTATCGACGACATCGAATCTCAGCGAGCTTATCGCGATATTGGAGGTTGGAATTGCCTAACAACTCATCCGTTTATTCGGCTTAGCGAAGATGATGTTCTATTATTTCAAGCATACTCACTCGCAGAGAGTGCCTATGACACGCCCATTTACTGGATGCGGCGAGATAAGAACTATCGCAATAACGCCGACAAGCATCGTGGTGATTTCACGGAAGTGTTTGTCGCCGAACGCTTAGCTTCCGTGTTCGGCAAAGAACGTGTTTACCAGAATGTTCTGATCTTTGACGGTCATGGGCACACAGTGGGCGAAATAGATGTACTCGTCCTGTATGCGGATCGAGCTCTAGTAGTCCAGGCAAAATCTAAAAAGCTCACAGAGGAAGCACGAAAAGGAGCCGCAGGTGCTTTAGAGGCCGATCTAAAGAAAGCCGTCAACTCTGCTTATGAGCAGGCATATAGCTGTGCAACTCTATTGTTGGATGGAAACCACCAGTTTGTGGTTGATGGCACTGCCATTGAGGTCCCGGAACGTGGCATCAGTGAAGTATTTCTTCTCTGTGTCACTTCAGAATTTTGGGATATATATACCTTGCACACCCAAGAATCGTCCCCATATATGATTCATCAAACGAATCTATTGGGTTACGGACATGTCGATTCTCAGCAAGCGATACTTCCACGATGAAAAGGCGGCTTTCGCCTATTTGGAAGGCATCATCTGGCCGGACGGCCCGGTTTGCCCGCACTGCGGCACCCGCAACAAGGCTGGCAAACTAAAGGGCAAGTCCACCCGCGTAGGCTTGTGGAAGTGCTACGCCACGGGTTGCCGCAAGCAGTTCACGGTGAAGGTTGGAACGGTGTTCGAGCATGGCCGCGTGCCGCTCCACAAGTTCCTACAGGCCACCTACCTGATGTGCAGCAGCAAGAAGGGTGTGAGCGCCCATCAACTGCACCGCACGCTAGAGGTCACGTACAAGACCGCGTGGTTCATGGCGCACCGTATCCGCGAGGCCATGCGTGAAGGCAGCCTTCCGGGCGGTCTCGGTGGCGACAACAAGGTTGTGGAGGCGGACGAGACCTTCGTCGGCGGCAAGGCCAAGAACGCACATAAGGGCAAGCCGATCCCGAAAAAGGAAGCGGTGGTTGCACTGGTGGAGCGCGAGGGCCGCGTGTCCTCGCACCATGTCCCGGCGGTAAACTCCCGCACGCTTCGCCCGGTGCTGGTGCAGCACGTCGACCGTAAGTCGTACCTGATGACGGACGAGGCGCGGCACTACGAGCGCACGGGCCGGGAGTATGCGGGCCACGGCACGGTGAACCACTCGATAGAGGAATACGTGCGCGGCACGTTCTGGCACACGAACACGGTGGAGTCGTACTTCGCGACGTTGAAGCGCGGCATCGGCGGCACCTACCAGCACGTCAGCCAGCAGCACTTGAGGCGGTATCTTGGCGAGTTCGATTTCCGCCACAACTACCGGGCTGCGCTGGAGGTTGATGATGCGGAACGCACAGAAAAAGCGCTCGAAGGTATCGTTGGCAAGCGATTGACCTACCGGAGGGCTGGTTGGTAAGAGGGATTGATGTCTTTGGCCGAACATCAACTTTGGCGCGAACGCCTTAACACCCCGGCGTATGCCGTGTCAGAGGCTGCGCGTTATGCGCGCACGACCGTACAGACGATCAGCAATTGGCAGGACCGCGGGCACAACAAGCGCGGCGCGATTTCTGATCGTGCCCGGGGCTCGGGTCTTTCCTACCTCCAGCTTATCGAGTTGGGAGTGGTTGCCGCCATGCGAAAATCTGGAGTTCGGCTTGACCGGATCAAAGATGCTCGCTCCTACCTTGCTGAGGAAATTGGTAGCGAGTTTCCATTTGCGGAGTACCGCTTCAAGACAGACGGTCGCCATTTGTTCGTGGACTACGACCGGATTGCCGGTTCCAAAAACTCGCAGAAGTTGGTCGTTGTGAGCGAGGGTGGGCAGTTGGCTTGGAACCAAATTCTTAGCGAACTGCTCCGGGAGTTCGAATACGATTCCGAGCTAAACAAGGTCTCAGCATGGCGTGTTGCTGGCTATGACAGTCCGGTTTTGATCGACCCTCGCGTGTGCTTTGGCGCACCGCAGGTAGGCGGGATCGCGACATGGACGCTGCGTGAGCGTTGGGCGAGCGGCGAGAATCTTGAGGACATCGCGGACGACTACGATCTGGAACCGCAGTTTGTGCGGTCTGCTTTGCGATTTGAGGGGCTAGAAGTTGACCCCGACCGCCCGAGCCAGTGGGTACACTGACGTTCTTCTTTGATCGGACGTTCGGCAAGCGGCTTCCAAAGGGGCTCGCTTCCATGAAACCGCCGATGCGGGTGAAGTGGCATCAGGAACAGGGTTTTCTTCACAACACCCCTGATGACGAGTGGATGAACGTGGTTGGCCCGCGCGGATGGATCTCGGTAAGCCAGGATCGGAAGTGGCACGCCATTGAGGCAGAGGCGGCGGCGATCAAGCAGCATCGGATGCGTTGTTTTTATCTTCCGTGTGCAAGCGAGCACCGTTGGGTATCGTTGTGCAGCTTTGTGCGCCGCCACGAGAAGATGATGGAGTTAGCGTCCACCACGCCCGCGCCATTCATTTACGAAATGAAGGGTAACGGTCGATTTTACGAGGTTAAAATTCCGTGACCGGCAAAAAGTCACAATCCCAGAAGTTCAAGGACCTTGCCCGCGAGATCGAGGCGGACGAGGACGAGGAAGCCTTTGCCGAGAAGCTGCGCAAGATAGCGGAGCAGAAACCGGACAAGGGGAACAAGGAAAAAACCGATGGCGAATGACGCGGATTTTAAGACGCTTCGCGAGGTCGGTAAATCGTGGGGCGGCCTCGAAAAGCGTCTCGGGCTTATGACGGCCGTTTTCGCCGGCGCGGTTATTCTGGCTGCTGCTGCCTTTGGCTACCTGATCGTTGCGACCATCGAGGTCGGGAACACAGTCGCGGCGTTGGACGAACGAACGGTAACACTCAAAGACGGGCAGGAAGACATTCGCGAGCGCCTTGATGCGATCAACTCTGTATTGGAGAGCGTGGATAATCGGCTGGCTTCGGCTGACCCGGTTGCGACGCCATATGCTGCGTTCCAATACAACATGCTTCCCGGCGCGGTGCGCGCGGACCTGTCGGCCTTCAAGGCTTGGAGTGAGGCGGTTGAGAGGGTTGAGAGCGTTCAGGGCGGCGTCTGGCTTGTCCCCGCCGATGAGGCCGGGTTTCAGCTTCTGGAGCGTTTCTCCGCTGAGGGGCTAAAGGGGCGCAAGCCTGAGTAATGGGTGTCTAAGCTATATAATTCCCAGAATTTTTCCCAAGCCTTCCTCTTTATGCTTACGATCATCTTGAGATCAAAGAGCATGAAGCGATTAGGACGCCCTATGTCTTGGATGTCTTTCTCTTAGATGTCTTGTGCGAAATTCTGGCCAGCCCCCTTTATTTTCTGAGTTTTATCCATCGTCGCGCTCATTTTTCTGATCGTCTTGTCACGTCCAGTGAACTAGCGGTGCTTGGTTTTCATGTGTCTCAGAATCTCTGGTTTGACGATGAATACGACATGGTCAACTTAGGCGAAGATTTCTGCGCGCATATCGACACGATAATGCTTGGCCGCCGCACGGAAATTGTGGCCGATGATCTTCCACAAGGAATTCTGACTAGATATGAAGACACGCTATTTGGTTCATTGATCAAGCAAATTGAACGAGGCAGCGATAGCAAGATGATCGACCTAGGCTTCTTGCTGTTAGCGGCAAGTAGCCAAACCGCCGACGAGATATCACAGGCGATCAACTTTACATTCAAGCGGGCGCGGCAGACCGCGCAGGTTCATGATTTCACCATTGCATTCGGTGATTCCGGATTGACCGCTCATTGCGGCACTCTTTCTACGAAAGAGACCAGAGATCGCCTCGTCGCGCACTGTGAGCTCGCGAAATATCGAAGCCAGGCTGACACGTGGTATGGCCTTGCGTTAAGTCCGATCGACAAAGGAGAAATCAAAGTTGCCATAGGCATTAGTCATACTTGGCGACCAGACCCCAAGATGGACAACGCTCTACGGTATCTATCAAAACCACCGAGTAAATCGGTGGAAGGTGCTATGCGAGCACCTGTGCGAAGAGTGAAGATCGGGGCAAATGCACAGTGCCCGTGTGGCAGCGGAAAAAAATACAAAAAGTGTTGTCGCCCAAGATAGAGTTTGGGCATAGCAGGCCCTCATTTGAGCTGGCTGTCACGAATCCCAACAGACTTTTTGCCGTGAGGTCGCGCTACCCCATCCAGCTCCCGCCGTTCACGTCGAGCACCGCGCCGGTCGTGAAGCCTGCGCCCGGGGTGCAGAAGCGCCAGATGGCGCGGGCCAGCTGCTCCAGGCGGGCGACTGGCATGTCCCCGATTCTACCTGCAGGCCCATAGAGCCGAGTAGGGTCGGCATGATGGTGTCGCACTCAAGCGCGCGAACAGTGCGCGAATATGCGCGTAGAACGTGGATCTGGTTGATGTTTGGCGCGCATCCATGGCATATTGATCGAAACGAGGAGTACGGAATGGATGATTCCCGTGAAGCCAAGATGGTCAAGCGGTTGAACACCACATTGCCGGACCCGCTGGCGCTCTACGTCGGTGAGATCACCGGCAAGGGCGCTCTCTACGAGACGCCGAGCGAGTTCATCCGCGACCTGGTGCGTCGGCACATGGAAACGAAGTTGGAGCAGGAGCACCGCGACGTTCATGCGCTGCTGAGCCGGTCGTTGCGGGAAAACGACTATGGGGACTGGACGGATAGCGATCTGACCGAAGCGCGCAGGCTCGCTTCCGAATAGGGCGTATGCCGGCGATCGTCCGCAGCGCGCTGTTCAGGAGACAGCTTCTCGATCTCACCGTTTTTTATCGAGAAAACGCCGGTTCTCCCACCGCGTTGAGGTTTGTCGACCGGATCGAAGACAGCGTGAATTTCATACGGGCAGAGCCTCTGGCCTGTCCGGTCTACACCCGTCTTGAGGGCAAGGAATTCCGAAAATGGGCGCTGAACGGTTTTCCGGTTTCGGTCTTCTTTCGGATTGAGGGCCGGAAGACCATTGTCCTGGAGGCGCTCTACGGCCAGCGGATGAATATCGCGGCGCGTCTGTCGACCGATATTGGGTAGCTCACGGCGCCAATTGCGCTGCTAACTACCCCATCCAGCTCCCGCCGTTCACGTCGAGCACCGCGCCGGTCGTGAAGCCCGCGCCCGGGGTGCAGAAGTACCAGATGGCATGGGCCAGTTCTTCCGGCGTGCCCATGCGTCCGACGGGCATGGATTTCGCGCGCTTTTCCAGTTCTTCCGGCGGATGCCGCCGCACACGCGGGGTCAGCACGAGGCCCGGCGCGATGGCGTTGACGGTGATGCCGTGGGGTGCGAGTTCCGTGGCCAGGCGGCGGGTGAGGCCGATGATCCCGGCTTCCGTGGTGCCGTACTCGATGGATGCGCCGCGTGCGGTACGGCCGGCGACCGACGAGATATTCACGATCCGCCCGTAGTTGTTGGCCTTCATGGCCGGGACCAGTTCGCGGGTGATCAGGAACTTGGCCATCACGTTCCAGCCCCAGCTGTGGGCCATGTCTTCGGCCGAGACCTCCTCCAGCGGCGGCGCGTCGATAAACCCGCCCGCGGTGTTCACGAGGATGTCGGCGCGGCCCCATGTGTCGAGGATGGTCCTGCAGGCGGCTTTCACCTCGCCCTCGTCGGCGCATTCGGCCTTCACGAACATGGCTTCGCCACCCGCGTCGGTGATGCGTTTGACGACGGCATCGCCTTTCTCCGGCGTGCGGCCGATCACGGCGACCTTCGCGCCCTCCGCGCCGAAGCGCACGGCGGCGGATTCACCCATGCCGGCCGTGCCGCCGGTGACGACGGCGACCTGGCCTTCGATGGAGGTGAGTTCGTTCATGGGTGGTCCTCTCTACAAGTACCCGGCTGAAGGGCTGTCATTGCGAGCGTCGCGAAGCAATCCAGGGCGGGCGTGTCGGCTCTGGATTGCTTCGTCGCGTTGCTCCTCGCAATGACGGGTGGGCGAGTCAGGCCGCGACGGCGATTTCGCCGACGTTGTCCATGATGAGCGGGGCGTCCGTGACCTTTTGCACCTCGTCGGCGGTCAGGCCCGGGGCGACCTCGTCGAGGACGAGGCCGTCGTCGGTGACGCTGATCACGGCCATATCCGTGTAGATCTTCGTGACGACCTGCATGGCTGTCAGCGGATAGGTGCGTTCGGTGACGATCTTGGCCGCGCCGTCGCGCGCGGTGTGGGTCATCATCGCGAAGACCCGCTTGGAGCCCGCCGCGATGTCCATCGCGCCGCCGACGCTGCCCGACGTCTGGGTCGGGAGACGCCAGTTGCACAGATCGCCGTTGGCCGCGACCTGGAACGCGCCGAGGACGGCGCAATCGAGGCGTCCGCCGCGCGCGACGGCAAAGGAATCCGTGTGGTGCACATAGGCGCCGCCGGGGACCATGGTCACCAGCTCCTTGCCGGCGCTGATGAGGTCCTGGTCGGCCTCGCCCTCCTTGGGCTGGGGCCCCATGCCGATCAGGCCGTTTTCCGAGTGGAACATCACGTCGCGGTCGTCGGGGATGAAGGCCGGGATCATGGTCGGCATGCCGATGCCGAGATTGACCAGCCAGCCGTCCTCCATGTCCTGGGCGGCGCGGGCCGCGATCTGCAGCCGGGTGAGAAGGTTGGTGTTCTGCTCGCTCATGATGCCTCACGCTCCTTGCCGATCTCGTACCAGCCGGTCACATAGTAAGTATCGACGAAAACCCCCGGTGTGACGATCACTTCCGGGTCGAGTTCGTCGATGGCCACGTCCTCCTGGACCTCGACGATGGTGAAGTCGGCGGCCATGGCCATGATCGGATTGAAGTTCCGCGCCGTCTTCCGGTAGACCAAATTCCCGCGCGGGTCGGCCTTGTAGGCCTTGATGAGGGCGAAATCGGCGCGCAGGGGTTTTTCCAGCACGTATTCGCGCCCGTCGACCTCGACGATCGGTTTGCCGTCGGCCAGATCGGTGCCGAGCGCCGTCGGGGTCAGGAAGCCGCCGAGACCCGCACCCGCCGTGCGCATCCGTTCGGCCAGGGTGCCCTGGGGCACAATCTCAAGCTCGATCTTGCCGGCGTCATACAGTTCCTTGAAAACAAACGATTCCTTGGCCCAGGGGAAGCTGCAGACCAGCTTGCCGACGCAACCTTCCTCGATCAGCCGCGCGATGCCGCTGTGGCCGGTGCCGGCGTTGTTGGTGACGATGGTCAGGTCGCGGCGGCCGAGGTCGCACACGCCGTCGATCAGGATCTCCGGCACCCCCGGCTGGCCGAACCCGCCGACGAGGATGGTCGCGCCGTCGCCGATGCGGCCGACGGCGTCTTCCAGCGTTTCCGATTTCTTGTTCTTCATGGACGTCCTCTAGGCAGGCTTGAAATAGGGGGCGGCGCGGCCGTTCGGCCCGTCGCGGAAGACGACCGTGACCTTGTCGCCGATGGCCACCGCGTCCGGGCCGGCGTCGACGAGCCGGCTCATCATGCGAAAGCCCTCGTCGAGATCGACCAGCAGGACCGTGTAGGGCGCCTCGTCCCTGAAGGCCGGCGGGGCGCGATGGACGGTCGAGCAGGCATAGACGGTGCCGTTGCCTTCGGACGTGGCCCAGTCCGGATCGGGCGCGCCGCATTCCGGGCACAGGGAGCGCGGAAAGAAGATCGCGGCCTCGCAGGCCCTGCAGCGCTGGTAGCGCAATTCGCCTGCGGCGGCGCCCTGCCAGTAGGGCTCGGAATCGGGATCGGGAAGGGTGTCGTCGCTCATGGCCTGTTCCCTTCCTATTCCACGCCGAGAATACATGTCGAGTTGGAGGACAACACGCCGCCGGTGCCGCTGATGAGTGCGAGGGTCGCGTCCGCGACCTGGCGTTCGTCGCATTCGCCGCGCAGCTGCCGGACTGCCTCGATAATCAGGAAAATGCCGTACTGGCCGGGGTGGCAGTAGGACAGGCCGCCGCCGTTGGTGTTCAGCGGGAATTCGCCGCTCGGGCCGGTCCGTCCGCCGGAGATGAACGCGCCGCCTTCGCCGGGCTTGCAGAAGCCAAGGGACTCAAGCGTCAGCAGCACGGTGATGGTGAAGGAATCGTAGATCTCGACCACATCGAGGTCGGCGTGGGTGACGCCCGCCATCTCGAACGCCCGCGCGCCCGACGCGGCGGCAGGGGTGATAGTGAGGTCGCGCATTTCCGAGATCTGCGCGTGGGAGATGCTTTCGCCCTGGCCGAGAAGCCAGACCGGCGGCTTGTCGAGATTTTTCGCGATATCCGGGCTGACGACGACCGCCGCGCCGCCGCCGTCGGTGAACAGGCAGCAGTCGAACTTCGACAGCGGCGTCGCGATCGGACCGGAGTTCAGCACCTCGTCGCGGGTCAGCGGTTCGCGCCGGTAGGCCTTCGGGTTCATGCTGGCCCATTCGCGGGTCGAGACGGCGAGGTCGGCGAGCTGCTCAGATGTCGTGCCGTATTCGGCGAAGTGGCGCGACGCGGCGAGCGCGTAGGAGCCGACCGGGGTCGGCAGGCCATAGGGCGCCTCGTACTGGTAGCCGAGGTCGTCCCGGATCTGGAAGATGTACTTGTCGGCGCGCGAACGCTGGGTGCTGCCGTAGAGGATGACGGCGACCTTGCACAGGCCGGCCTGGATGGCGGCCGCCGCGTGGCCCAGATGGAATTCGAACGACGCGCCGCCGACCATGGTGCTGTCGGTGTAGGTGGGCTGGATGCCCAGGTATTCCGCGATCTGCAGGCCGGGAAGCCGTCCCCACGGACCGGAGACAAGCAGGCCGTCGACGTCGGTTTTTTCGAGCCCCGCGTCGGCCAGCGCCGCGACCATCGCCTCGGCCTGCAGGGTCAGCACGGTCGAATCCGGCACCACGCCGAGACGGGATTCGGCAACTCCGGCGATGGCGCAGGCGCGTTTCAGGCTCAAGGCGTTCCCCGTGGATGTCTTCGGCTCGCGGTATGTTCCGCGATTGCCTTCCTCGATTATCGCGACGGCCGGGAAAAGTCCATGATTCCGGGCGGATCGCGGACGCGCGGTTTGCTTCTGCGAACCCGCCGCCTAGGTTAGTCCGCAACAAGGGGAGACGAACATGGCCATGCTCGTGGACGGTCGCTGGACCGAGGAAGACGAAGCCAAGTCGAAGACCGACAAGTCGGGCGCGTTCAAGCGTGTCGAATCCGGGTTCCGGAACTGGATCACAACGGACGGATCGGCGGGGCCGAGCGGCGAGGGCGGGTTCGTCCCGGAACGCGGGCGCTACCACCTGTATGTGGCGCAGAACTGCCCCTGGGCGCACCGGACCATGCTGACCCGGGTCTTCAAGGGGCTGGAGGACACGATCTCCCTCGACATGACGGTGCCGCGCCGCAACGACCAGGGCTGGTACTTCGACGACGACCATGTGGACACGGTCCTCGGCAAGTCGGCGCTGCACGAGGTCTATACCGAGGCCGACCCGGCCTGTACGGGCCGGGTGACCGTGCCGGTGCTGTGGGACCGCGAGCGGGAGACCATCGTCAGCAACGAATCCGCCGAGATCGTGCGGATGTTCAACGAGGCGTTCGATGCCTTCTCCAACGATGAGCGGGACCTGTACCCGGAAGACCTGCGCGGCGACATCGATGACTGGAACGACCTGATCTACAACACCGTCAACAACGGGGTGTACCGGGCGGGCTTCTCCATGTCCCAGGAGGCCTACGAGGCGGCGGTGCGCGACGTGTTCGCGACGCTGGACAAGCTGGAAGCGCACCTGTCGGACAACCGTTACCTGTGCGGCGACCGTTTCACGGAGGCCGATGTGCGGCTGTTTCCGACGATGATCCGGTTCGACGCGGCCTATTTCGGGGCGTTCAAGTGCAACCTGCGCCGGCTGATCGACTATCCGAACCTGTGGGCCTACTCGCGCGAGATCTACCAGATGCCGGGTGTGGCCGGGACGGTCGACCTCGAGGTCTACAAGCGCGGGTACTACTCGAAGAGCGCGCAGCGGAACCCGCTGGGGATCGTGCCGCTGGGTCCCGACATCGACCCGAGTGAGCCGCACGGGCGGGGTTAACGCCGTTGCGGGCGGGTTACAAACCCGCCCCTACAGACCCCACGTCGTGTTTTCTTGCGGCTCGGTCCGGCTGGCTCTTCGGATCTTCACCGCGTTTTCAGGAAGGGGCGGGTTTCAAACCCGCCCGCGTTCCGCGTCACGCTCCCGCAGCGTGTCGAGGTCGATGCCGCGCGTGTCGATCCGGTAGCGCCAGGTAACAACCGCGCCGATCAGCGACGTCACGATCAACAGCCCCAGGACGAAGCTCTGCCCCAGGTCGAGCAGCAGGACCGGGAACAGGAACGCCGTGGCGACGGCGCCCAGCTTCGCGAAGGACGCGGCGAAGCCGGCGCCCTTGCCGCGCAGGTGGGTCGGGAAGACCTCGCCCGCGATCAGGTAGGTCTGGGCGTTCGGGCCCATGTTGGTCATGAAGTTGAACAGCATGAATCCGGCGAAGATCAGCACCAGTTTCGTGGTGCCGTCGAAGCCCGCTGAGAGCGCCGCGATCAGGAGGCCCGCCGCGCAGCCGATGAAGCCGATGACCTGGAGCCGCACGCGGCCGACCCGGTCGGCGAGCCAGACGGCCGCGACAATCCCCACGATGAGCAGGATATCGATCAAGGCCGTGCCCTTGGCCGCCGCCATGTCGCCGTGGACGACCTGCGCCACGGAGCCGGACTTCACGACGGAGTGGCCGAGCGTCGCGGCGAGGATCGTGGGGGTGAAAATCCCGATCCCGTAGGTCCCGAGGTCCTGCAGGAACCATGGCAGCGAGGCGAAGACGGTGGCGCGGCGGTTCCGCCTGTCGAACAGGGCGCCGTAGCCGGAGGATTCGCTTGTGTCCGCCGGCGGCGGGGCGAGATCAATTCCGGTCGGGTAGGGCGGATCGCGGCGCAGTAGGGTCGCGAGGGCGGCCTTCGCGGCGGTCGTATCGCCCTTCGCCATCAGCCAGTTCGCACTCTCCGGCACGAAGAAGCGCCCGAAGGCGACGATGGCGGCCGGGACGATGGCGGTCGCGTACATCCAGCGCCAGGCCGACAGGTTCGGCTCGTTGACCAGGATCAGGTAGCCGACGGCGACGCCGCTCAGCGCGCCCAGGGCCTGGAAGCCGAACGCGCCGATCACGAGCCGGCCGCGGGTCTTCGACGGGATCGCTTCGGAAATCACCATGTGCGCGGTGGGATAGTCCGCACCGAGCGCGAGGCCCATGCCGAACAGGCAGATCACGAGGACCGGCAGGCTCGGCGCGAGGGCGATGGCCACGAGGAAGGCGATGAACAGGAACATCTCGCCGATGAACACCGGCTTGCGCCCGAGCCTGTCGGCGAGCCCGCCGAGCAAGGTCGCGCCGAACAGGATGCCGGCGAGCGGGGCCGCGCCCACGAGACCGTGGCCCGCGCCGTCGAGCGTGAATTCCTTCGCGATCAGGGGCAGGGCGACGCCGGTCAGGAACACGACGAGGCCCTCGAAGAACTTCCCGGCCGCCGCGAGCAGCCAGATACGCCACTGCATCGCCGTCAGCGCGGCGCCCGGCGTGGGGGTGCCGTCACGCCAGCGTGGCGTTTCGTCGATATACTGCTGAACGGTCTGGGGCGCTTGCGCGCTCATCCGGCCAGCCGCTGGAACCCGGCGTCGAGGTCGGCGATCAGGTCGTCCGGATGCTCCAGCCCGACATGCAGGCGCAGGAGCGAGCCTTCCGCGTCCCATGTCGTCGCTGTGCGCACCGGACTGGCCGGCAGAATGAGGGATTCGTAGCCGCCCCAGCTCGCGCCCATGGCGAACAGCTCGAGCCCGTCGAGCATCTTCGCAAGCTGCGCGTCCTCGTAATGCTCTTTCAGCACCACACCGAACAGGCCGCAGGCGCCCTCGAAGTCCCGCTTCCAGGTCTCGTGGCCGGGGTCGTCCGGCAGGGCCGGGTACAGAACGCGGGAGACTTCCGGGCGTGCTTTCAGCCAGTTGGCGACGGTCGTGGCGTTTTCCTGGTGCTGCTTCAGGCGCACCCCCATGGTGCGCAGGCCGCGCAGGCCGAGGTAGCAGTCGTCGGGCGCGGCGTGCTGGCCCCAGTAGCGGAAGTTGTCGAGGATCGTCTTGTAGTGTTCGTCGGTGGTGACGATCACGCCGAGCATCGCGTCGGAATGGCCGACGATGTACTTGGTGGCCGCGTGGACCGAGACGTCGATGCCGCGCTCGAACGACTTGAAGTAGAGCGGGGTGCCCCATGTGTTGTCGTTCATCACGATCGCGCCGCGGGCGTGGGCCGCGTCGGCGATGGCAGGGATATCCTGCACCTCGAATGTCTGGGAGCCGGGCGCCTCGGTGAACACGACCTTCGTGTTGTCGCGGATCAGGTCGGCAATGCCGCCGCCGATCATCGGGTCGTAGTAGGTGGTCTCGACGCCGTATTTCGCCAGGACGTTGTTGCAGAAATTGCGCGTCGGGAAGTAGGCGCTGTCGGTGACGAGCACATGGTCGCCCGATTCCACGAACGCGGACAGCGCGATGGTGATCGACGCCAGGCCGGACGAGACCGCGATGGCCCGGTCGCCGCCCTCGACGAGTGCGACGGCCTCCTCGAACGCCTTCTGGGTCGGGGTGCCCATGCGTCCGTAGGTGATGTCCTTGGTGTAGTCGCGGGCCTTGTACTCGGCCAGGGTCGGCCGGGTGACGGTGGATGCGTGATAGACGGGCGGATTGACGATCCCGAAGTTCGATTCCGGATCGCGCCCGCCGCTGGCGAGGAGGGTTTCGTCGCGGACGCCGGTTTTCCTGGTCATGCTGCGCCCTTTGCCTTCGGCGTGTCGGGGTTGCCGCCCCATTCGGTCCACGAGCCGTCGTAAACGGCCCAGTTTTCGCGGCCGACCAGATGCATGCCCAGCCCCAGAATGCAGGCGCTGACGCCGGACCCGCAGGTGGTCACGACGGGGCCGTTCACCCCGACGGTCTCAAACGCACGCTGCAGCGTCTCGGCATCGCGAAACGTGCCGTTCTCCGCATCGACGATCTGCGAATAGGGCAGGTTGGCGGAATTGGGAATGTGGCCCGGCTCCACCCCTTCCCGGAACTCCGGCTGGCTGCCGTCGAAGCGGTCCGCGGCGCGCGCATCGAGCAACATCTCGCTGCCGTCGTCGCTGGCGCGGTGGACCTGCTCCATGGACCGCACCATATGGGCCCGCAGGACGGCGTTGAATGTCTGGTTGTCATGATCCGGCAAATCGGCCGTGACGGGCCGGTTTTCCGCCGTCCACTTGCGGAACCCGCCGGCCATCACTGCGACATTGTCATGACCGAAGGCACGGAACATCCACCAGACGCGCGGCGCGGAGAAAAGGCCGTCCGCGTCATAGACGACAACGCGATGATCGTTGCCGATCCCCATGGCCCCGACCGCCTCGGCGAACGCGTCCGGGCTCGGCAGCATGTGGGGCAGGGAGGACGCCTTGTCGGAGATGGCGTCGATATCGAAATGGACCGCACCGGGAATATGGGATTCCCGATACTCGGCGAGGCCGTCGCGGCCGGTCGGCGGCAGGTGCCACGAGCCGTCGACGATCCGAACATCCGGGTCGTCGAGGTGATTCGCGACCCAGGCGGTGTCGACCAGGGCATCGGCGTTTTCGTAGGACATCAGGTTCGCCCCCTAAAGGATTCTAGTTGCTGTCATTGAGCGCGATCGCCACGCGGCGGTTCTGTCGACCCTTGCTCTCGATCTTGGTGATGGTCACCGCGCCGATTTCGCCGGTTCGCGCGACGTGCGTTCCGCCGCAGGGCTGGAGGTCCAGGCCCTCGATCCGGATCAGGCGGACACGTCCCGCGCCGGTGGGCGGCTGGACGCTCATGGTTTTCACAAGGTCCGGGTTCGCGGCGAGTTCGTCGTCGGTGATCCAGTCGTCGCCAACGGGGCTGTCGGTTTCGATCAGGCGGTTGAGTTCCGCCGTGATCGCCTCCTTGTCGAGCCCGCCCTCGGGGATCGAGAAATCCATCCTGCCCTTGCCGTCGTTCACCTGCCCGCCGGTGACCGGATAGGACAGCACGGCCGAGAGCAGGTGCAGGCAGGTGTGCACCCGCATCAGGCGGTGGCGGCGGTCCCAGTCGATCTCCGCCGTGACGGTCGCGCCTGGCTCCGGCAGGGATTGGCCTTCGGCGGGGACGTGAACGATCACGTCCGGGCCGCCGTCGTCGTCGCGGCCTTTAACCGTCGTCGCAATCGCGATCTCGCCGCCGTCCTGCGTGCGCAGGACGCCGGTGTCGCCGGGCTGACCGCCGCCGGTCGGGTAGAAGACAGTCCGGTCGAGGACGATGCCGCCCATCCCGTTGACCGCGAGGACGGTGGCCTCGCAGCTTTTCTCGTAGGGCGCGTCGCGGAAGACCGTTTCCGTGGCGGCGCTGCTCACTTTTCCAGCCACTCGGGGAAGGGCAGGCCCTTTTCCTTCAGGAAGGCGACATTGAAGATCTTCGAGGCGTAGCGGTGCGCGCCGTCGCAGAGGATCGTCACGATGGTGTGGCCGGGCCCGAGTTCCTTCGCGAGCCGGATCGCGCCGGCGACGTTGACGCCGCTCGATGTCCCGAGGCTCAGGCCTTCCTCGCGCAACAGGTTGAACATCACGGGCAGCGCTTCCTCGTCCGGCACCTGGAAGGGGAAATCCACCGGCGCGCCTTCCAGGTTCGCCGTGATGCGTCCCTGGCCGATCCCTTCGGTGATAGACGTGCCTTCGGACTTCAGCTCGCCGTTCTTGTAATATTCGTAGAGCGCCGCGCCCATCGGATCGGCGAGGCCGATCTTGACGTCCGCGCTCCGGCTTTTCAGGTACATGCCGACGCCTGCCAGTGTACCCCCGGTGCCGACGGCGCAGATAAAGCCGTCGACCTCGCCATCGGTCTGGTCCCAGATTTCCGGGCCCGTGGTGTCGAAATGGCCCTGCCGGTTGGCGACGTTGTCGAACTGGTTGGCCCAGATCGCGCCGTTGTCTTCCTTCTCGGCGATCTCGTCGGCGAGACGGCCGGAGTATTTCACGTAGTTATTAGGGTCCTTATAGGGAACCGCCGGCACCTCGATCAGCTCCGCCCCGGCCTGACGCAACGCGTCCTTCTTTTCCTGGGTCTGGGTCTCGGGGATGACAATCACGGTGCGATAGCCGCGTGCGTTGGCCACGTGGGCGAGGCCGATGCCGGTGTTGCCCGCGGTGCCCTCGACGATCACACCGCCGGGCTTCAACAGGCCCTTTTCCTCGGCGTCCTTCACGATCGCGAGCGCGGCGCGGTCCTTGACCGATCCCGCGGGGTTCAGGAATTCCGCCTTGCCCAGGATGGTGCAGCCGGTTTCCTCCGATGCACGCTTGAGCTTGATCATCGGCGTGTTGCCGACTGTGTCGATGAACCCGTCACGAACGTCCATGGGGACCGCCTCTGTTTTCTCAAAATCCGGGGATATCAGGATCGGGCGAATGTAGCCGTGGGGTCGGGGGGCTGCAACCTCACCCGGGGCGGGTCAGTCCGTCCATTGCGACCGGATCTTGTCGCGGTTCAATACGAACCACTGCAGGGCAATCAGGGCGACGGCGTTCGTGATCCGTCCGCCGTCGACAAGGCTCGCCGCTTCCGATGCGGGGATCACGAAAGCCCGGATGTCTTCCGCCTCGCTTTCCAGCCCGAAGATACCCCCGGCACCGGTGGCGTCGACACGGGCGCAGTAGATCGCCAAAGACTCGCTGGTACCGCCCGGGGAGACCAGGACTTCGGCGATGGGCTCCAGGTCGAGTGCTTCGAGACCCGCTTCCTCCTGCAACTCGCGCCGTACGACCCCCTCAGGTGTTTCGCCGTCCTCGATAATTCCCGCCGTGACCTCGATCAGCCAGGGTTCGCGACCGGCGGCGTGCGCGCCGATCCGGAACTGTTCCTGAAGGACGAGTTCGTCGCGAACGGGATCGTAGGGCAGGGCGGCAGCGCCATGTCCGCGCTCGAATACTTCGCGTGATGTCTCGGCGGTCATGCCGCCCGAGAAAGTCTCGTGGCGCAACTGGTACCGGTCGACCCGGAAATACCCCTGAAACGCGACGACCTTCTCGAGGATGTCAACTTTTCGGCATGTCATCCTGGTTCTCGCGCGCCATCTCGTCCGGTGACAGGCCGCCGTCGTCCGCAAATGCTTCGGAGTCGGGGGGTGGGGTGTCGTCCTCGACATCCGGACCGTCGTCTGTGAATTCGGGCGCGAGGCCGGCCAGACCGCGTCCGGCATCTGGGGCCACGGAGCGCAGATGCAGGTCGCGCTGCGGAAACGGAATCTCGATATCGTGCTCGTGGAACCTGTCCCATATCCCCAGCAGCACCTGGGTCTTTACGTTGGCCACACCGTTCTGGGGATCGCGAATCCAGAACCGGACCTCCAGGTTCAGCGAATTGTCCCCGAATTCCAGCAACTGGCAGACAGGTTTCGGGTAGTCGATGATCCGGTCGATACCTTCCGTGGCATCGAGACAAAGCTCCATCGCCTTGCGGGGATCGGCGTTGTAGGAGATGCCGACGGGCAGCCGGAGCCGCACGCGTTTGCCGCTGAACGACCAGTTCTCCACGCGCGAGACGATCAGTTCCTCGTTCGGGATCAGATGCTCGATCCCGTCGCGGGTGATGACCGAGACGTAGCGCGCGCCCAGCGACTGGATCCAGCCATAGGTCCCCGCGACGCCGATCGTGTCGCCGGGTTTGATGGACTTGTCCATCAGCAGGATGATGCCGCTGATGAAGTTGCTGACAATTTTCTGCAGGCCGAAACCGATGCCGACGCCCAGCGCGCCGCCGAAGACCGCCAGTGCCGTCAGGTCGATCCCCACGCTGTTGATCGCCACCAGGATGGCGACGACGATCAGCACGATCTTGAGGAGCTTGGAGAACAGCACCTGCACCGACGGGGTCAGGTTCGGCAGCTTGCTGATCCGGCTTTCCAGTATCCGGGCGGCGAGGCTTGCGAGCCAGAGGAGCACGACCAGATAGAACACACCCTCAATCACAGTGAGGGCGGAGACCCGAACCTTGCCGACACTCAGGGCCAGGCTGTCGAGGAGTGCGAGAGCCGGCTCCAACAGTTCGAGGATGTTCAGGGCGGCGATGCCCCACACGACGATGGCGATGAAACGCGCCCAAACCTCGTCGCGTACGAACTGGGTGATCAGCCGGATCGCGATCCAGGCGTTGACGAGGCTGACGACGACCGACATCAGCTTGTCGCGCAGACCAAGTTGGTCGGCGATGGTGATCGCGATCCAAAGAAGAACGACCCAAACGATGGGCGTCACCAGAGGCAGGAATGTTCTCCAGACGAGACTGAGCCTGGCGTCGTTGCGCGACCGGTCGATCAGGCGTTCAAAGAATTTTTGGAATGGGCGCGACGCGATGCGCGCGATGAAGAAAGTGGCCGCGATGGCCCCAAGCTCCCAGAGCGCCGCGTAAGTAAAGATTTCGGCATTCACCCAAACGAGCGCCTGATTGAAATAGCTCTGGAGCGTATTGATGTTCAGAAGTTCGTCCATGCCGTGACCGCAATTCCAAGAACCATGCGCTTCATCAGTATCGCACATCTTGCCCGCGTCGAATCAAACGTCCGTCGGGTGCGATCGACATCCGCAATGCGTCGAAGTTTCACGCGACGTTTGATACGAAGGGCATGCGGGTTGGGCCGGTCACGCGGTGCCGATTACAAAAAAATGGACTGCGAGAGGGCTAACCTTGTCCAACCTGAGCCGGCCCCGATGCGTTCGGGGCCGAAGCTTGAACTTCGTTCAACTCCGCCATCACAACGCTCGCGACCATGTCGCCCGTAACGTTGACGACCGTGCGGCACATGTCGAGCAGGCGGTCGACCCCCAGCAAAATCGCGATTCCCGCTGGCGGAATACCAACGCTCGCGAGGATCGAGGCCAGGATCACGATGCCGACGCCTGGCGTGCCGGGAGACCCAATGGCCGCGCCGGTTGCCATGACGACGATCAACGCCATGCCGGCGAGGCCTATGTCGACCCCGAACACCTGACCCAAGAACAGTGCGGCCACGGCCTGGTAAAGCGCCGTGCCGGCCATGTTGATGGTGGTCCCCAGCGGGATGACGAAACGCGCAACGGTTTCGGGAACCTCGAGTTTGTCCTCGGTCGTGGTGAGGGTTGCCGGCATCACGGCGGCTGAACTGGACGTGGAAAAGGCGAGCAACAGGACGTCGCGGGTCGCACCGAGAAACCTGCGAGCGGACATTCCGGTGATCAGGCGCATCACCAGGAGATACAGCGCGAACAGGATCAACAACCCGAGTATGACGGTCAGGACATACATGCCCGTGCCGATCAGCGCCGAAATGCCGATACGCGCGCTGATCTGAGCCAGGAGTCCGAACACGGCAAGCGGTGCAAACTTGAGGACGAACCCAACGATAACCATGCAGGCCGCCTGAACGGAGGCGAGCAGATCCAGCAGCGGTCTTCTCTGGTCGGACGCGGTCATCACGACCGCGACCCCGATGATCATGGCCGCGATCACGATCTGGAGCATGTTCCCGCTGGTGAATGTTGTCAGCGGGTCGGTGGGGAACAGCCCGGTGATCAGTTCGGGGATTTCGTCCATGCGCGGCGGCCCCGCCGGGGCGGCGACAGTGGGTGCCCCGCTGTCGAGAGCGGCACTGATGGCGTCACGATCGATCAACAGGCCGGGCCGGATCACGGCCGCGACGACCAGTCCGATCACGCCCGCCGCCACCGTGGAAAGCAGGAAGAAGAGCGTTGTCCTGAACCCGAGCTTGCCAAGGTTTTCGGCATCGTCGCCCGCGGCAATACCGCGAATCACGGAAGCAACCACCAGCGGCACGACGACGAACTGGATTCCGAGCAGAAACAGTTTGCCGGGCAGCGCGACCCAGGCGCCGACAACATTGGCGGTTTCCTCGGGAACGATCCCGGCCGTCGGGCCGATCAGGATTCCGAACCCGACGCCGGCCACCATGGCGATCAGGACCTGCAGCCAGAGACGACTGCGGACCAGGGGCACGAGGCGGACCTGGAGAAAGGGAAGCGAGCGCGGGAAATCCATGGTTTGCCGATCGGTCAAACGGGTTTGGGGATCAGGCCGTAATCTCTCCCGGTTACGGGCTCGGTGCGTTGATGTGGCGCAATCGGCCGAAGCTGGCGTGGTTTAGGTCCACCATCGCCCGCTGGCGCCGACGGCGACGACGATCAGGCCGAGTGGCAGGTTGACCGCGATGATCTTACGGATCCGAGCGAGGTCCTGTCCGGCCTGGGGCCAGTTTTCCTTCGCGACCGCGTCGCGCAAGTCTGACCAAGCGCCCCAGTAGAGCCAGGCGAACAGCAGCGTCATGACCCATGCAAGTCCCTGCATGATGTGCACGTGCAGTCCGGCGAAGGCGAAACCGCCCTGTGTCGTGAAAAGCATCAGGTATCCGGTTGCGAACAGGACCAGGATCGACAGCCAGACCCAGGGAAAAAACTTTGCGAAGGTCGCGGCGGCGATTTTGACCCGGTCGGCAGGCTGGTCGAGTGCGGCGAGCGCAGGGCGCAGGCACACGTAGATGGCAAACATGCCTCCCACCCAGATTACGGCTGTCAGTGTGTGCAGGGTGAGAGCAATCGACGTCATGGCGGCAACCGATGTTGAAAATGGCGATGGGCGCGGGTTCGGGGAACATGTACGCTAGGCGAACGTTTTCATTCAATACGACCGGTCCCATCACTATGTTCGCATTCGCATGACAACGAAACCGAAGAAAAAGAAAAGCGGTTCTCAAAGTCAGTCGCAGTCGCAGACGTCCCATCCGCTCAACGGATATGACCACGGTGACTTTTTCTGTGAGATGTTCGGGCGCAACGGCCTGTCTCATACCCGGAAAATCCGCGATCAGCTTGTCGGGATGGACGCCGCGACCCTGGGGCGCAGGTCGAAAGACGCCGAGCGTGAACTGTTCAATCTGGGGATCACGTTCACGGTCTATACTGATCGTGACGCCATCGACCGGATTCTGCCGTTCGACGTTATTCCGCGCGTGCTGTCACCGAAAGACTGGGAGACGATCAATACCGGCGTCCAGCAGCGCGTCGCCGCGTTGAACCTGTTCCTGAAGGACATCTACAACGCCGGCAAGGTCTTCAAGGATGGGATCATCCCGAAAGAACTGGTCAAGGATAACAAGCACTACCGCCCGGAAATGGAAGGGTTCACGCCGACCCTCGGCACCTATGTGCACATCTGCGGCACCGACCTCGTGCGTGACGAGAAGGGCAACTTCCTGGTGCTCGAGGACAACGCGCGCATCCCGTCGGGCGTCTCTTATGTCATCGAGAACCGGCACCTGATGATGCGTGCTTTCCCGGACCTGGCGGAAGGTGTCCAGCTGAAGGATGTCGACGACTACGGCCGCCAGTTGATGCGGGCCCTGACGCAGGTGGCCCCGAAGGGCGTGAGCGATCCGAACGTCGCGATCCTTTCGCCGGGTGTGTTCAACGCCGCCTACTTCGAGCATGTCTTCCTCGCCCGCGAGATGGGCGGGCCTCTTGTCGAGGGGCAGGATCTGGTCGTGGAGAAGGACCGGGTCTACATGCGGACCACGCGCGGTCTGGAAGAAGTGCATGTCATCTATCGCCGGATCGACGATGCGTTTCTCGACCCCAAGGTTTTCCGGCCCGACAGCGTTCTGGGCGTACCCGGGCTGTTCGAGGCGTACCGCAAGGGCAACGTCACGCTCGCGAACGCCGTGGGCACCGGCGTGGCCGACGACAAGGCGGTCTATGCCTACATGCCGCGGATCATCAAATATTATCTGGACGAGGACCCGATCCTCTCGAACGTTCCGACGAATATTTGCCGCGAGCCCGAGGGTTTGAAGAAGACTCTCGATAATCTTGAAAACCTTGTCACCAAGCCGGTCGGCGAGGCGGGCGGCTACGGCGTCGTTGTCGGGCCGAGCGCCAGCAAGCGCGAACTGGCGGAACTTCGCAAAAAGGTCGAGGCCGACCCCGACAACTTCATAAGCCAGCCCGTCGTAAACCTGTCCGTGTCGCCGACCCTGATCGGCCGTAATGTCGAACCGCGCCATGTCGACCTGCGCCCGTTCGCGCTGACCGGAAAATCCACATGGGTGCTGCCGGGCGGATTGACCCGCGTGGCCATGAAACGCGGATCGCTGGTGGTGAACTCGTCGCAGGGCGGCGGCTCAAAGGATACCTGGGTCATTGACTAGTCTGATTGCACGCTTCGGCTGGAACATCTTCTGGCTCGGCCGCTACATGGAGCGCGCCGAGGCGCTCGCGCGTATCCTCGATATCAACGAGACCTACGCACGCGACAACCCGGAAGGGCCGGACTGGGAGGTCGTGCTCGATCTCTATGCCGACACCGAAAGGTTCATGGAGACCCATGAGAAGCCGGACGCGGCGGCGGTCTCGAATTTCTATGTGATCGACCGGGGCAACCCGACGTCGATCGCCTATTCGATTGCCGAGGCGCGGCAGAACGCGCGGTCGGTCCGGCACCTGATCAGCACGGAGATGTGGACGCAGCTGAACATGTTCCACAACCAGCTTTCCGTGCTGACGCAGCGCGACATCCGCATGAATAACCTCTCGCGGATCTGCGCGGAGGTGAAGACGGACTGCCAGACATTCGAAGGCGTGGCCGAGGGCACGTTTTTCCGCGGCGAAGCGTGGTGCTTCTACCAGCTGGGCAAGTACCTGGAGCGTGCCGACCAGACGACGCGAATTCTCGACATGGGCTACGACCGGATTTCCGCGCACGACGCCGAGGGCCGGGATTCGATTCACTGGAGCGTGTTGCTGCGCTCGGTGGCCGGCTATCACGCGTTCCGGAGCCTGCATCCGGCCGGCTCGGCGGCGGCGGATATCGCCGGCTTCCTGCTCTACGACCGGGAGTTTCCGCGTGCGGTCGCGCTTTGCGTCGAGCGTGTGACGGCACGCCTGCATGAACTGGAGACCCGGCACGGGCACCAGCGGCGCAAATCGGTCGAGGACGCGCGCCGCGCGCTGGCATTCACGCTGGAAACCGGCCTCGGGCAGAGGGTGACGCCAACCCGGCTGCACAAGTTTATCGATGAACTCCAGATATCGCTTGGCGACCTGTCGAACGAAATCGGGAAAGCCTACCTGACGTCGATCTGAATGGACTTTTCCGAAGTCCTCAAGGAGATCGAGGCTGACGCCCGCAATCATGCCGGCCGCGGCAAGGTTGCCAGCTACATCCCCGCATTGGAGCGCGTGCCGCCCGAAAAGTTCGGGATGGCCGTGCACACGGTGAAAGGCGATAGTTTCTCGATCGGTGACGCACACGAGCCGTTCTCGATCCAGAGTATTTCGAAAGTGTTCTCGCTCATGCTGGCGATGCGGATCGTCGATGACGATGAGTTATGGAAACGGGTGGGGCGCGAACCTTCGGGCAATGCGTTCAACTCGCTCGTGCAGCTCGAGTTCGAGAAAGGCATTCCGCGCAACCCCTTTATCAATGCCGGGGCCATCGTCGTTATCGATGCGCTGATATCGGTGCTCGATGAGGCGAAGGAGTGTTTCATCGACTACGCACGGCGTCTGTCAGGCGAACCGGGTATCGCGTTCGACGAAGAGGTGGCGCGTTCGGAATTCGAGCACGGGCACATCAATTTCGCGCTCGCCAATTTCATGAAAGCGCACAACAACATCGATAACGATCTGGACCTGGTCCTCGATGCCTATTTCCACCATTGCTCGCTGACGATGAGCTGCGAGCAGCTCGCCTGCGCTTTTCTGGCGCTGGCGAATAATGGCGTGTCGCCGATGATCGGCGATTCCGTGCTGACCGACCGGCAATCGCGCCGGATCAATTCGCTGATGCTGACCTGCGGGCTATACGACGCCGTGGGCCGTTTCGCGTATCGGGTCGGCCTGCCCGCGAAGAGCGGTGTGGGCGGGGGAATCATCGCGGTCGTCCCCAACGACCTGACGATTGCGGTTTGGGCGCCGGAACTGGACGAAACCGGGAATTCCGTTGTGGGTGTTCGTGCGCTTGAGCTGTTTGCGCAGATTACCGGCCGGTCGATCTTTTAGGCCGTGTGGCGCGGTGTAAGCTGCTAAAGATTTAGGCAATGGTCATTTGGTTGGGCTGGTATGTGCATATATGGCATGTGGCGTCCGTGCCGGAGGCCGATATTCCGTCATAACCGAATTTATGGAGTGAGTGGGTGCAACGCCTGACAGTCGACCACAAAACGACCTACCGGTACCTGAACCCGGTGTCGTTCGGCGACCATCGTATGATGTTTCGCCCGCGCGACAGCCACGATCTACGGCTGCTGGACGCGAAGCTGTCTGTTTCGCCGCAGGCGGATATCCGCTGGTTTCACGACGTTTTTGGAAATTCCGTGGCCGTTGCCAGCTTTACCCAGATGGCCGACACGCTTCATCTGGAAAGCCAGATCGTGCTGGAGCGTTATCCGCTAGAAGCGCTCGAATTTCCGATCGAGGAATATGCGCGGACCATTCCGTTCAGCTATCCGGCCAGTGAGGTTCCGGACCTCGGGCGGACCATAGAGCGGCACTATCCCGACCCTGACCGTCGGGTGACGGAATGGACGCGGCGTTTTCTCGGCGGCGGGACCGGCGGCATCGACACGGAAATCTTCCTGACGTCGGTCACCCAGGCGATCAAGCAGGAGTTCGACTACGCCGAACGCCACGAGCCGGGCGTGCAGACCCCTGTCGAGACGTTGAACCTGGGGTCGGGGACCTGCCGGGATTACGCGCTTTTCATGATGGAGGCCGTGCGCAGTGTCGGCCTCGCGGCGCGCTTCGTCAGTGGCTATCTCTACGATCCCGCGCTGGACGGCGGCGTGGGCGATGTGACGGGCGCGGGCGCCACCCACGCGTGGGTGCAGGTTTACCTGCCCGGCGCGGGCTGGCTTGAATTCGACCCGACGAACGGCTCCTTCGGCGGCTTTAACCTGGTGCCGATCGCGTTCGCGCGTGAGCCGGGGCAGGCCGTTCCGGTTTCGGGGAGTTTCAGCGGCGCATCGGAGGATTTTCTGGGTATGGAAGTCGAAGTGTCTGTTCGTGCGCAGCAGGTGCTCAGCGGCGCGGCCTGACCCACGTCTGGTTGTCATTGCGAGGAGCATCGCGACGAAGCAATCCAGTGACCATCGGCTCCGCTCTGGATTGCTTCGCGCCTTCGGCACTCGCAATGACGGTTTTTGGGAAAGCCCGTTGCTCAGTGAAAGTTCCGCGACTTGATCGCGATGTGATTGTTCCTCGGGTGCCGCTGGGGCAGGGGGCGCGCCAGCTTGCGGCCCCGGTTGTGCGATAGCCGCGGATCGGGATGATTGCCGTATTTTACCTCGTCGGCCCGGGCCCATGCGTTTTCAAACGAGTGCGGTTCCATCTCGCTGCCGTCGCCCAGGGCGTCCAGGCGATCCGACAGGTCGACGATCTTCTCCGCGATCAGGTGGGTGACGATCCCCTCGCGCTGCAGTTTGCCGGTGATCCGCACCAGCCGGGATGACAGGATCACCTTGCGGAAGCGTTTGAACACGTCCGGCCAGACGATGATGTTCGCCACGCCGGTCTCGTCCTCCAGGGTCAGGAAAATCACGCCATTGGCGCTGCCCGGGCGCTGGCGGACCAGCACCAGCCCCGCCGTGGTCAGCCGCCGGTTGTTGGAGCGTTCGCGCAATTCCCGGGCGGTCACCACGTCCATCTCGTCGAGCTGGCCGCGCAGCAGCGACAGCGGGTGGTGTTTCAGGGACATGCGGATCGCCGCATAGTCGTTGGCGACGACTTCGCCCGCAGTTTCGTCGGGCAGGGAGATGTCCGGCTCGTTATCCAGGGTAAAGGCGGTTCCGGCCCGCTCCCCCTCCCGGCCACCCATGAGCCTACGATCCCGTGGGTGGCCGGGAGGGGGAGCGGGCTGGTGCGACAGGCGATCATGAGCAGCCGCGAACAGCGGCAGGGCGGAGGCGGTTTCCCGGCCGTTGTGGCCCAGCGCGCGGATCGCCCACAACGCCTCGCGCCGGTCCAGGCCCAGCGAGGCGAACCCGTCCGCCTCGGCCAGGGCGACCAGCGCGGCGGAGTTCACCCCGGCGCGGCGCCACACATCCTCCACGGACACGTAGGCCCCCGGCGGGCGGGAGTCCGCGATCGCCTGTGCAGCGTCCTTGTTGATCGACTTGATCTGCCGGAACCCGAGGCGCAGCGCGTGCGAGCTATCGCTGACTGCCTCCAACACATTGTCCCAACTGGAGAAATTGACATCCGGGCCGCGCACCTCGACGCCGTGGTCGCGCGCGTCGCGGACGATCTGGGCCGGGGCATAGAAGCCCATGGGCTGGCTGTTGAGCAGGGCGGCGGCGAACACGTCCGGGTAATGGCATTTGATCCAGGACGAAATGTAGACCAGCAGCGCGAAGGACGCGGCGTGGCTTTCCGGGAAGCCGTACTCGCCGAAACCCTCGATCTGGCTGAAGCAGCGTTCGGCAAAGTCGAGCTCGTAGCCGCGCTCGACCATGCCCTCGACCATCTTGGCGTGAAAGGTGTGGATCGTGCCGGTCTTGCGGAAGGTCGCCATGGCACGGCGCAGCTGGTCGGACTCGCCCGGCGTGAAGCCGGCGGCGACGATGGCGATCTGCATCGCCTGTTCCTGGAACAGCGGCACCCCCAGCGTCTTGCCCAGAACGTCTTCCAGTTCCTTTGACGGAAACACCACCTCTTCCTCGCCGTTTCGCCGCCGGATGTAGGGATGCACCATGTCGCCCTGGATCGGGCCGGGACGCACGATCGCGACCTCGATGACCAGGTCGTAGAAGGTGCGCGGCTTCATGCGCGGCAGGAAGGCCATCTGGGCGCGGCTTTCGACCTGGAACACGCCGAGGGAATCCGCCTCGCACAGCATGTCGTAGACGGTGGGATCGTCCTGCGGGACCGTCGCCAGTTCGAGCGGCCGGTCGTAGTGATTTTCCAGCAATTCGAAGGCCTTGCGCACGCAGGTGAGCATGCCGAGTGCGAGCACGTCGATCTTCAGGATGCCGAGCGTGTCGAGATCGTCCTTGTCCCATTCGATGACGGTGCGGTCTTCCATGGCCGCGTTCTCGATGGGCACCAGTTCGTCGAGGCGTTCGCGGGTGATGACGAAGCCACCGACATGCTGGGACAGGTGCCGGGGAAAGCCGATCAGCTCGCGGGTCAGGTGCAGCGCGAGTCCGAGACGGTGGTCGCCCGGGTCGAGGCCCAGCGAACGCACCACCTCATCGGGAATGCCGTCGTTCGACCAGCCCCAGACCTGGCCCGAGAGCGCGGCCACCGTGTCCTCCGTCAGGCCCAGCGCCTTGCCGACCTCGCGCAACGCCGAGCGGGAGCGGTAACTGACCACCGTCGCGGCCAGTCCGGCGCGCTCGCGGCCGTACTTCGCGTAGATGTACTGCATCACCTCCTCGCGGCGTTCATGCTCGAAGTCGACGTCGATATCGGGCGGCTCGTTGCGCTCGGCGGAGATGAAACGTTCGAACAGAAGATCCAGCTTCGACGGGTCGACCGCGGTGATGCCCAGGCAGTAGCAGACGGCTGAATTCGCCGCCGAACCGCGGCCCTGGCACAGGATGTCGCGCGAACGGGCGAAACGCACGAGGTCGTGCACGGTCAGGAAATAGGCGGCGTAGCGCAGTTCCGATATCAGCGCGAGTTCGTGCTCGATCTGGGCGCGGACTTTCTCGGGAATTCCGTCTGGATATTCGTCAGGCGGATAACGGTTTGCCGCGCCGCGCCATGTCTGGAGCGCCAGTTCGGCGTCGGGTGTGCGGCCGTGCGGCACCGGTTCGGCGGGGTACTCGTAACGCAGTTCTTCCAGCGAAAACCGGCACTTGTCGGCTATTTCGACGGTCCGGGCGATGGCGTCCGGATGGTCGCGGAACAGCCGCGCCATCTCGTCGGCCGGTTTCAGGTGACGTTCGGCGTTCGCCTCCAGCCGCCGGCCGGCGGTGTCGATGGTGCAATGCTCGCGGATGCAGGTGATGACGTCGGCCAGCGCCCGGCGTTCGGGGATGTGCTGGCGCACGTCGTTGGTGGCCACGAGCGGCGTGCCCGCGCGGTTCGCGAGATCGGCCAGCCGGGCGATGCGGCGGGCGTCGTCACCCCGGTAAAGATGGCTCGCGGCGAGATAACAATCCGATTCAAGGTCGTCGTGTATCCGATTCAAAAAACTCGAAAACTCCTCGCCCGGATCGTCGGGGGCGACCGCAATCAGAACCTGCCCCGCGCCTCGACCGAAAACCCCGTCCGGTGCGAACAGATCGTCGACGGTCAGATGGCATTCGGCCTTCGCCGCGCGCCGCTTGCCGACGGTCAGCAGCCGCGACAGCCGGCTGTAGGCCGATTTGTCGGTCGGAAGGCAAAGCAGGGAGGGTGTGTCATCGGCGAAATCCAGCCGCACGCCGGTGATTGCGCGAATCCCCGCCGATTTCGCGCCCAGATGGGTGCGCACCACGCCGGCCAGCGTGTTCCGGTCCGTGGTTGTGATTGCCGGGTGTCCCAGTTCCGCCGCCCGCGCCGCCAGTTCCTCCGGATGCGCGGCCCCACGCAGGAAGGAAAAATTGGTCGTGACCTGCAGTTCGACGTAGGCGGTCATATCGGAGTTCTGTGACGGGCGGGTTTGAAACCCGCCCCTACAGGTATCGAGACACCTTCGTTCTTGGGCGAGGTTGCAGGAATTTTTGATCTGGTAGGGGCGGGTTTCAAACCCGCCCGTCGCGCCGACGGATTTTCCCGATCTGTTGCCCAGTTAGCCGGATTAGTCTCGATGTAGCGCCGGACCTTCTCCAGGGCTGCATCGCTGCGGATGATGTGTTCGAAATATCCGCGCTGCCATACAGCGCGCCCGGGAGCCTGCCGTTGTTTGTTGATTTCGCGAGCCGAGAAGGTTTTGAAGCCACGAATAATCTCGGAAAGTGGATGGTTGTTCGTTTCCTGCCCGATCAGAATCACGCCGTGGAGGTGGTTGGGCATGGTGACATAGGAATCGAGAGAAATGGCGGGATAGTGATCCGGAAGAGCATTCCAATGGTTTCTAACGATGTCCCCGAAGGTATTCGGAGTGAATTCTGCATATTCAATCGCACCGAACAGGCACTCACGACGGAATGTGCAAAGCGTGACGAAATACGCGCCTTGCGCGCTGTAGTCGTGATTTCTCAGTCGGATAGACCGGCGTTGCGGACGTTTTCTTTCAGCGGTCATCAACTCACCCTTGGTAATGGCGGGCGGGTTGGAAACCCGCCCCTACAGATATTTAAAGGAAGGCTGACCCTTGCTCCGCCACAGGTAGGGGCGGGCCGTGGCAATGTCGCGCGCCGCATCACCCGAAAAACCCGTGCAGGTACCAGCGCGGCGGCCGGTCGGCGGGGCGGTCGTGGTCATAGAGGCCGGCGCGGTAGAGCCAGAAGCGGCGGCCGGTCTCGTCCTCGACCCGGTAATAGTCGCGGGTTTCGTCGTCCAGGACGGTGGTTTCTCCCGTCGAGACGGGGTTGCGCCACCATTCCGGCGCGATCCGCTCCGGCCCCTCGGCGCGGGTGATGCGGTGGAGATGCCCGCGCCAGCGGAACATGACCGGCGGATCGTCGGGGATGGGCGCGACGGCCTCGATTTCCTCCGGGCGCGACAGAAGCCGTGGCGGGCGCGGCTGTCCCGCCTGCCAGCCTTCATGTCCTGCGCCTGTACGGCCCGACAGCGCGGGCGCACTGGCTTGTACGCGTTCGGGCAGGTGCGTGTCCCGGGCCTCGAACCGCCGTACGTTATCCGCGCCCAGCCGCCCGGACAGGCGGTCGACCAGCCGTTCGAGGGCGGCGGGGTCGTGCTCGCGTCCGCCGGCCAGGCCGGTCTGGGCCATCTGCAGGGGCTCGGTGACGGTCGCCGCCAGGGTCAGCGTCTCGACCATGGCCTCGGCGGCGGCGCTGAGCGCGTCCGGCGCACCGGAGGGCGGCTCGGGCAGGCGGTCGAGCTGTTCCTTCAGCAGCCGCATCAGATGGTCCGGGTCGCGGCTGGCCCGGCTGGTGCCGGCGGCCACCGTGTCGACCCGCCCGCCGACCCTGTACAGGCACAGTTCCAGCCGCCGTGCGCCCCGTTCGGCGCGGGCCATACGGTTGCACAGCGCCTCGGCGAGGTTGCGTACGGCCGCGGCGATATCCTCCTCGCGGCCCAGCGCCTCGGGAAACGCGGTACGCAGCCGCCAGACCGGCGCCGGGGCGCGGGGCGAGATCGGCTCGTCGATCCGCCCGAAGGCCTGGTCCAGCCGGCGTCCGGGAAGATCGCCGAACCGGCGCGCCAGCCCGGCCCGGGGCAGGCCCGCGATATCCGCGATCCTGCGCAGGCCCAGCCGTTCGAGGGAATCGAGCATCTCCGGCGGTAGCCGCAGGGCCGCGACGGGCATGCGCGCCAGCGCTTCGACGTGCCGGCCCGGCGCAATGACCAGCTCCGAGGCTTTCGCGGGCGTGCCGAACCGCGCGGCGGCCCAGGCCGCGCCGGTGGTGTCGGCAATCCCGGCGCGCGCGGTGTAGCCGACCCGGGCGAGCCGCCCGGTCAGGTCGGCCAGCATGGCGTCCTCGCCCCCGAACAGGTGGGCGCAGCCGGAGACATCGAGCCAGATCCCCGCCGCCCCGCCCGGCTCCAGCCCGGAGGCGGCCGTCCACGGCGTGTAGCGCCCGCACCAGTCGGCCAGTGCGTCCAGCGCCGCCATGTCGCCGTCCGGGTCATGGTCGAGCACCGTGATATCCGGTGCGAGTGCACGGGCGTCGGCGAGGGTCTGGCCCGGAAAAAGCCCGGTCCTGCCCGCCGCCAGGGTCACGGCGGCCAGACGCACGGTGCCGCCTTCCGGCGCGGCGAGAACCAGCTCCTCGGCGACCGGTTCAGGCGCTGCGGGCGCGCCGGAGGCCCGTTTCGCGGCCTGCTGACGGGGCCTCACCCTCAGTTTTCTGCGGCAGCGGTCGGTCGCGAAGCGGGGAAACCAGAGCGAAACCACCCGCTTTTGTGCCGTCTGCGTCTCCATCTGTGCGGTCATCACTCCATTCCAGGTTCCAGGTTTTCGGCCGTCCGGCACGTGCGCGGAGCAGTTCGGCCCGCCATCGCGGACGTCCCGGCAGGCGTTCGGGCAGCCATGTTTCGTCGGCGGGGCTGCCGGGCAGGGAGGACACCCGCCAGCGGGTGACGCTCGCCGTCGGGGGCAGGGAAATGCTTTTCGGCGCGCGCCGCAGCAGCAGACCCAACCCGGTCCCGCCCTCGGCGGCGAGCTGCAACCGTCGACTGGCCGTCAGGTCCATCTCCTCGATTTCCGCACAGACCATGCCGACCGCGGGCGCGCGCAGCGCCTCCTCCATGGCCCACAGGGCCGTTGCCGTGAACTCGCTGCCGGGCGGCACGCGCACGGCGATCAGGTTTGCCGGGTCGAGGCCGAATTCGAGCAGCCCGGGGCCGTACAGGCTTTCGCGGGCACTCAGGCGCGGTGCGATCCAGACGACGGGCGCGGCGCGGGCGGCCTGGGCCTTCCCGGCGAGCGCTGCCGCAAAGCCCGTGACGGCGCCGGACAATCCATCCTCATGTTTTTCTTTAAGAAGATATTTTGATTTTTTATCAATCTGTTGGGTGGGTTTTCTAATATCCCCATCGAGGATTTCATGGATGGCGCCTGCCGCCAGGCCGCCCCACGGAAGCTGCCCGTCGACCTCCGTCACGCCGAACGGCAGGGCCTCGCCGTCACCCTCCATGCGCATGCCGTTTCCGCCACGCTCAAGGGCGGCAATGCGGCCGCGAAGCCGCTGCAGGATTTCGGCATCCGCAGGCACCTGTTCCACTCTCCGATGATAGTTTGTTCCTCTTTTGTTCTAAATTGAGAGAGCAGATGAGTCAATCGGGCGCGGTCTTGCCACACAATCGTGACTGTGCGGAGCGCCGAAGCCTCGTCATGATGCGGGAATGCTCGGTTTTCTAAGGTTTTTCGGGGTTGTCCTGGTGTTCTCAGGGGCGCTGTCCGTCCCGGCGGGCGCGGATCCGTTTCGCTCGATCCGGATCGGCGATGCCGACGGGTTCGGCTTTGCGGATACCGCGCCGCTCGGCCGCCCGGTGCAGGGTGTCGGACCGGGCCCGGCGGACACGAACGCCAACGGCATGCTTGAGCCGGGCGAGTTCCTGCCCGATCTCAACGGCGACGGCGGGGTCTGGTACGCCGGCAGCGATAATTTCGACAACCGCTCCGACGCCGAGCGCATCGATGAGGGCCACACATGCGAGGGGTGCCTGTCGGTCAGCCTCGCGACGCGCGGCTCCAACTGGACCGATCTGGCGCTGTCACCGACAGCACCGCCAAACGACTGGCCGGACCTGAACGGGCCGAATATCCCGAACAGCGCGGCATTCGTGTTCGATTTCACGGTTCACGACGACAATATAGCCCAGGGCGCGCAGATCTTCTTCAACCTGGTCTTCGGCGACTACGACATCGATCCGGCGGTCGTGTTCGTGCGTTTCGCGGACGGGCGCTCGAAAATCCTTCGGATTGCCAACCAGCGATTGCGCAATGTCGACGGGCTGATCCAGGCGCGAACAGCGAGGCTGGCCTTCGACGAAGTGTTTTCCCGGACACCTGACGGGCATTGGCGCGGCTTCGTGACCGTCGTGTTCGACGCGCCGATCGACCCGTTTACGGCGTTCGACTATGTGGAACTCAGCCTGTTCGAGGGCGCGTCGGTGCGCGGACCGGGGCGGCAGGCGCTGGCGTACCTCGATCGTCGCCGGTAGGGGCGGGTTTCCAACCCGCCCGCCTAACGATGCGCAAACCTTGTCGAAGGTGTGATCGGGTTTCACCGGTGATGCGGGCGGGTTGGAAACCCGCCCCTACAATCGACCGAAATTCAATCTACTGCGCCAGCCGCAGGTTGGTGAGTTCGTTGCCGATCTCGTGGAACACGTCCTGCAGGTCGTCGTTCGACGGCGAATTGAAATAATGCGCCGGTGACGTCGCGCAGCTTCGGTACAGGTCCTGCGTCGTCGTGTTGTTCAGCTGGAACGTGATCGCGAAGATAATAATTCCCTGCGATTTCATGGCGTTGCAGACCGCGAGCAGGCGCGCGTTGATCTCTGTTGTGGCCGCGCCGCCGTTTGTGGTGCCGAGACGGCCCTCGCTGACCCGGCCGTAGGCGGTGTAGTCCGCATCGGGATTGTTGGGCAGGCCGGTCGGCCAGTCGTACCACTGGTTGACGCCGTCGGTGAGGATCACCGCCACCTTGTCCATCAGCGGCGTGTCGTAGGAAAGGGGCAGTTCCGCAGGGGTCGCGCCGCCCCACATTCCCTGCCAGGTGGGCGACAGGACACGCCAGCCCCAGGCCAGGCCCAGGTTCGCCATGGTGCCGCCGCGGTGCCAGGGCTGCATATCGTCGATAGCGTCCTTCACGGCGGTTTTCGACGCACTGAGCGGCGTGATCGGCGGGCCGCAGCCGAGATTCGGGCCCAGCCCGTCGTTCTGGGCGCCGTTGGTCTCGTCGATATTCGCCCAGTCCCAGTCATTGTCGCCGGTGCTGGGCGTATAAACCCCCATCGTCGTGGGCCAGAACTGGTGCGTGAAGGCCTCCGCGCTCGGGAGCGCGTCGGTCTGGTCGAACGGCGCGGCACGGGCCTCGACACAGCCTTTCCAGGAAATGGCCGTCAGCACCTGCCAGTCGGACGGGTTGATGTCGGGCTGGGAGCCGGTGTTGTCCGTCAGCGCCTGGTAGGGAAGGCCGTCGAAGCTGGCAAAATCGTCCTCGACGTAGTTCGTCGAGACCTCCCATGCCGGCGGCAGATAGTCCGCCGGTTCGTAGGCGGCCAACCAGGGTGTCTTGTCGGCGCCGATATTGACGGTTGCGGCATAGGGGACGAGCGCCACCCAGAAATCGTTCACCGTGTCGTCTTCGCCATACAGGATATCGACCAGATCGTGCGCGGCGTCGCGCATCGCGCCGATCTTGCCGCCCGAGCGCATGGATCCGGTGTTGTCCATGATCAGCGCCAGCTCCATGCCGCGCACGGCGCGATGTACGACGGTGCGCGCGCTGACGGTAATATCCTCGAAGCCGAGGACCTGCATGAAGGAGGTCGGGACCGTCGCTGTGGCGGTCAGCGTCAGCAGGCCCTCGCTCTCGTCGGCGTCGATCGTCGGGCCGGTCACGTCGGAACCCATGTAGCCGACCGGGAAGTTCGCTTCGAAGAACTGAACGATATCGTCGTCCCGGTCGAGCTCGAGCATGGCCCGCCCGCCGGCGAGGCCCGCGGAATCAAGGGCCTGGTGCAGCTTCGACTTCACCATGTAGCCGCGCCCGGCATCGGTCGCGAGGCCGACAAAGCCGACCAGGGGCACGATCCCCACAGCGACAAATGCCGCCACTGCACCGCGCCGGTCGGGGAGCAGTTTTCCGAGGGTATAGAGAAGAACAGACAGGACGCGCATGGAATTCTCCGTCGCGCCAATACTTGATTGTTACGATCCCGACATCAAAGCCGATTGCATAAAGCCCCGACTATCCGGAAACGACACAAATCATTGTTATAATTGATAATTAATATCCCGGAATTTCGGTTTCAAATTTCATCGAAAACGAATGCATTCCATTTTCATTTTAAGCATAAATAGAAAATAAAATATATGTTGGTTTAAATCATTAAACAGACAGTTCAATAGCGAAATGAGGATTGTAAAATCCTTTGCTATTATTGAATGGAAACTCCAATTTTAACACATCCTTAATCTCCTCAGCGCGATAGTCCCCGCGTCACTTTCGCGTCCAAAAGGAGATATGCGATGTACCGAGTACTCAAGAATTTGTCCCGCGACGAGTCGGGCGCAACGGCCATCGAGTACGGCCTGATCGCCGCGCTCGTCTCTGTTGCCTCGATCGGCGCCCTCACGCTGATGGGGGGCTCGCTCGATACCATGTTCACGGCCGTTTCCGGCCAGCTGGATACGGCGGTCAACAATATGCCCGGCGGCGGCACCGGTGGTGGAACCGGCGGCGGCACGGGCGGCGGCACCGGTGGTGGAACCGGCGGCGGCACGGGTGGCGGTACCGGCGGCTCCTAAGCCCCGGTTCCCGGTCCGGCGGGCGGAGGCCAGGCAGGCCCCGCCCGCCAACCCCGGCCACCCCTTGAGAAAGACCGACCGCCATGACTCCCGATCTCACACTACAACTGGTTCTGCTGGCCGTATTTTTCGGCCTCGCCGTCGCTGCGACGGTCACGGACCTGCGCAGTTTTCGAATTCCCAACAGGATCAGCATCGCCGTTGCGGGCCTGTTCGGCGCCTATGCGATGGCGGGTTATGCCGACCCGCTCGGCGGGTTGCTGGCGGGCGGCATCGTGTTCGCGGCCGGCGTCTTCATGTTCGCACGCGGCTGGATGGGCGGGGGCGATGTGAAGCTGCTCGCCGCTGTCAGCCTCTGGGCGGGGACGGAACATGTTCTTCCCATGCTTCTCATTGTGACCGTGACCGGCGGCGTCATGAGCGCTGTCGAATGGGCGCGTCTCGGCGGTTTCAACCGCTTCCTGATGCGCTTCGTGCCGGTAACCGGGGACGCGCCGACGCTTGCGCAGGCACGCGAACAGGCGGTTGTGCCCTACGCGGCGGCGATCCTCGCCGGCGCGCTTTATGTGGGTGTGTCCCACGTCCTCATTCTGATTTAGCCCGGAGATCGACCCATGAACGTGCGCCTGATTGCCCTCGTCCTGATCGCGGTTATCGCGGCCGGCGGCGCCATCTTCGGAGCGAATACCTGGCTGGCGAACCAGCGCGCCGCGCTTGAAGCGGCCAAGCGGAACCAGGTCCAGGTAAAAAAGAACCATACCCGGGTCATCGTTGCGAAGCGGGCGCTGCCGGCCGGCACGCTGATCAAGAAAAACCAGCTTCGCTGGCAGGCATGGCCGGATTCCGGTCTGTCGGATGCCTATCTCGTGAACGGAGAGGTCAAGTTCGCGGACCTGGAGGGCACGGTCGTGCGCTCGGGTATCGCTGTGGGCGAGCCACTGACCGACGCCCGGGTCGTGCGCCCGGGCGAACGCGGCTTCCTCGCGGCCGTCCTGCGGCCCGGTTTTCGCGCCATCACGGTGGGGGTCAACACCACCAGCGGGATCGCCGGATTTATCTTTCCGGGCGATAGCGTGGACCTGATCCTCTCGCACAGCGTCGGCCGGGAAGGGAAGAACGGCCGGGTCCGCCGCGCGTCGGAAACCGTGCTTGCCGACGTCCGCGTGCTGGCCATCGACCAGTCGACCAACGACCAGGCCGAGAAACCCAATCCTGCCAAGAATGTCACGCTCGAGGTCACCCCAAAGCAGGCGGAGATCGTCTCGCTGATCTCGGATATCGGGCGGCTTTCGCTGAGCCTGCGCAGCCTGCAGCAGGACGAGGGGTCGATCGCCGATGTGGCGAAGGCGGATGAGGGCGTAAACGGCGCCGATCCCGTGTCGTTCAATCCGGTGCTGGCGCGCCTGATCAACGGCGAGGAGCCGGAACGGGGCCAGGGACACACCTGGGACAGCGAGGTCAGCCGTCTGCTGAACGCGCCCCAGTCCAAGGCCAACCGTCACAAGGTCAAGGTCGTTCGCGGCGGTGACGCCGCTGTCGTCGAGTTTCAGCGGAGCGGGCGATGATCATGGATGGGATGAAGCGTTTCGCGCCGGTGATCGGCCTGATCACGGCGATGACGATGTTCCTGCTCGGCGTAACTGGTTCGCAGGCATTGGCGCAGACAAGCGTCCGCACGGTCGGCCCCGGCATCGAAACCATCGAGATCGAAGTGAACAAGGGTGCGCTGGTGCGCCTGCCGGCGCCGGCCTCCGCGGTGTTCGTGGCGAACCCGGAATTCGCCGATATCTCGATGAAATCGCCGACGCTGGTCTATGTGATGGCCAAGCGCACCGGGGAGACATCGCTGTTCGCGCTCGACGGACAGGATTCCGTCCTCGCCAACGTCAACCTGATGGTGACCCACAACGTCACGGCGCTCAGCGCGTCGCTGCGCTCGATCATGCCGGATACGGCCATCGAGGCGCGCTCCGTGCCGGGCGGCCTGATGCTCGCGGGGCTGGTGAATTCGGCAACGGAATCCGAGGAAGCCCGGCGCATTGCCAGCCGTTTTCTGGCTGAAAACGAGGTGGTGGTGAACCAGATCCAGGTGATCGGGCCAAACCAGGTCAATCTGCAGGTGCGGATCGCCGAGGTGTCGCGCGATGTCCTCAAACGGCTCGGTTTCAACTTCGACGTACTCGCGGATATCGGGGCGTTTTCGTTCGGCCTCGCCACGGGCCGCCAATTTCTGAACACGGCGCGCACCATCGTTTCGGGGCTGCCCGATACGGGCCTCGCGCAAGCGAACTACATCACCGATTCCCTCGACGTGGCCGGCGTGGTGGATGCGCTGGAAACCGAGGGGCTGATCTCCCTTCTGGCCGAACCCAACCTGACGGCGCTGACCGGCGAGACGGCGAGTTTCCTGGCGGGTGGTGAGTTCCCCGTGCCGGTCGTCGATGACGACGGGGAGGTGTCCGTCTCGTTCAAGCCGTTCGGCGTGTCGCTTGCCTTCACGCCGACGATCCTGAGTTCCGACCGGATCAGCCTGAAGGTGTTGCCGGAAGTCAGTGCACTGTCGTCATCCGGCGCGGTGAACGTGAACGGATTGAACATTCCCGCCCTGACGACCCGGCGCGCGAACACGACGGTCGAACTGGGCAGCGGTCAGAGTTTTGCCATTGCGGGTCTGCTCCAGGCCGACAGCAACCAGAACGTCAACGAATTTCCCGGCCTGGCCGACATCCCGATTCTGGGTGCGCTGTTTCGTTCGACGGAATTCAACCGCCAGGAAACGGAACTGGTCATCATTGTCACGCCGTACCTGGTCCGGCCGGTTTCGACGAATGCGCTGCTCACGCCGAACGACGGCTTCGAAATTCCCGATGACTTCGACCGCGTCGTGAAGGGCGAAACCCAGCGCCAGAAAGCGGCGCCGAGCGAACGCGCGGCCCAGACACCGGACTACGCCGGCGATTTCGGCGCCGGCGGCTTCCAGATCGATTGAGGTGAAAGCGATGCGACGAACAACAAGCCTGAAACCGCGCCGGATATTCACGCGACGCAAACACCGCTGGCACGCGCTGCTGGCCTTCGCCGCCGTTCTTGTGACCGGTTGCGCACAGGACGCGGCCGACTATTCGTCGGCGCAGTCCGTCAAGGACATCCAGGTGAGCTGGGTCACGGTCGATCATCCGGTGCTGTTCGATACCGGCGCGAGTGTGCTTTCGGAGAACGAGCGTTTCCGGCTGGACAGCTTCATCGGCGGATTGGCGCTTCGCGATAGCGACCGCTTTCTGATCGACGTGCGAACCTCCGACGGCCTCGGCGAGGCGCGGACCAATGCGATCGCCCAGCGATTGAAGCGCCACAAGCCGGGTGCCCGGGTGATCCGGGTATCGCAGGGGCAGGCGCCGGCGCGCGGCGTCAGGCTTGTGGTCGGACGCTATGTGGCGCTGCCGCCGAACTGCCCGGACTGGTCGCGCCCCTCGGCGTCGAACCCCGGCAACGTCAACGACAGCAATTTCGGCTGCTCCCAGGCCACGAACCTTAGCCTGATGATTGCGGATCCGGCGGACCTGGTGCGCGGACGCACCCTGGCGCCGGGCGACGGGCAGGCATTGTCGCTGGGGATCCAGCGGTACCGGGCGGGCGCGGTGCGCAATCCGGCCGCCGTCGAGACGAACGACGAGTGATGACGGTCGCGGCTCTCGATACCCGCCGGGAATCCGGTGTCAGCCTCGCGGCCTTCGCCGCCGATGCGGAGACGGCGCGCCTGATCGAACAGGTCGCCAGCTTCCATTGGCCCGGCGCGGCGGTGCTGGAGGGCGGCCTCGGCGCGGCGGGCACCTATCTGGGCAAGACCCGTGCGCCCGATCTTCTCGTGGTGGACCTGGGGGAAAGCCGGGAACCGTTGGAAGAGCTCCTGACGCTGGCGGACTCCTGCGAGCCCACGACCCAGGTGGTCGCGCTCGGTACGGTCAATGATCTCGGGCTTTACAAACAGTTCGTGGCGGCCGGCGTGGCGGACTATCTCGTCAAACCGGTCGGGGCTGAAGAACTGGAAACGGCGCTCCTGGCCGCGGCGTTCCGCGAACAGCAGGTCGGGGATGGCGCCGACGTGCCGCTCGGCAAGGTCATTGTGACAATCGGGGCGCGCGGCGGGGTCGGCGCGACGACGGTCGCGGCCAACTGCGCATGGACCCTTTCCGAAGAGTTCAGCCAGAAAGTGGTGCTGGTCGATCTCGATCTTCAGTTCGGCTCCACCGCGTTGTCGCTGGATGTCGTGCCGGCCGGCGGCATGATCGAGACCCTGCGGAACCCGGATCGGGTCGACGGGCTGTTCATGGCCAGCGCCCTTGTGCCGAAAACGGCCAATTTCTCGATCCTGGCGGCGGAAGAGGACATCGCGCGCGATGCCAGTTTCAGCTCGGCGGGCGGCCAGCGCCTGATCGCCGAGTTGCGGCGGACGTTCGCCTGGGTGTGGGTCGACCTGCCCCGGTCCCTCTGCCATGTGAATTCCGGGCTGTTGTCCGAGGCATCCCACATCCAGATCGTCTCGGATCTGTCGCTGGCCGGTATGCGCGATACCATGCGCATCGCGAATTACTGCGACGGCCTGAACCGCGAGGCCGAGATCGGGGTCGTCCTCAACCGCATCGGCAAATCGAATGCGATTCCCGTGGGACAGTTTGCGAAAGGGGTTCCGAAGCCCGTCATCGCCCGGCTTCCCGACGATGCGAAAGCCGTGAACGCCGCGACATCCGGCAAACCGATTGCCGAGGTCGCCCGGCGCTGCAAGCTGGCCAGGGGACTTCACAACATTGTCGAAGATATTGCGCCGCAGCCGGAAAAACGCCGCGCCCTGCTTTTGCCGTTCCGGCGGCGGGATGAGGAAGACGCGGCATGAGCTTTGGCCGGAAATCCGAAACGGTTCCGGCCGCGCCGGCCCGCCTGAAGGAGAATGTGGTCGCGTTTGCGGATGCCACTCGAACCGCACAGGCCGATGACGAGGCTCCCGGCGTCGCGGAGCGTCTCGCCATGGTCGAGGCCGTGGTCACGGCGATCCGGGAAGGTGACGAGGGGAATCGCCTCGCCGATGCGACGCGTGCCGAGGTGGCGGCCATGGCGGCGCGGATGGCCGAGGCCAGCGGCGGGCGTGCCTACAGGCAGCTCAATCCCATCGAGCAGCGCAACCTGATCACCCAGGTGGTCAACCGGGTCTATGTCGCGCCGGTGCAGGATGTCGCCGAAACACCGGAGCCGGCGGAAACGCCGACCGCCGAATACACCATCGAGGACATCAAGACCGAGAAGCGGCAGGTCTCGAAGGTGGTGGAAGACGCCCGGCGCAAGGTTCAGCCGGAACTGGTGGAGCGGATCGACGTCAGCACGGCCGTGACCCTGCCGCGCGACGAGCTGGAAGCGCAGATCGCGGATATCGTCACCGAAATTCTTCACGAGGAAAAACTGCAGCTCAACCAGTTCGAGCAGCAGGATCTCGTGAAGGTTCTGCTCGACGAGATGTTGGGACTCGGCCCGCTGGAGCCGTTGCTCGCGGACGAGGACATCACCGACATCATGGTCAACGGTTACGACCAGATCTACATCGAGCGCTTCGGTAAGCTGGAACTGACCGACGTCGCGTTCCGCGACAACAAGCATGTGATGAACATCGCGACCCGGATCGTCTCGCAGATCGGGCGCCGGATCGACGAAACCAACCCGCTCGTAGACGCGCGTCTTGCGGACGGCAGCCGCGTGAACATCATCATTCCGCCGCTGGCCATCGACGGGCCGTCGATCTCCATCCGGAAATTCGCCAAGAAGAAGATCACGCTCGATGTGATGGAGAGCCAGGCGAACCTTTCCACGCCCATGGCGAAGGTGCTGCGGATCGCCGCCCGGGCCCAGCTCAACATCCTGATTTCCGGCGGTACCGGTTCGGGCAAGACGACCCTGCTCAACGCGCTGTCGCAGATGATCGACCACGGCGAACGCGTGGTGACCATCGAGGACGCGGCGGAATTGCAGCTGCAACAGCCCCATGTGGTGCGCCTGGAGACCCGGCCCGCGAACCTGGAAGGGGGCGGGGCGATCACCATGCGCGATCTGGTCAAGAACGCGCTGCGAATGCGACCCGACCGGATCATCCTGGGTGAGGTGCGCGGTTCGGAAGCCGTCGACATGCTGCAGGCGATGAACACCGGCCATGAAGGCTCGATGTGCACGGTTCACGCCAACCGGCCGCGCGAAGCCCTGACCCGTCTGGAAAACATGGTCGGCATGGCGGGGATCAACCTGCCCGCCAAGGCGGTGCGGACCCAGATCGCCGCGGCGCTCGACATGATCGTGCAGGTCAGCCGCATGCGTGACGGCGTGCGCCGGATCACGAACATCATGGAGGTGGTCGGGATGGAAGGCGACATCGTCACCACCCAGGAACTTTTTACCTTCAAGTACGAGGGCGACGATCCGTCGGGCCGCATCCTGGGTACGTTCGAGTACGGCAACGTGCGCCCGCACTTCATGACCAAGGCCGAGTATTTCGGTCTCGGCCGCGCCCTCAACGAGGCGCTGCAGTGATGGCGGGCAGTCTTTTCGGGACAGTCGACGTGACCCTCGCGCTGATGATCGCCGGCGCGGTGCTCGCAAGCGTCTGCCTCGCGATCTTCGGCGGCGTGATGGTGTTCGGCGAACAGCGGCACACGAACCGTCGGCTCAACGCGGTGGCGCAGCGCTGGCAGCCGAATGCGAGCGCGCCGGGCGCACCGACATTGCGCATTTCCCAGAAGGACAGCTCTCTGCCGTCCCTCGACAAGCTTCTCAAGCAGGTCCTGCCGCGACGCGACATGCTGCGCCGCCGCCTGCGAAAGACCGGCTTTTCGATCAGCGTCGGCCAGTATGTGCTCGCCTGTATCGTCGTCGGGGCCGTATCGGGCGCCGTGCAGGCGCTGTTCTTCGGTGTCGCCGCGCCGGTCGCGATTCTTGGCGCGGTGGGAAGCGGTGTGGCACTGCCGCACATGGTGATCGGGTACCTCGGCGCGCGACGGCAGAAGAAGTTCACGAACCAGTTCCCCGAAGCCATCGACCTGATTGTGCGCGGCCTGCGCTCCGGCCTGCCGGTCATCGAATCCATCATGACCGTCGCCCAGGAAATGCCGAAGCCGGTAGGGGAGGAGTTCCGGACGATCGCGGACGCCGTACGCTTCGGCCAGACGCTGGAAGACGCGCTGTGGGACGCCGTCCCGCGCATCGACACGCCGGAGTTCAAGTTTTTCGTCGTCGCGATTGCCGTGCAACGAGAGACGGGCGGCAATCTCGCGGAGACGCTGGAAAATCTCGCGGACGTGCTGCGCAAACGCCGCCAGATGAAGAAACGCATCAAGGCGATGGCGTCCGAGCCCAAGGCCAGCGCGTGGATCCTCGGCTGCCTGCCGTTCATCATGTTCGCGATCATCTTCTTCGTGAACACGGGCTACGTGATGACCCTGTTCACCGACCCGCGCGGCCCCACGCTGATCGGCTTCGGCCTGCTCAGCCAGTTCATCGGTATCGCGATCATGGCGAAGATGGTGAGGTTCGAGATATGACGCCGGCCGAACTTCTGCCGATCCCGATGGAAGAGGCGGTGATCTGGCTCGCCGGACTGTCGGCGGTTTCGGCCGTGCTGGCCGTCTGGATGGGATTGATCGCACCGCGGCCCATCAGGGCCCGGATGAAATCCCTGACCGACAGGCGTGTCGCCCTGCAGCGGGCCCGCCTGACCCCGCGTTCGCATCCGATGCGCATTCGCGGCCTGAATATCGCGACCGGCGTCGTCGACAGGTTCCGGTTGCTGCAATCGAGCCAGGCGCGGCGGATCGGCGAAAAGCTGCTACAGGCCGGCTGGCGCGGCAAGGACGCGATGGTCCTCTACCTGTTCCTGAAATTTGCGCTGCCCATCGCCTTCGGGATGGTGGCCGTGGTGTTCCTGTACATTCTGCCGGTTGCCGATATCCCCGATATGACGCGGCTGGCGTTTGCGCTCGTGGCGGTCCTGATCGGCGCCTATGTGCCCGACGTCTTCACGTCGAACACGATCTCCCGGCGGCGGCAGAAGATCACCAAGGCGATGCCGGACGGTCTCGACCTGATGGTGATCTGCGCCGAGGCCGGCCTGAGCCTCGATGCCTCGCTCGAACGGGTCGGACGGGAGTTGCGCCAGTCCTGGCCGGAATTCGCCGACGAGGTCAGCCTGACGGCAATCGAGCTGGGATTTCTGCCGGATCGCGGCCAGGCGCTGCAGAACCTGGCGAAACGGGTCCGGATCTCGGGAATGCGGGGCCTCGTAAACACGCTCGCCCAGACCGAACGCTATGGCACGCCGCTGTCGCAGGCGCTGCGGGTACTTTCGGCGGAAATGCGCCAGAACCGCCTGATGAAGGCGGAAGAAAAGGCCGCCCGGCTGCCGGCGGTGCTCACCGTGCCGATGATCATCTTCATCATGCCGGCGCTGTTCGTGGTCCTGATCGGCCCGGGCGCGCTCCATACCATCGACGCGCTCCGGGACGTGCTGGGATGACCGGACGTGCCCGGATGAGCGGGTCAGCGCGCCGCGCGGGCGTTCTGGACGCTGATCGCGCCATTCGGGCGGGCCGAACTGTACGCGCCGACCGCCGCGACGCGCGCGGCATGGTCCGGCAGGGCCGCAACCGTCTGATAGAACGCCACCGCCCGCTCGGCCGAAAGATCGTCGCTGTCTTGTGCCAGGATCGTATTCGCACCGGCCGTGTTGCCCGAGATCGCATAGGCCAGCGCGAGGTTGGCGCGGTGTCGCGCGCTGGCACCCGGCAATGCGACGGCTTCTTCCAGAACCGCGATCGCCTGTTCGGGCTCACCGGACAGGGCGAGCGAAAGACCGAAATTGTTCAGCAGTTTGAGCGTGCGTTCCTCATTCAGGCCCTCCAGGTAAGCGGCCTGGGCGGCAACCGGGTCGCCCATCATGTCGTTGGCGACCCCCATGCCGTTGCTGAGACGCGTGCTTTGTCCCGTTTCGGCGGCCCGGCGGAACTGTTCGAGCGCCAGGACGGACTGCCCGAGCGCGACGAGCGTTTCGCCGTAGCCGACGCGGGCGTCGAAGTTCGCCGGTTCCAGTGTCAGCACGCGGTCCCAGGCGTTTCCGGCCTCGCGATACGCGCCGACGCCGTGCAGCACGGTGGCGAGCCGGAGCAGCGGCGCGCTGTTCAGCGGGTCCAGCGCATGCGCCCGGCGGTAGACCGGGATGGCGGCGGCCAGATCGCCGGCGTCGCGCGCGGCGTCGCCGACCCGAAGCATGGTGTCGGTGCCGCCGCCGCTGACCGCGTCGGTATGCGCCGTCGGCGCGCAAGCGGACAGGAGCATGGCGGCCGCGAGGGCGAGGGTTGCGGGGCGTTGTTTGAGGCGTTCGGCGAAGGACATTCCGATGGCTCCGGAAATTGAAAGGATGACCCGGATGTTAAATTCAACTGAGTTATCAAAAAATGAATATCAACTATCTGTATTAAATAGAATTTTCGGAAAATTTCGACGCGACGAATCGGGCGCGGCGGCTGTCGAGTTCGCGCTCACCGGGCCGATTTTCGTGGTCGCGGTCCTGGGCATCATGGAGGTCGGGATGGTGCTCTCCACCGAGGCCCTGATGGAAGGGGCCGTGCGCGATGCGGCGCGGTTCGGCGTCACCGGGCAGGATGAGGCGGAACGGCTTCAAATCATTGAAGAAATCATCTCCGAGCGCACGATCGGGCTTGTCGACATGGACACGGCGCAGATCGATGTCCTGACCTACGGCAGTTTCGATGTGATCGGCGCGCCCGAACCGTTCGTCGATTCGAGCCCCTACAACGGGGTGTATGACGCCGGCGAAACCTATACCGACATCAATTCCAACGGGCAGTGGGACCCTGATCAGGGGCTGGCCAGTGCCGGCCAGTCGGGCGAGGTCGTGCTCTACCGCGTGACCTACGACGCGCCGTCGATGACGGGCTTTCTCGACCATCTGCTGGGCGGTGACGACAACGCGATCCAGCTGGTCGCCAATATCGCCGTGCGCAACGAGCCCTATGAGCTCGAAGACGCCGACGGGATCGCGGAGTAGGCGATGAAAAACTCAACGATTTCGAGACCATGCACGCCTCGTCACCCCGGCGAAGGCCGGGGTCCATTAACGCACGTGCCGGACCGGGCAAACGTTGGCGTTAATGGGTCCCTGCCTTCGCAGGGACGACGAATTGTGGTGATCGGGCGGCTTTGGCGGCTATCCGAATGCCGGCGCGGCGGCACGATGCTGGAGTTCGCCTTCGCGATGCCCGTGCTTATCGGGCTTTTGATGGGCGGGTTTGAATTCGCGCGGTTCGCGCTTGTGAACCAGAAGATGGAGCGGGTGACCAGTTTCGTCGGCGATTTCGTGGCGCGGGCCGAAGCGCTCGACGAGAGCGATTTCGACGATTATTTCGCCGCCGCCGGCCAGATCGGCGTGCCGTTCGACATATTCGGCGACGGCAACATCATTATCACCTCGGTCACGGGGGAAACCGGCGGGCCGGAAGTGCTCTGGCAGCAGGTCGGCGCGGGCGCGATTCTCGACGCCAGCCAGGTCGGCGCCCCCGGTGACGCCGCGGTTCTGCCCACGGGGTTCAACGTCGACGAGGGCGAGGGACTGGTTATCAGCGAAGTCTATTTCGATTTCGAGCCGCTGATGCTCGCGAGCCTCATTCCTGCGCGGCGGCTCTACTATCAGGCGATCTACCGGCCCCGAAACACCGCCATTCTGGCCATGACACAGGAATAGTTCGAATGCTTGCTACCGATAACCCCCCGTTAAGAGATCACGCGCAGAATGGCCGTGTTATGCCTGATGCATCCGGAAACACCGCCGTCGCGTCCTACAGCGACATCACGCGCCTGATCGAGCGGCTTCACCGCCGCTATCTCGACGTGATCCGCTACGAGCTGAGTCAGCTCGGGATCGACGATATCAACGCCGTGCAGGCGCTTCTGCTGATGAATATTCAGGAGGCCGAGGTCTCGATCCGCGAACTGGTCGACCGGGGCTACTACATCGGCTCGAACGTCACCTACAACGTGCGCCATCTGGTCGACACCGAGTATCTCGAGCAGGAACGCTCCGAGCGCGACCGCCGGTCTGTCCGGATCCGGGCCAGCCAGAAAGGCCTCGATCTCTGCAAGTCCCTTGAAGAGATGGAAGAGCGCCACGCCGAAGCCCTGCGTGCCGAGGATTCTCAGATCGACGCCGCCTGGTCGCTGTTGCGAGGCCTGGAGCGGGTCTGGTCCGACGACATCCGCTTCGGGTAGCGGGTTTACCAGCCAATCAGTTTCGTCATTGCGAGGCCGTCAGGCCGAAGCAATCTAGAGCGGACAGCGCGCGACTGGATCGCGTCGTCGCGTTGCGCCTCGCGATGACGGCGGGAGTATTGCGCTGAGCCGGGGCGAATGCTCCAATCCTCGCGCGAACGGCGAGGAGGAGAGGCATGGCGCAGGGCGCATTCACGCTCGACGGGCGAAAGGCGCTGGTGACCGGGGGCGCGAGCGGGATCGGCGCGACGACCGCGATCATCCTGCGCGAACTCGGCGCGGCCGTGGCGCTGGCGGACGTGGATACCGACGGGCTGGCAAAACAGTCGGCCATTCTCGAAGACTGCCCGGTGTTCGAAACCGACGTCTCCGACGAGGCCCAGGCGGAGGCGGCCGTGAAATCGGCCGCCGAAGTGCTCGGCGGGCTCGACATCGTGGTGAACTCCGCCGGCCTCGTCGACGAGGTGAAATACGCACTCGAGCGCGACATGGAGCCCTGGCAGCGGATCATGGACGTGAACCTGCGCGGGACGTTCCAGATGTGCCGGGCCGCCGCGCGGGTCATGGTGCCGAACGGGAAGGGCGCCATCGTCAACATCGCGTCCGTCAACGGCCCCGGCGGCTGGCCGCGCCGCACGGCCTACGGGCCGTCGAAGGCCGCGATCGTCGCGCTCACGAAGGAACTGGCCTGCGAATGGGGGCCGCACGGGGTGCGGGTCAACGCCGTCGGGCCGGGCTACGTGGCGACGCCGATGATCCAGGGCCTGATCGACGACGACAAGATCGACACCGAACGCCTCAACAACCGCACACCGCTCGGCCGGCTCGCGACGCCGGAGGAAATCGCCCGCGCCATTGCGTTCCTCGCGTCCGACTGGGCGTCCTACATCACCGGCGAGACCCTGTTCGTCGACGGCGGCTGGATGGCCTACGGCGGAGCAGGGGACGTGAAGACGTTTTAGAAATGAGGGTGGTCATGGAGCAGAGGGCGTTCGTTTCGCGGTTGGGGATGATCGTGCTGGTTTCAGCTCTCGGCGCATGCGCAGCCGGGGGGCCGGACAGGGCTTCTCCACGCGACCTCTCGCCCCGCCAGCTTGCCCAGGAACAGTGGGATGAATGCGCGACCTCACCGTCGCTTGTCCTGTCGGAGATCTCGGAAGACGGGCGTTTGTACTACCGGGAGAGGGATGCCTCGACGCCGACGACCGCGTTCCAGCGATGCATCGCGTTTGTCGCGTATCGGCAAGTCGATGCAGGGGAGAGGCCAGCAAAGGACATAGTGCACCGGGCCTATTTTACGGACCAACCGCCTCCCGCAAGAATCCTGTCGGAGATTGCGGGCCATGCACCGCCACGCAAGCACGAGTTTCTCTACGAATCATGGGTACATTTCTACTTGATGATTGATGCGACCAAGCGTCAGCGGGACGTTCAACTCGTTTGGTTCAATGAACGAGACAGCTGGCGGAGATCCAGTTTCAAGATGGGGCCGACAGGCAAGAACTATATCGGGACGTGGGAGGTCAAATCTCTGTTCGTCGGCCAAGGAGCGCCAACTGGATTGTGGGGAGTTCGGCTCAGAATCGATGGCAGGGATGCCGGAGAGTACATATTCAACGTTGAGATTGGGTAAGTCATTAATCGCATAATATATATTATGTTAAATTGTAAGTATGGTTTTATCCCAGTAGCTTAGACGCCATTATCCTTTCTACTGCTGCTGTTGGGCTTCCGCCTGCTGGGCCGCCTCGACCTGCTTCTTGACGCTCAAATCGCCGGACACCCATGCATCCAGGACCGGCTTCAGGCTGTCGAACGGCTGATAGCCGACCGTGAGCGCGGCCATGGTGTCGTCCTCGCGGAGCACGACGGTCGGGAACCCGGTCACCCCCGCCTGCTGGCACCATGCGAAATCGTCCAGCGTCTGCTGTTTCATCTCTTCGGATTCGAACGCCGTACGGAACTCGTCGCGGTCGATGCCTTCCTTTTCGGCGTAGTCCAGAAACGTATCAAGCGCCGTCGTGTCGGTGTCCTCGACGTAATAGCCCTTGTGGATGCGCTCGTAGAAGCTCAGCAGCGCTTCCGGCTTGAGATTGCGCACCACGACCGTGGCGCGGCAAGCCGGTTCGGTGTCGAGCACGAAGCCATCGCGGTCGAAGAACGCATAGTTGAACTCCGCACCGGTGGATTCCGCGACCTGTTCCCAGTGATGCTTGATCGTGGCCTTGTACTCGTCGCTCATGGGATCCGTGTCGAAGGCATGCAGGCCGCCGACGATTACCCGCAGCGGCGCCGTGTCCTTGTAGTCTTCCGCCATTTTCTCGAGCACGGGCGAAAAGCCCCAGCACCATGAGCACATGGGATCGCCGACATAGATGATTTCGCGTTCGATGGTCATGAAACTCTCCTGTTTCGCGTCATTGCCGGGCTTGACCCGGCAATCTCATGCGCCTGAGCCGGAGATGCCCGGGTCAGGCCCGGGCATGACGACTTTTGAGTGTGTGTCGACCCTAGCCTACTGCGGGATATCAAGCACCAGGCCGTCATAGGCCGGCTCCACGCCGTCCGGCAGTTGTCGGCGCAGGCGTTCGTAGTCCACGCGGTGGCTCATGTGGGTCAGAAATGCGCGGCGCGGCCGGACGCGCTCGATCCATTCCAGGGTCTGGGCCTGGTGGCTGTGGGTCGGGTGCGGCGTCTCGCCCAATGCGTCGACGATCCACGTATCGACGCCGTCGAGGATGTCGAAGGCCTCGTCGGGGAGCATTTTCACGTCGGTCGAGTACGCGAACGCGCCGAACCTGAACCCGAGCGAGGGAAACCGGCCGTGTTCCTGCCGAAACCACTGGATTTCGACGTCGCCCAGGGTGAGCGCGCCGTTCAGCACGTGGGGCGTCAGGCATGGGCGCCAGAACTGGGGCTTTGGCGTCGGATACGGCTCGAACACGTAGCCGAAACGTTCCTGCAGAATTTCCAGTGTATCCGCGGCGGTGTACGCGTCGATCGGGCCGCCCCTGCGGTAGTTCAGGGTCCGGATATCGTCAATGCCGTTCACATGGTCCGCATGGGCGTGGGTGAACAGGATCGCGTCGATGTCCCAGATCTCCGCGTCCAGAAGCTGCATGCGCAGGTCGGGCGACGTGTCGACGAGGATACGGATCTCGTCGGTTTCGACCACGATCGAGGGCCTGCGGCGCCGGTTTTTCGGGTTGTCGCGGTCGATATCCGCCCAGCCGTCCGGCCCGATCAGCGGCGTACCGCCGGAACTTCCGCAGCCGAGGACAGTGACCTTCATCCGGCTCACCGAACGCCTCAGGCAGGCCGTTCGGCGCGGTTGAACAGGCGAAAGAAGTTGTCCGTGGTGGCGGCGTCAAGGGTTTCGCGGTCCGTGCCGCGCACATCGGCCAGAACATCCGCCGTGTGGGCGACAAACGCCGGTTCGTTTCGTTTGCCGCGATTGGGGACGGGCGCGAGGAACGGCGCGTCGGTTTCGACCAGAATGCGGTCCTCCGGCACGTCGCGGGCGATCTCGCGCAGCTCCTCGGCAGTCTTGAACGTCACGATGCCCGAGAAACTGATGTAGAGGCCCAGGTCGAGGGCGGCCTCGGCGAGGCCGCGGCCGCTGGAGAAGCAATGCATGACGGCGGTGAACGCCCCCTTCTCCATCTCGTCGCGCAGAATGTTGGCGCAGTCGTCGTCGGCGTCGCGGGCGTGGATGACCAGCGGCAGGCCGGTCTCGCGGGCCGCGGCGATATGGGCGCGGAAGCTGATCTGCTGCCGGTCACGGGGGCTGCGGTCGTAGTAGTAGTCGAGCCCGGATTCGCCGATCCCCACGACGCGCGGGTTATCGGCCAGCTCGATCAGCGTATCGGGGGTGTCCTGCCCCTCCTCGCCCGCGTGGTGAGGGTGCACGCCGACCGTGCACCAGACGTTGTCGAACCGCCCGGCGACGGCGCGCACCTGGTCGAACTTGCTCAGATGGGTCGAGATGGTGACCATCGTGCCCACGCCGGCATCGCCCGCGCGCGCGATCACATCGTCAAGTTCGTCCGCGAAGTCCTTGAAATCGAGATGACAATGGCTGTCGACGAGCATGGTCAGGCGTCGGCCTCTTCATCGACATAGCGCGGGAAGACCGGGCTCGGTTTCGGCAGTTCCGCGCCGGCCGTGAGCGCATGATCGGGGCCGAGGTGCGCGAACGTGCGCGCATCCTCGCCGACGGCGAGCTGGTCGAGTATTTTTGCCGCCGCTTCCGGCATGACCGGCTGGACCAGGATGCCGAGGTGCCGGATGGTTTCCGCCAGCACGTAAAGCACGGTCTGCATGCGGTCAGGATCGGTTTTCCGGAGTTCCCACGGCGCCCGGGCGTCGACGTAGCGGTTGGCGTCGCCGACCACCTTCCAGATCGCTTCGAGCCCGCGATGGAACGCCTGCTCGTTGAAACGGTCGCGCGCCTCGTTCACCACGTCCCGCGCGGCGTCCAGCATGGCCGTGTCATCGGCCGTGAATTCGCCGGGCGTCGGCACCACGCCGCCGCAGTTCTTGGCGATCATGGACAGCGAACGCTGGGCCAGGTTGCCGATATCGTTGGCCAGGTCGCCGTTGATCCGCCCGACCATGGTCTCGTGGCTGATATAGCCGTCGTTGCCGAACGGCACCTCGCGCAGCAGGTAGTAGCGCACCGGGTCGAGGCCGTAGCGTGCGACCAGATCCTCCGGCAACACGACGTTGCCGAGCGACTTGGACATCTTCTCGCCGCGGTTCAGCAGCCAGCCATGGGCGTAGATGCGTTTCGGCGGCTCCAGGCCCGCCGCCATCAGGAAGGCCGGCCAGTAGACCGCGTGGAAGCGCACGATGTCCTTGCCCACCATGTGAAGATCGGCCGGCCAGTATTTTGAAAAATCGGAACTTTCCTCGTCCGGATAGCCGACAGCCGTCAGGTAGTTCGTCAGCGCGTCGAGCCACACATACATGATGTGGTCCTCGTCGCCGGGAACCGGGATGCCCCAGTTGAAACTGGTCCGGCTGATCGAGAGATCCTTCAGGCCGCCCGCGACGAAGCTCACCACCTCGTTCCGCCGGGTGTCCGGGCCGATGAAATCCGGATTCGCCTCGTAGAAATCCAGCAGCGGCTGCTGCCATTTCGACAGGTCGAAGAAGTAGCTCGGTTCCTCGACCCACTCGACCTCGGAACCGCTGGGCGCGACCTTCGTGCCGTCGTCTTTCTCCGTCAGTTCGGATTCCGCATAGAACGCCTCGTCGCGCACCGAATACCAGCCGGAATAGCTGTCCAGGTAGATGTGGCCGTTGGCGTCGATCGCGCGCCAGATCGCCTGGGCCGCGCGTGTGTGGCGGTCTTCGGTGGTGCGGATGAAGTCGTCGTGGGAATAGTTCATATCGTCCGCAAGCTTGCGGAAGTTCTGGCTGACCTCGTCGGTGAAGGCCTGCGGGTCCTTGCCCGCGGCCTGCGCGGATTTCTCCACCTTCTGGCCGTGTTCGTCGGTGCCGGTGAGGAAATGCACGTCGCGCCCGTCGAGCCGGTTGAACCGCGCCAGCACGTCGCAGGCGAGCGTCGTGTACGCATGCCCGATGTGCGGGCGATCGTTCACATAGTAGATCGGCGTCGTCAGATAGTACGGGGTTTTGGCCAAGTTCAAAAAACCTTTGAAATCAATCTTTTGGGTCGTCCGGCGCCAGCGTCGTGTCGCCCTGTGCCTTCAGCTTTTCCTTTTGCTTCCATCCGAACCAGACCGCAAGCAACAACGGCCACAAGAGAAGGATCAGCCAGTCGAACGCGGCGGGCGGGATGACCGCAAGGCCGCGCGGTTCGAGCAGAAAGTGATCCACGAAGCCGATCGCAAGCAAGCCCCAAAGCAGCCACGTCATCGGCCGAAGGTATTTCAGCAACAAGGGACCCAAGATGCTCTCTCTCCGTTTGGCGAACGCGATTACGCCTTTGCCGCGGTGGAAAGCTCGAACAGGGAGTTCAGGACCACCTGTTTGCGGTCGAGATTGACGCTGTCGGCCCGGTTCACGAGCTCGTCGATCTTCTCCCACGCCTTCAGCCACGGCTCAAGGCCAGTCTGAGCGCCCGATGTGGCACCTTCGCGGATGCGGCGCAACAGCCACCACTTCAGAATTTCGAGAAATGTCCGGTAGCCGGCCTCCCCCGCCGCGCCCGCGAACCGGTCGGAGACGGCATGCGCGCGCTCGCTGTCGAGCTGCGGCAGCGGTTCCACGAGCGCCAGCAACTCCCGATAAAGTTCCAGGCCGTCCGCCCGGGCGAGATCGAGCGCGCGGCCCGGCGAGCCGTCCGATATCTCCGAGATCACCTCGAGTTCGTCGGCCGAGAGTTCGATATCGCGCGTGGCGAGAACGCGGGACACGTCGGGCGTCGAAAGCGGGCGCAGCGGCAGGGCCCGGCACCGCGACCGGATCGTCGGCAACAGGCGCGACGGGGCGTGCGCCACCAGCAGGATCAACGTGCGCGGCGGCGGTTCCTCCAGCACCTTGAGAAGCGCGTTCTGCGCATTGGTGTTCATCTCGTCGGCGGCGTCGACGATCAGGCATCGCCATTCGCTGAGGGCGGGCGTGTGATGCAGAAAGCCGCCGGCATCACGCACATCCTCGACCGAGATTTCTGTGCGAAAGCGGTAGGGCGATGTCTTCGCGTTGCTTCGGCGCACAAGCCGGCAATCCGGGTGCCCGCCCGCCATCAGACGGCGCACGTCGGGGTGGCTCGGCTCGGTGTCAACGCCAGTCGGGCCGCCCACGGCCGCGTCCGGGGCGAGAACGCGCCGCGCGAACCGCCAGGCCAGGCTTGCCTTGCCGATCCCGGCAGGGCCCGAGATCAGCCAGGCATGGGCCATGCGCCCGCTCGCCAGCGCCGTGGCGAAATCCGCTGTGGCCCGGTCATGGCCGAGAACCGGGCCGGTCCCGCTTCGCGGGGCCTCGATCCGTTCGATGAGTTCCTCGCTCATTCGACGCGTGCTTCCAGCCGGGCCGAGACGGTGTCCAGGACATCTTGAGCGATCTCCCCCGGCTCGCGGTCGGCGTCGATCACCACGCAGCGACCGTTGGATTTCCGGGCGATTTCGAGAAACCCGGTGCGCAGGCGCTCGTGGAATGCCGGATCCATTTTCTCGAAGCGGTCCTCGCTGCTGGCCGCGCTCGTGTTGCGGGAAATCGCGCGGCCGAGACCGACGGACACGTCGAGGTCGAGGACAAGCGTCAGGTCCGGCTGGAAATCCCCGACGACGGACCGGTACAGGCCGTCGATGAAGGGGATCGGCACGTTGTGGCCGTATCCCTGGTAGGCGAGCGTGGAATCCGCAAACCGGTCGCACAGCACGATGGCGCCCTGCTCCATCGACGGCCAGATGGTCTTGACCAGGTGTTCGCGCCGCGCGGCGAACAGCAGCAGACACTCGCTGATCGGGTCCCATTTGTCCGTGGCGCCCGACACCAGCAGCGAGCGGATCGAATCCGCGCCGGTGGCCCCGCCGGGTTCGCGCGTCGTGACGACGTCATGCCCGTCGGCCCGCAGGCGCTCGGCGAGGAGGCGGATCTGGGTGGTCTTGCCGGTCCCTTCCCCGCCTTCGAATGTGATGAATGTGCCGCGCCGACGATCCGAGTTCATGCCGCTGGTGTCACATGCGCCGCGCGCAGCGTCAACCGCCGGACGAGGCCCCGAAAAGGATGTGGTTGATCGCGCTTGTGATGCGCCCGAAGAAGTCGAGCTGTTCGACGGAAACGGCCGTTTTCAGGGGACGGACGACGGTCTCGGTATCCGGTGCGCTGACTTCCAGCCGGGCGATCTGGGCACCGGCCGCGACCGGCGCGGGCACGGGGCTTTCGTAAATGACCTTCACGGTCATGTTGCGCCGCGAGGCCTTCGGGATCGTGATCGTCAGCGCTTCGTCGATCACGAGCGGCACTTTCGCCGCCTTGCCGAGCCAGACCACCGCTTCCTCGACGGTCTCGCCGGACTTGAACAGCGGATAGTTGTCGTAGACCCGGAAGCCCCAGTTCATCAGCCGTTCGGATTCCTGGCTGCGCGCGCGAACACTTTCCAGCCCGTTGACGACCAGAATCAGCCGCCGGTCGCCGCGTGTCGCGGAAGCCGTGAGGCCGTAGCCGGAGGCCTCGGTGTGGCCGGTCTTCAGGCCGTCCGCCCCCACCGATTTGTAGAGCAGCGGGTTGCGATTGCCCTGCGTGATCGGCTTGCCCTCAAGGCTCTTGCCGTAGGTGAACTCCTTTTCGGAGTAGTAGCTGTAAAAATCCGGATACTCGCGGATCAGGTAGGCCGCCAGCTTCGCCAGATCGCGCGCGGTCGTGACGTGCTCGGGATCGGGCCATCCGGTCGCATTGCGGAATACGGTGCTCTCCAGCCCGATTTCCCGGCCGCGTTCGGTCATGCGTTCGGCGAACGCCTCCTCCGAACCCGAGATGCCTTCCGCGACAACGATCGAGGCGTCATTGCCGGATTGAACGATGATGCCGCGCAGCAGGTCCTCGATTTTCACTTCCGTGTTGACGCGCACGAACATTTTCGAGCCGCCCTTGCGCCAGGCGGTTTCCGAGACGCGGAACGTGCTGTCGAGTTGCAGGCGCCCGGCGCGCAGTTCGTCGAAGACCAGCAGCGCCGTCATGATCTTGGTCATCGATGCCGGAAACATCGGGGCATCGGAATCCTTTTCGAAAAGGACGGCGCCGGTATCGAAGTCCAGAAGGATCGCCTGCCTGGCCGATGTCTGGAAGGTCGGCGGCGCGGCGGCGGCGGGCAGTGCGCCGACGGCAATCACCGCGAAAACACAAATGGCGCTCAAGAGCCGGGTCATTGCAGCGGGACCTTTGCTGGAGGAACGGCGGTATCGATGCCTGCAGTATGCCGGGGATTGCGTCGGAAAAATGTCATGACGCCGTGCGGCCCTACTCGACGATCAACTGGGCCTGCGAAACACCCGCATCGACAACGCGCGCCAGCGTGGCATCCGCGACTTCGACATTCTTGAGCGGCCCGATCCGCACGCGGTACACCTCCGACCCGGACGCCGCAAACCGGCTGATCTGGGTCGGTCCCATCTCGAACAACTGGTCCCGCATCCGCAGTGCATTCTCCAGACGCGAGAACGCCCCGGCCTGCACATAGATCCCCGTGGGCGAGACCGGCAGAACGTCGACCTGTTCCGACAGGACGGGCTCGACCGGCGGCGGCAGCGTCGCGCTGCGAACCGGCGCGGGCGTTGGCGCCGGGGTCGTGGCCCGCGCTCCGGGTTGGGCCGGCGCGGGCGACGGCAGCGGCTGGGCGACGACGGCCTCGCGCGGAGACGCCGCGACCTGCACCTGCTGCTCGTTGCCGTTGATGGCCGCGACCTTCATCTGCCGGCTTTCGTTGGGCAGGATATCGACACGGACCTTTGCCACGCCGTTGCGTTCGAAGCCGAGGAGCTGTGCGCCGCGTCGCGAGACGTCGATGATCCGGCCGCGCGCGAACGGACCGCGGTCGTTGATGCGCAACACCAGCGAGCGCCCGTTCTCGAGGTTCGTGACCCGCACCGCGCTCGGCATCGGCAACGTGCGATGGGCGGCGGTCAGATCGTTCTGGTTATAGGTCTCGCCGTTCGCGGTCTTCTTGCCGTGGAAGTTCGGCCCGTACCAGGAGGCGATCCCGGTCTCGGAATAGCCGTAGTCTTCAGCGGGGTAATACCAGACCCCCTTGATCTGGTACGGGGACCCGACCTTGTAGGGCCCCGATGACGCTTTTGCGCCGTCGCCGCGCACCTGTTTGGCCGTGTGGACGAGGAACTCCGTCTCGGCGCACGCCGACAGGACGAACGAACACGCAAGTGCGAGCGCGAACGGGCGCAGGCGCTTTGTGGCGAAGGATTCCGGGACGGCAAAGACCATGCCTGATTTCTAGCCTAGCGGTAGCCGATTCGGTCGGACAGAAGCCCCACGGCCGTCGCGAAATAGTGCGACCGGTTCCAGCGCAGGGTCGCGCGGTAGTTCCCGTAGACCATGAACACGGGCTCGCCCGGTTTGCCGGCCATGATGATCGAGGCATCCAGTTCGCGGGCCGGCAGGTCCGTGCCGTCCGAACGCCGCACCCCCAGCGCCTGCCATTCCGGAATGCTTTTCACGACGTCCAGGCTCGCAAGATCGTGGTCGAAACCGTCGGGCAGCCGCACCTCGCGGCCCCACGTAATGTCGTCGTTCCAGCCCACGCCCTTCAGGTAGTTCGCGGCGGATGCGAAGACGTCCGCCTGGGTGTTCCAGATGTCCTTCGCACCGTCGCCGTTGTAGTCGTGGGCGAAGCGCAGGAAGCTCGACGGCATGAACTGGCTCTGTCCCATGGCGCCGGCCCAGCTTCCCTTCATGTTCTCCGGCTCGATATGGCCCTCTTCCAGAATCTGGAGCGCGTTCATCAGCTCGTCCCGGAAGAACTGGCTCCGGCGGCCGTCATAGGCGAGCGTCGCGAGAGAGTCGATCACCGGGAACCCGCCGGTAAACTGCCCGAAGTTGGTCTCGATACCCCACAGCGCCACGATGAAGCGCGGCTGCACGCCGAATTCGGCACCCACTTTCTCCAGGATGTCGCGGTGTTTTTCGATCTGCGCGCGGCCGGCCTTCACCCGCGTCGGGCTGACGATCCGGGCCAGGTACTGGGAGAAGGTGATCGTGGATTCGGGCTGGTTGCGGTCCAGCTCGATCACGCGGGGGATAGGCGCGACATCCTCGAGCGCGCGCGCCAGTGTCGCCTCGCTGATCCCTTTCGTGCGCGCCTCGGCCCGTACCCCGTCCAGCCAGGCTTCGAATTTCGGGTCTGCCTGCGCATGGGCGTGCAGCGGCATCAACAGGGTTGCGGCCAGGAACACGGACGTTGCGATATGTCTGATCATAAGGCCCTCGAATACTTCGAATATTCCCGATATCCCGTGCCACAGCGCGCGCGCGTCGGGCAATTCACTTTGTTCGTCAACGACGACGCGATGCGGAACGTTCGCAAGTTCTGTTCCGCGACCGGCGGCGACGCCGTTCCCACCATATGTTTGAATGCGTCATCAGCCTGACTACGGATACCAGTCATGAAACTCGGATTTTTCACCCAGCCGGTGCACCCCATCGACCGCGACTATCGCGAGGTCCTGAAGGAGGACCAGGAGGCGGTCATCCTTGCCGATGAACTTGGCTATTGTGAGGCGTTCGTGGGCGAGCATATGACCGACCTTGCCGAGCCGATCACGAATTGCATGATCTTTCTGGGCACGCTCATCGACAAGACCGAGAACATCAAGCTCGGTACCGGGGTGATCAATATCCCGAGCTACCATCCGGTTCACGTCGCCGCGCAGGTGGCGATGATGGATCACCTGCTGAATGGGCGCATGCTGATGGGCATCGGGCCGGGTGGACTGCCGTCGGACATCGAGGTGTTCGGGAACCTGGACATCGACAAGAACGAAAAGATGGTCGAGGGCATCGACCAGGTGCTGGCGATCTGGGCCGGCGAGCCGCCGTATAACCTCGAGGGCAAGTTCTACAAGACGTCGACCGAGCGCACGCTGTATCCGGAAATCGGCCAGGGCATCGTGCCGAAGCCGCTGCAGAAGCCGCATCCGCCGATCGTTTTCACGGCGCTGGCCCCCTACTCCAAGGGCATCACGGCGGCGGCCGAGCGCGGCTGGACGGGTATCTCGTCGAACTATGTGCAGGACCACTGGGTCGCGACGCATATACCCAAGTTTGTCGAGGGACAGCGCAATGCCGGTTTGCCGGAAGACCCGTCGCTCTGGCGGATCGCCAAGAGCATCATGGTCTGTGACGACGGTGCCGACGCCGTTCTTTACGCGCGGAGCGAGGACGGGCCCTACGGGTTCTATTTCAGCAACCTCATGAAGAAAATCGCGCGCGGGCGCGGCGCCCAGGGACTGGCGCTGTTCAAGTCTCACCCGGACCAGCCCGACGACGAGGTTTCGGTCCAGCACTCCCTCGACACCCAGGTGATCGCGGGCGACGTGGACAGCGTGGCCGAACAGATCCTCGCCCACCGGGAATTGGTGGGTCCCTACGGCACGTTGATGTATACAGGCCACGACTGGGCGGACGTTCCGCTCGCCCGGCGTTCGATGGAGCTGATGGCCACCGAGGTCATGCCCAGGGTCAATGCGGCGCTGGGCGAGACGGAGGCGGCCGCCTGAGGAGTGCTTGCAGATGCCGCTGTATGACGGACCCGTCGTCGATTCCCACCATCACCTCTTCTGGGACCTGGACAACTACCCGTGGATGCACCGGCCGATGCGGCCGATGATTTTCGGCGACGACTGGTCGGCGCTGAAGCGCGAGTACCGGATCGAAGACCTGAAGGCGGACTTCGCGACCCACAACGTGGTCAAGTCCGTGCATGTGCAGGCGAACTTCGACATCTCGCGCCCGGTCGACGAGACGGCGGGGCTGCAGGCCATCGCAGACGAGCATGGCTTCCCGCAGGGCATTGTGGGCCATGGCGATCTAACGGACCCGAATTTCGAGAGGGTTCTCGACGATCACCTGGAATATGCGAACCTCAAGGGCATCCGCCAGCAGGTCTACTGGCATCCGACCAACGAATACTGGCGGTTCGTCGACCGTCAGGATTTCTGTCTTTCCACCAGTTTCCGGCGCGGCCTCTCGATCCTCTCGGACCGGGGCCTCACCTTCGATTTCCAGGGCTATGCCTCGCAGTTCGAAGACCTGGCGATGCTTGCGAAGGAAGCCGCGAACCTGCGTATCTGCCTTGTACACGCCGGCATGCTGACCGCCACCGACGATGCAACGGTCAACGAATGGCGCGAAGCCCTGAAAGTGCTGGTGCCGTGCGAAAATGTGTTCATCAAGGTCTCCGGCCTGAACACCTACACTCGGACCCTCGACGAGACGGTGATGGATATCTCCTCCAACACCGTGCTCGACATGTTCGGCGCGGACCGGTGCTTCTTCGGCAGCAATTTCCCGGTCGAGGCCATGTGGTGCACGTTCGAGGACTACACGGCGATGCAGAAGAAGGTGCTCGCCGACCGGTCCGAGGAAGAAAACAGCAGGTTCTTCCACGATACGGCCATCGAATTCTACGACTTGTAACGGCGCCTAAAATAACTGGGCGGCGACGAGCGCAATGCCGATTCCCGCGACCCACCAGACGACCGTGCGAATCCACGGAAGCCCGGACGCATAGGCCGGAACATAGGCAACGCGCGCCCAGAAATAGAGATGCGCACCGAGCAACGTGAATTCGTTCTCGTTACCCGACACATGCGCGACGAGAACAACCGTTGCGAACCATGGCAAGGTCTCGTGAAGGTTGCGAAGCGCGCGTGTCATACGGCCCGCCATGCCGGTTAACTCGAAAGCTTCGTCGCGCGGCCCGACCGCAAAAGTGACGCCTGTTTGCCTATGCTGGAGGATCGCGGCTAGGCCCATCTGGCCCGCCGCGAGGCCAATAGTGGCAATGAGGATCCAGAGTTCGGGTGTCATGATGTCTCTTCGGGGATGGTCGATGACAGTGACTGTAGCCGTGATTGCGCGTATGTTATTCCACGACTAAATGGTGTACAATTTTGCTCGGAGGCGATGCGAATGATCTTCCGGCAACTTTTTGACAGCGAATCCAGTACCTACACCTACCTGCTCGCCAGCCGCCATGGCGGTGAGGCCCTCATCGTCGATCCGGTGCTCGACAACGTGGATCGCTATCTCCAACTTCTCGAAGATCTCGACCTTAAGCTCGTCAAGGCGGTCGACACCCACGTCCACGCAGATCACATCACCGGCCTGGGGGCGCTGCGTGACCAGACGCGTTGCATCACGGTGATGGGCGAACAAAGCGGTGTCGATGTTGTGTCCATGCGGGTCTCCGAAGGCGACACTATCGATGTCGAGAGCCTGTCGCTCGACGTGATCTACACACCGGGACACACGAACGATTCTTACAGTTTCCTGATGGACGACCGCGTGTTTACCGGGGACACGCTGCTGATCCGCGGGACGGGCCGGACGGACTTCCAGCACGGCGACCCCCGCGCCCAGTACGATTCCATCTTCAACAAGCTGCTGAAGCTACCCGACGATACGCTCGTGTACCCGGCCCATGACTACAAGGGCGACACCGTCAGCACAATTGCCGAGGAACGCGCCTGCAATCCGCGCCTGCAGGTCGATTCCGAAGCTGCGTATGTCGAGATCATGGAGAACCTGAACCTCGCCAATCCGAAGATGATGGATGTGGCCGTGCCGGCGAACCTGAAGATCGGATTGAAGCAGGATAACCTTGAGGGGCTCGGACTGTCGTTGACCTGTGGCGAAGGTCTCGCGCAGTTGAGCGACCCGTCGCTGATCCTTGTCGATCTGCGTGACGATAAGGAGCGTTCCAAGGAAGGCGTGATTCCGGGTTCGGTCCATGCCCCCTACCCCGATCTCGACGAACAGGTTCACCCCGGCGGCATGCTGTACGAACTGGCGCGCACCTCCGGGCGGCGGGTTGTCTTCTACTGCGCTTATGGAGAGCGCTCCGCGATGGCCGTGGAGGCCGCGCTGGAGGCAGGCATGTCGGATGTCTGCCACCTGTCGGGCGGCATGGATGCATGGAAGGCGGCCGGGGGACCGACCGCCTAGAACTGCTTCTGGAGCCAGTCGCTTCGTACCTGCTCGTAGATGAACGCGTCCTTGCCGGCTACCGGGCCGCGATTCACTCGCGTGAAACCGCACTTCTCCAGGACATGCACGGAGGCAACGTTGGCCGGCTCGACAGCGGCGATCAGCCGGTCGAGCTTCAAAACGGTGAACGAGTATTCGACGGCGGCGCGTCCGGCTTCCGTTGCGTAGCCCCTGCCCCAGCGGTCCTGTCGGAGCCGATACGCGAGCTCGATGCCGTCGATCCCGTGACTGAACTCCGCGAGACCGCACATGCCGATCACCTCGTCGGACTCCTGTTCGACAACAGCCCAGATCGAAAAGCCGCATCGTTCCTGCCGGTTGATGTTGGCGACGATGAAATCTTCGGTCGGTTTGCGTGACGCGTGGGGGCCGTTCAGGCTGAATCGCATCACGGCAGGATCGCTGAAAAACGCGAACGCGGCCGCTTCGTCCGAAGGGGCAAACGGGCGCAACGTGAGACGTTCTGACTGGATCGGTTGCATCGGGGCCGGTCGGACGGGTTTGATGGGCGAAATCGTCAAGGGGTTGTGCGTTATGAAACGGGTCGAGGGCAAGGTTGCACTTGTGACAGGCGCGGCATCGGGAATTGGGCGCGCCTGCGCCGAAATGCTGGCGGCCGAAGGCGCGCAGGTCGCCGTCACCGATATCAATTTCACGGGCGCGGAAGATGTCGTTGCCGGCATCGGTCCGACGGCGAAAGCGATCGCCCATGACGTAACCGACGAAGAGGACTGGAAACAGGCGCTGGCGGAAACGGTTGAGACGTTCGGCGGGCTGCATATTCTGGTCAACTGCGCGGGCACCGCCATTGCGGGCACGGTGGAAGAGACCTCGCTGGAAGACTGGCGGGCCCTCCACGCCCTCGACCTCGACAGCGTGTTTCTCGGCTGCAAGTACGGGATTTCTCACATGGCCGCGTCCGGCGGCGGGTCCATCGTCAACATTTCGTCGATTTCGGGGATCATCGCCGGGCATAATCTTGCGGCCTACAACTCGGCCAAGGCGGCCGTACGTCACCTGACCAAATCGGTGGCCCTTCACTGTGCCCGGCAGGGTAACGGCGTACGGTGCAACTCGGTTCACCCGGCGTTCGTCGATACGCCCATTCTCGACAATCTACTCCGCGGCGACCGGGATGAAGGCGTGGCAAAACTGGCGCGGCAAATCCCTCTGGGTATCGTTGGCGCCCCCGACGATGTGGGGCACGCCGTGATTTACCTGGCGTCCGACGAATCCCGTTTTATGACGGGGTCGGAGGTTGTTCTCGATGGCGGCGTGTCGGCGATGTGACTTCGGACTGTCGTAATCTGCATCAAATCACTGATAATATTGTGCAATCAGGGAGCATCGGATTGCCCGAGCCGTTGTCCTATTGCCGCCGTATAGTGGTTCTGCGATTCATTGAGTCGCAGCCCGACACCCGGTCCGTAAGGGAGACCCCAATGAACTTCCGAATTGCTCTTGCTGCCGCTGTATTCGCTGCCGCGGCAACCGGCCTCGCCGTCCCTTCGCAGGCGCAACAGCGCGTCGTCGTTATTCAGGATGCCGGATGCGCGGAATCGTTCGACTTCCTCAACGTGTCGGGTGTTGCCCATAACGATAATCATATCGATGTAAGCGAAGCCATCTCGGCCGATATGCCCGACAGCCTTTTCGAGGCACTGGACAGGGATAACGACCTCATCATAACGCGCGACGAGTTCGACAACTGTGTGTCGTACACGGATGAGTACGAGACGTGGACAATCGTGCTCGTCGATGACGTTCCGGTCCCTGCACGCGCCGTCAGCGATTTCTCCGTCTGTGACTACAGGTTCAGCATTCTTAACCGCAGCGCCGCCAGCGACGATCATATCTCTCCCGAGGAGGCGCAGGCCTGGGACATCAGCGCGGAGACGTTCGCGCGTCTTGACGCCGACAGTGACGGCATCGTCACGCGGGATGAATTTCTCAAATGCCGATCCGTCCAGTAAGCAGGACCGTTTTCATGTGACCGGCCGCCGGCATTCCGTGTCGGCGGCTTTTCTTTTTCTGCTCTTTTTCCGGCACGCCTTGCCCGGTATCCGGCGGACGGACAAGATGTGTCGAACGCAAACGGGGTTCTGACATGCCGACCGACCATATTTTGACGTCCAAACCTGAAAATCTTCGCTGGGGTGCATTCTCGGCCGAATTTGAACCGGTGCTTGAAGTGGAATCCGGCGACCGGGTGACCATCGAGACCATCTCCGGCGGGCCGGACCAGATCCCCGACGAAATGCGCGACGGGTTGTTGCCGGACCATGCGGATTTCATCGCCGATCACAAGCCGATCCTGCCGGGCCACATCCTGACGGGGCCGGTCGCGGTCAAGGGCGCAGAGCCCGGCGATGTGCTGGAAGTGCGGATCGTCGACGTGCAGCTGCGTCAGGACTGGGCGTGGAACATGATCGCGCCGCTGAAAGGCTCGCTGCCGGAGGACTTCCCGAACAAGCGGGTCATGAACATCCCCCTCGACCGGGATGCGATGCAGGCGAGCCTGCCCTGGGGCGTCGACCTGCCCTGCCATCCGTTCTTCGGGGTGATGGGCGTTTCGCCGCCGCCGGAATGGGGCACCATCACCTCGATCGTCCCGCAACCTCATGGCGGCAATCTGGACATCAAGGAACTCGGCCCCGGATCGACGCTCTACCTGCCGGTCTTCGTGCCGGGCGGCAACTTCCAGACCGGCGACGGCCATGCCCTGCAGGGCGACGGCGAGAGCTGCCTCTCGGCGGCCGAGACCGCCCTGATCGGCACGTTCGTGTTCCATGTCCGCAAGGACCTGTCGTTCGACATGCCGCGCGCCGAAACCGATACCCACTACATCACCATCGGGATCAACCAGGATCTGGACGATGCGGCCCGGCAGGGTTTACGGGAGATGATCAAGCTGATCTGCGAGCGCACGAACCTGTCGGACGAGGACGCCTACTCGCTCTGCAGCCTCGCTGCCGATGTGCGGATTTCGCAGCTCGTGAACGTGAACAAGGGCTGCCACGTCATGCTGCCGAAAGCCGCGCTGCACGGTGCGGCGGAGGCCGAGGGAAAGCGGATCTAGTCGCATGGACGATTTCGTGAGGGGCAACCGGCTTGAAGGCCGGGCTGCGCTGGTGACCGGCGCGGGTTCCATCGGGCCCGGCTGGGGCAACGGCAAGGCCGCGGCGACCCTGTTCGCACGCGAGGGTGCGAAGGTCTTCTGTGCCGATATCAACGGCGATGCGGCAGAGGAAACGGCGTCGATCATCCGGGACGAAGGCGGCGCGGCGGAGGTTTTCACCGCCGACGTGACCGACCCGGAACAGGTCCGGGCCATGGTCGCGGCGTGCCACGAATCCTTCGGGCGGATCGACGTGCTGCACAATAATGTCGGCATTGTCGCGCCGGGTGGCACCGTCGAGCAGAGCGAGGAAAACTGGGACAGGGTCGTCGCGGTGAACCTCAAGAGCATGTTCCTGACCTGCAAATCGGTGATCCCGATCATGCAGGAGCAGAACGGCGGCTCGATTATCAATCTCTCGTCGATCTCGTCGATGCGCTACATGGGTATTAATTACGTCAGCTATCCGACGACCAAGGCGGCGATCAACCAGTTCACCAAGGTGACGGCCGCGCAGTACGGGGCGTGGAACATCCGGGTCAACGCGATCCTGCCCGGATTCAACCGCACGCCCATGGTCGATGAGGCCGTGGTGGAAGTCGTCAAACAGGGTACCGACCCCGACATGACCGTCCAGAAATACTACGCGTGGCGCGAGGAGAAGATTCCCCTGCGGCGCTGGGGCGACGCATGGGACGTCGCCAACGCGGCGCTGTTCCTGGCGTCGGACGAATCCAGCTATGTCACCGGCCTGGAGCTGGTGGTCGACGGCGGCGCCAGCCTGATGCTGGCTTGAGGGTGCCTGGGCTCCCAGGAACAGGAAAGCTGTCATTGCGAGCGAAGCGAAGCAATCCAGAGCGGGCGCGTCGGCTCTGGATTGCTTCGTCGCGCTGCTTCTCGCAATGACGAAAGAGCGAAGGAAACGGGACCGACAATCTCGACCCGGAGGCATTCAGGGCGCGGCGCGCGTCGAAGGACGTTCCGGGGATATTCCTACCTGAGAGGGGCCGCCTCGCGTTCGTCCGGATAGTCGGTCAGCTCGTCCAGCGCCGGTTTCACCTCGTCCATGAACAGGCGCAGGTTTTCGATCACGCTGTCCTTCGGCTGCTGGGCGTAGTGGTAGATCAGGATCACATACTCCGCCGGCAGGTGTTTCCACTGAGCCACGAACTGGTCCCTCACCTCGCTGACGGTGCCCGGTACGAACAGGCCGGTCGCCACCATCGGGTCGACCAGGTCCTCGAACGGCGTGTCCTCGGTGACGTTGATTGTCTCCCGGAACGCGGCCGGCAGGAAGTTTTCGTAGAAATGCTTGAAGATCATGCCGTCATAGTCCGCGACGGCCTGGCGCGCGTCCGCGGTCGTGTCCGCGATGCGCGGCATGCGGACGATGGCCTGGTTCTGGCCGAGCGCGAAGTCGTGCCCGGCGCGTGACGCGGCATCGACGTAGGCCGGGCCGTAATCCGCGACCTTGTCCATGTGCGAGAAGTACGCCGGGATGAAGCCGTGTTGTCCGGCGTACTCGACCGTCTCGCGGCTGGCGTTCGATGCGATGAAGACAGGCGGGTGCGGCTTGGTCAGCGGCGCCGGAACCACGCTCACACGGCGCACTTCGCCCTCCGGGCCGATTTCTCCCGGCGCGCCGAGCTTTGCCGTCCAGTCGGACATGAACCAGTCGCGCAGGCCTGTGTCATGGGGGTAAGGAATCTGCCAGCGGGCCGAGTTGTGCTCGATGCTGTCCTCGGTCCACGCCTTGAGCACGATCTCGACTGCTTCCTCGAAAATCTCGCGATTGAGTTCGTCATCGGCGCTGCCGTCGGACCGGGTTGCCCGCGCGCCGAGATGTTGCCCGAGCACGTCCGTCCAGCGGGACTGGAAACCGCGCGAGAACCCTACGAAACACCGGCCTTCGGTCAGATGGTCGAGCATCGCCGTTTCCTCGGCGACCCGGATCGGGTTGTGGGTGGTCATCACGTAGCCGAGCTGTCCCACCCGGATGTTTTCGGTCCGCGCCCCCCAGAAGGCGTTCATCACGCCGGGACTTGGGCTGACTTCATACCCTTCGGAATGGAAGTGGTGCTCGATTGCCGTCACGCCCCACAGGCCGAGGCGGTCCGCCTCTTCCACGATATCGCACCAGCCTCGCAGGGTTTCCTGGAAGCGCTCGGCGTTCCGGCCTATGGGTCGCAGGGCCATCCGCTCGGCCTCGGAGGCCGACGGAATCACCGGATACATCTGGACGATAACTTTAACCATGTTCGATTTCCCGGCAGGCCCCGCGCGGTGAGGAGGCATCCGCAAGAGTTGCCCGCGTGCCCCGTTACCGCTGTCGTTTAGTGTTGCTTAAACAGTTTCACGCACGGTGGTCAGCAGATTGAATTTTTTCAATGGTGGAACATGGTTACGCGTGTAGTCGGATACGCCACGGAAGAACGCCGGCGCGATCGGCGTCGCGCCATCGTGATCGATGCCACGCTCGACGGCCAGGACATGAAGATACTCGATATCGGTTTGTCCGGCTTTGGCGCAACCGGTGCGTTCGAACGCCATGACAAGACGACGTGGCCGGTCGAGAACCAGCGCGCGGAGCTTGAGTACACCGACTTCAAGGGCCGAAAGATCGAGATGCTGGTTACCGTCACCTACTCCGACGCGGAAAGCGGACGCTTCGGCGGCACCTTTATCGAGCTCAGCACGGCGGCCTTCGATTCCATTCAGGACCTTATGCTTCATCGCGATCTGCGCGTGGTGAAGGGTTAGCAGCCCTGCGCCCGGCCCGGCCCTCGCGCCAGGCGAGCCACATCGAAGACCCGAAGATCACGATTCCGCCCAGCCACGTAAAGGCGTCCGGAAACTCGCCGAACGCGGCAAGGCCGATAGCCGCGCCCCACACCAGTCTCAGGAAATCGATAGGCATGACGGCGTTGGTCGATCCGACCTTGAGCGCCTGGGCTGTCGCCCACTGGGCGAACGCTCCGAGGATACCCGCCAGCGCCAGCCACCCGAGCTGAAGAAGGGTCGGTGTCGTCCAGAACGGGAGCGCGGGCAGGAACGCCATCGGGGCCATCATCAGGGCCATCCAGACAGTGATGGTCGAGCTCGATTCCGTTCGGCTCAGGACCTTGATCACGACGAGAACCGCCCCCCAGAGCAGCGCGGCGCCCACCAGGACAAGGGCATTGGCGTCCAGGTCCCCGGGGTCGGGGCGAACGATGATCAGCATGCCTGCGAAGCCCATCAACAGCGCCAGGACCCGCCGCGTCGAGAACCCCTCTTTCAGAAAGATCGCGGCGAGGAGAACCGCGAAAAGCGGCGCCAGGAACGTGAGGGCGCTCGCCGTCGCCAGGGGCATCAGGGTCAGACCGAAGAAGAACAGCAGCATCGAGGCCAGGTGCATCGAGGCCCGCGCGAACATCAGCCCGTGCCGGCGGGTGCGCAGGACCGACGTTCCGCCCTGCAGGACGAGCGGCAAGATGATCGGCAGCGTGAACAGGTTGTAGAAGAATGTGACCTCGAACGGGTGCATGCCCGTTTCGGCGACGTGCCGGATCATCGCATGTGTCGAGACCGCCACGGCGCTGGCGACGACCATCCAGGCGATGCCCGTAACCGTGTCCGAATAGGCTCTTTCGGTCTGTCGTCTTCTGAAATGTAACAATGCCGCCCGCCGGTCGCTGAACCGCGACCTTACAGCACGCTCAGGCGCGTCGCGACGGCTCTAGGGGCCGTCGCCCTGCCCTGCCGGTTTTCCGTATTGCCACCCGACGATTTGTCCGGATGCCGAGGACACCAGAAAAGTCATTTGCGCATCGGGAAAGTAGAAACTGGCGAGTTCTCCGTCTTCGAGGGTCTCGAAATCACCGATATTTCGGGTGAAGAACTGTGGCACCCAGCGTGTCCGGGGCTTCACATTGAGAAATATCCAGCGCTGCTTTTCGGCACGCGAACGAGCTGCTGCCGGCGCGATGCCCGACGCGCGAAGCAAAACGCTTTTGCGGATCACCGTGTCGGGCGTTTCGCGGGCGCGCTTGTTTCCGTTGCGCCACCCCCAGGCGTTGTAAAACGCGACCTTGGCCTGATACGTCCCCGCCGGCAGTTGCATTCGCGAGCGGCGCAGGTCGAGGACGAGCTCGCTGTGCGGGCGGTCGATGAACACCCTCTCGGCATGCCCGATGTAGACGTCACGCGGTTGTTGTCCCGCGAGAGATATCTCCACGATCGCCTCGAACGGCGTGGGGATACTGGTCTCAATGACGAAGCGCAAAAGGCCGTCGGTATTCTCCGTCAGTTTGAAATCCAGTCGCTCTTCGGGGAATTCCGCATGGGCATGAGAGAGCGAAAGCCCGCACAAAAGTCCCGCGAGGATCGCGGTGCGTTTAAGCGCATGGCGCAATCGCGCATGTGCAACGCTGTGTGCCGTCATCGAACCTCCCCGAGTTGGTTTATACTCGCAGGTCGATATTTCGATTCAACGTCGAAGGCGATTCGTGTCCCATATGGACGAATTGCCGTGAAACGTGCATCGCCCCCGGCGACGGCTAGAAGAACAGGAACGCGCGGGTCTCGATGCTTTCGCGCGGTGAAGCTGCCGGCCCCGCCATCGGATCTTCGAATGCCGTATGAACCGAAAACTGTGCGCGGCCGTCGTCGGCGGAATCGTAGGTCTTGATGAGCAACGCCTCATCGGGCTGCATGAGCGGAAAGTAGAACCAGCGGTGCGCGTCGTTCTGGAGAACCTGCTGCACCTCCCCGATCCGGTCTTTCGAATGGCGTTCCACGGTTACCAGGTCGTCGTCCGAGACGCTGCGCGCGTCGCACAGCGCCAGCGGCGCGGTTTCAATCGGGCGGCCGTTGGAGGACCGCCAGATGTTCACGATCGCAAATCGCCTCGACAGGAGGTCCTCCGCCTCGGCCTCGGGAAACAGGTCGCGTACCCGTTTGGCGGCGGATACGGCCGTGTAGTCGTTGTGAATGACGCCGGCGGGTTCGCGAACGACTTTCTCTTCGCGCATCCCCTTCGAATCGGCCCGCCGGGTGTGATCGAAAACATGGACGCGTTTGGCGCCCGTGAGAGATGACAGCAGGGCTTCGACTTCGGGTTCGTACACGCGCCCGATAAGATCGTCGTTGTAGAAATCGTCGACCTTCGACGCATGGTTGACCAGAGCAAACCCGTGACGATCCAGCTCCATCCGCTCGGGGGCCTGTCGCGCGTCCGCGATCAGCACTTCGTGGTCCTTGTAACGGCCTGCCCATTTGGAATTGTCCTGTCCGGCTTCGGACGGAACGTAGACGAGCCGTTTCTCGCCGGTATCGATCATGTACTTGACCTTGGCGTGGACACCCGACGTATCGATGTTCGCTGCTTCCATCTGTCCGCACGACGCTTTTTTGTGGCTGTTGTCCACAATATCGGACCTGCCGGTGGTACAAGCAATCATTCGTTCCGCGTCCGGTCATTTCCGCGGCCAACTGTGGTATCTAGCCGTGTCGACCCGCTAAACGCGAGAGGCCCCGTTTGATGAAAGCCGGCACGTTTTTCGCCACCTGCGCCGTATTCGCGGCGTTTGCCATTTCTCAGATCCCGGCAAGCCATGCGCAGGGCGTAACGGGAGATGGTGTCTCTCGCGAGCGCACGCTTGTGATTGGCCGGATTTCCGGGAACCCGCGCAAACACGCCAGCCGGCTGATGACGCTCGCCAACCATCTCGTGTCGCGCCATGACGCCTTCGACGATGTGAAGATCGTCATGATCCCGGAACCCGACGACATGATCGCAAGCGCGGCACGCAATGAGGTCGATATCATTTCCGAAACGGTGTTCGGAGCGCTTCACCTCGAACGTGACGGGGGCATGGAGCCGGCGCTGCTCGAATGGAAAGGCAACGTGCGTTCCTATCATTCGGTGGTTCTCGTTCGCGCCAACAGTCCGTTTCAGAAGCTTGAGGACCTGAAAGGGTCAACGATCACGTTTGAGGATCCCGGTTCGACATCCGGGTTTTTCCTCCCCTATGTCGAGATCATGGATGCGGGCATTGACCTGGTGCATGTGGATTCCGCGAAACCGGTGGGCGATGAACTTCGCTACAGGTTCGTCGGTGCGGAGATCAATGTCGTCGGCGCACTGGTCCGCGGCAACGCCGACGCTGCGGCGATCAGCAATGTGGACCTGGATGACGACGAGGTTGTCACGAGGCGGTTCGCGCCGCATGTCCGGGTTTTACATGAAACGCGCGAAGTACCGCGCTCCCTGATGCTCTATCGCGCCTCGCTTCCGCCGGCGGACAAGGATCGCCTGACGGAGTTGTTGCTGGGCCTGCACGAGACATCCGACGGCAGGGCGATCCTGCGGAAGTACTTCAAGGTGAAACAGTTCGAACGCCTGACGCCGGAAGACGAGGCCAGCCTGGAACAATTGCGCGGCGTCTTCACAGCGCACCATGCAGGTTGAGACTCTTTTCCGGCTATGAGCACGCGAACGAAATACGTTTTTGTCCTCGTCGGTCTCGTCGCGTGCGTGACGGTGGGCATCTCGCTTTACCATTTCGCGGCGAACCAGCGATTGAGCGATGCGTTCCGTGAGCGAAGCCTTGAGCGTCTTGAGGCAGCCCTGACCGAGAGCGCGCGCGCCAACGCGCTTTCGCTCAGCGCGCTGACGGCGAATTCGGCGCTGGAACCGCTTTTTGCCGAAGATATCGACGGCGTCGGCAACATTCTCGCTTCGCTGGTAAACCGAAAGGAAGTGATTGCGGCAACCGTCTTCACAAGGGACGGGACGATTTTTCACGATAGTACCGAGGAACTGGACACCTTCGGCGATCTCGCGAGCCCGGATGTTTCCGGCGTTATGAGCCGCGGCGAGCGCCTCGTTCAGGTTCGCCCGGACAATGTCATCCGGATTGTCGCGCCGATTTCCGCGGACGGCTACATGTTCGGCGCACTGGAAGTGCTCGTCGATGCCAAGTTCGTGGAGCGCCAGATCGGCGTCATGCAAAGCGATCTTTTGGCGGCATCGGACCGAGAGCAGCAGGAGCAAATCTTCGAACTCGTGCTTGCCAGTGCGGCCGCCCTGCTCCTGGCCGGTATGTTGGCCGCGTTTCTTGCCGGGCGTTTGAGCGCGCCCATCCGTGAACTCGCTGACGCGACGCAACGCATTTCGAAGGGCGATTTCAGCGTGAATATATCGACCCGGCGCGACGACGAACTCGGGGAGCTGGCGACGTCCTTCGAACAGATGGCCGGCACGTTGCGCGAGACGATGGTGTCGCGCTCCGAACTCCAGAAAACGGTCGAGGAACAGACGAAAGAACTGCGCGACGCGCATGAGAACCTGAAAGCCCAGGACACCGATCGGCGTGCCGTGATCGAGGAAATCGGGGATGACCTGACCGCGCCGATCCAGGAACTGGAAAGCGACGCCGAGCACGCGCTGCGAAACCAGGATTCGGCCATGGAGCTGCGCCATTCCATGAGCCGTTTGCTGATGCGGATCCGCGATGTACGCCGGCTCATTGACGACCTGCGGCTCGCGAGCCGTTCCGACGAGCCGCGCCGCGCGGCGCGACGGAACTAGCGACGCGTCTCTTGCAACGGAAGGTCGACTGGCACACGTACCGGTGCTAGCAAACGGCCACGCGGATGGGTGGCCGAGTGGTTGAAGGCACTGGTCTTGAAAACCAGCAGGCGTTTGCGCGTCTCGTGGGTTCGAATCCCACCCCATCCGCCATTCCGCATTGCCAGTGCGAGTTGTGACGGCCTCCAGATCTGACATCCGTCCCGGCGATTTTAGCGACCCGGCCGTGATCGACCTCATCGAACACCACTTCAGGACCGCGCGGGCCGAGACCGACGAGGACAGTGCCCATGCGCTCGACATCGACGGGCTGCAGGCCCGCGGCGTCAGTTTCTGGACGTTGCACCGGGATGGTGAACTCGCCGGGTTCGGCGCGCTCAAGGAACTCGCCCCGGGCCACGCCGAGATCAAGTCGATGCACACCGTGGAACATTTGCGCGGGACCGGTGTCGCGGACGCGATGCTGCGTTTCCTCCTCGGCGCGGCGCGCGAGGCGGGATACCGGCGGCTCAGCCTCGAGACCGGCTCGATGGCGGCTTTCGCCCCTGCCCGCGCGCTCTACTTCAAGCACGGCTTCGTCGAATGCGGCCCGTTCGCGGACTACACAGAGGACCCGCTCAGTTTCTATATGACGCTGGAACTCGGCTCGGCCTAGCTGGATGCCTGCGCGTGCGTCCGCACAGCGCTGAGGAAAACCTCCCCGAAATCCTTCAGCTTCTTCGGCCCGACGCCGTTGACCATGGCCAGCGTGTCCATGTCCTCCGGCATCATCACGCACATGTCCCGCAGGGTGGCATCGGAGAAGACGACGTAGGCCGGGACATTCCGCTCGATGGCGAGATCGCGGCGCAGTGCCTTCAGTTGCGCAAACAGCTCGCTGTCGATGTCGTCCATGTTCACCGAAGGCCGACGGGCCTTGCGCGCGGATTTGGACTTTGGGATGTCGCGGTACTCGAAGCTGTCGTCGCCCTTCAGCAGCCCTTCGGACCTGTGCGTCAGCTTGAGGCCCCCGTATCCCTCGACATCGATGGACAGGTATCCGGCGGCCACGACCTGCCGGATGAACCCCTGCCAGAAGGTTTTCGGCTTGGCGCCGCCGGTTCCGTAGGTCGGCAGGCGCTCATGTCCCTTCTCGCGAACCTTGGCGGCGTCCGCGCCGCGCAGGACATCGATGATGTGGGCGGCCCCGAACATCTGGCCCGTGGCCGAGACGGTCGCGAGCACGTCGCGGGCATCGTCGGTACCGTCGATCAGGTCCGGCGGGTCGAGACAGACGTCGCAGTTTCCGCAGGCTTCGGTCTGTTCGCCGAAATAGGCGAGTAGCGATACCCGGCGGCAACTGTTGGCCTCGGCATAGGCGAGCAGCGCGTCGAGACGCTTGTGCTCGCGGCGCTTGTGGTCCTCATCGCCGTCGTCCTGGGCGATGAACTGGCGGCGCATCCGGATATCGTCGAGGCCATAGAGCATCCGTACATCGGCGGGTAGTCCATCGCGCCCGGCCCGGCCGATTTCCTGGTAATAGGCTTCCATGCTGCCCGGCAGGTTCAGGTGGAAGACGTAACGGATGTCCGGCTTGTCGATCCCCATGCCGAAGGCGATGGTCGCCACCATGACCACGCCGTCCTCGGCCATGAAGATTTCCTGGTTCTCGCGCCGTACGCCCTGGTCGAGACCGGCGTGGTATGGCAGCGCGCGTATCCCGGCATCGCTCAGGGTTTGCGCGACCTCTTCCGTGAGCTTGCGCGAAAGACAGTAGACGATCCCCGAGACGTCCCGGCGCGTTTCCAGAAAATCCAGAAGCTGGGCGCGCCAGTCCGTCTTGGGTGTGACGGCAAGCTGCAAGTTCGGACGGTCGAAACCGCGAACGACCACGTCGCCCTGCCCCCCGAACAGCCGCGCGACGATGTCGCGCTGGGTTGCCGAGTCCGCGGTCGCGGTAAACGCGCCGAGTGTCGCATCGGGAAATCGCTCGCGCAGATGTGCGAGCGCTTCGTATTCGGGCCGGAAACTGAAACCCCATTTGGAGATGCAGTGGGCCTCGTCCACGACGAACATCGCCGGGTCCAAAACTTCCAGCGCGGCAAGCATGCGCGCCGTCATCAGCCGTTCCGGCGAGAGGTACAGCAGGCGCACTGATCCGTCCTGCACCTTGCGCCAGTCGGCCACGTTGTCCGGCCGCGCGCGGTTTGAATGGATCGCGGCCGCGGGCGCGCCGTTCGCCTGCAGGGCCGCAACCTGGTCGTCCATGAGCGCGACGAGAGGAGAAACCACAACGGTCAGCCGTTCGCCCATCAGGGCCGGCACCTGGTAGCAGATCGATTTCCCGGCACCGGTCGGCATCACCGACAGGGTGTTGGTTCCGCCGAGCAGGCGGTCGACGATTTCCCGCTGGCCCGGGCGGAACGCCGGGAATCCGAATACGTCGTGGAGGATCTGCTCCGGGTCCGTGCTCATGGTTCGACTTGCGGTTCGGGTTTGTGCATCAGGGCAATGTCTTTGGCGGGGATTTCGCATGTCCAGCCGCGTTGTCCGGCGACATGCCGCAGCGTTTCCTCACGATAGAAGACCACGTGTGTCGGATCACGCCGGTAGTGCCAGTCGGCAAACTTGCCGTCGTCGGTCTGGAAACAGGTCATGATCGCGAGCCAGCCACCCGGATTGAGCATCCCGTCCAGGTGCTCGAATTCGCCGCGCGGGTCGTGAAAGTGTTCGACGACTTCCGTACAGGTGATGAAGTCGTGGGTTCGGTCGAGAACGTCCGGCGTGTCGGCGAAAAACGGGTCGTAGACGGCCATGGCATGGCCCGCCTCCTCCAGCATTTGCGCGAGCACCGGCCCGGGCCCGCACCCGTAATCCAGTCCGGAAAGGCCGGGTTCCAGCCGGTCGAGAAGCGGGTTGGCGAGCCGTGCCAGAAACTGCCGGTATCCCGTGTCGTCCGTGTTTTCATGCAGCGTGTAGTGGCGACGTTCGTCCTGCGCGGACAAGCGGTCCGCCGGATCGAGCCAGGTCGCGCGGCAGCTATCGCACCGCCAGTAGGTTCCGGAGTCCAGCTCCGTGAAAACCCGCGGCCGCGCCGCGCCGCACACGCAACAGCATTCTTCGGCACGTTCCGACATCTGCCCCGCTCAAAAAAGAAAAGGCGGCCCCAAAGCCGCCTTCCCCGTATCGCGTGTTGTCGCGGGATTCGCTACCGGCCGATCAGGCCCTTGATGGCGTCGCCGGCCTCCTTGCCGACATCGCCCGCGCCCGAGGTCGCGTCTTCGACGGCCTTCTGCGCGTCCTGGGTGGCCTTGTCGACCTGCTCCATGGCCGCGCCGGTCAGCTTCTCGACGTCGATCTTGGCTTGCGCCACGGCGTCCTGCGCGCCCTTGAGCACGGCGGCCATCACTTGGTCGGCGATTTCCGCGGGCGTCGCGCCCTTTCCGTCCTTGCCGATATCCTTCAGGTGGATCGTCGGCAGCGGCACGGACATCTTCTCGTTCAGCAACGGCGCGATCACCGACACGGTCCCGTCGCGCAGGTAGACGTTCTCGATCACAATGTTGGGCGTATCGCCCTTGCTGGAGCTGCCCCCGCCGGAACCGGCCTTCGACTGCACGTTGTTGTTCAGCGTCTCGAGGTTGCTACCGCCGTCCTTGCCGAATTCGTAGACGATGTCCGGGCCCTGGATCACCACTTCCTTGACCACGACGGGATCGCTGCGGACTGTCGTGAGATCGAGTTCGACGGACACCTCGTCAAATTTGAAAGCCGCGTCGTCACTGAACCCGCTGGGATTGGTCACGTTGAACCCGCGCAGCGCCCCCTTGCCGGAGGACAGTTCGATATCGACCTCGTTCAGGGTGACGTTCGTCTGCGTCATTTCCGAGCCGACCTTCTCGACGGCCGCGCGGACGATATCGTTCAGGTTGCCCAGGAACACGAAGACGCCCACGGCGACAACGATCACCAGGACGACCAGACCTATCAGGACTTTTTTCATCGTAAGTCTGCCTTGTCTCAATTTGTGCAAGTGACATCAATGTCACCAGCATAGACGCAAATAGCCTGCCAACTACTCCCGAATCCCGAACGCGTTCGGGATTTTGGCTCAAAACGAAAAACGGCCACCCGCGCGGATGGCCGAATTCCGTTCCAAGTCACTGGAAACACTTACATAACTTCGCGCGTGCCGGAAGCGAAGTTGACCTTCACGGTGATCGTTCCCTCGTTGATCAGCCAGGGGCGCACGCGATACTCGCGCGCACCGCTGGTGTGCATCGGATCGGCTGCCGCGAGTTCCTTCGCATGAGCGAGATCCCGGGCGCGCAGTACGAACATGCCTTCGCCACCCCAGGTTTCCTCGTCGTCCTCCCAATGCGGTCCGGCAGCGATGAAGATGCCTTCGGCCTCCATCTTTGCCTGATGCGCCAGATGCGGACCGATGTTCTCCATCACCGGGCCCAGCCCGTTCGCGGGGTATGTGTGGACGACATACACCTGCCATTTCAGCATGTCGCCGCTTGCTTCGAGAATCTGAGTGCGTGTGGGTACGCCGTCGGCCATGATTGGTCCTCCCAATTGTTGTTTGACGGATTGTTTCCGCCGGAATACGGAAGCGCAGACTGTATGCAATCCGCCCGTTAAACGCCAAGTCGAATTGGCGCAAATGCGCGCACTCCGAACGCAGGAACCTTTGACAAACCCCGTCCCCGAAAAATCCCGCCCAAGCCCGGCCCAGCGCATTTTGATCACTGTGGCGATCCTTTGCGTGGCACTGGGTGGTATCTGGTTTGCCCGCGCCTCGCTCGACACGGGCCGGGTCCGGATTGCATCGGCGGAAGATCTGTCGGCGTATTTCACCGATATCGGCTACACCGCGAAAGCGATCCGGCGGGGCGGCGCGATGGTCCCGCGTTTTGTCGTATCGGATATTCCCGAGGACTGGGCTGAAGGTCTCACGGTCAGTCAGAAGAAGAGCCTGTTCTTTCGAGCACTTCTTCCCATGCTTCTCATGGTGAACGAGGAAATCCTGACCGAACGGCAGCGCCTTCGCGAGATTCGTGAGCGTATTGCCAGAAAAGAAAGCGTGCTTTCCGCCGATGCCGAATGGGTGCGCGACATGGCTGGCAAATACGGTCTCAAGTCCCTGGCGACGGGGAGCGAGCCCCCGGACGCCCGGTCGATCGCCACACTTTTGCGGCGCGTCGATGCCATTCCGCCGTCCCTGGCGCTCGCCCAGGCGGCTGTCGAGAGCGCCTATGGGTCGTCGCGCTTTGCCGTGGAGGGCAATGCCCTGTATGGCCAGTGGCGTTACGGGGACGGGCTTGTCCCTGACCGGCAACGCACGCAACTGGGGGATTACCGGATCGCGGACTTCGATAGCCCAATGGATTCAATCCGCGCCTATGCCCGCAACCTCAACACCAATCCGGCCTACCGACCGTTCCGCGATGCCCGCGCCGCCGCGAGGCAAAGCGGCGAGACGTTGCGTGGCGCACCGCTCGCAGCGGGCCTGCTCGCCTACTCCGAAAAGGGGCAGGCCTATATCAACCTTATCCGGGGTCTCATCGCCCACAACCAGCTCTCGCCCACCGACAGTGCCGTTCTGGCGGATTCGCACACGCTTCGAATTGTGACCGGGGCGCTCTAGCTCTTTGTATCTGCGCGGGCGAACCACGCGAACGTTAACGTCGCCACCACGGCGGCAACCAGTTGCACGGCGATGAAGACGGGCGCATCGCTGGGATTGATCCCCGCGAACGTATCGGAGAAGGACCTTGCGATGGTGACGGCCGGGTTCGCGAACGATGTCGAGGACGTGAACCAGTACCCGGCCGTGATGAAAAGGCCGACGGCGTACGGGATCGCTTCCGGTCTGAAACGCAGACAGCCGAGAATTGTCGCGACGAGCCCGAATGTGGCGACAAACTCGCCGGTCCACTGCCCGATCCCGGTGCGGTCCGTGACGGAGAGCGAGAAGTTGGGTTCGCCGAACATCACATGCGCGGCAAATACGCCGAACAGGCCTCCGACGATCTGCGTCACCGTGTAAAAAGCCGAATCCAGCCCGCCGATTTCACGCCGAACACGGAACGCCAGCGTGACCGCCGGATTGAAATGCGCCCCCGATATCGGGCCGAACACGAGGATCAGCACGACAAGGATCGCGCCCGTGGCGATGGTATTGCCGAGCAAGGCAATCGCGACATTGCCGCCCGAAAGTGTATCGCCCATGATTCCGGAACCGATGACGGTCGCCAGAAGAAAGGCCGTGCCGATGAACTCCGCAGCGAGCCGGCGCGGCAGGTCGTGAGTTTCCATGAGCGAAATCTAGGCCGATTCGCTGAGGTCGTGGCCGATCTCGTCGAGACGCTTCTGCAGGCTCAGGCGATCCAGCGACGCCATTGGCAGATTCACGAAAATCTCGATGCGGTTGTTAAGCATCCGGTAGGTTTCGGCGAACGCGGCGGCGATCTCGGCGTCCGTTCCCTCCACGGCGGCCGGGTCCGGAACGCCCCAGTGCGCGGACATCGGCTGACCGGGCCAGATCGGACAGGTCTCGCTGGCGGCCTGATCGCAGACCGTGAAAACAAAGTCCATTTGGGGTGCGCCATCGACAGCGAATTCGTCCCAGTTCTTCGACCGGAAATCGTCTGTGGGATGGTTCAACGATTTTAACAGCTTGAGCGCGTGCGGATTGACCCGGCCCGTCGCGTTGCTGCCGGCGCTGAAAGCCCTGAACCGCCCTGCGCCGACACGATTCATGATCGCCTCGCCGATGATGCTGCGCGCGGAATTTCCGGTGCACAGAAACAGCACGTTCTTGATGTTGTCGGCCATCCGAATCCCCGAAATTACAAATGCGAGGACGGTATGACGGGTAATTGTTACGTTGTCATGACATTTGAATGACTGTCACACGGATCGGAAGATCGGGACCATTTCGTCGACCGGCGCCGGGCGCATCAACTTGGTCTCCTGGCGTTCGACGAGCGGGCGAACTTCTTCCTGGAACGCGACCCAGTCGGGGTTCATGCGCACCGCGTTGTGACGCCGCGTACGGTCGTCGAAGCCGTCGAAGAACCAGTAGTGATAAACCTGGTGCAACGGCCCGACCATCATGAAAAAGGAACCCATGCGGTTCGTCTCCAGCGGTGTAAGTGCCGGGACCGCGATGTCCTCGATCGCTTTCCAGTATTTCGGCAGCTGGCCCGGCCGCACGCTGATGATTTGCTCTTCCAGAATGAGGTCCCGCATGCCCGTGGCCCCGTCCAGCGGGCCGTCGGTGCGCTGCCAGAATTCCTCGGCCTTGAAGTGCGGCGACAGTGCTTCGACGGGTGCCGGCAGCAGGACGTGGTTTTCCTGCTGCAGCATGATCGGGCGTACTTTCTCGAAATACGGCAACAGTTCCGGAACGTCGTAGAGTCCCTGCAGCCGGTCGCGCCAGTCTTCGAGCGAAGCGAAGGCATAGAGATGCACAACCTGCTCCATGGGCCCGCTGACCGTCGAGAAATAGCCAATCAGCCGGTCGAGAACGGGCTTGATGGCATCGAAGCCCCGCTCGACCTGGAGCTCGTAGAAGCGTTCGTGCAGGCCCGGCAACATTGTGTAGGCGCGATGTTCGAGAATCATGTCGGCTTCTCCCTTGCGTACAAGTATGGCGCAAACGCCTGCCCCTGCGAACCGAACTTCACCGGACCCGGACTTGACCGAAACCGGGCGACTGCGCAGGTTCAGGCTATGCTGACGATCGATATTTATTCCGACACGGTTTGCCCGTGGTGCTTTATCGGCAAACGCCGCCTTGAGCGCGCGATCGCGAGCCGGTCGGAGCTGGATGTGCGGGTCAGCTGGCGCGCCTTCCAGCTGAACCCGGATATGCCGCGCGAGGGAATGACGCGCGCGGCCTACTTCGCCGGAAAGTTCGGCAGCGCGGAACGTGCGGACCATGTTTATTCCGCCATCGCGCGTGCCGGACATGCGGAACGGATCGCATTCAACTTCGATCTCATAGAGCGCATGCCCAATACCGTGGAATCGCACCGTCTGATCCGCTTTGCCGAACGGTCGAACCGTCAGGACGCCATGGCCGAGACGCTTTTCAGAGCCTTTTTCTTTGACGGCGAGGATATCGGGGAGATCGAATCGCTCATGCGCATCGCTGCCGTCTGTGGGCTCGATGCGAAGGCCGCCGCGGCGTTTCTCGAAAGCGACGAAGAGCGTGACAGTGTATTGTCCGAGGACTTGCGCGCGCGACGAATGGGTATCAACGCGGTCCCCTGCTTTGTCGTAAACGGGGCCTACGCGCTTTCGGGCGCCCAGGAGCCGGAAGCCTTCTACCCCCTGTTCGACCTGGCGGAAGCAGGCCTCGCTGCGGAATAGATTTTACTGGGCTGCGGCGGCGTTTCCGTTCTGCGCAACCTCGGCGAGCTTTCGCATCAGACGGCGAACGCCGGTCATGCGCTTCTGACTGTCGGTCCAGTCCCGGCGATAGACGAGCTTATGGTCCGGACGCAGTTGAACGGTGCCCGACTGTTCGGTGATGAAGCTGACCAGCCCGGACGGGTTACTGAAATTGTTGTCCCGAAAGCTCACGACGGCCCCTTTCGGTCCGGCGTCGAGTTTTTCGACCCCGGCATCCCGGCACAGCCGTTTCAGCGTGATCGCCTCGAGCAGGTTTTCGACCTCATCGGGGATCGGCCCGAAGCGGTCGATCAGTTCGGCCGCGAAGGCCTCGATATCGCCAGGGTCGACCAGCGCGGCCACGCGCCGGTAAAGGCCGAGCCGCACGCCGAGGTCGGCGACGTAGGCGTCCGGGATCAGGATCGGCGCCCCGAGCGAGATCGCCGGCGTCCATTCCTCTTCCGGCGCCTTGACCGAACCGGATTCCCGCGCGGCCGCGACCGCATCCTCCAGCATCTGCTGATACAGCTCGACGCCGACTTCGCGGATATGTCCGGACTGCTCCTCGCCCAGCAGGTTGCCCGCGCCACGTATATCGAGGTCGTGGCTCGCGAGGCTGAAGCCTGCCCCCAGCGTATCCAACTTCTGCATGACGTCGAGCCGGCGGCGCGCGGTGTCCGACAGGATCTTGTCGGTCGGCAGGGTCAGGTAGGCATAGGCGCGCAATTTGGAGCGACCGACACGGCCCCGAAGCTGGTAGAGTTGCGACAGGCCGAACATGTCGGCCCGATGCACGATGATCGTGTTCGCTGTCGGGACGTCCAGTCCCGATTCCACGATGTTCGTACAAAGCAGCACATCGAACTGCTTGTCGTAGAAAGCCGTCATCACGTCTTCCAGCGCGCGCACGGGCATCTGACCGTGTGCCACGCCCAGGCGGACTTCGGGGACGAGTTCCTTGAGGCGTTCTTCCAGCGGGCCGATATCGTTGACGCGCGGACAGACATAGAAGGATTGTCCGCCGCGGAAATGCTCGCGCATGATGGCTTCACGGATCGTCACGCTGTCATAGGGCAGCACGAACGTCCGCACGGCCAGCCTGTCAACCGGCGGCGTTGTGATCAGGCTCAGTTCGCGTACACCGGTCAGCGCGAGCTGCAGGGTTCGCGGGATCGGCGTGGCCGTCAGTGTCAGCACATGGACGTCGGAACTGAGCTGCTTCAGGCGCTCCTTCTGACCCACGCCGAAATGCTGTTCCTCGTCCACCACCAGCAGGCCCAGATCGCGGAACCTGACGGAGTCCGACAGCAGCGCGTGTGTGCCGATCACGACATCGATCTGTCCGTCGGCCAGACCGTCGCGCACCGCCTGGGCGTCCTTGCCCGTGGTCAGTCGCGACAGCGGGGCGATTTTCACAGGCAGTCCTGCAAATCGATCGCGGAAGGTTTCGTGATGCTGGCGTGCGAGCAAGGTGGTCGGTACGACGACGGCCACCTGCCGTCCGGACATGGCCGTCACGAAGGCGGCCCGCAGGGCGACTTCGGTCTTCCCGAAGCCCACGTCCCCGCACACGAGCCTGTCCATCGGCTTGCCCGCGCCGAGGCTTTCGACCGTGTCGTCGATGGCCCGCCGCTGATCCTCCGTCTCGGCAAAAGGAAAGCGCGCGGAGAACTCGTCATAAAGCCCGGGCTGAACCTGCATGCGCGGTGCCTGGCGCAACTCGCGTTCGGCGGCGATAGCCATGAGTTTGTCGGCCATCTCGGTGATCCGGTTCTTCACCCGGGCGCGCCTCGCCTGCCAGCCGGCGTTGCCCAATTTGTCGAGTTGCGCCTCGCTGTCCTCGGACCCGTAGCGCGAAAGCAGGTCGAGGTTCTCGACCGGCAGGAACAGCTTGTCCTCGCCCGCATAGATCAGACGCAGGCAATCATGCGGCGCACCGCCGATTTCGAGTGTCTCCAGCCCGTCGTAGCGCGCGATACCATGGTCAGCATGGACCACGATGTCGCCGACGCTCAGGCTCGACATTTCCGAAATCAGATGTTCGGACGGCCTCGCGGCCCGGCGCCGACGCACCAGCCGGTCACCGAGGATGTCCTGCTCCGTATAGATCGTTCGGCCCGGCACGGAAAAACCGTTGTCGAGGCTGAGGACGAAAAGCGGGACGGCACTGCGCGCCGCATCCCGGACCTGCTCCCAATCGTCCGCCGCAACCGTCTCCGGCACCTCGTGGTCGGCCAGAAGCTGCGTCAGGCGGTCGCGAGACCCCGTCGAGTGACAGGCCACGGCGATTGCCTGCCCCTCCCGCTGCTCGTTTGCGAACCGGGTGCGAACGGCATCGAACAGGTTCAGGTCGGCGCGATTGCGGGCCTCCGAAAAATCGACCGCGCGACGTCCGCCGATCGAGAAGGATTCCCCGCGCGATTCCGGTGCTTCAAAACTGTCGAGCGCCACCACCTGGCGCGCCGACAGTCTTTCCCGCCATTCGTCGGGCGAAAGGTAGAGGGCATCGGGTGCCAGTGGATTGTAAGGCGCCTCGCCTTCGGCGGTGTCGGGGGCGTTCGCGCGGGCGCCATGATAGTCGACGATCTGGTCGAACCGGTCCTCGCGAGCGTCGTCTGTCTGTGCACCCACAAAGATCGGGCCGTCGACATAGTCGAACAGCGTTTCGGTATGGGCGTAGAACAGCGGCAGCCAGTGTTCCATGCCCGGATGGCGAATGCCTTCGCTCACCGCCTCATAGAGCGGGTCGTCTCCGCGCACGGCGCCGAACAGTTCCCGATACCGGGATCTGAACCGCGCCACGCTGTCGTCGTTCAGCAGGATCTCGCTCGACGGCAGAAGGGTCAGGGATTCGATGGTTTGCGTTGTCAGCTGGCTCAGCGCATCGAAGCGACGGAGTTTTTCGATCTCGTCGCCGAAAAGGTCGATGCGCACCGGTTCCTCGAACCCCGGGGCGTACACGTCCACGATATCTCCCCGCACCGCGAACTCGCCCGGTTCGCGCACGGTTTCGGTCCGGTGATAGCCGTTCGCGGAGAGAAAACCGACGATCGCTTCCAGATCGACCCGGTCGCCGGGCCTGAGGTCGCGTCTGGCGTCCGCAATCGCGTCCTTTGGAGGGACGCGCTGAAGGATCGCCGAAACCGTCGTGACGACGAGCATGGGGTCGGCGGTGTCAGCGGGTGACGCCAGCGCCGCAAGGGTTGCGAGGCGTTCTGCGACCACGTCGCCGCGAGGCGGAACCCGGTCGTACGGCAGGCAATCCCAGGCCGGAAACTTGAGGATGCGCGTGCCGGGCGCAAAAAACGCCACCGCGTCGGCAATCCGGTTCATGCGCACATCGTCGCTGGATACGTGAAGGACGTGCCCCGGCGAGTCGCGAAGCATGTCTGCCACGACCAGGGCATCGCAACCATCCGGTACACCCGTGACGCGCGTCACCGGCGCGGCAGTCGCCCAATCGAAATCTGGAATACGCACTGCGTTAGTCGCCAAGCTTGAATTTCTGCAGCTGCTGCATGATTTCACCGTCCCACTCGTCGGGTACGGGCTTGCGGCCGCTGATCCACATATAGAGGTCGGGATCGCTGTTTTCGATGAGGGCTTCGTATTCATCGAGCAGGCGGTCGTCGAGACCCGCGAGATGCCTGTCGGCGAAGGTGCCGAGTATCAGGTCGGTCTCCTTCGTGCCGGTATACCGGCTGCGATAAATCAACCGCCTGATGCGGACGTCGCGAGCTTCGTTGTTCATGATCTCGATCCTGCCCGCTGCTGGTTCGGGCGCCGGTGCTGCCGTAGGATATAGCGCCCCGAACCCCCGCTGTCAGCCGCACGAAAAAGGATACCCGTTCTCCCGTGCCTCCCCGCGCCCGACCAGAAGTTCTGTTTCCTATTTTTGCGCCGGTCACGGCGCTGAAAGGCGTGGGGCCTCGCATCGGCAAGCACATCGAACGGCTCGCCGGCGAGCAGATCGTGGACCTGCTCTGGCACCTGCCCACCGGCATCGTCGACCGGCGTTACGCTCCCGCGCTCAAGGACCTGGAACCCGGCCGCGTGGCCACGCTTGAGCTGGAAATCGGAACTCATCATCCACCGCCCGTGAACAACCGGCGTATTCCCTATCGCATCGACTGTTCGGACGAGACCGGCGAGATCACGCTCGTCTATTTTCATGGCCGGAAGGACTACCTGGCCAACGCCCTGCCGGAGGGGGAAACCCGTCTGGTGAGTGGCACCGCCGAACTCTACGACGGCCGTTTGCAGATGACCCATCCGGACATGGTCGCCACGCCCGACGAGCGCGACAGCATCATGCGAGTACAGCCGACCTACTCCCTCACCGAGGGCCTGACCCAAAATGTTCTCGGCAAGGCCATAGGTGCGGCGGTCGAACGCGCGCCGGAACTGCCGGACTGGCTCGATCCCGCCTTTCGCAAGGAACGAGGCTGGAGCGACTGGCTGACCTCGCTGAAAGCGGCGCATCGGCCGGAAGACGGGAAAGACATCTTTCCAACGACATTGGCCCGGACCCGGCTCGCCTATGACGAGGTTCTCGCCAGCCAGCTCGCCATCTCGCTCGTGCGCGCGCATGTGCGCCGACAGCCGGGCCGGGTGACGGCGGGAAGCGGCCGGCTACACGACAAGGTCAAGGCCGCTCTGCCCTTCGAACTGACCGGCAGCCAGGTTGCGGCCGTCGCGGATATCACAGGCGACATGTCGAGTGAGCACCGGATGTTGCGGCTCCTGCAGGGCGATGTCGGCAGCGGCAAGACGGTGGTTGCCCTGCTCGCGATGCTGACGGCGGTCGAGGCCGGACGGCAGGCGGCGCTGATGGCCCCCACCGAAATCCTGGCTCAACAACATTTCGCGACAATTGCGCCGCTCGCCGAGCAGGCCGGGGTCGAATGCATCCTGCTGACGGGCCGCGACAAGGGCAAGGCGCGCCAGGCCATGCTCGATCGCCTGGCATCGGGTGACACTCCCCTGGCGGTAGGCACGCACGCCCTGTTTCAGGACGATATCGCTTTTCACGACCTCGCCCTCGCCGTCGTGGACGAGCAGCACCGGTTTGGCGTTCACCAGCGGATGCTCCTCGCGGACAAGGGGCAGGATGTGGACGTTCTGCTGATGACCGCGACGCCGATCCCGCGCACGCTGATGCTCGCGGCCTATGGCGATCTCGACGAGTCCCAGCTCCGTGACAAGCCGGCGGGCCGCAAGGCCGTGAAAACCACCACGGCGTCCATCGAGAGGCTGGACGATGTCGTCGCCGGTGTCCGGCGGCGGGTTGCCGACGGCGGAAAGGTTTTCTGGGTCTGTCCGCTCGTGGAAGAATCCGAAACTGCCGACGTTGCGGCCGCGACGGCCCGTCATGCGGTGCTGCAGCAGGTCTTCGATGACCGGGTCGGGCTGGTGCACGGAAAGATGAGTGGCCGCGAAAAGGACGCCGTGATGGCCCGGTTCTCGGGCAAGGAAGGCGATCCGCTCGATATCCTCGTCGCCACCACGGTGATCGAGGTCGGCGTGGACGTCCCCGATGCCACGGTAATGATCATCGAACACGCCGAACGTTTCGGGCTTGCGCAGCTTCACCAGTTGCGCGGCCGGATCGGTCGGGGCTCACGCGAAGCGACCTGTTTGCTCCTGTTCGGACGGGAGATTGGCGAGACGGCACGCGAACGCCTGCGCGTTCTTCGGGAAACCGACGACGGGTTTGAGATCGCCGAACAGGATCTGCGGTTGCGCGGTGCCGGGGATGTCCTGGGCACGCGCCAGTCGGGTTTACCCGAATTCAGGCTCGTCGACCTCGACGCCCATGCCGAACTGCTTGCTATCGCGCGTGACGATGCGCGTCTGGTCGTGGAACGCGATCCGGAATTGAAATCGGCACGCGGGAACGCGCTGCGGACCCTGCTGTACCTGTTCGAGCGCGATGCGGCCGTGCGGTACGCGCGGAGCGGATAGTGGCTCAATCCACCGTGGCGTTGGGGCCGATCGTCGGCGTGTCGCCGTCGGCCGGGGCCACGTGCCTGACCCGCTTTTGCTCGGGCGTGCGCCGGTCGGGCGGAGTCACGATGCCGCCCGAGATGATCATCTTGATCCCCTCCTCCACCGTCATCGATAGCGGCACGAGTTCGCGGCGCGGCAGAAAAAGAAGGTAGCCCGAGGTCGGGTTCGGCGTGGTCGGCAGGAAAACGTTCACGACATCGTCGTCGGTAAGCTCCTGGACTTCGCCGCGCGTGGTGCCGGTCACGAAACCGATCGCCCAGCTGCCGCGGCGCGGATACTCGAACAGCACGACCTGCCGGAACGCTTCCGACTGTCGTTTGAAAACCGTTTCCGCGATCTGTTTCGTGGCGCTGTAAATGCTGCGCACGAACGGCATGCGGTTCAGGATCTTCTCGCTCGTGCGGACAACCCAGCGACCCAGGAAGATGCGTGTAAGCGCCCCGACGATGATCAGGCCGACGACAAGGACGATCAGTCCGACCCCCGGAATACCGAACGGGAGGTAGGGATTCAGGTAGGTATTGGGGTTGTAGGCTTCCGGAATGAACGGCGTAACCTTGGAGTCGACGAATTTCAGCAGCACCCAGCAGAGCCAGATGGTGAAACCGATCGGCGCGACGGCAAGAAGGCCCGCGAGGAAATAGCTGCGCAGCTTGGCGATCACGCCGAAGCGCTTGCGGCCACCGAGTCCCACGCTAGTTTTACCGTTTCTGAAATTCTTCTTCGCCATTTCCGCTCGCCGTTGTGACCCTCATATAGGAACAACGGACACAGCGTGCCAATGCAATATGGCGAAATCACGCATCGGATGCGTTCGACGAGACTTCCGGGTTGGTGCGGCAGAGAGGACTTGAACCTCCACTCCCTTGCGAGAACTAGCACCTGAAGCTAGCGCGTCTACCAATTCCGCCACTGCCGCGAAACCCGAAGTATGTTTTCCGAACTAATGGTGCGGCAGAGAGGACTTGAACCTCCACCCCCTTTCGAGGACATCGACCTCAACGATGCGCGTCTACCAATTCCGCCACTGCCGCGCCGGTTCGGAAGCGCGTCGTATTACCCGAACAGAACAGGCGACGCAACCGCCGAGGAGCCGGACGCGCAACGGCTTGCCCCGAAGCCCGGCATCAGCGCAATATGGCGCTGGTGCCACGCTCGGGAGGGAGGCCCATGCCGTTTCGTTCAATCCTCGTACCGCTCGAAGAGAGCGACATCCTGGACTCTGTCCTGGAAACAGCCCTGGTGTTTGCCCGCCGCTACGAAAGTTACATCGAAGGCTTGTGCATTCGCCCCACCCTTGCCGGTGCGGTCGCGGTCGGTTTCGAGGGCGGCGCTGCGGCGCTTTCGGGCACCGAAGAGCAGTTCGAACAGGAGCAGCGCGCCCGCGCGGAGCGCCTGAACGAGCAGTTTCAGGCCTTCGTCGAGCGCAATGGCATTCCGGAACCCGAATTCGGCGTGCCGAAACTCTGTGCCCGCTGGGTGGAGGACGAGGCCTCGGGAATTGGCGTGTTCGGCCAGCGCGCACGCGTTTTCGACATGACCGTCGTCGGCAGGCCCATGCCCGGCTCCATGACCCCGGCCATGAACACGCTGGAGACTGTGCTGTTCGAGTCGGGCCGTCCGATTCTGGTGGCGCCGCCCAAGCCGCCTGAAAAAGTCGGCAGCAATATCGTTATCGGCTGGAACGGCGGGACGGAAACCGCGCGCGCCATTGCACTGGCGAAATTTCTCCTGCGGGAAGCCGAAAAAGTCACCGTTCTTGCGGTCGAAGGCGGGATGGTGCCCGGGCCGTCTGCCGAAGACGTCATCACGAACCTCAGGCGCGACGCCGTCGAAGCCGACCTGAAAGTCATTCCGGGCCGTCGATCGGCCGCAGAGGCGGGCAAGATTATCCTGCAGGAAGCCGCCGACCTGAACGCCGATCTCGTCATCAAGGGCGGCTATACGCAAAGCCGGCTAAGGCAGATGATCTTCGGCGGCGCGACGGCGGCGATCCTCGCCAATTCCGAGGTGCCGGTCTTCATGGCGCACTAGCGCCGATTTCCATCAGGCGATGGGCGCGTCCGCGGCGAACGTCGGCACCGGGCGGTCGTCCTGCTGTTTGCGCTCGATCAGGTCGACAAGCATCCCGACTGCATTTTGAAGCGCGGCGAACTTTGCTTCAGTGCGGTGAAGTCGCTGTTCGATCTGCGGCGCGGGCAAGGCTGTCCCGGCGACGGCCGGTCCGGCGATCGCTCGTTGTTCGGAGAGTTTCTCCAGCGCAGCCTGCATCTGTTGCCGCAGCACCTGCTCACGTTCATGCAGGCGCAAAAGCCTGTCGATACGCTCGTTGAGCTGCTTGTGTTCGCCCAGCAGGCGTTTCAACTCGATCTGCTGCAGTTCGACGACCGTTGCCAGTTCACCCGGCGAAAGCGTGTCGATTGTCGTGTCGGTCATGGTCGGACGCCCCTGGCCGGTGGCGGCGGCCCTACTCCCGGCCGAAGGCGAGAATTTCCTCGGCAAGGATATCAGGCTGCTCTTCGTGGACATAATGCCCGCAGTCGTCGAGTCCCCGCCCCGTGGCGTGGGGCGCGCAGGCTTTCCACATGTCCATGACGTCGAAGACGCCCATTCCGCCGCTGTTGCCCCAGATCAGCCGGACTTTTTCCTCGATTTTTTCCTTCGGGTTTTCGGCGTCGATCGCAGGATTTTCGTCGAACATCGCCTTGTAGTAGGCAAACCCCGCCCGCAGGGCTCCCGGCTTGGAATAGGCGCGCACATACTCGTCGAGCGCTTCCTCCATATCCGCCGGGTTGTGATATTTTGGCCGGAAGAACCCCTGCAGGAACAGCCGCACGTCGAGCGCCACCAGTTGCTCGGGAAGGTCCGGCACGGCGTTCCAGAAGAAATGCCAGGCGCCGCGAGCCATGGACGGACTTAGGTTCGCGAACATCTGGTCGTGGGGTACGATGTCGATAATGAACACGCGGTCGAGCGTCCCCGGCCAGTCCAGCGCGTACCGGCGCGTGGCGAGTCCGCCCCAGTCGGTGCCGACGAGGTAGACGTTTTCCAGACCCAGCGCGTCGATCATTTCGTGAATGTCCGTCGCGATGGTTCTGATGTCGTAGCCGGACACGGGTTTGTCGGTTGCGCCCAAACCCCGCAGGTCCGGGGCGATACAGCGATAGTGCGGCGCAAGCTTCGGCAAGACCTTACGCCAGGCGTAGGACGTCTGCGGCCAGCCGTGCAGCAGCACCATCGCTGGGCCGTTGCCGCACTCGCGATAGTGAATGTTGATGCCGTTCGCCTTGACGATCTTGCGCTGGATTTCCATGCCTCGACTTCCTTCGTAAACACCGGGTTTGTACACCGGCTCGTGATAATGGCCGTCATGGACGGCAATCCGAACCTGCGCTACGCTTGAGCCATTATGAACCAGACAAGCCATGCGCCAAGTGCCGCTGACGACATTTCCCTGGTTCCGCGCCTCGGTGAACGGCGCGAGCAAGAACTCTGCGTCATGTCCTTCGTGGCCCTGCTGGCCGGGGAACGCCACACGGACCGCCCGTCTACGGCCTGTCCGGTCATCACGACGTTCGTCATCAAGATCAACGACGCGATCGACTGCGATACGCGCCAGCGCCTGAAACCCCTCGCCCACGACATCCTCGGGACCAACGACGGTCGAAGTGCGGAACGGGCCTGGTATCTCGCGCGCACTTGCGTAAACGACGTGTTCGCCGGCATTGCGGCGGCGGCGGGCGCTTCCCCCGATGAGATCCCGCACCTGCCCGAGAGCAGAGATAATTCGATTGATTACAGCCTGTTGTCTTCCAGACTGAAAGTGATTTCAAAACGCTGCCCTGTCGACAAGGCCGTCTTGTTCGACATCCGATATCTGTTGCGGGCACTTGCGCGTGGCAGCGATGAACTGACCGCGAGCGCGGCGGCTGTTCTTTTCGTCGATGCTGCGCGGCTTTCCGGCGAACCGACGGACACAAATCCTTACTGGATGGCCGCCGTCACTATGTTTTCGCGGCTTTGCCGCATCGGGAAGGATGCGCGGACCCCGGCGACGATGGTCGAGGAGCGCCTCGTCGCGGATGCGATCCGGGCACGGACGACGAAATCCTATGCACCCCTGCTGTTCTGGCTGATGCCGAAAAACCGGAAACCCGTATAAAACCAACGTTTTTCGCCGCACCTGCAGCGTGGCAATATCAAGGCACGATGCGGATGCGTGTTGAATCGCGCTCGCGCCGCTACAACGTCTTGGGGGTGGCCGTGACGTACATCGGTACCTCTGGCCACCATGGGACTGGGAGGTGCCAATGGGTATCGTCGAAACGATTGCACTGACCATGGGGGTCGCGTGGGCGAGCGGGATCAACCTTTACGCCGCGATCGCCACGCTTGGCTTGCTCGGTGCCACCGGCAATATCGCGCTGCCGCCCGATCTCGAGATTCTCATGGATCCGCTCGTGATCGGCGCTGCGGGCTTCATGTACTTCGTCGAATTCTTCGCGGACAAGACACCCGGCGTCGATTCCGGGTGGGACACCATTCACACCTTCATCCGCATCCCGGCGGGGGCGGTTCTTGCGGCCGGTGCCGTCGGAGAGCTGGGCGCGGGCGCGGAGCTCGCCGCCGCGATCGCCGGCGGCACGCTTGCGGGCGCGACCCATTTCACAAAGGCCGGCACGCGTCTTGCCATCAACACCTCTCCCGAACCGGTCAGCAACTGGACCGCGTCGTTTCTCGAGGATGTCGCCGTCATCGGCGGCCTCTGGATGGCCCTCAATCATCCGTGGGCATTCCTCGGCCTGCTTGCGGCGTTCATCGTGCTCATGATCTGGTTGCTGCCGAAAATCTGGCGCGCGCTGCGGACGATCTACGAGAAAATCCGGCAATGGACCGGCGGAAGCCGACCGGAGACGGCGTCCGCCTCGGCCGCGGGCGGAACGGCATCAGGCGCCGATGTGGCGACGGGTCGGGGTTTTTCGTTGAGCCTCAAATCTGGCGATGACGATCGTGAGCAGGGCTCCGCCTAGTCCGTCGACACCAGTTTCAGGTGGCGCACCGTTCGTGCCGGAACCCCCATGAGCCGCGCGCCATCGCCCGCCTCGCGCGTCACGACGGCCCCTGCCCCGATGATCGCGTCATCACCGGTTCGCACACCTGGCACAAGTGTCGCACGAGCGCCGACGAGCGTTCGTGCGCCGACATGTGTATCGCCCGTGAGGCAGGCACCCGGGCCGATATGTGCGCCTTCCCCGACCCTTGCGCCATGCTCCACAACAGCGGCCGAATTGACCAACGATGCCCGGCCGACAAAGGCTTCGGCGTTGACGACGGCGCCGGGCATGATCACCGCGCCCTCGCCCAGATGCGCGCTCGGCGATACGATCGCCGACGGGTCGACGAGCACGGCGAGCGGAACCCCGTGGCGCGCCGCGTCCCCGGCAATCGAGAGCCTTCGCGTGTTGTCACCGATCCCGATAACCAGTTGCGTGTCGTCGGGCCAATTCTCGAACAACTCCCGTTCGCTGTGCGAAAGCACCTCGACACCGAGAATTTCGCTCACCTGTTCGAAGGCCGGATCGCAGAACGCGCTCACGGCATAGCCGGCGCGGCGCGCCACGTCGGCGCAAACGCGGCCATGCCCGCCGGCGCCGATAATCACGATCTTTCGTTTTGGCGCATTATCTGCGTGGGAATACTCCATTTCCGGATTTTCCGGCCTGTCGGGTTAGGAATTGGTTAACCGTCGGATGCGCGCGGGACGAAGCGCAACGCGGATTGCTATGGTCCCTCTCATGCTTCGACACTTCTTTCACCGCATCGCCATTGCCGTGGCAATTGTCTTCTCGATCCAGTCGGTTGCGGCGGAGACGTCGCGAATATCGGACCGGATCGGTCGGTGGATATGCGAGCCCGACAACCCGGCATGGCCCCAGGTGCTTGTCGATTTCGAGGAATCTGCCTATCGGCGCTGCGATCAGAACACTTGTGTGTCCTACCCCATCCCGAACATCGAACAGCACACAGACGCTGTTGTGCTGGCCTTTGCGCCAGGCGCGTTCATGCGTGTGCCGGACACGGGTGGCCGCTATCGCGAAACGCTGTCGACGTCCGGCCAGCTGATGCACATGCGCGGGCAATGCGCCTACCGCGGGACATCGGATATCCCCGATCCCGACGCGGTGCGTTCGCCGCGATGATACAGCGGATACTGTTTTGGCAGCACCCGCTGTTCGTTACCGCCTATGGCGCAAGTCTTCTTGCCGTGGTCGTTTTGTCGCTCGTCCCCCCGCCCGATATCGCCGGCCCGGACGGGTCTGACAAGGCCGCGCACCTGCTGGCCTATGGCGTGATCGCGTTCTGTGCGGGAATGGGTTTCAAGACCTGGGCGTCGCGAAGCAGTGCCGCCCTGGCGGCATTCGCCATCGGTATTGGTCTCGAATACGCCCAGGCGACCTGGTTCGCACGCAACGGCAGTTTCTGGGACGCGGTCGCGAACGGCGCGGGAACGGCTTTGGGACTGGCCGCGGCCGCCCTGGCGCTCAGCCTGCTCGCCCGTGCGAAGACAGCGCGAACCTAGTTCACGAGTTTCCCGTTTTCCCACATTTGCGGGGTCGCCGCGCCGTCGGCCGAGAACATGACGCCCGGGCCGTCGGGCTTTCCGTCGGACCATCGTCCGACCAGCCGACGTCCGTCCTTGAAATGAAACGTTCCCGCCCCGTCAGGCACGCCTTCGCTGAATTCGCCCGCATAACGGTTGCCGCTTGGATAGTAGGCCGTGCCCGCGCCGTCGATACGGCCGCGCACGAGGTTGCCTTCGAACCGGCCGTTAGGATCGCCGTGCAGGAACCAGTGGAGGACACCCGCACCGTGGGCCGTGCCGTCCTTACAGCCGCCTGACCATTCAATGGTCTCGCCTGCTCTGGGGTTCGGATTGTGAACAACGCAGCCGCTGCTGCCGTCGACGATCAGGGCGTCGGCGGATGCGGCGCACGCGGCGAGAAGCGCCGCCGCGATCGGGACATGAAAGGGAATGCGCATGCGCAAAACCTGCCACGGATTCCACGCGGCGTCGATATCTCAGCCCTGTGGCCCGCTACGGTCTCGCGATGGCGGCACGTCGGCGATCCGCCGATAGATCAGCAAAGCACCCACGAGCAAGACCGCAAGAACCGCAAAGTTGGCCTGGTAAGCGACAACCGGGCTGCGTCCCAGTTCGTCGGCGGGAAACGCATCGATCAGCAGTCCGGATCCGACCTGGACGAAAAACACCCCGCCCCAGACGAACATGTTGATCGCCGTGATGACGCGGCCGACGTAGCGGTCGGGAAACAACGCGCGGGCATGGGCGAAGATCGGTGACGATAGCCCGGACGACAGCCCGAGCAGAATCATCGCGCCCGCCGCCATCGTCAGGGACATATCCCCGAGCACGGCCATGACCGCGAACCAGCCCGCCATCGCCAGGGCGCCGATGGAGACGACGCCCCGCCGGGTGTCAAAGACACGGTCGAGCGGACCGATGCAGACTGCGCTGACCAGCCAGGCCAGGGAAACGAGGAAAATGAGGTTCCCGCGCTCGATCAGCCCCGCCCCGAATGCGTCGTTCAGGTAGGGCCCGACCCAGAGGGCGCGAAACGTCAGGAACGACCCTACTGTCATTGCCGAGATGGCGCCCAAAGCGTAGAGGCGCGGCTCGCGCAATACGGTCCCCAGTCCGCGAATTGTGTCCGCCAGGCTCTCGCCGGCGCCGGTGTGAGGTGATGTGTCCGGCGGGCGGTCTCGCGCCGTAAAGAGCACCGCAACGGACAGGAATGCCGAGAACACGCCGACCACGCTCAGGGTCGGCCGCCAGCCGAACGCGGCGGTCGCTTCGGCGAACGGCGCGGCCGAGAACAGCATGCCCGTCCCCCCGACTCCAACGGCGAGCGCCGTCGCCGTGGAAAGCCGGTCGCGCGGCGTCCAGCGGGAGATCAGGACGATGATTCCCATGAACACGGGCGCAATACCGAAACCGATCGTGAGCAAGGCGGCCGTCAGCGTGGCAACCGTGTGGGCGAGCGAAAACCATATGACGCCCGTCGCGGTCAGCAGAACGAACAGGGCAATGGTTCGCCGTGGCCCGTACCGGTCCAGCAGCACGCCGCTTGGCAGTTGCATGATTGCCGATCCGAAGAACAGCGCCGCGGGAAGCGCGCTCAGTTCACCGGCGGACAAGTCCAGTTCGCTGCGCAGGTCGGGCGCGATCACGGCCGGCACCGATCGCAGGAACTGGCTCAGGATGAACGCAAAACCCAGCGCCGGAACCATCGCGACGATCATCCGGAAGCGGGTGTTTTGAATGGATTTCTTGACCACGGGTCAGCGCATGCCGGTCAAATCATGGAGCGATCAGATATCCCACCCGCCGCCGGTTCCGCAAGCCATGCACACGAAAGGAGCTTGAAGCCGGCTGCACCGTGCAACCCTGAGCTGCTGCAAACAGGTCTCTCAACCTTCAAGTTGAGAGACTCATGTGCTAATTTGATGAAGTTTTATAGAAGCTTAAATCAAAGTCGGTATTTTTTCCGGCAATTCGGCCAAGCCCGATCAAGTCGCTGGAAGCCGTTGTTTGGGGTGGGATGATTTTTGTCCGCATATTCGATCAAGACCCGGTTCTGACCCCGGTTGTCACGTCTTTGGCAGACGCGGAATCGCTGTCGGGACCGAATGCGTATCCTTCGTTCGATGCCGACATGGGTTTCGGGTCGGAATCGTTCGGGCTTCCGTTCGAAACTCCGGGGTTTAACCTCTTCGGTCAGGGCCAGTTGTTCGGAGCCTCGAACGGCGGTTTCTACCCGCACCTGATGACGGCGACATTCTGGTCGGGCGCGGACACCTTTTCGCCCGATATCAGTCTCCGAAAGGCTCTGGATTTATTTCGTGAGCCGGCCGGAGATCCCGGATCGTTCGAGCGCAGCGGGCTTGAAATCAGTACTCGTGAGGCCGGCATTGAACGCCAAGCGGGCGACGGTCCTCGGCAGTTCTTCGACGTAACAACCGCGGACCCGGTTGTGCCGGAAACACACGTTTCCGCCGGCGCGCCGCGCAGCGACGTCTCTTCCGGTTCGGATGTCGCGGATTTTCTCGCTTTCGATTTTTCCACCGTGGCGACGTCGATCGGCTCGCGCTTCGTGCAAGACGCTGTATCGACCGGACCGAGCTCATGGGCGGGTTCGATCCTCAGTGCGCTCGGGGCCGGCGGGAATGGTTCGGGAGACAGCAATTTTGTCGAATCGTTGTTGGCCGACCTCTTAGCCGCACCGGCTGAAGAGGTGTTCGACAATGTTTTAGTTGTCGAATCCGGCGTGAGCGGTACGGACCAGAACGACCTGCTCATCGGCGTCGGCGACGGACAAAACAGCATCTGGCTGCGTGGCAACGACGGCGACGACACGCTCGTAAACGGTGTGGGATACAACGTGATGTTCGGCGGTGAAGGCGATGACACCTTTGTCATCGCACCATCGCGCATCGACGGCGCTGTGGTCATTCGGGATTTCGAGACGGGCGCGGGGTCAGGTGACGTCATAGACCTGCGCGGCATGGGGCCTTCATCCTTCGATGACCTCCGGAACTGGAGCGACCACGCATTCAACACACGTGGCGACGGCTCTGAGTATCATGAGCTGAGGTTCGACTTCGGGGATGGCAACACCCTGATGATGCGCAGCGACTCCGGTAGCTTTTTCACAGCCGACGATTTCCTATTCGGCGATACTGAACAGCTTCCGAGCCAGGTTGTCCCCCTGTCCAGCGATACCCCGGACCCCGACCAAATTGTCGTGGGCACGGACGAGCGCGACTGGATCGACGGCGGCACCGGGAACGACCATCTCTCGGGTGGTGACGGAAACGATTTAATCACCGGCAACCTCGGCGACGATGTGATATTCGGCGGTGATGTCGGCGATATCCTCCGCGGCGAAGAAGGCGACGACGAAATCCACGGCGAGAATGGCCACGATTTCATCGAGGGCGGTGATGGCAACGACATCCTGACCGGCGGCGACGGGAACGACGTTATAAGAGGAGACGCTGGCGACGACCGGATATCGGGCGGCGAAAGCGGCGACATTCTCTCGGGCGGCGACGGCGACGACATCCTGAATGGCGGCGCTTCCCGGGACATCATGGATGGCGGGGCCGGCGACGACACCTACCAGATTGCTTTCGGCGCGGGTTCCGCGGATATCATTTCATCGTTCGAAGCCGGTTCCGACGGCGGAGACAAGATCGAACTGATCGACTTCGGAATTACAAACTACGCCGAACTTTCGATGTATCTCGAACTGGACTCAGTTCCGGGTCAGGTCACCTTCTGGGTGCCGGGAGGCGATGGTTTCGTTGCGACAGTCAACGGTGAAGAACTCACACCTGACGACTTCGTTTTCACCAACACCGACGGCATCACGGACCCGACGACGCGCGCGCTGGCGGCCAATGTCGACTATCTGGAGGGAACAGCCGCCGACGACACGCTGTCCACAGGCGCGGGCGACGATTTCCTCTTCGGTGACGCCGGAAATGACAACCTGAGTGGTGGAGGCGACGACGACCATCTTCAGGGCGGTCTGGGCAACGACATTCTGGACGGTGGTGCCGGCGTCGATGCCGCGAGTTATTCGGGTGCGACCGCTTCGGTCACGGTCACTCTCGCGGATGGCGGTCCTGGCGTTTCGTCGGGCGGTGCTGGCGTGGACCAACTCAATAACATCGAAAATGTCAGCGGCAGCGCCTACGCGGACGTGCTGTCGGGCAATTCCGGGGACAACACGCTGGTCGGCGCGACAGGTGACGACATCCTGTCCGGCGGCGGAGGCGATGACCGTCTTTTCGGCGGAAGCGGCGACGACACACTCTCCGGCGGCGCCGGCAACGACTATCTTCACGGTGGTGACGGCTCGAACACATTCATTTTCGAAGCCGGCGGCGGGCACGACACCGTTCGCTACTCTCCTAACGTGGACGGTTTTACCGTCGACCTTCGCGGCTTTGGACTGACAAGTTTCGAGGATGTCGTATCAGCAATTACGCCCCATGTCGGTCCGGGGGCGGGTCCTGTCAAAATAGAATTTGCAACCGGTGACAGCCTGACGATCGACGGCGCAAGCGAGCGAACGCTCACGTCCGAAATGTTCCTGCTAGATTCAAACCAATCGGCGGTGAACTCAGTTATTCAGGGTACCGGCTGGGCCGATACCCTGACAGCACCGGGCGTCGATATCAGTTTCCACATCGAAGGCGGCGCCGGAAACGACGTCATCAACGGGCATGCCGGAGATGATTTTCTCTACGGCGGCGCGGGCGACGATACGATCACCGGCGGAGCCGGCGACGACTGGATTGTCGGCGGGAGCGGAAATGGTGCTAACGGCGACGACCTTTTCGTCTTTGAAGATGGATCCGGCGACGACCGGATCAGGGATTTCACCGCAGGCGCCGGCACCGACGATCGCCTCGATGTGAGTGCATTCGGGTTTTCAGACCTGGCCGATCTACTCTCGGCCTCGAGCGAGGCCGGAGGATCCACGACGATCAGCCTGGATGCCGACGACAGTGTCCACCTCTTCGGCGTTCGCGCTGCCGACCTCCACGAAGACGACTTTATCTTCTAGCGAGAATGCGAGAGGCCCCGAAAGGCCTCTCGTCGACCCTCAAAACTCAAGACTGGATATCTGAATCGGCGCCTGTGGCGGAATCTGATTCTTCAGCTTTGCGCTCTTCGGCCGCCGCGCGCTTGGCTTCGGCCTTGGCGGCCTTCTTTTCCGCCTTCTGGATTTCGCGCTGGCGCTTTTCGAAACTGTAGTTGGTCTTTCGAGCCATGGTTCCGTCTCCTTGAGTGTCGCGGTCAGGCGGCGTGGCGGGCGGGCCCGCTGCGCCGGCGGTTGTTGCGCCGGCGTTTGCCGCCGTTCCCACCGCCTCCGCCGGCCTTCGCATGCGGGTTTCGCCCGTTGCGATGCCCGCCGCCGCCATTGCGGCCCTTCTGTCCCTGCCCCTGTCGGCCCTGGCCACCCTGCTTGGGGCGCGCATTGCCGACCGGGCGTTCGCCGCTCTCAACGGGTATCTTACGCCCGATCAGCTTTTCGATGTCGATCAAAAGCCCGGCCTCTTCCGTGGCGCAGAACGAGATCGCGGCGCCCTCGGCCCCGGCGCGCGCCGTGCGGCCGATCCGGTGGACGTAGCTCTCGGCCTCGACAGGCATCTCGAAGTTGATGACATGGGTCACGTCCGGGACGTCGATGCCGCGCGCGGCAATATCTGTCGCGACGAGCACCCTCACCTTGCCGTTCCGGAAACCTTCCAGCGCACGCTGCCGCGCGCCCTGTGACTTGTTTCCGTGGATGGCGTCGGCCGATACGCCCGACTTGTTGAGCCGCTCCGCGACCTTGTTGGCGCGGTGCTTGGTCCGGGTAAAGACAATCACCCGTGACAGCGCGCGGTCCGCGAACATGCCGCACAGCAGATCGAGCTTGTCATTCGGCTCGGCGAAATGGATGCCCTGGCGGATCACCTCCACCGCAACGGCCTTCGGCGCGATGTCGATCCGGACAGGTTCGTGGAGAATTTCCCTGGCAAGCTTTGCGATCTCGCCCGGCATCGTCGCCGAGAAGAGCTGGGTCTGCCGGTCTTCTGGCACCTTCGCGACAATTTTCCGCACATCGCGGATGAAGCCCATGTCCAGCATGCGGTCCGCCTCGTCGAGGACCAGGAACTCGATGTTGTCGAGGATGACATGCCCCTGTTCCATCAGGTCCAGCAGGCGGCCCGGCGTGGCGATCAGGATATCGACACCGCGGCGAAGCTGCTTGGTCTGCGGATGTTGGGACACACCGCCAAAGATGACGGTCTGGCGCAGCGCCAGGTTCTTTCCATAAGCATGGAACTCGTCGCCGATCTGGATCGCCAGTTCGCGGGTCGGTGCCAGGATCAGCGCGCGCGGGTCGCGATACTTGCTGCGCGCCTGCGCCTTGTTGAGCTCGTCGAGGATCGGCAGCGCAAATGCGGCCGTCTTGCCGGTGCCCGTCTGGGCGATTCCCAGCAGGTCGGCGCCGTCGAGAATTTCGGGGATGGCCCTCGCCTGGATCGGCGTGGGCGTGGTGTGGTTGCGTGCATCCAATGCACGAAGGATCGGCTCGGCAAGGCCGAGTTCCGAAAAAGTACTTACAGTCACGTGGTATTCCTTGTGCGCCGCTCGCCCGGTTTCGCCTGTTGCGAAATCCATTCGGCTACAGCGCTCGCCCTGTTCCGGGCGCGGCCGGTGCGGGCTGATTCTTGATTATTATTCCCGGGATATGCGCCGCAAAAGAGCAACGCTACGCGCAATCGCAGGATAACGTAATACGGCACATGTGCGCCTGCGCCGGCGATTTGTCAAGAAAATCAGAAATTTAGTTGCCGCCCAGCTTTCCGCACGGCCCGCTAGCGAAACAAAACCATGGGGATCTGGCACCGCCGCATCATCTCGCTCGTCGTCGATCCGATGATCATGGTGCGTATGCGTGAATGGCTGTAGGCCCCCATCACAAGCAGGTCGATCGCGTCTTGCGAGACAGCGGTCGAAATGACCTCATCGGGTTGGCCAGAGCGTATGTGACTGGAGACCTCTATCCCGCCGGCTTCCAGTACAGCGCGCGTATCGTCGAGCTGTTTTCGGGGCCCCGGCCGGTCTTCGCCAATCATCAGAACCTCGCATTCAAGTCCTGAGAACAGCCGGCTATCGGCCACATACCGGACCGCTTTCATCGCGCTCGTACCGCCGTCGAAGGCAACGAGAAATCGCCTTATTGGGCGAAATTCACGCGCCGCCACGAAAACCGGCTTTGTACTCGACCGGGCAATACGTTCAAGGTGAGAACCCAGATTGAGCTTGTTGAAGTCTGCGAACTCTCCCCGCTTGCCCACCACGACCATGTCGGCATCAGCTTCCTGTTCTGCGACAGTCTCCACGAACTTGCCGATCCTCAGTCGTGCCCGTACCGTCGCATCGCTTGTCCCGGCAATACGGGCCTCGGCGTCATCGAGTATTGCGCGTCCGATTTTTTGTGCGACCTGCGCGCGCTGGGCATCAAGTTCAGTGAGCTCGTTAAGCAGCGATGTGCGCGCGCCGAGCGTAATGTTTCCGCTCAGGTTCGTGCGCCCTGATGTGTTGTCCTGACGCGGCAGCACGTGCAGCAACTCGATTTCCGCCCCGGTTCTTTCGGCGATCCATGCAGCGTTGTCGCACACGCTGTGCGAATAAATCGATCCATCGATCAATGCGATAAGCTTGCCCATGATCCCTGCCCCTTTAGTGGCCCAGCAATTCTTCGAGTGCGCCGGGCCGGTCGTGAATCGCAAGCCGGTCGACGATGGTCTCGCTGGCCTCGTTGAGCCCTATAATTTCTACACTTGCGCCTTCCCGGCGGAATTTGAGGACGATCATGTCGAGAGCGGCCACGCTCGAAATGTCCCAGATATGGGCGCGGCTCACGTCGATCGTTACATGCTCAAGGGCTTCGCGGAAATCGAATGCGGCATTAAACGCGTCCGCTGATGCAAAAAACACCTGGCCTTCGACCACATAGGTCCGCTTCCGTCCATCGTCGGAAAGTATCGAGGTGACGCGAAAGATCTGCGAGATCTTCCAGGCGAAGAAAATGCCCGATAAGAGCACCCCGACAACTACACCGATCGCCAGGTTATGGGTGAACACGACGGCGAGCACTGTCGACAGCATCACGACAGAAGTGGTTCGCGGATGGGTTCGCAGGTTCCCGATTGAGGACCAGCTGAAGGTACCGATCGAGACCATGATCATGATCGCAACGAGCGCCGCCATGGGGATCTGTTTTACCCAGTCGCCGAGAACGACAATCAGGAACAGCAGAACCACGCCGGCCGTGAAGGTGGACAGGCGACCGCGCCCGCCCGACTTCACGTTGATCATCGACTGGCCAATCATCGCGCAACCGGCCATACCGCCGATAAATCCGGTCGCAGTGTTTGCGAGCCCCTGCCCGATACATTCCTGGTTCTTGTCGCTCGGGCGATCTGTCAGGTCGTCGACGATCGAGGCTGTCATCAATGACTCCAGCAGGCCCACTGCTGCCACGGCCGCCGAGAACGGCAAGATGATCATGAGCGTTTCGAATGTCAGTGGGATATCCGGCAGGAGGAATACAGGTAGGGTCGACGGGAGTTCGCCCATATCGCCCACCGTACGAATATCGAGGCCGAAACCGATTGCAACGGCGGTGAGCGCCAAGATGCAGATCAGCGGCGATGGGACCGACTTGGTCACGTAGGGAAACAGGTAGATGATGGCCAGCCCCGCAGCGACCATGACATAGGTCAGCCAGGGAACACCGATCAGTTCAGGCAACTGTGCCATAAAAATCAGGATTGCGAGCGCATTCACAAACCCCGTCATGACCGAACGTGATACGAACCGCATGACGTATCCAAGTTTCAGAAAACCGGCTGCGATTTGAAGAAATCCCGCCAGTACGGTTGCCGCGAGCAGGTACTCGAGGCCGTAGTCCCGGACTAGGGTCACCATGAGAACGGCCGTGGCAGCGGTCGCTGCCGATATCATGCCCGGACGGCCGCCGGTGAACGCACAGATCACCGCGATCGAGAACGAGGCATATAGGCCGACTTTCGGGTCGACGCCGGCGATGATCGAAAAGGCAATCGCCTCGGGGATCAACGCCAGGGCGACAACCAGCCCTGAAAGAAGGTCCCCCCGGATATTTCCGAACCATTGTTCGCGATACGCGGCGAATGAAATCATGACGAGTTCCGAATCAAAATGGGTGCGCAACGGCACCCGAACCGGTGCACGCGTTCCGTATTGGTTTGAAAAATTCCACCGGGTTTCGTCGGGACATTCCGACATCCGGGATGTCCGGCCCCCCGGAGGAGCCGGTTCTTAGGCGATATTGAGGTCAGAGTGCAACGTCAGGAATTCGTGACGCGCTTGCCGCCAGGGTCCTGGCGATTATTGGCCCGTCTCGCCGGCCGCGTCGTTGGCGAATTCCTTGAACACTTCTACCATTCGGTCGAGCAGCTTGAGGGCGCGCTCACGATCGGCGGCTTCCTTCGCCTCGCGGGCCTCGAGTGCCGCGGCCTCACGTTCCTGCAGTTCCTCGTAATTCGCTGCCGGCGGACGCGCGGCTTCGGAACTCGTCGTGCACACGAGCGCGTCTCCGTCGAGCGTACATACGGAGATTTCACCGGTCTGCCGGTTGAGCCGCCAGACGCGGTCCTCGGTTGCCTTGAGGAACTCGTAGGCCGCATCGGATGACTGCGCATGGGCGGGCCATATGGCGCCTGTCGCGCCCAGAACAACGGCGCTTGCGACAAGAAGGTACGAACACCGGCGGGTCGGAAGATGTTTCATGGGACTGATTCTCCGCCTTTCTGTGGCGAAAGAATGGTGAGCGCACCAGGGCTCGAACCTGGGACCTACTGATTAAAAGTCAGTTGCTCTACCAACTGAGCTATGCGCCCACTCGCGGCACTGCCGGAATGCGCGCGGACATTAGAAAATCCGCGCGCATCCGGTCAACGCTGCGATCGAAAACTTTCTCCCAAAGCTCTGCGGCAATTTCCTGAAACCAAGTTCGCGACAAAGTTTTGTTAACCGACTGATGGTAGTTTAGCGTGTCAACTATTCAGTTGAATTCATGGGGTAAATTTTCCCCCATGATTTCAGGGGTTCGGGGCATACCAATGTTGAGAAACGCACTTTCAATGCGCAGGGTCATGCCTGCATTGGCCGCACTCGTGGCTGTTTCGTTTGTTCTGAGAAGTCATGAGGTGGCTGCTTCGGTCGATATTGCTTCGTCCGATCTCACGAACCTATCGCTCGAAAACCTGATGGAAATCGAAGTTACTTCGGTTTCGAAGCGACCACAGTCTTTGAGCGAAGCGGCCGCAGCGATTTTCGTACTGACCGGGGATGAAATATTGCGATCCGGCGCCCGGACAATTCCGGACGCTCTTCGCCTCGTTCCGGGCGTGTCCGTCTCGAACCTTTCATCAAGTTCCTGGGCTGTTTCAGCGCGCGGTTTCGGAGGCCAGTTCTCGAACAAGTTGCTCGTTCTTATCGACGGCCGCACAATCTACACGCCGCTGTTCTCCGGCGTTTTTTGGGACCGCCAATACCCCATCCTGGACAATATCGAACGCATTGAAGTTGTGCGCGGTCCGGGCGGTGCACTGTGGGGTTCCAACGCTGTAAATGGCGTTATCAACATCATTACGAAAAATTCTGCCGATACTCAGGGAGAATTCGCAAGAGCGGGCACGGGCACCGATGAGCGTTACGGCGCGACGGTTCGACACGGTGGATCATTCGGCAACGGAAATACCTACCGATTGACCGTGAACAGTTTCGACCGACCGGAACGCCACAGTGATATCAGTTCCGACGGCGGCGACGACTGGACTTACCAGCACGTGGCATTGAGGTCGGACCTGACCCCGTCCACGAGCGATGACGTGAAAATTCATGGCGAGTTCTATCGCGGCGAGGTTTCGGGGGCTTTTCGTGAGCCGAGTCTGGCCGATCCGTTCTTCAGGCTGCGTGAAGAGGACAGCGAATCGGAAGGCGCAAGCCTGAACGCCCGATGGACGCACGATGTCTCGAACGAAGAATCCTTCTCGATGCAGGCATACTACGACTATGCCGCCGCAAAGGACGTCCGTCTCGACACGACAGTACATACGTTCGATTTCGAGGCCCAGCACAACGTCGCGATTTTCGATTCGCACGAGCTTGTCTGGGGGATTGGTGCACGCACCTACCTTTTTGATACGGATTCTACCGATCAATTTCTGTTCACGACCGGGAGCGATGACGAGCAGATCCTGAATGCATTCATTCAGGACACCTATGAAGTCATCCCTGAAATCGCGTACCTGACTTTCGGTACAAAACTTGAGCACAACACCGATACCGGATTGAACCTGCAGCCATCGGTGCGGGGTACGTATCATGTCAATGATAGAAACACTGTGTGGGGTGCCGTCTCGCGTGCAGTCCGCACACCGTCGCTTGGCGAGCGTTACGCCCAGGTCGATTCAAGTGTTGTCGCGCCCTTCTCAGACGGAAATCCGACACCATTCCCGACGCTAATCCGGATCGTGGGTAACGACCGCCTCGTGGATGAAAAACTTACTGCCTACGAAGCGGGGGTTCGAAGTCGGGTCGACGATGACGTGACAGTCGATGTCGCGGCATTTTTCAACGAGTACAGAAACCTCGTGAGTGCAGAAATCGGCAACACTCGATTTTCTGCTGTTGGCGGCAATCACCTCCAGACGGATATCGAACTTAGGAACGATATGCGTGGATACAGCTACGGTACTGAAATATCTGCGACAGCTGACATTTCAGAGGATTGGCAGTTGCAAGCGAGCTATTCCTTCCTTCGGGTAAACTTGGAGCTTGCCGATACGGTCAACACCAACCTCAGTCTTCAGGAGGAAGATGCCTCACCGCGTCACCAGGCAGTCATAAGGTCCGGGCACGTTATTGATGCCGATACGCGTCTCGATATCGATTTTCGCTATGTCAGCAGGCGCTTTGCGACGGGGGTCGATGGTTATCTCGTGGCGGATGCGCGACTGAGCCACAATCTTGCCGACGGACTGGAGATTGCCGTGACCGGGCGCAATCTTGCGTTCAACGATCATCTTGAATTCTCAACTGGAGGACTACTCGGGACTGAACCCACACGCGTTCCAAGATCCGTGTTCATTGAGTTGAAAGCGCGATTCTAGGCAAAGGTCGGCTTAGTAGGACTCGGTTATGTTTGTCGCCCGATCTTTCCGACATTTCATGATCGCCTGGGGGCTGGTGGTGCTGCTTCAGGCATCCATCCTTGTGATTCCCGCACAAGCCCAGGTCTCGGAGTCCGTCGTGAAAGCAGCGTTTCTGTTCAACTTTGCGAAGTTCGCAATGTGGCCGGAGGAAAAATTCAAAGGCGGCAAGGATTCGTTTGTCATGTGCATTCAAGATGGTGCCCTGACAGACGAAGCTCTCTCGCAGTTTCGCGATAAATCAGTAGATGGACGTAGGATAGAATTGATTGAAATTTCGGAACAAAGCGGTCTGGAGCGCTGTCATCTGGCCTATATCTCCTCGGGGCTGCCCGAGAATGAGATAAAGGAGATTATTGCTCAGGGAGTTCGCCATTCAGTATTGACCGTGTCAGATCTAGATCAGTTCGCACCAGCCGGAGGGCTGATCGGACTGGTGACTCGTGAAGGTAAAATCAGGTTCGAGGTAAATGTGCGAGCGGCTGAGCGGAGTTCGATCGAATTCAGTTCCAAACTTCTCAGCTTGGCGAAGATCATCTAGGAATAGCCATGATACTAGGGCGATTTCAGAATCTTACGATTAAGGGAAAGTTTGTTTTCGTCTCCACGTTGATTGGAGGCGTGGCCGTTGCACTTTCGACTGTTTTCTTTGTTGGCTATTTCTATTCCGTCAGCGAGCGTACGCTGATCACAGAAAAAAGAACCATCGCGCAGGTCATCGCATCGAATACAACCGCCGCAGTGGTTTTCAAGGATGAAGAAGCCGCGCAGGAAATGCTCTCGTCGGTTCGGGCTTCCAGCGATATCCTGGCTGCCCGCATCCTGGACGCAGACGGAGAGGTGTTCGCTTCCGTAGGCTCACCCGCGCTCTCAGATGTTCCGTTACCCGAGTCCGTCAGTTCGCCAGAAACTGTACGTGACTTGGCCGATCAGTTGGTGGTTTCCGTACCGATATCGCTTGACGGTGAAAACCTCGGTCAATTCCAATTGCTGGCCAGCAAGAAACAACTCGTAGATTCTCGAAATGTCGCGCTGGGTGTCGCGGCGACCATATTAGTCTTTGCGACCTTGATCTCGTTTTTGCTGTCGACTGTTGTCCAGAGAACCATGCTGCGCCCAGTGATGCACCTGACCAAGGTCATGCAGCGCGTCAGAGACCAGGACAATTACAGAGTTCGCGCCAGACAGCTTTCCGACGATGAGTTGGGACAACTCGCCCTCGGCTTTAACGACATGCTGTCGAAAATCGAGAATCAGCATACAGAACTCGAAAATTACCAGTCGCACCTCGAAAATCTTGTCGATGAACGCACGTCTCAACTACAAGACGCGGTCACTGATCTTGAAGAAACGAATTCTCAACTCAGCGTGGCTGTCCTTCAGGCGGAAACCGCAAACCGCGCAAAGTCCGACTTCCTTGCCAACATGAGCCACGAGTTGAGAACACCTCTCAACGGCATCATCGGCTTCTCGGAAATGATGAAAGACGAATTACTGGGGCCGATCCAGAATTCGAAGTATCACGAGTACACTCATGATATTCACTCCGCAGCACGGCACCTAATCAGCGTAATCGGCGATATTTTGGATATGTCGAAGATTGAGTCCGGTCATGCCGAACTGGTAGCCGAACCGATAGGACTATCAGAAGTCATAGGCCAAGCCGTCGGGATGTCGAAGATCGAAGCTGAAATTCGTGGTTTGACTTTCGAAGTCAATCTGGAGGAAACGGCCGATGTTGCGATTCTGGTGGACCGCACCAAATACCAGCAGGTGCTAGTCAACCTGATTAGCAACGCCGTGAAGTACTCCCACGACGGGGGGCGTATCGAGGTCATTGCCCGCATTGATGATGGATTAGATGTCTCGATACGTGATTTCGGTATAGGCATCCCGCCAGACATGATCGCTGGCCTGTTCGAGCGTTTTGTGCAGGTCGAAAACGTTTATGCCCGAAGATTTCAGGGTACCGGGCTGGGGCTCGCGCTATCAAAAGGCTTGATAGAGTTGCACCAAGGCGAGATCAGGATAGACAGCGAGGTGGACAGCGGTACGAAAGTGACAGTTACCTTGCCCCGCGAGCGAGTGCTGACAACCGCTATCCACAATCCTCCCAACGCGTCAGGTCAGGTCGAAGTCGACGAACGGCCAAGTGCCGTCGCGCATTCCTAGTCGGCGTCGGCTGCGACCTGCATCTTGATGATCTTGTCCGGATCGGCAGGCGGCTCGCCTCGCGTGATCGCGTCGACATGCTCCATCCCGTCGACCACCTGGCCCCAGACCGTGTACTGGCCGTCAAGGAAGCTGGCATCGTCGAAGACAATGAAGAACTGGCTGTTGGCGCTGTCCGGGTTCTGCGCGCGCGCCATGGAGACCGCGCCGCGGCCATGGTTCGCATCTGAGAACTCGGCCGCCAGGTCCGGCTTCTCGGACCCGCCCCGGCCGGTGCCGGTCGGGTCGCCCGTCTGGGCCATGAAACCGTCGATCACCCGGTGGAACACGACGCCGTCGTAGAAGCCCTCGCGGGCCAGTTCCTTGATGCGGGCAACATGATTGGGGGCGAGATCGGGCTTGAGCTCGATCGTGACGCGCCCGTCCTTGAGGTCGAGATAGAGGGTGTTTTCCAAGTCGCGCTCCTGTTTGGCGGACTGCGCCTGCGCCGGCGAAGAACCGGGCCCGGCGAGGCCAGATATGGCGAGAGCGCCCGCCGCAAATGCGAGCGCGCACAAGACAATTCGACGTTTCATGAGGAACCTATTCGTTGACGGCCTGAAGGTCGAGCCGCCCGTACCGGTCATTCACGCGGCGGGCGATGGCGGGCGAAACGAAGCTCGATATGTCGCCCCCCAGCGCCGCGATTTCCTTGACGAGCCGTGAGGCGATGAACTGGTTTCGCTCGGAGGCCATCAGGAACAGTATTTCTATGTCGGGATTGAGGCGGGCGTTCATGCCCGCCATCTGGAATTCATAGTCGAAGTCCGACACCGCGCGCAGACCGCGCAGGATGCACTGCGCGTCCTCGGCTTCGGCGAAATGCATCAGCAGGGAATTGAACGGCTTTACCTCAATCGTGCCGATACGGTCGTCGTCGATGATCGCCACCTCGTCCCGCACCATCTCGACGCGCTCGTCGAGCGAGAACAGGGGCCCCTTGCCCGCATTCACGGCAACGCCGATCACCAGCCGGTCGAGCACCCGCGCACCCCGGCGGATAACGTCCATATGCCCATTGGTGATGGGATCAAAAGTACCGGGGTAGACCCCGACGCGTTCATTCTTCGCCATTTTCCGTCTCCGCAGACGTCTCTTGTCCGTCCTGCGGCGCCCCGCCCTCGCCGTCCGTGCCGTTTTCGGCATCATCCGCGCCCGGTTCGGTGTCACCGTCCGGCGCGTCTTCCTCGTCATCGTCGCGCAAATAGGTCACGGTCACAACCCGTTCGTCCTCACCCACCCTGAACAAGGTCACGCCGCGTGTCGAACGCCCGGCAATCCGCACTTCGTCCACGCCCGTACGGATCAACTGCCCGCCGTCTGTCATCATTACGAGTTGGGTATCGTCCTCCACCGGGAATGACGCGACCACGCTGTTGTTCTCGGCGTCCGCGAGCACAATGTTCACAACGCCCTGCCCGCCGCGCTTGGTGATCCGGTACTCGTAGGCCGAGGTCCGTTTCCCGAAACCGTTGGCCGTCACGGTCAGGATGAACTGTTCCTGTTCCGCGAGTTCCGCGTAACGCTCGTCCGTCAGTTCGACCGTCTCCTCGACGGAGTCTCCCTCGATATCGCCATTGCCGTTCGCCTCATCCGGATCCGCCCGCTCGGCGCGGCTGCGCTTGAGGTACGCCTCGCGCTCGGCGATGGAGAACTCGGCATGGCCCAGGATGGACATCGAAATCACCCTGTCGTCGTCGCCCAGCCGGATGCCGCGTACGCCGGTCGAATTGCGTCCGGAGAAGACGCGCACATCGGTCGCTTCGAACCTGATGGATTTTGCTTTCGCCGTCGCGAGCAGAACATGGTCCGTGTCGTCGCACGTCTGCACCCCGATCAGGGTGTCGCCCTCGTCCAGCTTCATGGCGATCTTGCCGTTGGCCTTCACCTGTACGAAGTCGGCCAGGCTGTTGCGCCGCACGTTGCCCGACGCGGTCGCGAACATCACGAACAGGTTTTCCGCGTCGTCCTCGTTCTCGGGCAGCGGCATCATCGTGGTGATGACCTCGCCTTCCTCCAGCGGCAGCACGTTCACCAGCGCCTTGCCGCGCCCCTGGGGCGTACCGACGGGCAGACGGTAGACCTTTTCCTTGTAGACCATCCCGCGCGAGGAGAAGAACAACACCGGCGTGTGCGTGTTCAGCACGAAGACCGAGCTCACGAAATCCTCGTCGCGGGCCTTCATGCCCGCCCGGCCCTTACCGCCGCGCCGTTGCGCGCGGTAGGTGGATAGCGGCACGCGCTGGATATAGCCGTTGTGAGTCACCGTCACGACCATGTCTTCGCGCTGGATCAGGTCCTCGATATCCTGCTCGAACTCGCCTTCGACGATTTCCGTCCGGCGCGGTGTCGCGAACTCGTCCCGCATCTCGATCAGTTCGTCGCGCAGCACGCCATACAGCTTCTCGCGGCTGTCGAGAATCTCGAGATACTCGCGGATGCGATCCACGATTTCCCCGAGGTCCTTCGCTATCTTGTCGCGCTCCAGGCCCGTCAGGCGGTGCAGGCGCAGTTCGAGGATCGCCTTCGCCTGCTCTTCGGAGAGCTGGTAGGTGCCGTCCTCGTCGACGTCGCGTCCCGGCTCGTCGATGAGCGCGATCAGCGGCGCCACATCGTTTGCGGGCCAGCGTTTGGCGCACAATTCCTCGCGCGCCTGCGCCGCGTCTTTCGCGGCCCGGATCAGCTCGATCACCGGGTCGAGGTTGGCGACAGCGATGGCAAGACCGACCAGGGTGTGCGCCCGGTCGCGCGCCTTGCCCAGTTCGTAGATTGTCCGCCGGGTAATGACTTCCTCGCGGAACGCCACGAAGGCGGCGATGATTTCCTTGACGTTCAACAGTTCCGGCTTACCGCCGTTGAGCGCCAGCGTGTTCACGCCGAACGAGGTCTGCAGCGGGGTGTAGCGGTACAGGCGGTTGAGGACGATTTCCGGCTCGGCGTCGCGCTTCAGCTCGATGACGACGCGTACGCCGTGCCGATCGCTCTCGTCGCGCAGGTCCGAGATGCCCTCGACCAGCTTTTCCTGGGCGACCTCGGCGATCCGCTCGATCATCCGCGATTTGTTCACCTGATACGGTATTTCGCTGACGATAATTGCATTGCGGCCGGCGCGCACTTCCTCGAATTCGGTCTTTGCGCGGATCACCACGGAGCCTCGGCCGGTGTGAAAGGCCGCCCGTATGCCGCTCGTGCCCAGGATCGTTGCACCGGTCGGGAAGTCCGGCCCCGGCATGATCTCTAAAATCTCGTCGATCGAGAGTTCGGGATTGTCGATGTAGGCACAGCAGGCGTCGATCACCTCGCCCAGGTTGTGCGGCGGAATGTTCGTCGCCATGCCCACGGCGATGCCGCCGGCGCCGTTGACCAGCAGGTTGGGGAACTGGGCCGGCAAAACGACGGGTTCGTTGACGCTTTCGTCGTAGTTCGGCTGAAAATCAACCGTATCGCGGTCGATGTCCTCGATCAGCGCATGCGCTGCCTTGGACAGGCGCGCCTCGGTGTAACGCATCGCCGCGGCCGGATCGCCGTCCATGGAACCGAAGTTGCCCTGCCCGTCCACCAGCTCCAGGCGCATGGAGAAATCCTGCGCCATGCGAACCATCGCGTCGTAGATCGCGGAGTCGCCGTGCGGGTGATACTTACCCATGACGTCGCCGACAATGCGGGCCGATTTACGATAGGGCCGGTTCCACTCGAAACCGGACTCTTTCATCGAGTACAGAATGCGCCGATGCACCGGTTTCAGTCCGTCGCGAACGTCGGGAAGCGCGCGGCTGACGATCACGCTCATGGCGTAGTCGAGATAGGAGGAGCGCATCTCCTCCTCGATGGTCACCGGTTCGATATCGAAACCGCCCGGCGGCAGCTCTGCCGATTGATCGCTCATGTATATTTTTCAACAAGTTGGCGCGTGTTTCCCACAGGAAACATCAACGCGGCGGAAAGCTGGAATTTCATCGAAATAACCTACCCGAATGCGCGGAGTCGGGCAAGGAATCACCCCCACCGAAGTTGCTCTGAAAACCGCGGAATTCCGGGAAAAAGAAGGCCGATGCGCAAGTGCGCACCGGCGAGGTCAGGGACACAATCCGGACAGGCGGAGGACGTCGGCCTTTCGGCTCAGGAATCTATCGGAGCGTCTTCCGTGGAAGCGCTTCCGTCATCGCCCGGATGTTCGATTTCAGGCTGTTCCGTGACGGGCTGGGGCGGGTTGCCCGACGAGGTTTCCAACACAGCGGCGGGCACCTCGGTCGGTGCGGCGATCGAAACCGTGCTCGGGGACGACGCAGGATCGCTCGGTGTGTCCCCCTGCGGCGGCGTAAACCAGATGAACGTGGCGGCCATGGCCAGTGCGATAGAGGCGGCGAGCTTGCACGTGTTCCAACTGCGCCGCGGTTGCAGCCTCCGGCCCAGGCGCTCGACGGCGAATGTCATCTCCCTGGGCATCGCCGGTGGGGTATGGATTGCGGATAGCCTGTGCAGGCCCCTGTTCTGCAGCCGCCACGCGTCGATTGTGTCCGAGAGCTCGTCCTCGCGCGCAATGGCCGTTTCCACGGCGCGGCGGCGGCCCGGCGCCAGCAACACATCCACATGGGCGTGCAGCAGCGCCTCGGGCACCAGTGTCGCAATGTTGTCGGACCGCGCCTTCATTGCGCCTGGCGGGCCGGTGCAAATGTCGGTGTCCCGCCGTCGATATGGGCGCGTAGTGATTTTCGCGCGCGCGACAGGCGCGACATGACGGTCCCGACGGGACAGTCGGTAATGTTCGCGGCTTCCTCGTAGGTGAAGCCCGCCAGTCCCACCAGCAGGACGACCTCACGCTGGGTGTCCGGCAAGGCGGACAATCCGTTGTCGAGGTCCCGGAGCTCCAGATAGTGCTCCTGGTTGCCCTGCCGGATCATGGGAGAGGCCGTCATCGCCGTTTCGATCGGCACGACCGTACCCCGCCGCCCGGTTTTGCGCACACCGTCGATGAAAAGGTTGTGCAGCATCGAGAACAGGTACCGGCGCAGATCCTCGACCTGGTTGACGCGGGGCCACTTCTCCAGCGCACGGACAAGGCACTCCTGAACAAGATCGTCAGCGTCGGTCCAGTTCTTGGTGAGCAGCCTTGCGTATCGACGCAGACCGTCGATTTCCCGTTCCAGATCCGCCTGTTGATGGGCCATGTTCGTTCCTCTTCGCGACCTGCCGCGCAGGATTGCGCGGTGGCGAAAACGTCCCATGGGGCGGCACCGTTTCGGTGTGTCAAAGCCGTGTCATCTTTGGGATGCGGGTGGTGACCGTGAGACATTCGGAACATCCGGAAGTTGCGGCCCGGCGATCGGTGCTCGGGGGCGAGCTTTGGGGACCCCATCGCCGGGCCGCCACCGGCGCTGTACAAGCGCCGGCCATCCACGCGCCCCGGGAGGCAAACAGGGGAGCGCGTATCGGGGTGGTCAGTTGGTCCGGGTTGCCGGGTCGGCGCGCATGTCCCTGACGACCTGGTCGAGGATCTTCTGCGCCTGGTCGGTCTCGCCGCGCTGACACAGAACCGAGGCTTCGTTCACCTGGGCGCGGATACCGGGATCGGCGGCCGGCGCTTTCGCGAGGTCGGCGCGAACACGCTGCAGCTGATCGCCACAGGGGTCGCCGGCATTGCTGGCGCCCGATTGGGCCTCGCCGGTTTTCTGGGCGGCGATGACGGGCATCGCGGCCAGGACCAGGGCAAGGCTGAAGAACGTTACGAAAATCCGTCGTCCGGACTTTCTATAGGTCATGTGTCTCTCCGTAGGTCAGGTATCGGACACGGCGTTATTGCCGCCGTCCCTGCCTGTCTGACGAAGAGTCGGTTCGATTATTCCTGAGCGGACGCCTGGGCCGTCGCCGGCCGCACGACGAGCGTGGCGCCGTCGGTGTCGGCAACCTCAATCACGCCACCGGGTTTCAGCGTGGTGCCGCCTTCGACGCTTGCCTGCCACCAGGTGTCGTCAATCTGGATGCGGCCGCGGCCGTTCTCAAGCCCCTCGACCAGAGTGACGCGACGCCCGACGTAGCTGCGGCCGCGGGTATTGAGGGTCGGGTGGTCGGTTTCGGTCGGATGTTTTCGAAGCCACATCTGCCAGAAAATTGAGCTGCCGATTGCCAGCACCGCGAACACGAGAAGCTGGAAACGCCAGTCGAAGTTCGGATCGATCAGCAGGATGAGGCCCAGCGCGAACGCCGATACTGCGGGCCAGAGAAGCAGCGTCGATGCCGCGAAGACCTCGATCCCGATAAGCAGGATACCGAGCGCCCACCAGTGCCAGAACTCGACGTTCCACAGCCATGCAACGAATTCGTCCATGAACGCCCTCCCCGGCTACTCGGCGCTGTCGCGCGTGGTGACGGGAACAGTGCCGCGCCGGCCGGACCCGTTCGTGCTGCCGGGCGCAGGATCGTTGTCGCCGAACGCCGATTTCGCGATCTCCGCGATGCCGCCGAGACTGCCGATGAAGTTCGAGGCTTCGACCGGGAAAAGGACGACGCGCTGGTTCGGGGCGGATGCGATGTTGCCGATGGCCTCGACGTATTTCTGGGCCACGAAATAGTTCACCGCGTTGATGTCGCCGGCCGCGATGGCAGCCGAGACAAACTCGGTCGCCTTGCCCTCGGCCTCGGCCTCGCGTTCGCGCGCCTCGGCGTCCCGGAACGCGGCTTCGCGGCGGCCCTCGGCTTCAAGGATCGCGGACTGTTTCATGCCCTCGGCCCGCAGGATCGCCGCCTGCTTTTCACCTTCGGCGGTCAGGACTTCCGCGCGTTTCTCGCGTTCGGCCTTCATCTGGCGGCCCATGGCCTCGACAAGGTCGACCGGCGGTGTGAGGTCCTTGATCTCAACGCGGGTGACCTTGATGCCCCAGGGGTTTGTGGCCGCGTCGATCACGCGCAAGAGGCGCTCGTTGATGTCGTCGCGCTTGGACAGCACGTCGTCGAGGCTCATGGACCCGATCACGGTACGAATGTTGGTCATCGAAAGGTTGGTAATCGCGCGCTCGAGGTCGTTGACCTCATAGGCGGCGCGGGCCGAATCCACGACCTGGTAGAAGGCCACGCCGTCGGCGGTGATGGTCGCGTTGTCGTATGAAATGACGTCCTGGGACGGAATATCCAGCACGGTCTCGCGCAAAGACAGCTTGAAGCCGACCCTGTCCACAAACGGCACGATGAGGTGGAGGCCGGGCGACAACGTCCGCGTGTATCTGCCGAACCGCTCCACGGTCCATTCCTGGGCCTGGGGCACCTGCTTGACCCCGGACCAGATCACGATGATCGCAAACACGACCACCGCGATGACGAAGATCAGAAAACCGCTCGGCGCGAATTCCATGAGATTGGCCCCTCAGACAATTCCAGAAACGAAAAGACAGCACTACATGTAGGGTTTTCGTTGCCAAATTCTACTTAATGTAGAATTTATTTCGAAATTTCAGATATTTAACCTGCCGGATCAATCCTCCAGCCTCGTGTCCCAGAACGCCGCCTCGATCTTGTGGCCGTCAGGGTCCCGCACGAAACAGCCGTAGTACGGCGCGCCGTATTCCTCGCGTGGCCCGGGCTCGCCTTCGTTGCTGGCGCCCGCTGCCAGCGCGGCTTCGTGGAACGCGTGCACGGCTTGCTTGTCCGGTGCAATGAAGCCGAAATGAGTGCCGTTGCCCAATGTCGCGGCTTCGCCGTCAACCGGCGTCTGGACCCAGAATTCCGGGAACGCCTTGCCGTACGCGACGGCGCCAGGATGCTCCATCACGCGGCGACACCCGAGCGTCACCAGAACCGCGTCGTAGAATGCCGTCGCTTTTGCAAAATCGTTCGTGCCGAGAGAGACATGCGAGAGGATACTGGGAATATCGTCGCTCATGGCGCCGCTGTCCTAGAACGGGATCTCGTCATCGAGGTCGTCGCCGCCGCCCATGCCGCCGCCGGCCGCGGCTGCCATCGCCGGCTGCCCGCCGCCCCCGCCATAGTCCTGCGCGCCGGAATCGTAGCCGCCACCCTGCCCCTGGCCGCCGCCTCGGGAATCGAGCATGACCAGCTCCCCGCGGAAGCGCTGGAGCACGACCTCGGTCGTGTATTTCTCCTGGCCCTGCTGATCGGTCCACTTTCGGGTCTGGAGCTGGCCTTCGAGGAACACCTTCGCGCCCTTCTGCAGGTACTTTTCCGCGACCTCGATCAGCTTCTGGTCGAAGATTACGACGCGGTGCCACTCGGTTTTTTCGTTCATGTCGCCGGTGTTGCGGTCGCGCCAGCGCTCGGATGTCGCCACGGACAGGTTGCAGACCTTGTCGCCGGACTGCATGGAGCGGACTTCGGGCTCCCGGCCCAGATTTCCGACGAGAATGACTTTGTTGACGCTGCCTGACATGACGGGTGTCTCCTAGACGTTCAATCCGATCTTCAAACGCCCGATCGGCCCCAAACACAGGTGCGAATCGGTGCGTTAATCCGCGCTCACACTGGCATGGGGCCTTTCGGGCCACAACCGGCGCGCGGGGGACTTATCCCCATAATGTTCTTTTTTTGTTCTTATTTCAACAAGCGCCCGTTTATCCCCTTGGCGTATGCCGTTGAATCGGTGTAGCGTCATGGGATGGCAAAGCCACCAACACCACTCAGCCGTATATTGCCTTGGTGGGGCAACATGCTTTTCGGGTTTGGGGTTGGAACCTTGAGCGCGCTCGCCCCAGACTTTTTTGCTGATAACAGAACTATCTCTGCAATCGGCTTGGGCGTGGGTGCGCTCTGCGTGATTCTGACAGTTTCATGGGCGGCATGGATATTAGCTGGAAGGTTTCCTGCCGCCAGACCGCTTCAGATTTTGAGTCGGTCGGGAGTCGCCTGCATCGGGCTCTGCCTGATATTTTTTACTTACCTGGCGATCATGGAAAATCTGTATCGCGTGGACATTGGTTTTGTTGATGCGGTCCCTGGCACAGGCCCTGATCGCTACAACCTGGTGTTCATTAATCCAAACGATTTTCCGATAGAGAATGTTGTTTTTTGGATCAGCCCGGCGTCAGCGAAATTGAATGCATCAAATCCAGCGTATGGGTCTGTTGACCGGGGCCGCCCGGCTCAAACCTACACTCAGGGGGCAACCAATCTCGGCATCAACGTGCCTTCTGGACAGTATCTTGTCGAACTGAACATGGCGAACGGCCTGCTCCTGCAAGAGCTTAACATTGGTGACAAGCAGCACCGGATTACGGTCAGAAACAGGGAAACCGGGGAGAGGGTGTTCCCATAATGGCGCGCGGCAAATATCTATCCCTCGAAGAAGCCCGCAAGGCCGGGAAACTGGACCAGTTCGCCAAGGAACACCCGGCGACGGGTGATGCCGCCGCGTTCGAGGCCCTGAAAGACGCGATGATTACCGGGCGAAAGGAAGAACGCCCGAAGCGCGCGGGTGCGGCACGTTCCCGAAAGAAGCCAAAAGGCGCGGGAACATCAACTCGGGCGCGGAGCGAAGATTGAACCGGAACTCGAACTCTTGGAGGTACTTGTCCAAGTGCTTGCCGCTGACGTGAATATGCGTGCCCCGGATCGAGCGCTGGAGCATCGACCAGAAGCCCTCGATGGTATTGGTGTGATGCTCGCCGCGAACGTATTCCTTCGCCCTGTGAAGCAGTGCGACATGGTTGTAGCCGTTCTCGCCAAGCTGCTCGTAATAACGCGCCTCGTCGGTGTTCACGGTCGAACCCCGACGAACATATCTGAGCACCTGATCGAACACCTTGGCGGTACTCGGGGCCGGGTGCATGATTTCGGTGATAAGATCGCCGCCGCGCTGGACCATGCCAAACACGATGGTCTTGTTCTCGCGCATCCGGGCAACGCCACGGCCCTTGTTCACGCCGCCGACAAAGACCTCATCCATTTCAACGTGCCCGTCGAGCGGCCAGTCGCCATCCACTTCGCCCATGTACTTGCGGATTTCATGGCCCATGCGCCACGCGGTCTTGTACGTCACGCCCAACTGGCGTTGCAGTTCCTTCGCCGCCACACCGTTGCGCGTCGTGGTGAACAGGAACATCGCATAGAACCACTTCTGGAGCGGCGTGCGGGTGCGCTCGAAGGGCGTGTCCTTCATCGGGTGGACGTGGTGCCCGTTGTTGCAGGTCCATGCAGGCATCTTGCGGAGCCGGTGCAGGTCGCCGCCGCACTGCGGGCACTTCGGATCGTCCCCGAACTTTGTGTGAAACAGGTGGTTCAGGCAGGTCTCGTCATCCGGAAACCGCTGGAAGAACTCCGTAACCGTCATGCCTTTGGACATTTGCATCGCTCCTTCCCACTGAATATGGGGAGAGCATGAGCATACGTCAAGGGGATAAACGTGCAACAAGCGAGGGGCCGAGCCCGAAAACACCTGATGCACCTGGACTGTGTTGAGCCTACTGACCTTGTCCAAGCGAATATCCGCGCTCTCCGTCAAATGTGTAGAGATGCTCGGTCTTGATGAAATCGACACCGCTGTCCGCGAGCCGGGACAGGAGCGCGACCACCGCGTCGGCGTCCATGCGGCCACCGGATCCGGCCATGTACCGGCAGCGCCAGTGATCGGTGCAGAATGTTTCAGGCATCGCATCCGGCCAGACCTTGATCCCCCGGTTGGAAATCATTTCCAGTTTCACGTCGACGCCATGCTCGGCCTGCCGCATGAGCTTTGCGAGTTCGTCAGGTGTCGACCGCGCGTGAACGAACACGTCGACGCCGACCAATTCCTTCCTGGCGGCGGGGCCCTGAACGGTCTCCGGCATACGGATCGCGTCGCCGGAGCCGCTCGGCTTGACCGGAGACAGCTTCGCAGGCGCCTGGCCCAGCCGTTCGCTCACGGCAGCAGCAAACGCTTCGGTCCCCACCTTCTCGGTCGAAGAATCTTCGCTGTGAATGTCGGCGGTGTGGACGCCGTCCTCGATGGTCCGGAGCCAGGCGTTCTGAACCTTCGCCGCGACGTCCTGCTGGCCGATATGCTCCAGCAGCATGACCCCGGCCAGCAGCAGACCGGACGGGTTGGCAATGTCCTTCCCCGCGATGTCCGGGGCCGAACCATGAATCGCCTCGAACATGGCCACGCTTTCGCCGATATTGGACGATGGGCCCAGACCGACCGATCCCGATATCTGGCTGGTGATATCACTGATGATGTCGCCGTAGAGATTGGACGATACGATCACGTCGAAGATTTCCGGCCTGTCCGCGAGCATCGCGGCGCCGATATCGATGATCCAGTGATCGTTCTCGATATCGGGATACTCGGCCGCGATCTCGTCGAAGACCTTGTGAAACAGGCCGTCGGTCAATTTCATGATGTTGTCCTTGCTGAAGCAGGACACTTTCTTGCGGCCGTTCACCCGGGCGTATTCGAATGCGTATCGGACAATTTTCTCGCAACCGGGCCGCGAGACGAGCTTGAGGCACTGGTAGACCTCATCGGTCTGGCGATGCTCGATCCCGGCGTAGAGGTCTTCCTCATTCTCGCGGACCACCACGACGTTCATGTCCGGGTGCTTCGTGTCGACAAAGGGCGCGTAGCCGACGCACGGCCGCACGTTTGCGAACAACCCGAGCGACTTGCGAAGGGTCACGTTGAGGCTCTTGTAGCCGCCGCCCTGCGGTGTCGTGATGGGCGCCTTGTAGATCAGTCCCGCGTCGCGGATTTTGTCCCAGGTATCGGCAGCGATCCCCGAGGTATTGCCGGAAAGGTAGACACTTTCCCCGACCTCGATCGGAACGACGTCGATCCTCGCGCCGGCCGCTTCCAGGACGCCCAGGCTCGCTTCCATAATTTCCGGGCCGATGCCGTCCCCATACGCGACTGCCACCTTCGTCCCAGCCTGCGCGATATCGGTCTTCGAATCAGACTTCGTTGCGTTCGCCGGGCTGTTCTGGACGTTCATGGTCAATCTCCTGTTACACGGTACGGTCGGTATATGCGGTCGTAGCCGCGATTTGTGAAATTGATAGTATTTTTCTTAGTGATTGATTTTTGCAATGCTCGAATGGCTCTCGATACGCACATCCATCCCGATCTCCTCCCCACGCGTGGCCGTCGTCGAATGCGGCGGATTCTCCATGGCGGCTGAACGACTGATGAAGGGACAGTCCGCCGTTTCTCTTCAAATCAGGCGGCTCGAAGCACGGCTGGGCGTCACCGTTCTGCCCAGGGAGATGGCGCCGCACGACCTGACCGTCCTGAACAACGAAACCCTCGAACTGCCGGTCCTCGACGACACCGAAATGGCCCACCTCGAGGCGCCCGGCCTGTCGCCCGCCGCCGAGCGGTTACGCGATCACGTGGTCCGGCAGCTCGAACACGGCGCATAGCGTCTTATCCCCGGCTATCCACTGGTTTTTTGAACGTCCCCCCGCCATGTTAAGGCGGTGTTGCGCGGGGTCGTTGATCCGGCGCCGGGACCGGTTCGTAGGGCCAGTATGCAAAAGAAAATCGTTGTTCGAGGCGCGCGCGAGCACAACCTGCGTGACGTCGATGTATCGATGCCGCGGGACTCCCTCGTGGTCATCACGGGCCTGTCGGGGTCCGGGAAGTCGTCGCTGGCGTTCGATACGATCTACGCCGAGGGCCAGCGCCGCTACGTCGAGAGCCTTTCGGCTTACGCCCGCCAGTTCCTGGAACTCATGCAGAAGCCCGACGTGGACTCCATCGAGGGCCTGTCCCCGGCGATTTCCATCGAGCAGAAGACCACCAGCCGTAACCCACGCTCCACCGTCGGCACGGTCACCGAAATCTATGACTACCTGCGCCTGCTCTACGCGCGCGTCGGCATCCCCTACTCGCCCGAAACGGGCCTGCCCATCGAAGCCCAATCCGTCAGCCAGATGGTCGACCGGACGCTGGAGATGGACGAAGGGACGCGGCTCTACCTGCTCGCGCCCATCGTACGCGGGCGCAAGGGTGAATACCGCAAGGAACTCGCCGCGTTGCAGAAACGCGGATTCCAGCGCGTGAAGGTCGACGGGGAGATGTACGAAATCCCGGACGCCCCTGCGCTCGACAAGAACTACAAGCACGATATCGCCGTGGTCGTGGACCGGATCGTCGTCCGCAACGGGATCGAGACCCGCCTGGCCGATTCCATCGAGACCGCGCTCGAACTCGCCGACGGCCTCGCCTTCGCGGAGAATGCGGACACCGGCGAGCAGACGATCTTCTCCGCGAAGTTCGCCTGCCCGGTCTCCGGTTTCACCATCGAGGAAATCGAGCCCCGGCTGTTCTCCTTCAACAACCCGTTCGGCGCCTGCCCGGCCTGCGACGGTCTCGGCACCAAGGTGGTGGTCGATCCCGACCTCGTCGTGCCCGACCAGACCAGGAGCCTGCGCGACGGCGCGATCGCGCCCTGGTCGAACTCGTCGAGCCCTTACTACGCGCAGACCCTCGACGCCATCGCGCGCCATCACAAGGTCTCGACGGCGGATGCCTGGTCGGAGCTGCCCAGGAAGGTCCGTGACGTCATCCTGTTTGGCTCGGGCTCGACGCCGATCAAGATGAAGTACGACGACGGCCTGCGGACCTATGAGACGAAAAAACCCTTCGAGGGCGTGGTCATGAACCTGGAGCGCCGCTACCGCGAGACGGAGAGTTCCTGGGCGCGCGAGGAAATCGGCAAGTACCAGGTCACGTCCGTCTGCGAGACCTGCAACGGCGCGCGGCTGAAACCCGAAGCCCTGGCCGTGAAGATCAACGGCAAACACATCTCCGAGACCACGGAGATGTCGATCGCCAATGCGGGCGCATGGTTCACCGATCTGGAAAACCACCTCACGGCGAAACAGCAGGAAATCGCCCAACGCATCCTGCGCGAGATCAATGAGCGGCTCGGCTTCCTGAACGACGTCGGTCTCGAATACCTGACCCTCGACCGCAACGCCGGCACCCTGTCCGGCGGCGAAAGCCAGCGCATCCGGCTTGCCTCCCAGATCGGTTCCGGCCTGACCGGCGTGCTCTACGTGCTCGACGAGCCCTCCATCGGGCTGCACCAGCGCGACAACGCGCGCCTGCTTGAAACCCTCAAGCGCCTGCGCGACCTCGGCAACACGGTCGTGGTCGTGGAGCATGACGAGGACGCCATCCTCGCCGCCGACCACCTGATCGACATGGGCCCTGGCGCGGGCATCCACGGCGGTACGGTCGTCGCACACGGCACGCCGAAGAAGGTCATGCAGCAGGTCGGAAAGAGTCTGACCGCGAAGTACCTCACGGGCATCGAGCAGATCCCGGTGCCGGACGAACGACGCGCCGGTAAGAAGGGCAAGTCACTGAAGATCGTGGACGCGTCTTCCAACAACCTGAAAGACGTCAACGCCGAAATCCCGCTCGGCACGTTCACCTGCGTCACCGGCGTATCCGGTTCGGGCAAGTCGACCCTCGTGATCGACACGCTTTATGCGGCCGCCGCGCGGCACATCTATTCCTCGCGCAAGGCACCGGGCGCGCACAAGGAGATCAAGGGCTTCGAGCATCTCGACAAGGTCATCGATATCGACCAGTCGCCGATCGGCCGCACGCCGCGTTCCAACCCCGCCACCTACACCGGCGCATTCACGCCGATCCGCGACTGGTACACGGGCCTGCCGGAATCCAAGGCGCGCGGCTACAAGCCGGGCCGTTTCTCCTTCAACGTCAAGGGCGGGCGCTGCGAGTCCTGCCAGGGCGACGGCGTCATCAAGATCGAGATGCACTTCCTGCCCGACGTCTACGTCGAATGCGACGTGTGTCACGGCAAGCGCTACAACCGAGAGACACTCGAAATTCTCTATCGCGACAAGTCCATTGCCGACGTCCTCGACATGACGGTCGAGGAAGGCCGCGAGTTCTTCAAGGCGGTGCCGTCGATCCGCGACAAGCTGGAGACGCTGGAGCGCGTCGGCCTCGGCTACATCCATGTCGGCCAGGCCGCGACGACGCTGTCGGGCGGCGAAGCCCAGCGGGTGAAACTCGCCAAGGAGCTCTCACGCCGCGCCACCGGCAAGACGCTGTATATCCTCGACGAGCCGACCACCGGCCTGCACTACCACGATGTCCGCAAGTTGCTGGAAGTCCTCCATGCCCTCGTCGAGCAGGGCAACACGGTCGTCGTGATCGAGCACAACCTCGAGGTCATCAAGACCGCCGACTGGATCCTCGACCTCGGCCCCGAGGGTGGTGACAAGGGTGGTGAGCTTGTCACTGCGGGTACGCCCGAGGATATCTGCGCCGAGCCCCGCAGCTACACTGCCCAGTTCCTCGCGCCGTATCTTCCGGCGCTGGCGAAGAAGTCGAAGAAGCGAGCGTGATCATGCTAAACAGATATCCTGCCTCGATGAAGCTCTTCCTGCTCGGACTGTTTGTCCTCCTTGCAGCCTGCGCTCCGAGCCTGAATCACCAAGTGACGCAGCAGGGAAAATCCGTAGTCCTGGTCGGCACCCAGTCGGTGCCGGACTATGACGACAATTTCTTCAACGAAAGCCCGTCCGGCTACTATGGCCTTTCGGTCATGGTCGTCGGCGGGGACCAGAAGCAGAGCCGACCCCGTGCAAGCCAACGTCAGGATATCGACGTCAACAGGACGTGGTCTGTCATTGCGGTCGATCCCGGCCTCTACAAATTCTCGGGTGTTCGCGAACGAGGTTGGGAAAACCTTTTCATTCGGGATATTATCAGCAAGACCACCGGCTTTTCAGGTTCATCGTCGGTTCCGCCGTTCGAGGTTCGGGAGAACGAGGTTCTATACATCGGAACCTTCGTGACCAAAATCACCTCCAAAAAGGGGCTGTTCGGCAGCAGGCGACTGGTCGACGCGACGAAGTCCTACGAGATGCAGTCGGAGGACGCGCGCGAGGCTATCATGCGCTTCAAGATCCAACACGGCAGCTTCAGGGAATTGGATATATTCGCCGGAAACGCGGATGGTATTCGGCTTCTGACGCAGCCGTGGGCGGAGCGTCCTGAAGACTGAGCGATTGTGTTCCGGTGACACCCGAACGGCTGATCGAAGTCTTCTACAACTCAGCCTGCCCCGTTTGCAGGGCGGGCATGGACGAACAGCGCGAGGCCCTCGACAAGGCGGGCCTTGGCGACGACGCCGACTTCATCGACATGACGGATGTGCCCGACGCGCTGGCCGAGGACGGCCTCACCCTCGACAATGTCCGCCGGCATTTCTATGTCCGCGATGCCGATGGCACGCTCCACAGGGGCGCCGACGCGGCAGCCGTCCTGTGGCGCATGACGCCGCGCCGCCGCTGGCTCGGCTGGCTCATTTCCCGGCCCGGGTTCCGATGGGCCACGCGTGTTTTCTATGACTGGTTCGCCGACCGGCTCTACAATTGGAACCGGCGAAAGGGTCGCTGGTAGGGAAACACCACGGAAGACGGCACTGGAATGGGCGAGATAGAGAAAGAACACGAACAGGAAGAGCGCGAGGCGGAAGAGGTCGCGGAAGCCCACAGGCTTGCCGCGTGGCAGATTTTCGAGGTCGTCCGGCGCGACGGTGAAGACGAACTCGATCGCCCGACATTCTCCCTGGTCTGGTCCGGTATTGCCGCCGGTGTTCTGATCAGCTTCTCGGTCCTGGGCGAAGCCTTTTTTCTGGCCCGCCTGCCCGATACCGAGTGGAGCACCCTGATCGCCAGTTTCGGCTACAGCGCCGGCTTTCTCATTGTCATCCTCGGACGCATGCAGCTGTTCACGGAAAACACGATCACCACAATCCTTCCCTTGAGCGACAACCCGCGCGAATGCTGGCTGCCCGTCACGCGGCTCTGGTTGATCGTGTTCGGCGCGAACATGGCGGGTGCGGCCATCGCGGCCGCGTTTATTGCCCTGTCCGGCGTGCTCATCGCGCCCTACTTCAACGCCGTGCTGGATATTTCGATCCATGTCGCGGAGCTGTCATTCCTCGAAACGCTGATCCGCGGCATTCCCGCCGGCATTCTTATTGCGGCGATCGCCTGGATGCTGCCGTCCTGCTCCGGATCGGCGTCCTTCTTCGTGATCCTGGCGTTTACCTACCTGATCGCTCTCGGCGAATTCACGCACGTCGTCGCCGGCTCGGTCGAGGTGTTCGTGCTTTTCTTCAATGGCAATCTGAGCCTTTTCGGTGCCGTCGCCGAATTCATCCTTCCGGCCTTCATCGGCAACGTGATCGGCGGCACCGCGATCTTCGCGCTGCTCGCGCGCTGTCAGGTGATGGACGAACTTTGAGAACCAGCCAACAGGAGTCTCGCCGATGACCGCCTACGCCATTTTCGACGCCGATATTCACGATCATGATGGGATGGCCGAATACCTCGACAAGGTCGTGCCGACGCTCAAGCAATACGGCGCGACCCTGCGTGCTGCCACATCGGAAATAGAGACCATCGAGGGCGACTGGAAGTCCAAGCGCATCGTGATCCTGGAGTTCGCGGACATGGATGCCGCGCGCACCTGGTACAATTCGCCGGAATATCAGGAAGTCCTGCCGCTCCGCCTCAATGCGTCAAAGGACCGGGTGATCTTCGTCGAGGGGATGTAACCTCAGGCGGCCACCGCATCGCCCCCGGGCAGGCGCACCGAAACCTTCGTCCCCTTGTTCACGCGGCTATCGATTTCGATCACGCCGCCGTGCAGGTCTACCATCTTCTTGACCAGCGGGAGACCGAGGCCGAACCCTTCGGCCCGAACTTCCGCGTCACGGACGCGACTGTAGAGTTCAAAGATGCGGGCCAACTCGTCTTCGGGGATTCCGATGCCGTCGTCGCTGACCACGAACTCCACCATGCCGTCTGCCGCCCGATTTACCTGGACGTCGATGTGCCCGCCGTCGCGCGTATATTTGACCGAATTGGAAAGCAGATTGAGGAGAATCTGCCTGAGCAGCCGTTCGTCTGCCTGAATCTTCGGTGCTTCGTCCCCGACATCGCCGAAATCAAAACTTGCGCGAAGCTTGCGGTCGTCATCGGTCAACGCGCGCACGGTGTCCATGCAGTAGTCGATGAGTTGCCGAAGGTCGACCGGCTGGAGTTCCACGCGCAGTTTGCCGGCTTCGATCCGGCCGAGATCCAAGAGATCGTCGACAAGGTCGAGCAGATGAAGTCCGCTTTGATGAATGGCGCCGACATATTCGGCGTAGCGCGGGTTCTCGACCGGACCATAGGTCCCCTCAAGCATCGACTCGGAAAACCCGAGAATGGCGTTGAGCGGCGTGCGCAACTCATGGCTCATGCCGGCCAGAAAATTCGTCTTTGCCGTGTTCGCCTCTTCGGCGTTCTCGAGCGCTTCACGCAACATGTCCTCGAGAAACTTGCGCCTGCGCAACTCGTAAGACAGACGCTGGAGACGCAGGTTGATCTCGTCGAAGTCCCGGCTCGCGGCAGTGTCCCGCTGGCAGTGCAACACAACCCACCCGGTGGACGGTTGTTGCGAAGGACGCAGTAATGAGCCGTGACATCGAACCTGGTCCGTTCCGCCGTCGCGCCGACGCACCTTCACGATTCCCGGTACGGGTGTTCCGTTCGTTGCGGCGTGTTCCAGAAATTTTTGAAATTTCCCCGTTTCGGACGCCAGGCAGCGTTCAAAAGGTAAACCGGGTTTGACGTCGGTTTCGTCGAAAAATTCGCGTGCCGCCCGGTTCATCCACACGAGTTCGCCATTCGGTTTCAGGATCAGAACCGCGTTTGGCGAGGATTCGCAAAATTGCCGGACCTCGGGAACATCAATCGGAAAGACCATGGCCGGCTCACCGATCCAGCTTGAAATACTCGCGCCCTGGCGGATCTTCCGCTGCCTCTCGTGGCTTCAGATGTACGACCACCCGGCACCCTGTGTGACCGTCGGCGATCGTCTCGCTCAATTCCACCCGTGCATAGCCGAGGTTCTCGGCTGTGATCTTGCCGAAGACGTTGGACGTCATCATGCACATGGAAGGGCGACCCAGAACTTTCTCGCCGAACGGGCACCGGCGGTTGCCCAGCACGATTTTCTCATCGTCGATCGAGATCACAAAAAAATCGCCATCGATACGGCGCTTCAAATCGACCAGCACCTCAGCCACCTCGTCACGTGACAACTCCGGACTGTCGAGGGCCTCGCGGTAGGACCGGTCGATTTCCTGGCCTATGGTTCCACCCACCACACTGATGAAGCCGGAGGCTTCGCGAAGCCCGACCACATCTTCGAGGGTGCCCGAAAGCTCGCGGATCAGATTGCGCAGGAAGACATCCTTGTCGAGCGGGATATCCGCCTTTTCGACGGACGACCGGGGTTCCGGGACTGCGTGCGCTTTTCGAGCAATCTCTTCCATGAAAACACCCTCATACGTAGACAAACCAAAATTCGGTATCCATCACTCAATGATAAAATCAAACCAGTCAATATGCTTAAGGGTATTTGGTTCTCGTTTTTATAGAAAATCTGGATAGTTACATGGTCAAGGCTGCGCTCCGCGCGGGAGTGAGCCTTTCGGGTCAACTGTGAGAGAATGACGGCATTGCAAAAAACGAATGGCGTTCGTGCCGGGCGTCTACTCTGCCGCCGCCTTTTCGCGAAATGCCGGCAGCACCTCGGCGTTGAAACGGTCCATCGTCCGCAGCGCCATGTCCTGGCTCAGTTCACCCGTGCGCACGATGAAGCTCATTTCGGTAAAGCCCCAGTCACGGTAGCGAGAAATCCGCTCGATGACCTGCTCGGGTGTGCCGATGCAGGTGCGCTCGCGGAACATGCGTTCGATATCGCCGTCGGGCGCAAGGAAATCGAACACGCTTTCATCGCCCGCGTAATCCTCGTTCCACTGGTCGCCCGAGAAAAGTAGCCGGAACAGGTTCGCGTGTTCCTGCACGGCACGCTTTGCTTCGCCGATCGCCTGTTCCTCAGTATCTGCGATATGCAGAAACACCGACATCATGGCCTCATGGGCGCCTTTCGGGTGTCCCACTTCTTCCCAGGCTTCCAAGTACCAGCCGAACCGCTCACGGGATTCCTCCGGCGAGATCGGATACTGGTTGAGCATGATGTTGTGGCCTTCGCGGCCGGCCCATTCGAAGCTGTCGCGTGTGCGCGACGCCGCGACCCAGATCGGTACCGGGTTTTGCTTCGGCAGCGGATGTAGCCGCAATTCCGGGAAACTGTAGTGTTCACCCCGATGCGCGAAGGTCTCTCCGGCCCAGGCACGCCGGATGATCTCGAACCCCTCCTCGCGCATGGCGCTGACGGTGTCCGGATCGAGGTTGTGCCCCTCGAACTCGTGCGGCAGGTAGCCCCGCCCGATCCCGAAATCGAGTCGCCCGCCCGAAAGCTGGTCGACGACGGCATAGTCTTCGGCGACGTGGAGCGGATTGCGCAGCGGCATCAGGGAAATCGCCGGGCCGAGCCGGATACGGTCCGTCTCCCGCGCCCAGGCGGAGAGCTGCACCGCCGGGTTCGGCGTTGCGCCGCCGTAATAATGAAAATGATGTTCAGAGATCCAGACCCGGTCCCATCCGGTGCGGTCGGCCTTGGTCACCAGTTCCGACATCTCGTCATAGAAATCCGCCAGCGACGACGAGACGCCCTCGCGAAAGCACGGCAGCATGAACAATCCGAATTTCATGGGACGAGCCTAGCCGAGCGCACCTGCTTCCGACAGTCCGACGTAAGGTGGATCAGCTCCCTGCCTTCACCGCGTCCCAGTATTTGGTATTGAGATCCCGCACGAACTGGTCATGGGCCTCGGCGAGGCACCCGCGCAGCGTCTTGTCGCCGATCCGTGTCTGCCGGTAGCAGCGGTTGTAGGTGGTGCGGGCGCGGTGCAGCCCGGTGGCCGATAACCGCGAGCGCTCAGGCGCCACCGCCGTTCCCCAGGCAGTTGTGCGCACCTCCGCCGGCGCCTTTCCGTGCCGTGGCAGGACGTCGACCAGACGCGCGAGCGCCTGGCTCGCGTGCATCGTATCGGTATCGCCATCGACGATGGACGCCGCCGTCGCGCGCAGCGGACCCGCACCCAGTTCGATGTCCGAGGCAGTCAACGGTTTGGCCTGGCTCGGCCCCCGACCGTCGGGCACGAGGGTCAGTGGCCGCTCAACCCGAACAGCCACGGAGACCACCCCGGCAGACATTAGGACGTTATCCGAAGCGCTTACCTTCACCGTCGTGAACCCGCGTGCGGCCGCAAAACGCAGAATCTTCCCGGCGTCTAGCGGGACCACCGAGCCATCCGCGCGCACGCCGGTGAGCCGCACTGCGTCGGCGTTGTGTGGCGTATACGGATAGCCCTCGGTCGGGGTCGGGCGCTGTTCATGCAGGCAAATTGACGTCAGCTCCGCCGAACACTCGCCGCCGGCGCAATGAAGGGGCACCGCCGATGCCGTCGTCACGACTCCGAGCATTTGCGGATCGGCGTGCGCACCGGTCGCGAACAGAAGAGCAAAAGCGGATACGAACGCGCTCTGGATGGTTTTGCGCATGGATCGGCCTCCCCCGGTCATGGCGTCTCACAAGCCTGCTCCCGGTCACGGATAGCGTCAAATCACTTTCGGCGGCAATTGCCTTCCGCGATCCCCGTCGCTATCTCCTCTCCATGAGCGATATCCACCCAGTTCACGTGATCGGTGGCGGCCTCGCGGGCAGCGAAGCCGCCTGGCAACTCGCGCGCGCGGGCGTGCCGGCGGTCCTCCACGAAATGCGGCCCGAGCGGAGAACGGACGCGCACCAGACAGACCGGCTGGCCGAACTCGTCTGCTCAAACTCCTTCCGTTCCGACGACGCCGAGAACAACGCCGTCGGTGTGTTGCACGCAGAGATGCGCATTCTCGGCTCGCTCGTGATGGCGGCGGCCGATGCGCACAAAGTGCCGGCGGGCGGCGCGCTGGCGGTGGACCGTGAGGGTTTCGCGGACCAGGTAACGCGCACGCTCGAAGCCCACCCGCTCGTGACCCTCGAACGCGGCGAGGTCGCCGGCCTGCCGCCGGACGACTGGGACAGCGTGGTCGTCGCGACCGGCCCTCTCACCTCGCCCGCCCTGAGCCAGGCCATCATCGACCTCACCGGCGAGGAAAACCTCGCCTTCTTCGACGCCATCGCGCCGATCGTCCACGCCGAATCCATCGACATGGACAAGGCGTGGTTTCAGTCCCGCTACGACAAGCCGGGCCCCGGCGGCACGGGGAAGGACTACATCAACTGCCCGATGGACGAAGCGCAGTTCGAGGCGTTCATCGACGCGCTCCTCGATGGCGACACCGTCGACTTCCATGAGTGGGAGAAAGACACGCCCTATTTCGAAGGCTGCCTGCCGATCGAGGTCATGGCGTCGCGTGGGCGGGAGACCTTACGTTTCGGGCCGATGAAACCCGTCGGGCTGACCAATGCCCATGACGGCTCACGTCCCCACGCCGTAGTCCAGCTCCGGCAGGACAACGCGCTCGGCACGCTGTTCAACATGGTCGGCTTCCAGACCAAGCTGCGCTACGGCCCGCAGCAGGAGGTCTTCCGCATGATCCCGGGGCTGGAGAACGCGGACTTCGCGCGGCTCGGCGGCATTCACCGGAACACGTTCATGAACTCGCCACGCCTGCTCGACGGTACGCTTCGCCTCAAGGCGATGCCCCGCCTGCGTTTTGCCGGCCAGGTCACGGGCGTGGAAGGCTACGTCGAAAGCGCGGCCATGGGCCTGCTGGCGGGACGTTTCGCGGCCGCCGAACGCCTCGGCGACCCCGTTGAGAGCCCACCCGTTACCACCGCACACGGCGCGCTGCTCGCGCATGTTACAGGCGGCGCCGACGACGAGACATTCCAGCCGATGAACGTGAACTTCGGCCTGTTCCCGCCGCTCGACGACGGCGCGCTGGCGGATATCAAGCGCAAGGAGCGCAAGCTGGCGCGCCGCCGCCTGACCGCCGAACGCGCGCTGTCCGACACCGCGGTGTGGTTCAGCGACACCCCTCTGGCCGCGGAATAGCGTCATGGGCAGCAAACCCGCCAGCGAACCGGGTGCGTTCTGGGACGAGCGCTACGCCGACGACGAGTACGTCTTCGGTCACGAGCCCAACCGCTGGATGGCGGAGAACGCCGATCTTCTCGAACCGGGCATGAGCGTGCTCGTGCCGGGCGACGGCGAAGGCCGTAACGGGGTCTGGCTCGCCGAGCGAGGCATGCAGGTCACGACCCTCGACGCTTCCCCGGTCGGTGTGGAGAAAGCCCGCAAACTCGCCGCCGACCGAGGCGTATCGATCGACGCGCACGTCGTGGACCTGCGCGAGTGGGACGCGCCGCTCGCGGCCTACGATGCCGTTGTTCTCGCTTTCCTGCATGTGAACGCCGATGACCGCGCCGCCGTGCACGACACGATCGCCCGCACGCTCAAGCCTGGCGGCGTGCTGCTGCTCGAAGGCTTTGCGCCGGAACATCTCGGCTATGGAAAGGGCGGACCGCCGGTGAAGGAGATGATGTTCACCGGGGAGCGGATGCGCGCGGACTTCGGCGAACTGGTCGATATCGACTATCTGGAAACCATGCGGTCGGAAATTCCCGACAGCGAGCGCCATGGCGGCCCGGCGGTCGTGCTACGTTTGCGCGGACGGAGGAAAGCATCATGACCGGCAATCCCCCCTTCAAGATGATCGGTCTCGACCATGTCGTGATCCGCTGCGTCGACCTCGACACGATGAAGGCGTTCTATTGCGACGTGATCGGCGGCACCGTGGACCGCCACAATAAGGAATTCGACCTCCTTCAGATTCGCGTCGGCGCCCACCTCGTCGATCTGGTGACTGTCAATGGGAAGCTTGGGAGTAAGGGTGGGGCGGCGCCCGGCGATGAGGGCCTGAACATGGATCACTTCGCGATCCGCATCGAGCCCTTCGACGAGGCGGCGCTTCGGGCCCATCTCGACGCGCACGATGTGAAAATCACCGAGGCCGGGCCGCGCTACGGTGCCGAGGGCACGGGACCGAGCATCTACTGCCTCGATCCCGAAGGGAACACGGTCGAACTCAAAGGACCCGTTCCCGACACGGACGGCTAGAACAAAGCGCTGTTACGCGCCGACGTCTCCGGTGATGCGATAATCGTAGAATTCGTCGATGGTCCGGCGCATGCGCTCCAGACGCTGGCGAAACCCGGCATCGGCCTCCTGCGGTACCGGCCCGACTGTCGCAATCGCCTGGATCGGCCTGTCGAGCTTGCTCGTGATCGTGACGGCCAGAGCCTCCAAATCGGCGCGCATCTCGCCCCGCTCGACGGCAAAGCCTTTGACCCGGCTTTCCCCCAGGTCGCGCCGCAACGCGTCAAAATTCGAAAGCGTTCGATCGGTGTAGCGCCGCGGGGCATGAGCCGCGAAATATTCGGCGATTTCGTCTTCCGGACGCGTCGCCAGCAGGGCCTTGCCGGCGGCGCAGGCATGGGCATCGATCCGCACCCCCATCTCGAACGGCAGCTTCAACCCGTCCGGCGGCTGGATGACGTCGCAAACGAGAACCTGCGGTCCCTCGAGCGCCGCGAGATAAGTCGTCAGGCCCGTGTCGTGGGCAAGCCGGCGCAGGAACGGGTGTGCGTCACGCACGAGGCTGTCGACGGCGCGAGACGTCTGACCGAGACGGTAGGCGTTGAACCCGAGCGAATACAGCCCGTCACGCGCATTCTTGTGCACGAAGCCCAGGTCCCGGAGGACGGCCAGGAGACGAAAGGCCGTGGACCGCGCCAGCCCGACCAAAGTAGCAATATCCGTCAGCGTGCGCGGCTCGCCGGCCTCTCCGAGCGCCTCGAGAATCGCCATGCCGCGCACGAGGGAGGTGTTTTCGTACTTCGCCATTCCGTCATTCTAGGCGGCCCTATCGTTTCCACATAGTGGAAACAGCAGGCAATAGACATGGCGTATGCTGCCATTCATGGCAAAATCGCCATATGCATTTATTCGCCTGAACCACTGATGCGACCAGGGAGACAAGCGTGAAAACCGTGAATTTTACGCCGAAGGAAATGAACACGCGCATCGCGCGTTTCAAGGAACTAACACCGCAAAGCGCCAGTTATGACGCGGATGCCGGCATCCCGGCAGAGGTCTACGAGACCATGACCGCGCGTACGCTGTACCTGTTGATGTCGCCGGAAAACCAGGGCGGCCCGATGGCCCAGAAGCCCGCCGTCACGACCCAGGACAAAATGAGCGTCATTATCGCCGAATGCCCGCCGGGCGACGGCCCCCTGCTCCACGCCCACCAGTTCACCCGAGAGACGTTCATGTGCCTCGACGGGCAGTTCAAGATTCAGTGGGGCGACGAGGGCGAGAACGAGATCGTGCTCGACAAGTGGGACATGATCGCGGTGCCGCCGCGCGTGGTTCGCCGCTTCGAAAACGTCAGCGATCAGACCGGGCACCTGCTGGTCTGGATCAACGGCGATTCCGAGGAAGCGTTCAACGACATCGATCACCCCGAAGTCGAGGCGAAGCGTCTCGCGGAAGAGTTCGGCGACGACATGCTGGACAAGCTTCGCGGCATAGGCGTGAGTTTCGAGGCCGGCGTCGAGGATTCGCGCGACGCGGCGGAGTAGCCGCTAGTAGCGGCCCCACAGGGCCGACCAGGTCAGGCGAAATACCGGCGACATGGCGGGTTCGGTAAACGCGAACGGGTCGAATCCCGCCTGTTCCATGCGCGCGATCTGACGGCCGGCCAACACGCCCGGCAACAGCGCGCGCCGCTGAGCCTTTCCCATATCTTTTCCCAGGGCGCGCGCGCGCGCCAGCCTGCTCGCGGCGACGTCGGTTATCCGACGCACGGCATTGTTCAATGCCGGCGACGGCTTGAGGTCGAACAAGGACCGCCGTTCGACCTCGTAGGCCGTCAGCAGATCTTCGGGGATGTAGAGCCGCTGGTGACGGGCATGAAATGCGACAGAGCGGGCCAGGCCAATCAGCGCCCATGCGGTGCCGATATCCTTCGCGGCATCTCTGCAGTCGGTCGTCTCGCCCCCGGTCGTCTTCATCACCAGCATCGCCAGGGCGCCCGACGTCGCCTCCGCGTACGCCTCCAGCCCCGCGAGATCCGGCGGCGGACCGTCATCGAGATCGGCCTCGCGGGCATCGATCAAAGCGATAAGTGTCGCCTGGTCGATCGCACAGGCTTCGATAGCCGCTTCAAGAGCCGCAACGACCGGGTGTTCGCGCGGCGTACCGGCGTAGATGCCCTCAATCGTTTCGCGCCACCACTGCAAGCGAATTTGCCCAAGCAACGGTTCGCTGACGATCTCGCGCGTGCGAGCGATTTCGAGATTGAACGCCTGAAACGCAAAGGCGTGAGCCCTTGTTTCGGCCGGCAGGAACAACGACGCCAGATAGCGGTCATGGTCGTGGCGACGCACCTCGTTCAGGCAATATTCCGCGCTTTCGTTCGGTGTCATCAGGTTCGATTCGCAAGTAATATCAAGCGGTTTTTCAAGCTGCGTAGGTTCGACGCGCCAGATTTGCTATAGTGCGAGTCGGGTAACCACGAGGGGGAATACCATGAAAAACCCGTTGGAATCGCTTCCGACGACAGTCGTGCTGGGGGTCGTTCTGACCGTCATCATGGTTCTCGTCGCCCAAGGCATCGGCAGCTAGGCGCAAGGAGAAAAACCAATGATGATTGATGATCCTTTTCTTCTGCACCTCGTTCGCTGGCTTCATGTCGTCAGTGGCGTCATGTGGATCGGCCTGCTCTGGTATCTGAACTTCGTTCAGGTCCCGACAATGCCGAAAATTCCGGATGAGATGAAACCGGCGATCGGCAAGCACATTGCGCCGGCCGTTCTGTTCTGGTTCCGCTGGAGCGCGGCTTCGACCGTACTCTGGGGCCTGATTCTCGCATGGATGAACGGCTACATCGGTGATGCACTTGCGATCGGCCTTGCCGGCGGCGGTGCAACATTGGCCATGCTGGGTATCGCCATGTGGTTCGGACTTATCATGGCGTTCAATGTCTGGTTCGTCATCTGGCCCAACCAGAAGATCGCTCTTGGCATTGTGGATGCTCCGGCCGAGAAAAAGCCGGGCGCCGCACGTACGGCGATGCTGTTCTCGCGAACCAATACGCTTCTTTCGATCCCCATGCTCTACGGCATGGTGGCGTTCCAGAACCCGCCGTTCTGATCGCGCCAAATCGAATAAACGGACGGGGCCCTTCGGGGCCCCGTTTTCGTTTCAGCTTTCTTCGGGGAGTGCGATCAGGGCCGCAGCCACCTTGCGATCCTCGGACAGGAGAAGGTTGAACGTCCGGGCCGCCGCGCCCGTATCCATTGGCTCGATCACGATCCCGGCGGCTCGTAACGGATCGCGCAACGCACGCGGCACAAGTTCCATGCGTCGTCCGCAGCCCAGCAGCAGGATCTCGACCTGATCCGCTGCTTCCAGCACCGGGGTGAAGTCATCGACGGACAGCGAATTGAAGTCAGGTACGGCCCAGGTGTGCGCTGTTTCGGGAAATACGAGGACCGAGGTCTCGTGCACAACGCCTGAAATCCGGAAACGTCCGGGCCCGTAACCCTCGATGATCTGATACGGCTCGGACCTGCCGTCGGCGCCGGTGCTCACGACTTGGCTTCGGTGTCGTCCCCGCTCTCACCGTCGACGGCCTCGCCCACTGAACCGCTATCCAGTCCGGCCGAGAGCGTCTCGCGGTTGAGCTTAAGGGCCAGCAGCGCCGGTACCGCAATGAACACCGACGAATACGTCCCGATGATGACACCCCAAATCATGGCAAGCGCAAAGTCGCGAATGATGGAACCGCCGAAGATCGCCAGGGCCACAAGCGCAATCAGGGTCGTCACACTGGTCATGAACGTACGCGACAGGGTGCGGTTCGCCGCCAGGTTCAGCAAAGACGGCATGTCCATCTTCTTGTAGCGCCGCAGCTCCTCGCGCACGCGGTCGTATATCACGACCGTATCGTTGATGGAGTAGCCCGCGATGGTCAGGATCGCCGCGACAGTCGCCAGATTAAATTCAAGCTGCGTGATCGCGAACATGCCGATTGTGGTGATCACGTCGTGGGTCAGCGCGATGACGGCACCCACACCGAATTGCCACTCGAACCGGAACCAGATGTAGATCAGGATCGCCCCGATCGCGAGTACGACCGCCCAGATCGCGGATTCGATCAGTTCCGCGCCGACCGTCGGCCCAACGAACTCGGTTCGCCGGTACTCGGCGACCTGATTGCCGAGCGCATCCTTGATCGTTTCGATCGCCTTGACCTGCTCTTCCTCAGCACCGTCCTGTTCCTGGACGCGAATGAGGATGTCGTCCGGCGCGCCGAATTCCTGGATCTGGACCTCACCAAGCCCGAGAGCACCGATATCCTGACGCAGCTGGGCGATATCGGCGGGGCCTTCCGTCTTGATCTCGATCAGGATGCCGCCACGGAAATCGATACCGAAATTGAGCCCCTGGACGAGGAAGGCGCCAATCGAGACGATGATCAGCAACGCCGACAGCGGATAGGCAAAGCGCCGCGCGCCGACGAAGTTCACATTCGTGTTCTGGGGGACGATATTGAGCTTGTACATGATCGTTCCCCTAGATCGGCAAGGTCTGCGGCCGACGCCGCCGCAACCAGACGACGACGAACAGGCGCGTGAGCATTAGCGCCGTGAACATCGACGTCAGAATTCCGATGGAGAGCGTCACCGCAAATCCCTTGATCGGACCGGTCCCGAACTGGAACAGCAGGATCGCAGCGATCAGGGTCGTCAGGTTTGAATCGATGATCGTTGTCAGCGCGCGGCGGTAGCCGGAATCGACGGCCGATATCGGCGTTCGCCCGTTCCGGGTCTCCTCCTTGATGCGTTCCAGAATCAGGACGTTCGCATCGACGGCCATACCGATCGTCAGGACGATGCCGGCGATACCCGGCAAGGTCAGTGTCGCCTGCAACAACGACAGCAGGGCCACGATCAGGGACAGATTGAACAGCAACGCGATCGCGGCCATCACGCCAAACAGGCCATAGCTCGCGATGATGAAGATGACCACCGCGACCAGGCCGATCATGCTGGCGATCTTGCCGGCATCGATCGCATCCTGCCCGAGGCCAGGTCCCACGGTCCGGACCTCCAGCGGCGTCATCGGCGCGGGCAAGGCGCCGGCGCGCAGTTTCAGGGAAAGATCGTTCACTTCCGCGACGGTAAAGCGGCCCGTGATGATCCCGCTGCCGCCCAGAATGGCGCTGCGGATCACAGGCGCGCTGATGACTTCGTTGTCGAGCAGGATCGCCAGACGGACACCCACATTCTCGGACGTGACTTCGCCGAAACGTTGCCCGCCCGCCGCATCGAACCGGAAGGTCACGATGGGCTGGCCGTCCTGGAACGACGGTTGCGCATCGACCAGGCGTTCGCCACTGACAATCACCCGGCGCTCGACGACGTAAGCGGGCCGCCCCTCGTCTTCGGGACCATACCGCACGAAGGAGCCGGCGGGGATGCGCCCGTTCAGCGCTTCCTGGATATTCGCTTCCTCGTTCACGAGATGGAACGACATCTTCGCGACGTCGCCCAGGATTTCGATCAGCCGGTCGGGGTCGTCGATGCCCGGCACCTGCGCAAGAATCCGGTCGCTGCCCTGCTGCTGGATGACCGGCTCCGTCACACCGAGTTCGTCGATACGAATGCGCGAAATTTCAATGGACTGTTCGAGGATATTCTGACGCCGTTCGGCCTCCTCTTCCTCGGTCATGGACAGGCGGAAACGGCCCTCGCCAACATCTTCAAGAACAAAACCGTCCTCGATGTCCTCAAGCCGTTCGCGCGCGCGGTCGACATCGGCAAGGTCACGGATCGTGACCGTGACGGCATCTTCATTGGAACGAAGGCCGGTATACCCGATCCGGTCGCCGACCCTGTCGTTGCGCTCCCTGAGCGCGTCACGCACCTGGGATTCGACAGATTCCATGATCTCGCGGATTGCGACATCCAGTTCGACCTTCAGCAGAAGTGACGATCCGCCCTGCAGGTCCAGGCCGAGGTTCATCTGCTTGGTCGGCAACAGCGCACCGCCCCCTTCCGACGCCTGTTCCGCCTCCTCTTCCGAGAGCAGGAAGTTCGGCGAAGCGTAGATCACGCCAAGCAGCGCGACGACGACGGTGACGATCATCGCCCACCGCGGATAATTGACCATGCGCGAGAGCCTTCCGGTTCGTGCTTACTTGCGGCCGCCGAAAAGGCCGCCCAGAAGGCCGCCCGATTTTCCGCCGTCGTTGGCTGCCGGACCGACAACGGTCGGACCGCCCTTCGCCGCCGGTGCGTTGCCGCCGCCGGACGCCGCTGCTGGCGTATTCAGCACCTCGGATATGGTGCCGCGGAGAATCTCGACGCGGATACCGTCGGCGATCTCGACCGTGACCTCGTCGGTCTCATCCTTGACCTTGGTGACGGTGCCGATAATACCGCCGCCGGTCAGCACCTTGTCCCCGCGTTTGACCTGCCCGAGCATTGCCCGGTGCGCTTTCATTTTCTTTTGTTGCGGACGGATCAGCAGAAAATAGAAGATAACGAAAATCAGGATGATCGGCAGAAACGACGTGAACGCATCGCCCCCGCCGCCTGCCTGCGCATAAGCCGGCGTGATAAACATGTCCCCCTCCAGGGTCCTTGTCTCGAAGTCGCCGGATGATAGCGGCGCGCGTTCGAATTGCAACGCACGCATGGTCCGAAAATGCGTTTGAATTGCGGCAAATCGCTCGATAGGGTCCGCCCTCTTTTCCACGATTTCCGGAACGCCACGGATGACCGAATCCGATATCGTCCCCCTTCTCACGCGAATTGCCGACGCTTTGGAGCGAATCGCGCCGGACAAGTCCGCGAAGACGGACCTTTCGGCAGCATCCGCCTTTGTCTGGCATACCGACGGCGAAGACGGCTGGCTGGAACCCGTTCCGGCGGTAAACCGGGTGCCTCTTACGCTGCTTCAGGGCATCGACCGGCAGGCGGATACCCTGATTGAGAACACACGCCGTTTCGCCAACCGCCTCCCCGCCAACAACGCGCTCCTCTGGGGCGCGCGCGGCACGGGAAAATCCAGCCTGGTGAAGGCGGCGCATGCCGAGGTCGATGCCGAAGCACCGGATGGCCTTTTGCTTGTCGAAATTCACCGGGAAGACATTCACACGCTGCCCGCACTTCTGGCGATTCTGCGCGACAGCGGACGCCAGGCGATCCTGTTCTGTGACGACCTGAGCTTCGATACCTCGGATACGAGCTACAAATCACTCAAGGCGGTGCTGGAAGGCGGCATCGAGGGACGGCCGGACAACGTCGTTTTCTATGCAACCTCGAACCGCCGCCACCTTTTGCCCCGCGACATGATCGAAAACGAGCGCTCCACCGCCATCAACCCGTCCGAAGCGGTTGAGGAAAAGGTCTCGCTCTCCGACCGCTTCGGGCTCTGGCTCGGGTTCCACAACACCGACCAGGATACCTTCTTCGCGATGATCGAGGCCTATTGCGAACATTTCGGTCTCGATGTCGACCGGGACCAGTTGCGCGCGGAAGCGAAAGAGTGGTCGGTCACACGCGGGTCGCGCTCCGGCCGTGTCGCATGGCAGTTCGTGCAGGAAGTCGCCGGACGTCTCGGCAAGCCAATCGACCTGAAAAACTAACGCTCTATCCGGGTAAGTAGCGCGTCGGATCAACCGCGCGCGTTCCCTGCCGGACTTCGAAATGAAGCTGCGGCGTCTCGACACCGCCGCTGGTGCCCACCTTGGCAATCACCTGCCCGCGCGTGACCTTGTCCCCGCGCGCCACCAGAACCGCATCGTTGTGCGCATAGGCGGTGATCAGCCCACCCTCGTGCTTGATCAGCAGCAGGTTGCCGAAACCGCGGATTTCCTTGCCCGCATACGCAACCACGCCGTTGTCCGCGGCCCTAACGGGCGCACCGCGCGGCGCGGCGATATTTACGCCGTCATTGTGCAACCCGTTCTTCTTGGCCCCGAACGTCGAAAGCACCCGGCCCTCCACGGGCCAGACAAAGCCGCTCGACGCGCGTGGCGGAGGGGCCGGGACTGTCTTCACCGGGCGGGTCGTCACGGGTGTCCGCGGCGGCGCAGGTTTCACGGCCGGGCGTGCGGCGGTGGACGTCGCATCGGACCGGCTCGCAGGCGGCAGAGATGCCGTCTGGACGTTGTCCTGACCGGCTGCCGGTGTCGCGCCGCGCGGCAAACGCAGGTTCTGCCCCACATGAATCGTATACGGCGCACGCAGATTATTGGCGCGTGCAAGGGTTGCCATGTCGACGCCGAACCGACGCGAGATGGCGTAGAGTGAATCGCCCCGCTGGACGACATACCCCTGGCTAACCGGAAGTTTCAGCCGGTCCCCCACGATGAGTGTGTACGGAGGCCGCAACCCGTTCCAGTCGATCAGGGCGCGGGTCGAAATACCGCTGCGCTGGGCGATGCCGTAGACGGTGTCGCCCGCCTGGACCACGTACTCACCGGCGGCAGGACGGCTTGTCTCGCGGTTCTCATAGCTCCGGTCGATGACCACTGCGCGCCCGCCCGACCCCGCACAGGCTGCGAGCGCGACTGCCGCCAGCGCTATCCAAAGTGTCGATCGCAGGAACGTCACTGGTCAGGTACCGGTTTCGCTGGCCACGCCCGGAAGCAAGGGGACGAACCGAACATCCATGATCGCCTCGCTGTCGTAGCCATCTTCGGTTCGCCGGAAACGCACGAGCTGCTGCACCCGGCTTTGCCCACCGACCGGCATGACCATGATGCCACCGATCTTCAATTGTTCCAGCAGCGACTGCGGTGGCTCCTCGCCCGCCGCGGTCACGCTGATCCGGTCGAACGGTGCCTGTTCCGGCCAGCCCTTCATGCCGTCGCCTGCCATCGCGGTCACGTTGTTCAGTTCCAGCGCCTCGAACCGATCTTGCGCTTCGGCAAGCAGCGGCTTGTGGCGCTCTATCGTGTACACCCGGCGACACAAATGGGACAGAATTGCGGCGTGGTACCCCGAGCCCGTACCCACCTCGAACAGCTTGATGCGCGGGTCCAGTTCCAGCGCCTGGATCATCGTGGCCACCACGAGGGGCTGGCTGAGGGTCTGGCCGTAGCCGATCGGCAACGCCGTATCCTCATACGCCCGGTCGACGAAGGTCTCCGGCACGAACAATTCGCGCGGCACGCTTTCTATCGCGGACAGGGTCGCCGTGTCGGTAATGCCCGCGCTGCGCAACGCGAGAACCAGCCTGGCGCGATGTGCGGGCGTGCTCATCGCAGCATGCTCAGTCGGTGTTGAGCGCGGCGGCGAGCGGCTTCATCGCCCGGCGGTTGGTGAAGTCCAGATCGATGGGCGTCACCGAAATTCGCCGCGCCTCGACGGCCGAAAGGTCGGTGCCCTTCTTGCCGGAGCTATGTGTCGGCAGCGCCCCGACCCAGAAGTATCGTCCCCCGCGCGGATGACGGCTTTCCACCAGGGAATCTCCCATGGGGCGCGAACCCTGGGCCGTGACCTCGACCCCTTCGACCTCTTCCGGCTTGCAGTCGGGGAAGTTCACGTTGATGAACGTGCGCTCCGGCCAGCCCGCCTTGCACAGCTTCCGGATCAGGTCCGGCGCGTACTTTTCAGCTGTGGCCCAGTGGGTGTTGCTTCGGTCAAAGTCGGTCTGCTGGCTGAACGCGATGGCCGGCACGCCCAGGATGGTCGCCTCCATCGCGGCGGAACAGGTCCCCGAATAGGTGATGAATTCGCCCATGTTGCTGCCGCGATTGACGCCGGACAGCACCAGGTCCGGCTTGCGGTCCTTGACCGCGTGATGGATGCCGACCAGCACACTGTCCGTCGGCGTGCCTTCCACGGCGTAGCGGCGTGTCGCAATACGGCGGAGCCACAACGGATAGCGCAGGGTAAGCGAGTGCCCTGCCCCGCTCTGCTCGTTCAGCGGCGCGCAGACCCACACATCGTCGGTGATGGTCTTGGCGATTCGCTCCAGCACGCGAATACCGGGCGCACGCACGCCGTCGTCGTTCGAGATCAGGATGCGCAGCTTGTCGAGCCTGCGGGGAAAGCTATGCATCTGGAGAGATCGCCTCACGTCCGCCCATATACGGGCGCAGCACCTCGGGCACCGTGATCGAGCCGTCGGCGTTCTGGTAGTTCTCCAGGACTGCGATCAGCGCACGGCCCACGGCAACGCCGGAACCGTTCAACGTATGCACATGTTCTGGGCCGCGCCCTTCCCCGGCGGGGCGATAGCGGGCATTCATCCGGCGTGCCTGAAACGCGCGGGTGTTCGAACAGCTCGAAATCTCACGGTAGGTGTCCTGCCCCGGCATCCAGACCTCGAGGTCGTAGGTCTTGGCGGCACCGAAACCAGTATCGCCGCTGCACAGCACCACCACGCGGTAGGCAAGCCCGAGCCGTTTCAGGATTTCTTCCGCGCAGCCGGTCATGCGTTCCAGCTCTTCATCGGAATCCTCCGGTCGCACGACAGAGACAAGTTCCACCTTGTAGAACTGGTGCTGGCGCAGCATGCCGCGCGTGTCCTTGCCCGCCGCGCCGGCCTCGGCCCGGAAGCAGGCCGTGTGCGCGGTCACGCGGATCGGCAGGTCGGCCTCATCGTGGATCTTGCCCGCCGCCATGTTGGTCAGCGGCACCTCGGCGGTCGGGATCAGCCAGCGTTCGTCCGTGGTGCGGAAAAGGTCCTCGCCGAACTTCGGGAGCTGGCCCGTGCCGAACAGCACGTCTTCGCGCACCAGAAGCGGCGGGCTGACTTCCGTGTAGCCGAACTCCTCGGTCTGCACGTCGAGCATGAAATCCGATAGCGCGCGTTCCATGCGGGCCAGCGCGCCCTTCAGGATCACGAAGCGCGAGCCGGACAGCTCCGCCGCCGTCTCGAAGTCCATGAGGCCCAGGTCTTCGCCCAGTTCGAAATGCTGCTTCGGCGCGAAGTCGAACGCCGGCGGCGCCCCGACCTGCCGGACCTCGCGGTTGTCATCTTCGTTCGTGCCGTCGGGCACATCGTCGTCGAGGATGTTGGGAAGGCCCGCGAGAAGTGTGTTCAAGGCCTCGGCGGCGTCGCGCTCCTCCGATTCAGCGCCATCCATGCCGTCCTTAAGGTCGGCCACCTCGGTTTTCAGGGCTTCGGCCTCGTCCGTCCGGCCGCCCTTCATGGCCGCGCCGATCTGCTTCGACGCAGCATTCCGGCGCTGCTGCATGTCCTGCAGGCGCGTTTGCGCCGAACGGCGCGCGGCGTCGAGTTCCAGCACCCGCCCGGATAACGGGGACTCTCCGCGCCGCTCGAGGCTCCGGTCAAAGCTGTCCGGATTCTCGCGAATCCACTTGAGATCGAACATGTGATTTACGCCGAAATGGGTTTTGCGACGTTATAGGGGGAAGGTGCGAATCGCGTCCAGTTCACGCCGCCGCCGCATCGGCCTCGCGATCGCGCGAACGTTGAATGAGGGTCGCGCAGTAGATCGACACCTCGTAGAGGATGATGATCGGGATCGCGAGGGCGAGCTGGCTGAGAGGGTCCGGCGGGGTGAGGATCGCAGCCGCGACGAATGCGATCACGATGGCGTAGCGCCGTTTCTTGCGCAGGCCGTCCGGCGTCACCATGCCGACGCGCGCCAGCAGGGAAATCACCACCGGAAGCTCAAAGCTCAGTCCGAAAGCGAAGATCAGGCGCATGACGAGCGACAGGTACTCGTTGACCTTCGGCTCAAGCTCGATCGCGAGCTCGCCCTGCCCCGCGGCGAGTTGCTCGAAACTCGTGAAGAACTCCCACGCGACCGGCATGACGAAGTAGTAGACGAAGGCGCCGCCGCCGAAGAACAGGAATGGCGTCGCGAGCAGAAACGGCAGGAACGCGCGTTTCTCGTTCCGGTAAAGCCCCGGCGCCACGAACATCCATATCTGCGACGCGATCACCGGGAACGAGATGAACGCGGCGGCAAAGAACGCGACCTTGATGTTCGTGAAGAACTTCTCGTGCATCGCCGTGAAGATAAGGCGGCGGTTTTCGTCGCTTTTCCAGACCTCGGCCAGGGGCGCGACAAGAAAATCGAAGAAGGTATTCGCGAAATAGAAGCAGACGAAAAACACCAGCACGAAGGCCACAGCGGCATACATCAGTCGGCGGCGAAGTTCCGTCAGATGCTCGATGAGAGACATTTTCTCTTCGGTGTCTCCTTCCTCCGGTGCGATATCCGGTTCATCGTCCGGACCTTCGATCGCGCTGTCATCCGACGTCGTGCTCATGACGCGGCGCCTGTGTTCGCGGCCGGTTTGGGCGACGTCTCTCCATCGGACGGGGCATCGCTTTCAGCGTCGGACGTGTCGGATGCGGCATCGCCCGTCGCGGCTTGCACATCATCGTCATCGGATTTTTCGGTCTGGTTCCCGGCTTCGTTCTCGGGCGGTTTGGCGGACGGATCGAGAATGCTGTTGCCCACGTCCGGGTCGTCCTGAAGGTCGAGCAGGTCCTTGTCGGATTCCGCGATCGCTTCCAGCGCTTCGCCCGGGTCGTAGTGGGTGATGCCGTCCAGGTCGCGTTTGACCTCGTCCATGCCGGATTCCCGGGCGATATCGTCGAGGCCGGACTGAAACTCACGCGCGGCGGAGCGCAGCTTCCGGACGACGTCGGTTACCGTACGGATGGCGTTGGGTAGCTCTTTGGGCCCGATGACGATCAACGCCACGAGCATGATGAGCATAAGCTCCGGCCAACCCAGATCGAACATGATGTCGAAGTCCGTTTACGGCCCGGGAAAGACCGGGCCTGCGCGACGGCGCGAGATCAGCTCTTGGCCGTCTCGTCCTCGCGCGCCGCAGTGGTTGGTGGGGTGGTCGTGGTGGTCTCGGCGGTTTCCTCGATCTGCGCCGAGTCCGCTTTCTCGTCCTTCATGTTGCTTTTGAAGGACTTGATCCCCTTGGCCACATCCCCCATCAGGCTGGGGATCTTGCCCCGTCCGCCGAACAGGACCAGGACAACCACAAGCACGATGAGCCAGTGCCAGATAGAAAACGTGCCCATATTCCGGTGCTCCGTTGAGTCTGCATGTTCCCCGCCTCGGCGGGGATGTTGCGCGGACTATCGCAGAAAGGGGAATCCCCCGCAACGGTCGCTCACGTCCAATTGCGTGCGACTTACGTCGCATTCTCAAACGTTTAGGCGGTGTCGCGCGGGAAGACGAAGGTCTGGGAGTCGGTCCGTTGCACCTGCACCGTTGTGCCGGCCTCCGGCAGTTTGCGACCGGGCGTATGCACCCTCACGACCGTCGCCGAAGGATCCGATAACCGAACATCGATAAGGCTGCTTCGGCCCAGAAATCGGGCTGCCACGACCGCGCCGGTTGCGGCGCCGCCGGTTTCGGAGAGTTCCAGTGCTTCCGGACGGACCAGCACATCGACACTGGTGCCCGGGGCAGCCCCGTTCGTGGCCACCGTTCCGAGGGGCGTCTCGACACCACCGTTTTCGACCACCCCAGAGAACCGGTTCACGTCGCCGAAGAACGCGGCGACGAAGGCGTCGGACGGTTCCAGGTACACCTCGTCGGGCGTGCCGGTTTGCCGGATACGCCCCTTTTCCATCACCGCGATCCGGTCCGCGAGATACATTGCCTCTTCCGGATCATGCGTAACCATCAGGGTCGCAATTCCGCTCTCGCGCAGAATTCGGGCCGCCTGATCGCGCACGCGATGGCGCAGCGAGGTGTCGAGGCCGGAGAAAGGTTCGTCCAGCAACACGACCCTGGGACGCGGGGCAATGGCGCGGGCCAAGGCGACGCGCTGCTGCTGACCGCCGGACAACTGGTGCGGATACGCGCCGGCGTAGCCGGCCATGCCCGTGCGTTCGAGCGCCAGTTCGACCCGCTCGTCGCGCTGCCTGCCGGTCAACTCCTGGAGGCCGAATGCAATGTTTCCCCGAACGGTCAAATGCGGAAACAGCGCGTAGTCCTGAAAAACCAGGCCGACATTGCGCTGCTCGGGCGGAACCGAAACACCGCCCTCGGCCATGACCTCGCCGCCGATCAGCACCCGGCCCTGCTGGATATCCTCCAGTCCGGCCGCAACGCGAAGCAACGTGGTTTTTCCGCAGCCCGATGGGCCCACGAGGCACACGACCTCGCCTGCCGCCACGGACAGGCTCGCGCCGTCCACCGCCAGCAGGTGGCCATACTTGTGAGACACGTTTTCGATCGCCAGATCTGTCAACGATTTCGCCGCCAGTCGGGGCGCGGATTTCAGTGACCGCGCGGACACGGCGGGACCCTATTGAAAACGATTATCAGCCGCAACCGAGCACGGCGCTTCAGGTGCCGGTTTCTTCGTCCTCGATGTCGAGCGGCTCGTCCATCTCCGGTTCGGACTCGTCTTCGCCCGTCACCGAATCGAACGGGAGCTCCTCCGAGCCCGCCGACGCTGCGTACACGCTCACCGCGGGCCGCGCGTCGATCAGGCCGGCCGCCTTCAATTCCTGCACGCCCGGCAATTCCTTCAGGCTCTCGAGCCCGAAATGGGACAGAAACGCTTCCGTCGTGGCCCAGGTGAGCGGGCGCCCCGGCGAGTTACGCCGGCGACCCGGGCGGATCCAGCCGATTTCCAGCAGGACGTCCATGGTGCCCTTGCTCTGGCCGACCCCCCGGATTTCCTCGATCTCGGCGCGCGTGACCGGCTGGTGATAGGCAATCACCGCAAGCGTTTCATGAGCCGCGCGTGACAGGCGGCGCTGTACCTCGCGCTCGATCTTGAGCCTGTCGGCAAGATCCGGCGCGGTCCGCAGTGCCCATTTGCCGCCGACATTCACAAGGTTCACACCGCGCCCCGAGTACAGCCGCCGCAACTCGTCGAGAATTTCCGACACGACCACGCCTTCCGGGAGCTGCGCGGCAATCGATGCCTCGTCGAGCGGCTCGACCGCGGCGAACAACACCGCTTCGGCCAGCCGGAGCAAGTCCGTGTGTTCGTCGGGTTCGAGTTCAGGATGAATCGTCAACGGTCGTGCCCTCGTTGTGGCCTGGTACGGATCGCCCCGATGCCTGTTCGGCTTCCTCGGGGCGGCTTCTGAAGTAGATCGGGCCGAAACGGCTGTCCTGGCGAATCTCCGCATGTCCGTCGCGGACGAGTTCCAGGCTCGCGGCAAATGTCGCCGCGATTGCGGAGCGCTTCGGCAGGCCGCTGCGAAGATCTTCCGGCAGGAAGCTCTCCAATGTCGACCATTCCGGCATCTTGCCGAGGACGCTGCGCAATCGGCCGAGCGCGTCGTCCATCGAAAACAGCTCGAACTGCTCGATGGTCAGCGTTTCCGCCTTGCCGCGCCGCTGGATCGCGCCATAGGCGTCGAGCATTTCGAACAGCGAAGCGTCATAGATCGGGTTGGTAATCACGCGGATGCCTTCCGGCGCGCCCCGTGCGAATACCTGCTGGCCCAGGCGCGGCAATGCGAACAGCTTCTCCGCCGCATCGCGCATCGCTTCGAGACGTTGAAGCTGGAACTGGAGCGCAGCCGCCATCTCCGCCGCGGTCGGCTCCTCGCCCTCTTCCTCGACGGGCAGCAGAAGCCGCGATTTCAGGTAGGCCAGCCACGCCGCCATCACCAGATAGTCCGCCGCGATTTCCAGACGCATCTCGCGGGCCTGATGGATGAACTCCAGGTACTGCTCGGCAAGCGCGAGCACGGATATCTTGGTCAGATCGACCTTCTGGTCGCGCGCCAACGCCAGGAGCAGGTCGAGTGGCCCCTCGAACCCTTCAAGGTTGACGATCAGTTCCGCCGTCCCGCCGGCCGACGCGGCCGCGTGATCGGGCACGGGTTGTTCAAAGTTTTCGACGGCGTCGCTCATATCAGGCCCACGGCGCTCAACAGAACGCCACGCAAGAATTCCAAGGGGATACCTACCAGCCAGCGGAAGATATTCAGGTCCAACCCGAACTGGCGTCCCAGTAACGGCAGGATAAAGATCAGCCCGATCAGAATAAACAAACCCGAACGCTCCAGGCGGGCGAGCGGCGCGGCCAGCCGATACGGCAGGACCCCGACGGCAATGCGCCCACCATCCAGCGGCGGCAGCGGCATCATGTTAAAAATGGCCAATAACAAGTTGATATTTATAGAGTTTAAGAGGTTTCTGGCAACCCATTCATCGACATCGCCGCCTCTCAGATCGACAAAATGAAGACCGATGGCAGATACGATCGCCAGGCCGATATTGATGCCGGGTCCGGCCGCCGCGACGAGCACCATGTCGCGCCGTGGCCTTCCGAGTCGCGCGAAATTCACCGGAACCGGCTTCGCCCAGCCAAAAAGAAACCCGCCCGCCGCAATCAACATCGCCGGCAGAACCACCGTGCCGAAGGGGTCGATATGGGCGATCGGATTGAATGTCACCCGCCCCTGCTGTTTGGCAGTATCGTCTCCGAGCTTCCACGCGGCCCAGCCATGCGCCGCCTCGTGAAGCGTGATCGCCAGAAGAACCGGCAGCACCCAGATCGACGCGAGATAGAGAATATCGTCCAGGTTCATCGGGTCGCCTCGCCGCCGAGCAGGCGCTCCAGATCGTCGGCATATGCCATCGCCTCGCGCCCCAGTGCGGTCTTGCGCGCTTCCACGGCCTTCGTCCAGCGGTTCTGAGCCCCTTGTGAGAGCTCCGGCACGACGGACGCCACCTGTTCCATATCCGCCATATCGCCGGTGCAGTGGAGCGCGGCGTCGCATCCCGCAGCCAAAACGGCTTCCGCCCGTTCGCCGTGACTGCCGGTCAACGCCGACATCACGATATCGTCGCTGAAGAGAAAGCCGTGAAAGCCAATTTCTCCGCGGACCAGGTCAGAGACAACCGTCGGCGACACACTCGATGCACGATCCGGATCGACGGCCTCGAATACGACATGGGCTACCATTCCCAAAGGCAACTCGTTCAGGCGCCGGAACGCCGCAAAATCGCTCGCGCGAAGCACGTCCAGCGGCGCATCGACCCTGGGCAGTGCGCGGTGACTGTCGACGTGGGCCCGGCCGTGCCCCGGCAAGTGCTTGAGAACCGGCAAACAACCCTCATCCGTCAAGCCTGACGCCATGCATTTCGCCAGGTCGGCGATCACGTCCGGCTTGTCCGAATATGCGCGTGACCCTATGGCCCCGGTCGTCTCGGGTAACCCGAGATCCGCGACGGGCGCGCAGTCCACGTCGACCCCGACATCGCGAAGTTCCGCGCCAAACAGAGCCCCCACAGCTCGTGCGGCGGCTCGTGCACGATCCGGCTGACGCAAATAGAGGGTCCCCAGGCGTTCGGCTTCCGGCGCCGGGTACCAGTGTGGCGGCCGCAGACGCATCACCGTTCCACCCTCCTGATCTATCAGGACGGGCGCGTCATCTCTGCCCACCGCATCGCGCAGCGCATTCGTCAGGGCGCGAACCTGTTCGGGATTGTCGCAATTGCGCGCAAACAGAATAAAACCCAGCGGATCGGCCGCGCGCAAAAACGTCCGTTCGTCAGCGGTTAGGTCCGTGCCAGAAATACCAAAGACGACAGCGCGCGGTGCGCTCATCGCGCGAATACCGAAACCGACCGAGGAATCATATCAGGGCGCGACGACCAGACACGCCTGGTTACGGGACTTCAGCTGCCCGCAAAGACCGGTCGCCGCCGCACGGTCCGCCAGCGGACCAGCCTGGATTCTGTGAAATGTGCCCTTCTGGAGGGTCACTGTCTGAACATTCAGACTTAGCGGCCCCAGGAGATCATTGTGTTTCGTCTGCAACCGCTTCCACTCGGTATCGGCCGCCGCGCGGCTCGATACGGCTGCCATCTGGACTTTCCACTTTCCGCCCGGGACAGGCTGCGGTGCGGCGGCAGGTGCCGGTTCCGGCTTTGCCGCCGGCGGCACCGCGGGTGTTTCCGGAACAGCGGTCTCTGTCGGCTCAGATGCCGGTGGTGCCGGCGGTGGTGGCGGGGCGGCGGCCACCTGCTCGGTTGGCGGCGTCGGCGGAGGTGGCGGCGGAGGTGCTGCTTCGACCGGTGCGACCGGGGCGGCGTCAGGCGCGGGCATTTCCGGTTCCGGTGCGGCGGCCGTCTCGCTGGCCGTTGTTTCCGGTGCGGGTGCTGCCGGCTCCGTCGGTGCGGGTGGCTCCGGCCGCGCAGCGGGTTCCTCGGGTGGCGGCAGAAGCCGTTCGACTGGTTCCTGGACCTGCCCCGGTGCGAGCCGGTTAAAGACAAGCTTGTCCTGATGCGGGACCTCGAGACCGCCCGGGTTTTCGGGCTTCCGCTTGAACGGTTCGTCGTCGGCGCGCACGACCGGCGCCGCACCTTCCGCGCCCGAACGCTGGCCCTCCTGAAAGGCAAACCAGCCGACAGCCACAAGCGCGACAACCCCGACAGCTATCGCGGTGCCCGCGAATAGCTTCGCGCGTCCGCTCATGCCGGCAGGCGGTTCCTCGAAGGGTTGATCATCGAACGGGTCGTCCGGCCCGATAATCTCCTGATTGCTCATGTTCGCGCCTCATTCCCGCAACTCTTCGACCGGGGTCACGCCCATAACGTCGAGCCCGGAGGCAATCACCAGTTGCACCGCCCGAACCAGGGCCATGCGTGCCCGCGTCAACTCCGCATCGCCGGATACGACGAACCGGAGGCCCGGTTCTTCCCTCGCCTTGCTCCACAACGAATGAAACGCTGCGGCAAGGTCGTAGAGGTAGAACGCCAGCCTGTGTGGCTCGTGCGCCTCCGCAGCCCCTTCGACGGTGCGGGGCCAGGCGGCAAGCGACCTGATCAACGCAAGCTCATCCGAGTCGGTCAAACGATCCAGTTCGGCTTGCATAAGCGCCTGCGTGGCGAAATCCGTACCGGGAAAGGCTTCAGCCGCCATTCGCGCGACCGAATGACAGCGGGCGTGGGCGTACTGCACATAGAAAACCGGGTTGTCGCGGCTCTGCTCGCGCACTTTCACGAGGTCGAAGTCGAGCGGCGCATCGTTCTTGCGGGTCAGCATGATGAACCGCACCACGTCCTTGCCGACCGCGTCAACGAGGTCGCGCAGGGTAACGAACGTCCCCGACCGTTTGGACATCTTGGCGGGCTCGCCGTCCTCCAGCAGCCGTACCATCTGGCACAGTTTGACGTCGAGTTCGCCCTCGTCGCCGGTCAACGCCTTGATGCCTGCGCCAACGCGCTTCACGTAGCCGCCATGATCCGCGCCCCAGACGTCGATCATCAGCGGAAATCCACGCCGGTACTTGTCCTGGTGATACGCGAGATCGCTGGCGAAATATGTCCATGAACCGTCGGATTTCTTCAGCGGGCGGTCGGTGTCGTCGCCGAACGCCGACGCCTTGAACAGAGTCTGCGGGCGTTCCTCCCAATCGTCGGGCAGTTTGCCCTTGGGCGGCTCCAGCGTGCCGACATAGATCAGTTCGTCGCTCTCCAGAGTTTCGACGACCGTGTCGACCGCGCCCGCCTCCACCAGTTCGCGTTCCGACGAGAACACGTCGTGGCTGATCCCCAGCGCCGCAAGATCGTCGCGGATCAGGTCCAGCATCGCGGCAACCGAGAATTCGCGGACGACAGGCAGCCATTCGGCCTCGTCGGCATCGCGCCATTTCTCGCCGTCTCGTGTGGCAAGCGCCTCGCCCACCGGCTTCAGGTAGTCGCCGGGATACAGGCCTTCGGGTATGTCGCCGATATCCTCGCCCAGCGCCTCGCGGTAGCGCAGATGGGCCGAGCGCGCGAGCACATCGACCTGCGCGCCGGCATCGTTGATGTAGTACTCCCGGGTGACGGCGAACCCCGCCTTGTCCAGCAGCGAAGCCAGCACGTCCCCCACAACAGCACCGCGCGCGTGCCCCACATGGAGGGGCCCCGTGGGGTTCGCGGAGACATACTCGACGTTGACGGCGCGGTTCTGGCCGACTTCGCCGGTCCCGTAATCAGTCCCCGCTTCCAGAACCTCGACGAGCCGCTGGCGCCAGAAGGCGTCCGAAAGGCGCAGATTGATAAAGCCCGGTCCCGCGACATCCACGTTTTTAACGGAATCATAGGCTTCCAGCCGCACTGCAATCTTTTCGGCCAGGTCGCGCGGTTTCATTCCGGCGGGCTTTGCGAGAACCATCGCGGCATTCGTCGAAAGATCGCCATGTTCCGGGTCTCGCGGCAACTCGACCGAAAGGCGTGACGAGTCCAGGCCCTCCGGAAGATCGCCGTCAGCGCTCAGAATTTCGATTTCTCTTTCAATATTTGCCTTGAAGGCACTGAAAACATTCATCAAAGAACTTCCGGGTCAAACAGCTTCCGGTGCAACTCAAGGGCGTAGCGATCGGTCATGCCGGCGATATAGTCAGCGATGACCCTTGCACGCCCGTGTTCATCTTTTTCCTGCGCCCGCGCCCGCCACGCCGTCGGCAGCAACTCGGGCTCGTGGAACAGCAAATCGAACATTTCCGACACCACGCGGCGCGCCTTGGACGTCATCCGGTTCACGCGGTGATGTCGGTACATATTCTCGTACAGAAACCCCTTCACGGCGCGGTCCGCCTCCCCGACCTGTTCGGAGAACCCGACCACCGCGTGATCGAGCGCGCGAACCGCTTCGGGGGAACCGACATCGGCTTCGGCGAGTCGCCGCCGGGTCTCGGCGAGCACATCGGCCACCATCGCCCCGATGATCTGGCTGATCCCCGCATGAATAAATCGTGGCCTGTCGAGGACGCCATATTCCTTCTCGACCCGCTCGAAAGCGGGCCCCACCAGCGGCAAGGCCTTGAGGTCTTCCAGATCGAACAGCCCCGCACGCAGGCCGTCGTCGATATCGTGACTGTTGTAGGCGATATCGTCCGACAGCGCGGCCACCTGGGCTTCCGCCGACGCATAGGTGTCGAGTTCAAGATCGTGATCGGCCGCGTATTCCGCTATGGCGGCGGGAAGCGCGCGGTCCGAGATCGCATGGTGCCCGGTGAGCGGGCCGTTATGCTTCACCACGCCCTCAAGGGTCTCCCACGTTAAATTCAGGCCATCGAAGGTGGGATAGCGCTCCTCGAGCTTGGTCAGGATGCGCAGGGTCTGGGCATTGTGGTCGAACCCGCCGAACGGCGCCATCGCCGCATCCAGCGCGTCCTCCCCGGCGTGACCGAAGGGCGTGTGACCGAAATCGTGGGCGAGCGCCAGGGCCTCGGCAAGGTCTTCGTTCAATCCCAATGCGCGAGCTACCGTGCGGGCGATCTGCGCCACTTCCAGAGAATGGGTGAGCCGCGTGCGGTAGTAGTCACCCTCGTGATACACGAAGACCTGGGTCTTGTGTTTCAGGCGCCGGAAGGCGCTGGAATGAATGATCCGGTCGCGATCACGCTGGTAACAGCTCCGGTAGCCGCTTTCCGGCTCTTCGTGAAAGCGCCCGCGCGTCGCCAGCGGGTCGCAGGCATAGGACGCCAGCACCGGACCGTACTCCGGCCCGGCCGGGGTGAGCTTGAGTTCTGCGGGGGATGCGGACATTGGGCGCAAAGTACGTGCACGCCGCCCGAATGCAACGTAAATTTGACAATTGCCCGGCTATGACTAAATACCTGAGGGTATTGAAGGATCGAGGCATCGATGAGTGACGCAACGACCATCTCCGGCGACTCCGGTTCGCAATCCGCCGCGCATACTGGCGTCGGCCTGAGCGAAAGCGCGGTCGAGAAACTGTCCGGCCTGATTGCCGCAGAGGGCGACAGCAGCCAGATGCTGCGCATTACCGTGAACGGCGGCGGCTGCTCGGGCTTCACCTACGCCTTCGATTTCGACGACAAGGCGAATGAGGACGACCGGACCTTCGAGACAGACGGCGTGAAGGTCGTGGTCGACGAGGCGTCGCTGGAGTTCATCAACGGCAGCGTGCTGAATTACGTCGAATCCCTCGGCGGCAGCCACTTCACACTGGAAAACCCGAACGCCACGTCATCCTGTGGCTGCGGGTCGTCCTTCTCGGTCTACTAGCCCGAATCTTCCCCGAATAGAAGCAGGCACCCGTCCGGGTCCTTCACGTGGAATTCACGCATGCCGTAAGGCTGGTCGAACGGCGCGCGCACGCGCCCGTCGGGCAGCTTCTCCAGTGCCGGATGAAGGCTCTCGTATAGCGCGTCGATCTCCCGCACCCACAGGTAAATCGAGATATTGTTCGCAGTCGCGTGAAGGGCTTCGTCACTGTCCGTGGCGACGAAGTGAATGGCCGCCTCTCCGTGCACGACGATCGCAAAACTGTTGTCGTCGGCCATGAAACGCCGCTCGAAGCCCAGAACGTCAGCATAGAAATCCACGGTGGCCGGGATATTGCGAACCGGCACGATCGCAACAGCGTCTTCGATGACAGGTCTGGCGGACATCGCCGTATCGTGGCCTTGCGAACATGATGGTGGCAAGCCCCGGATTCAGTTTGTCCAACGTTCACCCCGGCTGTTTTTTCAGGCATAAGAGCCCCCATGAAAATCGCCACCTGGAACGTGAACTCGATCAAGGCACGCCTGCCCAACGTCCTCGAATGGCTCGACGACGCGCAGCCGGATGTCGTCCTGTTGCAGGAGATCAAGACCGTCGACGACGGCTTTCCGGCGATGGAAATAGAGGAGCGCGGCTACAACTGCGCCGTTCACGGGCAGAAGAGCTACAACGGCGTCGCGATCCTTTCGAAATACCCGCTCGACGACGTGGTGCGCGGCCTGCCCGGCAACGACGGTGACGACCAGGCCCGCTATATCGAGGCATGGGTCGATCCCGGCGGTGATGGCGGCGTGCGGGTCGCGTCGATCTACCTGCCCAACGGCAACCCGGCCCCCGGCGAGAAATACGACTACAAGCTGGGATGGATGGGCCATCTGGCCGACCACGCCGCGCACCTGTTGAAAACCGAAGAACCTGTCGTGCTGGGCGGCGACTACAACGTGATCCCGGCCGACGAGGACGTGCACGACCCGGCCGGATGGGCCGACGACGCGTTGTTCCTGCCTGAGACCCGAGCAAAATTCCGCACCATCCTCAATCTCGGCTACACCGAGGCGTGGCGCAGCCTGCACACCGAGAGCCATGTCTACTCGTTCTGGGATTATCAGGGCGGCGCCTGGCAGAAAGACAACGGCATCCGGATCGACCACCTGTTGCTGTCGCCGCAGGCCACGGACCGCCTGACCGCCTGCGAGATCGACAGCGACCCGCGCGGCAAGAAAAAGGCGTCGGACCACACACCGGTCTGGTGCGAGCTGGATTGAACGGCGGCAGACCATGAGACCCGACCCCCGATTTTCCACGTCTTTGCGAGGAGCCGAAGGCGACGAAGCAACCCAGTGCCGGGACATGTCCGCTCTGAATTGCTTCGCCCTCTGGGCACGCAATGACGGTGTTCTCACCCGCGCGTCGTGTACCTTCTCTCCCTCTCCAGGCGTGGCCTGACACATGCGCGCGCTTGCTGATTTCTGGCGTTTTCTCCTGGAAGTCTATCTCGGCGACCGCGGGTTCCGGGTCGCGCTGCTCACCTACGCCGCCGGTTTCTGGATCTTCGGCGCCGGCGGGATCATTTTCCTGATCTGGCCCGACAACCCGCCGCCCGTCGCCGCATTCTTCCGTGGCCTGCTTACCAACATCGGCCTGATCTTCCTGGTCTTCATGACCTACCCGGTGCTGCGGTGCGCGTTCCGGAAAACGGACCCGACCCGACCGAAAAACCAGGTCTTGCGGGTCATGATCCCGACCATTGTCGGCGCGCTAGCGCCGTTCTACCTGATCGGGCTGGTGACGAGCTTCGTGTATCTTGTCATCGCGCCGACGGTATCCGGCTGACCTGCTATAGTCTTCGAAACTGGAGGTCCTGATGTCACTGGCTCACGACACGTCTGAATCCGAATTCGCCCGCGCCGTGCGTGCGGCGCCCCACCGCGCCCTGCCCGTCGTCGATGTCGGCAAGGCCCGGCAGGGAGATATGGCCGCCGTCGAGGAAATCGCGGGACAATGGCGCGATGTCTGGGAAGGCACCGGTTTTCTCTGCATCGTGAACCACGGGCTGGAACCGGAACTCATCCAGGGCATGCATGACGCCGCGAAGCAGTTCCACGACCTGCCGTTGGAAACGAAGCTCTCTGTGCGGGTCACGCATGACCAGAAGGGCTACGTCCCGGCGCGCGGGGGGCTGACCACCCATTCGAAGTTCCACAACTCGAAGAAACTCAACACCGTCGAATGCCTGGTGCTCGCCACCGACTTTCCAGAGGACCATCCGGGTGTTCTGGAAGGCAAGCGCTTCTACGGGCCGACGCCGTGGCTGGATGAGGACATCGTGCCCGGCTTCAAGGCGACGGCGCAGAACTACATGGCGCGCATCACCGAGCTCGGGAAATCGCTGCTGCCGGTCTGGGCGCGCTCGCTCGACATGCCGGCCGATTTCTTCGAACCGTATTTCCGCGAGAGCTACACCTACTTCCGCGTCGCGAAGTACCCGCCGAAGAACGACCTCGAGGACGGGGAACTCGGCTCGAACGCCCATTGCGATACCGGGTTCAACACCTTCCTGCCGCCCGCCAACGAGGAAGGCATCCAGATCCTCGATACCGACGACACCTGGTTTTTCCCGGAACTGCCCGAGGGCGGCATCATGGTGAACATGGGCTACTTCCTGGAGCGCTGGACCAACTGGCGCTACCGCGCGACGCCGCACCGGGTCGTGCCGCCGGTCGAGAACGATCGCTATTCGTTCGCCTGCTTCGTCAATCCGGGCTTCGACACACCGGGGGACTTCATCCCGACCTGCGTCGGGCCGGATAACCCGCCGAAAGAAGAGCCCATGTCCTACTGGGAATATTTCGACTGGTACATGAAGCGGTCCTATACCCACTACGGAAAGCTGAAGGCTTCCGGCGAAAACGACGTGAGCGTCGACGAGAACGACGACTGACCAAGAACTCACCAGGGGAACACAAAATGGCGTTTTACGAATTGCGGCAGTACCACATCCGCCGCGGCAAGATGGACGAGTGGCTCAAGTTCATGGAGGGCACCGTCATCCCCTTCCAGGTCTCGAAGGGCATGGTGATCTGCGGCTCGTTCAAGCACGAGACCGACAGCTCGGTGTACATCTGGATGCGCCGGTTCAACACCGAGAAGGAGCGCGAGCGGCTCTACAAGGCTGTTTACGAGAGCGACGAGTGGAAGAACGACATCGCGCCGCATGTCGGCAAGCTGATCGACCGGGAAAAGATCCAGGTCCAGCGCATCGTGCCGACCAAGAAATCGACGGTGCAATAATCCGGTCCGTCATTGCGAGCCGGAGGCGAAGCAATCCAGAGCAGAGATGCTGGATTGCCGCGTCGCTTCGCGCCTCGCAATGACTCGGGCGCCATCAGGTATCTGTCATACGCGGACCTGGTCCGGGCATGACGGAACAGAGAGCTTTGGTTCCTCCTGTCTCACGCTCGTCACCCCTGCGAAAGCAGGGGTCCATTGACTCAGTCACCTGCCTGGTCCGGCACCGGCGATAATGGATTCCTGCTTTCGCCGGAATGACGGGAGTCGTGGCCGCCGTTGCCGCGGCCCCAAAGCGTCAGGCCCGGGCGTGACGGCGCGCGGCACTCAGGCCTGCTCCCCGCTGCATGCGCCTTCGCGAAAGACGCAGTAGCCCAGCAGGATAATCACGAGCCCCACGGGCACCAGGAAGCGCTTGTCGACGAGGATTTCGGTCAGGTGCCGGGCCTCGTCGCTCGCCTGCGCGACGCCCTCGTCGAGCATCAGCGAGAGTTCCGTCAGCCCCGCCTCGATCCCGATGGCGAACTCGCCGGCCCGGAACGCGGGCAGGACGACCCGCTGGACGACGCCGCTGGAGCGCACGTCGGTCATGGTGCCGCGCACCGGGGGACCGAACTCGAACCGCACCCGGCGTTCGTCGTCGGCCACCAGCAGGATCGCCCCCGCGTCGCCGGACCAGCTTTCGATATTCCAGTGGCCGGCAAGCTGCGCGGCGTAGAGCTCGATCGAGCGCCCGCCGAGCGAGGACACCGTCGCGACCACGATCCGCCGTCCCGTCTCGGCCGACTGCGCTTCGAGTTGCCCGGCGATCCGCCGTTCCTCTTCGGGGGTCAGCAGGTCGGCCGCGTCGACGACGTTTCCGTCAAGTTCGGGGAACTGCGCAATCGCCACGTTCGGCGAAACTGAAAGAAAGGCCGCGAAGACCGCCGCTGTGAGAAGCCGCCTCACCGACCTACAGGTCGCCGAACCCGCCGCCGATATCCATGCCGCCTTCCGCCGCGCCGACGCCCATCTCGCTGCCCTCGCCCGCCGAGACCGGCGTGTCGGTGATCATCGCGCCGCCCATCATGAAGCCGGTCCAGAAGGTAAGTTCCGCGCCGCGCCCGTGCTGCTGTCCGCGCAGGGCCAGCATCTCGTTCCCGACGGCCGCGTTCACCGGCGCGCGCCGCGCCACCTGATGCGCCTGGTAGCGCCGCCACAGGTTCCGGATGCGCCAAACGGTGAAGGCGATCACGCCCGCAATGGCGAGCAGCGGAATCATGAACCCGATGTCGATCCGGTACGCGGCCAGCACGATCAAAAAGATCAGTCCCGACCCTTCAAGAACACGGCGCAGCATGGCGGCCTCCCGTCGTTGCGGAAATTCTAGCGGTTACAGGTCCGCATACATATGCGTTTCCGCCTTCGCTCCCGGATGTGTGATCGCGCCGTAGCGGGCGTCGCCCACCGTCTGCGCGTATTTCCAGAGCGTGCCGGCCTGGTAGTTGGTCTTCAGCGGCTTCCACTTGGCGCGCCGCGCCTCCAGCTCGTCGTCGGACAGATCCACCTCCAGCGTGCCCTTCTCGGCGTCGATGGTGATCATGTCGCCGTTCTGGAGCAGCCCGATGGGACCGCCGACCGCCGCCTCCGGGCCGACATGGCCGATGCAGAAGCCGCGCGTGCCGCCGGAGAACCGCCCGTCGGTGATCAGCGCGACCTTGTCGCCCATACCCTGGCCGTAGAGCGCGCCCGTGGTGGACAGCATCTCGCGCATGCCCGGGCCGCCCTTCGGGCCCTCGTTGCGGATGACGAGCACGTCGCCTTCCTCGTACTGCCTGTTCAGCACGGCCTGCAGACAGTCCTCCTCACGCTCGAACACGCGGGCCGGGCCGGTGAACACCAGCTTTTCCAGCCCGGCGATTTTCACGATGGCGCCCTGCGGCGCGAGGTTGCCCATCAGGCCGACCACGCCTCCGGTCTTTGAGATCGGGTTGTCGATCCTGCGGACCACGTCCTGCCCGGTCGGGAAATCGACGCTGCCGTAGTTTTCGCCGATGGTCTTGCCGGTCACGGTCATGCAGTCTTCGTGCATGAAGCCGCCGTCGAGCAGTTCCCTGATGACGACCCCGACGCCGCCGACCTCGTAGAGGTCCTTGGCGACGTAGCGCCCGCCCGGCTTCAGGTCGGCGATGTAGGGCGTTTTGCGGAAGATCTCGCACACGTCCATCAGGTCGAACTCGATCCCCGCTTCCGCCGCCATGGCCGGCAGGTGCAGGCCGGCGTTGGTCGAGCCGCCGGTCGCGGCCACGATGGCCGCCGCGTTCTCGAACGCCTTGCGGGTCGCGATGTCGCGCGGGCGAAGCTGGGACTTCACCAGCTCCATCACCGCCCTGCCGCTGGCGGCCGCATATTCGTCGCGGTTCTCGTAGACCGCCGGCGCGCCGGCAGAATGGGGAATCGCGAGGCCGATCGCCTCGGACACGCAGGCCATGGTGTTGGCCGTGAACTGGCCGCCGCACGCGCCCGCCGACGGGCAGGCCGCGCATTCGAGTTCCTTGAGGTCCTCGTCGGACATGTTGCCCGCCGCGTTCGCGCCCACGCCCTCGAACACGTCGATGATGGTGACGTCGTTGCCCTTGAACGTGCCCGGCAGGATCGAGCCGCCGTACATGAACACCGAGGGGATGTTGAGGCGCAGCATCGCCATCATCAGGCCAGGCAGCGACTTGTCGCAGCCCGCCAGCCCGACGAGCGCGTCGTAGGAATGGCCGCGCACCGTCAGCTCGGTCGAATCCGCGATGACCTCGCGGCTGACCAGCGACGAGCGCATGCCGTCATGGCCCATGGCGATGCCGTCGGTCACGGTGATGGTCGTGAACTCGCGCGGCGTGCCGCCGGCCTCGCGCACGCCGGTCTTGGCGGCCTGGGCCTGGCGCGACAGGGCGATGTTGCACGGCGCGGCCTCGTTCCAGGTGGTGACGACGCCGACGAAGGGTTGTTTGATCTCTTCGTCGGTCATGCCCATCGCGTAGTAGAACGCGCGATGCGGCGCCGACGTGTTGCCGACCGACACATGTCGGCTCGGAAGCCTGGATTTATCCCATTCGCCGCCGGGTGTGTTGCCGTCCATGGTAGTCCCCTTCCCGAAATTTCGGGTCACAAGAATTGTTTGCTGAGGCGGAGATTACTCCCGCATCCCGCAGTCGTCACCCCGGCGTTGCCTCAACAAACATCATTCGTCACCCCGGCGAAGGCCGGGGTTCATTGTCGCCGATGCTTGACCGGGCAACTGCCTGAGTTAATGGGTCCCTGCCTTCGCAGGGACGACGATTATGGGTTGGCCGCTACTCTGCCGCCTCGACGTTGTGTTTGCCCGGAGTCCAGCCGGTGTCGGCGAGCAGGCGGTTGCCGACGTCGACCGGGATCGCTTCCAGGTCCGTCGCCATACTGTCGTTCCAGCGGTTGAGGAACCCGTAGAAGGCGACGACCGCGTTGATCTCCACGATCTCTGCGTCGGTGAAATGTTCGCGGAGCTTCTCGATATGGCGGTCTTCTACGAGGTTCGGCACCGCCGCCGCGCACTGGGCGAATTCCAGCGCCGCGCGCTCGGCCTCGGTAAAGAGATCGCTTGTCTCGTACTCCCAGACTGCGGCCACCTTCGCTTCGTCGATGTCGTAGCCCGGTTGCATCGCGTTCGACGCCGTGTGCGAAACGCAGTACTGGCAACCTGCCGTCCGGCTGGCGACGTTGCCGACGAGCGCCTTCAGACCCGGCGTGACATTGCCGTATTGCGTGAATACGGCGCTCGCCATCTCGACGAAGGCTTTGAAGATCGGCGGGCGGTGCGCCATCGTGAACTGGGCGTTGGTGACGAAGCCCATCCGCTCCATCGAGCGTTCGAAATAGGGCTCCAGCTCGGGCAGGTCTTCGCGTTTCAGCGCGGGGATACGGGACATGACAGCCTCTCATATTGCGACCGCGCCACTTCACCACACCGCCACATCCGTGTCATGGCCGGGCTTGACCCGGCCATCTCAGCACGGACCGGGGCGAGGTGCCCGGATCAAGTCCGGGTATGACGACTTCGGCTACGCCGCGCTCAGGCGTTCCAGCGCACTTTCCAGCTTCGCCTTGGTCTCGGTGGCGTCGGCGCGGCGGGTCCGCTGCTCCTCGACCACCTCCGCCGGCGCCTTCGACGTGAACTTCTCGTTGGCGAGTTTCCTGTCGTAGCCGGTGATTTCCTTGTCGAGCTTGTCGATTTCCTTCGACAGGCGCGCACGCTCGGCGTCGAGGTCGATCACGTCGGCGAGCGGCAGGATGAGGCTCGCCTCGTCGATCACGGTCTGGACCGCGCCGGTCGGCACGTCGCCGTCGCGCGCGATATCCTCGAGCCGCGCGAGGCGCAGGATCTGGTCCCGGTTGCGGTCGAGGCGCGCCGTCGTCTCGTCGGACGCCCCGTTGAGGAGTGCCGGGATCTTCGCGCCCGCCGGCACGTTCAACTCGTTGCGCACGGTGCGCACCTCGGTGATGAAACGCACCACCCAGTCGAGTTCCTCCTTCGCGTCCGGGGCGACCGGCGCGATATCGCTGGCCGGCCACGCCGCGTGGATCAGCATGCCTTTTCCCTCTTCGGCCCCATCGCCGAAGCTCTCCCAGAGTTCCTCGGTGATGAACGGCATGAACGGGTGCAGAATTTTGAGGATCTGCTGCAGCACCCAGCCTGCGGTCGCGCGGGTTTCGGCTTTTGCCGCGGCGTCGTCGCCCTGCAGGACCGGCTTGGCGAACTCCACGTACCAGTCGCAGAAGGTATGCCAGGTGAACTGGTAGATGCCGCCGGCGGCCTGGTCGAACTTGTACTCCTCCAGCGCCGTGTTCACCGCCGCGGCCGTCTCGGCGACGCCGCCGACGATCCATTTGTTCAGGGTGAGATTCACGGCCGCCGGATCGAAATCCGCCGGCGCGGCGCATTCGTTCATCTGACAGAAGCGCGCGGCGTTCCACAGCTTGGTGCCGAAGTTCCGGTAACCCTGCACCCGCGCCGTGGCCAGCTTGATGTCGCGGCCCATGGCGGCCATGGCCGTCAGCGTGAAGCGCAGCGCGTCGGCCCCGTACTCGTCGATGAGTTCGAGCGGGTCCATGACGTTGCCCTTCGACTTGGACATCTTGGCGCCCTTCTCGTCGCGGACCAGCGCATGGATGTAGACGTCGGAGAACGGCACCTCGTCCATGAAGTGGATGCCCGCCATCATCATCCGGGCAACCCAGAAGAAGATGATGTCGAAGCCGGTGACCAGCACGCTCGTCGGATAGTAGCGCGCCACTTCGGGCGTCTCGTCGGGCCAGCCGAGGGTCGAGAACGGCCATAGCGCCGAGGAAAACCAGGTGTCGAGCACATCGGGATCGCGGACCAGTTCCACATCCTTGCCGTAGTGGGCCCGCGCGGCTTCGGCGGCAGCCTCTTCGCTCTCGGCGACGAATACCTCGTCGTCAGGCCCGTACCAGGCCGGAATCTGGTGTCCCCACCAGAGCTGGCGCGAGATACACCAGGGCTGGATATTCCGCAGCCATTCGAAATAGGTCTTCGACCAGTTCTCCGGCACAAAGCGCGTCTTACCCTGCTCCACGGCCTCGACGGCCGGCTTCGCAAGCGTTGCCGCATCCACGTACCACTGGTCCGTCAGCCAGGGCTCGATCACCACGTCGGATCGATCCCCATAGGGGATCGTGTGCTTGTGAGGCTCGATCTCGGCGAGCAGGCCGCGCTCCTCCATTTCGGCGACGACGAGCTTGCGCGCCTCGAAGCGGTCTAGACCGTCATACTTGGCGATGGCCGCATCGGGGTCGCCCCAGGCGTCGGCCTCGGTCTCCGAACGAAATTCGTCTGTATCGATGGCCACGTTGGCGGAGGCATCGAATACGTTAATCATGCCGAGATCGCCGCGCTTGCCGACCTCGAAGTCGTTGAAGTCATGCGCCGGCGTGATTTTCACAGCACCTGAACCCTGTTCCGGGTCGGCATACTCGTCGGCGACAATCCTCAGCTTGCGGCCGACGATGGGCAGGATCGCATTCTTGCCGATCACGTCTTTCCAGCGTTCGTCGTCCGGGTGCACGGCCACACCCGTGTCCCCGAGCATTGTCTCCGGTCGGGTCGTCGCGACGGTGACGAAGCGTCCCTCCTCGCCCTCGATCGGATACCTGAAGTACCAGAGGTGCCCGTCGACCTCCTTCTGCACCACTTCAAGGTCGGAAATCGCGGTGTGTAACTTCGGATCCCAGTTCACAAGGCGCTTGTCCTTGTAGATCAGGCCCTGGCTGTGAAGTTCCACGAACACTTTCAGGACCGCGCGCGACAGGCCCTCGTCCATGGTGAAGCGCTCGCGCGACCAGTCACAGGACGCGCCGAGGCGCTTGAGCTGGTTCAGGATCATCCCACCGGACTCACCCTTCCACTCCCAGACCTTGTCGATGAACTCGGACCGGCCGATCAGGTTTTCGTTGCGGTCTTCCAGACGCCGCCCTCGATCGAGCACAATTCCGTCTTCGGCGAGCTGGCGTTCGACCACCATCTGCGTCGCGATGCCCGCATGGTCCAGACCCGGCTGCCAGAGAACGTCAAATCCCTGCATTCGCTTCCAGCGGATCAACAGGTCCTGCAGCGTGTTGTTGAGCGCATGGCCCATATGCAGGCTGCCGGTCACGTTCGGCGGCGGAATGACGATGGTGTAGGTCGCGTTCTGCGTGCGGCCACAGGCAAAGGCGCCGGAATCTTCCCAGCGCTGGTAGAGCCGCGCCTCAATGTCGGCGGGCGAATATGTCTTGTCTAAGGTCGTCATGGTCCGGGCGGCAGGTTCCGTTTCGCGGGCTCGCTGTTTAGCGAAGCGCGCGCGCGACGGCTAGTCCCTGTAACAGAAAGGTCGGTGGTTACTTTTTCGCGCGGCTCGCGATGCGCTCGACTTCTTCACGCACGATGCGCTCAACCGTCTCCGGAAGGTTGGCATCGAGCCACTCCTTGAGGATCGGGCGAAGCACCTCTTTCACAAGTTCCTCGAGAGTCTTGTTGCCGTCACCGACCCTGGCCGTGGCAGCGAGCGCTGCCGTCAGCCCGGACATCGTCGCCGCACTGGCCTGCTCGACTTCATCGGAGACAAGTTTCTCTTCGTCGTCCGTCAGCGCAACGGGCTCTGGTTCCGGCTCGGGCTCTGGTTCCGGCTCGCGTTCAGGGTCCGGCTCGGGTTCAGGGTCCGGCTCGGGTTCAGGGTCCGGTTCAGGCTCTGGCTCGGGCTCCGGTGCAGGCTCCGAATCAGGTTCGTCGTCGACGATATCGGTCAGTTCCAGCACGTCGTCGTCCAGGTCGTCTTCGGTCACTGAATCAGCATCCTCCGCGGACGCTTCCTGCGGCTGATCGGTTTCCTCATCGCCATCCTCCGAAATAATCCGGCGGATCGACGCGAGGATTTCCTCCATGGAGGGTTCTTGCTGGTCGGCGTTGGAATCACTCATCGGAGCATGACCGCAGAAAATGGTTAACGTTGCCTGAACGCGAGCCTAGAAATTCACTCGATTCAAGGCGAGAGAAAAGTCAAAGACGGTACTATCGCAATAACTTAGCTGTACGGGCGACTAACGTTCGTAAAGCGTATCGGCGCCGAACAACTTGTCCTCGACATGCTTAAAGTTGCGCGTCGGGTCGTACAATTCAACCGAAAGCCCGAGATCGATCGCTGTCAGCCGGCCCGCGGCCGACAGAACGGTATAACCCGCCACGATCAGATCGCGCTGGGCCTGAACGAGGCTGACCCGCGCATCGAGCAACTCCTGCTCCGCGTCGAGCACATCGAGCACGGTTCGGGAACCCACCTGCGCTTCCTGCTGCACGCCTTCGAATGCGATTTCCTGAGCATCCACACTCGACTGCAGCGACGTGATCCGGGCACGGGCAGATACAAGATCCGCCCAGCTTGATCGCGCGGTTTCCTGGGCTTCACGTGTTCGTTCGGCAAGATCCAGAAGTAACTGGTTCGCTCTTTCTTTCGCTTCGCGTGTGCGCGAATACACGTCGCCGGACTGGTAGAGCGGGACCGTCACGTTCAAAGTCAGCGCCCGTTCGGACGTCTCCACATCCGAACCGAGAATATCCTTGTTTTCCTCGATTTCACCGTCAAGCGTGACAACCGGCAGAAGTTCGCCGGACGTCACGTCGATGAAGTCGCGCGCCGCGCGCTCCGTGAAGTCAGCCGATATCACGTCCGGATTGTTGGATTTCGCAAGTTCGACGACCTCCGCTTCGGTCGCGGGGAGGCCTTCCGGCAGCGCCGGGGGCACGAGCGTGGCTGGCGCCAGCCCGATCACCTCGACATAGTCGGCAATCGAGCTGTCGAGATTGCCTCGCGCCGCCGTTTCGTCGGCGATGGCGGTCGCCAGCCGGCTGTCGGCCTGGGCCACGTCCGTACGCGTCAACTCACCCACGTCGAACCGGTCACGAGTCGCCTGCTGCTGCTGCTGAAGGACGCGAACGTTGTTTTGCCGCAGGTCGAGAATCGCGCGGTCTCGCAGCACGTTCATGTAGGCCGACACAGCCTCCAACAAAACCGTCTGTTCGCGAGAGATCAGGTTGGCCCGGTCCGCGGCGACCAGATTGCGCGCGCGATCCGTCGCGTAGAGTGTACGAAAACCGCGAAACAGGTTCTGGCTGATACTGAGCGAGACCGACTGCGGCTGATCGGTGTTATCGATTTCCACGCCGGATTCGAAATCCCGCTCGCGCTGTCGAACGCCGTAAGAGCCGTTGATTTCGACTTCCGGCCGCCAGTTGGCAAGCGCCTGCGGCACCTCTTCGTCGGTGCCGCGCAACGACGCGCGCGCGGATGCAATATCGGGATTGGTCTCGTAGGTCAGCGAAAGCGCCTCTTCGAGGCTCTGAGCGCTCACGCTTGAGTTCACAAGCCCCACGGCCGCGAGCAGTGCGAGAGCGCTGATACCGTATTTGAATGCCATCGAAGCCGTCTCGAAACTATCTATTAAGATACTGACACGCTTACAGATTCCGGTGCCAGCGATTGAAGCGCAACCTGCCCGAGGTTCGCCGGAATTGCAAACCTAGAATACGAACGCCGGCGCCTTCCCGAAGCCCGGCAACGGACGGGTTCCCGCATCGAACAAGGCGCGCGGAGACAAATCATCGTTTGCGCGGGTGAAAAGGCATGCCCGACCGAGCACACCGTTCTCTCGACCGCCCACGACCGCACCCAGCCGCCCGTCCGGTGCGAGCTGGGCCGCGATCACGGCCGGAATTTCCTCAATCGCGCCGCCAAAGAAAATCACGTCGTAAGGCGCTTGTTCGGCATAGCCGTCGGTCAATGCGCCCTCGACGACCGCGACATTGTCGATACCCAGGTGATTGATGACCATCGATGCCTGTTCGGCGAGCGCTGCATCGCTCTCAACGGCGACGACCGGGCCGGCCAGCCGGCCGATCAGCGCCGCGTCGTAGCCCGTCCCGGCGCCGATGACCAACACCGAGTCATCGGTGGTCAGTTCCAGCGCCTGTACCAGGCGGGCGAGCACGACCGGCTCCATCAGAAACCGGTCTTCGGCCACCTCGATATCCTCGTCGACATAGGCGATGCCCTGCAGGGATTTACTCACGAACATTTCGCGCGGAAGCACGCTCATGCAGTCGGTAATGCGGGGGTCTGTCACGCGAGTGGGCCGAAGCTGACAGTCGACCATATTCTGGCGCGCCGTTTCGAATTCGCTCATCGGTCTCATGTCCCAGCGGAATACATTCGGTATCGCGTCCTTATAGGCAGCGTCCGCGAATATGACAATTCCATCCGGCCCGTCACGGGGGGCTTCCAATCCGCAACGAATTTTGGGATATGAACCGCCCGCATCGCGTCGCCGCGATTGTGCGGCCCGGTGGCAGAGTGGCTATGCAGAGGACTGCAAATCCTTGTACGTCGGTTCGATTCCGGCCCGGGCCTCCAAACTCGCTTCAAAATCCCGACCCTGCCGACGGCCGCGCGCGCGCGCACGGCTTGAAGAGCCCCTCGCCGTTTCGTGATAGAAATGCGGCAGACATGGGTCATCGTTTGCCGGGAGGACGGGCAATTATGGAAATTATCGATCTCAGCCGCGAAATTCATCACCGGGCGCCCGCGCACCCTTCGCACCCGCCTGTCGTGGTCACGGTCTGGAACGACCATTCCGAGATCAAGCGCGCCGGCGATACGGAGTTCACGTCGAAATCTCTTTCGATCTCGCTCAGCGACCATTCGTGCACGCATGTCGATGCGCCGGTGCATTTCGATCCCCGCCCCGACGCGCCGTCGATCGACGAAGTACCACTGGAGAATTTCTATACCGAAGCCATCTGCCTCGACTTCGGGGAACTGCCGAACCGGCATGAAGCCACCGTCGAGGAAATGGAGGCCGCTCTGGATGCGTCCGGCGAGGAGATCAAGCCGGGCGACACGGTGATGATCCACATGGGAATCCACAACCGGCTCTACGGAAGCCCGGACTATGTTCACGAGTTTCCGGGCTTGTCCGTCCCCGCCGTTCACTGGCTGGCGGACAAGGGCATCGGGATGTTTGGCGTCGAAGCCGTCAGCCCCGCGCCCGAGGGCGAGCCCAACTATCTCGCGCACCTCGCCTGTGCCGAACGCGGCATCACGCATATCGAATGCCTGATGAACCTCGACCGGCTTGTCGGCAAGGGCCGGTTCCGGTTCGCCGGCTTCCCGCTGAAAATCAAGGGCGGCACGGCAAGCCCGATCCGCGCTGTCGCTATTTTCGACGACTGAGCCGGGCTCGGGGTCACGTCATGGGATCGAAAACGAAACTCGACCGTTCCGGCGAGGATATCGGCAACATCGTGCACCTGGAGCATGTGAACGTCTGCGTGCCCGATCAGCTTCTCGCGACATCGTTCTACATCTCGGCGCTCGGCCTGACGCGTGACCCCTATATGATGACCGGCGTCGACAACATGTGGGTCAACGTCGGCGACCATCAGTTTCATCTGCCCACGCGCGGCACCCATGTGCTGCGGGGTTACACCGGTCTCGTTTTGCCGTGGTACGACGATCTGCCGGCCCGTCTCGATGCGGCCCGGCCGCTGCTGGAAGACACGCAGTTCGACTTCACCCAACGGGCCTCGTGGATCGACGTGACCTGCCCCTGGGGCAACCGCATCCGCTGCCACCCCCCGGGCCCCCGCTTCGCGCCGATGACCGTCGGCATGCCCTATGTCGCGCTCGACGTGCAGCCGGGTGCCGCCATGGGCATCTGCGAATTTTATGCGGAGATTCTGGGAGCGTCCGCGCACCTGACGACGTTCGACGGCGCCCCAGCGGCGCAGGTTACGACGGGCCCTGGACAGCACCTCTATTTCCGAGAACGCAAGCACATGACGCCCGAATTCGACGGGCATCACATCCAGATCTATATCTCGGACTTCACCGGCCCCCACGGGAAGCTGCAACAGCGGGATTTGATTACCGCCGAAGACGGCACACACCAGTACAGGTTCCAGAACATCGTGGACCCAAAGTCGGGCGAACTCCTTTTCGAACTGGAACACGAGGTTCGAAGCCTCAAGCATCCGCTGTATGCGCGCCCGCTGGTCAACCGCAATCCGGGTCAGTGGATCATGAATTATAAACGCGGCGCCGACGCGCTTCAGGCCGGCTGAGAACAGAGCCAGAGGGAAAACATCATGGTCACCATCACCAACCGCGCACGACAGCGCCTCGAAGCCGGCGAAATTTCCGTCGGCATGGGGATCAGGCTCGCCCGCACGGCGGACATCGCCTCAATGATGCACACGGCCGGGATGGACTGGTTATTCATCGACCTCGAACACGGGCCGCTCACCCTCGACCAGACCGCGCAGATTTCCGTGGCCGCGCTCAGCGCCGGCATTGCCCCGCTCGTCCGCGTGCCGAAAGGGGAAATCGCGATGGCCACGCGCGCGCTCGACGGCGGTGCGCTCGGGATCGTGATGCCGTCCTGCGAGAGCGCGGACGAAGCGCGCGAGATCGTGGACCGGCTTCACTATCCGCCGGAGGGACGCCGAAGCGTCGTCGGCGGGTTGCCGCAGGTGGGCTTCGGCACCGCGCCGATCGGGGACGTCGCGCGCGCCATGAACGACGCCATGCTGGTCGTCGTGATGCTGGAAACACCGGGCGCGATCTCGCGGGCCGATGAAATCGCCGCGGTCGATGGCGTCGACGTCGTCATGATCGGCACCAATGACCTCGCGGCGGCATCCGGAATTCCCGGCGAGGTCGGCGATGCACGCATCGCCGCGAACTACGAGACGGTCGCGGCGGCCTGCCGAAAGCACGACAAGTGGATGGGCATGGGCGGGGTCCCCGTGCCGGAGCTGCAGGAAAAATACATCGGCATGGGCGTGCGTTTCGTACTCGCGGGGCAGGATATGAGCGTGCTAATCGCCGGTTCGGCCGCCATCGCGGACCGGGTTCATGGATATGGGGGCTGAAGGTATTGCATTCCCCCTGTTGCGAATTCGCCGGTCTTTGATATAACCGCGCGCTTACCAATCCGGCGTAGCTCAGTTGGTAGAGCAAGCGACTGTTAATCGCTGGGTCGCAGGTTCGAGTCCTGCCGCCGGAGCCAGAATTTCCAAAAGGGGCCCGCACGCATGTGCCGGCCCCTTTTGCATGCCTCCAATGCCTGGGGCACCGGCCCTTCCCGCGGCACGGCATGTATGCACAAAAAGCAATATCCGTTCGTGGCCCGTGTGGTACGGTAGCGTGCAGTTGGTTCTCGTCGGACACAGGCGGAACCTCATTTCGGGGGAAACCACATGTCTGAATCGCCCGGGGCAATGCGCTCGCGCAGTTCACTGCGCTCGGACGTATCCGCCCGCGTGCGCGGACGTGTGCTCGACCTGGGCCTCGAATACTGGCAATCGAAAATTCGAGACGGGCGCCTGCCCAGCCGGCAGGATATCGAACCGCTGGATATCCCCGACCTGCTCCCGCAGATCATCCTTCTGGATGTCGCGCGCGACCCGTGGAATTTTCGCTTCCGCCTGATCGGCACCAACGTGGTCTATCACCTGGAAAGGGACTGGACCGGGACGTGGTTCAGTGAAATCGGCCACATGGCGCCGCCGAGCCGCATCTTCAACAACTGTGTCGAAGTGGCGAGTTCGGGGAACGCTGTGCGCAGCCAGACCCCTTACGTCGGTCCGCACTCGCAGTACGTCCGGGCGGAAGACATTGTCCTCCCGCTCGCAACCGACGGCGAGAATCCCGACAAACTGCTGGTCTTCGTCGAGCACTTTCCGCGCGGCTAGCGGCCTGAAACGCGCCGCGACGGTTCGCGCCGGGCTTGCTCGCGCCGGACAATATAGATCCCGCTCGCCGCGATCACGGCCGCCCCGGCAAACGTCCATGTGTCCGGAAAATCGCCGAAGACGGCCAGGCCCAGCAGCGTCGCCCAGACCAGCTCGGTGTAGGCGAACGGTGCAACCAGTGGCGCCTCCGCACGCTGATAGGCGATGATAATCGCCCAGTGTCCGAGGCCGCCCAGCACGCCCGCCGCCAGGAGCATCCCCCACTGCGCCGGTGTCGGTGTCTGCCAGAAGAACGGCACGATCGCGGACATCACGACCCCGCCGACGATCGCTGTATAGAACACGGAGTTGATCGGATCGGTGCGATGGCTGATCAGCCGGGTGATGATCTGATACGCCGCATAGAAAACCGTCACCCCGATGGGCAGTAGCGCAACGGGCTGGAACAGCCCGCCGCCCGGCCGGAGAATGATCAGCATCCCCGCGAAGCCGACCGCGACCGCAATCCATCGGCGCACCCCGACCCGTTCGCCCAGGAACGGCACCGACAACGCCGTGATCAGCAGTGGTGAGATAAACGTGATCGCGATGGCGTCGGCCAGCGGCATGAACCCGACGGCGGTGAACATGCATCCGGTTGCAAGCAGCACAAGTATCGAGCGGACAATCTGCAGCGGCTTGTCCGACCCGGATAGAAGGGTGGGAATACGTCTGGGAAACACCAACAGAACCAGGATCGTATGGAAGAAGTAGCGCCCCCAGATGATCTCGACGACCGGCATCTCCTGAACGCGCAGTTCCTTGACGAACGCATTCATGCTGGCAAAGAACGCGACCGCGAGGCACATCATCAGAATGCCGCGATACGGCGCATCGGCGGGACGCGAGTTTTCGGAAGTCATGGCGGCCGGTTCCCTCAAACAGAGCTAGGCCACAAAATGGCCGTCCGAACAACCGACGAGGAAACGGACATGGCCAAGGACTATCAGGCGATCTCGGACGCGCAAGACAAACGGGCGGCCGAACTCTTCCGCGCCGCCCCGGATTCGATGCGGGGCCATCGTGCGGTCACCCAGGCCGCCCAGTCGCCCCAGGCGCTGGACATCAAGATAACGGAACTGATGGCATTGGCCATTGCGGTCGTGCAGCGCTGCGAGGGATGCGTCGTGTATCACGCCAAGCAGGCGGCCGGGCACGGCGCCACGCGCGAGGAGGTTGCCGACGCCATCGCGGTCGCCATCGAAATGGGCGGCGGTCCGGCAACGGTGTATGGCGCGGACGCGCTCGCGGCCTACGATACGTTCGCGGAATAGATCTCCGGACTAGACCGCGACGGTTTGGCCGGAGGCGAGACGCGCGCGAATACGTCCCGCAATCTCGCGCGGTTCGGGGCGAAGATCGCCGCCGTAGCCGCGCACCGAAAACAGATCGAGGGCGGTCTCCAGCGAGATATCGAAGAAAGCCGCCACCGCCGGCCAGTCCGTCAAACCCGCATACGCCGGATGGCTCATCCGGCTCCCCGGTCCGGTCTCCAGCCGAAGGCCTTGTGCCTGCATCCAAACGCATTCATGCGCGGCGAGACCCACGGCACATCCCTTCCCGTGCCCGTACCAGCGCGTGAATGTCAGCTTCCCGTTGGGGACAGAGTCCAGGAATTCCGAAAGCCGCGCCAGCCGCTCCGGCCCGGGCGCCCGGTATCGCGGCAGCGCCTTGGGATCTTGATATCGCATGGGGTCCCCTCATCCGGTTCCTGACACGAAAGTCTAGGACATCCCGGCCGACAGTGTCATGTGGTCTCCGATGCCTCGTCATCGCGAAATTGCCGCGACTCAATACCGCTTGATACGCGGATGTATGGGATCACGCTCGATACTCGGATTCGCCGCCGCCGCCGCCATCGCTCTGGCGGGGTGCAGCCAGGGGACCAAGCTCCAGCCCACGTCGTCCGCGGCAACGGGCGGCGTGCAAAAAAGCTTTGCCCTCCTCACCGACATCCCGATCCCGCAAAACGCCACGCTCGATGTGGAACGCTCGCTGATCCTCGGCGATCTCGACCGCTGGACCGGCCGGGTCATTCTCGATGTCGGGCAATCGGCGACGAAAACATTCGCGCTTTATCAGAGCGAGATGGCGAATTTCGGCTGGGAACCCATCATGAGCGTGCAGGCCGATGTCAGCGTGCTGTCGTTCACGCGCGGCGAGCGTGCCGCAACGGTGCAAATCGAGGACCGCACGCTTGGCGGAAGCACGGTTTCCGTCACTGTGGCGCCGCGCCAGTCGAGTGGCGTACCCGCCGCGGGCGGCCCGCCGCCGGCGCGCTAGTTTCCCGCAAGCGCGCTCAGACGGCGCGTCGCCCAAGTCGATACCAGAACCGCCACGGAAAACACGATGGCGCCGATCTGAATATCCGCGCTGGACAGCAGCCGCCCGTCCGCCACGAGTACGACGAGCGCGATGATGAACACATCCAGCATCGACCATTTGGACATCGCGGCGAGCCAGCCGAGTACCGGACGGGCGAAAGTCCCCGTCGCGTCGACGACGAACCACAGCGCGAGCCCGGTCAGCACCTTGACCACGGGAAACAGAACCGAAAACAGAAACGTCAGGACGAAAAGAAACCAGTCGCCGGACTGGAGAAACGAAAAAACGCTTTCCAGCAGCGAGAAATCGCGCCCGATAAACATCGAACGGATCGTGATGGCGGGCAGCAACAGGCCCGCAACCAGGCCCGCAAACGAGGCCAGCAAAACCAGTCCCAGGGAACGGTCGATTCCGGTCGCGCGCCGCGCAAGCGGTCCCGGCATGGAAGACTTCATTCGACACGCACTCCCTGACACCTGCCGTGCCGCCCGGGCGGTTGCCCCGTCGCATGGCGCACACCAATATACTCGTCTCTCATCATGGCGCGAATGCGGCGCCTCACAGATTCGCGGTCGGAGATTCCAATGCCTCAGCACAAAAACACACGCGTCGTTCTGAAAGAACGCGCCACCGGCCTTCCCTCACCGGACCTCTTCGACGTCGTCGAAGACGACGCGCCGTCACCCGGCGACGGTGAGGTGCTCATCAACAACGTCTATGTCTCGGCCGACCCCGGGATGAAGGGCTGGATCGGCACAGCGCGAAACTACGCCAGCGTGGAAACAGGCGCGACCATGCGCTCGTTCAGCGTCGGCGTCGTCGTCGAATCCAACCACGCGGATGTTGCGGAAGGCGATGTCGTGGCGGCGAATACCGGATGGGCCGCATACGCCGTCGCGGATCCGGATCAACCCACATTTCGCAAGGTCGATCCCGCCGCCGCGCCAATTTCGACAGCGCTCGGCGTACTCGGCGTGAACGGATTCACAGCGTATTTCGGGCTGCTTGATATCGGCCAGCCCAAGGAGGGCGAAACGGTTCTGGTATCGACGGCAGCGGGTGCGGTCGGCAGCGCCGTCGGCCAGATCGCGAAAATCAAGGGTTGCCGGACCGTCGGGATCGCCGGCGGTCCCGAAAAGACGGCGATCTGCACGGATGAGTTCGGCTTCGATGCCGCGATCGACTACAAGGCGAGCGACGACCTCGATGCGGCGATCCGCGACGCCTGCCCGGACGGCGTCGACGTCTACTACGACAATGTCGGTGGCGACATTCTCGACATGGTCCTCGGGCAGGTGAACCTGCACGGCCGCGTCGCCATCTGCGGCACCGCGGCAACCGACTCCTGGATCCCGCAGCCGACCGGCCTGCGCCCTGAGCGCAACCTCCTGGTCAACCGGATCAAGATGCAGGGATTCCTGTTGTTCGACTACGCGCCCCGGTTTGCCGAAGCCCATGCCGACCTGTCGAAATGGGTCTCGGACGGCAAAATCAGGTACCGGGAGGATATCGTGGACGGTCTGGAGAACGCACCGGCGGCGCTGACCGGACTGTATGAAGGCCGCAATATGGGCCGTCAGCTGATCAGGGTACGGCCGGATCCGTTTGTCTAGCCGCGCCGCGGCGCAAGGGCCTTTTCCTCGACCCAGATACGCCATGCCAGAACCAGCGCATTCGCACCCCCGAATATCGCCGCCAGTTCCCATGCGCCGGCGATCAGCGGAACGACGATAATTTCCGCTTCGACAATCAGGTAATTCGGATGGCGGACCCAACGGAACGGACCGCGACGAACGATCGGATCGTCGGGATGGGAAATAATTCTGGTGGTCCAGTAGCGGCCGAGCGACGCGAGCACCCAAATTCGGGCCAGTTGCAGCGCGATGAACACAACCAGCAAAAACACGCTGACAGGCGTGTCCGCGGGCACGAACACAACCAGGCTCGCAATCCAGGCCATGTGCAGGACGACGATCACCGGATAGTGCCGCGCCCCGTGCTCGATCGCGCCTTCCTGTAGCAGGCGGCGCGTGTTGATGCGCGAGACCATCAGCTCGATCAGTCTCTGCAGGACGATAAAGCCGATCAGAAGATACCAGGGGCTGATGTTCATGCCGCGGACTCCAGCAGTGCGAAGGTCGCGGTAAACCCCGGGCCGAGCGCCGACATCAACCAGGGACCCGGGTCGGGCTCGCGCATTGTCTCTGCGAGAACGAACATGGCCGTCGCGGCCGACATGTTGCCGTAGCGCCGCAGGACATCGCGCGCTGTCGCCAGCTCGCCGGGGTCGAGGCCGTAAATCTCTTCGAGCGCATCGAGAACCTTGGCGCCGCCCGGATGGCACGCATGCCTGACGATATCCTCCCGCGACAGGCCCTGGCCCGCGAGAAATTTCATCGCTGGCTCGCCGAGCTTGGTCCTGACGAGGTGCGGAATGTCCCGCGAGAAGAGCACGCCCAGGCCGTCGTCACCGATCTCCCAGCCCATCACATCCAGTGAGTCGTTCCACGTATGCTCTCCCCAGCCCTTAACGGCGGGCCCTTCGAGCCCACATCCAAGCAATGCGCCCGCAGCCCCGTCCCCGAACAGTGCGGTGGCGATGATGTTGCTCTTCGAGACGTCATTGACCCGGAACGTAAGCCCGCAAAGTTCAACCACGAGAAACAGGACGCATGCATCGGGACGGCTCATCGCAATTTGCGCGGCACGCGCCATGCCCGATACGCCGCCGCCGCATCCAAGTCCGAAGATCGGCAGGCGTTGCACATCGCGGCGAAACGGCAGGCGTTCGATCAGCAACGCATCCAGGCTCGGCGTCGCCACCCCCGTGGTCGACGCGACCACAAGGGCATCGACGTCCTGTGCCCCGACACCCGCATCCTCGAACAACTTCTCGGATACCTCCGTGAGGAGCGAAACGGCGTGTTCGATGAAAAGATCGTTTCTCTCGGAAAACGGATGCGGCTGCGAATACCACTCGATCGGCATGCAGGAATGCCGGGTTTCGACGGCGGCATTTCGATACGCGTCCGTATACCTGTCGAACCCCGGAACGGCGGGCGCAAAGATCTCGCGTGAGCGTTCCACGACTTCCCGCTGATCGAGGATGAAGGGAGGCACGGCCGTGGCCACAGCGGCGATATGTGCGGGGTCCGGCATGGTCTACGCTCTCGGTAATTGCTGGCGCGCGCGGCTCACCGCGCGTTCTCTGAGAGCTATATAGGTTGCGCTCGCAAAGATCATGATGCCGCCGATCCACGTATAGATATCCGGCAATTCACCGAAGATCAGAAAACCGAGCGTCGCGGCCCAGACAAGCTTGAAGAAGTCCATGGGCATAACCACCACAGCCTCGCCCACCCGAAGTGCCTGGGTGAGCGTCAGATGCGCCACGGTCCCCATCGTGCCCATCACCAGCAGGATTGCGTACTGCTCCAGGGTCGGCCACTGCCAGACAAACAGCGCCGGGATGAGCGCGAGCGGCGACATCAGCAGGACCATGTAGGTCACGATCGTCGGCGTCGCGTCACGTTTGCCCAGCGACTTGATCACGATCAGGATGACGCCCCAGATGAAGGACGACGCCACCACGAGGATCGGCCCGAGCCCCACATCCACGAAACCCGGGCGAATGATGACCAGCGTCCCGGCAAACCCAAAGAGCAGCGCGAGCGAGCGCCGCCAGCGGAACGTCTCGCCGAGCACCAGGACCGCAAGAACCGCGGCGAACAAAGGGGCCGTGAACGCCAGCGCATTCGCCGTTGCCAGCGGCGTCATCGACAGCCCGAGAAAAAACATCATCATCGCCACCACATGGCCGAACGAGCGGATTCCATGAACCTTAAGCTGGTCGGTGCGCAGCAAGTCCGGTCCGTATTTCAAGAACAGGACAACCACCACCGGCATTCCAAAGAAAGTACGAAAAAATCCGATCTCGAACGGGTGCATGCCCTGATCGGCAAGGTGCCGGATCATGGTGTGCATGGTGACAATCAGGACAGCCGTGGTCAGCATCCACGCCATGCCCTGGAGGTTTCCCGTGAGCCAAGCGGGCCGTCGGCTTTCGAAGGTTGTCAAAACGCGGCTCCGGACGGGGCGTTTGGTTGTACGAGCCACGCGAATGCCGCAAGATGCCCACCAAACTGAAATCCTAGCCGGAGACAACACCGATGATTACCGCGCTTGTCCAGTTCAAAGTCAAAGACGGCACGACCCGCGACGAGGTGTTCACCAACATGAAGAATGTCGCGCCCAAGTTCGAAGGCATGCCGGGCCTGATCCGCAAGAACTTCGTATTCGACGGAGAGCGCGGCGTCGGCGGCGGGGTCTACACCTGGGAAAGCCGGGAAGCGGCCGAGAAGGTCTATGCCGAAGGCGGACCCTGGCGCGAGGCCATCCGCAATCTTTACGGCGTTGACCCCGATATCACGATCTTCGACACACCGGTGATCGTCGACAACGAGCAAGGCGAGATTAAATCCGCCGCGTGAGCAGGAAGCCGACCCAGATGATTACAGCCATCGTTCAGTTCAACGTGACGCAGGGCGCTTCGCGCGACGACGTGATCGCTCACATTAAGTCGGCCGCCGGCAAGTTCGAAGGCATGGCGGGGCTGATCCGCAAGAACTTCCTGTACGACGGCGAGCGCGGCATTCGCGGCGGCGTGTACACATGGGAAAGCCGTGAAGCGGCCGAGAAGGTCTATGCCGAGGGCGGCCCCTGGCGCGAAGCCATTCGCGAGCTGTGCGGCGCCGACCCGGAAATAGCGATCTTCGAAACACCCGTGATCGTCGACAACGAACAGGGCGAGATCAAATCCGCCGCCTGACCGGCTTTCAGGAGTCCGCAAAACATGAGTGACGTGAAGAAGGCGGTCCGGTTCGCCCGGACCGGGCACCCGCCCGATGTGGTTGAACTGGTGGACATGGAGACGGCGCCTGTCGGCGACGACGAGGCACTGATCGACGTCGAAGCGGCGGCGATCAATCCGTCCCACCTCCTGACGCTTTCGGGCGGCTACGGCGTCCAGCCGGACCTGCCGGCCGTCCCCGGTGCCGAGGGCATCGGGATCATCGGGGCGGTTGGCAAAGACGTGACCAACGTGAAACCCGGCGACCGGGTCATGATCCCGCCCTACTCCGGCACCTGGCGGCAACAGGTCGTGGTCAAGGCCGACACAATCGCTGTCACCTTTCCCGACGAAGGCGACCCGATACAGATGGCCATGATCATGGCCAACCCGCCGACGGCCTGGCTCCTCCTCAAGAGCGTGGTCGACCTGGAACCCGGCGACTGGGTGATCCAGAATGCGGCCAACTCGGCGGTCGGCCAGTACACGATGCAGCTGGCGAAAATCTACGGGCTGAAGACCGTCAACGTCGTTCGCCGGCCGGGACTGGAAGACTTCATTGCGAAGGCGGGCGGCGATGTGTGCGCCGTCGACGGGCCCGACCTTGGCGAACGGGTGAAGGCCGCGACGGACGGCGCACCGATCAAGCTTGCCATCGACGCCGTCGCCAGCGATGCCACCCAGCATCTTGCCGACTGCCTGGCCGATGGCGGCACGATCGCGAATTACGGCCTGCTGTCGGGCGAACCGTGCAAACTGCTGCCCGACGACATCATCTTCCGCGAAATCACACTGACGGGTGTGTGGCTCACGCTCTGGCTGCGCAAATATTCGACGCCGGAAGAGCGGGCCGCGGTGTACGGCGAACTGGCCGGCTATATCGCCGAGGGACGCATGCACGCGGCCGTCGAAGCCACCTATCCGCTTGCAAAAATCAAGGAAGCGGTCGCCCACGCCATGCGGGGCGAGCGTAGCGGCAAGGTCGTTATCCTTCCGAACGCAGACGCCTGATGCGACGCAGGACTTTCCTGGGCTCGGCGGCGGCGTTCACAGCGGTCCCTGCCTTTGCACACGCCGGGGGCACACCGGTGATCGCGACGGGGAATTTCCGCGACGGCGATCCGGTTCATCGCGGGTCGGGCATGCTTTCGATTTCGGGAAAGCCGGGGCGACAGTTCGTGGTGAACATGATCGATATGGAGATCGTCCCCGGCCCCAACCTCTTCGTTTATCTGGTGAAGGAGCCGGACCCGCTATTCCCCGAAGACGTGACGGCCGGGTTCACCTCGCTGGGAAAACTCCAGGCCCTCACCGGCACACAGAACTATTCGGTGCCCGCCGGCGTGAATGTGCGTGACTGGGGCAGCGTGGTCGTGTGGTGCGACACCTTCAAGACAGCTTTTGCGATTGCCACGATCGAATTCGTCTAGCGTTCGATCGCCCTGTCGATCGGCTCGACCAGGCGGTTGAATTGCGCCGCCAGCCATCCGATCGGGCGGGACCAGTTCAGCCGGGTGAACAACAGCAGAAACGGCAATAGCGTCAGCGCCGCAAAAACGAGGTGCATGCTTTTGCCCACGCCCAAAAGACCAGGCCACCAAAACCCGAACTGCAAGACCGCGTAGACGCTCAGGCCGACAAACGCGGCCACGAACAGGGCAAACACGGCCATCACGCCGCCGCGCAACGCCCGAAGCAGTGCGATCCGCATTGGAACGCTAGAACTTCTCCACCCAGGGCCGCATCTCGATCTCCCACGTCCAGGCACTGCGATGCTGGCGGTGGACATGCAGGTAGGTCTCTGCGATCGCATCGGGATCCAGCATGCCGTCATCGCCCCGGTCCGCGGCGCGCGGATCGCCTGATTTTTTCTCGATGCCCCCGTCGATCACGAAATGACCGATGTGGATGTTCTGCGGCTGCAACTCGCGCGCCATTGACTGCGCGAGGCCGCGCAGGCCGAACTTGCCGATCGCGAAGGACGAGGAATTCGGATAGCCCTTCACGCTCGCGGACGCACCGGTGAACAGGATCGTGCCGCTGCCGCGCTCAAGCATGAGTTGCGCAGCCTTCTGGGCCACAACGAACCCGCCCCATGCGGTGATCAGGACGGCGCGCTTGACCTCTTCGCGATCGAGTTCGGTAATCGGCCCGCGTGCCCGCGCGCTCGGGTTGAAAACCACAAGGTTCGGCACACCCATATCCGAAACCACCGAATCGAACATGGCGTCGACGGATGCGCCATCGATCACGTCGCAGGCATACGCTTTTGCGCCGGTCTCGGCGCACAGGTCCGACAATTTGTCGGGATTTCGCGCCGACACGGCGACGTCCATCCCCTGTGCCGCGCACAGACGTGCCAGCGATGCACTCAAACCTTCGCCTGCGCCCACAATCAGCGCGATTTCCTTGTCAGACATTGCTTCCTGTCCCCCTGGTACTGCCTTTTCCGGTGAAACACCGGCCCTGTTTCTTACATTGGCGTGAAAAGTGGAAAATCACGCAAAAATCACAAAAATTTCCAAATCCCGAGGTTGCTTCCAAGCCGCCCCTTCGCCAAAGTCCGCTCGTCATGAGCGATACCACAGTTTCCAGCAGTTTTCTCGGCCGCACACGTGACATTCTTCGGCGCGCGCTGCGCGACGTCGTGGACGGTGCGACCACCCGCTCCAGCCGAAATGGCCTGAACGTCAGACCGGATCTCCCCGACGACGACCTGGCGCGGCTTCAACAGCAGATCGACGCCAGCCTTTCCGGGCGTGGTGGCGAAGCCGCGGCGCGGTCCAACGCCACCGAACTGGCACGCTGTTTCCTGGATCTGAACGCCGAAGGCCGGCTGCGTTTCTATCGTCTCCTGACCCACGAGTATGGAATCGAACCGGCGCATCTGGAGCCGGCCATGACGGCGGTGCGCGAAGCCGCGGACGACCCCGCAGCCTACGGCCGCGCGCTTAACGCGTTGCGGAACAAGCTCGAATCGCCGCGAATGAAACTGTTCCGGCAGTTCATCGGACTGGATCACGGCATCAAGTTCCTTGTCGACCTGCGCGCCGACCTGCGCGAGATGCTGCGCGACAATAGCGACCTGCGGCCCTTGGAAGACGACCTGAAGTTCCTCTTGGCGGGCTGGTTCGACGCCGGCTTCCTCGTCCTCCACCGGATCACCTGGGCTGCGCCGGCGGATTTGCTCGAGAAGCTGATCGCGTATGAGGCCGTGCACGAAATCCGATCCTGGAACGACATGAAAAACCGGCTGGAATCAGACCGCCGGTTCTTTGCGTTCTTCCATCCGTCGATGCCCGACGAGCCGCTGATCTTCGTCGAGGTGGCGCTGGTCAACGGGATCGCAGACAACGTTCAGGCACTCCTCGACGAATCCGCGCCTGTCGCGGACCCGGAACAGGCCGACACGGCGATCTTCTACTCGATCTCCAATGCCCAGCGGGGCCTGTCGGGGGTCAGCTTCGGCGACTTCCTCATCAAGCAGGTCGTCGAGCGGCTCTCGGCGCGCCTGCCGAACGTGAAAACCTTCTCCACGCTGTCTCCCATTCCCGGATTCCGGCGTTGGCTCGATGGGCGGATCGCCGAGGGCGCCGACCTGCTCAATCACGAACAGGAAGAGTCGCTGCTCGCGGTGGCTGGAGAGCTGGAGGAAGGCACTCACGTCTTGCAGGCCCTGCTCGACCGGCCCGACTGGCACAACGATCCTGCAATCGCGGAAGCGTTGAAGCCGGTGCTGCTACATCTTGCCGCCGGATATCTGCTCTACCAGAGGCGTGAAGCAACCGGCACGGCACTGGATCCGGTCGCGCATTTCCACCTGAGCAACGGCGCGCGGATCGAGCGCATCAACTGGCTCGGCGACACGTCCGAGAAAGGCTTCCAGCAGGCGGCCGGCATGATGGTGAACTATCTCTACGACCGCACGCGCATCGAAGAAAATCACGAAGCCTATGTGATGGGCAGCGAGATTCCCGCGTCGAGTACCGTCCGGAACCTGCTCTAGAAAACGGCGATCCGGTGCCTGCGGTGCGCCTGTCGCGTTACCGTGCGGAGATGGCGGGGTCCCGGTTGCCCGCGCGCTAGACGAGGCATCGCACGCATTCACTTACTTTGAATTGACTCGGGAGCCGGCGCTACACGGGACGCCCCTCCAAAACCCGAGCGCCGGATGGTCGCCATGGCACAACGGAATATCGACCGCCTTCTCGACGTCATGGCGCGCCTGCGTGACCCGGAGAACGGCTGCCCCTGGGATGTGGAGCAGGATTTCAAGTCGATCGCGCCTTACACGGTCGAGGAGGCCTACGAGGTCGCCGACGCTATCGAACGCGAAGACCGGGATGCGCTCCGCGAAGAGCTCGGCGACCTGCTGCTCCAGGTCGTCTTTCATGCGCGCATGGCCGAGGAAGAAAAGTCATTCGATTTCGAGGATGTGGCCGGCGCGATCGCCGACAAACTGATCCGCCGTCATCCGCATGTGTTCGACCGCGAAAACCACGACAGCGAGGCGTCGCTGCGCGAGACCTGGGAAAACCAGAAAGCCGGCGAACGCGCCGCGAAGGCGCGAAAATCCGGCGTCGCGCCCAGCGCACTGGACGACGTGCCCGTGGCCCTTCCCGCGCTCACGCGTGCGGAGAAACTGCAGAAGCGCGCCGCGCGCGTCGGGTTCGACTGGGCGAACGTCGGGCCCGTCATCGAAAAGATCGACGAAGAACTCGGTGAGCTGAAAGCCGAAATGCGCGACGGCGCAAACGCCGAACGCCTCACGGACGAGATGGGCGATGTCCTGTTCTCGTGCGTGAACCTCGCCCGGCACTTGAAGATCGATCCCGAATTCGCCCTGCGCGGCACCAACGCGAAATTCGACAATCGCTTCCGCAAGGTCGAGCAGTCCCTGCGCGAGGATTCCCTGGATCTGCGCGATGTCGATATCGAGGAATACGAACGCCGCTGGCAGGCCGCGAAAAAATAGATCGAAATTCGATCTTTTTCGGACAGACAAGTCCTTAAAATCACTCACGAAAATCGACCGTAGTTCCATCCGTTCCGTTACCGTCATGTCCCAATGCGGACATCCGGCGAGTTGTTCGCGCCCGACAACCACCGGAGAGACGACCGATGGATACGGTGACGCTCGATGCGGCAAACGAGAGCAAGACCCTGGCGGAACTCATCCGGGACGCCCGCGAGGCCATGCAGCGCGGACGCTTCGGAGACGCGGAAGATACCTGCAACACGATCGTGAAATCGCATCCGGAACAACCGGATGCCTGGTTCCTCATGGGTCTGGCCGCCATGCGCAACCGCCATGTGGAAACGGCGGTCCGGTATCTCGAAAAGGCTGTCGCCATGCGCCGCGGTCATGCGCCGTACCGGGTGGCGCTGGGGCAGGCCTACCTGAAATTTTCCGATGCCGGCGCGGCACAAAGCCATTTCGAGGCCGCCCGTCTTCTGGATCCGGCTTCACACGAAGCGGCTTTCGGCCTCGCTGTTTGCCTGAAGGCGTCGGGGAGCATCGAGGAGGCAAAGCAGGTGCAGGCGGAAGCCCTCCGTCTGCTGAGGCGCCACGTCGCGACGCAACTTCGCCTGCGCATCGAGACCCGCCTCGTGAACTGGACGACCGCGGTGCTTTCGCTCTCCGCCGGCAGCCGGAAGCACAGGCACCTCTTCGCCATGCGAATGGCCCGCCGGCATGAGAAAAAGGCCAATTCGGGCCTGGCGAAAGAGTTTTACGAGCAGGCGCACGAAGCCCGGCCCGACGACGCCAGGCCGCTGCGTGCGCTCGGGCGGCTCGCGTTCGAGAGCGACATGTTCCTTGCCGCGAAGGGCTGGCAGGAAAAGGCGCTCGAATCCGCGCCGCGCGACCCCGAGATCCGCTGCGAATACGCCCGGACGCTGAGCCGCATGGCCTATCACGACGACGCGCTGGGCATTCTCGAAGACGTCCATGCGGAGTTTCCCGATGCGCTGCGGCCCCTGATCATGCTGGGCTGGGCGCGATACCGCGCGGGCCAGAGCCAACGCGCAATCGCCGACTTCGATGCGGTTCTCGAACGCGCGCCGCGCGCGGTGGAGGCCCACTACGGACGCGCGCGCGCGCTCGTCGACGCGGGCCAGACAGGCGAGGCCAAACGCTGGCTCCGGCGCACGCTGGCGATCGAGCCCACCCATGCCGGCGCGCTCCGGGAGCTGGCCACGCTGAAAGACCTCACGCCGTCCGACACCGCGTTCCCTGCCCTGACGGCAATGCTGGACTCCCCCGCGACCGGCGCCCAACGCCGCGCGACGCTGCACATGGCCGCCGGCGCGGCACACATCAATGTCGGCGATCACGCGGACGGGTTCGAACACTGGCGCAGGGGCAATGCCCTCAAGGACGTGGCCTTCGATATCGACGCCTACACGAAACACGTCGACGATATCCGCGAGACGTTCGACCTCTCGCACTTCATCGGCACCCGGGGCTGGGGCGACAGCTCGGACGTTCCCGTCTTCGTCGTGGGCATGCCGCGCTCGGGCACGTCGCTCGTGGAGCAGATCCTCGCAAGCCATTCGAAGGTGCACGGCGCCGGAGAGCGCGAGGACATGCTCCGTCTGGCCGACGGGCTTGGCGAATCCCTCAACGATACCCGTCCCTACCCCGCCTGTATCGAGCGGCTGGACGAAGACGCCGCAAGACGCATCGCCGCCGGATTCCTCCAGACGCTGCGCCGCGCGGACCCGCATGCGGCGCGGATCGTCGACAAGATGCCCGGCAACTTTCACCATGTGGGCCTGATCGCGACCCTGTTCCCGAACGCCAGGATCGTTCATTGCACACGCGACCCGCGCGACACCTGCCTGTCGATCTTTTTCGGAGACTTCGTGGGAAGCCATCCCTACTCGTACGACCTCACCAATCTCGGGCGCTACTACAGGCAATACGAACGCCTGATGGAACACTGGCACGATGTCCTGCCGGGCCGGATCCTGGATGTCCGCTACGAAGACATGATCGAAGACCAGGAAACGCGTTCGCGCGAACTGGTCACCTTCTGTGGCCTGGGCTGGGAGTCCGCCTGCCTGGACTTCCACAAGACCCGGCGCAACGTCCGCACCCGCAGCAACGCGCAGGTCCGCCAACCGATCTATCGGTCGTCGATGGGACGCTGGAAGACTTACGAGGCGGAACTCCGCCCGCTTATCGCCGCGCTGGAGGCCGATTAAGAATCAGTCGTTCGCCAGCAGGTGGATCAGGCTCGACGTGTCCCAGCGTTGGCCACCGCGCGCCTGGACATGCGCATAGAACTGGTCGACCAGCGCCGTCACGGGCAGGCGCGCGTCGTTCCTCTCGCCTTCGGCCAGGCAAATCCCCAGGTCCTTGCGCATCCAGTCGACCGCGAACCCGTAGTCGAACTTGCCTTCCACCATCGTTTCCCAACGGTTTTCCATCTGCCAGCTCTGCGCCGCGCCCTTGGAGATGGTGCCGATGACCTTCTCCATATCGAGCCCGGCTTTCATGCCGAAATTCACCGCCTCCGATAGCCCCTGAACGACCCCCGCGATACAGATCTGGTTGACCATCTTCGCCAGCTGGCCGGAACCGGCCGGCCCGATCAGCGTGCAGGCCTGTGAGTAGGCGTCGATCACCGGCGCCGCCCGGTCGAATGTTTCCTGTTCGCCGCCGGCCATGACGGTCAGCATGCCGTTCTCCGCGCCGGCCTGTCCGCCCGAAACCGGGGCATCCAGAAAACCCATTCCGGCGTCGGAACATGTCTGCGCCAGTTCACGGGCAAGATCGGCGGACGCTGTCGTGTGATCGACAAGGATCGCGCCCTTGTTCATCCCGGCGAGCGCACCCTCCTCGCCCAAAACGACGCTGCGCACATCGTCGTCGTTTCCGACGCAGACGAAGACGATATCGGCGCCGCTCGCCGCCTCGCGCGGGGTCGCATGCGCGGAGCCGCCATGCTCGTTCACCCACTTGTCCGCTTTTGCCGAAGTCCGATTGAACACCGCAACGTCATGACCGGCACGGCGCAGATACCCCGCCATCGGATATCCCATCACGCCCAAACCGATAAACGCCGTCTTCACATTGTCAGCCATGAACTTTCCCCTCACTCAGGTTGTTGCGTCGCTATTCAGGATCGCGGCCACGTCGTGCCATGCCGTCTCGCTGTTCGCGGTCAGCAGGTCGCCGCTCGGTCTCGCCACATCGTAACGTCCTTCGCTCAACAGGGCGCTGTGGCCGCCGGCCTCGACCACGAGAAAACTTCCCGCTGCATGGTCCCAGGGCATCAGCTTCGTATAGGCCGAGAAAGATCGCTCGCCGGACAGGATCAGGACGTATTCGTGGCCCGCGCAGTTCGGGCGATACACGCCCTCGAATACATCGGCATTCGCTTCCGCGCGCTCGAACAGATAGCGCGCCGCCGTGCCGACATAGCGCCCGCCGCCGGGCGTCGCCAACCTCAGCGTCTCGCCGTCGAACTCAACCCCGTCGCCGCGTTGGCCGATCACCGTCGTGCCGGAGACCGGCTCGTATATCCAACCGCCGATCACATCGCCCTTGAGCACGAGCGCGATCAGCACCGCGAACACGGGCCGGCCATGTGCGAAGTTCCACGTGCCGTCTATGGGATCGATCACCCAAACGGGATCGCTGCCGGCCAGCCGGTCGAACACGGACCTGTCGGCGAACACAGCCTCTTCTCCGACGACGGTGCTCCCGGGAAGCAGGGACGGCAGCCTCGCGGTGAGCCATTTCTCCGTCTCGATGTCGGCGACCGTCACGAGTTCGCCGCCGTCTTTTTCGTCGATATCGCCATCTTCGAGAGACCGGAACCGGGGCAGAATGATTTCCTCTGCAGCCGCTTTCATCAGCTCGATGACCGTTTCCGGCCGGGTCACGAGAGCGGTCATGCGGATGAACCGTCTTTGCCTTGCTGTTTGTGCAAACGGGCAAGGTCGCGGGGTGCCAGGCGCACGGTCAAACGGCTTTGCATGCCGTCGTCCTCCCGCGCCAGGACTTCACCTTTTTCGTAAAGCCAGGCCATGGTCGCGCCGTCACTCAAATCCACTTCGACATCGGCCACCGAGTCAAACGCCGCAAGGGCATCATCGATCGTCGTCAGCAATGCATCGCATCCAGCACCGCTCGCGGCAGACAGCGCGACAATGTCCGCCGATCGATCGGCGCGCGCCTGGATCTCCACCAGTTCGTCAGGCGGAAGCAGATCGGTCTTGTTCAGGACCTCAATACGGACCGGCGACTTCCCGTCGTCATCCTGATCCGGCTGCGCGATGAGGTTCTTCAGGATTTCCTCGACGTCCTGCCGCTGGCCTTCTGTATCGGGATCGGCGCAATCGCGGACGTGAAGTATGATATCCGCCGCCACGACTTCCTCGAGGGTCGCGCGGAACGCGGCCACGAGGTCGTGGGGCAGTTCAGAGATAAAGCCGACCGTATCTGAAAGAATCGCGGTCCTGCCCGACGGGAGTTCGAGCTGGCGCATCGTTGGATCGAGGGTCGCGAACAGCATGTCTTCAGCGTAGATATCGGCGCGCGTCAGCCGGTTGAACAGGGTCGATTTGCCCGCGTTCGTGTAGCCGACAAGCGCGATCAGCGGATACGGCACCCGTTCCCGGGCCCGTCTGTGCAATCCCCGCGTGCGGCGAACCTGGTCCAGGTCACGTTTGAGCCGGGCGATCCGGTCGTCGATCATCCGGCGGTCGAGTTCGATCTGGCTTTCACCCGGCCCGCCCACGAATCCGAACCCGCCGCGCTGACGCTCAAGATGGGTCCAGGACCTCACAAGACGGCTGCGTTGATAGGTCAACGCTGCAAGTTCAACCTGCAGCTGGCCTTCCCGGGTGCGTGCGCGGGCACCGAATATTTCGAGGATAAGCCCCGTCCGGTCGATCACCTTGCAGGACCAGGCACGTTCGAGGTTGCGTTGCTGCACCGGCGAAAGCGGGCCGCCGACGATTACGAGGCCCGCCTCCTCGGCTTTGACACGGTCATGCACCTCGTCGACGACACCTTCGCCGAACAGCGTTGCCGGCCGGGGACGGTTGAGCGTGACCACGCGGCACGCGGCCAGGTCGAGGTCGATGGCACGGGCAAGACCGGCCGTTTCTTCGAGCAACACCTCGGGGTCGCGATCCGCCGAATGCGGGCCACGGTCCCGTATCACGGGTTGCAGAACGACAGCGCGCGTCTGGTGACCGCCGTCGCTTCCGTTGGTGTGCGGGTCGTTGTACGCCAAAACCGGCGACTACTCGGCCGCTTCGGCCTCGTGATCTTCGGTTTCCGGTTCGAACAGCTGCACGGGCATCGAGGGCATCACCGTCGAAATCGCGTGCTTGTAAACCAGTTGCGAGTGCGCGTCGCGCCGCAAGAGAACGCAGAAGTTGTCGAACCACGTGACGACACCCTGCAGTTTCACCCCGTTGACCAGAAAGATCGTCACGGGCGTTTTGTTCTTGCGAATGTGGTTCAGGAAAACGTCCTGAACGTTCTGTGACCGTTCAGCAGCCATCTTTTTTACCTCAGCCGTATTCTTGTTTGGGTTGTATTATGCGTGCTTCGGGTTAGTAGGTTAAGGCGGCAAACGCCCGCCGATACGCCTCTATACGTGAGTCCTTGGAAGCCGGATTTCCAGTCCGAAAGACCGGAAATGTTCGGATTCCGCATCAAACCTCTTCAAGTACATGAAATTCTAGCATGAATTCGAGATACCGATCATGCAATGCAGAACTGAGCGTACCGGGACGGCCATTCGCAATGACCGCATCGTCAATCCGCGTCACCGGGGTCACGAAATGTGACGAATTGCTCATGAACGCCTCGCGCGCCGTCCAGGCCTCTTCGCGCGTGAACTTTCGTTCCTCGAATGGAATTTCGAGTTCATCCGCGAGCTTCAGGATAGCCTGACGGGTAATTCCCCGCAGGATGTCGTTGGCCGCCGGGCGGGTGACCAGCGTTCCCTCCCCCGTGACTATCCAGGCGTTCGACGACGTACCCTCGGTAATGAACCCATCGTCATCGAACATCCAGGCTTCGTACGCACCGGCTTCGGCTGCCTGCTGCTTGCCCAGAACATTCGGCAGCAGCGAAACGGATTTGATATCGCATCGCGCCCAGCGAATGTCCTCGATCGTCACGACGTTGACACCCTGCTCACGCATATCGTCGGGGAATTCAGGTATGGGACGCACCGTCACCACAATCGACGACACCGGTTGTTCCGGAAACTTGTGGTCCCGGCGGGCGACACCGCGTGTCACCTGGATGTACAGGAGGCCGGTCGCAAAACTGTTGCGACGAACGATTTCGCGCATGGCGACCTTCATCGCGGAACGGCTCATGGGCCATGCCATATCGAGCTCACCCAGGGAACGATCCAGACGATCGAGGTGCGGCTCTTCGTCGATCAGGCGATTGCGGAACAGATGGATGACCTCGTAGACCCCGTCGGCAAACTGGTAGCCACGATCTTCCACATGGACCGATGCCATGCGGTGGTCGACATACCGCCCGTTGACGTAAGCAATCCTCGGCAATGCCCTGCTCCGCGCCTCTAAAAAAACTCAAGGCGGACGGCAAACATCCGCTCCACCTTGCGGACAGCATCCTTGGTCGCGAAAAGGATCACCCGGTCACCCACATTGATGACCGTTTCCTTGTCGACCATGATGACCTCACCGTCACGGATCACTGCCGACACGATCACGCCTTGAGGCAGCTTCGCGTCCTTGATGGGTTGCCCGACGAGGCTCGATGTCTCCAGCGCTTCGGCCTCGATCACCTCGCCGAAGTTCTCGCCGATGGAGTGCACCGATCTGATACGTCCGCGGCGAATTACCTGAAGGATCGTCGAGACCGTAATCACGCGCGGGTTCACGACCACATCGATACCCAGCGGCGCCAGCAACGGGTTGTAGGTATTGCTGTTGACCAGGGTTACGGCGCGTTCCGCCCCGTACCGCTTTGCCAGCAGGGAGGCGAGAATATTCACCTCGTCGTCGTTGGTGACCGCCACGACCGTACTGGTCTTGCTGATGTTCGCCTCGCCGAGGATATCGGGATCGAGCGCATCGCCATTGATGACGGTGGTTTTGGACAAGGCCTGGGCCGCGCTCTGGGCGCGTTCCTTGTCCAGCTCGATCAGGCGAGCCGATACGCCGGAAAATTGCTCCTCGATATCTTGCGCGAGGCTCTGGCCGATGTTCCCGCCGCCGATGATGACCACTCGCCGCGCTTCGGGTTCGTCATGGCCGAACGCCGCCATTGAGCGCGGCACATGTTCCGCGTCGACGACAATATAGACCTCGTCGCCGACTTCCAGGTGGTCGTCGCCCGTCGGCACGATCGGCTTGCCTTCACGGATGATTCCGATCGTCGATAGTCGCAGGTCCGGAAAAAGCGTCGTGAGCTGGCGTAGCGGCGTGTCGAGGATGGGACAGTTATTCTCGCAGCGCACGCCGATCAGGCGGAGCCGGTTTTCGGCCAGTGGAATCATCTCGAACGAGCCGGGGACCGTGAAACGCCGACTGATGGCGCGCGCCACCTCGATCTCCGGCGAAATGATCACGTCGATAGGCATGTGGTCGCGCGAAAACAGGTCCGACCAGATCGGGTTTCGGTAACTCTGTGCCCGCACGCGCGCGATTTTCATGGGCACATCGAAAAGCGAGTGTGCGACCTGGCACGCGATCATGTTCACTTCGTCAGCGAACGTCACGGCCACGATCATGTCCGCATCGCGCGCGCCGGCGGCTTCAAGCACGTCCGGATGGGAGGCAAACCCGACCATGGCGGTGACGTCCAGCGTGTCGCGAATCCGCCGAATCAGGTCCGGACTTTGGTCGATAACGGTGACGTCGACCCGTTCCGCCGCAAGTTCGCGTGCAATGCTGGAGCCGACCTGGCCGCCGCCGCAAATAATCGCTTTCATAGGAAATTCCCGAGTATCGAACGGCGTGACGAAATTTCGTCAAACGCGCGCGAATGCTGGCCCCTAGTCCGAGTTTCGTATCGTCGGCCCCTGAACGCCGAGCGACTTCAGCTTTCGATGCAAAGCCGAACGCTCCATGCCGACGAAGGTTGCGGTCTTCGACACATTACCACCGAAACGATTGATCTGCGCTTCCAGATACTGCCTCTCGAATTCTTCGCGCGCGTCACGCAATGACAGGCTGAGGAATTCGGTCTGGCCCGCGCCCTGTAGCGCTTTCGGCGCCTTTTCCGTCAGTTCCGGCGGCAGCATGTCGGCGCGAATGGGCTGATGTGGATCGGACGGCGCCATGATCATCAGCCATTCGATGACGTTGCGAAGCTGGCGGACATTTCCGGGCCAGTCATGCGCCTGCAGCGCAGACATGGCGTCCGGCCCGATGCGGCGCGTCGGCATGCCGCCCGTCTCGGCCGAGCGGCGGATGAAATGATCCGCCAGCTTCGGAATATCCTCGCGCCGTTCGGCAAGGTCCGGCACCTCAAGCGGCACCACACTCAGCCGATAGAAAAGGTCTTCGCGGAATTGCCCGTCCGCAATCTCCTGTTGAAGATCGCGCGTGGTGGTCGCCACCACGCGGACATCGACTTGAATCTTTCGCTGCCCCCCGACCGGCTGGAAGGTCTGGTCCTGCAGGACGCGCACGATCTTCCCCTGGGTCTCCAGCGGCATGTCACCGATTTCGTCGAACAGCAATGTCCCGTTATGTGCCTGCTCCAAAAGACCGATCTTCCGGCCCTCTTCGCCGGAGGCGCGGGACGCCTCGACCCCGAACAGTTCGGATTCCATTCGCTCCGGCGCCATCGCCGCACAGTTGACCACGACGAAAGGCTGGTCCGCGCGGCGCGAATGAGCATGCAACATCCGAGCGACCACTTCCTTGCCGGCCCCGGCGGAGCCGCTGATCAGGACCCTGCTGCCTGTGGGCGCCACCTTGTCGACCGACTGCCGCAACTGCGCCATCGACGCCGTCTCGCCGATCAGCTCCGTTTCGGGGCCGGCGCGCAAACGCAGTTCGCGGTTCTCACGCCGCAGTCGCGCCGCTTCGATGGCGCGCGAGACGATCAGGATCAACCGGTCGGTCTTGAACGGCTTCTCGATATAGTCGTAGGCACCGACCTTGATCGCCTGCACCGCTGTTTCGATCGAACCGTGCCCGCTGATCATGACCAGGGGAACTCCCGGATGTTCGCGCCGGATGATGTGCAGCAACTCCATCCCGTCGAGCCGGCTGCCTTCGAGCCAGATATCGAGAATCACAAGGTTGGGCCGCCGCGCGGCGATCTGTTCGAGCGCGGACTCCGAATCCTTGGCTTCGCGGGTCTCGTACCCCTCGTCTTCGAGGACCCCGGATATCAGCAGCCGGATATCGTCCTCGTCGTCGACTATCAGAATATCGTCGGCCATGGCTTAGCGGTCGGTCGCTCGTCTTTCGTCTGCAGCGGACGTGCGGTGTGATTGTTCCAGAGGCAGCACAAGCGACACGCGAGCGCCCGTTTCGCCGGGCCGGTCTTCGAGACGGATTGTGCCGCCATGCTGTTCGACGATCCGAGAAACAATCGCGAGCCCCAAACCGGTCCCTTTCGTCCGTGTGGTCACATAAGGTTCCGTCAAACGATCACGTTCCTTCTCGGGTAACCCCCGCCCGTTGTCTTCAACGACTATCGACGCTTTGGCAACCGATTCGGACAAACGCAGCGATATCCAGCCGGTTTCGGGATTCTCCTTCGCGCGACCGTCGATCGCATCCACCGCATTCTGCAAAAGGTTCGTCAGGGCCTGACTGAGCAGCCCCTTGTCGCATTCGGCAAAGACGGCGTCGCCGGGCATATCCACCTCGAATTCAATGCCACGATGCGCCTGCTGCTGCAAAAACAGCGCCTCGCGGCAAACCTTGACGAGGTCCGCACGCTCCATGACTGCATTCGGCATTCTTGCGAATGAGGAAAACTCGTCGACCATTCGACCGATATCGCCGACCTGGCGAACGATCGTGTCGGTGCATTGGGCAAAGGTTTCCGGGTCACTCTTGACCTCGTCGAGATATTTTCGCTTCAGGCGTTCCGCCGAGAGTTGAATCGGCGTCAGCGGATTCTTGATCTCGTGGGCGATCCGCCGCGCCACATCGGCCCAGGCCGCCTTGCGCTGCGCGGACTGCAATTCCGTCACATCGTCAAAGGTCACCACGAAACCGATCACGTCTCCGCGCCCGTCCCGTTCGGCCGCGATGCGGACATGCAACGTCAGCTTTCCTTCTTCCGTTACGACGGTGATTTCATCCTCGATGAGCCGGTCCGGGTCGGAGATAGCCTGGTCCACGACATCGGCAAACTCCGGAATCGTATCGGCGAGCGGGCGGCCCATCAGCTCCTCGAGCCCGACGCCCAGCAGGGCCGTCGCCGGGCGGTTCGGCAGGTTCACCCGCCCCGAACGGTCGAGGCCAATAACGCCGGCCGACACGCCGGCCAGGACCGCTTCGGTAAACCGGCGGCGATCCTCAAGCTGCCGGTTGGCCTCGGTCAGTTCGCCGCGCTGTTCGTCCAACTGCCGGGTCATACGGTTGAACGAGCGCGTGAGCATGCCGATCTCGTCGTCCGCGCTGGTTTCTTCGCGCAGGCGCACCCCCAGATTGCCCGAGCGCACCATCTCTGCCGCTTGCACGAGATTGGCGATATGGCGCGACAAACGGTTGGCGAAACCAAGGCCGACGCCGACCGCCGTAAGCAACAGCAGAAGGGTTACGATGACAAAAATCGCCGCCAGCTCCAGTTCCAGACGCGAACGGCGTGTCTCGGCGCGGGCATATTCGCTCGCGGCCCGCTTTGTCGTCTCGCGGTAGCGCAAGACATTCGGGTCGATGAAACGCCCGACATACAGGAAGGCCTGCGGTCGGGTGTTTAGACCGACGAGAGCGCGAACCCGGTCCTCGTTCTCGCTCGTCAGAACCACGGGCTGGCCCTGCGCCGCATCCGCAATGGCAAGTGTCGGCGGAAGATCGAACAGCAACGACGAGGTAAATCCGGCCCGCGCTATGACCCGGCCCGTCCTGTCGAACAGCACCGCCCCCGGCACGGACCGTACTTCGGACTCATCCTCGATAATTTCACGCGCGCGCTGCGGATCGAGCGAGATTCCCGGCCAGGTCTTGTTGATTTCATCCGCGATCGCCAGCGCGTCGGAGCGAATGCTCTGGCGGTGCTCGTCCAGATAGGCTTCCGAGACCAGAACCGAGCTTTCGACGGCTTCGCGGACCCGTTCGCTGAACCAGCTCTCGACCACAAGGTTGAAAAACAGCGCCGCCAGGACCGCCACAAGGATCGCCGGCGTGATGGCCACGAAAGAAAACAGCCCGACAAGCCGCACGTGAAGACGCGCGCCCGCGAGGCCAGCACGCCGTTGAGCCCAGATGCGTACGAGGCCCAGGCTGACCGCCGCGCCAAGCGCCAGCACGAGAGCCAGATCGACAATGAGAAAAACGAACAGAGCGTCTTCACCAAGCCCGAACGTTGTGTTGCCGGTCAGGGCGAAAAACGTACCCAGGCCGGCAAACACGGAGCAGACCATCAGGACGATCGCTATACGGCGTCCCAGCCCCGCGCTCCGGCTCCAGGAAACGAGGTTGCCCCAGAAGCCGCCACGCTTGGCCACACCGCCCGGATATTCCGACGGCGCGTCGGACGACACGTAGGTGCCGCGGCGAAACGCGTTTGGTGGGGTTATGTCATCGCTCATCAGAAGCTCGGTCACACGCGCGCCGGGCGCGCTCCGGCGATGTCGCAATCTCCGTACGACGCGGCCGCGCTACTTTACGCCGCGGACAACATCTATGTCTAACTCACGGATTTTCTTGCGCAATGTGTTCCTATTGAGTCCCAGCAGGCTGGCCGCCTTGACCTGATTGCCGCGCGTGGCTTCAAGCGACAGTGTGATCAGCGGGCGTTCCATCTCGTGCAACACCCGGCCGTAGAGACCTTCGGCCGGCAAGCCGTCGCGATGAGCCGAAAAGTAGGTCCGCAGATGCCGCTCGATGGCATCCGAAAGCGATTCTTCCTCGTTTCTCGCTTCGGTCGCGCTTGCCGGCGCCGAATGCGCCAGCTCCGCCTCGATCATCTCGACATTCACGACGTCCTGGCTGTAGAGCGCCGCCAGTCGCTGAACGAGATTCTCGAGTTCGCGGACGTTGCCCGGCCAGCGGTAGTCGCGAAGTCGCTCCATCGCTTCCGGCAGGAAGTTCTTGGGCGGCATGCCGTCCGCTTCCGCATTCGACAGGAAATGCGCGACGAGCTCGGGGATATCCTCGGTGCGTTCGCGCAGCGGTGGAATTCGAAGCGGGACCACATTCAGCCGGTAGTACAGGTCTTCCCGGAAAAGCCCCTGCCGGACCGCCGCGCGCAAATCGCGGTGGGTCGCCGCGACGATGCGCACATTGGTCGATATGGGCGTTCGCCCGCCGACTGTCGTGTATTCGCCTTCCTGCAGGACACGCAGGAGCCGGGTTTGCGCCTCGATCGGCATATCGCCGATTTCATCGAGGAACAGGGTGCCGCCCTCGGCCTGCTCGAACCGCCCCGCATAGCGATTGGTCGCGCCGGTGAAGGCCCCCTTCTCGTGACCGAACAGTTCGCTTTCGATCAGTTCGCGCGGGATTGCCGCCATGTTGATCGCGACGAACGGTCCGAACCGTCGCTTGCCGTAGTCATGCAGGGCGCGTGCGACCAGTTCCTTGCCCGTTCCCGATTCACCCGCGATCATCACCGTGAGATCGGTGTTCATCAGGCGGGCGAGCACCCGATAGATGTCCTGCATCGCCGCGGATCGGCCGATCAGCGGCAATTCCTCGTCCTCGCCTTCCGGCAGCACGGCCTTCTTGTCGCGCGAAGCCTCACGCTCGGACAGCGCACGCTGGACGACCTCCTGGACCTCCTTCAGGTCGAACGGTTTCGGCAAATACTCGAACGCGCCGCGTTCGGTCGCGCGAACGGCCGTCAGCAACGTGTTCTGCGCGCTCATCACGATGATCCGGAGGTCCGGGCGGATCTTGCGTATCCGCGGGATGAGGTCGAGGCCGTTTTCGTCGGGCATCACCACATCCGTGATGACGAGATCGCCCTCTCCGTCGGATATCCAGCGCCACAGATTGGCTGCCGTTCCGGTGGTGCGGACATCGTGGCCGGCGCGGCCGAGCGCCTGGCTCAGGACGGTGCGGATACTCCGGTCGTCATCCGCGACCAGAATGGTCGTGCTGCTCATGCGGGTTGTGTTCCTTGTTGCGGCATGGAGTCGTCGACGGGCAGCATGACCTTGAAAACCGTGCCGTTCTCATCGCTTTCCAGATCGACAACGCCGCCATGGTCCCCCACCAGCTTGGCGACGAGAGCCAACCCCAGTCCTGTTCCGTTCTTCTTGGTGGTCACGAAGGGGTCGAAGAGATACGGCTGGACATCCGCCGGCACGCCCGGTCCGTTGTCCTTGACGGAGATCTCGATCGGCAGATCCACGCGTTCACCGGAACCCGCCAGCGCCAGGCGCAATCCATGCCGGTATCGGGTCTCGAGCTGGATCTCGCCGCCGTTCGCGGGGATGGCTTCGGCGGCGTTTTTGACCAGATTCATGAATATCTGAATTAACTGGTCCCGATTTCCCAGCACCATTGGAAGAGATGGATCAAATGAGAGGGTAAAATCCGCCGCGCGCCCGAACCCGGTCTGGGCCACCTTCTGGACCCTGTCGAGCACCTCGTGGATGTTGACCGGCCCGCGTTCGGGCAGGCGCTCGTCGGAAAACGCCTCCATCCGGTTGACCAGCGACACGATCCGGTCGGATTCGTCGCAAATCAGCTGGGTCAGTTCGCGACCGTCGTCATCGACAGCATCTTCGAGCAACTGCGCGGCCCCGCGTATGCCCGACAGCGGGTTCTTGACCTCGTGCGCCAGCATGGAGGCCATCGCCGTGACCGAGCGGGCCGCGCCGCGATGGACGAGCTGCCGGTCGATATGCTGGGCGAGCGATTGTTCGTGGAAAGTCACGACGACGATGCCGGAACTGTCAAACCAGGATTGCGCCTGGACCGAGACCTCCCGCTCCTCGAGCCTCGGGCCGTCCAGCCGGACCCCCCGCTCGGCATAGCTCGCACCGCTCGTGCGGCATCTATCCAGTATAAAAAACAACGGGTTATCAGGCGTTATGTATTCCTGAAGCGAACTCCCGACGAGCCGGTCCGCGCCGACGCCGAAGAATTGCTCACCGGCATAGTTCACATACCGGATCTCATGCCCTTCACCGACGGCGACGACCGCGTCGGCAACGAGGTTGAGGATCGAGGCGGGATCGATCTCGATCGGTTTTCCGACTGCCCGAACTTTCTGCGAGGCGCTCATTGTGCGCCCGCAATTGCCGGCGTGGCGTCCCGAAACCGGATCAATTCCCGTGAAATCACGTCCGGATCAAGCGTATTGTTGACGATATTCCGGAATTCCGCCGCGCCGGGCACGCCCGTCAGGTACCAGCCGACATGCTTTCTGGCGTTCCGGATACCCGTATTGACGCCGTAGAGCGTCATCATCGCATCCAGATGCTCGCGCATGATGCCCCAGCGCACCCGGATATCCGGCTCGGGAAGCAGCTCACCGGTCGCGAAATAGTGGGCCACGGCCCCCGGCAGCCAGGGACGCCCCTGCGCCGCGCGGCCGATCATGACGGCATCCGCCCCGGACGCGGCAAGGCAGGCCTCGGCATCCGCGGCCGACGCAATGTCGCCGTTGGCAATCAGCGGCACCGACACCGCATCCTTCACCCGCGCGATGAAATCCCAGTCCGCAGAGCCGGTATAGAACTGGCAGCGGGTCCGCCCGTGCACGGTCAGCAGGCGCACGCCGACATCTTCGGCGATTTCGGCCAGTTCGACGGCATTGCGGGTGTTATCGTCCCAGCCCGTGCGCATCTTGACGCTGACCGGGACATCGACGGCCTCCACGACGGCGCGCATGATGTCGGTTGCAAGAGGCACATCGCGCATCAGCGCCGATCCGGTCGCCTTCTTGACGACCTTCCTCGCCGGACAACCGAAGTTTATATCGATCATGTCCGCGCCACGGTCGGCCGCAAATCGCGCCGCCTCGCCCATCACGGCCGGCTCCGTGCCCGCCAGTTGTATGCAGACGGGCCCGGCATCGCGGTCGAACAACATGCGGCGCGCCGACTGGCGGCTTTCGCGCAACATCTCGCGGCTCGCCACCATTTCCGAGACAACCAGACCCACGCCGTAGCGCAACGCCAGTCGGCGGAACGGCAGATCGCTCACCCCCGACATCGGCGCAAGCACGACGCGGTTCGGGATCCGGACGGGGCCGATTTCGAGTGGCCTGGAAAGATCAGCGTTCATAGTGATTAATAATTATGCACATTTCCGAATTGAATACTGTTTAAGCATTCTAGGGATTTTTGTGCAGCGCACAAGAGGCGCTTTGCGATCAGCCGAGGAGTACGTCCGTGACGAACTTGACCCCGGGGAATGCCAGCGTGATCAGAAGATATCCGACCAGAACAAACCGCGACGCCCGGCGGCCGCGGAGCCCGCTTCCCTGCTGCAACACCAGCAATACGCCCAATACGACAAACGCCGCGACCGAGAGGACGGTTTTGTGGTCCAGGGCGACCAGGGTCCCGTCGAAAACAAACTGCGTCGCAACCCCGGTCAGCAGGCCGAGACCCAATATCACCTCGGCGGTCACAAGCAGGCGAAACTGCAGCTTCTCGCCATCGGCAACCGAAGGGATATTGTCGATCCATTCCGGCACGGCGTGGCGGCGTAGCGCCCTTTCCTTGAACCAGACGGCAACCGCGGCGGCGGCTGCGACCGTAATCAGGGCGTAGGTCGCGACCGAAACCCCGATATGCAGCTGCAGCCAGGCCGTCATGGCGGAAGCCGGCAACGGCTCGTCCGGCACGGACGACCAGAGCAGCGCGATCAGACCGAAACCGACGAGGTACGGCAGCAGGACCAGACGCAGGCCCCGCGCGGTCCGCGACACGAGGCAGACAGCCAGATACACGACCATCGTCGCAGCGACGATGGTCCAAAGCGTTGCGCTGAACCCCGTACGCCATATCGTGCCGCCGGCAAAGACTTCCAGCGCCAGCGGCCCCACTGTGGCGACGGCAATCAGCAGCCAGAACAGCCCATTTCTCGCACCGCCGTCCGTTGCGCGAGACGGAAGCAGCGCGGCGGGCAGCATGGTGAGAAGCGCCGCGAAACCCAATGTGATCGAACCGGTCATGACCGCATCATAAGCACGGCACGTGTGCGTGTCTTGGCAATCGTCCGCCGGGCGACTAACGTTCCGCCCACTTCGACCCGGCGAGGATGTTGCGTGAGCGATACCGTTGCATTGTTGGTTGCAGCCGGCCGGGGCCGGCGCATGTCCGGCGATATCCCGAAACAGTATCTGGACCTTTGCGGGCGCCCCGTTCTGCGCCATACGCTTGAGGCATTCTGCCGTCATCCGGACGTCGGTGGCGTGCGCGTGGTAATCCACCGGGACGACGAAGCGGATTTCCTCGCGACCGCCGATGGCCTGAACGTCGGCACGCCAATCATCGGAGGAGAGACCCGTCAGGAGTCGGTCCGGCTGGGCCTTGAAGCGCTTTCGGGCGATGGCCCCGAGCGGGTGCTGATCCACGACGGCGCCCGGCCGCTCGTGTCGAAGGAAATCATCGACCGCGTCCTGGACGCACTCCGTAACGCGGACGGCGTCATTCCGGCGCTCGACGTCCCGGACACCCTGAAGCGCGTAAAAGACACGGCGGTCCTGGAAACCGTGCCTCGCGAGGGGATCGTGCGGGCCCAGACCCCGCAGGGTTTCCGGTTCCCCAAAATTCTGGCGGCGCACCGGGATACATCCGGCCAGGAACTCACCGACGACGCGGCGGTCGCGGAAGCATGTGGCCTGAGCGTCGTGACAGTCCCGGGCGAAGAGGCAAACTTGAAAATCACGAACGACGAGGACCTGCGGCGTGCCGCGGATTTGCTCCAACCCGCCGCGTCCGGCGTTCGCATGGGCACCGGCTTCGACGTGCATCGCTTCGGCCGCGGCGACCGCGTCCGGCTCGGCGGCATCGACATCGCGCACGAGCGTGGGTTGTCCGGCCATTCGGATGCCGACGTCGCGCTCCACGCGCTCACCGATGCCCTGCTCGGTGCGCTTGCCGAGGGAGATATCGGGTCACACTTCCCGCCGAGCGATCCGCAGTGGCGCGGGGTCGATTCCGGACAGTTCCTCCAGCATGCCGTCGAACTTCTGCATAAACGCGGCGGCCAACTCCTGCACGCCGACCTGACACTGATCTGCGAGTCTCCCAAGATCGGCCCGCACCGGGATGCCATGCGCGCCCGGATTGCCGAACTGCTGGGCGTCAGCGCGGACCGCGTGTCGGTCAAGGCGACCACGACCGAGGGACTTGGCTTCACGGGACGTGCCGAAGGCATCGCCACGCAGGCGGCGGTGACCGTGGAGGTCCCGGTCGCATGAACAGTTCTCCAAACCCACCCGCCTCCGAAGAACCGCGCACCGCGCGCCTGATCGCGACATGGTTCGGTGCGGGCGACCTTCCCGGCGCCCCCGGCACATGGGGCTCGCTTGCCGCCCTTCCCTGCGCGGTGGTTATCGTCTTCCTGGGCGGGCAGATGCTTCTGGCCGCCGCCGTCCTGATTGCATTCTTCGCCGGCGTCTGGGCTTCCGGAAAGCTCGCCGCTTTCCACCGGATGGAGGATCCGCAGCGCGTCGTGATCGACGAGGTTGCGGGTCAATGGCTCGCGATTCTGCCTGTCGCCTTCGACTGGCGTTTCTACCCCGTCGCCTTCCTCCTTTTTCGGTTTCTGGACATCACCAAGCCCTGGCCGTTGAAGCGAATGGAGAAATTTCCCGGCGGCGTGGGAATCATGGCGGACGATATCGGCGCCGGGATCTATGCCGGCGTGCTTACCTGGCTGATCGGTGTCTGGTTCGGCACCGCCGGAACGCTCCCCACCCTTTTTGGAATCTGACCGAATGTTCGATACCCAATTGCTGACAGACGCCGCCGAACTGCTGGAACTCTGCCGTCGTGCCCAGCTGAAGGTCGCCACGGCCGAATCCTGTACAGGCGGCCTCATCGCGGGTTGCCTGACCGAAATCGCGGGCTCCAGCGACGTGGTCGAACGCGGCTTCGTGACCTACTCCAACGAGGCAAAGGCCGAGATGCTCGGCGTGCCGAAGATGCTCATCAGCCTGCACGGCGCGGTGAGCCAGCAGGTTGCCGTCGCCATGGCGGAAGGCGCGCTGAAACATTCGCTGGCGGACATATCCATCGCCGTGACCGGCGTCGCCGGTCCTGGCGGCGGCAGTAAGGAAAAGCCGGTCGGCCTGGTTCATTTCGCCAATGCCGGCCGTGGCCGGCCGACCGTGAGCCATCACGAGGTCTTTCCGGGCGATCGCGCCGCCGTTCGGGACGCCACGGTGCAAACGGCGCTTTCGATGCTGCGGCACATGGTGCGAAACGAGGGCTGACTTTAAGGGGATCGACGGGTGACAGACCGGGACATCAACAAGGCGGCGTTCGACAGCCGCGATTTTTCCGCGATCTTCGACCATGTGTCGATCGGCGTGAACGACATCAAGAAGGCCATGGGCTTTTATCGCCCGTCGCTCGAAGCGCTCGGGCTCGAAATCGTCATGGATAAGGGATTTGCCGTCGCCTTCGGGAACGGCAGCGGCCGGCAATGGCTCTGGGTCAGCGAGCCCATCGACAAGGACGGCGATGTCCACCCCAACAACGGCGCGCATTTCGCACTGATCGCAAAAAGCCGCGCCACGGTGCGGGCGTTCTACGAAGCAGCCATGGCCAACGGCGGACGCGATGCCGGCGCACCGGGGCTTCGGCCGGAGTACATTCCCACCTACTACGGGGCGTTCGTTCTGGATTTCGACGGCAACAAGATCGAGGCCGTGTGCCGGAAGGCGGAAGACGACTAGCCGTACAATTCGCCCGCCCGGCGTTCGAACGCGGCGACCATGCGAGAGACCGCCTCGTGAAACAGGGCCCCGATCATCTTCTGGAGAATTCTGCTGCGAAATTCGAACTCGACGAAAAAGTCGATTTCGCATCCACCGTCGCCATGGGGCTCGAACACCCAGTGATTGCGCAGGAACTTCAGCGGTCCGTCGACATACTCGACGTCGATCCGCGACGGCTCTCCGTCTTCGCCCGGGCGCAGATGGACTTTCGACGTGAAGCGTTCGCGCACCAGCTTGAACCCGACAACGAGGTCCGACCAGACGATTTCGCCGTCATCGACCTTTTCACGCTTGCGGTTTCGCGCCGCCAGGCACCAGGGCAGAAATTCCGGATAGGTTTCGATATCGGCGACCAGATCGAACATCTGTTCCGGCCGATACGGCAGGACGCGTTTTTCCTTGTGGGAGGGCACGTGCTGGGAAAACCGGTTACTGTGCGGCGGCCAGTTTCGCCTCGCGCGCGTCACGCAGCATCGCGAAATCCTCGCCCGCGTGATAGCTCGAACGGGTCAGCGGCGTCGCCGACACCAGCAAAAAGCCTTTCCCGCGCGCCATCTTGGCATAGCCCTCGAACTCATCGGGCGTGACGAAGCGGTCGATCTTCGCATGCTTGGGGGTCGGCTGAAGGTACTGGCCGATGGTCAGGAAATCGACATCGGCGGAACGCAGGTCGTCCATGACCTGCCCCACTTCCTCGCGGGTCTCGCCGAGGCCAACCATGATGCCCGACTTGGTAAAGAGGCCCGGCACCCGCGCCTTGATGTCCTGCAGCAGCTTCAGGCTGACGAAGTAGCGCGAACCGGGCCGAATGGTCGGGTAAAGCCGCGGCACGGTTTCGAGATTGTGGTTGAACACGTCCGGCGGATCGGCGGCGAGGATATCGATGGCGCCGGCCTTGTCCTTGAAGTCCGGCGTCAGGATCTCAATGGTCGTGTCCGGTGACGACTGGCGGATCGCCCGCACAACCTTGGCCGTATGCTCCGCGCCGCCGTCATCCAGGTCGTCCCGGTCCACGGACGTGATCACCACATGTTCCAGCGCCATGCCGCCGACAGCGACCGCCACGTTGGTCGGCTCCATCGGGTCGAGCGGCTTTGGAATGCCGGTGGCAACGTTGCAGAAGGCGCAGGCCCGCGTGCAGGTGTCGCCCATGATCATGATGGTCGCGTGCTTCTTGGCCCAGCACTCCCCGATGTTCGGGCAGGCCGCCTCCTCGCACACGGTCGCGAGGTTGAGCTCACGCATCATCTTGCGTGTCTCGTGATAGGCCTTGCTGGTCGGCGCTTTTACGCGAATCCAGTCCGGCTTGCGCTGGATCGGGTTGTCGGGCCGATTGCGCTTTTCGGGGTGCCGGTCCGCGCCCTTGCGCGCTTTGTCCGTCTGAGATGCAGAAGTCATGGGCTAGAAGTGGATCGTGCGCCCGTACGCGTCAAGGACGGACTCGTGCATCATTTCGCTCAAGGTCGGGTGCGGGAAAACGGTGTGCATCAGCTCCTGCTCCGTCGTCTCGAGCGTTTTGGCGACGCTGTAGCCCTGAATGAGCTCGGTCACTTCCGCGCCGATCATGTGCGCACCGAGCATCTCGCCGGTTTCCGCGTCGAAGATCGTCTTGATCATGCCCTCGGGTTCGCCCAGCGCGATGGCCTTGCCGTTGCCCTGGAACGGGAAACGGCCGACCTTGACCTTGTGGCCGGCCTCCTTGGCTTTTGCTTCGGTCAGGCCGATCGACGCCACCTGCGGGTGGCAGTAGGTGCAGCCCGGGATGCGGGACTTGTCCATCGGGTGGACGCCCTTCTCTCCCGCGATCTTCTCGACCGCGATGATCCCCTCATGGGATGCCTTATGGGCGAGCCAGGGCGCGCCGGCGACATCCCCGATGGCCCAGATGCCCTTTTCGGCGGTCTCGCCGTAGGCATCGGTCTCGATGTGGGACTTCTCGACTTTGATATTCGTATCTTCCAGGCCGATCTTCTCAACGTTGCCGACAATGCCGACGGCCATGATGACCTTCTCCGCGGTCAGCTTTTCGCTCTTGCCGTCCTTCTCGATGGTCGCGGTGACTCCGTCCTTCTTCTTATCGAGGGATTTCACCGTCGCGCCGGTGATCAGCTTCATGCCCTGCTCCTCGAACGCCTTTGCGGCCATCTTCGAGATTTCCTCATCCTCGACGGGCAGAATCCGGTCGAGAACCTCGACCACGGTCACCTCCGAGCCGAGCGTGCGGTAGAAGGACGCGAACTCAATGCCGATAGCGCCAGAACCCACCACAAGAAGCGATTTCGGAAATCCGTCCGGCGTCATCGCTTCCTTGTAGGTCCACACCTGTTCGCCGTCGGCCTCCAGGCCCGGCAGGTCGCGCGCACGGGCGCCGGTCGCGAGGATCACATGCTTCGCCGTGACATCGGCGACTGCCTTTCCGTCCTTCTCGACTTTGAGCTTGCGCGCGCCTTCCTTGCCGCCGGCGAGTTTCGCCCAGCCGTCGATCACCTCGACCTTGTTCTTCTTGAGCAGGTAGCCGACGCCCTGATTGAGCTGCTTGGCAACCCCGCGCGAACGCTCGACGACCTTCTTGATGTCGAAAGAGACGTTGTCAGCCTTCAGCCCGTAGGCGTCGGCATGGGTCATGTAGTGATAGATTTCCGACGTGCGCAGCAGCGCCTTGGTCGGGATGCAGCCCCAGTTCAGGCAAATACCACCCAGATGGTTCGCCTCAATCACGGCGGCCTTCATGCCAAGCTGCGCGGCGCGGATCGCGGCAACGTAGCCGCCGGGACCGCCGCCAACGACGACCAGATCGAATTTCTTGTCGGCCATGGATATCCCCTCGCGGACGTTCGTGGTGCCGAAACGGCGTCAGGCGCTAGAGCAGAAGCCCCATCGGATCCTCGATCAGGCCCTTGAGCACCGACAGGTACTCGGCCCCGATCGCGCCATCGAGCGCGCGGTGATCGACCGAGAGGGTGAGCGACATCACTGTCGCGACAGCCAATGCGCCGTCCTTCACGACCGGGCGCTGCTCGCCCGCGCCGACCGCGAGGATCGCGCCCTGCGGCTGGTTGATGACGGCCTCGAAATGCTTCACGCCGTACATGCCCAGGTTGGAAATCGTGAATGTGCCGCCCTGGAACTCCTCGGGCGCAAGTTTGCCCTCGCGGGCCCGCGCGGCAAGGTCGCCCATTTCCTCTGAAATCCTGCGGAGGCCCTTGGTCTCGGCACGCCGAACGATCGGCGTGATGAGGCCCTCGTCGATGGCGACGGCTACCGAGATGTCGGCGCTCTTGAAAATTTTAATGCCTTCGTCCGACCACCCGGCATTGGCGCGCGGCACCTGCATCAGGGCCACGGCCGCCGCCTTGATCACCATGTCGTTGACGGAGATCTTGAACTCGCCGTCTTTGGCCCGGGCATTCAGGTCCTTGCGCGCGGCCAGCAGCTTGTCGATCTCGCAATCCACCGTCAGGTAGAAATGCGGGACCTCCTGCTTCGACGCCGTCATGCGCTCGGCTATGACCTTGCGCATGTTCGACGGCTTGACGATCTCGAATTCCGCATCGCCCTCGGCTGCCTGCGGCGCCGGGGCGGCCTTGTCCTCGTCCCGTGCCGCTTCGGCTTTTTTGGATGTGCCCGCGTAGGATTCGATATCCGCCTTGACGACGCGGCCGTGTGGACCAGTGCCCTTCACGTCCGCGAGGTCGATCCCCTGCTGTGCGGCCAGACGGCGTGCCAGCGGGCTGGCGAAGATGCGTTCTCCGTCCTCGCCGCGCGGTGCGGGCGGCACGTCGCCGCCCTCGTCGGGTGCGGACGCCTTCGCCCCGCCGTTCGATTTGCTTTCGCCTGACGATTCTTCGCTCGACGATTTGCCGCCTTCCGCCTGTTCCTTGCCGCTCTCGCCATCATCCGGCTTCTTCGGCGCGGGCGCGGCATCGCCGGCATCGAAATCGTCCAGCGCGGACTCGTCCTCGCCTTCTTCCAGAAGGACCGCGATGGGCGTGTTGACCGCAACCTCTTCAGCGCCCTCCTCGACGAGGATTTTGCCCAGCGTGCCCTCGTCGACGGATTCGACCTCCATCGTCGCCTTGTCGGTCTCGATCTCGGCGATGATGTCGCCCGGCGCGACGCTGTCGCCCTCCGCCTTGAGCCAGCGGGCAAGATTGCCCTCCGTCATCGTCGGCGAGAGTGCGGGCATGAGAATGGGAATAGGCATCAGACGTCCCCCTGAAACGAAATCACCGGCATTCTATGAAGGCGCTCCGCGCGGTGTGTTGCGAAATGCGTCGGCCTCAAAGCCTTTTGCGCAATATGCCTGCATTGGCCGGCACCAAAGCGCCGGTTTCTGCCAATCGGGCCGATGGTTTTGGAATTCACCGCCTAGTCCTTGTAGCAAACGCGCTTGGCGGCGGCCGCGATCCGGTCCGCCTGCGGCAGCGCGAGCGCCTCCAGGTTCGCGGCATACGGCATCGGCACGTCTTCTCCGGTGACGCGGACAACCGGGGCGTCGAGATAATCGAACGCCTCCTCCATCATGCGCATGCCGATCTCCGACCCGATGCCGGCGTAGGGCCAGCCCTCTTCCACGGACACGATCCGGTTCGTACGTTTCACGGACTCCACAATCGTGTGCGTGTCGAGCGGCCGGATCGTCCGCAGATCGATGACCTCGGCCTCGATACCCTCGGCGGACAGCATTTCCGCGGCCTCGAGCGCGCGGCCGACCATCAGCGAGAACGCCGTGATCGTGACGTCGTCGCCTTCGCGAAGAACCTTCGCCCGGCCAATCGGCACGGTGTAATCGTCGTCGGTCGGCACCTCGAAACTCTGGCCGTAGAGCATCTCGTTCTCGAGGAAGATGATCGGGTTGGGGTCGCGGATGGCGGACTTGAGGAGACCCTTCGCGTCCGCGCCCGAGTATGGCGCGACGACCTTCAGGCCGGGGCAGTGGCCGTACCAGCTCGCATAACACTGCGAATGCTGGGCCCCGACACGCGCCGCTGCGCCGTTGGGGCCGCGAAACACGATCGGCACGTCCATCTGGCCGCCCGACATGTAAAGGGTCTTGCCCGCCGAGTTGATGATCTGGTCGATCGCCTGCATCGCGAAGTTGAACGTCATGAACTCGACGATCGGCTTCAGGCCCCGGAAGGCCGCGCCGACACCGAGGCCGGCGAAGCCCTGCTCGGTGATCGGCGTGTCGATGACCCGCTTCTCGCCGAATTCTTCCAGCAGGCCCTGGCTCACCTTGTAGGCGCCCTGATACTGGGCGACTTCCTCGCCCATCAGGAAAACTTTGCCGTCGGAACGCATCTCCTCGGCCATGGCGTCGCGCAGCGCTTCGCGGACCGTCATTTCCGAGGTCTCGCCGTCGTAGTCCACCTCCGGCGGCGGCGGCGCGGACATTTCCAGGAGGACAGAGACCTCCGGACCGGAATCTCCGTCGGAGTCGCCGTCGCCTTCCGGTTCGGGCTCGATCGATTCCATCGCCTTCGCCGCGCGGGCCGAGGGGCTGTCGTCGTCTTCATCGTCGGCGGGTTCTGAATCGTTCGCCGGCGCCGGCGACGAGGAATCATCGATGTCGTCCGCGCTCTCGCCGTCTTCGAGGATCACGGCAATCGGCGTGTTGACCGCCACGTCTTCCGCACCCTCCTCGACGAGGATCTTGCCAAGCGTGCCCTCGTCGACCGCCTCGACCTCCATGGTCGCCTTGTCGGTTTCGATTTCCGCGATCACGTCGCCGGGCGAAATGCTGTCGCCCTCGGACTTGAGCCAGCGGGCGAGATTTCCTTCGGTCATCGTCGGCGACAGCGCCGGCATGAGTACTTCGATGGGCATGGTTCTGCTCCCCTTGCGCCGGCCGCGATCAGGCTTCGATCAGGATGTCTGTGTAGAGCTCCGACGGATCGGGCTCCGGGCTTTCCTGCGCGAAGTCCGCCGCCGCGTTCACCTGCTCGCGAACTTCCTTGTCCATCGCCTTGAGCGCGTCCTCTTCGGCGTGGCCCAGGTCGATCAGCACGGCCTTGAGCGTCTCGATGGGATCCTTCTCGGTCCGCATCTTCTGGACCTCTTCCTTCGTGCGGTACTTCGCCGGGTCCGACATGGAGTGGCCGCGGTAGCGGTAGGTCTGCATCTCGAGGATGTACGGCCCCTTGCCGGAGCGCACATAGTCGACGGCTTCGCGGCCGCCCTCATAAACCTTCACGACGTCCATGCCGTCGATCTGCTTGCCGGGAATGCCGAACGCCTCGCCCCGGTTGGCGAGATCCGTCTCGGCCGACGCGCGCTCGACCGAGGTCCCCATGCCGTAGCGGTTGTTCTCGATGATGTAGATCACCGGGAGATCCCACAGCGCCGCCATGTTGAAGGATTCGTAGACCTGGCCCTGGTTCGACGCGCCGTCGCCGAAGTAGGTCAGGCAGAGACCGTTGTCTTCCTCGTACTTGTGCGCGAACGCGATCCCGGTGCCGAGCGGCAGGTTGGCGCCGACGATGCCGTGCCCGCCGTAGAAATTCTTCTCCTTGGAGAACATGTGCATCGAGCCGCCCTTGCCCTTGGAGTAGCCGCCCTCGCGCCCGGTCAGCTCCGCCATCACGCCCTTGGGGTCCATGCCGCACGCCAGCATGTGGCCGTGGTCGCGGTAGGTGGTGATGACCGAATCCTGCTCCTCGAGCGCCTCCTGCATGCCGACGACGACGGCCTCCTGGCCGATGTAGAGGTGGCAGAAACCGCCGATCAGGCCCATGCCGTACATCTGGCCGGCCTTTTCCTCGAACCGCCGGATCAGGAGCATTTCGCGGTAGAAATCGAGAAGCTGGTCGGCCTTGTAGGATTTATAGTCGGGTTTGCCCGCGGCGCCCGATTTGCGCCGGTTACCGGTAGCCTTGGACTTGCTGCGAGTGGTTTTCGTGGCAGGTTTTCGCGCCATGGAACTCCCCCTTAAGACCTGATCCTGCGATCGGATAGCATCGACAAGTAGGTGAAAAGGGCCGGTGCGACAAGAACTATCGTCCTGAAAGCCTCAGAAATCCGCGAAAAACCGCAATTTTACCGATATTCAGTTAATTATGGGATTTTGCCGCGAAACATTCGTTCGCGCGAGGGCAGCAGTCTTACCGGATGTTACCGGACCGCTCGCCCTGGAGGATCACCACTTCGTCGGGATGGGCGAAGTTGAGCATCACCCGGGCCCGCTCCTCGATCATGTCGGGATCGAGACTGTCCGGACGGAGAAGCGCGACGCGGGTTTCAAGCTCCAGGCGTTCGGCGCGCAGTCCGGCGTGCAGGCTTTCCGCCTGCTCGACCTTCGCCTTCAGCTGCAGCAGCGACAGGACCCCCTGTTCGCCCTGTACCATGTGGTAGGAGAAATACGACAGCAGGATCGCCCCGACGATCGGCCAGAGAGCCGAGCGGGCGCGGAACCTGATTTCGTCGATCACAGCCATGCCGAAAAGGAATCACAGCCCGACTCGCCGGGTCAACGTGGATTTCCCGTTTGATTCCAATTCTTTGGGATAAGCCGCAAAACTGTTGCAAAAACGACTCAGAGTTCTCGTTTTGGACTCATCCCGGCAATGTTTTGCGCACGTCTACGCCACGTTCAACGCATCGCGGCCGGCATAACGGGCCGCCGGACCGAGCGCCTGCTCGATGCGGATGAGCTGATTGTACTTGGCCAGCCGGTCCGACCGGCTCAGCGAGCCCGTCTTGATCTGACCGCAGTTCGTCGCCACCGCGAGGTCCGCGATCGTGGCATCCTCGGTCTCACCCGAACGGTGGGACATGACGGCGGTATAGGACGCCTTGTGCGCCGTCTCCACGGCGTCGAGGGTCTCGGAAAGGGTGCCGATCTGGTTGACCTTCACCAGGATCGAGTTCGCGGCCCCCTTCGCGATGCCGTCGCGCAGGCGCGCCGGATTGGTGACGAACAGGTCGTCGCCGACGAGCTGAACCTTGTCACCGAGCGCCCCGGTCAGCGCGACCCACCCGTCCCAGTCGTCCTCGGCCATGCCGTCCTCGATGGAGACGATGGGGTAGCGCCCGCACAGATCGACCAGATATTCGACCATCTCGTCGGACCCGAGAGTGCGCCCCTCACCCGCCAGTTCGTACTTCGAATCCGCGTAGAATTCGGTCGACGCCGCGTCGAGAGCGAGGACCACGTCGTCGCCCGGTTTATAGCCCGCCTTTTCGATGGATTTCATAATGAAACCAAGTGCTTCATCGGAACTTTTCAGGTTCGGTGCGAAACCACCCTCGTCGCCGACGTTCGTCCCGTGCCCGGCATCTGAGAGTTGCCCTTTAAGGGTTTGAAATATCTCGGAACCCACCCTGACGGCATCCGCGATCGACGACGCCCCGACGGGCATTACCATGAACTCCTGAATATCGATCGGATTGTCGGCGTGCTCACCGCCGTTGACGATGTTCATCATCGGCACCGGCAGGACCCGCGCATGGCTGCCGCCGACATACCGGTAGAGCGGCAGCGCCGCGTCATCGGCGGCCGATTTCGCGATCGCCAGCGAGACCCCCAGGATCGCGTTGGCCCCCAGCCGGCCCTTGTTGTCGGTGCCGTCGAGGTCGCGCATCACCTGGTCGAGATACTCCTGTTCGTCGGCATCCATGCCGGAAAGGGCCTCGAAAATCTCCGTATTCACGGCCTCGACCGCCCCCAGGACGCCCTTGCCCCCGAAGCGGGCCTTGTCACCGTCGCGCCGCTCGACCGCCTCGTAGGCGCCCGTGGACGCACCTGACGGTACCGCAGCACGCCCGAAGGCCCCGCTTTCGAGGCTGACGTCGACCTCCACGGTCGGGTTGCCCCGGCTGTCCATGATTTCCCGCGCAACGATATCGGCGATAGCGCTCATCGAACTCTCCTCATCACAAACCAGGCCTTTGCCGGGCCTGTATGTCCATTTTCAGTCCACCCCCGGCCAGCACGCCGCTCCCGAACGCTTCGCCGCACCGGGGAAAAGTGAAACGCATCAGCCGCCAATATGGACGGGATCGGCCTTTGCAATCGCGTCGATGGCCATAAGCGTCTCCAGGATCGCCGGCATGTCCCTGAGATGGATCATGTTCGGGCCATCGCTGGGCGCATTGTCGGGGTCCTCATGGGTTTCCATGAACACGCCGGCCACGCCGATCGCCACCGCCGCGCGCGCCAGAACCGGGGCAAACTCGCGCTGACCGCCGCTCGATGCGCCCTGCCCGCCGGGCTGCTGGACCGAATGCGTCGCGTCGAAAATGACCGGGCAGCCGGTCTGGGCCGCCATGATCGGCAACGCGCGCATGTCCGAGACGAGCGTGTTGTATCCGAAACTCGCCCCGCGCTCGCACACGAGAACGTTCCGATTGCCCGCCTCGAACGCCTTGCCGACGACATTCTTCATGTCCCACGGCGCCAGGAACTGGCCTTTCTTGATGTGCAGGGCTCTGCCCGTTTCGGCCGCGGCGACCACGAGATCGGTCTGGCGGCAAAGAAACGCGGGTATCTGCAGGACGTCGGCCGCTTCCGCGACCTGTGCGCACTGCTCCGGCGCGTGCACATCCGTCAAAATCGGCAGGCCGGTTTTTTCCCGGATTTCCGCGAATATCGGCAGGCTTTCCTCGAGCCCGAGCCCCCTCGCGGTCTTGATCGAGGTGCGGTTGGCCTTGTCGAAGCTGGTTTTGTAGATGAGGCCGATGCCGAGCTTGTCGGTCATTTCCTTCAACGCCGCACTCATTTCCAGTCCGTGTTCGCGGGATTCGAGCTGGCACGGCCCGGCGATCAGGGTCAGCGGCTTGTCATTGCCCAGCGTCAGCGCGCCGATCGGGACATCCGTCATGGCCTAGACCAGCCGCGACTGATTGAGGGCGGCGGCAACAAAAGAGCTGAACAGCGGGTGCGGTTCGAATGGTTTGGACTTCAGTTCCGGGTGGTACTGGACACCGATGAACCAGGGATGGTCCGGCAGCTCCACCGTCTCCGGCAGGACGCCGTCCGGCGACGTCCCCGAAAATATCAGGCCCGCGGCCTCAAGCTGCTCGCGATAGTTGATATTCACTTCGTACCGGTGCCGGTGGCGCTCGGCGATCTCGTTGATGCCGTAGATTTCCGCGATGTGCGAACGCGGCTTCAGGTGCGCCGGATAAGCGCCCAGACGCATCGTGCCTCCGAGATTGTCGCCCGCGGCGCGCGTTTCGGTGTCGCTGCCGCGCTGCCATTCGGTCATCAGGCCGACAACCGGGTGCTCGCAGGTCCCGAACTCGGTGGAACCGGCCGTTTTCAGGCCCGCGAGGTTCCTTGCGGCCTCGATAACGGCCATCTGCATCCCGAAACAGATGCCGAAATACGGCACGTTATGCTCGCGCGCAAAGCGGGCCGCCTCGATCTTTCCCTCGGCGCCGCGTTCGCCGAAACCGCCGGGCACGAGTATGCCGTGGACCCCGTTCAGATGTTCAACGGCGTCCTCTTCCTCGAAGATTTCCGACGAAATCCAGTCGAGGTTGACCCGCGCGTTGTTGGCAATACCGCCGTGGACAAGGGCTTCCGACAGGGATTTATAGGCATCCGGCAGGTCGGTGTACTTGCCGACCACCGCAATGCTCACATCGCCGTCCGGCACGCGCACCCGCTCGACGATCCTGTGCCACGTCGCGAGATCCGGTTTTGTTTCCGCATCCAGCCGGAAGTGCTGGAGAACCTGCGTGTCGAAGCCCTCCTCGTGATACGAGACCGGGACCTGGTAGATGGTGTCGATGTCGATGGCCGGCACCACGGCTTCGGCCCGGATGTTGCAGAACAGCGCGATCTTGTTGCGCTCACCGTCCGGAATCGGGCGGTCACAGCGGCACAGGATCACATGGGGCCGGATACCGACGCGCTGCAGTTCCATCACCGAATGCTGCGTCGGCTTGGTTTTCAGTTCCCCCGAGGACGCCAGATAGGGCACCAGCGTGAGATGCACGAACATCGCCCGTTCCGCGCCGAGTTCGTTGCCCAATTGCCGGATCGCTTCGAGAAACGGAAGGCTTTCGATATCGCCCACGGTCCCGCCGATCTCGCAGATCACGAAATCTTCGCCGTGCAGGTCCGCCGTCACGAAATTCTTGATGGCATCGGTGACATGCGGAATGACCTGAACCGTGCCGCCCAGGTAATCGCCCCGGCGTTCGCGCCCCAGAACATCCGAATAGATGCGGCCGGTGGTCACGTTGTCGGATTGAGTCGCGGAAACGCCCGTGAACCGCTCATAGTGTCCAAGGTCGAGATCAGTCTCGGCACCGTCGTCGGTGACGAAGACTTCACCATGCTCAAACGGGCTCATCGTTCCCGGATCCACATTCAGGTACGGATCGAGCTTTCGGACGCGCACACGATATCCACGCGCCTGGAGCAGTGCGCCCAAAGCAGCGGACGCCAGACCCTTACCCAGTGAGGAAACGACACCGCCCGTGATGAAAATAAACCGCGTCGCCATTGCCCACTTCTACTCAATTTGTTCCCTGTCCCGCAAAGGGGATTCGTCCACAATCCCGAAGCCTTTGAGATAACGGGATTTGGCTGTGAAAAAGGCGGCCGCATGGGCCGCCTCGAAGTTTCGACTCGGACGCGCCGGCGCCCTATTCGTTCGTCGGAATGCTCGGCGTCGACGGAACGGCCGGCACCACCGGCTCAGGCGCCATGCCGCCACCGTGCTGGCCGGGGCCTTCGTCGACAATCGTGCCGCCGCCGCCCGTACTGCCGGCTAGGATCGCGAGCGAAATGCTCGTGACCATGAATGCGGTTGCCAGAACGGCCGTCGCCCGCGTGAGAAGGTTTGCGGTCTGCCGGTTTCCGAGCAGCCCGCCCATGCCGCCGCTGGCGCCACCGCCACCGCCGCCGCCCAGGCCGCCGAGGCCGCCCTCGGAGCGTTGCATCAGCACCACGCCCACGAGCGCGAGCCCGATAAGCAGGTGAATGACCAATACGATGGTTTCCATGATTTCGCCGTCGATCCGGGTGTTGGCGGTACGGGCGCTGCGTCCGTACACGTTGCCCGCGGGTATTTAGTCCGTTGTGCGCCGCAATTCCACCCCAAATACGGGGGCGGCCCGCGACAACTCAGGCAGCGCCCGCAATTGCGAGAAAACTATCCGCCTTGAGACTGGCTCCGCCGATCAGTCCCCCATCCACATTGTCGATCGCGAGCAGTTCGCCCGCGTTTTCCGGTTTCATTGATCCGCCGTACAGAATGCGAACTCCATTCGCATCATTTCCAAGGCTCTGCTGCAGATGAGCGCGGATATGCGCGTGCGCCGCAAGGACTTCCTCAAGCGTCGGCGTGCGACCTGTCCCGATGGCCCAAACCGGCTCGTAGGCGATCACTGTGTTGCCGCCGTCGATCGCAAAGCCCCGCTCGCCCATCGGCAGCGAACCATCCAGTTGCGCGGAGAGCACATCGAGCGTTTGCCCTGCATCGCGCTCGGCTTCCGTCTCGCCGATGCACACAATCGCGACAAGCCCGTTCGCGTGGGCCGCCTCGGTCTTCGCGCGCACGCGTTCGTTCGTCTCGCCAAGCCCGTGACGGCGTTCAGAATGGCCGAGGATCACATGGGTGGCACCGGCGTCACGCACCATCGCGGCCGATATATCGCCCGTGAATGCGCCGTTCCCGGCCTCGTGGCAGTCCTGCGCTCCGACGGCGACCGCCCTCCCGTCAAGCGCTTGCGCGATACCCGCCACCTGAAGAGAAACGGGGCAAACCAACAGGTCACAATCGAGAGACCCGCCCCCCTCTGCGATCGCTTTCGCGAGCGCCAATCCGTCCTCGCGCAGCATGTTCATCTTCCAATTGCCGGCGATCAGTTTCCGCGGTCCTGACATCTTCTCACCAAAAAGTTGCTTTTCTCTTCGATCTCATGCCCTTACATGGCGTAGAGCATGACGTGGCGGGTGCTGTAACACACAGCTCCGCACCCCGTCGACGTTGTGCTTGCCGTCGCTTGAGACGGCACAGTCCCATCACTATCATGCGCCGCCCGCGGCTGGCGGATTACCCGAACGACAGGTGAGTTGAAAATGCTGGGAGCAATGAGGAATGCCACGAAGAGCTGGGTGATGAAAATCATCCTCGGCTTGCTGGCACTGACGTTCGTTGTCTTTTTCGGGACCGATTTCGGCGGCGGTGGGCATGGCGGCTCGGGCGCATCGTCGGTCGTCGAAGTCGGCGACCAGAACTTCACGGTCCATCAGGTCGGCCGCGCGTTCAACGAGGAAATTCGCCAGGTCAGCGTGCGCACCGGCCAACGCATCACCCAGGAAACAGCGATTAACATCGGGCTGCTCGACCAGGCCGTCGCGCGCCTCGTGACGGAAACGCTCTTCGATCAGGCCGCGCAGAAGCTCGGCGTCGCTGCCTCGCAGGACGCGGCGGCGGAAGCGATCAGGAACCTGCCCCAGTTTTCCGACGCCAACGGCCGCTTCAACCGGGCGCAGTTCGAAGCGTTCCTGTCCCACCAGGGCCAGAGCGAAGGCGCGTTCGTCAACGATGTCCAGATCGACCTGTTGCGCACCCAGTATGTCGGGACCATCCAGAACGCCATGTCCGCCCCCAAGCCGCTGGGCGATAACCTATTTTCCCGCCGCGCCGAACGGCGTGTCGCGGACGTGCTGACGATCCCGCTGAGCGCCCCTGAGAGCATCGCCGATCCGAGCGAGGCCGAACTCGCCGCCTTCTTCGAGGAGAACAGGGATGCGTTCGAGGTGCCCCAGCTCCGCGCCGCGACGCTTGCAAGCATGAGCCCCGAGCGGCTGGCGGAAACGATCGAAATCCCCGCGGAAGACATCGAGGAAGAGTACCAGTCGCGCCTCAACGAATTCATTCTGCCCGAACGGCGCGATGTCATTCAGGCGACGTTCCCCTCACGCGAAGACGCGGCGCGGGCGGCCGAGCTCATCGGGAGCGGGAAAACATTCGCCGAGGCCGCCCAGGAAATCTCGGACGTTCAACCGGTCGAGTTCGACGGCGCCGTTCGCGGCGACATCGTCCCGTCCGAGCTGTCGGATGGCGCATTCGCACTGTCCGAAGGCGAGATCAGCGCGCCCATCGAAAGCCCGTTCGGCTGGCATATCGCCCGCGCGAGCGAGATCGAACCGGGGCGGACGGTTCCGTTTGAAGAAGCGCGCACAACGATTCGCAATGAACTTGCCCGCGAGGAATCGCTCGACCTGATCTTCGATGTCCTGAACGATGTCGAGGACGGGCTTGCCGGCGGCGGGACGCTCGACGAAGTCGCGCGCGACAGCGGTCTGTCGGTGTCGCGCATTCCCGAGATGTCACGCAACGGCCTGACAAAATCGGGAGGACAGGTCGATAATCCCGATCTGAATATCGATATCCTGGTTCGTTTGTTCGAGATGGAGAGCAGCGGCGACACCGAAGTGATCGAAGGTCGCGAGGGCGGGTTTGTCGTGGTCCGGCTGGACCGTATTGTCGAACCCGCCATCCCCGCGCTCAGCGAAATCAGAAACCAGGTGATCGCGGCGTGGAAAGACGACCGGGCCCGCGACGCGGCCGAAGAAACCGCTTCGCGTGTGGCCGACCGCGTCCGTGCCGGCGAAAGCCTCGAATCCCTGGCCGGCGAATTCGGCGCCACCTTCCAGCGGACCGATGCGTTCGACCGGACCGGCGACGGCGCCGCCGTCGCCCGGCCGCTGATCGCGCCCCTGTTCGAGGTTGCCGAGGGGGACGTCATCGAGCAACCGATTGCCAACGGCGCAGCTGTCGCGAAACTGGTCGAGGTCCGGAAAGCCGACCTGAATGCACCCGAGCGCGAGCAACTCGCCCAGGCGATTTCCGGACAGCTGGCGAACGATCTCATCTCCCAGCTCGCCAACGCGCTCGAGAACGAAGTCCCGGTGGACATCGACCGCGAGGCGCTGGTCGCGGCGTTCCAGAACCCGTGAGCGTCCAGCCCGAAGCTGCAGATAGCGAGACATTCGCCGCCCGCTACGCAAAAGGCGATCCGCAACTTGTCTGGACCGAACTGGTCGCGGACCTGGAAACGCCGGTCTCCGCGCTCCTGAAGCTCGCGAGCGACGAAAGGCACTCGATCCTTCTGGAATCGGTCGAGGGCGGCGCCGTGCGTGGGCGCTACTCGATCCTGGCGTTCGCGCCCGATCTGATCTGGCGGTGCCGGGATGAAAATGCCGAAATCAACCGCAACGCGCTGAACGACACCGACACGTTCGAGCCGATGCCCGGCAAGAGCCTCGACGAGCTGGCCGCGCTGATCGAAGCCTGCCGCATCGAGATGCCGCCCGAATTGCCGCCGATGGCCGCCGGTCTGTTCGGCTATTTCGGCTATGACATCGTGCGCCAGGTCGAGCGGCTGCCGGACGGCAACCCCGACCCCATCGGCATTCCGGATTCCGTGTTCATAAGGCCGACGATCACCGCGATCTTCGATAACGTGGCAGACAAGGTCACGCTCGTGACTCCGGTCTGGCCGGACCCGGACATCGACGCGCACACGGCCTATGAAAAGGCGCAGGCGCGGCTCGATGAGACCGTCAAGCGTTTCGACCGGGGCGTGCCGCGCACGGCGAGTGTGCCGGCGGGCTCGGAGGTCGAACTGACACGCACGTCGAACAGATCCCAGTCCGAATATCACGCGATGGTCGAGCAGGCGAAGGAGTACATCCGGGCAGGCGAAATCTTCCAGGTGGTCCCGTCACAACGGTTCTCGATCCCGTTCGACCTGCCGCCCGTGGCGCTCTACCGCTCGCTTCGCCGGCTGAACCCCTCACCGTTCCTGTTCGTCCTCAATGTCGGCGACTTCGCGCTTGTCGGCTCCAGCCCCGAAATACTGGTACGGCTGCGCGACGACACCGTGACCATCCGGCCGATTGCCGGGACACGGCCGCGCGGGGCGACACCGGAGGAAGACGAAGCGCTCGCCGAAGAGCTGTTGAACGATCCGAAAGAACTCGCCGAGCATCTTATGCTGCTCGATCTCGGCCGGAACGATGTGGGGCGCGTCTCCGATATCGGCACCGTCGAGGTGACCGACGAGTTCATCATCGAGCGTTACAGCCATGTCATGCATATCGTCTCGAACGTGCAAGGCCACGCCCGCGCGGGCATCGACGCCGTCCAGGCGCTTGCCGCGGGTTTTCCGGCCGGCACCGTATCGGGCGCGCCGAAAATACGGGCGATGGAAATCATCGACGAACTGGAGTCCGAACGCCGCAGCTTCTATGCCGGCGCCGTCGGCTATTTCGCCGCGGACGGCAGCATGGACACCTGCATCACGCTACGCACGGCGCTGATCAAGGACGAGATCATGTACGTCCAGGCCGGTGGCGGCGTGGTCGCCGATTCCGATCCGGAAGCCGAGTACCAGGAATCGAACAACAAGGCGCGCGCCCTGATGCGGGCGGCCGAGCAGGCCCACCGGTTCGTGAACTAGCCCACCAGGCTAGACCTCGATCCCGAGATCGCGGTCGTACGCCTCGAACGCGTTTTCCATGCCGATCAGCACGCGGGTGATGTGGAAGTAGGGCGTGGTGAACAGCTCGCTGTCCTTCAGTTCCTCCCACATGGAATGATACGCGTACATTTCTCGGAAACGGCAGATCACAAAGTCCGAGCACGCGCCGCTGAAGGCATCCGCGTCATGCCAGACAAGATCGACGTCGGGATGCGACGCCACGATCCCCTGCATCATTTTCCATTTTTCCGCCCGCGTTTCACGCGACAGCTGGAGATACGCCGGTTCGACTTTCAGTTCGACGACCGCGATCGTCATCGGGGTCCCGGTCATGAGCCCCTCCCTGCTGGATGTTCTGTCCTACATCTTCGCAGGCGAAGCGCCGACGATCCACTTGGCAACAGCGCTGACCGGCACAATCGCGAAACCACGCGCCCGCGCGTCGGGCAGCCATTCCGACAAGGCGGCGATTGTCGCGTCTTTCGGATGGCCGATGGCGATGGCGAACCCCTGACGCTCGGCGGCCTTTTCCAGATTGAGCAACGCCGCACGCACGGCAATCGGCGACGGGTCGTGATCCAGAAACACGTCGCGGCGAAGCGCGGGAATACCGGCGTTGCGCGCGATTTCCTCGGCCACCGTCGCGCCGGCCGTGCGGCTGTCGAGGAACAGCAGGCCCCGTTTCCGGAGTTCCGACATGACCGGCGCCATGACGTCGGCGCTCTGGGTGGCCCTGCTGCCCATGTGGTTGTTGATGCCGACATAACCGTCGAACTGCCCGAGGTTCCAGGCGATGCGCCGCGCCAACTCGGCCCTGTCGAGGCCGGTCAGCAGTGCGTTCGGACCCGGATCGGTCGTGTCCGTCCCGGGTTCCATCGGCACATGGACCAGGAGTTCGTGGCCCGCACGCCGGGCCCGGGCGGTCTGTTCAGCCAGATCGTTCGCATAGGCCAGGTAGGCCAGGGTCAACGGCGCAGGCAACTGCACGGTGCGTTCGGAACGGGCCCTGTCGAGGCCCATGTCGTCGATCACGATGGCAATCATCGGCTGGCCCGCGGCGACGGAAGCCTCGGCCGCGTTGCGTCGCCACGCCGGAAGCACGCGTGGCGGCACCGCCGCCACTTCCGGCGGCGGCATCACCCGATTTCCGGGTTCGTCTGATGCGGCCGGAGGCATTCGAGACGGGGATGCTGGCGGAGGTGGCGGCACCGTCGCCGTCGCAACCGCCGGTGCATGTCTTTCAATCGTCGACGGCGACAACACCACGACGGCGGCGACCGCGATCACCGCCGCGAACAACGCCACGAACGCGATCAACGACAAACGACGCGTCGGCGACGCCGTCGCCTTCCTGTTCCCGCGTTTTGCGGGCCGCTTCGACTTGGCTTTCGGAGCGGCTTTCCGGGTCTTGCGCGCCATGGCGACGTGGTCCTTCTTGCCCGAAACGATATCGTCGCAGGACTACGGCAGGGTTATGACAGATTCGAGGCTCGAACCCGTCCCGAATGGACGTACCGGCGCAAGGAACCTGCCATCGCAAGCCCGTGAGAAGCGACGTGCCGTGCCTTTGCCGCACCGATCTTCGCTGTTATAAGTCTCGGCCCCCGAGCCGGGCATGCGAGGTTGCGCGCCCGCGCAGCGAAAACCGGGGGAAAACCGGAAAAGCCGCTGAAATGTTTCTGCTCATCGACAACTATGACAGCTTCACGTGGAACCTCGTCCACTTCCTGGGCGAACTGGGCGTGACGTGCGACGTGCAGCGCAACGATGCACTGTCGGCCGACGACGTGTTCGCGCGCGAGCCGGAAGCGATCGTCATATCGCCCGGACCGTCGACACCGGACAATGCGGGGATTTGTCTCGATGTCGTCGCCAAGGCCGCCGAGAGCGGGATGCCGGTCCTTGGCGTTTGTCTCGGGCACCAGACCATTGGCCAGGCGTTCGGCGGCGAAATCGTGCGCGCGCGCGAGCCCATGCACGGCAAGGTGGATCGCGTCCGCCACAACGGCGACGGCCTGTTCCGGGGCCTGCCGAACCCGCTGGAGACCACGCGCTACCATTCGCTGGTGGTGTCCGAAGCGGGCCTTCCCGATTGTTTCGACGTAACGGCCCGGACCGATGACGACATCATCATGGGCCTGTCCCACAAGGCGCTGCCGATCCACGGCGTGCAGTTCCACCCGGAAAGCATCGCGACCGAGGCGGGGCATGAATTGCTGGCGAATTTTATTGAACTCGCGACCGGTCAGGCCGTGAGCAGTTACGGCGAGGACACCCGCGCCGGGGAGATGATGGCGCTATGACCGCCGACATGAACGACCTGAAGCCCCTGCTCGCGCGTGTCGCCGACGGCGAAACCCTGAACGAGGCCGAGGCCGAGACCGCCTTCGACATCATCATGTCCGGCAACGCGACGCCGGCCCAGATCGGCGCGTTCCTGATGGCGCTGCGCCTGCGCGGCGAGACCGTCGCCGAGATCACCGGCGCGGCGCGGACGATGCGCGCCAAGGCCACCGGCATCGAGGCGCCCGAAGGCGCGATCGATATCGTCGGCACGGGCGGCGACGGCAAGGGCACGCTGAATATCTCCACGGCCTCCGCCATCGTGACCGCGGGCTGCGGCGTGCCGGTCGCCAAGCACGGCAACCGGGCGCTGAGCTCCAAGACCGGCGCGGCGGACGTGCTGACGGCGCTCGGCATCAATGTCGACGCGGATTTCGAGCTGATCCGGGAATCCCTGTGGGAGAACAATATCGGCTTCATGATGGCGCCGCGCCATCACTCGGCAATGCGCAACGTGGCCGGACCGCGCGTCGAGCTCGCGACGCGCACAATCTTCAACATTCTCGGGCCGCTCTCGAACCCCTCGCTGGTCAAGCGCCAGATGACCGGCGTGTTCGCCCCGCAATGGACCGAGACGATGGCGCAGGTGCTCGGCAATCTCGGGCTCGAGCGCGCCTGGGTCGTGCACGCCCATGACGGCTCGGACGAACTGACGACGACCGGGCCGGCGAAGGTCTCCGAACTCAAGGACGGCAAGGTCGAGACTTACGAAGTGTCGCCGGAAGACGCAGGTCTGGAAACGTCGACCCTCGACGACATCAAGGGCGGGGATTCCGAATACAACGCCAGGGCGCTGCGCGCCATGCTCGACGGCGAAGCCGGCGGGTTCCGCGACTGCGTGGTGTTGACCGCCGCCGGCTCGCTGATGATCGCGGGCAAGGCCGACGACCTGAAATCCGGCGTGGCGATCGCGCAGGAGGCGATCGATTCCGGCGCGGCGAAAGAAACGCTGGCCCGCCTCGTCGAGATCACCAACCGGGGCGCGTGATGACCCGAGAAAGCAAAAGCGTTCTCGACAAGATCTGCGTCGACAAGCGCGAACATATCGCCGCGTGCAAGGCCAGGACATCGCTGGCCGAGCTGGAAGCGCGCGCGAAAGAGGCCGGCCCGACGCGTGGTTTCGCGAAGGCGCTCTCGGATCGCGCGGCGGCCGGGCGCTTCGGCCTGATCGCCGAGGTCAAGAAGGCCAGCCCGAGCAAGGGGCTCATCCGGGAAGACTTCGACCCGCCGTTCATCGCCCGCGAGTACGAGGCCGGCGGCGCGACCTGCATGTCCGTCCTGACCGACACGCCGTATTTCCAGGGCAAGGACGAGGACCTCGTCGCCGCGCGCGGCGCGGTGTCCCTGCCCGCGATCCGCAAGGACTTCATGGTCGACCCCTACCAGGTGACCGAGGCCCGCGCGCTGGGGGCGGACTGCATCCTGCTGATCATGGCGGCGCTGGAGAATTCCGAGGCCGCCGAACTCGCCGCCGCGGCCCATGACTGGAACATGGACGTGCTGGTGGAGGTGCATGACGGCGCGGAGCTCGACCGGGCGCTGGATATCGACGGCGATCTGATCGGCATCAACAACCGCAATCTCAAGACCCTGAAGGTCGATATCGCCACGACCGAGGAACTGGCGCCCCACGTCCCGTCCGACCGGGTGCTGGTCTGCGAGAGCGGCCTGTTCACGCCCGACAATCTGGTGCGTATGTCCAGGGCCGGCGCGCGCTGTTTCCTGATCGGCGAATCCCTGATGCGCCAGGATGACATCGCCGGCGCCGTGCGCGACCTTCTCGCGCCGGGCGAAACCGAACTTCAGGCCAGCGCATGATGCATTTTCACCGTCATTGCGAGCGAAGCGAGGCAATCCAGAACGGGCGTGACGGCTCTGGATGGCTTCGTCGCACTGCGCCTCGCAATGACGGGCTGTACCTGACGTGAGCGCGATGAAACCAGAGACCGGCGACAAGCTCACCCATATCGACGCGGACGGGAACGCCCGCATGGTCGACGTCTCCGACAAGGACGTGACCCGGCGCACGGCGACCGCCGGGTGCACCGTGCTGATGCAGCCGGAGACCATCCGGCTCATCCGGGACGGCGCCGTGAAGAAGGGTGACGTGCTGTCGGTCGCGCGCCTCGCCGGGATCATGGGCGCGAAGAAGACCTCGGAGCTGATCCCGCTTTGCCACCCGCTGCTGATCAACAAGGCGGACGTGGAACTCTCCGTGGACGACGCAGCGAATGCCGTGAACATCGAGGCCACGGTGCGGGTCGACGGGAAGACCGGCGTCGAGATGGAGGCGCTGACGGCAGCCAGCGTCGCGGCGCTGACGGTCTACGACATGGTGAAGGCCGTCGACCGGGGCACCCGGATCACGGATGTGCGCCTGCTCCACAAGTCGGGCGGCAAGTCCGGCACCTACGAGGCGGAATGAACCGGCCCGTGGCATCGATCCTGCTCGTCGTCGCGGCGTTCGCGGCGCCGGGCGCCGTCGCGCTGGCGGAATGGGTGCGCACCGTGATGGGCATCCCCCCGCTTGCGCCGGGCGTCCCCTACATGCCCAACGGCGTGACGAGCTTCTACATCACGGTCACAGGCCTCGCGCTGCTGATCGCCGCGCCGTTGGCATGGAGCCGGATGGCGCAGGGCGACTACCGCCTATCGAAGAATTTCGGCACCTTCCTGGCCATCATGGTGTGCTGGAAGGTGATCGACGTGAGCCTGCTGGCGGACGGCGGCCTCGACACCTCCGGCATGACGGCTAACCTCGTGCTGTCGATCGGCACGTTCGGCTACGCGTTTCTCGCCGCGCTGGTGTTCTGGTCGATCGCCGTGCGCCCGCACGAGAAGTTCGCGCAGGAGCCGTCCACCGAAGGAACCTCCCAATGAGCCGCGAACTCATGCCCGTCGCCGAGGCGCGGCGACCCATCTTGGCCGAGTTGCCGGCAATGCCCTCCGAGCAGGTGTCCCTGCCCGAGGTGTGTAGGCAGATGACCTTTTCAGCAATGCATAGGGCTGGAGCAGATTAGTGAACCGTTGGTTTACCCTAAGTCTGCTCGCTCTGGGTTGCCTGGCCGCGACTTCGGCAATCCATTTTCTCGAATGGATTGCGGCTGACAAAGCGCTGACCAGAATTGTCTTTCACAGCGAGATACAATACGCGATAGAGCAAAGTGACACCTACTACGTCTTGAAGCGCGTTGCGCACTTCCCGATACACTTCTTCATCTTGTTTCTAATTTTTGCAGCTCCGGTTTCCGGACTTTTCTTGCGACATGCGAAGCTCGGAATGGTGTGGCACATATTTTTCATCGCAGTTATCTACGTCGCAGTCACCGCTTGGTTATATATCGCCTCGATGAGTGTGTATGGTGGTCCATCACCAAAGCTGCTCGGTTGGCGGATTTTGGAGACAACGCCGGTCGCGATCCTCGCTGGATTAGCCTTCTGGCTGGTCGCTATAGTGCCGCACCGGATCACCAAAATCGCTCGATAGGAGCCCGTGAATGCCCCGGGACTTGATGCCCGTAGCCGAGGCGCGGCAACGCATCCTCGCCGATCTCCCGACCATGCCGTCCGAGCAGGTCTCGCTGCCCGAGGCCCATGGCCGGGTGCTCGCCGAAGACCTCGCCTCGAAAGTGACCCAGCCGCCGCTGGCTGTCTCCGCCATGGACGGCTACGCCGTGCGCGCCGCGGATGTGGCCGATGTGCCGACCGACCTGAAGATCGTGGGCGAAGTGCCCGCCGGCGGTTTTCACGACGGCACGGTCGGCGCGGGCGAGGCCGTGCGCATCTTCACCGGCGCGGCCCTGCCCGCCGGCGCCGATGCCATCGTCATCCAGGAAGACACCGCGCGCGACGGCGATACCGTCACCGTCAACGAAGGCCTCGCCGAGGGCCGCTACGTCCGCAAGGCCGGGCTCGACTTCGCCGAGGGTGACGTGCTGCTCGAAGCCGGAACGATCCTCACCGCGCGTGATATCGGGCTGGCGGCCGCGATGAACCACCCGTGGCTGCAGGTCCGCCGCAAGCCCCGTGTCGCACTGCTCGCGACCGGCGACGAGATCAAGCTGCCCGGCGAAGAACTCGGGCCGACCAGCATCGTCAGTTCCAACACCTTCGCACTCGAGGGCCTGATCCGGGCGGCCGGCGGCGAGCCGGTCACGCTCGGCATCGCCGTGGACGACCGGGCCTCGATCCGGGCGCTGGCGGAAAACGCGCGCGGCGCGGACATGCTGGTGACGACCGGCGGCGCGTCCGTCGGCGAGCATGATCTTGTGCAGGACGCACTCGGCGATATCGGGCTGGAACTCGACTTCTGGCAGATCGCCATGCGCCCGGGGAAACCCCTGATGTCCGGCAGGCTCGGCGACACGCCGATGCTGGGCTTTCCCGGCAACCCGGTCTCGTCGATGGTCTGCGGCGTCTTGTTCCTGCAACCCGCGCTGGCCCGGATGCTCGGCACCGGCGAGACCGAACCACCGCGCGAGACCGCGATCCTCGGCACGGACCTCGGCGAGAACGACCGCCGCGAGGACTATCTCCGCGCCACGCTGTCCCGCGAGGACGGCCGGCTGGTCGCCACGCCCTTCCCGAAGCAGGACAGCTCCATGTTCTCCCGCCTCGCCCACGCGGACTGCCTTGTCATACGAGAGCCGCACGCGAAACCGGCGAAGTCGGGCGACACGGCAGAGATTGTGCGTCTCGGTGGGAGTCACACACGGGTTTGAACGGGAGCTTATTGGTTCCGGTATTTAACCTTCAGTTGTTCGACCCATACCTCTGTACGTTGCATCACGTCCTGCATGAAGATCTGGGTTTTCTGCGTGATCGAACGGCCCACCGGCGATGTGTAAAAATCACTCAGGGCAACGATTTCACGCGTCGAGTAGGTTTTCACCAATCCTGAAACAACAAGTGCCCGAAGATTGTCTCGTTCCTTCTGAAAAATCCTCCGAGTTCCCGCGCGCTTGCCTTGCTCTACATTCAGCAAGATTGCGTCGAGCAATTGGTCCTCCAGATTGATCGCATCGTAATACCGTCCCGCAGCCTCCACACGCTGATCATAGTCGTCAGCAGATACTGACGATGCGAAAAACAACAATGCAATGATGAGTACACTGGTTTTGAACATTTGAAGGTCTCCTTCAAGCCGACCATTGATGTTAACCAAACTATTATTGAACACTAAACCTGCAGCACCCGCCGGTTGACGATTCAAAAGAACATCCCTAGAACATGCGTCGATGTTTGCGGTTTGTTCTGCCTACTGTGGTATTCATGCAGGATGGAACTCTGCCGCAGCCGACAGGACGCACAGGGGAATTCGTCGCATGTTGACGCGGAAACAGCACCAGCTTCTCACCTTTATCAACGAACGGTTGAACGCGACCGGCGTCGCGCCCTCGTTCGACGAGATGAAGGACGCACTCGGCCTTAAATCCAAGTCCGGCATTCACCGCCTGATCACCGGGCTGGAGGAACGCGGCTTCATCCGCCGCCTCGCCCATCGCGCACGTGCCCTGGAGGTCGTTCGCCTTCCCGACGATACCGGGGTCGGCGAAGCCGCTGTCGCGAAGACCGACGGGTTCGCCCCTCAGGTTATCGAAGGCGGGCGTGATAGCGATGCGTCCCCTGTCCTTGCGCCGTCCGAGATTACCGGCCCGGCCGGCGACGGCGCTTCCGAGATCGAGATCCCGCTGCTCGGCAAGATCGCGGCCGGTACGCCCATCGAGGCGCTGCGCGATCCGACGCGCCACGTCGCGGTGCCGCCCGCCCTGCTCGGGCGCGGCAACCACTACTGCCTTGAGGTCGAGGGCGATTCGATGATCAACGCCGGCATCCTCGACGGGGATACGGTCATCATCAAGCGCACCGACAATGCCGACAACGGCTCCATCGTCGTCGCGCTCGTCGAAGGCGAGGAAGTCACCCTCAAGCGGCTGCGCAAGCGGAACAACTCCGTCGCGCTCGAGGCCGAGAACCCGGCCTACGAGACCCGGATCTTCGGGCCGGACCAGGTCGAGGTGCAGGGTGAACTGGTGGGACTGCTGCGGCAGTACTGAACCGCGCCCCAGCCGTCATTGCGAGGAGCGGCGCGACGAAGCAATCCAGACGGCTCGCGTGGCCGCACTGGATTGCCGCGGCCCTTCGGGCCTCGCAATGACGAAATAGGCTTCTACCGCACCGATCTCCGCATCCAGGGCCGCGCCGGCGCATCCGTGCGCGCCTGCCAGACCTCGCTTCGGCCTTCCCCGGCATCCAGCCAGATCGCGTGGGCGCCGTCGCGCCACAGGTCGAACCAGTCGATCACGATATCCGGGCCGTCGCAGGCCCGCGGCGCGGGGACTTTCGCCACCACCACGTCCGCGCGCCGGCAGTCCTCCTCGAACGCCAGCGGATCGCTGACAAACGCTATCGTGCGCCCGTCCACGGTGCCGATACAACTCTGCCCGTCACAGCGAAGGATGGTCGACCCCTCGCCCGTATCCGGGAAGGATTGCGGCGTATCCTCGCCCACCCGGCGCAGCCAGATGTCGCGAACGAACGACTGGGCGCGCAGGCTCGACAGGTGAAGCGTGTCGGGGGCCGAACGAAACGCGATCAGGCGCGCATTGTCCGCGATCAGGATATCCGGCGACGCCACGCTGCCGACGGTCAGCCCGCCCGCGAGAATCCCGGCGATCCCCGCCATTCGCCAACGTCCCTTCCAGAGCGCAAGCCAGAGCCCCCCGACCACCATGACAAGCAGGCCGAGCGACGAGGGTTCCGGCACCGTGACGGCCGCAAGCGGCCAGGACGAGACTTCCGCCGCGACGGCCAGGATGGCCGAGACGCCCCATCCGAGCGGCACGAGCGCGAGTTCCTCCAGCCCCAGCGGCATCAGGAGCAACCCCAGCACCTCCAGCGGCATCACCCAGAGCGCCGCCAGCGGGACGGCCGCCATGTTGGCGACGAGGCCAAGGAGAGCAAACCGGTTGAAGTGAAAAACGGCGAACGGCGCGGTCGCGAGGCTGGCGATCACCGTGGTGAACGCAACCGCCGCGAAATACATCGCAATCCGGCGCGCGATTCCGGCTTCGCCCGCCGCAACCCGGAACCGCCCCGCGAACGCCTCGTAGGCGGCCACGAGCGCGATCGCGGCGGCAAAGGACATCTGGAAACTCACGCTTAACAGCGCTTCGGACCGCAACAGCAGGACGATGCTCGCGGCCACCGCGATCAGGCGCAGCGAAATGCCGGTCCGATTGACCAGAATGGCGAGCAAGACGAATGCCGTCATCACGAAGGCGCGCTGGGTCGGCACCGTCGCGCCCGCCAGAAGCATGTACACCGCCGCCGCGAGCAGGGCGGCCACCGCGGCGATCTGCTTGAGCGGCCAACCGAGAGCAAGCCCCGGCACAAGCGCCAGCCCGCCGCGTACAAGCGCGAAGACGAAACCCGCCACCAGCCCGATATGCAGGCCGGAAATCGCCAGCAGGTGCGCGAGACCGGAATCGCGCATCTGGGCACGGACCTCTTCCGGGATTTCGCCACGCAGACCTGTCGCCAGCGCGGCGGCGACCGCCCCCGGCGGGCCCTGGATGGACTTCGTGATGCGGCGGGCGATGGCCGTGCGCGCCGCCTCGATACGCTCCCGCCATTCCCCGAAAAGCCCCGGTCTTGCGCTTGTTGCCAGCCGCTCCGCCGGGCCGAAGGCAAAACCCACGGCCCCGAGACCGTCGAACCACGCCTGCCGCGAGAAATCGTAGGCGCCGGGATAGGACGCCGACGGCGGCGGGCTGAGACGGGCCCGGACCCGGACGACATCGCCCGGACGGATATCGCCGTCATCGCCATGGAGCCTCAACCGGACCAGCCGGGGCACCGGTTTTCCGTCGAGCCCGGCGATATTCCCCACCGCCAGAACCACACGTGGTCCGCGCACGCCGGGTTCGACGCGCAGGATGCGTCCCTCGACCGACGTGGCGTTCAGGGTGCGCTCCAGTACCGGCGCCGCGACGTCGTGCGTGCGCCACTGCGCGACCGCAAAGCCCAGCGAAACCGCTAACAGGGCCATTGCGACGATCCGCGCATGCCAGACTTTCCGGCCCAGAACTGTTGCGATAACCGCTGCGGCCAGTGCCGCCGGCCCCACCGCGCGCGGCGGCTCGACCGGAAGCGCGAAATACAGGCCGATCCCCGCCCCCAGCGCGACGGGCAACCAGAGCACCCAGCGCTCGCGCTCCGCCGCCAGACGCGCGGCGAGCCAGGGAAACGGGCCGGTTGCGGTTTCTGTGGGTTCGATAGCCATGCTAGTTCAGGGAAACGGTCTGACAGCCCCGGCGACCAGTCAACCCGGCGGCCACGGGAGACGGAGACAGATATGGGGTCAGGAGATCACGGCTGGGTCGGCCGCGGGCGGGCGCGGATCGCCAGGCTCGACGGGAAAATCTATTTCGAAATCGACGGTGTCGCCACGCGCACCGGTCCGGCCCGAAAGGCCATTGCCGACCTCTGCCGCAAGGAATACCGCGGGCTTGGCCCGACCTACGAACCCTTCACGGTCGCGATCTGGACCGAGGCGCCCTGGCGCGATCCGCATCGCGGCAAGAAGATCGACGCGGACAATGTCGCGAAGGCCTGCCTGGATGCCCTGTCCGGCGTGGTCTGGCGCGACGACAGCCAGGTCCAGCGGCTCCTCGTCGAGAAATTGGAGGCCGACCAGTCACGCATCCTGATCGAAATATCGCCCCACACCCCGGACGAAGAGAATTCGGCCGGGCGCAAAAGAGCCGCTATTGAGAAAATCGGCCCGAACGTCCATACGAAGCCCTGATACGCCCGCCCGCCAAGGATTTCTGAGCCGCCATGACCGTCGTTACCCGTTTCGCGCCCTCGCCCACCGGATACCTGCATATCGGCGGCGCCCGGACCGCGCTGTTCAACTGGCTGTACGCGCGCCATCACGGCGGCAAATTCGTCCTTCGCGTGGAGGACACCGACCGCAAGCGTTCGACCCAGGATGCGATCGACAAGATTTTCGAGGGTATGACGTGGCTCGGCCTCGACTGGGACGGCGACGCCGTATCCCAGTCCGCAAATGCGGCGCGCCATGCCGAAGTCGCCCGGCAGCTGCTGGATGCCGGCCGGGCCTACCGATGCTATTGCTCCCCCGAAGAACTGGCGGAGATGCGCGAGAATGCACGCGAGAACGGCGGGTCCACGCGGGTTTACGACGGGCGGTGGCGTGACCGCGACCCCGCCGAGGCCCCCGAGGGCGTGGACCCTGTGGTCCGCATCAAGATGCCGCTCGAAGGCGAAACCACCATTCGCGACCACGTGCAGGGCGAAGTCACCCGCGCCAACGACACGCTCGACGACTTCGTGATCATGCGCTCGGACGGCACGCCGACCTACATGCTGGCGGTCGTTGTCGACGACCACGATATGGGCGCGACCCATGTCATCCGCGGCGACGACCACCTGAACAACGCCTTTCGCCAGTACCACCTGTACGAAGCCTGTGGCTGGGATGTGCCGGAATTCGCGCATATCCCGCTGATTCACGGGGCTGACGGCGCAAAACTGTCGAAACGGCACGGCGCGCTGGGCATCGAGCATTATGCCGAGCTGGGCATCCTGCCCGAAGCCATGCGCAACTACCTTCTCCGGCTCGGCTGGTCCCATGGCGACGACGAGATCATCCCGACGGCGCAGGCGATCGAGTGGTTCGACCTCGATTCCGTCGGCCGGTCGCCGGCACGCTTCGACATGGACAAACTCCTCAACCTGAATGCCCATTACCTGAAAGAAAGCGATCCTGCGAAACTATCTGCAGAGGTCCTCCAAATCGCGGCCGCCACGTCGGACAAGAGCCTTTCCCCCGATGCACAAGAGCGGCTGGAGAAGGGAATTTCAAGCCTCACCCAACGTGCGAATACAGTTCATGAAGTTGTTGATTTAGCCGCTTTATACCTTTTCGATGCGCCGCTTATTTTCAACGAAAAGGCACGAAAACAACTCGACGATCCGGACGCCCGGGCCCGGCTTCAGGCGCTTGCCGAAATCTTTTCCGAAGCTACATTGTGGGAAGAGAGCGAACTCGACGCCGCGGTGCGCACCTACGCCGAGGCGGAAGGATTGAAGCTGGGCCAGGTCGCACAGCCCCTGCGCGCCGCGCTGACCGGGAGCAACGTTTCCCCTGGCATCTTCGAGGTTCTCGCGGTGCTGGGACGGGACGAAAGCCTGGAGCGCCTGCGCCTCGCAACGGCCTGACGCGGCATCCCGCCGGCAATATTGCCGAACGGCGGCCCTGCCATTAGAGTGCGCCGCAACATAACTCAGGGTCGCAGTCGGGCGCGCAACGCGTCCGGGGCGAACGGGGGAGTATTTAGATGACCGAAGCAAAATCCGCCGGCACGGCGACACTTACCGTAGATGGAAAAACCGTCGAACTGCCGATTCTGGCCGGTACCGACGGCCCGAACGTGATCGATGTACGCCGGCTGTATGCCGAAACCGGCATGTTCACTTACGACCCCTCCTACACCTCCACGGCAAGCTGCGATTCCGAACTGACCTACATCGACGGCGAGGTCGGCATCCTGCGCCACGGCGGCTATTCCATCGAAGACCTGGCCGAGCACAGCAGCTTCCTGGAGGTCTGCTACCTGCTGCTGCACAAGGAACTGCCGGACAAGAACACGCTCGAGGATTTCCAGGACACAATCACCAACCACACGATGATCCACGAGCAGTTGCGCAACCTGTACAGCGGCTTCCGCCGCGACGCGCACCCGATGGCGGTGATGATCGGCGTGGTCGGCGCGATGTCCGCCTTCTATCACGACTCCACCGACATCAACGATCCGCAGCAGCGCCTGATCGCGTGTCACCGGCTGATCGCCAAAATGCCGACGATTGCGGCATGGGCCTACAAATATTCCGTGGGCCAGCCGTTCATGTATCCGAGCAACGATCTGAGCTATGCGGGCAATTTCCTGCGCATGACGTTCGGCGTGCCCGCCGAGGAATATGAGATCAGCCCGGCCATCGAGAAGGCCATGGATCGGATCTTCATCCTTCACGCCGACCACGAACAGAACGCGTCGACCTCGACCGTGCGTCTCGCCGGCTCGTCCGGTGCCAACCCGTTCGCCTGTATCGCGGCCGGTACCGCGACCCTCTGGGGCCCGGCACATGGCGGCGCCAACTCGGCCGTTCTCGAAATGCTCGAACAGATCGGCGACAAGAAGAACATCCCCGAGTTCCTGGAACGCGCCAAGGACAAGGACGACCCGTTCCGCCTGATGGGCTTCGGTCACCGGGTCTACAAGAACTACGATCCGCGTGCCGGCGTGCTCAAGCAGTCCGCCGACGAGGTCCTCGAGGAACTGGGCGCGCGCAACGATCCGCTGCTTGAACTGGCGATGGAACTGGAGAAGATCGCGCTGGAAGACGAGTACTTCGTGGAACGCAAGCTGTTCCCGAATGTCGACTTCTATTCGGGCATCATCCTGAAGGCCATCGGTTTCCCGACCGAGATGTTCACCGTGCTGTTTACGCTTGCGCGGACCGTCGGCTGGATCGCCCAGTGGAAGGAAATGATCGAGGACCCGGCGCAGCGCATCGGGCGCCCGCGCCAGCTCTTCCTCGGCCCGACGGAACGCCCGTACGTCCCCGTCGACAAGCGCTAACGAAAAAGGGGCTCCGGCTAGTCGAAGTCGGAGCCGTCCTTGCGGGTGAAGTGCGGCTTGCCGCCGCGCACGGCGTTCGCCATGTCGATATCGGGATAGACGACGTCTTCCTGCGCCGGCCGGTTCCCGACTTCAAGCACCAGGATATCCGTATCCGTGCGGTTCGCGATCGTGTGGCCGTTGGGATTGCCCGCCGGAAAGCCGGCGGCCATGCCCGCCCGGAGAACCGTCTCGCCCTCATCGGACACAAGCGTCGCCTCGCCTTCCAGCACGTACACGAACTCGTCCTGTTCGGAGTGGTAGTGACGCGCGGACGATTGCGCACCCGGCTCGATCCGCACGATATTGACGCCGAACGCACCGATGCCCAGGGCGGGCGAGAGCCGGCGCCGGTGCCGCCCGCGAATGATCTCGTCGAAAGGCGCCGGATAGGGCGTTGCCGATTCCTCGGGCAATGTCGCCGGATCGACGATCATGTCCGCGGCACCGCGTTTTTCACCGCTCACGACATGCTCCCGGTCTCGATCAGCTCAATCTTGTAGCCGTCAGGGTCCTCGATAAACGCGATGACGGTCGTTCCGTGCTTCATGGGGCCAGGTTCGCGGGTGATGTTCACCCCCTCAGCCTTCAACTGCTCGCACGTCGCATAGATATCGGGAACGCCCAGCGCGACATGGCCATATCCGCTGCCGTGCGAATACGGCTCCTCCTGGTCCCAGTTGCAGGTGAGTTCCAGGACCGTATGTTCGCTCTCGTCGCCGTAGCCCACGAAGGTGTTGGTAAAGCGCCCGCCCTCATAGTCCTTCTGGCGCAGCAGCTTCATCCCGAGCAACCGGGTGTAGAAGTCGATCGACTTCTCCTGATCCCTGACCCGGATCATCGTATGGAGCATGCGGAAGTTGTCGTTCTCGGACATTTCAAATCCCTCGTTCGGCTGGAATTCCTGTCTTAGCTCGTCCGGGCATCGGCGACAATCGAACGGACGGCCGACGCGGCGCGCGCGCTCGGTTTACCTCCCTCGCCCGCCACGTCGCGGGCGATGGCGGCGGCCTGACGACCGATCTCCGCGGCTTCGTCCGGCCGGTCGAGCAGGGTCCCGACCGCGGCGGCAATCGGCTTCGGCTCGCAGCGCGATTGCAAAAACTCCGGGAATACCTCGCGCCCGGCCACGATATTCACGATCGAGGCGTACGTCACCCTGATCATACGCCGGGCGATTTCTCCCGTCAGGCGGCCGACCCGGTACATGACCACCGTGGGCACACCGGCATAGGCGAGTTCGAGCGTCACCGTGCCGGATGCGGCGAGGGCAAGGTTCGCCGCGGCGAAGGCGTCATAGCGTTCTTGCGCACCGTCCACCACGAGCACGTCGGCCGGCATCTCCAGCGCCATCCGTTCGATGTCGTCGCGCACATTGGGGGCCGCGGGCACGACAATCCTCAATCCCGGGTGATCGCGAACAAGGCGCTCGACGACTTCGCGGGCAATCGGCGCAAGCCGGGAGACCTCGCCCCGGCGGCTGCCGGGCAGAAGGCACAGCACGCGCGCGCCTGCCGATATATCGTGGCGTTGGCGGAACGCAGACCCGTCGCCGGCCACCACGGCGCCCTCGGCGGCGGGATGACCGACGAACGTGCATGCAAGCCCTTCCGCCTCGAATAGCGGCGGCTCGAACGGGAACAGCGCGAGCAGGTGGTCGAAGTGCTTGCGAAACTTCTTCACGCGCCCTGCCCGCCACGCCCATATCGTCGGGGCGACGTAGTGCACACGCGGGCAATCGCGCGATCGCAGGCGGCGTATAACGCCGAACACGAAGCCGGGTGAATCGATGGTGACGATGACATCGGGCTGCGCGCGCGCGATATCGCGTGCGACGGCGCGCATGCGTTTCAGGATTCGCGGAACGCTGGGAAGAACCTCGGTCAGGCCCATGATCGCCAGCTCGCCGTAGGGGAACAGGCTCGCCAGCCCGGCGGCCTCCATCTCCGGCCCGCCCACGCCGGAGACCCGCACGTCTCCATCCGCCTTCAACGCCTCGATCAGGCGGGCGCCGATCACGTCGCCGGACGGCTCGCCTGCAATGAGATACACGTGGAGCGGCGCACCGGTGTCCGCGCGGGTCGCGGTCGCGCTCATGACGCGGATGCGTATCCCTCGACAAAGTCCGCCGGCCGGATTCCCGTGACGAACAGCCCGTCATCGTCGGCCATCCGGACCACGGCATCCAGTTCGAACACCAGCGTTTTCCCCGTCGCGACCGCGACACCCGACAGACCTGCATCCGCCGCCGCGCGCAACGTATCCGGGCCGATGGACGGCATGTCGGCGCGGGTTTCCTGGCCCGGTTTGGGCAGCTTGACCAGCACCCCACCCTGTCCTTCGCGCCCAAGGTCGCCACAGCGTTCGATCAGCCGGCGCGTGCCCTCGGCCGCTTCGAGACCCAGGACGATACCCTGCTGCACGATGACGGCCTGGCCGATGTCCAGCGGCCCGGTCGTGTGAAGCACGCTCACCCCGACCGCGATATCGGCCAGGGACTCTTCATCCGGGCCCAGACGGCCGAACGGCCCCGCGGGGGCCTTCAGTTCACCGAGCAGCTCGTCAGCGCCGATCACCCGGAAACCCTCTTCCTCCTCCAGCGTCCGTACTATGGCGCCGAGAAGCCCGTCATCGCCCTTGTTGAGGAGGCCGCGGCCCAGAAACTTCGCGGCCTTTCGGTCGGGCCGCAGTTCCCGCCAGCTCGGACGCCGGACCGGCCCGGCCATCACGATTTCCTCGACAGCTTCGGCGCGAAGAAGATCCAGCGCCTCACCGGCCGCGCCCAGGCGCACCCAGGCATGGGGCGCTTTCGAGACCACCTCGGGATCGGCCTGTCCTTCGAACGCGACGACGAACACATCGCGCCCCGAACCGCGGCAGGCATCGACAAGATAACCGGGCAACGGCCCGCCGCCGGCGAGGATGCCGACCTTAGCCGCCATTGGCGGTTTTGGGCTGCAGAATCGCGCGCGAGGAATCGGTGCGGATAAACTCGATGATATCCATCACGCCCTCGTCTTCGCCGTAGAGCGAGACAACACCGTCCACCCGCTCCTGCATCGTGCCCTCCGGGGCGAAAAGCAGGCGATAGGCTGTGCGCAGGTTGTTGACCTCGTCGCGCGAGAAATCGCGGCGCTGCAGCCCGATCAGGTTGAGGCCGCGCAATCGCGCGCGTTCGCCCATCGCGGACCCGTAGGGAATCAGATCGTGTTCGACCCCGGACATGCCGCCGATCATGGCGTGCGCGCCGATCCGGACAAACTGATGAACCGCCGAAAGGCCGCCGATAATGGCGTGGTCGCCAACCTCCACATGCCCCGCGAGCGTCGCGTTGTTGGCCAGGATGACGTTGTTCCCGACGATGCAGTCATGCGCCACGTGCGAGGCGACCATGAAAAGGCAATCGTCCCCGACCTGCGTCAGCAGACCGCCGCCGGACGTCCCGGGGTTCATTGTGACATGTTCGCGGATACGCACGCGCGCACCGACGATCAGTTCGGATTCTTCACCGCCGTACTTCAGGTCCTGGGGCGCCAGGCCGATCGAGGCGAACGGATAGATCTCCGTCTCGGCGCCGATCTTCGTCCGGCCGCCGACCACGACATGGGAATGCAGCCTCACCCCGTCGCCGAGCGTGACGTCCGCGCCGACAATCGAATAAGGACCGATTTCAACATTGTTACCGAGTTGCGCGCCGTCTTCGACGATCGCGGTCGGATGAACACCACTCATTCAGGAATCCATGATCATGGCGGAGAACGTGCCCTCGGCGACGGTCAGATCGCCGACCTTGGCCACGCCGTTGAACTTCCACACGTTGCCCCGGTTGCGCTGGATCGACACGAACAGCTTGAGCTGATCTCCAGGCACCACCGGTTTGCGGAACCGCGCGTTGTCCACGGTCATGAAATACACAAGCTTCCCCAGCGCTTCCTCGCCGAGCGTTTCGACAACGAGAACGGCCGCCGTCTGCGCCATCGCCTCGACGATCAGCACACCCGGCATAACCGGGCGGACCGGAAAGTGGCCGAGGAAAAACGGCTCGTTGATGGTGACGTTCTTGATGCCCGTCGCGCTGTCGCGAACAACGATATCCTCGACCCGGTCGATCATGAGGAAGGGCTGGCGATGGGGAATCATCTCCATCACCTCAAGAATATCGACCTCGCTGCGCGCGTTGTCGTTGAGCTGTACCTGTTCGACTTTCGTGTCCATCCGAGACGTTCCGAGCCGGTTCTAGTCCTGACGTTTTCGGTCTTTCGTCAGCTTGGCCAGCATGGCCATCTGGCGAAAATACTCTTTCGCGGGGATCGCCGGGTTCCCGGCCAGCTTTGCCCCCATCTCGGTGTCGCGCATGATGCCGCTGCGCGCCGCGAGCTGGGTTCCCGCCGCAATCGTCAGATGCCCCCCGACACCCGACTGGGCGGCCAGAACAACGAAATCCTGCAAGGATGCGCTGCCCGCAACGCCAGCCTGCGCCACAACGACACAGCCTCTCCCCATGCGAACGTTGTGCCCGATCTGCACCAGATTATCAATCTTGCAACCGTCGCCGATCACGGTGTCCGGGCCCGACCCGCGATCGATCGTCGAGTTGGCCCCAATCTCGACTTCGTCGCCGACGATCACGCGGCCCAGCTGCGGCACATCCAGATGCCCGTCCGGCGACATATCGAAACCGAAACCGCGCGTCCCGATCCGCACGCCGTCATGAATCTGGCATCGCGCGCCGATATCGCAATGGCTCAAACTGGCATTGGCCCCGACCGATGTCGCCTCACCGATGGAAACCCCGCGTCCGACGATGGCGCCGGCGGCGATAGTGGCCCCCGCGCCGATCTTCGCGCCGGCCTCCACGACCGCGCGCGGGCCGACGCTGATGTCCGGGTCGAGTTCGGCCGAACCGTCGACGAAAGCCGTCTCGTGAATTCCCCCATGCTCGCCCCTGCCGGGATAAAAGGCATGGGCAATGCGCGCATAGCCGCGATAAGGCCGCGCGGTAACGATCAGCGTCATGCCATCGGGCGCGCGATCGACAAATTCCGGCGACACGACGCACGCCGCCGCGTCGGATGCCTCGAACGCATCGACATATTTCCGGTTATCCAGAAAACTGATTTGGCCCGGCCCGGCCGTATCGAGCGGGGACACATCTGAAATTTCCAGCGCCCCGTCGCCTTCGACCGCCGCCTCGTCACCGGCAATCTTCGCGAGATCGCCGACCGTGAACGGACCCTGATTGTCGAAAAAGCGTGGATCGGCCATGTGGTTTGCCTGAACTCTAGCGTTCGTTCTGATCACCGCGCTCAAAAGTCATATCAACTTCGGTGAGCCGGGCGTTCAGGCGCTCGAGCGCCTCATCCGTGATGATAAAGGAATCGATAGCCACGACGACCTGCGATTGTGGCAGCACGAGGTTTACGCCGCGTTCCTCGGCGAGTTTCCCGACTTCCTCGAAAAGCACAAGCTGGATGCGCTGCAACGTCTGCGCCATGCCCCGATCGAGCGAGGTGCGCATCGAGCGCGCACGCTGTTGCAGGGCGGCGGCGCGCTCCTGCAACGCCCGGCGGTCCTGGGCGTATTTCTCGGGTGCCAGCAGCGCCCGCTGCCTTTGAAGCTCCTGTTCCTCGGCGCGAAGCTTTTCCTCTTCGGCCGCGATTTCCTGCTGGAGCCCCTTGGCGATGTCGTCGAGTTGCGCGCGCGCGGACTTCACCGCGAGCGATTCGCGCATCACGCGTTCCACATCGACGATCGCGATCGATGGCTCCGGCGTGCGTGCCGCCTCCTGCGCGTCCGCGCTTGTGAAAACGGGGAGTGCCAGAAATCCGGCCAGGGCGAAAATTCGAAGAAGGCGCATCAAGGTCGCTTCACTAAAAGCGCGTGCCAAAGCTGAAACTGAAGAATTCCGTCTTATCGTAGTCCTCTTTGAGGACAGCGCGCGTCAGGTTGATCCGGATCGGGCCCGCCGGCGACAGCCAACCGAAACCAACGCCAATGGAAGCCCGGATGGACGATTCATCCTCGATATTGGGGAAAGGATCGTCATTGCCCCAGACAGTCCCGAAATCACTAAAGATCGCGCCCTTGATATCGAATTCTTCCGGAAGGCCCAGCGGGAACGTCACCTCGGCGGAGCCAACGTAAAACTGCGTCCCGCCCAACGAATCGTCGGTCCCGACGTCACGGGGGCCGACGCCACCGACCTCAAAGCCCCGCAGCTTGTTGCCGCCCAGGAAAAAGCGCTCCGAGATTCTCACTTCATCGTCGTTGAGCTCGTGGAGCACGCCGGCAGATGCTTCAAAGCTTCCAATAAACGACGTCCCGAACAGGGATTCGAAGACGCCACCGCCGACTTCATTTCGAACAAACCGCTCGCTGCCGCCAAATCCCGCGAGGTCCACACCGTAACGAAGGAAGAACCCGTCCGTGGGCGCGAACCGGCTGTTGCGCTCGTCGTAGAGAAATTCGTTGCCGATGGCGGACGTGGTGAACGTGCCTTCCTGGGCCGCGATCGCCGGAGAGGCATCCGCGGCGACATCGTCGATGGAATCGCGCGAGAACGTATAGCGCGCCGTGTGACGCAGTTTCGGCGTGAGCTGGTAGCCCGCCCGCACACCGATGCCTGCCTCGTCCTCCTCGAACGAACTCCGGTCACCGAAATCGGTGGTGCGGTAGAACGCGTCGAAACCGGCGGACAGCTGCCGGTCCAGGAAATACGGCTCGGTGAAGCTGAGGTCGATCTGTTGCTGCTTTGTCGCCAGCGTCGTGCTCAGCCTTAGATCCTGGCCGCGCCCCAGCAGGTTGCGCTCCCGGATCGTCAGGTCACTCAACGCGCCTGCTGTCGACGAAAAACCGGCACCGATCGAGAGTTCGCCGGTGGATTGCTCCTGAACGTCGACACGGACAACCGTGCGATCCGGCGCGCTGCCCGGATTGTTGGTGACGTCGACCCTCGAAAAGAACCCGAGGTCCTGCAGGCGCTGGCGCGTTCGGCGCAGGCGCGCCGTGTTGAACGCATCGCCTTCGGCGATCGTGAATTCACGTCTCACCACTTCGTCGAGGGTCCGCACGTTACCGACAATATCGATTCGCTCGACGAACACGCGCGGGCCTTCCCTGACCTCGTAGGTGACATCGATCGTCAGCGCGTCACGGTCGCGATTGACGCGCGGACGGACATCGACAAAGGCAAACCCGCGTTCGCCGAGCGCATCGGTGATGGCCTGGACCGTGTTCTCGACTTCCGTGGCATTGTAGATGTCGCCCGGATCGGAACTGATCTGTTCCGCGAGTTCCGATTCCTCGACACCGCGCAGCAGGCTGGAGACCTCCAGCGTGCCGAACCTGTAGATCGGCCCTTCATCGAGGGTAAAGGTGACAATGAAATCTTCGCGGTCTTCCGTCAGCTCGGCGATCGCGGAGACAACGCGGAAATCCGCATGGCCTTCCGACAGGTAGAAGCGGCGCAGCAGTTCCCGGTCGAAGGAAAGACGGTCCGGGTCGTACGTGTCGTTCGTCGCCAGGAAATTATAGAACGTCGATTCCGTGGTCTGGATGACGTCGCGAAGTTCGCCATCCGAGAATTCGGCGTTGCCGATAAAGTTGATCGCGCGGATGCCCGTCGAGCCACCTTCGTTAATCTCGAATACGAGATCAACGCGATTTTCCGGAAGCTGGATCACCTTCGGATCGACCGTGGCGGCAAACCGGCCGGAGCGGCGGTAGATATCGAGCAGGCGACGCACATCGCTCTGCACCTTTGTGCGCGTGTAGACGACACGCGGGCGCAGCGTTACTTCGGTCCCGAGCGTCTCATCGTCGATCTTGCGATTTCCCTCGAAGGCGATCCGGTTGATGATCGGATTCTCGACGACCTGGACGACCAGCGAATTGCCCTCGCGCCGCAATGTCACATCGGCGAACAGTCCGGTGTTGAACAGCGTCTTGAGGGATTCATCGACCTTGCCCGGATTGTACGGATCGCCGGGTTTGACCTGCATATAGGAGTTCACGGTCGCAGGGTCGATGCGCTGCGTGCCGACGACGCGAATCTCGTCGATGGTGGCACCAGTGCGTGACTGGGAAACGGCCGGTTGATCGACCCAAGGCGAGAGCAGCAACACGCCCGCCAGGAGTCCCGATACCGATATCTTCCGAATGCGGGAAATCACTCGCCTGTCCCTGTTGCCTCGGCCACCCGATTCCGCTTTTACGCTCAGACCCTTACGGGTCAGGTGATCAACGACACAATACGCTGAACAACCGGAAGCCGGGCAATATCGTTAAAGGTGGCGAATAGCATGAGGCCCAACACTAAAACCAGCCCGATTTTAAGCCCGAACTCCTGGGCCCAGCGTCCGGGCGGTCGGCGGATAAGCGCTTCGTAGGCGTAAAACAGCAGATGTCCGCCATCGAGAAGCGGTATCGGCAACAGATTGATGAGCCCCAAATTGATCGAAAGAAACGCCGCAAAGATGATCAGCGTCGCGATTCCGGCGTCGGCGGCGCTGTCCGACATCTGGGCGATTCGCACCGGTCCGCCCAATTCCTGAACGCTTCGATCGCCACCGAACATCTGGCCGATCGCCGTGACCGTCACGGAGACCAGTCGGACCGTCTCCCTGACACCCTGCCAGGCGGCCTGCGGAATACTGTGCCGCTCGAACGCACGCTCGAGCCCGCGCACGCCCAGGACCCCAAGGCGCGCTTCGTCGCCCAGTCCGTCCGGCTGCACGCTGGCGGCGGGAACGGCCACCACCGAAATTTTGCGCCCGTCGCGATCGAGCGTGATATCGACCGGAATTTCCGGATGCAGGCGAATGAGTTGCTGAACTTCCTCGAATCGCGCAATCGACCGGCCGGCGACCTCAAGGAAGGTGTCGCCCGGCTGAATACCGGCGGTTTCCGCCGCGGAGCCGGGAATAACCTCCGATACTTTTGCAGGTGTGAAGGGCTGCCCGACGATGGCAAAGAGCGCGGTAAAGATCGCGATGGCAAAAATGATGTTGGCGAACGGTCCGGCAGCCACGATCACGGCCTTCTGGGACAGTTTCTTGTGGTGGAAGGAGACGGCCTTCTCGTCCTCCGTCAGTTCCTCGCCTTCGTCGTCCGCGCCGATGTCGCTCTGGCCGAACATCTTCACGTACCCGCCGAACGGGATCCAACTGAACTTCCAGCGTGTGCCGGCCTTGTCCGTGAACCCGAACAGTTCGCGCCCGAACCCGACGGAGAAGACCTCGACCCGCACCCCGTTCCGGCGCGCGAACCAATAGTGTCCGAACTCATGAATGAACACGAGCGGCGTCAGGACCACCAGGAACCAGAATATCGTCTCGACGACACCGCCCATGCGGATGTACTCCCCTTCAACTTTCGCCTGAAAGTTTCACCGGCAATGCTTGAATTGGCGTTAAGAACCGGAATTTACAAGAGATTCGGTGACCGCTCGCGCATCCGTGTCCAGTGCGCGGAAATCGTCGAGCGAGCGTACGGTCGCGCGATCGACCCGTGCCAGTGCGCGCTCAACGAGTTCCGTAATTTCCCGGAACCCGCAACGCCCGTCCAGAAAGCTCTCCACCGCCACCTCATTGGCCGCATTGAGAACCGCTGTCGCGCCGTGCCCGGCCTCCAGCGCCTCACGCGCGAGCCGGGTAGCGGGGAATCGAACTTCGTCCGGTGCCTCGAACTCCAGCGTTCTGATCTGCGCAAGGTCGAGGCGATCGACCGGCGTATCCATCCGCGCGGGCCACGCCAGCGCATGCGCGATCGGCACACGCATGTCCGGTGGGCCCAACTGGGCCAGCACGGACCCATCGGTGTAGGCGACCATGGAATGCACCACCGACTGGGGGTGGACCAGAATGTCGATATCTGACGGCGCGACCGGGAAAAGATGCGCAGCCTCGATGAGTTCCAGGCCCTTGTTCATCATGGTCGCGGAATCGACGGAAATCTTTCGGCCCATTTCCCAATTCGGGTGAGCCACCGCCTGATCGGGCGTCGCGGCCGCCATCTCTTCCAGCGACCATGTCCGGAACGGCCCGCCCGATGCCGTCAGAACCAATTTTTCGACCTCGGCGGCGTTATCGGATTCGAAAACCTGGAAAATAGCGTTGTGTTCGCTGTCCAGCGGCAACAAAGTCGCTCCAGTCTTCGCACAGGTGGAGAGGACAAGATCGCCCGCGCAAACAAGGCATTCCTTGTTGGCGAGAGCGACGGTATTACCCTGTTCGACGGCGGCCAGGGTCGCTTCAAGACCGGCCGCACCGACAATGCCCGCGACCGTCAGATCGACCGGCGCACGCGCGGCATCGACAAGCGCCTGCGGGCCCGCCGCAACCTCGATGCCGGTCCCGGAAAGTTCGTCGCGCAGTTCGGCGTAGGCTCCGGGGTCTCCCACGACCGCAATATCCGGCTGAAATTCGCGCGCCAACGCGGCCAGAAGGCCCGCATTCCGGTGCGCCGTGAGCACGGCGACGTCGAAGCGCTCCGGGTTCCAGCGAATGAGATCTGCGGTGCTGGCGCCGATCGAACCCGTTGCGCCGAGCAGAGTTACCCGGCGCCGGACCTCGTTTTGTGCGATGTCGCGCACCGCCTGCCTTACTGCCATTGCACAAACTCCACGCCCGTCAGCATCACAATCACCGCGAACGTGGGCGCGGCCAACAGTACGCCGTCGACCCTGTCCAGTACACCGCCGTGCCCGGGTATCGAAGCGCCGGAATCCTTCACGCCGAATTGCCGTTTGATCCAGGATTCAAATAGGTCGCCGATTTGAGCGGCAACGGAGAGCCCGCCGGCGACCCAGACCGCCGACACCACCTCAACGCCCGTAAAGAGGGCGAAGAGTGCGCCACCCACGGCTGAGAAACCGAGCGACCCGACAGCCCCCGCCCACGTTTTCCCGGGGCTGATCCGCGGCACAAGTTTCGCACCGCCGATAATACGACCAACGACATAGCCGCCGATATCGGACAACCACACGGCTGCGAGCAGGAAAAACACCAGATCGCGTCCTACATCCGGCCACTGTCGCAACAGCAACATCGCCACGGCACCGACAGAGACATGAAACAGTCCCAGCACAGCCCACCGGCGTTGCTGCCAGGGCATCCCGAACGCAGCGGCAGCCACCAGCATCGCCACGGCCATCGCGACGAGACCCGCCGCGGGAACCATGGCTTCGGCGGCGAGCACGACAAACAGCGGCCCGATCACCAGCACCGGCCCGACGCCGCGGCCGTCCAGTCCCGAGATGCGGCGCCATTCGCCACCACCCGCCGTGGCGACGATGGCGATCAGGATGACAAACCAGAGGTCGCCGGCCCAAACGCACCACAGGGCGATCGGCGCGAGGATAAGCGCAGAGACAATACGAAGGCCCAAATTGCCCGACGAAGGCGCGGCGGGTTTGTCGCTGTGCGGTTGCGGGCTGTCCAACGGGTCAGCCGGCGACTGCGCCGAACCTTCGTTCGCGCGTCTTGTATTCCGCGACCGCCTGTTCGAGATGTTCACGCCCGAAGTCGGGCCAGAGCACATCCGGGAACACGAACTCGGTGTAGGCGCACTGCCACAGCAGGAAGTTGCTGATCCGCTGCTCCTTGCTGGTGCGGATCAGAAGGTCGGGATCGGGCAGTTCATGCGTCCACAGGTGCTGTGCGAATGCGTCCTCGTCGATACCCTCGGGGTCGATCTCCCCTTTCGAGGCCTTTACCGCAAGCTCGCGGGCGGCGCGCACGATTTCCGCCCGCCCGCCATAACTGAGTGCAGCAGTCAGGTTCAGGCCGGTGTTCTCTGAGGTCATGTCTTCGGCGGCCTCGATCAGGCCGACGATGTCCGGAGAAAAGCGCGTGCGGTCGCCGATGACCCGAATACGGATGTTGCGGCGATGCATTTCGGCCGTTTCAGACTGCAGATAGCGCCGCAACAATCCCATCAGATCGCCGACTTCCGCTTGGGGGCGGTTCCAGTTCTCGGAACTGAAACCGAAAAGAGTTACGTAGGGAATACCGAAATCGATCGCGGCTTCGAGCGTGCGCTTGACGGCTTCCGCGCCCTTGCGGTGTCCGGCCACCCTAGGAAGGCTGCGCGCGCGCGCCCAGCGCCCGTTACCGTCCATGATGACGGCGATATGCCGGGGCATTTCCCCGACCTGATCGGATCCGCGCGCCATACGTTCTAGACCTGCATGATCTCCTGCTCTTTCGCCTCGAGCAGTTCGTCGACCATTTTGATGTGGTTGTCGGTCATCTTCTGAATGTCGTCGCCGCGGCCGCGCTGTTCATCCTGAGAGATATCGCCGTCCTTCTCCATCTTCTTCAGGCTGTCCATGCCGTCGCGCCGCACGTTGCGAATGGCGACGCGCGCCTGTTCAGCGTATTTCGCCGCGACCTTGGTCATCTCCTCGCGCCGTTCCTCGCTGAGTTCGGGGATTGGCACCCTGATGACATTGCCTTCGGTCTGGGGGTTGAGGCCCAGTTCGGCGTCCTGGATCGCCTTCTCCGTCGCCTTGACGTTACCGTTGTCCCATACCTGTACCGTCAGCAGCCGGGGTTCGGGCACGTTGACGGACGCGACCTGGTTGAGCGGCATGTTCGCGCCATAACATTCGACCTGGATGTTATCGAGCAATGCCGTCGAGGCCCGGCCGGTACGCAGGCCGCCGAATTCACGCTTGAGCGCCTCCAGCGCGCCATCCATTCGGCGCTTGATATCCTGTTCGTCAGCAGACACTAGGCATCTCCTTTGACAATCGTGAACCGGCCTTCACCGTTGAGAACCTTACCCACTTCTCCCGCATTCTGGATCGAGAAAACCAGAATCGGAATATCGTTTTCACGGCACAAGGTAATCGCCGCAGCATCCATGACTTTCAGATCCCGCTGAAGCACGTCGAAATGGGTCAGAGATTCATACCGCTGTGCGGTCGAGTCCTTTTCAGGATCGGCGGAATAGACGCCGTCGACTTTCGTGCCCTTCATCAGGCAATCGCAGGCCATTTCGGACGCGCGCAGCGCGGCGGCGGTGTCAGTCGTGAAGTAGGGATTGCCCGTGCCGGCAGCGAAAATCACCACCCGGCCCTTTTCCATGTGCCGGACGGCGCGCCGGCGGATGTAGGGTTCGCAGACAGTGTCCATGGGAATGGCGGACAGCACGCGGGTCGGCACGTCGAGCGCCTCGAGCGCGCTCTGCATCGCCAGCGCGTTCATGACGGTGGCGAGCATGCCCATATAGTCGGCGGTGGTGCGCTCCATCCCCCTGGCGGCGACCGAGACGCCGCGAAAGATGTTTCCGCCACCCACAACGACGCACAGCTCAGTGCCGCTGGCGTGAACGTCTGCGATATCGGCCGCGACGCGGTCGACCGTGTTGGTGTCGAGCCCGAACTCACCGTCCCCCATCAGGGCTTCGCCCGACAGTTTCAGGAGAACGCGTTTGTAAGGTTCGCCACCTGCCATGTGTCGACCGCCTCCGGCGTGGGCAGACCGCCCTAGTTGGTGAGTTTCGCGACTTCGTCCGCGAAATCCTCGTCGCGCTTCTCGACACCCTCACCCAGTGTGAAGCGTTCGAAGCCAGCTATTTTAATCGGGCTGCCAACCTCGCCCTCGGCCTGCTCGATGATCTTGCGAACTTTGGTTTCGCCGTCGATCACGAACGTCTGTTCCGTCAGCACGACTTCCTCGTAGAACTTGCGCAAACGGCCCTCGACCATTTTCTCGACGATCTCTTCCGGTTTGCCCGACGCGCGCGCCTGCTCTGCCAGCACCTCGCGTTCTCGGTCAAGCGCACTCGCGTCGACGGAATCAATATCGAGGAATTGCGGCTGCGCCGCGGCAACGTGCATCGCCAGCTGACGGCCGATTTCCGCGAGTTTCGCCACATCGCCGTCGGATTCCAGGGCCACGAGCACACCGATCTTGCCCATGCCGTCGGCAATCTGGTTATGGATGTAGCCGGCCACGGCGCCGTTCGACACCGACAGACGCGCGCAACGGCGCAGACCGAGGTTCTCGCCGATCGTGGCGACCAGGTTGACCTGGGTTTCCTCGACCGAGCTGCCATTCCCGTAGTCCGCGGCCTTCAGCTTCTCCACGTCGTCACCGTGCTCGACTGCAATCTTTGCCACATCGGCGACGAAGCCCTGGAAAGTCTCGTTGCGCGCCACGAAATCGGTCTCGGCGTTTACCTCGATGAGCGCACCGGTCTGCCCGTCGACGACCATGCCGACGAGGCCTTCCGCCGCCGCGCGGCCGGCCTTCTTGGCCGCGGCCGAGAGGCCCTTTTTACGCAACCAGTCGACAGCGGCATCCATGTCGCCGTCGGTCTCGGTAAGCGCGGTTTTGCAATCCATCATGCCCGCGCCGGACTTCTCCCGAAGCTCCTTGACGGCAGCCGCAGTGATCCCAGCCATGCTGATACTCCACTTTCGTAACGTGTCTTAACGTATTGATTTAACTAGATGCTGCGTCTTTGCTTTCAGCATTTTCGGCAGCAGGTTCAGCCGGCGCTTCCGCTTCGGCGGCAGGCGCCTCGGCCTCGACGGCGGCAGGCGCTTCGGCTTCCGCGGCGGGGGCAGCCTGGTCCAGCGCCTCAGCCGGCGGGGCTTCCGCCGCACCGATGTCGACACCGGCATGCGCCATGTCCTGCTGCAGGCCGTCGATCACGGCGCCGGCAAACAGGTCGCAGTAGAGCTGAATCGCCCGCATCGCGTCGTCATTGCCGGGGATCGGCATGTCGATGTTGATCGGGTTCGAGTTGGAATCGACCACGCCGACCACCGGAATACCGAGCTTCTTGGCCTCGGCAATCGCGATGTCTTCCTTGTTCGTGTCGATGACGACGATCAGGTCCGGGCGCCCGCCCATCTCCTTGATGCCGCCGAGCGCCATTTCCAGCTTGTCGCGCTGGCGCGTCAGGTTCAGCAGCTCTTTCTTGGTCAGGCCCTGCACCTCGTCGCCCGCGAGCTGTTCTTCCAGCTCTTTCAGGCGCTTGATCGAGCCGGAAATCGTCTTCCAGTTGGTGAGCATGCCGCCCAGCCAGCGCTGGTTGACGTAGTACTGGCCGCACTTGCGGGCCGCTTCGGCGACGATGTCGCTCGCTGCGCGCTTGGTGCCGACGAACAGCACGCGCCCGCCGCCCGACGCCACGTCGCGCGCCGCATTCAGCGCCGCGTAGAGCATGGGCACCGTCTGCTGCAGATCGATGATATGGATTCCGTTGCGGACGCCGAAAATGTACGGCTCCATCTTCGGGTTCCAGCGACGCGTATTGTGACCGAAATGGACGCCAGCTTCGAGCAGCTGGCGCATCGTGAATGTTGGGACCGCCATGGTCTCTCCTTCTCCGGTTAAGCCTCCGCAGACAAGTCGCCCCGAAGGGCACCGGATCGACGAGCGGGGATGTCTGTCCGCCTGCCGCAGGTCTGCGTGTGGATTTACGTTCCGCTTATGCGGTAACGGGCGCGGTGATACGCCGCGAACGGGTGAATATCAAGGGGTTATTCGGCGTTTTCAGCTTTTCTTGTATTCGATCTCGAGGGCCACCAACGGCGTGTCGCTCAAGACAGTGACGTTATGCTCGAAGCCGTCGCCGACATCGTAGAAGGTCGCCGCGCCTTCCTTCGACGCCATTTCGCCGGGTGCGTCGCCGTCACCGCGCTCAATCCGCACCTGGCTGTCGCCGAAATGATAGCCGACATAGTTGTGTTCGTGGCGATGCCAGCCCGAACTCTCACCCTTTTCGATACGGTGGAAGGTAATCCGGGTGGTCTCGTTGTCGATCAGGACCTCGTAGTGGCCCTGCTTGTCGGACGGGACCTCGGCGCGGGTCCGTTCTTCCATCTTCTTCGACATATCCCGCCTTCCTAATTCTTGTATTCGATCTCCGTCACGACGATGTCGACGTCGCCGATATTGACGGCGTTGTGCTCGACCGGGGCGCTGATCGCGGCCGCCGTGCCCGGGACGTATTCCACGGTGCGCTCGGTGCCGTCGGCGTGTTCGAGCCAGAGCGTGCCTTCCGACTCTTGGATCGTCACATAGTCATAGTCATGCAGGTGCCAGCCGGTCTGCTGCCCCGGCTTGAGAACCCAATGGGTGATGCGCGTGCGGTCGTCGTCGATCAGGGTCGAGAACTGGCCGACCTCCCGGTCGTTGGCGACTTCGGCCGTCTTCGCGGTCAACTTCGTGGACATGAGCTACTCCGGTTTACGATTGCGGGGGACATTACACCGTCCGGCCCGCGCCCTACACCCTAGAGTTCGACAACCTCGACGACACCCGGGACGGCCCGCATCGCCTGGCGGATCTGGGGCGTGCAGATGAACTTGCCCTTGAGGCGGACGATCACCTCCTGGTCGCCGTCGGGTATCGCGAGACTGATGCGCCCGTCGGCGTTCTGGCCGTTGCGTGGGGTGGCCTTGTCCTCAACAAGCGTCTTGAGAGAGCCGAGCGGCTCCAGATCGTCGATCCAGACACGGATCGCGGTCGGCGCGTTGGCCGCGGCCTCGTTGAGGGGCCGCACGCTCTGCCCGTTCAACCGAAGCTGGCCTTCTTCAATGCGTGCCGCGGCCTGGATCAGGACCGGCTCGCCGCTTTCCAGCAGTTCGCGCGACGCCGAAAGTGCTTCGGAGAACATCATGATCTCGTAGGGCCCCGCCGAATCCGACAGCTGGACGAACGCAAACTTGTTGCCGCGCTGGGACGTGCGCAGCTGGACGCCGATCACGGAGCCCGCCAGCGTCAGAACGGCCGCCCCGCCGCGCTTCTGCACGTTGGTTTCGATATCGAGGCTGGACACCACGCCCAGCCGGTCCAGCGCACGGGCATATTCGTCGAGCGGATGGGCGGACATGTAGAAACCCATCGCATCAAGCTCGCGCTGCAGGCGCTCGGACTGCAACCAGTCCAGCCGGTCGGCCAGCTTCGGCTTCGTCGCCCCCTCGCCGCCGATCTCGCCCAGCAGGTTGAACTGGCCGCTTTCGCGCTCACGCTGGGTCGCCTGTGCATGGCCGAGGATCTGGTCAATCCCGTCGAACACCCGCGCCCGGTTCACATCGAGGCTGTCGAACGCGCCGGCCGCGATCAGCTGCTCGAGCTGGCGGCGGTTGAGAACGTGGGCGTTCAGGCGGCTGGCGACCTCGAACGTGTCTTCGAATACGCCGTTTTCGGTGCGCTCCCTCACCAGCTCGGCCATCGCAGCCCGGCCGACACCCTTGATCGCGGCGAGCGCGTAACGGATCGCGCCGACCTTGCCTTCCGCGACCGGCTCCTCGCCTTCTTCGGGTTCCGGCGAGTCCACGTCCTCGACACTGAACTCGACCTGCGAGGCATTGATGTCCGGCGGCAGGAGCCTGATTTTCTGCCGCTCCAGTTCCTGCTTGTAGATCGCCAGCTTGTCGGTGTTGCCCATATCGAGGGTCATCGACGCGGCGAAAAACTCGACCGGGTGGTTCGCCTTCAGCCAGGCCGTCTGGTAGGCGATCAGCGCGTAGGCGGCGGCATGCGCCTTGTTGAAGCCGTAGCCCGCGAACTTGGCGATGGTCTCGAAGATGCGGCGCGACGTGGCTTCCGGGACCTCGCGCCTGGCTGCGCCGGCAACGAACGTCTCCTCCTGGGCATCCATCTCGGCCTTGATCTTCTTGCCCATGGCGCGACGCAGCAGGTCGGCGCCGCCGAGCGTGTAACCCGCAAGTTCCTGCGCCATCTGCATCACCTGCTCCTGATAGATCGGGATGCCGTAGGTCTCGCCGAGACAGGCTTCCAGGTCCGGGTGCAGGTAGTCGACATCTTCCTCGCCGTGCTTGCGCGAGATGTAGCTCGGGATGTTGTCCATCGGGCCCGGGCGATAGAGCGCCACAACGGCGATGATGTCCTCGAACCGGTCGGGCCTGAGCTTGCGCAGCACGTCGCGCACGCCCGAGCTTTCGCACTGGAACACGCCGGTCGTGTCGCCGCGGCTGAGCATCTCGAAGGTCGCCGGGTCATCCAGCGGCAATGTCGCCAGATCGACCTCGGTTCCGCGTTCAGCGAGCAATTCGACCGCTTTTTGCAGCACATCGAGGGTTTTCAGCCCCAGAAAGTCGAATTTCACGAGACCCGCCGCCTCGACGTATTTCATCGAGAACTGGGTCGCGAGCGTCTCCGAGCGCGAGTCGCGGTAGAGCGGGATGATGTCCGACAGCGCGCGGTCGCCGATGACCACACCCGCCGCATGGGTCGAGGAGTTCCGGTAGAGCCCTTCCAGCTTGAGCGCGAGATCGAGCAGATGGGCGACCGCCTCGTCCTCGTCGCGCAGCGCCTGCAGCTGCGGCTCGCCGTCGATGGCCTCGCCCAGTGTCGTCGGATTGGCCGGGTTGTTCGGGACCAGTTTCGCGATCCGGTCCACCTGCCCGTACGGCATTTCCAGCACGCGCCCGACATCGCGGACCACGGCACGGGCCTGCAGCTTGCCGAACGTGATGATCTGGGCAACCCGGTCATGGCCGAACTTCTTCTGGACGTACTTGATGACCTCGTCGCGCCGCTCCTGGCAGAAATCGATGTCGAAGTCGGGCATCGACACGCGTTCCGGGTTCAGGAAACGCTCGAAGAACAGCCCGAAACGAAGCGGATCGAGATCGGTGATCGTCAGCGCCCAGGCGACCACCGAGCCAGCCCCCGAACCTCGGCCCGGACCGACCGCGATGCCGTTGTTCTTGGCCCACTTGATGAAGTCCGAGACAATCAGGAAGTAGCCCGGATATCCCATGTTTACAATGGTTTCGAGCTCAAACTTCAACCGTTCACGATACGGCTTTGCAGCTTCCTCGCGCGCCGCCGCGTCCATCTCTTCCTCGTAGACATGGGCTTCCAGCCGGGCCTCGAGTCCCGCCTCGGCCTCCGCCCGCAGGGCGTCCTCCTCGCTGGCCCCGTCCGCCGTCGGGAATGGCGGCAGCATGGGCCGCGCTTCGGTGGGCATGAAGGAACAGCGCCGCGCCACCACCAGCGTGTTGTCGATGGCTTCGGGCAGGTCGGCGAATAGCGCGCGCATCTCCGCCGCGGACTTGAACCGGTGCTCCGGCGTCACGCGCCGGCGCTCGGCCTGGGAGACGTAGGCGCTCTGGGAAATGCACAGAAGCGCGTCATGGGCCTCGTACATGTCCGTGTCCGCAAAGAACGGCTCGTTCGTCGCGACCAGCGGCAGATCGTGCTTGTAGGCGAGATCGAGAAACGCCGGCTCCAGCTTGTCCTCGATTTCGAGGTTGTGGCGCTGGATTTCCACGTAAAATCGGCCCGGAAACAGCCCCGCGAGCCGAAGCACCGCGGTTTCGGCGGCTTCCGCCTGCCCTTCGGAGAGCAGACGGCCCGGCAGGCCCGCCACGCCGCCCGATAGCGCTATCAGTCCGTCGGTGGCGCCCTCCAGATCATCAAGATGGACGATGGCGCGCGCGTCGTCCGCCATCTCCACATAGGAGCGGCTGACGATCCCGAGAAGGTTGCGGTATCCCTGCTCGCTCTGGGCAAGGAGGACGAGCTGGTCGCCGTCATGATGCTGTGCACCGCCGTTGCCATTGCGCCGCGCGCCCTCGGCGCTTTCCTCCACGGCAAGCGTGACCTGGCAACCCACGATCGGCTGGATCCCGGCCTTCGCGGCCGCCAGGGAGAATTCCAGTGCGCCGAACAGGTTGCCCGTGTCGGTGATCGCGACAGCCGGCATCGTCTTGTCGCGGCACAGCTCGACGAGTTGGGGGATACGCAGCGCGCCCTCGGCCAGCGAATAGGCGGAATGAACGCGAAGATGGACGAAGTCGGCGTAGGACATGCACGGAACGTACTCCGATTCTGTCCTGCATGAAGCGCTTGAAACGGGTGCAACCGGTGGAAAACTCAAGCCTCGACCAGACCGCCGTCGCGCAGTTGAAGAACCCGGTCCATCTGACCCGCCAGATCGAGGTTGTGGGTCGCGACCAGGGCGCCCAGTCCGGCGCCGCGCACCAGCTTGAGCATCTGCCCGAAAACGCGGCCCGCCGTCTCCGGATCGAGGTTGCCGGTCGGCTCATCGGCCAGAAGCACCGCCGGCGCGTTCGCGACGCTGCGCGCGATGGCGATACGCTGCTGCTCGCCACCGCTCATCTGCGCCGGACGATGGGTCGCCCGCTCGCTCAGGCCCACCATGGCCAGAAGTTCGTCAGCGCGTTCCCTTGCCGTCGACCGGGTCACGCCCGCGATCATCTGCGGCAGCATGATGTTCTCGCGCGCGGAGAACTCCGGCAGCAGGTGATGGAACTGGTAGACGAAGCCCAGTGTTTCGCGTCGAAGCCGGGTGCGCTCCGTCTCGGGCATCCCCGAACTGTTTTCGCCCGATATGATTACGTCGCCGTTGTTAGGACGTTCCAGCAGGCCTGCAATGTGCAGCAATGTCGACTTGCCGGCCCCGGACGGCCCCACCAGCGCGACGATTTCACCTTTGGCGAGCGCAAGATCCACGCCGCGCAGCACCGCCAGCTCGCGCCCGCCCTGATGAAAGGTCCGCTCGACCCCGCGAAGCTCCAGCGCGAGATCACTCATTGCGCAGCGCCTCCACCGGATCGAGCCGCGAGGCCCGCCAGCTCGGATAAAGCGTCGCCAGGATCGACAGCCCGAAAGCCATCGCAACCACCATCACGACCTCGCCGGGATCGACCTCGGCGGGAAGCTGGCTGAGAAAATAGATTTCGGCGGCAAACAGGTCCGTTCCGGTAAACGTTTCCAGCGCACGCCGGATCGCCTCGATATTCTGCGCGAAGACAAGGCCCAGGATCGCACCCGAGACGGTTCCCACAACGCCAATGCTGGCACCGACGATGAAGAACACCCGCATGATCGTGCCGCGCGACGCCCCGACGGTGCGCAATATCGCGATGGCCGCGCCCTTGTCCTTCACCAGCATGATGAGGCTGGAGATGATGTTGAACGCCGCGACAAGGATGATCAGCGTCAGGATGAGGAACATCACGTTCCGCTCCACCTGCAACGCGTTGAAGAAGCTGCTGTTGGCCTGCTGCCAGTCGAACAGCCGGTGCTGGGGATCGAGCGCGGCCCCAATCGCGGCGCGCTGGCGCAGGAGGTTATCGGGATCCTCGACGAAGATTTCGAGCTGGCTGACCGAATCCCCGAGCCGGAAATACTGCTGCGCCGCCGCCAGCGGCATGAAAATGAACGTGCTGTCGAACTCGAACATGCCCACTTCGAATGTCGCGACAACGGTGTAGGCCTGCATGCGGGGCACGGTGCCGAACGCCGTAACCGTACCGCGCGGCGATACGAGGGTGACCTTGTCGCCGACGATCACGCCCAGTGACCGCGCGAGACGCGCCCCGAGGACAACAGCGTCAGTGCCCTTGAATTCGGCAAGCGAGCCGAGCGTGATATTGCCCGCGATGGACGGACGCAGTGCGAGGTCTTCCGGGGCGATCCCCCGGACCAGCGCGCCGGCCGCGCGGCCGCCGGCGGTCGCGAGAATCTGACCTTCCACCAGCGGCGTGACCGAGATCACACCGTCGACCGTGCGCAGACGGCCCACGACCGGATCGTAGTCGGAGACATTACCCGCCGAACTCAAGACCGCGATATGGCCGTTCAGCCCAAGGATCCGGTCGAGCAACTCGATCCGAAAACCGTTCATCACCGAAAGCACGATAATCAGCGTCGCCACACCCAGCGCGATCCCCAGCAGGGAGAAGCCCGCGATGACGGAAATGAAGCCTTCTTCCCGGCGCGCACGCATATAGCGCCACGCGATCATCCACTCGACGGCAGAGAACATCAGGCCCGGTTTCCGGTTGAGAAAGGTTTCAAATCAAGCTCTGCGTGCAATGTGGCCACGCTATGACGGGGCCGGGCCGGACGCGCGCTCTGAAATCCAGGCACCGATGTCTTCCAGCGCGACCTCCGACTTCGCATCCTCACCGCGGCGCTTCACCTCGACCATGCCGTCCTTGATTCCGCGCGGCCCGACCGTCAGTTGCCACGGGATACCGACCAGGTCCATATCGGCAAACTTTGCCCCCGCCCGTTCGTCGCGATCGTCATACAGGGCTTCAACCCCCGCCGCCCGGAGAGCGGCATAGATCTTTTCGCACGCCGCGGAACAGGCTTCGTCGCCGACCTTCAGGTTGATGATCCCGACGAGCCAGGGGGCCACGGATTCCGGCCAGATAATACCCGCATCGTCGTGGGATGCCTCGATAATCGCGCCGACCAGGCGCGACACGCCGATGCCGTAGCTGCCCATTTCGAGGGTAATGGTCTGCCCGTCCGGCCCCTGTACGCTCGCGCCGAGAGGCTCGGAATACTTGGTACCGAAATAGAAAATGTGCCCGACCTCGATTCCGCGCGCGGTCACCAGTTCGTCATCGGAAATCGGGCAGTTCTCCGGGTCGTGCTTTTCGTCGGTCGCCGCGTAGTGGGAGGCCCAGGTATCGACAGTCGGCTGCAGATCGTTGTCGTAGTCGACATCGTCCCCGGGCGGCGGCAGTTCCAGCAGCGCCTTGTCGCAGAACACCGCGCTCTCGCCGGTGTCGGCGAGAATGATGAACTCGTGGCTCAGGTCCCCGCCGATAGGCCCGGTGTCGGCAGCCATCGGAATTGCGCGGAGTCCCATGCGCGCGTAGGTGCGCAGATACGCGACAAACATCTTGTTGTAGGAGTGCCGTGCGCCTTCATAGTCAAGATCGAAGGAATAGTTGTCCTTCATGAGGAACTCCCGCCCGCGCATCACGCCGAACCGGGGACGGACCTCGTCGCGGAACTTCCACTGGATATTGTAGAGGTTCTTCGGCAGGTCGCGGTAACTCGTGACCTCGTTGGCGACGATGCTGGTGATCACCTCCTCCGCGGTCGGCCCGTAAAGCATCTCGCGGTCATGACGGTCCGTGATGCGCAGCATCTCCTTGCCGTAGTCATCGTAACGCCCGGATAGCTGCCAGACGTCGGCGGACTGGATCGTCGGCATCAGAACTTCCTGTGCACCGGCGCGGTCCTGTTCCTCGCGCACGATCTGCTCAATCTTGCGCAGCACCCGGTATCCGGCCGGCAACCAGGTGTAGATGCCCGCGGCCGACTGCCGCACGAGCCCGGCGCGCAGCATCAGGCGATGCGACACGATCTGCGCCTCGGCGGGCGTTTCCTTCAGGGTGGGCAGAAACAACTGACTGCGCCGCATAAATTCTCTCCGGTCAGGCTTGGCGCGCGGAATGTAGGGAATACCGCCCGCCCCTGTCCATGGCATTGGCCGACTATTCGTCGTGCCCGAGGGTCCAGACATCAATGGTGCCCACGCGACCCGGCAACGACAGTTGTTCGAGCGGCTTCAACCCGGTGAGCAAACCTTCTGCGAGTTCCGGCGTGTTCTCCAGCGCCGCCTCAACGAGGTCGTTGCTGACGACCATCCGGCAATCCGCAGCGCGCGTCGCCTCCTCAAGGCGTGCCGCGACATTCACAGTGTCGCCGATCACCGCAAACTCGAGCCGCCGCTCGGTGCCGATATCACCGACGACGACCTCGCCGTAGTGGATGCCGATGGAGAGCCGGACCGTCGGAAAGCCGGCCTCCTCGCGGCGCAGGTTCCACTCGTCGATGTCGTCCAGCAACCGCCGCGCGCACAGCAACGCATTCGCCGCATCGGCGGGACCTGCTGTCGGCGTCCCGAACGTCGCCAGTGCGCCGTCGCCCAGATACTTGTCGAGCGTGCCGTCATGATCGAAGACCGCGCTTTCCACGCGGCGGTGAAATGCCCGGAGTAAATCGATCAGCTGCTCTGGCGAGTTGATTTCCGCCATGTGGGAGAAGCCGACGATGTCGACGAACATGACCGCCACCTTTTGGGAGCGCACATAGTCCAGCGCATCGTCATGGCCCGCCAGTTCCTCCACGATATTGGGCGGAAAGTACCGCGCCAGGTTCGCGCGCTCGCGGGTCGTTGCAACCTGCTCTCGGAGCAGGCGACGGCCGCGCGCTACGGCCGTCGCAAGAATGGCCGAGGTGAGCAGCAGCACGATGATCTCGGTCGTTCGCAAATCGAGTGAGACGTAGTGCGGATCGAGAAAGCGCCGCAGCCGCGCTTCGGACTGGTCAAAGGCGGGAATCGCGAACAACGTATCGGGGAATGTCGATATCCAGACGATCCCCGCGCCCCAGGCAATGACGCAGGCAATTCCGGCGAAGAGCATGGCCCGGGCGGAATAGCTGCCCAGCACAAACAGCGCGATCAGGAGGTAGTAATAGTTGAAGTTGCCGAAGCGGAACGCCATCTGCTCGGGCCAGGGAAAGCTCCCATCCATCAGCATGGGGTTCGGCGCGAGAAGTGCAAACGTCAGCAGCACCACGTCGATCAGGAAGAACAGAAACGAGTGCGCGTCACTGCGAAATCCGCGGCGCGACATCGCGTAGTGCGCATAGCCGCTCGCCACGAACGCAACGATGACAGGCACGTAAAACCACGCCGCGCGGCCGAGCAGGATGAAAATCCAGACCACGATCGCGGCCATGGCGACAGCGCGCAGATGGGCCGCCAGCTTGAGGCCTTCGCGTTCCTGTTCCTGAAACGCCAGCCCGAGCCGGGTATCGAACGTATCGGTATCGCGGCGCTCGTCCGGTATGTCTTGCATCAAACCGCTCCGCCGGGTTGCGCGCGGTTTACGACAAGCCCGTCGCGATTGAAACCATTGTTGCGTCTAGCGGGATATCTGCTGGCAGCGTTTGGCCAGTTCCTGCTGCGCGTCGCCGCCAACGGGTTGACCGTTGAACGTGACCCGTCCGTCCGGGGTGACCTGGACCTCGCCGACCGACGGACGGGCCAGGAAGGGCGTCGGAATTCCCAGATTCGTGGCGAGATCGATAGTCACGGGTATCGAGATCACATCCGGCACCGCGATTTTCGGTTGTGGGTCGAGGTCTGCCGGGGCCACGGCATTGCCGTTGACGTCGACTCCGGGCGAATAGGCCACGTCGGCCGAAGGCGTATGAACTGCCAAACGGTCGCATTCCGCGCGCGTGATCTGCACGGTCGCCTGTGCATGAACCGGCGCGACAAACGCCGAATACACGGACAAGACTATGAAAAATAGAAATATTTTCATCCATCCAGCGTAGCGCGCGGGGCTTAATAAAGCTGTAACGGCGGATTCGAGAATCGCGGTAACGTTTTTGTCTGCATGGGGGACCGGCCACGAGGCTGCGTGCGGACGTTCGGGAGCGTTTTGGGCGTGCCACACCCCCGCGTGGATCCATATGGGCAAACCACGGGAGGCACTCCGCGAATGCTCGACAACCTCTTCAAGCTGTCGGAAAACGGAACGACAGTCCGCATCGAAGTGATGGCGGGCCTGACGACGTTCCTGACGATGGCCTACATCATCATCGTCAACCCGGACATCATGTCCGCGGCAGGCATGGACAAGGGGGCATTGTTCGTCGCCACCTGTATCGCAGCCGCCATCGGCTGTCTCATCATGGGGTTATGGGCCAACTATCCCATCGCCCTCGCACCGGGCCTCGGCCTGAACGCCTTCTTCGCCTTTGGCGTTGTCGGCGGCATGGGCGTTCCGTGGCAGACCGCGCTCGGCGTGATCTTCATGTCCGGCGTAATCTTCCTGATCCTGTCGATATTACCCGTCAGGGCATGGATCATTAATTCGATCCCGAAATCGCTGAAGATGTCGATTTCCGCGGGTATCGGCCTGTTCATCGGCGTAATCGCGCTGGAGATCGCCGGCATCACGGTCGACCACCCTGTCACCCTCGTGACTCTGGGCCCGGTCGCCACGCCGGAAGTGATCCTCGTCGCCATCGGCTTCGTCACGATTGTCGGTCTCGACCGGCTGGGCCTGCCGGGTGCGATCGTCATCGGTATCATCCTGACATCGGTGTTGGGCCATATCTTCGGGATCGCCGACACCGGCGCCTTCAGCTTCGAAATCCCGTCGCTTGCGCCAACGTTCCTGCAACTCGATATCGCGGGCGCCTTCCAGGTCGGGATGATCTCGGTGATCATCGCGTTCCTGTTCGTTGACATGTTCGATACGGCAGGCACGCTGATCGGCGTGTCGCACCGTGCCGGGCTGCTGGACGAGCAGGGCCGCCTGCCCCGGATGGGCCGTGCGCTGTCTTCGGACAGTATCGCGACCATCACCGGCTCGCTGGTCGGCACCTCCACGGTGACGAGCTACATCGAAAGCGCCTCGGGCGTACGCGAAGGCGGGCGGACAGGCCTGACGGCGGTCACTGTCGGCATCCTGTTCATCCTTGCCCTGTTGCTTGCCCCGATCATCGGGCTGGTACCGCGGTTCGCCACGGCGCCGGCGCTGCTGTTCGTCGCGGTTCTGATGGTGCGCGGCCTGACCGAGGTCGACTGGGACGACGTGACGGAATACGCCCCGGCGATCCTCGCCGCGATCGTGATGCCGTTCACCTTTTCGATTGCCCACGGCATCGCGTTCGGCTTCATCACCTACGCCGTCGCGAAGGTGGTTTCCGGCCGTTTCTCGGAAGCCAGCCCGGCGGTTTACGTGATGGCGATCCTGTTCATCATTCTCTACGGCTTCGGGCTTATCGGCCCCGGTTGATCCGAGCGACCTTCAAAAGCAAAACGGGCCGGGATTTCCCGGCCCGTTTCTTTTGGTGCCTATGCCGCTTGCATCCAGGGCGGATTGTGCTTCGCGACTTCGGCAAACACCGGGCAATCCCTGTCATGGGAGCCGGGGAGATAACCGGTGCTCATCAGGAACGACCCGGTGATTTCTCCGCCGGTGAACTTGAAGGTCTTCCTAAACAGCTTCACCCATTCGTCTTTCGACAACGGGTGGTGGGAATCCAGCCATTCCGCGAAACCGCCATGGCTTTCGCGCATATCCCGGATGACTTGAGCATTCGCGATCGCGGCGTTGACCTTGAGCTTGTTGCGGATGATACCGGGATCGTCGAGCAGGCGCGCGCGGTCCTTGTCGCCGTAGTCTGCCACCTTGTCGACGTCGAAACCGTCATAGGCCGCGTGAAATCCGTTGCGTTTCTTGAGGATCGTCAGCCAGCTCAGCCCCGCCTGATTGACCTCCAGCATCAACCGCTCGAACAGCACCGCCTCGTCACGAACCGGAAACCCGTATTCGTTATCGTGATAGGGCCCGTGCCATTCATGGCCCGGCGAGATGTCGCAGTATCCTGACAAGGTTCCAACCCCGTATAATTCAGCTTCGTGTCGATCCGGAGAGCATACCCATTTCCACCGAACCGCAAACCGGCGAACGCCCCGGCGTCGGGAAGATATTCCTGACGTTTCTGGTCCTCGGCTTCACCGCCTTCGGGGGCCCCGTCGCTCATTTCGGTTATTTCCGCACGGAATTTGTCGATCGCCGTCGCTGGATCGACGAGCGCGGGTTCGCGGATCTGGTATCCCTGTGCCAGTTCCTGCCCGGCCCCGCCTCCAGCCAGACCGGCATCGCCATCGGCATGATCCAGCGCGGCTGGCTGGGCGGTTTTGCGGCATGGCTCGGTTTCACAACGCCCGCGGCCATCATCATGATTGGCCTCGGTTTCGGTGTCGTGCTTACGCAAAACGCCGCCGGCCAGGGCGTGATCCACGGCCTGAAGCTGGCCGCCGTCGCGGTCGTTGCGAACGCCCTCTGGGGCATGGCGCGGAGCGCGTGCACAAACGCGATCACGGCAAGTTTCGCGGCCGCGGCGTGCGTCGCTATCCTTTTCTCCGAAACGGCATGGTTCCAGTTGGTCGTGATCGCCGGAGCGGCCCTGGCGGGAGCCGCCATTCTGAAAGACGACGCCAAGGTCGACGGCCCTGTCGCAACCCCCGTGCGCAGCCGGGTGACCGGGCTGGTGCTGCTGGTCGTGTTTCTGGCGCTCCTGTTCGGCCTGCCGCTGATCGCGCAGGCGGTTCAGTCCGGCAACCTCGATGCATTCACGAGTTTCTACCGGGTTGGGTCCCTCGTGTTCGGCGGCGGCCATGTCGTGTTGCCGCTGCTGGAAGCGGAACTCGTCCCCACGGGCTGGACCAGTACCGATACCTTCCTTGCCGGTTACGGGGCGGCACAGGCGATCCCCGGCCCGATGTTCACGCTGAGCGGCTATCTGGGCAATGTCATCGATCCCGGCGGAGCCTATATCGGCGGTTGGCTCGGCGGCCTGCTCGCCATCGCCGCGGTCTTCCTGCCCTCGTTCCTCCTGTTGGGCGCGGCCCTGCCCTTCTGGGACGCGCTGCGCAGCCGCACACGGGTCCGCGCAGCCCTGTCCGGCGTCAATGCCGCTGTCGTGGGGTTGCTGCTCGCGGTGCTCTACACGCCGGTCTGGACATCGACGGTCCGCGACGCATCGGACTTCGCGGCGATCATCATTGCCGCCGTCCTGCTGGCGATGTGGAAAGCGCCGTCCTGGCTGGTCGTGCTGCTGGCCGCCGTGGCGGGGTTCTTCGGCGTCTAGTAGATGTTAAATCGCTCGGACAGTTCCTGCAGCGATATCGCGCCGGAATCAGCCACCACGTAGAACACCGTAAAGATCGCGATCGTGATGCCCGTGGTGATCAGGATCTTGCGGCCGAGCATCGGGCGTGCCGGCGCCCCGGTATCGTGGCCCGTCTCCGGATTCTCCGTCCGGCTCACCCCCCACGGCAGCACCGCGAACAAGGTTACCCACCAGATGACAATGAAGACGACTGCTGCCGTGACCGGATTCATGGCGCGTCAGACCTGTTCCAGTTCCACGAGGGTGCCCGCAAAGTCCTTCGGATGAAGGAAAAGCACCGGCTTGTCGTGCGCGCCGGGTTTCGGATCGCCGTCACCGAGGACCCTCGCGCCCTCCGCCAGCAGCCGGTCACGCGCGGCGTAGATGTCTTCGACCTCGTAACAGACATGGTGCATGCCGCCCGACGGGTTCTTTTCCAAAAAACCGGCAATCGGGGAGCCTTCACCCAGCGGATGAAGTAACTCGATCTTGGTGTTCGGAAGTTCCACGAAAACGGTGGTCACCCCGTGGGACGGCAGATCGACCGGATCGGACACCGTCGCACCGAGGGTTTCCGCGTAGACCGCTGTCGCTGCCGCCAGATCCGGCACCACTATGGCGACATGGTTCAAGCGTCCGATCATCGTTGCGCGCTCCTCTAGTCTTCCAGACGCACCAGATGCACGTCCGTGGTCGGGCTTTTGCCGCGTCGCGAGCGGAAACTCTTCCGCACGGCCCGGCGCAACCGCTCGATCAGGGCATCCTCGTCCGCCCGCGCCTTCAGGTCGACATGGGTGAGCGAGTCCAGCACGTCGTCGAGGACATCGTCCATCAAATCGTAGTCATCGTCGCTGTCGCCGAGAAGGCCCGGTGCCGAGAGTTGCGGTTCCGCCGCGACCCGGCCCTTACGATCCAGCACGACCGTCAACACGGCCGAGCCGTTCCACAGCATCTGGTTGCGCTGGCGCAGGCTGGCATCGTCGACGCGGATCAGTTCCGTGCCGTCCAGCGCCAGCCGCCCTGTCTGAACCTGCCCCACGATCTCCGGCCCATCGGGGTGCAGGCGCAACACATCTCCATTCTCGATTACCGGCGCATGGGGCGTACCGCTCTCGCGGGCAATTGCCGCGTGCGCATTGAGATGGGGGGCCTCGCCATGAACCGGGACCGCGATACGAGGACGGATCCACTCATACATCTTGCGCAGCTCGTCACGCGCCGGGTGGCCCGAAACATGGACGAAATGGTCCTTCTCCGTGACCACGTTCAGCCCCATCCCGGTGAGCTGGCTCTGGAGCCGGCCAATGGGCACCTCGTTGCCCGGGATCACCCGCGACGAGAAGATGACGTTGTCCCCGTCCTCCAGCGTGATACTGGGATGATCCTCGCGCGCAATCCGTGAAAGTGCGGCACGTGGTTCGCCCTGGCTGCCCGTGCAGATCAGGAGTACCGAATCGCGCGGGATCTGCATCGCTTCATCTTCACGCACAAACGGCGGTAAGTCGGACAGGTAGCCCGTCGCACGCGCGGCCTCGGTCATGCGCCAGAGCGAACGCCCGACCAGCCCGACCGCGCGGCCGTGCGCATGCGCCACCTCCGCCAGGGTGTGAACACGCGCCACGTTGCTGGCAAAGCAGGCGACCGCCACACGGTTTTCGAGCGTGCCGACGAACTCCATCAGGCTCTCGCGCGCCTCGCCTTCCGAGCGGCTGTGTCCGTCCACGGTCGCATTGGTTGAATCCCCCACCATCGCGAGCACCCCGGCCTCGCCGACCGCGCGCAGGACCGCCTCGTCCGTTGCCTCGCCGATCAGGGGGTCGGGGTCGAGCTTCCAGTCCGCAGTGTGAAATACCGTGCCGGCGGGCGTGCGCAGGACGACGGCGTTGGGTTCGGGAATCGAATGGGTCATCGTGACCAGATCGAGTTCGAACGGCGAGAGATCGACCGTCCCGCCCAGCGGGATCTCGTGGACAGGCACCTTCCCGGCGAGGCCGACCTCTTCCAGCTTTCGATTTAAAACAGCGAGGGTGAAACGCGTCGCATAGACGGGGCATTTGAGCCGGGGCCAGAGATGCGCGACCGCACCCACATGGTCCTCATGGGCATGGGTGACCAGCAGGCCCACCAGATTGTCGCGCTGCGCCTCGATAAAGGCCGGATCGGCCATCATCACATCCACGCCGGGATACAACGGATCGCCGAACGTCACGCCGCAATCGACGATCAGCCACTTCCCGTCATGCCCGTAGCAATTCAGGTTCATGCCTATTTCGCCCGTGCCGCCAAGCGGCACGAACAGGATTTCGTCGTTACCAGGAATCATGAAGTCACATGTGCTTTCAGGAAATACCGTTGCGACGCGCGATTTCCCGCAAGCCGATGAGAGTGAGATCAGGTTCCGTCGCATCGATGACGTCGGTCACGTCCGCGAACAGGGTCGCAAGGCCGCCGGTCGCAATGACCTTGACCGGCTTGCCGTATTCCGCCGCCACGCGCGGCACCATGCCTTCGATCATCGATACATAGCCCCAGAAGATACCGGACTGCATGGCCGGCACCGTGGCACCGCCAATGACCTTCTCGGGTTTCTCGATATTGACCCGGGGCAGCAGCGCACCCGCGGTGTAGAGCGCCTCGACGGACAGGTTGATCCCGGGCGCGATCACGCCGCCGCGAAAGTTACCTTCGCCGTCGATGATGTCGAATGTCGTTGCCGTACCAAAGTCGATAACGATGAGATCGCCGGGGTGGCGAATATGCGCGCCCACCGCCGCGACGAGACGGTCAGCGCCCGCCTGCTCCGGCCGCTCGATCATCACCTCGATGCCAAGGTCGACATTCGCGTCGCGCACGACGAGCGGCGTCACGCCGAAATGCGATTCCAGAAGATTTGTCAGGTTTCGCCGTGTTCCCGGCACCACCGTCGTTACGATGGCGTGGTTGATATCATCGACACTGAGTTTTTTCAGCGACATGAGCTGGGTCAGCCAGACGGCATATTCGTCCGAGGTCCGCTGGGCGTCGGTTGCGATCCGCCATTGGCCACGCTGATCGTCGCCGTCAAATACGGCGAAGACGGTATTGGTGTTTCCGCAGTCGACGGCCAACAGCATTGCGTTTCTCCAGGCTAGATTCAGGCCGCGGACGGCGTGACGAGTGGAAAGACATCACCGACTGATACCCGCAAAACTTCGCTTTCGCGGCGCAGCAGGAGACTACCAGCTTCGTCGAGCCCGTCGAACCGGCCCTCAACCGGACCGTCCGGCAGTTTGACCGAGAGCGGTGTTCCGACCGGCAAAGCCATTTCGGCCCAGCGCTCACGGGTCGCCGCGAAACCTTTTTCCCGCCAGATCCTCAGTTCCGCCTCCAGACCCCCAAGATACAGCTCCAGAAGATCTTCCACCGCACCTGTATAGCCCTGCGACACAAGATCGCCTGCATCCTGCAGTTCTTCGGGATGGCTGGTCACATTGACGCCCACGCCCGCGATCACCCAATCGGCAACCCCGGATTGCCCCCCCGAACTATCAAGCAGAATACCCGCGATCTTCCTGCCGTTCGCCAGCAGATCATTCGGCCACTTCAGGACCGCCGGGACCCCCGAAGCGGTGCGAACGGCCTTTGCTACGGCCACCCCAACCACAAAACCGAGCTGGGCGGCGTCCGAGACAGGGCAATCCGGGCGCAGCAGGATCGACGTGTATAGATTTCCGCGTGGCGACGTCCAGCTTCGCCCGTGGCGGCCCCGGCCCGCTGTCTGTTCGCGCGACCAGACAACCGTGCGATCGGGGGCACCTTCCGACGCGAGGCGTTTGGCCTCCTCGCTGGTGCTCCCCAGACTGTCATGTGAGATAAGCCGCCAGCCGGGCGGCACCTCCGGTGTTCGCGTCATGCGGCGAACAGGACCGCCGCCGCGGCCTCGGCGCCCGACAGGACAGGCGCGAGCCCGATGAAGAAGAAGACCGTTACAACGGCCATCACCGCGATGATCGCGCGGGTTTCACGGCCGAGGCCGCCATCGAAGGCATCGGCCGGCTCGTCGATGTACATCAGCTTGATGATACGCAGGTAGTAGAAGGCCCCGACCACGCTGGCGAGGAGGCCGACGACCGTCAGCACATACAATTCCGCGTTGATCGCCGCCCGGAACACGAAGAACTTCGCGAAGAAACCGCCCAGCGGCGGGATGCCCGCCATCGAGAACATGAAGATAAGTAGCGCGCCCGCCATCAGCGGATTGGTCTTGCTGAGACCGGCCAGTTCGTCGATGTCCTCCACCATCTGGCCCTGCCGGCGCATCGCCAGGATGCAGCCGAATGTGCCCACGTTCATGAACAGGTAGATCGTCAGGTAGACCAAAAGGCCCGTCACGCCCTCCTGGGTGCCGGCCGCGAGGCCGACGAGGACAAAACCCATGTGACCGATGGAACTGTAGGCCATCAGACGTTTGATATTGGTCTGCACGATGGCCGCGAAAGAGCCCAGGATCATGGAGGCCAGCGAGATGAACCAGATCACCTGCTGCCATTCGAGGACGAGCGCGCCGAACGGCTCCAGCATGACGCGGGCGAAGAGCGCGATCGCCGCGATCTTGGGCGCGATCGAGAAAAAGGCGGTGACCGGCGTCGGCGCGCCCTCGTATACGTCCGGCGTCCACATGTGGAACGGCACCGCGGAGACCTTGAACGCGAGGCCCGCGGCCACAAACACGATACCGATCACAGCGCCGATGGACGCGCCGTCATTGCTCACGAAGAGCTGGGCCAGCGCCCCGAAATTCGTCGTGCCGGCGAAGCCGTAGACCAGCGACATGCCGTAGAGCAGGATTCCCGAGCTCAACGCGCCCAGCACGAAATACTTCAGCCCCGCTTCCGAGGATCGCAGCGTGTCCCGGCGGATGGCCGCGACCACATAGAGCGCGAGGCTCTGAAGTTCGATCCCGATGTAAAGTGCGATGAGGTCGTTGGCCGATACCATCATCATCATGCCGAGGACGGCAAACAGGATCAGGATCGGATACTCGAACTGGTCGATGCCCTCTCGCAGGTTGAACGGCACGGCGAGGATAAGGGTGAGCGCCGCCCCGACAATGAGCAGGACCTTGGTAAAGACCGCAAACTCGTCGACGGTGAACTGTCCGCCGAAGGCAATGGTGGTGCCCGCCGGTCCGGCCAGGACGAGCAGCCCGGCCACGACCAGAACACCGACGGCCAGCCATGACGCGGGACGGGCGGAGTTCTCATTCCGAAACGCGCCGAACATCAGGAGAACCATTGCGGCAACCGCAACGAAGAGTTCGGGCCAGATAGCAGCGAGATCGGCAGCGATATTCATGACTAGCGTCCCGCCACGTTGAGCGCGTCACCGGCGGCGAGCGCCGACTGATAGTTCTGCAACAGGTTCGACACGCTTGCGTCGAACACACTGAGGAAGGGGTCGGGCCAGACGCCCATCCAGATCACGAGCACGACCAGCGGCGCAAAGATCGCCATCTCGCGCGGCTCCAGATCGAGGATCTGCTTGAGATGATCCTTCTCCAGTTTTCCGAACACGACGCGTCGGTAGAGATAGAGCATGTAGGCCGCACCGAGGATCACACCGGTCGCCGCGAACATCGCCACCCACGTGTTGTCCTGGAACGTACCGACCAGCACAAGGAACTCACCGACAAAACCGCTGGTGCCCGGGAGACCGACCGAACCGAGCATGAACACCATGAACACGAAGGCGTATTTCGGCATTCGCTCGACCAACCCACCGTAGTGCGAGATCTCGCGGCTGTGCTCACGGTCGTAGATCACGCCCACGCACAGGAACAGCGCGGCGGAAACGATGCCATGGCTGATCATCTGGAACATCGCGCCGTCGATACCCTGCTGGGTCGCGGTGAAAATACCGATAGTCACAAAACCCATATGCGCGACGGACGAATAGGCGATCAGCTTCTTCATGTCCTCCTGCGCCAGCGCGACGAGCGAGGTGTAGATGATCGCGATCACCGACAGCGTGTAGATCAGCGGGACGAACTGCTCCGACGCGATCGGCAGCATCGGCAGGGAGAACCGCAGGAATCCGTAACCGCCCATCTTCAGGAGCACACCGGCCAGGATCACCGAACCGGCCGTCGGCGCTTCCACATGGGCGTCCGGCAGCCAGGTGTGCACCGGCCACATGGGCATCTTGACCGCGAACGACGCAAAGAAAGCCAGCCACAGCCAGGTCTGCATCTCGGCGGGGACGGAATGCGCGATCAGGGTCGGGATATCCGTCGTGCCCGCATCGAAATAGAGCGCAAGGATCGCCGCCAGCAGCAGGACCGAGCCCGCCAGCGTGTAGAGGAAGAACTTGAACGCCGAGTAGACGCGACGCGGCCCGCCCCACACGCCGATGATGATGAACATCGGGATCAGGACCGCCTCGAAGAAGATGTAGAACATCACGAAGTCGAGGGCCGCGAAGGTGCCGACCATCATCGTCTCGAGGACGAGGAAGGCGATCATGTATTCCTTCACCCGGTGGGTAACGGCTTTCCAGGACGCAAGCACACAGATCGGCGTCAGGAAGGTCGACAGGATCACGAAGAACAGCGAAATCCCGTCGATGCCCATGTGGTAGGCGATGTTGAACTGGGGCAGCCACTCGAACTTCTCGACGAACTGGAAGTCGGCCGTCGTCGGGTCGAAGTTGATCCACAGCAACAGGCTGATCACGAAGGTCGCGAGCGAAGTCCACAGCGCCGCCCAGCGGGCGTTGCGCGCCACGACATGCTCTTCCCCGCGCACGAGCAGAATGAACAGCACGCCGACCAGCGGCAGGAACGTCGTCAGGGACAGGATCGGGAATGATTCCATGATGCGCCGCTCCTACCGGAAGAACCCGAAGAGGAACCAGGTCGCGAACAGCACAAGCCCGATCAGCATGGCAAACGCGTAGTGGTAGACGTAGCCTGACTGAAGTCGGCTCGCGCGGCCCGCGAGATTCTTCGTCGCGGCGGCAATCCCGTCGGGCCCCACCCCGTCGATCACGGAACCGTCACCCGACTTCCAGAGACCGCGGCCGAGAACGAAGGCCGGGCGCACGAAGATCCGGTCGTAGAGTTCGTCGAAGAACCACTTGTTGTAGACGAAGGTGTGGACCGGCTTGATCCGGGCCACGAACGCAGCGGGCCAGTTGGGCTTCATCATGTACATCACGAAGGCGCCCAGGATACCGATCACGCCGACCGCGATGGGCAGGATCTTGACCCACTTCGGTACATGGTGGGCTTCCTCGATGATGTCGGTCAGCATCAGGATCGAAGCGCCCCAGAAGTCGTCCATGTGATGGCCGACGAAATACTCGTAGGCGAGATAGCCCGAGAAGATCGCCCCCATGGCGAGCACTAGCAGCGGCACGATCATCACAGGCGGGGATTCGTGCGCGTGGTCGTAGGTGTGCTCATCCGCGCGGGTTCTTCCGTGGAAGGTCAGGAACAGCAGACGCCACGAATAGAAAGCCGTCATCAGGGCCGCGAAAATGCCAAACCAGAAGGCGTACTGGCCCGCGCCGGTGTGCGCGGCGAAGGCCGATTCCAGGATAATGTCCTTGGAATAGAAGCCGGCAAAACCGACACCCAAAAGAGGAATCCCGACGCCGGCCAGCGCAAGAGAACCGATCCACATAAGTGACGCCGTCACTTTCATCTTCGGGTAAAGCCCGCCCATCTGGCGCATGTCCTGCTCGTCATCCATGCCGTGGATCACGCTGCCCGCGCCGAGGAACAGGAGCGCCTTGAAGAAGGCGTGGGTCATCAGGTGGAAGATCGCCGCCGGATAGGCCCCGACCCCGAGCGCAAAGAACATGTAGCCCAGCTGGGAGCAGGTCGAATAGGCGATAACCCGTTTGATGTCCCACTGGGTCAGGCCGATCGTCGCGGCGAAGAACGCCGTGGTCGCGCCGACGATGGTCACGACCACCAGTGCATCCGGCGCGAATTCGAACATCGGCGACAGCCGCGCCACCATGAACACGCCCGCGGTCACCATGGTCGCGGCGTGGATCAGCGCGGAGACCGGCGTCGGCCCCTCCATCGCGTCGGGCAGCCAGGTGTGCAGGCCGATCTGCGCCGACTTGCCCATCGCGCCGATGAACAGCAGCAGGCAGAGCGTCGTCAGGATGTCGACATCCATGCTGAGGAACACGAACGACTGCCCGGCGATATCCGGCACCGCGCGGAAGACGGCATCGAAGTCGAGCGTGCCGAACACGAAGAACACGCCGAAGATGCCCAGCATGAAGCCGAAATCGCCGACACGGTTGACGACGAAAGCCTTGATCGCCGCCGCGTTCGCCGACGGCCGCCCGAACCAGAAGCCGATCAGCAGGTAGGACATCAGGCCGACGCCTTCCCAGCCGAAGAACATCTGGACGAAGTTATCGGCGGTCACGAGCGACAGCATGAAGAAGGTAAACAGGCTGAGATACGCCATGAACCGCGGTTTGTGCGGGTCGTGAGACATATAGCCGACGGAATAGACATGCACCATCGACGACACGACGTTGACCACGAACACCATCACGGCGGTCAGGGTGTCGAACCGCAGTGCCCAGCTCAGCTCCAGCGTGCCGGACTTGATCCAGGTGAACAGGCGCACCGTGTCCATCTCGACGCCGGCAATCCCGACCTGCCACAACAGGACGCATGACAGCACGGCCGCGATCAGCATCGGGATCACGGTCACGAGCTGCGACGCGCGGTCGCCCATGCGGGTTCCGAAGAGCCCGGCGACGACGCCGCCGATCAGCGGCAGGAAGATCGCGAGTTCGACCATTACCCCGTCAGCCCTTCATCATGTTGATGTCTTCGACCGCGATGGAACCGCGGTTGCGGAAGTAGACGACGAGGATCGCCAACCCGATGGCCGCCTCGGCGGCCGCGACGGTCAGCACGAACATCGCGAAGATCTGGCCGACGAGGTCGCCCAGATGCGCGGAGAAGGCGATGAAGTTGATGTTCACCGCGAGCAGCATCAGTTCGACGGACATCAGGATGATGATCACGTTCTTCCGGTTCAGGAAGATCCCGAAAATGCCGAGCGTGAAGAGGATCGCGCCGACAGTGAGATAGTGAGCGAGGCCGATTTCAAGCATCACACGCCGCTCCCCGTGGTCACGTCGCGGATTTCGATCACGTCCTCGCGCTTGCGGTCCACCTGGTCGGAAATCTTTTGCCGCCGCACGTCGGGGCGGTGGCGAAGGGTCAGGACGATGGCGCCGATCATGGCAACCAGCAGCACCAGGCCGGACGCCTGGAACAGGTAGACATATTCGGTATAGATCAACCGTCCGAGCGCGTGCGTGTTCGTCACGTCACCCGGCGCGGGCGCCGCCGCGGCAAATGTCTGCGCGGCCTCCGGAGCGATCACCCAGCTTCCGAACACCAGGATGAGCTCGGCCGCGAGAATGATGCCGATCAGCGCACCGATCGGCAGGTATTGCAGAAAGCCTTCGCGCAGTTCGGCGAAATTGATGTCCAGCATCATCACGACGAACAGGAACAGCACCGCCACGGCGCCGACATAGACGATCACCAGGATCATCGCGATGAACTCCGCCCCGACCAGCACGAACAGCCCCGCCGCGTTGAAGAAGGCGAGAATCAGAAACAGTACCGAATGCACGGGATTGCGCGCCGAAATCACCATCACGCCCGACGCAATGGCGACGAACGCAAAGAGATAAAAAGCGAGCGCTTGAACGACCACGTGTGTTTCCCCCTGCCCGGCCTAGCGATACGGCGCGTCGGCGGCGAGCGCCGTTGCGATTTCGGATTCCCAGCGATCGCCGTTCGCGAGGAGCTTGTCCTTGTCGTACATGAGTTCCTCGCGGGTCTCGGTCGCGAACTCGAAGTTCGGCCCCTCCACGATGGCATCCACCGGGCATGCTTCCTCACAGAAGCCGCAGTAGATGCACTTGGTCATGTCGATGTCGTAGCGCGTCGTGCGCCGCGAATTGTCCTCGCGGGGCTCCGCCTCAATGGTGATTGCCTGCGCCGGGCAGATCGCCTCGCAAAGCTTGCAGGCGATGCAGCGTTCCTCGCCGTTCGGGTAACGGCGCAGCGCGTGTTCGCCACGGAAACGCGGGCTGAGCGGCCCCTTCTCGTAGGGGTAGTTCACCGTCACCTTGGGCTTGAAGAAATACTTCAGGGTCAGCCACATGCCGGCGGCGATTTCGCCGAGGAGCAGCGAGCGGGCAGTACGGTCGAGCATGGCCATGTCGGTCTCTCCCTGTGCCCTAGTTCACGATGCCCGGGTACCAGTCGAACACGACGATGGCACCGGCGGTGATAACGACCCAGGCGAGCGACAGCGGCAGGAAGACCTTCCAGCCGAGGCGCATGAGCTGGTCATAGCGAAAACGGGGAAGCGTCGCCCGCACCCACAGGAACACGAAGAGCATCAGCGCGACCTTGAGCGCGAACCACACGACACCCGGGACCCAGGTAAAAGGCGCGATATCGAGCGGCGGCAGCCAACCGCCGAGGAACAGGATGACGGTCATCGCGCTCATCAGGACCATATTCGCGTACTCGCCCAGAAAGAACAGGGCGAAGGCCATCGCGGAATATTCGACATTGTAGCCCGTCACCAGTTCCGCTTCGGCTTCCGGCAGGTCGAACGGCGCGCGGTTTGTCTCCGCCAGCGCGGAAATGACGAACACGATGAACATGGGCAGCAGCGGAATGAAGAACCAGAGGTCCTGCTGCGCCAGAACGATGTCGGAGAGGTTCAGCGAGCCGACCGCGAGCAGCACGGTGATAATGACGAAGCCGATGGAGACTTCGTAGGAGACCATCTGGGCCGCCGACCGCAGCGCGCCGAGGAACGGGTATTTCGAGTTCGAGGCCCAGCCGGCCATGATGATGCCGTAGACGCCGAGCGAAGAGATCGCGAAGAGATAGAGGATGCCGACATTGATGTCCGACAGGACCCACCCCTCGGCAACCGGGATGACGGCCCATCCGACCATCGCCAGGATGAACGTCAGCATCGGCGCAAGCAGGAAGACCACCCGGTTCGCACCGGTCGGAATGATCAGTTCCTTCGTGACGAGTTTCAGCGCGTCGGCGATCGGTTGAAGCAGTCCGAACGGCCCGACCACGTTCGGCCCCATGCGCAGCTGCATGAAGCCGATCACCTTGCGCTCCGCATAGGTCAGATACGCCACCACAAGCAGAAGCGGCACGAGCAGAAACAGAATCTGGATCACGATCCAGACCGTCGGCCAGCCATAGGACCACCAGAACTCAACCATCGGTGCCGGTCCTCTCACCATCCGCATTCACGAACTCGCGCGTGCATTCGGCCATGGTTTCCGATGCCCGGCTGATCGGGTCCGTCATGTAGTAGTTGGCGATGGGGCTCTCGAAGGACGCGTCGCCCATCTGCCCATCGGTGCCCGCGCCTTCCCATGCCGCGGAAACGACCTCGTCGACCCGGTCGAACACCGGGCTGGCGGCAACCATCGCCGCGCGCACGTCGCCGAGGGTCACATAGTCGAGGCCGCCGCCGACCGCGTCCGACAGGGCGCGGATGATGGCCCAGTCCTCACGCGCGTCACCCGGCGGCTGGACGGCCTGGCGCGCGATCTGGACGCGGCCTTCGGTGTTCACATACGTCCCGTTCTTTTCCGTATAGGCCGCGCCCGGCAGGATCACGTCGGCGCGGTGCGCGCCGGCATCGCCGTGATGCCCCTGATAGACGACGAACGCATCGCCGAGCTTCGACATGTCGACCTCGTCCGCGCCGAGCAGGTAGACCATGTCGATGTCTCCTGCCTGCGCGCCGTCGATGATGGCGGCGGTATCTCGGCCGCCCTCACCCGGCACGAAGCCGAGATCGAGACCGCCGACGCGGGCGGCAGCCGTGTGCAGGACGTTGAAACCGTTCCAGTCGTCGCGGATCAGGTTGCAGCTCTCGACGAGCTTCGCCGCGGCCGCGAGAACCGCCGCGCCGTCGTCGCGTGTCAACGCGCCCATTCCGACGATTACGGCCGGACGTTCCGCATCCTTGAGAACGTTGGCGAAGTCGTGGCTGCCGTCGACGATCTGCCGGAGCGTATCTGGACCGGCGCCGAGATATTCGCTCGGATAGGTCAGGTCGACCTGCGGGCCGACCACGGCGATGCGGGCATTGCCCTGCACCCACGCCTTGCGCAGGCGCGTATTCACCAGCGGCGCTTCCCAGCGCGGGTTGGTGCCGACCAGCAGCACCGCGTCCGCATTTTCGAGACCGGCGATGGTCGAATTCATGATGTAGGACGCGCGCGAGCCGGCATCCAGCTTCGCCCCGTCCTGGCGGCAATCGATATTCGACGAACCAAGCGCGCCCATGAGCTGCTTGAGCGCGAACATGGATTCGGCATCGCACAGATCGCCCGCGATGGCCGCGAGCTTGTCACCGGACGTGGATTTCGCCTTATCGGCAATCGCGGCGAAGGCCTCGTCCCAATTCGCGGCCTGCAGCTTGCCGTCCTTGCGCACATAGGGCCGGTCGAGGCGCTGGCGCGAAAGGCCGTCGCAGGCGTAACGCGACTTGTCGGCGAGCCACTCCTCGTTCACGTCCTCGTTCAGGCGCGGCAGCACGCGCAACACCTCGGTCTGGCGAGAATCCACCCGGATCGCCGCGCCAACCGCATCGAGCACGTCGACGGATTCGGTTTTCTTCAGTTCCCAGGGGCGCGACACGAAGGCGTAGGGCTTCGAGGTCAGCGCGCCCACCGGGCACAGGTCAATCACGTTCGCGCTGAGTTCGGAATCGAGCGATTTCTCAAGGTAGGTCGTGATCTCGGCATGCTCACCCCGGCCCAGCAGGCCGAGTTCCGGCACGCCCGCGATTTCGGTCGCGAACCGCACACAGCGTGTGCAGTGGATGCAGCGGGTCATGATCGTCTTGACCAGCGGCCCCATATGCTTGTCCTTGACCGCGCGCTTGTGCTCGTGAAAACGCGAGCCGTCGCGGCCATAGGCCATTGCCTGGTCCTGCAGGTCGCACTCGCCGCCCTGATCGCAGATCGGGCAATCGAGCGGATGGTTGATCAGCAGGAATTCCATGACGCCGTTGCGCGCCTTCTGGACCATCTCGGTGTCGGTCTTGACCTCCATGCCGTCCGCGACGGGCAGCGCGCATGAGGCAGCCGGTTTCGGCGGACCGGGCGACACCTCGACAAGGCACATGCGGCAGTTGCCGGCGACCGAAAGCCGCTCGTGGTAGCAGAAGCGCGGAATTTCCACGCCCGCCATCTCGCAGGCCTGCAACACGGTAATGCCCGCGGGGACCTCCATCTCGTTGCCGTCGATCGTGACTGTCGGCATCGCGCGCTCCCCCGCCTATTCCGCTGCCTGAGCGGGCGCCGACACGGCAACCTGCTTGCGTTCGGTAATGCGGCGCTCCATCTCCGGCCGGAAGTGCCGGATCAGGCCCTGCACCGGCCAGACACCGCCGTCGGCCAGCGCGCAAATGGTGTGCCCCTCGATCTGCTTGGTGACATCCCACAGCATGTCGATTTCCTCGATCTCGGCATCGCCGGTCACCATCCGGGTCATGACTCGATAGACCCAGCCCATGCCTTCGCGACAGGGCGTGCACTGGCCGCAGCTTTCGTGCCGGTAGAAGTGGCTCAGCCGCGCGATCGCTTCAACGATATCCGTGGACTTATCCATCACGATCACCGCCGCGGTGCCGAGACCGCTGTGATGTTCGCGCAGGGAATCGAAATCCATCAGCACGCCGTCGCAAATATTCTTCGACAGGCACGGGGTCGAAGACCCGCCCGGGATCACCGCCAGCAGGTTGTCCCAGCCGCCGCGTACGCCGCCGGCATGCTTCTCGATGAGCTCCTTCAGCGGGATGCTCATCTCTTCCTCGACGTTGCACGGGTTCTCCACGTGCCCCGAGATCGAGAAGATCTTCGTGCCGGTGTTGTTCTCACGCCCGAAACCGGCGAACCAGGAAGACCCGCGCCGCAGGATGGTCGGCGCAACGGCAATCGTCTCGACGTTGTTCACCGTGGACGGGCAACCGTAGAGACCGCAGGCCGCCGGGAAGGGCGGCTTGAGGCGCGGCTGCCCCTTCTTGCCTTCCAGGCTTTCGATCAGCGCGGTTTCCTCGCCGCAGATATAGGCGCCTGCACCGCGGTGCAGGTAAACGTCGAAATCCCAGCCGGAGCCCGACGCGTTCTTGCCGATCAGGCCCGCCTCGTAGGCTTCGTCGATCGCAATCTGGAGGTGCGACGCTTCGGAGAAGAACTCGCCGCGCACATAAATGTAGGCCGCGTTCGCGCCCATCGCGAACCCGGCGACCAGGCAGCCCTCGACCAGCGTGTGCGGGTCGTAGCGCAGGATTTCACGGTCCTTGCAGGTGCCCGGCTCGGACTCGTCGGCATTGACGACCAGGTAGTGCGGCCGCCCGTCGCGCCGCTCGTCCGGCGGCATGAAGGACCACTTCACGCCGGTCGGAAACCCCGCGCCGCCACGCCCGCGAAGGCCCGATTCCTTGATCTCTTCGACGATCTTCTCGCGGCCGAGTTCGATCAGCGCTCTGGTGTTGTCCCAGATGCCGCGCCGGCGCGCACCGTCGAGACGCCAGTCGTCCTGGCCGTAGAGGTTCTGGAAGATGCGGTCTTCGTCACGCAGCATCACGCCCCCTCCGCCGTCAGGGTGGTCAGCCCGCCGTCCGGTTCAGAGCCCGTCCGCCCGGCCTGCGAACCCCCCTTCGGGTCCTCGCCGCGCTTGAGCGCTTCGAGGACATCCTTGAAGTTCTCGGCGTTGAGGTCTTCGTAATAGTCGTCGTTGATCTGCACCATCGGCGCGTTGCAGCACGCGCCCAGGCACTCGACCTCAACCACGGTGAACAGCCCGTCGTCGCTGGTCTCGCCCAGGCCACACCCGGTGACGTCCTTCGCCACCGCGCGCAGGTCGTCAGAGCCGCGCAGCCAGCAAGGCGTGGTCCGGCACAGCTGGACGAAGTTTTTTCCGACCGGTTCGAGATTGAACATCGAATAGAAGGTCGCGACTTCCAGCACCCGGATCTTCGGCATGTCGAGATAGGCCGCGACATACTCGATGACCTCCGTCGGCAGCCAGCCGCCGGCCTGGCGTTGCGCGAGATGGAGCAGCGGGATCACCGCGCTCTGCTGCCGCCCCTCCGGATATCGCGCGATAATCGTCTGCGCGCGCGCCTCGGTCTCGGCATTGAAGGTAAAGGCTTCGCTCATCGGTCGACCTCTCCGAACACGACATCGAGGCTGCCGAGGATCGCGGGCACATCGGCCAGCATGTGACCCTCGCTCAACGGAATGAGCGCCTGCATGAAGGCAAACCCCGGCGCGCGGATCTTGCAGCGGTACGGCTTGTTGGTGCCGTCGGAGACCAGATACACGCCGAATTCGCCCTTGGGCGCTTCCACGGCGGTGTAGGTCTCGCCCGCGGGCACGTGATAGCCCTCGGTGTAGAGCTTGAAGTGATGGATCAACGCTTCCATCGAATGCTTCATCTCGCCCCGGCGCGGCGGCGTCAGCTTGTGGTTCTCGGTTATCACCGGGCCGTCGGGCATTTCGTCGATGCACTGCCTGATGATCCGCAGGCTCTGACGCATTTCCTCGACGCGCACGAGATAACGGGCATAGCAGTCGCCGGTCTTGCCGATGGGGACGTCGAAATTCATCCGGTCGTAAACATCGTAGGGCTGCGATTTGCGCAGGTCCCACGCAACGCCGGATGCGCGCAGCATCGGGCCGGACATGCCCCAGTCCATCGCCTCCTCGGCGCTGAAGACGCCGATATCGACGGTGCGCTGCTTGAAGATGCGGTTGCCCGTCAGCAGCGATTCCATGTCGTCGATGAACTTCGGATAGGTCTCGCAGAACTCCGCGATATCGTCGAGCAGACCCGCGGGAAGGTCCTGGTGGACACCGCCGGGCCGGAAATAGGCCGCATGGAGCCGCGCGCCGGAAACACGCTCGTAGAACTCCATCATCCGTTCGCGTTCCTCGAAGCCCCACAGCAGCGGCGTCATCGCACCCACGTCGAGCGCATACGTCGTCAGGTTCATGATGTGGTTGAGGATGCGGGTGATCTCGGAGAACAGGACGCGGATATACTGTCCGCGCTCCGGCACCTCGATGCCGAGCAGTTTCTCGACGGCCAGCGCGTAGGCGTGCTCCTGGCACATGGGCGAGACGTAATCGAGACGGTCGAAATACGGCACCGCCTGCAGGTAGGTCTTGTATTCGATCAGCTTCTCGGTGCCGCGGTGCAGCAGGCCGATATGCGGGTCGGCGCGCTCGACCACTTCGCCGTCCATTTCCAGCACCAGACGCAGCACACCATGGGCTGCGGGATGCTGCGGCCCGAAGTTGAGCGTCATGTTCTTGATCGCGACTTCGGACATCAGGTTCCCTCGGCCTCCCCTTCCTCGTCGGCGCTCGCCTTCTCGTCACCCGGAAGCACATCAGTCATGCCTTCCCAGGGGCTGAGGAAGTCGAAGGACCGGAAATCCTGGGTCAGCTTGACCGAGTCGTACACAACGCGCTTCTGCGTTTCGTCGTAGCGCACTTCCACGCGCCCGGTGAGAGGGAAGTCCTTGCGCATCGGATGCCCCTCGAAGCCGTAGTCCGTGAGGATCCGGCGCAGGTCGGGATGATCCGAAAAATAGATGCCGTACATGTCCCAGGCCTCGCGCTCGTACCAGTCGGCAGCGCTATAGACCTCGGTGGCCGTCGGAACCGGCGTATCCTCGTCGACCGCAACCTTCACCATCAAACGCTGGTTCTGGCCCGGCGAAAGCAGCTGATAGACGACATCGAAGCGCGCCTCGCGTTCCGGATAGTCGACACCGGAGATATCGACCAGCACCTTGAACAGGCAGTTGCTGTCGTCGCGCAGGAACGTCAGCACCCTGTTGATCGCGGCAGGAACCACCCGGACAGACAGCTCGCCGTTCGCCACAGGGGTCTCTATCACCTCCTGCGGCAACGCGGCGGCAATGTAACTGCCGAGATCGTGGAGCGCTTCGTCCATGCCCTGTTTCTTGTGCCTGTGCCTGAATTTCGTTCTAGCGCGCGATCGTGCCCGTGCGGCGGATCTTGCGTTGAAGCTGCATGATTCCGTAGAGCAACGCCTCGGCCGTCGGCGGGCAACCCGGCACATAGATATCGACCGGAACGATCCGGTCGCACCCGCGCACGACCGAATAGGAGTAGTGGTAGTAGCCGCCGCCGTTGGCGCACGAGCCCATCGAAATCACCCAGCGCGGCTCCGGCATCTGGTCGTAAACCTTGCGCAGCGCCGGGGCCATCTTGTTGGTGAGCGTGCCCGCGACAATCATCACATCGGACTGGCGCGGACTGGGGCGGAACAGGAAGCCGAAGCGGTCCATGTCGTAGCGCGAGGCCGCGGTGTGCATCATCTCGACCGCGCAGCACGCGAGCCCGAACGTCATGGGCCAGAGCGAGCCCGTACGCGCCCAGTTGACCAGCTTGTCCATGTTGGCGAGCACAAAACCCTTGTCGGTGAGCTCATCGGTGACGGCCTGGATCGCCGCATCCTGATCGGGACCCGGCTTGAACACGAGGTCCGCCTGATCGTGCATGGTTATTCCCATTCGAGCGCTCCCTTACGCCATTCGTAAGCAAACCCGACGGTCAAAATCCCCAGGAACACGACCATCGACCAGAAACCGAACTCGCCAATCTCCGATAGACTGATGGCCCACGGAAACAGGAACGCCACTTCGAGATCGAAAATGATGAACAGAATTGCAACCAGATAAAACCGCACGTCGAACTTCATCCGGGCGTCGTCGAACGCGTCGAAACCGCACTCGTACGCGGAGTTCTTTTCAGGGTCGGGCTTGCGCGCGCCGGCCACAAACGACGCCAGCACGAGGATCAGGGACAAACCGCCCGCGATGCCGAGAAAGATCAGGATCGGCAGGTATTCGAGGAGCAATTCTTCCATCGGCAACGCCCAGTTCTCGCCGTGTGCGCGGATGCGCTTTACCGGACCGAATCCGGCACGGAATGCGAAGGCAGGCTTACACCAGCGCACACAGGCGTGCAAGGCGGCAGGCCGGCCCGGAACAGATTGTCGCGCCTCTGTCTTTTGAGGGTCTCAACTGCCGCGTTCAGACAACAAAAAACGGCCCCTTCGGGGACCGTATGGACGTTTTCGAATATCGCGGTCGGTGGCGGGAGTGACGGGACTCGAACCCGCGGCCTCCGGCGTGACAGGCCGGCGCTCTAACCAACTGAGCTACACCCCCAAACCGAGAGCCGGGATGTACTGCCGCGCCCCCGGGATGTCAAGGCGATGTCAGGCAATCCGGCGCGAAGAATGTGGGCCTAGCTTCCGAACACCGCGCGCAAGTGTTTGCCGGCAAAGGTCTGCGCCGCACCGCCGTCATCGATCACAGGGGCGAGCGAGAAGAAACCATGCATCATCCCGGGATAATTACGATGTTCGACCGCGACGCCGGCGTCGCGCAATGCCTGCGCATACGCCACGCTTTCGTCGTGGAGGACATCGCATTCGGCGGTGATCACCAGCGCGGGCGGCAGGCCGGAATGATCGGCCGCGCGCAGGGGCGCGGCGCGCCAGTCCATGCGGTCGGCTTCGCTCGCCAGATAGCAGTCGCGGTACCACGCCATCCCGGCCGCGGTCAGGATTCCCGCCCCTTCGGCCCATTTTTCATAAGACGGCGTATCCATCGCATAGTCGGCGACCGGATAGACGAGCAGCTGGTAACACAAGGCCGGACCGCCCGCGTCGCGCGCCATCAGGGCAACCACCGCGGCAAGATTGCCGCCGGCACTGTCCCCGCCGACGGCGATCCGGGCCGGATCGATGCCGAGGTCGGCCGCGTTGTCGGCCACCCACTGCGTGGCGGCGAAACAGTCTTCCGGCGCGGCCGGGAACTTGTGCTCGGGCGCGAGCCGGTAATCGACCGCGACCACGACGCAGTGAGCGACCGCGCACAGGTTTCGCGCGACGCTGTCGTGGGTATCGAGGCTGCCCACCACATGACCGCCACCATGGAAGTACATCAGGGCCGGCGCCGGCGCGCCTTCGGTGGCCCAGGAACGGTAGATACGTATCGGAACATCGCCGGCCGGCCCGGGAATCTGCCTGTCCTCGACGGAGCCGATCTCGATCCGCTCGGTGTTCGGGAACTTGTACATCCGCTCCACCTGGGCCCGCGCCTCGACCGGCGGAAGTTCGTGGGTCGGGCGCACGCCGGCTTCCTTCGCGCGGCGCATGAGTTCGACGATCTGGGGATGCAGGGCCATGGCGGTCTTCCGGCTAAACGTTGCACGTGTTGCGCATTTGGGGAGATGATATCGCAGTTCGATGCGACGATCCCAATACAGCAGGACCGAACCGATGACCCAGGCCGCCGAAACACTCGCCGAAGACGATATCGAAGCCCTCAAGCGCGAGATGGTGGACGGCTATCGCATGCTCGGCCATGCCGGGCTGGGTCTCGGCCTTCTCGCCCACCTCACCGCGCGTATCCCCGGCAGCAACAGCTTCTGGACCTACCAGCTTGGCAAGAGCGTGGAGGAAGTGGAGATCGACGACCTGCGGGAGGTGGATTTCGAACTGAACGCCGTCGGCGAGCCCGGCAACGTCAACCCGACCCTGCGCATCCACGGCATCGTCTATGCCGCTCGGCCCGATGTCATGTGTATCGCGCACCACCACGGCGACAATGCGGTCGCCATGGGGGCCATCGGATCGAACCTCGTCACCTTCGACCGCAACGCTGCGCGCTTTCACGACGATATCGACGTCATCGAGGACTACGACAACGCGCACCGTATTGCCGAACAGGGCGATGCGATCCTCGACAAGCTCGAGGGCAAGCGCGCGTTGATCCTGCAGTATCACGGGGTGCTCGTCGCCGGACGGTCCGTGCGCGACACGGTGATTTCCACCATCGAACTGGAGCGCTCGATGGGCGTGCAGCTCAAGGCGATGGCCGCGGGCGAACTTCAGACGATGCGCGAGGAGGAGATCGAGGACGCCAAGGGCTTCCTGACCTCCGACCTGTTCATCGACGGCACATGGGACTGGCGCCTGCGCGCCATGGAACGCGCGGGCGTTCGTTGACTCGTCACCGAGCTCGATCCGTGCCAACGTAGCTGTCGGGCATACAAAACCGGGAGGAAACGATGGGAAAACCAAAGGTTATCGTGCAGCTTTATCCGGTGTTTCCGGCGGAAGACGAGCACGACCGCCGCGCCAAGCGCCCCATCGGCCGAGATGCCGACCTCTACTACAAGATCGTCCACGAGTGGTCGGAGATCATCCGGGCCGCTGACGAGATGGGCGTGTGGGGCATGTCCACCATCGAGCACCACCTGCACTCCGAAGGCTACGAGGTCGGGCCCAATCCCGGCATCCTGAACGCCCACTGGGCGAGCCAGGTGAAGAACCTTCACCTCGGCGCGTTCGGTTACGTCATGGCGACCCAGGACCCGATCCGCGTCGCCGAGGAAACCGCGATCATCGACCACCTGACCCACGGCAAGTATTTCGTGGGTTTCGCGCGCGGCTACCAGTCGCGCTGGGCGAACATCCTGGGCCAGGCGAGCGGCGCAGTGGCAACCGTGTCCGACGGCAGCGCCAACGACCTCAAGAACCGTGAAATTTTCGAAGAGCGCGTCGAGATGGTCCTCGACTGCTGGACCAAGGATTCGGTCGAGCTGAACGGCCAGTTCTACCAGGCGCCCTTCCCCCACGACACGGGCATCACGAACTACGAGGGCTACGAGATCGCCCGTGAGGCCGGCGCGGAAGGCGAGGTCGACGACGACGGCGTGCTGCGCCGCATCAGCGTGGTGCCGAAACCGCTCCAGCAGCCGCACCCGCCATGTTTTGTCGCGGTGGCCCGGTCACGCGCCACCATCGAATTCGCGGCCAAACACGGCTTCCGCCCGAGCTATTTCAACCCGACCGACGGGGTGGTCGAACTCGCCAACATCTACGTCGAGGAAGCCGCCAAGCACGGTCGCCAGGTCGCCTACGGCCAGAACCAGAACATCGTGCGCCACACACGCATCGGCAAATCCGCCGACGACTTCGACCGCAAGGTCCGGTCCTACGACCTCGACATCTTCAAGAATTTCTACTCGGTCTTCGGCAATCACAACGTCGACCCGGTCAATCACGATGCCGAGGCCGCGTTCCGCGCCATGAAGGAACACAAGTTCGTGCTGGGCGGCACCGTCGACGACGCGATCCGCGACTGGCAGGAGATCTACGCGCGCATCCCGTGCGAATACATCACCCTGATCTGGCACTGGGCCCAGCAGCCCAAGGACGAACTGCTCGAAGAGATGCAGTTGTTCATGGACAAGGTGGTGCCGGAGCTGGAAACCCCGGACTTCGCCGCGGCCGCGGAGTAACCGTCAGGCCGCTTTCGCGGACTTCGCCGCGCGGACCTTCGCCTTCACATCGTCGCGGCAGAAGGCGTGCAGGAAGCAGGTTCGCTCGCCGACGCCGAGAATTTGCTGCGCGTCGTCCTCGGTCACCCCCTCGCCCGTATCCATGAAGACATGGGTCTCGATCGGCTGGGCCTCGCCCGCCTTGCCGGTACCGCCCGAGGCGCCGCCCAGCGAGAAATGGGTGTCCTGGATGATCCGGTACCCGTCGAGCGGCAGCTTCGCCATGTGCGAGAAGCGGCCCAGCTGGGTCATGAAGCAGAGGCCGATGCCCGCCGAAATCAGCGACGCCGCGTCGGGCGCGCGCCCATCCTCGGCCGACAGGAAGCGCCAGCTCGGCGCAACCGGATTGTACTGCTCCTTGAAGATCTCCTTCACCCCGTCCGCGCGCAGCACGCAGCGCGTGTGCATGTGCAGGAGCTGCTTGCCTTCGCCCAGGTCGGGACCGCCGGTCTCGATCTTGGCGTGGGCCTCGCGCGCGGCGTCCTCGTCGACCAGCATGACGATCAGATCGTCAACGGCCGGGCTGTCGGCCAGGCGTTCGAGCTTGGGGAAATTGTCGCCCGGATCATCGAAGGGTTCCGCATCGAGCGGCGTCACCTGGGCGGGCGTGATCTCCGTGCCGTTGAGGACGAGGTTGAACAGGCTCGGATGGCTGCCGCGCGCCAGCCCGTTGAGCGGCGAGGCCGCAACAGCCTCGTAGAGCAGCGTCGAGAGGGTCTGGTCGTCGCAGTCGGCCTGGCAGTGTACGTTCAGTTCGGGCGGCAAGGCGCCGCTGTTCATCGTGCCCTTCCGGAAGTCGCCCTCGCGGTAATAGAAGTTCTCCAGAACCAGTTCGAGGTCGCGCAGCGCGATGTTGCGCTGTTCGGCCAGCGCCGTGATCTCGTTCATGTATGACGCGATCATGCCTGCACTGAGATACGTCAGCGGGTTCGGCGCCTTGTTGAAGCCGCCCAGATGCGCGCCCTCGTCACAGGCAAATCGCCACGCCGTCCCGGTCGCCGCGGAGACGACCAGCGCCTCCTTCTGCATGCCGCCGGCCAGGGCGCGGACCCATGTCCGCAGGGACTGGCCGTGCGGGTTCGGCGGTACCGGAAAACCCGCTTCTTCGGCATTGCCTGCAATGTAGTAGAGGGGGGTGCCCATCTCCTCGAGGGGTGACTTGGCCATGCTGAGGCTCCTTCCGATGATCTGCCGCGCAATATCTGGTGGGCGGTGACGGGATCGAACCGCCGACCCTCTCGGTGTAAACGAGATGCTCTGCCAGCTGAGCTAACCGCCCTTCTCCTTCGGTTGTATCGCAATTGGGCCGCGCAAACAAAACGGGCCGGCCCCCGGAGGAGCCGGCCCGCTATAACGGTATGGAAGCGGTTTAGTTGACCGCGTCCTTCAGGGCCTTGCCGGCCTTGAACTTCGGCTGCTTCGAAGCCGGGATCTGGATCGTCGCACCGGTCTGCGGGTTGCGGCCGGTGGTCGCCTTGCGCTGCGCGACCGAGAACGTGCCGAAGCCGACGAGGCGGACTTCGTTACCGCTCTGGAGCGAGCCGGTGATGTTGTCGAGGACGCTGTCGACGGCCTTGCCGGCATCTGCCTTCGACAGATCGGCGGAATCAGCAACAGCAGCGATGAGATCGTTCTTGTTCACGTTTGACCCCCTTATGGGTTGGTTCACGGGATTTGTGATGTCTGGAGCCTAAAGCCCGAATCCAAACAGTGAGGGGAGTCTAGGAGCGCGGATTCCGGGCCGTCAATCAAAAGGGCCCGGAAATCCGGGGTTTTTCGGCAATCCGGCGCAACGAATCGGGGTTGTCTCGGCGTCAACCCCAATGTCGCCCTAGTGGCGGACGACCCCGGGGCCTTCCGACTCGTCATCCGGGCTCGAAACCGGGGCCGAGTCGTGAGCCGATTCGTCCCATTCGATGGGCACGAGCGGCTGCGTCAGGGCGTGTTGCAGAACCTCGTCGACGGTGGCCGCCGCGATGATCTCCAGCCCCTTCTTCACGTTGTCGGGGATGTCCGCGAGGTCTTTCTCGTTGTCCTTCGGGATGATCACCGTCTTCACGCCGCCGCGCAGCGCTGCGAGGAGCTTCTCCTTCAGGCCGCCGATCGGCAGCACCCGGCCGCGCAGGGTGATTTCGCCCGTCATCGCCACATCCTTGCGGATCGGGTTTTGGGTCAACACCGAAACCATCGAGGTAATCATCGCCACGCCGGCCGACGGACCGTCCTTGGGAACCGCACCTTCGGGCACGTGGACGTGGATATCGCGCCGCTCGAACAGCGGCGGCTCGATCCCGAACTGGACAGCCCGGGCACGAACATAGGCGTTCGCCGCCTGTACCGATTCCTGCATGACGTCGCCCAGCTTGCCGGTGATCGACATCTTGCCCTTGCCGGGGACCAGGATGGCCTCGACGGTCAGCAGTTCGCCGCCGACCTCGGTCCACGCCAGGCCGGTCACAACACCGACCAGATCGTCTTCCTCGGTCTCGCCGAAGCGGAACTTCCGCACACCGGCATACTTGTCGAGGTTCTTCACCGTGACCTTGACGCTCTCGACGTCCTTTTCGACCGCGATCTCCTTCACGGCCTTGCGCGCGAGGTTGGCGATCTCGCGTTCCAGGCTGCGAACACCCGCTTCGCGCGTGTAGTAACGGATCAGGTCGCGCAGGCCTGTGTCGGAAATCGACCACTCGTCGTCCTTGAGGCCGTTCTCCTCGATCTGCTTGGGGATGAGGTGCCGCTTGGCGATCTCAACCTTCTCGTCCTCGGTGTAGCCGGGGATGCGGATGATCTCCATGCGGTCCAACAGCGGCTGCGGCATGCGCATGCTGTTGGCCGTGCAGACGAACATCACGTCCGACAGGTCGTAATCCACTTCCAGGTAATGGTCCTGGAAGGTGTGGTTCTGTTCCGGATCGAGCACCTCGAGCAGCGCCGACGACGGGTCGCCGCGCCAGTCCGCACCCAGCTTGTCGATCTCGTCGAGCAGGAAGAGCGGGTTCGACGTCCCGGCCTTCTTCATGCCCTGGATGACCTTGCCCGGCATGGAGCCGATGTAGGTCCGGCGGTGACCGCGAACCTCGGCCTCGTCACGCACGCCGCCGAGCGACATACGCACGAACTTGCGGCCCGTCGCACGGGCGACCGACTTGCCCAGCGAGGTCTTGCCGACACCCGGAGGGCCGACGAGGCACAGGATCGGGCCCTTCAGCTTGTTCATGCGCTGCTGGACGGCAAGGTACTCAAGGATACGCTCCTTAACCTTGTCGAGACCGTAATGGTCCTCGTTCAGCACGTCGTGGGCAGCGTTGATATCCTTCTTCACCCGCGAGCGCTTCTTCCACGGGATGGTGGTCATCCAGTCGAGATAGTTGCGCACCACGGTCGCTTCCGCCGACATCGGGCTCATATTGCGGAGCTTCTTGAGCTCCTGCCCGGCCTTCTCGCGTGCTTCCTTGGTGAATTTGGTCTTCTCGATCTTCTCTTCGAGTTCCTGAAGTTCGTCGCGGCCGTCCTCGGTTTCGCCGAGTTCTTTCTGGATCGCCTTGAGCTGTTCGTTGAGATAATACTCGCGCTGGGTCTTCTCCATCTGGCGCTTCACGCGCGAACGGATGCGCTTTTCGACCTGCAGCACGCCGATCTCGCCTTCCATGAAGCTGTAGATCTTCTCCAGCCGCTTCTGGACGGTTTCGGCTTCGAGCAACTCCTGCTTCTCGGGGATCTTGAGCGACAGGTGCGATGCCACCGTGTCGGCGAGCTTGCTCGGCTCCTCGATCTGGTTGATCGAGACCAGAACCTCGGGCGGAATCTTGCGGTTGAGTTTGATGTACTGCTCGAACTGGGTGACCACCGAACGCGCGAGCGCTTCGGACTCCTTCTCGTCCACCTCTTCTTCCGGCAGGATTTCCGCAAACGCCTGGAAAAATTCGTCATTGTCGGTGAATTCGGCGATCGACGCCCGCTCACCGCCTTCGACCAGCACCTTGACCGTGCCGTCCGGCAGCTTGAGAAGCTGCAGGATCGTGCCGATGGTGCCGACCGTGAAGAGATCTTCCGGCGAGGGATCGTCCTGTGCGGCGTCCTTCTGGGTGAGCAGCAGGATCTGCTTGTCCTCCTGCATCACGTCTTCCAGCGCACGCACCGATTTCTCACGCCCCACGAACAGGGGCACGATCATGTGCGGAAACACGACAATGTCGCGCAGCGGCAGAACAGGGAAAAGGGCGCCTTTGGTCAAATCAGTCATATCGGGGTCCGGATCGGCGTAACAGAGCGTCTAGATTAACCGTAAATCGTTGAAGACGGGTTTACGGCCCAGAGACAGGAAACGTGGCACGCACGAGTCGCGCCACGTCCTAATAATTGGGTTTTTGCAGTGCGGTAATCAAGCCCGCACAAAACCGTGCAGGCACAAGAACTTGTGGCCGGTCAGGCGCTCGTCTCAAGATCTTCGTGCTTGTCCGCATAAATGTGAAGCGGTGCCGCGTTGCCTTCGACAACCTCGCCGTTGATTACCACCTCCTCGACCCCGTCCATGCCCGGCAGGTCGAACATCGTGTCGAGCAGGATCGTCTCCATGATCGAGCGCAGACCGCGTGCGCCCGTCTTGCGGGCAATCGCCTTCTTGGAAATCGCGGCCAGCGAATCCTCGGCGAAACTCAACTCAACGCCTTCCATCTCGAACAAGCGCTGGTACTGCTTCACCAGCGCGTTCTTCGGCTGGGTCAGGATCTGTATCAGCGCATCCTCGTCGAGATCGCCCAGGGTCGCGATGACCGGCAGGCGGCCAACGAACTCAGGGATCAGGCCGAACTTGAGCAAATCTTCCGGCTCGACCTCGCTCAGGATTTCACCCTGCTGGCGATCGTCCGGGCTCTGCACGTCGGCACCGAAGCCGATCGCCGTGTCCTTGCCGCGCGAGGAAATGATCTTGTCGAGGCCGGCGAACGCGCCGCCGACGATGAACAGGATGTTCGTGGTGTCGACCTGCAGGAACTCCTGTTGCGGATGCTTGCGCCCGCCCTGCGGCGGCACGGAGGCGACGGTGCCCTCCATGATCTTCAGCAGCGCCTGCTGCACGCCCTCACCCGACACGTCGCGGGTGATCGACGGGTTGTCGGACTTGCGGCTGATCTTGTCGACCTCGTCGATGTAGACGATGCCGCGCTGCGCACGCTCGACGTTGTAATCGGCGGACTGCAGCAACTTCAGGATGATGTTCTCGACGTCCTCGCCCACGTAGCCGGCTTCGGTCAGCGTGGTGGCGTCGGCCATCGTGAACGGCACGTCGAGGATGCGCGCCAGCGTTTGCGCCAGCAGCGTCTTGCCGCAGCCCGTCGGTCCGATCAGCAGGATGTTCGATTTCGCGATCTCGACCTCGTTGCCCTTCGGCGCGGTGCTGAGACGCTTGTAGTGGTTGTGCACGGCAACCGAGAGAACACGCTTGGCCTGATCCTGGCCGATCACGTAGTCGTCGAGGACCTCGCAGATTTCCTTCGGGGTCGGCACACCGTCGCGCGATTTAACCAGCGTCGACTTGTGCTCTTCACGGATGATGTCCATGCAGAGTTCGACGCATTCGTCGCAGATGAACACCGTCGGACCCGCGATCAGTTTGCGGACCTCGTGCTGACTTTTTCCGCAGAAAGAGCAGTAGAGGGTGTTCTTGGAATCACCGTTCCCGGTCTTGCTCATATACCTTGTGTCCCGTGCTGGGGCGTTACGTCTGGCCGATTGCCCCGCGCAGGGCGAATCACTAACAGACCCGATTGAACAATAGCTAACGGCAAGCGATCAATATTTAGTTAAATCCGTTCTTCGCCGGCCGCCTGCATAATACGGGCTATCCCTTACTCACTCTCGCTTTCAGCGTCCGTTTCCGGGCGCTTGGAAACCACCTCGTCGATGAGCCCGAAATCCTTCGCTTCACCGGCGGTGTAGAATTTGTCGCGCTCCAGAGCGTCCGCGATCGCTTCCACGTCCTGCCCGGTATGCTCGGAATAAATCTCGTTGAGGCGTGCGCGGATCTTCAGGATTTCCTGGGCGTGGATCTCGATATCCGTCGCCTGCCCCTGAAAACCGCCGGAAGGCTGATGGACCATGATGCGCGCATTCGGCAGCGCAAAGCGCTTGCCCTTCGCCCCGCCCGCCAGAAGCAGCGAGCCCATCGAGGCGGCCTGGCCAACGCAAAGCGTGGCAACGTCGGGGCGGATGTACTGCATGGTGTCGTAGATCGACAGACCCGACGTAACGACGCCGCCCGGCGAGTTGATGTAGAAGCTGATGTCCTTGTTCGGGTTCTCCGCCTCAAGGAACAGGAGCTGCGCGCAGATCAGGCTCGCCACCTCATCGCCGACCGGACCGGTCAGGAAGATGATCCGCTCCTTCAGCAGGCGCGAGTAGATATCATATGCGCGTTCACCGCGGTTGGTCTGCTCGACGACCATGGGAACGAGCGCGTTCATGCGCGTGGTGTCATCAATCGGCATATTTTGCGTAACTCCGTCCATCGGGCACCCCCGACGGAACCATGGGTATCTGTATTTGCTGTCCTAAAGAGATAGGCTTCAGGCGAGTCCGCGCAAGACTGGCGTCTTCGCAGCCTACTCGGATTTCTTATCCTTCTCGTCCTTCTTCGCTGCCGGTTTCTTCGCCGCCGCCTTCTTCTTGGCCGGTTTTTTCTTCGCCGGTTTTTTCTCTTCCTCGGCCTTCGCGTCGCCGCCCTTGGCTTCGCTCTCGGCGAGTTCGTTCAGTTCTTCGGGGGTCATTTCGCGCTCGGTGACATCCGCCATCTCGAGAATGAAATCGACAACCTTGTCCTCGAAGATCGGCGCCTGCAGCGATGCCGCGGCCTGCGGGTTATCGCGGTAGAAGTCGATCACCATCTGTTCCTGGCCCGGCATCTGCCGCGCCTGGTCCATGATCGCCCGGTTCACCTCTTCCTGGGTCACGCTCAGGTTGTTCTGTTCGCCGACATGGGAGAGCAGCAAGCCGAGGCGCACGCGGCGTTCGGCAATCTCCTGGTACTGCTCCTTGAGCTCGTCGTCCGACTTGCCCTTGTCGTCGTCGTCCAGCTGGTCGTTCTTCTTGGCTTCCTCGATCTGCTGCCAGATCTGGTCGAACTCCTCACCGGCCATGCGCGGCGGAACGCCGAAGTCATATCCGTCGGCCAGCTTGTCGAGCAGGTCGCGCTTGGTGCGCTCGCGAGTCAGGCGATTGTATTCCTGGCCGAGCTGGTCGGAGATCGCCGACTTGAGAGCCGCCAGGTCTTCCATCCCCAGGGATTTCGCGAACTCGTCGTCGACCGTGACGTCAACGCCCTCGTGAATTTCGCGGACGGTGCAGTCGAAGACCGCGTCCTTGCCCGCAAGATCGTCGACGCCGTAATCCTCGGGGAACGCGACCTTCACATCGAGCTGTTTGTCGATCTCCGCACCGATCAGCTGATCTTCGAAGCCCGGGATAAACTGGTCGGATCCGACTTCGAGCCGAATGCCGTCACCCTTGCCGCCGTCGAACGGCACGCCGTCGATCTTGCCCTCGAAATCGATGACCACGACGTCGCCCTTCTCAACCGGTCGCACGTCCTCGATCGGCTTGGTCTCGCGGTTTTGCTGGACGATGCGATCAATCGCATCGGCAATTTCGGCATCGGTCGGAACGACCTTGATGCGCTCCAGCGACAACCCCGAAAGGTCGACATCGCCGATGTCGGGCAGAATTTCGATCGACAGGTCGTATTCCAGGTCCTTGCCTTCGTCGAAAGAAACCACCTCGATCTTCGGCTGGCCGGCGGGGCGCAGGCCACGCTCGCTCAGCACTTCCTGCGAAGTTTCCTGGACTGCGGCCTCGAGCACCTCGCCCATGACGGCGGAGCCGAAGCGCTGCTTCAGGATTTTCTGTGGCACCTTGCCCGGTCGAAAACCGGGGAGATTCGCCGTCTTGCCGACCTCGGCAATACGTTCGTCCACGCGCTGCTCGATATCAGCCGCCGCAACGGTGATCTTGAAGTCACGCTCAAGGCCTTCATTCTTTACTTCAACGACGTCCATAGCCAGGTCCGATTCCTGATCCGTTTAATAGAATTGCCGCGTCGGGGGTTTCGTATCCCGACGCGCTGAAACCATGTTGTCCGGCGCTTTCGCAACGTCGGCATGCCGGAGGAGGTGGTGCGGGCGAAGGGACTTGAACCCCCACGACTTTGCAGTCACCAGGACCTAAACCTGGCGCGTCTACCAATTCCGCCACGCCCGCGTACGCCATTTCCGAATGTCGAGATCGCACGCCACGCGATGCCGATGCGTCGATCCGCACGGACGGCGGTTGTCCTATACCAATGCGCGAGCCGAGTAAACGGCCCTGAAGCCCGCTAACCACCTGCGCTTTCTGCAACCTCCCGCATGCGGCGCAGAACCGGCGGCAGGCTGTCCGCAATGTCTTCCGCGATCAGTCCGGGGCCGAACTCCGTGGCCGCCGCACCATGCAACCAGACAGCTGCGGCGGCGGCATCGAAGCCGTCCAGTCCCTGCGCCAGCAAACCCGAGATAAATCCGGCCAGCACGTCTCCGCTTCCCGCCGTCGCCAACTCGGGCGGGGCATTCGTATTGATCGCGGTCCGGCCGTCCGGGGACGCCACGATGCTGTCAGGGCCTTTGAGTACGACCACGGCCCCGGAAATGCGCGCCGCCTCCTGGGCGGCGGCGAGCCGGCCAAGCTCGTCGACGTCTGCGTGCCCCTTGAACAAGCGCGCGAACTCGCCTTCGTGCGGCGTGAGCACGGTGTCTGCGCAGTGCTTTCGAATTGCGGCAAACAGGCTCTCCGTATCGTCGGCAAACGCCGTGATCGCATCGGCATCGATCACGCATGCCGCATTCGACGACAGTGCCGCGAGCGTTTTTCCCCTGGTTCCGGCGTCGACGCCGTTCCCCGGTCCGACCACCACGGCGCGAATGCGATCGTCCTTGAGCGTATCGGCGAAGGCACCGGTGTCCGCCGCCTCCCGCACCATGATCGACGGCCGGCCTGCGCGATAAACGCCGAGGGCATCGGGGTGCGCGGCGATCGAGACAAGACCGGCCCCGGCCCGCAACGCGGCATAGGCCGCAAGACGCGCCGCGCCCGTCAGTTCACGGCCTCCCGCGATCAACGCGTGCCCTCTCGAATACTTGTGGCCCAGCGGACCCGGTCGCGGAAAGCGCTCCAGCCATACGGACGGGGCGTTCTCGAACCGACGGGGCGCAATATCGTCGAGGACCGATTCCGGTGTCCCGATATCGGCCACACGAACACGGCCGCAAAGGCCGCGTCCCGGATACAGGAGATGCCCCGGCTTGCGACGGTAGAACGTGACCGTCACATCGGCGCCGACGGCATAACCCAGTACCGCGCCGGTGTCCCCGTTCAGGCCGCTTGGCACATCGACCGCGACAGTCGCGAGACGCCGCGCCTCGACGCTCTCCAACGTGGCACGGGCCTCACCCTCGACGGGGCGCGACAGGCCCGCGCCGAAAACGGCGTCGACGACGACATCGCAACCGTCAAGAACGCCCGGCGCCAGAGCCGCGACCTTTCCCTGCCACCGATCGGCATTTGCGCGGGCATCGCCCGTCAAATCCTCGACGCGCCCCAACAGCGCAAGCGCGACCGAGCGGCCCCGCTCCGCCAGGATGCGTGCAGCCACGAATCCGTCGCCGCCGTTGTTGCCGGGACCGCACAACACGGCAACTCTGCCGTGCGGGCGGAGTTCCTCAACGGCATCCGCCACGGCGGTCCCCGCCGCCTCCATTAGCTCCAACCCTTCCACGCCACGTTCAGCCGCGAGAGCGTCGGCGCGGTACATTTCCTCAACGGTCAGGAGTTCAGGCGCATTTTCAATCCAGGTCGTGCTCATGCGGCAAACCTAGCAAACCGGGCGCGCGCCGTGCAGCAGCCACGCCAAATGCAAATCGAATCCGGGGGAAAGTGGGGTGGCTGATGGGATTTGAACCCACGGCCTCCTGGACCACAACCAGGCGCTCTAACCAACTGAGCTACAGCCACCGCCGAAGGCGCGATTGTGTAATCCCGCGAACGGGGGCCGTCAAGCGAGCGCTGTGGCTTATTCAGACGACCGGATCGTCGAAGAAGAACGGTCGATCGTCGCGGCGATCCTTCGCGCGCCGAGCTTCGGCCTCGGCGTCGTCCTCGTTCTTGATCTCCGCGTCTGCGGCTCGGTCGCTCCCGTCCCCGGGCTCGTCTTCGCCGGACGCAGACTCCGGTTCCGGCGCACGCGAGGGCACCGGAATATTCGGGGAGGCAATGTCGGGAACCGAGAGTTTGAAAACGGGCACCTCCTCCTTTTCCTGAACAGGTGCGTCTTCGCCGGACGCAGCGGGCTCCTCGCGCTTCGTGGGTCCGGCACCGGCCTCTTCAACTGCAGGAGCTCTGGAATCCTGCTCGGCCTGTTCGCGCGCACCCCGTCTCCAGCGTCCGAACGGAAGGATTTTGGAATCGCGCTTTTCATCTTCGGCCCCCGTCCGATGCCCTTCCCCAGGTTCACCGGACGCCTCGTCTCCAATCCGGTCGATCAGGCTTGGGCCGTCCGCCGCCCCGGCCATCGCTTCGCGGTACTTGGCGTCATCATCTGCGAGTTCGGCCGCGGGCTCGGGGTATCGCGACAAGTCGGGATCACCTGTCTTTTCCGGCGCCGGCTTATGCTCCGGCTCTTTCGACTCGCGTTCCTCCCGAATTTCCGAAGCGGCAGGCGAAACCGGATCCGGCTCGGGCTCCCGGGCATAGAGCTCTTCCTCCTCGAACGCGCCGTCGTCCGGCACTCCCTCGTCCGCCGCGTCGACGACATCTTCGTCACCGATTTCTTCAACGAACTCGTCACCGTCGAAGTCATCTTCGTCCAAGTCGTCGTCGATGTCCCCGACGTCCCAGTCCCCGGGCGGCGGCAGGGCGAGTGTGGTCATACCGGCCATGTCTTCATCGTAGAACCGCGCAAGCCGTTCCAACGAATTTTCCAACAGACCCGCGTCGCGCAGGTAGGAAATCAGGATATAAGGGTCCGACGACCCTTCGACATAGAAGGGCGCGAGGGGCAATACGCCAAGGCCGGCGCGCGCGGCCAGTTCCTCGCCGATATCGTTCGGGCCTTCGTACAGGGCTTGCGCGCGAACCGGGACATACCAGCCGCCGGGGCCGCCGAGGCCAAGCACACCGATATCGTCCAGGCCGTCCATTACCAGCGCACGCCCCGAGGACACGATCCCCTGCAATGTCGCCGTATCGTCTATCGCCATGCCGTCTTCGAAACGCCGCGCGAGAACGGACTGCGCCACTGCGTTCGCGCCGAGACCGAAGGTCGAGGCGGCCGAACGGACCGGCGCGATGAGTTCATCCGCCCCGAACACCGCGGCCGCCGATGCCGCGTTCGCCAGGATTGCCGCCGCCGGCACGCTGACCCGCAGGCAACTGTCGCCGAGTGCTTCGATAAACGCACTCGCGTCTTCCCCATCATCCTCGACGATGCTGTTTCGCGCGCTTTCGTCCAACAGCACATGGCAGCCGAAATGCCGGACCGCCGCCAGGATCGAGGCTCGCGCTTCTTCCGGAAGATACTGGCCCGAGTAAGGGTTCGGGTCCGCCACGATGATGAGGTCCGTTTGCGCCCCTACCCGCGCGGAGAACTCTTCCGGAGAGAATTCCCACTCCGTCGGCCGCATCGAGACCGTTCGCGCCATGGCCCCCACCCGGCGCATGGCGTCGACGACCTGCGGCGGCACGGGCTCTATAACCGTGACGTGCCGCCCGGGCGACACGATGCCCAGTATCACCGCTGCGCAGGCCGCCAGAGGATCGGCAACGATCGTTGTTCCCCTGTCGGGATCCGTCCGAGGGCGCCCGCTCTGCGCGTCGAACGCCGACCAGGTGCGACGCAACTGCGGCAGCCCGCCGTCGGGCAGGATCGACACGGAACTGTCCAGTACCGCTTCCGCCAGCTGCTGAAGAAGACTTGTCGGCGCGCGCATGGTGCCGCGCAAGGACGCCAGATCGACGACCCCCTCGCCCGCCGCACGGCGAAGCCATTCATCCAGTTCGGCTTGCCGTCGGCTCGCCGGGCGGGTGTGTCCAAGAGACATTCAACCCCCGAATAAGATCACTACCATTGTGTGACGGGCTTTTGGGAATACGTCAAAGGCTTTGCCCTGTAAATCCGCTAACGCCTATAGTGCGCGCCGCCTTCCCGACCCGTTCCCGAGTTAAAAAAACATGCCCCAAGCCCAGTTGCAGACTGCCGCCAATCTTTCACGTCTTGGAACCGAGTCCGCGTTCGAAGTGCTTGCGCGTGCCGAAGCCCTCAAGGCCGAGGGCCACGACGTCATAAACCTGGGGATCGGCCAGCCCGATTTCAAAACCCCGGAACATATCGTCGATGCAGCGGTGAAGGCCCTGCATGACGGACATCACGGCTATACCCCTGCTCCGGGCATTCCGGCACTACGAGAAGCCGTCGCGGCGGATATCGAACGCCTGCGCGGAGTTCGCGTCGATCCGGGCAACATTGTCTGCGTGCCCGGTGGCAAGGTCACCATGTTCTTCGCCATCATGATGTTCGGCGAGGCGGGCGCGGAGATCATGTATCCGAACCCGGGCTTTCCGATTTACGAGTCCGCCATCAACTATTCCGGCGCCAGGGCCGTGCCGATCCCGTTGCTCGAAGAGAAGGACTTTTCCTTCGATGCCGACGAAGTGCTTTCGCTGATCACGCCGGCGACCCGCCTGATGATCCTCAATACGCCGGCCAACCCGACCGGCGGCGCGGTGCCGCGTGAGGAAATGGACAAACTTGCGGCCGGTCTCGCCGACTATCCCCACGTTGCCATCCTGTCGGACGAGATTTACGGGCAGATGACCTACGACGGCCACGAACATGTCAGCCTTCTGTCATACGAGCACCTGCGCGACCGCCTGATCCTGCTCGACGGCTGGTCGAAAACCTACGCCATGACCGGTTGGCGTCTCGGCTATGCCCTTTGGCCCGCCTCGCTCGTGGACGCCGCAACGCGCCTCGCCATCAACTGCCACTCATGCGTCAACGCCGCCACCCAGTTCGCCGGCATCGCGGCCTTGGAAGGCCCGCAGGATTCCGTGCACGAGATGGTTCGCGCGTTCGACCAGCGCCGCAAGGTCATCGTCGACGGCCTGAACGACATAAACGGTTTTAGTTGCCGAACGCCGATGGGCGCGTTTTACGCATTCCCCAACATCACCGGCACGGGCCAGTCGGCGCGGGAAGTTCAGGACAAATTACTTTCCGACGCGTACGTCGCGACCGTCGCCGGAACGAGCTTCGGCCATCTCGGCGAGGGCTATGTGCGTTTTTCCTATGCAAACTCCGTCGAGAACATCGAAGCGGCTCTGGAACGTGTACGGAAAATGTACAGCTAGGCGCACAAAATTTGTGCATTTTGCCCATTATTTGGGCGCGTTTGTGTCTCCATCCGGGGCTGAAATTGAAAATTTCCTCGAATATTCAACAAGTTAATATCCCTCACCGAATGGCATAAACCCTGCTAAGCATATATAGACAGACTGTCGCGAATGACGCGGCGGTCCGTTGAGCAATGCGGTGGAGGCGTAAAGGAACAAAATGAAAAAGATCGAAGCCATCATCAAACCGTTCAAGCTCGACGAGGTGAAGGAAGCGCTGCACGAGGTGGGCCTGAAGGGCATCACGGTGGTCGAAGCCAAGGGCTTCGGACGCCAGAAAGGCCATACGGAACTCTATCGTGGCGCGGAATACGTCGTCGACTTTTTGCCCAAGGTAAAGATCGAGATCGTCCTGGAGGACAATCAGGTCGAACGGGCTATCGAGGCCATCCAGGAAGCGGCGCGTACCGGCCGTATCGGGGATGGCAAAATCTTCGTCTCGACGATCGACGAGGCGATCCGAATTCGTACCGGTGAACGCGGCGCTGAAGCCGTCTGACGGTCTCGAAAACAACCCAGTACATTTTTCCTAAGACAGGGGAGCTTAATATGTCGGACACCAAAACCGTCCTGGACATGATCAAAGAGAACGACGTCGAGTTTGTGGACTTCCGGTTCACGGATCCGCGCGGCAAGTGGCAGCACACCGCTCAGCACGTCTCGACCGTAGACGAGGATCTGCTCGAAGAGGGCATCATGTTCGACGGTTCGTCGATCGCCGGCTGGAAGGCGATCAATGAGTCGGATATGATCCTGATGCCGGACCTGAGCACGGCCGTGATGGACCCGTTTACCGCGCAGCCGCAGCTCATACTGTTCTGCGACATCCTCGAACCGGCAACGGGCGAGCCTTACACGCGCGATCCGCGCGGCACGGCCAAGCTCGCGCTCGCCTATATGGAATCCGCCGGCGTCGGCGATAGCGCCTTCTTCGGTCCCGAAGCCGAGTTCTTTGTGTTCGACGACGTGCGCTTCGAGGTCGGCATGAGCCGCAGCTTCTACGAAGTCGACAGCGTCGAAGGCCCTTACAACTCCGGCGCCGACTTCCCCGAAGGCAACATGGGCCATCGCCCGGGCGTCAAGGGCGGCTACTTCCCGGTTGCGCCGGTCGATACGATGACCGACCTGCGCGCCGAGATGGTCACGACGGCCCTCGACATGGGCATCGCGATGGAGAAGCACCATCACGAAGTGGCGCCCAGCCAGATGGAACTCGGCCAGAAGTTCGCGACGCTGTTGAGCGCCGCCGACCAGATCCAGATCTACAAGTATGTGGTCCACAACGTTGCGGCCCAGTACGGCAAATCGGCGACCTTCATGCCGAAGCCGATCGCCGGCGACAATGGCTCGGGCATGCATGTTCACCAGTCGATCTGGAAGGACGGCAAGTCCGCGTTCGCGGGCTCGGGCTACGCCGACCTGTCGGACACCTGCCTGTACTACATCGGCGGCATCATCAAGCACGCCCGTGCGCTCAACGCCTTCACCAACCCGTCGACCAACAGCTACAAGCGGCTGGTCCCGGGCTTCGAGGCACCGGTGCTGCTCGCCTACTCGGCGCGCAACCGTTCGGCGTCGTGCCGCATTCCGTACTCGACCAGCCCCAACGCCAAGCGTGTCGAGGTCCGTTTCCCGGACCCGAGTGCGAACCCTTACCTGGCCTTCTCGGCCATGCTCATGGCCGGCCTCGACGGTATCGAGAACAAGATCCATCCGGGCGACCCGATGGACAAGGACCTCTACGACCTGCCGGCGGAAGAGCTCGAAGGCGTGCCGACCGTGTGCAGCTCGCTCGGCCAGGCGCTCGAAGCGCTCGACGCCGACCGCGACTTCCTGAAGAAGGGCGACGTGTTCACCGACGACCAGATCGACGGATACATCGCGCTCAAGATGGAAGAGCTGACGGCGTTCCTCGAGTCCCCGCACCCGGTTGAGTACCAGTTGTACTACTCGGTCTAGACGGACCACATTTCAGAATGGAAAAGCCCCGCCGTACCGGCGGGGCTTTTTCTTTGCCTCGTTCCAAGCCTTAGGGAATCAGGACCACTTGGTGTTCGGCTTCTCTTCAGCGACGCCGTCAATGTAAACCGCGTCGACTTTCTCGTTATAGAAGCACAGGTAGTCGTTGATCCGGGCGCTCTCGTGCACCGGGTCGGTGTAGTGCCAGACGATGTTCTCGAAGACCTTCTCCCCAACACGCACATGGTGATAGCTGGCGGTGCCCTTGTAGGGGCACTGGGTGTGCAGGTCGGACGGCAGCAACTCGCCGATCACATCGTCGCGCGGGATGTAGTAACGGGTCGGAAGGCCCGTCTCGAACAGGAACCGGGCGCGCGTCGTGTCCGCAACCGTCAGACCGCCAAGTTCGACCTGGACCGGACGCGAACTGTCGAGAATGTCGACGCGGACGCGCGGGCTGCGCGCGTGGACAAAGACCTCTTCATCCTCCTCGAACCAGTGGTCCATCTTGTTCCAGTAGAACGCAACATAGTCCTTGATGCCTTCGCACTCGTCGAAGGGGAGTTCGTAGCTCCACACCGCGTTCTCCGCCGTGCGCCCGCCGACATCGACAGAGAAATAGCTCGCATCGCCCTTGAACGGGCAATGGGTCGAATGGTCGGTGCGCACGAGATGATCCATCGCAACGTCGTCGCGCGGCAGGTAGTAGACCGGGACGTGGTTGCGCTCGTGCAGGATCAGCGCGCGGGTCGTGTCGGCGATGGTCTCGCCGCCGAACTTGACGCGAATGCGCTTCGGACTCGGCGCAAACTCCACGAAATGGTCCGGCTTATCCTTGTAGCCCGGCGCCGGGCCCGCGGTCCTGCTCATCAACTGCCTCCTGTCCAGGGCATCGTTTCCCCCGTCTGCAGATTTACAACCAGTTCGGGTCCGCCGTATTCATGCACGCTGTCGTGGCTGCGGATACGAACCTGCGTAGTTCCGGCCGGCACGGCAACGCCGCCGAGCGAACGCGTAAACGGCTGCTCGTTGACGTGAGGATGGAACAACGTGCGTGTGCCGAGCACCTCGCCATCCATCGTCAGGACTTCCCAGCGATTGGCGTAGTGGTCCCAGCCCTCGTCGGCGTGCCGCAGGGTCACGGAGAACGCGTATTTGCCGCCACCCTCGGTACGCACCTGCACCGCCGTTACACTGGATTCGCCTGCCTGCGCCATGGCGCTGAACATCGTCGATCCGAGCAATACTGCCGCGAGAATTTTCATGCCTTCTTCGTCTCCTTCGGGATCGGGCGCGATTTTCCGTTGGCTCCTATTGCCACATAGGTGAACACGCCTTCGGTCACTTTTTCGCGCACGAAGGTATCGCTGCGGATGGTCCACGCCTCAATGCGAAACGCCATCGAGGTGGTGCCAACCCGTTCCAGATCCGCGTAGCAGCACACTACGTCGCCGACCTTCACCGGCTTGTTGAACACCATCGATTCCACGGCCACGGTCACGACACGGCCGCCGGACCTCGTTCGCGCGGCGATGCCGCCGGCGATGTCCATCTGGGACAGCAACCAGCCGCCGAAGATATCGCCGTTCGGGTTGGTGTCGGCGGGCATCGCGGCAGTCTGGATGCACAACTCTCCCCGCGGCTCGGCTTCATTGGACATCATCGGTTCTCCGGGTTTGGACATCATACCTACTCCGTGCCGCAGCAGCCGCGGGGCTACGCCTGCCTACCGCCTTTTCGACTCATCGGAGAATCATCACATATAGATCGTATAAAGGCATGTGTTTCCGCCGTCGGCGGGGCCGGCTGTAATCCGTTTCGATGTGAGGAAAAGTGGCGCGCGCCAAACGCAAGACCGAAGAACCCGAGCTTTTCGAAGACGGCACGGGTGCGAGCGGAGAATACACCGCCCAGGATATCGAAGTTCTGGAAGGCCTGGAGCCGGTGCGCCGACGCCCCGGCATGTACATCGGCGGCACCGACGACCGTGCATTGCATCACCTTGCGGCGGAGATCCTGGACAACGCGATGGACGAAGCGGTCGCGGGACACGCCGACCGGATCGAAATGTCACTGGCCGAGGACGGCACGCTGACGATTACCGATAACGGGCGCGGAATCCCGATCGACCCGCACCCGAAATTCAAGAGCAAGTCCGCGCTGGAAGTCATCCTCACCACGCTTCATTCAGGCGGGAAGTTCGACGGCAAGGTTTACCAGACCTCGGGCGGCCTGCACGGCGTCGGCCTGAGCGTCGTCAACGCGCTGGCGGCACACCTTCGTGTCGAGGTCGCGCGGGACAAGCAACTCTGGGCGCAGGAATACGCGCAAGGCGAACCGGCCGGCAAACTCAAGAAGATCAAGTCGGTGCCGAACCGACGTGGCACGACTATTTCATTCCTGCCGGACACTGAAATCTTCGGCAAGGACGCCGCTTTCCGGGGCAAGCGCCTTCACGAGATGGCCAAGGCCAAGGCGTATCTGTTCAAGGGTGTCGAAATCCGCTGGTCGTGCGACGCCGCCGTGGCGGAGGCAGAAGAGATTCCTGAAAAGGAGACCTTCCAGTTCGCCGACGGCATCCTCGACTATCTTCGCGATACGCTCGGCGAACGGCCGCTGGTCGGCGCAGATATTTTCTCCGGCAAGGCCGACCTGAACGGCACCGGCGGCAAGGTCGAATGGGCCGTGTCGTGGCCGGCCGACGGTGAAGGCATGGTCGCGTCCTACTGCAACACGGTCCCGACCCCCGAAGGCGGCAGCCATGTCGCCGGCATTCGCGGCGCGCTCACGCGCGGCCTCAAGGCCTATGGCGAAATCACGAATAATCGCAAGGCGGCCCAGCTGACCGCCGAGGATATTTCCGACGGCGCCGCCATCGTGCTGTCCCTGTTCATTCCCGAGCCGCAGTTCCAGGGCCAGACCAAGGAAAAGCTGTCGATGCCGGAGGCGGCGCGGGTCGTCGAGGCGCAGATCAAGGATCACTTCGATCACCACCTGTCGACGGACCGCCAGAGCGCGGATTCGCTGCTGGAATGGGCCATCGAGCGTGCCGAAGAACGAAAACGCCGGCGCGAGGATCGCGCCCTCAAGCGCAAGACGGCCGGGCGTAAGTCCCGCCTGCCCGGCAAGCTGGCCGACTGCTCGCGCTCCAGTGCCGAGGGCACCGAGATTTTCCTGGTCGAGGGCGACAGCGCGGGCGGGTCGGCCAAACAGGCACGCAACCGCGAGACCCAGGCTATTCTCCCCCTGCGCGGCAAAATCCTGAATGTCGCAAGCGCATCCGCGGACAAGCTGCGCAGCAACCAGGAACTCAGCGACCTGATACAGGCGCTGGGCTGCGGCAGCGGCAAGACGTTCGACCTAGACAAGTTGCGCTATGAGCGCGTGGTCATCATGACCGACGCCGATGTCGATGGCGCCCACATCGCCTCGCTGCTGATGACGTTTTTCTATCGGGAGATGCCCGAACTCGTGACCAAGGGACGGCTTTTCCTGGCGGTCCCCCCGCTCTATCGCCTCGCGCGGGGCGGAGACGTGGTCTACGCCATCGACGACGACGACCGCGAGCGCCTGACCGCCGAGCACTTCTCCGGCAACGGCAAGATCGAGATCAGCCGTTTCAAGGGCCTGGGCGAGATGCCGCCGGCACAACTGCGCGACACGACCATGGACCCGGAGAAACGGCAGATGATCCAGGTCGAGTTGCCGAGCGCCACGGACGCCGACAAGGCGCTGGCCAAGGAAGCCAAGGCGACCGCCCAGCTTGTCGAGCAGCTGATGGGGCGCAAGGCGGAACGCCGCTTTCGCTTCATTCAGGACAATGCCAAGTTCGTTGAGGAAATCGATGTCTGAGGCGGGCACCGCGTTTCCGGCCCCAATTTGGTCATAATTCAGGTTTCAATATGTTGGCAGTGTGATGGACGTCATATTCGCCGCTTGCCCGGTATGGTCTAACCGTTCGTAATTGCGATCGCAGCCGGGAGAAATTGCCATGCCTCTTATCCGTTCCCTCGACGCCCGCATCGGGCTCGCCCTCGCCGGCCTCGGCATTCTTGCCGCATGCGCCCAGTCGGGCGTTCTGGTCTCGCGCGTCGACTATGCCAACCAGTATGAACCGCTGGAGATCAGTGCCGCCGGCAACCTGCCGGTCACGGTCATCGGCAATCCGTTCGACGCCCCACAGGCGGATGTACAGCGTTCGGTCGTCGAAAGCATGCAGGGCCGAACCTTCGGCGTGCCCGTGAACTTCTCCGTGGCGCCGAATGAACGAGACCCGGACCAGCGCTTCCATGTGGTCGTGGCCTTCACGAACGTCAGCGGCGGAGACCCCGCCGCGCTGTGCAAGTCAGGCGACAGTTTCGAAAGCAATGCAACCGGCGGCGGCGTCACCACCCTGATGGGCGCCTTCTGCTCCAACGACAGCTACCTCTCGCATGCCATCGCACGTCGCGGCGGCGTGGACGGCCCCCGGTCGGAACTCCTGGACTCGCTGGTGGCACAACTCACGCTGTCGCTGTTCCCCGACGAGAACCCGAACCGTCAGGTCGACAGCGATGCCGGGGCACCGATCAGCTAGATCGCGCCACGGGTCCCGCTAGCCGTACAGCAGCCACTGGCGCAGCAACGCCGTGGCCGCTTGCGGCTGTTCCATTGTGGAAAGATGTCCGCTGTCCTCGATGATCGCGAGCCTCGCGCCCGGGATGGCATCCGCCATTTCCTCATGCAAGGCAACGGGCGTTAGCGCATCCTGGCGCCCGCACATGACCAGCACCGGAAGATCGTAGTTCGTGAACTGGCCGCGACTGTCGGGCCTGCTCATGATGGCCTTCTGTTGACGATGAAACGCCTCCGGGCCGACCCGCTCTGCCATCAACTTCACGCGATCCGTCAACGCATCGTCGTCGAGCCGGTCTTCGTGGATCAGGATCGGCAAAAGCCTGTCTGTTACGCCGCGAAACTTCCCTATCCGGCTCATCTCGATGAGCTGTGTTCGCCGTTCACGCTGATCGTCGGTATCGGGGCGCCCCGACGTATCGAGCAGCGCCAGTTTTTCGACACGCTCGGGTGCCTTGCGCATGATCGCGTGCGCGACATACCCGCCCATGGACAGTCCTGCCAGCGCAAAGCGCTCGGGCGCCCCGGCCAGGACATGGACAGCGAGTTCGTCCATCGTCTCACCGCCGGTAATATCCGCGACGCGAATATCAGCCAGCGCGGCCAGATACTGCCTCTGGTGAGCCCAAAGGTCGGGGTCACAAAGAAGGCCCGGAATCAAAATCAGGTTCGTCATGGCGTCCTATCGGGTTGTCTCGTCGACCCTGATGCATGTGCCGGCGGCGAGTTCGTCTGCGCATTTCACATCCCACAGCTTGCGATATGCGCTTTCGAGCTTGCGCGCGAACCCGGGGCCGTCCCGGTTCGCCACCAAAGCATCTGCGAGCCGCTCCCGGACACCCGACAGCCGCTCCGGGTCCGCGGCAAGCGATACAGCCGCATCGACGTAGGCCTGTCGGCTCTCGGCAACGAGTTCGGCCTGGTCGAAGGCCCGGGCCAAACTCGCCCCCACGCGGGCCGGCATCGCGCCGCCAGCACACGTCAAAATCGGCAATCCCGTCGCAACGGCATCCGCCGCCGTCGAATGCGCGCCGTAAACGAACGTGTCGAGAAACAGATCGGCGTGCGCATGGCGCGCCAGATGCCCGGACATATCCGGTAGCGTCTTCGCGAAAATAAGACGTGCCGGGTCGATGCCCCGGCCCTGCGCAGCCAACTGCAGATTGCGTGTCGTGACGGCCGCGTGTTCGCGCAACCACAGAACGCCATTGTCCACGCCGTCCAGAATTTGCATCCAGGCATCGAAGGTCGCCGGGTCGATCTTCGTCGGCGTGTTGAAGGCACAGAAAACAAAAGCGTCGTCGGGCAAGCCGTTCGAGGATCTTGTGCCCGCGTCCTCGTCCGCGCGGTCGAGATGGTTGAGCGGCATGAACGAGCCGGGCAGATAGGCGACCGCTTCGGAAAAATGCCCGGCATCCGACGCCGGCAAAACATTCTCATCGGCAAGCAGTACATCGTTCAGGCCCCCGGAAGAACCGCAGTAGCCCAGCCAGCCGACCTGGAGCGGTGCCGCCCTGTGCGCAAGAATTTCCGGTCGCGCGCCGCGGGTGAAACCGCCGAGGTCGACGAGCACATCGACCCCCAGTTCACGAATGCTCCGTGCGGCATTCGCGGCAGACATGCGCGATATGTCCAGAACGTGGTCGGTGTTGCGGGCGACATGCTCGCTGACGGCACTCCCGTCGGGAGGCGCGAGCAGGATCGCTGACGTCTCGAATTCCTCACGATCATGACTGCTGAACACGTCGGCCGTCAGATGGCCGACCGGATGGCGGCCGAGATCCGCCGACAAATAGCCGATCCGCAGCCGTTCGCCCGTATCCGTGGAGATGGCAGGCGTCACGGAATCGGAAGATCCACGGATTGTGGCAGCACGGGCATCCGACGTGGCGTTCAGCTCGCGCTGGGACGCCGGCAGGAACAACGCAATCAGGGGCGACAGCTCGCTCACCTGCGCGCCTCCATTCTCTATCAGCCGGACAAAGTTGGCGGCCAGCTTGCCGTAGTTGCGCCAGTCACAGGCGTGCAGGTTGGCGTAGAAAAGCTGCGCCGCCGTGCGGATAAAGCCCCGGTCGAGTTCGAGAGCGCGCTTGAACCGGGCCGCAGCCGCCTCATAGTCGCGGGTGAGCATAAGCGTCACACCGAGGCTGTGTTGCACCGCCGGGTCGCCGGGCGCGAGTTCGATCGCCTTCTCCAGTGCTGTGCCGGCCTCTTCCAACCGGCCGAGCTGCCGATAGAGGTTTCCGAGATTGGCGTGGGCCTGAGCATGACCCGGCGCAATACGGCAGGCTTCTTCCAGCCGCGCGACAGCGTCTTCGAGCCGCCCGGCCATGGCCAAAGCACCCGCGGTATTGAAGAGCAGATCGGCGTTATCGCCGCCGTATTGCAGCGCCGTCGAATAGTCTTCCACCGCCGCGTCGACGTCTCCGAGGTCCAGTTTGAGCTTGGCGCGGTTCGCCAGTATCCGGAAGTCCTTCGGCGCACCCGCAAGCGCACGGTCCAGCAGTTGAAGCCCTTCGTCCGCCGCGCCTTGCTGGGCACGCAGCACCCCTTTCAGATGCAGCGCTTCGGCATGGCCGGGGTCGCGCGAGAGCACGGAATCGTATGCCTCGTCAGCGGCGGCCAATTCGCCCGCACGGTGGCGGACGGCCGCGTTCGCCACGATGGCGTCGAGATCGGATGGGTCGCTGTCCATCGCCTCTTGTTTCAAAATGCGCACGGCCTTGCAAGACCACGTGGAAACACTGGACTTTCTGGCCGATCCGGCCCATTTTCCGGCCAGCGTGAAAGAGCGCTCCATTTCAAAGCAGACGAGCAATATGCGTTTTGACGAACTGGGTCTGAGCGACCCGTTATTGAAGGCCATTGAAAGCGCGGGGTACGAAGAGCCGACCCCCATCCAGGCCGAAGCGATTCCCCACATGCTGATGGGGCGCGACATCATCGGTATCGCCCAGACCGGCACGGGAAAAACCGCGGGCTTTACCCTTCCGATGATCGAAATCCTTTCGACCGGACGGGCCCGCGCGCGGATGCCGCGCTCGCTGATTCTCGAACCGACCCGCGAACTCGCGGCACAGGTCGCCGAGAACTTCGAGACCTATGGCAAGAACCACAAGATGAACATGGCGCTGCTGATCGGCGGCGTGTCTTTCTCAGACCAGGAAGACAAGCTCGACCGGGGCGTCGATGTGCTGATCGCGACACCGGGCCGCCTGCTCGATCATTTCGAGCGGGGCAAGGTCCTGCTCGCGGACATCAAGGTCCTCGTCGTCGACGAAGCCGACCGGATGCTCGACATGGGCTTCATTCCCGACGTCGAGCGGATCATCAAGCTGCTGCCGCAGATCCGCCAGACGGCAATGTTCTCGGCCACGATGCCGAACGAGATCAAACGGCTGACCGATTCCTACATGATGAACCCCCGCACGGTTCAGGTCGCCCCGCAGGCGTCGGCCGCGGAAACGGTCACCCAGGGCCTGCTTCGCGTGCGCGGAAGCTTCGCGGAAAAGCGCGCGGCCCTGCGCAAGCTGATCCGCGCCACGGACGTCAAGAACGCCATCGTATTCTGCAACCGCAAGCGCGATGTCGCTGTGCTCGAGAAATCCTTGCGCAGCCACGATTTCAATGCGGCGGCGCTGCACGGCGACATGCACCAGTCGGCCCGCATGGAAACGCTCGAAAAGTTCCGCAACGGCGAAATCCAGATTCTCGTTGCCAGCGATGTCGCGGCACGCGGGCTCGATATTCCCGACATGAGCCATGTGTTCAATTTCGATGTTCCGATGAACGCCGACGACTACATCCACCGCATCGGCCGCACGGGCCGCGCGGGCAAGGAAGGCCACGCGTTCACGCTCGCCACCCGGGCCGACGAGAAGTTTCTGGATGGAGTCGAGCGCATGCTCGGCAAGAAAATCCCGCCGATCGACGCCATCGGCGATCAGCAGGACGGCAACAGCCCGGAAAAATCCGAGGAAGCCGAGAAGACCGAAGAAACCAGCGAGAAGCCGCGCCGGAGCCGCAGCCGGAAGTCCGACAGCCGGGAGAGCCGCGAGGATACATCTGAAAACGAGAACAGGAATCGCTCGAGCCGTTCCCGCGGTCGACGCGGTTCCGGCAAGGACGACGGGGACAAGGCGCAAAAGTCCGAACCGAAGGACGAGGCGCCGAAGAGACAATCTCCGAACAAGGAAGACAACGGCGGCGACGATTCACCTGCGTTCGGAAAAGACGAACACACACCGGCGTTTCTTTTGCGCTAGAATTTGCCGGCGGAAGCAACACGGCACGGTGCGGACATGCAGACAATCTTCGTTCAGGTGAAATGCGAACTGGGCAAGGCCTATGACGTGGCCGACGAAGCCGCGCTCAACATCGAGCAGGTCTCGGAAGTCTATTCGACCTCCGGTCAGTTCGATCTTCTGATGAAGTGCTACCTGCCCGACGATATGGACATCGGCCATTTCGTGACCAGCCAGATCCAGACCGTACCGGGCGTAGCTGACACGTTCACCACGATCACGTTCAAGGCATTCACCTGACCGTCGTCGGACTCCGGGACGATGCCCGACGACGCCAGCACTGACACCTTCGCATTTCGCCGTCCATCTGAGTTGGACGGCCCGGGCCCGCATCATAGCGTCATCATACTCGGTGCCGGTCCCGTCGGGCTCGCGGTCGCTGTAGACCTCGCGCTGCACGGCGTACCGAGCGTCATCATCGATTCCAAGTCAGGCATCAGCGACGGCAGCCGCGCAATCTGCTGGGCCAAGCGGAGCCTGGAAATCTGCGACCGGTTGGGGATCGGCGAAGCTCTCGTCGCCAAGGGCGTGACCTGGAACGATGGAGAGGTCTATGTCGGCGACGACCTTGTCTACACTTTCAACCTGCTGCCCGAGCCCGACCACAAGCGCCCTGCGTTCATAAACCTGCAGCAGTTCTTTTTCGAAGAGGAGATGATCGCCCGCGCTGAAACACTGAACCTGATCGACCTGCGCTGGCGGAGCGAAGCCGTCGGCCTGCGGCAAACCGCAGACGGCGTGGAAGTGGATGTCGACACGCCGGAGGGACGCTACACCCTGACGGGCGACTGGCTGGTCGCGGCGGACGGGGTGCGCAGCCTCGCGCGCCGAGCACTCGGGCTCGAGTTCGAAGGCCGCGTTTTTCAAGACCGGTTCCTGATCTCCGATATTCGCATGAAATCCGATGTGCCGGCCGTGCGCCGCTTCTGGTTCACGCCGACATTCTTCGATGGCCAGTCGACCCTGATGCACAAGCAGGCCGACGATGTGTGGCGGGTGGATTTTCAACTGGGCTGGGACGCCGACCCGGACGAAGAGGGCAAGCCCGAGAAGGTCGTGCCCCGCCTTAAACGAATGCTGGGCGAGGATGTCGACTTCGATATCGTCTGGACCTCCGTCTACACATTCACCTGCCGTCGTCTCGCGCGGTTCCGGCACAACCAGGTCCTGTTCGCCGGCGACAGCGCGCATGTTGTCTCGCCGTTCGGCGCCCGCGGCGGAAACAGCGGCCTGCAGGATGCTGACAACCTAGCCTGGAAGCTGGCCGCGGTGATCAAGGGCGTCGCACCGGAAGCCCTTCTCGACAGCTACGATGCCGAACGCCTGCCCGCGACGGACGAGAACCTTCTCAATTCGACCCGTAGCACGGATTTCATGACCCCGAAGTCACCCGTGTCACGCGCGTTTCGGGATGCCGTGCTCGAACTGGCCCGCGATCACCCGTTCGCGCGGCGGATCGTCAACAGCGGGCGATTGTCCCTTCCCGGCCACTATGACGCCTCACCGCTCAACACCCCGGACCGAGACTCCTTCGCCGACGGGCCGGCGCCCGGCTCGCCCGCCGTCGACGCACCATTGAATCAAGAGTGGCTGATCGACGCGCTTGCAACGCAAGGGTTCACACTGCTCCATTTCGGCGACGACGCGCCGCCCGACTTGTCCAACCTGCCCGACGGGCTCTCGCTCATCGTGGCGGATGACATCGAAGGCATCGCCGCTCGGCGCTATGACGCCCGACCGGGTACAGCCTACCTGTTCCGGCCGGATCAGCATGTCGCCGCACGCTGGCGCACACCTGACCCCGCATCCATCCGCGACGCCCTCGATCGGGCCCTCGCGCGCGCTTGAGGTACAAATGACCGAACCACTGCGAACCGAGCTCGGGATCGACGCACCCGACGATTTCTACGAGAAACTCATCAAAGCCCATGACGGATTGAGCGATGAGGAAAGCATGCGGTTCAACGCCCGCCTCGTGCTGCTGCTGGCCAACCACATCGGCGACCAGGATATTCTCGACCAGGCGCTGGACGCTGCGCGAACAGCCGGTTCGCAGGCGAACCGGTAATCTGCGATAAAGCCGCCTTCCCGGTCTCAACCACGGATCATGACCATGAGCGACATTCAACTCCCCGACCTGCGCGGCGAACACCTGTTCACGGCGAAGTTCGAAGTGGCCACCCCCACAATTCTCGAAAACACGCCCTACGGCACGCGCATCATTGCGGGTATCACCGGCGGTTCGTTCGAAGGGCCGAAGCTCAAGGGCACCGTCGCTCCGATCCCGGGTGGCGACTGGATTCTTATCCGCAACGACGGCGTCTGGCAGATGGACGTTCGCATCACGCTCGTGACCGACGACGACCACCATATCTTCATGACCTATCGCGGCATTCGCCATGGGGACAAGGAAGTCCTCGACCGCCTGGCGGCGGGCGAGCCTGTCGATCCGTCCGAGTATTATTTCCGCAATACACCGGCTTTTGAGACCGGCTCGGAGAAGTACGGCTGGCTCAACCGCATCATCGCCGTCAGCACCGGCCATCGCTTCCCGGAAGGCCCGGTCTACAAAGTGTATGAGATTTTGTAGTCCGCGCCGCAGCGCCTATCGGCAAATCCGGAACGGCCCCAGATCGACATGAAAATGATCCCGGTGCCGGGCGTTGTATTCGGGGCCGAGCACCGTGTTGAACAGGCCGCAGCCCTCGTCGCGCACCTCGCTCAGGAAACGCCCGGCCGGCGTGTCGCCGCCCCAGTGTTTCTTGACCGATATCTTCCGGCCATCCGCCAGCGAGAAGCCGGAGATGTCGATAGCGTTGGCAGTGGCGTGCTGACTGCGGCGGCCGGCCGTCGCGCCGTTGATGTTCCGGCACGCATAGGTCCCCAGATGATGAATGCGCGCCAGGTCGGCACCCAAATGCTGCCGCGCAAGAGCATCGATCTCCCGCTCGTACATGTAGAGCGCCGCCGCGAGCGGACAACTTGCGGCAAAGCCCGAACTGTACGGCACGTTCGATTTCTTCACGATGATACCGGCCGGCAACCCGCACCCGTTGCGTACCGGACGGTCAGTCACGCGGCGGTATTCCAGTTCTGATGCCGCGAGCGCCACAAAACAGGCTTCCGGCGACCGGGAAAGTCCATTGATCTGTATGCGGACGAAGCTGCCCGGCGCTTCCTCGATGTCGATATCGCCCCACGGAACGACACTGGGGGGAACACGCAGCGCACCGACATAGACAGCCGCACCGAGGGCGAGCGCCGGCACCGCGAAAAGTGTCAGGAAAATACCCCATCGGGATTTATGAGGACGTTCGGCCATGATGAACGATCATACCGCCCGATGTGGCAGAAGCATGGCCACCGGCATCACGATTCGATCTTCTCGAAATCTGATCGGCAACTTACGCGGCGCCACTGGCGCCACGGTTTGACTCTCTCGAAACCTGATCGGCAACTTACGCGGCGCCACTGGCGCCACGGTTTGCCGATCAGCCCTGAAGATCCTTCCAGAGTTTTTTGTCGCGTTTTGCGGTCCAGATACGGGGGTGTTCAATACCGCTCGCCTCGTCATAGGCACGGCCCATATTGAACGGAATGCAGTGCTCGTAAATAGCCCAGTCGCCGTATTTCGGCGTCATCTTCCCGTAGGTGTAGTCAAAGGTTTCCTTCAATGACCACCCCTTCTTCACACCGTGCTTCGCACCGCGGAACAGGTCGCGGATGAAGGCCTCTGTCTGGTCGAAGGCCTTCTCGCACTGGCGCGGCGTGGTAGCTGCCGGACCACGGCCCGGCACCAGTTTGCGCGGCTTCAGCGCACGCAGCTTCTTCAACGTGCCCGGCCAGTCTGTCAGGTAGGCATCACCGCAGTACAACGCAGCGTGGGCCTCCACGAGATCACCGGCAAAGAGAATGCGTTCCTTCGGCAACCACACGATCGTGTCGCCCTTGGTATGGCCGCGGCCGACATGAATGATCCGGACTTCCCGGTCTCCCATCCAAAGGGTCATTTCATTCTCGAACGTCAACGTGGGCCATGTCAGGCCCGGCACCGTCTCGATACCCTCGAACAGGCGGGGAAACCGGTCAGCCTCGGACTCGTAATCCTGCTGCCCTCGCTCGGCGACCAGATCGCGGGTCGCGTTGCTCATGATGATTTCCGGCGCATTGAAGCCCGCCGCACCGAGTACCCGTACCGCGTGATAGTGGCTGAGCAACAGATACTTGATCGGCTTTTTGGTGACCTTGCGGATCTCCTTCACCACGCGCTTCGCCAGAACCGGTGTGGCCTGGGCTTCCATCACAAGAACGCTGTCGTCACCGACAATCACGCAGGAGTTGGGGTCGCCTTCCGCCGTATAGGCGTAAACGCCGTCGGCCAGTTTCTCAAAGGTCACCTTCTTGGGGGAAAGATCTTCTGCGCTCGCGAATGCCTTGGCCATAACGCCTGTCTCCTGCCGTTCGATGCAGAAGTATTAGCGTGTTTACGGGTCGTCGGAAACGGCGTCAGTCGCCGACGGCGGCCTGCAGGAGTTCTTCGTCATCGACCGCCGCATCGAGTGCGACCGCCTCGCGGATGGCGTCCTCGAGCTTTGCGCCGTCGAGGACCGCATCCGTCATATCCGCGTCCGCGATGAATGCCCCGGTCATATCCGCATCGGCGAGATTCGCGCCCGTCAGGTCCGCACCACGCAGATCCGCATCGACAAGACGTGCATTGGCGAGGTCGGCGCCGCGAAGATCTGCGCCGGCGAGGTTGGCCCCGGTAAGATTGGCCGGCCACAATCGACCCGTCTTCTTGCCGAGGCCGTCCTTCAGTTCCACGGCCACGAGCCGCGCACCGACAAGATTCGCATTACGCAGGTCGGCATTTTGCAGATTGGCGCCTTCCAGAAGGGCATCCGAGAGGTCCGCGCCCGCCAGTTTGGAATCTTCCATTTCGCTCATCACGAAACGGCATGAACGCAAGTTCGCACCATTCATTGCGGTGCGCTTCAGGACCGCCCCGCTCAAGTCTTCCTCGGGCAGGTCGATCCGCTCGATATCGCTTTCCGTCAGGTCGGCGCGCGCGCCGGTCTTGCCGCCGCTCTCGATCCATTCGAAATGTTCCTTCAGGATACGCTGGATGTCCGGCGGGAATTCGCTGGTGGGGCGGGAGAGTTTGGCACCCGTCACATTTGCCTCGGCCAGGTCGACCCCGTTCAGGTTGGCGTCATTCAGGTCCGCGTTCGTCAGATCGGTTCCCTTCAGCGTCACTCCGGTCAGGTCAGCGCCGACAAGGCTCGCACCGTTGAGGTTGGTGTTGCTGAGGTTCGCGCCCTTCAATACGGCACCGTCAAGGCTTGAGCCCTTCATGTTGCCGTCCGACAGGTTCGTGCCCTCCATCCGTGCGCCGCGCATGCTGCTGTGATCCATGGAAGAACCGGACAAATTCGCGCCGGAAATATTCGCGTTGTCGAGGTTCGCGTGATCCAGGACTGCATTGGTCATCGCCGCCTCGGCCGCGTCGCCACCGAGCATCAAAGCGCCACCGCGCAGGTCCGCGCCGACGAGGCTTGCGCCCTCAAGGATCACGCCGCGCAGATGGGCGCCGCGAAGGTCGGCATGATCGAGTTTCGACTGGGACATGTCAGCCCCGTCCAGCATTACCGAGAACATGTCGCAATGGCTGAGGTCTGCCTGTTTCACCGAACATTTCGACATGTTGGCGCCGGCCAGCTTTGCCTTGTGCAGGTTGACCCGATCAAACCGGTACTTGCGCAAGTCGCGCAGCGAGAGATCGGCCGGCTGGCCGCCCTTCAATCCCTTGATCCAAAGGATGTGCCGCTTGATGACTTCCGGGGTGTCGAGTTTGCGCATTGCGTCGTCCGAAACAGGGCCTGGAACAGCCTGTAACCTACACGCGAACGGTTAACGGACCGTGAGTGTGCAACAGTGCTTCGGCACGCATTTCAGATTAGAAAAAGAACCCTACATCCCTGAAAACAATATGTTTAATGGAGCTTCAGTAACTTGGCGTCATTTCTTGGCGTCTTCTTCTTCGAGAACTTTCTTCGCGACACGGAAAGCCTCGATGCCCGCCGGGCCGCCGCAATAGAAGGTGATCTGCAACAGCGCTTCCCGGAGCTCCTCACGGGTCAGCCCGTTGCGCAGTGCGCCCCGGAAATGGCCCTCGAATTCGGTCATCCGCCCCAACGCAGCGAGCATACCCAGATTCAGGAGACTACGCTGCTGACGGGTGAGCCCGTCACGACCCCACACGGCACCCCAGCCCATTTCGGTAATGAATTGTTCCTGCAGATCCCGAGTGAAATCGTCCAGATCGGCCATCGAGGCATCGACGCGTTCGTCGCCGAGGACCTCGCGCCGGATCTTCATGCCCTTTTCGTACAAACCCTTGTCGCGCATCGTACGCTTCCTCCGCGTTCTAGAAGCGGTCGCGGTCGTGCGGCGCGCTGTATGTGCCTTCCGGGTCTTCCGGGCCGAGCGGGATGATCCCGTTCGGGTTCACGCGCTCAATGCCGTAGTAGTTCTGTTTGGCGTAGTCGAAACTGAACGTGTCCGCGATGCCCGGTATCTGGTAAAGCTCGCGGGTGTAATTGAGCAGGTTGGGGTAGTCCTGAATGCGCCGGATGTTGCATTTGAACGCGCCGACGTAGCAGGCATCGAACCGGATCAGGGTCACCCATAGACGCCAGTCCGCCTCGGTCAGGCGATCACCAACCAGATAGCGCTGCCTGCTCAACCGCTCTTCGAGATCATCGAGAGTCGCGAACAGCGCCGTCACAGCCTCTTCGTAGGCCTCCTGCGACGCCGCAAAACCGCACCTGTACACGCCGTTGTTGACGGTCGTGTAGACAACGTCGTTGATGGCATCGATCTCCGCACGCAGATCGGCGGGGTAGTAGTCCTCGGTCGCATTCGTGAACGCATCGAACGCGGAATTGAACATACGGATAATTTCGGAGGATTCGTTGTTCACGACCTGATTGGTTTTCTTGTCCCAGAGGGTCGGCACCGTCACCTTGCCGGTGTAGTCGGCCATTGAGGCGGTGTAGGCCTCATGCAGGTGAGAAAATCCATTCACATGATCGGGAATACAATCCGGGAACTCGGGGTCATCGGCATACGTCCACCCCTGTGCGTGGCGGCCCGGCCGGGCCATCGACACAGTGATAGCGCTGTCGAGACCCTTGATCGTCCGGAAGATCAGCGCACGGTGCGCCCACGGACAGGTATGCGCCAGATAAAGGTGATATCGATCGGGTTCGGCCGCAAAACCTTCATCACCGCTCGGGCCGGCACTGCCATCCGCCGTGACCCAGCTCCGGAACTGGCTTTCCGTCCGCTGAAATTTGCCATCCTTCGCGACCTCTCGCGCCGTGGCGTCGTTGTCGTGCCACGTGCCGTCGATAAGCATTCCCATGTACTTCTCCCTGGTGCCGCGCTGGGACGGCAGGTTTCGATTATTTCTGGAGCGGCTTCTTAAGTTCCGCCTCGGCCGTGCCGGCGCGAAAGCGCGCCGCAATATCATCCATGTCGATCTCGACACCGATCGGCTCGCGGTCGAACGCACCGGTGGCGAACCACTCATTCAGCGCCGCGACGCTTTCGAAGTTGTCGGTTTGCAGCTCGACCTGGTTCCCGTCCGGATCGCGGTAGTAGACCGACGTCGTGGGGCCGTGGTTGATCTGCCGGTACGGAAGCACGTTCTCGGTCTTCAGATACTCATAGATCTCGATCAGGTCGGCGAGTGAGTCGTAGGTGTAGGCGAAATGGGCCATACCGACGGTATTCGGCACCTTGTCGTCGAGGTCGTCGCGTTGGATGATCGCGACCCGATGGTGCTCATCGTCATAGGTCAAAAACGACAAACCCTTCGAGTCCGCCGTCACCTGCATGCCGAGAACTTTGCGGTACCACTCGACCATTTCCTCGCGCCGCTTGGTGTAAAGCACGATGTGCGCGAAATAGGCGGGCTTCGGCGAATTGTTCGGTTCGAGAACTTGCGCATATGCGTGGGACACGACCGCTCCTCCCCTGTTTGATCGTTCGAAACATAGTACCAGATTTCCAACGGGCCAGTGATGCACCCCACGCATGGCCTCACCCTCACCGACGGGATATAACCGACCCTCAACACTTGTGAGCCCCCCATGGCCCTGGATCCAGCCACCCTCGAGCAGTTGCTCGACACAATACGCCGGTTCGTACGCGAACGGCTCGTGCCGCTCGAAGCCGAAGTATCCGAAAACGACGCCGTTCCGGCCGTGGTTATCGGCGAGATGCGTGAGATGGGCCTGTTCGGCCTTTCGATCCCCGAAGCTTTCGGCGGTATCGGCCTGAACATGAGCGAAGAAGTGCAGGTCGTCCTCGAGCTGGGCTGGACCTCGCCCGCATTTCGGTCCGTCTTCGGCACCAATGTCGGGATAGGCTCCCAGGGCATCGTCATTGACGGTACCGACGATCAGAAGGCCGCATGGCTCCCGCGCCTGGCCAGCGGTGAACTCATCGCCTCGTTCGCCCTGACCGAACCTGAAGCGGGTTCGGATGCGGGTTCGTTAAAGACATCCGCGCGCCGCGACGGGAACGACTATGTGCTCAACGGCACCAAGCGCTTCATCACGAACGCGCCCCATGCAGGCATCTTTACGGTGATGGCCCGCACCGATCCCGAAACCCCGGGTGCGCGCGGCGTATCCGCGTTCATCGTCGAGCGCGACAGCCCGGGCCTTTCGGTCGGCAAGCACGACAAGAAGATGGGCCAGCAGGGCGCGCACACCGCGGATGTCGTGTTCGAAGACGTCCGCGTGCCTGCCGACAACCTGATCGGCGGTATCGAAGGCCAGGGTTTCAAGACCGCAATGAAAGTACTCGACCGCGGGCGGCTGCACATGGGCGCGATTTCCGTCGGCATCGCGGAACGGCTGATTGACGAATGCGTGCGCTATGCCGGCGAACGAAAGCAGTTTGGCAAGACCATCGGCGAATTCCAGCTCGTGCAGGCGATGCTCGCGGACAGCCGGACCGAAGCGTATGCCGGCCGCACGATGGTCGCGGATGCCGCGCGCCGGTTCGACGAAGGTGAAAACATCGCGACCGAAGCGGCCTGCTGCAAATACTACTGCACCGAAATGGTCGGCCGTGTAGCGGACCGGGCCGTTCAGATTTTCGGCGGGGCGGGCTATATGGCCGAATACCCCATCGAGCGTTTTTACCGGGACGTGCGCCTCCTGCGCATATACGAAGGCACATCGCAAATTCAGCAAATCGTCATCGCGCGCAATATGCTGCGCGACGCAGCAAACAACTAGCCGAGATCACAAAGGGGGATATCATGAAATTTGTCAGCTACCGCGTGGGAAGCCGCGAATCATGGGGCGTCATGGGCGCCGATGGCGGGGTGGTCGATCTTTGTGCCGAGTTCGGCAACAAGATGCCGACCCTGCGGGACTACCTCGCCGCCGAAGACGCGGCGAAGGCCAAGGTCAGTGAATATCTGGGTACCGGTTTCGGCGACCAGACAGGCAAGGCCTCGGATTTCCCGATGAGCGACATCACGCTGATGGAGCCTATCCCGGAGCCGCATGCAATTTTCTGCGTGGGCCTGAACTACCGAAAGCATGCTGAGGAAACCGGCAACAAGTTGCCGGAAAAGCCGATCCTGTTTCCACGATGGCCCGCCAGTCATGTCGCGCACGGCCAGCCGATGATCGCTCCCAAGGAATCTGAAATGTTCGATTTCGAAGGAGAACTCGCGGTCATCATGGGCAAGACGGCGCGCCGAGTGTCAGAGGCGGATGCGCTCGACTATGTCGGCGGCTATTCCTGTTACAACGACGGCTCGATCCGCGACTGGCAGCGCCATACCTCGCAGTTCCTGCCGGGCAAGAACTTCTATCATTCCGGCGCATTCGGCCCGTGCATGGTGACGGCGGACGAGGTTCCCGACCCGGCCGATCTCCACCTCGAGACGCGGCTGAACGGAGAAACAGTCCAGAGCGAAGGCGTCAACGATCTCATTTTCAATGTTCCGCAACTCATCGCCTACATCTCGACGATGACCGAACTGCGGCCGGGGGACGTCATCGTCACCGGCACGCCGAGCGGCGTGGGTCTTGCCCGCACACCGCAGCTCTGGATGAAGCCGGGCGATACGGTCGAGGTCGAAATTTCCAAAATCGGCGTTCTTTCCAACCCGATCGAAGCCGGCTAGGCGTGCCTGTACGCGCCGCGATCAATCCATCACGATCGCGGCGCGACCGGTCACGAGCCCCTGGTCGAGGCGAGCATGCACCGTCTCTGCCTCTTCCAGGGAGTAGGTTTCCGTGACCAGCGGCCAGACATCGCCGCGCGCGCAGATTTCGAGGGATTCAATCACCTGCTGAACGCTGCAGTAGCGGCTGCCGAGAATCTCGAGTTCCTTCGACAGCATTTCGCGTGCCGGCACCATGTAGGGCTGGCATGCACCGCCGAGGCTGACGAACCGGCCCCCGATTCCCAGGCTCGCGACGGCCTGCTCCTGGGTGCCTTGCGTCGATACATAGTCGATGGCCACGTCGACCCCCGCCCCGTCGGTCAGGTCCATGATCTCCTCAACGACAGAATCGTTTGAGGCATCGACGACCATATCGGCGCCCAGGTCCTGACAGACCTTCAGCTTGTCAGCCATAACATCGACAGCGATCACGCGCGCATGGGCCCACTTGGCCATCATGACCTGGTGCACCCCGAGACCACCGCCGGCACCGAACACGGCGACCGTATCCGTGGGGGCGACCCGGGCGCGCGACAACACCTTGTAGGGCGTCGCGATCGCGTCGGTAATCACACCCACGTCCGCGGGCTTGCTCCTCCAATCAAGTTCCGCGGGGAGCTTGATGAAGTTGCGTACCGGGAGCTTGATGTACTCCGCGTACCCGCCATCGATATCGCGCCCGATATATTTGCCGCTGACCGTGGAAATCGGCTCGCGACCGATCCGGGTCCACTTATCTTCGCCGTCCATGAGGTAGAAGTACGACGTTACAGGATCACCGACCTTCAACCCGCTGTTCGAACCGTCGGATTTCCCAATTTCGACGATCTCGCCGGTGATTTCATGTCCGATGATAATCGGGAATTCGGCTTTCGCGCGACCAGCGCGCACATGGTGGATCGTCAAGCCCGCGCCGCAGGCGAGTACTTTTGCAACCGCCTCGCCCGGTCCAGGTTTCGGATCGGGCACGTCTTCGAGGCTGAACGGCTCGCCAGGCTTGTGCAGTATCTGTGCTTTCATTCTTCTTTCCCCCAAAAAATTTTTGTCGCGTACCCAATCTCGCCTCGACGCACAAGTCCTCAATGGCTTGCGCTACATTGCCGGTTCTGGCACAGCGCCATCATGGCACGATTTATTGTAGGACGACTGTTCGGATGGCCCGAATTCGCCGAGGACGGCGAAGATGTCTGGCTCATTCATATCGACGACCCGGCATTCTTTTTACGGGTCGTCCACCGGCCGGAGGACATGCTTCCGACGGGCGAGCTGGTGGATATGTATTTCCCGCTGGAAGACGATTCACGCTACGCGATCGGCAACCTCATGTTCGTGGAACCGCGCGCCGCCGACCCGAGCGAGCTGGCGCAAACGGTGGCCCAGGCGATTGAAGTCGTTCAGAACACCGACATTTCCTCCAGCCTCGCCCTCGACCGAAACCCTTTTCGCCCGTCATCCGCGGAGCTCCTGCGAGAAGATATACCCCTCGGATTCCTCGTCGGCGTTTATCACGATAGCGATTCTGAATTGACGGACGACATGCCCTGGGCCGTTCACCTGGGACCGCCGCCTTTCGCGATGCGCGTTTGCGACCTGAACGACGACGACCTGGAACCCGACGATATATGGGGCACCGTCGGGGAAGGTTACGCCCTGGCGCACTTGCACTGGCTTTCGAGCATGGCCAGCGAGAGGGACGATATTCGTGTTCTTGCGGAAACGGCGGCGGGAATTGTGCGCGACGCCGCAGACGAGCAGATGCCAGGCCTGTTGCCCGACTAGTCGCTAGATCGCGGCAGCTTTTGGCAGCTCCGGAATACGCTCGCGCAACAACGACATCGTCTCCTCGTAAACGCCGGGGAGTTGATCCACCATTGAAGCGGCCGTGCGTGTATCGTTCTCGCGACAGGCTTTTTCGATCGCCCGCGCATGTTCGCTCATACGCGTCGCCCCATAGCTGCCAAAATTGCTGCCCACATCATGCACTTCCTTGCGCACCTTCTCGAAGTCGCCTTCCGCGCTCGCGGCGGTAATCAAGGCCATGGTGGCAGGCGCTTCGGCAATCGTCATCGACAGCATACTGCCGAGCGCTTCGGGGCCGATCGTCTCCTCCAGTTGATCGAGCATCGCCGTGTCGAGACAGGATGACCCTGTTTCTTCCCGGGGTTCGCTCGAACGGGGCTCGCCCCCGACAGCCACGGAACTCGCCTTCGACAGAGCAGCCAAGAGCTTTTTCTGATCGATCGGTTTCGGCAGATAGTCGTTCATCCCCGCGGAGATGCAGGTATCGCGGTCGCCCATCAACGCATTCGCTGTCATGGCGATGATGTAGATATTCGCGCGCTCCGCGTCATCGAGTTTTCGAATCCGGCGCGTGGCCTCCAGACCGTCCATTTCGGGCATCTGGATATCCATCAGCACCGCGTCGAACGTGCGTTCGCGCACCGCGGCAACGGCCTCAACCCCATCTGCGGCGACATCGACACGATGGCCCGCCTTTTTGAGGATCGCCGTCGCCAGCATCTGGTTCACGGCATTGTCCTCCACCAGGAGGATATTCATGCCGGTTGCCGGCGCCGTATTGACGGTACCCGCCGACGCGTCCTTCGACGCCGCAGGGACGGCCGACTCAGCTTGATCGCCGGTGCAGCAAATCTCGGCAATCGCATCCATCAGAGCAGAGGCCTGAACAGGTTTAACCAGTTTCGCGTCGAAACTGGAATCGGTATCCCGGGCCGCCTGTCCCGCCACGGAAAGTATGAACTTCAGCCGGCGGAAAGCGGGATTGGCGCGGATACGGATCGCGACATCCTTGGGCTTCGAGCCTTCCAGGCTGTCGTCAAGCAAAACCAGGTCGAACGGCTGGCCATCGCGGACCGCCCGCTCGAGAATCGCAAGCGCAGAGTCCGCATCATCGGCGAGATCGACACTCATCCCCCAGGAGGAGAGCTGGCGTTCGAACGTGCTTCGATCATGGCGAACACCTTCGACAACGAGAATGCGAAGCCGGTCAAGATTGGCAACCTCGCGCTTCTTCGAAGAAGACAGGCTTTCGGAAACATCGAACGGGAGTTCCAGCCAAAACGTGCTGCCCGCACCCTGTTCGCTATCAACGCCGATATCGCCGTCCATCAGATCGACAAGCTCTTTGCAGATCGCAAGTCCAAGGCCGGTGCCGCCGAATTTTCGCGTGGTCGACGAATCCGCCTGCGAGAAACGCGAGAACAGCTTCGGCAATGCGTCCTCGGATATGCCGATGCCGGTATCGACGACCTCGAAGCGGACGACCTGTTCATTACCCTTGTTTTCCGCAAGCGTGACGGATGTCGTGACGGCGCCTTTCTCGGTAAATTTGATGGCATTGCCGATGAGGTTGATCAAGATCTGACGCAGACGGCCACTGTCGCCTATCAGGCCTTCGCTGACGTCCGGTGAGATATAGGTGTTCAGTTCGATCGACTTTCCTTGCGCGCGCGGTGCGAGAATCTGCACCACGCTGTCCACCGTGCTCTGAATGTCGAATTCGACCTTCTCGATTTCCAGTTTCCCGGCTTCCATCTTGGAGAAGTCGAGAATGTCCTCGATCAGCGTCAGCAACGCGGACGCGGAGTCATGCACCGTTTGCGCGTAGCGGTTCTGTTCCTCGTCCAGCTCTGTGTCGAGCAACAGGTTGGCCATTCCGATAACGCCGTTCATGGGCGTGCGTATCTCGTGGCTCATGGTCGCCAGGAAGTCGGCCTTTGCTTTTGCCGCTTCCTCCGCGCGCACCCGCTCACGCGAATAACGTTCGGCCAGTTTAGTCAGGTTCTCCGTCTGCACCTTGAGTTCGCGCTCAGAGCGCTCCAGCTCGGTCACCGTCCGCTCAAGCTGTTCTTCCTTTTCCTTCATCTCGCTGATGTCGGTGCGGACCGCAACAACCCCGCCCTCGGCCGTTCGGCGTTCGGTAATCATCATGTGCCGGCCGCCGATTCGACGAATTTGCGGCTGGCCGGACGGGTCGCGATGCTGGGCCATTCGCTCGGCGATCCACTCTTCCTCCCGGCCCGCGGCTTCCTCGTTCAGGCCGGCCTCCGTCATCGCCCGGGTCAGTTCCTCGAACGTCGTGCCCGGTCGGCAGAAATGTTCGGGAATATTCAGGCTCTCGCGGAAGGCGCTATTGATGGTGACAATCCGATCCTCGGCATCGCACAGGATGAAGCCGTCCTGAACCGCCTCGATCGCATCCGCCATCCGGGTTTCGGCGAACTTGAGCTCCGAAATGTCCGAGATGATGCTGACAATCCCGCCTTCCCGGGTCTGGCGTTCGGTAATCTTGTAGATGGCGCCATTGGTATGCCGTTGCTCGATTGAGCCCACGGGGTTGCGGTGCTCCACAACACGCTTGCCGACCCATTCGTCCTTCGAGGGCACGTTCGGGCCGGCCAGGGCAAGCCGGTTGTCGTAAATAAGCTCCGCAAGTTCGGCGAAAAGCATGCCTGGACGCACTTCTTCGGCAAACTCGGGGAAGAAGCCGAGATAGGCATCGTTGACCAGAACAAGCCGGTCGTCCTCGTCCCATAACAGAAACCCGTCGTTGAGGCTGGAAATCGCCTCTGCCAGGCGTGTCTCCGCTGTCCGGATCGCCGTGATATCGGAGCGGATGGCAACCGCGCCTCCCTCTTCCGTGCGACGGCGCGAAACACGAACGATTTTCCCCGTCTCGAACTTCCGCTCGAAGTCGACCTCCTGGCTGTGCATCTCCATCTGTTTTGACAGCCATTCATCCAGACGGCCCCGCGCCTCGGGTAGCGCGCCGGACTCACCGAGAATGCGCATCACTTCTTCGAACGTCTGGCCAAGCTGGACCTGATCCGCCGCGTCCCCGAAGTCCGCAACCCAACTGGAATTGAAAGCGGCGAGACGATCATTCTCGTCAAAGAACACAAAACCGTCCGTCAGGCTCTCGACCGCATCGCGAAGGCGGCGCTCGGCCTGTTTCACTTCGGTCGTCTCGGAGAAGACAACCACCGTGCCACCTTCACGTGTTGGACGTTCCGAGATAACGAAAGTGCGTCCGTCACGGAACGAGTGCTCCCGATCGGAGTTGGATTGACCATGCCGGGCGAGCCGTTCGGGAAGCCATGTTTCGGGATCGACGCCTTCTTCACCGGCGACGCCAATCTCAATGCCCATGCGCAGAATGTCCTCCAGCGACATCCCTTCGTTAACGTCACGGCCGAAATCGCGGAAATACTGCTTGTACTCCGGATTTGCCATGACGAGCGTGCCTTCGGCATCAAACAATGCAAAACCGTCACGCATCGCCTCAATCGCGTCGAGCAGACGGGTTTCAGCCTTCTTTAGTGCCGTGAGATCGGATCTGACGGCGACCGTGCCGCCGTTCGACGTCTCGCGCTTTGCGATCCGGAAGTAGTCGCCGCTCTCCGTAAGGTACTCGTGGACCGGTTGTGGAGACCTGTGCTTTCGCAGTTCCTCGGCAACCCATTCGTCCTCGCGGCCGACCGCTTCAACGATCGGCTGCGCCTTCAGGAGGAGCCGCATAAGCTCTTCGTAGGAAAGACCTTCCCGAACCTGATCTGCGTATTCCCCGTAGTTCTCGCGATAGGCTTCGTTGCAGATGACGATCCTGTCGTTTTCATCGAACAGGATGAAGCCGTCATTCAGGCTTTCCACAGCGTCACGCAGGTTCGCCTCGGCCTGCTTGCGCTCGGTGATGTCCGTGCGGATCCCGACCGTGCGTCCGTCGCCCAGACGGCGGTTGATCACGCGAATCGTGCGCCCGTTCGCGGCGGTCATTTCGTAGCCCTGGTCGCCGGCATCGCGATGAAGCTCATATATCTCGGCGATCCACGCCTCGACGTCCTGATCGTTGCCGGTCAGGTCATAGAAACCCGTCTCGATGGCCTTTCGAGCGATATCCCCGAACGCCATGCCCTGAGCTTCATCCAGGGGAGGCATGAAGTCAAACAGCTCTCGGTATCGTTCGTTGTACCGGATCACTCGGTCGTCGGCGTCATAGAGAATGAAGCCGTCCGGCAAGGCCTCAATCGCCTCATCCAGAAGTTTTCCGGCCTCGCTGCTGGCCTCCTGAGCCTCCTCGGTTGCGCGATGCGCCCGCTTGAGTTCTTCCTGACGCCGCCATTCCTCGTCGATATCGCGTATGGCGCAGAACATCTGGCCGTCGCGGTCGGACGTCACATTCCAGTCCGTCCAGCGCGCAGCACCCTCATCGTCCATCAGGCGCACCTTGAAGCGCGCTTGGTCCTGGCCGCCGAGCAGGTTTTCAATGGCACGGCCGACAATCGGTTCGTCTTCCGAATGGACCAGAGACACCAACGCTTCGCCCAAGAGCGATTCTTCGTCACGCCCGAGTACCTGGGTCCAGCGATTGTTCACCGTATGCAACCGCCCGTCGCTTCCCGCCATCGCGAGAAGGTCGTCCGACAGCTCGAAGAAACGCTGATAGCGCTGGCGCGATTTCGTGACGTCGCGCAACGCTTCTTCCTTACGCCGCTGATCGGTCACGTCATGGAAACGGGAAACGTATCCGTTTTTGATCGGCCGCCCATGAATCTCGATGATGGCGCCGTCCGGGCGGATTCGGGTCAGCGAATAGGGTTCCCGGTTTTGGGCAAACCCCAGAATCTCGGAAACGCAGTCATTGACTTCGCGGTCGCCGAAATCACCCCGCTCGGCGGAGAATCGTAGAAAATCCTCCCACATCGCGCCCGGAGCGGTGAGTTCGCGCGGCACATCCAGAAGTTCGGACGCCGCCTCGTTCGATGAAACGACCCGGAAGGAATCGTCGTAAATAATGACACCGCCACCCAGCGTGTCGATCACGCCTTGCAGTGTTTCATCCGGGTTCAGAGGGGAAATCGCCGCGCTCGCGTCCATTTCAGTACCGCTCGATAGCTCTTCGTCACGTCCCTGTTTTCTCACTTTCCGCCACAAAGCGAAGAGGCAGGTCACAGGAATTGAGCAAAACTAGATACGGGGTCTGAAAATAGAGTTAACGACGCACCTGCGGGCCGAAAATCCGTCTCGGGTTTCGGGCAATAGCGCTGTGCAGCGCCTACGGGAGTATCCGGTTCAACCAGGCCGACAAGGCTTCGACCCAGACGCCATTGGGCTCGCCACTCGCATAAGATGCGCCAAGGTGATCGCAATCCCCCAAAACGAGTGTTTCGATCTCGCCGCCCGCCTCGCGGTAGACATCTGCCATTCGCTCGGCCTGGGTTATCAGATGCGGGAAATCCCGGTCGCCCCAAGCCATAAAGATCGGCGGGGTTCGCGCAATCGTGTGCTCGGGACTCGCATCGCGGTCATTCGCCGAATCCTCCCCGAGGAACCTCGGGCGGCCCGGCATCCCATTCCCTTCGGTGAAGTCGTACACGCCGGAAACCGGCAAGGCGCCCTTGATGACATCCGTGGGCAACTCGAGCCCGTCCTGCCAATCGTCGCGCACGGCGAGCCAGGTCGCGTAGTGCCCGCCGGCCGAATGGCCGCCGATCACAATTTGCTCGGGGTCACCGCCATAGTTCGAGATATTTTTGTGGATCCAGGCCACCGCCGCACCGGCATCCTGAACGCCGGCCGGCCAGATCACACCCGGGGCAAGCCGATACCCGATACTGACAAACGTGATTCCCTTGGCATTAAGCGCCGGCGCCATGAACGCCATCCACTCCTTGTAGCCGTTCGTCCAGCCGCCGCCGTGCATGAACGCAACGACCGAGCCGTTCGGCGTGTCGGCCGGAAAGACCGCGATTTCCTGGTAGGGGTCATCGCCATACGCGAAACATTCACCCTCGATGCCTGTGCCCAGTTCCTGGCAGCGAATGTGATACTTGCCGCCGATCTCCGAAAAGGGCTCCTGCGGCGGATAGGTGTCCAGGTCGCGCAACGTCATCCTAGCGGGCCTCGCGTTCGACAATCATCTTCTCGTCGACAATCTTGCCACGCTCGATCACGACCTCGTTGTCCAGGATCACCGTGCAGTCGCGCATCGGCACATCGTAGTGGCCGTTCGTGCTTCGCGTTCCGCCGCCTTGCGTGTTCGGCCCGGTCGAGAACAGGAAGTTCCCCGGGAATGCCCGGGTGGCCGCATGGGACCGCTCCGGGTTGTCGCCATGAAGCGCGATGTTGTACCAGCGCGCCTGCGGGTTCAGCCCCCAGCCGAGATGCGAGACCGCATAGGGGTCGAGATCGTCATCCGATAGCTTGTTGTCGTCGAGCCATTCCTGCATCAGCTTCGCGTCGAGACCGCCCTCGACCTTGCGAATAAAGCCGTCGCGGACGTCGAGGCGCACCTCATCCACCACGTATCGGCAGTAGGGCAGGATCACGATATCGCCGGGTGCGATGACAACCGTGCCGTTGGCCGAACCCTCGTCCGGAAAGGTGTGAATGTGTCCCACGCCCCATTGATCGAAATGGCCCGGCTCGTCGGAATAGCCCCACTGGCTCATCACCGGAAAATCGCCACGTGTGTAGGTCAGGTCCGTGCCGGAATCGCTGAGGACCCGTACCTCTTTCGTCGCCGTGTAGCGGTCGTGCGCATACTTCACGGCCTCCTTCAGCCCCTTGGGCGACAGCAGAACCTCAAGATCGTCCGGCGCATCGATGATCATCAGGAAGCGCGTCCCCGTTCCCATCACGTCTCGCAGCCAGCTCGTGAACAGGGGAATATGGAGCGCGACCACGATATCCGCGGCCTTGAGCGCATCCAGCATGCCGTTCGTCTGTCCGATCGTGTCGACACCAACCTTCGTCCATGACGGTGTCATGTTGACGCGCATTTCGTAGCAGTTCGCGCCCAGTTCCTCCGCCGCCGCGAACGCCGCCTGGACATATTCCGGACGTGTCGTGACGTCCGAAAGCAATGCCATTGTCTCTCCCTCGGAAACCTTGGACATAGAGAACTGTTTCAGGAACAGCGCGGTCAATTTTCCAGGATTCATTTCCTGATGACGAACGGCGGCCGGGACGCGCATGGCCCTCTCCTTTGCTTGAAATCGAATTTCGGTTGTTGGCCCGGATGCTACCGGATATGTTGGCCGTGTCAATAACGAACATTGGTCGTTTTTAAGGTGGCACAGTTCAAGAAAGATGTAGTTCGTGAACGGATCGTTTCATCCGCAGAGCAACTCTTCGCGGACAACGGCTATGTCGACACGACGATGGCATCAATCGCTCGGTCCGCGGGTATCTCCAAATCGAACATCTACGTTTATTACGGATCCAAGCTCGAGATCCTCTGGGCCATCGCAGGGCCCTGGCTACATTCTCTGTTCGACAAGCTGGAAGATGAAATCAGGGAACTACCGGATTCAAACGCGCGGACACGCCGCCTGTTCGAATTTATCTGGTGCGATATGCCGGCCGACCGCAACGGATTCGCCAACAACCTGATGCAGGCTCTCTCAACGGCATCGGAATCGGAAGGCTATAGCAAGGAACTACGCGCGGACTGCGAAGCGCGGTTTGCCGGGCTGTTAGCAAAGAGTCTGCCGGCCGTCCCTCTGGATGTGCACCAGCTCGCACATATTGCCCTTATGGCGTTCGACGGTTTTTCTATCGGCCGTCATCTGTCTTCGTCCGACGACGATGCCAGATCCGCCGCGAAAACCTTCACGGACCTCTTGCTCCGCAAGGCAAACTGACCGCCGAGGAGTCCGCGAAACGCCTCCCGTCCCTGTGGTCGTATCCATTTTCAACCGATAGAGTTTCGGACCGGTTCCACCACACGCGGGAGCAGTACCATGTCCACCTACATTGATCCGCAGATCAAGAAATTCGTCGGCGATCTCGCCGCGCTGGATATGCCCCATCCCGTCGATCTGGGCCTTGAGGCGACACGCCAGGGATTCAGCGACCTCTGGAAGCAGATAAACCCGCCTGCCCGCGATCTTGCCAGGATCGAAGACGTACAAATACCCGGCCCCGCCGGCGATATCCGCACGCGGATATACACGCCGCACGGGGACGGCCCCTTTCCCGTACTCGCATACTTTCACGGCGGCGGCTGCTGCATGATGGCGCCGGAAGACTATGAGGGCACCAGCACGGTGCTTGCCGACGACGCCGGATGCATCGTGATCGTTCCCGCCTATCGGCGCGCACCGGAAAACCCGTTCCCCGCCCCGCTCGAGGACTGCTTTGCCACGTACAGATGGTTGCGCGAGAACGCGCGCGACATCGGGGGCGATCCGTCCCGCGTCGCCATTGGCGGCGATAGCGGCGGCGGCTACCTCGCGGCCGCGGTTGCACAGGAAGCCAAACGAGAAGGCGCACACCAGCCGAACCTTCAGCTTCTCATCTACCCGATGACCGATATGGGCGGCCTGCCGCCGAGCCGGATAGAGGAAACCATGTTCCTCGACGACCGGACCCTCCAGTGGGTGATCGGGATGCATGTGGGAGATCACCGCCTGGATCCGCGCGCCTCGCCGATCCTGGAACCGGATGTATCGGGTCTGGCCCCGGCCGTCATGATCGCGGCCCAGATCGACCCCCTGCGCGACGAAGGCAGGGCCTATGCGTCGAAACTACGCAACGCGGGCGTACCCGTGCAGTATCACCTGTACGAAGGGGTCGTGCACGGCTTCTTCAACATGGGCGGCTTCTGCGATCAGGGGAACGCCGCCATCGCCCAGGCCGTCGCCGCCCTCAGGGAAGCGTTCGCGACGAGTTAGTCGACCTCGGAATCAAACGTAATCCCGATCTTGGCCATCTCGTCGAGAACCTGCGGGCCGAACTTCTCCGCCAACTCTTTGCCCGTTTCCGGGGGATAGGTAATGTCGTTGAAGTCGTCGCCACCTTCCTTGCACAGGATGACTGCCTGCAGGTATCCGACCTCGTCGGACACGTTCTCGAACCGCCTGTGGCAGCCCATCGGCACGGCGATGGTATCGTAAAGCCCGAGCACCACTTCGTTCTCGCCTTCATTGCCCCACTCGATCTTGAATGCGCCCTTCAGCACCGTAAAAATTTCATGGGTGTTGTGGTGTGCGTGCAGCGGCGGTCCTTCGCCCGGCTGACATTCAGCGACAAGCATCGCGATGCCCTCGTTGATCTCGATCGGCGGGTTCGCCCATGGCCCGTTGTCCTCCCTGGGGGACAGGACCGGGTAGAGCTTCGGCGCGGTAATCGCCTCGATGGCTTCCGGCGGAAGCGCATCCGGTTTCTGCTGCTGCATGGGCTCCAGGGCCTCGAAACGCGAGACCCGATTCTCCATTTGCTCAGGTGTCACCTTGACGATTTTCATGGGTCCTCCTCGCAGTCGTTGTCATTCCGCCGCAGCGTGATCTTCCCCGGTCTGCGCGGCAAAGATCGACGTGTAGCCACCAGACCAGTCCGGCGGCAATAGACATGGCCGCGGATCGTGGCGCGCCCAACGGGCCCGCGTCCCGCGCACGACTTCATAGGCGTGTTTCGACGGGTCGGGGTGAGCCGTATAGGCGAACGCATCGCCCGCGGCGTAGGCGTGAAGAAGCAACGGGCGACCGTTCGCACGCCGGCTCGGGGGCGACGAGTGCACCGTTCGGCAATTGTGGATGGTGATAGAGCCCGCCGCGCCGGTGAGTTCGACGGCCGCGGACGTATCCAGTTCAGCCGCATCCGCGTCTGAAAGGCATCCGGTCCAGTTTCCGTCACCGTCATACTGGTCGTACAGGGGCCCATTGTGGCTACCCGGCAGCACGGTCAGCGGCCCGTCGTCCGGGCCGGTATCACGCAGGTAGATGCCCACGGTCAGCGGTGAATAGTTGGTGTGGGGATAGAACTGGATATCCTGGTGCCAGGCGACGGTATCGTCGCCGCCGTGCCATTTAAAGTTCAGCTTGGAATGGTGGTAGACGACATCGGGTCCGATCAGGTCTGCCACGATATCCGCGATCACGCCGGTGGCCATCTCCCAATAGAGCGGATGCTGCTCATCCGGCCGCTTGATCCGCCGAACCATCGGATTGTCGGCGCTATGCTCGGGCGCCAGGTCAAAGGTTGCATCCGATTCCGTATGCGTCCGGCTCCGCGAGACAAATGAATCCGTGACGTCGTTCAAACGCCCGACCGTTTCCTCATCGATGACCTTGCTGACCAGCAGAAAACCATCGCGATGGTATGCCGCGCGCTGATCCTCCGTCAGAACGCCCGGCGGGGTCTTCGGTATCCCATCTGGCAACATTTCCGCGTCTCCCGTCAGAGCACATGTTCCTGATCTCACAGACAACGGCCATTGTAGCCGACCTCGCGGCCGCTGGCAGCTTCCGTCGGCCGCCAGCGGTATGGCCGCAGGGCCGGAGCATCCCCCTGATGCCGACCGCTTCATTGTTGCGCCGCAAGATGTTCAGCAGGTTGTCCGGTTTCGTGGAGCTGAACGGGCCTATCGTCCAATTTGCGCAGGGGAGATAGCGTCCAAAGTGGTCAGGTCAGGATTCGTCATCCTGAACATCCTTCAGCCCAAGCGCCAACACGAACGCGAGGATTCCCATCGCCGCAAATGCCACCAGAACGGTGGCGATACCCGCCAGTTCCGCGACGACTCCGAAGATGCCCCCGGCCATCAACAGAACGCCGATCACGGTGTTCGACAGTGCCGTATAGCTCGCACGCCGGTCCGCGCCGGCCATGTCGACGAGATGCGTCGAACGGCCCAGGCGAACGCCCTGATAGGAAACCATGAGAACGAACAGAAGCACCGGCAGCACATATGCCGCGCCGAGAACGGGACGGGCGAAGATCACCAATAACGCGGCGACCGCGAACAGCACCGCCGCCAGTAATCCTGAGTACGCCAGGACCCTCCGGCTCGACTTGTCCGACAACCGGCCCCACACATAGCTGCTGGACACCGACGCGAGAGAGCTCGCTATCACGAGCATGCCGAGCTCGCCCAACGCCCTTGTCCCGGATGCATCGGACAACGAAATCAGGAACGGCGGTGCCAGCGCCGTCGCCGTCAGCAATCCCCGCACCGCGATAAAGCGCGCCAGCTGGGAATCCTCCCATAGGAGAGACACCTGACGAAGCGCGACCGACGCAGCGTTCCTGCCGCCTTCGGTTGCACCCTCCTCTTCCGCCAGCGTCGCGAACAGCGCCGCCGCGACGATCCATAACCCCGCCGCCACAAAAAGGCCGCCCGCCACCACGGCCAGCGACTTGTCCAGCCACCCGGACGCCAGCAACACGCCATAGACCAGGACAAGAATTGCGGACACCGTGCCGGCCGCCCCCGTCGCGGTCCCCCGCGTGGCCTTGGACACCGTCTTTCCGAGGACGTCCTTGTAGCTGACGGACGCCCCGCTTCTCGCAATGGCGAACACTGTGAGCAGGCCCACGATCGCCCAACCGGCCGCCTCGCCGTCGAGAACGAAGGCGGTCACGCCCATGCCGGCAACGGCAATACCCTGAACAAGGGCGGCGGCGGCCCACACCCATTTGCGAACGGGCAGACTTCGGATGGCCCCTGCCGTAAAAAGTTGCGGCAACAACGCGCCGGCCTCGCGAACGGGCACGAGCATGCCGATGAGGAACGCCGGCGCGCCGAGGGTTGCCAATATCCAGGAGAGAACGAGTTTCGGATCTGCAAGGCCGTCACCGGTCTTGGTGGCGGCGAGGCTCAAGACATGGACGAGAAAATTTCGTGGCTGCTCATGACATGCCGATTCCGGAATATCGCGACAAACGCGGCCGTCGTCCTCGCTCGCAAGCATGGCGTATACGGCTCGCGTGAGGTCCCGATCGCTGTCGGCCCCGGCAGGTTTCGTCATGGACGGCATCAGTCGAAGAAGGCGAACACACGGGTCTCGAGACTTTCGCGCGGCGCCGCGTCCTTCGGTGCCGTCGGATCGTCGAAGGACGCATGCAGCGCGTAGCGCGCCCGCCCGTCGGTCTCGGTGTCGTAGTTCTTGATCAGCAGAGCCTCGTCGGGCGTCATTTTCGGGAAATAGAACCAGTTGTTCCCCGGGTCGTGGGACGCGTGCCGGGTCTGTCCGACACGGTTGTAGGCGCGTCGTTCGACGGTATGCAGGTGGGCATCATCGACGCTGTCCCATGTGCACACGGCCAGCGGCCACTCTTCGATAGTGCCGCCGATCGAACGCCAGACGTTCACGATGGCAAACCGCTTCGCCAGCAGCGCTCCCGCCTCGTCCCCCATGACATCTTCGACGCGTTTGCGCGCCGACCAGTCCGTGTAGTCGGTGTGCGCGGCGTTGGCGGGGTCGCGCGCGCTCTGCGCCTCGCGGACAGCCTGGGACGACGAGCGCCGCGTGTGATCGAAAACAAAAGCGCGCGAGGCGCCGGTATGCGCGCGCACCAGCGCCGCCGCCTCGGCATCGTAGGTTCCGGAGAGTTGGCCGTCGTCGTAAAAATCCAGCACCGCCGAACGGTGCGAGACAAACGCGAAACCTTCCCGGTCGAGCGTGAACTCGTTCGGCAGGGAGCGCGCATTGCGAATTTTCATCGGGTGGAACGCGCGCTCACCCTCGAAGTTCGTGCGCTCGCCGGCAACATCGGACTGGTAGAACACCGGCAGATCGCCGGTGTCCACGAGATAGCCGATCGGCGCTTCTATGGTATCGCTCATCATGGCCTCCATCGAATTGCCTTCACGATATCGGCGGGACCCGAGGCGTTCAATGGCGCGCCGCATGCCCAAGAAAAAACGGCCGGGCGCAAGCACCCGGCCGTTCGAAACAAAAATGATGGGGTATTCAGGCGGCCGACAGATCGACAGCCTTCGGGCCGCGACGGTCGTCTTCGACCTGGAAATTGACTTTCTGACCTTCGGTCAGGGAACCCATGCCGGCCTGCTCGACAGCGGTGACGTGGACGAACACGTCCTTGCCGCCTTCGTCAGGAGCGATGAAGCCGAAGCCGCGGGTGGTGTTGAAGAATTTTACGGTACCTGTAGGCATTGAGACTCTTTCATTCATGGTCGTATCACGCGGACACCATGTCCTGCGCGCTGAAACCGGCACGGCTGTTTCGGGAAAGGTCTCGCCGCCGCGTTCGACCACGGTGGACGGCTCGCTCGAACCAGAGAGCGGTATTCATTGACGACAACATGGGCGCTGGAACGCGCCGTTGCAAGCAATCTCTTGAAGCATCTTGGGTTTTCGGCGCGCGGCCACACACGATAATACGCGCAACGGCCCGCTAGAACAGGAAGTCGTCCTGGTGGAGGGTGGAGCGGTCGACACCGATGAGGGTGAGCTCGTTCGGCCCGCCCAGGTCGATCACCGTGTCCGCGCCGTCCTGCGTCGACGCCGCCAGCAGATCCGCCATGTCATTGATCGACGTCACGTTGCGGAGATCCAGCCGGTCGTCCGTCCCCGCACCCGCCGTGAAGTCCTCGACCCGGTCCCGGCCAGCCCCGTTCGCAAACACGAACAGGTCATCCCCGTCGCCGCCCGTCAGGATGTCGTTGCCCGTTCCGCCGTCCAGCGTGTCGTTGCCATCCTGGCCGAGCAGCGTGTCATGCTCCGAGCCCCCGTACAGACGGTCGTTCCCCGACCCGCCCTCGAGACGGTCGTCGTTCTGATCCCCGTAGAGCGTGTCGTTCCCGTCATCGCCGATCAGCGTGTCGTTCCCCGTCCAGCCATGCAGCCTGTCGTGACCCGCGCCGCCGTCCAGCGCATCGTCCCCCGTCTGCCCGAACAGCTGATCGCCGCCCGAACCGCCGAACAGCTGGTCGTTCCCCGCGCCGCCCGACAGGCCGTCGAACCCGCCCTCGCCGTGCATCACGTCGTCGCCGGCCTCACCATAAAGCTGGTCGTGCTCCGACCCGCCGTAGAGCGTGTCGTTGCCGTTGCCCCCGAACAGAAGATCGTTGTTCTGGTCACCGCGCAGCGTGTCGTGACCGTCGCCCCCCAGCAGCGTGTCTTCGCCCGTCCAGCCATACAGGTTGTCGTGGCCCGTCCCGCCGTCCAGACGGTCGTTGCCGGATTGTCCGAACAGTTGGTCGTCTTCCGAGCCGCCGTACAACCGGTCGTTCCCCGCGCCGCCCGACAGGCCGTCGTTGTTCTGGTCCCCGTACAGCACGTCGTCCCCGTGCTCCCCGAACAGCGTGTCGTTCCCCGTCCAGCCGTGCAGCGTGTCGTTCCCGCTGCCCCCGAACATCTGGTCCGCGCCGTCCTGGCCGAACAGGTGGTCATGCTCCGTGCCCCCGTACATGAAGGCGTCGCCCGAACCGCCTTCCAGGTGATCGTTGTTCTGGTCCCCGTGCATCACGTCACGGCCCGCGCCGCCCAGCAGCACGTCGTTGCCCGTCCAGCCGTGCAGATGGTCCACGCCCGACCCGCCGTCCAGGAAGTCCGCGCCCTCCTGACCGAACAGCAGGTCGCTGCCGTTGCCGCCCCACAACCGGTCGTTGCCCGCGTTGCCTGACAACCCGTCGTCGCCGTACAGGTCGTCATCGCCCGCGCCGCCCCACATGTTGTCCGTGTGGTTGCCGCCACGAACGATGTCGTTGCCCACGCCCGCCAAAATCCAGTCGTGGCCGTCGCCGCCCTCCAGCTCGTCGTCCCCGTCGCCCCCGTCCATCGTGTCCGAGCCGGTGCCGCCCACAATCCAGTTGTTGCCCGCATTGCCGTTCAGCGTACGCGAACCACCCCACGTACCGAGGATCTCGATCCGCTCCACATTGTCCGCCAGCGTCAGGTTCGTCAGCGACGTGCGGATGATATCGAAACCGCCATCCGCCGCCTCGACAACCGTGTCACCCAGGCTGTCCACGATAAAAACATCGTTCCCACCACCGCCCGTCAGCGTATCATTGCCCGAGCCGCCGTCCAGAACATTCGCGTTCGCATCCCCCGTGATCGTGTCATCACCAGATCCGCCGACGACGTTCTCGATTCTACGAAGTACGTCTGTCCCTGTTTCAGCCCCCGTCGCGGTTCCCGTAGACAGGTTCACGGTCACACCAAGCGACGTACTTGTGAAGGTTACGGTGTCATTTCCGTCTCCTCCATCGAGGCGGTCATCGCCGCCTCCATGTCCACCTTCGAGCTTGTCGTTGCCGCCACCCCCGAAATTCACATCCGTACCACTTCCGTTTGCGAGACATTCATCCGCGATCGACCCCGCACGAATTACGTTCCCTGTCGAACTGTTGTCGACAAGTTCGGCAAAACCGAATACGGCGAGCTCGTTGAATGCGTCGTCCCAGATAACGGCGTTTTCGATCGAGCCGGTTCCAAAATGGTTTTCGACTGTCAGGCGCCCGGCAACCGTAGAACCGTCGGATTCAAACAGGGTTACTGTCAGGTCGGTCCCTGACTGCTCGAACATGTAATCGTTGTTGAAGAATTCCGCGCCGACGAACCCAAACCAGTCGTCCGTCCCTGCCGGATCGCTGATGACCAGGTTCGGCAGACGATCCGGGTCATATATGTCAAGATCAACGTAGTAGACATCGCTATAAGTAGATCCGACGACCTTCTCGATAGATGTGAAAATCGTGGAGGTACTACCGGACAGAATTCCGGCGAGCGATTCGCTCTGCGTCGCGCCGAAATGGAAAAACAGGGCCTCGTCTTGCGGCAGAGAATTCCATCTCGTTGAAAAATCCAATACGTCAGTGCCGTCCCCGCCATCAATGTAATCAACAGACCCGACGCCTCGGCGACCCTCCCAGAAAGTGTCGTCTCCTGAAAGACCAAGTATTAGTTCGTCTTCCTGGGTGTTGAGACCTGCAACGGTATCGTCAGAGGCTTGCTCCGCAACTCTCAAAACCGTTGAAGAGCTGGTGTTTTCATAAAGAACTGAACCAACTATCTCCGATATATTGTCAGAATATAGTTGGCTTAAGTGCTCGGCGACAACATCTGGCGGCCATACATTTACAAGTCCGCCATTCGTATTTGGTAGATCGATTTCAATTTGCATCCCTTCAAAACTATGATTTATCAAGATATTATTTGAAACAGGATCGCCCGTATGGTCGATGTGATACAGATTTGTAATCGAACTATTGGTAATGAGGTTCGTGCCAGGTGAACCGAAAGTTACCGTGAGAGGCGATCTGATATTGAAAAAAGCTGCGTCATTTGCAAATGACGCAGCGTAAGTTTCGGCTGTGGCTCCCCCGAGGCTGTGCCCGGTCAGCCATAAGGTGTCGATGTTCTGATTTTCTTGCAGATATGCGTTCAATCCCTGCAGGAAGGGCTCAAAATTCTCGACGTAGGCTGTTAACCCAAAACGCGCAGAATACCAGTCGTCTCTTAAAGGCTCACCCCATGTTTCCGTGTTTTCATCAAAATCTTCTGCCTGCGAACCCCGAAACGCAACGGCGAGTGTATTGCCATTGACCGCCACCATGAGTTCGGCGTTGGATACATTGTAGAAATTCCGATCATCCCAGTATGTTCCGGATTGAGGAATGTCGAACGTTATCGCACTCCAACCACTAAGGACGTTATCGTGCGAAGTGTTTTGATAGTTTATAGAGCCTTGGGCTGACCGATTGTCTTTCCCATAGGCGGCGACCGACAAGGCCGCCATCTGCTCGAACGCATCCTTATCTGGAAAAACAGGTATCGTTACCCCCTCGGGAAGAGCGCTTAAAAACCCGCTTTCTCAGGTAAAAAATGGAAGTATAAAAGGAAGCAACTTACGGCTTCAAGACTAACCAGCAACACACTTTTCAATCTTTCCGGATACGCTCGGTTATCAGAGTTTAGAAGACAAAGTCGTCTACGTGGAGATCGGTGCGGTTGACGCCGACGAGCGTGACCTCATTGCCGCCGCCCAGGTTGATCACCGTGTCACTCCCGTCCTGGGTCGACGCCGCCAGCAGTTCAGCCATGTCGTTGATCGACGTCACGTTGCGCAGGTCGAGCTGATCATCGCTCCCCGCGCCCGCCTGGAAGTCCTCAATGCGGTCACGGCCCTGCCCGTCCGAGAACACGAACAGGTCGTCCCCCGCATCACCTGTCAGGATGTCCTGCCCGGTGCCACCGTCCAGCACGTCATCTCCCGTCCCACCTTCCAGTGTGTCGTGCTCCGAGCCCCCGAACAACTCGTCTGCACCCCGGCCACCCGACAGGCTGTCGTCGTTCTGGTCTCCGAACAGCAGATCGTTCCCATCGTCGCCGATCAGGGTGTCGTTGCCCGTCCAGCCGTAGAGCCTGTCATGTCCCGTTCCACCGTCGAGATGGTCGTTACCCGATTGTCCGAACAACTGATCGTCCTCGGTACCTCCGTACAAGCGATCGTCACCGGCGCCGCCCGACAAGCCGTCGTTGTTCTGATCGCCATAGAGAACGTCGTCCCCGTCCTCGCCGAACAGCGTGTCTTCGCCCGTCCAGCCGTAAAGCGAGTCGTTGCCGCTTCCGCCGAACATCTGGTCCGCGCCACCCTGGCCGAACAAGCTGTCCGCTTCCGTGCCGCCGTACATGAAGTCGGTTCCGGCACCGCCTTCAAGGTGGTCGTCGTTCTGATCCCCGTGCAGGACATCGATCCCGTCACCGCCGAGAATAACGTCGCGGCCGGTCCAGCCGTGCAGGTGGTCGCGCCCCGCACCGCCGCTCAGGAAGTCGTTGCCTTCTTGGCCGAACAGGAAATCTCCGCCATCGCCACCCCACAGATTGTCGTTACCCGCGTTGCCCGAAAGCCCGTCGTCGCCGTCGTCGCCGTAGAGATCGTCGTCGCCTTCACCGCCCCACATGTTGTCGGTGTGGTTTCCGCCTCGAACGATATCGTTGCCGGAACCGGCGAGTATCCAGTCATAGCCGTCTCCGCCTTCGATTTCATCGTCACCGTCACCGCCGTTCATCGTGTCGGCGCCGACTCCGCCCATCAGCTTGTTGTTGCCGGTGTTGCCACTGAGCGTTCTTCCAATGCCGGCGCCGCCGATAATCTCGATTTGCTCGACATTGTCCGCCAGGGTGAAGTCCACAAGCGACGTGCGGACGATGTCGAAGCCGCCGTCGGCCGCCTCGACGACGATATCGTCCAGGCTATCGACGATAAAAATATCGTTCCCGGCGCCCCCCGTCAGTGTGTCGTTGCCCGCGCCGCCGTCCAGGATGTCATTGCCCGCGCCACCCGCCAGGGTATCGTTGCCGGTCCCGCCGACCAGTTCATCGTTACCGCCTTCGCCGCTCAGGTTGTCCGCGCCGTCACCCCCGACGAGCCTGTTGTCCCCACCGTTACCGACCAGGCCGGCGCCCAGCGTATTCCCGGCGATTTCGCCTTGCTCGACGTGATCGGCAAGTGTGTATGTGGCAAGAGATGAACGAACGATGTCGTAACCGCCGCCGGCTTCCTCCACTACGGAGTCTCCGGCATTCTGTACGATAAAGATGTCGTTCCCGGCGCCCCCCGTCAGCGTGTCGTCACCAGCGCCGCCATCCAAGAGATTCGCGCCGCCGTCGCCGACGAGAATGTCGTCGCCCAGGCCGCCGCGAACATTCTCGATTTCGGAAAGCGTATCGATCACGAATGCGGAGCGGACCGAAGACCCGACCGCGTCCGCACCCACAATGCGCCCGTAAACGCTGCCGCCACTGTCACCGGAAAGCCAGGTGACAAACAGGTTGCCGTCGGGAAGCTCGAGGAGAGAGCCGAGATAGTTGGGCGAGTGCCCGCCGCTGGTACCAACCTGGACCGCTGCACCAAGCGCCGAGCCCAACGCATCGAAGGCCTGCACGGACACGACACCCGTCGAGGTATTCGCCCATGCAAGCGCAAACCCGCCGCCGTCGAGCGCCGTCATGCCAATGATCGTGTGGGTCGAGGTCGCGGGCGCGATTTCGAACTGGCCGCTCGACGGACCGAACAACCTTGCGATGATCGCGCCGCCTTCTTCGTAGGCGACGACAAACCCGCCATCCTTCAGCCCGGCGACGACCGGAAATTCCTGATCGCCGGCAACCGTTGCATTGATCGTGAAATCGCCGCTTGTCGGATTGCCATCCTGGTCGAACGTGCGCGCACGAATTCCATCGCTGCCGTCTGCATCCCGGTTCTGCGTCTCCCAAACCACCACCGCTCCGCCGTCGGACAGCGATGCGGTCTCGATATGCCACTGGCGGCCGAACGTCGTCTGGTTGACCGCGAACTCGGAACCGACCTTGTTGAGGTCCGTATCGAAAATCTGTCCGAATACGCCGAATCCCGAACCGTCCTGAAGATCCGACTCCCAGACAGTCAGAATGTTTCCATTCGCCAGTTCGGTGACACGCAGACCGTGCTGCGACCCGCCGGTATGCGTATTGACCAGGACCTCCTGGGAAACGGGCTGGCCTTGCGAATTGTACTTTCTCGCGGCGATACCGTTGCTGTTCCCGTCAACGGCCCCCGAACTCCAGAAGCCGAGGAAACCGCCATCCGAAAGGCCGAACACTTGTCCCTGATGTTCCTGCCCCGTACTTCCTCCACTGAGTGCGAAGGCGTTGCGGGGCATGGTTCCGTCGGCGGCGACAAAGCGCGCATCGATCCCGAAACCATAGCCGTCGAGCCCAAAGTCCCCCTGCCAGGAGACAAGTACCTAGCCATCGGCGAGACGGGTCGCATCGAGCGGCCCGCGTTGAACACCGCCGGTCCACGTACCGATCGCGAATTCATTGCCCGGCGTATAGGCAAGCCGTTCGGCTCCCACGCCGGCCTCGAGATCGACCACGACAGATTCCTGCAGATAGGAGTAGTCGACGGTGTCCGTACCCGCGCCGCCGTTCAGGAAATCCGCGCCGATGCCGCCGCTCAGCCGATCGTCGCCCGCACCGCCGAAAATCCTGTCGCCGCCGCCCTCGCCTTCGAGTTGATCGTCCCCGACGTCTCCTTCCAGCGTATCTTCGGCGTTGCTTCCCCTGAGAAAGTCGTCGTGATTTGACCCGACAACGCGTTCGATGCCCGCCGCGGAACCGAAGTTCGAACCGTCGGATGTTCCCCCCGACGTGAGGTTCACGGATATCGACGTGTCCAGGTCGGCGAAACTGAGGGTGTCGAAACCATCACCCCCTTCGATGCGATAGCCCCCGGTGTTCGCGAAAAAGGTATCGTCATGGGACGAACCGACGATGGATTCCACTCCAACGAAGCTATCGCCTGTTCCGGCGCGCCCGACCACGACACCGGCCGCTCCATCGGCGTAAGTGACGGTATCGAAACCCTCTCCGCCGACGAACACGTCCACGCCGTCGCTACCGTGGAACATGTCGTTCCCCGCACCGCCGTTCAGCAGGTTGTCCGCGGAGTTCCCCCTGATCGTGTCATCGCCGGCTCCACCGGTCGCGTTCTCGATCACAACGCCGTTGGCAATCGTAAACCCGCCGTACACGCCGGTCGCCTTCGATACGGCACCTCCGGCAAGGGCCCCGTCGGCACCGTCCAGCGTGGCCGCGCGAAGGTCGATATTGACCGAGGCCGACCCGCTGTATTCGATCGTGTCCGTGCCGCCGGTGTCCCAGATCGTCTCGTAGTAGGTGCCGGTCCCGTTCGACGTCGGCATCGTGTAGGTGTCGTTACCGGTGTTGTGGCTCGACGTGCCATACAGGTGCTGCAACGCTGCGATATCGAAAGCACCGAGGGTCTGGAAGCCGTAGGAGGCGAGACTATTCGGACTGATAGGCGTGCCGTCGGCGAGCGATTGACCCACATCGTTGTAGGTCATGATCGTATAGATGCTCGAATTCAGACCGTGATCGCCGGTATCCGAACTCGAAGATACGCCTGGATAGAGATATGCATTGTCGTGTGGATGGCCAAGGCCGAGCGCGTGCAGCGCCTCGTGCACGACCGTCTGGTACATGACGCCGCCAACTTCCAGGTTGGCCTGATTCCAGTATTGAGTGTAGTTGGTGTTCAGCCAGACATTGCCCGTATTGCCCGTTCCGTAAGCCGGGTCCGGCGGAAATCCGAAACCGAGATATCCGTCATTCGATGTGTAGCGGTTGAAGGTTAGGTCCGTCGCACCCGACCCGAGCGAAAAAGTGAGCCCCGACGCCGACTGGATCAGTTCCAGCGCGTTCTCGATCGCCGCGCGTTCGTAGGAATTCCAGGAACCTGAATACGAATAGGTGAGGCTGGTGGAATTCCACTTCGATGCGTGGGTTGTCGACGAACCGCCGCCACTTCCCCACAGAATCCCGTCGAGGTAGATGTTTCCGGTAAAACTGGTGGTCGTTTCCGACGCCATTCGACCCTGGAACCCTTGTCTGAACGCCCACGAAACAGATGAAATCCCGGGCCGCCGGTCACCGGCCGATCAATGCTTCCAGCCCGATGATTCTAATCCATTGAATATAGGCAATATTTTACCAAAAATCTAACTGCCTGCCCGGTTATCCGAAGTGCGGGATCGAACGCTCCCGCCCGCGCCAAACAACTATTTGAAGGCAAACAGTTCTTCGGTGTCGACAGCGAAGGACGACAGCCTGAGCATACACGGAAATGTGGCGAAACCGGCGCATCACACCGAATCGTCGCGAGAATACGAACTCAGGCCGCGCGGCTGGCCTTCTTGCGCTCATGTTCCTTGAGCCACCGCTTGCGGATGCGGATCGATTGCGGTGTCACCTCGACCAGTTCATCGTCGTCGATGAACTCCAGCGCATATTCCAGCGTCACCCGAACCGGCGGTGTCAGCAGCAGGTTTTCGTCCGAACCCGACGCCCGGAAGTTGGTGAGCTGCTTTGCCTTTAGCGGGTTAACCGTAAGGTCGTTCGAGCGGCTGTGAATGCCGATCACCATGCCTTCGTATACCTCGGTCCCGTGTTCGACCATCAGCTCCCCGCGCTCCTGAAGGTTGAACAGGGCGTAGGCTTTCGCCGGCCCGGTCTCCACGGAGACGAGCACGCCGCGCTGGCGCTGCGCCAGTTCGCCGGCGACCCTCGGGCCGTAGTGATCGAACGCGTGATACATGAGCCCGCTGCCGGATGTCTGGGTCAGGAAGACCGACCGGATCCCGATCAGCCCGCGCGTCGGCACCAGGTAGTCGAGCCGGACACGCCCCTGTCCGTCCGGCTGCATGCCCTTCAGTTCGGCCTTGCGCGTGCCGAGCAGCTCCATCACCGAACCCTGGTGCGCTTCCTCGACGTCGACGGTCAGGGTCTCCCACGGTTCGTGCACCTTGCCGTCGACCTCCCGCGTGATGACCTCCGGGCGGGAGATCGCGAGCTCGTATCCCTCGCGCCGCATATTCTCGATCAGGATCGACAGGTGCAGTTCGCCGCGGCCCGACACCTTGAATCGGTCCGCCGAATCCGTCTCTTCGACGCGCAGCGCCACATTGTGCAGCAGCTCTTCCTGCAGGCGATCACGCAGGTTACGGCTGGTGACGTACTTGCCCTCGCGCCCCGCGAAAGGTGAATCATTAACCTGGAAGGTCATGGAAATCGTCGGCTGGTCCACGGAGAGCGGCGGCAGCGGTTCCACGTTTTCCGGGTCGCACAGCGTGTCGGATATATGGACCTGCTCAAGACCCGCAAAGGCGATGATGTCGCCCGCCGCGGCCTCGTCGCGTTCCACGCGTTCCAATCCTTCGAACCCAAGGATTTGGGCGATCTTGCCCTGACGGCGCGAACCGTCGGCGCCCGCGACCGCCACCGTGTCATTGCGGCGCACACGCCCGCGCGTGATCCGGCCGATGCCGATCACGCCGACATAGGAGGAGTAGTCCAGCGCCGAGACCTGCATCTGAAACGCGCCGTCGCGGTCCACGTCCGGCGGCGAGACCTGGTCCACGATTGTCTGGAACAGGATATCCATATTCTCCGAGCGGCTGTCCGATGATTCAGACGCCCAACCCTCGATCGCCGATGCGAACACCGTGGTGAAATCGAGTTGTTCCTCGTTCGCCTCCAGCCGGTCGAACAGGTCGAACGTCTGGTCGACGACCCAGTCCGGCCGCGCGCCGACCCGGTCAACCTTGTTGACGACGACGACGGGCTTCAGCCCTGCTTCCAGCGCCTTGCGGGTCACGAACGAGGTCTGGGGCATCGGCCCCTCGACCGCGTCGACCAGCAGCAGGACCGAATCCACCATCGACAGCACTCGCTCGACTTCGCCGCCAAAGTCGGCATGGCCGGGCGTATCCACGATATTGATCCGCCAGCCCTGCCACTCAAGCGCGGTGTTCTTCGACAGGATCGTGATACCGCGCTCGCGCTCCAGGTCGTTGGAATCCATGACCCGCTCACGCGAGGCATCCGCGCCGCGCGAAGAAAGCGTGCCGGACTGGCGGAGCAACTGGTCGACCAGCGTCGTCTTGCCGTGATCGACGTGCGCCACGATGGCGATGTTGCGGATTTTCTCTGTGCTGTCAGTCATATACCGGTCAAAAAAGCGCCGCCCCGGGGCGGCCATGCGTGTTCGCACAGGCGTTACCACGAAACGGCGCGCCATGGCGAGAAACTTTGCTGCACCTGCGAAGGTTAAAGTCAGAAACGAACGACCATCCGGACAGAAACCGGGATATCGACGATATCGCCGCGCTCGTTCGCGTTCTGGAACTCGCGGAAGCCGACGATATCGCTCTTCTCTTCGGCGAGTTCCGTCCGGTAGTTGATGCCGGTGGTCACACCCAGCGCCACGTTGTCGTAGACGTCGTACCGGAACCCGATCTCGGCGCCGACACCGAACGCGACGGACGGCTTGTAGAAACGGATATTCTCGATGGTCGTGGGACTCTGGTCGTGGCGCAAGTGCAGGTCGATCGCGCTCACCTTGCGCACCGAAAGGCGCCCGCCCACAAAAGGCGTCAAACGCCCGCCGGTGTCGAAAAAGCGCCGGTAGCCGGCATGGCCGGCAACCTCCTGATAGTCCTCGAACTCGCCGAAGAAGCGCGACCCCGCCGCAATCGGGATGCCGCCCACGGTTCCCCCGAAGGTGAAGAGCAACGCGTCGAACGTGCGCGCCTCGGCGCGCATGTAGGAGACGCCGCCGAACACCTCGGCCTTGTCGGACAGGCCGTAGTTGAACTGGATCCCGACTTCGCGCCCGGGCCTGTAGACATCCTGGAAGTCCCGCTCAGCCACCTCGAACGACATTGCGGTCGAGAAAACAATTCCTCCCACCGTTCCCGCCTGGAGCAGGACCTCGTTGAACGGTTTGACGAACACACCGCCCACCCCGACCGCCAGCCCGGCATAAGGTTCGGCGGTGAAACTGCCCCGCTCAGGCTGCCGTGCAAGGCCGTCATCCGCCGCATTGACGGTAGTCGCCGAAAGCAGAATCCCGATGACAGCACATGTGGCAACCCACCTCAGTCGACGGCCCTCAATCCGCATCGCGCGCCCGAATGTCGTCCACGGCCATCAAAATCGCTTCCGGCGTCGCCGGCGCGTCGAGTTTCACCAGGTGGCGATGGCCGCCGACCCGCGAGACCGCATCGCGGATCGCAAGCCAGACGGAGATCGCCAGCATCAGCGGCGGCTCGCCCACGGCCTTGGAGCGGAACACGGTCGGCATCGGGTTGGGCGCGTCTTCCAGGATGTGCACGCTGAATTCCGGCGGCACGTCACGGCTGCCGGGGATTTTGTAGGTCGAGGGGCCGTGGGTCATGAGCTGGCCACGGTCGTTCCAGACAAGTTCCTCGGACGTCAGCCAGCCCTGCCCTTGTACGAAGGCCCCCTCGATCTGGCCGAGGTCGATGGCGGGATTGAGGGAGTCGCCACAGTCCTGCAGCAGGTCTGCGCGCAGCACCCGGCTCTCGCCGGTCAGCGTGTCAATCACCACTTCGGCAATCGCCGCCCCATAGGTGAAGTAGTAGAAGGGGTTGCCGACCAGTTTCGCCGCGTCCCAGTGCAGGCCCGGTGTCGAGTAGTAGCCCGCCGCCGACAGGGATTCGCGCGCGTCGTAGGTCATCTGCGCAAGCTCGGAGAACGACACGCTCTCGTTGCCCGCATAGACCCGGTTCGCCCGGTACTCGATGGCGTCCCGGTCGACCCCGAAATGCGCCGCCGCCACGTCGGTCATCCGACCCTTGATCGTCTCCGCCGCGTTCAGCGCCGCCATGCCGTTCAGGTCGGAGCCCGACGAGGCCGCCGTTGCCGAAGTATTCGGCACCTTGTCGGTGCGCGTCGCAGAAATCTTGATGTTGTCGAGGTCGATCTGGAACGTCGAGGCGACCACCTGTGCGACCTTGGTGAACAGGCCCTGCCCCATCTCGGTGCCGCCGTGGTTCAGGTGCACGCTGCCGTCGGTATAGACATGCACCAGCGCGCCGGCCTGATTGAGCTTCGGCGTGTTGAACGAGATGCCGAATTTCACCGGCATCAGGGCAATACCCTTCTTCAGGGTTTCGTTCGCCGCGTTGAATTCGTCGACGGCCGCCGAACGCGCGGCGAAATCCGACCGCTGCCGCAGTTCATCGACCAGCGGCACGATGATGTTGTCCTTCACCGTCTGCTGGTAGGGCGTCACGTTGCGCTCGTCGGTGCCGTAGTAGTTCACGGCCCGGACCTCATCGAGCGTGCGGCCGGTCTCCCGGGCGATATGCTCGATGATCGCCTCGCTCACCAGCATGCCCTGGGGGCCGCCGAACCCGCGAAAGGCGGTGTTGGACACCGTGTTGGTCTTGCAGGGATAGCCCCGGAAGATCGCGTTCGGCACGTAGTAGCAGTTGTCGGCATGACACAAGGCGCGGGCGAGCACGCCGGGGCTCAGGTCCGCGACGTTGCCCGAGCGCATCCCCATCAGGATATCCAGCCCCTCGATGCGTCCCGCGTTGTCGAAGCCGGCGGTATAGCGGAACAGGAAGTCGTGGCGCTTGCCGGTCACGATCATGTCGTCGTCGCGGCGCAGGCGCAGCTTCGCCGGGCGGGCGGTCACCTTTGCCGCGAGCGCCGCGATGGCGCCGATGATCGTCGGCTGGCTTTCCTTACCGCCGAACCCGCCGCCCATGCGCCGAACCTCGACAGTCACCGCATTGGTCGGCACGCCCAGCGTGTGGGCGACGCCGTGCTGGACCTCGCTCGGATGCTGGGTCGAGCTGTAGACGTCCAGGTCACCATCGTCCCGCGGTACCGCGAGCGCGACGTTGCTCTCCAGATAGAAATGGTCCTGCCCGCCGCAGCGCACCTCCCCTTCTATGCGGTAGGCGGCACCCGCGATCGCACCCTCGGGGTCGCCGATGGACATGATCTGGGGCGGATAGGTGTACTGCTCCTTCTCCAGCGCGTCCTCGATGGACAGTACCGGTTCGAGTTCCTCGTACTCGATCTCGACCAACCCGGCCGCATCGCGCGCCTGGTCGAATGTCTCCGCCGCGACGGCGACAACCGGCGCGCCCGCATAGTCCGCGATGCCGTCGGCCAGCACGGGTTCGTTCTCGAACACGGGTCCGATATCGTTGTGGCCGGGGATATCGCCAGCAGTCAGGACCGCATGGACACCGTCCGACGCCCGCGCCGCCGCGACATCGACCGAGACGATCCGCGCATGCGGATGGGGCGACGTCACGAGGAAAATCTCGAGCGTGCCGGGAAGGATCGGCATATCGTCGATGTAACGCGCACTGCCCGTCACATGGCCGCGCGCGCTGTCGTGACGGACCTTCGTGTGGACCGCCCCGACAATGTCTTCGGCCACGCTCACAGGTTCACCACTTCGATGTCGCCCACACCCGACAGGTCGCGATACAGGCGCAGGAACAGGTTGGACGCCACCCGCAGGCGATAGGCCGCCGTGGCGCGATGGTCGTCGATGGGTGCGAAATCTTCCGCCGCCTTCGCGCCTGCGGCAACAGCCGTTTCCTCGGTCCATGCCTTGCCGATCAGTTCCGCCTCACAGGTCGGCGCACGCTTCGGCGTCGCCGCCATGCCACCGAAGGCGATCCTCGCATCCGTCACAACGTCGTCTTCGATGGTCAGCCGGAATGCGCCGACGACGGCGGAGATGTCCTGATCGTAGCGCTTGGAAATCTTGTAGACCCGGAACACCTGCCCGTCCGACAGCTTCGGCACGCGGATGGATTCAATAACCTCGTCCGCGCCGAGATCGGTCTTACGGTAGTCGAGGAAATAGTCCTCCAGCGCGATTTCGCGTCCACCGCCGAGCCCGTGCAGCGCAAGCGTCGCATCCAGCGCGATCAGGCAGGGTGGTGTGTCGCCGATGGGCGATGCGTTGCCGATATTACCGCCGATGGTGCCGACATTGCGGATCTGGCGCGAGCCAATGCGCCGCACCAGCGTGGCGAAAGAAGGCCACGCCGCCTCGATATGGGGCAGCGCCTCGGTGTAGGTCGCCGCCGCACCAAGGGTCAGCGTGTCTTCGGTGTCTTCGATCCGGCGCAGCTCGGCGATGTTCTGGGTGAAGATCGTGACCGGGAACCGCTTGCGCTCCTTGCTGAAGGACAGGCCGAGGTCCGTGCCACCCGACAATAGCGGCGCATCGGGGTGGGCTGCGCGGGCCGTGACAAGTTCATCGAGCGAGCGGGGCGACAGGAACAATTGCCCGTCGAGCTCCTGTGACGGCTGAGGCCCGGCAGCGGGCAGTTTCGGATCGGCGTTCGCCGTTTTCGCGCACGCTGCCCTCGCGGCGTCGACAATCGAGCGATACCCGGTGCAGCGGCAAAGGTTTCCGGCGAGCGCGTCGTGGACGACTTCCTCGGTCACCGTCTCGCCGGTGTGCCGCAGGGCGTGCAATGCCATCACGAAGCCGGGCGTACAGAAGCCGCACTGGGTGCCGTCGGTCTCGACGATCGCCTGCTGGACCGCCTCCAGTTCCCCGTCGCGATCAGCCAGCCCTTCGACGGTCACGACCTCCGCCCCGTCGATCTGGCCAAGGGTCAGCAGGCAGGAGTTCACAGCGACGCGTTCCCGCGTGCCGGGGCGCACAATCACGACGGTGCACGCGCCGCAGTCGCCTTCCGCGCAGCCCTCCTTGGTGCCTGTCAGCGCCGCGTTCTCGCGCAGGTATTCGAGAACGGTTTTCGTCGGCGATACCGCCGATTCCTGCCGTTCTTCCCCGTTGAGCGTGAAGCTGATCGCCACGTTTCGTCCCGCCGCGCTTTGTGCAAACGACTTAGCCTATAACGGTCGGGGCCGCGTTGGCGAGAGGCTGAAACATGCCGTTTCGCGAGCCACGCGCCATGCTAGGATTCCGCGGCAACCGGGGAAGGACATCATGGACCGGAAAGACTTCATGCGCGCGGCCATCACGCTGGCCGAAAAGAACGTAGCAGACGGCACAGGCGGCCCGTTCGGCGCGGTGATCGTGCGCGACGGCGAGATCGTCGGGCGCGGCACGAACCTCGTCACCAGCAGCAACGACCCGACGGCCCATGCCGAGGTCGTCGCGATCCGCGATGCCTGCGAAAAGCTCGGCACCTTCAACCTGCAGGGCTGCGAGGTCTACACGAGCTGCGAGCCCTGCCCCATGTGCCTGAGCGCGATCTACTGGGCGCGCCTCGACCGCATCTTCTACGGCAACACCAAGGCCGACGCCGCCGAAATCAATTTCGACGACGCGTTCCTCTACGACGAGATTCCGTTGCCCATCGCAAAGCGCTCGATCCCGACAGAGCAGATGCTCCACGAGGAATCGATCCGCGCCTTCAACGCCTGGGCCGTGTCCGAAGACAAAGTGCCGTACTAGCGGGCAGAGGCATACGCGGTCGCGTCCAGTCGTTTCGTACCAACCGACAGCCTTGCCGACGTCGGAATCGCTGAAACGAAGATCACCCCCGCAAGCCGAAAGACGTTCTAGCCAGATGAAGTCGCTGATTGGAATCCGTATGACGACCGCAGTAACCCGGATGCTCGCAGGGTTGGTCGGGTTCATTTTTCTTCTGATCGGCATCGGGATTCTGATCTTTCCCGAGTTGCTCGCATCCGCCCTGCTTGCCGTGTCTGCGCGCCCCGCCGGCACCAGCTCATTGCGATCCGGCTTCGGCGCCCTGTTCCTCGGGATGGGCGGGTTCTGCCTGGTCGGGGTGCTTTCGCGGTTCCGCTGTCTGTTGCTGATTCCGAGCATTTTCCTGCTTCTCATCATCGTCGGCCGCGTGATCAGCGTCCTTGTCGACGAATTTTCGGCCTGGCCGACCGGAATTCTCACTGCGGAACTGCTTTTCCTGCTGGTTCTCCTGCTCGCAGTCTTCTCGTATTCCCGGTCCTCAGAGGACCGCACGATCCCACCGGAAACAGGCATCCTCTTCAGTTGGCAATTCCTTGTTCCGGTCGCGATTGTTGTCGTCATGGTTGCCGGCGCGCTGAACATGCGGCCAGCCATCGGCACTGCCCTGTTCAACACCTTTGTCGAAAACCGGATGGCGCGCAGCGATATCGACGATCTTTCGGACGGACTTCACATCATACTTGCAGGGACCGGGTCACCGATGCCCGATCCTGAGAGAACGGGCGTCAGCACCGTCGTCATCGCCGGTGACCACCAGTTCATTATCGATTCCGGTCCGGGTAGCACCCTCAACCTGGAGCTCATGAAAGTACCACTTGGAGAAACGGATGCGGTGCTGCTGACCCACATGCATTCCGATCACATCGCCGGGCTCGGGGAACTGCTACTCAAAGCGTGGACCACCGCCGCAAGAAGCGAACCGCTCCGCATCATGGGACCGCAGGGCGTTCAAACGGTTGTGGACGGGTTCAACCAGGCGTTCAGCCTGGATGCGGGGTTCAGGCATGCTCATCATGGTGATGCCGTCGCCCCGAGAAAGGGCGCCGGGGGGCGAGCAGAAACCATCCAGGGATTCGAAGAGGATGGCAGCACGGTCGTCTTCGAGAACTCAGGGCTGACCGTCACGGCATTCCTGGTCGATCATCACCCGGTGGAACCTGCGCTGGCGTTCCGGTTCGATTACCGCGGCAGGTCGGCAGTCATCAGCGGAGACACGATCCCGACCGACACGATGCGACATCATGCCGAGGGCGTCGATCTTCTGGTCCATGAGGCGATGCAGCCGAGAATGCTTTCCGCCATCAAGCGCGCCTCGGCGAAAACCGGGCAATCGGTCGTCAGCCATGTCGTGACCGACATCCAGAGCTATCACACATTCCCGGAACAGGCCGCCCGTATCGCCAGCGATGCGGACGCGGACCATCTCGTCCTCTACCACATCATTCCGCCGTTACCGTTTTCCATCCTGGAACCGGCATTCCTCGGCGATGCTCGTGAGATCTTCTCCGGGCCCATTACCGTCGCGCAAGACGGCATGCTCTTCAGTCTCCTGCCGGACACAACTGACATCGCCAAGTCCTGGCTGTTGCGCTGAGCTTCTGGCGACGGAACCGACGTCCAACCACACGGATCAGGTGTCGAGGTTTACCGGCGGGTGGATGCTCTTGCGGCCTGACTCGCGGATTTCTTCCTCGTCCCAGAAGCCGATGAGGATGCCCGGCGGCTCGCCTCCGGCAGCCATCCTGTCGATCTGTTCCGGGGTGCGTGTGATCCGGCTGTGGTGCCGGCGCGCCCAGGCGAAGAGCGCCTCGTGCAGGCGCGCGCGCGTTTCGTCGTGCTCGGGATCGGCGCCCAGGTCGACCAGTTCGTCGGGATCGCTCTCCAGGTCGAACAGCAGCGGGCGGAAGCCCTCGGCGTGGATGTATTTCCAGCGGCCGTCGTAGATCATCACGAGGCGCGCGTCGGCCTCGTTGAGCCCCAGCTCGAGCCGCGACTGGCGGGTCGAATAGTCATATTCGGAGATGGCGTATTTTCGCCACTCAACCGACTTGCCTTCGAGCAGCGGCACCAGTGAGCGCCCCTCGAGGATGTGCGGCTTGGCCTCGCCCCCCATCAGTTCCAGGAAGGTCGGCGCCAGATCAATACCCTCGACCAGCTCGTCGCAGACGGTGCCGCGTGTGGCGTCGGCTTCCTCGCGCGGATCGTAGATAATCAGCGGGATGCGGGCCGAGGCGTCGTGGAACAGGTCCTTCTCACCCAGCCAGTGATCGCCGAGATAGTCGCCATGGTCCGACGACATCACGATCATGGTGTCGTCCATTCGGCCGGTGTCTTCGAGATACTTGAACAGGCGACCAAGCTGGTCGTCGAGCTGCTTGATGAGGCCCATATAGGCAGGAATCACCGTCTCGCGGACTTCGTCGCGCGCGAATGCCTTGCAGACCCGGTGGTTCTGCCACGCCTTGTAGACCGGATGGTCGGTCATCCGCTCTGCGTTGGAGCGGACCGGCGGGATGATGTGCTCGGGCCCGTACATGTCGTGGTAGGGCGGCGGCACGATATAGGGCCAGTGGGGCTTGATGTAGGACAGGTGGCAAAGCCACGGCTTGTCGCCCGCCTGCTCGATGAACTCGATGCCGCGCCCGGTCAGGTAGGGCGTCTCGGAGTGTTCCTCCGGCACCCGCGCCGGCTTGTCCGAGTGCTTGAGCAGCCAGCCCGACAGCAGCGAGCCGTCCTCGTCCTCGGCCGAGTTCGCCCACTCCTCCCAGGGGTTTTCACCGCCCAGCCCCTGCTCACGCAGGTAATCGTCATAGGGCGGGTTCTTGTCGTAATAGCCTTCCGGGTGCATCCCGTCGTCGCGCTCGAAAGGGGTAAAGCCGCATTCGGCGGTGTGGATGCCGATGATGGATTCCGGCTCGATGCCGAGCCGCTTCATGCCTTCCATGTCCGGGATCATGTGGGTCTTGCCGACCAGCACGCATTCGGCGTCGATCTCGCGCAGATGGTCACCCAGGGTCGGCTCGCCGACGCGCAGCGGGAAGCCGTTCCACGTCGCGCCGTGGGAACGCACGTAGCGCCCCGTGTAGAAGCTCATCCGCGACGGACCGCAGATCGGCGACTGGACATAGGCCTGGTTGAACCGCACGCCCATCTTCGCCAGTCGGTCCATGTGCGGCGTGTCCATGTGCGGATGGCCGTAGCAGGACAGGTAATCCCAGCGGAGCTGGTCCGCCATGATCCACAACACGTTTTTCAACTTACCCATAAAAACTCTCCGAAGGGCGGAACGCCGGTCATTGCATCAGCATCGGCAGGAAGGTCGCGATGGCCGGAATCATGAACACAAGCACAAGCGCAATCAAATCCGCGACGATGAAGGATGTCACACCGCGAAATATGTGCCCGAGGCTGATATCAGGCAGGACGGAGCGCACGACGAACACGTTCATGCCGATGGGCGGCGTGATCAGTCCCAGCTCCGTCACCAGCACGACGATGATGCCGAACCAGATCATGTCGACGTTCGCCGCGAACAGCGACGGCAGGAATACCGGCACGAGCAACAGCAGGATACCGATGGATTCGAAGATCATCCCCATCAGGATCGCGATGAAGGCGACGAAGATGACCAGTTCGGTACCCGTGAACTCGAAGTCGTCGACGATGTCCACAAGGTCGTAGGGCAGACCCGACAGGTTTATGAACTGGGCGAAAACCAGTGCGCCGAAGATGACGATGAACAAGGTCGCGGTCGTCCGCGCCGCTTCCACGAGCGACGCCCGCCACTCACCGAAGGTGCGCAGGTGGCCACGTGCGAGCGCGATGAGCGCGGCGCCGACAGCACCGATGCCTGACGCCTCGGTCGGGGTGAAGATCTTCCCATAGATTCCGCCCAGCACCAGCAGGAAGAGCCCGAGCACCGGCCAGACCGCGCGCTGGGCGCGCCGCGCCTCTTCCTTGGGAAGCGGATCGCCCGCAGGCCCCGCCTTCGGGTCGAGGCGAACCACTACAGCGACCGCGCCCATGAACAGCGCCACGAGCAAGATGCCCGGCAGGACACCCGCAATAAACAGCTGGCCGATATCCTGTTCGGCGACGATGCCGTAGATGACCAGCGGCACCGAAGGCGGAATCATGATGCCGAGCGTACCGCCCGCCGCGATCGTCCCGGACGACAGGCTGTCGTGATAATTGTATTTCCGCATCGGCGGCATGGCGACGCGCGTCATTGTCGCCGCCGTGGCGACGGATGAACCCGACACCGCCGAGAAACCCGCGCAGGCGACAACGGTGGACAACGCCAGTCCGCCCCGGAACCGCCCGAGGCCGGAATAGGCTGCCGTGTAGAGATCCTTCGAGATATCGGCGCGATAGATGAACACGCCCATCAGGATGAACAACGGGATGACGCTGAGGTTGTACGACATCGCGTCTTCCATGACCTGCTGGCCGGCCATGGAGAGTGCGGGCTCGATCCCGCGCTGAAGCGCGAACCCGACCAGCCCGACGAAGAATGTCGCGAACCCGACCCGGAACCCGAAAAAACAGAGCAGCAGCAGGATGCCGAAACCGATAAGTGCCGTGGTCAAATCGGGTCCCCGTGTTCGCTGTGGAAGTCAGGATCGTCAGAAAGGGCCAGGCCGAGAAGCTGTGCCAGGAGGCTGACAATCGATAGCCCGGCGACGGTTCCCGCCACCACCACTAGCGGCCATTCGAGGACCACGGTGAAGCTGCCGAGCTCATGAGACTCGATCGCGAAGACCGTGAGCTGCCAGGCGATGATCGCCATGACCATCACCGAGAAACTCTGGACCATGATCGGTTGCAGGCGCGGCATCCGCCGCTTCAGCCAAGGCTCGAACAGCTCGACCGTGATGTGGCTGTCGCTGGCGTTGATAAGGCTCAGCCCGCCGAAGATCGTCATGGCAAGCAGGAACTGGATCATCTCCGCCGCGCCGAAGACCGGCGCAGTGAAAACGTAGCGTCCAATGACGTCGACGAAGGTCAACGCCATCATCACGAAAAGGAGCGTCGCCGAAAGGATCTCCAGGACAGCGAGGATGCGTGGCAGCACGGCGCGTGCGAATGCCTTCACGACCTGTCCCCCCTGTCCCGGATACCGCTTCGGATCGAAGTGCTAGAGCTTGGAGAGCTCTTTCACCCGGTTGACGTAGAAGTCATACGCTGCCTGGCCGTCGAGGCCCTTGGCGTTGGCCTTCTTGATCCAGCCTTCGGTCAGGAACTTCGACTGTTCGGTCAGCGCCGCCTCGAAGGCCGGGTCGGCGTCATAGACCTCGATGCCCCACTCGGATTTGAAGCGGTCGATGGCCGCCTTGTCCCCGTCGACCCAGAACTGGGCTGCCATGCGGCCGAACTTCGGACCGCTGACCGCCATGATGGCTTCCTGATCGGCCGGCGAAATCTCCGCCCACTTCTTTTCGTTCATTACGAAGGAGAAGCTGGTCGAGTAGATCCGGGTTTTAAACCGGGTCATCGACTTGGTGTATGGCCCGAGCTGGAACTGAGCGATCGACACCGGGCTGAGCCCGATATGACCGTCCACAACGCCGCGCGAGATCACCTCGTTGGCCTGGACGGCCGGTCCGGCAACCACACCGACGCCGATCTTCTTCATCAGGTTCGCCACCGTGCCCGGCAGCGCCCAGATCTTCCGGGACGTCAGGTCGTCGATGGAATTGATTGGCTCATCGTTCTGGCTATAGACCTCGGCCGGGGTGATCACCCACATGGAAAGCGCTTTCACGCCCTCATATTCATTCGGGAAATACTTCTGGTAGGTCTCCCAAAGGGCCTCGGACATCGCCGGCGCGTCCGCACTGGCGACGAAAGGCTGCATGGCAACCAGCGGGCCGGTCACACGGTTGGCAACGAAACCGTTGAACTGGGCCGCCGCGTCGGCGATGCCCTTTTCGACCGAGCCCCACTGCTCCGGCGGTGCCGCCAGCGACTTGGGCGGGATCTGGATCGAGACTCGACCGTCGGTCGCCTCCTCAACCCACTCGCCCCAGGTCGGCAGCACCTGCGTGCAAACGTAGTGTTGTGGCGGCCAGAAGCAGTTAACCAGAACACGGGTTTTCGCGTGCGCGACACCCGGCAGCGCCATCAGAGCTGCCAGCGCGACGGACGCGAGCGTAAGACGTGAGAAAAGACGCATGTTTGTCTCCCAAGTTTGTATGACGCCGGTTTTTCGGCTTGTTCTGCTCTTGAGGATAGACGAGTCCGAATAGATTGAAAAATTATGATAACTCATACAGAAATATCATTCTGATATGAGCATAGACCCCAAACACCTGATCCAGCTTTCGGAAATCTTCGAAAGCGGATCGTTCACACTCGCGGCCGAACGCCTCAACACGAGCCAGCCGGCCCTGAGCCGAATGGCGAGTGCGTTGGAGGCCCAGGTCGGCGCACCGATCTTTGCGTCCCGGCGCAACCCGGTCACGCCCACGGCCCTCGGGAGCGAACTTGCAAACCATGGCCGGTCGATCCGGACAGCGACAGAGCAAATAACTGAAATCGCAGACCGATACGCATCGGGACAGCAAGGTGAAATCCGCGTGGGCGCGCCGCCGTTCCACAGCCAGCGTGTCGCCACCGGTTTCATCGCCTCATGGCTCCAGAGCCATCCGGACGTGCGGATCGTGCTGCGCAACGGCTATGCGCCCGAACTGCTTGAGTTGCTCGTCGCCGGAGACCTTGACCTCATCATGGCCCCTGTGGACGTGATCGAGGGGATCCCGAACCTGATCATCGAACGGCTGACGGAAGGCGAGAACGTCATCGTCTGCCGTGCTGGGCACCCGTTGCTGTCGGTCAACCGGATCACGCCGGAAATGCTGTCACAGGCGCGCTGGATAACCCATGCGCGCGGCAGCCTGCTGAACCGCGACACGCGCGCGGCGCTTACGGCTGTCGGCGTCGACTATATCGACCTGCCGGCGTTCGAGAGCAGTTCGGCCAGCGCCATGAACGCGGTGATGATGAACTCGGACATGTTAACGGTTCTACCCGACCTGATCGCGGGCAACCTCGTCGAATCCGGCGGCTATGCCGTCCTGCCCTTCCGATTGCCGGGCCCGTACAGGCCGTTCGGCTACGTCACTCACGAGGCGCGGCAGAACCCGGCACTGATCGCGTTCCGCGAGGGCCTGACCATCGACATCCGAAAAGCCAACGAGCGCGCGCGGGCAATCTGCGAGGCGGCGCTTACCGCGGCCTAGCTCTCCCACCAGTGGAGCGCGTCCTGGCCCTCGCCCTGGGTACCGTTCGGGCCGCCGCCGCCGGTGCGCAGGTACATCTTCCGGTCGTGGCCCTCGCCGTATTTCCCGGCCAGCGCATCGACCAGCCAGTCGTGGCACATCATGTGATGGTCGTGGCGGGCCTGGGTCTCCCCGAACATGCGCGCCTGATGATACGTGTCCTCGTAGACCCAGAGTTCCTTAGGCGCGTTGATCTTGTCGTAGAAGTCGTAGACCAGCTCGACCGGACTGCGGGAATCGTACTCTCCCACGGTCATCAGGACGGGGCACTTGATGTCCTTCTCGCGCCCCTCGACGGTCATCTGCCGTACCCAACCGTCGAGCTCTTCCTCGCTCGACGCGCCCATCAGGTAGCCGAAGAGCTGCTTGTAGCGCGGCGAGAAGGTATCGAGGATGTAGTACTTGTCGAGGTACGACGCCCACGGGCCCGCCACGGCCTTGATCAACGGATGGCCGGATGCCGCAACCTCCAGGCCCCAGTGCGCGCCCATCGACAGCGCGTAGACGACGATCTTGTCTGCATCGACTTCCTCGCGCTCGGCCATGTGCTCGGCGATCGCCAACACCGCACGCTCATAGTTGTCCGGCGTCAGCTTGATGCCGCGCAGGTTGGACATGCCCTGCCCCGGCCCGTCGATAACGAGCAGGTGCATCCCGCGATAGTGCGCCTGGATAATGCGCGGATCGGGGTAGTTCTCCTTGGTCATGTCGCAACCGGGAATGAAGATCACCAGCGGCGCGTTCGGCTTGCCCGGCAGCATGTGGAAGTTGCACTGGAGTTCAACACCTTCGAACGGAACCTCCAGCCGCTCGATCGGGTGCGGCGAGTGCTCGATCACCTTTTCGTAGTTGGCGATGCAGCGGCCGTGCAGGTAGCGCTTCTCGTCGTTTGTCTCGAGTACCGGGTGCTGCGCCTGGGCGAAAGTCGACGAGGCACGGTAGTAAAGCTCGAACGCCGTCGCACTGTGCCCGGCGGCCTCTTCCTCGGCAGCAACACGCTCGAGCCGCTGGCCGATGCGTCCGAGGTGCTTGGAGATCTGGGCGTGGCTCTTGACGCTCTTGGGCAGCGGCCGGCCGTCTTCGTCCCAGTGGAAGACCTTGCCGGTTTCCTGGACGACGTAGTCGAAAATCCACTGCTGACCGTCACGGTTGAGTCTTGGTGTGCGCACGTTATTCCTCCCGACATTCCGCATTCTGCGATACGCAGGTTGTGCGACGAAGCGAGAGTCGGCTCAAGCGCGCCAACTCAAACCGATCAGCATATGAGGAGAAAAAATGACTGCCTGGTGAATAGCCGATGCCGCTCAGGCGTCGGCCGCCGCCTCGTCCAAACGGCGGATCATTTCATCCAGGTTCGAGATCGGCGTGTAATCCTCGCTGAGCGCGCCCGACCCTGCCGGGCTTTTGCAGGTAAAGAAACGGCACTCGGATCCAAGCAGACGTATGCCGTGCGGCACGCCGCGCGGGATATAGACCATGTCACCAGGGCCGATGATGTCGAGCTCGTCACCGAGTATCGCCGCGAGGCGCCCCTCGAGCAGGTAGATCCATTGCTCATCGGTTGGATGGACATGCGGCGGCGGCGCATCGCCCTGCGCGTAGGTCACAATCCCGGCCTTGATGAGCTCGCCACCATACTGCTTCATCATGATGTGCGGTCGAGCGCTGTCCGGCGTCGGAACCATTTCGTCGCCTTTGTATATCGGCATAAATTCTCTCCTCCGTTCGGAATGTAATTTCCCTTCAGCCTATGATGAGACAAGCTCGCTGATTTGCTCAACCCGGTTGGGAGCACGGGCCGACGGCCTTCAGGCGCGAAAAGGCTCCCGGCCGACAGGGGCAGCCGCGCACCATCGCGAAATCGATTCGATCAATTTAGGGAAAATTGGCGTCCCCAACGGGGTTCGAACCCGTGTCTCCACCTTGAAAGGGTGGTGTCCTAGGCCTCTAGACGATGGGGACGCCGGGACCTTAAAAAGGCGGACACGACATAACGGCACCCACGCGCGAAATCAAGGGCGCTGCGCGCACCCGCGTCAGGTCCTTCGATAGATGCGCATATGCGGGACGAGTGGTAGGAGTTGTCGGATACGTTCCACGACCACGATGACGTCTCAATGGCCGAGAGCTTTTCCGAGAATTTGCGCAGCAAGCACGCCGCCGCATGGGCCGCGGCGACCGACAACCCCTTCGTGCGGGAGTTGGTCGCCGATGAGATTGCCGACACCGTCTATGCCCAATACCTGCGGCTCGACTATGCTTTTATCGAGGCTTTGACCGCTGCCGTCGGGCACGCCGTGGCCTGCGCGCCCGGCATGCCGGCGAAATCGCGCTTCGCTGGTTTTCTTGGGGTGCTGACGAGCGAGGAGAACGACTATTTCCTGCGGTCGTTCGATGCCTTCGGAGCACCGCCACCGACATTCGACAACCCTGTCGAACATCCGGTGGTCGAGCGGTTCGAGGATCTCATGCTGCGTCAGCGCGGGAGTGGGAGTTACCTCGACATTCTGGCCGTCCTGGTCCCGGTCGAGTGGGTGTATCTGCAGTGGGCGAGCGACGCCGTTGCGCGCGGTGCCGCGTTGCCGAAGCGCTTCTACCTGTCGGAATGGATCACGCTCCATGCGGACGCCGGCTTTGCGGATTTCGTCCATTGGATGCGCGCCGAACTGGACCGTGAAGCGGCCGACGCCCCGACCGAGAACCGGGATCGCGCCGAAGCGGCTTTCGTCGAAGCGTTGAAGCTGGAAGCGGCGTTCTTCGCCGCGAGTTACGACGCCGCGTAGGCCGCGTCGTCGATAATCAGCTGCACGTCGTTGCGACCCTGCCAGGTATCGGGCCGCAGTTTGCCTGCCAGCCGAATACCGAGGCCATTCTTGTCCAGCAACAGATCGCCCAGCGGCTCGCCCGCGGCGCGGAAAGCGATGGCCTTCAGCCGCGCGCCGGTGTTGTCCGTCAGGAAACAGCGCACATGCCCCGTGCCGACCACGTCGGCCTTCGCGACCCGAACATCGTTCAGTGCAAAGCGCGGCTCCGAGTTGCCTGACCCGAACGGCGCCAGCTGTTCCAGCGCGGCCACGAAGTCCGGCTGTACACCCGACATTGCCATTTCCCCGTCGATGCGAAGGGTGGGCACCACGGCATTGCGCGCGACATCCGCCGCCACGCGTTCCTCCAGAAACGCCTGCAGATCCGCAAGCTTTTCACGCGCGACGGTCAGGCCCGCCGCCATCTTGTGGCCGCCGCCGTTGATCAACAGGCCGGCCTGACGCGCGGCAATCACCGCGCTGCCCAGGTCCACGCCTTCGACGGAACGACCCGATCCCTTGCCCTCGGAACCCTCGAAACCAATGACGAAAGCAGGCCGGTTGAAGCGCTCCTTCAGCCGGCCGGCGACAATGCCGATCACGCCTGGATGCCATCCCTCGCCCGAAGCAACGATCAGTGCAGCGGACAGGTCAGAGCCTTCCACCTGGGCGATGGCATCTTCCAGCACCTGCGCCTCGATCTCCCGCCGCTCCGTATTCCAACCATCGAGCTTCTGCGCGATCTCCAGCGCCTCGCCGCTGTCCTGCGTCATCAGTAGCCGCGCGCCGAGGCCGGCCTCTCCGACTCGCCCGCCCGCGTTCACGCGCGGGCCGAGCAGGAACCCGGCGTGGTACTCCGTCAGCCGGGAATCGACGCGCGCAACGTCGGACAACGCCACGAGGCCGGGGTTGTGCCGACGCCCCATCACCTTCAGTCCCTGGCTGACGAACGCCCGATTCAGTCCGACGAGCGGCACCACATCGCACACCGTCCCGAGCGCGACGAGATCCAGCAGCCCGAGAAGATCGGGTTCCGTCCGGCCCTGTTCCCCATACCAGCCGCTGTCGCGCAACGCGCGATTGGTGGCCACAGCCAGCAGGAAGGACACACCGACCGCTGCCAGCGCGCCCTGCCCGCTCGTGTCGTCGAGGCGATTGGGGTTCACCACGGCCGCGGCACGCGGCAAAGCCGGTTCTGCGACATGGTGGTCCACAACGACCACATCCAGGCCGGCTTCCGCCGCCGCTTCCAGGGGTTCGAACGCCGTGGTGCCACAGTCAACGGTGACGACCAGTTTTGCGCCTTCCGATTTGAGCCGCAGCATGGCGGGTGTGGTCGGACCGTATCCTTCAGCGATGCGGTCGGGGATATACACGCGCGCCGGGACACCCACCGCGGACAGGAAACGGGCGAGCAAGGCCGAAGACGTTGCCCCGTCCACGTCGTAGTCGCCGAAGATCGCGATGGGCTCACCGTTGCGCACGCCAGCGGCGAGCCGCGCAGCCGCCTCCTCCATACCGGCGAGAGACGTAGGGTCCGGCAGCGCGTCGCGCAGGGTCGGTTCGAGAAACGACGGTGCCTCGTCGACACCGATACCCCGCGCCGCCATCACACGACCGACGACTTCGGGTAAGCCGAGCCGCTGGGAAAGCACCAGACCGGCGCGGTTGTCGGCCTCACGCAGCAGCCAGCGTTTGCCGGTAGCCGACCGCTCGACAAGGATGCCCGGAGCGGGCGCTCCGGCGCTGGTCGGTTCGGCAGCCTGTGTCATGCGTGGATCAGTCGTCGAAACCCGGTTTGCGATCGAAGTTATGGCGCGTCATCACTTCGCGGACCGTCCCCGTCACCGAACGCATGACGATCGAATGGGTTTCCGCTCCGGTCTTGTGACGCCGGACGCCTTTCAACATCGCACCATCGGTGACGCCCGTCGCCGAGAAGATCACATCGCCAGATGCAAGATCATCACGATCGTAAACCCGATCGAGGTCTTCGATACCCAGCTTTCGCGCGCGGCCTATCTCATCGTCATTCCGGAACAGGAGCTTGCCCTGGATTTGTCCGCCGATGCTCTGCAACGCAGCAGCCGCCAGCACGCCCTCCGGTGCACCACCACTGCCGAGATACATATCGATCCCGCTGTGGGGATCGGAAGTCGCCATCACGCCAAAGATGTCACCGTCCGAGATCAGGAATATCCGGGCGCCCGCGTCGCGCACCGCACCGATGAGTTCCTCATGGCGGGGCCGGTCGAGTATGCATACAGTCAGGCGGGACACGTCGACGCCTTTTTCTTTCGCGAGCTTGTCCAGATTTTCCGCCGGGGACGCGTTGATGTCGATCAGGCCATCCTTGTAGCCACCGCCGATCGCGATCTTTTCCATGTAGACGTCCGGCGCGTTCAGAAAATCGCCATCCGGCGCAAGGGCCAGGACGGCCATTGCGTTCGCATTCGCTTTTGCCGTGATTGTCGTACCTTCGAGAGGATCGAGCGCAATATCGATCTTGGGGCCGCCGGCACCGACTTTTTCGCCAATGTAGAGCATCGGCGCTTCATCGCGCTCGCCCTCGCCGATTACGACAGTGCCGTCGATCTTCAGTCCGTTGAGAGCCTCGCGCATTGCATCGACCGCGGCGGCATCGGCCTCTTTCTCATTGCCGCGTCCGACCCACTTCGCCGCCGCGATGGCGGCCGCTTCAGTCACCCGAACGGCTTCAATCGCCATGTTGCGGTCCATCACCGCCTCAGCCGTGCTGCTCATGCGTTTCCCCATTCTTTCTTTTGTGTTCCTGACCTGCCGACCGGCGGTCGGAATTACACCAGCGATTCGATTCGTATCATTGTCGGCGCTTCGACGACGGAATCCAACGCTTCAATGCGCTCCAGCGTGCGCCGCATGGCCGCTTCCTCGCATTCGTGGGTATTGAGAACCACCGGAACCGCTTCCGTCCGGGATCGCGCCCGCTGGAGCATCGATTCGATGGAGACCGATTCATCGCGAAACGCCGCCGAGACGTCGGCGATAACACCAGGCTGGTCGTCCACCATCAGGCGCACGTAGTAGGCGCCGCGATGCCGCTCTATCGGCGACGCCGGCGCATCGGTGAGCACCTCCGCGGGAACACCGAACGTGGCGGTGGAATAGCCACGCGCGATATCGACGATATCAGCCACCACCGCCGATGCCGTCGGACCCGCACCCGCGCCGCGGCCCTCATACATCGTGTCGTCGACGAAATCGCCGCGCGCCACCACCGCATTGTAGGAGCTCTCGACATGCGCGATCGGCGCATCCCTGGGTACCATGCGCGGATAGACACGCTGCTCGAGACCGTGTTCGGTCATGCGCGCGCTCCCCAGAAGCTTGATCCGGTAGCCGAACTCCTCGGCATAGTCGATGTCCTGGAGGGTGATGTGCCGAATGCCCTCGATATGGACATCGGAAAAGCTCACCTTCGTGCCGAATGCGAGGCTCGCCAGCAGAGCGAGTTTGTGGGCGGCGTCGATCCCGTCCACATCCATGCTCGGCTCGGCTTCCGCATAGCCGAGCTTCTGCGCTTCCGCGAGCACCGTGTCGAAGGACAGGCGCTTCTCGCGCATCTCGGAGAGGATGTAATTGCAGGTGCCGTTCAGGATTCCATAGACATGATCGATCCCGTTACCCGCCAGCCCCTCGCGCAGCGCCTTCACGATCGGAATACCGCCCGCGATGGAGGCTTCGTAGTTCAGCGAAACCCCCGCTTTCTCGGCGGCCGCGGCGAGCGCATTGCCATGCATCGCCAGCAGCGCCTTGTTCGCCGTGACAACGTGCCGCCCGGCCGCAATCGCCGCCTCGCAAAGCGCCTTGGCGGGCCCGTCTTCGCCACCGATGAGCTCGACGACAACGTCCGCTTCGGCGTCGCGCGCCATCGCCACAGGGTCGTCGAACCATTCAAAACCGTCGAGCGGCACGCCACGGTCCTGGCTCCGGTTCCTTGCCGAAACAGCAACGATATCGATTGCGCGGCCGCTGCGCCGCGCGATCAGGTCACCGTGCTTCTGTAAAACCTCGACCGTGCCCGCGCCCACCGTCCCCAGGCCGGCAATCGCCACGCGCAATGAATTCCCCATCGTCGAAACCCTATTTTGCCGCAATCGACATCTGCGCTGCATCGCCGGCTTCGGCAAGCGCGCGGGCCGGATCGGCGAACAGCTGTTTGATATTGCGTGTGGCCTGGCGGATGCGCTGGGTGTTCTCCACCATCGCGATCCTGACATGGCCGTCCCCGTTCTCTCCGAAACCGAGCCCCGGCGAAACCGCAACCTCGGCGTGCTTCAGGAGCAATTTCGAAAAGGCGACGCTGCCGAGCGCCGCAAACGGTTCCGGTATCGGCGCCCAGATATACATGCTCGCCGTGGGGACCGGCACATCCCAGCCCGCGCGCCGCAGGCCATCGACCAGCACATCGCGGCGCTCCTTATAGATTGCCCGCGTTTCCTCCACACAATCCTGTGGCCCATTGAGGGCCGCCGCGGCCGCGACCTGGATCGGCGTGAAGGCACCGTAATCAAGATAACTCTTCACCCGCGCAAGCGCTCCGATCAGCCGCGGATTCCCCGCAGCAAAACCGATCCGCCACCCGGGCATCGAATAGGTCTTGCTGAGCGACGTGAACTCGACCGCGACATCCTTGGCACCTGGAACCTGGAGAATCGATGGCGGCGGATCCCCGTCGAAGTAGATTTCCGAATACGCAAGATCCGACAAAACGATGATGTCATGGGTCCGGCAGAATTCGACAACCTTGCCGTAGAACTCCAGGTCGGCGGTCAGTGCCGTCGGGTTTGAGGGATAACAAAGCACCAGCGCCACCGGTTTCGGCTGGGAGCGTAAAACCGCTCGCTCCAGCGATTCCAGAAACGCATCATCCGGCTCGACCGGCAGGTATCCCACGGACCCGTCGGCGATGATGAAACCAAACTGGTGGATCGGATAGGACGGGTTCGGCACCAGAATCAGGTCGCCCGGCCCGGTGATCGCCTGGGCGAGGTTCGCGAGACCTTCCTTCGAACCGATCGTGACGATCGCCTCGGTCTCGGGATCGATCTCCACGCCGAAACGGCGCGCGTAATATCCCGACAGCGCCTTGCGCAGGCCGGGAATACCGCGTGAGTTCGAATACCGGTGCGTGCGGGGGTCCTGCACCGTCTCGACCAGCTTCTCGACAATATACGGGGGCGTCGGGAGGTCCGGGTTGCCCATACCGAAGTCGATGATGTCCGCTCCCGCCGCACGCGCCGCCGCCTTCATGGCGTTCACTTCGGCGAAAACGTAAGGCGGCAGCCGCCTGATGCGGTGGAACTCGGTATTCATGGGTCCTGTCCGGTTGGTGTTGATCGATAAAAACGGACACGCGTGCGCGGCGGCGCGCACGCCGCCCGGCGAACTTGTAGCGCTACAAAGGCGCGGTTGCGAGGGTCTTTTAGGCCCCTAGCGGAGAACGAAAATCTCGGCCCGCCGGTTGCCCGCTTCGCCGGTCGGCATCGCCTCTGAGAAGATGGGCTGGTCGTCGGCGACTGCCTCCACCGTCACGCGATCCGGCGAAATACCCGCACCGATCAGCGCCTGTGCAACGGCATTCGCTCGCGCAAAAGACACGTTGAAGTTGGCGATTTCATGCCGACTCTTGGGCATTTGTGCCGTACGGCTGCTCGCGTGCCCCACGACGAGGATGCGCCCGCCACCGTTGCGGTAGGCGGAGGCCACGGCATTGATGACCTGCCGGTCGCGTGCGCCGAGGCGCGCGGAACTGTGACCGAACTGAATCGTCGCGACCTGTGCTTCCGGGCTGATCTGTGCAGAAACCGGCACGTAGCCGCCCCCGCTGGATGCGGTGACATAAGTGTTGGCGAAATTTCCACCCCCGCCGAGGACACTCAGGTCGACCGTCACGGCCGATGTCGACGCCACAGCCGGCGCCTGCGGGGCGCTTGGGGCCGGACGGAACGCCGGCGGCGGTGTTACCGGCGCTGCCGGCCGCGGGGTCGGGATGGCAGCCACCTGCGGAGCGGGCGGCGGCGTGACGGCGATATCTGTCCCGGTTCGTGCCGGTTGCGGCGGCGACACTGGTGCCGACGCCGGCGGCGGCGTGACGGCAATCTGGGCCGTCGCCGGAGACGGTGTCGATGTGGGCGCCGGCGATTCCGGGCGCAATGCCGCCTGCGGCACGTCGGTCGATCGCGTGCTGCCCTGGAGGCGGATGGCCTCGTCCGTGTAGCGGGCATTGTCGCGATCCGCGATCAATCCCTCGACCACGCGGTCACGCACGTCGGACGACCCGGCCGCCGGGCGGCTGGGCACCGACGTCAGCGACGGAGTGTCAGAATCTTCCGCCGCCGTGCGCTCGGCATCGCCGCGCGCGCGCAAATCCTGATCCGACGCGCTCTGCGCGGCCGGTGCGTCGTCTTCGAACAATCCGAACACATCAAGGTCCGAACACCCGCTCAATGCCAAAATGGCAACCACCGGAACCACCCGGCGCGCGAAACCCAAAAGACCATTCGTCATCAGAGTCCACCCCTCGTGACGTTGCGCGAATCAAAAGCGGACGGTCTATTCGCTTGATCTTGTGTGCAGTGCAACATAAGTTGCCCCTCATACAAGCGCGACTGGCGATAAGACACGTCCGGCCAAGTCCGATTCGCAAAAAAGCGTCGACTTTATAGAGGATTACCCGATGTCGGATCAACAAAATGAAAAAGGCACGGATCAGGAGATTCCTGACGCTGAAGATTTGACCGCCGCAATGGCCAAGATTGCCGAGCGCAGCCAGGTGCTCGTGAACGGCTTTTTGGCCAACCAGTCCGGCTCCATGGGGATGGGCGATCCGCTCAATATCGGCCAGGCCTTTCTAGAGTTGACCCAGCGGATGATGTCCAATCCGGCGCACCTCATGCAGGCCCAGATGGAGCTTTGGCAGGGTTACATGAACCTCTGGCAAAACACCGCCCAGCGCATGATGGGCGGCGAAGGCGACGATGTAGCCGTCCCGGCCGCCGACGACCGCCGGTTCAAGGATTCGGAATGGGACGAGAGTGTCCTGTTCGACTACATCAAGCAGTCCTACCTGCTCTCATCGCAATGGCTGACGAACACGGTGCGCGAGGTCGAGGGCCTCGACGACAAGACCGCCAAGAAGGTCGATTTCTATACCCGGCAGTTCGTCGACGCGCTGGCACCGACCAACTTTCTGATGACCAACCCGGAGGTGATCCGGGCGACGGTCGAGTCCAAGGGCGAGAACCTCGTAAAGGGTCTTGAGAACCTGCTCAGCGACATGGAAAAGGGCAATGGCCAGCTGCGGATCAGCCAGGTCGACGAGACCGCCTTTACCCTGGGCGAGAACGTTGCGACCACGCCGGGCAAGATCGTCTATCAGAACGACCTGATGCAGCTTATTCAGTTTGAGCCGACCACGGAGAAGGTCGACAAGCGCCCGCTGCTGATCGTCCCGCCGTGGATCAATAAGTACTACATCCTCGATCTCCAGCCGAAGAACTCGTTCATCAAGTGGTGCACGGACCAGGGCCTCACCGTCTTCGTTATTTCGTGGGTGAACCCGGACAAGGAACTCGCAGCCAAGTCGTTCGAGGACTACATGCTCGAAGGACCGCTCGACGCGCTCGACGCGATCGAGAAGGCCACCGGCGAGAAAGAGGTCAACATCATCGGCTACTGCCTCGGCGGCACGCTGACGGCAAGCACGCTGGCCTACATGGCCGACAAGGACGACGACCGCATCAAGAGCGCGACGTTCTTCACCGCGCTGGTCGATTTCAGCGAGCCGGGCGAACTGGGTGTCTTCATCGACGAGGAACAGCTCGGTTCTCTCGAAGAGAAGATGATGGCCGACGGCTATCTCGAGGGTTCGTCCATGGCGACGACGTTCAACATGCTGCGCGCCAACGACCTGATCTGGTCCTTCGTAGTGAACAACTACCTGCTCGGCAAGGAGCCCTTCCCGTTCGACCTGCTGTACTGGAACTCGGATTCCACGCGCATGCCGGCGGAAATGCATCGTTTCTACCTGCGCAAGATGTACCAGGAGAACAAGCTGATCGAGCCGGGCGGCATCGAACTTTGCGGTACGCCGATCGACCTGACCAAGGTGGACCTGCCGGTCTTCATGCTGTCGACGAAGGAAGACCATATCGCGCCGTGGAAATCGACCTACGCCGCGACCCAGATCTACAAGGGCAACGTCAAGTTCTGCCTCGCCGGATCGGGCCACATCGCCGGCGTCGTCAATCCGCCGAGCGTCGAGAAGTACGGCTACTGGACGAACACCAGGAACCCGGCGACCGCCGACGAATGGTTCGAGGGTGCCAAGGAACATCCTGGCTCATGGTGGCCCGAGTGGCGCAAGTGGCTGAAGCGCCAGGCCGGCGGCCAGGTCGACGCCCGCACGCCGGGTGACGGCAAGCTCAAAGTGATCGAGGCTGCACCGGGCAGCTACGCCAGCCTTCGCATCGGCGCGCCGGTGGACGAGGACTGACCATTCACGAATGGCTTCATGGCCGGACTTGTTCCGGCCAACCACGTCAGCGTGTCACGTTCAGATTTTCGAGGAGCAGATGGACGTGGATGCCCGCAACAAGTGCGGGCATGACACAACAAAGAACTACTTCGCGCCGTTGCCTGACTTGATGTGGTCCTGGGCGAGGCCGCAGTAGATCTTCACCGATTCCGGCCAGAAGGCGAGTTCGGCCTCGCGCAGTTCGCGCAGCGGCTTGGCCGGAATGCCGGCCCAGAGCTCGCCGCTCTTGACGACCTTGCCCGGCGAGACGACCGCGCCGGCGGCTACCATCGCCCCGCTTTCCACAACCGCGCCATCGAGCACCGTCGAGCTCATGCCGATGAAGCAGCCGTCTTCCAGCGTGCAGGCGTGAATCAGCGCCGAGTGGCCGATCGTGATGTCGCTGCCGATATAGGTCGGCATGTGCTCGGTCCCGTCTTCGCGCGGGCCGTTCACATGGACGATCGTACCGTCCTGGATGTTGGTGCGTTCGCCAACCCGGATATGGCTGCCGCCATCGCCGCGGAGCACGCAGTTGTACCAGACGCTCGAGCCCGCCCCGATGTGCACGTCCCCGATCACGGCAGCCGTGTCGGCGATGAAAACGTCGTCGGCAATGGTCGGCGTCACGCCGAGGTAGGGCTTGATGGCATTCGACATGTTTACGTTCCTCGTTCTCGATCTTCGACTGAGCCCTCACCCTGAGCCTGACGTAAGGGCGTGGGTGACAACCTCATACTTCGACAAGCTCAGCATGAGGTCGTTTCGACGGCGGTTCTACAACCCCGCGCCTTCGTCGGCGCCAGTAACCAGGTTGAGCGTCTGGACGGCCTGTCCCGACGCCCCTTTTCCCAGATTGTCGATCTGGCCCGCAAGCACCGCCTGCCCGGTCTCGTCGTTGTGGAGCACATACAGGCGCAGTTCGTTGGTGTCATTGAGTCCTTCGGGGTCGAGCGTCGCGGTGTCCGCGTCCAGCGGCGCGACCGTGACGAACCGCTCGCCGTCATAATGTTCGGCGAGCGCCGCATGAAGGTCCGCAGCGGACGGCGAACCCGGCAGGTGCCAGAGCGCGAGCGGGATCTGCACCAGCATGCCTTTGTAGTAGTTCGCGACCGACGGTACGAAAATGGGATTGTGCGACAGTCCCGACCAGCGCGCGATCTCGGGCAGGTGCTTGTGGCTCAGGCCCAGCGCGTAGGCGTAGATCGTCGAGCCCGTGTGGTTCGGCGCGTTCTCGTCCTCGAACGCCGCGATCAGCGATTTGCCGCCGCCGGAATAACCGGACACGGCGTTGATCGTCACAGGGTAATCGCCCGGCACCAGGCCGCGCGCAATCAACGGGTGCAGCATCGCAACGGAGGTGATGGCGTAACAGCCGGGATTGCTGATCCGCTTCGACGCCCGGATCTCCTCGCGAAAGCCCGGCTCGTACTCGGGAAAGCCATAGGTCCAGCCGTCGACCGCCCGGTGCGCGGTCGAGGCATCGATCAGCACCGTGTCTCTCTCCACCATGGCGACCGCCTCGCGCGCCGCGTCGTCCGGCAGGCACAGGATCGCCACATCCGCCGCGTTCAGCGCATCGCGTCGCGCGGATGCATCCTTGCGGTGCGCCTCATCGAGACTGATGAGTTCGATATCGCCGCGCGGCGCGAGCCGCTCGTGGATCTGCAGGCCGGTGGTCCCGACCTCGCCATCGATGAAAACTGTCGTTGTCATAGTGCGGGAGGATGTAACGCCTAACCGGCCCCACGGAAAGGGGCAGACATCACCAAATCGTTGCCCGTTTTCTCAAGAATCCCCGCAGCCAACCTTGAGAGACCCCGGCGCGTGCCTTAAGATGCGGAATATCAACGATAATTTCCGGACATTGGCGGGAGTGGCAATGACGTTGCTTTCGATTGGATCGGTTTGACGAACAGGGATAAGCAGGAGAACAAGCCATGCGCGGAATACTCCCCACGACACTGAAACTTTCGGCCGCCGCGGTGGCGCTGAGCGCGGCGATTACCGCCGGCGCGTCAGACGCCCACGCCGATTGCGGCGAGGTCTCGATCACGGAGATGAACTGGGCCTCGGCCTCGGTCGTGACCAACGTCGCGAAGTTCATCATGGAACAGGGCTACGGCTGCAAGGTCACCGCCGTGCCGTCCGACACCGTGCCCGCCGCCACGTCGCTGGCCGAGAACGGCGAGCCGGACATCGCGACCGAGATGTGGATCAACTCTGCCCCGGTCTACCAGAAGCTTGAAGAAGAAGGGAAAGTGAAGACCGTGGCCAACGTCCTGTCGGACGGAGGTGCGGAGCACTGGCTGATCCCGAAGTACCTGGCCGACAAGCATCCCGAGCTGAAAACCATCGAGGGCGTGCTGGCCAATCCGGAACTGGTCGGCGGGCGTTTTCACAACTGCCCGGAAGGCTGGGGCTGCCGGATTGTGAATGACAGCTTGAAACAGGCGTTCGATCTGGAAGGCAACGGCATCGAGGTCTTCAACCACGGCTCCGGCGATACGCTGGCCGGCTCCATCGCCGCCGCCTATTCCGACGAGGAGCCCTGGTTCGGCTACTACTGGGCACCGACCGCCCTGCTCGGCAAGTACGAGATGGTTCCCGTCGACCTCGGGCCGTATGTCGACGAAGTTCACCAGTGCAACCGCAACACCGAGTGCGACAAGGTCGGCAAGTCGTCCTACCCGTCCGCGCGGGTGGTGACCGGCGTGACCACTGACTTCGCCGAGCGCGAACCCGAAGTCGTCGAGATGCTGTCGAAGCTGAGCTTCACCAACCAGCAGATGGGTGCGGTCCTCGCTTGGAAGGAAGACAACAATGCCTCCATCGAGGAAACGACCGTGTACTTCCTGACGACCTACAAGGACGTCTGGGCGGACTGGCTGAACGACGATGCAAAAACGAAACTGGCCGGACTGCTGAAGTAGGCACCCGATCGCTTGTGCAGGCCGGGCCCTGAGGGGCCCGGCTTCACCACCTTGCGAAACAATCTGACGGAACTGCGCGATGGCGACCTATGATTCGGTCTTTTCCGCCCTCGGCCTGAAAGAATGGTGCGAGAGCGGGGCCGAAAAGGCCAGCGGCCCCGTATCCATGGCCGACCTTATCGCGCAGAACGCCGGCACCGACGTGCCGGCGCCGTCGATCTGGGAACTGCCATTCCCCTCGATGGACCGGCTCCACGAGGCCTGTTCGGCGTTCCCCCAGTCGCGTGCGCTCACAAAGGGGATCGAAAACGGCTTCCTCGCCATCAAGGACAGCCTGAGCCTCGTGCTCGACCCGCTGACCCAGCCATTGAGCTGGTTTCTCGAGGGCGCGCTCTGGCTGTTCGAGACGACGCCCTGGTGGATCATGATCCCGGTCCTGCTGGCGGTGGTGATGTTCGTCAGCCGGTCGCGCCCGCTCGTGGTCTTCGTCGCCATATGCCTGCTGCTTCTGGCATTCATCGACTACTACAGCTTCGCCGCGCAAACGCTTGCCGTCATATTCGTCTGTGCATTGTTGTGCGTGATCGTCGGCGTGCCGATCGGCATCGCCATGTCGCGCAGCGACCGGTTGCAGCGCGCGATCATCCCGGTCCTCGACATGCTGCAGACCCTGCCGGCCTTCGTGTACCTGATCCCGCTGATCTTCCTGTTCTCGGTGACCGAGCCGAAGCTCTACGGCATCGCGATCATCCTCTATGCCATTGTGCCCGTGGTGCGCCTCACCGACTTGGGCATCCGGCTTGTCGACAAGGATGTCATCGAGGCCGCCGACGCGTTCGGCATGACCGACCGCCAGAAGCTGGTGAAGGTCCAGATCCCGCTGGCCCTGCCCAACATCATGGCCGGCGTGAACCAGACGATCATGATGAGCCTCTCGATGGTCGTGATCGCCTCGCTGGTCTCCGCGCCGGGCCTCGGCGTCCTCGTGCTGCGCGGCATCCGCAACCTCGAACTGGGAGTCGGCCTCGTATCGGGTCTCGGCATCGTCATCCTCGCCGTGATCCTTGATCGAACCACCAAGCTCGCGCTCGCGCGCATCAACGCAGGGCAAAACCAATGAGCGTGACCGGAACCAAGATCGAGATTCGCAATCTCTACAAGATCTTCGGCCCGGATCCGCAGCGCGCGCTCAAGGCCGTGACGGAAGACGGACTCGGCAAGCCCGAGTTGCTGGAACAGACCGGGCATGTCCTCGGCCTCCAGGATATCAACGTCGACGTGAAGGCCGGTGAGATCACGGTCATCATGGGCCTGTCGGGCTCGGGCAAGTCGACCCTGATCCGGCACGTCAACCGGCTGATCGACCCGACGGCCGGCGAGATCATCTACAACGGCAGCGACATCCTGCACTGCGGCCCGGAAGAGCTTCGCAAGATCCGCCGCGAGCAGATGTCGATGGTGTTCCAGAAATTCGCGCTCCTCCCGCACAAAACCGTGGCGGAGAATGCCGCGATGGCGTTGGAAGTGCGCGGGATTTCGCGAAACGAATACCTTCCGGAAGCGGAGAAGTGGCTCGACCGCGTCGGGCTTCAGGGCTACGGCGACAGCTACCCGCACCAGCTCTCGGGCGGCATGCAGCAGCGCGTCGGCATCGCCCGCGCGCTGACATCGAACGCCGAGATCATGCTGATGGACGAGGCCTATTCGGCCCTCGACCCGCTGATTCGCACCGACATGCAGGACCTGCTGCTTGAACTGCAGCAGGAACTCCAGAAGACCATCCTGTTCATCACCCACGATCTCGACGAGGCGCTGAAGCTCGCCGACCACCTGGTGATCCTGAAGGACGGTACGGTCGTGCAGCAGGACGAGCCACAGACTATCTTGCTGGAGCCGAGCGACCCGTACATCGTCGATTTCGTCAGCGACATCAACCGTGCGCGCGTGCTGCGCGTGCGCACGGTGATGGACGAAACCGTTCCGGCCGACGGCCTGAACATCGCCGGTGAGATCGATCAGGAAGATAACCTGGAATCGGTCATCGCGATGGCCGAGGGCGACACGCGCAAGACCTACCTGGTGAAGGACGGCGAGCGGAAAGTCGGAGTCCTGCGCATGGAGGCGTTGATCAAGTCCCTCGTCCCGACCGAGGCATCCGACGACGGGGATCGGGTCCGCTAGCACGGCGAGCGATCCGGCCTATGTGCTGACGTTTACCAATGGGAATTTTCTCGCGGCGCGTGTGTTTACCGATGAAACAGGCACACGAAAGGGGCCGCCATGCCATCGGCTAATCGCGCCACATTTCGCACCTTCCTGATCGCGTCACTGCTGACACCTGTCCTGTTCTGGGCGGGCGCCCTGCAGGCGCAACAAAAAGCGCCGCTGCCCGACTACGTCATCGAGGAATTCGGTGAGCCACCGGTTGTGCCGGATGGCCCGCTATCCGATGCGCTGCAGTCCGCCGTCAACGTCGCCTTCGTCGACAGCATGGCGAATACGGTCTGGCAGGACCCCCAGGCAATCGCCCTGCTTCAAATTGTTGGTTCAAAAGATCCGAGAATTGCGTGGCTCATCGCCGACCTCATGCGGTTCGTCCCCGGGCGCCGGCTGAGCCAGGGCCTCGCCGGTGCCGCCGCCGAGCTGCTGGGGATCGAGGCGCCGACCCAAAACGAATGGGGCGTGATCACGGACCATCTCATCGCCTGGGACATTCCCGCACCGCCGGACTATCTGCGTGTCAAACGCGCGATCTTCACGTCGCTCATCCCCGGCTGGGAGAAGATTTTCGTCGAGGGCGACATCGACTGGCGGCACGTGTCGTGGGGCGGCGTGCTGATCGACGACCGCGCCTACGATTCCACCCTTAAATCTTGCAACTGCATTCCCGCCGCCGACAATCCCGAGGTCAGCAGCGCCGAGGACGCGACGTGGCTCGAGGACGACGACATCGTTTTCGGGATCGAGGTGAACGGCGAATACCGGGCCTATCCGCGGCGCATCATGGAAGTGCGCGAGATGGTCAACGATACGCTGGGCGGCCGGGACCTGGGCATTCCGTACTGCACCCTGTGCGGATCGGCGCAGGCCTACTTCACTGACCGGATGCCGGAGGGGATCGAACGGCCGGTCCTGCGCACGTCCGGCCTGCTCATCCGGTCCAACAAGGTGATGTTCGACATCAACACCTACTCGGTGTTCGACACGTTCCTGGGTAACGCGGTGACGGGGCCGCTCGCGGAGAAAGGCCTGCAGTTGGAGCAGGCCAGCGTCGTGACCACCGACTGGGGCACATGGAAGGAACGGCATCCGGAGACCACCGTGCTCGTCGAAGCGCTGGCGCTGGGCCGAGACCCGGATTTCCGGAACGGGCGGGATGCCAACGGGCCGATTTTCCCCATTGGCAATGTCGACCCACGTTTGCCGGTGCACGAGGACGTCATCGGCGTCGTCGCGGCCTCAGGCACACCGATCGCATTCCAGCGGAGCAAGGCCCTCGTGGCGCTGAAGAACGGCGACGAAATCGCATTCGAGAATGTTCGCCTGGAGCTCGCGGCCGGCGGCATCAAGGCCGTCGGCGTGGACGGTGCCGATCTCGGCAGCCACGAAGCGTTCTGGTTCGCCTGGTCGCAGTTCCACCCACAGACCGAACTCTGGCCCGGCTAGGACCGACCTGTCATCGAACAAAGAAAAACGGCGTCCCCGGGAACCGGGAACGCCGCTCAGCTTTGATCTTGCAGTGACGCCTAGCGCTTCGAGAACTGGAAGCTCCGGCGGGCCTTGGCGCGGCCGTACTTCTTACGCTCGACCACGCGGCTGTCACGGGTGAGCATGCCGACCTTCTTGAGGATCGAGCGAAGCTCCGGCTCGCGCAGCGCCAGCGCCTTCGAGATGCCGTGGCGCACAGCGCCCGCCTGTCCCGAAAGTCCGCCGCCCGCCACCGTGCAGACGATGTCGTACTGGCCGAGGCGGTCCGTCACCTGGAACGGCTGGGACAGCACCATGCGCAGGACCGGACGCGCGAAGTAGACCTCGCCCGCGCGGCCGTTGACGATCAGCTGGCCGTTGCCCGGCTTGATCCAGACGCGCGCAACGGCGTCCTTGCGCTTGCCGGTCGCGTAGGTGCGGCCCAGTTCGTCGAGCTTCGGTTCGGCCGGAACCACCGCCGCGTCGGCAATGGTCTCGCCCGTCGTCTCGGCCAGGGCCGCTGCCGCCTGGGCAATCGCACCACCTTCGGCAGGTGCGCTCTGGGTCGAATTGGTCTCGTCGCTCATCACGCGGCGCCTCGCTTGTTCTTTTCATTCATCGCGGCCATGTCGAGCGCCTCGGGCTGCTGCGCCTCGTGGGGATGCTCGGTGCCCGCATAAACCTTGAGCTTGCCGTACTGGGCGCGGCCCATCTTGGTCTTCGGCAACATGCGCTCCACGGCCTTGCGAACCACCACGTCCGGCCGGTCGCCGTCCAGATAATCCTCGGCCGTGCGGCTGCGGATGCCACCCGGGTAGCCGGTGTGCCAGTGGTACAGCTTCTGCTCACGCTTGCGGCCCGTCATGCGGACCTTGTCGGCGTTGATCACGACCACATGGTCGCCGCAGTCGATGTTCGGGGTGTACATGGGCTTGTGCTTGCCGCGCAGACGTTCGGCGATGATCGCCGCCATCCGGCCCAGCACCACGCCCTCGGCGTCGATGATCCACCACTTGGATTCGACGTCACCCGGTTTCGCGGAATAAGTCTTCATGGCTTTGTGGCCACCTTCTTCTGTTTCACTGTTCCCGCCCGCGAATTCCCGCGAACAAGACACCGCCGCCCGGGACCAAGGTCACGGGCAGCGGCGGATCCGGTTTTAGGCCGCTAAAAATCGAAAGTCAAACCGAAAAACGCGATAAATTGCAGGGCCTTATGTGTGCGGTATTATTATACCCCGCTACATCCTCGCCTTCAGTTCCGCGCTATTATTGCCAACCGCCTGCAACCGCATCATTTTAGCCCCATGACTGACAGCGACACACTCGAAAACCCGGGATCAGCCGCCGACGCGGCGTACCTGCTGCGCGCGGACGACGAGGGCGTGACCACCCTCACCCTGAACCGGCCGGACGAGCTCAATGCGCTCTCCGAGGGCATGCTCGCGGCCCTGCAGACCGAGCTCGACGCCATCGCCGCCGACCGTTCCGTGCGGGTCGTGGTTCTGGAAGGCGAAGGCCGGGCGTTCTGCGCCGGCCACAACCTCAAGCAGATGCGGGCGAACTACACGCTGGAGTACCAGAACGAGCTGTTCGCGACGTGCTCGAAGATGATGCAATCGGTGCTGCGCCTGCCCCAGCCGGTGATCGCGAAGGTCAGCGGGCTGGCGACCGCAGCCGGTTGCCAGCTCGTGGCGACCTGCGATCTCGCCATCGCCGGCCAGTCGTCACGCTTCGCCACGTCGGGCATCAATGTCGGCCTGTTCTGTTCGACCCCCGGGGTCGCCGTGGGCCGCTCGCTGGCGCGCAAGCACGCCATGGACCTGCTGCTGACCGGCGACTTCGTGAGCGCGGAGCGCGCGGCCGAGATCGCACTGATCAACGAGGCCGTCGCGGACGAACATCTGGACGACGCGGTCGGCGAACTGGCGCGCAAGCTCGCGAACAAGTCCGCCCACGCGCTGGCGCTGGGCAAGCAGGCCTTCTACAGGCAGCTCGAGATGGGCATTTCCGACGCCTATGCCTTTGCGGGCGCCGAGATGGCCCGCAACATGATGGACCGGGACGCCGCCGAGGGCATCGACGCCTTCGTCGAGAAACGCGATCCCGAATGGGACCAGGGGCCCAGAGATCACGAACCGGGGGAGGACTGAAGCCAGAATGGTGATGGATTCCGACAAGGAATTTGAATACTCCGACGACCTGCTGCGCAAGCTGTTCGACGAGGTGAAGACCGTCGCGCTCGTCGGCGCGAGCCCGCGCGGCGAGACCCGGGCGAGCTGGCGCGTCATGCGCTTCCTCCAGAACGAGGGCTACAAGGTGTATCCGGTGAACCCGGACGCGCTCGGCCAGGAGATCCACGGCGAGAAGGTCTACGCAAAAGTCACCGACCTGCCGGAGCGGCCCGACATGGTCGATATCTTCCGCCTGCCCTGGAAAGTGCCGCCGGTTGTCGACGACGCCATCGAGGTAGGCGCGCCCTATATCTGGATGCAGCTCAAGGTGATCAACGAGGAGGCCGCGGCGAAAGCCGAGGCCGCCGGCGCGACGGTCATCATGGACCGCTGCCCCGCCATCGAACTGCCGCGCCTGCGCGCCGCCGCCTAGGCCCCCTTGTATAGAAAGTTCCCATGAGCGACCTGTATTACCCGGACTGGCTGATCCGCCGCGTGCTGCGCGACACGGACACCATCGCCATGGTCGGCGCCAGCACCAACTGGAACCGGCCCAGCTACTTCGCGATGAAGTACCTGCAGGACAAGGGCTACCGGGTCATCCCCGTGAACCCGCGATCGGCGGGCGAGACATTGCTCGGCGAGGAGGTCGTCGCGGGCCTGAAGGACATCGACGTGCCCGTCGACATGGTCGACATCTTCCAGCGCTCCGAGCGCGTGCCGCCGATCGTCGACGAAGCCATCGGGATCGGTGCGAAGACCGTCTGGATGCAGCTCACCGTGCGCCACGACGAGGCGGCAAAAAAGGCCGGGGACGCCGGCCTGACCGTCGTCATGGACCGCTGCCCGAAGATCGAGTTCGGCCGCCTGTCGGGCGAGCTCGGCTGGAGCGGCATCAACACCGGCGTCATCACCTCGCGCCGCTCCCGCCGGATACGGGCGTGACTTCAGGCCGACAAAACACCATTCGTCACCCCTGCGCAGGCAGGGGTCCATTAACACCGACGTCCAACGCGGCAACCGCCTGAGTCAATGGATCCCTGCTTTCGCAGGGACGACGACCGGGGGTTTCGGAGAGACCACGCAATGACCGACAACAACCGCGACCACCGCCCGCCGGGCTTCGAGACGCTGGCGATCCATGCCGGGGCCTCGCCCGACGAGAAGACCGGCGCGCGCAACGTGCCGATCTACCAGACGACGGCCTACGTGTTCGACGATGCGGACCACGCGGCCTCGCTCTTCAACCTGCAGACCTTCGGCTACATCTACACGCGGCTGACCAACCCGACCGTGTCGGCGCTGGAAGAGAAAGTCGCGGCGCTGGAGAACGGCCGCGGCGCGGTCGCCTGTTCGAGCGGCCACGCGGCGCAAATGCTGGCGATGTTCGTGCTGATGAACCCCGGCGACAATTTCGTCGCCTCGCGCAACCTCTACGGCGGCTCGATCACCCAGTTCACGCACACGTTCAGGAAGTTCGACTGGCACTGCAATTTCGTCGACCCGGGCGACCCGGAGAACTTCCGCGCCGCCATCGACGAGCGGACCAGGGCAATCTTTCTGGAAGTGCTCGCCAACCCCGGCGGCATCGTCGTCGACCTCGAACCCATCGCCGAGATCGCAAGCGAGGCCGGTATCCCGCTGATCGTCGACAACACCATGGCGACGCCCTACCTGTGCCGGCCCTTCGACTGGGGCGCGGACATCGCGATCCACTCGATGACCAAGTTCCTCGGCGGCCACGGCACGTCCATGGGCGGCATCGTGGTGGAGAGCGGCAAGTTCGACTGGGCGCAAAACGACAAGTTCCCGGCGCTGACCGAGCCCGATCCGGCCTATCACGGCCTCACCTTCTACGAGACCTTCGGCGACTTCGGCTTCTCGACCAAGGCGAAGGCGGTGGCGCTGCGCGATCTCGGCCCGGCGCTGGCGCCCCAGAACGCCTTCAACATCATCACCGGCATCGAGAGCCTGCCGGTGCGCATGGACCGGCACCTGCAGAACGCCCAGGCGGTGGCGGAATTCCTCGAAGGCCACCCCGCCGTCGCGTGGGTCAGCTACGCCGGGCTGAAATCGAGCCCGTATCACGAGCTGGCGAAGAAATACCTGCCCAGGGGGCCCGGCTCGGTCTTCACCTTCGGCGTGAAGGGCGGCTACGAGGCGGGCGTAAAGGTGGTGGAAAGCGTCGAGCTGCTGTCGCACCTCGCCAACCTCGGCGACACCCGCTCGCTGATCATCCACCCGGCCTCGACGACCCACCGCCAGCTCACCGAGGAACAGCAGATCGCCTCGGGCGCGGGCCCGGACGTGATCCGGATTTCGGTGGGGCTGGAAACCATCGACGACATCCTCGCCGATCTCGACCAGGCGCTGGGCTACGCGATGCAGAAGGCGGCGGAGTAGCAAAACCGCGCCGCCCGGTGGGACGACGCGGCTTCAGAAACTCAATGATTGGGACGCAATAACTACTCGGCGGCTTCGGCCTTGTACCACTGCTGCGGCATCGCACCCTTGATGGCGTAGGCGAGCGCCTGAACCACCTGGTACGGCTCGCGGGCAACGCCCTTGGCGGCGCTGTCGACTTCCTTCAGCGCATGATCGTGCTCTTCCGGATGCAGCGTGATGATCGCCTTGCCGAGCGCGGCGGCGTAGCCGGCGTCGAACGCGGCGTTCCACTGCTTATACTTCTCGCCGAATCGCACGACGACCACGTCGGCCTGCTCGATCAGGGTGCCGGTGCGCACCGAGTTCAGCAGCGCGCCCTTGTGGTCGTGCCAGAACTTGTCGGGCTCGGACCCGAACACGGCGACTCCGCAGTCGTCGGAATCGTCATGCTCCGTGATCGGCGCGGAGAACGCGACCGGCAGGCCGGCTTCCTTGCAGCCCTGCTCGATCTGCTCGCGCCAGTCGGAGTGAATCTCGCCCGAGAGGTAGATGTTCCAGGTCTTCTCGCTCATGGTTTTCGTCTCCTTCGTACGGATAAGGTTCGTTGCGCGCGTTATAGCAAAGGTCCGGCGGGGCTGCGAATCCGGACCACGTCGCCTCCGCTCGTCGTCCCTGCGCCCACCGCCGCGCTTCGCGCTATGGCGGATAAAAAGGCAGGGACCCATTATCGCCGATACCCGCCCGGGCAACCGCCTGCGTTAATGAACCCCTGCCTTCGCAGGGGTGACGAGACGGGTACCGTCTCGCGTCGGCGCTAACACAGGCCCGCCCTTGCGGGGGACGAGAGGAACATTCATTCCGCCGCTGCGGGAACCGCTTTACCACCCGCAACGTCCGGGGTGCCGGATTGTTCCGTCGGCGGCAGCAAGGCGATACCGATGATTGTCAGGCAGCCGGTCACGCCCAGGGTCCAGTAGATCCACGAAAACTCGCCGGTGCGCTCCAGCACAAAGGCAATGAACATGATCGCCAGCGGCGCGGAGCCCAGCGCCAGCACGTAGCGGACCCCGAAGATCAGGCCGTGGTGCTTCTCCGGCGTGTAGCGCGCGAACAGCAGCGCCTCGGCCGGGATCGCGCTGGTGCCGGCCATGGTGATCATGAACACAGCGAACACGAGAAACGGGCCGCCCGCCGTCGCGGCGAACCAGAGCATGGGCATGTGGATGAACCAGGCCAGCAGGTAGGCGCGCTTCCAGCTGAATCGGTCCGCCGCCCAGCCGCCGACGAGCTGGCCGAGCCCGGCAAGGATGTAGACCGCGAACACCACCGCGCCGATCCCGAAGGTCGAGCCGCCCAGCAGGTCGTCGAGGCGGGCCTCGAACATCTTGGGCATCACGGCCTGGGTCGACTGGTAGACCAGCCCGCCCACGAAGCCGGTGCCGAGGATCAGGAACGCGCCACGCAGCATCCCCGCACGGCCGGGGCCCTTGTCACCGGCGTCGCGCATGTTGCCGGGTTCCGCGACCCGGCCCCGGGCGATCAGGGAGAACATGAGCGCACCGACCGCGATGCTGACCGCGCCCGGTACGAAGAACGCCGCGCGCCAGTCCACAAAATCAATGAGCGTGCCAGCCGTCAGCGCGGCGAAGGCGACGCCCATGCCGCCGAACAGCCCGTTGATCGCCAGCCCCTTGCCCGGATTCCGGCGCGCGAGGCGCATCACCCAGGGAATGCCGACCGGGTGGTAGATCGCCGCGAACAGGCCGATGGCCGCGAGCGCGAAAACGATGCTCGACGGGCCATCCATGAACCCGGCGACGATGCTGGCCGCGCCCATGCCGACGAAGCTGACGGCGATCATCCCGCCGCGCGTCCAGCGGTCGGCGAGCCAGCCCATGGGGATGGCGGCGACGCCGATCAGCAGGGCGGCGGGCGTCCACAGCGCGATCAGGTCCGGGTACGGCAGTTCCCAGACCCGCTCCAACGCCAGCACGATGGTGAAGAAATACGCCGCGAACATATGCATCGCCCCGTGGGCGGCGGCGGCAAAGATCAGCGCATTGGTCTCGGGCGTAAAGGCGGCGCGGCGCAAGGTCAGCCCCCTGCCCCGGCGGTCTCGTCGACGATCCACGCGAAATAGTCGGCATTGCCCTGTTCGAGCGGGAGTTCGACCACGCAAGGCACATCGAAGCTGTGAAGAGCCTTCACGCGCGCGGTGAGTTCAGCAACGAGTGCCCGGCGCGTCTTGAAAATCAGGACCACTTCCCGGCCCTCCTCGACCATGCCTTCCCAGCGATAGATCGAGCGCATGCCGTCGATGATATTCGCGCAGGCCGCGAGCTGTTCCTCGACCACCGCCCGGCCGATTTCGCGCGCCTGGTCCAGCGATCCGCAGGTGACATACACCATACTGGCGGCGGAATTCTGTGAGGTTTCGTCGGACATATCGGGCGTAACGTGTTGAGACTCTTGGCGTTGACCCCATTCTACACTACGATCCCGGACGTCGGAGGCATGATGTTATCGGGACCCACCGGCGCGTGTACCGAAGGGGGCGGCATGGCAGTCGGCAGGAAACGCATGGCGGAGAGCAACGTGGTTGCGCTTCAACCCCATCGGCGCCGGTCGGACCGGAAACCCCGCCCCGGCGGCAGCCTTTCCAACGCCCAGCGCGACTGGCTGTCGCGCGGCCTCGAACAGCCGGGCGGAAAACTGCCGCTGTTCGACCGGGACGGCCAGAAGATCAGCGAACGCACCATCAAGTCGTGCATCCGCCACGGGCTCGCCGAACCCTGGTTCGAGAATCCCATCAAGCCTGACTGGCTGGTCTGCAAACTAACCGACAAAGGCCGTATCGCGCTCGACGAGACAGGCTGACATGCCGTCCGGTCCGGTCCTCACAGCAGTCTTCGCGGGCATTTTTGTCTGTACCCTCCCGACCCTCGGCGCTATGGCGCAGGCCGGCGGCCAGAAAGCCGGTGTTGCGGCCGCCGTACGCGGCGACGTGCTGCTCGCCGCCGCGACCGCGACACCGGAAAACGGCCGCAAGGAAGTGGTCGGGCAGAATGTGACGAGCGGCGATTCTATCTTCCTTGGCGACATGATTGAATCCGGCCCGAACAGCGGCCTTCAGATCATGCTGCTGGACGAGACCATCTTTACGATCGGCCCCTCGGCAGCGATGACCATCGACGAGTTCGTCTACGATCCCACCTCGGGCACCGGGGAGGTTACCACGCAGGTGCTCAAGGGCGCCTTCCGGTTCGTCTCCGGCAAGGTCGCGAAGAACGAACCCAGCAAGATGAACGTGAAAACGCCGGTCGGCACCATCGGCATTCGCGGTACGTCCGCCGCGGGCGTCATCACGCCGATCGACCCGAATGCACCCGGCGGGCCGGTCACCGGCACCTTCATCCTGCTCGGCCCGGGCGCGGGCAACAACGCCGGTGAGCGCGCCGGACGCATCCTCGTGACGAACGGCGACACAACGGTCGAAATCAGCCGGTCGGGCTTCGGTACAATCGTTTCCGGCCCCGACCTGCCGCCGGGAACGCCCGTCCGCGTGGATCCGGCCATCGTGGCCGCACTGACGGGAAGCCTGGGTACCGACGGCGGCGCCCGACCGCAGCAGAACAACAACAATCAGGGCGGTGCCGGCCAGAGCGGCGGCAGTCAGCAGGGCGGCGGCAGTCAGCAGGGCGGCGGCAATCAGCAGGGCGGCAACCCACAGGGCGGGGGCGGATCGGTCGGAGGCTCGCAAGCGATTCTTCAGGGCAGCGGTCAATCCATCGGCAACGCCGCCGGCGCTGCGCTCAGCCAGTTCGGCAACCAGACGTTCCAGAGCCAGGCTTCCCAGACCCAGACCACGGCGTCGGAGGAAGCCGAGACACAGAATTTCGCCGACGGCATCACCCAACTGTCCCAACTGAACGCCGTGAATACTGGGGTATTCAACTTCCCGGCCCAGTCTTTCTCCATGGTCGGGCCGAGCGGAGAGGTCGCCAACTACACCATCGACTACATGATCGATTTCGGGCAGCGGAAAACATCCGGAAACGTCCGGATTACCACGGGCAACCTCTTTGCCGGCGGGACTGCGGATTTTCCTCTTATTACCAATCTCTTCGATGTCGCCGACGGGCCGGCTGCGGCCGGCGAGCAAGGCTCGATCATCGCGAGCAATGTCGTCAGTGGCTCGTTTCCCGGCGCGAACGCCACCGGCAGCAATTCCATCACCGTCGGCTATCATCTGGAAAACCAGGGTGGCGCGCTCGCCAACATTCTCTCGCACGGCGTGACCTATATCGAAGATAGCGACGCCTTGGCGGCCGGGGCAGGACAAAGCACCCGGGAAGACTAGTTTCCCCAATTCAGACAGGGTTTTATCAGATGGGCAAATTCGGTATCGGCCAGGGCGTAAGGCGCGAGGAGGACCCGCGCCTGCTCACCGGTCGCGGCTACTTCGTCAATGACGTGAACCTGCCCGGGCAGGCCCACGTCCACATCCTGCGCTCGCCCTATGCCCACGCGGATATAAAATCCATCGACACAAGCGCCGCCGCCGAAGCGCCGGGCGTCGTCGCCGTCTTCACGGGCGAGGATGTCGCGGCCGACAATCTCGGCGTGCCCGGCATGCCCGCCAAATGGCTGCGTCCCGACGGCCAGCCGATGAAATACCGGCCCCAGCCGCCTCTGGCGGTGGGACGCGTGCGATACGTCGGCGACCCGGTCGCGATGGTGATCGCCGAAACGCTCAACCAGGCGCGCGACGCGGCCGAACTGATCGATATCGATTTCGATGTCCTGCCGTCGATCACCGACACGGCACAAACCGTCGAAGCCGATGCTCCGCGCGTATGGGACGACTATCCCGACAATATCGCGGGCTTGTTCCAGAAGGGCGACGAGGACGCCGCCGAGGCGGCCATCAACAGTGCGGCGCATGTGGTGAGCCGTCGGTTCGTGATCAGCCGGGTCTTCGCGAACTACATGGAACCGCGCGGCGCCATCGCCGAGTACGATGTGCGCGAGGACCGCTACACCCTCTACGCCGACGTGCAGTACCCTCACCGGGTCCGTCAGTTGCTGGCGGAGAAGATTTTCCGGATTCCCGAACAGAATGTACGGGTGATCTCACGCGACGTCGGCGGCGGCTTCGGCACCAAGGGCTGGCAGTATGCCGAGCATCGCCTGAGCCTTTGGGCGGCGCGGAAAATCGGGCGGCCGGTCAAGTGGGGCGCGGACCGCAGCGAGGCCATCCAGGGCGACGAGCACGGCCGGGACAACGTGACCGACGCCGAACTTGCGTTCGACGCCGACGGTAGGATCGTCGGCCTGCGGGTCAGAACCATCGCCAACATCGGGGCCTACCTGTCGGCGATCCGCAACCTGCTGTCGGTCTTCTCGAACGTCGGAACCCTTATCGGCGTGTACAACGTCCCCGCCGCCCATGTGGCGGTCACCTGCGTGCATTCCAACACCAGCCCGACCGCGCCCTATCGCGGCGCCGGTCGGCCGGAAGCGACGTACGTGATCGAGCGCATGCTCGATGAGGCGGCCCGGGAGATGGGGGTCGACCCGGCGGAATTGCGCGCGCGAAACATGATCGCGCCGGACGACATGCCGGTGACGACGGCACTGGGCCTGACCTACGACTGCGGCGCCTTCCCGGAGAACCAGGCGGAGGTCATGAAGCTCGCCGACTATGACGGCTTTGCCGCCCGGAAAGCGGATTCCAAGGCGCGGGGCATGCTGCGCGGGATCGGCATCGCCAATCCCATCGAACGGGCCGCCTCGCCTTCGCCAGACTTTGCCGAGGTCAGGTTTTCGACCGACGGGACCGCGACAGTCCTGATGGGGACCAAGAGCCAGGGCCAGGGTCATGAGACGGTCTACAAACAGATCGTCAGCGAACGGCTCGGCCTGAACTTCGACAGCATCCGCGTCGTCGACGGCGACACCGACCGGGTCGCATTCGGGATCGGCACCATGGGCTCGCGCTCAACGGTGATCGGCGGCTCCGCGCTGCACAACGCGTCCGGCAAGATCGTCGAAAAGGCGACAAAAATCGCCGCTCACCAGCTCGAGGCCAGCGAGGCCGATATCGATTTCGTCGACGGCATGTTCCGCGTGGCAGGCACGGACCGGGAGATCTCGATTACGGATGTGGCGAAAGCCTCATTCCTGCCGGCGAAACTACCGCCTGACACCGAGCCGGGCCTGTTCGAGACAGCCACCTTCGCACCGGAGCAGGACACCTACCCGAACGGCAGCCACATCTGCGAACTGGAAATCGATCCCGACACCGGTGCGACGGAGATTCTGGGATACTGGGTCGTCGACGATGTCGGTGTGATGATCAACCCGACCATCGTGAAAGGCCAGATTCACGGCGGCGTGGCCCAGGGCGTCGGCCAGATTCTGATGGAGCAGGTCGCCTACGATCCGGACTCAGGCCAGCTCCTGTCGGGCTCGTTCATGGACTACGCGATGCCGCGTGCCGACAATTTCGGCCCCATCGAGATCGCCAGCAACGAGGTGCCCACCGCGCGCAACCCGCTCGGGGTCAAGGGTGCCGGCGAAGCCGGGACGGTGGGCGCGATGCCCGCCGTTATGAACGCGATCATGAACGCGTTATCGGAGGTCGGCGTATCGCACATCGACATGCCGGCGACGCCGGATCGCGTCTGGCGGGCAATTCAGGATGCCCAAACCTGAATTCGACGCCGTTCACCAATCGTTGACGCTCGTTTCCTAGATTCCGGGAACGGGCAATCTCCGAAGCCGGACGACAAAAATGGGCGATCCGAACAGGGATTCGAATTCAGCACAGGGCGTGCGTGACGCCGACCTGCTCGCGGCCTGTCGTGAGCTGATAGCCGAACGCAAAACCGCGGACCCCGAGGAGGACCTCGCACACTCGGACGCCGATCGCCTTGTTTTCGAGTCCCAGGTGCTGCTGGTTTGCGAGGAAATTCATCGCGGCAACATGACGGACCGTCGAATTCAGCAGGCTGTCATGGACATCCGAAACCAGAAGCAGAGCGATATCCTGGATATCGTGCGCCAGCGCCTCTTTGAGCGCGAGACCTATACCGCGCGTCTCAAGAGCGTCGAAACGGTGTTCCAGCAACTTATTCGTGGTGACATGAACCGAACGGTCATGCGCCCGGCCAAGGTGAACTAGGCCGCGCTACCAGACGAGCGGCCCGTCGGCCGGGTCATGGTGTTCATCCTCGTCGGCGATCACGAGTTCCCATTCAACACTCTGGAGGTATCGCGCCGCGAGGAAGTGGTAGAACTCGCGTACCTCGTCCACCAGATCGACCGATTCTGGATGTCGCGGGTCCGCGGACTCCCAGCGCCCGACCTCACCCGACCAGGCGGACAACTCCGAGTAAAGGGCGTTTCGCAGCTTCTTCAGGCTGCCGAGCACATTGTCGAAGTCGGCGAATACCTTCTCAATGTCCGATAGCTGCTCGTCGAGATCTCGGAAATGCTGGGCAAACTGGCTGATCGGCACCCGAATGAGCCGCAAGACCGGGTCGATCTCGTTGAGGATACTGAGTTCGTCGGTATGCAGCTTCCGGAACGCATCGATCTTGGCCTTGATACGGCCAACCTCCCGGAATTTCTCACGAAGCTGCTCGAACCGGGCAACTTCCGCGACAAACACATTGAACAGGTCCGTGAGGTTTTCCGTACCGGTATGTTCACCGAGCGCGGCAAACGCCGAATCCAGATTGGCCGCGGCGCCGCACTGTTCATGTCTCTCGTCCGCCTGTTCCCGCGACTCGACGACCTCCTGACTCCCGCCGTGCCAGGTGACCAGCTGGATCTCCATGCGCTTACGTGTGAAGTCGAGATGTTCCGGGTCGGGGTCCCAGGATGCTTCTCCGGTGAGAACTTCCACCGGGATCTTGTCGCCGGGCCGCAGGGTTTTCGCAAAGTTCAGGCTTCGGGCGACCAGCTGGATCATGCGGCCATCATCGCTGTCGCGCTCAATGCCGAATTCACGCGCGATTCCCGTCAGCGAAATTGCCACGTCCTGCTCACCCAGGCTGCCGACCATCATCGGCCGACCGTCTTTCGGGTCGGACATGCGGAAGTGCGCGTCTTCGATCAACTGGAAGAAGTTGTGCTCGAAGCCGACCTTGTCCGGCAGCTGTTCGGTTCGCTCACTCAAGACACGCATCCCCGATTGCAAATCCAGAGCGGTAACCTACCCAACATAAGTTAATAATCCGTCGACCGGCCTTGGCGGCGCGATGCGAGGCAGGGGAGTTTCGAAGAAGATCGAATTGGTCAGAATGACACGGGACCGGTGCCTACCGCGCAGGGAACTTTCGGACCCGCAATGCATGTCGTGATGCGACGTGATACGTCGTGTAAGGGAGTGTCGAGCTATCTCGCGCTTCGTGAGCCTGAGACAAACATCTTCCGGGGATTTTCATGAGCCTTTCAGGAATTGAACTTATCGGGCACGTAGCATTCTTCCTGACTGCCATTTCGTTCTGGCTGAAGGACATGCTGCTGCTGCGATTTATCGCGGTGGCAAGCGCGCTCGTCGGGATCACCTACAACTATTTCACCAATGTCGGGCCGCTTTGGTTGCCGATTTTCTGGCTTGGCGTCTTCACCCTCATTAACATCTGGCGCATCGTCGGAATCTACAAGGAACGCTATTCCGTTTCGTTTACAGAGGACGAACGCGAATTGTACGAAACTATCTTTTCGGACTTTTCACCTGTCGAATACATGAAACTGATGCGATGTGCCGAATGGCGGGATGCCGTCGAGGGCACTGTCTTTGCGACCGAAGGGCAGCCGGTTGACGGGCTGCATCTCCTTTTCAACGGTGAAGTCAGAATCGAACGTAGCGGCGAAGAGATCGGCCGCGCGCGGGACGGTGCACTGATCGGCGAGATGTCCTTCATACAAGGCGGCAACGCCTCGGCTACAGTCACGGCCGCGGTGCCATGCCGCTACGTCTATTGGCCGGAGGTGGACCTCCGCAGCCTGCTCCGGCGCAATCCGAGCATCGACGTGTCATTGAAGAATGTGTTCGGCCTCGACCTGACCAGAAAGCTGGCCGGCGACAATTCCGGCACCATCCGTGTTGCGGAGGCGCATTGAGCGGCTAATTCTCGCCACCGCAATGTAGAAGGAACTGGTCGGGACGGCAGGATTCGAACCTGCGACCCCCACACCCCCAGTGTGATGCGCTACCAGACTGCGCTACGTCCCGACCGGCGGGCGGACTATAGTGGCAATTGGGCGGCGTTTGAAGCCGGTTAGCGCGCTGAATCCAGAAGTTTTTTCAGGGCTTCGAGTTCCTGCAGGACCGCCTTGATTTCCGACTTGTCAGCCGGCCGAACCGCAGCTGCGGATGCCGGTGTCGGCGACACGGAGCTGTCCGCGGCTTGCGGGGCAACGGGAGCGTCCGGCTCACCCGCCCCGTCGAGACGGCCACCGCCTTCACGCAGCAGCTTCTGGACCCCTTTGATCGTGTATCCGTCGTCGTAGAGCAGCGTGCGGATCGAGCGCAGGAGGTCGACATCTTCGGGACGGTAGTAACGCCGACCGCCGCCCCGCTTCATCGGGCGCACCTGGCTGAACTTGGTCTCCCAGAACCGCAATACATGCTGCGGGACGTCCAAATCCGACGCGACCTCGCTGATTGTGCGAAATGCTTCGGCGGACTTGCCGCCGCGGCGGCCTGAAAGATGTCCCGGTTCAGCCATTCAGCGATCTAGTAAGAGGTTTCCGGCTCGGTCGCGGGCCCACCCATTTCGAAAGCGGGGCGTGCCGCGGTTTCGGGAGACTCGTCCGTCCCGTCATTGATCCGCTTTTTCAGGACATGGCTGGGGCGAAACACGAGGACACGCCGGGGCAGGATCGGCACTTCCTCCCCGGTTTTCGGGTTTCGGCCCATCCGCTGGCCCTTCTGCCGGACCTGAAAACTTCCGAACGAGGAAAGCTTCACCATTTCGCCGCGCACCAGCGCGTCGGACATCTCAGCCAGGACCGACTCGACGAGGTCCGCCGATTCGTTGCGCGAAAGACCGACTTCCTGATAGACGGCCTCCGTCAATTGTGCGCGCGTGATTGTTTCGCCCACCACATGCTCTCCCCATGTTTTCTGTCTTCCGGACGGTACCTCGACCGGATAAACCCGTCAATATCAGGGATTTGACAGGCAGGCTTAATGCAAAACTTTTGAAATTGCCGCTACCGGCCCGCTACCAGCGAAGAACTCCGGAGCCCCAGGTCAATCCACCGCCCATCGCCTCGATCAGGACAAGGTCCCCGGTCTTGATCCGCTTGTCCTCGACGGCCACCGACAATGCGAGCGGAATCGAGGCCGCGGACGTGTTGGCATGCTGGTCGATCGTGACCACCACACGGTCCGGCGAAACACCGAGCTTGCGGGCCGTACCGTCGATGATGCGCTTGTTCGCCTGATGGGGCACAAACCAGTCGATTTCTGCGGCTTCGAGCCCGGTCGCCTCCAGCGCCTCGAGAACCACCGCCGACATCTTGCTAACGGCGTGCCGGAAGACTTCCCTGCCTTCCATGCGCAAGTAGCCCACCTGGCCGGTCGACGACGGACCGCCGTCGACATAGAGCAGATCGTGAAGCGCACCGTCCGAGTGCAGATGGGTCGACAACACGCCCCGGTCTCCGTTGCTGCCGTTGCCTTCTTCGGCTTGCAGCACGATGGCGCCCGCGCCATCGCCGAACAGGACACATGTCGACCGGTCTTCCCAGTCGAGAATTCGCGAGAAGGTCTCCGCGCCGATCACCAGGGCCGTTTCCGCCTGTCCGGCCTTGATGAAATTGTCGGCCGTCGCAAGGGCGTAGACGAAGCCCGAGCATACCGCCTGCACATCGAAGCCGACGCTGCCGTTCGTGCATCCCAGCTTCGATTGGACGACAGTGGCCGACGCGGGGAATGTCTCGTCCGGTGTCGAGGTCGCGACGACGATGAGATCGATATCGTCCGGCGACATTCCGGCGTGTTCCAATGCCTTTCGGGCTGCGTTGGTCGCCAGATCCGACGTCATTTCACCGTCGGCCGCGATATGACGCTGGGCAATACCGCTGCGTTCGCGAATCCATTCGTCGGACGTGTCGACGCGCTCCGCCAGTTCGGCGTTGGTGACGACATTCTCGGGCAGGTATCGCCCGACCCCGGCAACAACAGAACGGCGCATATTCAGGAAGCCGCCACGGAAGCTGCTTGCGGGCGCAACTCTTCCGGGCCGAGGCGTTCGAGGTTGGTCTTCAACAAGGCATTTCCATCGTACTTGATCATGTCGATCGCAACACCGATCGCTGTGGCAAAACCGATGGCGTCGGTTCCGCCATGACTCTTTACACAAACGCCGTTGAGTCCCAGGAACATTGCCCCATTGTACCGCCGCGGATCGCTGCGGGAACGGAGCTTGTCGAACGAACGCTTCGCGAAGATATAGCCGATCTTCGCCCAAAATGAATTGCGAAAGGTCTCCTTGACGAAGGCGTTGATCAGTTTCGCAGTGCCCTCCGCCGTCTTGAGCGCGACATTGCCTGTGAAACCGTCCGTCACCACGACATCGACCGCACCGGAAGGAATGTCGTCCCCTTCGACAAAGCCGACGAACTCGCCGGGAAGATCCAGGTCGCGCAAGAGGTTGGCAGCGTCTTTCAGTGAGTCGTTGCCCTTGGTCTCTTCCTCGCCAACGTTCAGCAAACCGATCGTCGGATCCTGAATGCCCAGGATCGTCCGCGCGAACACCTCTCCCATGATCGCGAACTCGACCAGGTTGCGCGCATCGCATTGAATATTCGCGCCAAGGTCGAGCATGACTGTTTCGCCACGCAATGTCGGAAAAAACGATGCGATCGCCGGGCGGTCGATACCGTCCAGGCGTTTCAGGTTAAGCATCGCCATGGCGAGCAAAGCGCCCGTATTGCCGGCCGAAACCACGCCATCGGCGTCACCTTCCTTGACGGCGTCGATGGCTTTCCACATCGAAGTTTCCTTGCCGCTCCGCACGACCTGCGACGGCTTGTCGTCCGGCGCGACCTTTTCGGCGGCATGACGAATCTCCACGAACTCGTCGAGCCCGCGCTGACGCGATACGCGCTCGGACACTTCATCCGCGTCGCCGAACAGGATGAACTTCACGTCAGGATGGCGCCGGCGAGCGATATTCGCACCCGCAACCACAATCTGTGGAGCGTTGTCGCCGCCCATGGCGTCGAGGGCAATTGTGATCTGCTCGCTCAACGGGCCCGCCTCCCCACCGGGCAAGAGGCGCCCGGAAACAGGTCTCTGGAGTTAGATCTTCTCCTTAACCTCGATAACCTGACGACCTTTGTAGTGGCCCGTCTTCATATCGACGTGATGCGGGCGATGGAATTCACCCGTATCCTGGTCCTCAACGTAGGCCGGCTGCTTCAGGGAATCATGCGAACGCCGCATGTTCCGACGCGATTTCGAAACTTTTTTCTTGGGTACAGCCATGTGTTTTCCCTTTCAGGGGGAAGTCTGAAAATTCTGCAAATGCCGGAAGGCGGCTGCTAGATATCCAAAAATGCACCGCCGGGCAAGCGAATCGCAAGATTTCTTGTCTGAAACAAGCGCTTGCGAAACGTCTTATTCCTTTTTTCCGTCTCCGTCACGTAATTGCGCCAGTGCCGCAAAAGGCCCCGACGGTACGCCTTCATCGTCATCGACCGGCTCGAACACCGCGCCAGCCGCACGAGGATAGGGATCCAGCGCGAGCGCCAGGTTCTGAACAATCACCTCGCCGATATCGATTTCGTCATCGACAATTGGCTCGAACGGGTCCTCATCTTCGCCTTCTTCCTCGTCCGCCCGTACCGTAAAACGTTGCGATATATCGACTTTCACCTGTTCCGCCACAGGCTCCAGCGACACGACGCACGCCTGCTCGACATCGGCCGACACGCTGCCGTAGACCGAGATATCGCCGGAATCCTCCCGCACCGCAGTCAGGGCCGCGACGAGCGTTTTCACGGCCAGGATGTCCAGCCGCCTCGCGATGGCCGCACATTCGTCGGCACTCGCTTCGATGCGCAACGGTGTGATCTCGGCCACGTCCAGCCCGGCTACATTGAAGCGCCTGTCCAGTTCGGCGCCGTCCGCGGTCTCTGTCACGACACCGTCTCCCCGCGCCCCTCGGAAACGACAACCGCCGGATCGACAAATGCAGGCCGGCCCTCGAACAGGGCGTCACCCGGACAACCGTCAATTTCCCGGCGGGCCGCGCGGACATAGTCGATCATGCCCGAAACCTCTTCGTCTGTCGGTTCGGCACTGGCGTACATATTACGCCGCAGGGCGTCTCCAAGTTCCCGGTCGCCCGCGGCGAGACCGGCATCGTAGGCAGAAATTCGACCATGCAGATTGCGCGCGAGCTTCTTGATGCGCTTGCCGATACCCATGTCACCCAGGCCAACCTCACGCAACGCGATGTCGAAATCGTCGAACAGTTTGTTGTGAAGGGTTTGCGCCACGCGCTTGCCCCGGTCGCCTTCCCGCTTCATCCGCGTCAGCACGAGATAGGCGTGCAGACAGACCATTTCATAGCGGCCCAGCATCGTATCGGGCACACCGAATTCGGCATAAAACGGGGCAAGCCGGGACTGCTCGACGAGACGTTCATGAAGGCGCCCGGCGAGTTCCCGGTTGTCGCGGCGTTCGCGAATCCGGCTCAGCATGGCAGACCTTCCCAAGGTCGTACGGCGCGCAGAGCGCGATGTTGACACGGCGAAAGAGCGGGTGCCATCGTCGGCGCCGATTTACGGTTTTGAACCGCCCCTAACGTGTTGCAAAAAATATGAACTTTCTCGTCCGTCACGGTCGTGTCCTGGTTTTGTTGTCGGCCCTCACAGCCTGCACGCCAGTTGTGGTTGTCCATGGCCAGCAACCGGATCCCGATGTGCTTGCCGAGATCGAACCCGGCTCGAGCAGTCGCCGGGATGTCGAAACCGCTCTCGGAACGCCTTCGACGCAGGGCGTTTTCCGCGAAAACGTCTGGTACTACATGTCGGAGCGTACCGAAAGAACCGCCTTCTTCGAGCCCGAACTGCTCGAGCGCAAGATCGTCGCCGTGGTTTTCGACGACGAAGGTGTGGTTGAAGATATTGTGACCTACACCGAAAACGACAAGAAGGAAGTCGAACTCGTCAGCCGGGTCACGCCGACCGCCGGCAACGAACTGTCCATTCTCCAGCAGCTCTTCGGCAACGTCGGCCGCTTCGCCTCGGGCGGTCAGTAGGCAACCTCCGAAATAAAAACCCCGGGGCCGCAAGGCCCCGGGGTGCTCAATGCATTTCGAACGCTTCTAGTGGGCCAGAACGGCAAGCACCAGCAGCGCGACGATGTTCGTGATCTTGATCATCGGATTGACGGCGGGACCGGCGGTATCCTTGTAGGGATCGCCGACCGTGTCACCGGTCACCGCGGCATGGTGGGCGTCGGAGCCCTTGCCGCCGTGGTTGCCGTCCTCAATGTACTTCTTCGCATTGTCCCATGCGCCGCCGCCGGCAGTCATGGAGATCGCGACGAACAGGCCCGTCACGATCACGCCCAGAAGCATCGCGCCGAGCGAGGAGAACGCCGCCGACTTGCCGCCGATCGCCAGGATAACGACGAACAGCACGATCGGAGAAAGCACCGGCAGCATCGAGGGGATAATCATCTCCTTGATGGCCGCACGGGTCAGCATGTCCACGCACTTGCCGTATTCCGGCTTGCCCGTGCCTTCCATGATGCCCGGAATCTCCTTGAACTGGCGACGCACCTCGACCACGACAGCACCAGCCGCGCGGCCGACAGCCGTCATGCCCAGCGCCCCGAACAGGAACGGCAGCATGCCGCCCACGAACAGGCCGACCACGACGTACGGGTTACGCAGCGAGAAGTCGAGTTCGACACCCTCGAAGTATCCGCCCGGAACGGCGGTCGCGATGAAGAAGTCGAGGTCCGACGTGTAGGCCGCGAACAGCACCAGCGCACCCAGGCCTGCGGAACCGATGGCATAGCCCTTGGTCACCGCCTTGGTGGTGTTGCCGACCGCGTCAAGCGCGTCGGTGGTGTTGCGCACGCTCTCGTCGAGCTCCGCCATTTCGGCGATGCCACCCGCGTTGTCGGTCACCGGACCGTACGCGTCGAGCGCCACGACCATGCCCGTCAGCGCCAGCATCGCCGTCACGGCGATGGCGATGCCCAGGAGGCCCGCCAGCAGGAAGGAGACGATGATCGCCGCACAGATGATCAGTGCCGGAATAGCCGTCGCCTCCATGGAGACGGCAAGGCCCTGGATCACATTGGTGCCGTGCCCCGTCGTCGAAGCCTGGGCCACCGAACGCACCGGGCGATATTCGGTGCTGGTGTAGTACTCGGTCACCCAGATCAGGAGTCCGGTCACGACCAGGCCGACGATGGCGCACAGGAAGATATCCATGCCCGAGAAGGACAGCGCGCCAACCGTGATCTGGGCATCGAAGCCGAGAACCCACTGGGTCACGATGCCGATACCGACGATGGAAAGCACGGCCGAGGCGATGAAGCCCTTGTAAAGCGCACCCATGATGTTCTGGCTGGCGCCCAGGCGAACGAAGAAGGTGCCGATGATCGAGGCGATGATGCAGATGCCGCCGATGGCCAGCGGATAGACCATCATCTGGTTGAGCAGCGGGTCGCCGAGCAGGAAGATCGAGATCAGCACCATGGTCGCGACGACGGTCACGGCGTAGGTCTCGAACAGGTCGGCCGCCATGCCCGCGCAGTCGCCGACATTGTCGCCGACGTTATCGGCGATCACGGCCGGGTTGCGCGGATCGTCTTCCGGGATGCCCGCTTCGACCTTACCGACGAGGTCGGCGCCCACATCCGCACCCTTGGTGAAGATGCCGCCGCCCAGACGGGCAAAGATCGAGATCAGCGAGGCACCGAAGCCGAGCGCGACGAGCGCGTCGATCATATCGCGGCCCGTGGCGCTGCCCTGCTGCTGCATCCAGACCATGAAACCGAAGTAACCGGCGACGGCCAGAAGCGCGAGACCGGCGACGAGCATGCCGGTCACCGCACCCGAGCGGAAAGCGATGGACAGACCCTCGGCCATGCTGCTGCGCGATGCCTCGGTCGTGCGCACGTTGGCGCGCACCGAGATGTGCATCCCGATGTAGCCGGCCGCGCCTGACAGCACCGCACCGATGACAAAGCCCAGCGCGACCATCCAGCCGAGCAGGAAGAAGAGAATCACCGCAACGACGATGCCGACGATGCCGATCGCACGGTACTGGCGGTTCAGGTAGGCAGCTGCGCCTTCCTGAATAGCACCGGCGATTTCCTGCATCCGTTCGGTGCCTGCACTGGCCGCCAGGATCGAGCGCGACGCCCAAACCCCGTACAACACAGCCAGACCGCCACACGCGATGGCGAACCAGACGATAGGAGCCATTGTTATTGTCCTTTGGTTTCGATGTTATCTGCGCGGGGCAACGAACGCCGCCCCGACGCAAGACCGGCTCGAATCAGCCAGCCCCCTCAAAAGCGGCGGGAACATGCCAAAAAGGCGGGGTCATGGCAACCGGGACATAAGGGCGAGGCGACCCGGCCCGAATACATTCAGGCCGGAACGGCGCGACGCCGCATCTGGAGCCAGAAGACCGCAAGCACCACGGCGATCAACAACGGCACCGAGGCCAGGTTCACGGCGATAAAGCCGAAGGCGTTGTAGACAACCCCGGCCAGGAGCGAGCAGGTCGCGACCGTGCCGAACACAAAGAAGTCGTTGATCCCCTGTACCTTGGCCTTTTCGGCCGGGGTGTAGGTGCTGAGCAGCAGGGTCGTGCCCGCCGTGAACATGAAGTTCCAGCCCAGCCCGACCAGCGCCATCCCGATCCGCAGATGCCACAGTGAATCGCCGCTGAAATTGACAGCCAGACAGACCACCGAAATCACCGCGCCGGCGAGGATGATATTCACGTCGCCGTATTTCTTGATGAGCCAGCCCGTGAACAGACCCGGCGCGAACATCCCGACCACGTGCCACATGATCACGTTGTTGATGTCGAGCTGACCGAACGGATGGGTCGGGTGGAGATGCATGAATATCGGCGTCGACAGCATCACGAAGTTCATCACGCCGTAGCCGATCATCCCGCTCATCAGAGCGACGATAAAGGCCGGCTGACGCGCAATCTCGCTCATCGGGCGCACATGGCCTGTGCGTTCCTGCTCCGACGGCGGCGGAATGTCGGTGAACTTGAGCAGGATGATCATCAGCACCTGCATGGCGACAATCACCAGATAAACGCCGCCATAGAGAATCGGGTTGATCAGGTCGTAGCCGAGAGAAGACAGGGTCGGACCGGCAAATCCGGCGAAAACGCCGCCGGCGATCACAAGACTGACCGCCTTCTTGCGGAAGTCGTCGCTGGCCGCGTCAACCGCGGCGAAACGCAGTTGCTGGTTCGCACCGGCCGAAGCGCCGAACAGGGCCGAGCCCGCACAGAACAGAATGAAGCTCTGGAGATACAGGGCGTAGATCATCAGGCCGGCACCGGCACAACCGATGATGAGGAAGACGATAAACCCGTTGGCGCGGCCGATTTTCTTCATCAGCAGGGCGGCCGGGATCGTCGACGTCGTCATCAGAAGGAACTGGATCGTGATGGGCACGGTCGCCCAACCCGGATTCGGGCCTATCGACGCGCCGATGATCGACGAGACGGAAAAGATCAGGACCATCTGGGTCTGGCCGAGCGCCTGGCAGAAAGCCAGCAGACCGACATTCCGGCGTTCAATTGTCATGTTCATGCGGCGGACATTCCGCCAAGGCCGGGGAAAATACAAGTCCGCTGTGTGAATAGCTGGTCTGCGTCAGCCATCCTTGCGCAGGACGTTTTCGACATAGAGGTCGACGACGATATCGTCTCCGAGCGTACGCCGTGCGACGGCACGCAAATGCGCTTTCACCGCATCCAGAGGAATGCGCGCGCTCTTCCGGCGGGCGACCAGGTTATGGAGCTCTGTAAACATCGCGTCGCGGAGTTTCGATCGCTTGTCCAGGACGGTCTGGCGCTGATCGGCCTCCGCGATCTCCAGTGTCGGCGCAACCGTGTAGAGACCGTCGACTGTATCGGTGCCGAACAGTGTCACCGTGATGGCGTCGAGCTTGACGTAATAGTGTTCCGGCACGCCGTCGTCGGGTGCTTCCTCCTCGGCATCCGCCGCCGATGCCGGTGTCAGCGCGATACCCAGGGCCGCAAACATCCAGACGATGATCGCAAGCAAAAACAGCGGGCGGAACGTGTTCTTCATATCGGGGGCCTGCTCACCCGGCCAGAACGCGGATATCGCGGACGAGCACGTCATTCACGACACCGATACCCAGGATTCGATTGTTCTCGGCCCGAATGCGGTTCTTGAGATAGACGGTCTCGATAGAGCCGTCCTCCGTGCCCGGAAACGGCCTGGCCGTGAGTGAGCGGACATATGCTTCGCGCAGTTTTGGCATGACCGCACGCACATGCTTGTCGCTCTTGTTCGTCCGCTCGACCTCAAGCGACAGGATCACAACGATCTTGTGATGCTGTCCTTCGGCCGTGCTGAAGGGCACGAACAAGGGGTCGAGGTTGATATAAACGAGGTCTTCCGGCTGGGCCTTCTCGGGTTCCGGTTCCGGCTCGGGTGCCTCGGCGACTTCGGGGTCCGGCTTCGCCAGAAGGAACTTGTACCCCGCTCCGCCTCCGGCGAGCAGCAGGACCAACAGAAGGACAAGCAGCTTCTTCTTGCCCTTTTTCGGCTTTCCGTCGTCCGCGCCCTTGCCCGCGCGCATGGCGCGGATTTCCGCCTCATGCTCCGCGCGGGTCTTCTTGTCTGAAGTGCCGGAATCCGCCATCGCCCGTATCCAGTTCACGGCCCGCGTCGTCACAAACAACGACCGGGCGCTTTTGGCTCTCGCGCGCGACCGTCCGGCCGATACGCGTGATCGCGACCCCCGTCTCGACAGATACGTCCGCAATCGCAGCACGCACCGATTCGGGGGCGGTGAAGACAATTTCGTAGTCGTCTCCACCCGACAGCAGACTAAGGCGCAATGGTTGATTGTCCGTTACCGACGCCATGGCGGCGGGCGATAAAGGCACCTCCGGCAATTCGATTCGGGCCGCGACCTTCGACGCACTGCAAATGTGACCGAGATCGGCTGTCAGACCGTCCGATACGTCCGCCGCAGCGCTTGCGAAGGGCACGAGGGCCGGCCCCACGGAAACGCGCGGCTGCGGATGCGTGAACCGCGCCACAAGTTCGTCACGCACCGCACCGTTCTCGAAGGACATCCGACCCTGAAGGGCGGCAAGGCCGAGCATCGAATCGCCGACCGTGCCGGTCACATAGACGTCGTCTCCGACGCTCGCTCCAGATCGTTTTATCGATTTGTTTTCAATAGTTTGCCCAAAAATATTAATGCTAATTGCGAGCGGTCCAGGCGTCCGGGTCGTGTCGCCTCCGAGCAGCGCGGGACCGAAAGCCTTCTGGTCATCGGCGAGGGCATTCGTGAAGTCCTGAAGCCATGCCGTATCGACGGCATCGGTAAGCTGCAGCGCCATCGTGTAAGCCCAGGGCGTGGCGCCTTTTGCGGCGATATCGGAGAGGTTCACCCGAAGTGCCCGGCGTGCGATATCCGCTGCCCCCATGTCCTCGGGAAAATGAACGCCCGCGACGATCGTGTCGGCTGAGACCACCAATTCCCGGCCTTCGGGCACATGCAATATGCCGACATCGTCCGTTAGGCCCAGCGCGCCCGGCAGCGATTCGGACAGCGGCGCGAAATACCGCGCAATCAGGTCGAATTCGTCAATCGCCGCCGCCATGGCCGGCCGGCTCCGTCTGCATGAATTCATCCTCCCGGACCACGCGCGCCAACCGGTCGAGGACGGCATTGACCAGCCCCGGTTCCTTCGCGTCAAAAAACGCATCGGTCAGGTGCATGTATTCGCTGATCGTCGCCTTCGCCGGAATATCGGAACGGCTTCGAAGCTCGTAGGCCCCGGCCATCAGGATGGCGCGCAGCAACGGCTCCAGCCGCACCGCGGATGTCTTGCTGTCCAGGCAACCATCGATGATCTTCATCAACTCTTCACGCGACTTCGAGACACCGGATACAAGATCGGCAAACAGGGCCTTGTCGGCTTCGAGCCGGACCTTCCGGTCCTCGTCTTCGTCGACGATCTCGGTGCGGTGCTGGAGAAACTCCATGATCGTCGCGTCGGCCGTTCCGCCACGAATTTCCATCTGATAGAGCGCCTGCACGGCAAGCAGCCGGGCGGCCCCGCGCGCGGTCGCGCCTGACGGTTTTTTCGACATCTCCGGCGGGGACTGTGGCTCGTCGTCCATCAGCGCGGGAACATGCGGAATTGGCGCTTGAATTCGACCATTCGCAGGCAGGCGTTCGCCGCATCGGCGCCCTTGTTGCCCCGATCGACCGCGGCGCGCGCCATCGCCTGTTCCGCGTTTTCCGTGGTCAGCACGCCGAACCCCATCGCCAGACAGTGCCGGACCGCAAGGTCCTGCAGACCGCGCGCGCACTCGCCGCACACATAATCGTAGTGACTCGTCTCACCCCGGATGACGCAGCCGAGCGCGATATAACCGTCAAATCGACGGCGGCCGCCGGAAAACTCGGGCGAACGCATCGCGATGGCCATGGCCGCCGGAATTTCGAAAGCCCCGGGGACTTCGTAAAGTTCGTGGGTCGCGCCTGCCTCTTCGAGAACACCCAGCGTTCCCGCGAGCAACTGCTCGGCGACCTCCTCGTAGTAGCGCGACAATGCAATCATGATATGCGGCTGATCGGACATCGGGGCCTCCTAGCTTTCCTTGTTCAACGGAACAGGCCGTGTCTCGACGAGGCGGAGACCGAATCCCTCCAGTCCGACGATGGAATGCTGCGAATTCGAAAGAAGGATGATGTCGCGCACCCCCAGGTCGGTGAGGATCTGCGCGCCCACACCGTAGTCACGCAGTTCGTTGATCGGATTTTTCGGTTTCGACTGAACCCTCTTGATTCGGTCCGAAAGCGCGGTCGGCGACGTATCGCGAATCAGGACGATGACGCCGGTCCCCTCCTCCGAAATGATTTCCATCGTGCGTTGAAGGATGCCTGAATCCTTCGTGTCGAGGCTTCCAAGCGCATCGGAACCGAGACTGAAGGAGTGCATGCGCACGAGCACCGGTTTTTCGGGATCGATCTCCCCTTTCACGATGGCCAGATGCTCCGCGTATTCCACGGTGTTGTAGTAGATGTGCCACTTGTAGTGCCCGCCGATGGCCGAGTTAAAGTCATGCTCCATCAGGCGCTCGACGATCCGGTCGTTGCGGCGGCGATAGGCGATCAGGTCCGCGATCGCACCGATTTTCAGACCGTGGAATTGCGCGAACTTCACGAGATCCGGCAGCCGCGACATGGTCCCGTCGTCGTTCATGATCTCGCAGATCACGGCGGACGGGTTAAGTCCGGCGAGGCGTGCGAGGTCCACGCCGGCTTCCGTATGCCCGGCGCGCACGAGCACGCCGCCGTCACGCGCCGCCAGTGGGAAAATATGCCCCGGCGTCACGATATCGGCTTCGGTCGATCGCGGATCGATCGCGACGGTGACGGTGCGCGCGCGATCCGGCGCGGAGATTCCGGTCGTGACGCCTTCAGCGGCCTCGATCGACACAGTGAAATTCGTGGCCAACCGCTGACCATGGGTCTGCGGCATCATGGGCAGGCCAAGCTGCTTGGTTCGTTCCCGCGTCAGCGCAAGACAGATAAGCCCGCGTCCGTGGGTCGCCATGAAGTTGATCGCATCCGGCGTCGCCATCTGCGCGGGAATGACGAGGTCTCCCTCATTCTCCCGGTCCTCGTCATCGATCAGGATGAACATGCGCCCGTTGCGGGCATCCTCGATAATGTCCTCGATCGGAGAAAGGATCTGCTCGTCATCGAGCGATCGCGCAATCTCCTGCTTCGAGACCGTCGCCGGTTCGTTGGTGCTGTCCGCCACGTCAGTTCTGCTCCAGCAAGCGCGCGACGTATCGCGCGATCACATCCACTTCCAGGTTGACCCTTGCACCCTGGGAAAGGTCCGCAAGAGATGTGTTGTCCCAAGTATGGGGAATAATGTTCACGCCGAACACCCGGTTCCGCACCTCGTTCACGGTCAGCGACACGCCGTCGACCGTCACCGAGCCCTTGGACGCGATGTATTTTTTCAGGTCCTCCGGCACTTCGATATCGACACGATGGTTGTCGCCTTCCTTTTCAAGCGACGCCACGCGCGCAACGCCGTCGACATGCCCGAGCACGAGATGCCCGCCCAGTTCGTCCGCCGCACGCAGCGCGCGCTCCAGATTGATCCGGCGCCCGACATCCCATTCGCCGGTAGTCGTCTTGTCGTCGGTCTCTCCCGAGACGTCCGCGGAGAAACTTCCCGCTGCCTTCTCGACAACCGTCAGGCAGGCCCCGTTGCATGCGATCGAAGCGCCAAGGTCGATACCGTCCGTATCGTAGACAGTCGATATCGTCAGCCTTCGGCCGACTTCGAGCTGGTCGACCCGAACGATCTCGCCCACGTCTGTGACAATTCCAGTGAACATGGCGCCTCGTTACGGCACCCGGACGAAAATATCCAGCATGTCGTCACCCACCGGCGTGCTGGAGCACAGCTGAAACGTGGGCACATCGTCCATCGCCGCCACCCCGAGGTCTCCGAACGGCGGCAGCCCGTCGCCCCCGATCAGGGACGGGGCGCGGAACCAGTGCAACTCGTCGACCAGCCCTGCCCTCAGGAGCGCCGTGGACAGCGCAGCACCGCCTTCCACCATCAGGCGAGATACTCCCACCTCTCCCAGCGCGTGCAACGCCGCACCGAGGTCCACGCGCCCGTCTTTCCCAGCGACCTCGATGACACGAACGCCGGCTTTCTCCAAAGTCCCGCGCTTCCTTTTGTCAGCCTCGGCGGCGCAAACAACCCACGTCGGAACAGTCACGGAATCCCGGACGACCGTTGCTTGGGGCGGCGTTCGAAGATTGGAATCGAACAGCACCCGGACCGGCGAGCAGTGAGACAGTCCCGGCAACCGGCACGTCAGGCTCGGATCGTCCGCGATCACCGTGTCTACGCCGACTGCGATTGCATCATGGGTCGCGCGCATCAGGTGCGCGCGCGCGCGCGCCGCCGGCCCCGTTATCCATTGGGAAGCCCCCGTGCGTGTCGCAATGCGGCCGTCCGACGTGGTCGCGGTCTTGAGGGCCACCATCGGCCGGCCGTCATGCACGCGGGTGAAAAAGCCCTTGTTGATCGCCTCGGCTTCGGTGCCGCCGGGCCCGATCTCGACCGCGATTCCGGCGCGCCGCAATTTTTCGAACCCGGCCCCGGCAACACGCGGATCGGGGTCCTCACACGCCACGACGACACGTCCGATACCGGCTTCGATCAGGGCATCCGCACAGGGCGGCGTCCGCCCGGTATGACTGCAGGGCTCCAAAGTGACATAGGCGCTTGCACCGGCAAGTGCTCCGGCGCCGAACCGTTCGCGTGCCTGATCCAGCGCGACCGTCTCCGCGTGGGGCCGCCCGCCGGGCATCGTCCAGCCCCGCCCCAGGACACGCACATTGTCACCACCGGAAACGATCACACAGCCGACCGCCGGGTTCGGCCAGGTGCTACCCAGCCCACGCCGCGCAAGGCGCAAGGCGATGTCCATGAATCTGCGGTCGTCGTTCATCGGCGCAGGTTCGGACCTGCGGGCGACAGGATCAACCGTTTTCAATACGACGAGCTTCGGGCGTCAGTCGTTTTCGATCAGTTCACCGTCGCGCGCGAGGCGCTCGGTTCCGATGAACTCCTCGAAGTCGCGGACCTCTCGGAAATTCTTGTAGACCGAGGCGAAACGCACATAGGCGATCGAATCCAGGTTGGCGAGCGCGTCCATGACGGCCTCCCCGATCGCGTCCGACGAGATATCGGTTTCCCCGGCGGATTCGAGCCGGCGCACGATCCCGCTGATGACCCGGTCCACGCGTTCCGGATCGACCGGGCGCTTGCGCAATGAAATCCGCATCGAGGATTCCAGCTTGTCGCGATCGAACGGAACACGCTGGCCGTTCTTCTTGATGACCATCAGGTCGCGCAGGTGAACCCGCTCGAACGTGGTCCAGCGCGCACCGCAATCGGGACAGGCCCGGCGGCGACGGATCGCCGTATTGTCCTCGGTCGGACGCGAATCCTTCACATGGGTGTCGTCATGACCGCAAAACGGACAACGCATGGCTTCTCTCCCCCGCTTCCTGTGACGTTCCGGCCGGCCTAGCGCGCCGCATTGTAGATCGGGAACCGGGCGCACAATTCTTCGACCCGGCGGCGCACCGACGCCTCGACCTGCGCATCGCCGTCGGGCTTCGCCGACAGACTGTCGAGCACCTCGACGATCAACTCGCCGACCTGTCGGAACTCGGCCGGACCGAAACCCCGCGTCGTGGCTGCGGGACTTCCCAGGCGCACGCCCGACGTCACCATTGGTTTTTCAGGGTCGAACGGAATGCCGTTCTTGTTGCAGGTCAGACCGGCGCGCTCCAGCGCCTGCTCGGTGATATCGCCGGTGAGCGACTTCGGCCGCAGGTCGACAAGCATCAGGTGCGTATCGGTCCCGCCCGAGACGATATCCAGCCCGCCGTCGGCCAGGGTTGCGGCCAGCGTGCGCGCGTTCTCAACCACGGACTGCGCATAGGTCTTGAAGGACGGCTTCAGCGCCTCCCCGAATGCCACCGCCTTGCCCGCGATCACATGCATCAGCGGACCGCCCTGCAGCCCGGGGAAAACAGCCGAATTGATCTTCTTCCCGAGGTCCTCGTCGTTGGAGAGCACCATGCCGCCGCGCGCGCCGCGCAAGGTCTTGTGGGTCGTCGTGGTGACGATGTGCGCATGCGGCAGCGGGCTGGGATGCACCCCGCCGGCCACGAGACCCGCGAAATGCGCCATGTCCACCATCAGATACGCCCCGACCGAATCCGCGATCTCGCGGAACCGGGCGAAATCGATGACGCGCGGATAGGCCGATCCACCGGCGATGATCATCGCCGGCTTGTGTTCGTCCGCGAGACGCGCGACCTCGTCCATGTCGATCAGCGCATCTTCCTGGCGCACGCCGTACTGGACAGCGTTGAACCATTTGCCCGACTGGTTCGGTGCAGCGCCGTGGGTCAAATGACCGCCCGCCGCCAGCGACATGCCGAGGATCGTGTCACCGGGCTTGCAGAGCGCCATGAAGACCGCCTGGTTGGCCTGCGCGCCCGAATGCGGCTGCACGTTGGCGAAGGCGCAGTCGAACAGGCGTTTGGCGCGCTCGATGGCGAGCGTTTCAGCCTCGTCCACGAACTCGCAGCCGCCGTAGTAGCGCCGGCCGGGATACCCTTCGGCGTACTTGTTGGTCAGCACGCTACCCATGGCCTCGATCACGGCCCGCGACACGATATTCTCGGATGCGATCAACTCGACCTGATTTTGCTGCCTGTCGAGTTCGCGATTTATCGACGCGAAAATTTCCGGGTCGGCGTCGGCGAGCCCCTGCCCAAAGAAAGAATTGTCGTCGCTTTCCGACGCCATCGCCTCTGTTGTCATGGACATGTTTGCTTGTCCCTCTAAGTGCCTGAATTACCTGTGCGGGCGCTGCCCGCCTTATCCCAGTTTTCCGATACGCCGGACATGGCGCTCGCCACCGCTGAATTCCGTACGCAGGAACACATCGAGACAGTCGAGCGCGACTTCCGGCCCAATCAGCCGAGCGCCGAGCGCCATCACGTTTGCGTCGTTGTGCTCACGCGCAAGACGCGCCGACGTCGCATCGTGACAAACCGCGGCGCGCACGCCCGGGATACGGTTCGCGGCGATCGAGATCCCGATACCGGTTCCGCAAATCACAATGCCCAGATCCGCCTCGCCGGACACGACAGCGTTCCCCGCCGCAGCGCCGAAGTCCGGGTAGTCGACCGAATCCGTCCCGTCCGTGCCGAGATCGATCACTGTGTACCCGCGTTCGGCCAGTGCCTCTTTCAGAGCTTCCTTCATGGGAGGCCCGGCATGGTCGGACGCAATGGCAACCGTCCTTTCGCTCATGCGTTAAGTCCGTTCGAGTTTGCGAAATCAGGATATGGATACGAAGGCGTCGATTACCACATCTCGTCACCGGCTGCCACAGGAACACAACCGGTCGCGTTGAAATGTGTGGAAAACCGCGTGCAGAAATTTGCGGCGCTGCACAATTTTTACCCGCGAATGCTCTGAATTCGATCAGTAGCCGATGGGAAAAAGAATTGAATTGAACGCAACTCAAGGCAAGTCATTTTCGGTTACTTGGAGATTGTGAATAAAGCTTTCGGCATTATTCCAATCTCATATTGACTGCCCCGGACCGCCGTGCGATCACCGGCTGTCGCTGGATTGGCGGCGACACAAATTCCGGGGAGCCCAATGACCGACGCCAACCAAGAAACTCCCTCCCGCGACGATCTCCTTCGAATGACGACGCAGGTGGTCTCGGCCTATGTGAAAAACAACTCGGTCACTGAAAACCAAATCCCCGAAGTCATCCAGTCCGTCTACGGAAGCCTTCACGGGCTGGGCAATGGCGATGGTGAATCCCAGACAAAACAGAAGCCGGCGGTGACGATCAAGAAGTCGATCACACCCGACCACATCATCTGCCTTGAAGACGGCAAGAAGCTGAAAATGCTGAAGCGCTACCTGCGCACCACGCACGGCATGACACCGGACGAATATCGCGCAAAGTGGGGGCTGCCGGCGGACTATCCGATGGTCGCGCCGAACTATGCCAAGCAGCGTTCGGCGTTCGCGAAGCAGATCGGGCTCGGCAAGCAACGCCGCAAACGCTGACCCGTATTCCCTAGGCGAGCGTACCGCGCCCGCTCAATGGCGCCGGCTTGTCTTTGTCCAGAACGTAACTGAGCTTGGCCATCGCAGTGCGACGCAAGGCCGACTCCCCGGCGTTGATCGGCCCGACGATCACGACTTCCGTTCCCGTCTTCGGGTCGACGGCACAAACCCTGACGGAATTGCCGACAGCCGAAAATTCGAAGATGACCTCGTCGAGCTGGCGCGCCTGCCTGCTCACCGGAGGGCGCGCATTGGTGTGCATTCGGGTCACGTCCTATAATCTCCACTCGAAATAGGTGCGGGAGCCAAGCCATGTCAGACCAAAAAGAAGAATTTATGGTTAACCACATCGAAGACGCGAGCTGGACAGCGGGTCTGCGCTCCGACTTCGAGTACCGGGATCTGGGTATCAAGCAAGTGACGGGCGGCAAGTTCGGTGCGCATGTCATTCGAATCGCCGAGCCGGAAGCCGACCATCACACCGGCAAACACGCGCATGTGACGGATTTCCAGATGATTTACGTGCTCCAGGGTGAGGCGCGGTTCTGGTTCGACGGCAAGGGAGAGATTTCCGTTAAGAAAGGCGACTGCTTCTATCAGCCCGATGGCATCATGCACGATGCCTTATGGATGTCTTCCGACTGCGAATTGCTTGAAATCACCTCGCCCGGAGAATTCGAAACCGAACGAGAATGATCGCGTGTCTTGCATCGCGAGATTTGCCCGATTTGTTTCGGGACCTGTAAGTTTGCGCGGTTAGTTTTCGCGCATCACGCCCCTCTGGAGAATACCCATCATGAGCCTGGCCAAAACCAGTGACGACGCGCCCAAGAAGTCCACAGACAAGCCGCGATTCCAGTGGGAAGACGCGTTGCTGCTGGAAGACGCGCTGACCGAAGAAGAACGCATGGTGCGCGACGCGGCGCATGCCTACTGCCAGGACAAACTGATGCCCCGGATCCTGGAGGCGAACCGGCACGAGACGTTCGACCGCGAGATCATGAACGAGTTCGGCGAATTGGGCTTCCTTGGCTCGACCCTGCCGGAGGAATACGGCTGTGCAGGCGTAAACCATGTCTGTTACGGCCTGATCGCGCGCGAGGTCGAGCGGGTCGATTCCGGCTACCGATCCGCCCTGTCGGTCCAGTCGTCGCTGGTGATGTGGCCGATCTACGCCTACGGCTCCGAAGAACAGCGCGTGAAATACCTCCCCAAACTCGCGACCGGCGAATGGGTCGGCGCTTTCGGCCTGACCGAACCCGATCACGGCTCCGATCCGGGCAGCATGGTCACGCGTGCTAAATCGGTCGACGGCGGCTATCAACTCAACGGCGCAAAAATGTGGATCTCCAATTCGCCCATCGCGGACGTGTTCGTGGTCTGGGCGAAGGACGACGAAGGCGTGATCCGGGGCTTTATCCTGGAGCGCGACATGAAGGGCCTGTCCACGCCTAAGATCGAGGGCAAGTTCTCACTCCGTGCCTCGTCCACCGGTGAGGTTGTCATGGACGATGTCTTCGTGCCCGAGGAAAACAAACTGCCCAACGCCCGCGGCCTCGGCGGCCCCTTTGGCTGCCTGAACAAGGCGCGTTACGGCATTTCGTGGGGCGCCCTCGGCGCGGCAGAGTTCTGCTGGCATGCCGCGCGCAACTACACCATGGAGCGCAAGCAGTTCGGCCGCCCCTTGGCGGCCAATCAGCTGATCCAGAAGAAGCTCGCCGACATGCAGACGGAAATCACGCTGGGCCTGCACTCATGCCTGCAGCTCGGGCGGCTGATGGACGAGGACCGTGCGACCCCGGAGATGATTTCCCTGATGAAGCGCAACAACGCCGGCAAGTCGCTGGAAATTGCCCGCGTCGCGCGCGACATGCACGGCGGCAACGGTATCTCCGATGAATACGGCGTGATCCGCCATGTGATGAACCTGGAATCGGTGAACACCTACGAAGGCACCCACGACATCCATGCACTGATTCTGGGGCGCGCCCAGACCGGGCTGCAGGCGTTTACGGGCGCCTGATCGAACCGCCGCAACACGGGGCTCAGCAGCCGACGGTATCCGCCGCTTCGAAATTGATGCAGAAGCGCTTGGCGTCTTCGCAAGACAGCTCCGCCTGCTTGTAGCCGCAGCGCATGTTGCCTTCGTCGGTCGTGCCCTGAAAATGGCCGCAGGTCGTGCAAATACCCAGGTCCCGTCCGCCGCACCGCGTCTGCATGTTGGTGCACAGCCGCTCAAGCGCGTCCTTCACCGTGTCGATCATCTCGTCGGGAAGTCGGCTGATCGCCTGGTCGAGGCAGTTCAGCGGATCTTCGGCGAGAAGCTCCGCCCCCTTCTCGGTCAGCTCGATATGGCGCACGCGCTTGTCGTCGGGGCCGGGCACCCGCGAGAGGTAACCCTTTTTCTCGAGCGCATTCAGGGTCTGGCTCGCGGTTCCCTTGGTCGTGCCGAGAAACGCGGCAAGCGCGCCGGGCGTGCGTGAGAAGCGATTCGCCTGGGCCACAAAGCGCAGGCTGTCCCACTGGGCAGGGTTCAAGCCATGACAATATTGCAGGCCTCGTGCCATCCGACCGAGACGGTCCAGAAGGCGCGAAACGCTTTCTTTGCCAGTAATTTCAGGGTCTTGCGAGCTCATTTTATCTTATTCATTCAGCCGCAAATAGGTGCCATTTGTTACCGATTTTGTCGAAACTGGATAGTATCGACTCGATAGAGACTTGTTGCCTCACGCTTGAGGGCGTATATTCTTTTTGTATCGAGTCGAAACCAATCACGCATTTCGTCGTTCCTCGATATAGGTCCGAACGGCGATTTGTCAAAGGAATGCAATATTATGGCTGCCTTCGCCTCACAAGCAATCGAACAAGGAAACCGGCGCTACGCGAACAGCGTCATGAAAGCCCCCGTGCTCGAACGCGAGGAAGAGTTCGAGCTGGCCCGCCTCTGGCGCGAGGAAGAAGATGAAGATGCGCTGCACAAGTTGATCGAGGCCTACGCGCGCTACGTGCTGAAAATTGCGTGGAAGTTCCGCGGCTACGGCCTGCCCGTCGGCGATCTCGTCCAGGAGGGCAATATCGGTCTCATGGAAGCCGCGCAGCGTTTCGACCCCTCCCACAACGCGCGCTTTTCCACCTACGCTTCCTGGTGGATCATGGCCGCGATTCAGGATCACATCCTGCGCAACACCTCCATCGTGCGCGTCGCGACCACACCGGCCCAGCGGCGCCTGTTCTTCAACCTTCGCAAGGTCCGCGCCAAGCTGGCGACCGGGCCGGATGGTGAACTGACCGATCTCGACCGGGAAAAGGTCGCCGACCGGCTTCAGGTCAAGACCAAGGATGTCGTGAGAATGGAGGCCCATCTGGGCGGCCCCGACAACTCGCTCAACGCGAGTTTCGGTGAGGAAGACGACTTCGAGTACCAGGACTCCCTTCCCGACGAAGGGCCGACGCCGGAAGAGTTCACCACGTGGCGACACGACGGCGAGGTCCGTTCGGCCTGGGTCGAGGATGCGCTCGACACACTGAGCGAGCGCGAGCGCGAGATCATCGTCCAGCGCTTCCTCACGGAAGAGAAGAACACACTTGCCGAGATCGGCGAGACCTTCGGTGTCAGCAAGGAGCGAATTCGCCAGATCGAGGCCAAGGCCCTCGGAAAGCTGAAGACCGCTCTGTCGGAACACGGACCCGATGCCAAGGAGATGCTCCATACGGAGCTGGTCGCCTAGGCTGCGGACCGAACATCCCGAAAAGTAAAGGGCGGCCACACAGGCCGCCCTTTTTTGATGTCTGTTTTGAATGTCGCCGGGGTCAGGCGGCAGTCTCCACACGGAAGAACTCGGCCACTCGCGGGCCGAAGCCCAGTTCCTGGAGCCAGAAGCGCTCGACGTTACGCAGAGCATCGTTCGCTTCGCTCAGTTCGCCCTCGTCGATGCCGTCGGCAATCGTCTCCACATGGCGCTCGAACATGGTCTCGAGCAAGCGGCTCAGTTCAAGCCCCTTCTCGGTCAGACGGACGCGCACGGAGCGACGGTCGTGGGAGGAGCGCTCCTGATGCAGGTAGCCATGCTCCGTCATCTTCTTGACGTTGTAGGAGACATTCGAACCCAGATAGTAGCCGCGCAGGGTCAACTCGCCGACTGTGAGTTCGTCCCCGCCGATGTTGTAGAGGATCAACGCCTGAACGTTGTTGATATCCCGGACATCGTTGGCTTCGAGTTCCGATTTGATCACTTCGAGGAACTGACGGTGCATCCGTTCCAGAAGGACGATCGTTGAGAGATATGTCTGTTTCACCGCTTTGTCTCCCGCGTTACGCGCGAATCCATTAACGGTGATGATCCCACCACGGGGTTAAAGAGGGCTTAAACCGCCACAAAAACGGCGGGCGCCCGACCCGGACGCCCCCCATTCAGTGTTAACGCGTTGAATCGGCTCTATTCTGCCGCCTGCACCTGATCGTACTCCGGTATGTCGAGCTCCGGCAGAACCTTCTCCATGAAGATCTCCAGTTCCTCGATCACCGTTTCCTTCGGGCATTGGGCGTAGTGCCAGATCAGGCAGATGTACTCCGCCGGGATACGCTCGTAGGTCGCCTTCCATTCCGCGATGGTGTCGTCGACCGTGCCGCCGATGAAGATGCCGGTGTCGACCATCCGGTCGACCAGCGCCTCGTCACTGTCCACCCCGTCGACGAGGAAGGGAAAGAACGAGCCGTATATGTTCTTGTAGAACTCCGCATCGTAGTCGGCGAGCTGCTGGCGAAAATGTGCCTTGTCGCGCGAGAAATGCGGCCAGCGCACAATGGTCTGGTTCGCCCCGAATTGCAGGTCGCGCCCATGCTGGCGGCCTTCGTCGACATAGATATTGGCCAGTTCGACCAGATGATCCGTCGGCGTGAAGTAGACCGGCGAAAAACCGTTCCGCGCACAGAAGCGAATCGATTCCGGGCTTGAACTCACCGCCACGAAGACTGGCGGGTGCGGATCCTGGTACGGTCGTGGAACGACCGATACCCGGCGCACGGTGCTGCCGTCCTCACCGATCTCACCGTCAGCGCCCATACGCTGCGCAACGCCCGCCGCCGGGAAGTTCTCGACGCCCGTGTCATAGGGATACGGTGCCTTGTAGTACTTGCCGTCGAACGACACGGTCTCGTTCTTCCAGCAATCGACCACCTGGAGTACCCGCTCCTCGAACAGCTCGCGGTTTTTCTCGTCGACCTCGCTGCCGTCGGACGCGGTCGCCTGGGCGTCGACATACTGGCCCAGGATGTGCGCCCACCGGGCCTGATAGCCACGCGCAAAACCGGCGAAATACTTGCCGTTGGTCATGTGGTCGAGGATCGCCATCTCCTCCGCCATCCGGATCGGGTCACGCGTCGCCGCGACATAGCCGATGGCGCCGACACGCGCGTTCTCGACATGTTGCGACCACATGGCGTTCACCACGCCGGGATTCGGCGCGAGTTCGTAGCCCTCGGAATGGAGATGATGCTCGATGGTGCTGACCGCCCAGGCTCCCATCTGGTCGGCGGCTTTCACGATGTCGATCGAGTCGTGCAGGACCTTATTGTAGATGTCCGCGTTCCGGCCGATGGGGCGCTTGGCCGCACGGTCGGCCTCGTCTTCCGCCGGCAGCACCGGATACATCTGAACAATGACTTTGGGTTTGGCCATGGTGTCCTCCCCTGACCCGATTGTTTTAGTGTCACTCCTGTTTGAACGTCCTCGGCCAAAACTATAGGACGGTGCGCTGACGGACGGAAGATTACCGCACGCGGCTCCTGTGGACCCGTTTGGGCGCATCCGGCTATGTTGCGCGCTGATTTCACGCCCATCTTTCGGAGTTGCCATGTCGCGTGGCCCTTCAACCCCCGTCGGGGCATATCCCCAAACCCGTATGCGCCGGAACCGGCGCTGGGACTGGACGCGCCGCCTGGTGCGCGAAAACGTCATTACACCGGACGACCTGATCTGGCCGGTCTTCATCTGCGAGGGCAGCGAGAACGAGCCGGTTCCGACCATGCCGGGTGTCGTCCGGTACGCGGTAGACAACGTCGCCGCCGCCGCAGGCGAAGCCAAGTCACTGGGCATCCCGGCCATCGCGATTTTCCCCGCGACACCGGCCGACTTGAAGACGCCGGGCGCGGAAGAAGCATGGAACCCCGACAACCTCGTCTGTCGCGCAGTGCGCGCGATCAAAGACGCGCATCCTGACATGGGCGTGATGTGCGACGTGGCGCTCGATCCGTTCAATTCGGACGGACATGACGGCATCGTGCGCGACGGGCATGTAGTCAACGATGAGACAGTCGAGGCGCTGTGCCGCCAGACGCTGGTTCAGGTCGAGGCCGGCTGCGATATGATCGCGCCGTCCGACATGATGGACGGACGGATCGGCGCGATCCGAAAAGCACTCGATGCGGAAGGCTACCAGAAGGTCCTGCTGATGGCCTACGCCGCGAAATACGCCTCGGCCTTCTACGGCCCGTTCCGCGACGCCATCGAGAGCAAGGGCTTCCTGCAGGGCGAGACCAAGGACACCTACCAGATGGATTCCGGCAATTCCGACGAAGCCCTGCGCGAAGTCGCGCTGGACATCGAGGAAGGTGCAGACATGGTCATGGTCAAGCCGGGCATGCCGTATCTCGATATCATCCAGCGGGTGAAGGACCGCTTCGGCGTGCCGACCTTCGCCTACAACGTCAGCGGCGAGTACGCGATGCTGCGGTTTGCCGCCGACAACGGCGCACTGGACTATGACCGGGTCATTCTCGAAGCGCTGATGGGATTCAAGCGCGCGGGCTGCAACGGAGTGTTGACCTACTTCGCCGTCGACGCCGCACGGCTTCTCAATGACGTCTGAAACCGGGGCCGTCCCGCCTGCGCCTGAGCCGCTGATCGTCCGGTACAATCCGACCGTCCAGTTTCTGCGCGCGATGGCAATATTCGTCGTTGCCGGCCTGTGCCTGTTCATCCCCTTCGCGGCGGAAGACTCCGGCCCCGAGGCATGGAAGTTCGCGGGCATCCTGATCACCGCGGCCGTGATCTGGGGGCTGCTTACGCTCTACAAAACCCGCGATCAGACGCCACAGGTCATCGTCGACGAAAACGGCGTCTACGTGCGCAACTGGTTCGCCGGCACGGTGCCCTGGGAAAACATCGAGTACATCTCTCACTCCAGCCAGATCCGTCGGAGCCTGCTGGCCAGCGTGACACGGACCCGGCGCAAGCCCTACCTGCTTTTTAAGTTCGTCGAAGCCCCGAAGCTGCAACCCGTTTCCCCGGCCCCGATCTCCTGGTGGCAGTACATGACGGGCGAGTTCGCGCTCCAGGAGCCGGTCATCCAGCAGTACGGCCTGGCAACCCCGATTGAAGACATTCTCACCGCGATCCAGGCACAGATTGCCGCCTGGCAGGCCCGCAACCCCGACAAGGTCGACCAGGACGACTACGATCCCCAGCGCCCGCGTTAGGGGTTGTCTTGCGGCCCTTCGGGGTCCACTTACCCCCACAGGATGTCATGACATCACCGCACCATGATGCGGACGGCGCAACGCGCCGGAAACGGGCAAATCAAGAGGAGAAACACCAATGACCGTACAAATCGGCAGCACCGCGCCCGACTTCGAGGCGGAGACCACCGAAGGCACCATCAATTTCCATGAATGGCTGGGCGACAGCTGGGGAGTCCTGTTCTCGCACCCGAAGGACTTCACACCGGTGTGCACAACCGAGCTGGGCTATATGGCGAAGCTCAAGCCCGAGTTCGACAAGCGCAACGTCAAGATCATCGGCCTCAGCGTCGACCCGGTCGAGGACCACAACGCGTGGGTCGGCGACATCGAGGAGACCCAGGGCGCCAAGGTCACCTACCCGATGATCGGCGACAAGGACATGACCGTGGCCAAGCTCTACGGCATGCTGCCCGCCGACGAGGAGGGCACCGCCGCCGGCCGGACCGCCGCGAACAACGCCACGGTGCGCAACGTCTACATCGTCGGCCCGGACAAGCAGGTGAAGCTGATCATTTCCTACCCGATGAGCACGGGCCGGAATTTCGACGAAATCCTGCGGGTGATCGATTCCATTCAGCTCACGGCCGAGCACAAGGTCGCGACACCGGTGAACTGGAAGGACGGCGAGGACGTGATCATCCTGCCGGCCGTCTCGGACGAGGACGCCAAGCAGGCGTTCCCGGAAGGCTGGAATGCACCGAAGCCGTATTTGCGGATCGTCCCGCAGCCCAAGTAGGCAACGGCAGAATTTGGACGGATGCGGGCGCTCCGGTCGGGGCGCCCGTTTTCTATGCGGTGCGGGCGTCGAAGAAGGCGCGTGCGCAGCGGTCGTGCCAGCGCCCGCCCCGGCCATGAAAACCGACATGCCCACCGCCGCGCGCGATCTCGATCCGCAGGTTGTCCGGCAGGTCGTTTGCGACGTTCCGGTACGCGTCCGACGGGATCCAGGGATCGTCATCCCCGTGGAGCATGAGGGTCGGCACCGCGATCCCGGTAAGGCGCGGGCCGGCCGAACAGGCGGCATAGTATTCGGTCGCGCCCGCGAACCCGTTGATCGGGCCGACCACGCCGTCGTCGAACGCCCGGATGGTGCGCGCCGCATCGAGAGCGGCAGACTGCGCTGGTGAAATATCCAGCGGGCCTGCGCGCCAGTCCTGCTTCATGCGATCGAGCAGCCACCGGTGATAGCCGCGATTCCGGCCTGCTTCGAGGCGCGTCGACGCCGCTGCCAGGTCGATGGGCGCGGAGACGGACACGGCTGCCGCCAACGGCGACGCGGCGCCGGATTCCGCGAGATACTTGAGAAGCAGATTGCCGCCGAGTGAATAACCGACAGCAAACAGGCCGTCTCGCCCCCGCCCCTGCGCGACCAGTTCGTCAATCAGGAGCGCAAGGTCTTCGCTGCGCCCCGCGTGATACATCGCGCGACAGTCAGGGCGCGACGGTCCCGCGCCGCGCAGGTTGAAGCGCACCACCGCGTATCCCGCCTCCAGCAAATGCCGGGCCGTGGCGCGCACATAGGCGCTGTCCTCGCAACCGGTCAGGCCGTGCACGAGCACCACGAGGCGGTTCTTGTCCGCACCCAAGTCTTGGACGGCTGCGGATAGAAGGTCTCCGTCGGGGGTCTCCACACGAAGCCGGTCTTCCGGCCAATCCGACAGGTCGGCATGATCGCGGAGCAACGCGTTGCGAGCGGTCTGCAGGTCACCGCCCCACCATGGCGCGCGCGCCTGGAATCCGGGCAAGCTCACAGCGCTGACGTTCATGCCGCCAAAAATTCCGAGATGGCTGTAATCTGGTCGTCTGCCATCAGAGCCGGCGCGTGGCCGACCCCGTCGAATTCAACCAGCTTTGCCTTCGGCCCGCGATGGGTCATGTCGCGCGCCGTCTCCGGGAGGAGAATGTCGGACTGCGCCCCGCGCAAAACGAGCGTGTCGACAGTGACGGCATCCCAGAACGGCCAGAGATCGGCATCCTCGACTGGCGCGGCTTCAATCGGCTCGCGAATCCGCATGTCGTAGGCCGGCACGATCGCACCGGTCTCGGTGTAGCGCGCGGAGGTTTCAGCCAGATGGCGCCATTGTTCGTCCGTCAGGGGACCGAACGGCGCCCAGATCGCCCGCAGGTATTCCTCGAACTCCTGCATGTCCGGGAACTCGGGATCGGTTCCGACATAGTCCCGGATCCGGCCCACCGCCTCTTTCGGGACGAACGGCCCCACGTCGTTAAGCACAAGCCGCCGGACGGGTGTTGGGCTCTGCGCAGCGAGAAAAATGCCGATGAGACCACCCATCGACGTGCCGACAATATCGACCGGCGCCAGTTCGAGCGCCGCGATCAGGGCGAACGTATCCGCGACGTATTGGGGAAACCCATAGTCCATCGGGTCGGGCAGCCAGTCGCTTCGCCCGCGCCCCGCAACATCAAGGCACAGCACGCGCCGGTCGGCCGAAAGATGTGCCGCCAGTGCATCGAACGAACGCGCGGTCTGGGTCAGTCCGTGAATACAAAGCACGGGCGGCGCATCCCGGGAGCCCCAGTCGGTGTAGTGCAGCCGGTGCTCGCCTCGCGGGTTGTTTGCCGTGAAAAAGTCGGACCGCATGGCGGGAACCTCGACGCTTGAATGACCTTGTGCGAACGTAGTGGACACACACAAATCGACCAACCCTCGCCGGACAACCTGGACCATGTCAGACATCACCGTCGGACCGCCGCTGCCCGAAGACAAGTCCGCCTGGGCGGAACTCTTCGAAGGCTACCGCCGCTTCTACAAGATGCCCGACGATCCGGCGATCATCGAGCGGGTCTGGACCTGGATCAACGATCCGGCACACGCCACCGAGTGCCTGCTGGCCCGTGACGAGACGGGACAGCCGATCGGCCTCGCCCATTTCCGCGACCTGCCGCGCCCCCTGTCCGGGTCGAACGCCGGGTTCCTCGACGATCTATTCGTGCGCGAAGACAAACGCGGCAGTGGCGCCGCCGATGCCCTGATCGAGGCCGTCGCCGCACTCGGCAAGGCTCGTGATTGGGCCTGGCTGCGCTGGTTCACGGCCGAGGATAACTATCGCGGCCGCGGCTTTTACGACCGTGTGGGTTACGCAACGCCCTGGAAAACCTATCAGGTCGATACCCAGGGCTAATCCGTGGCCTTCCTGCGTGGAACCCTCGCCTTTGTTGTCACCCTGATCGCGGCGGCGTGCGGCCTGACGGTCCTCGCGGCCATGGCCGTCGTTGCTGTTTTTGCCACCGGCGACAACGATACCGGCGGCGATATCGCCATCGCATCGCTCGACGCCCCGGTATCCGTGGTTCGCGACGAGCAAGGCGTGCCGCACATCTTCGCCGAAGACCGGCTCGATGCGTATCGCGCGCTGGGGTTCGTCCACGCGCAGGACAGGTTCTTCCAGATGGAACTGGCGCGGCGAACGGCCGCCGGACGCCTGTCCGAGGTGGTCGGCCCGCTGGGCCTGCGTGGCGACCGGTTCATGCGCACGCTCGGCATTCACCGGCTGGCCGAAGCGTCTGTCGTCCGGTTGTCCCCCGACGCGCGCGCCGCAGTCGACGCCTACAGCGACGGCGTGAACGCCTGGATCAGCTCCCCAAACCGCCGACGCCCGCCCGAGATGATCGTCCTCGGGCTCGACCCGGAGCCCTGGCGGCCCGCCGATAGCGCGGCGTGGGTCCGGCTCATGGCGCTGCTGCTGTCGGGCGACTGGCGCAGCGAGATCCTGCGCGCCCAACTCGCGCACACGCTTCCACCCGAACAGCTTCGCGACCTTTGGCCCGACGAACCGACAGATGCTCCCACGACTCTCATTGAACTGCCCGACTTGTCATCGCAGTTCGCCGCGCTGGCCGATGCCGTACCGGACATTTTCCCTGCCGGAAGCGCGTCCAACGAATGGGTCGTAAGCGGCGCACGCAGCGCATCGGGCAAACCCGTTCTCGCGAACGATCCGCACCTGGGTCTTTCCGCACCGGGTATGTGGCATCTCGCACGAATCGTGACACCGGAGTTCGAGGCATCCGGCGGCGCGCTACCGGGCCAGCCCTTCTTCATGGTCGGCCAGAACGGCCACCTGTCATGGGGCCTGACGACAACCCACGCCGACACACAGGACCTGTTCATCGAGCGTATCGACCCGTCGGACCCGAACCGGTACCTGACGCCGGACGGTCCAGCGCTGTTCCAGACCCGGACCGAGAAAATCGAGATCCGCTGGGGCGAGCCGGAAACCCTTACGGTTCGAAGCACGCGCCATGGGCCGGTCATTTCCGACCTGTCCGACGACGCGGCCCGGCTGGCAGGGGATGGCCACGTCGTCGCGCTGGGTTTCGCGGCGTTGCGCGACGACGACCGGACCGCCGAGGCCATGTTCGCCATGAATGGCGCGACCACGTCCGAAGCATTCGTCGAAGCGGTCCGGAATTTCCATGCCCCGATGCAGAACGTGGTCTACGCCCACACGGACGGGACCTTCGGCTTCGTCGCCGCCGGACGATTGCCGGTCCGCTCCGGTGATTCGGGGAACCGGCCCGTACCGGGCTGGACCGGCGAACACGACTGGCGCGGGTTCGTTCCGTTTGAGGCCCTTCCGCAACGCCACAACCCGGCGGACGGCGTCATCGTGAATGCGAACAACCGTGTCGCCGCGCGAGACTATCCGTATCTGATAAGCAATGACTGGCCCCCGGGATTTCGGGCCGCCCGTATCGACGAGATGCTGAACAGCATTGCGATTCATTCGCCGGACACGTTTGCGCGTATTCAGACAGACGTACGGTCGAAGGGTGCGACGGCATTGCTTGCGACCATGCTGGCCGCGTTGCCCCCGGATACGTCTCACAGGGACATCGCAACACTGTTGTCGGACTGGGACGGCGACATGAACAGGGACCGGCCGGAACCCCTCATTTACGCAGCGTGGGCTTCGCACCTCCGCACAGCACTGATCGACGATGAACTCGGTGAGTTTGCAGCCAGCTATCGCGGTCTCCGCACGCGGGCCCTCGTAAATATCCTGACCCGCCGTCCGGTATGGTGCGACGACACCCGGACGGCGGCGCGCGAGACCTGCGCCGATATTGTCGAGGCCGCACTCGATACCGCGATGGCCGATCTCCGCGATGTCCACGGCAACAACCCGGACGACTGGCGATGGGGGGCCGCACATGCCGTCACGTTCACGCATCCGCTGCTGCGGTTTGTGCCGGGGGCGTCGAACCTGTTGAACACACCCCTTCCCACCGGCGGCGGCGACCACACCGTCAACCGCGGGACCTATTTTCAGGCGACGCCGGGCGTCTTTCCGCACATCCACGGCGCAGGCCTGAGGGCAATATTCGACATGGCCTCGCCCGGCAAGGCGCGGTTCATGATTGCACCCGGACAGTCGGAGCGCATGGCGTCCGCGCACTACGACGATATGGCGGTGCCGTGGCGGAATGGCAGGTACATCGTGCTAGAAGGCGACCTTGAGACCCTGCGCGAAACCGCGACCACCGTGCTGAACCTGACGCCATGACCGTGACCATTGAAGATATCGAAACCGCCGCGGACACCATTGCCGGTGACGTCGTGCGAACGCCGACGGTTCGCTCCCCGGCACTGTCACAGCATCTGGGATGCGAGCTCCATCTGAAACTGGAGAGCCTGCAGCTGACCGGTTCGTTCAAAGCCCGCGGCGCGCGCAACCGCCTCGGCGCGCTGGATCGTGCAAAAACCGCCGGCGTCATCGCCTGCTCGGCGGGCAACCACGCCCAGGGCGTCGCCTACTTCGCCGGCAAAATGGATATTCCCGCAACGATCGTGATGCCTCTCGACACACCTTTCGCCAAGGTCGAGAGCACCGAGCGCTATGGCGCGCGGGTAATTCTGGAAGGCGAAGGCCTGTCCGAAGCCCAGACGCACACCCATGCGATTGCCGAACGCGAGGGACTGACGTTTATCCCCCCGTATGACGACGACCTGATTATTGCCGGCCAGGGCACCGCGGGCCTTGAGATGATCGCGGACGCACCGAACCTCGATACCGTTATCATTCCCATCGGCGGCGGCGGCCTGATCGGGGGATGCGCCGTGGCGATGAAAGCCCGCAAACCGGATCTGCGGATCATCGGCGTGGAGGTGGCGTCCTACGCCACGATGCGCGCGGCGCTCGGTGGTCCGAAAGTCGAGGGCGGCGGCGCGACGCTGGCCGAAGGTATCGCCGTAAAATCTCCCGGTGAGCGAACGCTCCCCCTGGTCCGTGACTTCGTCGACGAAATCGTCGCGGTCGACGAATCCGCCATCGAGAATGCCGTGGAACTGATGGCCGACACGGGTCGGCTTGTGGTCGAGGGTGCAGGTGCCGCCCCGTTGGCTGTCGTGATGGAAGATCGGGACCGCTTCACGGGCCAACGTACCGGCCTGCTGGTCAGCGGCGGCAACATCGATATGCGCGTGTTCGCGTCGGTTCTTTTGCGGGGGCTGGTGCGCGGCGGACAGATGGTCCGCCTGCGCGTCCAGATCACCGATTCGCCCGGTCAGCTTGCGCGGGTCAGCAGATTGATCGGTGAAGCCGGCGGCAACATCGTGGAGATCGTACACCAGCGCATGTTCTATGACGTCCCGGTGAAGCACACCGAACTCGACGCCGTCGTGGAAACCCGCAACGCCGCGCACGCCGCGGAACTCGTGCGCTGTCTTACCGATGCGGGACTGCCGACCCGCCTGCTGAACGACGTCGCGGGCATCGGTTCCAACTAAACGGCTTCTTAACCACTCCACGCCATTCTGGCCCTCGCGGAATTCCACCATTCCAACTGGGCCGGAAAGCTATGCTCGTAATCATCGGATGGGTCATCGTTCTTGTCTGCGTTCTTGGCGGTTATATGGCCATGGGCGGCAAGCTGGGTGTGCTCTATCAGCCATTCGAACTCGTCATCATCGGCGGCGCGGGTGTCGGCGCCTACATCACCGCCAACCCGAAACACGTCCTCAAGAGCACGGGCAAGGGTTTCAAGACGGCGCTCAAGGGCCCCGCGAACTCGAAGGACGACTATCTCGAATTGCTGTCGATGATGTACGCGACCTTCAAGCTCGGCAAAACAAAGGGCAACCTCGCGCTCGAGCCCCATATCGAAAACCCGGAAGAAAGCGAACTGTTCGCGAACTTTCCCTCGTTCCAGCACAATCACCACGCCGTGGAATTCTTCTGCGATTACCTGCGCCTCGTCACCCTGGGAACCGAAAACGCCCACGAACTCGAAGCGCTGATGGACGAGGAACTCGACGTCCACCACCTCGAAGACGAACAGACGGCCACGGCGATGCAGAATCTCGGCGACGGCTTCCCGGCGCTCGGGATCGTCGCGGCGGTGCTCGGCATCATCAAGACCATGGGCTCGATCACGGAACCGCCCGAGATTCTCGGCAAGCTGATCGGCGGCGCGCTGGTCGGCACCTTCCTCGGCATTCTGCTCGCCTACGGCTTCGTCGGCCCGCTGGCCAGCGCGATCAAGATGGCGCAGGAGGCCAACAGCAAATACCTGATGTGCCTCAAGGCCGGCATTCTGGCGCATGTCCAGGGTAACGCGCCGGCCGTATCGGTCGAGTTCGCGCGCAAGACGCTCCTGAGTTCGGTACGACCGACCTTCGCCGAACTGGAAGAGGCAACTGAAAACGCCCCCGCGGCTTCCTAGCACCGGCTCGTAACGGCCAGAGATCCCGATATGGCGGAAGGCGCAGCAAACCAGCAGCCCATCATCATCAAGAAGGTGAAGGGTCACGGGCACGGCCACCACGGCGGTGCGTGGAAAGTGGCCTACGCCGACTTCGTGACCGCGATGATGGCGTTCTTTCTGCTGCTGTGGCTGCTCAACGCCACGACCGAGGAACAGCGCAAGGGCATCGCCGACTATTTCTCGCCGGAGTCCCTCTCCTCTCCCAACAGCGGTGCAGGCGGGATCCTCGGCGGCAAGACCGTCGCGATCGACGGCGCACAGGTTTCCGCAGGCGGTCCCAGCGAAGGCGGAACCAGCGTCCCCCTTCCGCCGCAAATTCCGGCGGAAGGTGAAGAGGGCGCCGACGGCGAAGACCTGGCCGATGGCGAAGGCGGTGAGACTGACCTCACTGAGAACGGCACTTCCGAATTCGCCGAAACCGGCACGTCGGACAAACCGGAAAACGGCATCGTCGACGAAGGCGCACTGGAAGAAGCTCTTGCCGCGCGCGAGCAGGAGCAGTTCGAGGCGGCGGCGGAAATGCTTCGCCAGGCGATCTCGAGCGTTCCGGAACTGGTCGCCCTGCAAGACAGCCTGTTGATCGAGCAGACCCCCGAGGGCCTGCGGATTCAGCTCGTCGATCAGGAAGGCTATTCGATGTTCTCGCTTGGCAGCGCAAGGCCCAACCAGCAGACCCGCGAACTAGTGCAGCTGGTGACGCGCGCCGTCGAGCAACTGCCAAACAAGATTTCCATCAGCGGCTATACCGATTCTCGGCCCTATCGTTCCCAGGAAGGCTACACGAACTGGGAGTTGAGCTCGGACCGTGCGAACGCCGCGCGCCGGTTGCTGATCGAATCCGGGCTCGGGGCCGAACGGATCGCGCTCGTCCAGGGTCGGGCCGACACCGATCCGCTGCTGCCGGAAGAGCCTGAAAGCGAGCGAAATCGTCGCATCAGCATCGTTCTCTTGCGAGAGAACGCCGCCCCGACCGAGATCGGGGACGGCCTCACCCCGAGCGAACTGGGCGCCACCGAGGGCGCACCGGATCCGTCCCGCCGGACGGATGTCGAGGATGGCAACTCACCGGGCTAGTCTCCCCGCCGACCTCCAACCAGCCTGTTTTGCGCGACATCGGGCAACGGGCTAGAGTTTGTGCGGAACTTGGTTCGCGTACCCGGATGGCTTTATGACGACACAGGCGCCCAAGCCGCCGCTGGTCTTTTACCGGACAGGCCCGATGCCCTGCCCCTATCTGGAGGGGCGGATCGAGCGCAACCTCTTTACGGAACTTCACGGCGTCCAGGCTCCCATGCTGCACGATCAGCTGGCGCAGGCGGGGTTCCGGCGATCCCATCACATCGTGTATCGGCCCGCCTGTCCCGGGTGCAATGGCTGCGTGCCTGTCCGCATTCCCGTTCGCGACTTCCGGATGTCCCGTTCGCAACGGCGGGTCTGGAACCGGAACGAGGATCTTGAGATATCGCTCGGCCCGGCTACCGCGACGCAGGAACACTACGCGCTCTTCACCCGCTATCAGAATACCCGCCACAGCGGCGGGGAAATGGCCACCATGTCGTTTGCGGACTTCAGGGCCATGGTGGAGGATTCCGTCGTACGAACAGAACTCGCCTCGATCCGGGACAGGACGGGGCGGCTGGTCGGTGCGTGCCTGACCGACCGGCTGTCGACAGGCTACTCGGCCGTCTACAGCTATTTCGATCCGGCCGAAGATGCGCGCAGCCTCGGAACCCATTGCGTGTTGTGGCTCCTCGACCGCGTGCGCAGCGAAGGGCTCTCCCATCTCTATCTCGGCTACTGGATCGCCGAGTGCGCGAAGATGACCTACAAGAGCCGCTTCCAGCCCCTCGAACATCTCGGCGTGAACGGGTGGGAAGCAGGTCCGCTGCCGGGAAAAACGGCGGACGGATAACGAAAACGTCATACTTTTGTATGGCCCGCGCGGCGTTGCGCGCTTTCCGGGCGTATCATATGGTCTCCGCAACCTCTGCCGGGCTGTCCAGCCGGGCAGAACCAAGATCTTTGGTATCGTTCGATGCAATGAACGCGCCGGGACAAAAATCAACATGCACCTCAGGGAGCAATCCATGGAACGACGTAAATTTATGAAAGCCGCCGGTCTTGCCGGCGTCGCAGGTACCGCTGCTGCGGCATCCTCCTTCCCGAAACCGGCGATCGCGCAGGACCGCATCGAGTTCGCGATGGTCACCACCTGGCCGCGTGACTTCCCGGGCCTCGGCACGGGCGCCCAGCGCTTCGCAGCGCGCCTCGACGAAATGTCCGAGGGCCGCATCAAGGTCGAGTACTTCGCCGCCGGTGAGCGCGTCGGCGCGTTCGACTCCTTCGACGAAGTCGCCTCGGGCAATGCCCAGGGCTACCACGCCGCAGAGTATTACTGGAAAGGCAAGCACCCGGGCTGGGCGTACTTCACCGCCGTGCCGTTCGGGCTGACCTACACCGAGATGAACGCCTGGATCCGCTTCGGCGGCGGCCAGGAGCTCTGGGACGAACTCGCTGCCGAGTTCGACCTCAAGGGCCTCATGTGCGGTAACACCGGTGTCCAGATGGGCGGCTGGTTCAACAAGGAAATCAACACGGCCGACGACCTCAAGGGCCTGAAGATGCGTATCCCGGGCCTCGGCGGCGACGTCATGGCCAAGCTGGGCGCTTCTCCGGTTTCGCTTCCGGGCGGTCAGATCTACGAAAACCTCGTCTCCGGCGCAATCGACGCGACCGAGTGGGTAGGTCCGTGGAACGACCAGGTCATGAAGTTCTTCGAGGCCGCGAAGTTCTACTACTATCCGGGCATGCACGAGCCGGGCTCCATGCTCGCCGTCGGCCTGAACGCTTCCTTCTGGGGTGGTCTCTCCAAGTCCGACCAGCTGATGATCGAAGCTGCTGCGGCCATGGAGAACGATGTGATGATGTCCGAGTACAACGCCAAGAACGGCGCTGCTCTGGCGGAACTCATCAACAACCAGGGCGTCGAGCTGCGCCAGTTCTCCGACGAGATCTACGACAGCTTCGGCACGGCTGCCGACGAAGTGTTCGACGAAGTGGTCGCGCACAGCGATCTGGCCAAGCGCATTCACGAAAGCTTCCTGAAAGCGCGCAGCGAGGTCGGGGGCTGGACCAATATTTCGGACCAGGCCTACGTCGCCCAGCGCAACCGCGTTCTCGGCCTCTAGGCCGGGCCGGCATCACATGCGAAAGCGGAGCCCTTCGGCTCCGCTTTCCATGTGGGGCTGACGCAATCGTGACGGAGCAGACCGCGCTAATTGCGGCAAGGTTTACCGTCAACGCTTGGACGTGTTTGGGGGAGCATTTTCGATAATGACGGCCACGGCTCTCGAAGACCTGCCCGCCGGTGAAAAATCGACCGCAGCAATGGTGTTGCGCGCGCTGGCCCTTGCGGTCATCGCGGCAATGGTCGCCTTCCTCACAAACAATGTTCTGAGCTTCTGGCACGGCTGGCCCGGGATCGGGGACCTGTTCTCCCAGATGGGCTGGTTCGGCGCCGAACCTCTGCGCAAACCTCTCGAGGGGAACGCCGTCGCCCTCGGCTGGGTCCAAATCCTGGTCTATGTCGCGCTTCTGGCGGTGGTCGTCGCCTATGTCATGGCGACGTCGAACAAGCTCGTCCGCGCCGATGCCCGGATGCTGTCGACCGCAGCCGCTTACATTATCCGCGCCGCCTTCTGGTCGGTGCTGCTGATCGGGCTTGTCGACACCGTGATTTCGTTCCTTCGCGTCGAAGGGCTGCTGGCGAGCGTCGTCGGCGACGAGATGACCACCAAACTCGGACTGTCACGCTTCCGGGGCGCGTTCGTGCACTACCCGCTGATCGTTATCTCGCTCGTGACCGCCTATTTCACACGCACGCTCGGGTTTACCTGGCTGGCGCTGCTCGTTGTCGCCGCCGAGCTGCAGATCGTGATCGCACGGTTCATCTTCTCCTACGAACAGGCCTTCATGGGCGATCTCGTGCGCTTCTGGTACGCCTCGCTGTTCCTGTTCGCGAGCGCCTACACACTGACCGAGGAAGGGCACGTCCGCGTTGACGTGCTCTATGCCGGCTTCAGCGAGCGCGCGAAGGCATGGTCGAACACGCTCGGCTCGATGTTTCTCGGCATCCCGCTGTGCTGGGTGATCCTCATCATGGGCATGGGCGGCAAGGCTTCGGTGATCAACAGCCCCCTGCTCAGCTTCGAGACGTCCCAGAGCGGGTTCGGCCTCTACGTCAAATACCTGATGGCGGGCTTCCTCGCCGTCTTCGCCATCTCGATGATGGTGCAGTTCACCAGTTACTTCCTGTCGAGCGTCGCGAATCTGCGCGGCGAACCCGGACAACCGGCGGCGCCGGAACACCCGGCGCCGTAACCGGGAGAGACGCACGCTATGGAAGTCTTCTTTATCGCCCTGCTGGTTTTGCTGATGGCCGGTGCCCTGGCCATGGGTTACCCGGTGGCGTTCGCTCTTCCCGGCTCGGCGATCCTGACGATCGGGATCGCGTCGCTGTTCGGCTGGCTGTTCACCGGAGACGTCAGCAGCTTCTTTGCCCAGGACGGACCGATCCAGTGGCTCACCGCGGGCGTCACAAACTTCAGAGGGATTTACTGGGAAGTCGAACGCGACACCCTGATCGCGATTCCGCTGTTCGTGTTCATGGGTATCATGCTGCAGCGGTCGAAGATCGCCGAGGATCTGCTGGTCACCATGGCCCAGCTTTTCGGCCCGGTGCCCGGTGGCCTGGGCATCTCGGTCGTGCTCGTGGGCGCCCTGCTGGCGGCGACCACAGGAATCGTCGGCGCAACGGTCGTGGCCATGGGCCTGATCTCGCTCCCCGCGATGCTGCGCAACAACTATTCGCACCAGTTGGCGACCGGCACCATCGCCGCGTCGGGCACGTTGGGCCAGATCATCCCGCCGTCCATCGTGCTCATCATCCTGGCGGACCAGCTTTCCAGCGCGTCGGACCAGGCCAGCACCGCCCGCAAGGCGGAGTACAAGGAAGCGACCGGCGAATTCAACATGCCGGGCGAATTCGACATCACGTCGACGAGCGCCGGCGACATGTTCCTCGGCGCGTTCCTGCCGGGCCTCGTGCTGGTCGGACTTTATGTCGCCTATATTCTCGTTTTCGCGCTGATCCGCCCGTCGAGCGCACCGGCCGTGCGCCGCGAGGGGAAGTTCGACCTGCAGTTCATGTTCCGGGTGTTCCTGGTGCTGATCCCGCCGCTGGCGCTGATCCTGGCCGTGCTCGGGTCGATCATCATGGGCATCGCGACCGTGAACCAGGCAGGCGCCATCGGTGCTGCCGGTGCCATCATCATGGCCGGCTACCGCCTGCTCGAAGGCAAGCGTGGCGCGTTTATCCCCGCGCTCATGGCCATCGGCGCCGTGGTCGCCATATTCGTGCTCCTCAGGTTGTTCGACCTCAATATCAAAAGCATCGACGACGGCAACGATGTCATGGGCATCACCCTCGCGGTTGTCGCCGTCGCCGTGTTCCTGGCAGCCATCGCGTGGAGCGGCTGGCGCGTTCACAAGATCGACGACACGCTGCGCGGCGTGATGATCGAGACCGCCAAGACTACCTCCATGGTCTTCATCATCCTGCTGGGTGCGGCCATGCTGACCGCAGCGTTCCGTGCCTTCGGCGGTGAAGAACTGGTGAAGGACTTCCTCGGCGGCCTGCCGGGCGGTTTCTGGACACAGTTCATCGTCGTGATGGCGGTGATCTTCGTCCTCGGCTTCTTCCTCGATTTCATCGAGATCGCCGTGGTGGTGGTCCCCATTGTCGCCCCGATCCTGCTGGAAGACCCGTCGGCGAACATTACGGCGGTCTGGCTCGGCGTGATGATCGGCGTGAACATGCAGACGTCGTTCCTGACACCACCGTTCGGATTTGCGCTTTTCTATTTGCGTGGTGTCGCCCCGCCACAGGTGAAAACGACATCGATGTATCGCGGCGTCGTGGCGTTCATCGGGCTGCAGCTTCTCGGGCTCGCGATTGTCGGCGCCTTCCCGTCGCTGGTGAATTACCTCCCGAACCAGTCGTTCCTGTCCGCCGAAACCGCGCCGCCACCGAAAAATCCCCGGCTGCAATTGTGCATCGAGGAGAACGTCTTCGCCTTTTACGACGAGAATCGGTCTGACCTCATTGCGGCTATCGAACAGGGCAAGAAACTGGATATGAGCTTCCTGCCGGAGAAACGCGCCGGCGAACTCAACAGCAGCTTCGACAAGGCCCTCGCCACATTTTCTCTCGTCGAGGAGGTGCGCGAAGCGGACGCCGCTGTCCAGAATTTTGCGCCGGTATATCGCCCGATCCACCGGGTCGTGAGGTCCGTCACCTTCGACCTTCACGACCTGGAAGACGAGATCGACGAACTGGACGATTCGACCCGGAACCTCCGGCGGCAGGATGGGACCGAGGGACAGATCGCGGAGATCGAGGCCGAGATCGCGGAACTGGAAGCCGAAATGGAGCGTCTGATCGCGTCGAAACCGGAAGGGTGGGAAGATGCGCGCAAGAAGTACAGAGACCTTGCCGCTGCCGAAAAGCGCGCGCGCCTCACCTATCGCCGCAACGTCGACCAGGCCTACGAGCCGATCCAGGAAATCCGGCAAATCATCGAGCAATCGGACGAATTCGCCGCTGCCGCGGACCTGATCGAAGGCCTGCCGCAGGCTATTCGAACAAGCTCCATCGACGATGCCGTGGAGAGTATCAAGCAGGCCGAATCGGCGCTGTCAGCCTTGCCGGACACGAGCCGCATCCGCGCCGATCTCACCCAGGCGCGCCGCGCGCTCACGGCGCGAACGCCTAACCCGGAAAAGGCCGTCACCGATGCGGGCAAGGCGGTTGCGACCTACCAGGGCGAACTGACATGGCGCACGCGCGCCGCGCAGGATCTGTCGAGCGGCCTGGCCGCGTACGACGCGGCCATCGCCAGGTCGATCGGTCTTCGCCAGCAGCCCCGAATTCCGTCAGACATGGTCGGCGACATGGCCTCCTGCCTTGCCGTCCACCGGGACATCTCGCTGAACTTCTAGCGCCCTCCGGCACCCGGAACGAAAAACGGCCGCCCGAAAGGGTGGCCGTCTTCGTATCTGAACATGTCCGGTTCTAGCGATTGCGCACGAGACGCCAGACCAGTGGAAGAACGGCTGCCGCGAGAGCGATTTTCACGACCGCGCCGATCACGAAAGGTGTGAGGCCGGCGGCGATCGCCTTTTCAAAGCTGCCCATGATCGTCGACAGCCACGCAACGCCGAGAACGAAAATAATCAGCGTGCCAATCAGGTTTGCCGCGAAGGTCGCGCCGATATTCCGGTCCCAGCCGCGCTCTGCCAGCCAGCCGACGAGAAGTGCCGCAACGACAAACCCGACAAGGTAGCCGCCCGTCGGGCCGGCCATGTAGGCAAGCCCGGCGCCGCTCGCGAAGACCGGCAACCCGACCGCACCCTCGGCGAGATAGAGAAGCAACGTCGCACCGGCGAGCCGCGTGCCGTATGCCATGGCGATCACCAGAACCGCGAAGGTCTGCATGGTCATCGGCACCGGATACATCGGCACCTGGATCTTGGCGGAAATGGCCATCAGCGCACTACCGACGATCGCAAGAAGCGCGAGGCGCAGCACGCCGCCGGCCTCACGGGGCCAAAGCGCATTGATCAGTGTGGGAGCGGTTCCCGCGGATGCGAGCATTCGAATTCTCCGTAGGCGAATAAATCTTCGATTTCGACTGTTACCAGCTTCGTGACGGCCTCACAACTCGACCGAAATCATGAAAACCGGGGGGCCGAGGGGAATCCGCGCGGAACCTTGCGCCCGGCCTGGGCGCGTTTTCCGAAGCAATCCTTGAGTTCGTCGGCCGTAAAGGTGCGCTGACGGTCTCCCGTGCGGGTCGTCAGTCCCTCCTTGAGTTCGAACGTCGCCACGTCGGCGAGGCTGTCACGCGTGTAGCTCTGCAGCTTCACGCCCCGGCCGCGAGACATTTCGGGAAGTTCGGACAGCGGGAAAATCAGAAGCTTGCGCTTCTTTGCCAGGACGGCGAGATGATCGCCTTCGACAGGAGAGCAGGCGGCGGCCTCCACATCGCCCTTCACGTTCAGGATCTGCTTGCCCGTCCGCGTCTGGGCCACGACATCGTCTTCGACGACAACAAACCCCCGGCCGTCCGACGACGCCACGACGAGCTTCGCCTCCGGCCTGTGCACCCGAAGCGCCACGATTTCCGTGTCGTTCCCCATCTCGAACATCAGGCGCAGCGGCTCGCCATGTCCGCGGCCGCCGGGAAGCCTGTCGACGCTGACCGTGTAGAAGCGCCCGTTGGTGGCGAAGACGAGCAGCTTGTCCGTCGTCTCGGCCGGCAGGACAAAGCGCCCTTTATCACCTTCCTTGAACTTCAGATCCTTCGGGTCGACGTTGTGACCCTTGATCGCGCGCACCCAGCCCTTCTCCGAACATACGACTGTTACCGGCTCACGCTCGATCATCGCCTCGACGGGAACCGAAACGGGCTCCGGCGCCTCGCCAATGTCCGTACGACGGCGGCCAAGCTCGGTTTTCGCGCCGAACTGCTTCTTGATGTCCGCAACCTCGCCCGCGAGATGCTTCAAACGTTTTTTCTTGTCCTTGAGAAGACCGCGCAGGGACTTCTGCTCGCCTTCCAGCCCATCGATTTCTTCGCGGATCGCAATTTCCTCGAGCTTGCGCAGCGAACGCAGGCGCATGTTGAGGATCGCGTCGACCTGGGCATCGTTCAACTTCCAGCGTTTCTTCATGACCGCGCGCGGGTCGTCCTCCTCGCGGATGATCGCGATGACCTCGTCGAGGTTCAGGAACACGACCATGTAACCCTGGAGGACGTTCAGCCGCTCTTCGATCTTGCCAAGACGGAACTTGGTCCGCCGCACGAGCACGTCATGGCGGTGATCGAGATACGCCTGGAGAACTTCGCGGAGCGTCATCACGCGTGGCACATGGTCGGCGTCCAGCACGTTCATGTTCAGCGACACCCGCGATTCCATCTCGGTGTTCCGGAACAGGCTCTCCATCAGCATGTCGGGCGTGACGTTCCGGCTCTTCGGCTCCAGCACCAGCCGGATATCCTCGGCGGACTCGTCGCGGATATCGCCAAGCAACGGGAGCTTGCGGTTGTGCATCAACTCCGCAATGCGCTCGATCAGCCTGGCCTTCTGAACCTGGTACGGGATTTCCGTGACGACGACCTGGTACTGGCCACGTCCCAAATCCTCGGTTTCCCAGCGTGCGCGCACCCGGAAACTGCCCCGGCCCGTTGTATAGGCCTCCGTCACTGTCTCCCGGTCTTCGACCAACACGCCGCCGGTCGGAAAGTCCGGCCCCGGCATGAAGCCGACCAGCTTGGCGATGGTCGCATTCGGCGTTTTGAGCAGATGCGCCAGCGCGTCGCATATCTCACCGACATTGTGCGGCGGTATGCTCGTGGCCATGCCGACGGCGATGCCCGTCGCACCGTTGGCCAGCAGGTTGGGGAAATTCGACGGCAGGACAACCGGCTCGCTGCCCTCCCCGTCATAGGTTTCGCGGAAATCGACCGCGTCGTCGTCGATACCATCGAGCAACGCCTGCGCGACCTCGGTCATGCGCGCTTCGGTGTAACGCATCGCTGCGGCGTTATCGCCGTCCACGTTGCCGAAGTTGCCCTGCCCGTCGACGAGCGGATAGCGCACCGCGAATTCCTGGGCGAGCCGTACCAGGGCGTCATAAATCGCCTGGTCGCCATGGGGGTGGTACTTACCCATCACGTCGCCGACCACGCGCGCGCATTTCTTGTAGCCCTGATCGGGGTCGAGGCGCAGCTGGCGCATCGCGTGCAACAGGCGCCGGTGCACCGGCTTCAGCCCGTCGCGCACATCCGGCAGCGAGCGCGCCATGATGGTCGACATCGCATAGCTGAGGTAGCGCGAACTCAGCGCATCCTTGAAGGCTTCCTGGCGCACTCCGCCGCCGACGACCGTCATGTCAGAAACTCCATTGAACCGGCACCCTTTCTAGGGCGTCGGCCTGATTCCGCTCAACAAGCGCCTGGGGACGTATCCACATCTTCCGCCGGGCGTCCCATCATGGCGTCGAGGCGCTCGCGTGCCGCGGGAAGCGGGCGGTCGAGAGGGTCGAACGCGTGCCGCGCCAGGAAAAATCCGGTCAGCCGAAGTCCGTCGGCGAAATCGGCACGGTCCGCCCCGCCGCCTCTCCCGTCCGGGCGCAGAAAACCCGGCAACGCAAGCATTCGTTCCTTGTAGGGAGCCCCGGCGGCACGCGAGACGGCGCGGCCTGTGCGCGGACTGACATATACCAGATCCTTGACCTCGCCCGTGGCCGCGCACGACATGAGGTCGAGCCCGAACCCGAGCTCGCGAAGCAGGCCAAGTTCCCAATGGATATAGACGGCCGGCCAGATGTCGTCCTCTCCCGCGGATAGCGCATCCAGCAGTGTGCCGGTTGCCTCGTAGAGACCCGGGTGGGGTTCGCGCTCGGGCACAACCGTCTCCGCAATCGCGCACGCCGCCGACAACGCCGCCAGCCGCGCGGGATCGTCCATGAACTCCGCCGCGTGGTGGCGGGTCGGCTCGATGGTGTAGCGCCCCAGATGCTCGCTCAGGCGCGCACGCCACACGGCATCGACACGATTGCCGGGCTCCACGGTACCGCGCTTGGATCGCGAGGCACCGCCATGGACGAGCCCGGCGTGGCGGCCATGCTCGCGTGTAAGAAGCTGCACGACGGCCGCTCCCTCGCCGTGCGGCCTTGCGGCCAGCACGATTGCTTCGTCACGCCAATCCATGATTTTTCACCCGGGACATCTCAGGCCCATGGAGCACGAGTCGTGCCTACCGGGCAATCGGGCCGCGCGACGCGACCACAAACTAGGCGTCGAAACGCAGGCCCCATTCGCGGAAATGTCCGGGATCATCGGCCCATTTTTCGCGCACGCGCACCCGCACGAACAGATGCACGGGCCGGTCCAGCAGTTCGGCCAGTTCCGTCTGCGCCTCGGCCCGGATGCGCTTGATCATCTGGCCGCCCTTGCCGACGACGATCCCCTTCTGGGAATCCCGCTCGATGGTGATCGACTGGTCGATCCGCACGCTGCCGTCGTCGAAGTCCTGCCAGCTCTCGGTCTCGACAGCCAGCGCATAAGGCAACTCCTGATGGAGGCGCAGGTACGCCTTTTCCCGCGTGATTTCCGCGGCCAGCAGCCGCTGCGGCAGGTCCGATATCTCGTCCTCGGGAAACAGCCACGGACCGGATGGCATGGCTCCGATGAAGTGGCGCTCCAGGTCCTCGATGCCACTGCCTTTCAGGGCGGAAATCATGAATGTCGCATCGAAGTTCGCGAGTCCGTTCAGTTCCTCGGAGAGCGCCAGCAAGGTCTCGCGTTTGACGGCATCCACCTTGTTCAGGACAAGCGTCGCTTTCGTCCCGCGTTGCGACAAACCCTCGGCGATGCGCCGGGTATCCCGGTCCACGCCCCGTTCTGCATCGACCAGCAGTACGATTGCATCCGCGTCGGACGCCCCGCCCCACGCCGCATCGACCATCGCGCGGTCCAGCCGACGGCGCGGCGTGAAAATTCCGGGCGTATCGACATAGACGATCTGCGTTGCGTCGTGGATCGCCACCCCGCGCACGCGAATGCGGGTCGTCTGGACCTTTGGCGACACGATCGAGACTTTCGCGCCGACCAGGCGATTGACGAGGGTCGACTTGCCGGCGTTCGGCGCGCCGAGGATCGACACAATCCCGCATCGGGTCGCACCGTCAGTCATGAAGCATCACACCCAGGCTTTCGAGCATCGCGGCGGCCGCATCCTGTTCAGCCGCGCGTTTGCTCGCGCCGCTCGCCTGTTTCGCCGCCACACCCTCAAGTCGCACCTCGACGGTGAACTGTGGAGCGTGATCCGGGCCGGTACGATCTATGTCGTAGTAGCTCGGCAGGCCACGCCCCTGGGCCTGCGACCATTCCTGAAGCGTCGTCTTCGCATCGCGCGGCGGCCGCGAGCGGGTTTCGACCAGCGGGTCCCAGGTCTTTCGGATAAAGCGCTCCGCCGCCGCCAATCCGCCGTCCAGATACAGTGCGGCGACAACCGCTTCCACCATGTCGGCCAGAATGCTGTCGTTCAGAACGCCGGGGCCGGCATGGGCATAGCGTGCGAGGTCCAGATGGGTTCCGACCTGCGAAAGCGTATCAGCCTGCACGAGCGCGGCGAAGCGCCGGCCGATTTCGCCTTCATTCTCTTCGGGAAACCGCTCCAGGAGGAGTTGTGCAACCACGAGACCGAGTACGCGGTCTCCCAGAAACTCGAGCCGCTCGTAGGAACGCTCGCTATCGACGCTCGAATGGCGCAGGGCGCGCTGCAGAAGAGCCAGATTCCCGACACGATGGCCAAGCGCGTCAAAGAGCTCCTCATAGGCCTGTGCGGTCGCGGTCATTCGATGCTGTCGAAGATGCGATTGAAGCGCGTGGCGCTGGGCCATTTCCAGGGCTGGAGCCAGCCGGCCGTGCCGTCGGTCGAGAAGAATATGATCTCCGCCCGGCCAATCAGGTTCTGGTCGGGGACAAACGCCCAGGCCCGGCTATCGTTGCTGTCATCGCGATTGTCGCCCATGGCGAAATAGTTGCCGGGCGGAACGACGAATTCGCGCGTGTTGTCCGCCGGGCCCCGGTCGGAAAGACTTTCGCGGACGGTATAGCTGCGGCCGTTCGGGAGCGTCTCGATGAACTGCGGGACACGCCGGACATTGCCGCGAAAATCGCGCGACACATGGTCTTCGATCCGTTTGCGCGGCACGACCTTGCCATTCAGGTGGAGTTGCCCGTTGATCATCTGCACCCGGTCGCCCGGCATGCCGACAATACGCTTGATGAAATCGTCGCGGTTCGTCGGCGGATGCCGGAAAACCGCCACGTCGCCGCGCTCGGGGGGGCTGCCGAAGATGCGCCCTGAGAAAAAGCCGAGACCGAAAGGAAAAGAGTACTGGCTGTAGCCATAGGAAAACTTGGAGACGAACAGGTAATCGCCGATCAACAGCGTCGGGATCATGGAGCCCGAGGGAATATTGAAGGGCTGAAACGCAAAGGTCCGGACCACACCCGCGATCAACAGCGCATAGATGATCGTGCGCAGCGTCTCCCACGAACTGGACGGCTTCTTCTTGTTTCGGTCTTTCGCCATGGTCGGGCCTTTGCTGCGTCATCCGGCGGCGTGAAGGCGGTTTCTAACGGGCCGCCGCACGTTTCGCCAGTCACGAATATGGAAACGCGGAACTGTTCTGGCGATTCAGTCGCCGATATCGGGTATCGCCGAAATGATGACGATGGCCTGCGCGAGCGGCGGCTCATCGGTGAGCGAGAGCTCGATGAGAGGTTTCATGCCCGGCGGCGTAATCTCCGCCAGGCGGGCGGCGGCGCCATTGGTCAGCGCCATCGTCGGTTTACCTGAAGGCAGGTTCACCACGCCCATGTCGCGCCAGAACACGCCTTTGCGAAAGCCTGTGCCGAGCGCCTTGGAACACGCCTCCTTGGCGGCGTAACGCTTGGCATAACTGTCGGCACGGTTGGCGCGGCGGTCCGATTTCTTCCGCTCCAGGTCGGTGAAACACCTGTCCGTGAACCTCTCCCCGAAACGTTCCAGGGTGCGTTCGATCCGCGTGATGTCGATCAGATCGCTTCCGAGCCCGATGATCATCGGATACATCGGAACCGGCGGTTTTGCCGGATTGTCTTCGCTCATGCGCTCGCCTCGGCGCGCGCACCGTCCATCAGCGACCGCATCCGACGGATCGCGCTGTCGAGGCCGCCGAAAATCGCTTCGCCGATCAGGAAGTGACCGATGTTCAATTCCTCGATCTGCGGGATGGCGGCAATCGGCCCCACCGTGTCGAAGGTGATGCCGTGGCCGGCATGTACCTTCAGGCCGATGCTCGCACCGTATTGTGCTGCGTCCACGATCCGCGCCAGCAAATCCGACGCGAGACTTTCGTCGCCGGCGATCACCGCATCGCAATAGGCGCCGACATGAATCTCGACCGCCGGTGCGCCGATCGACCGTGACGCATCGAGTTGTGCGGAATCCGGTTCGATGAACATGGAGACGATGGCCCCGCGTCCGCCGAGGTCGTCGACAAACCGTTTCAGATGGTTGTGTCCCGATACGACGTCGAGGCCTCCTTCTGTCGTGCGCTCCTCGCGCCGTTCCGGAACGATGCACACTGAATGCGGTCCGTGGCGCAATGCGATATCCAGCATTTCGTCCGTCGCCGCCATCTCGAGTGTCAGCGGAATCTCGATCGCGTCGAGCAGACGCATGAGATCCTCGTCCGAAATATGCCGCCGGTCTTCGCGCAGATGCGCGACGATGCTGTCCGCACCAGCTGCCGCCGCGGCGCGGGCCGCGCGCACGGGGTCGGGAAGTCCACCACCGCGGGCATTCCGGATGGTCGCCACATGATCGACATTAACGCCGAGGCGTAGTTCGGAAGCCATTGAAGAGCCTCACTGTTTCGGATTCTGTCTAACAATTGGCCGTGACGTGCGTGAGGTCAACCCGGGCGAACGCAACTCAGCTCTTCGCCCGTTCGACAGTGCTGACCGAGCCGTGACCGCGCAGTGTTGTCATGATGGAGTTGAGGTGCTTGGCGTCGGCGACTTCGATATCCACGACCATATCGAAGAAGTCCGGCGTCCGGTTTGTGAACTTCAGGTTCGAGATGTTGCCCTGCGCACCGGCGATCGTGGCCGCGAGCTCGGCAAGTGCGCCGGGTTCGTTGACCAGGGTCACGTTGAGGCGGCTGACCAGTTCGGCTCCCGACACATCGGAATTCTGTTCCCAGGCGACATCCACCCAACGCTCCGGACTATCCGCAAAGGCTTCCAGCGTCATGCAGTCGATCGTATGGATCGTCACACCCTTGCCGGTGGTGCTGACCCCGACAATGCGGTCGCCCGGCAACGGGTAGCAACATTTCGCCATGTGGACAGCGATGCCCGGTGTCAAACCACTGATCGGCACGGCATGTTCGCCGTCCACCGCCGGTTTGGGCTTGCGGCGACGCAGCGAAAAAATCGAGCCGCCGGACTTGCTCGGATTGCCCGCATCGACCTTGTCCGGGAACACCGCACGCACCACGTCCCGCCCGGTATAGACACCCTGTCCGACCATCGCGAAGAGATCCTCGACCGAATCCGCGTGAAATTCTTCGAGCGCGTCATCGAGAGGCGCGGTTTCCAGGGGCTCCTGCACGCGCCCGAACGCCTTTTCGAGGATGCCCTGACCAAGATCGACATACTGGCGCATTTCCGCTTCGCGCAATACGCGCCGGATGCGGGCGCGGGCCTTGCCCGTGACGACCAGCTTTTCCCAGTCCGGCGACGGCGTCTGGTTTCTCGAGGTCAGAACCTCGACCTGGTCACCATTCTGAAGCGCTGTGCGAAGCGGCATATTGCGACCGTTGATGATCGCGCCGACGCACTTGTCCCCGATATCCGTGTGCACCGCATAGGCGAAGTCGATCGGGGTCGCGCCGCGCGGCAGCGAAAACACGTCCCCCCGGGGCGAAAAGCAAAACACCTGGTCGGAGAACATCTCCAGCCGCGTGTGGGCGAGAAAATCCTCCGGTGCCGCGGCGTTCTCCAGGATTTCCAGCAGTTCCTGCAACCATCGGTACTGCTGGCTCTCCTCGCGCATCGCGCTCGACGCCGGGCCCGAGCCGGTCTCCTTATAGACCCAGTGGGCGGCGACACCGCGCTCCGCCACGTCGTGCATTTCCGACGTGCGGATCTGGATTTCGATACGGTGGTCGGCGAGGCCGAGAACACTGGTGTGAAGCGAGCGGTAGCCGTTCGGTTTCGGTGTCGAGATATAGTCCTTGAAGCGACCGGGCACGACACGATAGCGACTGTGAATCTCGCCCAGCGCCTCATAGCACTCGGGAACGGTCGGCACGACGACGCGGAACGCAATAATGTCGGAAAGCTGCTCCACCGACGACTGGGTCCGCTGCATTTTCCGCCAGATCGAATAGGGAGACTTCTCCCGTCCCGCGATCTCGGCGTCAATATCGGTTTCATCGAAAACCGAGCGGAGTTCGGCGAGTACGGATTCGACAACGCTCTTGCCCTCCGAGCGCAGAAACTCCAGCCGTTTTACGATGGATTCCCGCGCCTCCGGATACAGCTCCCGAAACGCCCTGTCCTCGAGCTCGTCCTTGATATCGTGCATGCCGATCCGCTCCGCGAGCGGCGCATAGATATCCATGGTCTCGTGCGCAATGCGGCGGCGGCTGTCCTCACTCGCCATATGTTCGATGGTGCGCATGTTGTGCAGCCGGTCCGCCAGCTTGACGAGCAAGACCCGGATGTCCCGACTCATGGCCAGCAGCAGCTTGCGGAAATTCTCCGCCTGCTTGGCCCGCGTCGATTGCAGTTCGAGTTGCGTGAGCTTCGTTACGCCCTCGACAAGTTGGGCAATCTCGTCGCCGAAAAGCTGGGATATCTCTTCGCTGGTGGCCTCGGTGTCCTCGACCGTGTCGTGAAGCAGCGCCGTAATGATCGACGCCGTATCCAGATGGTAGTTCGTCAGGATACCGGCGACCTCCAGCGGGTGGCTGAAGTACGGGTCACCGGACGCGCGTTTCTGCGATCCGTGCGCCTTCATCGCGAACACATAGGCGCGGTTCAACGCCGCCTCGTCCACGCTGGGATCGTAGGCGCGCACCTTCTCGACAAGCTCGTCCTGACGCATCATCGCTTTATCTTAGCCCCGAAACCGCGCGCACGAAAAAGCCCGGCCGCATCGGGTGCGCCCGGGCTTTTCGATCCTGTCTTGCCGGGCGGGCCACGCCGCACCGGCCGGGCATGGGAACGTCAGTCGTCCTGGCTCTCTTCGACCGCATCCTCGAAACGCATCTGCGGCATTTCCGGCTCACCGGTGTCTTCACCGTCGGCCGCCGGGGCTTCCTGCTCGACGCCCGCGATGTTGCTCTCGGACTCGAGCAATTCAACGACCTCATCTTCTTCCGGAAGGTCGAACTCGACATGTTTCTGCTGGCCGACGATAAGGGCTTCCTGCAGGTTCTCGAGCTCAACGGTCTCGTCCGCGATCTCGCGCAGCGCGATCACCGGGTTCTTGTCGTTGTCGCGCTCGACGGTGATCGGCGCACCGGCCGAAATCTCGCGTGCACGCTGACCGGCGAGCATCACCAGATCAAAGCGGTTCGGAATGCGTTCGATGCAGTCTTCGACTGTTACGCGGGCCATTGATTGCCTCCGGGGCCTGAATTCGATTTCGGCAGGTATATAGGCGCAAAAACCAGAAAAGCCAACCGTTTAGGCCCCCATTTTGACCCTCAGGGGCCCTCATCCGGCGCCAAAAGGGTGATCCCGGCACGATCCGGCGCCCGATCGATCAATTCGTCCACATGGTCTCCGGTTACCGGGTGCCGCCAGTTCGGCGCCACATCGCGAAGGGGAACGAGGACGAACGCCCGCTCAGCCAGACGGGAATGCGGGAGAATCGGCCACGACGTGCGGACTTCCCCGTTATGGTCGAGCAGATCGATATCGAGTACGCGTGCTTCGTTTCGGACATGCCGCACGCGACCGAACCGGCTTTCCACCTCATGCAGCAAGGTCATCAGGTTGCCGGGTTCCCGGTCTGATCGCACTTGAACGACGAGATTGGTGAAATCGGGCTGGTCGGACGCCGGAACGGGCGCGGTCGAATACCAGCGCGACTGCGCCAAAACCTCGACATTCTGCGCCTGAAGGGCCGCCAGGGCGGCCTCGATCGTGTCGCGGGGCGTACCGAAATCGGGGCTGGGGAGGTTGCCGCCTAGGGCGATCAGAATCATGGAAAATCCACCCGGATAGACCGTCCGCCGGACGCTGGACAGGCGGTAACCGGCGCGCTATTTAGACCGCCATTCCAGATCGCTGCGGCTTATCGCGGTGCCCAAAAAACATCAATACCATGCGACGCCGTCCGGCGAAGCGCATTTAAGTGAAGGATAAAGCCAGATGCTCAAAGCCTCTGAAAAGACAGTTGTTTTCATAGACGGTGCAAATCTTTACGCCACGGCGCGCGGCCTCGATTTCGATATCGACTACAAAAAGCTTCTCGCGATGTTTCAGGACGGGACCAATCTCGTGCGGGCCTATTACTACACGGTCCTGATCGAGGATCAGGAGTACTCGCCGATCCGCCCGCTCGTCGACTGGCTGGACTACAACGGATACACGCTGGTGACGAAACCGGCCAAGGATTTCACGGACTCGACCGGCCGCCGGCGTATCCGGAACTCAATCGACGTCGATCTGGCGGTCGACATGCTGGAGATCGCCGACAGGGTCGACCACATCATCCTGTTTTCCGGCGACGGCGGATATCGCCGTCTTGTGGAGGCCGTGCAGCGCCGCGGCGCGCGCGTGACCGTCATCAGCACGGTCGCCAACAATGCCGCGACGATTGCCGACGAGCTTCGCCGGCAGGCCGACAGCTTCGTCGACCTGAAGAACCTGCGTGACGAAATCGCGCGCGAACGCAGCCACCGTCCGGCGCGAAACGACGACGACGAAGACGATTACGACGACGACTTCGATGACGACTATGTCGACGACGATGACGATTTCGAGGAGGACCAGGCCGCGACCGGCCGCGGCTAGACGGCCTTGAGCGCAGCAACACCCAAGACGCCCGATCACGACTGCCGGCTCTGCCCACGGCTGGCCGAATTCCGGGACGCCAACGCAGAGAAGTTTCCCGATTTCCACAACGGCCCGGTCCCGAGCTTCGGAGCCCTCGGCGCCCGGCTGCTGATCGTCGGCCTCGCGCCAGGCCTGAAAGGAGCCAACCGTACCGCCCGCCCCTTCACCGGCGACTATGCGGGCGACCTCCTCTACCCGACCCTGAACAAGTTCGGCTTCGCAACCGGCACCTACGCCGCATCCCCGGACGACGGCGTCGAGCTCGTCGACTGCCGGATCACGAACGCCGTTCGCTGCGTGCCGCCGCAGAACAAGCCGGTCGGGGCCGAAGTTGCCGCGTGCCGGCCGTTTTTCCTGTCGGAACTGGAAGCCATGCCGAACCTCCAGGCTGTGCTTGCGTTGGGCGGCCTGGCCCACAAGGCAACGCTGGCGGCCCTCGGCTACAAACAATCGGCAATGGCGTTCGGGCATGAGGCCATGCACGAGATCGACGTCAACGCACGACCCGTCCTGCTTGCCAACAGCTACCACTGCTCACGATACAACACGAACACCGGACGGCTCACGACCGGGATGTTCGAGGATGTATTCCGCCATGTCCGCGCGCACCTCGACCGGGCGTCCTGAACGGCCCCGCATCACGATCCGCCGGGCGCACCCCTTCGAAGCCCCCGAACTGAGCGGTCTCGCCGAACGGTCCAAGCGGCATTGGGGCTACGGCGACGAATTCATCGAAGCGACCCGGCACGATATCGCGATCTCATCGGCGCAGATCACCCGACACGCATGTGCGGTCGCGGAAGCGGGCGCAGAGCTTGTCGGGTTCTATCTTCTCGACGGCGACGAACTGGTACGGATGTTCGTGTCGCCCGCATTCATCGGCCAGGGCGTGGGCCGCGCCCTGATGACCCACATGCAGGCGGTGGCCGCCGCGCGACATCTCGACACCGTCAAGATCATCTCCGATCCCCATGCGGCGGGGTTCTATGAGGGGTTCGGTGCAAAACGCATCGGCGACCATCACTCAGGGGACATTCCCGGCCGCATCCTGCCGATACTGGAACTTCGGGTTGTGTCGCCCTACCGCGCGGATTGACCGGCGCCTTCGCCCTGCCTAATTTGGTTTCACTTGAAACCAACAGGGTCTCACCCATGGCTGACGGCGACATCGGGAACCGCGCGCCGGTCCATCTCGAACTCGAAAAATTTACGCCCTACCGACTGTCCGTGCTGACCAACCGGGTCAGCCAGGCGATCGCGCGCGACTATGAAGCACGGTTCGGCCTCAGCGTCTCCGAATGGCGGGTGATGGCCGTCCTCGGGCGGTTCGGCCCGGCCTCAGCGACAGAGATCTGCGAGCGCACGGCGATGGACAAGGTCTCGGTCAGCCGGGCTACGAAATCTCTCGACACGCGCGACATGATCTCGGGCAAGACCGACGCCCAGGACCGGCGGCGCACAATCTACGCGCTGACGCACGCCGGCCGGGACGTTCACGACGAAATCGTGCCCGTGGCGCTCGCCCATGAGGCCGAATTGCTGTCCGGGCTCAGCGCGAGTGAGGTCGCGCAACTCGACCGGCTGCTGAAAAAGCTGCAGTCACACGCTGACGCGAACGGCGCCAAATGAAGTGCTCGTCCGGCGGTGCAAAGCCGTTGATACCCGTCGAGGCATAGCTGGCCGTGCAGGCACCGGCGTTGGCAAACACAAGACGCGGGGCCGCCGCGCATGGATGCCGATTGCTCTGAATCGTGCCCGCATGGTACCCGGCGCAGTCTTCTCACAGAGGAAAAGATCAAGTGAGTTCACGACGAACCATATGGGTTCTCAACGGACCGAACCTCAACCTGCTCGGCGAGCGGGAACCCGGCATCTATGGCGGGGAATCGCTTTCCGATATCGAAGCGCGCTGCCGGGAGGCGGCGGACAAGTGCGGCTACGACTTGGAATTCCGCCAGACCAACCACGAAGGCGAACTCGTCGCCTGGATCCAGGAGGCCCGCGAAAATGCCGCGGGCGTCGCGATCAACGCGGGCGCCTACACACACACATCCGTCGCGGTCCATGACGCCCTGCGCCTGCTCGACGTCCCCATCGTCGAAGTGCACCTGTCGAACATCTTCGCCCGTGAAGAGTTCCGGCATAAATCTTATATCAGCGCAGCCGCGACCGGCGTCGTGTGCGGTTTTGGCCCCGTGAGCTACGTCCTCGGCATTGACGCGCTCGCCGCCCGGATGGACCTGTAGCAAGCCCATGAGCGATCCCTTCGATATTGACGCAGAGCTGGTTCGCAAGCTCTCCGACCTCCTGTCCGAAACCGGGCTCGGCGAAATCGAGTACGAAGACGGCGGCAAGCGTATCCGCGTGGCCCGCCCCGGCACCGCTACGCCGGCACCGGCCGTCTCCGCCCCCGCTCCCGCTGCGCTGGCACCGGCCCCTGCCGCGCCATCGGACGACGCAAGCCACCCCGGCGCCGTCACCGCACCGATGGTGGGCACGATCTACCTCGCCCAGTCCCCCGACGACCCGCCGCTGGTCCGCGCCGGCGATACGGTGTCGGCGGGTCAGACGATCCTGGTCATCGAGGCGATGAAGACCTTCAACGAGGTGAAGGCGCCACGCGCCGGCACGGTGTCGAAGATTGCTGTGACGAACGGCCAGCCCGTCGAGTTCGGCGAACTTCTCGCCATCGTCGAATAGCCGGCGCGGGGACGCGTCGCGATGTTCGAGAAAGTCCTGATCGCCAACCGCGGTGAAATCGCGCTCCGTATTCACCGGGCATGCAAGGACCTGGGAATTTCGACCGTGGCCGTCCACTCGACGGCCGACTCCTACGCGATGCATGTGCGCCTGGCCGACGAGAGCGTGTGCATCGGTCCGCCCGCGGCGAAGGACAGCTACCTCAACATTCCCGCGATCGTGTCGGCGGCCACGGTCACCGGCGCCGACGCCATTCATCCGGGCTACGGTTTCCTGTCGGAGAATTCCCGCTTTGCGCGCATTGTCGAGGAACATGGCCTGGCCTTCATCGGCCCGTCGCCCGACTCCATTGCGACGATGGGCGACAAGGTCGCGGCCAAGGACGCCATGAAGGCTGCGGGCGTCCCCGTGGTGCCCGGCTCCGATGGCGCGGTGAACAACGCCATGGAGGCCACTGAAATTGCGAAAGAAATCGGCCTCCCGGTCATTGTGAAGGCCGCTGCGGGCGGTGGCGGGCGCGGCATGAAGGTCGTGCAGAGCCTCGATGAGGTCGAAGACGCGTTCAAGATGGCGCGCACGGAAGCCAAGTCGGGCTTCGGCGACGACACGGTCTATATCGAGAAATATCTCGGCGAGCCGCGTCACGTGGAAGTGCAGGTCATCGCCGACGGCCAGGGCAACGCGGTGCACCTGTACGAGCGCGACTGCTCGCTCCAGCGCAATCACCAGAAGGTCCTGGAAGAAGCCCCCTGTCCGGTCCTCGATGGCCCGGCGCGCGAACGCATCGGCGCGATCTGCGCCGACGCCGCGCGAAAGATGAACTATCGCAGCGCGGGCACGTTCGAGTTCCTGTACGAGAACGGGGAATTCTACTTCATCGAAATGAACACCCGCGTACAGGTCGAACATCCGATCACGGAGATGATCTGCGACTTCGACATCGTGGCGGAAATGATCCGTATCGCGGCGGGCGAAAAGCTTTCCATCACGCAGGATGACGTCAAGCTCGAAGGACACGCCTTCGAATGCCGGATCAACGCGGAAGATCCCGATACCTTCGCGCCGTCGCCGGGGCGGGTGGAGGAGTACCATGCGCCGGGCGGGCTCGGCGTGCGCGTCGATTCAGCGCTCTATGCCGGGTACAGCATCCCGCCCTACTACGACAGCCTCGTCGCGAAGCTGATCGTTCACGGCCGCAACCGGCCGGAAGCCCTGCGCCGCCTGCGCCGCACCCTCGACGAAATGGCCGTGAGCGGCATCTCCACGACGATCCCGCTGCACCAGCGGCTCGCCGAAGACCCCTCCTTCGCCAACGCCGATTATGATATCCATTGGCTCGAACGGTTCGTCAAAAACTCGTAACGGTCGGCGAAGATGGCGGGACTGACGCCACAATTGCTTCTGGGAGCCTATGCCAGCGGGATTTTCCCGATGGCCGAAAGCCGCAACGATCCGGACCTCTACTGGATCGACCCGGACATGCGTGGCGTGATTCCGCTCGACCGGTTTCACATCCCACGCAGGCTTCGACGAACGCTTCGCGCCAACCCCTTCGATATTCGCTGCAACTCGGCGTTCCTCGAAACGGTTCGCGGTTGCGCGGAACCGAACGGCGACCGGCCGGAGACCTGGATCAACGACGAGATCCAGCGCCTCTACTGCGCGCTGTATGACATGGGATTTGCGCATTCGGTCGAATGCTGGGACGGCGACGAGTTGGTCGGCGGGCTTTACGGCGTCTCGCTCGGCGGGGCCTTTTTCGGCGAAAGCATGTTTTCCCGCGCGACCGACGCCAGCAAGATCGCGCTCTGCCATCTCGCCGCGCGGCTACGCAAAAGCGGTTTCGTACTGCTCGACAGTCAGTTCGTAACCGACCACCTGCGTCAGTTCGGGACCGAAGAGATCGACCGTGCGGCGTACAAGAGCCGCCTCGCCGAAGCGCTGAAGGTGAATGCCGATTTTCAGCCCGAGTTGTCCGACGACGAGCTGGCAGCCTTCATACAGTCCACGACCCAGACGTCGTAGACAGGGTGTTCCAGTGCCGCGATGGCGGGGCTGGACGCAAACATCCATCCGGTGAATACCGATGGATCGTCGCCGGGGTGCCGGCTGTCTTCGATCTCGACAAACGCCGTGCTTTCGGGCGCTTCCGTCGGCGGCGTGCGATGACACGCCCGCACCCGAATAATGAGCGAGCCGAAGGCCACCGGCTGATCGAAGCCGGCCTCGAATGTCGAGATGCGCGCCGTAACCTTGTCCAGCCCCTGCAATACAGCGCCGATGGTCTCGACCTCGGGGATCTCCGTCGCGGACGACGGCGCTGCGGGCGATTGCGCATTCGCGGGGAGGCCCGGGACAAAGGCGAGCGCAAGGGTCGTGGCGGCCAAAAAGTTCATATGCGTCCTGGATTTGCCGGACATGGTGTCAGGTCCTCATCACACGAACGCCGAAAACGGAAATCAGTTCGCGTCGGTTGCGAGGAAAATAATCTCCGAAACCGTGTCTTCGAGAGCCCGGAAGTCGCGCGTGAGGACAATCTCCTGGCCGGGCTCGAGCATATCGCCTTCCTTGCCCGGAAAGAGCCTGAGGTACTTGCCTCCCAGCAGGCCCTCCGCCGTGACACCCGCTTCGGTGTCGGAAGGCAGGCGCACGTCCTCGCTCACCGTGAAAGTCACGACCGCCTCGAACGTATCGAGATCCAATGTGCGTTCAACAACGGTGCCGACCTTGACGCCGGACACGCGGACGTCGCTGCCGCGCTCAAGTCCGCCGACCTTCAGGAAGCGTGCCGTTAACTCGTAGCCTTCGTCGCCGCCGACATCGATGGCCCGCGCCCCGACAACGACAAACCCGACGGCCACAACAAGGACAATGGCGCCGAGGACCGTTTCGACTGCACCACGTTTCATTGCGCATTCTCCTGCTTCGCCGCTTCGCGCTTGGCGCGCGCCTGCGACATGATCAGGGACAAAAGGTCGTCGAGCACCACCGCGTCCTCCGTAAACGCGATGACGCCGCCGTTTTCGATATTCTCGTCGCCGCCACCGATATCGATCTGCATCAGCTTGGCGCCGAAAATTCCGTCCGTAACGATCGCCACACTCGCATCGGTGTCGAGTACGACATCGGAATCGAGTTCCAGCGTCGCGCGCACCCGGTATCCGTCGGCCAATTCGAGCGACACGACTTCACCGACCGTCACGCCGGCGGCCTGTACCGGACTGCCGGGCGAAAGCCCGTCCGTTTGCCCGAACGAAGCCTGAACCCGATAGGTCGCACCCCCGGCAAAGGACGACGGCCCGAACACCAGCCCGAGAATGGCGATCAGAATGACCGTGACGGCGACACCGACAAGAACGTCGCGGATTTCGGAGCGCGTGGACGAGTTCAAAGCTCGGCGTCCTTGAATGCTGGATTGAAAGTCGCCACGCGCCCTACTGGGGAGTCCAGGGTTCGTAGTCACCCGTGCCGCGGCGGCGTTTGCCGGGGCTCAGCACGCTCCCCGGCGGACGGTAGGCGGCGCGGGTACCGGTCAGGTTGGGTACATGTTCGCGCTGCCACTCATGGCGCTGCTTTTCGTCCAGCGGCTCTTCGCTGATGTGATGCAGCCAGGCATGCCATTCGGCCGGCACCTTGGACGCTTCCGGCCGGCCCTTGTAGACGACCCATCGCCGTTCGCGGTTGTACCGGTTGAGCTTCCGTCCCCGGTAATACTTGTTGCCGTAGCTGTCGGATCCGACGAGTTCGCCGGATACCATCGTCTTCAGCAAGGTTCCCAAAGTCGCCATTCGCGTGAAAGTCCCTGTTCGCGCTGCATTCGAGCCGGAATATCGCACCGCTTGGCGCGTCTGGTCCAGTCCGGATCGTGCCACAGCGATTGTCACCGCAATCACACGCGCCACACGATATGGGTAGGTTTTTGGTTTTGAACGCAAAATCTGGTTGCGGCGCAAATATCTTGTGGTTTAGCTTCAGAAGTTGCCGAGATTTGGTGTTTTTCGAGCAGATTTTGTGAATTTGCCACCAAACCGGCGGGGGCAGCGCACAACGCACAGGCGAAAATCAGGCGCAGCTACCCTGGCTCATTTTTTTGTTTGGCGCCGTGTTGGCGCAGGTTTTGGGGGGTTTCATGCGGATCGATCGCCGCTTTACTGTTGAAGGTGCCAGTCCGTACGCGGACATCGAGTTTCGAACCACGTCGAGCGAAATCCGGAATCCGGACGGCTCCGTGGTGTTTGCGGCCGACGATATCGCCGTGCCCGCCGCCTGGACGCAGGTGGCCTGCGATATCCTGGCGCAGAAATATTTCCGCAAGGCCGGTGTGCCCGCACACCTGAAGGCGGTGAAAGAGGACGACGTTCCCGATTTCCTGTGGCGTCACGAAGCCGACGAGAAGAAGCTCGGCAGGGTCGCGAAAGACAAGCGCTTCAGTGGCGAGACCGATGCGCGCCAGGTGTTCGACCGGCTTGCCGGCACATGGGCCTACTGGGGCTGGAAAGGCGGCTACTTCGACACCGCCGAGGACGCCCGGGCCTATTTCGACGAGATGCGTTACATGCTGGCCAGCCAGATGGCGGCACCGAACAGCCCGCAGTGGTTCAACACCGGCCTGCACTGGGCCTACGGCATCGACGGCCCGGGCCAGGGTCACCACTATGTCGACTACCAGAGCGGACGACTGACCAAGTCGAAGAGCGCCTACGAGCACCCGCAGCCCCACGCGTGCTTCATCCAGTCCGTCTCCGACGACCTGGTGAACGACGGCGGCATCATGGATCTCTGGATTCGCGAGGCGCGCCTGTTCAAGTACGGCTCCGGCACCGGCTCCAACTTCTCGGCGATCCGCGGCTCCAACGAGCCGCTCTCGGGCGGCGGCAAGTCGTCGGGGCTGATGAGCTTCCTGAAGATCGGCGACCGGGCGGCCGGCGCCATCAAGTCGGGCGGCACCACCCGCCGGGCGGCCAAGATGGTCGTGGTCGATATCGACCATCCGGACATCGAGGACTATATCGACTGGAAGGTGCTCGAGGAGCAGAAGGTCGCGGCGCTCGTGACCGGCTCCAGGACCTGCCAGATGCACCTGAAAGAGGTCATGGCGGCCTGTCATGGCGAAGATGCGCCCAAAGGCGACGAGCGCTTCGAGCCCGCCGAGAACCCGGCGCTCAAGAAAGCGATCCGCGCCGCCCGCAAGGCGATGGTGCCGGACAACTACGTCCAGCGCGTCATCCAGTTCGCCCAGCAGGGCTATTCCGACATCACCTTCCCGACCTACGACACCGATTGGGATTCCGAGGCCTACCTGACCGTCTCCGGCCAGAACTCGAACAATTCGGTCCGCGTGACCGACGATTTCCTGAAAGCGGTCGAGGACGGCGGCACCTGGGACCTCAAGCACCGCATCGACGGCGATGTGGCAAAGACGGTCGATGCGCGTGAGCTCTGGGACAAGGTCTCCTATGCCGCCTGGTCCTGCGCCGATCCGGGTATCCAGTACGACACGACGATCAACGACTGGCACACCTGCCCGCAGTCGGGCCGGATCAACGCCTCGAACCCGTGTTCGGAGTACATGTTCCTCGACGACACGGCCTGCAACCTGGCCTCGTTGAACCTGATGACGTTCCGCCAGGAAGACGGCAGCTTCGATATCGAATCCTTCACTCACGCCGTGCGCTTGTGGACGATCACCCTCGAGATTTCCGTCCTGATGGCGCAGTTCCCCTCGAAGGAAATCGCCAAGCTCAGCTACGAGTTCCGCACCCTGGGTCTCGGTTTCGCGAATATCGGCGGCCTGCTGATGGCATCGGGCCTGTCCTACGACAGCGACGAGGGCCGCGCGTTGTGCGCCGCGATCACAGCGCTGATGACCGGCACGTGTTACGCCACCTCGGCCGAGATGGCCGGCGAAATCGGGCCGTTCCCGGGCTACACGAAGAACGCCAAGGACATGCTGCGGGTGATCCGCAACCACCGCCGCGCCGCCTACGGCAAGGACAGCGGCTATGAAGCGCTCGCCACCGACCCGGTCCCGCTCGACCATGCGAACTGCGCGGAGCCGGCTCTGGTTGATGCGGCCAAGCTGGCCTGGGACCGGGCTCTCGAACTGGGCGAGCAGCACGGCTACCGCAACGCCCAGACCACCGTCATCGCGCCGACCGGCACGATCGGGCTGGTCATGGATTGCGACACCACGGGCATCGAGCCCGACTTCGCGCTGGTAAAGTTCAAGAAGCTCGCCGGCGGCGGTTACTTCAAGATCATCAACCGGATGGTGCCGCAGGCCCTGCAGGGCCTCGGCTACACGCCGAAGCAGATCGACGAGATGGCCCGCTACGCCGTGGGCCACGGTTCGCTCGCCGACGCGCCGGGGGTGAACCATGCGACCCTGGCCGAAAAGGGCTTCGGCGACGAACAGATCGCCGCGGTCGAGGAAGGTCTCGGCACCGCGTTCGATATCCGCTTCGCGTTCAACAAGTGGACCCTCGGCGACGCGTTCTGCACCGAAACCCTCGGACTCGACGCGGCCGCACTGGATGACATGTCCTTCGACATGCTGGGCGCCCTCGGCTTCACCGAGGAGCAGATCGCGGCGGCGAACAACCACGCCTGCGGCACGATGACCCTGGAAGGTGCCCCGCACCTGAAGGACGAACACCTGCCGATCTTCGATTGCGCCAACCCGTGCGGCAAGATCGGCAAGCGGTTCCTGTCGGTCGAGAGCCACATCCGCATGATGGCGGCGGCCCAGCCGTTCATCTCCGGCGCGATCTCCAAGACGATCAACATGCCGAGCTCGGCAAACATCAACGACTGCGCCGACGCCTACATGCTGTCCTGGAAGCTGGGCGTGAAGGCCAACGCGCTCTACCGCGACGGCTCCAAGCTCAGCCAGCCGCTGCAATCGCAGCTCCTGTCCGACGACGCCGACGAGGCAGAAGAAATCCTCGAGGAACTGCTCGACGCACCGGACGGCCGCCGGGCAGAAATCGTCGCCGAACGGATCGTCGAACGGGTGATCGAGCGCGAAGTGGATCGCGTCGACCGTCAGAAGCTGCCGCATCGCCGCAAGGGCTATACCCAGAAAGCGATCGTCGGCGGCCACAAGGTCTACATCCGGACCGGCGAATACGACGACGGCTCGCTGGGCGAAGTCTTCCTGGATATGCACAAGGAGGGCGCGGCCTTCCGCTCGCTGATGAACAACTTCGCCATCGCGGTGTCCATCGGCCTCCAGTACGGCGTGCCGCTGGACGAGTTCGTGGATGCCTACACCTTCACCCGGTTCGAACCGTCGGGTCCGGTCGAGGGCAACGAGACCATCAAGATGGCGAGCTCGATCCTCGACTACATCTTCCGCGAACTGGCGATCAGCTACCTGGGCCGCAACGACCTCGCGCATGTGGAGATCGACGACCTCGAGCCGGACACGATGGGCCGGGGTGAATCCGACGACGGGCTGCCGCCGAAGCAGTCCGGCCTGTCGCCGGCCGCGATCAGCACGGGCTATGTGCGCAGAAGCACCTTATCGGTGATCGAAGGTGGGCTGCGCGAACTCGAAAACGTCGAGAATGCGCCCGAGGCGAAACTCCAGACGGGGGCCACCGGGACCGACGGCCTGACGGTGGGTGATGTCGAACCCGTCGTGACTCCAATGCCCGCCAAGACCGAGCAGCAGCTCGATCTGGAATATGTCGTGCAGGAAGAACGTTCGATGCGCATACGCCAGGCCCGCCTGCAGGGCTACGAGGGCGACGCCTGCACCGAATGCGGAAACTTCACGCTTGTGAGGAACGGAACATGTCTGAAATGCGACACCTGCGGTGGAACCAGCGGGTGTAGCTGAGGAATTCGGGCCGGGTCGGACCCCAATGGCCTGAATAGTCGACCCTGCATCAGTCCGCTTGATGCCGGGTCACACTCTCCTCCCTGACCTCCGGGGTGTGCAAAGGTAGGCGCACCCCGGTTTTTTTGATGGCGAACGGCGTCCTCCCCTTATCGTCCCGGTCGGGACGGGGTAATCTCCCGTCTCGACATCCTGAGGAGAATTCCATGTCCGGAACCATCGACGCCCGCCTCGCCGAACTCGGCATCGAGCTGCCGCCCGCCAACACGCCGGCCGGGAACTACGTGCCGTTCGTGCGCAGCGGCGACCTGCTGTTCATCTCGGGCCAGATCCCCATGGCCGACGGCAAGCCCGGCTTCATCGGGCGGCTGGGCGAGGACTTCGACGCGGACGGAGGCGCCGAGGCGGCGCGCACCTGCGCGCTGGCGGTGCTGGCCCAGGCCAGGGCCGCGCTCGAGGGCGATCTCGACCGGATCACGCGTGTCGTCAAGCTGACCGGCTTCGTTGCGGCCACGCCGGACTTCAAGGAGCACCCGAAGGTGGTCAACGGGGCGTCGGACCTGATGGTCGAGATCTTCGGCGATGCGGGCGCCCATGCGCGCGCAGCCGTCGGCATGGCTTCCCTGCCTGCCGGCGTCGCGGTCGAGGTCGAGGCGATCCTCGAAGTCAACTGACCCGCAGCCCCGCGCACCCCTTGGGCCTGCACCACTCCCATTCCCACGGTTCCATACCGCCCGACACGCCGGGCGGCGACCGGCGGCTGATCGGTGCGATTGCCGTCAATGTCCTCCTGACGGTGGCCCAGATCGTCGGCGGCGTGTTCTCCGGGTCGCTGGCGCTGATCGCGGACGCGATCCACAACCTGTCCGACGCGGCGGCCCTGGCGATCGCGCTGGTCGCCCGCAAGATCGCGCGGCGCCCGGCCGACAGCAACCACACCTACGGCCATGGCCGTGCCGAGATGGTGGGCGCGCTGTTCAACCTGACCTGGCTGATCTTCATCGGTCTCTTCCTGATGGTCGAGGCCGTCGAGCGATTGCTCGACCCGCAGCCGATCGAGGGCTGGACGGTCGTGATCATCGCGGGCATCGCGCTGGTGGTCGACGTCGTCACCGCGATGCTGACCTACGCCATGGCGCGTAACTCGATGAATATCCGGGCGGCCTTCATTCACAACGTCTCGGATGCGCTGGCGTCGGTCGGCGTAATCGTCGGCGGCGCGCTGATCATCCTGGAAGGGTGGCTGTTCGTCGACGCAGTGGTAACTCTGGTGATCGCGGGCTATGTGCTGGTGCACGCGGGACTTGAAATGCCGAAGGTCATCGACATCCTGATGCAGGCGGTCCCGGGCGAGCTAGACGTCGACGAGGTTGCGGACCGGCTGGAAGACGTTGCGCACGTGCGTGACGTCCACCATGTGCATATCTGGAACATCGATGAGCATCGCCGCTCGCTGGAAGCGCATGTGGTCATCGCACGCGAGGACATCGCCGAGATGGAAACCATCAAGGCCGCGTTGAAAGCACGCCTCGCGGAGGAATTTCATATCGAACACTCGACGCTGGAGTTCGAATTCCCGGGGCAGAACAGCTAGACTGATCCCATGCCCGACGGAGACACAGCACTTTCCGCCCGCGTCGTCGAGAACATCGCGAACATCCCGGCCGACACCTGGGAGGAACTGTCCGGCGGCGGCAACCCGTTCGTCAGCTACCCGTTCCTGCTCGCGCTGGAGGAGACCGGCTGCGCGACCAACGAAGCCGGCTGGCTGCCGCATCACTTGGTGGTCGAGAAAAGCAACGGGGACATCGTCGCCGCCGCGCCGCTCTACCTGAAAAGCCATTCCCAGGGCGAGTACGTCTTCGACCACGGCTGGGCCCATGCCTGGGAACGCGCCGGCGGGCGCTACTACCCGAAAATGCAGGTCGCGGCCCCCTTCTCGCCCGTCAGCGGGCCGCGTCTGCTAGCGGGCGACGGCCCCGATTCCGACGATGCCCGCCTGACCTTGCTCCGCGCGCTGGAAACCGTTTGCCAGAAGCTCGACCTGTCGTCGGTACACGTCACCTTCTGCACCGAGCGCGAACACGAGCTGATGGGGCTGGCCGGCTGGACCCAGCGGGTCGGCCGCCAGTTCCACTGGCACAACCGCGGCTACGGGACGTTCGACGACTTCCTCGGCGCGCTGACGAGCCGCAAGCGCAAGATGATCCGAAAGGAACGCAAGAAGGTCGCCGAACAGGGGATTTCCGTGCGGCCGCTCTCGGGCGACGACATCCGGCCGGAACACTGGGACGCGTTCTACCAGTTCTATGTCGACACCTATGACCGCAAATGGGGTTATCCCTACCTGACCCGGGAATTCTTCGAAGCCGCGCAGGCCCGGCTCGGCGAAAAGATCGTGCTGGTGATGGCGGACTACGAGGGCATGCCCGTCGCCGGCGCGCTCAACCTGCGCGGCGCGGATGCGCTCTACGGGCGCAACTGGGGCTGCCTCGGCGACTTCCGGTTCCTGCACTTCGAGGCCTGCTACTACCAGGCCATCGAGTACGCGATCGACAACGGCCTGCAGACGGTCGAGGCCGGCACCCAGGGCCCGCACAAGATCCAGCGCGGCTACGAGCCGGTGCAGACCTATTCCGGCCACTTCATCCCGAACGAGGGATTCCGCGAGGCGGTCGAGCGCTTCTGCCTTGAGGAGCAGCGCGAAGTGGACTGGGAGATGGAAGCCTACGCGGAGCACCTGCCCTACCGGCAGGCGGACGAAAACGAAAAGGGCGGCTGAAAAGCCGCCCTTTCACTATTTCTCGACCAGCGCCGGCTCTTTTTCGCCGCCGCCACCGGAATCGTCGGTGTTCGGCTTCTTGCGTTTGCCGCCCCCCTTGCCGGAACCGCCCTTGCCGCCCTTCGAGGACGGCTTGTCCTCTTCGAGATCGAAGGCGAGCTTGTCGTCGGCGACGGTGACCTTCACGACACCGCCCTTGGTGAGCTTGCCGAACAGCAGTTCCTCGGCGAGCGGCTTCTTCAGGTGCTCCTGGATCACGCGGCTGAGCGGGCGGGCGCCGAACTGCGGGTCGTAGCCCTTCTTCGCGAGCCAGTCGCGCGCGTCGTCGTCGAGGCTGATCGTGACGTTGCGGTCGCCGAGCTGCACCTCGAGCTGCATGACGAACTTGTCGACCACGCGGCCCATGACGTCCGGCGACAGGTTCTTGAACCCGATCACGGCATCGAGGCGGTTGCGGAACTCCGGCGTGAACAGGCGGTTGATCGCCTCCTCGTCATCGCCTTCGCGCACGCCCGAGCCGAAGCCCATGGCCGGCTTGGCGAGATCGGCCGCGCCGGCGTTGGTGGTCATGATGAGGATTACATTGCGGAAGTCGACGGTCTTGCCGTTGTGGTCGGTCAGCTTGCCGTAGTCCATCACCTGCAAAAGGATGTTGAACAGGTCCGGGTGCGCCTTTTCCACCTCGTCGAGCAGCAGCACCTGGTGCGGGTGCTGGTCGATCGCATCGGTCAGCAGGCCGCCCTGGTCGAAGCCGACATAGCCCGGCGGCGCGCCGATCAGCCGCGAGACCGAGTGGCGTTCCATGTATTCCGACATGTCGAAGCGGGTCAGCTCGACCCCGAGCGAACGCGCGAGCTGGCGCGCCGCCTCGGTCTTGCCGACGCCGGTCGGGCCGGAGAACAAATACGCCCCGATGGGCTTTTCCGGCTCGCGCAGGCCGGCGCGGGCCAGCTTGATCGCACTGGACAGCGCCGTGAGCGCCTCGTCCTGGCCGAACACCATCGTCTTGAGGTCGCGTTCGAGATTTTCCAGCGCCGTCTTGTCGTCCCGGCTGACGGTTTTCGGGGGAATGCGCGCGATCTTCGCGACCACGGCCTCCACGTCCTTCACGCCGACGGTCTTCTTGCGCCTCGACGGCGCGACCAGCGACTGGGCCGCGCCCGTTTCGTCGATCACGTCGATCGCGCTGTCCGGCAGCTTGCGGTCGTTGATGTAGCGCGCGGACAGTTCGACGGCCGTGCGCAGGCCCTGGTCGGTATAGCGAACCCCGTGATGTTCCTCGTAATACGGCTTCAGGCCGCGCAGGATCTTCACTGTGTCCTCGACCGAGGGTTCGTTCACATCGATCTTCTGGAAACGGCGCACGAGCGCGCGGTCCTTCTCGAAATAGTTCCGGTATTCCTTGTAGGTCGTCGACCCGACGCAGCGCAGCTTGCCGCTGGCCAGCGCGGGCTTGAGCAGGTTCGACGCGTCCATCGCGCCGCCGGATGTCGCGCCGGCGCCGATCACGGTGTGGATCTCGTCGATAAACAGGACCGCGCCTTCGGTATCCTCAAGCTCGTTGATCACGGCCTTGAGGCGTTCCTCGAAATCGCCGCGATAGCGCGTGCCGGCGAGCAGCGCGCCCATGTCGAGCGCGAAGATCGTCGCGTCGGCGAGCACTTCGGGCACCTCGCCCTCGACGATGCGTTTGGCGAGGCCCTCGGCGATGGCCGTCTTGCCGACCCCGGGATCGCCCACGTAGAGCGGGTTGTTCTTGGTGCGGCGCGCGAGGATCTGGATGGTGCGTTCGACCTCGTGCTCGCGCCCGATCAGCGGATCGATGTCGCCATCCTCGGCTTTCTGGTTGAGGTTGACGCAGTAGGCGCCCAGCGCCTCCTGGCCTTTCTTGACGACGCCTTCGCCGTCCTCTCCCTCTTCCTCGGCGCCGCGCACGACGCGGTTGGATTCCTGGCCGGGCACCTTGGCGATGCCGTGCGAGATGTAGTTGACCGCGTCCAGGCGGGTCATCTCCTGCTGCTGCAGGAAGTACACCGCGTGGCTTTCACGCTCGGAGAAGATCGCCACCAGCACATTCGCACCGGTCACCTCTTCGCGGCCGGACGACTGCACATGGATCGCGGCGCGTTGCAGGACGCGCTGGAAGCCGGCCGTCGGCTTGGCTTCCTCTGCGCGGCTGGTGATCAGGCTCGAAAGTTCCTCGTCGATATACTGGGACAGGTCACGGCGCAGATGATCGATATCAACGCCGCACGCGCGCAGAACTGCAACGGCATCCTGGTCTTCGGTGAGCGACAGGAGCAGGTGTTCCAGGGTCGCGTACTCGTGGTGGCGCTCATTCGCGAGGGCCAGCGCACGGTGGAGGGACTGTTCCAGGTTCTGAGACAACATCTGCGAAGGTTACCTTTCGCGTGGGGGCTTCGTCACCCTTTCGGGGACTTCAAATCGCTGCGACTATTCCTTCTCCAACGTACATTGCAGCGGATGCTGGTGTTTACGCGCGAAGTCCATGACCTGGGTCACTTTGGTCTCCGCGACCTCGTAGGTAAAGACGCCGCAAATGCCGACGCCCTTCTGGTGCACGTGCATCATAATCTGAATGGCTTCCTCGTGCTGCTTGCCGAAAAAGCGCTCCAGCACGGTCACGACGAACTCCATCGGGGTGTAGTCGTCGTTCAGCATCAGGACCTTGTACATGGAGGGCTTTTTCGTCTTTGCCCTGGCCTTGGTCGCGATGCCGGTGTTCGAATCGCCGCCGCCGCCGATCCCGTCGTCCGAATCGTCGTCGCTCGCCCGGGTGGGCGCGCGCTGCGTGTCTGTAAACGGGTTCGAAATCGATACCATCTTGTCTTCGGTGCCGGTTTGCCCGACGAAACGGCCGGGCGTCCCCATTGTACCGGGGCCACCGTGGCGGGGAAAGCAGCCGGAAACAACGGACACCATAAATGAGTACGGGGTTGCCCAAAGGCAACCCCGCACAAAAGGTGACGGCCCGGCAGAAGTACTGGCCGGGCCGTCGAACCGCCTACGTATCGGGAGGAGAGTTACGCGGCGATAGACTTGGTGAACGTCTCAACGGCCTTGTTGATGCGGTCGTTGAGCGGCTGAGCAGCCTGGTTCGAAACCTTCACGGAGATGTCCTGAAGCTTCGTGGTCTCCGCGACGAAACCGTCGAACGCGGACTTGGCCCACTCGGCCTGCAGATCCATCAGGTCCTGCGGGTTCTTGGCGCTGCCGATCTTCTTGGCGGCGGCCATGTTGGCTTCGGCGGCGTCCTGCGCGTAGGCGGCAACTTCCTTGCCGACAACCTCGACGCCCTTGGCGACGACGTTACCCGAGACGATCAGCGCCTCGACGTTCTCGCGGTTGAAGTCCGCAAACTGGTCGAAGTTCGAGAAAACCGACTTCTGAGCCTTGTCCATCTGCTCACGCGTGGTGTTGTAGAACTGCTCGTAACCGGAGGTGAAAGCCTCGGTGCCCGCCTGCACGGCGTCTTCGAGGGTCTTCTTCTGCTGTTCGGCAACTGCTTCCAGAGTTTCCTGGGCCGTCTTTGCCGCGCCGTTCTTCTTCGTGGTAGCCATTTCTGACCTTCCTTTCATATTTTGTGCACTGCATCGCACAAATTCGGGTGGGCATGAGACGAAAATTCTTGTTCAAGCCCTTGGGTTTATTCATCTGTTGCACTGCAACATAACGCTAATATGGGAGAGGCCCCTGGTGATGTCAACGAATAATTTGTGCGTTGCACCATTTTTCTCTCGCACTTGCAATATTGTCAGTTTTCCGGGGTTTTCAAGGCCCGGTTGTCAACCATGGGCTTGTGACTCATCGTTCCGGGCGACTAGGTTTTCGCCTTCACGCGCCGGTCAGGCGTATCATTCCCGCAAAGAGGCACCCGACCATGACGTATTGTGTGGCCATCAAGGTGAAAGAAGGACTGGTGGCGCTCGCCGACGGCCGGCTCACGTCCGGCACGCAGGTAACGGTCGGGCGAAAAATCACCCTGCACGGCCAAGATCATCATTTTTTCGTCGCCACGTCGGGCCTGCGGTCGTTGCGCGATAAAACACTCGCGTATCTCGACCGCGAGCTGAAAACGCTCGAAAACGGGACTTACCCGACGATGCTCGATGCCGTGGAGGCGTTTACCGCGCGGATGCGCGCGGTGGCCCGCTCGGATCAGGAGTACCTGCAGGAATCGGATCTGTCGTTCAATTTGCACGCGCTCGTCGGCGGCAAATTACCGGGCGACGACGAACCCCACATCTACCTGGTGTATCCCGAAGGGAACTGGATTGAGGTCGGCGAGCGGACCCCCTATCTGGTCATTGGCGAAACGCCGTACGGCAAACCGGTTCTCGACCGTGCCCTGGACTACGACACGCCACTGTCCACCGCGCTGAAACTTGCCTACCTGTCGTTCGACTCGACGCGCGCCAGCGCCTCGGATGTCGGCTTTCCGATCGATATCCTCACATTCAACAACGACGACCAGAGATGGCGCGAAGCGCATTACATCGACGACGACTTGCGCGCCCAGCGTTACTGGTGGAACGACGCCATCACCCGTCTGGCGCGCGAGATGCCCGACGGCCCGTGGGTCGAGGACCTGCTGCCCGCCCCCCTGTGGGTCGTGGACAACAATCCGGACGCCGGCTAGGCGGACGCAGGAACGTTTCGCCGTGGATCAGCGCGTCTGCAGCCACGCCACGGCACGATCGCTCCATTCGCCGCCCGGGGCCGCGCCCTCACCCAACACGGAAAAGTGGGTCTTCCCGGGAATTTCCAGGGTCTCCACATCGCAGCCGGCGTTTTCAAGCGCGTCGGCGAATTCCTTCGCCTGGGGGATCAGGAACGGGTAGTCGTCGCTGCCCCACGTCACCAGCATCGGCGGCAGGGTTTCACCGATCCGGTGGAGCGGGCTTTTTTCCCGGCCGTCATCGCCTTCTTTCAGGCATGGCGGCGGCCAGTCGCTAAAATCGGGCGTGTTCGTGACGTCATAGACGCCGGAGATAGGCAGGCATCCCTTCACCACATCGCGTGCCAGCCCGTGCCGTGCCTGCCAGTCGCCGGTCACGGCAAGCTGCGCGGCATAGTGTCCGCCGGACGAATGCCCGCCGATGAAAATACGTCCCGCATCGCCGCCGTGCCGGTCGACATTGGCAGCGAGGCAGGCAATACCGTTGCACAGGTCCGGAAAGCCCTCGTCATAGGTATGCGGTGCCAGCCGGTGCCCGAGGCTTGCGAAGGTCACGCCGGCGTCATGGAATGCAGGTGCCATGAACGCCATGGCCTCCTTGTGCCCGCTGGTCCATCGCCCGCCATGGATAAAGGCGAACACGGCCCCTGTCGGCTCGGGCGCCGGATAGATCGAGACACGCTGGTAGATATCGTCGCCCCAGGCGACATCCACACCGTCAATCCCGCGGCTGCGCTCCCAAAGTTCCTGCTGGAATGCCAGCACGGGTTCCGGACGCGGCAACTGGTCCGGGTAGTCCTCTCGTCTGAGCAACGTCACGGCTTTCCCCCTGTTAACGTTCGATCTTCGCGCGGTCAGCGAACGATGCCATCCGCGTTGGCGTTGATCTTGATATAGAACGCGTTCTGGTCAAAGCCCTCAAAGCCCTTGAACTCCCGCAGCGGAATGCCTGTCCGGTCATAGGCCAGCAATTCCGGTACGAAGGCCAACTCCGACAACTCGACGGGCCCCTGCTCGAACGCCCAGATACGAAAGCTGCCCGCGTTGCAGGCGGCAACGATCCAGTAGAATTCGTCGCTGCCGACCTGCCGGCCCGCCGACGGCGGCGCCGACGCGGCATCGCGCGACAGCGCATTGACGATTTTCGCCGCCTGCTCGTTCGTCAGGCGGGCCTCGGAACGTTCCAGTTCCCAGGGCCCGAGCGGGTTGGACAACTGAAACTTCGAGACATCACCGCCCTCGTTTCGCGCCCGGGCAACATATTGCGCGCCGTCCGCGACACCCTGCAGTTCGTATGCGCGAATTTGTTCCTCATAGACCGCGTTGTAGACAAACCGGAAGTGATCGCGCCCGCCGGCCCGGCACGCGTCGCGGATATCGTCCCCGCCGACATAACTGAACCACTTGAGGGATCGCTCCAGCGGGTTGGCGGCGGAACCGGTATATCCGGTGCAGGCGCCCAAAACGACGGCACCGGCGAGTGCCAGGAATGCCGGGTGGAGAAACGTTTTTGTGATCTTCATCTCTGGTTAATGTCCAATTAAGCGCAACATGCTATTTACATGGTTTCGTGGCGTTGAATAGAATCTGTTTGATTCAATTGGCAGAATCGGCCCTGGAACCTTTCTTGATGGGATTTTCGACCGCATCGACACTCCCGCGTGCCCTCCGGCGCGCATTCGCGCGTGTCTCCATATTGCCAACGCTGGCGGTTGCCTTCCTGTTCCTGGTCTTCTCCTTTGCCGCGTCTCCCGCCGGGGCCAATCCAAAATACGCTGCGTTCGTTATGGACGCGACGACCGGTCAGGTCTATTTCGCCAGAAACGCCGACAGGAAGCGCTATCCCGCGTCTCTGACCAAGATCATGACGCTGTACATGGTGTTCCAGGCGCTCGACAACGGCAAGCTGACACTCGACCAGCCGTTGACGGTTTCGCGCCGCGCCGCTGGGCAGCCGCCGTCCAAACTGGGCCTGAAAGCCGGGCGCACGATCACCGTGAAGGAAGCCATCCACGCGCTATCGGTCAAATCCGCAAACGACGTCGCCGTCGTGGTGGCCGAAGCCATCGGCGGCACGGAAGCGAACTTTGCACGCATCATGACGCAACGCGCACGTGCGATCGGCATGAAAAGCACGACTTTCATGAACGCGTCCGGGCTTCCCAACAGCAAGCAGCGCAGCACGGCGCGCGACATGGCCATGCTCGGCAAGGCCATGCTCGACCGCTTCCCGCATCACTACGGGTACTTCTCCGAACTGACCTACAAACACGGCAAACGGACCTACCGGAACCACAACAAGCTGCTGCGCAGCTATGAGGGGATGGACGGCATCAAGACCGGCTACATCCGCGCGTCGGGCTTCAATCTTGTCGCATCTGCCGAGCGCGACGGCGTCAGGCTGATAGGGGTTGTGTTCGGCGGCAAGACCGGACAATCGCGCAATTCGCACATGGTTTCGATCCTGAACCGCTCCTGGGCCCGCGCGCGCACGAATTCGACGATCGCCGCGCTGCCGATCCCGCGCCCGGTAATCGATACGGCCACGGGCACACGCTCCGAACCGGACCCGGCTCGGACCATATCTGCCCCGCGAAACGATATTGCCTGGGGCGTTCAGATCGGCGCGTTCCGGGGTTTCAGCAAAGCCCGCGCGGCGGCCGGCTTTACGGCCAAGCGCCTGAACGACCTGCCGACGTCTGCGACCGTCGAGGTCACGCCGCTCCACGGGGAGCGGGAGACCCTGTACCGCGCGCGGATCGTCGGCATGGACCGAAACGTCGCGAGCCGGGTGTGCCGGGAACTTCGCCGGACAGGCGCGCCATGCGTGATGGTCACCCCCTCCGGCGACCTGCAGATCGCGGACGCCACGGGCCGCGGCTAGCCCGCGAATAGACAGCGGGTTCAGACCACAATCTCATCGGTCAGAATTGCGCCGCGCGACGCCATGAAATAGAGCCCCAGATGGTGGGTGGGCGCCCGTGGATGAGCCGCCGTCGCCGGCAGCCCGGGTTCGGATACCGCGTCGCGCGGCAGGTCGCAGGTTGAGCATCCCGGCTCGAAACGGCGATGTCGGCCAGTTCTCCCAACATTCCGTGGTTGCGGGCCGGCAGCATCGTCAGGACGAAACCCATAAAGAAAAAGCCCCGCACGATGGCGGGGCTTTCTCGATATATGTCTCGGTAACGCCTACTCGGCGGCCTCGGACTGGCCGATCGCCTCGTTGACCCGCGGCATGACCTCTTCGGCCATGAGCTGCAGGGACCGGCGGCCGAGATCCTCGTCCACCCAGTCCATGCCGGCATAGACGAGTTCGCCGAAATCTCCGGTCACTTCGCGGAAGGCCAGGATCTGGTCGACCACGTCGTTCACGGTACCCTGGATCACAAGGTCGTCCATGATCCGCTCGATGTTGATCGCCTCATCGGGTTCGTCGCGCTCATGCTTGAACACGGCGTGACGGTTCGCCTTCTTCAGCTTGCTGTAGATCTGGTTGTAGTAGAAGCGATACGGGCTCTTGTCGTCGTCGCGGCCGTAGCGGCGTGCCGTGGCGGCGTCGTCGGCCACGAACACGGTGCGCGCGATGCGCCAGTCGGACGGATCGGCCTCGATACCGGCTTCCGCCTTGCCCTCGGCATAGTTCTTCCAGTGGGTCGCCGCCCACTTGTCGATCAGGAAGTTCGCCGACAGCGGGTGGAAGTCGCGCTTGCCCATCGCGATCACACCCTTGGAGAATGGCGCCACCACCGTGCCGACGATTTCCGGGCGCGGGTCCTGATACGGCTTCGGCATGATGCCAACACCGGTTTCCGCAAACAGCGTCTTCTCGGTGGTCACCTTGAAGCGGTTGTTCGGCAGGTCGATCTTGTACGGGTAATCGCGCTCCCAGATCTCCAGAATCACATCGATCGCTTCGGCGAAAATCTGGTTGCGGTCCTCGTCGAGGATGCCGAGCGCCTCTGCGTCCGACGTCAGCGCACCCGGGCTGATGCCCATGATGAACCGGCCCTCGGCCAGATGATCGAACATCGCAGCGTGGGTGGCCACAAGGGTCGGGTGCAGGTGCGAAAGATTGGTCGTGCCCGTCGCCAGCTTGATGTTCTTGGTCGAGTGGATCAGCGTCGCGTGGAACAGCATCGAACTGGTGATGTTCTCGGCCGCATCCGTCAGATGTTCGCCCATGAACGCGTCGTAGAAGCCGAGTTCGTCGCAGTAGATGATCGCCTCGCGATCCTCTTTCAGCGTCTCGGTGTAGTTGCGGTGCAGCGGGTGCACCGGCATGGCGAAGTAACCCAGTCTCATCGCGACCTCTCTCTTGGTGGGTGCGGTTGTAATTTCGATCAGCTCAAATAATAGCGGCTTCGCCGGTTTCGCGCGAACCATGTTTCGGAATGGAACTTGTGACGCCGATTGGTGATCCGGCGTGAAAGACTCATTCCGGAACTATTTCGAGCCTACAGTTCGTCCGGCGCAGCAATGCCGCTGGCGTCGAGTTGCCCGACAAGCGCCTGCTTGAGCCGGTCGAGACCCGCTTCGTCATGCGCTTCGCAACGTGCCACGAGGACATCCTGGGTATTCGACGCGCGCAGCAGCCACCAGCCGTCTTCGGTGTTCACACGCACGCCGTCAATACCGGTCACATCCGCACCGGCATCGGCGAGCCGCCCCTCGACCTCGCCGATCACGGCGAACTTGCGCGCCTCGTCGCACGGGAAACGCAGTTCCGGAGTGTTATGCACCTCGGGAATGCGGTCGCGCAGGCTTGCCAGGGTCACACCCTGTCGTTCCAGAAAAGACAGGAGACGCACGGCGGCATACAGGCCGTCATCGAAACCGAAATATCGGTCAGCGAAGAAGATGTGACCGCTCATCTCTCCCGCGAGCGGCGCGCCGGTCTCCGTCATTTTCGATTTGATCAGTGAGTGTCCGGTCTTCCACATCACCGGAACGCCGCCCAGCCTCGAAATCTCATCGAACAGGACCTGGCTCGACTTCACATCGGCGATGATCGTCGCGCCGGGTTCTTCCTCGAGCACGTCCTGCGCAAACAGCATCATCAACTGGTCCGCCCAGAGAATCCGCCCCTGCCCGTCGACGACGCCGACCCGGTCACCGTCGCCATCGAACGCAATACCGAGTTCGCAATCGTTGTCGGTGACGTGTTTCTGCAGGTCCACGAGATTTTCCGCGACCGTCGGGTCGGGGTGATGACCGGGGAACGTGCCGTCGACGATGCCGTTGATCACGTGGTGATGGCCCGGCATGCGCGTGCACAGCATGTTCAGCACCTCACCGGCCGCACCGTTGCCCGGATCCCAGGCCACGCGCGCCATGCGAAGCGGCTGATGTTCGCGCGCGAGAACGCTCACATAGTCTTCGCGCACGTCGATGTCCTCGACGCTGCCTTCACCGCTGGCGTAGTTGGCCTTGGCGGCGATCTTGCCCAGGCGCTGGATGGCATCTCCAAAGAACGGCTTGCCCGCCAGCGTCATCTTGAACCCGTTATAGTCGGCCGGGTTGTGACTGCCGGTCACCATGATGCCGGAACCGGTATCGAGGTGGCGGATCGCGAAGGACAGCATGGGGGTCGGCCCCATATTGATGCGCTTCACATGCACGCCGCAGGCCATCAGGCCGTCCAGTACGGCTTCGGCCAGCTCAGGCGATGTCAGGCGACCGTCGAAGCCGAGCGCCGCATGGTCGCCGCCATTCTCGACGATGCAGGTCCCGAAGCCGCGGCCGACGGCATAGGCGTCGTCACGCGTCAGGTTATCTCCGACGATGCCACGGATATCGTACTCACGCAGGATCGTCGGGTCGAAATTGTGTGGATCGGACATGGAACCTCTATTCGGCCGCCGGCACGCTGCCGCGCCCGATGGAGACATACTTGAAGCCGGCTTCCTGCATCTGGTCCGGCCGGTAGACATTCCGAAGGTCGACCATGATCGGCGACTTGAGCAGGCTCTTGGCGCGGTTCAGATCGAGGGCGCGAAACTCGTTCCATTCGGTCACGATCGCCACGGCGTCGGCGCCGTCCATCGCGTCGTAGGCGTCAGTGCACCAGACGGGGCCGTCCATCAGCGCCTTCGCTTCGTCCATGCCGACGGGGTCGAACACACGCACCGTCGCGCCCGCCTCCATCAATCGCGGCACGATCACCAGCGACGGTGAATCGCGCATGTCGTCCGTGTTCGGTTTGAAAGTCAGCCCGAGTACACCGACCGTCTTCCCGTTCACGTCACCGCCGCACGCATCGATGATCTTTCGCGCCATCGCTTCCTTGCGGTTGTCATTGACCCGGATGACCTGCTCGACGATGGAAATGGGCGCGCCCGCGTCGCGTGCGGAGCGTACGAGCGCTTCGGTGTCCTTCGGGAAGCAGGAACCGCCGTATCCCGGTCCGGCATGAAGAAATTTGGAACCGATGCGCCCGTCGAGGCCGATTCCCTTCGCCACGTCCTGCACGTTCGCGCCGACCTTCTCGCAAAGGTCCGCGAATTCGTTGATGAACGTGATCTTCGTCGCCAGGAACGTGTTGGCCGCGTACTTGATAAGTTCCGCGGTCTCCAGGCTCGTGAACATGATCGGCGTATCGCGCAGATAGAGCGGGCGATACAGCGCGCCGACGGTCTCACCGGCCTTCTCGGAGTCCGTGCCGATCACGACACGGTCCGGGCGCATGAAATCCTCGATCGCCGAGCCCTCGCGGAGAAACTCCGGGTTGGAGGCAATTTCGATGTCGACGTCCGGGCGGACCGCCTTGATGCGCTTCATGACCTCCCGGCCGGTACCAACAGGCACCGTCGATTTGGTCACCACTACCGTGTAACCGTCGGCATGGCGCGCGATATCCTCGGCGGCCTGAAAGACATAGCTCAGGTCCGCATGTCCGTCGCCGCGCCGCGAAGGGGTGCCGACAGCGATGAATACAGCCTCGGCGCCTGACACGGCGCTCGCCAGATCCGTCGTGAATGTCAGACGCCCCGCGCCGACATTGCGTGCGACGAGGTTGTCCAGCCCCGGTTCGTAGATCGGCATCTGCCCGGCTTCGAGCATCTCGATCTTCTCGGCATTGTTGTCGACACAGACGACATCCCAGCCGAATTCCGAGAAACAGGCACCCGAGACCAGCCCCACATAGCCGGTGCCGACCATCGCGATCTTCATCGGGCGTCTCCCGCCAGGCGTCGAACCATATCCAGGGCGCCAGGGCCGAGATCGTCGCGCGCCATGGCGAACACGATGTTGGCTTCGAGAAAACCGAGCTTGTCGCCGCAGTCGAACCGCGTGCCCTCGAACGCAAGACCGTGGAACGGTTGCCGGTCAATGAGGCGTGCCATCGCGTCGGTCAGCTGAATCTCGTCGCCCGCGCCCTTTTCCTGGCGACCGAGTTCGTCGAACACTTCCGGCATCAGGATGTAGCGGCCGATCACCGCCAAATTCGACGGCGCGGTTCCCGCCGCCGGTTTTTCAACGAGTCCCCGGACGGGCCGCACATCGCCGCTCGCGCCGCCCGCATCGATAATGCCGTAGCGCGACGTGTGCTCATCGGGCACTTCCATTGCGGCAACAACGTTACCTTCGGTCTCCGCAAAGACGTCCACCATTTGCTTGAGGCAGGGCGTGTCGGCCCGGATCAGGTCGTCGGCGAGAAGCACCGCGAACGGCTCGTTGCCGACCAGATGGCGGGCACACCAGACCGCATGCCCGAGCCCGAGCGGTTCCTGCTGGCGCACATAGGCAATGTCGCCGGGCGGCAGCAGGGTCTCGCGCAGATCGGCCAGCGCATCTTTCTTGTCGCGCTCCTGCAGCAGGTTTTCGAGTTCGATCGAGTGGTCGAAATGGTCTTCGATCGCGCTCTTTCCCCGGCCCGTCACGAAGATGAATTGCTCGATCCCCGCCGCACGCGCTTCGTCGACGGCATACTGGATCAGTGGCCGGTCCACGACCGGCAGCATTTCCTTCGGCATGGCCTTGGTGGCGGGCAGGAACCGGGTTCCCATGCCGCCGACCGGAAAGATCGCCTTGCGTACGCGGTTTACCATCAGATCTCTGGGAGGGCCCGTTATCGGTGCGCCGAACGGCAGGAGCGGAACTTCTGCCATAGCCCCGCGATTGCACGCAAGCGCGGTAGCCTAGCGTTTGAGCAACGTATCCTTGGCCTGATTGACCTTGGCGGCCATCCAGTCGGAACCGCCCTGATCGGGATGGGCTTTCTTCATCTCCCGGCGCCAGGCGGCCTCGATGTCTGCATCGCTGGTCTCCGCATCGACGCCGAGTATCTGGCGGGCTTCTTCCACGGACATATCGCCGCGCGCCCAGGGGCTTTCGGCGTTACCCGCACCCTCGTCGCGGCCGGACGTTGCCGCCTCACCTACGACATCGCGCCATTCCGGGTGCGCACGGTCGAGGTAGCTTTCGAGCACGATGCGCGACTGCTCGTCGGCCTGCGCCACCGCGCGCCAGAGCTCGATCGCCTCCCCCAGCTTGAGTGCGGAAAGCCTGCTCCCGACAAACGGGCCCTCGCGCACCTCCCCGTCCATGTCGCCGGTGTCGTGATCCAGCTCCATCCGCAGAAAGCGGGTGTCGACCTGGCTTGTCTGTCCGCCCGTGGGACCTCGGGCGTTCTTCTGCATGCTTTTTATCGCGCGCCACCGCGTCAGAAGCGGGACCGCCGGGAAAAGGAGCATCCAGAGCAAATTCCAACGACCGGAAAGCGCGATCGCCGCGAGGCCGACAACCAGCAGCGTCGCGGCCGTCCAGCGGACAGCCCGCAGGATATCGGCCGGCTGAGCGGTGGCGTACCAGCGCGCCAGCAACCAGCCGCCGATCAGCAGGCAAACCGCAAGAATGAGCCAGGGCATCGTCTACCTCACCGTTTGCCGCGCATCTGGTCGGCAATCTGCAACACGCGCCCGCCGCGCGAATTTCCGAGATCCTCGAGCGCCCGACGGCCGCCCGCCGAGAACACGGCCACGGCCGCAAGCAGGTCCTTCAGTTGCTGGGCGCTGCCCGCATCGAAGCTGCAATAGGCACCGCCGGACAACCGTGCGATCTGCTCGAAAGCGCGCCGGGAGACGGGTTCCCCGCCCTCGTGAAACACGAAGACCGGCGTGCCCACGAGACCGAGCTGGCCGGCGATGTGTCCGAGTTCGTCGACGTCTTCCTCGACGACATCGCCGACGAACACAAGTGCATCGACTTTCTGCTCGCCTGTTTCCTTCAGGGTGTGCCGCAGAAGCTTTCTGATCTGCGTGCGCCCCGCCAGACACCGCACCTTGATCATCCGGCGCACGAGCTCGTCGGCGCTGGCGAGCCATTTGGTCACCTTCATCTCACCGAAGCCGCGATAGAAGGCGAGTTGGACCTCCAGACCGCCGATATCGTCGGTCGCCGAGAACATCTCGGACTGGAGCTGGCACGCCATGTCCCAGGTCGGCTCGCGGCTGGCCGTCGCGTCGATGGCGAACAGCAACCGGCCGCGGCGCCCGGCGGGCCGCTGCAACGGGCTGGCCGCGACCTTCTGCAGAAACGCGTCGACTTCCGCCCGGCTCGATGGCCCGGACGGAAGCTTCGTGTCGCGCGGATCGTTGCCGGTCATGGGCGTTAGCCCGCCGCCGCGACGTCGGGGGCGTCCACCGCTTCCGGCACGCCCAGGGCGCGCAACAGGTTGCGCACTTCCTGGAGGGCCGCGATGTGAGACATGGTGAGGTCCACGTCCGAGCCCTCTTCACGCACGTCGAGAAGCGTCAGGCCCTTGAGGAACAGTTCGCGAAATATCACGCGCTCGCTGAAACCGTGGGCAAGCCGGAAGCCCAGTCGCGCGGAAAGCGCCTCAAGCGCCGCGTCCATATTGCGCTTGTTGCGTGAATCGAGCGCCGCCAGCCGGTTGCGCATGATAATCCAGTCTATGGACCCGCCATCGCGGAGCGCGCGCGCTTTTTTCTGCTCCCAGACCATCTCCGAATAGCTGCTCGGCGACAGCACCCTGTTCGTCTCCGGCTCGATCCGGCCGAGCAGGTCCAGGTCGACGAAACTGTCGTTGATCGGGGTAACCAGGATATCGGCGAAAGAATGCCCCGCGCGCGACAGCGGGTTGTCGCTGCCGGGTGTGTCGATCACCACCACGTCGCAGCGGCCTTCGAGTTCTTCCAACAGGCGATGCACCTGCTGGCGCTCGTCCTCACCGGCGAGGACCCGGTCACGAAGGTCGCTCCGGCCGATCGCACGGTAGACGGGTTGCGGCAGGTCGACATCGTGTTTCTCGGCATAGGCAACCCGGTTGTCGAAGTAGCGCGTCAGGCTTCCCTGCCGGGCATCGAGATCGATCGCGCCGACGGCATAGCCTTCGCGCAGCAGGCCGACGATGAGGTGCATCGCGGTCGTGGATTTGCCTGTTCCGCCCTTCTCGTTGCCGAGGACAATGACCGTCGCGTTCATGCGCGCTCCAGCCACACCGCGGTGTCGTGAAACACCGCGCCGCCGTTCGGCTGTCCGGCGTCGGCGCTGACGAGGAGATTGATCCCGATCCCCTCCACAAACGCGGCATTCGGCCACACGCTTTCGACGATGACCGTGCTGCGGCGCACCCCCTCCGTGGGCTGCACGTGCACCACGACCGATCCCTGCGCGTTGCCGATCCGGACAAGGCCGCCGGCCTCCAGGCCTAGCTCCGCGCAGGTCGCCGGATGGATCTGCGCTTCCGGCCGTCCCTCGCGCTTCCGGCTTGTCGCGGTCTCCGTGAAGCTGGTGTTCAGGTAGTTGCGCGACGGCGCGGTCACGAGGCGGAACGGGTGCGCATCGTCGCGGCCGTCGACCACATCGTAGTGATCCGGCAGGTCGGGCATGCCGTGGTGGTTGCCGCCGATCTTCGACCAGTCCGGCGTGAAGTGGAACCGCTTGTCGTCGTGGCCGAACCCGTTCAGGAAATGGGCGTCGTCGAAGGCGCGGGCGCGGTCTTCCCAATGCCCCTCCCAGATTTCCTGCGCGCCGGCATAGCCGGAACGCTTCAGGGCGTCGTCCATCAGTTCCCAGGCGGTCATGTCGAAACCGGGGTGCTCGGCGCCGAGCCGCTTCGCCAGTTCGCAGAGGACCCAATGGTTGGAGCGCGACTGGCCGACCGGTTCGATGACGGCTTTCGTCACCTGCAGGTGCGTGTGCCCGCCGGCAACATACATATCGTCATGTTCCAGAAAGGTCGTGGCCGGAAGGACGATATCCGCCATCGCCGCGGTCTCGGTCATGAACTGCTCGTGCACGCACACGAACAGATCGTCCCGCCGGAAGCCGTCGCGGACCTTCCCCAGATCCGGCGCGACATTCATGGGGTTGGTGTTCTGGATGAACAGGGCCGTGACCGGCGGGCCGTCGCCGAGATCTCGTTTGTCGCCTGTCAGGATCGGGCCTATCCGGGACTGGTCGAGCAACCGCACCGACGTGTCCATCACATCCTCGCCCTTGATGAGGGTCTGGTCGACGCCGTAGATGCCGGCGTTCGAGTACAGCGCGCCGCCGCCCTCGTGCTGCCAGGCGCCGGTCACGGCGGGCAGGCAACTCGCGGAGAACATCTGCACCGCGCCGTTGCGCGAGCGGGTAAAGCCGAAACCCAGCCGCAGGAAGCTGCGCGGGGTCGAGCCGTAGAGCTTTGCAAACGCCTCGATCTCCGATGCCGGGATTCCCGTGATCGCTTCCGCCCAGGCCGGGTCGCGCGCGCGAAGATGGGCCTCGAGTTCGTCCGCGCCCTTCGTGTACGTCGCCATATAGTCGCGGTCCGCGTACCCGTCACGGAACAGCACATGCATGACGGCGCAGGCGAGCGCTGCGTCGGTGCCCGGGTGGGGCATCAGATGGATATCCGCCTGCTTCGCCGATTCCGTCTCGTAGGGGTCGACCACGACGATCTTCGCGCCGCGGTTCTTTCGCGCGCGGGTCACGTGGGTCATCACGTTGACCTGCGTGCTCACCGGGTTGCAGCCCCAGATCACGATCAGGTCGGACTGCGCCATTTCGCGCGGATCGACCCCCTGCTTCGCGCCTGACCCCGCCATCCAGCCGGCATCGGCCAGCGTGTTGCAGAACGTCGAATGCTGGCGCGAGTAGCCCATGACATGGCGCAGGCGGTTGATCCCGTCGCGCTGCACCAGCCCCATCGTGCCGGCGTAGTAGTAGGGCCAGACGGTTTCGGGCCCATGCTTCGCCGCCGCTTCGCGCAGACGCGCCGCGACCACGTCCAGGGCCACTTCCCACGAGATTTCCTCAAACGCCTCGCGCCCGACGCCTTTCCCGCCCACCCGCCGGAGCGGGACCGTCAGGCGATCGGGGTGGTGAACCCGCTCGGCGTAACGCGCGACCTTCGCGCAGATCACGCCGGCGGTGTAAGTGTTGGCGCTGGCGCCCCGCACCCGCCCGATCGTGGCCGGATCCAGCCGCTCGACCTCGAGCGCGCAGGTGCTCGGGCAGTCATGCGGACAGGCCGAATGAAACACCTGCACGTCGGCGGGGTTCTCCGGCGCAATTTCGGCGCGGTTCTGGTCAAGTGGCATCGTTTTGTCTCCAGGCCCGCAATATAGCGAAACCCGCGCGCACCGTCGATTGCGGCAGGCCGCAATCACCGACAAATCACAATCCGAACACGATCTTCCCGTTCGGCCGGAAGGCCCGGAACGCAAAGGCAAACGTCACGTCATAAGGCACGTCGTGCAGGCTTTTCCCCTCGCCGCGGCGCTGGACGACCACATTGCCCACATCCCGCCCTTCGGGAACGATGGGATGATCGTGGATCGAGTTCTGGCCCGGCTCCCACCGCAGGACGAGCCCTGCGTCTTCCAGCGTGCCCTTTTTACGCAGCAGATCGAGCGACCACGCCCGTTCACCCACCACCACCACCCGCGACAGCGGTGACACATCCTCGGGCAGATCGTAGGGATAGCGTTCGCGAAGCATGTTGCGCGATTGCGTGTCCCATAGCGTGTCCACCCCGTAATACGGCGTCTGGCCATAAGGCTGCCGCATCGCGTCCGCGGGGATCATCACCCGGCCTTCCGGCGCGCGTTCGCGAAACCGCGCGAGCGATTCGAGTCGCGACGGCCACGGCGTCAGGACATCGCCCGTGCGCGCGCCCACAATGGCCTCGCCGGTGAACTGCTGCCACCAGCTTTCGGTCCGATGGTCGTACATCACCATGTCGAAATGACGGATGCGCCCGGTATTGCCGAACCGGACCGCCTCGCCGTCCAGGCGCCGGTCGTAGACAACGCCGGAGTTGCACAACGGGCAGTAACTGATCAGCAGGGGAACACCGCCGACCGTGTCGTTCACGATCTCGTGCCAGAGCAACATCCGCAGCGGATAGGCCCGCGCGTCGCCGTCGACGATGACGGACAGCACCGGCTCCAGCGCGCCCATCGCCGTCATCGCCGACACGGGCTGAAACACCGGGTGGTCGATGGGCGAAATCGTATCCCTCAGATTGCCGTCGTCGTGAATTTCCGACAGCGGCACGCTCGCACGCCCGAAATCCGTTTTGGGAAACTCGAGCCGCCAGAGCGCGAGATCGGCAGAGGCCGGCCCGGCGGCCAAGAACACCAGAACCGCGAAGACGGAACCGCTCTTCAACATCGATCGTCATGCGCGGGCTTGACCCGCGCATCTCGGCGCAGTTGGTCAAACAGGATGCCCGGATCAAGTCCGGGCATGACAACTTTCTTGCCGGTGATGCAGCTAAAAATGCAGTTCGCCATCCGGATTGAACGCGCGAAAGGAGAACGCGAACACGACGTCGTAGGGCACATCGACAAGTCCCTCACCGGTCTTCTTCCGGACGACGACGTTGCCGACGTCGCGGCCGCGGAAGATGAGCTGTGCGTCATGGATCGAATTCTGTCCCGCTTCCCATGTCAGCACCAGATCGTTCGCTTCCACGGGTGAGTTCTCGCGCAGCAGCGCCAGCGTCCACGCCTCGTCGCCTACCGTGACCACCCGCTGCAATGGGCGGATTCCGTCCGGGAGCGGAAAGGGAAAGTGGATCGCCTGCAGGGCGCGCGGCAGGTCTTGCGTATCCATCCCCTCATAGGGAGAGGCCCCGTAGGGCCGCGCGCTCTCGTCTTCCGGCACAAGCACCATGCCGTCGGGCGCGCGCTCACGGAATTTCGCCAGTGATTCCAGCCGCGCCGGAAGCGGTTTCATGGCCTTGCCGGACAAGTCGCCGATGATCGCGCGCCCCGTGAATTGCTGCCACCAGCTCTCGGTCTGCTTGTCGTACATCACCATGTCGCGGTGGCGCAGGCGGCCGGTGTTGCCGAACTCCAGCAGCTGGCCGTCGACCCGGCGGTCGAACACGACACCGGAGTTGCACAACGGGCAGTAGCTGATGAGCACCGGCACGCCGCCGATCTCTTCATTGACGATCTCGTGCCAGAGCAGGATGCGGAGCGGATAAGCGCGGAAATCGCCGTCGATCCCGATGGACAGGACCGGCTCCAGCGGCCCGATATCCTTCGCCTCGCGCGCCGGAATGTATTTCGGTTCGCGCACCGGCGGGATCGAGTCACGCGTATTGCCGTCGTCGTCGATCTCTGACAACTCGATCACCCGCGTTTCGAAATCGGTTTGCGGAAACTCCCGCTGCCATTTCGAGACACCCTGGGCAAAGGCCCCCGGCAGCACGCCCCACAGCGAGACCGCCGCAATGGCGAAAACGACGAGGGCCAGCCCCGCACGGGACCGGCCCTCCTTCGTACCGGGATGTTTGCGCAACATCGCTAAGGCCTATTTGTGGATCGTGCCGTCCGGGTTGAACGCATGGAACGAAAACGCGAACGTCACATCGTGCACGGCATCGACAAGCTTGCCGTCCTGCTTGCGCTGCACGGTCACGTTGCCGATGTCGCGCCCATCGGAAATGTTGCGCCGGTCCATGGCCGCGTTCTGGCCGGATTCCCAAACGATCACCAGATCGTCGGTCTCGACCTTCTTTTCCTTGCGGAGGAGTTCGATCGACCAGGCCTCGTCCTCGACCGCGACCACGTATTCCAGCGGCCGGATGCCCTCGGGGAAGGAACCGCGATACAGGAACGGGCGCGAGGACGTGTCATAGCCGGCGTAGGGGTTGAACCCCGGGCCGCCGCGCGGGCTTTTCAGCACCTCACCTTCGGGGAAACGGGCCTTGAACCGGTCAAAGGATTCGACGCGCACCGGCAGCATGGTGAGCTGGGTCCCGGTGTTCTCGCCGACGATGCCCTCGCCGGTGAACTGCTGCCACCAGCTCTGGGTCTCATGGTCCCACATGACAAGGTCGGAGTTGCGCAGCTTGCCCGACACCCCGAACGTCAGGATATCGCCGTCCACGTTGCGGTCGAAGACGATCGCCGAATTGCACAGCGGGCAATAGGTCACCGCGATCGGCTTGCCGGCCAGCTCGTCGTTGACGATCTCATGGGTCATCAGGATGCCGAGCGGATAGGCGCGCGCCTTGCCGTCGATTGCGACGGAAATCACCGGTTCGGTGCCTTCATAAAGCCGATCCACTTCAGCGATGGGGCCGAACTGCGGATCGTAGATCGGGGGGATACCGTCTTTCGGCACGCCGCCGGAGAAGATCTCGTCGAACGGCACGCTGTGTTTGCTGAAGTCGGTCTGCGGCCATTCGAGTTTCCAGAAGGCCGGGTTCGCCTGACCCGTCGCTGTCACGACCAGGAAAAGGACACCCGTGGCAAGCATGGCGCCGATCCGGCCCCATTTTTGGGTGAGAAAGAGTGGCATTGCGAACATCCCGTCTTATTCATCTCGGTTCTTGTTTTCGTCTCATCACCGTCCGGCGCTCACTGACAAGGCGGGCCGGGAAAAAAACGGCGGCGTCTCCGCCGCCGTTGAGGTCTCTCCACGCGAATGGATCGAATGGAGAAGCACGATGATCATGAGCAGTAAATAACGCCAACCCGCCCCGCATAAAGTCACTCTGCGTCACGAACCTGTGAGAGTTGCGCTGGCCCGAAAATCCCGCGAGACTGCCCATCATGTCCACGTTCACCATCGGTTTCACGAAGACCACCGCGGCCGACTTTTTCGAGCGGCTGCAGAACGCAAACGTGCAGACGGTGATCGATGTCCGCCTGCAGAATACCTCCCAACTCGCCGGGTTCGCCAAGGCCGCGGATCTGGAGTTCTTTCTCAAGAACATCGGCGGTATCGGGTACCGCCACGCACCCGAACTGGCGCCCGACGATGCGCTGTTTACCGACTACCGGAAGAACGGCCTGAAATGGGAGGCGTTCGAACCGCGTTTCCTCGACATCATGGCCGAGCGGAAGATCGAGGAGGCATTCGACCCGTCCGAACTGGAAGGCGCGTGCCTGTTGTGCAGCGAAGACACGCCGCACCGTTGCCACCGGCGGCTGGTCGTCGAGTATCTGGAGGATCGCTGGGGACGTGACCTGAACGTCACGCATCTCTGATCAGCAGAGGCGGTGCTTCTGGTCCATCCGCAGCGAGTCGAGGTCTTTCTCCCACTGCTCTTCGCCCGGCGGCTGATGAATGCCGAGCGTGGCCTTGTGATAGTCGAAACTATCCTCGCCCTCGGCGGGCTCGCGGTCCCAGGAATCCTTGGTGACGAGCGCCGACCATGTACCCAGCACGATGCAGGCGGCCAGCACACCGAGGATGACAATGGCTTCGATGCTCATGAATTTTCTCCGCGCGGGACCGGGCTTTCCCCATCTGTGTAGCGCGGAACGCGCGCGCGCCTCAAGGAACGAGGTTCACGAGTGCGAGAGCGTTTGCGGGGCGGCACGGGCGGCGTAGTATCGCATCCCTCCCCCGGCGAAGGACGTTCCCAGTGCCAGAAGATCCGATCCAGTCCGCTGAAGAAGCCGCCCGGCACGTTCGCGCGCACGACCAGAACATGGTGAAGGTCGGCGTGACGGATGTGGACGGCGTGTTGCGGGGCAAGTTCATGCACCGCGACAAGTTTCTGAGCGCCCTGGAGGACGGGTTCGGCTTTTGCGACGTGGTGCTCGGCTGGGATGTAAATGACCAGCTCTACGACCGCGAGGGTCTGACCGGATGGCACACGGGGTTTCCCGACGCGCCCGTCCGCATCGCACCGGAAACCGGGCGGCAGGTTCCGGGCGAAGACAATTGCTGGCTGTTCCTCGGCGAATTTGCCGGCACGGCCGAGGGGCTTTGCCCGCGCGGCCTTCTGCGCCGCGTCCTCTCCCGGGCCGACGACATGGGTTTCGCGGTCAAGGCCGGGTTCGAGTACGAGTTCTTCGTATTCACCGAGACACCGGAAAGCGTGCGCGAGAAACACTACCAGGACATGCAGCCGGTGACGCCGGGCAACACCGGCTATTCGATGCTGCGCCAGGCCCAACTCAGCGACTTCTATCGCGAACTGTTCGACACCTGCGGCAAGATGGATTTCCCGCTGGAGGGCATCCATGAGGAAATGGGCGCGGGCGTGATCGAGGCCGCGATCTCTGCCAGCGACGGGCTGGCGGCGGCCGACCGGGCGGCATTGTTCAAGACCTACACGAAGGCCGTCGCGATGGGCCGCGGCCTGATGGCCACCTTCATGGCCAAGTGGAGCGAGCGGGAGGCAGGCCAGTCCGGGCATATCCACCTGTCGCTCGCGTCCCTGAACGACTCGCAGAACGCGTTCCATGACGACTCGGCGGACCGGAACATGTCCGAGACGATGCGTCACTTCATCGGCGGCCAGTTGGCCATGATGCCGGCGTTCTGCGCCCTGTTCGCACCGACAGTGAATTCCTACCGGCGTCTCGTCCCGGGCCTGTGGGCGCCGACGGCAGCGACGTGGGGCATCGACAACCGAACCTGCGCGCTCCGCATCATTCCCGGCTCGCCCAAATCCCAGCGGGTCGAGCACCGCCTGCCCGGGGCCGACGCCAATCCCTACCTGGCCCTCGCCGCCGCGCTGGCCTCCGGTCTGTACGGTATCGAAAACCGGGTCGAGCCCGCCGACGCCGTCACCGGCAATGCCTATGACAACCCCTTGCCGGACGAACGCCAGTTGCCCCGCACGCTCGAAGAAGCCGCGGCACTATTCTCCGCCTCGACCGTCGCGCGCGACTGGTTCGGCGATGCCTTCGTCGACCACTTCGCGGCATCGCGCGACTGGGAAGTCAGGGAATCCCGCAGGCATGTCAGCGACTGGGAACTCGCCCGGTATTTCGAACTCATCTAGACTTCCCGAAACCAATCAATAAGCACGAGAAAACAATGTCGGAAACGTTCGGTACCTCCCAGCCTGTCCGCCGCCGCGAAGACGTCCGCCTTTTGACGGGGCGCGGACAGTTCACGGACGACCTCGACGATTCGGGGCACCTTCATGCGGCGTTCCTCCGCTCCACTGTCGCGCACGGGCGTATCGTTTCCATCGATACAGCCGAGGCGGAATCCGCGCCCGGCGTCGTGGGTGTGTTCACGGGCAGGGAACTCGAAAAGGCTGGCCTCGGCGGCATCGACGCCCGCCCGCCCCTGCCCGGCGTGGTCATGGACAAGCCGATTCCGGCACCGCGCCCCGGACTCGCCTACGGCACCGTGCGCCATGTCGGGGAAACGGTGGCGATGGTCGTCGCGGAAACCCGTGCGCAGGCCGAGGACGCGGTCGAACTCCTCGTCGCCGATATCGAGACGCTTCCCGCCTCCGTTGAGATTTCCGACGCGATCGCGGACGGTGCAGCCGCCGTGTGGCCGGATCGGGCGCCCGACAATACGGCCGTGCGTTGGCGCGGCGGCGACCCCGAAGCCGCCGAAGCAGCCTTCGCCAGGGCCGCGCACATCTCGCGGCTGCGGTTTCGCAACAACCGGCTGGCCGGCGCCGCCATGGAAAACCGGGCCAGCCTCGCCGAATACGATGCCGACGCGGACCGCTACACCCTGACCTGTTCGAGCCAGGGCGTGCACTACATCCAGGAAGTGCTGTGCGAGCATGTGTTCAACCTGCCGCGCGAGAAGATGCGTATTCGCACCTTCGATGTCGGCGGCGGTTTCGGTATCAAGGAACAGCCCTACCCCGAAGACGTGGCGATCCTCTTTGCGGCGCGCGAGCTCGGGCGCCCCGTGAAGTGGCAGGGCAGCCGCAGCGAGCACTTCCTGAACGACAACCACGCCAGGGACGCCGAGATCGAAGCCGAGCTGGCGCTCGCGGAAGACGGTGAATTTCTCGCCGTGCGCGTGAAGGTCAACGACGCACTCGGGGCCTATATCGCCTGCCACGGACCGCTCGTCTCCATCCGCAACACACCGAACGGGCTGCCGCTGGTCTATCGCACCCCCGTGATCGACGTCTCGGCGCGGCTGGTGATGACCAACACGGCGTCCATCGGGCCCTATCGCGGCGCGGGCCGGGAACAGGCCGCGGTGATCATGGAACGGCTGGTCGATCAGGCGGCGCGGGAGACCGGGCGCGACCCGGTCGAGCTCCGCCGGCGGAACTACATCTCGCCCTCCGACATGCCCTACACCACGCCTGCCGGACGCACCTACGATGTCGGTGAGTTCGAGGCCGTGATGGAAAAGGCGCTGCGGCTGTCCGAGGTCGATGAATACGACACGCGCCGGGCCGAGAGCGAGGCCCGCGGCAAAATCCGCGGACGCGGGCTGGCGAGCGCGCTGGAATGCGTCGGCGCGGTGCCGTTCGAGGGATCGATCATCCGCTTCACGGAAGACGACCGGATCGAGCTGGCGGTGGCTACCCAGAGCCAGGGACAGGGGCATGAGACCAGCTATGCGCAGGTCATGTCCGAGCGGCTGGGCCTGCCCTTCGCCGATATCGAGCTCAAGCACGGCGACAGCGACGATGTGCCGATCGGGTTCGCCACGATCGGCTCGCGCTCCATGATCATGGCCGGTTCCGCAATCGCGAACACATGCGACGCCGTGATCGAGAAAGGCCGTGCCTGGTCGGCGCACCTGCTTGAGGCCGCGGAAGCGGACATCGAGTTCGCCGACGGCCGATTCCGGGTCGCGGGAACGGACCGGGAAATCGAGCTGCGCGATCTCGCGAAGCAGGTTCGCGCCGCGGTGGCCGAGGGTCACCAGCCGGACGGACTGCCGGACACACTCGACAGCGAGGAGGAATACCGCGCGCCCGAACAGTTCTTCCCGAACGGCTGTCATATCTGCGAAGTGGAAATCGACCCGGATACCGGCGATGTGTCGGTCGACCGCTACTGGGCCGTCGACGACGTGGGCAACGTCATCAACCCGATGATCGTCCACGGCCAACTCCACGGCGGCGTGGCTCAGGGAATCGGGCAGGCGCTGCGCGAGGAAGTGCGATACGACGAAAGCGGCCAGCTTCTGACCGGATCGTTCATGGACTACGCCATGCCGCGCGCGACGGATATCCCGTCGATCGACACCGATTTCCATCCGGTGCCGTCGATCACCAACCCGCTGGGCGTCAAGGGGATCGGCGAATCCGGCATGGTCGGTGCCGTGCCGTCTGTGATGAATGCCATCGCCGACGCTCTCGCCAGCCGGGGCGCGAAAGTCGATTTCGACATGCCCGCAACATCCGAAAAGGTCTGGCGGGCCCTGAACGCCACGGGCTGACAGCGCATACCCACAGCGAGCTTTTCCATGTCTCTCGACCCCGCAACCCTGCGCGGCAACTGGAACTTTCCGACAACCATCTGGTTCGGCGCGGGGAAGATCTCCTCCCTGTCGCGGGCGTGCAAATCACTTGGTATTTCGCGTCCGCTCCTGGTAACCGACCCGGGCCTCGCGACGCTCCCCATGGTCACCGACGCCATCGCGGCGAATGACGCGGACGGGGTTCCGACGACGCTCTTTTCCGACGTGAAGCCCAACCCCGTCAGCGCCAACGTGTTCGACGGCGTTGCAGCCGTCCGGGCGGCGGACTGCGACGGCGTGATCGCGTTCGGCGGCGGGTCGTCCCTCGACGCGGGCAAATCCATCGCACTCATGGCCACGCAACCGGCCGACGGCGTCGATCTGTGGTCGATGGAGGAAGGCCGGAAGGACTGGCAGTCCGCCAATGCCCCGCTGCCGACGGTCGCCATTCCGACGACGGCCGGCACCGGGTCGGAGACCGGCCGGTCGACCGTCGTCCTCAACGAGGCAACCGGCCGCAAGGTCATCATCACCCACCCCGGCATGATGCCGGGAATCGTCATCGCGGACCCCGAACTGACCGTGGGCCTGCCGCCGCACATCACGGCGGCCACGGGGATGGACGCACTCGCCCACTGTCTTGAGGCCTACTGCTCACCCTTCCACAATCCGCTGTGCGACGGGGTGGCGCTCGAAGGTATGCGGCTGGTGCGCAATCACCTGAGCGATGCCGTCTCGGACGGGACCGACATCGTCGCCCGCTCGCAGATGCTGGCGGCCGCCGCCATGGGCGCGACCGCTTTTCAGAAAGGCCTCGGCGCCATCCACGCCATGAGCCACCCCATCGGCGCCACCTACGATACCCACCATGGACTGACCAACGCCGTGGTCATGCCTTATGTGCTGATGCGCAACCGGGAGGCGGTCGCCGACAAGTTGTCGCGCGTCGCGGCCTACCTCGGCCTGCCCGGCGCACAATCGGACAGCTTCCGGAGTTTCGTCGACTGGACGCTGGAACTGCGCAGCACGTTCGACATGCCCCACACGATCGCCGACCTTGGCGTCGAGGCGGCCGCGTTCGACGAACTTGCCGAAGCCGCCGCGGTCGATCCCACCGCCATCGCCAATCCCGTCAGGCTCGACGCGGCCGGATTCCGTGTCCTGTTCGAAAAGGCCCACGCGGGCGAACTGGACTGAAGAATCAGGGATACATCCCGTCATTGCGAGCCCTCTGGGCGAAGCAAACCAGAGCAGACACGCGCGGGCTCCGGATCGCGTCGTCGCGTTGCTCCTCGCGATGACGAGGAAGCCCTCGATCAGCCCTTCCTGTAGGGATTGGTCAGCTTCTCGACCATGTCGCGCAGGACTTCTCGGAACTGCGCCTCGGACACATCCATCAGCACGGCATCTTCCAGCGCCTCCTGGCAGATCTCCTCGATCTCCGAGAGGTTCTCGCGCAACACAAGGATCGATTCCTCGCAACTCATCGCCGAGCCATCCGGCTGCTTCCAGATATCCGGTTCTGATTTCGCGCGTTTGGGGGAGCCCGCCATCTTCAGCCTCGTTACAGGGATTCGCGTGGTGCGGAACCGCCGTTCTCTGTTGAAATAATATTATAGCCCGCCGACGCAACCTTCTCATTTCCGAATATATTTACGCCGCCCCGGTGCGCATCTTTCGAAGTGGGCACAACCGATTGATATTCATTGAAGGTTAAGGGCACGGATGCAAAATCCGTGGACATGGTTAACGCCGCAATCCGACGGCGAATGTCTGGAGGACGCCATGACTGTCTTCTCCGCCCCTGATTTCGACGGCCATGAGCATGTGCTCTTCGGCCACGACGCCGAGACCGGCCTGCGCGCCATCATCGCCGTGCACAACACGCATCTGGGCCCGGGTGTCGGGGGCTGCCGGATGTGGGATTACCCCGACGACACAGCCGCACTTCGCGATGCGCTGCGCCTGTCCCAGGGCATGACCTACAAATCCGCACTGGCCGGACTTCCGTTCGGCGGCGGCAAGTCCGTCATCATGGGGAACGCGAAAACCGAAAAGACACCCGAACTGATGCGGGCCATGGGCCGATTCGTCGAAAGCCTCGGCGGGCGATATATCGCGGCGGAGGATGTCGGGATGACCGTCGCCGACATGGACGAGATGGCATCGGTCAGCAAACACGTCACCGGCACCAGCAAGACCAGCGGCAACCCCTCTCCCTACACGGCGTATGGCGTGATGCGTGGGATTGAGGCGGCCATCGAGCACAAGCTCCAGCGCAACGACGGCATCGATGGCATCCAGGTCGCGATCCAGGGCCTGGGGTCGGTGGGCTTCGACCTCGCGCAGCGCCTGCACGCAAAGGGCGCGGTGCTGCACGTGGCGGATATCAACGCTGAAGCGGTCACGCGCGCCGCGGACATGTTCGGTGCGACGCCGGTCGACACCCATGAAATTCATGCCGCCGATGTCGATGTCTTCGCGCCCTGCGCGCTGGGCGCGGTCATCAACGATCAGACCATCGGCGAAGTTCGTGCGGAGGTCGTGGCGGGCTCGGCCAACAATCAGCTCGCCGAGGACCGGCACGGCGCCGAACTGACGGCACGCGGAATTCTGTACGCCCCCGACTATGTCATCAACGCCGGCGGGATCATCGAGATCGCGCACGGGCCCGACTTTGGCGGTCAACACGACGACGCCGAGATCTACGCCCATCTCGACCGCATTCACGACACCCTGTCGGAAATTTTCCAGCGCGCGGAGACAGAGATGGCCGCCACGAACGCGGTGGCGGACCGTATGGCCGAGGAGCGGTTTCGCCCCGCTGCCTAGGCGTCGGCCGCCTATCGACATGGCTCGTGGAGCCCCCTCCGATTTGATCTGAGTCAATGCAATTGCGAACCACTTGCAATTGGATGCGCATGCTTGTAGCTTCCGGCTACAAATTGAGAATAGTTCTCAGTTGCAAACCAGATGTCTCGGAGACGACAATGCGTTTTCACCAGTCCCTGCTTGCCGCAGCACTTCTTACCACCCCTCTCATTGGCGCCCCGGCCGTGGCCGACGAACAGGCCGCCCTGAGCGGAGAGGTGAACGTCTATTCCTACCGCCAGCCGTTCCTGATCCAGCCGATGTTCGATGCATTCACCCGGCAAACCGGCGTGAAGGTGAACGTCGTGTTTGCCAACAAAGGCCTGGTTGAGCGCCTCAAGCAGGAAGGCGCGAACAGCCCCGCCGACCTGATCTTCACGGTCGACATCGGCCGTCTGGACGATGCTTATGGCAACGGCGTGACGCAGCCCGTCAAGACCGCGTCGCTGACGAATGCGATCCCCGAGGATTTCCGCCAGAATGACGGTCACTGGTACGGCCTGACCCAGCGTGCGCGCATCATCTACGCGTCGAAGGACCGGGTGCCGGCGTCCGAGGCGCCGAAGACGTACGAAGAGCTCGCCGATCCGAAGTGGGAGGGCCGCATCTGCACCCGCTCGGGCACGCACGTCTACCAGGTCGCGCTGACCGCGGCGATGATCGCCCATCACGGTGAGGAAGAGGCCGAGAAGTGGCTGCGCGGCGTAAAAGCCAACCTGGCCCGCAAGCCCCAGGGCAACGACCGCGCCCAGGTGAAGGCGATCAAGGAAGGCGAGTGCGATATCGCGATCGGCAACAACTACTACTTCGGCAAGATGCTCGAGAACGAAGAGCAGTTCGCCTGGGCCCAGTCGGTCTATCCGGTCTTCCCGACCATCGCCGGCAAAGGCACGCATGTGAACATTTCCGGCATGGCGCTGACGAAGGCAGCGCCGAACAAGGACAATGCCGTCAAACTGATGGAGTTCCTCACCGGTGATCTCGCCCAGCAGATGTATGCCGAGCAGAACTTCGAGTATCCGATCGTGGCCGGCGTGCCGCAGTCGGGCCTGGTTCGTTCCATGGGCAAGCTCGAAGCCGACGACCTCGATCTTGATGACGTGGCTGCGAACCGCGCCATGGCCGTCAAGCTGGTCAACAGAGTTGGCTATAACGACTAGCCGACGGGCCAACGTTCCATCGTGAGCGTGATATCCACATCTCCGCAGGGAACCCCCCTTCGGACGACGCGCTCCCTCTGGGAGCGCGTCTGGATTCCGGGGGGTGTCGCAATCGCATCGATCGTGATTGCGCCGCTCCTCGCAATCCTCTGGCTTGCCTTCTTCCCGGCCGAGAATATCTGGCCGCATCTGCTCTCGACGATCCTGCCGCGTCACACCTGGAACACCATCCTCCTGATGCTCGGCAACGGCCTCGCCGTGTTCCTTATCGGCACGACCACGGCATGGCTGGTGGCGTCATGCGAGTTTCCGGGCCGACGTGTATTCGAATGGGCGCTGTTGCTGCCCCTCGCCGCACCCGCCTACATCGTCGCATTCGTCTACACCGACATCCTTGAATTTGCCGGCCCGGTACAGGGCCTCCTGCGCGACATCTTCGGCTGGCAGACCAAGCGCGACTACTGGTTCCCGGAAATTCGCTCGATGGGCGGCGCGATCTTCGTGATGTCGTTTGTCCTGTATCCCTATGTCTACCTGCTGGCGCGCGCCTCCTTCATGGAACAGTCCGAAAGCGTTCGCGAAGCCAGCCGAATCCTCGGACACGGACGATGGCGCACGTTCAGGTCCGTATCGCTGCCGCTGGCCCGCCCCGCCATTGTCGTGGGCGTCACACTGGCGCTGATGGAAACACTGGCGGATTTCGGCACGGTCGACTTTTTCGCCGTGAATACCCTGACGCGCTCTGTCTTCGACGTCTGGCTGCATATGGGCAACGCCGGCGGCGCGGCCCAGATCGCCGTCGCCATGCTCGCCTTCGTCGTCATCCTGATCTACTTCGAGCGGCTCGGGCGGCGCGGCCGCCGCTTCCACAACGTCTCAAGCCGGCACGTCTCGCCGAAACGCCTTCCGCTGAACGGCGTGAAGCGCTGGGTAGCGTTTGTCGTCTGCGCGCTGCCGATCCTGGTCGGCTTCATCATCCCCGGCGGCGTTCTTGCCCGCCACGCCATCGTGTTTTTCGACCGGTCATGGAATGACGAGTTTCTCGCCCTGATTGGAAACAGCCTGATGCTCGCCGCCCTGGCCGCCACGGGCGCCATCATCGTCGCTGTGTTCCTCGCATATGGTCGTCGACTGTCCGGGCCGGGCTTCGGGATCCTCGCGCGCCTGTCCCTGCTCGGCTACGCCGTGCCCGGCGCCGTGCTGGCGGTCGGCATCCTGATTCCCCTCGCCCGCTTCGACAACGCACTCGACGCCCTGATGCGTGAGTGGTTCGGCGTGTCGACCGGCCTGCTGCTCAGCGGAACGATCTTCGCCCTCGTCTTCGCCTATGTCGTACGGTTTCTTGCGGTCGCCTACGGCGCGGTCGAGGCAAGCCTGGGGAATATCCAGCCGACCATGGACATGGCCGCGCGCAGCCTGGGGGCCAGTCCCGGCCGCACCTTGTGGCGCATTCATCTGCCTTTGATCCGGGGCAGCCTGCTCGCCGGCGCGACCATCGTGTTCGTCGACACCATGAAGGAACTTCCCGCAACATTGATCCTGCGGCCGTTCAACTTCGACACGCTGGCGACCCACGTCTACCAGTTCGCGTCGGACGAGCTGCTGGAACAGAGCGCGCTCGCGGCCCTGACGATCGTGCTCGCGGGAGTTCTGCCGGTGATCCTGTTGAGCCGCGCGATGCGCAGCGCTCACACCCAGCGCACCCGCCAGGGCCGCTTCGAGGCCGGGGAACCGATCGCGCCGGCCATACCGGTCAGCGCGGGCGGCGACTAGGCGGCGTCAGACCTGCGACTGCAGGTAATTTTCTTCGCCGACCTTGGCCAGCAGTTCGAGCTGCGTTTCCAGATAGTCGAGATGCTCTTCCTCGTTCTCGAGGATGTTGCTCAACATGTCGCGGCTGACATAGTCCGCCTCGGCTTCGCACAGCGTAATCGCTTCGCGCAGTTCGGGAATGGCCGCTTCCTCAAGCTGCAGGTCGCATTCGAGGATTTCCTTCACGTTCTCGCCGATCCGCAGACGGTGCAGATCCTGCAGGTTCGGCAGACCGTTCAGAAAAAGGATGCGCTCAATCAGAACGTCGGCGTGTTTCATCTCGTCGACCGATTCCGTGTACTCGTACTCGCCGAGTTTCTCGAAACCCCAATCCTTCAGCATCCGCGAATGCAGGAAATACTGATTGATCGCCGTCATTTCGTTGGTAAGGATCTTGTTCAGGGCCTCGACGACCTTGCTGCTGCGTTCCATGCTGACACACCCCTACTCTTGGATACGTATGCCACGAATATATGGCATCGCATCCCGATTGGAAGGATTGACCGTTGTTTTTCAGGCGGTTGCGCAACTAAGAAGCAGTTGCAAAGGAACTCGTCAGGCCGCGATTTCCGATTCCACGCTGGACGGGACATCGGCCATCATCTCGCGAATAAAAGACCGGCAGGTGCCGCACTGCGGCTCTACGCCCAACGCGTCATAAACCGCGTCCACGTCGCGCACACCCTCGGCGATCACCTCTTTGATCTCCGTCTCGCGCACGGCATTGCAGATACAGACATACATCGCGTCGCTCCTCTCAAACAAATATAGGAGCGTTGCGAATAATTCTCAATACCAATCGCGGGCGAGGTCAAATGAGGCCCAGTTCCCTGAGTTCCTCGGCCATCTCCGGGGGCGGTTCCTTTTCGGCCGCAGCACCGGACGGCAGATCCTCGGGCGCGCTGGAGGCTTCCAGATATCGCCAGCCCTGAAAGGGCCGGGAACGCCGGGGCCGGACGCGAACGAGTTTCCGGTCCAGATGGATCGCACAGCGCGGGGTCCCGTCGTGCCCGGTCGCCGGCTCGATCTTTTTGATCTTCTGCCGGACCAGGATTTGCCCCTTGATGACCCAGTAAATGGACCCGTGGTCGGCGAGAAGTTCGTCCGCCCGGCGCGGTGTATTGCGTGTCAGAATCCGCAGCACGGGGCCGTCGCCGGCCGCCTTGCGGTCTGCGATGCGTTGTTTCTGGCGTTCGCGCAGGTGATCGACGGATTCGATCCCCACGGCAAGTTTGACGAGATGAACAGACATGCGGCCACAATACCAGCGCGGACCACACTGTTGAACCGATGCGGTTAGATCATTCGGTCGACAAGGTGTTCCAGGCTGCCAACAAGCTCGCTGCCAACGCTGCCGCCGTCGCCGCGGACCTTGTTCTTGATGACGGCGCGCATGGCGTCCGCGTGAGCACGCAGAACCTCGCCGCTCATATGCTCCTTCGCACGAATGCCTTCGACATAGCGGCACATGGACGCGCCTACTTCGGAAATCAGTTCAAAGCCAAAGGTCGCACCCTGTCCACTGATCTCGTGACCGATGCGCGCGACCTTCTTGCCGATCTTTTCAGCCTTGGACGGGTCTTCATCGAGGTCGTGCGATAGCTTCGTGAGCATCGCTATTTCCAGCGACACGCGCTCCTCGAACTCGCCGGCCAGGCTCTCGATCGCGCTCGATGCCTGCTGTATCGCATCCCCGTCGATGCCCGACGGTCCATCGCCACCGCTCACCTTTGCCTTGAGCATGTTCGGGGGCGTGATGAGCTGATAGTCGCCGTTATTGTGACCGCTGTCGGTCATTTATGTCCTCACCGGCGGAGAAACCGCACTGCAGCCCAATTTAGAGGGCGACGGTTAACGGAGCGTTAGTCGCTCGCGATCTTCTCGGCGCTCTCGCGGCTCGCACGCAACGCGGCACGTTGCTGCTCCGAAAGTTCCCGCACGGACACATCGACCTCTTCCAGTTCGGTCTGTCGACGTTCCGGGCCGGTATAGTTGGGATCCTGCTTGCGGCGGCGGTCCGGGCCGAAATAGGTTTCGGTCCGCACGAACGGGCGCGGCTCCTCGATCACCTTTTCGAGCCTTTCCACCAGACGTTCGACGGTAAACGGCTTGGCCAGAAATTCGGTCACGCCATGATCGCGCGCAGCCTGCACCCGATCCTCGTCCGAATAGGCCGAGATCATGATGACAGGAATGTAAGGGTTGGGGCTCTTTCTGGATGTCCGGATCAGGTCGGTGAGATCAATCCCGCTGATCGGCTCCATCTGGTAGTCCGTGAATACGATGTCGTAGTCCAGGCGGCAGAAGGCTTCAAAACCCTGCACGCCGTCCTCGGCGATATCGATATTCCGAACGCCCACAGCATTCAGGATCGTGCGCAATAACTGCCGGATATGAGCATTGTCGTCGACGATCAGGATTCGCAAATTTTCGAGGCGGTATCCCACGCTCAATGTCTCTCCCACCACCTGCGCCGGAATCGGACGCTTGTCGGTCATTAAAACCTAGGCGGGAATGGTTTCAGAAATCTTTACGGGTCCTGCCCGGCCGCCGCTATTTGCTGTTGGCCGCCAGGGCCTGCGCGGCCTTGGATGACGGTGTGCGCTCCAGGACCTCGCTGATAAATGCCCCCGCCGCAACCAGGGCTGAGAGATCGATGCCCGTTTCAACACCCATTCCATCGAGCATATAAACGACATCCTCGCTCGCCACGTTGCCCGAAGCGCCCGGCGCGTAGGGACACCCGCCGAGACCGGATACGGCGGCATCGACCGTCGCCACGCCAAGATCGAGGCAGGCGAGAATATTTGCCAGCGCCTGTCCATAAGTATCGTGAAAATGAAGCGCGAGCCTTTCCACCGGCACGACGTCGGCGACCGCCGTGACCGCTGCGCGAGCGCGTGCCGGCGTTCCCACGCCGATCGTGTCTCCGAGACTGATTTCGTAACAGCCCATTGCATCCAGTTCGCGCGCGACGCGAACGACGCTCGCAACGTCGACTTCACCCTCGTAGGGACAGCCGAGGACGCAGGAAATATACCCACGCACCTTCATCCCATGCTGTAGGGCGCTCTCCGCGACCGGGCGAAATCTTTCCAGGCTCTCGTCGATCGAACAGTTGATGTTCTTGCGGGAAAACGTCTCTGACGCCGCGCCGAATATCGCGATTTCGGAAACTTCGCTCCCGATCGCGCCGTCGAGGCCTTTCATGTTCGGCACGAGGACCGGATAGCTCGTCCCGGACATGCGCTCGATGCCCGCCAACACCTCAGGCGTGTCGGCCATCTGCGGCACCCATTTGGGCGAGACGAACGCACCGGCCTCGACGGACGGCACCCCCGCGGACGAAAGCCGGTCGATCAACTCGATCTTGGCGGCGGTCGGTACGATCCTCGGCTCAGCCTGGAGGCCGTCCCGCGGACCGACATCGACGATCGTGACGCGCTCGGGGCTGTTCATCTCAATCGGCCTCCGATTCCATGCGCAGCAATTCAGCGCCTTCACCCACCTGGTCGCCGTCCTTGTGGAAGACCTCGCTAACCACACCATCCGCCGGGGCCGTGATCGCATGCTCCATCTTCATGGCTTCCAATACCACCAGGGTTTGCCCCCGCACGACCGCGTCACCAGCTGCGACGGCAACCCGAACGATCTTCCCGGGCATGGGGGCATTGAGATTTCCGCTACCGCCCGCCTGTCCATCGGCTTCCTCCACTGCAACGACCCGCTCGAAACGGACCTGCATGCCATCACGGACAGTACATAATTCGCGCGGCCCCTGAAAAACGCGCCAGCCCGGCGGAATATCCCGGGGCAACTGCGCACTGCTTCCGTCGGGCAACGACAACGTGGCGCCATTCACGGTATGCGCGACGGATACGTCCTGTTCGGTATCGCCGCGCCGAAGACGCATCTGCTCGTGCGATTGAATATTCGCCCGCCACCAATCCGTTGACGCCCAGGGTGAGCCCGCTTCGCCGGATCGCGCCGCGATCCTACGGGTTTCCGCTGCGCGCGTGTCCAGCACATGCGCGAGCGCTACGACCAACGCGTCGCGCTCGCCGTCCGCGTCAGCCCCCACCAATGCCTCCTCGTTGCGAGCGATGAAACCCGTGTCGAGTTGCGCTTCCACGAACTGCGGATGGGTGATCGCACGGCGAAGAAACGCCTGATTGGTCGTCGGCCCGGCGCACACCAGTTCGGACAGCGCGCGGTCCAGTTTGGCGATCGCCTCATCGCGGTCCTGGCCATGTCCGATGACCTTCGCGATCATCGGGTCGTAGGCAACGGCGATATCGTCTCCGCTTCGCACCCCTGTATCGACCCGGACACCCTCGCCCGCCGGCGCTTCGAAGGCCACTACATGCCCGGGTGACGGCAGGAAATCGCGCGCCGGGTCCTCCGCATACAAACGCGCCTCAATCGCGTGGCCAGTCAGTGAAATCTCGCCCTGGTCACGTGGAAGCGGATCCCCTTCCGCCACGCGGAGCTGCCACTCGACCAGGTCCAGTCCCGTCACATATTCGGTGACCGGATGCTCGACCTGGAGACGGGTGTTCATTTCCATGAAGTAGAACGGCCCGTTGGCGCCGTCCTGCGCGGCATCGACGATGAACTCAACCGTGCCCGCACCGGCGTAATCAATGGCCCTGGCTGCCGCGACGGCCGCCGCGCCGATCTCGGCCCGCCTGTCCTCGCGCATACCCGGTGCCGGGGCTTCCTCGACGACTTTCTGGTAGCGCCGCTGCAAGGAGCAGTCGCGTTCGAACAGATGAACCACATTGCCGTGATTGTCGCCGAAGACCTGAACCTCAACGTGACGGGGCGTGGTGAGATACTTCTCGATCAGCACCCGGTCGTCACCGAACGCGCCGGCCGCTTCCCGGCGCGCGGAATCGAGCGCATCCGCGAACGCTGCGGGCTCCTCGACGATCCGCATCCCACGTCCCCCGCCGCCGGCCGACGCCTTGATGAGAACCGGAAAACCGATGTCACCCGCCGCGTCGGCAAGATGCGCCGCATCCTGGTCCTCTCCGTGATAGCCGGGCACCAGCGGGACACCCGCCTTCTCCATGGCCGTCTTCGATGTCGCCTTATCCCCCATCGTCCTCATCGCGTGCGCGCTCGGGCCGATAAAGACGATCCCGGCATCAGCGCAGGCTTCGGCGAAGCGGGCATTCTCGGACAGGAAGCCATAGCCGGGATGGATCGCATCGGCGCCCGTTTCCCTTGCCGCGCCGATCACGGCGTCGATATTCAGATAGCTCTCGGACGGCGCCTCCGGGCCGATTCGCACCGCCTCGTCTGCGGCGGCGACATGCATGGCGCGGGCATCCGCATCGGAATAGACCGCGATGACATGGAGCCCCAGCCGGTGCGCCGTCCGCGCGACCCGAACAGCAATTTCGCCCCGGTTGGCGATCAGTAAGCGTCTAATCGTCATCCTGACTTTCCTTCTTTTGGTCCGAGTCCGGTTTGCGCGCGTAGCGCATGATTTCGGCGAACCCGAACAGGAACAGCAGGATCCCGAACATGATCTCGATCGCGGCGACAACCCGCACGGCCTCGCCCGCCGGCGTTATATCGCCGTATCCCACCGTCGACATCGTTATCAGGGAAAAGTACAGGCTTTCCGTAAAACTGATCGAAGAGGGTTCGCCCGCAATCATGAAGATCGGCTGATCAGCCGTACGGTCCATGATTCGAAAAATCATCGCGAACACGATGACGATAAACGAATAGAGCGTGAAGAACGCGAACGCCGGACGGAAAAGCCGCGTCATCTGCACAAAGAGTTGGTCGAAGACGGAACCGGTATCGATCAGGAACAGGCAAATCATGCGGCTGAAAAACAGGACAGCGGTTCCGATCAGCCCCATCAGACATAGCAGCACAAGATCCGCGCCACGCGTTTCCAGATCGAAACCCGGCACAAAAAAGGTCAGCGCCGCGAGGACACCCAAGGGCAATAGCCAGATCAGGAGCCGGCCCGGAAAATGAGCCTTGCGGAAGCGGTTCATTCGAGATCGGTCGCGAATCGCGTCGCGTCGCCACCAAACACCGAACAGAAACATGTAGATCGGGATCAAGTACCCGACCCCGGTTACCCATTCGCGCGCCGTCGAAAAATTCGCGGACACCAGAAAGAAATAGACTGTCGTATAGATCGCAAGCGAATTCGCGAACGCCAGCACAAAAAATCGGCTGCCCGGGAACATCCAGAGGAAAATCCCCGCCGCGCTGAACACGGCACCCAGGATGATTCCTGTAAGGATACCCAGTTGATCCGTCGACCCAACCGCCACCAGGAAAATGATGAGCGCGGAAAATCCCACTGCGCTCAACCAGGTGCGGTGCGGAATATGGATCCCTAGGAACCTGTCGTCGTCCGCCATGCCGGATCCCGCTTTTCCAGAAATGCGCGCACGCCCTCCCGGCCCTCTTGCGTCGCACGAATGTCCGCTATTTGCCGGGCCGTATCGCTCATCATCGCGTCATCGACAGGCCCGGTCGACACGCGGCGAATCAACTGTTTCGCCGCCGCCATGGCTGCCGGTCCGTTCTTCACAAGCTGCGCAACCAGCACATCCATCGCCCCGTCGAGCGCAGACGGGTCGACAACCTCGTGAACCAGCCCGAGACGCGATGCAGCTTCAGCATCGAAACGTTCGGCCGTCTGGAAGTATCGCCGCGCGGCGCGCGCACCTATGGCTTCGACAACATACGGACTGATAACCGCCGGGATCAGGCCGAGGCGAACTTCGGACAGACAGAAGCTCGCCGCGGAAGAGGCGATTGCCATGTCGCAGGCGGCCACCAATCCCACGCCGCCACCGAATGCCGCCCCCTGCACGCGTGCCACAGTCGGCTTCGGCAATTCATTCAGGGCGCGCATCATGCCGCCAAGTTTTCGCGCGTCATCGAGGTTCTCGGATTCGGAGTAATCCGCCATCCGTGCCATCCAACTCAGGTCCGCGCCGGCAGAGAAGCTCTTGCCCTCACCCGACAGCACGACCACACGAACGGAGGTGTCGGCTTCCACCTGTTCGAACGCGGCATGCAGGTCCGCGATCAGCACATCGTCAAAGGCATTGTGTTTCTCCGGCCTGTCCATCGTGACGGTACCGACCCCATGGGAGACGTCGACGCGAATTGCATTGATTGCCATGGCGCTACATCCGGAACACGCCGAAGCGTGTCTCCTCGATCGGGGCATTCAGGGCAGCGGAAATACCGAGGCCTAGTACCCGTCGCGTGTCGACGGGGTCGATGATCCCGTCGTCCCACAGACGGGCGCTCGCATAGTAAGGATGCCCCTGATGCTCGTACTGCTCGCGGATCGGGCGCTTGAATTCCTCCTCGGCGGCCTCGCTCCATTCCTCGCCGCGCGCCTCCATGCCGTCGCGCCGGACCTGGGCCAGCACGTTCGCCGCCTGGGTGCCGCCCATGACGGAAATCCGCGCGTTCGGCCACATCCACAGGAATCGCGGGCTGTAGGCGCGCCCGCACATCCCGTAGTTGCCGGCCCCGAAGCTGCCGCCGATGATGACCGTGAACTTCGGCACGTTGGCGCAGGCGACGGCCGTCACCATCTTGGCCCCGTCCTTCGCGATGCCCCCGGATTCGTACTTCTGCCCCACCATGAAACCCGAAATGTTCTGCAGGAATATCAGAGGAATGCCTCGCTGGGCGCAAAGTTCGATAAAGTGCGCACCCTTCTGCGCGGATTCGGAAAACAGGATGCCGTTGTTGGCCACGATCCCGACCGGGTAGCCGAAGATATGGGCAAACCCGGTCACGAGCGTCTCGCCGTAGAGCGCCTTGAATTCGTCGAAGTCCGAGCCGTCGACGATCCGGGCGATCACTTCGCGCACGTCATAGGGTTTGCGGATGTCGGCGTTGACCACGCCGTAGAGTTCGTCAGCCGAATACAGGGGGGCGATCGGGTCGCGGGTCTCCAGGTCTACCTGTTTGGGGCGGTTCAGGTTGGCGACGATCCGGCGAACGATCGCCAGCGCATGCGTATCGTCGCGCGCGAGGTGATCGGCCACCCCACTCGTGCGGGTGTGCACGTCCGCGCCGCCGAGATCCTCCGCCGAGACAATCTCGCCGGTGGCCGCCTTCACCAGCGGCGGCCCCGCCAGGAAAATCGTGCCCTGCTCCTTCACGATCACCGCCTCGTCGGACATCGCCGGCACATAGGCCCCACCAGCCGTGCAGGAGCCCATGACGGCGGCAATCTGCGGGATGCCTTCGGATGACATGGTGGCCTGGTTGTAGAAGATGCGTCCGAAATGGTCCCGGTCCGGGAACACGTCGTCCTGCTGGGGCAGGTTCGCACCGCCGGAATCGACCAGGTAGATGCACGGCAGGTTGTTCTGCCGGGCGATCTCCTGCGCGCGAAGATGCTTTTTCACGGTGACCGGAAAATAGGTCCCGCCCTTGACCGTGGCGTCGTTAACGACGACGACGCACTCGCGGCCCGAGACCCGCCCGATCCCGGTCAGGATACCACCCGCGGGAATGGTGTCTTCGTACATCTCCCAGCCGGCAAACTGGGAGAATTCGAGGAAGGGCGAACCCTCGTCCAGAAGCGTATCGATCCGGTCGCGCGGCAGCAGCTTCCCGCGCGACAGGTGGCGCTCGCGGGCCCGCTCGCCGCCACCCTGCTCGATCCCGCCCACTTTCTCGCGCAGGTCGTCGACGACGGCGCGCATGGCGGACGCGTTCTCCGCGAACAGTTCCGATCCGGTGTCGAGTGAGGACTTCAAAACGGTCATGCGAATGTTCCCCGTCGCTTTAGGCTGTTCGTTCCGATGCATGTGATAGAAGCATGAACATGATCCCACTTCCCACCAAGTCGGACATCGAGGCCGCGTCGCAGACCGTGTACGCGGCCATGCCGCCGACGCCCCAGTATGTCTGGCCGCTGATCTGCGAGGCGGCCGGCACGGCCGTCTGGGTGAAGCACGAGAACCATACGCCGATCGGCGCCTTCAAGGTGCGCGGCGGGCTGGTCTACATGGCAAACCTTCGCGCCGCAAAGCCGGACGTGCGCGGCGTCATCGCGGCGACGCGCGGCAATCACGGCCAGTCGATTGCCTTCGGCGCACGGGCCAACGGCCTCGCGGCCACCATCGTGGTGCCCGAGAGCAACTCGACGGAGAAGAATGCCGCCATGCGCGCGCTGGGGGCCGAACTGATCGAGCACGGGCACGACTTCCAGGCCTCGCTGGAACACGCCGAGGGACTTGCCGGCGAACGCGGGCTGGAGATGGTGCCGTCCTACGCCATGGACCTGGCTCCCGGCATCGCCACCTACGGGATGGAACTGTTCGCGGCCGCGCCGGATATCGAGGTTCTGTATGTGCCCATCGGTCTGGGTTCGGGGATCACCGGCTGCATCGCGGCGCGCGAGGCGCTCGGCCTGACAACCGAGATCGTCGGCGTCGTCGCCGAGAACGCGCCAGCCTATGCCCTGTCCTTCGCGAAGGGCGAGGCCGTGTCGACCAACAGCGCCGACACCTTCGCCGACGGGCTCGCCTGCCGGGTGCCTGCGGCTGACGCCGTGCCGGTGATCTGCGAACACGCGGCGCGGGTCATCACGGTCAGCGAAGAGAAAATCCGCGACGCCATGCGGCTCTACTACACCGCCACCCACAACCTCGCCGAAGGGGCGGGCGCGGCGGCATTGGCCGGCCTCATGCAGGAGCGCGCCGCCCTCGCCGGCAGGACCGCCGGCGTCGTCCTGTCCGGCGGCAATGTCGACCGCGCGCTCTACCAAGGCATCATCTCCGCACCCTGACCGGCCGGCCTACCAGCCGCCGGTCTCAAGCCACTTGTCGACCATGTCCATGCGGTCGGCACCCCAGAACATCTCGCCGTCGATCACGAAGAAGGGCGAACCGAAAATATTGCGCGAGATCGCGTCGTCGGTGACGGTCTTCAGCTCCTCCTTAACCGCCGGGTCCTGGATGCCCGCCGCCACCGCCTCGGCGTCGAAGCCCGCAGCCGACGCGGCCGCCACCACTCCGTCCGGGCTGGCGATTTCCCTGCCCTCGCCGAGACATGCCGTGTAGAGCGCCATCGCCATCTCGCGCGCCTTCGAGTCATCCTTGGCCTTCGCCCAGTAGACCGCACGCGACGCGGCGACCGGCGAGAACGGGATGTCCTCGGGCGGGTTGTACGCCACGCCGTGGTAGCGCGCCGAGCGGGCGAAATCGTGCCGGGAATAATCGCCCTTCATCGGCACATGCGGCAGCGGTTCCGCACCCGTCACCTTGAACACGGCGCCGAGCAGGAACGGCTTCCAGTCGACCGTGCGGCCATGTTTCGCAGCGATATCGTCGATCTTGTGCGCGGCGATGTAGCCGTAGGGGCTGTTGAAGTCGAAAAAGAACTCGATGGGGGTGTCGGACATGCGTTTTCTCGCTTGTTCAGTTCGCCGCGATATCGCGGCCGATGATCAGTTTCTGGATGTCGCTGGTGCCTTCGTAGATCTTGGTCACGCGGACATCGCGGTAGATACGCTCGACCGGGAAGTCCTGCAGATACCCGTAGCCACCATGGATCTGGATCGCGTCGGAACACACCTCCTCGGCCATCTCGGACGCGTACAGCTTCGCCATCGCGGCTTCGGCCAGGCACGGCTCGCCCGCATCGCGCAGGCGCGCGGCATTGTGGGTGAGCTGGCGCGCCGCCTCGATCTTCGTGCGCATTTCCGCCAGGCGGAAGATCACCGCCTGGTGCTCGATGATCGGCTTGTCGAAGGTTTCGCGCTCTTTCGCGTAGGCGACCGCATGTTCGTAGGCCGCGCGCGCCATGCCGATGGCCTGGGCGGCGATCCCGATGCGCCCGCCTTCGAGGTTCGAGAGCGCGATCTTGTACCCCTCGCCCTCCTCGCCCAGCAGCAGGTCCGGCGTGAGTTCCATATCCTCGAAGACGATCTGGCAGGTGTCGGACGCGCGCTGGCCCATCTTGTGCTCGACGGAGGCCACCCGGTAGCCGGGCGTGTCGGTTGGCACAATGAAGGCGCTCATATCCCTGCCGCCCGCATCCGGGTCGGTCTTGGCAAAGACAATCGCCACGTCGCCATGCTTGCCCGAAGTGATGAACTGCTTGGTGCCGTTCAGTACATACTTGTTGCCGGATTTCACCGCCTTCGTGCGGATCGCGCCGGCGTCGGACCCGGCAGTCGGCTCGGTGAGCATGAACGCGCCGAGCATCTCCCCCGTCGCCAGCGGGCGCAGGTACTTTTCTTTCTGTTCGTCGCTGCCGAAGTTCAGCACCGGCAGGCAGGCGACCGAGTTGTGGACCGCCATGATCGTCGAGCAGGCGCCGTCGCCGGCCGCGATCTCCTCCAGCGCCAGCGCGTGGGTCAGCGTGTCGGCCCCCGCACCGCCCCATTCCTCCGGCACGACCATGCCCATGAGGCCGAGTTCCGCCATGCCCTTCACGGCATTCGCCGGGAACTCGGCGTCCCGGTCCCAGGCCGCCGCATGGGGTGCGAGCTGCTCCGACGCGAATGCCCGGGCCATGTCGCGGATCATGACCTGTTCGTCAGTCAGCGACATCCATCGCCTCCTCGCCGGTCACGACATCGCGCAATATGCCGGTCGCCGGATCGATCTCGCAGAGCTGACCGTTCTGCAGATCGACCCACCAGCCGCGCACGTCCAGCGTGCCGCCCTCGACCCCGTCCGCGACCCACGGAAAGCTCATCAGATTGCGCAACGATACGCGCAGGGCCTCGCGCTCGACCTCGCGCGCGGACGGGACCGCGCCGCCCGGCACGCACATGCCTGCCTCGGCCACGATGTCCATCCAGTGCGCCATGAACTCGCGCTCCTGGGGGCCGCCGGCGATCCCTTCGCGCAGGGCCTCGATACCGCCGCAACCGGAGTGTCCCAGAATGATGATGTGTTTCACCTTCAGGTCGCGCACGCCGTATTCCAGCGCCGCGCTGGTGCCGTGCAGGCCCTGATCCGGTCCGTAGGGCGGCACGAGGTTGGCCACGTTGCGCACGATGAACAGCTCGCCGGGCTCGGTGTCGAGAACCAGCGCCGGATCGACCCGCGAATCCGCGCAGGCAATCAGCATAACCTCGGGGTGCTGCCCGTCCGCGGCCAGTTCGCGCATCCGCTCGGGCCGGTGACTGTAATACCGGGCCCGAAAGCTCTGGTGGCCGGCCACCAGCCGTTCAACCGCGTCTACCATGCGACCTCCCTTCCGCGATAATCGAGGAAATGCCCGGAATCCTCGGGCTGCAGTTCGTCCAGCAGCGACCGGATTCCCGTCACCGACTCTTCCGGCGAAATCGAGGCATGGGGCCCCGTCATGTCGGTGCGCACATAGCCCGGATGGAGCGCCACGGCCGTAACACCCCGCGCCCGCCATTCCGGCTCGATGGCGCGGAAGCGCTTGTTCAGTTCGCCCTTGGAATCGCCATAGAGGTCCGGGCTCTGGGGCCGGGGCCGGCCGGAGCCCTGGATGCTGGAAATCACGGCGACCTTTTTCTGTTCGCTGGCAACGACACTGTCGAGAAGCGCGGAAACGGTCACGATCGGCGCTTCGGCATTGATCCGCATGGTGTCCGAGATTTCCTCCGGGCTCGCCTGTCCCCGGCTGTTCAGGACCCCGGCATTGTGAACCAGCACATCGATGGCCGGCTTCGACAGTTCATCGGCCAGCCGCGCGATGTGAGTGTCATTGCGCACGTCCAGATGATGCAACCGTACATCGCCCTTCACATCCCCAAGCGCGCCGGGCGCCTCGGGGCTCCGCGTCGTCGCGTGCACACGCCAGCCCGCACGCGCGTACTGGCGCACGAACTCCAGGCCAATCCCCCGGCTCGCCCCGATGATCGCGGCGGTGGGCATCAGGACACCCTCCGCCGGCCGAGCCGTGCACCCTCGTCACCCCTGCGAAAGCAGGGGTCCATTGACTCAAGCACCCGACCGTTCGGGCATCGGCGATAATGGATTCCTGCTTTCGCAGGAATGACGAAAGGAGGGAATTCAGCAGACATGGCTCACCACGGATGCTCCGTGCCCTTCCACGTCAGGAACTTTCCGGAATCGTCCGGCTCCAGCCCCGCAATCGTCCGGCGCATGCCGGACACGCTCTCGTCGACGCTGACCGGCGCGCCGCGCCCGCCCATGTCGGTCGCGACCCAGCCGGGATGGAACACCACCGCCGTGATGCCCTTCGCCCGCCACTCCGGCTCGATCTCGCGGAACCGGTCGTTCATCAGGCACTTCGACGCGCCGTAGTCGGCCGACGGCGTGCCGCCGCCGTTCCGTGCGCCCATCTGGCTGGTCAGCATCGCAATGGTCTTGCCCTCGCCGCGCTCGACCGCCGGCAACAGGGCACCCACCACGTCGAACGGCGCGTCCGCATTGATCGCCATCATCTCGTCCCGGCTGACCCCGCGCAGCACGCCCGCGTTGTGAATCAACAGGTCGATCCCCTGGCCCTCGAACGCTTCGGCCAGCGCTGCGATCTGGTCCTTGTCGCGCACTTCGAGCGGATAGAGCGAGACATTGCCCGCCACGTCGCCGAGCACGCCGGGATTTCCGACATTCCGGGCGGTCGCATGTACCTCCCACCCGTCGGCGGCGTAGTCCTGCGCAAACCCGAGGCCGATGCCCCGGCTCGCGCCGATAATCAAAACACTGGGCATGTTTCACTCCGGAACGGCGTTCGGGTCTTCCGGTCATTGCGAGGTACGAAGCGCCGAAGCAATCCAGGGCCGACACGCCCGCTCTGGATTGCTTCGCTGCGCTCGCTACGACGGCCCCGGTAGGATATGCGGAACGTCATCATTCGGCTCCCGCTTCGCGCTTTCGGTTCGGCCGGCGCGCCGTCACCTCGATCTCGATCTTCATGCGCGGATCGACCAGCTCCGCGATCACCGCCGTCGCCGCCGGCGGGTGGGGACCGAGATACTGTTTGAAGACCGGCATCAGGATCTCGTAGTCGGCCCGGTCGGCGATGTAGTACGTGACGCGCACGAGGTCGGCGAACGAGCAGCGCGCGGCGGCCAGCGTCCGGGCGATATTGGCGAACGCCTGGTGGGCCTGTTCGCTCACATCGTCGGAAATCGCCATGGTCTCGTAGTCGAACCCGGTCGTGCCCGAGACATGCACGTAATGGTCGTCGACCACGGCGCGCGAATAGCCGACAGCCTTCTCGAACTCGGAATTGGTGGAGATGCGACGCACGATTGCCCCCAAACGCGGCGTGAAACTGAAACTCTACGACGTTTCCTCGAACAGTTCGCGGCCGATCAGCATGCGGCGGATTTCGCTGGTGCCCGCGCCGATCTCGTAGAGCTTGGCGTCGCGCAGCAGGCGGCCGGTCGGGTATTCGTTGATATAGCCGTTGCCGCCCAGGGTCTGGATCGCCTCCAGCGCCATCCATGTCGCCTTTTCCGCCGCATAGAGGATCGCGCCGGCGGCGTCCTTGCGGGCGGTCTCGCCCCGGTCGCAGGCCTGGGCCACGGCGTACACATAGGCCTTGCAGGCATTCATGGTGACGTACATGTCGGCGATCTTGCCCTGCATGAGCTGGAAGGTGCCAATGGGCTTGCCGAACTGCTCGCGCTCGTGGACGTAGGGCATGACGATGTCCATGCAGGCCTGCATGATGCCGAGCGGCCCGGCGGCCAGCACCGCGCGCTCGTAGTCGAGGCCGGACATCAGCACGTTCACGCCCTTGCCGACCTCGCCGAGCACGTTCTCCTCGGGCACCTCGCAATCCTCGAAGACGAGCTCGCAGGTGTCCGAACCGCGCATGCCCAGCTTGTCGAGCTTCTGGGCCTGGCTGAACCCCTTGAATCCGCGCTCGACGATGAAGGCCGTCATGCCGCGCGGGCCCGCGTCGGGATCGGTCTTGGCGTAGATCACGTAGGTCTCCGACAGCGGGCCGTTGGTAATCCACATCTTGGTGCCGTTGAGGATGTAGCGGTCGCCCTTCTTTTCGGCACGGGTGCGCATGCCGACCACGTCGGAGCCCGCGCCCGGCTCGCTCATGGCGAGCGCGCCGACATGCTCGCCCGAGACCAGCTTTGGCAGGTAGCGCTGCTTCTGGTCCTCGGTGCCGTTTCGGCGGATCTGGTTCACGCACAGGTTCGAGTGCGCGCCGTAGGACAGGCCGACCGACGCCGAGGCCCGGCTGACCTCCTCCATCGCGACACAGTGTTCGAGATAGCCGAGGCCCGAGCCGCCGTACTCCTCCTCCACCGTGATGCCGTGCAGGCCGAGTTCGCCCATGGCCGGCCAGAGGTCGATGGGAAACTCGTTCGAGACGTCGATTTCCTCGGCGCGCGGCGCGATCTTGTCGGATGCAAAACTGCGCACGGAATCGCGCAGCATGTCGGCGGTGTCGCCGAGGTCGAAGTTCAGGCTCGGATACTCGTTGGGGATCATGTCGGATACCTCGTCTCTATTCTGCCGCGTTTCGGGCGACGGCTTCCAGTTCCGCGAGCCGCTCCCGGCAGCGTTCGGCATAGCGGTCCATGTTCGCGATGGAGGTTTCCAGGTCGCGGCGCTTGTCCTCCAGCACCGCGCGCTTTTCGTTCAGCTTTTCGAGCAGCGTGCGCAACTGGCCGGCCTCGCCCTGGGGCGCCGAATAGAGGTCGATGATCTCCCTGGCTTCAGCGAGCGAAAACCCCAGCCGCTTGCCGCGCAGCACCAGCGCCAGCCGGGTGCGGTCGCGCGCCGAGTAGATACGCCGCTGCCCGTCGCGCGCCGGCGACAGCAGGCCCTCGTCCTCGTAATGACGGATCGTGCGCGGGGTCACGTCGAACTCGCGCGCAAGGTCGGAAATCGAGTAGGTGCGTTCCATCGGCCTTAGTTTACGTTAACGTAAACGTCAGTCAATGCTGAAAATTTTTGAAACCTACCCGTGCTCTCGGATCAACCGGGCCTTCTGGCGCTCCCAGTCGCGCTTTTTCTCGGTCTGGCGCTTGTCGTACTTGCGCTTGCCCGACGCGATGCCGAGGTCGACTTTTGCGATGCCGCGCTCGTTGAAATAGATCGACAGCGGAACCAGCGTGACCCCTTCTTTCTGGATCGCGCCGAACAGTCGGTCCATCTCGCGCGCGTGCACCAGCAGCTTGCGCGGTCGGCGCTCCTCGTGGCCGAAGTTGCGGGCCGGGGCGTATTCGGGGATGTGGCAGTTGAACATCCACAACTCGCCGTTGCGCTCGCCCGCCCAGGCGTCGACGAGGCTGCCCTTGCCCTCGCGCAGGGATTTCACTTCCGAGCCCTGCAGGACGATGCCCGCCTCGAGATTGTCCTCAATGGTGTAGTCGTGCCGCGCCTTGCGGTTCTGGGCCGCGATCTGGCCGGGCGCGCCCTTTTTCTTTTTCGCCATGACGATCCGGCGGCCGGGCCCGTTAGTTGAGCAGGCCCGCGGCGGTCATCGCCTCGCGAACCAGCGCCTGGGTGTTCTCGTTCGCCGGGGTCAGCGGCAGGCGGACACCCATCTCGCACTTGCCGAGCACCGACGCCGCGTACTTCACCGGCACCGGGTTCGGCTCCACGAACAGCGCGTCATGCAGCGGGAACAGGCGCGCGTTGATCGCCATCGCCTCGCGCTGGTTGTCGGCGGCCCAGGCGTCGTGCATCTGCGCGCAGGCCCCAGGCGCGACGTTCGACGTCACCGAGATGCAGCCATCGCCGCCGTTCGCCATGAACGACATCACCGTCGCATCCTCGCCGGACAGCATGCAGAAGTCATCGCCGATCTCCTGCCGCATGGACAGCGGGCGGGTCAGGTCAGCGGTGGCGTCCTTGACGCCAATGATCGTGTCGAAATCCTTCGCCAGGCGCGCCATGGTCTCGACCGACATGTCGATCACCGAGCGCGGCGGGATGTTGTAGATGATGACCGGCAGGTCGACGGCGTCAGCCACGGCCTTGTAGTGGGCGTAAAGCCCGTCCTGGCTGGGCTTGTTGTAATACGGCGTGACAATCAGCGCCGCGTCCGCACCGGCGGTCTTGGCGTGCTGGGTCAGGCGAACGCATTCCTCGGTCGAGTTAGAGCCCGTGCCCGCGATCACGGGCACCCGGCCCGCCGCCGCTTCGATGCACAGCTCGACAACGCGCTCGTGTTCGTCGTGGCTCAGGGTCGGGGATTCGCCCGTGGTGCCGACCGGAATAATCCCGTCGGTCCCCTCGTCGATCTGCCATTCGACGAGACCCTGGAACGCCTTCTCGTCCAGCTTTCCGTCGCGGAAAGGTGTGATAAGCGCGGTCAACGATCCCTTGAACATGCGGGCCTCCTGCCCGCAAGCGCGGGCGGTTCGAAAGATTGGCGCGGACGATAACGGCTCGACGGGACAGCGACAAGAGGCGCGGCAAAGGCGAAAGACCCCGCAACATCGTGGAATTTCATGGAAATCTGGCCAACGCAGCGTGCCCTGCCTACACTTCCGCACGGAGACATTCCCCGGCCATGCGCGCACTGACATATACCGTTTTCGCCGCCCTGTTTGCCTTCGCGCCCCTCACCGCCGCGAAAGCCGACACCGCCGCTGCTCGCGAGCTTGTCGCCGCCGCCGAAAAGGAAGACTGGAAGGCCGTCGCGCGCATCGCGCCGCGCGTGCAGGGCCGCCTGGTCCAGGCCTATGCCGACTGGCTCGACTACCAGCAACGCAATACCGACGCGACGTTCGAGGAAATCGCCTTTTTCCTTGAGGAGCACCCCTCCTGGCCGCGCCGCACGGAACTGCGCCGCGCCGCCGAACGGGCCGTCGACGGTACGCAATCCGGCACGGTGCTGATCGAATGGTTCGGCAACAACCCGCCTGTCACGGGCGAAGGCGCGCTGGCCTATCTCGACGCGCTGTCCGGTGCGGGCGCGACCGTGCGCATTCCCGAACTCGCCCGGACGTACTGGGTGGCGCGCAACTTCGATGCGGGGACCGAGCAGAAGTTCCTCCGGAAATACGGCAGACACATCACCGAAGCCGATCACATCGCGCGTCTCGACCGCCTGATATGGGCTCGTAGCCATACAGCGGCATGGCGCATGCTCCGACGGGTCGATCCGGACCAGGCGGCGCTCGGAACGGCACGAATTGCTCTCTCGCGCCAGAGCCCGGGCGTTGACGCGGCAATCGCGAAGGTACCTGCGGGCCTCCGAAACGATCCCGCACTTCAGTTCGAACGCTTGCGCTGGCGGCGCAAGAAGGACAAGGACCTGTCCGCCGCGGACCTGTACCACCAACACAAGGGCCCGCGACCCGCGCCCGAAATGTGGGCGCTGGAAGGGCGCATTCTCGCGCGCCGGGCGCTCGAGAATGGCCAGCACACTGAGGCCGCGCGGCTCGCAGCAGGTCACAGACTGAAAAGCGGCGGCGGATTTGCGGCTTCGGAGTTTCTCGCGGGGTGGGTGCGTCTGGCGCTCCTCGGCCAGCCGAACGCCGCCGGGGACCATTTCGATACGCTCTACAGCGGCGTCAGTTTCCCGATCAGCCGGGCGCGCGGCGCCTACTGGAAAGCCCGCGCCGCCGCCGCGCGCGGCAATGCTCAGCTCGCGGCTGAATGGTACGAACGCGCCGCGGCGTATCCGACCACCTTTTACGGCCAGGAAGCAGCGCGCATGCTCGGCCGGCCGCTCGACCGGTTCGAGTTCGCGACACCGACCGACCCGCTGGCGCGAGAGGAATTCCTCGACCGGGAACTGGTCCAACTCGTCCAGCGGCTCCACGAACTCGGTGCGGACAAGCGGCTGCGCACCTTCCTGCTGCACCTCGCCGGGCTCGCCGAAAGCGCGGAGGAACGCCTGCTGGTCGCGCAACTCGCCCATGAATCCGACCGACCGCGCGAAGCCATTCGCGCGATCAAGCGCCTCAGCCAGCTGGACAACAAGGTAGGCATCGCCGGGTACCCGACGGTGAATATCCCCGGCTCGGGCACATCGCACGGCGCACCGGACGCGCTGGTCCTCGCCGTCATCCGGCAGGAAAGCGGTTTCGACCGGACCGCGATCAGCCGGGCCGACGCGCGCGGCATGATGCAGCTGCTGCCGGGCACGGCCAAACGCGTCGCGAAAGACCTGTCACTGCCCTACAAAACGTCGCGCCTGACCGTCGACCCGCAGTACAACATCCGCCTCGGTCGCACCTACCTCAGCCAGATGCTCGAACGTTTCGCCGGGTCGGTGCCGCTGGCACTCGCCGCCTACAACGCGGGACCGCACAGGGTCGATCGCTGGTTGCAGCTGTTTGGAGATCCGCGCACGGGGCAGATCGACATGATCGACTGGATGGAATCGATCCCGTTTGCCGAGACCCGGAACTACGTGCAGCGGGTTACCGAGGCGCAACGGGTCTACGAATACCTGCTCGACAACGCACAGGTGGCCGAAGTCGGTGCCGTCCCGCTCCGGCGCGCGCAAGAAAGCCGATGAGCGAGCAACAGATCGACGGCATTCAGGCATGCGTCTTCGACGCTTACGGCACGCTGCTGGATTTCAACTCGGCGGTCATGCACTGCGCGGACGAGATCGGCGACGATGCGGCGCGCCTGTCCGAGATCTGGCGCACCAAGCAGCTTCAGTACACCTGGCTACGCAGCCTGATGCGCGATCACGCGGACTTCTGGCAGGTCACCGGCGAAGCGCTGGATTTCTCGCTCGCGGCGCTGGAGATCGACAGGCCCGCGCTCCGCACGCGGCTGATGGACCTGTACCGCGAACTCGACGCATTCCCCGAAGTGCCGGAAACGCTACGCCGGCTGAAGGATGCCGGCATGCGCACGGCCATCCTGTCGAACGGCGCGCCGGAGATGCTCAACGCGGCCGTACAGGCCAACGGCCTCGGACCGCTGCTGGACGATGTCCAGTCGGTCGAGGATGTCGGCGTCTTCAAGCCGGACCCGCGTGTCTACCAGCTTTCGGTTGACCGGCTGGGCGTCGCGAAAGAAAACATCTGCTTTATGTCGTCCAACGGCTGGGACGCCGCGGGCGCCGGCGCGTTCGGCTTCCGCGTGGTCTGGATCAACCGGTACGGCCAGCCGGTCGAACATCTCCCCGCCAGACCGGAACGGGAAATCGAGACCCTGTCCCCCTTGCCCGAAGTCCTTGGCCTCGGCTCATCATGAACCCGCCATCCATTGAGGACATCGAGGCTGCGGCGGCTCGGCTGAGCGGCCAGGCCGTCCGCACACCGCTGATCGAAAGTCCCGCGCTGAACGACAGGACCGGCGGGCGGATCCTTCTGAAGGCGGAGACCCTGCAGCGGACCGGCTCGTTCAAGTTTCGCGGCGCATACAACTTTCTCTCGCGGATTGCGCCCGACGCCCGCGCGAACGGCGTTGTGGCCTACTCATCCGGCAATCACGCGCAGGGCGTCGCAGCCGCAGCACAGTTGTTTGATATTCCCGCCGTGATTGTGATGCCGTCCGACGCACCGGCCATGAAGATCGACAACACGAGGAGCTACGGGGCCGACGTTGTCCTGTACGACAGGCAGAACGAGGACCGCGCGCAGATCGCCGACGACATCGCGACCGAGAGAGGCTCGACGCTCGTGCCGCCTTACGACCATCCATGGACGATCGAGGGACAAGGCTCCGTCGGTCTCGAAATCGCCGCGCAATGCGCCGAACGCGATGCCAGACCCGATGCTGTTCTGGTGTGCTGCGGCGGCGGCGGGCTGGCGGCCGGGATCGCCACCGCCCTGTCGGACCGCCTGCCCGACACGAAAGTTCACACGGTCGAACCCGAAGGTTTCGATGACACCCGCCGTTCGTTCATTGCGGGCGACCGGGTCGCCAACGACATGAGCGCCAGTTCGATCTGCGATGCGCTACTTGCGCCGATACCGGGGGAACTCACCTTCGCCGTCATGCACGCCCGAGGCGTAACGGGGCTCGCTGTTTCCGACGACGCCGTGCGCGCGGCGGTGGCCTTTGCGTGGCGCACCCTCAAGCTGGTCGTGGAACCGGGCGGCGCGGTAACGCTCGCCGCGATCCTGAGCGGAGAGATGGATTGTCGTGAAAAAACGGTCGTGGCCACCCTGACGGGCGGGAATGTCGACGCGGAAACGTTCGGGGCGTGTCTGGACAACGCCTAGACGTTGTCGCCCACAACCAGGTTCAGGTTCGACTGTTCGGAATCGCGCCGGAGCATCTTGCCCTCGACATAGGCGCCGGCCTCGATCGCCAGCTCTTCGTGCACGATATCGCCGAGCACGCGCGCCGTCGCCGACAGAACGACCTTGCGGGCGCGGATTTCACCGTTGACGTTGCCGTGGACGTTGGCCGTGTCGGCGTGAATATGGCCGCGCACATGCGCCTCGGGGCCCACCGTCACTTCGGCGCAATGGATATCGCCTTCGATCTCGCCCTCGACCTGAACCGCGCCCTCGCTGTTCAGGTCGCCCGATACTTTCATGCTGGTGCCGATAATGGACGGGATACCCTTGCCGCCGCCTGGCCGATCAGTTTTTGAAAACATATTGCCCCGCCTTGATGAAGTTTCCCGGATCCTGCGCACGCCCGTCGATCATGACTTCGTAATGAAGATGCTCGCCCGAACTGCGGCCGGTGCTGCCGACCTGCCCCACCTTTTCGCGGAATTCCAGCTTCTGGCCCCGCTTGACGTAGATACTCGACAGATGCGCATAGCGGGTACGGATGCCCAGCCCGTGGTCGACTTCGACCACCTTGCCGAACCCGCCCTTCCAGCCGACAAACGTCACGACGCCCGGCGACGTGACATGAACCGGGGCCTTGCGCCGGCTCGCCAGGTCGATGCCGCTGTGCTGCGCGAGACGGCTTGTGAAGGGATCGATCCGGCGCCCGAAACTGCTGGTCACGCGATATTCGTCGAGCGGTGCCGCCAGGGGCAGACGCTGCATCAGGTCCTGCAGGCTCTGAAAGTCATCGATGCGCTGGTCCACCCTGGCAATCTGGTGGACGAGATTTGACCCCGGCGTATCGTCGATCGGCAGAAGCGGGCCGCCGACCGCACTATCGGCATCGCGCGATCGCGCGAGGCGGCCCAGCATGCGTTCAACGTCCAGACCGGCGATGGAGAGTGTCCGCTTCAAAGCATCTCCGCTCTCGCTGGCCTGCTCTGCCAGGCGCGCCACGATGTCGCCATGCGCATGTTCGATTGTTTCGAGTCGCGCCGACAAAGATGCCACCTGCCGGCCGAGCACCTCGCGTTCACCCTCGATCCTGTCCTTGATCTCGGTTGTGCTGACCAGATCGCTGTGGGTCTCGTTCAGGCGCTCGACGAGCTCGACCCGCGACGTGTGCAGCGATCCGACCTCTTCCTTCAACCGGGTGAGTTCCTCGTTCGTCGACGCGATCTGCGCATTCATGCGCGTCCGGTCGGCGTCGATGGCGGCGAGATACGCGTCGCGATCCGCCAGTGTCGATTTCAGCGACTGCTGCGACACCTCAAGCCGTTCGCGCGCCGCCTCGTCGCGCGCATGCGCCTCGACCTCGCCGAGATACGCCAGCGCAAAACCGTGTCCGCGCTCGAGCTCGGCCACCAGCCGTTTTTCAAGCGCCGCGATCTCGAACTGCAGTTCCTGATTGTCGGCGAGCAGGTCGACCGTCGATTTCTGGGTCGCGGTCAGTGACTTTTCCTGAATGGTCAGGCGGTTCTGCAGCTTGGTCAGGCCGGACTGCAGCGAATCCTTTTCCGCCATCAGCGCGTAAATCTTGGCGTTTCGAGCGGCGACGATATCGTCGTGCGCCATGAATCGCGTTGTCGCAAAGGCCGACCAGCCAACCGCTGCCACGGCTACCGAAAGGAGCGCAATCTGGCTGACGCGGCCCATCCGCACATAGCGGACACGGCCCCCGGCGCGAAAGATGACTTCGCGTTGCCCCGGAATGAGCTTCCCGATCCTCTCACGCATCGACATGCGTGCTCTCCCCTTCCGCACAGCGCGGAACACGCGCAACCGCTTCGAACGCCTGCGCCTTTCTTCGATTACGAACGGTTAGCGGCCCGCCCCGCGAAGAATTCCCCCTGCAAGTACGACAATCGTACTGCATATTGCAAACAGATAGGACTTAATTCCCATGACGATAAAGCCGTTGTGCGGCTGCCAGATGACGTCATGCAGATAAGCATAGTTGACACCCAAAACGCCGACGACGATCAAAGCCAGACCAAGCGCGCCGCGCGACATGTCAGCCGTCCGCCGCGGACGGGTCCAGAACGTCGGAAACCCCGATCATGCTGTCCCGGGTAATCAGGGCCTCGAGCTGCTCGGCGCTCCAGCCCTCGGTCCCTTCCGGCCGTTTCGGCAGGACCAGATAGCGCAGGTCGGCGTTGCTGTCGTGGACACGAACCTGCTTGTCGTCGGGAAGTTCCGTCCCGAACTCCTTGAGCACGGCGCGCGGTTCGCGCACGGCACGCGCACGATAGTCGCGGCGTTTGTACCAGGCCGGCGGAATGCCCAGCACCGGGCGCGGGTAGCAGGAACACAGGGTGCACACGACCATGTTGTGCACATCTTCCGTGTTTTCCACCACGCAGAGTTCCATCGGGCTCATGTTGATCCCGAACTCCATCATCGCATCGTCGCTGTTGTTGAGGAGCTTGTCCTTGAAGTCCGGGTCCGTCCACGCGCGCGCGACAATCTTCGCGCCCAGCGATTCGCCGCGACTTTCCATCGCCTCGATCGCCCGCCGGATTTCATCGGCCGTCACGACCCCCTTTTCGATCAGGAGTTCGCGAACCGAGGTTTCGAGAATCTGGGCTTCGAGCGGCGGCAGCGGGTCCTCCTGGATCGGCTGGCCGTCGTGCGTGTGCGTCGGGTGATCGTGGTCGTGATGATGTTCGCTCATGGAATTATCGCTTTCCGGCCCGCTCACGCAGGCGCAAGCCAATGTTCGTAGATTTCGATTTCAAGCGTATCGTCGGCCGGGCCATCGTAGTCGTCCCAGAGCTCCGACTGCCGGAAGTTCACCCGGTACAGCATCTTGTAGGGCAGCCCCGTATCGCCGTAGGCCAGGGTCTCCGGGTTCGGAAACGAGCCGACGATCCGTTCGATGACCCCGGTCTTGCCCCGCACATAGATCGGCGTGCGCACATGGCCCGGCTGATTGCGCTGCAGAATGCGGACCTTGTCGCCCGGCTTGTACTTAGGCTCCATTGCGCTCCGCCTCCAGACGTTCGCGCACCTCACCCTGCTTCGCCTCGAGCTCTTCGGCCGAGAACACGCCCTTCTCCAGCATCAGCCAGGTGACAGCCTGCAACCAACGCTCATAGTAGGGAAACTTGTGATAATCCTCGCCGAGGGCTTCCTGCATGCGCCGGGACTCGTCCACGCGCGCCAGCCGCCGTTTCTGGTCGAAAATCAGCATCATCAGCGCATCGACCGTCTTCTCCCAGTGGGTGGGCTCGTGTTCGTGCGTGTCGGGGTCGACGGGGCCGGCTGGTAGCCCCCCATAGTCATGAGGTCCGCGCATGTTCGCTCCGTGAAAGATATGCGCCGATTGTCCGCATTCCGCGGCACGATATCAAGGCGTTCCTGCCTGACCGGGCCCCGGTCCGGCGGTGTTTCCGGCTTCAGTATTCCTCAACCTTTTGGCGTTTGAATTGGGGAGAAGCGAAACTTCGGGGATTTCTGCCATGGGCATGGACCGCTCACAGCTCGCACGCGCCATCGATGTCGGGCGCGCGTCGACATTGAACTGCTTCGAGACGACGAAGGATATCGCCGGGATTTCGGCGGAAATCGAGGCCAGTGACGAGGGCGGACCGATGTTCCGCAATCGCTACCTGAACGATTCCATCGTGTTCAAGGTCGTGGAATCCACCATCGTGCGCGGCAAGCGCGTCTACGGCGTCGAGACGCTGGTCTACTTCCCGTACAACCATGACAACATCTACGAAGGCGGCGACTCCATCCTCGTCAGCGACGGACAGATTTCCGACAAGCTGCTGCACAAGTGCGGGATGAACCCGGCGGACGAATCCCGTGTCGACGACTATCGCTGGGACCGCGAAATGCTCGACATGGTCGACACGCTGCCGACACTCGATCCATTCCTGCTGAAATGCAAAACCCAGCAGCGCGGAATCGAGGAACAGCTCAATCCCGCCTATTTCAATATTTCCCTCGAGGAATGGAACCGGATCCAGATGCCGATCCGGAAGAAGATCGAGGCACTCGTGCGAAAAGCCCTCGGACTTGGCGACGGCGACGCCGGCGAAAAAATTGAAAAACACGTCTCGAACTTCCTCAAGAAAATCTGGGAAGCGCGCGACATCGAAGGTATCGAGGATTTCGTCCACGGCATGGACATGCCGCCGGAACGCGCCCCGGAGCTCTTCTTCGCCTGGAAGGCGATCTGCTACTATCAGGTGCAGTTCGCGAGCGTAGAGCCGGAACTGCGAAAGCTGTTCAAGTGGGTCGGCGACCCGAAGGCTTCCCTGCCCTCCGACTTCGGCGGGCTCCGCACTGACACACAGGAACAGATCAGGCGCGAGCTCAAGCTCCTGCGCGCACGGCTGCGGGAAAACTATCTGAGTATCGTCGAGACGCTCAAAACATACGAGGACAGCTACCGGGAGTTCATCGACGACGGAAAACCCGCCCGCTTCAAGGAATTCCTCGGCGACGCGGACCAGCACTATGTGGCGCTCGCCGCGTGCCTCAGTTCGAACGCGCACGCCATCAACCTGCTGAACGATCAATTGAGCCGAACCGGCGCGCAAATCCTCAGCGACCAGCATCGCCAGCTTATGGACTGCTTCCTGGGTGTCTTCGGTATCGATACATCCGTGCCCGCCCTGCAGATGGCGGGCTGACAGCGCCGTTCAGCTCAAGTCCGACGTCAGCAGTTTCATCCGGTGATCGGCGCGCGCCAGGCGGTCTTCGACACGCGCCGGCGTGTCGCCGGTCACATGTTCACCGACATCGTAAAAATACCAGAGGCGCGCCCGAAAGGCTGCGTCCTCCGGGCTTAGCCCCGCCTCCTCGAACAGATCCCGCGCGGTCGCCATGCGGCGCTCGTCGATGTCCGCCACGGCCTTCGCCACGTCGGGATCGAACTGCGCCCATGCACGCATGGCGTTGTCGTACCGGTCCGGGTCTTCATGCGCCAGGAAACGAAGAAGCGCGCGCATCTTGTCCAGCGGGCCGCCTTCGGTCCGGGACGCGACCTCGAGCACCGGGTCCGTCTGGCTGCGCGCCCAGAACTCGGGCAGGGATTTCAACAGGTCGCCGCGATTCTTGAAGTGCCAGTAGAAGCTGCCCTTCGTCACGCCAAGGCGCTCGGCCAGCGGCTCGACCTTCACATGGTCGACGCCGCGCTCACGCAGCAACTCCAATGCCTCCGCCAGCCAGGAATCCCTGTCCTGTGCCTGATCGCGTTTCGCCTTCGACATCACAAATCCATTTCCGTACGCCAACGTATTGACACACCCAATCCCGATCAATACCATACGCCACCGTATGGATCATCAATCGCCCCCGGCCTTTCTTCCGCGGCGCGAATTCCACTACAGTATCGCAAAATGCCGCGTAGCCGCGGCAAGGACAGGAGGAGGAAATTTTATGACCGAGCCACTTATTCGGGTCGCGGATATCGCGTGGGGTCGCCTGCGCTCGCCGGACCTCGACAAACAGGAAGAGTTCCTGACCCGCTTTGGAATGATCCGGGCCGAACGGACAAACGACAAGCTGTTCATGCGCGGAACCGGTGCGAGCCACCACATCCACGTTACCGAGAAGGGTGACGAAGGCTTTGTCAGCCTGGCGTTTCGTGCGCAGAGCGAAGACGACCTTCACAAGCTGGCAAAAGAAGCGGACGGGGCGTCGGACGTCGAGGACATCGACGAGCCCGGCGGCGGCAAACGTGTCCGCCTGACCGAACCGAACGGCTACACCATCGAGGTCGTCCACGGCGTCGAGGAGGTCGACGAAATCCCGGTCGAGCGTCCGATCTATAATTTCGGCAATATCGACAAGTACGCCCGCGGCGGCGAGCTTTGGCGTCACGAGAAAGGCCCGGCCCACGTCATGCGTATCGGCCACGGCGTCCTCGGCACGCCGAAGATGGAAGAGTGCACGGCCTGGATCCGCCACCATATCGGCCTGATCGCGTCGGACGAGGTCTATGTCGACGACGACAAGGACAAGGTGATTGCCAGCTTTAATCGCATCGATGCCGGCAAGGACTTCGTCGACCACCATGTGTTCCTGTATGTCGGCAACGAGAAGGCCGGTTTGAACCATATCTCGTTTGAAGTCCCCGACTTCGACGACGTAATGATGGGCCACGAACATCTGCGTGACACGGGCGACTACGAGCATGTCTGGGGTATCGGCCGCCACGTGCTTGGCAGCCAGATTTATGACTACTGGAAGGACCCGTGGGGCCGCGTGCACGAGCACTGGGCGGACTCCGACACCCTGAACAAGGACTACGGCACCCGCTATGTGCCCGCGGAAGAGGGCCTCAACTCCCAGTGGGGCGAGCCGGCACCGATGGAATTCATCCATCACGTCAGCCCGTAGTCCGGGAACATAGTCTCCGCTTCGGCCCGGCCTTTACGCCGGGCCGTTTGCTTTTCGGACACGGACCTTGGCGGACCGCCCGAATTCTGGCAGACAGAGCGCGCCCCAACCGATGCCGAGACGATGAGCGAAGCCAGCGACCCCAACACCTCGGACGGCCCGACGGATTTCGTGCGCGAACGCGTGCGCGCCGACCTCAAGGCCGGCCTGCACGAACGCATCGTCACCCGTTTCCCGCCCGAGCCGAACGGCTTCCTTCATATCGGCCACGCCAAATCGATCTGCCTGAATTTCGGAATCGCGGAAGAGTTCGGCGGCCAGTGCAACCTGCGCTTCGACGACACCAACCCGGCCCGGGAAGAAGACGTTTACCTCCAGGCCATCCAGGACGACGTTCGCTGGCTCGGGTTCGACTGGGGCGAAAACCTGTTCCATGCGTCGGACTATTTTGAACAGCTTTACGACTGGGCCCGACACCTGATCCGCGAAGGCCTGGCCTATGTCGACGACCTGTCGGGCGACGAGATTCGTGAACACAGGGGCACCTTGACCGAACCGGGCAAGCCGAGTCCGTACCGGGATCGCGACCCCGAAGAGAATCTCGACCTTTTCGCACGCATGCGCGCCGGCGAATTCGAAGACGGCGCCAAGGTCCTGCGGGCGAAGATCGATATGGCATCGGGTAACATCAACCTGCGTGACCCCGTGCTCTACCGTATTATCCGCGCGCCGCATCCGCGCACCGGCGATACATGGTGCATTTACCCGAACTACGATTTCGCACATGGCCAGTCGGATGCCATCGAAGGTGTGACACACTCGATCTGCACCCTCGAATTCGAGGATCACAGGCCGCTCTATGAGTGGCTGATCGAGCACCTTCCCGTGCCGTCACGACCGCGCCAGTACGAATTCGGCCGCCTCAATCTCGGGCATACGGTCCTTTCGAAACGCCGCCTGATCCAGCTCGTCGAAGAAGGCTACGTCACCGGCTGGGACGACCCGCGAATGCCGACCGTGTCGGGCCTGCGCCGACGGGGTGTCCCGGCCGCCGCGATCCGCGACTTCATTACCCGGCTGGGCGTAACCAAGGCCGACGGCCTCGTCGAAATGTCCTACTTCGAGAATACCATCCGCGATCATCTCAACGCTTCGGCGCCGCGGCGTATGGCCGTCCTGGACCCGATCAAGCTGGTGATCGAGAACTATCCCGAAGGCGAGAGCGAGGAACTGGACGCGGCGAATCATCCGGGTGATGAGAGCTTCGGCACGCGAAAGGTCCCGTTTGGACGCGAACTCTATGTCGAGCGCAACGACTTCATGGAAGATCCGCCGAAGAAGTTCCACCGCCTGGCGATCGGGCAGGAAGTGCGGTTGCGGTTCGCCTACTTCGTCACCTGTCACGAGGCGATCAAGGACGATGAAGGCAACGTGGTCGAGTTGCGCTGTACCTACGACCCCGGGACGCGTGGCGGCGATGCGCCGGATGGCCGTAAGGTGCGCGGGACGATCCATTGGGTTTCCGCCCAACACGCGATCGCTGCGGACGTCCGCCTCTACGACCACCTGTTCCAGGAAGAAGAACCCGGCAAGGAACGCGACTGGCTCGCCGACCTGAACCCTGCATCACTGACCGTTCGCGAGGCCTGCTGTCTGGAGCCGGCGCTGGCCGACACGGAAGGCGTCGTCCAGTTCGAACGGCTCGGCTATTTCTGCCCGGATCCGGACTCAAAGCCGGATGCGCTGGTGTTCAACCGCACCGTCGGCCTTCGGGATTCCTGGGCCAGGAAGAAGGGCAAATAGTTACCAGCCACCGTGTCGAGCGGCCGGCTCACCAAAACAGGACAGGAGCATTTCCGGATGGAAATCAACATCCCCGAAGTACTGGCCGAATTGACGGCCGCCCACGACCGGTACGAGGAAGCCCTCGTCAACAACGACGTCGACGTGCTCAACGAGTTGTTCTGGAACAACGAGCTGACCCTGCGTTACGGCATCGACGAGCAACTCTATGGTCATGACCAGATCGCAGGCTTCCGCGCCGCGCGCTCCCCGAAGGGCCTGGGCCGCACCACGGACCCTGTGGTGGTCACGACCTACGGACGCGATTTCGGCACGGCGAACCTGGAATTCTATCGTGAAAGCATCGGCGGCATCGGCCGCCAGAGCCAGACCTGGGTGCGTATGCCCGAAGGCTGGCGCATCGTCGCCGCTCATGTGAGCGTGATCCGCCGGGACTAACGTCTTACGACTTTGCGAGCCGAAAGCGAAGCAATCCAGGGCCAGAACAGGCTTACTCCGGATTGCTTCGTCGCATTGCTTCTCGCAATGACAGCAAGAAAACGCGTCTAGCTCGCGATGCGCCACACTTCGGGCGCGTCGGCCATGTCGGAAAGCAGCGCCTGCCGCTGCTCCTCCATCGCATCGGGCAAACGGTCCTCGAAACTGTCGAACAGTTCCTTCTGCGCCTCGGCTTCGTTGCTCCCATCGTCGCGCGACAGATCCATGATTCCGCTGAATTCTGCCTCGGAAAAGTCGAGGCCCTGCCAGTTCAGGTCCTGGTAGCGCGGCATCATTCCGAGCGGCCCGTCGACGGCATCGACGTTGCCCTGGACCCGGTCGCAGATCCATTCGAGAACGCGCATGTTCTCGCCGAAGCCCGGCCAGATGAAGTTGCCGTCCTCATCCTTGCGGAACCAGTTGACCCGGAAAATCTTCGGCAGTTTCAGGCCCTTCTCGGCAAAGTCGAGCCAGTGGGACCAGTAGTCCGCCATGTTGTAGCCGCAGAAGGGCAGCATCGCCATCGGGTCGCGGCGGATCGCCGCCTGGTCGACGGCCGCAGCCGTCGCCTCGGATCCCATGGTCGCGGCCATGTAGACGCCGTGCTGCCAGTCCTTGGCCTCGTAGACCAGCGGAAAAGTGCTGCTGAGGCGGCCCCCGAAAATGAACGCATCGATCGGCACGCCGGCCGGGTCGTCCCAGGCCGGGTCCACGCTCGGGCAGTTCACCGCCGCCACCGTGAAACGCGCGTTCGGGTGCGCCGCCGGACGGTCGCTGTCGGCCGTCCAGTCGTTGCCGCGCCAGTCGATGAGGTGCGCGGGCGTCTCGCCGTCCTTGCCTTCCCACCAGACATCGCCGTCGTCGGTCAGCGCGACGTTCGTGAAGATGGTGTCGCGCTGGATCATCTTGATCGCGTTCGGGTTGGTCTTTTCCGACGTCCCCGGCACGACGCCGAAATAACCTGCCTCCGGGTTGATCGCGTAAAGGCGCCCGTCCTCGCCCGGCTTAATCCAGGCGATGTCGTCCCCGACCGTGCTGACCTTCCAGCCTTCATAACCTTCCGGCGGGATAAGCATGGCGAGGTTGGTCTTGCCGCAGGCGCTCGGGAACGCTGCCGCGACATAGGTCTTCTCACCCTTCGGCGATTCCAGACCGAGGATCAGCATATGCTCTGCGAGCCAGCCCTCTTCCTTCGCCATGATCGACGCGATGCGAAGCGAGAAGCACTTCTTGCCCAGCAGCGCATTGCCGCCGTAGCCGCTGCCGTAGGACCAGATCGAGTGATCCTGCGGGAAATGGACAATGTACTTGGTCTCGTTGCACGGCCAGACGACGTCTTCCTCGCCATCGGCCAGCGGCGCGCCGACCGTGTGCAGGCACGGCACGAAGTCGCCATCGCCCAGCACGTCCAGCGCCGCCTGCCCCATGCGGGTCATGATGCGCATGCTCGCGGCCACATAAGGGGAATCACTGAGCTGCACACCGATATGGGCTATGTGCGAGCCGAGCGGGCCCATGCTGAACGGGATCACATACATCGTGCGCCCGCGCATGCAGCCGTCGAACAGGCCGTTCAGGGTCTCGCGCATCTCGTCCGGCGCGATCCAGTTGTTGTTCGGCCCGGCGTCTTCCTCGTTGTCCCAGCATACGAAGGTGCGGTTTTCGACGCGCGCGACATCGTCAGGATCGGACCGTGCGAGGAAGCACCCGGGGCGCAACTTCTGATTGAGGGGGATCAGCGTCCCCTTCTCGACCATCTGCTCGCACAGCCGGTCGTATTCTTCCTTGGAACCGTCGCACCAATGAATGTCATCGGGCTTGGTAAGCGCTGCGACTTCCTCGACCCATTTCAGAAGTTTCTGATTGGCGGTCTTGTCGCCATTCGCCTGCGCCATTTTGCCTCCCGGGGGATGTCGCTGCGTCGTTTTTCCAAAACGACAATTTCGTGACACTAAGCCAAACGACTCAGGCGATGTAAACCGCCGTTCGGGGATAATTTTGGGGGCGAATCGACGCGACGAAACGCGGGTGCCCCGGACCTACTTCTGGTGTCGTCCGCGCTCGGTTCCGACGGTCGCGATTCGCAGGACATTCGTTCGGCCCGGAGTGCCGAACGGAACGCCCGCGGTAATGACCAGTCGATCGCCGGACACCGCGAATTCTTCACCTTCGGCCACCCGGCTCGCCCGGATCACCATATCGAGCAGGCTCGATGCATCTTCCGTCTGGACACAATGGACACCCCAGGCAAGTGCCAGCCTTCGGGCGGTCTGGGCGACGGGTGTCAGCACGAGGATGGGAACCTCGGGTCTTTCGCGCGAAGCACGCAAACCGGTCGAACCCGACGCCGTGTAGCAGACGATGGCCGCGGCGTTGAGTGTTTCCGCCACCTGACGGGCGGCCAGTGTGATGGCGTCCGCAGTTGTGGTCTCGGGCTCGATCCGGCCCGCATCCAGCGCAACGCGAAACTGCTCGTCATGCTCTACCGATTGCGCGACCCGGTCCATCATCGCCACGGCTTCCTCGGGGTAAGCGCCGACAGCAGACTCACCCGACAGCATCACCGCGTCGGCGCCGTCGAAGACCGCGGTCGCTACATCGGACACCTCCGCGCGAGTCGGGACCGGAGCCTCGATCATGGATTCCAGCATCTGGGTTGCGACCACGACGGGCTTGCCCGCGCGGCGAGCCGCACGGGTGATCGACTTCTGGATCGTCGGCACCTGCTCGATCGGCAGCTCCACGCCCAGATCGCCGCGCGCCACCATCAGGCCGTCCGCCGTTTCGATAATCTCGTTCAGATGGTCCAGCGCCCGCGGCTTTTCGATTTTCGCCATGACAAACGCGCGCCCGGCGACGATCTTTTTGGTTTCCGCCACATCGGCGGGGCGCTGCACGAACGACAGGGCAATCCAGTCGACATCCATCGACAGGGCAAAGTCGAGGTCGCGCCGGTCCTTCGCCGACAACGCCGGTACCGGCAGGATCACGTCGGGAACATTGACCCCCTTGTTCGACGACAGGGGACCTCCCACGACGACCCGCGTTACGGCGAAGTCCTTGCCTGCCTCCGTGACCTCGAGGCGCAACTTCCCGTCATCCAGGAGCAAGGTATGCCCCTCTACGATGACATCGAATATCTCCTTGTGCGGCAGTTCGGCCGCCGAGGCATCGCCAATTCCGTGCTTGAGGTTCAGCCGAAACTCGGTCCCGGTGGCCAACTCGGTGTCCGCAGCGATCTCGCCGACGCGCAGCTTGGGGCCCTGAAGATCGACAAGAACCGCGATGGGCCGGCCGAGCTCGGTCTCCACCTTGCGGATACGGTCGTACATGGCCCTCACGTCCTCATGGACGCCATGGCTCATGTTCAGCCGGAAGCCGTCCGCGCCCGCCTCGAACAGCGCGCGAATCATTTCCTCGGACGAACTGGCCGGTCCCAGGGTTGCCAGTACCTTTACGTTGCGCATCCGCCGCATGAAATCACTTCCCCATCTTCACAGGCGCGGTCTCAGCTCGCGCAATCCACGCAGCGCGGCACGGCCGGATCGAACAACAGCCGCTTCGGCGCGATATCGTCGCCGCAGGCCACACAATACCCGTATTCACCTTCGTCGATACGCCCCAGCGCCGCGTCGATCAATCGCAACCTTTGTTGTCGGCGTTCCTCCTCCGCCTGGGCCATCGCCTGCCCCTGCAGCGCATCCATGCGCGACAGACGGCCGACGCTCTGCTGATCGAGGGTCACAGGGTCGCGGCGGGCGGACGTCGCTGCGCTTGAATGGCGCAGGTTTTCACGCTCTCCCTCAAGCGCGAGACGCATCACGTCAATGTCGTAGCCGGATTCTGGCATCGTCGGGGGCCACCGTCAGATTGGCACTCGGTTCGCACAAAAGAACACGGGCGGCAGGGTAACCCTGCCGCCCGCGCATACAAACTGTTGGTGTTGGAAGAGCTACCTTGCCAGCTCGATCTCCACGCGACGGTTCTGCGGGTTGCGCACACCATCGGGGGTTACGACCAGCGGATCGCTCTCGCCGCGCCACTCGACCTCGACATTGCCCGCGGGCACGCCCTGGGCCGCCAGTGCCGCCTCAACGGCTACCGCACGGCGCTCGGACAGGCCGACGTTGTAGGCCGCCGAACCCGACTTATCGGCATGGCCGATCGCCAAGATGCGGGTGATGCGGTTGTTGCGGATAACCTCTGCCGCCTGGCTGATGACCTGACGCGCGGTCTCGGTGATTACCGAGCTGTCCCAGTTGAAGAAGACGAGGAAGTTGGGGAGTTCCACAACCTCTTCCTTCTCAAGCTTCGCCAGTGCGTCCCAGAAACCGTCACGGCATTCGGCCGCATGATCCGGCTGGTTCGCCTCGGCGAAATCACCGATGTAGGACTGCTCCTCAATCCAGCAATCGTAGTGGACCTGGGCCGTTGCGGCCTCGGCCGGAAGACGGTCACCGGCACCATCGGCCAGTGCTGCCACCAGCTGCTGACGTCCGTCGAGCATGCTGTCGAGTTCATCCGCAGGCACGGTTCCCGGCGGGTGGGCGTTCGGGTCGTTCGGAGTCCAGGGCGCCGGCACTTCGCCGTTGGCCGCCATGCGTGCCTTGATGGCGAATGCATCGGAACTCGAGTAGTTGCCGTAACCATACTCATGCTGGGAACGGTCAATGTAGCCCTCGAACAGCGCCTTGGTGAACGCGCTGCCGGTCGGCTGCATGCCCTTTGTCTCACCGAGCTCGGTACCCGCGCAGGCCGCAAGAACCAGCGGCACGAGTGCGACCAAGGCCGATTTCATATTAATTTTCATTTTGCTGCCCCTTCATTGACAGGCTGCAGCCACCCCTTGGCTGCAGAAACATCCCGGCCCAACTCAGGCCGATTTACGTTAGGTGGATATCATTCCATAACAAACAACGTCTTTACGACCGAAAGGTTCCAAATTTGCGACGAATTACGTCTTTTTTCAGTTGCGAAGCCGTGTTTGCTGAATGATTAAGCAGGTTTAGTGCCAACTAACACAGCTTCGGCCCCAATCGGAAGGCCACATCCGAATCGGCGGCGATCTGATCGACGAGCGCCACTTCCCAATCGATATACTCCTGCATACGCGCCTCGACATCCGTGTTGCGATCATAGGCGCGCAGGTAGACATCTATACACGCATCGTCCGCGGGTGATTCGGGGCTTGCCTCAAGCCGGTGGCCTTCATGCGCCCACGCCCGCGTCCCGCCCGCAAGAACCCGTACATCCGCACCCGAGAGCGTCCGCACCTCGTCTGCCGCCAGCGCGGCGAGGGCGCCATCGTCCGACGTCAGGACAATCTCTCCGTGGCCGGGCAGCGCCGGGCCGGTCTGCGCGATGCGTGTGCGAACGGCCCATTTCGCGCCCGGCAGGTGCCCCCTCCGGTATTCCCGGCTTTCGCTCACATCCAGAACGAATACATCGTCCCGCACCAGGCGCGCATGGAGTTCGGATGCCGCAACCCAATCGGTGTTGTCGGGCAGGGTCGCGAACGACGGCTCCGGTCCCTTTTCCAGCGGCCAGCCCTCCAGCCCGTTCGCGAGCACGTGAACGTCCGGGAGGCCCATCTGAACCAGCCAATGGGCCGCCATCGCGGCGCGGACGCCCGTGTCATCGATAAGGACGATGCGCCCTTTGGGCACGCCGATATGAAAATCGGTTGCCTGAACGAGTTGTCCCCCGGGCGCCGAGCGCGAATCCGGCAGATGTCCGTCGGCGTACTCGTCGGGTGAGCGCACATCCAGCAAGTGCAGGGTCCGATCGCCCGCCTCCTCGCGCCATTGGGTCAGGGTGTTTCGATCGACGGCGGATATTCCGTAGTCCCGCATGATCCGGTCGCGCATCGATATCGCGTCATCGAGCGAGGCCGGGTTGCCGTCCGGGTAGCGACGCGTGCTGCCATGTTCGAGTTGAAAGCCCGCCAGGTGCCAGCCCATGGTGCCGTTTTCCAGCGCGACGACCCGATTGGGGATGCCCGCGGCGATAACCGACTGCGCACCGATGATGCTCCGCGTCCGGCCAGCACAGTTCACGACCACCGTGGTGTCCGGTTCCGGCGCGAGATCGCGCACCCGGTAGGCCAGTTCGCCACCCGGCACGCTGACCCCCTGCGGGATGTTCATGTTCCGGTACTCGGCCTCGGTCCGCGAATCGAGCACCACGAGATCTGCGCCGCTGTCCTGCATCGCCTTCAGGGTCGGGGCATCCACCGACGGCGTCCCATAGTGATGCTCGACCGCCTCGCCGAAGGCTTTGCTGGGTACGTTGATGCCGGAATATAAATTTAGTCCGGCCGTTTCCCACTCATTCGTGCCGTCCGGGCATAGGTCGACGTGGCCATAGCCCAGCGCCGCGAGCGCCTCGACGCCCCGCGCGCCCAGTTCGGGATCGCCGGCCGCGGTCACCACGACCGGCACCGACAGGCGCGGCAGCAGTCGAGGCACCTGCAGTTCGAGCCGGCTCAGCGGCGTGCTGATCGCGTGAAAGAGATGGCATTGCCCGAACTCGCCCTGCTCGCGAACGTCGAGAAGCGCGAGCTCCTCACCGCTGCGCAGGCGCTGCCGCAAGGTCGCGGCGTCGATGTTTTTCATGCTCATGAATACTACAGTAAAGAGTTGTGTATTGAGCCTCCAGCCCCGGCAGGGCATGATGGCCATCTGGTATGCGAAACACTACGCTGGACAGACACACCGGCGCGACAGAGGAAAAGGATAATGGACGCGAAAGTCGAACAGTTTGCCGAGGAATGCCGCAGCATCCTGAAAGAGGGCGCCAGCCCCGAAGCGCTCGACGCCGTGCGCAAGGTGGTCGAGAAGTACCTGGCGGACGACGCGTTCGTGCAGGACCAGCTTGGCCCGCATTTCGATGACGTTCGTGACGTCCTCTACGAGGATCCGGACCTCGGCTTCTGCATCTGCCGCCATGTGTTCAAGGGGTACAACGAAGCGCCGCCGCACGATCACGGCCCGACCTGGGCGATCTACGGCCAGGCCGCCGGAACCACGACCATGACCGAATTCGAGAAAATCGAACCGCCGCGGGGCGAGGCGCCGGGCAAGGTCAAGCCGACCAAGAAATACGACCTGGAGCCCGGCATGGCGGTCGCCTACCCGGCCGGCGCCCTGCACTCGCCCAAACGCGAGGGCGACACGCGCCTTATCCGTATGGAAGGCCAGGACGTGACCAAGGTCTCGCGCGACGCCTACGCAATCGCCTGATCGGGGTTCCTGTTCAATGAGCGGCGCGCGCGCCGATGCGGTGGCGCACGCCGCCGGGCAGTTCGAGAGCGGAGCCTTCGCCGACGAACTGGCGAGCATGGTCGCCAGCCCGACCCAGAGCCAGCTCCCCAACGCCCATGCGGCACTGGCGGACTATTTCGAAGATGTGCTCGGCCCCAGGCTTGACGCTCTCGGCTTTGCCCGCACGCTCCACGACAACCCGGTGCCGGACGCGGGCCCTATCCTCGTGGCGCGGCGCGACGAAGGCGACGACCTTCCGACCGTTCTGATCTACGGTCACGGCGATGTGGTCGTCGGTCAGGAAGACCGCTGGCGCCACGGCGAACCCTGGACTTTGACCCGGAAGGACGACCGCTTCTACGGGCGGGGCACGGCCGACAACAAGGGCCAGCACGCGATCAACATCGGCGGCCTGCGCGCGGTGATCGAGAGCCGCGGCGCGCTCGGCTTCAACTGCATCCTGCTGCTGGAGAGCGACGAGGAGATGGGCTCGCGCGGCCTGCGCGAGTTCTGCGCCGCCAACAAGGCTGCTCTTTCAGCGGACGTGCTGATCGCATCGGACGGTCCCCGGCTCGACCCGGCGCGCGCGACCGTCGTTCTCGGCTCACGCGGGCTGGTCAACTTCGAGCTGGCGCTCAAGCTGCGCGACGGCGCGCACCACTCGGGCAACTGGGGCGGGCTGATCCGCGACCCCGGCGTCGTGCTGTCGCACGCGCTCGCCAGCCTGACGGACGCACGGGGACAGATCGAGATTCCCGAATGGCGCCCCACATCGCTCACCGATGACATCCGCGAGGTTCTGTCGCGCATCGAGGTGGCCGGCGGCCCCGGCGCGCCGGACATCGACACCGACTGGGGCGAGGAAGATTTGAGCCCGGAGGAACGGGTCTACGGATGGAACAGCTTCGCGGTGCTCGCGCTCGATCTCGGAGACCCGGCCAAGCCCCAGAACGCCATCGCGCCCGAGGCACGCGCGGTGTGCCAGTTGCGCTACGTGGTCGGCACCGACCCGGACGACGTGCTCCCCGCGCTGCGCCGGCACCTCGACCGGCACGGCTTCACGGATGTCACGGTCACGCCGACCCGCATGGCCGGCATGAAAGCGACCCGGCAGGAGCACAACGACCCGTGGGTAAAACTCACGCTCGAATCGTTCGAGAAAACGCTCGGCACCCCGCCCGCCCTCGTCCCGAATATCGGCGGCGGTATCCCCAACGACGTGTTCATGCACGTGCTGGGCCTGCCGACGGTGTGGGTCCCTCACTCCTACGCAGGCTGCAACCAGCACGCGCCCGACGAGCACATGCTGGAATCCGTCGCCCGCGAGGGCCTGCAGATCATGGCCGGCCTGTTCTGGGATATCGGCGCGTCGTAGGCTCCCTCCGCAAGGAGGTGCCCATGTCCCGTATCCCGCTGATCGAACCCGACGCCGTCGAGGGCCAGCTCGCCGATTTTTACGACGCCACGACCGACATGATCGGTCGCGTGCCCAACTCGGTGCGAACATGGGCGAACAGCCCGTTTGTCGCGATGCTGATGTTGCCATTCAACGTCGCCGTGCAACGCGAGTGGTCGGGTACCGAACTGTCGGGCCGGATCAAGGAACTCGTCGTCATCAAGACGAGCCAGATCAACGAATGCGCCTACTGCTTCGCGCACAACACCTCGCTCGGCCAGGCGGCGGGCATCACCGAGGAACATGTCATCGCGCTGTCGGGACACGAGTACTGGATCTCGGACCTGTTCGACGAGCGCGAGCGCCTCGCCATCGCATGGGCGGAACACGTCACCCGCCGGACAACGGGTGAAAACCCTGAGCTGTTCGAGAAGTTGAAGGAGAGCTTCTCGAACGCGGAGATCGTCGAACTGACCTTCGTCTGCGCCCTGTTCAACATGATCAACCGGCTGAACGATTCGCTGGCTCTGGACATCGAGGACCAGGGCGAGGTCGACCGCATCCAGGGAACGCTGAAAGCCGATCCGGCGAGGATCGGCGAATATCTGAAATGGCTCGCCGATGCGTGGCCCGAGGATTTCGAGACCCTGAAGGGGGAAGCGCGCAACGCCGCAGGCAGCTAGCTACTCCGCCGCGCTTTCGAGACCTTCCAACGCCTCGCTTGCTTCGAGCCACGCGGCCTCCGCCCGTTCGAGCTTTTTTTCGATATCGCCGCGCAGTTTCATGAGATCGCTCATGGCCTTGTCCCGATAGGGCTCGGGCGCATTGTCGGGATCGAAGATCGCGTGGTCGATGGCCGTGCGGCGTTCGGACAGCAGGGTCATCGCCTTTTCGGACTCCCGTACCGCCACACGCAGATGTTTGGTGCGCTCTCGTGATTCCGCCGCAGCACGGCGTTCTTCCTTCTTGTTGCCGCGCTTGGCTTTGGGTGTATCGCCAGCGGGCTTCTGACCGCTCCCGTTCTGACCACGCCCGAGCAGCAGGTCCCGGTAGTCGTCGAGGCTGCCCGCGAATTCCTCTGCCCGGCCGTCGTCGATCAGGATCAGCCGGTCCGCCGTCATTTCGAGCAGGTGACGGTCATGGCTGACGACGACCGCCGCGCCCTCGAACGCGTTGAGCGCCTGGACCAGCGCCTCACGCGCGTCGACATCGAGATGGTTGGTCGGTTCGTCGAGGATCAGGATGTGCGGCGCGTCCCGGGTGATGAGCGCCAGCGACAGGCGCGCGCGCTCACCGCCGGACAGGCGCTTGACCTCCAGATGGACCTTGTCGCCGGAGAACCCGAACCGGCCGAGCTGCGACCGGACCACGCCCGGCTTCGCGTCGGGCATCAGGCGGGTCATGTGGTCGAGCGGCGTGTCGTCGGCCACCAGTTCCTCGACCTGGTGCTGGGCGAAGTAGCCGACCCGCAACTTGCCGCTGGCCGACATCTTCCCGGCCATCGGCTCAAGCTGTCCGGCCAGCAGGCGCGCCAGCGTGGTCTTGCCGTTGCCGTTGCGCCCGAGCAGCGCGATCCGGTCGTCCGGGTCGATCCGGAAGGCGAGCTTCGACAGCACCGGCGTGTCGGCCTCGTATCCCACCGCCGCCTCGTCGGCGACGATCAGCGGCGGGCGCAGTTCGTCCGGGTTGGGGAAATCGAACGAGAGCGTCGGGTCTTCAGTCGCCGCCGCGATCGGCTCCATGCGTTCCAGCGCCTTCATGCGGCTCTGGGCCTGCTTCGCCGTGTGCGCCTTGTAGCGCCAGCGATCGACATAGGCCTGAAGCTTCGCGCGTTTGTCCTCCTGGCGGGCACGCATGGCCTCGATCTGACTAAGGCGTTCGCGGCGCTGGCGCTCGAAGGCGTCGTAGCCGCCGGTATAGAGCGTCGTCTGCCCGCCCTGCACGTGGAGGATATGGTCGGCGACATTGTTCAGCAGGTCGCGCTCATGGCTGACGATCACCATGGAGGCGGGATAGGTCCGCAGGAAAGATTCCAGCCAAAGCGCCGCCTCAAGATCGAGATGGTTCGACGGTTCGTCGAGCAGCAGCAGGTCGGGCCGCGAGAACAGCAGGCCCGCCAGCGCCACGCGCATCCGCCAGCCGCCCGAGAAGGACGACAGCGGCTGGTGCTGTGCCTCTTCGTCGAAGCCGAGCCCCGCCAGAATGCGCGCGGCCCGCGCCGGCGCCTCGTGGGCATCGATGAGGCTCAGCCGCTCGTGAACGTCGGCGATCCTGGTGGCGTCGGTCTCGCGCTCCGCCGCGTCGAGCAGTTCGTCCCGTTCCTCGTCCGCCGCCAGCACCATCTCGAACGGCGTCGTGCTGCCGCCCGGCGCTTCCTGCGCGACGTAGCCGATGCGCGTGCCGCGCGGGGTCTCGACGCTCCCACCGTCGGCCTCCAGTTCGCCGGCAATAACCTTCAGCAACGTCGACTTGCCCGCACCGTTGCGCCCGACGATGCCGACACGGCTCCTCGGCGGCAGCGACGCGGTCGCGCCGTCCAGGATGGTCTGCCCGCCGAGACGGACGGTGATGCCGTTGAGAGAAAGCATGGCGGCGCGCTGATAGCACGGACACCGATACGACTTAAGGTTATTCCGGCGTTATGCGCGCCTTTAACCCGAGACCATGGAAAAGCTGTCATTGCGAGGAGCATTGCGACGAAGCAATCCAGAGCCGACACGTCCGCTCTGGATTGCTTCGCTTCGCTCGCAATGACAGCTCGTCGGGTAGGCCGCCGAGCCTGAAAAATCGTTCCCGGCGGTTTGCAGGAGACCTCTACCGAGATTCCTACTCAGCTGCGGCGCGCGTGTCGTGGCCCATCAGGCCGGCCGCGTCGAGTGCGTCGGCGATCCGTGCGATCTCGGTGTCGGTGAGCTTCACCAGCGGCGGGCGCACGACGGCGCGGTCCTGCAAGCCCTGGATGACCAGCGCTTCCTTCATGCGGTTGTGCATGTCGCCGAACGGGTCGGCATAGAAGGCGTTGGTCGCGTGCCACATGCGGTCGGAGATATCCTTCGCGCGCGGAAGATCGCCCGCCTGTACGGCGCGGAAAAGATCCACATGCAGCGCGGCGATGACCGAACCGGCGCCCGACAAAAGCCCCTTCGCGCCCATCACGAGCGAGGACATCAGCCAGGCCGAGTTGGTCGACAGCACGTTGATCGGGCGCGGCAGGCTCTGGAGCACCCTGATGTGTCGCTCGTGGACCTGCGGCGGCGACCAGTCCTTGATCGCCTTGATCGACGGGATGTTTTCGGCGAGCGCCACCAGCGTATCCAGCGAATAGGCCGTGTCGTCCGAATACTGGAAGACGATCAACGGCAGGTCGGTCGCGTCGGCAATCGTCGAGAAGTGGGCGTGGGCCATCTCGGGGCGATGGCGCACCCCGCCCATCCCCAGCGAGTGCGGCGGGAAGCACAGCAGGGCGGACGCGCCACCCGCTTCGGCCATCTTCGCGATCCGGGCCGCCTCCAGGCTGCCGTCGGCGTAGACGCCGTTGATGACGGGGACGCGGTCGCCGATCTCGTCCATGGTGACGTCGAGGACACGCACCTGCTCGTCGAATTCGCAGGCGTGTATTTCGGACGAATGGCCGTTGACGGTGATCGCGCTGATCCCGTCGACCGACGCGACATGGGACAAATGCCGGCGGGTCTCCGCCTCGTCGATGGAGAAGTCGTCGCGGAACGCCAGCAGGGTCGCCGGGATGACGCCTTCCGGCACGAAGTTTTTCACGCGGCCCATGTTCGATCTCCCTTTGTCGTCGCGCGACAGATTAGTCGAAGTCCCGGCCCGTCTCTAGAGCCCTTCATAGTGGCGCTCGCGCACCCGCGCGCAGATCGTGTTCACCGCGTCATCCGGCACGCCGAGCCCGCCGAGGACCATTGCACCCATCTGCAGGCTGGATTCGACGAGTTCCGGGATCGTTTGTGTCGCGCCCGCAGCGTTGAGATCCTCGGCATGTTCGAGATCGCGCGCTCGGGCATAAACAGGGATATCGGGCCAGTGACGGCGGATATCGCGGATGGCGTGTTCCGCAGCGCGCTCCTCGTCGAGCGTGATGACGATGGCGCTCGCCCGGGCCGCGCCGACCTTTTCAAGCACGCTGGCGCGGGTGCCGTCACCGAAATAGACGGGCTCGTCGCGCCGGCGCAGTCGCGAGACCAGTGCGGTGTCGAGGTCGAGAGCCACGAACGGCACTTTCTCTTCGTTCAGCAGTTCGGCCACCGCCCGGCCCACCCGGCCATACCCCGCGATCAGGACATGACCGCCGAATTCGGCAATCTCGTCCGGCGAGGCTTCCAGCGACGAGACGTCGGCGTTGCGTTCGAGCCGTCCGGACACCATGGCGCCAAGGATCGCGAGACCCGGCGTGAGCATCATCGACAGGGCGGCCACGATCAGGAAGAACTGCCCCTGCTCCGGCCCGACAATACCCGCCGCCATGGACAGCCCGACGACCAGCAATCCGAATTCGCCCGCCTCGCCGAGCAACAGGCCTGTGTGCAGCGCGCAGGAGACCGGCAGCCCGAACAGCCGGCCCAGCGCGGCGATCAGCACGGTCTTGAGAACGATCAGGCCGATGACGGACACAACGATCAGCAGCCCGAATTCGGCGAACGCGCCGAGGTCGATCCCCATGCCGACCGTCATGAAGAACAGGCCCATCAGCAGACCCTTGAAGGGCTGGACATCGACCTCGATCTGGTGCCGGAACTCGCTCTCCGACAGCAGCAGGCCGGCCAGGAACGCGCCGAGCGCGAGGCTGAGACCGGCCGCGGCCGTCGCGGCGGACGCCCCGATCGCCGTCAGCAGCGTGATCGCGACGAAGAACTCGGGCGCGCGCGCCGAGGCCGCCAGCCGGAAAAGCGGGCTGAGGATGATCCGGCCAAGCAGGAAAATCGCGACCGCCGCACCCGCGGCAATGGCGAACCCGAGGGCGAGTGCTTCCACGAGGCTCCCGTCGCCCGCATCGCCGAACGCGCTCACGAGAATCAGGATCGGCACGACGGCCAGGTCCTGCAGCAGCAGCACCGAGAACGACGCGCGCCCGACCCGGGTCGACAGTTCCCGACGCCGGACAAGCTCCTCGACCACCACCGCCGTGGAGGACAGGGCGAAACTCGCCCCGATCAGGATGGCGGCGTTGATGCCGTTGCCCCAGGCCAGCGCAATCGACCCGATCGCCAGCCCGCACACAATCACCTGCGACGTGCCCAGCCCGAGCACGAGACGGCGCATGGACCAGAGCCGTTCGAGGGAAAGTTCCAGCCCGATCAGGAACAAGAGGAAGACGATGCCGAATTCGGCCAGCACCGAGATGCTTTTGACGTCCGTGACGGTCACGTAGTGCAGCCAGCCGACGCTGTCGGACAGCGCGCCCGCCCCGTTCGGACCGACGATGATCCCCGCCAGCAGGAAGCCGAGTACGGGGCTGACGCGGACACGCTGGAACAACGGCACGAGGATCGCCGCGACCGCGAGGAAGATCACCACCTCGCGCAGGAACGGTATTCCCCCTTCATGGGGCATGAAACGGGTTCTCCTCAGAGTCGGGTCGGAATGATTCCCTGGATTTCAGCGAATTCAGTTTCTTTCGTAGGTCATTGCGAGGCGCAATGCGACGAAGCAATCCAGAGCCGACACGCCCGCTCTGGATTGCTTCGCTTCGCTCGCAATGACAACTCTACAATCGACCCATCGGAATTGTCGTAGTTCATTTTCGGCCACCCTCGGCGGCAGTCCCGATCAACCGTGATCGTAGTCCGCCAGTGTCGTGCCGTCTTCCACATAGACGGTGCGCTCATAGCCGTCGGGCCGCCCGTTCGTCAGGCTTTCGAGCAGCCAGTCGGCGATACCGGGATAAATCTGCCCGGCGACTTCGCCCATGGGGTGGAACACGCCCTCGTAGAGCCAGAGCTCGCTCGGCCCGCCGAGATTGGCGCGGAAGGCCGCGATGTCGTCGGGCGAGCACAGCTCGTCCATGTCGCCCGCCACCAGCAGGTGCGGGACCTTCAGGTCCTTCGCCGCCTCCGACAGATCGGCGAGCCGTCCGACGAATTCGTCGAACTCGGCCTCGTCCGAATAGCCCGCCATGTACATGAAGATGCGTTTGAAGTTGGGCTGGGCCTGCTCGAAGATCATGTCGAACGAGCCGACATTGGCCATCTGGCCGCACACCGCCGACACCCGGTCGTCGGCCGCCCCGATCAACACACCCCAGCGCGAGCCCATGGACATCCCGAAGATGCCGATCCTGTCCGCATCCACGTCGTCGCGGGTCAGCAGCCAGTCGATCACCGCCGAGGCGGCCTGTTCGTAATTGTTCTCCGTCTGCCAGGTGCCGTCGCGGTTGCACGCCCCCTGTCCCGGCCCGTCGATGGCGCACACGTTCATCCCGCGCGGGATGAACTCGTTGCCGAACGGGTTGCAGACATCCTCCTTCACCTGGTCCATGCCCGGCAGGGCGATGATGGTCGGCTTCGGGCCGTCACCTGTTCCATTTGAGTCGGGCGCCTTATGAAACGTCATGTAGGCGTTCTGGCCGGGCGCGAACTCAACGCTATGGGATTCCATGGACCCGTTCGACCATTCCACGACCTTGTCGTAGCAGCGGTAGAGCCCCTCGAACCACTCGACCTTCTTCGGGTTCCGGTGGATGGGGATCAGGTGCTGGGCCCGGCCAAAGCAGATCGCGGCCCGGTGATAGAGCTGGCGCGCCGTGACAAGGCGGCCGCGGGCCTCGGCGTCTTTCGCTATGCCCTCAAGCACCTCGGCGCGCTTGCCCCAGGCCTTCGGGAACGAGCGCCGCCCGGTCACCTTCGAATAGACCGCGTTGAGATCCTCGAACTTGGTGCCGCGCTCCAGCCGGTTCCCCATGATGCCGGGATGCAGGATGTCCTCGTTATCCGAGAGCATCAGGAAATTGTCGAAGATCCAGCCCTGTTCGGCACGCAATTGCGGTTTCGGCATGATGTTTCCCCTGCGCCCTAGCCGTGATCGTGATCGGCGATGGTGGTGCCTTCTTCGATATAGGCCAGCACCCGCCCACCCGCGGGACGCCCGTCATTGAGAGTTGTCAGCATCCAGTCGGCCATGGCCGGGTAGATCTCCGACGAGACCTCGCCCATCGGGTGGAACACCCCCTCGTAGAGCCACAGCTCGCTGTAGCCGGCGAGGTTCTCGCGGAAATGCGCGATATCGTCGGGCGTGCAGAGCTCGTCCATGTCGCCCGCCACCAGCAGGTGCGGCACGTCGAGGTTCTTCGCCACGTCCGGCAGGTGGTCGTGGGTCTTCATGTGTTCGTCGAACTCGGCTTCGTCGGTATAGCCGGTCATGTACATGAAGATGCGTTTGAAATTCGGCTGGGCCTGCTCGAAGATGATGTCGAAGGTGCCGACATTGGCCATCTGGCCGCATACGGCCTTCACCCGCTTGTCATGGGCCCCGACCTGCACGCCCCAGCGCGAGCCCATGGACATGCCCATCACGCCGATGCGGTCCGCATCCACGTCGTCGCGCGCCACCAGCCAGTCGATCGCCGCCTCGGCTGCCTTCTGGTAGTTGTCCGCGGTCAGCCAGGTGGCGTTGTAGTTGCACTCGCCTTGCCCCGGCCCGTCCATCGCCAGCACGTTCATGCCGCGCTGGGCATAGTCGTTGTCGAAGGGGTTGCAGACGTCTTCCTTGATCGCGTCCATACCCGGCAGGATCAGCACCGTCGGTTTGGGACCGTCCCCGGGGGCCTTGTGGAAGATCGCGTGGGCGTTCTGGCCGTCGCCGAACTCCGGCCGGGTCTTCTCGATCTGCCCGTCGAACAGCTCGATCATCTTGTCGTAGTTCCGGTAGAGCGCCTCGTAGGCCTCATCCTTGAACGGGTTGCGGTGGATCGGCACGAGATGCTGGGCGCGGCCGAAACAGAGCGCTGCACGATGATACAGCCGCCGCGCCGTGACGAGGCGGCCCTTCGATTCCGCTTCCTGCGCCATCTTTTCGAGCACCGCGGCCCGCTTCTTCCACGCCTTCGGAAAGGACCGGCGGCCGGTGACCTTGGAATAGACGGCGTTCAGGTCCTGCACGGCGAAGCCGCGACCCACACGGGTGCCCATGATGCCCGGATGAAGAACGTCCTCGTTCTCCGACAGCATCAGGAAATTGTCGAAAATCCAGCCCTGGTCGGCACGCAATTGCGGTTTCGGCATGTGTCACTCCCCCACGTTCATCGCTTTCCGCGATTTTCCGATAAGATAATTCCCGTTTTAGCGTCCCACGGCACGACTTGCCACCGCCGGCGCGCCCACATGGAGAGGAAAACCCGCCGTGAGCGAAGAAATCCAACTTGAGGTCGCGGGCGCCGTCGCGACGATCACCATCGACTGCCCCGACAACGAGAACCGGCTGAACCCGAACTCGCTCGGCGAATTCGGGACGTTCGTGGAGGAGATTCGGACGAGCGACACGGTCAACGCCGTCGTCGTGACGGGGCGTGGCGATGAGTGGTTCTCCGCCGGGCTGATGAATGCCGAAATCCGGGCTGCGATGACCAAGGATGACGTGCTGGCCTATGTCGTCAGCGCCAACCGGATCTTCGACGAACTGGAGGCTCTGCCGCAGGTCACCATCGCCGCGATCAACGGAAAGATCGTCGCGGGTGCCAGCGAACTGGCATTGGCCTGCGATATGCGGATCGCGGGAGAGCATTCCACGCTGATGTTGCCCGAGGCCGGGTGGGGCGGGTTCCCGGGCGCGGGCGCTCCCCACCGGCTGCCGATGGCCGTCGGGCACGGCCACGCAATCGAACTGATCGCCACCTGCAAGGAAATCGATGCCGCGGAGATGGCGCGCATCGGCTTTGTCCAGCACACGCATCCGAAAGGCACCGTGCACGCCGCCGCGCAGGCGCTGGCCGACGCCATTGCCGCAAACGGCCCGCTTGCGACGCGAGGGGCAAAGAGCATTGCGCGGGCACGGCGCGAACCCGGCTTCCGGGCTGCGCGAGACCTGTCCGACAAATTGCGCCACGATCTGGAATGGAGCCACGATGTCGACGAGGGAATCGCCGCCGCGCGGGAGGGCCGCGCGCCGAAGTTTACAGGGCGCTAGCCCGATTCCGGTTGTGCATCGCCATCGCCGGAATCTTCGTCTGCAGATTCGATGTACCGGTATTCGACAAACCCGGCGATGGCGAGAATGACGAGGGTGAAGAACGTCAGCACTCCGGCAATCACGAAATAGCCGCCCCCACAGGCGAGCCCGATCGCGCCGGCCACCCAGATACCGGCACCCGTCGTCAGGCCGCGAACATTTCCCCGGCCCTGAATAATGGCGCCGGCGCCGAGAAAACCGATACCGGTAATCACGCCTTCGAAAATGCGGGTCGGGTCCGGAGAGATGTTTTCCGCATCCTTCAGCGGACCGAGCGCGAACTCCACGAAGATCAGGAAGAACGCCGCCGCCCCCAGCCCGACCAGCATGTGCGTGCGAAGCCCCGCCGGCTTGTTTTTCCGCTCGCGCTCGTAGCCGATCAGCATGGCCAGGCCGCACGCCACCCCCAGTCGCAGCACAACGGTCCAGAATTCCACATTCGCATTCAGATCGAGCATCGGTGTGTTCTCCGCAATTTACACCTCAACGCCGCAGCCGGTTACACGGTTCCCACTGCCGCAGTCATGCTCTAGCCTGACGTTTTTTCGGTGCCACATACTCCGGAGTTGAACATGGCGGAATTCCACGCGTCGGACCTTGCCGTCGAGGATCAGTACAAGCTGATGAGCGGGGCCATCATCCCGCGCCCGATCGCGCTGACGGTGACGCTCGGCCCGGACGGGCCGAACTGCGCGCCGTTCAGCTTCTTCAACTGCATCGGCGTCTCGCCGCCCATGTTCATGATCGCCTGCAGCCCGAAGACCGGGCCGAAATCGGGCGGCAGCACGGGCGCACTCAAGGACACCGTCGCCAACCTGAAGCACCACCCGGAGATGGTGGTGCATATCGTCGACTACGAACTGCGCAACCGGATGAATGCCTGTGCGCTGGACTTCGACAGCGATGTGGACGAGACCCGGATCGCCGGCTTCAACACCGCGCCGTCGGTGCATGTGAAACCGCCGCGGATCACCGACTGTCGGGTGCAGCTCGAAAGCAGGCTCATCGAGATCAAGGAGATGGGCGACCTCCCCTACTACCTGATCCTGGGCGAGGTGGTGCATTTCCACATGGACGACGCAGTGGTCAACGACCGGCTGCATGTCGACCCTGGCACCTTGGATGCGCTGGGCCGCATGGCGGGCAATGGCGGCTATACCCGCATCACCGACAAGTTCACGATGCCGTTCCTGCACCCGCCGGGCTCGGCCCCGCCCGAGGAGACCATCGAAAAGGCACGCGAGATCGCCGCCACCGACCGCACGGGAGACTGACCATGAGCGAAGCGACCATACTGGAACCCGACACCATTGAGGGCGAGATCCTGTACGCCGTCGACACGGGCGAAAAGCTGATCAACGAGACCATGCCCCACGGCGACATGTCGCGGGTGCGCTCGGGCAAGTACGAAAGCCACGTGATGACGATCCGCAACGGGCGGCAGCCCGGGCTCGATCTCGCGCTCGACCGGAACGGCTTCATCCTGACGGAGCACAAGACGCATGTCGCGGATTTCTACGACGCCGACCAGATTCCGGTGGTCTACTACCCCGAAGTGGAAAAGCTGATCGCGGAGAAGTCCGGCGCGTCGCGCGTCGTGCTTTTCGATCATACGGTCCGTTCGGGCGACGAGGGCACGCGCAAGGAAAAGCTGGTGCGCGAACCGGTTCACTCCGCCCACAACGACTACACCGAGAACTCCGGGCCGCGCCGGGTCCGGGAAATTCTTCCCGACGAGGCCGACGACCTGCTGTCACGCCGTTTCGCGATTATCCAGGTGTGGCGCCCGATCCGGAACCCGATTCAGTCGGACCCGCTGACCATGTGCGATGCGCGCAGCTGCAAGCCGGAAGATTTCCTGATCGCCGAGCGCCGCTATCCACACCGGGTCGGCGAGACCTACCGCATGCAGTTCAACCCCGAACACAAGTGGTATTACTTTCCCCGCATGCATCGCGACGAGGCGCTTGTGTTCAAGGTATACGATTCCGACACATCGCTGCCCGCGCGCTTTACCCCCCACACTTCCTTCACGGACCCCGATACGCCGCCGGGCGCACCGGCGCGCGAAAGCATCGAGGCGCGCGCTTTCGCGTTTTTCGACGACTGACGCACGATAGCGGGAACATTTGACGGTTTTCATCGTTTACCGGTTGCTGAAACGGCATCCACGACGGAGCAAGACGATGATTGAACAACCCGCCAAGACCACCTTCCGCATGGCCTTTCTGGCGCTGGCCGTGATCGGCCTCGCGGCCTGTGAAGACGACGGCCCGGCCGAGGAACTCGGTGAGCGCATCGACGACACCGCGGAAGAAATGAAGGAAGCCGGCGAAGAGGCGACAGGCAAGTAGCGCCGCTTTTTCCGGAACTCCCGGCGTGCCTCGGCGTTTCCATCATGCGTCGACACTGACGACGCCTTGATGCACGGGGGAACCATCGAATGACCGACAACCCTGACAAAGCGTCCGGCAGGACAATCCTCGCGACTGTTTTTGCCGAACTGGACATCGCTTCGAGCCCGGGCGCTACGGGGTCCGGCACGGCTGCGGTTTCCAGCGGAACCGTTCGGCCAACCGATGGTCTGCCGACCGGCGACCCGGCGTCACCATCTCCCGGCGCACCGGGTCGCGGCATGAAGGCTTAACCTATGTTGACGTCTTCCAGGCGCGTCGGGTGCACACTCGCCGCGCGGACAAACGAAGTTCCGGACACCGAACAATTGTCCGGTTGAAGCAGGTGCACGGCCTGTCCCCCACCCCAATCCCCACGGGTCGTGTGCCTGCTTTCCTTTCCCCCGACTTTCCAATCAACAACAACTCCGACAGGAGCATACGATGACAACATTCGGCGGCCTTCTCGGCCTCATCATCCTGATTCTCGATATCTTCGCGATCATCCAGGTGATCGGCAGCGGCGCCAGCGCCGGTGCCAAAATCCTGTGGGTTCTGCTGATTCTTTTCCTGCCCCTGATCGGGCTGATCATCTGGTTCTTCGCCGGACCGCGTGGCAGGGCGCGTGCCGTTTAGTTTTCAACGCAAAGTCCGAGGAACCTTTTGCATGACAGCGCGTTAGAGCAGGGAATCATCGCTGTCGAAAGCCCATTAGGAGGTCACAATGGCAACCAGAGATCATGCCAAGGAAATAGACGATGTCCGGGCGGACATTGAAGCACTACGCGAAGACATCGGGAAACTGACCGACAGCCTCGGTAAAGACATGGCTTCGGACGCCGCACGCGCAACCGAAGCCATTCGCAGCCGGGTCTCCGATGCGGCCGCAAACGCCGGGGACCAATTGCGCGCCGGGACCGATGCCGTCGGCCAGCGGGTGGAGGAACACCCCGTCGCCAGCATGGCTGTCGCATTCGGTGCCGGACTATTGATCGGCAAACTCGTGAGCCGATAGCAACGAACATGCTCGATCGAATTTGGCAGTACGGCCTGGAGCCGTTGGCGTGCAGGGCCATTGAACAGGCGGGCAAGACGCTTGACGCAGCCCTGCACAAGGCCACGCTGGCACTCGGCGCTGGCATGTTTGCGACAATCGGTCTGGCCTGGATTTCCTGGGCCGGGTTCGCACATCTTTCCCGACATATGGATTCCGTTGCGGCCGCGACTTTGGTGGCGGTGGCCTTCTTTTTGATCGCGGCTTTCGCCGGCTGGCAGATCCGGCGCGGTTCGCGCAGAAGGCGCGATCCGGGCAAGCCCGAGATCCCCGACGATCCGCCGCGCCAGGATATCGAGGAGGCGTTGAATACGGCCGAACGCATTCTGCGAGGCAAAGCCGGGTCCGCAGCCACGATCGCACTCGTGGCCGGCATCGCCGCGGGAATGGCATCGGACCACCGGCCATAGTACTGACGATCCGACATCCGGGCGACGCGGGAGCGCCTGCAAGGCATCCCGGGCAGCACGGACGTTGCTAGCCATGCCGGCCGCGTACCGATGAGTCCGGGTCGTGAAAGTCTGGAATCTGCTTGGGCCCGAAATGGCGGTTCGCTTAACCTTATTCAGGAACCTGGCCCAGGCGCCCAGGCGGGTTCAAACTCAGAAACAAGACGGGACGGTATCGTATGATTCTGAAAAGCGTTGTCGACGCGATCACACCGTCGAGCGGGGAAGAACCGGATACACGCACCGTACTCGAACGGAAGTTCGACGGCGTGGTCGACCTGTCTGAGGACGAGATTGGTCATCTTGCAAAGCTGCAGAACGACACCAACACCGTCAGAGCAAACCAGGACATCGTCGAGGCCGGTGAGCCCGCCGACCTCACGCTGGTCCTGATCGATGGCTGGGCCTACCGGTACAAGACGCTGGAAGACGGAAAACGGCAGATCGTGTCTTTCGTCCTGCCCGGCGATTTCGTGAACCTCTACGCAGCACTGTTCGACGAGGCGGACACGTCGGTGCGAACCCTGACGGACTGTGTCTTTTCGGGCACCAGCCCGGAGCAGATTCTCGAACTGTTCAAGACAGAGCCCCGCCTCGCCACGCTTATGTGCTGGTCAGCCGGTGAGCACGACGCGATCCTCGCGGAGCATATTGTGCGGATCGGCCGGCGCTCGGCCTACGAGCGTATCGCCCACCTGATTATGGAACTGCTGATCCGCCTGCAGCATGTGGAGGAGAGTTCGGGCAACGGGTTCGAATTTCCGCTGACCCAGGAAGTAATCGGCGACACACTCGGTCTGAGCACCGTGCATGTAAACCGGACCATGAAAAAACTTCGCCGGGACGGCCTGATCGAACAGAACAACGGCCGGATCGTGATCAACAGCCCGCGCGCACTCGCCGAAGCGGCTCAGTTCGACCGGGACTATCTCGAACGCCGGCGGGTTCCGGAGTCACTGATGGAAAAACTATTCGACTGACAGCGCGTCATCGACGGCTGCGGCCGCACTCCCGACCCAGTTCGCGGGATCGCGCACGCGGTCCCAATCGACCGGCGCATTGCTCTCGCCGGAGACGATATCGACAAGGTGCTGGCCTTCCGCGAGACATTGAAGGCACGCCTCGCCCACCAGTTTCTGGGCATCCGCGCGCGGCAAATGTTGCGACAGCGCGAAGGACACCGCCTCGGCCAGGCACAGTCCGTTCGTCGCCTCCAAATTCGCTTTCATGCGCTCGGCATCGACGACGAGGTCCGTGGCGATCCGGTTGGCATGCGCCAGCGCGCCGGACGTCGCGAGAACCATGTTCGGCAGGGTAAGCCACTCCAGCGACCATGCCGCGCCGCTGCGCTCGCCCTCCTGCACCATCGCCGTGTGCATCGCGCCCACCTGATGGGCGTTGTAGCGCGCCAGCGTGACGAGCACCTCGCTGCCGACCGGGTTGGACTTCTGGGGCAGGGTCGACGAGCCGCCCTTCCCGGCCTCACCGGATTCACGCACCTCCGCGACTTCGCTCTGGGCCAGCAGCCCGACATCGACGCCGATCTTTCCCAGCGAGCCGGTCAGCAGGGATAACCAGCCGGCGAACTCGGCCAAGGCATCGCGCTGGACGTGCCAGGGCAGCGAACTGTCCGCCATGCCCAGTTCCGCGGCGAGCGCGGCGCGCACCCTCGGGCCTTCCTTACCCAACGGCGCCAGCGTGCCAGCCGCACCGCCGAGCTGAACGACCAGCAGGCGTTCCCGAATTTCGGCAAGGCGCGCCCGGTGCCGAACGATCGGCGCCCGCCAGCCGGCAGCCTTGAGGCCAAAGGTGGTGGGCGCCGCCTGCTGCAGGCGGGTTCGCGCAAGCATCAGCGTCCCTGCGTGCCGACGTGCCAGGTCCGCCAGCGCATCGGCAAGGGCCCCGAGGTGTGCGTCAAAACGCTCGATCACGTCGCGCAGTACGAGCATCAGCGCGGTGTCGAGAATATCCTGGGAGGTCGCGCCCCAATGGACGTGGGTCGCAGCCTCGCCGCCGACGGCCGTCCGCATTTGCCCCACGAGGGCCGGCACCGGCACGCCAGCGCTTTCCGTGCCCCGGCCAAGCGCCGTGGCGTCCGCGACAAAGTTCTCCACCGCCCGTGAGATGGCATCGGCTGACGCCTGCGGGATCACTCCGCAGGCTGCCTGGGCCCGCGCAAGCGCCGCCTCGACCCGGACCATCGCCGCGACGCGGCGCGTGTCGGACAGCATCTCGCGCGTATCGGGATCGGCGAAGAGGTCGCCATGGGACGGTGCACCGAACGGATCGGAGGTCATGGCTTGGCCGGGTGCAGGTCAGACATCGAAGAAAACAGTCTCACGCTCGCCCTGCATGTGGATATCGAAACGGTAAACGGTCCCCGGTATTTCGACGTCCCGCCGTGCAATCAGCGTTTCCCGCCGGTCCTCGGGCACCGACGACAGGACCGGATCGCCCGCGTTCATCTCCTCCTCGTCCGAGAAATAGATGCGCGTATAGGCGTGCAGCAGCATCCCTCGCATCAGGACCACGACATTCAGATGCGGCGCCTGCCGACCGTCGACGCTGCCGGGCTTAATGGTGTCGAAGACAAACCGGTTGTCCTCGCTCGTGCCGGTTCCGACCCGCCCGAAGCCCTTGAAGTCGGGGTCAAGAAGGTTGTCCTTCCGGTCGTCCGCGGGGTGGTTGTAGCGGCCGTGCGCGTTCGCCTGCCAGATCTCGATGATCGCGTCCGGGATCAGGTCGCCCGCGCCGTCATAGACATGGCCCAGGATGCGAATGCGCTGGCCCTCGGTGGCATCGCCCGCAAGCTCGCCGTCCGCCAGGCTCTTGAACGGATAGTTATACTGCTCCGGTACCAGCCCGTAGGCGAAGAACGGCCCGACGGTCTGGGAGGGGGTTTGTCCGCGTTTCATGGCTTAGTCCTCCATCGGCGTGGCCCTGGGGCCGCGCAGCACGATGTCGAAATTGTAGCCGAGCGCGAACTCCGGCTCCGTCAGCTCGATATCGAACTGCGAGACCATCCGCTCGCGCGCGCCTTCGGGCACCCCATTAAAGATCGGGTCGAACGGGAACAGCGGGTCTCCGGGAAAGTACATCTGTGTCACCAGACGCGACACGAAGCTGTTGCCGAACAGCGACAGGTGGATGTGGTTCGGCCGCCAGGCGTTGTGGTGGTTTGTCCACGGGTACGCGCCCGGCTTGATCGAGCGGAATTCATAGCGCCCGTTCTCGTCGGTGACGCAGCGCCCCGCCCCCAGGAAGTTCGGGTCGAGCGGCGCGTCGTGCTGGTCGGCCTCGTGGATGTAGCGGCCGGCCGCGTTGCACTGCCAGATTTCCACCAGCGTATTGGGCAACGGCCGGTCGTCTTCGTCGACAACCCGGCCTGCCACGATGATGCGCTCGCCCAGCGGTTCGCCGTTGATCCGGGCGTTCTTCGTCAGGTCGGCATCCAGCTCACCGACCGCCTCGTGCCCGTAGACCGGCCCGGTCAGTTCGGACAGGCTTTCGGGTATCGGCAATAGCGGCTTCGTCGGCCCGCGCAGGACCGTCGATTTGTAGTCTTCGTGAATGTAAGGCGGCTGGCTGTCCCAGTCCCGGTTCGTATCCATGGCTTGTCTCCGTCCTCGCCCTCTTTGCCGTCAGTACGGCAACCCCACATAGTTCTCGGCCAACGCCGTTTTTGCCGCCTGCGACGACGTCAGGTAGTCGAGTTCCGCAAGCTGCATCTTCGCGCCGAACGATCCCTGATCCGGGAACTTGTGGAGCATGTTCGTCATCCACCAGGAAAATCGTTCGGCTTTCCAGACCCGACGCAGCGCCGTCTCCGAATAGTCGGCCAGCGCGCTGTCGTCGTCGTTTTCATAGTGCGCAATCAATGCGCGCGACAGGTAGTGAACGTCAGATGCCGCGAGGTTCAGGCCCTTCGCGCCCGTCGGCGGCACGATATGCCCCGCGTCGCCGGCGAGGAACATCCGGCCATGCTGCAGCGGTTCGGCCACGAAGCTGCGCAACGGCGCGATCGACTTTTCGATGGACTGCCCCGTCTCCATCCGGTTCGCCGCGTCTTCGGGCAGCCGGGCCTTGAGTTCGTCCCAGAACCGGTCGTCGGGCCATTCGTCCAGATCCTCGTCGACGGGGCACTGCACATAGTAACGGCTGAGGCTCATGGAGCGTTGCGAACAGAGCGCGAAGCCGCGCTCGTGGTTGGCGTAGATCAGCTCCTCGTCCACGGGGCGCGTCTCAGACAGCACCCCCAGCCAGCCGAACGGATAGACGCGTTCGTGGGTCTTCAGGACCGTGTCCGGCATCGACTTGCGGCCAACGCCGTGGAAACCGTCGCAGGCGGCGATGAAATCGCAGTCGAGCCGCTCCTCGGTACCGTCCTTCTCAAAGGTCAGATACGGCGCATCGGTTTCGAGGTCGTGAGGCGTCACGTCGGCGGCCTCGTCGATGATAACGCCGTCCATCGCGTCGCGGGCATCGTAGAGGTCGCGCGTGACCTCGGTCTGGCCGTAGACCATGACCGTCTTGCCGCCCGTCAGGCCTTCGAGGTCTATCCGCTCAATACGCCCGTCGAACGCCATCGAGAAGCCGCCATGGATCAGACCCTGGCGGTCCATGCGTTCGCCGACGCCGGCCGCGCGCAGCATGTCTGTCAGTCCCTGCTCAAGAACGCCGGCGCGGATACGCCCAAGCACATATTCGCGCGACTGGCGTTCCAGAATGACGCTCTCGATGCCGCGCAGGTGCAAGATCTGGCTGAGCAGGAGGCCCGACGGACCGCCGCCGATGATGCCGACCCGGGTTTTCACGCGTCGCGCTCCACGTCGCCGAGTTCGAGCCCCATTTCCGCATAGGTCTTCTTCGCGACGGCGATCGCCGCATTGGCGGCCGGAACCCCGGCATAGATGGCCGCCATCAACAGCACCTCCTTGATATCGTCCAGGCTCGCCCCCGTATTCGCCGTGGCGCGGATATGCATGGCCAGCTCGTCGTGATGACCGAGCGCGGCCATGAAGGAAATGACGATCATGCTGCGCTCGCGGTCGGTCAGGCCGTCGCGCGTCCAAACCGATCCCCATGCGGATTCGGTGATCAGTCGCTGATAGTCCTCGTCGAAGGCGGTCTTGTTGTTTTCCGCGCGGTCGACATGGGCGTCCCCGAGGACCGAGCGGCGCCGGGCCATGCCGGCGGCATGCTTGTCGTCAGCCAAGATTGTTCTCCGAAAGAAATGACGCGATCTCGTTGGAAAGAATCGCCGGTTGCTCGATGCACGGCAAGTGACCGGCGCGCGCAATTTCGAGATACTTGGCTCCCGGAATCATGTCGGCGAGCTCGCGCACGACCTCCGGCGGCGTTGCACCGTCCTCGTCCCCGCACACGCACAGGGTCGGCACATCGATGCTTCCCACCCGGTCGCGCATGTCAGCGTCGCGCAGCGCGGCACAGGTGCCCAGATATCCCTCGACCGGGGTACGCGTCAGCAGGTTGCGCCACAAGCGCAGTTCCGCCGGCGCACCCTCGCGATACGCCCTGGAAAACCAACGCTCCATGATGCCGTCCGCAATCGCCTCGATGCCGTTCGCGCGGATCGCATCGATCCGGTCGTCCCAGGCTTCCTCCGTCCCGATCTTCGCCGCCGTGTCACACAGAACCAGGCCGTTCACGCGCTCCGGCGCGCGCAGCGCAAGTCCCTGTGCGATCTGGCCGCCCACCGAGACGCCGACAATAACCGCCCTGTCGATCCCCGTTTCGTCGAGGATCGCGATCAGGTCGTCCACATGATCGTCGAGCGTGTAGGGCGCCGGCGGCGTATCCGAAATGCCATGCCCGCGCTTGTCGTAGCGCACCATGCGCGTTGTCTGGCCGAACACCCGTGCAACGTCGAGCCAGATGCGCATATCGGTGCCGAGCGAATTCACGAACACAAGCACACTCGCAGCTTCACGATGGCCTTCTTCGCAATATCTGATGGCGACGCCATCGCGATCCAGACCCTGGACAATCATCTCGGTTTCCCCCCCCCCCCCAGACGCGGAGCCTCAAAAACGGCACGAACTTCACGGCCCAACTGAACTAGAATGTCGCATACCCAGGCCAACCTTGTCAGCGCTCCCGAGGCCCCATGTCTTCACAACATCCTCCGATCAACGCCGCCGACGCAATGCTCCGCCGGATGAAGCAGGTGGGCGTCGACTATCTGTTCGCCAACGGCGGGACCGACTTTCCACCTATCCTCGAAGCCTATGCTCAGGGCCTACAGAACGGTGTACCGCTTCCCGAACCGCTGACCATCCCGCACGAGAACGTCGCGATGGGCATGGCGCACGGCTACTACCTGGCTACCGGCCGGGCGCAGGCCGTGATGGTGCATGTGAATGTCGGCCTTGCGAACACAACGATGGGCGCCATCAACGCCGCCAGCGACAATATCCCGCTGATGCTGATGTCCGGCCGCACGCCGCTCACCGAGCACGACCGCTTCGGCGCGCGGATGATACCGATCCACTACGGCCAGGAGATGCGCGACCAGGCTTCCCTCGTGCGCGACGTGACCAAATGGGACTACGAGCTGCGCTACGGCGAACAGATCACGGGGCTCGTTGATCGCGCCCACACCATCGCCAACACGGCACCGCGCGGCCCGGTGTTTCTTGCCCTCCCCCGCGAACCGCTGTCCGAAGACTGGACGGACAACGGCGGGCTCGACCGGCAGGCCCTGCCACGCCCGAGCCTCGCCCAGCCGAGCGCAGGCGACATCGAGCGCGCCGCGGAAATGATTGCCGAGTCCAGCCGTCCTCTCATCGTCGTCCAGCGGGGCGATACGGAAGGCCGGCTGGCCAAAGCGCTTGCCGGGTTCGCCGAGAACCACGGGGTCCGCGTCTGTGAATTCTGGCCGGTCCGCAACCAGCTGGCGAGCGACCACCCCATGCACGCCGGCAACGATGTCGCGGCCTGCCTTGCGGACGCGGACCTTGTCATCACGCTAGATTCGTCCGTGCCGTGGATGCCCCGCAGCATGGGACCGGCGGATGGCGCCAAGGTGATCCACATCGGCCCCGATCCCTATTTCCAGCGCATGCCGGTGCGCAGTTTCCCGAGCGACATGGCCATCACCGCCGACCCCGCCGACGCGCTGACGGCGCTCGACACCGCGCTCGGCAAACCGTCCCCGTCCGCCGAGGCGCGCCGCGAACAGGCGGCGGCGGACGGCGCGGCCCGGCGCGACGCCGCGCGCGCCGCGGCCGAAGAAGGCAAAGGCGCACCGATGTCGGGCGCCTGGGTGTCCAAATGCCTGTCCGACGTGTTCGACGACCAAACGCGAATTTTCAACGAGCTCGGCGCGTCGGCGTCGTTCATGCATCTCGGCGGCGCCAATCGTAGTTTCAGCGCGCCTTACTCGGGCGGGTTGGGGTGGGGTGTACCCGCCGCGCTCGGGGCACAACTGGCCGACCGCGACCGGCTGACAATCGCGTGCGTCGGCGACGGCTCCTACACCTTCGCGAACCCCGTCGCCTGCCACCAGGTCGCGGAAGCGCTCGAACTGCCGCTGCTTATCGTGGTGTTGAACAACGGAATATGGAACGCCGTGCGCCGCTCCGCACTGTCGATGTATCCCGACGGCGCTGCCAGCAAGATGAACCGGATGCCGATCACCTCGCTCGCGCCGAACCCGGACTACACCATGATAGCGAAGGCGAGCCGCGGCTGGGCCGAACGGGTCGAGGACGGCAAGGACCTGCCTGGCGCACTGGAGCGTGCCCTCGACGTCGTGCGCAACGAACGCCGCCACGCGCTGCTCGAAGTGACGACGAGCACGGAGCACGTGCCGGGAACGTAGCCGCTAGTCGAAGCGTCCCGCGATCAGGACGAACGCCACCTTCGCCGGCTTGCCGGACCGGTTGGTCCAGGCGTGATTGGTCCCACGCTGTATCAGGACGTCGCCCTTGCGCAGGACCGTCTCGCCCTCGTCCATGATGGCCGTGAGTTCGCCCTCGATCACAATGGCGTAGTCGACGGTTTCCGTGACATGCATGCCCGGATGCTTGCCGTCGTCGGGGCGACCGGCGTCCTCGAACAACTTGCCGAACATGCCCTCGAACTGGCGTGCCATTTCCTCAGGATCCTCGGGATCGGGCGGATACTCGATCACCCGCAGGACCGTCCCGCCTTCGGGCGGGCTGACGCCTTCGTGGGCCTCGATCCCGTCAGGCGCGTCGACTGGCGACGGCGCGGCGCCGGTGATCCAGATGTTGTTCACGACATAGCCGGGCCGCGCCTCCACGGTACGGACGGCCGGCGTCGGCCCGTCCTCCGCGATGTAGGACTTGCCGTTCTCGTCAACGGCTGTAACGACCCGGCGGGTCACGTTGTGCGTGTCGGACATGCTTTCTCTCTCCCGAAACAAATTTCCGCAGACATTCTACACTTTTCGCAGCGGGCGCTTCCTCTGCTAATCTTCTTTCAAATATGGAGGACATGATGAGCGAAGCCGCCATCCAGCAGGAACAGACAACCGACAACCCCATCCAGGTGCGTAAGGTCGCCGCGGCGTGCGGCGCGGAGATTTCAGGGGTCGATCTCTCCCAGCCGCTCGACGACGCGACATTCGCGGCGATCGAGAAAGCCTTCGTGGAGCACGAAGTCATTGTGTTCCGCGACCAGGACATCACCTCGGAACAGCAGAAGACATTCGGCCGACGGTTCGGTGACCTGACCGTTCACCCGTTCGCGCCGAGTTCAGAGGACGCACCGGAGCTGATCGTCTTCGACAACGATGCCGAGACCCCGCCCTGGGGCACCGACGTCTGGCACTCCGACGAGACCTTCCGGTCGGAGCCGCCGCTCGGCACGATGCTGCGCGCGCTGATCGTGCCGGAATGGGGCGGCGACACGATGTTCGCCAGCATGTCCGCGGCCTATGACGGGTTGAGCGACCGGATGCAGCAGTTCGTGTCCGGCCTCGAAGCCATCCACGATTTTAAGCCGTTCCGACAGCTCTTCGGCGAGGACGCGGACGCCATCCGGAAACTTCGCGACTTCGAGGACCGCTATCCCCCGGTCACGCACCCGGTCGTGCGCACGCATCCCGTCTCGGGCCGCAAGGTGCTATTCGTGAACCCGCAGTTCACGCTCGGCATCAAGGGGATGGACGAGGCCGAAAGCCGCGCGCTGCTGGAACTGCTGTTCCACCAGGCCGAGATCCCCGAATACCAGTACCGGCATCACTGGGCGCCGAACACGCTCGTGTTCTGGGACAACCGCTCCGTGCAGCACTACGCGATCCACGACTACTACCCGCAACGGCGCAAACTGGAGCGGATCACGATCAAGGGCGATCGGCCGTTCTCATCCGACCCGGTGGTGGACCTCGACGTGGTGCGCAGCCGCAAGGGCGCGCGCGCCATCAGCCACGCCGCCCACGGTGCCCACACGCCGCGCAGCGAGTAAACGCCGGAGCAAGGTTGCTTACGGATTCAGCCAAAGAGAGCCGTCATTGCGAGCGCAGCGAAGCAATCCAGAGCCGACGCGCCCGCTCTGGATTGCGTCGTCGCGCTGCTCCTCGCAATGAGGCGGGAAAGACATCCCGGCTGAAACAGAGTAAAGACCCTGCTCTAGATCCCCGCGAGTGCCTGGTCGAGGTCCTCGATCAGGTCCTGCGGGTCTTCCAGCCCGATCGAGAACCGGATCACCCCGTCGGTGATCTCGAGGCCCGCCCGATCCTCCGGCGTAAGCCGTGAGTGGGTCGTCGTCGCCGGGTGGCAGGCAAGCGACTTGGCGTCGCCGAGGTTGTTCGAGATATCGACCAGCTTGAGACTGTCGAGCACATGGAAAGCGTTGGCCTTGCTCGCGCCGACATCGATGGTCACCAGCGTGCCGTAGCCCGACATCTGCCGGTCGGATAGTTCGCGCTGCGGGAAGCTCTCGAGACCCGGGTGACGTACCAGCGTGACCTTCGGGTGCGCTTCCAGATGCGCGGCGATCTTCAGCGACGCCTCGGACTGGTGCGCGACGCGCAATGACAGGGTCTCCAGTGACTTCGCCATCACCCATGCGTTGAACGGGCTCAGGGACGGGCCGGTGTTGCGATAGAACGGGATGAAGTGCTCGTTCATGAAGTCGCTGTCCGCCAGCACCGCGCCGCCGAGGCAGCGGCCGTGACCGTCGATATGCTTGGTCGCGGAGTAGGTGACGATGTCCGCGCCGAGTTCCAGAGGCTTCTGGTAAAGAGGCGTCGCGAAGACGTTGTCGACGATCATCCGCGCGCCGGCGGCCTTCGACATCTGCGAGACGGCCGCAATATCGACGAGATCGAGCATCGGGTTCGACGGGCTTTCGAGGAACACAGCGTTCGCCGGTTTCGCCAGCGCCGCCTCCCATTCGTCGAGGCTGGTGCCGTCGACGAATTCGGTCTCGATGCCCCAGCGCGGCAGGATCTGGTCGACGATGAAGTGGCATGAGCCGAACAGCGCGCGCGAAGCCACGACCCGGTCCCCCTGGCGCAGGAAGCAGGCCATCGAGGAGAACACGGCCGCCATACCTGTCGCCGTCGCGCGGCACACATCCGCACCCTCCAGCGTCGCCAGCCGCTCCTCAAAAACGGAGACCGTCGGGTTGCCGTACCGGCTGTAGATATAGGCGTCGTTCTCGCCCTTGAAAGCGTCTTCGGCCTGGGCGGCGTTGTCGAACACGAACCCGGAATTCAGGTACAGCGCCTCGTTCGTCTCCCGGAACGCAGAGCGTGATAAACCCGCGCGCACAAGGTCTGTCTGGGGCCGGAACGGCTTCTCAGAATTGCTCATCGTCTTACTCCTGCGCCTACGAAAATCCGCGGCCGGACTGGGAATTTGGAAGACAGATCGCCTGACCCACGATCCGTTCGCCGTTTTCGACCACCATCACCGGGTTGCCGTATAGGACATAGCCCTCGTCCAGCGCGTCGCTTACCCGCTGGCAAAAGGCGGCATCGTCCGGGCCGGTTAAAAACCGGTAGCGCTTTCTGGCATCTTCGCTCACTGCAACCTCGCCGTGTATGTCGCGACGCGAGGGTATAGGCGCTTGCGGGCTTCAATTCCAGTCACGCGCGAGGCATAAGCAACCGCCATGACGTTTCTCTGGATTCCCCTCACCATCGCCGCCGCGTTCCTGCAGAACGTGCGCTCGGCGCTGCAGAAGCACCTGAAAGGCCGGCTCGGCACGACCGGGGCCACCTTCGTGCGCTTCGGCTACGGGTTTCCGGTCGCGATCGCCTATCTCGCAATCCTCGTGTTCGGCTTCGATTTCGAGGTGCCCGAACCCAACACCCGGTTCATCACCTTCGTCGTGATCGGCGGCCTCGCGCAGATCGCGGCGACCGCGCTGCTCGTCACCCTGTTCGATGCGCGCAACTTTGCCGTCGGTACGACCTATTCGAAGACAGAGACCGTGCAGGCTGCGATCTTCGCCCTGATCTTTCTCGGCGAAACGATCTCGCTTCAGGCGACGCTGGGCATCCTCGTCAGCCTCGCGGGCGTCATCGCGATCTCGGCCGCGCGTGGCCCGGCCGGACTTGGCAGCATCGCCAGAAGCTGGACCAACCGTGCCGCGCTGATCGGCCTCGCGTCCGGCGCGTTCTTCGGGGTCGCCGCCATCTCGGTCCGCGGCGGCTCACTGGCTCTGGGCGGGGACGGGTTCCTTGTCCAGGCCGGGTTCACGCTCGCGGTCATGCTTGTGTTTCAGACCATCGTGATGGGCACCTACATGGCGATCCGGAATTTCGGCGAACTGCTGGATGTGTTGCGGGCCTGGAAGGTTGCGATGTGGGTCGGGGCGAGCGGCGCGGTGGCCTCCATCGGCTGGTTCACCGCCATGACGATCCAGAACGCCGCGCTCGTGCGCGCGCTGGGACAGATCGAGCTCGTGTTCACCATCGCCGCATCTGTCCTGATCTTTCGGGAGAAGATCGCCCGCATGGAGCTGATCGGTATTCTGCTCGTCGTGGGCGGCATCCTTATTCTGATACTGCGCTGACGGCGCCGGGAGATAACCATGAAAGCCATCCAGATTCAGAGCTACGGCGGCCCGGAAGTGATCGAGGTCGTCGATATCCCGACGCCGGAACCCGGAAAGGGGCAGGTGCTGGTGAAAGCCCACTCCCTGGGCGTCGGATATCCCGACGTGTTGCTGCGCACCGGCGTCTACAAATGGAAGCCCGCCCTGCCCTCGATCCTCGGCAACGAGATGACCGGCCACATCGAGGCCGTCGGGCCAGGTGTTGAAGGGTTCACAGTCGGCCAGCCCGTGATGGTCTTCGGGACCGGCGGTGGCCGATATGCAGAGTACAACGCTGTGGACACGTCCCTCGTCACGCCGTTGCCGGAATCGGTCGACCTCGAGGCCGCGACGACCATTCCGAATTATCTCGTCGCCTGGGCCGTCATGTTCGATGTCGCCCATCGCGATCGATTGCGCACGGTCTATATCAACGGGGCGGCGGGAGGCACGGGCACCGCCCTGCTCGATCTGTGCCGCAGTGAGGGGATCGCGACCATCGCCGGTACAAGTTCGGACGAAAAGTGCGAGTTCACGACCCGGTTCGGCACCATCGGCACGGTGAACTATAGCCGGGAGAATGTGGCGCAGAAAGTACTCGCCCTGACCGGCGGCAAAGGCGTCGACGCCAGCTTCGACCATCTCGGCGGTCCGGCCCTCGTCGAGTGCCTGGACATGCTGACGCCGCTCGGCCAGATCATCCTCTATAACGCACTGGCCGGCCCGCCCGACGAAGACCTGTACACAGGGCTGCGCGAACGTCGCGGACGCAGCCTCGGGGTCCAGTGCTTCTCGCTGCACTGTTTCGACGACGACCCGGCCGCGAAGGAACGTATTTTCGCATCGGTGATTGAACGCTTCGCGGACAGCCGTCTCGATCCGCCGATCTTCGACCGGTTGCCGCTCGCTGAAGCCCGGCGCGCCCATGAGCTGATGGATTCTCGTCAGATTATGGGAAAACTGATTCTCAAACCCTGATCCGCTCCGCGGGGAACCGCACGGATACGGTCGTGCCCACGCCCGGCGCACTGTCCATCTGCACGCTGGCCCCATGCAGCTCCGCCATCGATTTGACCAGTGACAGGCCGAGGCCGGCGCCTTCGTACTTTCTGTTCATGCCCGATTCCACCTGAACGAAGGGCTGCATGATCGTATCGAGATACTCCGGCGCGATCCCGATTCCACTGTCGGAGACCTGGATGACGCAATGCCCGCCGGGATCGATGTCGGCCGACAGGATGACCTCCCCACCCTTCCCGGTGAACTTGATGGCGTTCGACAGGAGGTTCAGAACGATCTGCCGGACGACGCGATTGTCGGCGTAGAGGGCCGGCAGATCGCCGGGAACACGGCACATGACCTCGACCCCGCCGACCTTGGCGCGCTCCGACATCATCCGGACACAACTTTCCAGCTCGCTGCGCAGGTCGAACGTATCCTCGAACAGATCCATGCGTCCGGCTTCGACTTTCGACATATCGAGAACGTCGTTGATGATGTCGAGAAGGTGGCTGCCGGAACCATGGATATCGTTGAGATACCCGGCATACTGTTTCGCGCCGAGCGGGCCATGAATCTCGTTGCGCATCAGATCGGAGAACCCGATCACAGCATTCAACGGCGTGCGCAACTCGTGGCTGATGTTGGCCAGAAACTCCGACTTGGACTGGTTCGCCGCTTCGGCTTCCTCCTTGGCGGCACGCAGGCTGGTTTCACGCTGTTCCAGCTCGGTAATCATGCTGTTGAAGCTATCGGCGAGAGTTCTCAGTTCACGCGGGCTGTAGGCCGGGAGACCCTCGACGCGCCGGTGCATGCCACCCGCCGCGATTTCCCCCGCGGCGCTGGATACGGCAACGACGGGGCGCGCGATATAGCGTGCCAGCAACCACCCGAGGGCCGCCGCCACGAGGATACCGACGACCGTAAGAATGATGGCGATGTTGCGGACGTCGTTAGCGCGCTCCTCCAGCTCCTCGAACGGTTGGGGCACCATGACGCCCCATCCGACCGTGGGAACCGACGTGTAGCCTGCGATCATGTCAGCTTCCATCGGCGGCGAGTAAAAGGTGGCAACACCGGTATCCCCGGCCATCATCTTCTGGACGACCGACAGGCCGGACGCGTCTTTCGACGTCGATTCCCAGTTCTCGTTGGGATGCGCCACGACATGGCCCGTGCGGTCGACAATCATCGAGTGCCCGCGATCGCCGAATACGATCGCGCGCTGAACAATCTTCAGAAAAGATGTCTCCAATGCACCGACGACCAATCTGTCTTCTGAAATCAGGCTCACCACGAAAAACAGCGGCTCGTCGTCGACCCGAACGAGGTCGGAAATCACAACACTGCCGCGATCGCGTGCCGCCAGTCCACGCAAGGCCTGCCGGGCCGCCGGCGAAAGCTCCATGCCAATGTTTCCGTCGAGCGGCGGCATCACGTAGCCGATCAATGAATCGCGTGAGTCCAGCTTTGCGACGTAGCGGAAATTCAGCGTTCGAAGGAGGTTGTCGAACCCTTCGAGCTGCTCGATCTCATAGGCGTTGTCGGCCGCCACGCGGAACGCCTCGCGGACATCGGTGACATAGCGGTCGAGAACTCCACTAAGATTCTGGGCGAGCAACAGGTGCTTGTCCGTGACCGAACGGACTTCCTTTTCCAGCGCATCGGACTGCACCCATGACGCCAGGATCAGAACCGGAACAGCCGAAATGAAGACCAGCGCCGTAAACAGAACAAGCTGCAGCCGGTAGCCGGAAACAATCCGGCCCGTTCCGAACTTTAGCGCCGCGAGCAGACCAGACATCAAAGTTCCGCATTGGGGCCGACGACCAGTCGACAGTGGTGTAATCGAGTCTCGTTCATCCGTTAGTTGCGTAACATTGTGCAATCAGCCGCGCCAAACGCAAATCATCGGAAAAAGGATACCGGACGCCACAGCTATCTGGTCGACAGCCGGAAAAGGCAAGTCGACCTGGCGTGAAACTGTGGCCCTGATGTTGTTACGCATTCTCACATGTCATCGGAGCACGAACGTTCTACGCTCCGCCTACCATAACTCCGTGTGAGAAAGTGAGTAAGAGATGCAAATCCGTGCGATGGGCATTTGGCTGGCCGCCGCGATCCTTGCGACGGCCATTTTCCATGTCCCCCAAACAAAAGCAGCGGAAGACACCTTCGTGTTTACCGCCATCCCTGACCAGGACGAGGCCCGGCTGCGGTCGCGCTTCGAGAAGGTTGCGGCCTATCTCTCCGAAGAACTCGGCGTGAAGGTCGAATACGTTCCGGTCAAATCCTATGCCGCCGCCGTGACGGCCTTCCGCAACGACCAGGTGCAACTCGCCTGGTTCGGCGGTTTGTCGGGCGTCCAGGCGCGCCGGTTGGTCGACGGCTCCCAGGCCATTGCCCAGGGGGCGGAAGATCCGGACTTCATCACCTATTTCATCGCCCACGAAAGCACCGGCCTGACGGAATCCAGCGAATTCCCGAAAGAGATCGCAGGCAAGACCTTCACCTTCGGTTCCAAGGGCTCGACGTCCGGCCGGCTGATGCCGGAGTTCCACATCCGCAACCAGTTCGGAAAGCCCCCCGGGGAAGTGTTCTCGCGGGTCGGGTTCAGCGGCGACCATTCGCGCACCATCGCGCTGGTACAATCCGGCGCGTTCGAGGTCGGCGCGGTGAACTACAAGGTCTGGGCCAATGAACTGAAGGAAGGCCGGATCGATCCGCAGAAGGTGCGCATCGTCTGGCGGACCCCCGGCTATCCTGACTACCAGTGGTCGATCCGCGGCGACGTAGACAGCAGATTCGGACCGGAGTTCATCGACAAGGTGAAAGCCGCCCTGCTCTCGATGGATGATCCGGACCTGCTGGCGAGCTTCCCGCGTTCCGGCTTCATCCCCGCCAGCAACGCCGACTACGCGCCGATCGAGGACACGGGTAAGACCATCGGCATCCTCGACTGACGGACACGACCATGGACATCGTCTCCCTCGACGGGGAGCTTGCCGGCTACGGCGGTGCGCCCATCCTGCAGGATCTCAACCTGACGATCCGCGCGGGTGAGCGCATCGCCATCGTCGGCGAGAGCGGTGCGGGCAAGACAACCCTGCTCCGGCTGCTGCGCGAGCGCAGTACGGTACCCGTGGCCCTGGTTCCCCAGGACCTGGGGCTGGTGCAGGCGCTCACGGCGTTCCACAACGTCTACATGGGCCGTCTTGACAGGCATGGTGCGCTGACGAACCTGCGCAACCTCGTCTGGCCCGCCCGGCACGAGACCGAAGCCATACGCCAGGTCCTCGACACATTGCGCCTCGCCGACAAGCTGTTCACTCCGGTGGGCCGGTTGTCGGGCGGCCAGCGTCAGCGCATTGCCGTCGGACGCGCGCTCTATGCAGATGCCGGACTGTTCCTGGGCGATGAGCCTGTATCGGCTGTAGACGACCTTCAGGCACGCGAAATCCTCGACCTCGTGGCCGACCGGAAAGAGACCGTGGTCGTGGCACTCCATGACCGTGTTCTCGCGCTCGGCTTTGCCGACCGGGTGATCGGCCTGCGCGGCGGGCGGGTCGTGCTCGACCGGCCGGCCGCCGACCTCTCCCCGGCCGACCTCGACCCGCTCTACAACCCATGACCGACACGGCCGCCGGCCTCTATCGCCGGTCCCCGCTGGCGCGGTCGCTGGGATGGTTCACGGCCATCGCCGCCATCTGTCTGGTCTTCGCCGACATCGACATCACAACGGTCGATCCGTGGGCCGAGTTCGGCCGTCTCACCCTGGGGCTGGCGACCCCGGACTTCACCGCGACAGAGCACCTGCTCGACGCCATTGTCATGACACTGGCCTTTGCGCTGCTGGGGGTGTCGCTGTCGGTCGTGCTCGGGTTCGCGCTGGCACTGGTGTTCGATAACCCGCTGGTCCGCGGATTCTGCGCCGTGATCCGCGCGGTGCATGAGCTTTTCTGGGCGCTGATCTTCCTGCAGATTTTCGGCCTGTCGCCGCTGACCGGCATTCTCGCGATCGCGATCCCTTACGCCGGGATTGTCGCGAAGGTGTTCGCGGAAATCCTGGAGGAAGCCGACGACCGCGCCCTGCAGGCAGCCCCCGCCGGCGCGAGCCGTCTCTCGATCCTGCTGTTCGTGCGCCTGCCGGATGTCTGGGCCCACTACAAGACCTACGCCCTCTACCGCCTCGAATGCGGGCTGCGCTCCAGCGCCGTGCTGGGGTTCGTCGGATTGCCGACTCTCGGCTTCCACCTGGAAACCGCGTTTCGCCAGGGCAACTACGCCGAGGCCGCGGCGCTGCTCTACATATTCTACGCGATCATCGCGACCCAGCGGATCTGGGCACGGCGTCATCTTTTGCCGGTCTATCTCATCGGCGCCGTTGCGATCCTGCCCTGGTCTGTAGCGATCTCGGGCGCGAACATCACGCGGTTCTTCACCGTCGATATCGTGCCGTTTCCGCTGCGCAACGGCGACGGGCTCCCCGGTTTATTGGAATGGTTGGAACATCTGTTGCTCCTGCAGGCGTTGCCGGGAACGGTCGCGACGGTACAGCTCACCATGATCGCACTTGTCGCAACCGGGGTGCTGTCCGCGCTGTTTTTTCCGCTGATCTCGCCACTGATGTTCGGCCGCGCCGGGCGCACGGCGGGCCATGTCGCGCTGGTGGTGATTCGCTCGACGCCGGAATACATCCTCGCCTTCGTGCTGCTGCAGCTCTGGGGGCCGTCGATGCTGCCGGCCATCGTCGCGCTGGCGCTGCACAACGGCGGCATCATCGGACACCTGGTCGGCCGCTACACAGAAACCGTCACGCTGCGCCCCGACGCTCCGCGCGGCATCGCGCGCTACGCCTACGAACTGCTGCCCCGGGTCTACAACGGGCTGCTGGCGCTGCTGTTCTACCGCTGGGAGGTGATCATGCGCGAGACCGCGATCCTCGGCATTCTCGGCATCGCGACGCTGGGCTTTTACGTGGACAGCGCCTTTTCCGAACTGCGCTTCGACCGCGCTCTACTGCTGATCGCGATCACCGCGCTGCTCAACATCGCCATCGACATGACCTCCCGCCGCGTACGCCGCCACCTGCGCCTGCGCACGACGCTGGAGGGGCGCTAGAACAGTTTCTCACGCGCCACCTTCGCGGCATCTTCCATGGTGAGGAACTCCGCGCCGTCGGCGATCAGCTTGTCGACGAACTTCTCGAACGCGAACATCCGGAAACCGCGCCCGATCACATAGGGATGCATCGTGTAGGTGACGATGCCCCACTCCTCGGTCTGGCGCATGTAGCACCACTCGTCGTACCAGCTCTCCATCACCTCGCGCGCGGGGCGCAAGCCCGGCATCAGGAAGCCCGGCGCGCGCAGGTATTCGAAGTGCGGGTGGTCGTCGAGGGTCCAGCTGATCGGCATCTCGATGATCTCACGGTCCGGGCCATAGCGGATCGGCTTGCCGAGCTCGACCTCGTCGGCGCGGCGCGTCTTCATGGGGATGTAGTCGCCGGCCATCAGGCTGCTGTCATAGTCGAAGCCCTCGGCCTCCAGCAGGTCGAGCGTGTTCTCGCTGAGGTCCCAGGACGGGGAGCGGTAGCCGCGCGCCTTCCGGCCGGTGAGCGCGGCGATGGCCTCGTTGGCGCGCGCCATGTCCTCGGCCTCCTCGTCGCGGCTCTGCTCGGCGGGCGGCACATGGGCCCAGCTGTGGTGGGCGATCTCGTGCCCGGCCTCGACGACCCGCTCGCAGTCGGCCTTGTGACTGTCGATGGTGAAGCCCGGCACGAACCAGGTCATCGGCAGGTCGCGCGACTTCGCCAGATCGAGGATGCGGCGGGCGCCCGTCAGGCCGAACTCACCACGCGACAGCATCGTCGGTGTGGTCAGGCCCCGGGCGACGAACCCGGCCTCGGTGTCAAAGTCGAATGTCAGGCAGACGATATGGCGCGGCATGGCTTCCCCCTCAAAAACGCATATGCACTGGTTAGCGCATCCGGTATCGAGAGTGTAGTAAGTCGGGAAACAAAGGGGGAGTCATGGCGACCAAAACGCTCGGAATCATCATGAACGGGGCGACAGGCCGAATCTGCCGCACCCAACATATCCGCGGCTCGCTCGCGCCCATCATCGCGGAAGGCGGCCTCGAGGTCGGCGGCGACAAGGTGGTCCCGCGTTTGCTGCTTGCGGGGCGCAACGAAGAACGACTCGCCGAGGTCGCGGGTGAGTTCGGGATCGCGGACTGGACCACCGATCTCGACGCCGCGCTCGCCGATACGGACTTCCCGGTGTTCTTCGACGCCGCCGCGACCCACCTGCGCCTCGACCTGCTGCACAGGGGGGTCGACGCCGGCAAGCACATCTATACCGAAAAGCCGGTCGCCCCGAGCGTGGAGGACGGTCTCGCGCTCCTGCGCAAGGCCGACGCCAAAGGGCTCAAGCACGGCGCGGTCGAGGACAAGCTCTTCCTGCCCGGCTTCCGCAAGCTGTCGAAGCTGATGGACGATGGCTTCTTCGGCCGTGTGGTGAATTTCGAGCTGAAGTTCGGCTGGTGGGTCTTCGACGGGATCGAGGCCGAATCCCAGCGCCCGAGCTGGAACTACCAGAAAAAGGGCGGCGGCGGGCTGCTGTCGGACATGCACCCTCACTGGCGTTACGTGATCGAGGGTATCCTCGGTCCAATCACGGACGTCGCCTGCGCCGCCTGGACGGCCCAGCCCGAACGCATCGACGAGGACGGCAACCGGTACGACGTCGACGTCGAGGACGCCACCGTCACGATGCTGCAGATGGACAGCGGCGCCCGGGGCAGCATCGTCAGCTCGTGGGCGACGCGCGTGCGCGGCGACGATCTGGTCACCTTCCGGATCGACGGCACCGGCGGCTCCGCCATCGCCGGCCTGCGCCGCTGCTGGGCTCAGAGCGCGGCCGACACACCGCGCATCGAGGGGTTCAACATGGGCGCCGGGCCGGAGACGATGGATTTCTCCGCCGACTACGACGCCCAGTGGACGGAGGTCGGGGACGGCCTCGACTACAAGAACCCCTACCGCTTCGGCTGGGAGGGCTTCATCCCCCACGTCGTGGCCGACGCGCCGTTCGCCCACACGCTGGCGGCCGGTATCCGCGACGTGCAGCTCGCCGAAGCCTGCGCCCGCGCGTCGGACGAGAAGACCTGGGTGGATATGGCGCCCGTGACGTGAGCACACCACCAATCGTCATTCCGGCGAAGGCCGGAATCCATAAACACAAGCGTTCGCCTTGTCCGGCTCGGTGATTATGGACCCCGGCCTTCGCCGGGGTGACGAAGAAATTGCGGCATTTGCTATAGTGGGCTCAACCCAATCACGGAGCCGTCCCATGACCGCCCTTCCCGTCCTCAATCTCGGCAGCGACCCCTACGAGCGTGGCCTCGTCCACGGTCGCGAACTGTCGACGCAGATCGCCGAGAACATCGACACCTACCTGGCCCGGTTCCAGGCTGGCGGCCTGAGCGCCGAGGCGGCCCGCGCCGAAGGCGTGAAATGGGTCGATGTCATGCGCGAGCAGAACGCCGACTATGCCGAGGAGATGCGCGGCATTTCCGACGGCGCGGAACTGCCCCTTGGCGACATCGCGATGCTGAACGCGCGCTACGAGATCACCTTCGGGCTGTTCGGCGACGAGGCCCGGGCGAACGACAAGTCCGGCCTGTCGGTCGAGGCGGACGGCTGCTCGACCTTCGGGGTGCTGCCGGAAGCCAGCGCCAACGGGCGCACGATCCTGGGCCAGAACTGGGACTGGCTCGCCGGCGTCCACGGACGTTGCGTCATCCTGCGGATCACCCGCGACAACGGCGCGAACATGCTCTGCTACACCGAAGCCGGGATCGTCGGCGCCAAGATGGGCGTCAACGAACACGGTATCGGGCTGGTCGAGAACGGCCTCGTTTCGGACCATGACGGGCGCAACCCGTACGAAAAGCCTTTCCACATGCGCTGTCGCGAGGTGCTCGACGCCGAGACCTACGACATGGCGCTGCTGCCGATCACGGCCACGAAGCGCGTCTGCTCCGCCAACTTCGTGGTCGGCCATGCCGACGGCGAGGTCATCGACATCGAGACCAGCCCCGACGCGCTGTCCTACATCTTCCCGACCGACGGCCTTGTGACCCACTCGAACCACTTCATCGACCCGCGCCACGGCCCCTCGCAGATGGAGCGTATCTCCACGAGCACGCTCTACCGCGCCAACCGGCTCGACCGGCTGCTGCGCAAGCACATCGGAAAGCTGGATGCCGCCGTGATGCAGGTCGCGCTGGCCGACCATTTCGGGCACCCGAACGCGATCTGCCGCCACCCGGACGAACGCCAGCCCGAGGCCAAGCGCACCATGACCAACGCCGCGTTCATCTTCGACCTGAACGAACGCACCATGCTCGTCGCCGACGGCCCGCCCTGCGAGCACGACTTCGTGCTGCACACACTCGACGGCAGCGAGGCCGCGCGCGAAGCGGCGGAGTAGCGGTCTAACGGCACATCGGCGGAACGCCGAGCCTGTCACGCGCGGTGCCCAGCGCGCGCTCGCACGCCAGTGCGAGGGCGATCGCGGTTTCCTCCTGGCCGGCCGGCGCGCAGATCTGCAGGCCCACCGGCATGCCCGCTGCGTCGAGCCCGACGGGCAGCGTCACCCCGCACAGGTGCAGCAGGCTCGGGATATTGGTGTTTCGGCACATCAGCAGGTTCACCGCCAGGTGGTGTTCTGGATCGTCCTCGATTTCCGACATCAGCGGCGGCGTGGCGGGCGCCGTCGGGCCGACCATCGCGTGGAACGCGCCGAAGGATGCGTTGGCGGCCTTGCCCATGCGGTCGAGGGCCTTGAGCCGCCGCCGGTGTTCCGCCGCCGGGTAGGTCTCGGCCGATTCCAGGCGTATCGCGACGTTCGGATCCAAATCCTTACGGTAGTCGGCCATCTCGTCGGACATGAACTGGACCATCTCGCCGACGTGCAGCCCGCCGCGGGAGAAGATTTCCGTCACGTCGTCCATGTGGGGCAATTCGGCCGACGACAGGCGCAGCCCCGCCTTCCCCAGTTCCTCCAGCGCAGCCTGCACCGTCTCGGTAATGCCCGGCTCACAGTCCTCGAAACACCAGTCGAGGACGCCGACATTGAAATCCTGCAGCGAGGCCAGTGACTGGCGTTCGAGCCACGCCACCGGGTCTTCGGCGATCAGCGGGTCGATGGCCGCGAAGCCGATCGCCATGTCGGCAACCGTGCGGGCCAGCGGCCCCGGTGTGTCGAGGGGCGTGGCGAGCGGCGTGATCCCATCGGTCGACCAGCGGCCCCACGCGGGGCGCATCCCGGTGTTGCCGGTCATCGCCGCGGGCATGCGCACCGAACCGGCGGTATCTGTCCCGATGGCCAGCAGGGCCGAGCCCTCGTGCAGGCTCACCCCGGCGCCGGAGCTGGACCCGCCGGGCGAGCGGTGCTCGCCGTCGCCCCACGGGTTGCGCGGCGCGCCCCAGTGGGGGTTCACACCGAGCCCGCCGAAGGCGAACTGCACCGTGTGGGTCTTGCCCGAGATCACCCCGAGCTGCTTGCGGATCGCGGTGACGACGGGTCCCTCGCGCCGCCATTCGGCGGGCAGTTCGCGCGGGCAGCCGGCGAATGTCGGGTAGCCGCGCACACCCACCAGGTCCTTGATCGAGACCGGGATACCCTGAAGCGCGCCGAGATCGACCTCCGCTGCCTGTGCCGCATCGGCCGCGGCCGCCTGTTTGCGCAGCAGGTCCGTGTCCCAGGTCTTGTAGGCGTGGAAGGCCTCACCCCGGGCCTCGTGGTTGGCGATCGCCCAGTCGGCGATCTCCGCTGCTTTCAGCGTTCCGGCGCGGCGCGCGGCGATCAGATCCGCAAGCGGCGCGATATCGATATCCGGTTTTGCGTTCATGGTCTCTCCCCCTGGATTGGCGTTATTGTCTCACCGACAGACACAGGGAACCAGACATGCAGTTTCCGTTGGAATCCGGCGGTATCCGCTACGACCTCGTGCGTCCGGACAACTTCGGGCCGGCGGCGCGCCTTATCGCCGACGTGTTTTCCCGGCATGAACCGCTCGCCGTCGCCAGCGGGCAGACCATGGACGAACTTGTCGAAATGCTTTCGCTTACCACGCCCGGCGCGCTCGAACCGGAACTGTCGGTCCTCGCTTCCCGGGACGGCATCGTGATCGGGACCGCACTGGCCACGGCCTTCACGTGGCTGCCGTCCGAGGCAGCTGTCGCCGCGTCACCGAACTACGCCCCCATTGGCGCACTTCTGGAAGAACTCGAAGCCGACTTCGGTTCACGCCCGAAGGACGAACTCGAATGCTGCCTGCACGTCCACATGCTGGCTGTCGACGATGGGCACCGGAACCGGGGAACGGGACGGGAGCTGCTGCGCCTGTGCCTCGAAAACGCATCCGTGCGCGGAATGACGGCCGCGGTGTCGGACGCCACCAACGCGGCCTCGCGGCGCACCTTCGAGGCGGTGGGCTTTGCCTCAATCGGCGAAGTGCACTACGCCGGCTTCGAGTTCGAGGGCACGCGACCGTTCGCGAAGATTCCCAACGCCGACCACACCGCGCTCATGTACCGGAAGCTCTAGTGCCCGACTGAGCCCTCATACTTCGTCCCTCGACAAGCTCGGGATAAGGAAGCCCAGCATGAGGGCGCTTCAGGCGCTGACCTAGCCGACCTTCTTGCCGTTAAGCTCCACGGCCACGACCGGCTCCAGCGCCGCGCCCATGGTCGCGTGCAGGTAGCAGGTGTTGGCGGCAATGGTCATCAGCCGCTCGTGGGTCTCGTCGTCTTCCTCGCCCGACAGGAACAGGTGGGTGTCGGCGGGCTCCGCCCGGCCGGTCCAGCTCCCGTCCACCGGATGGCCTGTCGTGGAGAACGGCGTGTGCTGCACCAGCCGCACGCCGCGAATCGCGAATTTCTGGTGATGGATGTAGCGGCCGATCTGGGTCATGTAGCAGAAGGCGATGCCGGCGGCCGCAATGGCCAGCCCGCTCGGCGCCTGATCGATATCGGTGCGTTCGTCCGACTTGAGCTTGAAGTGGCTCATTCCGTCCATGCCGAGATAGGTATCGGTCTCGGTCACGCCCGCCGGGTCGAGCAGTTCGCTGTGCCCGGGGACCGTGCGCACGATCCGCTTCAGCTTGGCGTCCGTCCCGGTCGGCGCCGGCTGGGCCTCGCCCGCCTCGACCTCCCCGGTCTTCCAGACGATATCCGAAAGCTCGTCCGAACCGTCCATCGGCGACGGCGGCGCGGCGTGGGTCTTGTAGGGGTCGGCGGCGTCCGGGGCTTCGGAGTTCGTCAGGGTCTGCACCACGCGCCGGCGCCCGTTCACATAGATCGCGAAGGTGTTGTCGAGCGCCGTCCGCATCAGGTCGAGCGCGGGCGACGCCTTGACCGCATCGCGCACCAGCGTGCCAACGTCTTCCGCCGACGCCGAAGACGCGATCTTCGCGGTGATCTGCGCCGGCTCGCCATGGCCCACGCCGTCGCCGCGAATGAACGACCCGACGATGTAGTAACCGTTGGCGAGATCGAGCTTCACATCGTCGAGCGGGATCGAGCGGGCCTTGGCGATGGCCAGGATCCGGTTCAGCAGGTCGGCGTGCAGGCCGGCATTGAAATAGCCCAGCGGAAAAGGCGCGAGGTCCGTGCCGCCGAGATGCCTGCCCTCGTCGGTCGCCATCCGCCAGACGGATCCGTCGGTGCCCTCGGTGACGACGCCTTCCTTCTGGAAGCCGGCCATCTGGCGCGATTCCACGGTAATCACGTCGCGCGACGGCTCGATACCCAGCACGCCGGGTCTGCCGGTTCCCTGCTTCATCTTGAACGCCAGCGGATAGCCGGTGCCCTCGATGGAATCCGTCGGTTTGTTCGCAGTGGTCGTGGCCATGCCGTGTCTCCCGGAATTGCCTGTTTCCTTGCCAAGAGTGATCGCACAACAGCTCACGGGTGTCGATTCGCCGGGGGTGCATACGGACGATGGGCGCACGGCGCCGATCTGCTAGAATCCCGGCGTGAGCAAGCCTGGCATCACCATTTCCGAGATCCCGCGCGAGGCGACCCGGCCGTTCGCGGCTTTCACCTATCCGCTGCTGCGCGTACAGGTCGAGACACCGCCCGACCGCGAGATGGTTTACATCGGCGCCACGGGCGAGGACGGCGAACCCCTGGGCCTGGCCTTCGGCATGGGCGGACCCCACGGCGAATACGAAATGATTTCGGCGTATGTCGCGGCCCTTTACCGCAACCGGGGCGTCGGGACGGACATGGTCAACAGCCTGCACGACACGTTCGTCGCACGCGGCTACCACCTGGGCGCTCATATCTTCACTCTCAATGCCGACGACCAGTCTTACGCGCGGTTCCTCACGCGCTGCGGCTACGCGAAGCCGACCGTGCGCCAGCTTGTCTGCAAGACGACCCTCGACCTGGCCGGGCAGACGCCGTGGCTGACCCGCGCGCGCGTGCCCGAGGGCTACCGGGTCGGGCTCTGGGCCGAGGCGAGCGAGGCCGCGCGCGACGACCTGAAAGCGCGAAAGATTGCCGATCCGGCATTGTTTCCGGATACGCTCAACCCGTTCGATTTTGAGGCGGACTGCCACGCGGAGACGAGCGTCGTTCTGTACCAGGGCGAGCGGATCGTCGGCTGGATCGTGACCCACATCCTGGACGACGACACCCTGCGCTGGACCTGCTCCTGGGTGCTGACGTCAATCCAGGGGGCGGGGCGGATCGTCCCGCTCTGGTGGGAGGCGGTACAGCGCCAGCGCGCGCACACCGACCTGCCGCGATTTATCTGGACCGTGCCCATGGAGGAGCCCCGCATGGCGAAATTCGCCGCGCGGCGCATGCGTCCCTGGCTGGAATATATGGGCTACGCCTGCACGGCGGTCCGGTCGAGTGCTCCGGACGAAGCCGGCTAGCTGACGAAAATTGTTATGGGAGCGCCGCCTGCCGCGACCGCGACGTGCGAAACCACAACTTCCGTGGTGGCTTCCGCCGTGGTGCTCACATTGGTGTTCGTGTTTATATGTGTGTTCGTGTTCAAGGTTGTGTGGGTATGCACCGTCCCGCCACCTGCAATCGCATCGAGTTGCTCCTCGCTCAATGCTTCGCCCGTGCTCGCTTCAACATGGTTGCGCACATCGTCGGCGGAAAATTCGTAACCGCGTTCTCTGGCGAACTCGATGACCGATCCGATGCCGGAACCGGCTTCGGCCAGTTCCTTCTGCATCTCTTCGCTCGCCTTGACGTCGGCGTTGAAGCGTTCGATTTCCGACTTGCTCATACTGCGATTCCTTCTGCGATTAGGCGTTACCCGCCGCCGCGTCCTCGATGGTCGGCTCGTTGGTCGTGACCTCGAGCATGCGCGGGCGCGGACCGATGCCGCCATGTTTCGGATCGTCGTCGAACAGGCCCTGGTTGAACAGGCCCTGCAGGGTCTCGCAGACCATGAACACGTCGGCCCCGCCGGCGATCAGTTCCGCCTGGACCTGGCCGACTGTCAGGTCGCCCTCTGCGACCAGCCGGCCCAACCGGGCCGCATAGTCGAGGCCCCGGAAGGTGTGAATCTTGGTGTTGTTGCGCACCTCGAAGCCGTCGTCGAACGCCGTGTATTCCAGGTCCGGACGGAATGCCAGAACATCGGTCGGCTTCAACTCGTTGCCGCAGTGACGTTCGATCAGTTCGTCGATGACCGCCGCGAACTCTTCGGCGGTCTCGAACTTGCGCTCGTCGTAGACGCGATAGCCCAGCGGCCAGCGTTCGCCGCCGCGTGTCGGCGACACCATGCGCACCGTGCGCAGCGGCAGATTGATCAGGAAACCGCTGACGCAGGCGATGGTCGCGTGATCGTCGTCGCCAATGGAAATCTTGTCGTCCCTGCCCGCCGCGCGCAGCTTTTCCTTGCGCTCGCGGGCCCGGCCGGCGTTGGCCTTCGACATGATCGCCTCGTGGTTCTGCGACACGAGCTCCACGCCCATCAGCTCGTCCGCCGTGAATTCCTCCTGCACCCTGTTGAACGTCTTCAGGTTCACGATGGAGAAGCGGTTGGTCACGCAACGGTACTTGTCGAACAACGCCATCACCCGGCGCGTCAGCGCCACGTCCTTTAGCGGCGCGGCGCTGGTCGTCTGCGGCAGGAACCCGGTGACGTGATAATGGTCCTCGATGAATTTGTCGTAATCGGGATTGTCCATCGGATCGGTCGCCCAGTAGCAGAAGCCCGTCTGGGCCGCGTTGCCGAACCGGTCGACCATCACCTGCAGCATGCCGCGCCAGAGCTTGGCGACCTCCTCGGTATAGGGCTGGTAGCCCTGGAAGCGCTCCGCCGAGATGCCGCAGAACCAGCAGCCGACCGAGCAGCCGTCGGACAATTCGTAGGCGACGATCGGATGGGTGATGTTGGGGCCCGACGCGCCCAGTTCGCTCATCCCGCGCGAAACCTGACGCTCGCGCCAGACATGGAACGACGGGTTCACATGTTCCGTGGCGCCGTGGTCGCGCAGGTGGTCGCGGTGCGCGATCATCTTCCTGATGTACTCCGACCACATCTTGGACAGCGGCCACTGGGCCTCCTCGTCCTTGTGGCGGTACTTCAGATGCTCGCTGCTGAACAGCGGCAGCATCAGCTTCGGGTCCACATCGATACCGTAGCTCTGCGCGAATTCCTCGAGGTTGTTCATGTTCTCGGAAAGCTTCTCGCGGAACACCGGATCGGTCACCAGGCGTTCCATGAATCGCTTGATGTTGGCGAGCGTATGCAGCTCGTCCGGCGTATAGGCGTCAAAGATGGCGCGATAGTCTTCTGCGGGATCGATCATGAAATTTCTTCAGCCTTGTTCAATCGGTTTATCGGATGAGTGTTCAGTTGATGACCACGGCAGCTTGCGTCTGGGTGCCGATGACCGCCTCGACGGCCGGTGTGTTGATCGCCGTCACGCCCGCGACCGCCGCCTGCTCGGTGACATTCGCACTCACCGCTACGTTCGTCGCCACGTTCGGATCGACGCCACCGCCCTTGCCGCCGGCGACCGCGTCGAGCTCTTCGTCGCTCAATTCCTGCTCGGTCTGTGACTGGATGTAGCTGCGCGCCTCGTCGGCGGTGATGTCGTAGCCCTTCGCCTTGGCGAACTCGACCACGGACCCGACCCCAGAGGCGTTCAGCGTCAGCTCCTCGCGCAGGGCATCGTTTTCCTTGAGATCAGCGACGAAACGTTCGACTTCTGATTGGCTCATGGCTTTCTCCCGTTACACAAAAAGCATCGGCGTTAGGTCACGACCACGACAGCCACCGCTTCCGCGGCGACGTCGACCGTCGTCTCCGCCTCGACGGTTTGCGTCGTGGCAACCTCGGTCGTCTGCACCGTATGGGTGCTGGTCGTGTGACCGTGATGGTGGTGATGGTGGCCCTTGCCGCCCGCGACCGCGTCGAGCTGTTCGTCGCTCAACTCCTTGTCGGTCTTCTCCTGCAGGTAATCGCGGACTTCATCGGGCGTGATGTCGTAATCGCGCCCGCGCGCGAACTCGACGACCGACCCGACGCCGCCGGCGTTCTCGCGCAGCGCGTTGCGCATGTCCGCATCGGACTTGAGAGCTTCAACGAAACGATCGATTTCCTGTTTGCTCATGGTATCTCTCCCAACGATGTCTGTGACCGCAGACCGGCCGGTGTGGTGTCAGGTCAGAACAACCGCTGCAACCGCAACCACTTCGACTTCCGACTAACCCATACCGCTCTCCAATTTTCCAGAAAATTCACGCCTCATGGGCACAACGGTACCCTTCGCCACATGGGCAATTTTCACCTCGATGGGAGACCGCATGCGGCCCCCGGTCCGGTCGGCCGGTTTTAGGTCAGCACGACCACGGCAACGGCTTCGATCGCAACTTCGGCGCTCGTCGCCGTCGTCGTTTCGGTGGTGACTGCTTCCGTGGTCGCCGCCGCGACGGTCTGTACCGCGGCAACAGCGGTCTCACCGACATGGCTGTGGCCCTTGCCGCCCGCGACGGCGTCGAGTTCGTCGTCGCTGAGATCGCGCTCGGACTGGCCCTGGATGTAGTCGCGCGCCTCGTCGGCCGAGATGTCGTAACCCTTGTCCTTGGCAAACGACACAACCGAACCGACCCCGGATGCGTGCCCGCTCAGCTCGGCGCGGAGTCCCTCGTTGTCCTTAAGATCCGAAACGAACCGTTCGACTTCTGCCTTGCTCATTTGCTTTCTCCCTTGGGTCAAAAGAAAAGGACCGCGGCAAAAATGCCGCAGTCCGTATGATGGGTTGGAATTTTGTGATCGTGCCTCAGGTGGCGACGACGACGGCGACGGCGGCGACTTCCACCTCCGCGCCGACGTTCACGGTGGTCTCCGCGGCAACTGCTTCGGTCGTCGCGGCGGCGACAGTCTGCACGGTCGCGACCTGGGTCTCCGACACCGTGCTGCTGTGATGGCCCTTGCCGCCGGCAACGGCGTCGAGTTGGTCGTCGCTCAATTCGTTCGGGGTCTGATCCTGGATGTACGCCTTCGCCTCATCGGCGGTGATGTCGTAACCCTTGTCCTTCGCGAACTCGACGACCGAACCGATGCCCGAGGCATGTCCGGAAAGTTCGGTGCGAAGACCTTCGTCACTCTTGAGGTCGGAAACGAAACGTTCGACGTCTGCCTGGCTCATCACACTCTCCCTGTTGTGTAGCTGACATTCTTATGGCTCGGATGAGCCTGATGAGAAGCCCCAATGGATTAACATGGGTTATTCATCTCACCATATTGACCGTTCCATGGCAAAACCTTGATCAATAAAAGACATCCATATTTCGGTGGACACGGACCGCCTTGTTAAGACCACAACGCCACGCTAGCGTGGTTCGAAAGCGCGGTATCGGTATCAGGGTATGAAGCCAGTTCTCAAACCTATTTCAGCGGCGGGCGCCGTCGTGTTCGCACTCGCGTTCCCGGCGCAGGCGCAGGACGTGCAGAGCCTGTCGGAGATGCTCGCGCGCGCCTACGATATCAACCCGGCGCTGGCAGCCGCGCGGGCAGGGCAACGGGCGACGGACGAGACGCTGCCGCAGGCCCAGGCCAACCTGTTCAGGCCCTCGATCACGCTCAACGCGCAGGAAGGCCGCACGATCATCAAGCAGGAAGAGACCGAGACGGCGGCGCTTGGCAGCCAGGACACGAAGGTCCGCAGCAACACCCTCGACCGCAAGTACGGATACACGCTGAGCCTGCCGCTGTTTCGCGGCGGCCAGACGTTTGCCGAAATCGACGAAGCCGAAAGTGCCATCGAGGCCGGACAGGCCAACCTCGTTTCGACAGAAATCTCGGTGCTGTCCGAAACGGTCACCGCCTATGCCAATGTCGTTTACTACCGCACCCTCACGGACCTCGGCGGCCGCACGGTGTCCGACTATCGGACCCGGGTCAGCCGCACCCGCGAGGAGCTGGAAGCGCAGCGGCGGACCGTGAGCGACCTCGCCCTGTTCCGCAGCTCGCTCGCTTCCGCCCAGAACAGCCTCGCCACGTCTCAGGGCGAGCGCCGGGCCGCGGAGGCAACCTTCGAGGCCCTGACCGGCGAGCTGCCGCTCCAACTCGAACGTTGGCCCTCCTTCGCGAACCTTCCCGCTTCGCTCGGCGACGCGGTTGCCCTCTCCAAGCAGGCGAGTCCGACCATCCTCGCGGCACAGCACACGATCGATGAGAACGCGGCCGCGGTCCGCGCTTCGGAGGGTGTGCTGTTCCCGCAGGTAAGCCTGTTTCAGAGCTTCTCGCGCCAGCACGACAGCGCCCGGTATACCGGCGGCGCGATTCCGTATGACGAGATTGACCGCGAAGACACCTGGAGCTTCGGCGTCACCGTCACCATGCCGCTTTACGCCGGCGGGGCGAACCATTCGGTTGTCCGGGAGAACAAGCAGGAACTCTCCAAGGCGCGGCTGAGCCTGACAAACGCCCAGGTGACCGTGGAGCGCAATGTAAAATCCGCCTGGGAGCGCCTGGTTGCGCTACGCCAGGCGCTGGGTTTTGCCCGAGACAATGTCAGCGCGCTGGACGATGCGTTCGAGGCCGTCGACTTCCAGTACCGCCGCGGCGATGCCACGGGACGCAACCTGATCGATGTAATCGAGGAACGAGAGACGGCGCGACGCTCTATTGTTAGCGCGCAGCGCGCGGTCCTGCTTGCGGAATCGAGCCTGCTCCAGGCAACGGGCCAGCTTACGGCAGCCGAGCTTGCGCTGCCGGTGGACCTGTATGACCCCAACGAGCATCTCCGCGAGGTCGACGGCAAACTCTTCGGTCTCGGTGACTAGGCCGTGACCGTGCCGCACGGCGCCGACATCGCGCTCGTCTGCATGCCCGTGGCCGCGGTGGAGCGGCCCTCGATCGCGCTCGGACAGCTTCAGTCGAGCCTTACGGACGCCGGAATCGCGACCCGCTCCCACTACGCGAACCTGATGTATCTCGACTATGTCGGGATCGATAACTATGCGCTCTTCGACCTCGCGCGCGTCGAGGACTGTCTTGGCGACTGGATATTCCGCCCGAACGCGTTTCCGGATTTCGAGGCGAACGACGCGCTGTATATCGACCGGCTGCTGGCGCGAAACAAACGCCTGGCCGAGGTGCTCGGCGACGACGCGCACGCCCGGCTGTACACACTGCGAAACCTGACGGACAGCTTTCTCGACTGGGCCGTCGAAACGGTTCTCGCCGACAGGCCACGGATTGTCGGCGCGACATCCACCTTCCAGCAGCATGTCGCGTCGCTGGCGCTTCTGCGCAAAATCCGCGAGCGCGCACCGGACGTCGTGACCATGATGGGTGGCGCCAACTGCGAGACGGTGATGGGCCGTGCGACCCACCGGCGCTATCCCTGGGTCGATTACATCGTGTCGGGCGAAGCCGACGGATTGATCGCCGGGCTCTGCGAAGACGTTCTGGAACACGGGCGTGACGTCGCGGCCGACGCCCTGCCCGAAGGCGCTCTTGCGCCCGTTCACCGCGAGCAGGGATACCCCGACACAAATAACGGCGACGGCGTGCCCCGGGCGATCACCGAAAATATCGAGGACGTGCCCCTCCCGCTTTACGACGACTATTTCGACGCCCTGTCCCGGACGGTCTCGCGGAACCTCATCAAGCCGGGGCTCTCGGTGGAGACCGCGCGCGGCTGCTGGTGGGGCGAGCGTCAGCATTGCCTGTTCTGCGGGCTGAACGGCGGCAGCATGGCGTTTCGCGCCAAGTCCGCCGATGCGGTCGTGTCGGACTTCGAGACCCTGAAAGAGCGCTACGGCATCGCGCGCTTCGAGGCGGTCGACAACATCATGGCCGCCGGCTTTCTCGATACCGTCATCCCCGCGATCACCGGTCGCGACTATGACGTGTTCTACGAAACCAAGGCCAACCTGAAACCCCACGAGGTCGAGAAACTTGCCAGGGCCGGCGTCCGCTGGATCCAGCCCGGCATCGAGAACCTCGACACGCGCGTGCTCAAGCTGATGCGCAAGGGCGTGACCGCCTGGAACAACATCCGGCTGCTGCGAAGCTGCCGCCAGCATGGGGTGCGCGTGTCCTGGACGATCCTGTGCGGTTTCCCGGGCGAGGACGACGGCTGGTACACGGAGATGGCCGCCATCATGCCGGCCCTCTCCCACTTCCAGCCGGGCGGTATGGCGATGCTGCGCTTCGACCGCTACAGCCCCTACTTCAACGACGCCGCGCAACACGGCCTCGATCTGCGCCCCTCCGAACTCTACCCGTACATCTATCCGGGCACGGAAGAGGAACTCCTCGAGCAGGTCTACTTCTTCGAGGACCGTACCCTCGGCGACCGGGGGCGCGGCATGGTGCAGAGCGGCCCGGCCGGGCGCCCCGGCCTCGACGCCGTGCGCACGCAGATCGCGGCGTGGGCGGAGACCTGGGGTCACGAACTGCCGACCCTGGAGATGACCGACGACGGCTCGAGCGTCGCCATCCGCGACACCCGGCCGGTCGCGGAGCAGACGGAACACCGGATCGACGGGCTGGCCCGCGCCGTGCTGCTCGGCGCCTACGACGCGCCGCCCCGCCACCGCCTGATCGAATCCCTCGCCGGACCGGATGGCACGCCGGCGGATATCGAGGATGCCCTGGCCGAACTCGCGGCGGCGCATCTGGTTCTGGAGATCGACGGCCGGATCGTCGCGCTGCCGCTTCGCACGCCGGTGACGCCGTTGGCATCCGTGCTCGATTTCCCCGGCGGCTTCGTGCACAAGCCGGCGCTGGGCAAGGCGCGCGCGAAACCGGAAGCGGCGTGAACCGGACCAGCGACACGGCAAGCTTCGATCGGCCGCTGCGGCTCGACAGCGGCGCGACGCTGAAGCGGGTCGACGTCGCCTACGAAACCTACGGCACCCTCAACGCCGCGCGCGACAACGCCGTCCTGGTGCTGCACGGCCTCACCGGCACCCAGCATGCCGCGGGCCCGTCGGAGGAGACCGGACGTCCCGGATGGTGGGATGCGGCCATCGGTCCGGGCAGGGCTTTCGACACGGACCGGTATTTCATCGTCTCGCCCAACGCGCTGGGCAGCTACGGCGGCTCCACGTCCGCCGCGTCGCCCGACCCGGCAACCGGCCGGCCCTACGGGTCGTCGTTTCCGGTGGTCACCATCGGCGACAGCGTCGAGAGCCAGGCCCGACTGGCTGACGAGCTCGGCATCGAGCGATTTCATGCCGTCGCGGGCGGCTGCTTCGGCGGCTTCATGGCCCTTGAATGGATGGCGCGCCACCCGGCGCGGGTCGGCAGCGCGGTGATTATCAGCGCCACCCCGCGCACCTCGGCCCACAACACCGCCCTCTGGTCGGTCCTTCGCGACGCCATCCGGAGCGACCCGAACTGGAACGGCGGCGACTACTACGACGGTCCCGCGCCCGACGCCGGGCTCGGGCTCGCCGCCAAGTTCGGCGCCCTGTTCTGGATGAGCCGCGAGGTTTTCGCACAGAAGTTCGGTCTGCGGCGCGTCGCCGGCGACGGCCCCGACTACGGCTTCGCCGCGGAATACGAGGTGGAGGCCTTCCTCGAGGGTGTCGGGACCAACGCCGCGGGCCGAATCGACTCCAACGCGCTGATGTATCTCACGCGCGCCATCGACTATTTCGACATGGCGCGCGGGCGCGCGTCGCTGGCCGACGCGTTCGCCGGCTATCGCGCACCGACGCTGCTCGTCAGCTACACGAACGACTGGCGCTATCCGGCCGGGGACATGCAGGAGATCGCCGACGCGCTCGCGGCAAACGGCACATTCTGCCGCCACGAAACCCTCGACAGCCCCGCCGGTCATGGCGGGTTCCTGTACGATACCGCGCGCCTCGAACCGCTGCTGCAGGCCTTCCTGTCCGTCCCCGAACCGCTCGGCCGGACCGCCTAAACCCCTAGGTGATCGATTGACATGATCGGCGCGCCGACGAACGGCGTGCCGAAGTCCCGCGCGGCGACCGTGCGCAGCCCCGCGCGCGCCGCCGCGGCGCGATGCGGCCCGATCTCCAGGAGGTACTGGTGCGAGTAGCCGTGGGATGCTTCCAGGGAGGTCGTGACCGACCGGCCCAGCCGTTCGGTGGTCAGCGCCGGCGCCACGATATGCGCCTCGATCGCGATCATGCCGTGCCGCCCCAGGCACCCGGCCCAGGCGCGGAACAACGCCTCGAGGTCCGCCTCGACGGCGCCGGCGCTCAGGAGTTCCCCGTCCGGGCGCACGAACGCACCTGCTGAAACACCGGCGACCGGCGCCTCGTTGCCAAGAAACGTCCGGTTGTGGAACACCGACTTGCTGACGTGAAGGACATCGTCCGGGCCGAAACCGGCAACGTTGAGCCGCTCCGCAATCGCGGCGGGATTTCCGATGTCCCCGGAAAAGACCAGGTTCGGAACGACCGCCGCCGCGAGCCGGTCGGCGAGCACCCGTTCGGCGACCGGGTTGTACTCCACGCCCACCATGGTGAGCGGATGCGAGTCGAAGGCCGCGCCCCGCCGGGTCCGGTCGGCAATCGCGCGAAACAGCTCGCACAGGACGGTCCCGTCCCCCGCGCCGCAATCGACGACGGCGCGCGGCTGATCGTCGAGCGGCAGTTCGTCGAACAACGGCAGCGCGAGTTCGAAAAACGGATCGCGGCAGGTGCGCGCGAACACGATCCCGCTAAAGGCGATATCCAGCTCCCGGTCGACATGGCCTTCGGTCCCGTCGTCGGCCCGTCCGAGGCTGTCGGCCGCGCGGCCGCGCAGGAGATCCCCCGTCACGGCGAGCATCGGCAGGTAGCTAACCGGATAAAAGTATTGCGGCGCAAACTGAAGCGCGAGCTGTCCCGCTTCGGTCAGAACGACATCGCCCCCGTCGCGCGATGCCCATCCCTGCCCGGCGAGAATGTCCGCGACGGCCGGGTGCGGCAGGGCGGACAGCGGCAACGCGCGTTCGGGCGGATCGAAAACCTGCGCGCGGGCCAGCGCGGTCATCGCGGCGGCCGCCATGGGACCGGTCCGGTGAAGTGCCACCCGCTCCGACAGGTGCCCGGCGTTATCGTCGATGTCGGCGGCAACCGGTTCACCGCCGAGAAGCGCGCCGGCATCCTCGATCCGGCCGCGGAAACCCCGATAGGCGTGAATATCGGAATGCCACGACCGGCCGGCATCGGTAAGGCAAACCCGCGCGCCGCCGGCCGGGATATCGCCCGACCGCGCGACAAAGCCCTGGAGCTCGAGCAGACGGAACACCAGATTGAGATAACCGGGCCGCAGATCGAAGGCGTGCGCGAGCTCGCGCACGTCGCGCGCGGCACCACCGGCCGCGAGCGTGTCCAGAAGCCCCGTCTCGTCGAGGGCCTCGACACTTGCGCCGATCGCCAGACCGTCGAGATGAAAGCAAACCCGCCGCCAGGTGTCGGCAACGAGCTTCTGGTCGGCCGACCCGCTCACGCCGGCAGTCTAGGCGAGCTGGCGCTTGGCGAGGCGAGCGAACACGCCGTCCTTCGCCATCAGCTCGTCATACGTGCCCTCCTCGGCTACCTGCCCCTGGTCGAGCACGAAGATCCGGTCCGCGTGGACGATGGTCGAAAGCCGGTGGGCGATCACGATCCGCGTCGCATCGAACTCCTCCAGCCCCTTGCTGACCTGGGCCTGGGTTTCGTTGTCGAGCGCGCTGGTCGCCTCGTCGAAGATCAGGATCTTCGGGCGACTGACGATCGCGCGCGCAATCATCAGGCGCTGGCGCTGGCCGCCGGACAGGGTCGTGGCGCCCTCACTGAGGTAGGTGTCCATACCCATCGGAAGCTGCTCGATGTCCTTTTCGAGACCGGCGAGCCGGGCGGCTTCCATGGCGTCGTCACGGGTCACATTGGCGCCCGCGGCAATGTTGTCGAACAGCGAGCCCGCCAGGGTGCGCCCGTTCTGGAGCACAACGCCGAACTGGCGGCGCATCAGCCGCTTGTCGAGATGTGCGAGGTCCTGGCCGTCGTAGAACACGGAGCCGGATTCCGGTTCGTCGAAGCCGAGCAGAAGGCGAACCATAGTCGATTTGCCTGCCCCGGACGTGCCCACGATCGCCGCAAACTCGCCCGGACGGATATGCATCGTCAGCCCGCGCAGTACCAGGGGCGCCTCTTCGGCATAGCGGAAGTGCACGTCCGCGAGCTCGATGTCGCCCGACAGTTCGCCGGGGTCCTCGAACCCCTCGTCGTCCTCGATCTCCTCGTCGAAGATCGGCTGGATGCGTTCGTAGAGCGGCTTCATGTTCGTGAGCTTCACCAGCGTCTGCGAAATTCCGAACACGGCGGCCAGGAACTGCCCGTAGGCAACATGGAAGGCGACGAAGGTCGCTGTCGGCAGTTCCTTGTGGAGCACCGCCGCATTGACCTGTGCCCAGCTCTTGGGAGTCTCGAACACGGCAAACAGCTCGCCGCTGAGCCAAGCGATCAGGCCGATCAGCGCGCCAATGGTCACGAAATGGAACACGTTCTTGAACACGATCAGCAGCATATTCAGCCGCTGCTGGTCGTAGCTCAGCGCCATCAGGTGGGAATACGGCCCCGCCCAGCGCGCATAGGCTCCGGTTTCCGCGCCGGCAACCCGCAGCTTGCCGACCGCGCCCAGAAGCTGCAGCACAATGCCCTGGATGCGGCCGGTATACTCCATGCTCTCGCGATTACGCTTAAGGATCCTGCGCCCGACAGTCACGACGACGGCGGCGTAGACGATCGCCGCGACAATGGCGACAAGCGACAGCTTCCAGGCGAGAAACAGCATCAGCGCGAGGCTGAACAGGCCCGAGGTCGCGTGCAGCAGCGACGTCAACGCGGTGCCCGTCAACAGAGTGCGCATCCCGTCGATGCCTTGCGCCCGGTTCGCGAGATCGCCGACCGTAAACCCCCGGAAGAATGACGCCGGCAAGCGCAGCAGCCGGTCCCAGACCGCCGTCTGGACCCGGTTGGCCATCATGCCTTCCATGCGGATCGCCGCCAGTCCCTGCACGAGACCGAAGGAAATTCCTGCAAAACCGGCGACGATAAGCACGCCGATCAGCACCCAGAGCCGGTCCAGTTCGGCATCCGGGATGACCGGATCGATGATCCAGCCCGTCACCAGCGGCACAACCATCGACAGGAGGCCCGCGAGAATTGCCATGGACATCACGAGCAGAGAGCTCTTTCGCGTTCCGCGCAGAGCGAACCTGAAAATCTCCCGCGCACCGATCTTCCCGGACGGAAAGGGCTCACTGAAGGAAAACGCGGCGCCGTCGAACGTACTCGCCAGGGCGGCGTCCACACGGCGCACCTCGTCGGTGACGGGGTCGACCATGTCATAGCGCCCGCCCTTGCCGGGGATCAGCGCACAAACGGTCTGCCCCTCGCCATGGAACGCCAGCAAAGGCCCGTGGTCGTGTTTCCACCAGTCGGGCTCTGAGATATCGACCTTGCGCATGTGCAGGCCGGCCTCGCGCGCCAGGGCGTCCGGCTTGGATTCCGAGTTGCGAATGCGCTGGTGCGCCGCATCGCTGAGTTCGACCTCGATCTGTTGGGCGCGCCAGATGTGCATTGCCGCCGCAATCGCCGGAAAATCCGGTTCCGCGACAGCGTCGCGCGCTTCGGGGAACATCACGGACGCCAGTTCGCCCAGCGCTTTGCCCAGTGTGCGCTCGCGAAGGTGATACACGCGATGCAGGCGCTCGGCCTCGCGGTCGGCGGCGGCCGTCAGCTTGTCGGTCAGGGTCGACGCGATGCGTTCGTGGAACGCGAGGAGGTCGGCCAGCGCGCCGTCCGTCTCCATCCAGGCGCGGACCGTGAGGCCCGGGACAGTGTCGTCGCCGGCGGGCGAGGCCCAGGCCAGCGGCGCCAGCGGAACATGCCCCGCGCCGCCGTCGAGATCCGGAACGCCGTCGTTCCAGATCGAATGCTTCACGCGATCGGCCGGAAACCAGGCGATTGCCGACTTGATCGAGGAGGCCGACGAAAGTTCGGGCGCTGCCGTATCCAGGTAGGACAGCGATGCGGGCCGGTCCCGACGCAAGGCGATGAGCGACATGCCCGAGACCCAGTTCGTGAACGCCGTCGCCAAACCGTCCGCGTAGTCCTCGCTCGGCGACGGCAGCGATGCCAGCCTGCCCAGCGGCGTCGTGACGATCTTCGCCCCGTTCGATGGCACGAACACAAACGCGCCGTCGGCGTGGGACAGGCCCGCGTCGAACGCGATGTTGCCGGCATCGACCCGGTGCAGGTGGTGCCGCCCGCCGTTGACCCGGTCCATGAAAAACAGATCGATGCTGCCCGACACCACAAACCACGCGGTCGGCTCGGATGCGGCCGGCATTGCATCCGAGGCGCCGCCGTCGCGGACATCGCCGGTCAGGTCGAGATCGCTCAGCAGCGTGCGCGCCGGCTCGGCCCAGGCCGTCTGCGCCGCGGCCTCCAGGCCGCCCGAACCCAGAAGAAAATCGAGCGAGCTCATTGCAGCGACACCAGCCGGGCGTAATGACCGCCCAGCGCTATCAGTTCGTCATGGGTGCCGCGTTCGGCGACCTTGCCACGGTCGAGGAGGATGATCTCCTCGCAATCGCGAATGGTGCTGAGGCGATGGGCAACGATGATGCAGGTGCAGCCGCGCCGGCGCAGATTGTCGTCGACGCGCTGCTCCGTGATCGGATCGAGCGCCGCCGTCGCCTCGTCGAGCACGACGATGCTCGGGTTCTGGACGAGCGCGCGCGCGATTTCGAGGCGCTGGCGCTGTCCGCCGCTGAAATTGCTCCCCTGTTCGGCGACGGCGCTGTCATAGCCCCCGGGCCGTGCGGCGATCTCGTCGTGAATCTGCGCATCCTTCGCGGCGCGCACGACCGTTTCGCGCGGGATCGTCGTGTCCCAGAGCGTCAGGTTCTCGTTGATCGAGCCCTCGAACAGGAAAATGTCCTGGTCGACCGACGCGACCGACGCCGTGAACGCCGTGCGGGGAATTTCGGTCAACGGCTTGCCGTCGAACAGGATGTCACCGGAATCCGGCTGATAGAGACCGAGGATCAGCTTGGCGAGCGTCGATTTCCCGCTGCCCGACCCGCCGACCAGTGCCACCCGCTTGCCGGGTGTGAGCTCGAGGCTGAAATCCTCGATCAGCTTCATGTCGGGGTTGTAGCCGAAGGTCACGTTGCGCAGCTCGACCGCGCCGGTCAGTTTCTGCTGCGGACCGTCCGCCGTGTCGTTCGCGCGATCCTGTCCCTCGAGCGCCACGTCCTGGGGATGGCGCAGCACGTCGTCCAGCCGGTTCAGATCGCCGCGGATCGTCTGCAACTGGCTGTTGAAGCCGAGCAGCGAATGCACCGGGGCCGTGAAGTGCCCGAGCAGCATCTGGAACGCGACCAGCCCGCCGATGGTGAGCTGCCCGTTGATGATCAGCCACGCGCCGCCGCCGAGCACCGCGATGGTGGTCAGGTGCCCCAGCACACTCGGTCCCGCGCCGAACCAGGTCGTGATCGCGCCGACGCTCTGGTTGGTGTTCACCGTCTTCGACTGGTAGCCGGCCCATTTGACGAAGAAATCGTTTTCCGTTCCCATCGCCTTAAGGGATTCGATCGCCTGAAGCCCGGCCATCGACGCACCGGAAAGCTGGGCCGACTGGTTGAGCATCACATTGTTCAGGTCGCGGCGCTGGCGGTTCGAAAAGCGGATCACGAACAGGTTCATCGCCGTCAGCGCGACCGCCGCGATCGTCAGCGGCACGCTGTAGAACAGCATCACGACGACGAAGAACACCGCGGTGACCATGTTGACCGCGTTGGTCGGCAGCGGCCCGGCCAGCAGCATGGCCAGCCGGTGGCAGGACTGCACCCGGTCCGCGATGTCGCCGACGTAGCGCTGGGTGTAGAAGCCGACCGGCAGCCGCAGCACATGCCAGAAAAATTCACCGGCGGTCGCAATCCCGAGCTTGGTCTGGAGCCGCAGGAACTGGCGCTGCTGGAAATAGGTCAGGGCGCCGTCGAGGAGGCCGGCGAGCACGATGCCGATCACCAGCGGGAACACCCAGTCGTTGAACCCGCGGATCAGAACATCGTCGATGAAGGTCTTCAGGAATGCCGGAAGAAGCAGGCCGGGCACCACCAGCAGCAGGCTCGCCGCCATGAGATAGGTGAGCGCCGTGCGCGAATGCCGGACCCGGTCGAACAGCGCGCGCAGGGTGCTCGGTTTCTCGCCGCCCTTCTGGAACTCGGGCCCCGGATGCATGGTGAGCGCGACACCGGTGAAGTTCTCGCTGAACTCCTTCTTCGAGATCTTGCGCGGTCCGCTCGCCGGGTCGTTAACGAAGACATGCTTGCCCGACACGCCCTCGATGACGAGGAAGTGGTTGAACCCCCAGAACGCGATATAGGGCGTCGGAAGTTCCAGCGCCTCGTCCAGCTCGAGCTTCTGGCCTTTCGCCTCCATCCCGTAGAAGCGCGCCGCTCCCACGACCTTGGACGCCTTGGCGCCGTCGCGCGACACGCCGCAGGTGCCGCGCAGTTCCTCGAGAGTCACATAGCGGTCGTAGTAGCCGAGCATGATGCCCAGCGCCGCCGCGCCGCATTCGACGGCCTCCATCTGGAGAACCGTCGGCGTATGGGCGCGCCGGTTCGAGGTGGGAACGGACGACGCCATCGAACCTTACGAGCGCCCTGCAACCCAGGTCTGGACGACCGGAACGACGAGCTGGATCGGCGCCACCTCGCGCACGGTCACGGTCGCAAGCGCCGTCGTGCCCGGGGTGATCTTGATCGGCGGCCCCTCGGACGACGACCAGTCCAGACCGCTCGGGGTCGAGGGATCCGGCTTGAGGTCGATCAGCACCTCGATCGGGGCACCGGCTTCGAGCATCTCTTCGACGAGCTGTTCGTTGTTGAGCCGGTTCAGGAGTTCCGCCCGGCTCGCCGGGAGTTCGCTGACGGTGACGACCGTTGCGTTGACGGATCCGAAGATATCGCGCTCGACGGTCGTCGGCGTCACCTTCACGTCCATGCCGGGCTCGACCCGCTTGCCCTTGGCGACCGGCAGGTAGGCGAACATCTGCATGCCCTCGCCGAGCTTCGCGACGGTCACGAGACGCGTGCCCTCCGACGTGATCTCGCCGACCTGGGACGACACTTCCGTCACGACGCCGTCTTCCGGGGCCTTGACCTCGTGCTGGATCCCGAGCTGCGTCTCCAACACCTTGACCCGGTTCTCCGCCTCCAGCACCTGCTGGTCCAGTTCCGAAAGCTGACGGCGCAGGTTGGCCTCGAACTCGGCCAGGTTCGAACGCGCCTGGGCGATATCCAGATCCACCGTGCGGAGCTGCTGCTGCACGCTGTCGATCTCTTCCAGCGTGTTCTCGAAGGTGTCACGGGTGATGAAGCCGCGGGCGAGTTCGTCGCGTTCGTCGTTGCGCCGGCTCTGGAGATACCCGAGGCGCTGGCGCAGGTCGGCGGCCTTGCGCTCCAGCCCCGAAACCGTGTCCGCGGAAATCTGCTGGCGGGTGCGGATGTCGGTCTCGACTTCCGCACCGCGGGTCTGCCGTTGCTGCCTGATCGAGGCGAGATTGGCCTGCGCCGCATCCAGTTGCGCCTGCGTTTCGGGCACACCGATCCGCACCAGCACCTGGCCTTTCTTCACATCGTCGCCGACCTCGACCTCGATCGCGGCGATCTGTCCGCTGATCGGTGCCGGCAGGGTGAAAATTTCGCTGTCCTTGACCAGGAGGACACCCAACCCGTTGGCCCGGAACGGCAAAGAGCCGACGAACACCCACACGATGAAGGTCGCGATGATGACACCGATGGCGACCAGCGCAATCCACCCCGACGGCGAGGTCAGCCGGATCGCCGTGTCGAGCTGCTGCGGGTCGCGCAGCTTGCGAACGGCGTCCGCACGGAAGATGTCGTTCATCTTTTTACCCCAAATCCCGGTATATGCATGACACAACCCGTCCATGGCATAAACCCATAGAAAGCCGAAGGTAAGCGGAAAGCGACATGTTCGAGCCGATCGAGAATCACCCCGCCCTCGCGCCGCTGCAGGCGAACTGGCGAGCCGTCCGGGCAGAGCTCGACGCACTCGAGGGTGCGGGCTTTATGGCCTGGCCCGAGCACGACATCTACGCCGGCGACTGGTCGGTCTTTCCCCTCTACAAATTCGGCGAACGCCTCGCCCCGACCTGCGCCGCATGCCCGCGCACGACCGCGCTGATCGAGGCGGTTCCCGGGATGGTGACGGCAGGCTTCTCGCGAATGACGCCGGGCACGCACATCAAACCCCACACCGGCTACACCGGTGCCGTCCTGCGCTTTCATCTGGGCCTGACCGAAGCGCGCGATTGCGGGTTGCGCGTGGGAGACGAGACCCGCGGCTGGCACCCGGGCTCGGCGTTCGTGTTCGACGACACCCAGGAACACGAAGCCTGGAACCGCGGCGACGAAATCCGGACGGTCCTGCTGCTGGACTTCAAGCGCACGCCGGACGCTGTCGTCGAAGTCCCGCCACACCTGCGCGATGTAACGGTCGGCACCTGAGCGTGGCGCCGGACTGGGACATCTTCGCCGGCGGTGCGCCGGTGCCCGTGCTCGAACCGGCGCATTGCGCCGAGCTCTGCAGGCGCCTGCAAGCCCTCTCGAACGACTGGACCCCGCGCAGGGCGCTCGAAAACCAGGAGCATGTCTTTCATACGCTGGGCGCGGCGACCTATCTCGACCCGCCGGCCGCATACGACGACCGGGCAAGGATGTCGAACCCGATACTGCGAGACAATTTCTCCGATCTCTACGGCGCGGTCGCCGCGGCCATCGAGACGGCCACGGGCAGGCCGGCCCGGCTGAGCGACCGGCTCGGGCTGCCCGGGTTCCATATTTTCCGGGGCGAGCCGCGCGTGCCCCCGGGCCTGATGTTCGGCGGCACCATCCACATGGACAAGCCGCACGAACGCCATGCCTTCCCGTTCGAGATCACGGAAACCCTGTCTCTCACGCTGCCGCTGGCGATCCCCGCCTCGGGGGCCGGCATGTATTTCTGGCCGGACGTGCCGCCGGCCCGGCTGACCGGCCCCAAGGCGCCCCACGACATGAGCCCCGGGCAGTACGGGTGGTTCGACGCCAACAAGCGGTTCGTGGGCTACGCCGTCGGCGCAATGGCGCTGCATGACGGCCAGACCGTGCACCAGCTCGCGAACCCGGGCCCGACCCGCATCGACGAATATCGCATCTCCCTCCAGGGACATGGCGTTCTGGATGACGGCGCCTGGCACCTGTTTTTCTAGAGTCTGGCCTGGCTGGAAAGGCTGCCAGCAACTCCGTCGTGGCACATGTTGTTTCGGGCGCTGCATTTCTCGCGACCGTCATGCCCGTTTCCACTCCCTCTCCTCCCTCAAGGGATGAGAGGGTTAAAGGGTACTCCTCCACCTACGACGTCATTGCTTCCTTGCGCTGCGCCTCGCAATGACTCGGAACAAGGCTCAGGACACGATCCGCTTGCCGGTCAGACGGTTGACCTGTTGCCCGTCGGCCGTGTGCCAGCCTTCGTAGATTTCACCCAGCCCGGCGTAATCGACATTCGGCGGGACATAGGGTTGTCGCTCGTCGTCTTCGCACAACAGCCGAAACTCGAAACTCACCCGGGTGCGGCCGGACCTGTTCACGGCACTGGCGTGGAGTTGCTGGCCGGCAAACACCATCACGTCGCCGATCTCCAGCGGCGGCGCAAATGCCCCTGCCGGGCTGACCGCCCCCCGGATCGACGGCGGGAGCGCGATGCCCGCCCGGTTCTGCCAGGCATCGTAACCGCGCGACGTGTTGGCCACGGTCTTGCGGAAATACCGCCAGAAGATGCGCAGGGTCGCGTCGGGATCGAGCCGCCGGATCGGCCCCCACAGGTTGATCTGGTGCTGCGGCGAGCCGTACCAGGTGTCGCGATGCGCCGCGAGCGCGCCCGAATTCGCGGTGCGGTACACGCCGCGTCCCCCGGCCTCGGCCGGGAACATCAGCCGCATCCCCGGCCACTCCCACAAGGTGCGTGCGCGGTCGAGCCCGAGGTCGTCGACGACCGCGCCGACCGCAGCCGGAACCCGCCCATCCCTGTAGAGCGCGTCGTAGGCCGCGTCCGCGCGCAGCTTCATCCCGGCAAAATCGTAATGCTCGTGCAGCCGTTCCAGGTCCGCCCCGTCGAACGCGTCGGTGATGACCTCGTCCATGATCGCCAGCAGCGGCGGCAGCGACGGGAGATTGCGCAAGGCCACGACGTCGCCCGACAGCACCGCGGCGCGGTCCAGCCCGAACCCGGGCGCGTGGGGCACGTCATGAAGCCGTGCGTCGGTTTCCGCGTCCATCGGTGTCAGGCCGACATTGCGGTCCTCGTTGCGGGCCGCGCGCATCCGCTCGCGAATTTCGAGCTCCTCGGCATCGACCTTCTGCGCGATCCGGGCCTCGACCGTGTCGATGAGGTCGCGAACTTCGAACGCATACCCGCGCGCCCGCGCGAAGGCGGTGATGTCCTCGGGCGTGAGATCGACGGCGCCGATTTCGGCCATCAGGGATTCGGTCTCGGCCACATCGCGAATGAATTCGACCACCCGCGCGCGCGCCAGACCGCCGATAAATCCGGCGACCAGATCACGTTCGTTCGCACTCATGGCCTATTCGGCCGGTTCGCGCTTTCGGAACCAGTCCGGCAGGTCCTCCTCGGCGGTGCCGGAGAAGATGCACTGCTTGATCCTGCGCGCCTCGTCGGCCGTCACCGTGCCGACGGACTTCGCCGCATCGGTTCCCGAGGTGAAGGCCGGCGGCGGCGCGAAGCAATCCGCGCAGCGGCGCTTCTTCAGCTTCAGGGGCGGCTCGCCCTTGATCGATTCGACCAGGTCGATGGCCTTGCGCACATCGGCCTCCTCGCCGGTCACCGACAGCACGACCGTGCCCTCCGAGCCCGACACCCCGCCGCCGCCGACATGCACCGCGTTCAGCCCGAACAGGATATCGAAGGCCTGGATTTCAGTGATCACCTTGCCGTTCATGATCGGCAGCATCCCGATCTTGGTGCCGTAGAAATAGTCGACCTTGGCGTGCCCCAGTTCGGCGGACGCCGCGCGAACGGAGGGCACCAGTTTTTCCAGCCCGACCGGCACGATCAGCGGGATGCCCGTCCCACAGATCGCGCCATAGGCCCAGCCGATCGTGCCCGCCGCGTGGTGGGCGTTGAACACACCCGCGTTGAACTCTGCATCGACCGCGTTGGCCCCCTTGATGAACAACGATTTGTCGTCCCAGCCCGCGAGGGTTTCCTCCATGGTGGGCACCGGCGGCACCGGCTTGCCCTCGACCAGACGCAACATCGCCGGTTTTTCCTCCGGCTGGGTCTGGCAGAGGGTGCCGTTGATCACCTGCCCGGACACATACTGATCGCGCTCGGCCATCTCGCCCATGATCTCCTCGGCCACGTAGACGTTGGTCGATCCATGGCTGATGACGATCTGCGCGTGTTCCAGCGCATGGGCAACTTCGGGCAGCGCCGCCACCGCCTTGCCGATCAGGCGCTTGGATTCCCAGGGTGTAAAACCGAAAACTGCGCGCATCCGCCCGCTCCTTGCTGTTCGTTCGACGCGGAGACTAGCAGCCGTCCGCGCGCGCGAACATCGTATCGTCCCCCGGGCTGCTTCATGCTATGTGCGGGGCATCAATTCCGCCGCAGAGCGGAGCTAAGACAGCTCGGGGGAGCCAATGACCGATTCGATCCTGGTGCGCGGGAACGACTATGAGTTCACGCTTGAGATGGCGGGCACCTATGCGGATACCGATATCCGCTACGAACCGGGCGTACTCGAGGAGATCTACGCCAAGGTCCTGAACAACCAGCCGTTCCAGGCCTGCGAATTCTCGCTTTCCAACTACACGATGATGCGCGACCGCGGCGCGGGTGACTGGCTGACCGCCATCCCCGTTTTCGCGAACCGGGATTTCCGTCACAGCATCATCTGGGTGCGAAAGGACAGCGATCTGGAATCCGCCGAGCAACTCATCGGAAAGCGCGTCGGCGTGCGCGACTACACCATGACCGCCGCCGTGTGGCTGCGTGGTACCCTGCTCGACGAATACGACACCGACTGGCGCGATATCGACTGGTACGCCAACGCCGAGCAACGCTTCCCCACGCTGGAAGGTGTGCCGCTGACGCTCGTAGATGACGATCCGGAATCGATGCTGCTCGCCGGCAAGCTCGACGCGTTCATCTCGCCGCGCCCGCGCGACCTGATGCAGAAGTCGCCGGAAGAACGCGAACTGCGCCCGATCTTCCGGGACGTGCAAGCTGTGGAGCGTGACTACTTCGAACGGACCGGCATCTACCCGATCAACCACACCGTGGTGCTGCGCAGGGAACTGCTCGACGACTTCCCCGACGCACCGCGGGCCATCTTCGAGGCCTACTGCGCCGGCAAGGCGCGGGCTCTCAAGCGCCGGGTCGGCACGACCTTCGTGCCCTGGGGCAAGGAATACTGGACCGAGACCATGGCCATGTTCGGCGGCGACCCGTTCCCGATGGGCCTGACCGAATCCAACCGCAACAATGTCGGCACCCTGCTGCGCTACCTGCGCGAACAGAAGCTCATCGCTGAGCTGCCGGAGATCGACGACCTGTTTTTGCCCGGCACTGCCGGCTTTACCGAGGGCTGAACCCATGTCCGAGAATGACGCGCAATTCGACTACATCGTCATCGGCTCCGGCAGCGCCGGGAGCGTGATCGCGAACCGGCTGACGGAATCGGGTCGCCACAAGGTGCTGCTTCTGGAAGCCGGCGGGGAGGACCGCAGTCCCTGGATTCACATTCCGCTGGGTTACGGCAAGACCTTCACCGACGCCGCTGTGAACTGGCTCTACTCGACGACGCCGAACGAAGAGTTCATGAACAAGCGTGTGCCCCAGCCGCGCGGCAAGGTCCTGGGCGGTACCAGCTCCATCAACGGGATGGTCTACATCCGCGGGCACCGGGCCGACTACGACCACTGGCGCCAGCTCGACAATCCGGGCTGGAGCTACGAGGACGTGCTGCCGTATTTCCGCAAGGCCGAGAACCAGGAACGCGGCGAAGACGAGTTCCACGGGGTCGGCGGGCCGCTCAACGTCTCGGACGTGTATGAGAAAATCCCGTTGGCCGAAGCGTTCATCGAGGCCGCCGTGGCCGCCGGGCACCCGCGCAACCACGACTTCAACGGCGCCGAACAGGCCGGCTTCGGCTACAAGCAATGGACCATCAAGAACGGCCGGCGCTGGTCAACGGCTGTCGCCTACCTGAAGCCCGCGCGCAAGCGCGCGAACCTGACGGTCGAGACCCAGGCACACGCAACGCGCCTGCTGTTCGACGGCCACCGCGCGACGGGCATCGAATACAGCCAGCGCGGCCAGGTCCGCACGGCCCATGCCGGGCGCGAAGTGATCGTCTCCGGCGGCGCGATCAATTCCCCGCAACTGCTTCAGCTCTCCGGCCTCGGCCCCGCCGCGCTGCTGCGCGAACACGGCATCGACGTGGTCGCCGACATGCCGGGGGTGGGGTCGAACCTGCAGGACCATATCAACGGCCCGATGATGTTCCGGCTGAACCGGCCCATGGGGGCGAACGACATTGTGAACTCCTTCACGACGCGGATGTTGGCCGGCGCGCGCTATGCCCTCACGCGCAAAGGCTACCTCGCCATGGGCGTGTCTTTCGCCGGCGGCTTCTTCAGCGTCGACCCGGAAGCCGTCTCGCCGGATATCCAGTCACAGCTCATGATGGTCAGCACGCCGGAAGCCGGCGACATGCCTCACCCCTTCTCCGGCGCGACCATCGTCAATGCGCTGTTGCGCCCCGAAAGCCGTGGCCATGTGAACATCGTCTCGTCCGATCCGTTTACCGCGCCCGACATCCAGCCGAACTACCTGTCGACGCAGAAGGACCGCGACATCCTGGTCGGCGCCATCAAGATGATGCGCGACATCACCCGGCAGCCCAGCTTCCAGGCCTTCGTCACCGAGGAGCACGATCCCGGCGACGACTGCCGGACCGACGACGAGATTCTCGACTACCTGCTGCGCCGGGGCCGCACCAGCTATCACCCGGTCAGCACCTGCAAGATGGGCCGGGACCCGATGGCCGTCGTCGACGCCCGCCTGCGGGTCCACGGGTTCGAGGGGCTGCGCGTGGCCGACGCCTCGATCATGCCAACGCTGGTGTCCGGGAACACGAACGCGCCCTCCATCATGATCGGCGAAAAAGCTTCCGACATGATACTGGAGGATGCGGCCTAGACCGTTCGCATCGTGAGCGTTGGTCCCGCGCGAACGCGCATTTGCAATACGGATCGTTCATACTGAGTGCAAATTTCAATCGGGGGAGTTCCCAACATGCTGATCGTCGATTCCCAGGTGCACATCTGGATCAACACGCAAATGGCACCGATCCATCGACAGGACTTCAATTTCACCGCCGAGGACCTGCTCGCGGAAATGGACGAGGCCGGGGTCGAAAGGGTGGTCCTGCACCCGCCGGGCGTGGTGCCGAACGGCAACGAGGTGGCCATCGCGGCCGCAAACCGCTACCCGGACAAGTTCCGCGTCCTCGGCTGGATCCAGCCGGACCAGCCGGAAACCGGAGCGGGTAAGCTCGAAGGATGGATGGACACGCCGGGCATGGCCGGGCTGCGCTATCTATTCATTGCCCCCGGCCGTGAAAACTGGCCGCACGACGGGACGATGGACTGGATCCTGCCGGTCGCCAACGAGCAGAAAATCCCATTCGGCCTGCTGGCCCACGCATTCCTGCCGACCGTCGGCGAATGGGCCGAGAAGTACCCGGACATCCCGTTCCTGATCGACCATCTGGGCGCGAACCCGTTCAAGCCGGGGGTCGAGTCCTTCGAAACGCTGCCGGAGCTGCTTGCGCTGGCGAAGTATCCGAACGTCGCCTTGAAGATGTCCGGCGCCAACGGCAATTCCGGCGAGGCATACCCGCACACCGACATCCACGACCATCTGCAACAGATGTTCGATGCCTTCGGGCCGGACCGCTGCTTCTGGGGCACGGACCTGTCGCGGATGAAGTGCAGCTACAAGGAATGCGTGACCCTGTTCACCGAGGAACTGCCCTGGCTCAAGGGGCGAGACCTCGAACTGGTGATGGGCGAAGCGCTGTGCAACTGGATCGGCTGGGACCTCCCGTAAGGAAAACACCGCATGTCGAAGATCACGAACCTCGAAGACCTGGAAGCCATCTACGGCGCACCGGTCGAGACATCTCTGGTGAAAGAGGTCGACCGTGTGACCCCGCACTACCGGACAATGATCGAGGCCTCGCCCTTCGTGGCGCTCGCCACGTCGGGGCCGGAAGGCCTCGACTGCTCGCCGCGCGGCGACATGGCCGGGTTCGTGCGGGTGCACGACGAAAAGACCGTGATGATGCCTGACCGCAAGGGCAATAACCGCGTCGATTCCCTGCGCAATATCGTGCGTGACCCTCGCGTGGCATTGCTGTTCCTGCTGCCCGGAAGCGGCAACACGTTGCGGATAAACGGGCGCGCGCACCTTTCGGTGGAGGCGGACCTGCTGAAGAGCTTCGCGGTGAACGGCCAGGCGCCCCGGTCCGTGATCGTCACCGAGGTCGATGCCGTCTACTTCCAGTGCGCGCGCGCCATCGTGCGGTCGGATCTCTGGAATCCGGACAAACACATCCCGGCCGATGCGCTGCCCACGCCCGGACAGATCATTGCCGATTTGACGGAAAACCGGCTCGGCGGCAAGGACTACGACATGGCCTGGCCGGAAAAGGCCAAAGCCAGCCTCTGGTAGCGGCCCGAACAGTCGACGGAACCGGTCGGCTGACCAGCATAAGCAATAGCGAGACAACCGATGACCGAACACCACACCAAACAGGAACCGCCCGCGACAGATGTGCTCCGAATTATCATCGCCATTCTGCTGCCCCCGCTTGGGGTGTTTCTGCAGGTGGGGATCGGCGGTCACTTCTGGCTCAACATCCTGCTGACGATCCTCGGTTATGTGCCGGGCATCATCCATGCCGTCTACGTCATCCTGACGCGGTGACCCCGGACGAACGGCAACGAAAGATCGAATCGCTCGACCGGCTGGCTCACTGGCTCGACGAGCGGTTCGAAATTCCGGGAACGGGCATCCGGTTCGGCCTCGACGGCCTGCTCGGCCTCGTGCCCGGTATCGGCGATACGGTCACAAGCCTCGTGTCACTCTACCTCGTCTCCGAAGCGCGCCGGATCGGCGTGTCCCGATGGACGATGATGCGCATGCTCATGAATGTCGGGATCGACTGGCTCGTCGGCCTGGTCCCGTTCGTCGGCGATATCTTCGATATCGGCTTCAAGGCCAACCGGCGCAACATCGCGATTCTGAAACAGAACCTGACCGAACAGCCCTAGTCAGGTCGTTTCCTACTCTTTCGCGGCGCCGGGCTGGAGCATGTCGGCTTCAGCCATCGCAGCCCGCTCCTGCGCGACCTCCTGATCCAGATGGACATCGCGGGAAAGATCGACCTCTTCGTCCAAGGACATCGCGGAAATCGCGTTCTGCGTTTCGCCTGAATCTCCAGCGGAAGCGCCTTCGCTTTCGGGTAGATGCTGCACGACACCCGACAGATCCGAGTTCATCAGGTTCAGCCTGTAGATCGGCTCGGGCAGGTCGTATTCCGCCGCCTCGAACATGATCTTCACGCGCCGGATCGCCTCGCCACGCACCTTGAACAGGTCATGGGTGCGCTGATCCACCCAGCCGAAAATCTTCAGCACGACATTCGAATCGCCGAGGGTCTCGACCCGCGCCTCCGGGGGCGGTTCCGACAGGACCGCATCCATGTCGCCCAGCGTATTCACGGCCAATTCGCGCGCCTCGATCAGGTCGGTCTGGACGCCGACACCCACGTCGAATTCGAACCGGCGCTCGGGGCTGCGGGTGTAGTTGACCAGCGTGCTCTTGAAAACTTCGGCGTTGGGAATGCGAACGTGATTGCCGTCAAAGCTCATGAGCACGGTCGCCCGGGACGTCAGGCGCACCACCCGGCCCTCATGCCCCGAGACCGCGACATGGTCGTTGGGCGAGAAAGGCTGGCGCAAACTGAGCAGCAGGCCGGCGATGTAGTTCTCGATCGTCTCTTTCAACGCAAAGCCGAGCACGATGCCGGTGACGCCCGCCGCGCCGAGGACGGCGCCAATGAGGGCGGTTGCATCGAGAATTTCGAGAGCCAGAACCAGGCCCAGCACGATGATGGCGACGCCGATACTTTGGGCGAGAAGTTGCTGCAGGAACGGGTTGGGACTGATCCGTCGAACAAGGATCGGATGACGCGCGAAGAGACGCGCCAGAAACAGAAACAACAGGAATACCGCGAGCGCAATCAGGAACAATGGCAGGAACGACACAAAATCGTCGAACCGGGCTTCCAGGCGATCCAGCGCGGCCTGACCCCGTGTCGAGATATCCTGCCGAACCTCGATCCGATTCTGGACCGTCACAACCCCCTCAAGGCGCCGCACGACATCCTCCGCCCGAGTGCGCACAGTGTCCGATTCCACCTCCCCGAACAGGGTCACCACACCCGAATCCACCTCGACACGAAGTTCGGACAGGGTGTCTATACTGTTCAGGATATCCGTCGTGCGTTGCGCAACCGCACGGTCCGAAATCGGATCGACAGTGGCGACACCGGCCGGCTGCGACACCGTCTGAGCCCATGACGCCGGGGAAACCAGGACCAGGAAGGTCACCAGAAAGACGGATTTCAGCATTCTTACCTCGAAACTCGGAAATCCCGTTCGGGGCCATTTCCAGACCAGCCCCGCCAGACGGGAACGTATCGTATAGGAATTCGTTGCAAATTCCGTGATGGTGCATGATCGGGTACCACGGGTGGAGGATGAAAGGCTTGGCTTCAGGCTCAGAGACAGTTCGGGCGATCCAGACGCGGTTGGTGAATTTCGGGCAACTCGGCGTACTGAAGGCCTGGCTTTTCGCCGTCGCCGACACGATCCGCGCGAGCTACTGGTTTCTGCCCGCGGTGATGGTGGCTTGTGCAATCCTTCTGGCATCGCTCTCGCAATGGCTCGACACGCGCATCGATCCCGAATGGCTGGGCAGACTGGAATGGCTCTATTCGAACCAGACCGCAGGTGCGCGCGCTGTTCTTTCCACCATCGCCAGTTCCATGATCACGGTCGCAGGTGTCACCTTCTCGATGACAATCGTGTCGGTGTCGAACGCATCCGCGCAGTTCGGCCCGCGGCTGGTCGCCAATTTCATGCGCGACCGGGGCAACCAGCTCACGCTCGGAATATTCATCGCGACGTTTGTTTTTTGCCTGATGGTCCTGCGCGGCGTGCGCGACGGCGTGGCCGACAACGACGAATTGGTCGCGTTCATCCCGCATATCTCGGTTCTGTTCGCCGTGCTGCTGGCCTTCGCGAGTATTTCGGTACTCATCTATTTCATCCACCACGTGCCCGAGACCATCAACGTCGGAAATATCATCGCCGGGATCGGGCGACAGTTGCGTGCGAGTGTCACGGAATTGTTCGAGCGCGGGGCCGGTCATGGAACCGTTGAACCGGAAGAGCGCCATGGACGGTCCGAGTTCGATACCGAGGACATCGCCGGGTCGACCCCGATCGCGAGCGAGCGGTCAGGATATGTCCGCGCCCTGGACATGGACGAGATATTCGCCATCTCGTGCGAACACGACGTGAGAGTGCGGGTCGAGTACGCCCCCGGCGATTTCGCCCTGACCGGAGAGGTGTTGTTCTACGTTTTTCCCGCCGAGCGCGCCTCGCTGGAGTGCATCGACGCGCTGAACGCGTGTTTCACGTTGAGCCAGCGGCCCGACCGCGCGCAGGACGTCCGCTTCCTCGTAGACCAACTTGTCGAAATCATCGCCCGTGCGCTCTCGCCCGGCGTCAACGATCCGTACACCGCGATCAACTGCCTCAACCTGTTGATGGACAGCCTCGGGATTGCAAGCGCTCGTAGTGCTCCTCCGAACGTCCTGATGGACGATGACGACAATGTGCGGGTCGTCAGCAATCCTTACGATTTCGAGCGGCTCGCGGGTTCGATTTTCCGCCAGTCCCTTCAGTACATCGCGACCGACCGCAACGTCGCGCTGCATACGATGCAGATGATCGCGACGGTCGGCTCAAGGGCGAAGCAGATGCGCCACCGCGAAATCCTGCGTGAGCACGCAGACCAATTGGCGACAGTCGCGACCGAAGTTCTCGGCAACAGCGTACAGGTCGGCGAAATCGAGGGCGCGCGTGAACTGGTCGGCAGAATTCTAGACGGCAGCGCCGATATTCAGGCCCTGCGCGAAGGACAAGCCTGGCTGGGTGGCAGCGGCTAGCGCAGAATAAAGTCAGCCGATTCCGAGACTTTGTAGGGTCCGGCCACACCCTCTCCCGACACGACGACCCGGCCAGTATACACCCCGCGCGGCCAGCCCCCCGGGGGCCGTTTACGCCCCGAATACGCGAAATATTCCGCGCGGGCCCGTTCGATCTCCCGGGTATTTCCATACACGGCTTCACCGGCCGGGCCCTCGATTTCAAACGAGATTTCCGCGCCCTCGGGAGCCCCGAACAGCACCACGTATGCGACCAGCGCAGCCGCATCGGTCGTGGCCTCTGCCGGATAGCCATCGAACTTTGCGGTGTCCCCGTTCGGGATTCCGGTCGTCAGACCGAACGCCCGAATATGGACGTCGCTGTACAGGTCGGCGTCGTTCACCCAGGAATCCAGCCAGAGTTCGCTGGCGCGCGTCGGGGGCGTCTCACAGTAGCCGCCGTAAGCCGCGGGCTTGTTGGCGAACGGGTCCACCGGCTTGCCGTTCTTGCGAAGGCTGAAATGCAGGTGGGGAAACTCCGACCAGCCGGAACTGCCGACCGTGCCCAACAGTTGCCCCGCGTTCACCGTGTCGCCTGTCCGCACGGCTACACTCCCGCGCGCCAGGTGGCAGTACTGGGCGGTCCAGCCATCGCCATGGTCGATGCGCACACCGTTTCCACACCGCGCGGCATCGCGGTCAGGGTCGGGCTCACGCATCGGCGTATCTTCCTGGCCGTCTCGCGTTCCCACAACGATACCGTCGGCCGCGGCCACGACATTCAGTGTCCCGATGGCGCCGTCCGTCGGTGCAATATCCGTCCCGTTGTGACCGTCATACGTCCGGATGCCGCACATATGGTCGCGATAACCGGGACCCGAATCCAGGTCGACATAAGCCATGTACCAGCAGTCGTCGCCGATGATGCAGTCGACGGGGAACGTCAGGCGCGGCGCGCCCTCTTCGGCCGTCGAGCCCGCGGGCGCTGCGGCCACCAGAACCATCGAGACAAACCCGAACAGCCACGCGGTGCATTTCATTTCCAAGACCCCTGTTTTGCCTTCGTCGGGAACATCCTCAATTCCGGGACGTTATCCGAGCAACACTGATGCAACCCTGCATGAAAATTGGAGGCTTCGTCATGGAAACTCCCGACAGGCAAACCCTGCGCAATCCCCTTCGCCGTCGGCTGTTCTGGATTTGGGTGGTCGCCTCCGCGCTTGTCGCGCTCTATGTCGGTATCGGCGGCCCCCTGGCGCACTACTTCTCCGAAGGGCGCGCTTACATCGCTATCGCCAGTACGGCACTGATGTTCTTCCTGCTTCTCACCGGTTTCGGCTGGCTGATTCTATACTGCCTGGCGGGCCGGAATTCCGGCCCGGAGATGCGCGACGGGTCCCGACCCGGCTGACGCAACACACGCGGGACACGTCAGGCCCGACGGCAAAAGCGCATCGCCTTCGGGGCTCTCCCGATCGAGCACGAATAAATACAGGATGAGCGCGATGATCGTCCCAATCGCCAGCCCGCCCATGAGCGCCCGGATATTCATCCGAACATCGTGTTGGGCAGGAGCAGGGCGATATCCGGGAACAGCACGAGCAGGATCAGACAGAACAGCATGGCGAACCAGAACGGCCAGATGCCCCGGAAGATCGTCCCGAGGGATACACCTTCGGCGATCCCCTTGACGACGAACACGTTGACGCCTACCGGCGGCGAAATCAGTCCCATTTCGAGCGCGATGACCATCAAAACGCCGAACCAGATCATGTTGATACCCAGCGGTTCGATGATCGGCTGAATAAGCGGTACGGCCAGTACGAGGATCGCGAACCCTTCCATGAACGTGCCGAGTACGACAAACATGACGAGAAACGCCACGACGATCTGAAGCCCCGTGAAGCCCTGTGCGTCGACCCATTCGGACAATGCAAACGTCACCCCGGTGAACGCCACGAACGTCTTGAAGACGAACGCGCCGAACAAGATCATGAACAGGGTGCCGGATGCCTTAAGGGTCGAGGTAAAGACGTCGCGCATGTTGGGCCAGGTCACGGCCCTCCGAATCACGGTCACGACGAAAGCCAGCGCGGCACCAATGCCGGCCGCCTCGATCGCTGAAAACACGCCTGTGTAGATGCCACCGATTGTCAGGACGATAATCCCGATGATCCAACCGGCCCGGCCCAGCGCCCGGAACCTGTCGCCCATGCTGAAATCCATGCTCGTCGCGGGCGCCTTTTCGGGATTTCGCAAGACCACGATCCAGATGGCGACGATGAACAGCAGGGTGAGCAGGATCCCGGGCAGCACACCGGCCATGAACAGGCGCCCGATGCTCTCCTCTGTCAGAATCGCATAAATCACAAAACCGGCCGACGGCGGAATCAGAATCCCCAGGGTGCCCCCGGCGGCGATCGAACCGGTCGCCAGGCCGTCATGGTACTTGTAACGTTGCATCTCCGGCAGAGCGACGCGGCCCATGGTCAACGCAGCGGCGAGCGACGATCCGGACAAAGCGGAAAATCCGGCACAGCCGACGACCGTCGCCGACGCCAGGCCTCCGCGCAGATGCCCCAGCCAGACGTTTGCCGCGTCATACAGGTCGCGGCTCATGCGCGACACGCCGGCAAGATTTCCCATCAGCACGAACAGCGGGATGATGATGAGTGGGAAATTCGCCGCCTCCCCGAAAATTTCTCCGGCGAGCTTCGGAATCGCCGCACTGGGCCGAATGAGGTAGATGCCAACGGTCCCGACCAGCATCATCGACAGGCCGACCGGCATCCGGATGAAGAGCAGGACGAAGAGTGCGATGAAGCCGATGATGGCGATGGTCAGTCCGTCCATCAGTCTGCGACCTCGTTGGGGTCCTCATCGTTCCAGTGAACAAGGCCGGTGAGCAGCTGGACCAGCAAATGCAGCGCGTAGAACAACAGTGACACACCCAGGAAGTAATAGAACCACGTATGCTCGATGCTCAGATTGCCGGTGATGCAGGCCTTTTCGAAGCCGCACGCCTTGGTCCAGAGCGCAAACGTTGCCAGTCCCGCGATCCCGACCGCGAGCAACCTCATGATCGCGTCGGTGACGCGCGTCGCCTTGCGGCCGAAAAAGGCGGTGATCACGTTCACCGAAACATGGGAGTTGTGGCGCGATCCGTAGGCGACCGAACAGGCCGCCACCACAGTCAACACCATGACCGAGATGTCGTCGATCCCGAAAATCGGATCGTTGAGTGCGTAGCGCCAGAAGACAGCGACCAGAATGTTGACCATCAGGACAACGACCCCGATCGCGCCAACAATCGCGAACAGCCCGGCCACCCGGCCGAGCTGTTCGTCGATACGTTGAAACGCTTCGCGTGCGCGAGACGTCACCGGCCTAGCTGCTCTTCTCGCCCTTCATCTTGGCGATAAGCTCACCGACGGTAGTGTCCCCGACTTTCTCGTTCTCGAGGTCGGCCATCACCGCGTCGATCTTGGCCTGGAATTTGGCCTTCTCGGCATCGGAAAGTTCGATCATCTCGTTACCGGCCTTCTGCGCAATGCTGAGGCCGCGGGCCCATGCCGCGTCATAGGCCTTGCCGGCGTTAAGCGAAAGCGTCTCGTCGGCAGCGGCGTCGACCCAGCCCTTCTCTTCGTCGGACAGGCCTTCATAAACGTCTTTGTTCATCAACAGGACAAACGCCGAACCCGAACCCGGGAACCAGGTGGTCACATAGTTCGCCGGCTCGTGAAGCTTGAACGACCCGATCGCTGAAGGATCGATCATGATCCCGTCGATTACGCCGTTGGCAAGGTTCTGGTTGATGACCGTCACCGGCTGCGCGACAGCGCTGGCGCCGAGCGCTTCGACGAACGGCACATCGGACTTGGACGTGACGCGAATCTTCATGCCTTCGAGGTCTTCAAGTGAACGTACGGCCTTGTCCCGCGTGATCAGCACGGCCGGACCGTTGGTCCACAGCGCAATCACCTTGGCGTTGTATTCCTTCTCCAGCTCGGGACGCACACGCTGCAGCGCCTCCGTGCAGGACAGCGCGGTGTTACACACGCCCGGCAGGCTGACGACGTTGGTCTTCGGGAAGACGTCCGCCGTATAACCCGGAAGAGTGAAAATGATGTCGGCCACGCCATCGAGCAGGATCGAATACTGCTTCGGCGGCACCTTGTTCAGCGCGCCGCCCGGGAACTGCTTGACGGTCAGTTTGCCGCCGGACAATTCCGCCAGACGCTCGCCGAAGGGCGTCATCACGCCTTTGTTCATGGGGTGCTTCGGCCCCATGAAATAGGCCAGCGACAGCTCATCGGCCGACGCGGCGGTGGGGCCCGCAATGCTCGCCGCCGCGAAGCCTGCGGCAACAGCTACAGCTTTCAGTTTGTTCATTGTTCTCTCCCAGTTCGTCTCGATTAGACTGATTTTGACGATTGCAGTTATCTCACGGTCAAACCGGATCGATGGCAACCGCATTTGCTCAGATAGCGAACAACCTTATGTGATTTTGCGGCGTTTCGCACTAACCGTGAGGCCTACTCCGCCGCCGAATCCCGGGCGGCCTTTCGGCGCTCGATCTCTTCAACTTCGGCCGCCGTCTTGCCCCAAAGCGGCGGATCTTCGAGATAGAGGTCTTCGTCGGGCGTATTGGTACGGCCCAGTACGTCGTTGCGATGCGGGAAACGGCCGAACCGGCGAATAGCGTCACGGTGTCCGAGCGCCGCCTGGAGCGAACGCTCCTCTCCCAGAGGTTCGTAGAGCGCACAGGCACGATCCTGGTCGGCGAGGTATTCGCTGTGCTCGAACGGCAGGTACATGAAAATCCGGTGCCAGACACTCAGGCTGACATCGTGCCCGCGATCGAGCGCGATCCGCGTGATCTCGCGCGCCTTGGCGTCGGTCGCGAAAGCGCGCGGCGAACCGCGGAAAATGTTGCGCGGGAATTGGTCGAGCACGATGATCAGCGCAAGGCAGTCGGCCGGGCTTTCCACGAAGTGGTCAAACGCCCCGCCGCCTGCGCGCTCATGGACGTCGGCGTACCGGTCGACGATGGCCGCGTCAAACTCGGGCGTGGAACGAAACCATACCTCGCGCCGCTCCCTGTCGCGGGCGAGGTCGGTATCTCCGAACCAGAACGTCAGGATGTCTTTGGACAGGGGGTCCATGGCGCGCCGTCACGTCATCAAAAGGTCGCGCAGCATAACAGAGACCGCCGCGCACCGGCGAACGCCCGGCAACGCTAGATCGCGAGATACTCCTGGCGCATGTCAGCATCGTCGAGGACGTCCTGCGCGGACCCGTCGAACACGACCTGGCCCATATCCAGAATGATCGCACGGTCGGCCAGATGCAGGGCCGCGATGGCGTTCTGCTCGACGATAATCGTGGTCATGCCGAGCGACTTGATCTGTTCCAGCGTCCTCTCGATCTCCTGCACAATCACCGGGGCAAGCCCCTCATAGGGTTCGTCCAGCAGCAGAAGCTTGACGTCGCGCGCGAGCGCGCGGCCGATGGCCAGCATCTGCTGCTCGCCGCCAGACAGGGTCGTACCTTCCTGCTTGCGGCGCTCGCCAAGGCGCGGAAACAGGTCGTAAACCCGTTCGATGGACCAGCCGATCGGCGGCGCAATCTGCGCCAGCTTGAGGTTCTCCTCGACGGTCAGCCCCTGAATGATCCGGCGATCTTCCGGCACCAAGCCAATGCCGTTTTGCGAAGCCTCGTTGGATTTCATCTCGTGCAGCGGCTTGTGGTCGAGCCAGATTTCGCCGTGGCGAAGTTGTGGATCGTCGACCCGGGCAATCGCGCGGAGCGTGGATGTCTTGCCCGCACCGTTGCGCCCCAGCAGTGCGACGATCTCGCCCTCGCGGATGTCGAAGCTGACACCCTGCACGATGTAACTCTCGCCGTAATAGGCATGGATGTCCCAACAGGAGAAATAGGCGGGCTGTCCGCCGGCGCTGCGGGCCGGCGGCGTGCCTGAACCGTGGTCGGTTTCTGCCTGTGCGGATTTCTGTGTCATCGGGATAACCTGACCAGTGTCTTCTGACATTTCCAGTGCGCTCATAGATGGGCCCCTCCGAGATACGCTTCCTGCACCCGCGGATCGCCCTTGATGTTTTCGGGAAGATCCTCGGCAATGACGGTGCCCTGCGCCAGTACGGAGATTTTCTCGGCCAGCGAGAAGACCACATGCATGTCGTGCTCGATCACCACCATCGTCATGCCGTTGTCGGCGATGCGGCGCATCAGGTCGATGGTGTTGTTGGTGTCCGCGCGCGCCATGCCGGCGGTGGGCTCGTCGAGCAGAAGCAGCTTCGGCTCCTGGACCAGGCACATGGCGAGCTCGAGCCGGCGCTTATCCCCGCGCGAGAGGTGCTTCGCGACCTCGCCCGACTTGTCGGCCAGGCCGACGTCGGCGAGGCATTCCATCGCCGCCTCGTAGACATCGCGTTCGCCGGTGACCGTTCGCCAGGCATTGAACCGGAAGGCTCCGGCGCGTTTTGCCAACGCGGGGATGGCGACATTCTCTAGCAGCGGCATGTCGTCGAATATCTCGGGCGTCTGGAAAACCCGGCTCACCCCGGTCTGGTTGATCTGGTGCGGTTTCAGCCCGAGCAGCGACGTGCCATCGAACATCACCGAACCGGTGTCCGGCTCCAGCCGGCCGACGAAGCAGTTCAGCAACGTCGACTTGCCGGCCCCGTTCGGGCCGATAATCGCGTGAACTGTGCCTTCCTCGACCTCGAGGTTGACATCGTTCAGCGCCTGCAGTCCGCCGAAGCGCTTGCTGACCCCCTGGACTTTCAGAATACTCATTTTGCCCCCCTATTCCGCCGGCGCCGGTACGGGCGTGACCGTCCCGGGCTCATCGTCGTCCGGCGTGCGCCGGAAACGGCGGTACAGCCGGCTGAACCCTTCCATCAGGCCGCCCGGCAGGAAGATCACGATCACCATGAACAGCGCGCCGAGCGTGAGATGCCAGCCCTCGCCGACGAACAGCGAGGAGACGGATACCGCCGCGTGTTGAATGAACTCCGGCAGGAAATCGAACAGGTCCAGCAGGAATCCCTCGTTGAAGGCGGAGAAGATATTCTCGAAATACTTGATCACGCCCGCGCCAATCACCGGACCGAGCAGGGTCCCGGCGCCGCCAAGGATGGTCATCAGCACCACCTCGCCCGACGCGGTCCACTGCATGCGCTCGGCCCCCGCAAGCGGGTCCGTCACTGCGAGAAGACCACCGGCGAGGCCCGCATACATCCCGGAGATGACAAATGCCGTCAGCGTATAGGGGCGCGAGTTCAGCCCGGTATAGTTCATTCGATTCTGGTTGGATTTCACCGCGCGCAGCATCATCCCGAACGGCGAGCGGAAAATCCGCATGGACAGGTAAAAACAGGCGATGAAGATCACGGCACAGAAGTAAAAACCCGGATAGCCGGTCATATCGATCCCGAACAGGTGGGATGACGGCAGCACCGCCCCGTAGTCGATGCCGAACATGACATCGAGGGAGCGCGCATCAGACTGGGTGAGTTGCAGCCCGGTCTCGCCGTTGGTGATCGGTGTCAGAACCGAATACGCCAGGTTGTAGCTCATCTGCGCCAGCGCCAGCGTCAGGATCGAGAAGTAGATCCCCGAACGGCGCAGCGATATGTAGCCGATGAAGACCGCGAACAACCCGCCGATCAGGGTCGCGAAAACGATCGCGATCACCGGGTTCATCGACAGCAGCTTGAACGTCCACACGGCCGCGTAGGACCCGACCCCGAGAAAGGCCGCGTGGCCGAACGAGAGGTACCCGGTCAGGCCGAACAGGATATTGAAGCCCATCGCGAAGATCCCGAAGATCGCGAACTTCTGGAGCAGGTCGGGATAGCCTGCGCCCACGGGGCCGAAGATGAATGGCGCCAGCAGCACGACCGCCGAAAAGCCGGCCAGCAGCATCAGGTCCTTGCGTTTGGTATCGGTGTTGCCCATGGCTCAGGCCTCCATTACACCCTTGCGGCCCATCAGGCCGCGCGGGCGCGCGAGAAGAATGACGACGGCGATCAGGTAGATGATGATCTGGTCGATGCCGGGCAGGATGGCCTTCACTTCGTTCATCGACGCAAAGCTCTGGACGATCCCGAGCAGAAAGCCCGCGACCACCGCGCCGGGCAACGAGCCCATCCCGCCAACCACGACCACAACGAAGCTCAGGACGAGGAAGTCCATCCCCATATGGTAGTCGGGACTGAGGATCGGCGTGTACATCACACCGGCCAGGCCCGCGACGACCGCGGCAATCCCGAACACGATCGTGAACCTCCGGTCGATGTCGATCCCCAGCAGCCCCACCGTTTCACGGTCGGCCATGCCGGCACGGACCACCATGCCAAAGGTCGTGAACTGGAGGAACGCGAAGACCGCGCCGATCACCAGCAGCGAAAACAGGAAGTAGATCAGGCGCCACGCCGGGTAGACGACACTGCCTGCCTGAATACCAACGGCCGCACCAAAGTCAATCATTCCTCTTGCGGCGTCCGGTGCCGGCTGCGGGATCGGATTCGCGCCAAACTGACTCTTCACGATTTCCTGCAGAACAATGGCGAGGCCGAACGTCACGAGAATCTGTTCCGCGTGCGGTCGTTTGTAGAAGTAGCGGATCAGGCCGCGCTCCATCGCGACGCCGATAACCAGCATCACGGGTATCGCGATCAGGATGGAAACAGGAACGGAAAAATTCAGGAGCAGGGCGCCGAAATCTCCAAGCCATGCCTCGATGTAGGGTGTGCGCACCTCGACCGGCGTGCCCCACGCGGTGAGCTGGGTGGGATCGAGCACGACCTTTTCCAGTCCCAGCAGCGCCTTGACCGCGACGGCGCAAAACGCGCCAAGCATGAACAGCGCGCCGTGCGCGAAGTTCACGACGCCGAGCGTTCCAAAAATAATCGTCAGACCCAATGCGATCAACGCATAGGCCCCGCCCTTGTCCAGTCCGTTCAGGACCTGCAGAAGAATTTGGTCCATTGAATTCTATCCCCCGAGAAAATTGCCGGCCGCCCGTGCCGTAGCGGGCGAGAGCGGCCGGCGCACTATCAAAACACAGGGAGGAAGATCAGGCGCCGTCGTTGTACGGGCCCAACTCACCACCCAACAGCGAGGCCGGATATTCGACCTGCGCGCGCGGGGTGATTTCGACGACCTCGAGAACATCGAACTTCGAGGTCGGGTTTTCCTTGCCCTTCACGACCAGCACGTCCTTGAAGCACTGGTGGTCTTCGGCCCGATATTCGGTCGGGCCGTTGCCCAGACCGTCGAACGTGAAGCCTTCCAGGGCCGCACCGACGCCCGACGGGCGGAAGGTGCCTGCGCGCTGCGCCGCATCGGCGTAGAGGATCGCCTGGCAGTAGGTGGTGTGGGCCGCCTGGGACGGCGGGAAACCGTACTTCTTGCCAAAGGAACTCACGAAAGCCTTGGAGCCCTCGTCCTGCAGCGACCAGTGCCAGTTCGTCGAACCGTAGATGCCCTTCACGTTCTCGCCGGCGCCCTGCGCCATCAGACGGCTGTAGAGGGGCACAACAATCGCGAAGTCCTTGCCGTTGACCTGCTTGTCGCGCAGGCCAAACTGCACGGCCTGGGTCAGCGAGTTCACCATATCCCGGCCGTAGTGGTTCAGCACCAGCACGTCCGCACCCGAGTTCAACACCGGCGTGATGTACTGGGAAAAATCACCCGCACCCAGCGGCGTGCGAACCGCCGCCTGGGTTTGCCAGCCAAGCTGTTCGGAGTACTTCTTGATCGAACCCTCCTGGCTCCAGCCCCACGTGTAGTCGGCGGTCAGGTGATATGCGACGCGATCCTTGCCGAACTCCTTCTCGAGCACCGGGCCGAGGGCGGCGCCGGACATCTCGGTGTTGAAGAAGTGACGGAACCCGTTCGCGCGCTTGTCCTTGCCCGTCGTGTCGTTGGAGTGGGTCAGGCCGGCCATGAAGATCACGCCCGCGTCCTGGCAAAGGCCCTGGACCGCGATTGCGACACCGGAGGACGAACCGCCGGTGATCATGATGGCGCCGTCCTTCTCGATCATCCGCTTGGCACTGGCACGCGCGGCATCGGACTTGGTCTGGGTATCGCCCGTAACAAACACGACCTTCTTGCCGTTGACGCCGTTGCCCTTGAGCTCCTTCGACGAGAACGTATTCAGCATGCCGCCGTCGCCTTCGCCGTTGATATGCTCCACCGCCAACTGGTAGGCGCGCAGTTCGTCGGCACCTTCATCGGCGTAGGCGCCGGTCTGCGGCACGTTGAACCCGAAGGTCACGGTGCCGCCGGTCGGCTCGTTGGTGTAGTTCGCTGCCCAGCCGCGGCTGGTCAGGATCGTCGGAGCCGCAAGGCCGACACCGGCAAGGGCGGTGCCCTTCAGCAGGCTGCGACGTGTGAAATCCATTTTGCTCATTGAGAGTTTCTCCCGATCGAATTCGTGCTTTTTGTAGGTCTGTTTCAGTCGCTGGCGTCTCGCCGCTCGCTTTGGCTGCGTTTCCAGCACCCTCCACAAACCGTGACACGCCTAGTCAAATTATCAATATCCTGTTGCGATTATTGAATTTTTTTGTCAATTATATTCACTGCACCGCAGTATTTTAGTAAATTTTTGACTGAAAGAGCGCCTGCAATGGCTGCACCAAACACCGTGACAGACCGATCGATCGTCGGGACACGCATCCGAAGGCGGCGGAATCATCTGGGAATCAGCCAGAGCGCGCTCGCCCGCACCATCGGCATATCGCCGTCCTACATGAACCTGATCGAATGGAATAAACGGCAGGTCGCGGACGATCTTCTCAACCGAATTGCCGATGCCCTCGATCTTGAACAGGACGACCTCGACAGCTCGGCAGAGAACCGGCTGCTCGACTCACTGAACGAAATCGCGAACCTTCCGGCACTGGCGTCCCTCGATATCGAGGCCGACCAGACGAGCGAACTCATCGCACGGTTTCCGGGCTGGGCGCAGGCCATTGCCGCCATGACGCGTTCGCAACAGGAAGCGAACCTCCGGGCGCAGGCCCTGTCGGACCGCCTATCGAACGACCCGTTCCTGGGCGAGACCGTCCACCGCATGCTCACACGAGTCGCGGCTGTCCGGTCGGCCGCCGACATTTTGACGTCCTACAAGGACATCACCGCCGAAGAGCGCGAGCGATTCTATCGCATCATCGACGACGAGAGCCTCCAGCTGTCGAGTGTCGGCGAAGCGCTCGCGGCCTATCTCGACAAATCCGACGCACCCGACCGCCCCCTCACGCCGGTCGACGAAGTTGAAGCGTTGTTCGAGGCCAACGGCAATCGGTTCGAGCAGATCGAAGACACCGCGCAACTCGCGCACGACCTGCTGCGCGATGCTCCCGTATCGAACAGGAACGCCTACGCCCGCGCACTGGCGCAGGATCGTATGGGCTCCATCATCGAGGACATCATCGACAGCCATCACCAGATCGAAACGGCGTCAGCTCGTGGGCGCGCCCGGCGCGACCTGATGGAGTACGCCATCGGTGCGATCCTGATGCCGGACGAGGAATTCAGCGGCCATGCCCGGGCGCGGCGCTACGATATCGAGGCGATCTGCGAATCTTTCACTGCGGACTTCCACACGGTGTGCTCGCGCCTGACCGCATTGAAACCCGCGCAAGACACCCCGCGGTTCGGCTACTACCGCGCCAATGCCGCTGGCTCGCCGATCCGGATGCTCGGTCTCGATTCCCTCACCTTTCCCCGCTACACATCAGCCTGCCCTCTCTGGGTGCTGTATCGCGCGCAACAATCGCCCGAAACCGTGATCCGCCAGTTCGCTCACTTTCCGACGGGGGCGCGGTTCGTCTTCGTGGCCCGGGCACGCAATACCGGTGCAGTCGGATTCGGCGTGCCCCGCCAGTATGTCACCGACATGATCGCGATGACCGAGGCCGATGCGCGGCTCACAGTCTATGCGCCCGATACCACCACGCGGTCGGAGCAGGTCGGCCCCAGTTGCCGGCTATGTCCGCGCGAAAATTGCGCTCACCGCGTCGATGATCCGCTGTCTGATTGAGCTTCAGGATTGGACTAAAGTCGGGTGTGCCTGTCGCCCGCCGATCGCCTATAGCTGGTCCGGGGAGAGAAAAGGATCATGAAAAAACGTGTCCTTCTGGTGGAGGACGAGCCGAACATCGTGGAGTCACTGCGGTTTCTGCTCGAACGGGCCGGCTTCGACATTTTCGTCGAAACCGAAGGCCCCGCCGCGCTCGACGCGGTCCTTCGCGCGCCGCCCGACGTGCTGGTCCTCGACGTCATGCTGCCGGAACTCGACGGTTATGAGGTCCTGCGCCAACTGCGTGCAAATCGGGCCACCCAGTCTCTCCCGGTCCTCATGCTCACGGCCAAGGGCCAGAAGGAAAACCGTGAAACCGCTCTCGAAGCGGGCGCGGACATGTTCATGACCAAACCCTTCGCGAACGCCGAGATCGTCACCGCGGTATCGGAACTCGCCGAGCGCAACGCCGCGTCCCGATGAGCCGTCCACCTGACGCGCCCCATTCCACCGCGCCCTACACCTCGACCCGCAAGGCCCGGGACCGCTCATTCGCGCTAACCGTCGGCGGCGTCGTATTCCTGATGCCGCCGATCGCCGCCATCTTTCTCGTTGACGGCACGCTGTTCAGCATCCCCTTACCACTCGTCTTTGTCTTTACAATATGGATTGTGCTGGTGGCGGGGGCATTCATCCTCAAACCAGCCCTCCAGGCCGCGCATGACCTGGAGAGCCCCGCGCCGAACACACCCGACGGCACCTGATGCTCTCCGTCGACGTCCTTCTGGCGGTGTGCCTCGGTTATGTCGCGCTGTTGTTCGCCATTGCATTCATCGTCGACCGCCGATCCCGGCAAGGGCCCATGCAGTGGCTTCACTCGCCGGTGATCTACACGTTGTCGATTTCCGTCTACTGCACATCCTGGACTTTCTACGGTGCCGTCGGTTCCGCCGCACGGAACGGGTTGGAGTTCGCGGCCATCTACCTTGGGCCCACCCTTGTATTCGTCGGCTGGTGGTGGCTGCTGCGAAAGCTGGTGCGGATTGCCAAGGAGCACCGCATCACCTCCATCGCCGACCTGATCTCCTCGCGCTACGGCAAGAGCCCAAGCCTCGCGGTGGTCGTGACGCTGATCGCCGTGACCGCGGCCACGCCGTACATCGCCCTGCAGCTCCAGTCACTCACCAGCAGCTATCAGGTGATCGCCGGCGAGGCCGACGGCTATACGACCGCGCTTTGGATCGCCGCCGGCATGGCGCTTTTCACGATCCTGTTCGGGACCCGAAACCTGGATGCGAACGAGCGCCATCACGGCGTGGTCGCCGCTATTGCGCTCGAAGCCATCGTCAAGCTGCTCGCCCTGATTGCGGTGGGCGTGTTTGCCGTGTGGGGTGTGGCCGGCGGGCTCGACAATGTCTTCGCGAATGTGTCAGCCGAAGCCATCCAGGGCGCCGGCGGCCTGTTCGGGCCACGCTGGACAACCCTGATGTTCCTGTCGGCCACGGCGATCATCTGTCTGCCGCGCCAGTTCCAGGTCACCGTGGTCGAGAACATCGAGGAACGCCATCTCAGCACTGCGTCCTGGCTGTTCCCGCTGTACCTGCTGGGCATGTCGCTGTTCATCATGCCGATTGCCATCGTCGGCCTGAAAGTCATGCCCGCCGGAGCCAACCCGGACTTGTTCGTGCTGACCCTGCCACTGTCGGCGCAGCAGGACGAATTGGCGATGTTTGCATTCCTCGGCGGCTTTTCGTCCGCGACGTCCATGGTCATCGTCGCCGCCATCGCCGTGTCGACCATGGTGTCAAACCACATCGTCATGCCGCTGGTTCTGCGCCTGCTCTCAGTGGGCCGCAGCATGCGCAGCGACGTGCGCGGTCTTCTCCTGATGTCCCGCCGGATCAGTATCGCGGCGATCCTGGCGCTCGGCTTCCTGTACTTCCGGCTGTCTGGGGGCTCGGACGCACTGGCCGCGATCGGGCTAATTGCGTTCACCGGCGTTGCACAATTCCTGCCGAGCCTGCTGGGCGGTATCTTCTGGCGCGGCGCGACGCGGATGGGCGCCCTCGCCGGCCTCGTCGTCGGCGCACTCCTGTGGGCGTATACGCTTTTTCTGCCGAGCTTCGGCGGCGAGTTCATCCTCAGCGCCACCGTATTGGCCGAAGGGCCCTGGGGTATCGGCGTGCTTCGCCCGCAGGCGCTGTTCGGCCTCGCGGGATCCGATCCTCTCGTGCATGCGGTCGTCTGGAGCGTCGGCATGAACGCCCTCGTGTTTCTGGCGGTCTCCAGTCTGACCAGTCCGAACGCGCTCGAACGCCTGCAGGCATCGCTGTTTGTAAACGTCTACCGCACGGTCGATGAGGCGACGCCCGCCGAAGCGACCTATACCGTGGAAACCGAGGACCTGTACGTGCTGGCCCAGCAGATTCTGGGCAGGGACCACGCCGCAAGGCTGTTCGAAGAAATGGCGGCGACCCAGAGCGCCTCGCATGGCATGCCCCGCGTGACCGATGCGGTCATCGCGCGCCTGGAACGTGAACTCGCCGGGTCGATCGGCGCGGCATCGGCGCACGCGGTGGTCACCCGCATTACCGGCTCCCAGTCTGTCGGCATGACCGAGCTGATCGACATCGCAAGCGAGACCCAGCAACTCATCGAAACGTCGCGGCAGCTGACCGAAAAATCCGCGGAGCTCGAACGCACAGCCCAGCAGCTGCGCGACGTCAACGAACGGCTGCGCGCGTTGGATGCCCAGAAGGACGACTTCCTAAGCCAGGTGAGCCACGAACTGCGCACACCCATGACGTCAATCCGCGCCTTTTCCGAGATACTGATCGGCGACGAAACGGTGTCGTCCGAGGACCGGGCTCACTTCATGACGATCATTCACCAGGAGAGCCTGCGTCTGACCCGCCTGCTCGATGAAATTTTGAGCCTCAGCCGGCTGGAGTCCGGCACCGTCAGCATTCCCCTGGAAGCCATCTCTCTCGGCGCCGCGGTCGAAGGTGCGCTGGATTCCGTGACCGGCATGGTTCGCGCCGGCAGCGTGGACGTAGCCGTATCGGGACTGCCCGACGATATTTACGTCCACGCAAACGACGATCGGCTGCGGCAAGCCCTGATCAACATTCTGGCCAACGCCGTAAAGTACAACACGGCGGCTTCTCCGACGATCGAGGTGCGCGCGCAATCGAACAAGGCCAAGGCGTGGATCGATGTGATCGACAACGGCGGTGGCATCTCGCGCGTGGAGGCGCGGACGATCTTCGACAAGTTCGTGCGCGGCGCACAAGCGACATCGGACCAGGGAGCTGGCCTCGGGCTCGCGATCAGCCGCGCCATCATGCAGGCGATGGGGGGCGACCTGACCATCGAGTTCGCCCCGGACGGCTCCAGCTTCTTCCGCCTCGAGCTGATCCGCGACGGCATGACGGCCACCCGCCAGGCGGCGGGGGACGACTAGGCCGGGTTTTTTTCATGGTGTCGGCCCGGCTAAACTACCCCCATGCTCCCGGTAGCGCGTGCCGGCCCATCAAAACCAGCAGAAGCAGAACCCATGGCCATTTCCCATCTCGAACATTTTCTGATCGTGGCCCAGGACTATGAAGCGACCGTCCAGTGGTACATCGACAATCTGGGCTTCGAGCCCGGCCCGCATCCGGACTTCGGCGTCGAGGTCACCTGGCTCTATGCCGGCGAGAGGGACGTGATCCACATCGTGCCGCCGCGCCCCCATGACGAGCCGCGTCCGGCACCCGATCCGAACGCCACACCCGAGGATATCGCCGAGGGCAGCCGGCCCGTCCATCACATCGCCTTCCGCGCCGAAAACCGCGTCGAGATGACAGAGCGACTAAAAGCCAACGGCACGACGTACCTGGAACAGCAGGCGAGCAAACAGGACCTCTACCAGGTGTTCGTGCGCGACCCGAACGGGGTCACGGTCGAGCTCAACTTCCCGGCGAAGGAAGCCGAGGACATGGAAGGGCTTGCGAAACTCGCGCTGCGCCCGGAGACCTGGGACAAGGGCACACCGACCGGCTAGAGCGCCGCCCCCGCAAGTATCTGGAGAGAATGATGGCAACGAAGCTCGCACTGGTAACGGGCGCGGCCCGGGGCATCGGCCTCGCGACAACGAAGCTGCTGCTCGAACAGGGCTGGCAGGTCGCCATGGTCGACCGGGACGGCGAGGAACTGCTCTCCGCCGCCGACGGACTGGAGGACACGGCGGCGTTCGTCTTCGACATCTCCGACCCGGCCCAGGTCGACGCCATGACAGCAGAGGTCGTCGAAGCATACGGACGGATCGACGCGGTCGTGAACAATGCCGGCGTTGCCGATTTCGGGCCGCTCGAGGACACAAGTTTCGAGCGCTGGCGGCGAGTGCTGGAGACCAACCTAGACGGGGTCTTTCTGGTTTCCCAGGCGACGATCCCGCACCTCAAGGAAACGAAGGGCTGTCTCGTGAATATCGGCTCGATCTCGGGCCTGCGCGCCTCGACACTGCGCGTGGCCTACGGCACATCGAAGGCCGCCGTGATCCAACTCACCAAACAGCAGGCCGCGGAGCTGGGAGAGTTCGGCGTTCGCGCCAACTGCGTGTGTCCCGGCCCCGTGCGCACCAAGCTCGCGATGGCCGTGCACAGCCAGGACATCATCGACGCCTACCACGACGCCATCCCGCTGAACCGCTACGGCAGCGAGGCGGAGATCGGCGAAGTCATCGCCTTCCTGTGTTCGGACAAGGCGAGCTACGTCACCGGACAGGTCATCGCGTCCGACGGCGGCTTCGAGAGTACGGGCGTGGGGCTGCCGGCATTGCGGAAATAGCCCCGGACAGCGTCGAGGGCCCGAACATCTGATATCGGTGTTGAATGGCGTACAAAACAAAGCCTTGCGACCTGGTGGTGCTGGCTTCCTGAACGCTGGCCTTTGTCTGTCCAGGCGAAATAGAATTCATCGCACCTAACCTCAAAGGACTCTCCCCATGGCTGGTAAACACACAAGCATCCCCGCGCAAGACGGTGGTGCGATACCCACATACGTTTCCGTCCCCGAAAGCGGATCAGGTCCGGCAGTGGTCGTCATTGTGACGATCCGCGGTGTCAAAGACGACATGATCGACTATGTCGAAGACCTGGCTTCAAATGGCTTCTGCGTCGCGGCCCCCGACCCTTTCTGGCGTGACGAAGACCCCGGCGTTCTTCCCGGCAGCGAGGACGGCACCAAGCGGGCCTTCGCCCGAATGGGGCGTGCCGACCACGACGTCAACATCGAGGACATTGCCTCGGTCATGAGCCACTTGAAATCGCTGCCGCAATGCAACGGGAAAAGCGCCATCGTCGGATTTTGCTTTGGTGGTCTCTATTCTTTCCTGGGCGCAGCGCGGCTTGGCACCGATGCAGGTGTCGCATTCCACAGCGCAGCCATCAGCCCGCTTTTCGGGGAGATCGGTAAAATCGGCAATGCGAAACTGAGCTACCACTGGGGTGACAAGGACGCGGCAGCTCCGATGGAAGAGATCGAGAAAGTCAAAGAGGAATTCGCAAATTTGGACAGTGCCGAAGTCACCGTTTATCCCGGTGCCTTGCACGGATTCATGGAGTCCACGAATCCCGACGCCTACGACAAGGACGCGGCTGAGGCAGCCTGGAAGCGTTGCATTGAGGTTCTGCAGTCAATCTAGGTCCGTCCGCCGAACAACAGACGGCAAATGCTCCCCCTTCCCGGCCGAGACAACGTTCGTCTGGTACGGCGTGAAGCATTCGGCGTGCGTCAGGCGCTGAGCCTGGCAAACGCCCCTTCATAGGAAGCGCCACAATGCCACCATCAGGCCACCACGAGGGAAACAATGCATCTGTCCAGGCCGAAGGCCTGCGGCGCATCGGCGAGGCCGTACAACGAAAGGAAGACACACGCTTCATCCAGGGACAGGGGCAGTATTCCGACGACATCAGCCGCCCGGGCCAGTGCTACTGTGCTTTCGTTCGCTCGCCGGTCGCGCACGGCATCATCCGCGCCATCGATGTTGAGGGTGCGCTTTCATCGGACGGTGTCATCGCGGCTCTGACCGGCCGCGACTATGCGGACGACGGGTGTGGACCGATCCTGCATCGCGCGATTGAGGGGGACCCGGCCGACTGGCAGCAGCCTGCTTTCGGCCCCGAAGATCCGGCGGCGATCGAAATTCCGCAATGGCCACTGCCGTTCGACAAGGTGCGACATGTCGGCGAACCCGTCGCCATGGTGATCGCCGAAAGCGCTGCCGCCGCGATCGAGGGAGCCGAACGCGTCATCCTCGATATCGAAGAGTTACCCCCGGTGGTCGATGTACACCAGGCAGCAGCCAGTGACGCTCCGCAAATCCACGAATCCGCGCCGCATAATCTTTGTGTCCACGCATTACGCGGCGATGCCAGGGCGGCCGACACGGCATTGACCGGCGCCGACACGGTGGTGCGCGGTATCTTCAATGTGCCGCGCGTCGCCGGGGGCCAGATGGAGCCACGCTCGGGGATTGGCGAATACGATGCCGTGAACGACCGCTTTACCGTGACCGCAGGCAATCAGGGCGTTCACCGTTATCGCGACATGATCGCCAGTGCGCTCGGGGTCGGGAAAGAAAAGGTCCGGGTCGTTTGCCCGGATGTCGGCGGCGGATTTGGGCCGCGCGGCCATGCCAATGCCGAGTACCCCGCCCTTGCCTGGGCGGCGAAGCGGATCGGTCGGCCCGTCAAATGGACAAGCGCCCGCACGGAAGCCTTCGTGAGCGACGGACAGGGCCGCGACATGCTCCTCGAGGGTGAACTCGGCCTCATGCGTGACGGTACGATCTGCGCCTACAGGCTGCGTATCCTCGCCAATATTGGCGCACACACCGTATGTTATGCGCCGGTCGCGAATGCGACACGCCTTGCGACCACCGTCTACGACATCGGCGCTGTCAGCCTCGATGTCCGGGTCTATCTTACAAACACGCTGCCTGTCCTGCCCTACCGCGCTGCCGGCCGGCCCGAAATCACCTACGCGCTGGAACGGCTGATAGATCTGGCCGTAGCCGAAACCGGTATGGATCCGCGGGAATTGCGCCGGCGCAACATGATCGCGCGCGAGACGATGCCCTGTAGATCGCCGCTCGGTCTTGCCTACGAGGATTGTGCATTCGGAGAAGCCTTCGACAAGGCCGCCGAGCTGGCCGACTGGGACAGTTTCGCATCACGCCGCGCCGAAGCTGAGGCGCGCGGAAAGCTGCGTGGCATCGCGCTTGTGCCGTTCATCGAGTCTCCGGTCGGCGCGCCATTCGAATCCGCGACGCTGAAGATCGCGCCCGATGGCAGGACAGTCATCCAGGCCGGCACGCAGAATCACGGCCAGGGCCATGAGACCACATATGCGCAAGTCGTCAGCGACCTGCTTGGCATTCCCATCGAGGCGATCACGCTGGCGCAGGGAGACAGCGACGCGCTCGCGGTTGGCGGCGGCACGCACTCAGACCGCTCGATGCGCATGGTGGGTTCGCTCCTGCACGACCTGGCGCAGGACATCGTCGCGCAGGCAAAACCCGTCGCGGCGGCGCTGCTGCAGACGGACGAGACCGAACTGACGTTTTCTCGCGGCACGTTTGGTGTCAACGGCACCGAGCGCACAGTCGATATTCTTGAGGTCGCGTCGGCCTTTCCCGAGTTTCACGGGGACGGACGGAAGCTTGGCGGGGAAGCCCGACAGCAAGGCCGCATTCCGGCATTCCCCTATGGCGCGGCGGCGGCCGAAATCGAGATCGATCCCGAGACCGGCGCGCTCGCCCTTTGCACGCTCAGCGTCGCCCATGATTGCGGTGTGCCGGTCAACCCGGCCATCGTGCACGGCCAGACCCACGGCGGCCTCGTTCAGGGCGTCGGCCAGGCGATTGGCGAGGGCCTGTTTTATGACACCGGCTCAGGCCAACTGCTCACCGGCTCATTCATGGACTACATGATGTCGCGGGCCGACCAGTTCACCAATTTTCGCGTTGGCTTTGTTGCGGCGCCAACCGTTGGCAACCCGCTCGGCATTCGCGCCGGCGGCGAAGGCGGCACCGTGCCGGCCCTGGCCGTCATCAGCAATGCGGTGATGGATGCGCTAACAGGCCACGGAATCCGTCATATCGAGTTGCCGCTCACATCCGCCACGATCTGGCAGTCGCTGCAGGGCGCATAAACGCACCGCATCCCGACTACCGCGAGGCCATCACCGCCGACATCAGGTTCGCGCCGAAGCGCGACGCGGCGGCCCGGTCCATGTCGAGCGCGTTGTTCAGGTATTCCTTGATCATGCGCAACGCTTCCATCGAATTGCCCGACAGTGTGTCCGTCAGTGCATCGACCTCGGCGTCGAGTGCATTCGCGGGGACGATTTTGCTGACAATACCGAATTCTCGCGCCGTTGCCGCGTCGACCTCGTCGCGCGACCAGATCAGGTATCCGATCGCCTTGCGGGGCACACGGTCGCGGAACGCCGTCATGACAAGCGCCGGCGGAATATCGCGATTCATCTCCGGCACCCGAAAACGCGCCGTGTCGGCAGCGATGGTGATATCGCACAACGCCGCGAGCGCGCAGCCCATGCCGTCGGCAAGGCCCTGTACGGCGCCGATGATCGGGACGGGCGTGCGCAGGAAACTGTCATAGAAATCGAGTGCCGGTTCAGCGTTTGTTGCACGCACGTCGAGCGCCGTTTCCGCGCCGCGGCCCACGGCGATGCCCGCTGAATCACGGCCGAGACAAAAGTCGCTGCCGTTGGCACGCAGCACAATGACCTTGGTGCCATCCTCCGACGCGGCGGCAAACAGGCGCGAAATCTCTCCGCCCATTTCCGTCGAGACGATGTTGCCTTCATCGGGACGGTTCAACGTCAGGGTTGTCACGTCCGCGACACGAGATACCAGGACCTGCTCTGTCATTGGCGCTCAACGATCTTTCGTGGAAATGGCGGAGGGAGAGGGATTCGAACCCTCGATACGGGGTTACCCGTATAACGATTTAGCAAACCGTCGCCTTCAGCCACTCGGCCACCCCTCCGCACGAGAGTGGGGTCGTCACGACGTATGCGAGAGGCGTTGTGCCAAGAGGCGGTTCGGGTGTCAATCCGCGCAATTGCGTGATGCGCGGCCCGGCAATGCCGCGAGAAACGCGAAGACATCTTCATGGGTCGGGGCCAGCGAACGCAACGGCCGGGACATCGCGCCGACAATTGCCGCATGGCCGACATCGGCGTAGGTACGAAGTTCCACCGCCCCCCCGGCAGCACGCTGCTGCGCCGCTAGCGCCGTCGTATTGTGGGGCCGAACCGTCGTATCAGTCAGGCCTGTCGCCAGCAGCATGGGCGGCGCCCTGCCATCGACATGGGCGACCGGCTGGGTCTCGGGAGTCGCGGGGCCCGGACCGAAGATTTCGATCAGGGTGTCGTCGCGCAGCGGCAATATATCGTAAGGACCTGCCAGACCGATCACGCCGAGAATTTCGCAACGCGCCACGTCCCGCATCTCGAGCCAGCTTTCGTCGAGGGCCAGCATGGCCGCGATGTAGGCACCCGCGGAGTGCCCGGCAAGCACGATGCCGTTCGCAGCCTGTGGGCGTGCGCGAAGGTACCCGACCGCATCGGCCGCGTCGGCCATGAAGCCGCGCCAACGGACCTGCGGATATAACCTGTAGTCGGGGATCGCCACGGCATAGCCCTGCGCCGCGAACGCCTCGCCGACGAACTTGTAGCTGGCCCGTTCGCCGCTCTCCCATCCACCGCCGTAGAAGAATACAACCAGCGGCGCGTCGGCCCGCGGTGCGTCGGGCTGGTACAGATCAATCCGCTGACGCGGATCCTCACCATAGGCGAGCGCGGGCTCGACGCGATAGCCTTCGTCGGGGGTCATCGAGTTAATAATGCCCGTCGGCGAACAGGCCATCAGCCAACTCCCGAACCCGAATGCAAGAACCGCGCACCTGATACTGTTGATGTTCACACCGGGAACCTGGTGCCGTCGCATTCTCCGGACTGTCGAATGAGCTACCATCGGAGCTATACCTGCCATACTTTTCCAGACGGCTGCGATGGGACGGCACCGACCGGCGGGCAGACTCGCCGAACCAGCGAGAGGAACAGGCAACTTGTCCAGGTTGACCGCGATATTCGTATGGGGGATTTCCTTTTTGGTCGCATTGGCGATCCTTGTCGTGATCGGGAAAAACCTGTTTCTGGCCGATAAACCGGTCATGACAAGCAAACCCGCCGAGGGCACATCCGAAGGCTGCCCGCTTGCGACCCTGTACGCAAACACGCCGCAGCCCCGCACGTCCATGCAGGATATCGCCGTCTACTCTCACGGGCCCAACGGCGACATCCGCATGCTGCTCTCAAGCGCGCTCGACGAGCCTTGTGCGATCGAAATCCTCGCCGGGCCCAAAGACGTTACCCAGGGTGCGGACTGGCGAATGGGATTCGCGCTTCCCGAACCGGAGAGGTTCCGCGGCCAGCTGATTACAGCCGTTGTCGACCTCGTCGCCGATACCGACATTGAGGTCGAATCAGCAACATTCTATCTGCACGACCGCAGTTCGGTTTCCGGCGTGCCGGTTCCCGATCTGGTGAAGAACGAAGAAATTCGGGTCGAGACGACCCATCGCGTCGCGCCGGACGCTACGATCGTCGAACTCTGGCTACGGCTCGTGCCACCCGGTGGCGGCTCGCTCGGCAGCGGGAAAATCACGCTTAAGCGTCTCGAGTTCAGGGCGCCTGACACGATCATCGAGCCCTAGGCGTTTTCTATACTAGACCGTCGCCCAGCGGTTGTAAGCCGACTTCATGACCTCGAGCATACAGTCCAGCGCGATCGGGTCCGAACTCTCGGTATCGCAGGCGGCACGGTAGTCATTGCGCGCTTCCACGAATTCGATCCAGAGGTCGGCCTGGCTCAGCGCGATCGCGCTGTCGCGACGCTGGCGCTCGTCCTTGTCTTCACGATCCTTGTCGAGACGCGCCAGCACCTCGCGGAGGCTTGCGGCGACTTCCATCTCACCCACCGCGTAGGCGTGGTTGAAGGCCGCCAGAACCTTGTCGCTCAGCCGACGGCTGTATTTCGGGGTCCCGACATCGGTATCGATGACATCGGGTTCCTCGTCGGATTTGCTGTTGGGAATATCTGCGGAGCCGTCCATCGGGCCCTCCCGGTCGTCGCCGCAAGAGCGGCTGGTCCATTCAACCTAGGGCGTGCGCCTTGCCGAACGGTTAACGAAACATGTCTCCATGCCTCGAAAACTTTCACCAAATATCAATAAAATGCTTTCTATTCTCGTTGCCACAAACCCACTGAAAGGAACCGGGTTATGGCAACTCTCAGCAAGCGTTCACTCGAAACGCTGATCGATCTGGTGGAAATCAAACTCTCCTGCATCCAGGTCTTCGACCGCGACGATGCGAAGGAACTGGCCGCGCTGGAGCAGGCGCGCCGCGAACTCGGCGAGATTCTGCCGGGCGGCTCGAAGTCGACCGTCGTGCCGTTCCCCGAGGCGGAAGCAAAGCGCGCCGCGGGCTAGAACCGCTCAACGGCTCTCAGGCGTTCAGCGCCTGCTCCAGGTCCGCGATCAGGTCGTCGGCGTCCTCGATCCCGACGGAGATTCGCAACAGATCGTCCGGAAACGGGCTATCCGCGCCCTCGACGGTCGCGCGATGCTCGACCAGGCTTTCCACCCCTCCCAGCGATGTCGCCGGCACGAACAACTGCATGGCCTTCACGGTCCGCAGCGCCGCCGCCGCCCCGCCCTTCACCCGTATCGACAACATGCCCCCAAAACCGCCGTCCATCTGACGCGCGGCAACCTCGTGTCCGCCATGGGTCGGTAGCCCCGGGTACAGAACCTGCGCCACCCGTGGATGCCCATCGAAGAATTCCGCGATCCGCAGCGCGGACTGGCACGAGCACTCGACACGCAGATGCAGGGTCCGCATCCCGCGCAACAAAAGCCAGGCTTCAAACGCACCCAGCATCCCGCCATTTTCGAAACGCAGATACTTCATGCGCTCCCAGTGCGCATCGGGGCGTGCCGTCACGAGCGCACCGGCCAGTACATCGCCATGCCCGTTCAGGTATTTCGTCCCGGAATGCATCACGATATCGGCGCCCAGGGCCAACGGCTGCGTCAGGATCGGCGTCGCGACCGTGGAATCGACGGCCAGCAGCGCACCGGCGTTGTGGGCGATGTCGGCCGCGGCCTCGATATCCGTGACTTCCCAGGTCGGGTTGCACGGCGTCTCGATCCAGACGAGTTTCGTCTCACCCTCGCGCACGGCATTGGCCAGGGCAACGCTGTCGCCCGGCGGCACAAAATCCACCTCCAGGCCCCAGTGCCGGCCGACATTCGTCAACCAGTTCCGCAGGCCGAAATACATAACCGACGGCGCGACGACGTGATCGCCCGGCGACAGCGACATCATCACGGTCGTGGCCGCCGCCATGCCGGAGGCGAACACCATCGCCTCCGGCCCTTTCTCCAGAGTCGCGATCAGCGCTTCGAGCTGCTCGTAGGTGGGGTTCTCGTCACGGGTATAGCCGCGATCGCCGACCTTCTCGTAATTCTCGTCGCGGGCATAGTTGGTCGACGGATGGATCGGCGGCGCGACCGCGTTGGTCGCGGGATCGAGCCAGCCGAGCGCCTGTGCTGCAAGGCTTCCGGGCTTGAGGTTGTTGTCGACGTCGCGTGCCATGGGTTCGTTGCGGAATCCGGGTCTGTACAATCGGTTGCGAGTGCATAGCATACACGTCCACGCGCTGCGCCTGACACCCCGGAGACGACATGACCGCCTACCTGTTCGCCACCATCGACGTTCACGATGCCGACCGGTACGAGGACTACAAGAACACGGTCCCCGCCCTGATCAAAAAGCACGGCGGACGCTACATCGTGCGCGGCGGCCAACGCGACGTGGTCGAAGGTAAGTGGCCGTCCGGTCGGATCGTACTGCTCGAATTTCCTGACTGGGACAGCGCCAGCGCATTCGTCGACGATCCGGCCTACGAGCCGGTCGCCGCAATCCGTCAAGCAACGACGACGTCGCATATCTGGCTCGTCGAAGGCGTCGGAAGCGGCCCGACCGCAGACGGCATGCACGCCTACATCCTGGGCAACATCCATATGACCCACCCGGACCGGTACACCCCCTATGCGGAGCAAGTCCCCGCGGTCCTCGCCACATCCGGCGGGACCTACCTGGCACGGGGTGGGCGGTCGCGCTCGGTCGAGGGCGGGATGCATTTGGACCGGCTGGTTGTCGTGGCGTTTGCCGACATGGATGATGCGCGCGGTTTCTACGACGGCGATGCCTATGCGCCGCTGATCGGTATCCGTCAGTCCGCCTCGCAATCGAACATTGTGATCGTCGAGGGGCTCTAGCGCCCTACCCCCACGGACGTGGCGGGCGATGCCAAACGACCACGCGCGGGTTTTTCAGAACGACGACCAGCGCCATCCCGGCCAGGAAGCCGCCGATATGGGCCCACACCGCCACGTTGAGTGCGGCGGGGGAGTTTGTCGCGGCCCAGATCAAATCCTGCGCGAAAAAAGCGCCGATCACGAGCAGCGCGGGCAACCGGATCGGGATAAAGACAAACAGCAACACCAGTAGACGCGCGCGCGGGTAAAGCAGCAGATACGCCCCCAGAACCCCGGAAATCGACCCGCTCGCGCCGATCGTCGGCACAACCGATTCAGGATCGAGCACACTGTGCAGCAGGCCGCCCGCCACGCCGCACAGGACGAAGAACAGCAGGAACTTCTTGTGGCCGAGCGCATCCTCGATGTTGTCGCCAAACACCCAGAGAAAAAGCATGTTGAACAACACATGCTCCCAGCCGCCGTGCAGGAACTGGTACGACACCAGCGACAGCAGCGGTGTCGCGCCCGCAACCCCGTCCGGCAACTCCAAGTCCGTGAACAGGCGCGCCGGGATCAGCGCATATCCGATCACCGCGTCGAACAATTCCGCCTCGCTCAGCCCGAGCATGAGCAGGAAAATCAGCAGGTTCACGACCACCAGTGTGATGGTGACGTAGTGCGCGCGAATGTAAACGCGCGGATTCGAATCATGGAGGGGAATCAGGGGCATGAAGCCTCAATATGGGGGCGATAGGCCCGATTCCCGCTCAAGTTTCGCTCAAAACCAGAAATATGCCTCATCCGGGCCGACCGGCGGGGTCCCCTCGTAGTCGCCGAATATTCCGTCGCCCTTCTTGGTCTACTGCTTGGGCAGCTCTCGGTAGTTGTGGGTGCGGGTCGGTGTTTCCGCGTCGACGCGCTTGGCGCGCATTTTTCGAACGGCCATGATTTCCCTTGATGAAAGCCCCGATTTCGATGGGCGGGATGCTAGCTTCGCGGTGTCGGCCGCGTGAATAGCCAGACGCCTTCGGCATCCACTCCGTAGAGCGGCTGCATGCTCATTCGCTCGGCCGGGACCACCCGGTCGGTCAGGTTGTCGAGAGCCCAGAATGACCCGTCACTGCGTTCGACAACCAGAACCGCGTGAGCCTCCGGTTTCGGTCCACGGCGAAGCATGCCGATGACAAGGTGTTTGTGGGTTTCCGGCCAACCGTGGAACGCCAGTGTGGTCGCCTTGGCCAGCGCATAGTCCTCACAATCTCCGCCATGTATCAGCGCGTCATCCAGTGTCGCCCAGAAATCACTGGTCTTGTGGACAGCGTAGTCTGACTTGTAGGCAATCTCGGAGTTGATCAGACGGTTCACACCGGCCAGCAGAGATTCCTCTGGCGTATTCGGAAGCGCGGAACTCGCCGCGCGCCAGGCCGTGATATGCGGCTCGCCGGATGTGAGCAGAACGTCATGCTGGTCCGTCACGTGGTCGCGCCAGGCCTTCAGCCGTGCCTCAATTTTCGCGATATGCCGGTGGACCGGGTGATCGAAACGGGCAAATGCCGGCGCAATCGGAGAGGCGCCAAGCCCCCAAAGACCCGCAAGCACGAGGGTACGTCGCGAAACCAATTTCTAAACTCCTGCGTCAGCGTTGCTTGAACTGTTCCTTGCCGAACAGCGTATCCCACGCCTTGCCCTTCGGCATCTCGGACTTGCGGTGCTCGATCAGGACCGCTTCCCCGGCCTGCACTGCGGGACGCGTGCGAATCTCCGCCAGCCAGCGCTGCGCGTTGGGATAATCCTCGATTTTCAGGTCGTATCCCTTCCAGAAACGCATCCATGGATAGGTCGCGATATCGGCAATCGTATAGCCGTTCCCGGCAAGATAACGCGTCTCGCCCAGCCGGGTGTCGGCGACACGGAACAGGCGTTCGACCTCGCGCGTATAACGGTCGACAGCGTAAGGAATCTTTTCCGGTGCATAGCGGCGGAAGTGACTCGACTGGCCCATCATCGGGCCGACCCCACCCATCTGCCACATCAGCCATTCCATGGTGGCGTAGTGCGCACCGGGGTCATCTGCCTCGTCGGGCAGGAACCGCCCGGTCTTCTTCGCCAGGTAGTAGAGGATCGCGCCAGTCTCGAAGATCGAAATCTCCTCGCCGTCCGGCCCTTCGGTATCGACAATGGCGGGAATGCGGTTGTTCGGACTGATTGCGAGAAACGCCGGATCGAACTGGTCGCCGCTCGTGATATCGACCGGGATCACTTCATGCGCAAGGTCGCACTCGTGCAGCATGATATGGACCTTGTGCCCATTGGGCGTGGGCCACGAGTAGGCGCGGATCATGCCTCGTCTCCCGTCAGGTTTCTCGTCCGGGGAATAGGATGGTTTCTAAGCTCCGAGGTCAACCGCTCCGGCTCGCCTAAGACTGCGATGCAACGCCGAACTGTCGGGCGCGGCTCGTGCTATCGGTATTCCGGATTGGGAAAATCGAACCGGCAACCCGCGTCCCACGCCGAACGCTGGTTGCCGTGGGCCGGCATACCACCTCGGTCTTTCAGCATTCGCGCGATATGCAAAAGATTCCATGTCATGAATGTCGTGTTCCGGTTGGTGAAGTCGTTCTCCGGCCCGCCGGAGTTTTCGTCCGCATAGGACGGCCCCGGCCCCGCCTCGCCGATCCAGCCGGCATCGGCCTGGGGCGGGATCACGTAGCCCAGATGCTGCAACGAATAGAGGATGTTCATGGCGCAGTGCTTGAGTCCGTCCTCGTTGCCGGTAATCAGGCAACCGCCGACCTTGCCGTAATAGGCATACTGACCGTCGTCGTTGAGCAGCGACGAATTGCCATAGAGCCGCTCGATCACCTTCGTGCATACCGAAGATTTGTCGCCGAGCCAGATCGGACTCGTGAGCACGAGAATATCGGCGGCCTGAGCCTTCTCGTAGATCGCGGGCCAGTCGTCGGTGTCCCAGCCATGTTCGGTCATGTCCGGGTAGACACCCGTCGCGATGTCGTGGTCGACCGCCCGCATTCGTTCGACGGTCACCCCGTTGCGCTCCATGATGGCCGCACAGATATCGATCAGGCTGTCCGTGTGGGATATCTCCGGCGATTTCTTCAACGTGCAGTTGATAATCAGCGCGTTGAGATCGGAAAAGTCCCACTCGCTTTCGCTGCACCACTTCTCCTGAAGCTCGTTTAGCATCGAATATCCTTCTCCAAAGATTTCCGGGACGGTGGCTATGTTTTCATGCTGCCGCGCATGGGCATTTCGCCGACATCGCGCATTTCCTCGCTCTCGGCATCGGCCGACATGGCTGTCCCGAAGCGGCGCGCAGCCGGTGCGGCCGTCAGGCCGTGGGCGAGAATGCTCGCCCCCACGACAGCAATGACGATGGCCACGATCTCGTTGGCCGCGGGCACATTGGTTTGCTCGAGCACGAACAATGCGAACAGGATCGACGCCAGTCCGCGCGGACCGAACCATGAGAGAAACAGGCATGTTTGCGGGCGCAGCCCTGTCCCTATCAACGACAGAATGATCGGCACAATCCGGATCAGGGTCAGACTCAGCAACGCATAGACGACTTCCGCCCAGCCCAGGGACATCGACAGTTCGGGCACGATCACAGCGCCGAAGATCAGGAATGTCAGCAGAACAAGAATCTGTCCCTCGGCTTCCAAAAACTCGAACACGAACGTGCAGCGGTGACGGATGAAATTCCCGAAGACAAGCCCGGCCACGAACGCCGCGATGAATCCGTTACCGCCGACCGCCTCCGCTGCACCGAACGACAGCAGCGCCATGGCAAGAATCGCCCCACCTTCGTAACTCTCGGACATCCATCCCTTGTCCAGCGCCTTGTCGATGAGCCACGCCCCCGCACAACCGACACCGATGCCGGCGAGCGGGCCGAAGCCAAGCTGCTTGACCGCGAAGAGCGCCCAATCGGACGCACCGTTAACCGGTGTGTCGACACTGGCCAGTGCGGCGAACAGGAGAACGGCCGGCAGCGCGATACCGTCGTTGAGTCCGCTTTCCACATTCAGGGTCTGGCGGATACGAACGGGGACATGAGGACTGGTCACAACCGCCTGTCCCAATGCAGCATCTGTCGGCGCGAGGATTGCCGCAAGCAGAGCTGCCTCCCATACACTGAAGCCGAGCGGCAGCCCGATGGCGGCCAGCGCGCCAAACAGGATCGCAAGCGGCAGCCCCACAACCAGCATGCGAATTGGAAGGTTATGCTCGGCGCGTAGGTTACGGAGGTCGATCCGCGCCGCGTCGGAGAACAACACCAGCACGAGCGTAAGTTCGGCGATGGTGTGGATCAGGCCGAGGTCGAAGTCCACCTCCACGATCCCGAGACCCGCGCCACCAATCGCGAGGCCGAAGGCGGCGAAGATCAGTGGTGGCGTGAATGCCGTGTCCCGCAGGCGCCGGGACACAAGCGCGAAACCGATCAGGCCTGCCGCAACGATCAGGAATGCTGTGCTGTCCAAAAACCGCCCCTTTCGACACAGACGCTAACGCATCCACCCCCGGAAGAATGCATCCGTTCCCGCCGGGTTGGAAGCGTGCCCGTTATCCGTCTCCGGGCGGCTGGACATGCACCGCCAGCCAAACGGTCGGCTCCTCGGGGTCGGTCAGCGCCACGCGATGGCGTTCGTGGGCCGGCAGGTAAACGAAGTCACCCGGTTTCAGGGATCGCGCCGTGGTCTCGCCTTCGATCAACAGTTCCGCCGCTCCGCGTAGCACGACGACCCACTCATCGGAGTCCTGATCGTACCACTCGCCTTCCGGCGTCGCCTGGCCGTGCGAGACAATCCTTTCGATAGTCAGCCCGTCGCGCGCCACCAAGGTGTCGAGCACTTCATGCCCGGAGGCATCCGGAAGATCGGCAAACAGGTTTCCCGACTTGAGCGCGTTGGTCGTCATCAGCGAACCTGGACTTCGTCTCCGCTCTCGGCCGACGCCACGATGGCCTGGAGAATTTCCACATTATGCAGCAGGTGGTCGCTCGTGAACCGGTAGTCCCCCTCGCCCTGTGCCGCGTCGGCCCATTGTTCCAGGTTGGCCTTCACCGTGTTCTGGGACGCGTAGGTCTGGGTGGTCAGTTCCTCGTCGAGCCAGCGCGTCGTGAGCGTCGCGGGTTCGGGGATGTCGACATTCGAGTTCTCGCGCGCCTCGCCCCAGCCCTTGTCGCCGAACACTTTGATGGCGCTGTGGAACGGGGTCGACGCAATGTTACACATAAAACCGGTCACACCGCTTTCGAAACTGAACTGCACCGCGACCACGTCGTTGCCGGGGAACAGATCCGAGCGGCTGTTGGCGACCGCGCGCAGCTTCGACACAGGGCCCGCCAGGGACTGGAAGTAATCCGTGATGTGCACGCCCAGCGCGGTCAGTGTGCCCAGCGGCGCCTGCTTGGAATCCTTCCGCCAGCTCGACCCCGACGTCGAGGCCTTTGTGAAGTTGTTGTGGGACCAGTTGCACTCGATGTGGATCAGCGTCCCGAAATCGTCCCCGTCCAGATGCGTCTTCATCGCCTCCAGCGCCGGCTCGAACCGCCGCTCGTGACCGATGCCGACAGCCTTGAGCCCTGCCTTGTCGCAGGCCTCGAGCATGCGTCGGGCTGCGTCCGACGACAGCGCGAACGGCTTCTCGCAGAAGATCTGCTTGCCCGCCGCGGCCGCCGCAAGAACCTGCTCCTCGTGCAGCGCGTGGGGCGTCACGAGGACCACCGCGTCGACGGAATCGTCGGCGAGGACTTCCTCGTAGCTGTCACCGAGTTCGATCCCCCGGGTGCCGGCGAAGTCAGTGAGGCCTTCGAGGCTCACATCAACACCGCGCGTCACGTTGATCTTCTCGCTGTCATCGAGGCAGGTGACGATCTGCTTGCCCCACCAGCCCAGCCCTACGACCGCTGCGTTCAACATCGTTTGCTTCCTTTGTCTCCTAGAGACCCGTCTGGGTGATCATCTTGGTATTGAGGTAGGCCTCCATGGCTTCCAACCCGCCTTCCGAGCCGTAGCCGGAATCCTTCACACCGCCGAACGGCACCTCGATCAGGCCGATACCGTGGTGGTTGATCGACACCATGCCGCTTTCGAACGCCGAGCCGATGGCTTCGGCCGTCTTGGCCGAGTTGGTGTAGGCGTAGGCGGCCAGACCGTAGTCGAGGCGGTTCGCCTCCTCCACGACCGCGTCGAAATCGCTGAACGGCATGATCGGCGCGACCGGGCCGAACGGCTCCTCGTTCATGATCCGCGCGTCCAGCGGGACATCGGTCAGCACCGTCGGCTCGAAGAAGTAGCCCTTGTTGCCCTTGCGCTTGCCGCCCGTGTTGACGGTCGCGCCCTTGCCGACGGCGTCGGTGACAAACCCCTCGATAGCCTCGACACGGCGGTCATGGGCGAGCGGTCCCATCTTGGTGTCCTCGTCGAGGCCGTCGCCAACCGGCAGGTTTTCGGCGAATTCGGTGAAGCCGTCGACAAAGCGCTTGTAATGCTTCTCATGAACCAGGAAGCGCGTCGGCGAGACACAGACCTGCCCGGCGTTGCGAAACTTGTTGGCAGCCAGGGTCTTGAGCGCCGTTTCCACGTCCGCATCCTCGAACACGATGGCCGGCGAGTGGCCGCCCAACTCCATGGTCACGCGCTTCATGTGTTCGCCCGCCAGTGCGGCGAGCTGTTTGCCCACGGCGGTCGAGCCGGTGAAGGTCACCTTGCGGACCGTCCGGTGCGGGATCAGATACTCGGAAATCTCAGCCGGAGTGCCATAGACCAGATTGACCACGCCGTTCGGCAGGCCGGCATCGACGAAGCACTTGATGAGCGCAGCGCACGCGCCTGGCGTTTCTTCAGGCCCTTTCAGGATGATCGAGCAACCCGCCGCCACCGCGCCTGAGGTCTTCCGCACGGCCTGGTTGATCGGGAAGTTCCACGGCGTGAATGCGGCCACGACCCCGACCGGCTCCTTGACCACGAGCTGGGTGATGCCGTCCGCCCGGGCCGGCACAACGCGGCCGTAGGTGCGGCGCGCCTCCTCTGCGAACCAGTCGATGATGTCCGCGCCGAAGAGCGTCTCGATCTTCGCCTCGAAGAGCGGTTTGCCCTGCTCCATGGTCATGATCGTGGCGATCTCGTCGGCCCGCTCGCGCATCAGGTCGGCGGCTTTGCGCATGACCTTGTAGCGGTCGAAGGCCGAGACCTGCTTCCACTCGCGGAAGCCCCGCTCCGCGGCCGCCAGCGCCTCGTCGAGATCGGCCGTGCGCGCATGCGCCACAGTGCCGATGACATCCTCGGTCGCCGGGTTGATGACGTCGAGCGTCTCGCCTCCGGCAGCCGGTTTCCAGGCGCCGTCGATATGCAGTTCGGTGTTCGGATAGGTCGTGGCCATGATTGTCTCCTCGTGATCCAGGTGTGTTCTTCGTTGGCGGGAACTTAGCGCAATTCCCAGCGGTCCAGCCAATCGAGGTCAGCCGTTGTCTTTTCCGCCGGAATATACTCTCCGGCGATCCAGCCGTCGTACCCGGCGCGCGCCATTTCGGCGAACAGGAACCGGTGGTCGATCTCGCCCCGGTCCGGCTCATGTCGCCCCGGCACGTTTCCCACCTGCACATGAGCGATCACATCGCGGTGGGCCCGGAACCGCGCAGTGAGATTCCCCTCCATGATCTGCGTGTGATAGCTGTCGAACAGCATCCGCACGCTCGGAGAATTCACAGCGTCGATCGCGGTCCGCGCGTCGTCCAGATAACGCAGGAAGTAGCCTGGCTGGTCGTCTGTATTGTTCGGCTCCACCAGCAATGTGACACCCGCGGCTTCCGCCTTCGGTGCCGCCTCGCGAAGGTTCTCGATGAACACGGCTTCATGGGCCGCGCGGTGGGCCCCGTCCGGGACATTGCCGGACAACGGCGCGATCCCGCGTGGGCAATCGAGGGCCTGCCCCCAATCCAGCCCCTCGTCGATCTGGGCCCGGAACTCCGCCTCACGGCCCGGCAGACACGCCACGCCACGTTTTTCGCCGGGCACGAGTTCGCCCGCCGGAAAGTTGAACGAGATCAGTCGCTGGCCGGCATCGGCCAGAGCCCGGCGCACCTCGCCCAGCCCGACGTCGTAGGCAAAGCAAATCTCGACCGCGTCGAACCCGTCTGCACGCGCCGCGGCGAACCGGTCGCGGAAGTCATGCTCCGGGTACATGAAATGGAGGTTAGGCGCGAACTTCACGGGGCCGGCCCTCTACCCCGCCGGCGTCAGTCCGCGTCCTGGAATTCGCCGTCGATCTTCAGCCGGTGATTGACCGGGATCGGGTTGGCCAGGGTCGCCTCGACGAAGCAGCCCTTCTGGGCCGCGTCGAGCAGGCGCTTCTGGTCCTCGAACGGCGCATCTGAATCAAGATCGCAGTCGAGGCGGAACGCCACCGGGCGGCTGGTGTACGGGTTGCGGCCCTCGACCCGTGCTTCCCACTCGATGTGGGCCTTTACGGTGACCTCACCGACTTCGACGCGCATCCGCTTGGCGAAGGCACGAATCTGGGTCATCAGGCAGGCCACGAAGCCGGTGCAGAAGTAGGCCAGCGGCGGCGGTGCGGTCATGTCGCCGCCATGGGCCGCGCCCTCGTCCGTCGCCATCTCGAACACCTCGTCGACGACCGGGCTGACCATCTGGCCCTTGATCTCGTTGCGCATCTTGCCGACAGCCTTACCCTCGACATCGAAGACGACGTTGAAGGTCTTCACCTTGCCGTCGTCGGCCATCGTCTCGGTTTTCTTCAGTTCCTCAGCCATAAGTGTCTCCTTGCTGGCGCGATTATTCCGCGTCGCGGCCTTCGTTGGGCCAGTTGGCGAATGTCTGTTCGTAGGTGTGGGAAAAAATCTCGATCACGTTGCCGAACGGGTCCTCGCAGTAGCACAGCTTGCGGTCGGTGCCGGGCACAAACTCCCAGACCTCCGTCCGCTGCTTGCCCCCTTCGGCCACGATCTTCTCGACCAGCCCCTCGATGTCGGGGTCGGTGAAGCAGATATGCCACACGCCGACCTTCCAGTATTCGAGATTGTCCTCGCGGGCCTCGACCTCGGGATCGGTGAACTGGAAAAGCTCCAGACCCACACCGTTCGCGGTGACGAGATGTGCCTGCAGCGACGCGCGAAACCGTGGTCCCAGAATGTGCCCGGATTCCTCGGTGCCGGAGAGTTTCGCCTCCAGCCGGCGCGGCCCCATGATCCGGCGAAACCCGAACACCTTGCCGTACCAGTCTATGGCGGCGTGGATGTCCGGGACCGTGATCCCGATATGGTTGAACGCGCGTGGCGTGGCGAGTTCGGTCATCGCTTCGTCTCCCTCGACCGGAACATGAGGCACTCAACATTATTCATCAATAAAGTTGTTATCACCTTATTCATGAATTATTTTCATCTCATGGCGCATCCCACCATCAGGTCCCTCGAGATGTTCGACGCCGTGGCCGAAACCGGCAGCTTCCGGGCGGCGGCCGACCGGCTCGGGCTGTCGCCATCCGCCATCAGCAAGGCCATGTCCGAGCTGGAAGTCCGGCTCGGCGCGCGGCTGATCGCCCGCACCACCCGGCAGCTGGCGCTAACCGAGGCCGGGCAGGCCTATCATGGGAGCGTGGTCGCCGCCCTGTCGGCGCTGGACGAAGGCGCGGAGACGGTCAACGCCGTCACCGCCGCGCCGCGCGGCCTGCTGCGTCTCGCCATGCCGGTCACCTTCGGCCATATGTACATCTCACCCCTGCTGCCGCGTTTCGCCGCGCGCTACCCCGACGTCCGGCTCGACGTCACCTCGTCCGACGGATACGTGGATGTCGTCGGCGGCGGCTACGACGTGGTGATCCGCGGCGCGGTCTCCCTCCCAGATTCGACCCTGACCGGGCGCAAGATCATGGAAACCCCCACGATCGTATGCGCGAGCCCCGACTACCTGGCGCGGCGCGGCACGCCCACGCACCCGGACGAGCTTTCCGGCCACGACTGCCTGATCGCCACCGCGGCGGAAACCATCGCCGAATGGAACTTCGACATCGACGGCGCTGCCGCGTCCTACCGGGTCTCGGGGCCTCTTCGCGGCACCAGCCTGATCGTCGCCCGCGACGCAGCCGTCGCCGGGCTCGGCATCGTTCGCGTGCCGTTCCACTTCGCGGCACGGGACCTCGAAGCGGGCCGGCTCGTGCGGATTCTCTCGGAGTTCGAGTATGAGGAAGCCGCCGTCTTCGTCCTTTACCCGGCGCAGCGCGAACTCGCGCTCAAGACCCGCGCTTTTGTCGATTTTGTCACCGAGGAAATCGGGACCGTGCGCGCCTGACCGCAGCCCGACTAGACGACGATCTTGTTCGGCAGCCGCTTGGGGTGGTCCGTCATGTAGGTGATGCCCGAGGCGTTGACGCCCAGGTCGATCATCAGCTTCGCCAGCATGATCGAGGACGTGTAGCCCTCCAGCACCGGCACCTCCCAGCCGCGCTCTGCAAGGCCCTTCTCGATGAAGGGCTTGAGCCAGAACACGCCGGAACAGCCCATGGTGATGACTTCCGCGCCATCTTCCAGGATGGCCTGTTCCGCCTGCTCCACCGCGTTGTCGACGGCGAGTGACTTCTCGCCGGCGAGCGCCTTCTCGCGTTCGGCACGCAGCTGCGGGCCGTCCTCGGCACCCGGGCGCGGCAGGCGCATCCCGATGTTGCGGATCGAGGCGCAGCGATCCTGCAGCTGGTGCTGGTAGATCAGGTCGCGATAGTAGACGTTGTGGACCCCGGCGATATCGATCACCGAGAACTTGTTGCCCAGCGTCGTCGCCAGATACATCTGCGAGTGCGCGTTGGCCGTGCAGACGATGCCGTAGTTGCGGCACATCTCGCGGGCCTCCAGGAAGCCCGGCTCGCCGCCGCCCAGCAGCACGATGCCGTTGTACCTGCCGCTCTCGCACGCGATACGGATGTTCTTCAGCCGCGCGTCGGCCGCGTAGGTGAACTCCTCGCGTGTCTCCACCGGCCAGTCGCCATAGGTCGCCTCGGCGCCCGGGTGCAGGTCCCAGTCGATCCCGTCGAGATAGGGCAGCACCATCTCGGCGTTCATCAGCCGTTCGAGCTTCGGCAGCTCACCGTCGAGATGCAGCGTCTGGTAGCCCCACTTGGTGTCGCCCGGCAGGCGGAACGGCGGGATCAGCAGGAAACGGTATTTCGAGGTCTCGGCTTCGGGAAGCTGTTCGACGGCGCTCATGGCGTCCTCCGGCGGGTGTTTTCACTCTTATAGAAGTATTTAGCGCGCCCGCCCGAAAACGAAAAGGGCGCGCCATCGCCCGCCCCTCTCTTGAGCCGTCATACCCGGACTTGATCCGGGTATCCCGTCTCGGTCTGTGCCGGGATGCCCGGGTCGGGCCCGGGCATGACAACTGGTTCAATGTCCTTGCGAGAAGCAACGCGACGAAGCAATCCACGGCCAGGGCAGGCCCGCTCTGGATTGCTTCGCCCTTTGGGCTCGCAATGACGTTGCCTCTCAGGTTTGCCCTACCCCTTGAACGCGCCCGCGTGGGCGCTGGCGAAGTCCGCCGGGGTGCGCGGCGGGTGGCCGGCCAGCTTCTCGATCAGGTCGTTGCCGTAGGACGCCATGTCGCCGTTGGCCGCGATGCCCATCAGGGTCGACTGGTGGTCGACCAGCCAGTCCGGCATACCACGCTCCTTCATGGCGCCGATCGCGCCCTCCATGGGCACGGACACAAACGCGATCTCCTTGCCGATCTCGCTACCGATCGCGTCCACGGCCTCGGCCGGTGTGACGTTCGGGCCCGACAGCTCATAGACCTGCCCGGCGTGGCCGTCGGAGGTCAGCACCGTGGCCGCAACATCGGCGGTGTCGCGCACGTCGATCATGCCAAGGCCGACATCGGCCGGCAGCGGCATCATCACCTTGCCCATGCCCTTGATGGCCTCGGCCATGTTCAGGAAGTTCTGCATGAAGAAGCCCGGCCGCAGGAAGGTCCAGTCGATGCCGCTCGCGCGGATCTCCTGCTCGATCTGCCAGTGGCCGCGCCCGATCATCGCCGGCGTGTCCTCGGTAATGATGAAGCTGCCGCCCGACAGTTTCACGATGTGGCCCACACCCACGGCCTTGGCCGCGTTCACGGCGTTGAGCTGCTGCTCGACCATCGCCGGGCTGTGGCCCGACAGCAGGAACAGCCGGTCGCAGCCCTGCAGGCCCGCCTCGATGCTGGCCGCGTCGGCCAGGTCGGCCTGGACCAGCTCGACGTCTTCGCCGAGCGTCTCGCGCGCCTTGTCCGTGTCGCGCACCAGGCAGCGGAAATCCGCGCCCTTTTCCTTCAGCGACGCGACCAGCGCGCGGCCGGTCATGCCCGTGGCTCCAATAACCCCAATCATGTCGTTCTCTCCCATCGTGAAAATCGTGATCCGAATACGGCCCACACTCTAGTACCATACGGAACCGTATGGAAGAGCAAATGGTTCACGTTCCCGTGGGGTCAAGCGAGACGGGCAAAAAAGATCAGACGAGCCAGGCAAGCAGGATCGACAGGGTCGCCACACCGCCCGCCGTGGACAGCACCACCGACGTCCCGGCGCGGGCCACGTAGACGCCGTAGGTCCGGGCGACCACGAACACCATCAGCCCGCCCGGCAGCCCGGCGGCGAGAGTTACCACCGCTGTCTCCAGAGGCGACAGCGCGAACACGAAATGAGCCGCGGCGAACACAACGACCGGGTGGATCACCAGCTTCACGCCCGACATGGTCATCGCCTGGGGCACGTTGCCCTCGACCTTGAAGCGCGCCAGCGACGCCCCCAGCGCGAACAGGGCCGCGGGAATCGCCGCGTCGGCCAGCATGTCGATGATGACGGCGACCGGCCCCGGCAGGCCGAGCCCCGCCGCCGACCAGGCCAGCCCGACGAGGATCGCGATCACGACCGGGTTGGTGGCGATGGCGTGCCACGCCGCGCGCCCGGCGTTCGCCCAGCCGGCTGCGCCGGTTTTTGACATATCGTGCAGCACCAGAAACAACGTCACGAAGATCAGCGAGTGGAAAGTGATCACCACCATCAGCGGCACCATCCCCGCCTCGCCCCAGGTCGCGAACACCAGCGGGATACCGATCAGCCCGGTGTTGGAGAACATCCCGCCCATGGCAAACGACGCCGCCTCGCCGCCCGACAGCCCGTAGACCCACCGCCCGAACGCGAGCGCCCCCAGCGCCACCGCGAAAGTGCCCGCGTAATAGGCGAACGCCACATCCGGGTTGAGCGCCTCGAAGGGCGCGGACCGCACCAGCGTGCGGAACAGCAACGCCGGCACCGCGACATAGAGAACGAAATTGGTGAGGCCCGTGACAGCCGCTTCGGGGAACAGCTTCGACTTGCCCCCGACAACCCCGAGCCCGATCAGCCCGAAGATCGGCAGCACGATGGAGAGGACGGGGATCATCGAAAGACCCTCTCCCATAAAAAGAGAGTGGCGAGCGGAAGCGAGCCGGGTGAGGGGTTACGGTCTTTCGGCTCGGACACGGACAGGTCTTACCCCCTCACCCCAAACCCCTCTCCCCATGGGAGAGGGGCTCAACTCCCCAGCTTCTCCTGGAGAAGCTCGTTCACCATCTGCGGGTTGGCCTTGCCCTGGGTCGCCTTCATCACCTGGCCGGTGAACCAGCCCGCCACCCTGGTGTTGCCCGAGCGGAACTGGTCGGCCTGCTCGGGGTTGTCGGCGATGATCCGGTCGACGATGGCGGAAATCTCGCCGCTGTCGGAGATCTGCTTCAGGCCCTTCTCCTCAACGATCGCGGCGGCGTCCCTGCCGCTCTCCCACATCTCGTCGAAGACGTCCTTGGCGATCTTGCCCGAGATCGTGCCGTCGGCGATCAGGTCGATGAGACCGCCGAGTTGCGCAGCTTTGACGGGGCTGTCGCCGATGTCCAGATCGTCAGCGTTGAGGCGACGGAAGAAATCGCCGGTCATCCAGTTCGCCGCAATCTTCGGGTCGCGCTTCGCGCCGCCGGCGTCCACGACAGCCTCATAGAAATCCGCCGTCTCGCGGTCGGCGACCAGCAACCCGGCGTCGTAGTCGCTGAGCCCGAACTCGTCGGCAAAGCGCGCGGCCTTCCTGTCGGGCAGTTCGGGCAGGCTCGCCGCGATCTCGTCGACGAATTCCTGTTCAAGCACCACCGGCAGCAGGTCCGGATCCGGGAAGTAGCGGTAGTCGTGGGCCTCTTCCTTGGACCGCATGGAACGGGTCTCGCCCCGGTCCGGGTCGAACAGGCGGGTCTCCTGGTCGATCTCGCCGCCGTCTTCCAGAATCTCGATCTGGCGGCGCGCCTCGGCATCCACCGCCTGGCGCACGAAGCGGATCGAGTTCACGTTCTTGATCTCGCAGCGCGTGCCGAGCTCCTCGCCCGGGCGGCGCACCGACACGTTCACGTCGGCGCGCAGCGAGCCCTCCTGCATGTTGCCGTCGCAGGTGCCCAGATAGCGCAGGATCGAGCGAAGCTTGGCGAGATACGCCGCAGCTTCTGCCGCCGAGCGGATGTCGGGCTTGGAGACGATCTCCATCAGCGCCACGCCCGACCGGTTGAGGTCGATGCAGGTCGCGTCGGCGCGGCGGTCGTGGATCGACTTGCCCGCGTCCTGCTCCAGGTGGATGCGCACGATGCCGACCTCGAAGCTCTCGCCGTCTTCCAACTCCACATGGACCACGCCCTCGCCGACGATGGGGTCGGAGAACTGGCTGATCTGGTAGCCCTGGGGCAGGTCGGGATAGAAATAGTTCTTCCGGTCGAAGACCGAGCGCAGGTTGATCTGCGCGTTCAGGCCCAGCCCGGTGCGCACCGCCTGGCGGATCGCCGCCTCGTTGAGCACCGGCAGCATGCCCGGCATCGCCGCGTCGACCAGGCTGACCTGCGTGTTCGGCTCGGCCCCGAAGGCCGTCGGCGCGCCGGAGAACAGCTTCGATTCCGACGCCACCTGCGCATGCACCTCCATGCCGACGATGACTTCCCACGGACCGGTCTCGCCCTCGATCAGGTCGTCGGAGTTATGCCCGACCCGCGAGGTGAAATGTCCTGCGAGATGGTCGGGAACGTCGTCAGCAGATGTGTCTGTCGTCTGGGTCATGCGCGATTTCTAGCTCTTGCCGGGAAACACAACAACTCGATCATCCCACCCTCCACTCGTCACCCCGGCGAAGGCCGGGGTCCATTGTCGCCGAAGCATGCCAGGGCGATCCCCTGAGTTAATGGGCCCCGGCCTTCGCCGGGGCGACGATCGAATGCAATGTTCACGGCCGCGCGTCGAAACCGGCAGCTTCTTCCAGCACTCCGGCCGCGCGGAGCAGGGTTTCCTCGCCGAAGGCCGGGCCGATCAGGTGCAGGCCGAGCGGCAGGCCGTCGCCCGACAGCCCCGCCGGGACGGAGATCGCCGGCAGCCCGGCCATCGAGGCGGGCACAGTGAAGATGTCGTTCAGGTACATGGCGATCGGGTCGTCCTGCTTCTCGCCGATGGCGAACGCGGCGCTCGGCGTCGTCGGGGTCAGGATCACGTCGCAGCTTTCGTACGCTGCCTTGAAGTCGTCGGCAATGCGCGTACGCACCCGCTGTGCCTTCAGGTAGTAGGCGTCGTAGTAACCCGCCGACAGCACATAGGTGCCGATCATCACCCGGCGCTTCACTTCGGCGCCGAAGCCTTCGGCCCGGGTGCGCTCGTAGGTGTCGGTCAGGTCCTCGCCCTCGACCCGCAGGCCGTAACGCATGCCGTCGTAGCGCGCGAGGTTGGACGAGGCTTCCGCCGGCGCGACGATGTAGTAGGCCGGCAGCGCGTATTTCGTGTGCGGCAAGGAAATATCGACGATCTCCGCCCCCGCGTCGCGGAGCCATTGAACACCCTGTTCCCAGAGCGCCTCGATCTCCGCCGGGGTGCCGTCCATCCGGTATTCGGCGGGCACGCCCACGCGCAGGCCGCGAATGTCGCCGGTCAGCGCGGCCGCATAGTCCGGCACCGGCGTATCGACGCTGGTCGAATCCATCGGATCGTAGCCCGCCATGCCGCCCAGCATCAGCGCGGCATCGCGCACGGTGTGGGTCAGCGGTCCCGCCTGGTCCAGCGACGAAGCGAACGCAATCATGCCCCAGCGCGAGCAGCGTCCGTAGGTCGGCTTCATGCCGACGATGCCGCAGAAAGCGCCGGGCTGGCGGATCGAGCCACCAGTGTCGGTGCCGGTCGCGCCGGGCGCCAGCCGCGCGGCCACCGCCGCGGCGGAACCGCCCGACGATCCGCCGGGCACCAGGTCCTTGCCCGCCGCGTCGCCGCCCGAAGCCTTCCAAGGGCTGATCACCGGCCCGTAGGTGCTGGTAACGTTGGCCGAGCCCATGGCGAACTCGTCCATGTTGGTCTTGCCGAGCATCACCGCACCCGCGTCCCAGAGGTTGCGGGTGACGGTCGATTCATAGGTCGGGCGAAAATCTTGCAGGATGCGGCTCGACGCCGTCGACAGCGCACCCTCGGTGCAGAACAGGTCCTTGATCGCCAGCGGGATCCCGTCGAGCGGGCCCGCCGCATTGCCTTTCACACGGCGTGCGTCGGACGCATCGGCCATCTCGCGGGCGCGCTCGGGCGTCTCCTCGACAAACGCATTGAGCCCCCGCGCGCCCTCGATGGCGGCCAGGAACGCATCGGTCAGCTCGCGCGCCGAGAATTCACCCGACGACAGGCCCGCACCGGCCTCGTCAATGGTGAGATCGGTCAGGTCCGCCACTATTCGATCACCTTCGGCACCACGAAGAAGCCCTCATCGGCCTCGGGCGCGTTCGCCAGCACCTTGTCGCGCACCCCGCCGTCGGTCACGACGTCGGCGCGCAGGCGCTGGACCATCTCGACCACGCTGGTCATCGGCTCGACGCCGTCGGTGTCGACTTCGTCGAGCTGCTCGACCCAGCCGAGAATGTTGTTCAGTTCGTCCGCGAGCGGCGCGACCTCGTCCTCATCGAGATGAATACGGGCGAGCCGCGCGATGCGTTTCACGGTGTCGTTGTCGAGCGCCATGAGAACCAGAAGTCCGAGGTTGGAAAATCGGCGCGGAAGCTATCACCGCGCCCGATGTCCGGCAATACGACGGGAAAAGATGCGGCTACGCGACGTCCAGCCGCGCCGAATAGACATCGGCGATCGATTCGCGGCGTTCGTCTTCCTTGATGCGGGTGGCGGCCGCACCTTCCGGATCGTAGATGCGGGGCAGCCGACTTTCGTAGACCGACCCGATCACGCTGCCTTGCGCCGGTTCGGCCTCAACAGTCATCTGCGCGTCCGGCTCCTGGGACGCTACATATTCGGGCACCCCCACGACGACGGTCGTTCCGACACCCTCCTGGCTTTCGATCAGGATACGCCCACCCAGTTGCGTGACGATACGGTCGGCGATGGTAAGTCCTAGCCCTGCGCCGTCGCTCTCGCGCGACAGGCCTTTCCAGGTCTGCTGGAACGGGAGTCGCGCGCGCGCGATCTCGTCGCGGGTCATGCCGACACCGGTATCCTGGATACCGACGGAAACGGACCCGTCCGGGTCCAGGCCGAAGACGACGTCCACATTGCCGCCGGCCGGCGTGAAACGCGCCGCATTGCCCAGCAGATTTTCGAATACATGCTGCAGCCGATCAGGATCGCCCGGCACGTCGGGAAGCTCGGGTGCGTCATGAACAATCAGGTTGACGAGGCTTTTGTCGAAAAACGGTTGCACCTTTTCTACGGCCGCGCCGACGATATCGCGCAACTGAACCGGCTGGACATCCAGCTCCATTTCGCCGAGTTCGATCGCGGTCAGGTCGAGGATCGACACGATCTGCCGGAGCATGTGATGCCCGCTTTCATGGATTGTGCGGGCGTAGCGACCGACCTCGGTGTCTCTGCCTTTCTGGCTCTGGTCGATCAGTTCCGAGAATCCGATGATCGAGTTCAGCGGCGTGCGCAGTTCGTGGCTCATCAGCGAGAGGAACTCGGATTTTGCCTGGTTCGCGGCTTCGCTTTCGGCGGCTTTGGCGGCCAGCGCCGCCGCGCGCTCGTCGCGCCGCAACAACGCGAGATGCACGGAGGTGACGATCAGCACCATGACCAGATAAAGGGCCGTCAACGGAACCCCAACGCTAAAAACGACGTCGTGGCGCGCCGCATCGACCGTGGCCAACAGGCCGGTGATATCTGACTGAATTTCGAGAATTCCGTCCTCGGCCACCAGACCGGGCGAAAGCACATTCAAGCGGATCATCGTCGTCAGCACGTCGATATCGGCAGAAATGTGGGGCTGCCCATGCTCGTCATGAGCCGTGCGAGCTAAAGGCTCATTCCCGCTATGCGACGCGCGCCCGCTCTGGGCATGGTTGTCACCAATGGCATCTCCCTGCCTATACCCGACATGAGAGCCATGCCCGCTCTGACCATGGGAATCGCCCCTGCGAATCAGTTCGCTGACCGTCACACCCGTGAGCGCGTGTTCGAAACACATACAGCCGGAAATATTCTCGCCCAATTGGGACCGGTCCAGCGAGAACAGCGTGACGCCCCGGGTGTCGTAGAGCTTGAGGTTGAATACGCTCGTGCCGTCGATACTTTCGTGGATCAGTTCTTCGAGGCCCGAGCGCTGGATCGCAATGGGCAGAAGTTCGGGTGCGTCCCCGATATCGAACGCAAGAAGGTGGGCGATCGGGTCCCAGTGGGAATTGGCGAGCGCACGGGCCAGGCTCTCGTTCTGGATCTCGGTGGATTTGACCAGAATATCTGTCGCGGCTTCCTGCTCCGCCCGAACAACCAGAAAGGCCACAAGAACGAAAATAGGCAGCGCCAGCACGGCAAACGCGACAGGAATGCCGTACCGTCGAAGATACGGCGTGCCGGTAAAAAATCGTTCCAACCGTTCGAGAACCGGGCTGGCACTTGTTGGCATAAGAGATGTGTCCCCTCGCAAACACCCGGTTCGGCAACTCTCTCCAAGCTGTCTTATCGACCGGAAGACTGCATACGATAATAGAGTTCATCTTCGTTAACATCGCGTTAAAAAGTATTGCACAGTGCGGTGGAGTACCGTGAGATTCCGGGTTTATGGACTTGGTCCCCGGTGCCGCGTAGAACGCCCTATGCCGATCGTCGAACCTTCCGACATGACATCCGCCCTCGCGCCGCGCGCGCGTCTGCTGGGGCTCGATCTGGGTACGAAGACCATCGGCCTGGCGGTTTCGGACTCGGCTTTTCTCATCGCGTCGCCGGTCGAAACCCTCAAACGCACCAAATTCACCGCCGACGCCGAGCGGCTGCTGGCAATCGTCGCCGAAAAGGGCGTGGGCGGCTTCGTCCTCGGCCTGCCGCGCAATATGGACGGGTCCGAAGGCCCGCGCGCGCAATCCACCCGCGCCTTCGCCCAAAACATGACCGGCAAGACCGACCTGCCCATCGCCTTCTGGGACGAGCGGCTTTCGTCGGCCGAAGCGGAACGCGTCCTGATCGATCAGGCGGATATGACCCGCAAGCGCCGCGGTGAGGTCATCGACAAAATGGCCGCGGCGATCATCCTGCAGAACTTCCTCGATTTTATCCGGAGGGCATGATGGCAAAACGACCGAAACTCGGAGAAGTCGTCATCCGCCCCGCCGGGTGGCGCGTGGCCGTGAACATTCTGCTCTACGCCGCCTTCGTGTTCACCGGCCTGCTGCTCGTCGCCACGCCCGACCCAATCCCGCGCCTCATCGGGGCGGCGGTCGTCGTCTTTTTCGGCTTGCTGGAAGGCTACGCCATGTGGCGGATCCTGATGCCGGCGCCGTCACTCGTCGTGGGCGCGGAGGGCATCTACGACAACGCCTCGATCACCGGCGTCGGTGGCATCCACTGGCACGAGATCACCAACATCGAGCAGAAGAAAACCTACCTCGTCCGCCACATCGCGATCTCGCTGCGCGACCGGGAAACCGTCATCGCCCGCATGCCCGTTTCCCGCCGCTGGCTGGTTCAGGTCACGACCTTCTCACCGGACGCCACCGTAAATATCTCCCAGGGCTTCCTGTCGATGCCGCTGGATGAGGTGGAGGCGCTGCTGCTTGAGTATCAGGCGGCATACGGGACAGGATACGGGAACAGCAGTCCCTAGTCCCACACCTTCCAGGGCGCGTCTCCCGAATCCCATAGCGCCTCGAGTTGGTTCTTCTCGCGCAGGGTGTCCATCGGCTGCCAGAAGCCGTCGTGGCGATACGCCGCGAGCTCACCTTTGGCGGCCAGCGCGTTCAGCGGCCCCTGCTCCCAGACGCATTCGTCGCCGTCGATCAGGTCGAGCACGCCCGGTTCGCACACGAAAAAACCGCCGTTGATGGTGCCGCCGTCGCCGCGCGGCTTTTCCGCGAAGCGCGCAACCCGCTCGCCGTCCATCTCGATCGCCCCGAAACGCCCCGGCGGGCTGACGGCAGTCATGGTGCAGGCCGCGCCCTGGGCTTCGTGGAAGGCGATGCTCGCCGCCACGTCGACATCCGCCACCCCGTCACCGTAGGTCAGGCAGAAGCGCTCGCCGCCGAGATAGTCCGCGACCCGACCGATGCGCCCGCCGGTCTGAGTGTCGTCGCCGGTATCGACCAGCGTGACTTTCCAGGGCTCGGCCGCGCCGGTGTGGTACTGGATATCGTTGTTCGCGAGGTCGACGGTCACGTCCGCCGAATGCAGGACGTGGTTGGCGAAGTATTCCTTGATCATGTAACCGCGATAGCCGAGGCAGATCACGAACTCGGTGATCCCGTGGTGGCCATAGATCTTCATGATGTGCCAGAGCATCGGCCGGCCGCCGATCTCCACCATCGGCTTGGGCCGAAGCTCGGTCTCTTCCGACAGGCGCGTGCCGCGCCCACCCGCCAGTATCACCGCTTTCATCGCGCGGCCCCCGTGATTTGGATACCTCACCGCTTCTAGCAGAGCGCCCGATGCGCCGCCAGAAGGCGGATTTTCGCCCAAAATAGCCCCTCAGAAGCTCTGCTTGCGTTTTGCGGAGTCCGATCCCTATATTCCGGCTTTAATGACTGCTGCCCCAACAGGCCTTTCCGTCCCCGATCTGCCGGCGGAATTCCCGTTTCCACATCGTCATCTATTGGGTATCGCGGATCTGTCTCCGGACGAGATCGGCTACCTGCTCGACCTGTCGGACCACTACGCCGAGTACAATCGCGCGCGCGGGCCCAAGCTGGACCTGATGCGCGACAAGACGCTCATCAATCTCTTCTTCGAGGACTCGACCCGCACGCGCACCTCGTTCGAGCTCGCGGGCATGCGCCTCGGCGCGGACGTGATCAACATCGCCGTCGCCAGTTCATCCATCAAGAAGGGTGAGACGATCATCGACACGGCGATGACCCTGAACGCCATGCACGCCGACGCCCTCGCCGTGCGCCACAACAACGCCGGCGCGGTGCAGCTCCTGTCGGAAAAAGTCAACTGCGCCGTCATCAACGGCGGCGACGGAAGCCACGAACACCCGACCCAGGCATTGCTGGACGCGCTGGCGATCCGGCGCCGCAAAGGCCACCTGCAGGGGCTGCTGGTGGCGCTGTGCGGCGATGTCGCCCATTCGCGGGTCGCGCGCTCGAACATCTACTTGCTGCAGACCATGGGCGCGCGCGTGCGTGTGATCGCGCCGCCGACGCTGATCCCCCCGGCGATGGAACGTCTCGGCGTCGAGGTGTTCCACGACATGCGCGCCGGCCTTGAAGACTGCGACATCGTGATGATGCTGCGCCTGCAGCGCGAGCGGATGCAGGGCTCCTTCGTCCCGTCCGTCCACGAGTATTTCAAGTTCTACGGGCTGGACTATGACAAGTTACAGCACGCCAAGCCGGACGCGCTCATCATGCACCCCGGCCCGATGAACCGGGGTGTGGAGATCGATTCCGACGTGGCCGACGACATCGACCGCTCCCTTATCCGCGAACAGGTGGAGATGGGCGTTGCCGTCCGCATGGCCTGCCTCGACGTGCTGACGCGCGAAGGCCCGGTGGCCGCGCAATGAGGCTTGCAACGAAATGACCGGCAAGGTCGCCTATATCAACGCCCGGGTGATCGACCCGGCGTCCGGCGTCGACCACGCCGCCAGCGCATCGGGCGGCGTCCTGACCGACGGCGAGAGCATCGTCGCCCTGGGCCCGGATATCTTCAACGGCGGCCGGCCCGCCGACGCCGAGATCGTCGATTGTGGCGGTGCGGTGCTGGCCCCGGGACTTGTCGACATGCGCGTCGATTTCGGCGAACCCGGCTCCGAACACAAGGAAGACATCGAGAGCGGCAGCCGCGCCGCCGCGGCCGGCGGCGTCACCGCCGTCGTCACGCTGCCCGACACCGAACCGGCGATCGACGACGCGTCCGTGCTGGAGTTCGTCGCCCGCCGCGCGCGCGACGTGAAACTCGTGAAGGTCTTCGCCTACGCCACGGTAACGCGTGGCGGCGACAGCGACGAGATCGTCGAGATGGGCCTCCTGAAAGAGGCCGGTGCCATCGCCTTCACCGACGGGCGGCGCTCCGTCGCCAACGCCAAGACGTTGTCGCGAGCTTTGAAATACGCCCTGGCCTATGACGCGCTGATCGTCCAGCACGCGGAAGAGCCCAATCTCGCCGGCGGCGGGGTCATGCAGTCGGGTGAATTGTCCACGCGGCTCGGCCTGCCCGGCATCCCGCGCGAGGCCGAGACGATCATGCTCGAGCGCGACCTGTCGCTCGTGAAGATGACGGGCGGACGCTACCACGCCGCGCATGTGTCCACGGCGGACGGCATCGAGCGCATACGCCGCGCAAAGGCCGAAGGGTTGCGGGTCACCTGCGACACCGCGCCGCCCTATTTCGCGCTGAACGAACTGGCGGTCGGCGAATACCGGACCTTTGCGAAATTGTCGCCGCCGCTGCGCAGCGAGGACGACCGGCAGGCTGTCGTCGCGGGCATTGCCGACGGCACCATCGACTGCATCGCTTCGGACCACTTTCCGCAGGACCAGGAATCCAAGCGCCTGCCGTTCGAGCTGGCGGAGTTCGGCGCGGCCGGCCTCGAAAGCCTGCTCGCGCTGACGCTCGAGCTCGTCCACAACGGCCACCTCGAGTTGCCCGACGCGCTGGCAAAGGTAACGAGCGCACCTTCGAAACTGCTCGAACTCCCGACCGGACGCCTCGTGGCCGGCGCACCGGCGGACCTCGTGATCTTCGATCCCGATAAACCCGGGCGCATCGACCCCGACGCGTTCGTCTCCAAGTCGAAAAGCTCGCCGTTCGACAGCCGGCTGGTGCAAGGCGGCGTCCTGAGAACCGTCGTGGACGGGCGCACCATCTACCGCGTCGGCGACGCAGACTGACGTGGAAGCGGACTGACGATGGAAGACGGCGCCAGCCCGCTCCTGTTCTACTGGAGCGCTTTCCAGTCCACCTTCTCCGTTCCCGACTGGAAGAATGTCGTCTACGGCTGGCAAATCTTCCTGCCGCCCATCCTCGTCGCCTACATCCTCGGCTCGATCCCGTTCGGCCTGCTGCTGACGCGCGCGTCCGGGAAAGAGGATATCCGCAAGATCGGATCCGGCAACATCGGCGCGACCAATGTGCTGCGCACCGGCAGCAGGAAGCTCGCCGCCGCAACCCTGCTGCTCGACATCGGCAAGGGCTTCGCCGCCGTGTTCCTCAGCTTCTATTTCCTCGGGCCGGACATCACCTTTTTCGTCGCGATCGCCGTGGTCCTCGGCCACCTGTTTCCGGTCTGGCTCAAATTCCGCGGCGGCAAGGGCGTCGCCACGACCATCGGCGTGCTGCTGGGCCTGTCCTGGGCCACGGGCCTGGCGACTTTGGCCACGTGGCTCGCCGTGGCGCTGATCTTCCGATATTCGTCGCTGGCCGCGCTCGTCTCGATTGCGGCCGCCCCCGTCATCGGCTGGTATCTCGGCGGGCCGCAGGTCGCAGGCATCTCGATCTTCCTCACCGTCCTGGTCTGGATCCGCCACGCGGGCAACATCCGCCGGCTGCTGCGCGGCGAGGAATCGCGGATCAAGCTGAAGCGAAGCGCTTCCTAGTGTGAACTGCACTTCGAGTTGACCGTCCCGCGCGGCGCGGTTCATCCTCGCGCGCGTGACCGGCGAACCCATCACCGAACGCGAACGACGCGACCGCCTGCGCCTGATCCGGACCGAGAGTATCGGCCCGATCACCTGGCGCGAGCTCATGGCGCATTTCGGCAGCGCCAGCGATGCGATCGAGGGTCTGCCCGACCTCGCGTCGCGCAAGCTGGATGTCACACCCGCGGAGGCGGCGGAAGCCGAACTCGAATGGCTCGATACGCTCGGCGCACGCGCGATCACGCTGGGCGAACCCGAATACCCGGATGCACTCGCCCAGATCGACGATGCGCCGCCCGTATTGGCGGTGCTTGGCGACCCCGCCCTCCTGTCGCGACCGGGTATCGGCATCGTCGGCGCGCGCAATGCGTCGGCGAACGGACGCCGCCTCGCCGAAACCATCGCGCGCGATCTCGCGAGTACCGCCGACATCTCCATCGTGTCCGGTCTGGCGCGCGGCATCGACACGGCCGCACACACGGGCGCGCTGGATGGCGGCGGCGTCACCGTCGCGGCCATGGCCGGCGGCATCGACATCGTCTACCCGCCGGAAAACACCGAACTCTATGAACGGATCGCGCAAGCGGGCGCAGCGGTGACCGAAATGCCGCCAGGCACGAAACCGCAGGCGCGGCATTTCCCGCGCCGCAACCGGATCGTCTCCGGCCTGTCGCTGGCCGTCGTGATCGTCGAGGCAGCGCAGCGATCCGGCTCGCTCATCACAGCGCGCATGGCCGGAGAACAGGGCCGCGACGTGCTGGCCGTGCCCGGTTCGCCCCTCGATCCCCGGTCCGACGGGGCGAACCGATTGATCCGCGACGGGGCGACGCTGGTCCGTGACGCGGACGATATTCTAGAAGCGATCCGGCCCATGCTCGATGCGCAGGGAACGCGCGTCCGAACCGGGACCGAACGCCGCGATACCGTGCCGGAACCACCCGCTGCGGGCAACGATATCGACCCGTCGGCGCATCGCGATGCGGTCGTGAATTGTTTGTCGCCGGAACCCGTCGCGGTTGACGAAATCGTGCGGCGGTGCCAATTAACCGCCCCTGTCGTACGAACGATCCTGCTGGAACTGGAATTGGCAGGCCGCCTCGAACGGCATCCGGGCAACCGGGTCGCGGCGATTTAGCTTATATAAATCCGCGACTTACAGGGTCCACGGGCGCACTGACCGAAAGCGAAACCGGTTTCCATGAACGTCGTCATCGTCGAATCTCCGTCGAAGGCCAAGACCATCAACAAGTATCTCGGCGACGAGTACAAGGTGCTCGCGTCCTATGGTCATGTCCGCGATCTTCCACCCAAGGACGGCTCGGTCCGGCCGGACGAAGACTTCGAAATGGACTGGTCGGTCGACACCAAGTCCGAGAAGCCGATCAAGGAAATCGTGAGCGCGCTGAAGGGCGCCGACACGCTGTATCTGGCAACCGACCCCGACCGCGAGGGCGAGGCCATTTCGTGGCATATCGAGCAGCTTCTGCGCGAACGTGGCCTGCTCGACAACATCGACGTGAAGCGCGTCGTCTTCAACGAGATCACCAAGGGCGCCGTCCAGGATGCCTTCAACCACCCGCGCGGCGTCCATGACGAACTGGTCGAGGCTTACCTCGCCCGGCGCGCGCTCGACTACCTGGTGGGCTTCAACCTGTCGCCAGTGCTGTGGCGCAAGCTGCCGGGCTCGCGCTCGGCGGGGCGCGTGCAGTCCGTGGCACTGCGGTTGATCTGCGAACGCGAGGCCGAGATCGAGGCCTTCCGCGCCCAGGAGTACTGGTCCATCGAGGTCGGGATGGACAGCGCGAAGGGCGACAAGTTCGAGGCCCGGCTCGTGGAGCGCGACGGCAAGAAGCTGGACCGCTTCGACCTCGGCAACGAGGGTGCGGCGATGGCGGCCAAGAGCGAAGTCGAGGCCGCGTCCTTTAAGATCGCGACGGTCGAGAAGAAGCGCACCCGCCGCAACCCGCAGCCGCCCTTCACGACCTCGACCCTGCAGCAGGAGGCCTCGCGCAAGCTCGGCTTCGGCGCGTCCCAGACCATGCGGGTCGCCCAGCGCCTCTATGAGGGCGTGGAGATCGGCGGCGAGACCGTCGGCCTCATCACATATATGCGTACCGATAGCGTGACCCTCAGCCAGGAAGCGATTTCGGGTTGCCGCGGTCTGATCGACGAGGACTACGGCGAGGAATACCTGCCGGAGAAGCCGCGCGTGTATCGCACCCGCGCGAAGAATGCCCAGGAAGCCCATGAGGCCGTGCGCCCGACGGACCTGTTCCGCCGCCCGGCGAGCCTCAAGTCGGTCCTCGACGGCGATCTCTACAAGCTCTACGAACTGATCTGGCTGCGCACCATCGCGTCGGAAATGGCCGAGGCCCAGATCGACCGGGTCGCGGTCGATCTCCGCTCCGCCGACGGCAAGATCGGATTGCGCGCGAACGGCCAGACTATTGCCTTCGACGGCTTCCTGAAGCTCTACCGCGAGGACAAGGACGACCCTTCCGGCGACGACAGCGACAATGACGACGAGCGCCGCCTGCCCCCGTTGGCCGAGGGCGAAGCCGCCGGTGTGCGCGAGGTCAAGCCGGAGCAGCACTTCACACAGCCGCCGCCGCGCTACACCGAGGCAAGCCTCGTCAAGACCATGGAAGAGCTCGGCATCGGCCGTCCCTCGACCTACGCGTCGATCATCCAGGTGCTGCAGGACCGCAACTACGTCCAGCTCGACCGCAAGCGCTTCGTGCCCGAGGACCAGGGCCGGCTCGTGGTGAGCTTCCTCAGCAGCTTCTTCCACCGTTACGTCGAGTACGACTTCACGGCCCAGATGGAAGAGCGCCTCGACGACATCTCCGGGGGCCGCATCGACTGGAAAGCCGTGCTGCGCGACTTCTGGAAGGACTTCTCCGAAGCCATCGACGGCACCAAGGAACTTCGTGTCCGCTCGGTGCTCGACGCACTCGACGAGGAACTGGGTCCGCACTTCTTCCCGACACGCGAGGACGGCACCGACGCGCGCGCCTGCCCGGCCTGCACCGAAGGCCGTCTCGGCCTTCGCCTGGGCCGCCACGGCCCGTTCGTCGGCTGCTCGAACTATCCCGAGTGCAAGTACACCCGCAAACTCGCCGTCGACGGCGGAGAAGACGAAACCGCGGAACTCGCCAACGGCCCGAAGGAACTGGGCACCGACCCCGAAAGCGGCAAGGACGTCACGTTGCGCAAGGGCCCCTACGGCGTCTATGTCCAGCTCGGCGAGCCCGAGGGCGAAGGCAAGAAGGCCACCAAACCCAAACGCACGTCGATCCCGGACGGCTTCAGCCTCGACGAGATCGACCTTGAACTGGCGCTTAAGCTCCTGTCGCTGCCGCGCGATATCGGCCCGCACCCGGAAGACGGGGTCGTCATCCAGGCCGGCATCGGCCGCTACGGCCCCTATGTGAAGCACGGCACGGTCTACGCCTCCCTGCCGGAACCGCGCGAAGTGCTGACGGTCGGCCTGAACCGGGCCGTCACGGTCCTCGCGGAGAAAGGCAAGGGCCGCCGCGGACGCGCCGCGCCGCTCAAGGAACTCGGCAACCATCCCGAGGACGAAAAGCCGATCACCGTGCACGACGGTCGCTACGGCCCCTACGTCAAGCACGGCAAGACCAACGCGACGATCCCGCGCGACCAGGACCCGCAGACCGTCACGCTGGAACAGGCTGTCGAACTGATCGCCGCGCGCGTCGCCAAGCAGGCCGAGAAGAAGAAACCCGCCGCGAAGAAGAAAGCCGCACCGAAGAAGAAGGCCGCCGCCAAGAAGAAGCCGGCCGCGAAAAAGAAAACAGCGGCAAAGAAGAAGGAAGAGCCCGCCGACAGCGCGGACTAGGCCACTCATTTGACTGACAGCAAGGGCAAGAGGCCGGCTTTCGAAGGCCTCCCGGATCCCGATACGATCCTCGACGTCCTCCGCGCATCGGACGAAGCGCTGCCGACACGCGAGTTTGCGCGCATGTTCGCGTTGAAAGGCGGGCAGCGCACGGAGTTGCGCCAAATTTTGCGCAAACTCGAAGACGACGGGCGCATAGAGCGTATCCAGGGCCGCCGATGGCGGATCGCCGCGCAGCTTCCCCCCGTTGCCGTTCTGGAAATCACGGGTGTGGACGATGACGGCGAATTGAGCGCCAGACCCGTCGACGGGCATTCCGGCGACACGCCACCGATAATCGAGGTTCGTCCCCCGCGCCGGAACATGCCGGCACCCGGCGTCGGGGACCGGATCGTTGCGCGCCTGACCCCGCGTGGCGAGAACCGCTACGTGGCCACCCCTCTGCGCCCGGCCCAGAGCCGCACCGAAACCGTCGTCGGCCGGTACCGCGACAGCCAGGACGGCGGACGCATCGCGCCGCTCGAGCGCGGCCACCGGGGCGATTTCCTCGCGGCCGGCAGCGGCAATGTCGACACGGAAGACGGCGATCTTGTCGTCGTCGAGCTGCTGCCGGCCCGCCGCCTCGGCATGCCCCAGGCAAGGATTATCGAGAACATCGGCGCGGGAGATGCGCCGGACGCGATCAGCCGGATCGCGATCCACCGTGCAGGTATTCCCGATCACTTTCCCGACAATGTCGTTGCCGAAGCCGAGGCGGCGGCGGCGCCTGAACTCGGCGAACGCACCGACCTGCGGGGTATCCCACTCGTCACCATCGACGGCGCGGATGCCCGCGATTTCGACGACGCGGTATTCGCCGAGCCGGACAACAGCCCCGACAATCCCGGCGGCTGGCATCTGATCGTCGCCATCGCGGATGTCGCCGGCTATGTCCGCCCCGGCTCGCCTCTCGACCGCGAGGCCTACAAGCGCGGCAACTCTGTGTATTTCCCCGATCGCGTCGTGCCAATGCTGCCGGAAGCGCTTTCAAACGGCCTTTGTTCGCTGCGGCCGGACGAGGACCGGGCCTGTATGGCCGCCGATCTATGGGTCGGCAGCGACGGAACACTCAAACGCCACAAGTTCAGCCGCGGCCTGATGCGCTCACGCGCTCGGCTCACCTACGAGCAGGTCCAGGCAGCCCGCGATGCGAACGATGACCCGGTCGCACCCGGCCACCTCGACCGCCTCTACGGCGCGTTCGAAAGCCTGGCGAAGGCGCGGCGCGCAAGGGGGGCACTGGATCTCGACCTGCCGGAACGCAAGATCGTGCTCGACGACGATGGCAACGTTGTGAACATCGCCCCCGTCGCACGCCTCGACAGTCATCGGCTGATCGAGGAATTCATGATCGCGGCCAACGTGGCGGCGGCGCGCGAACTGCAGCGGTTGCGCCAGCCCGCGATGTACCGGGTGCACGACGAACCTTCTCTCGAAAAGCTCGAGGACCTGCGCGAGGTACTCGCGGGCTTCGGCGTCAATCTGGCGCGCGGCGGCACCCTGCGGCCGAAGGATTTCAACGCCATCCTCTCCAGGGTCCGGGGCACGCCCGACGAACGCACCGTCAACGAGATCGTGCTCCGCAGCCAGATGCAGGCCGAGTACAACCCCGACAACATCGGCCATTTCGGCCTGGCGCTAAGAGACTATGCGCATTTCACCTCGCCGATCCGGCGCTATGCGGACCTGCTCGTTCATCGTGCGCTGATCTCCGGGTTGCGCCTCGGCTCCGACGGCCTCGACCCCGGAGAACGCGAGCGATTCGAGGAGATCGGCGAACACATTTCCAGAACCGAGCGCCGCGCGGTGAGCGCCGAACGCGACGCGAACGACCGCTACACCGCCGCCTATCTGGCCACACGCATCGGCCAGAGTTTCGACGGCACGATCCGGGGCGTGACGCGCGCCGGGCTGTTCGTCGCCATTGACGACAGCGGTGCGGAGGGCTTCATCCCGGCCTCGCGCATCCCGGGCGGACGGCCCCGCTTCGACCCGCGCACCCAGACCTTGCGGAGCGAGTTCGGCGGAGAACACCGTCTGGGCGATGCCGTGGAGATCCGAATCGCCGAGGCGGACGGGTTGAGCGGTTCGGCTATCTTCGACTTGTTGGAATCCGGCACCGCAACGCCGGTTCGAATACAGCGGAAACCTCGAAAGTCCGGGCGCAAACGCCCCGACAAACGCGGCCGGAAGCGCACGAAAAAGTCACCGCGCCGGTGAGGAAGTTTTAACCTGCCTTCTTTACCCCGGAAGGCTCCACGCGATATGTGTTCAACCATGCACAAGTCGATGAGACACAGTTTTTCCTGCGGATCGGCATTGCTGGCGGCCGGCCTCGTATTCTTCATCGCCGCCTGCGCCCAGACCGGGCCCCGGATCGATGCCGAATACACGGACCGCTACAGCCGGAACATGTTCGACACCGGCTACAGCTTCATCAACGATCGCTACATCGACCCGGTATCGCTCCGCGACTTGAGTGTAAGCGGCCTGTCCGGCCTGCGTCAGATCGATTCCCGGCTCAATATCCAGGGTAAAGCGCAGCGCATCGAGATTTTCTACGACGGCAGCCTCGCGGGTTCCGTCCCGACACCGCGCACGAGCAACCCGGATGCATGGAGCGCCGCGACGGTCGATGCGATTGCCGTCGCGCGGCGCGCCTCCCCGACGATCGCCAGCGCGCGGGCGGAGACGGTCTTCAAGGCCGTTTTCGACGGCGTGCTGAAGCCGCTCGACCGTTTCTCGCGCTATGACGATGCCGAAACGGCGAGCGAAAAACGCGCCTATCGCGACGGATTCGGCGGGATCGGCGTGTCGATCCGTATGGAGGAAAACGACGCCCTTATCATCAGCGTGAACGAGAACGGCCCCGCAGCCGATGCGGGTGTCCTGCCCCAGGACCGTATGACCCATGTCGACGGCGAGCCGATTGCCGGCTGGACGCAGCGCGATCTCGTGACCCGCCTCCGCGGACCGATCGACACCCGCGTGGCGTTTACCGTGAAGCGCGAAGGCGCCCGTCAGCCGATCCCGATTTCGATCACCCGACGCCACGTCGTACCAGAGACAACCCAGGTCGAACGAACGGACAACGTGGCCACGATCGCGCTGTCCGGCTTCAACGTGAATTCGGCCCAACGTCTCGAGCGGCTTGTCCGCAAGGAAATGCGTGCCGCAGAGGGCCCGCCGCTGGGCTTCGTGCTCGACCTCCGTTCGAACCCCGGCGGTCGGCTCGATTCGTCGATCAAGGTATCCGACATGTTCCTCGACGGCGGTGCCATCACCGCCACACGCGGCCGGCACCCGGGCAGCCGGCAGGTGTTCCGCGCCGCGCAGGGAGACGTCGCCCGCGGTCTGCCCATGGTTGTGCTGATCAACGGCAATTCGGCATCGGCATCTGAAATTGTCGCCGCGGCCTTGCAGGACAATGGCCGTGCAATCGTCATCGGCACCAATTCCTTCGGCAAGGGCACGGTCCAGTCCGTGCTCCTGCTTCCCAACAATGGTGAAATGACGCTCACTTGGTCCCGTTTCCTCGCACCATCCGGCTATCGCCTGCATGAACTGGGCGTGCTGCCGTCGGTCTGTACGCATGGCGGCGGCGACACGAAAAATGCGGAAAAACTGGTCCCCGCCGTTCGTCACGGCGAGGAAATTCTCGCCGGTCGCCTGAGCGCATGGCGCGCGACCGGCAATGCGGACAGCGTAAACCGTGAAAACTTGCGCGAGTTGTGCCCGTCGGACGGCGGTACACCGGACGTCGATCTTGCGGTCGCGCGCGCGATCATCTCCGATCCCGTGCTCTACCGCTCCCTTCTCAACGAAGCGCAGACCACCGTCGCCGAGCGCTAGTCGGGCGGTCCATGGCCGTCTTCACTTGACTTGCCCGCCGCGCGGAGTATTTTCCCCGCCTGAATTCAGCGTCAGGACAGTGACATGGCCAAACCCAGCACCATTCTCGTCAAGCTCGTGAGCTCGGCCGACACCGGTTTCTATTACGTCGCGAAGAAGAACCCGCGGCAGAAGCCGGAGAAGCTCGAAATGCGCAAGTACGACCCCGTCGTGCGCAAACACGTCACGTTCAAGGAAGAGAAAATGAAGTAGGCCTGCGTTTCAGGCCCCGGCGCAACGCCGGACAAAAAAAGCCGCCCATCGGGCGGCTTTTTGCATGACGGGCGCGCCCGGTCGTGCCTACTCAATGAATTCCTGCACCGTTTCCAGGAACTGGGCCACCGAAATCGGCTTGGCGATATAGGCCTCGCAACCGCCCTGGCGGATTTTCTCCTCGTCGCCCTTCATCGCAAATGCGGTGACGGCGATGACCGGAATTTCCTTCAGATCGTCGTCTTCCTTGATCCACTTGGTCACTTCGAGGCCCGAGACCTCAGGCAGCTGAATATCCATGAGCACGAGATCGGGACGGTGTTCACGTGCCAGCTGCAGGGCCTCCTTCCCGTCCTTCGTCTGAAGCGTGGCATAGCCCTGCGCTTCGAGAAGATCGTGGAAGAGCTTCATGTTCAGCTCGTTGTCTTCGACGATTAAAACTGTTTTCGACATACTCGCAGATGCCTTGTTCTGGTTGTGCGCAACGAAACCACCGATTGCGCTTTCCGGAAATCACCGGATGCATTCGTTAACTGCCTGAAAATGTATAAAATCAGGCAAAATGTCCACCTAAAGACTTCTCCATGCGCATCGGTATCGACCTCGGCGGCACAAAAATCGAGGGCATTGCACTCGATGACGACGGCAATCCGCTCGCCCGAAAGCGCGCGCGCGCGCCGCACGGTAACTACGCCGATACGCTCGACGCGATCGCCCGGCTCGTCGCCGATATCGATCCCGAACCTTCCATGAAAACCCCCGTCGGCATCGGCATACCGGGCACCGTGTCGCCTGCGACCGGTCTCGTGAAAAACGCCAACTCGACGTGGCTGATCGGCCACCCGATGGATCGCGACCTGGCGGCCAGGCTTGGCCGCCCCGTTCGTGTCGCCAACGACGCCAACTGTTTCGCCATCTCGGAGGCCGTCGACGGCGCCGGTCGAGGCCATGACGTGGTGTTCGGCGTCATTATCGGCACAGGCGTGGGCGGGGCCATTATCGTGCATGGCCGGGAAATCACGGGCCGAAATGCGATCGCCGGCGAATGGGGGCATACCCCCCTTCCCTGGATGCGGGACGACGAACATCCGGGGCCGGATTGTTACTGCGGCCGGGCTGGATGCATCGAAAGTTTCGTGTCGGGCCCGGCGTTCGAGAGGCACTTCCACCGCGCGACGGGACACGCCCTGTCGGGACCGCAAATCGTAGAGGCGGCGGCAACCGGGGACGAGACTGCCGTGGCAGCCATCGAGATGCTGGAAGACCGACTGGCCCGCGCCCTCACCTCCATCGTAAATATCCTCGACCCCGACGTGATCGTGCTCGGGGGCGGCCTGTCGAATATCGCGAGCCTTTATGAAAACCTGCCCGGTCGGATCGCCGCATACGCCTTCTCCGATTCGATCGAGACCCCCGTCGTCGCGAACGTGCACGGGGATGCCGGCGGCGTTCGCGGCGCCGCCTGGCTCTGGCCGGCGCCGTCATGACGGCCGAGCCCGCCGGGGCCGGCCCGTCTGGCCTGTGCCGAAACTGTGCCGCGACACTCTCCGCGGGCACCACGCGCTGCCCGGCCTGCAAGTCGCCGCGCGTTCTGTTCCATGACGAGTTGCACCGGCTTTCGATCGCACATCTGGACTGTGACGCCTTCTACGCCAGCGTCGAGAAGCGCGACGATCCCAGCCTGCGCGACCGCCCCGTCATCGTCGGCGGCGGGCAGCGCGGCGTGGTTTCGGCGGCGTGCTACATCGCGCGGATCAACGGCGTCCGCTCGGCCATGCCGATGTTCAAGGCGCTGAAACTCTGTCCCGACGCCACCGTCATCCGGCCGGATATGGAGAAATATGTCGCCGTGGGGCGGCAAGTGCGCGCGCTGATGCAGGACCTCACACCGCTGGTCGAGCCGCTTTCGATCGACGAGGCCTTTCTGGACCTGACGGGCACCGAGCGGCTCCATCGTGCAAGCCCGGCGACGGCGCTGGTGCGGCTGATCAACCGGATCGAGCGGGAAATCGGGATCACGGCGTCGATCGGGCTGAGCCACAACAAGTTTCTCGCCAAGCTGGCGTCCGACATGGACAAGCCGCGCGGCTTTGCCGTGATCGGTCTGGCGGAAACCCTCGACTTTCTGGACGGGCAGCCGGTGACGCGCATTTGGGGCGTCGGCAAGGCGCTCCACAAGAAGCTCGCCTCGGACGGCCTGCATACGATCGGGCAACTGCGCAGTGTCGACGAGGCGCGCCTCGTGGCGCGCTACGGTGCGATGGGACAACGCCTGGCGCGGCTGAGCCGCGGCCAGGACGCACGGGCCGTCACGCCGTACTCGAAGCCCAAGAACCTGTCCACCGAGACCACATTTTCCGAGGATATCCGGTCGTCCGAGGAACTGGCCCGCAAGCTCTGGCCCTTGTGCGAGAAACTTTCCACGCGCATGAAGGCGCGTGATCTCGCGGGCACGACGGCCACGCTGAAACTCAAGACCGGACAGTTCAGGACGCTGACGCGCTCGCAGGCCCTCCCGGCGCCGACCCAGCTCGCCGAGACCCTCTACAGGGTCGCCATACCGCTTCTCGACAAGGCGATCGAAAGCGCGCCGCCGGGCGCCGGTTTCCGCCTCATCGGCATCGGGCTGTCGAACTTCGCCGAACCCGACCTGGCCGACCCGCCCGATCTTGCCGATCCGGATGCCGCGCACCGAAAACGCGTGGAAGAGGTCATGGACCAGGTGCGCGACAAGCTCGGCCGCGAGGCAATCTCAAAGGGCCGCGGGATCGCGCCGAAAGCCTGAAACGCGCGCCTGCCGTCAGTCGCAGCGCGGCGCCTTGATCTCTTCGAGTTCGACCAGCGAGGCGACGAGGGAGAAGTCGCCGTAATCGAACTCGAATTTTCGGACGACGCCGTTGTCCTGGAGAATTTGTGTCATCTCGAATTCAGGTTGCTCGTCCCCGGCTCCGATTTGTTCCTGTCCGTCAAACATCGCCAGGCGCACCGGCCACCACTTGCGGTCCGCGAGCTTGCCGAGGGCCTGGATGCCCCCCTCGGCGGGATCGCGCGGCTGGCCGAGGATCAGCGCATTGGCCGCCATCGGCGAAATTTCAGGCTGAGATCCGTCGAAATAGTGGCTGAATGCGCGCTTTTCGCCCCGTTCCGCGGCCTCCAGCACGGCGATCGTGTGCTCGAACGGAAACACCGTGTCCGGCGGCAGTTCCAGCGTGATGCCCTCGGGCTCGTCGTATTCCGCCATCCCCGGTTCGCCCGGCGCCGGACGCGCGGCGCGCCCCCGCACCCGCTCGACCGTCTCGCCACCGACGACGGTCTCGGAATCGAACGTGTATTCGGTTCCGTCGAGGTTCTCGAAGCTCGTGAGGGTCACGCGGGAATCGATCGGCTCGCCCTCGCCGGGCGCCATGCTGACGACCAGCTTCTGGTTGGTCGCCCAGCCGTCGCACGACCGGGCCCATTCCGCGACCATCCGGCCGCGCGCATCGACAATCGAGGAGCCGGGCCCGACGCGGCCGATGCCGATCTCGTAGAAGGCCCGATGGGAGGCGTGGGTGACGGACGCCGCGTACACCGGCGGCGACACGCCGGCCGCCAACAGCAACGCCAGCGCCACGCCGGCGGACAGCAATTTCGAAGAACAGGTCATGGTGCCAAGATAGCGGAGAATCCCGGCGGAATCATGGCGTCATTCAGTTGGCGGCGGCAACCTGCACATGTGTCTGTGCGCCCGGCTCCACCTTCAACAACCAGGCGTCGGTGAACCCCGCCTGCTGAACGCGCGCCAGCGGCGCGTTCGTCACGACCCGGTGCCAGGTCTTGCCGCCCGTCTCAACGACGCGAACCCGCGCGTCGAGATCAGCCAGCCTGTCGGCCAGCCCGCGCGCGTTGTCCGCGTACTGGAAGCTGCCGACGACAGCGACGTAGCTGCCTGCACGGGTCCTTTCCGGTGCACCAAGGGTCCTTTGCGCGACCGCCGGACGATCCTTCGGCACCGCGGCGACGAAACGGGCGCCGTCGGCGGCATCGGGCGCCTGCCAACGCAGGGATGCCGGCGCGACCAGGTCGAGATCGTCAGATGCGGAATCGACCGAAACGGCGCCGAACAACTCGACAATCTCGATAATTTCGGGCGGCGCGAACGCCGGCTCGGACGGCGTGGCCAGCGATGCCGAGAGGCTCGGCTCTTCCACATCGTATGCCGCCAGATCCACTTCATAGGGGTCCGTGACGAGAGGGGTCTGGTCGCCCAGCGCCGAAGCGGTAAAGATCGGGACGTTGTTGCCTTCCACGGAGACGTCGTCGCAGACCTCGCGTCCCTGAACGACCCGGAACAGCGCGCAATCCTGTTGCGCAACCTGGGAAATTGCATGGTCCGTGACGCTCTTGCCGGTGGCCAGATAACTCACACCGTCGAGCGCCCATGAAGCCACCGACAACGCTGGGGGAAGTCCACACCCGCCCAAAAGAATCGGTAACCCTATCAATGCCAGGGACTTACGCATTTCATCGCCTCCGTCTCGCCTAGGGCAGACAATGAACGGAGACGACTCGATTTGGGAAGGAAAAAATCAAGACAATCCAATAAAAACATAATTTCATTGAATTAATTGGATTTTCCATCGATCCCCATCTCATCGGAATTCAGATTTTATAAGAATTTTCAATGGGTTAAAGAATGCACGCGCCGAGTCAAGATATTCGGGTTTTACGTTTGTTTTCAGATGTTTAGAGAGACGGCAGTCCGGTGCACCTTTGGACTTGCCGAGGGCTAACGCCCTTCCCTCGCCTCCAGGAGGCTTCGAAGGTCCCGGATTTCGGATCGCAGCGCCGAAATCTGCTCGGCCGTCTCGTCGCGCTCCGGCGGATGCTCCGCCGCGCGCGCCTCCTCTTCCTCTTCGTGCATGTGCTGCATCGAATCCACGATGATCGCGATGAACAGGTTCAGCACCGCAAAGCTCGACGTGATGATGAACGGTACGAAAAAGGCCCACGCAAACGGGTGCACTTCCATCACGGGGCGCACGATTCCCATGGACCAGCTTTCCAGCGTCATGATCTGGAACAGGCTGAACATCGATCCGCCGATGGTGCCGAACCATTGCGGGAAGGTGTCGGCGTAGAGCTTCGTGCCCATGACGGCGAAAACGTAGAAGATCAGCAGCAGAAGCGCCGCGACGGCACCGATACCCGGGACCGAACGCAACAGGGCCTCCACGACCCGCCGCAATCGGGGCACACCGGAGACCAGCCGCAACGCGCGCAGCACCCGCAACGCGCGCAGGACCGCGAATTCGCCGCTCGACGGCATGAGGGCGATGGTCACGACGAAGAAATCGAACAGGCCCCACGGGTCGCGGAAGAAGCGCCAGCCATGGGCGTAGATGCGCAACACCAGCTCGAGGACGAACACCCCGAGGATCGCGCGATCCAGCGCATACAGGAACCCGCCGGCCGCCCCCATGACCGTTTCCGACGTCTCAAGCCCAAGGGTGATCGCGTTGACAAATATCAGCGCCAGGACGGGATAACGAAAGCGCGGGCTCTCGACGAGCTCGCGCAGGCGCGCGCGGTGATCCGCGGAAGGCGACGTACTCGTTTGGTCCATGAAAAAGCAGCTCCGGTCGGCAGGCTATATGGTGCTGCCGACGGGTCCGGACAAGCCGAAATTGGCGGAAATCAGCCGATATCGAGCACCACGTTGCCGATATGCTTCGCGTCCTCGACCATCCGGTGTGCGGCCACGACATCGTCGAGCGAAAACCGCTTCGCGATCGTCGTCTCCAGCGCCCCGTCGGCGAGCATCGCGTTCAGCGCCGCGACGCCTTCGTCGCGCTGTTCGTCGGAAATCGTGTAGACGATGAACCACTTCAGGTTCGCCCATTTGACGATGAAGTCCTGCGCCGGGACCGAGGCCGTTATCTCGTCGGTGCCGTACACGATCACCGTGCCGCGCGGCGCCAGGATCTGCCCATAGGTCGGCGCGTTGGCGGACAGGTTCATCTCCACGATCCGGTCCGCGCCCTTGCCATCGGTGAGCGCCAGAATGCGCTCGGCCACATCTTCGGTGCGGTAGTTCACGACCTCGTCGGCCCCCGCCGCGCGCGCATATTCGGCCTTCTCGTCCGAGCTGACCGTCGTGATCACCCGCGCGCCATTGTACTTCGCGACCTGGATCGCGTGATGGCCGACCGCACCGGCCCCGCCCTGGATCAGCATCGTCTGGCCGGCAACATCGCCGTCGAACATCACCGCACGGTGTGCCGTCAGGAACGGAATGCCGAAACAGGCCGCTTCGGCCATGTCGGCACCGTCCGGAAGGTCGATGACGTATTTGGATTCGGTGCAGATATATTCCGCTGCCGTGCCCAGCGGGCGCATCCACTGGCCGTTCATCAGCCAGACCCGCTTGCCGACCCGCGATGCCTCCACGCCGTCGCCCACGGCGTCGATTACGCCGGCCCCGTCGGAATGGGGGATGATCAGCGGGAACGGGATGCCGCCGCCGCGCCCGCGCAGCCGCGCCTTCCAGTCCGACGGATTGACGCCGGAGACCTCGATCTTCACGCGCACTTCGCCCGCGCCCGGTTCCGGCGTCGGCTGTTCGCCGACCTGAAGGACCTCGTCGGCCGGGCCGAGTTTTTCGTAGAAGGCTGCGCGCATGATCATGCTCCCCATCTGCAGACCGCAATGCGGGAGATATAGGTCAGCCATGCGGCGAAAGCCACTGTCCGCGGCGTGGCAATCTGTTTAGCTCACGATGGTACGGTCCCGACTCCGCCATGAATGGAAACGCCTGCCCATGAGCCCCGACACACGCTCCGAACGCGCCGCGCACGTGCCGATCCCACGTTACCGGGCATGGGCCGGATGGGCCGTGTTCTCGCAGGGCTTCCGGCCGTTCTTCCTGCTTGCCGGGATATGGGCCATCGCGTCGCTCGTAATCTGGATGCACGCGTTTCTCGGGTTGGTTTCGTTCCACGCCAGCTTCGATCCGTTCGCCTGGCACGCCCACGAAATGCTGTTCGGCTTCGCCGCCGCGGTTCTCGCGGGGTTTCTGCTCACGGCGATACCGAACTGGACGGGGCGCATGCCCCTGCAGGGCTGGCCGCTGATCGCCCTGGTCGCTCTGTGGTGCCTTGGCCGTATCGCGATGCTCGCGCCGTTCCATCCCCTGGCGGTCACCATGCTGGACCTGTCGTTCCTGCTGGCCCTGCTCGCGGTCGCGGCGCGCGAAATCCTGGCGGGAAAGAACTGGCGCAACGCGCCCCTGCTGGCCGCGCTGGCCGTGCTCGCGGCAGCGAACGCGCTGTCCCACGCAGAACAGGCCGGATGGATCGCGAATGTCGACGGCCACGGCACACGGCTGGCCCTTGCCGTGTTCGCCGCGCTGATCGGGCTGGTCGGCGGACGGGTCGTGCCGAGCTTCACCCGGAACTGGCTCGTGAAAGCCGGGGCCGAAACCCTGCCCGCGCCGTTTTCCACTTTCGACAAGGCTGCGCTGGCCGCGCTGGTCATGGCGCTGCTGGTGTGGGTCGCCGCGCCCGAGAGTGTCGCGGCCGGTGTCCTGTGCGTGATCGCCGCCGCGCTGCACGGTATTCGGCTGGCGCGCTGGCGCGGCCGAGACACCTTGCGCGAACCCCTTCTGGCGGTCCTGCACCTCGGCTACGCGTGGCTGGCGGTGGCGGTGCTGCTGTTGGGCCTGGGGGCGCTATGGCCGGCAGCGGTTCCCGCGAATGCCAGCATTCACGCGCTGACGACCGGCGCCATGGCAACAATGATGCTGGCCGTGATGGCACGCGCCATCCGTGGGCACACCGGGAACGCACTGACGGCGGGACCCGCCACAACCGCCATCTTCGCCGCGATCACATGCGCGGCGGCGATCCGCGTCGTAACGCCGTGGACCACGGAGATACAGACCGGCCTGCTGATGGCCGCCTCGGGGTTCTGGGTGCTTGCCTTCGCGCTTTTCGTCGCCGTCCACGCACGCACGCTGCTAACGCCGTACGACCCGCGCGCGTGAACGCAACGGGACCTGCACCAGCTCCCAGACCGCCCAGCCGATTACCAGGCCCGCGCCCGCGTAGATCAGGCTGGTCGCGTCCAGCGGCATCGCCGGGGTGAAAGCGCGCGCCGTCGCGTCGGCGATGTCCGGGTCGGCGTGGCGCAGCAGCTCGACCGGCTGGAGCAGCGGGTGCGCCTCGACGATCGCATTGCGTGCGAGCTGAAGCTCGGCGACCCGGTCCGCGAACTCCCCTACCAGCTTCTGCCGGGTCGGCTCGTCGGCCACCAGCCGGCCCGTGGCGCCGGTCGTGAACCCCTGCAGGGTGCGCGTCGCTTCGTCGATATGCCCGCCGAGGCGTTGCAGGTAGGCCTGCACGAAGGCCGGCCCCTGCGCGCTCGCCGCCGCGCATACGGCAGCCACGCCCGCGCCGAGCAGCGCCACGAATTTTGCCCATGCCCATCGCATGGCCGGAACCTTACAGGCAATTGCGGCGCTGATGTGGAAAGGGCGCTGTGTGGAAACGGGGCCCGTGTGAAAGAGCACGTGTGGAGAGGGACTCGGGCGGGAAGGGGCCCTATCCCGTCGTGGCAAGCCCCTTCTCCACACGGCCGAGCAGGAACCGGGCGCGTTCCACGCCCTGTTCCAGCGCCCGGGACAACCAGATGCGGGCCGCATCCAGGTCGCGCGGCACCCCGCGGCCCTCGAAATAGAGCGCGCCGATGTGGAACTGCGCGAGCGGCGCGCCCGCCTCGGCCAGATCCCGCCAGATCGCATAGGCCAGTTCATAGTCGCCCGCGTCATAGGCCTGGATGCCGTCGGCGATCTCGGGCCGGGGCATCGTGGCGGTCGTTTCGGATTCCCCGGATTCCCGAACCGGTTCGGGGGCCAATTCAGCGGCGGGCGCGGGGGCCGGTTCCGGTTCCGCGTCCGTCATGGCGGGCTCCGGCGGTTCGAGCACCTCGCGCGCTTCGGGGAGCGCGTAAGCCGGGGCCTCGATCTCCTCCGCTGTCTCCACAGGTTCGCCGTATCCTGTCCCGATCGCTTCCAGCCCGCGCTGCGCGTCCGCGATCGCGTCACCGATCCGCGCCAGTTCGTGACGGAGCGCAGACCGCTCCGCATCGTAGGTCGCCCGCAGGGCCATGTTGCGCGCCTCGGCCGCATCGAGCCGCGCCTGGAGCGTCCCCGCCGCGGCACCGACCCGCGTCACGCCGGCGCCAACCGGCAACAGCGCCGGCGCAGGTTCGAGCCGGGTGAACCGCCGGACCGCGCGCGTATCCGCCCGGGCCGCGCGCACCGCGAGCGCCGCGTCGAGATCGGCCAGCGCCGTGATTGTCCCGGCAAGCTCGCCGTTGAGGCGCGACAGGTCCCGCGCCAGCCGGGCACGTTCCGTCCCGGCCTGTGCCAGGGCCTGCGACATCGCCGCCACGTCGTCGGTGGAGGGACGCGCGTTCAGTTCCGCATTGAAGTCCCGGGTCAGCGCCGCGTGATCGGCCTGCAGCCGGTCGGCGCGTGCTTCCGCGGCGCGGCGCGCCGCCTCGGCGTTGCGCGCCCGGGTTTCCGCCTCGGCCAGCTTGCGCTCCAGTTCCGCCACACGCCGCCCGGCGGCCGTGGCGTCCATGGCGCGCTGCGCCGCCGCGATGCGGCTGTTTCCGGCGGGTGGCGGAGCCACGGGCGCCCGAACGCCCTGCCCCGGTGCGCCGGCCGCCGGCGGCGCGGACTTGCCTGTGAGGATCGCCTCGATCCGCGCGCGAAGCTGCGCGTCCTGCGCCGCACGAGCGGAGATCGCCTCATAGCCCTCGACGGTCAGCCCCGCAGCCTCGATGGTGTCGTGCATGCGCGCGCGCATCTCGTCGAACAGCGCCTCGGCGCGCTCGGGCCGCTCGGCGATATTGGCCGCCGTGATGCGGGGCATGTAGCTGTCGCGCAGGGACGATACGCCCCTGGCCGCACGGGCAAAGGCTGTCAGCGTGCCGGGTTCGTATCCGCCGTCGTTGGCCAAGACCGGCGGCGGTGTCGATGTCTGCGCCGCTGTTTGTGCCAGCGCGCCCGAGCCGTGCAGCATGGCGAACAGCGCCAGCGCCAGTCCGGCACCCGTGAAGAATATTCGCGCGACTTTCTCACCGTGACCCATGACGGCCGCTCCCTCCATGCAACATGCACGCATGCACCCTGCGACGGGCACGCTTAGGAGGATGTTAAGGATCGGTAAAGTTTTAGGGGATTGCCGCCCCGTCAGGCGCTCGCGCGTTCCAGGTGCGCGAACAGCGCCGCGTCGAAGTCCGCCGGGTTCTCCATGTTGGAGATGTGGGACGCGGGCGTGACGATCACGCATTCGGCGCCCGGCACGGCCTCGGCCATCTCCTCGGCACATTCCGGCGGCGTGGAGGTGTCCTCCGAGCCGGTCATGAACAGGCACGGCATCGAAATTCCGGCCAGCCCGGCGCGCTCGTCATGGGCGCGCAGCGCCTCGGCGCAGCCGGTGTAGCCCTCGACGGCGGTCTCGCGGATCATCTGCCGCACGGCGTCGAGCACCGGCGCACTGGCCGGGTCGGCGCGGAACGGCGCGGTGAACCAGCGCTCGATGGTGGGCTCGACCAGCGCCTCCATGCCCTTTTCGCGGGCCACGGCCATGCGGCCGACCCACGCCTCGATATAGTCCGGCGGCGACCAGGCCCGCGCGTCGCACGACGCCAGGCTCAGCAGCCGGTCGGCGTGGTGGATCGCCATGTAGAGCCCGGTCATGCCGCCCAGCGACAGGCCGACGAAATGGGCTTTCTGCACGCCCACATGGTCCATCAGCGCGACCGCGTCGCCGGCGAGCATGGCGAAGCTGTACGCCCCCGACGATGCGCCCGATTTCCCGTGGCCGCGCGTGTCGTAGCGCAGAATACGGTAGCGGTCCTTGAGCTGCGCCACCTCGTGATCCCACATGGTCACGTCCGTGGTCAGCGAGTTGGAAAACACGATCCACGGCGCGCCGTCGGCACCCTCGGCGGGCCCGTCGAGTTCGTAGCGAAAATCGATACCGTTCAGTTCAACGTTCATGATGGAAACCTGTGCTGGGAAACGTACAAGGGTGGCGCGGCGGCGGGACTAGCCGGCCCCGGCCATCTTCGCGGCGATATACGCGCGCCGCTCTTCCGCCGGCATGAAGCCCGGCGTCGCGCGGCAGTGTTCCTCGGTCTGGGCCATGATCGCCTCGACGGACTGGGAGAAATCCATCGCATGGGCGTGGGGCTGGGGCACGTACCAGGGCGAGTGGCAGTAGATCTCGATCCGGTTGCCGTCCATGTCGTGGAAATAGGCGGACCAGGCGTTGCCGTGGGTGATCGTGCGGTCGATGGAAATCCCGGCCGCCACGACCCTGTCGTGCATCTCCTTCACCTCGTCGACGGATTCCACCAGGAAGGAAATCTGCTGCGCCATCGCCGCCTGCTCGCGCCCCGCGGGATCACCCGGCTGCACCAGCACGAACTGGTGGTGCTCGTCGGGGTCGTTGGACATGAACACAATCCGCGACGGCGGGTCGCCGTAGGTGCCCTCGTCCGTGATCGTCAGCCCGAAGACGCCCGTATAGAAGGCGAGCATCGGCTCGATATCGTTGGTGAACAGGCCCAGATGGGCGAGTTTGGGTTTGGGCGTGCCGGTCATGGTGCGGCTCCTGCGCGGTGATGCGCTACGCTTTATACGAGTATTTTCTTCCTGGCGATGCGCTAGAGTACTTCAACGTGGGATACTCGACGACTGGCGGAATCTCGTACCGATGTGGATACCGAAGGCACTTTCGAATAGCGGATTGAGCATTCAGCCTGATGGCCAAGTCCATTTCTATCCATACGGCGTGATCACCAAAGGGTTCATTATTGACGACCCTCAACGGCGATCAAAAATTGAGAACCACTGGAAGGTTATTTGGGTGCTGACTTTTGCAGTCGTAGCTGCGGTCGTGCTGGTCCCCGATCTACTGGTCAAAGGGTTGGTCTTGGCTGTCTACGCTTCTGCTTTCGTTGTCTGGATTGCGATCCTCACAAGAGGTCTTCCAAGGACACAAACTCGGCGGAAAATGGGCGAGGTATATGGCGAAGTTGCCGGAGCATATCCGCTATGGGCTCTGTATGCGTTTCTAGGGTCCAGCTGCCTCTTCGCAGCGGGCTCCGGCTTCCTTCTCGTGTCCGGTGACTATGTGATCGGCGGACTCGGTTTGGCGTTCTTCGGGCTGGGAGCGCTTGTGATGGCATACATGACAGCGCTGAAGAAAGACTCCCCGAATCAGACCCGGACCCCGCCTAACCCGTCCTAGGCCTTCGGCAGCACCTTCCTCAGGTGCAGTTCCTTCAGCCGCGCGTCGTCCACCTCGGCCGGGGCGCCCATCATCAGGTCCTCGGCGCGCTGGTTCATCGGGAAGGCGATGACCTCGCGGATGTTGGGCTCGTCGGCGATCAGCATGACAATGCGGTCGATGCCCGGGGCCGAGCCGCCATGGGGCGGGGCGCCAAAGCGGAAGGCGTTGAACATGCCCGCGAACTCGGTCTCGACGGTCTCGCGGTCGTAGCCCGCGATCTCGAAGGCTTTCAGCATGATGTCCGGGCGGTGGTTCCGGATCGCGCCCGACGACAGCTCCACGCCGTTGCAGACGATGTCGTACTGCCAGGCGAGGATATCGAGCGGGTCTTTCGTCTCCAGCGCTTCCATCTCGCCCTGGGGCATGGAGAACGGGTTGTGGGAGAACTCGATCTTCCCGCTGTCCCTGTCTTTTTCATACATCGGGTAGTCGACGATCCAGCAGAAATCGTAGCGACCCTGCGCGATGAGGTCCAAATCCTCGCCGATCTTCGTGCGCGCCTTGCCGGCTAGTTCGGCGGCGCTGTCCGCGTCGCCGGCGGAGAAGAACACGGCGTCGCCGTCCGATGCGCCGGTCAGTTCCTTGAGCTTTTCGAGACGCTCGCCCGCGACGAACTTGGCGATCGGGCCCTTGCCCTCGCCGTCCTCCAGCACGATGTAGCCGAGCCCCGGCGCGCCTTCCTCGCGCGCCCAGTCGTTCAGCTTGTCGAACCAGCTGCGCGGCTGCGCGCCGCCGCCCGGCGCGGGAATGGCGCGCACGGTGCCGCCTTTCTCGATCAGCCCGGCGAAGATCTTGAAGTCGGACCCGGCGAACACGTCGGCGACGTCGCAGATCTCGATGGGGTTGCGCAGGTCGGGCTTGTCGGAGCCGTATTTGAGCATCGCCTCGGCGAACGGAATGCGCGGGAACGGGGTCGGCGTGACCGACCACGGCGTCTCGCGGTTGAAGCCCGCGAACTCCTCGAACACGCCCGCGATCACCGGCTCAATGGCGTTGAACACGTCGTCCTGGGTGGCGAACGCCATCTCGAAGTCGAGCTGGTAGAACTCGCCCGGCGAGCGGTCGGCGCGCGCGTCCTCGTCGCGGAAGCACGGCGCGATCTGGAAATACCTGTCGAAGCCCGCGACCATCAGCAGCTGCTTGAACTGCTGCGGGGCCTGGGGCAGCGCGTAGAACTTGCCCGGATGCAGGCGCGACGGCACCAGGTAGTCACGCGCGCCCTCGGGCGACGACGCCGTCAGGATCGGCGTCTGGAACTCCTTGAAGTCCTGCTCGATCATCCGGCGTCGGATCGACGAGATCACGTCCGAGCGCAGCGCGATGTTGCGCGCGACCTTCTCGCGGCGCAGGTCGAGGTAGCGGTAGCGCAGGCGGATATCCTCGCCCGTGTCTTCGTCGGAATTGACCTGCAGCGGCAGCACGTCCGCCGGGGATTCGACCTTCAGTTCCGCGATCTGCACTTCCACGCGCCCGGTCGGGATCGCGTCGTTCACCGTGTCCTCGGTGCGCGTCACCACGGGGCCGGAAATCGTCAGCACCGATTCCACCCGCGCCGCCTCGACCGCCGTGAAGTTCGGGCTGGAGGTATCGACCACGCACTGGGTGATGCCGAACGGGTCGCGCAGGTCCACGAACAGCAGGTTGCCGTGGTCGCGCTTGCGGTGGACCCAGCCGGACAGGCGCACGGTCTCACCGGCATGGTCTTCGCGCAGTTCGCCGCAATTGTGGCTTCGGAACGGATGCATGATCGGTCTCGGATTCTCTGGAAAAAAGCCGGTCTCCCGGCGCGCGCCAATGGCCACGGATCGCGGCATCGTGTCAAGGGCGGTAGCCGCGGGCGGGTTTGAAACCCGCCCCTACAATAGATAGGAAAAACACCCGGCAACCCACACCCGGCCCCGTACCGGTAGGGGCGGGTTTCAAACCCGCCCGCACGCCCCCAGTTCAGCAAGACCATCGCCATGCCCTCGCCTTCCCGCCTCCGCCGGAATCCTGTAGAACCGCCCGCCATGAACGTGATTACGAACACCGGGGCGCTCACCGCGTTCTGCGAAAAACTCCGCGACGCCGACTACATCACCGTCGATACCGAGTTCATGCGCGAGAGCACCTTCTGGCCGAAGCTGTGCCTGGTGCAGGTCGCGGGGCCGGACGACGAGGCGATCATCGATCCGCTGGCCGACGGCATCGACCTGGCGCCGCTCTATGACCTGATCGCCGACGAGGGCGTGCTCAAGGTGATGCACGCGGCCAGCCAGGACATCGAGATTTTCCACCATGAGGCCGGCATCACGCCGCGCCCGCTGTTCGACACCCAGGTGGCGGCCATGGTCGCGGGGTTCGGCGACCAGGTGGGCTATGAAGGGCTGATCGCCAAGCTGACCAAAACGCGCCTCGACAAGGGCAGCCGCTTCACCGACTGGTCAGCGCGGCCTTTGTCCGACGCGCAGCTCGAATACGCGCTGGCGGACGTCACGCACCTGCGCCCGGCCTACGAAAAGCTGCGCGCGCGGATCGAGGAAAACGGCCGCATCGCCTGGGTCGAGCAGGAGATGGTCGCGCTCGCCGCGCCGGAAAAATACGAGGTCGTGCCCGAGGAGGCCTGGCGCCGCCTGAAGCCCAAGCGCAACCAGCCGCGGTTCCTGGCGGTGCTGCAGGCCGTGGCCGCGTGGCGCGACCGCGAGGCGATGCGGCGCGACCTGCCGCGCAACCGGATCATCCGCGACGAGGTCATCAACCAGATCGCCGCCCGGCCGCCGGACAACCCCAAGGCGCTGTCACGCGTGCGCGGCATTCCCAAGGGCTTCGTCGAGGGCAAGCTCGGCCGTGGTCTGATGGACGCCATCGACGACGGCGTCGACCTGCCGGAAGACCAGGCGCCGGAACTGCCGCCGCTGCCCGACCTGCCGCCCGGCGCGGGGCCGCTGATGGACCTGCTGAAGGTGCTGCTGAAATACAAGTGCGACCGTCACCAGGTGGCGCAGAAGCTGGTCGCAACGGTCGCCGAACTGGAGGCCATCGCCGCCGACGACGATGCCGACGTGCCGGCGATGAAGGGCTGGCGGCGCGAACTGTTCGGCGAGGACGCGCTGCGCCTGAAGCACGGCGAGATCGCGCTGGGCGCGGGAAAAGGCAAGGTGCTCGTCTTCGAGTTCGAGGACTAGAGCCCTTTCCCTTCGAAGACCGGCTCCCGGTCGAACTGGCGGGCGAGCGCGCCGAAACGGTTGCGCACCACATCGCCGACGAGCACCGCGTGGCCGTTTTTCAGTTTCAGGGTCACGGTCTTGCCGTTCATCTTGAGCGACATGCCCTCCAGCAGCTCCGTGTTGCCCGCCGTCAGGGTCTCCGTGAACCGCAGGCTCGCGCCGACCCGGCGCGCCCAGACGATATCGTCGTCGTCGAGAAGCGCTTCCGCGGCGCGCAGCGCCTGGTCGTTCATCGAGCCGCCATAGCGCCGGTAGACGGCGAGCGCGACCATGGTCTTTTCCTTGTGGGTCAACGCCAGCAGCGGCAGGCGCAGGATACGGAAATACACCTGCTCGGCCCGGTAGTCGGGATGTTCGTGCCAGCCGATATCGCTCAGCAGGCAGGCGGCGAGCCGCAGGCGCTCGTCGGCGGCGGTCTCTTCGGGAAACAGCGGCTGCGTCCAGTCGAATACGCTTCTTCCGAGCCGGGAGAAACGGCTTTCGCGCGACCCCACGTCCTCGCATGCCGCGACGAGGGGGTCGAGCGCGCGCTCTTTCCTGTCCAGGCTCTGGTAGAGTTGGCCCTCGCGAATGCCGAGCGCGGAGAAGACCACCTGCTCCGCGCCGGATCGCGCGATCAGCCGCTGCAAGACCGACGCCGCCACCGGCAGGGTCGCCGCACGGGCCTTGGACACGACATCGATGCGCGCGAGGGTTTCCTCGCCCAGCCCCGACACGACCTCGCAGAAGTCCTGCGCCTCGCGGCCGGGGATCCGGTAGTTGTGGATGACGCGAAGCGGATAGCCGGACTGCACCATGTGCAGGCGCGCCAGCGCGCGCCATGCGCCCCCGACGATGTAGATCGAGCCCTTGTCGACCGTGCCGGGGACCCAGTCCACGCCATCGAAGGCGTCGTCGGTGGTTTTCCCGATCCGGGCCCGGTCGTCGCCGACGGACGCAAGCAGACGCAACGGGCCGAGCGGCAGGGTGCACACCTCGCCGACCTTCCCCTTGGCGAGTTCGGCGAGCTCCAGACTGCCGCCGCCGAGATCCGCCACGATCCCGCGCGCCTCGGGCAGCCCGCACAGGACACCGGCGGCCGCCAGTTGCGCCTCGGAGGTGCCGTCGAGCTGGGTGACCGGCCGGTCGAAGATCTTCTCAACCTTCTTGAGGAATTCGTCGCCGTCCTCCGCCTCGCGGGTGGCGGCGGTGGCCAAAAGCGCCGTGTCCGTGATCTTCATGGACCGCGCGATCGCCGCGAAACGGGGCAGGTTGGCCAACGCCTGTTCGACACCGCCCGCATGAAGGCGGCCCGTGCGCGCCAGCCCCCGGCCGATCCCGCAAATCACCCGCTCATTGAACACCGCGACCGGCGCACGCGACCGGTCCCGAAACACGACCAAGCGGATCGAGTTCGAGCCGATATCGACCACCGCCGCAGGGCGGATGTCGTCCGCCGTCAGGCTCGCGGCCATGTCTCACCGGCGCATGCCGGTATCTGTATCAGTCGGGATGCGCGAGAAGCTGCGGCGCGCTGCCGGGCTTTTTCAGCGCGCTGCCCCGGCCCGAAAGGCTGGGATTGGTCATGAAATAGGTGTGCGCGCTGAATGGGTCCTGCTCACCGCTGGTGTCGATCCGAGCGTACGTGCCGTCCGCCTTCATTTCCCAGCTTTGGGCGCGATCCAGAAGATTCGCAACCATGATCTGGTCGAGAATCTGCTGGTGGACGGTGCCCTCCGCGATGGGCACCAGCGTCTCCACCCGGCGATCCAGATTTCGCGGCATCCAGTCCGCCGAGGAGATATAAAGTTTGGCGTTCGGGCCCGGCAATTCCTCGCCCGCGCCGAACGCCGCGATCCGCGAATGCTCCAGGAAACGGCCAACGATGGACTGGACCTCGATATTCTCGCTCAGGCCCGGGACACCGGGACGCAGACAGCAGATGCCCCGGATCACGAGCCTGATCTGAACCCCGGCCTGCGACGCCCGGTAGAGCGCGTCGATGATGTCCCCGTCGACGAGGCTGTTGAGCTTGGCCCAGATCTCCGCCGGGCGCCCGGCACGGGCGTGCCCGATCTCGGCCTCGATGTTCTCCATCAGGGTTTCGCGCAGGCTGACGGGCGCGACGGAGACCTTCTCGAGCTCCTCCGGGCGCGCATAGCCGGTCATGAAGTTGAATACACGCGAGGCATCGCGGCACAGGGTCGGGTCCTGGGTGAAATAGCTCAGGTCGGTGTAGATGCGCGCCGTGATCGGGTGATAGTTGCCGGTGCCGAAATGCACGTAGCTGCGCAGGTCGTTGCCCTCTCGGCGGTGCACGAGGCTGATCTTGGCGTGGGTCTTCAGGTCGATGAAGCCGTAGACAATCTGCACGCCGGCGCGTTCCAGCTCGCGCGCCCAGCGGATGTTGGCCTCCTCGTCGAACCGCGCCTTCAACTCGACCAGCGCCGTAACGTTCTTGCCGGCCTCGGCCGCCTCGATCAGCGCCTGCACGATCGGCGAGTCCTCCGACGTGCGGTAGAGGGTCTGCTTGATGGCGACCACCTGCGGGTCCCGCGCAGCCTGGCGCAGGAACTGGACCACCACGTCGAAGGATTCGAACGGGTGGTGGACGACGATGTCCTTCGCCCGGATGGCCGCGAAACAGTCGCCGGCAAAATCGCGGATGCGCTCGGGAAAGCGGATGTTGAACGGCTGGAACAGCAAATCGCGCCGTTCCTCGATGATCAGTTCCTTGGTTCGGTCGAGACCGGGCAGCCCGTCGAGCTCGAACACGTCGCGCACGTCGATATCGCTCTCCCCGATTACGAAATCGCGCAGGCTTTCCGGCATGCCCGCACCGAACGTGAGCCGGATCACGGACCCGCGCCGGCGGCGCTTCAGCGCGCTTTCGAACAGGCGCACCAGGTCTTCGGCTTCCTCCAGGATCTCGATGTCGCTGTCGCGGATGATCCGGAACGTGCCCTGCCCGCGGACCTCGAAGCCGGGGAACAGCCGGTCGAGGTACAGACCGACGCAATGTTCCAGGAGGATGAACCGCGGCGCGTCGCCCGGCAGCCGGATGAAGCGCTCGATCTGACCCGGCAGCGGCAGCAGGCCGATCATGTCGCGATTGTCGGACGCGCGGAACAGTTCGAGCGCGAGCGCGAGACCGAGGTTCGGGATGAACGGGAACGGGTGCGCCGGGTCCACGGCCAGCGGCGTCAGCACCGGGAAGATCGCCGACATGAACCGCTCTTCGAGCCAGTCCTGTTCCGCGGCCGTCAGTTCCTCGGGCTCGACAACGGCAATTCCCGTGCCGCGCATTTCATCGCGCAGCGAGCGCCAGATGCGCTGCTGCTCGTCCATCAGCAGACCTGCGCGCGCGTTGATGGCCGAGAGCTGTTCGCCCGGCGAAAGCCCTTCCTGACTGGGCGTCTTGACCCCCGCCGCCACCTGCCCCTTCAGGCCGGCGACGCGCACCATGTAGAACTCGTCGAGATTCGATGCCGAGATCGACAGGAACCGCAGGCGTTCGAGAAGCGGATGATTGCGGTTTTCCGCCTCTTCCAGAACCCGCTCGTTGAAGGCGAGCCAGGAGAGTTCCCGGTTGATGAAGCGATCCGGTGAATCCATGCCGATGCCGGCAACGGACAGATCGTCGTTCGCTGTGTCTTCTGCGACCACAACACCACTTTCAGCCAGGGTTGGAAGCCGCGCAGCCGTGCGCGGCAGGTCCTTACGCTATCGCGAACACACCATGTCCGCAAACCGTGACAGTTGCATGACAATTGGATGACAAACGGCGCTAAACGCCACGATTTTCAAGTACTTCGCGCACCAGGGGCACGGTGATCGGGCGCTTGCGCTCCAGCGCGGCCGTATCGACCGCCTCGACGGTCCCGGCGACGGCCGCGAACGAACGTTCGATACGCGCGATCAGGTAGAGCACCACGTCCTCGCCGACGCGCAGCTGCCGGTCCTGGAACTGTTTGACCAGCAGCGCGGCGAGAAGGTCGTCGTCGGGCGCCGCGATCCCGGCGCCCGGCAGCGCCTTCAGGCGCGACGACAGATCGGGCAGCGCAACGGGCCAGCGGCCCGGCGGCTGCGACGCCGCAAGCAGCACCCCGCCCTCGGTTTCCAGGAAGTAGTTGTAGAGATGCAGCAGCGCTTCCTCGCCTTCGCGATCGCCGGCGAGCGCATCGGCGTCGTCGACGAACACCTGGGCGTTGCGCTGGCGCAGCGTGGCGGCATCGGTCGCGCGAACGGTTCCCGCGTCGATGTTCTCGGCATTGCTGGCGGCGGACCAGACATGACCGAGATGGGTCTTGCCCGCCCCCTGCGCGCCCCATATGACCAGCGCGCGCGTCGGCCAGTCGGGCCAGCGATCGACCCACTCGACAGCTTCCGCGTTGCACGCGGATACGAGAAAGTCCGCGCGCCCCCGGGCCGTGCGGTGGCCCAGATCGAGAGTAAGCTGACGGGTCACCGGCGCTGGCTCAGACGCCGGGCAGTCGGACGATATGGGTGGGGACCGGCGGGAACACGAGGCCGGTCTGGCCCGGTTCGAATTGGCCGGGCAGCCCGGTCTCTTCCAGGATGAGGTCGAATCGTTCGAGCGCGCGCGCCAGACGGACCGCATCGCCGAAATAATCGATCTCGATCTCCGCGGTGTCCGCGGTCAGCGCCAGAAGCCGCACCTGCGAGACCGCCGGCACGCCGGACAACCGGCGGCGAACCTCGATCCAGCCGGCGATATCGCTCAGCGGCACGGCGGCGTGCAGCCGGTTGGATTCCTCGAAACTGACGGCGTTCGCCGCCTTCCAGTCATCGTCCAGCGCCTCGATGACAGCACCGGTCACGCGCTCCAGAAAGACTTCCGGCTCTTCGTTCGGGGCCCGCCCGATCGTGAGAAAGATCGGTTCCTCGTCAAGCCGCCCGACCCGGATCGCCGTTACATCGACCTGTTGGCTGGCGCTGTCGGGGTCCCCCGAAATACGCGCGATCGCCACGACGCTGGTTCCCGCGCCGTACCTGTCGGCCATCGCACCAAGCGCACCGACATCGGCATCGACGGCCTGTTCGGCCGTCAGCCCGGAAAGATCGGACAGATCGCCGATCGGCGTAACCACCGGCACCAGGCCGATATCCGTCGGGTGGTTTTGCCAGGCCTGCCGCCAGGGGTTGGGTTCTTCCCACAACACATATGCACCACCGCGATCCAGCACCGGGACGACCAGCACGGGCCTGCTCCGCACCTCGGTAAACGGCACGCCCGCCGAGCGGAGGAACTGACGCACCGCCTCGGGCCGGAACGCCACGGTGAGATCGGCCAGATACCGTACGTCGGACCGGCGCTCGTTCGCCACTTCGAGTGAATCCACGAGAAGCTCCGCCGTGCCGGCGTCGATCTCGCCCAGTTGCCCGCGATAGACGCTGCGCGTCAGCCGGTCGATCAGCCGGCGCGCGGCCTCTGCCTGGCCGCTGGCCCGGGCGGCGGCGCGTGCATCGGCCGCCGACGCTGCCGTCTCATCGACCTGCACGCCGCGGACGACAAACACGTCATTGCCGATACCCGACTGGGCGACGGCGCCCGTCGATCCGACAGCCGCCACGACCGAAAGAACGACAAAAAGGCCCACACGAAATCGGCTCATGCCGGGCAGCTGAGGATGCATTGCAAAAGACCTCGAAACACCTATTGTGACCGGCCTGAACGACGCGATTCGCCGCGTCAGAATTCATGGGATCGGCGCTTTCGGTCCACTTGATAACATGAATAGGGCGAAAGCAGGTACGGGGGACAGGTCCTGGGTCTTTCCTACAAAGAGGCCGGTGTCGACATCGAAGCCGGGAACCGTCTTGTCGATGCGATCAAGCCACTGGCGGCGGCCACGAAGCGGGCCGGAAGCATGGATTCGCTGGGCGGTTTCGGCGGCCTTTTCGACCCGCGCGCGGCCGGTTTCGAGGACCCCGTGCTGGTCGCAGCGACCGACGGGGTCGGCACCAAGCTCAAGCTCGCCTTCGACACCGGGCGCTACGACACCATCGGCATCGACCTGGTTGCCATGTGCGTGAACGATCTGGTGGTGCAGGCCGCCGAGCCGCTTTTCTTCCTCGACTATTTCGCCACAGGCGGGCTGGAGCCCGATGTCGCCGAACAGGTGATCGCAGGGGTCGCGCGGGGCTGCGAGGAATCCGGATGCGCACTGATCGGCGGGGAGACGGCGGAAATGCCGGGCCTTTACGCATCCGGGGAATTCGACCTCGCAGGCTTTTCGGTCGGCGCGATGGAACGCGGGCAGGGCCTGCCCGATCCGGCGCGCCCCGTCGGGGCAGGCGATGCGATTATCGGCCTCCCGTCGAGCGGAATCCACTCGAACGGTTATTCTCTGGTGCGAAAGATCGTCGAGCGCAGCGGCCTCGCGCTGGGCGACGACAGCCCCTTTGCGCCGGGCACACCGCTCGGCCACGCGCTGCTGGAGCCGACGCGCCTTTATGTCCGCGCGTGCCTCGCCTCGGCGCATGCCGGCCACGCCCGCGCGTTCGCGCATATCACCGGCGGCGGGCTTCTGGAAAACATCCCGCGCGTGCTGCCGGAAGGTCTCGGCGTGACGCTCGACGGCAGCGCCTGGACCGCCCCGCCGGTGTTCGCCTGGCTACGGGACGAAGGCGGCGTCAGCGACGAAGAAATGGCGCGCACATTCAACTGCGGCATCGGCATGGTGACGTTCGTCGCGGACGCGGACGCCGACGCAGCCATGATCCTGCTGTCCGAAGCCGGCGAAGCGCCCGCGCGGATCGGCACCGTGGTCGACGACCCCGACGGCGCCGTCCACCTCGACAACCTCGCCGGCGCACTCGGCTGATCCCGATGGCGCGTCTCAAGCTCGGTGTGTTGATCTCGGGCCGCGGGTCGAACCTGCAGGCGCTTATCGCTGCTTGTGCGCAGGACGACTACCCGGCCGAGATTGTCCTCGTCGTGTCCAACAAGCCCGACGCGGGGGGCCTCGACCACGCGCGCAACGCCGGGATCGCAACCTGTGTGATCGAGCATGGTGGTTTCGCGGACCGGGAAGGCTTCGACCGGGCCGTGAACGACGAACTGTCGCAGGCCGGGGTCGAGTTCGTATGCCTCGCCGGGTTCATGCGCCTGCTGTCGACATGGTTCGTCGAGACCTGGCGCGACCGGATCATCAACATCCACCCCTCGCTGCTGCCGTCGTTCAAGGGCATCGACGCGCACGCCCAGGCGATCGCGGCGGGCGTGAAGCTCAGCGGCTGCACCGTCCATATCGTAAGGCCGGAGATGGATGCCGGGCCGATCCTCGTCCAGGCGGCCGTGCCCGTATTCCCGGACGATGACGAGGATTCACTGGCCGCGCGGATCCTGACAGCCGAACACCGCTGTTACCCGCACGCCGTGCGCCTGATCGCGGACGGCCGTGTGACCATCCACGGAGAATGCGCCACCATCGACGGGATCGAGGGCAGCGACGCGCGCCTGATCCATCCTGCGGAAAAATGACGCAAGCCGGGGCTTTGACAGCCTTCGCCGCCGACGTGTAAATCATTCCCATACCGGAACCGAGAAGGACGCGACGGAAAGATGTCCGAGCAACACATGGATCTCGAAGGCCGCTGGAAAGTCTGGGGCGGATTCCTGAAGCTGATGGGCTATTCGGGGGTCGCGATTGCGATTACCCTGCTCATCATGTGGTGGGCTCTCGTCTAGGCACCCACCCCTGCCTTCCGGTGAGGATCGGGCTGAAACTCAGCCGACGATCTCACTGTCGTCAAAGAAGAACCTGATCTCTTCCGCCGCCGTTTCCGGCGCGTCGGACCCGTGCACGGAATTCGCCTCGATCGATTCCGCGAATTCCTTTCGGATCGTGCCCTCGGCCGCTTCCTCCGGATTAGTCGCACCCATCACCTCGCGGTTGCGCGCGATGGCGTCCTCGCCTTCCAGAACCTGAACGACGACCGGCCCGGAGGTCATAAAGGACACGAGGTCGTTGAAGAACGGCCGCTCGCGGTGCACGCCGTAGAAACCCTCGGCCTGTTCCTGCGTCATGTGGATGCGCTTCTGCGCGATGACCCGCAGGCCCGCCTCTTCGAGCTTGGCGATAACCTTGCCGGTGATGTTGCGGCGCGTCGCGTCGGGTTTGATGATCGAGAAAGTGCGCTCGAGGGCCATGGTAACTGCTCCGATAAGGGGTAGAAATTTCGGCGGGTTATATCGACCGCGCCCGGCTGCGACAAGTCGAACAAGCCCAAGACTAACCTCACAGTCTGAAGAGGATTTCGAACAAGCAAACGCGGTAACGCAAAGGTATTGAGCCGGGCACCCCCATATGGCTCACTGTCGGTATGGTTCGCCAACGCTTGGAAAGGCCTATGACAAACATGGTCGACAGGCTCCAGCGCCACGGCCTGCAGCACCTGACCGCGCCGGTCGACGGCGTGGTGCAGCAGCTCGCCGTGCACACGAAGGGCGGTGTGGTGAACACCGGAGACCCGGTCCTCGTGGTGGTGCCCGCCGGGCGCACGCTGGAGGTCGATGCGCGCGTGCTCAACAAGGATGTGGGCTTCGTCGAGGCCGGCCAGATCGTGGAGGTGAAGCTGGAGGCGTTCCCTTTCACCCGCTACGGCACCATCCACGGCGAGATCCAGCACGTCTCGCGCGACGCGGTGGAGGACGAGCAGCAGGGCCTGATCTACCAGGCGAAGGTGGCACTCGACCGGCAGGACATCGTGGTCAACGGCCGCGAGGTAAACCTGGCCGCCGGCATGAACGCGACGGTGGAAATCAAGACGGGCGAACGCCCGATTATCGAGTTCCTGCTCGCGCCGCTGTTCCGCTACCGGGATGAGGGGTTAAGGGAAAGATGAGGAGCGAACTTAGTTGCGTTCGCAATGCGGCATGACGGGATTTATTTTGCTATATTCAGTAATATCGGTAATAGTGATGTATATATCAAATAAAAAACTATTAAATGTAATTGAAAAAGTTGAGCCTCACTGGAACGGCCAGATTCGGCGAAGAGACGTATACAACGCATGCGCTGTGTTTGGGGGTGCAACTTTAGGTAGTGAAAATAAAAAGACACAAACTATTTGGGTGTCTATCAAGAAAGAATCGCTGTTTGCGTTTTGGGCGTTCTACATTTCAACTGCTTTTATGGTGTGGGGATGTGTAGGGGTAATCGCCTATAAAATCATCATTGAATATTTGTTGGAGGTTTAGAATGGAAAATATATTCGAGAAATTTGTGTCGTCTACTGGGCCAATTACCATTTTGGCCGGGGGATCGTACACGAGGACAAATCTGATTCCCGTGCCTGATTTGCCCTTTAAATTGGATGCGGAGGTCAGTTTTGGTTTGGCATCCGGAATCAGATTTCATCGTTTTAAGGTTCCGATTACGCAAGGGTATGACTATTTCCCGCCATTGCCTCCTCTTGTGGAGCATGTGCAAAACGCGCTGATAGTTAAAATCGGAGTATCGAAAAATATAGGCGAAGGTGGCTTTCAGATTGAGGCAGGTGTGGGCCCCGGACTGCCGACTGAAAGAGATGGATTAGCGATAGCTCTTGAAGGAGCAACCCCGGTACCAATCCCCTTGGGACCAATCATAATTCCGCCAGGAATGGGAGGAGGCTATTCGTACTCGCCGACAGGTGGCCCGGCCACAATGTACCTCTTACAGAACCCTGATGGTAAGGGGTCATTGGCGGTGGAAGCCGAACTTGCGTTTGTGTTTCCTTTCACAAGTGAAGATACGGTGCGCATTGCCACGAACATAATCAATGCAGCGACCGATCCAGAAGCGACCCTAAACTCACTCCTAGCTCTGGGTCTTACGGACAAGAACGGAAATCCCCTAACCGTTGAAGGTATTGGATTAGCGGTAACAGAAGCAGCCAAGGATGCAGGGGTTTTTGACAAAATTATTCATCCGGAGTGTTTTCTTGCTGGGACTGAAATTGAGATCGGCCTAGGACAAACCAAATCTATTGAACACTTCAAAACTGGTGACGAGGTGTTTTGTTATGACCAACATAATAAATTAGGAGATCTTGTTCCTGGAACTGTGATCAGAATACAGCGCAACATTGTTCGAAATATAGTCGATTTTCACGAGTTAAAAATGACCCCCGGCCACATCACCCTCTGCGGTGATGGGCCTTTCCGCGGCCAGCACGTTCCCATCATCGATATCCTGCGCTCCGACGGGGCGGTCGTTGATCGCGACGGGAACCTGATCCGGGCAGCGACCAACTTTCCGGCCGGCTCGCCCGAGGATGCGTTCGTCGAGGTATGTGCCGTGTCGCGCGATGACGTGGGCGACCTGGCCGTGACCGACCGGCAGCGGGTGCGCGCGGGCACCCGGGTGCGGCTCGACGACGGCGGCGAGTACACCCTGCTGGAGCGCATTTGCGAGAGCGGCGGCACCGTTCTCGACAACGGGCTGGTGCAGCCGGCGGGCGGCGGTGTGCCGGTGCCGTTCCTGTGGGCCATCGACCGGATTCCCAACCCCGAGGACTATGTGCTTGCGCGCAGCGACCTGCTGCTGGAGGAAATCTACGACGCGGGCGAGTGGGAGGCGCTCGGCCCGATGCTGCCGCCGCCGCATGATGACTCTGGTCACGACGGCGATGCGGGCCGTCGGCGCGCGCCCGGCCGCGAAACGGGAGGGCTGCACTGATGGCCGACACGACGAACGCGAACGGAGGCACGGCCGGAGCCGGCGACAACCTGCCCGGCTTCGACAAGGTGGCCGTTCTGGGCGAGGTGCTGTGGCTGATGCAGCACTCCTCGGGCCACAAGCACCTGTATCTCGGCGACATGGACTGGATGGTCACGCCCGCCCTGGCGCTGGAGCAGTACCGGCTGTGGCGCAGCGACGGGCTGCCCGCCGCCTTCGCCACCTGGGGCCGGCTGAGCCCCGAGGCGGAGGCGCGGCTGCAGAGCGGCATCCGCAACTTCACCGAGGACGACTGGGATTCCGGCGGGAACCTCTGGCTCATGGACATGATCGCACCCTTCGGCGCGGCCGACGAGGCGATGGACGGTTTCTAGCCTTCGGCCTTCTGTTCCCAGCCGCCGCGTTCGGTCTGCTGCCAGTAGGTGAGTTCGTGCCCGGCGGCCTTGTAGTCCTTCCAGCGCGCACGCGCCGTGCCGACCGCGGCCTCGTCACGCCCATCGAACAACTCGCAGACCAACTCGAAGTCGTCGACTTTTTCCGACTGCGCCCCTTCCGCGAGGAACAGCACCTGCGCGCCGTTGGGGTTCTCGTCTTCATCGGTCAGCCAGACCGGTTGCCGCGCGGCATGGCCATCGGCCTTGCTGCCGTGGGGCAGGAAGACACGGTCGCTATAGGTCCAGAGATGCGCGTTCAGGTTCTCCACCCGCTCCGGCGAGCCCGCCACGACAACGGCGCGGCGACCGTCGCGCACGACCGTGCGCTCAAGCATCACCGGAAGCACGTCTTCCAGCGAGCGTCGGGTCAGATGATAGAACCGGACTTCGGTCACGGATCGGGCCCGCCCTATCCCTCGTAGTAGTCGCGCACGAACTGATCCATCGCGCGCACCGCGAAACCGGCCGCGCCCTTGGCCATGACCGGCAACTCCTTGTCCGACCAGGCCACACCGGCAATGTCCATGTGCGCCCAGGGCACGTCGTTCGTGAAACGCTTGAGGAACTGGGCCGCGGTGATGCTGCCGCCCCAGCGTGGGCCGACATTCTTCATGTCCGCGCGCGGCGTGTTGATCTGCTTGTCGTAGGCCTCGTCGAGGGGCATGCGCCAGATCTTTTCGCCGACGGTGTTGCCGGACGCGACAATCCGTTCCGCCAGGGAGTCGTCGGACGCATAGAGCCCGGCATACTCGCGGCCCAGGGCCACCATGATCGCGCCGGTCAGCGTGGCGAAATCAATCATGACGTCCGGCTTGTACTTCTTCTGCGTGTGCCACATGGCGTCCGCGAGTACGAGCCGCCCCTCGGCATCCGTATTGATGACCTCAATGGTCTGCCCTGACATCGACGTCACGATATCGCCGGGGCGCTGGGCATTGCCGTCGGGCATGTTCTCGACCAAGCCGACCACGCCAATGACGTTCGCCTTGGCCTTGCGCCCGGCGATAGCGTGCATCGCACCGATCACGGTGCCCGCGCCGCCCATGTCCCAGATCATGTCCTCCATGCCGCCCGCCGGCTTGATGGAGATGCCGCCGGTGTCGAAGGTCACGCCCTTGCCGACGAGCGCCACCGTCTTCGCGTCCTTGCCGCCGCCGTTCCAGCGCATGACGACCAGCTGGGATTCGCGCACACTGCCCTGGCCCACCGCGAGCAGGGCGTTCATGCCCAGCTTCTTCATCTGTGCCTCGCCGAGCACCTCGACCTTCACGCCCAGTTTCGTCAGCTTGCGGCACTGGGTTGCCATCCACTTCGGCGATTTCACGTTGCTCGGCTCGGACACCAGATCGCGCGCGAAATCGACGCCGTCCGCCACCGGCTCGAACGCGTTGTAGCGTCGTCGCGCCGCCGCCGCGCCCTTGACCATGAACTGCAGCCGGTCGGGCCCCGCGCCCCCGCCGTCGTTCTTGGTGAGATACTTGTCATAGCGGTAGGAGCGAAGACGCGCCCCGCCCGCGAGCGCCGCCGCGAGTTCGCCGCCGCGCACTTTCGCGCCTTTCGCCGCCTCCACGAACACCGACGCGGATTTCGCCGACATCCCGCCGACGGCCTTGTAGATCGCCGCGCCGATTTCCTGGGCCTGAAGCTGGTCGAGATCGGCGGCCGCACCGGCACCGACGACCATGATATTCAGGTTCTCACGACCGTGCGGGCCGAGAACGGCCACACTCTCGCCTTTCTTGCCGGTAAAATTCCGTGCCTCGATAGCTCGCGAAATCGCACCTTCCGTCGCCTTGTCGACAGACTTTGCAGAGGCACCCAATGCGCCGTCCCCGCCCACAAGAAAGACCGCGAGGCCGCGAGACGGCAATTTCGGTTCGCCAAAGCTGATTTTCATGGTTTTCCGTCCTGTCGAAGCGCGATTTTCGGGGCGACGTGCCGCCCCAAGTATGTTTCGAGGTTTAGAGTACCGCCATCAGCGGCGCAAGACGCCCCCTTTGCGGCCTGCATGCTATTTGTGCGTTGTCTTCGATCTGCTACAAACCGGCTAACCTCAAGCACATGTTTGTTTTACGAATCAGCGGGTTGAGGGACGATTTCGCCTCGTTTCTCCGCCCGGAGCCGCTATGAACTCGATCGGCAAATACATCTTCCGGCAGCTCGCCCTGGCGACGTTTTTCGTCACCGCGGTGCTGACGGTGCTGATCTCCCTGTTCGGCTCGCTCCGGCTGATCGATTTTATCGTCAACCGCGGGCTGCCGATCTCGGTCCTGTTCGAGATGAGCGCGCTCAACCTGCCCAAGTTCATCGCGGTGTTGCTGCCCATCGCCGTCTTCGCGGCGGTACTCGTGGTCTACAACAAGCTGCGCAACGACAGCGAGCTCGTGGTCATGCGGGCTGCGGGGATGAGCCCGATCGCGCTCGCCCGCCCCGGCCTGATGCTGGGCCTTGTCTGCGTCATCCTGGGATACGCACTGCACCTGTACCTGGTCCCCGCCTCGACCCACCTGTTCAAGCTGAAGCAGCTCAACTACCGCAACTCCTACGGCAGCGTGCTGTTGCAGGAACAGCGCTTCAACACCCCGATCAACGGGCTGACCATCTATATCCGCGAGCGTTCCGGCGAGGGTGAGCTGCGCGGCATCTTTGCCCACGATTCGCGCGACCCCGAGCGGCCGGTCACCTACACGGCGGAGCGGGGAACGGCGGTCCAGTCGCCGGAAGGTACCCGCGTCGTGCTGTTCAACGGCAGCCAGCAGGATGTCGACCGTACGTCGGGCCGGCTGACACTGTTCAACTTCGACCAGTATTCGCTCGACCTGAGTATCCTCAACGAATCCGCGCAGCCGCGTTGGCGCGAGCCCGAAGAGAGATTTCTGGGCTCGCTGTTCCGGCCCGGCGACAGCGTCCACGACGCCTATTACGCCGACCAGTTGATCGCCGAAGGCCACAGGCGGCTCGCCACGCCGCTCTACATCCTGTCCTTCGTCGCCGTGGCGATGGCGGCGATGCTGTCGGGCAATTTCAGCCGTCGCGGCAACACGACCCGGATTCTCGCGGCGATCGCCGTGATTTTCGCGCTCCAGATCGCATCGCTCGGCCTGTTCAACATGTCGCGCCGAACCCTCGCGGTCATTCCACTCGTCTACGCTCTCCCGGTGGGCGCTCTGCTGACCGGCCTTTTCGTGATCGCACGCGCGCGCCTGCGACGGCCCGCGGGGCTCGCCCCGGCCGGCGGCGCGGCATAGGGCGCGACCATGCTGTCCTCTCCCACCATCTCCAACTACATCCTGCGGCAGTTCCTGCTCTGGTTCGGCGTGATGTTCGCGACCATGCTGGTGGTGATCGGGCTGATCGACGCGGTCGAACTGTTGCGGCGCGGAAGCGGCCGCGCCGAAGCGACGACCACCGTGATCACGAGCATGGCCCTTCTTCGCGCGCCGTTCCTGGCGCAGGAAGCCGTCCCCTTCGCCGTGATGTTCGGCGGTATCTTTACGTTCCTCAAGATGACCCGGAACCACGAACTCGTGGTCGTGCGCGCCGCCGGTGTTTCCGTCTGGCAGTTCCTGATGCCGGCGCTCGCGGCGGCGATGGTCCTCGGCGTGTTCAGCATCACCGTCCTCAACCCGCTGTCGGCGATCATGCTGTCGCAGTTCGAAGAGCTCGAAGGCCGCTACTTCACGGGGCGTTCGTCATTGCTCGCCGTCTCCTCGCAAGGGCTGTGGTTGAGACAGGCCGGACCGGACAATGTCGGGCAGACGGTCATCCACGCCGAGCGGGTCCAGCCCGACCAGCTCTTGCTGGAGGGCGTGATCGTCTTCGAGTTCGGGGAGGACGACAAGTTCGTCGGCCGGATCGATGCCGAGCGCGCGCGGCTTCTGGACGGCCGCTGGGCCATCTCAGACGCATGGCTCACGCGCCCGGGCCGCTCGGGCGTGTTCGTCGAAAGCCACAGTCTCTCGACAGACCTGACGGCGGACAAGATCCAGGAAAGCTTCGCCAGCCCGGACACGGTCGCCTTCTGGAACCTTCCGAAATTTATCCGTGTCCTCGAGGAGACCGGCTTCTCGCCGGTCGCGCACCGCCTGCAATTCCACGCCCTGCTCGCCGAACCGTTCCTGCTCGCCGCGATGGTGCTGATCGCGGCCGTATTTTCGCTGAGGCTGACGCGACGCGGCGGGACGGTCCTGCTGGTGGGCGCCGGGGTTCTGGCGAGTTTCGTCCTGTTCCTGCTCACCAACGTGGTGCAGGTGCTGGGCCTCGGCTCCGGTATTCCCGTGGTCCTCGCCGCGTGGACGCCGGCCGGCGTTTGCCTGATGGTCGGCCTGGCGATGCTGCTCCACCTGGAAGACGGCTGATGGGCATCTCGCGGCTCATAGCGGCTCTCGGAGCCCTGGCGCTATTCGCGTTTGCACCCGGCGCGCATGCGCAGGGGCCGACCGGCGACCAGCCGGTGCTGATGACCGCCGACGAACTCAACTTCGACGAAGACCTGGGAACCGCAACGGCGCGCGGCAATGTGGAGATCGTGCAGGGCGAGCGCATTCTCAACGCCGACGCCGTCACCTACAACCAGCGCGACGACATCGTCACGGCTTCCGGCAATGTGGTCCTGCTGGAGCCGACCGGCGAAGTCCTGTTCTCCGAATTCGCCGAACTCACGTCGGACTTGCGCGAAGGCTTCCTGCGCGGCTTTCGCATGCTGCTCACGGACGACACGCGTCTCGCCGCGGTCAGTGCCCAGCGGCGCGGCGGGGTCGAGACGGAACTCACCCGCGCGGCCTACTCGCCCTGCCTGAACTGCTCGGGTTTCGACGACGAGCCGCTCTGGCAGGTCAAGGCGCGCCGGGTCATCCACAACGCGGAGGACCAGGTGGTCGTCTATCGCGACGCCACGCTGGAGTTCCTCGGCGTGCCAGTCGTCTACACGCCCTACCTCAGCCATCCCGACCCGACGGTCGAGCGCAAGACCGGCTTCCTGACACCCACATTCGGCGTGTCGAGCCTGCTCGGCTCGTCGGTCCAGGTTCCGTATTTCTGGGTCATCGACCGCAACAAGGACCTGACCTTCGATCCGATTTTCGCGACCGACAACCTGCCGGTGATCACCGGCCAGTACCGCCAGCGGTTCGCCGACGGCGAGCACTATCTGCGGCTGTCCGCGACACAGGACGACGCGCAGACGGGCGAAAACCGGCTGCGCGGACACATCGATTCCGAAACCCGGTTCTCGATTGACGAACTCTGGCGCTGGGGCCTCGACGTCAAGCTTGCGAGCGACGACACCTACCTGCAGCGCTACGGGTTCATCAAGCAGGACACGCTGACCAACCACCTGTTCGTGGAAGGCTTCGGCGAGCGCAGCTACGCCGTGGCCGAGGGCTACTATTTCCAGGGCCTGCGGATCGAGGACGACCAGGACGAAACGCCGCTCGTCGCGCCGAACCTGAGCTACAACTTCGTCAGCGAACCCAACAGTTTCGGCGGCATGACGACTCTCGACGCCGACCTGCGCGCGATGACGCGCGACGAAGGCGCGACCAGCCAGAAGATGAGCCTGATTCCGGGCTGGGAGATTTCGCACACCGACAGCCTCGGCACGATCACCAGCTTCCGCGCCTCGGTGCAGGCCGATCTCTACAATACGGAAGATGTCGTCACGACGGCGGGCCCGAATAGCGGCGTTACCGGGCGCGTTTTCCCGCAAGCCATCGTCAGCTGGCGATATCCGTGGGTGCGCCGCTCCGGACGCGCGAGCCAGATCTTCGAACCGCTGACCGCCCTTGTGCTGTCGCCCAACGGCGGCAACCCGGAAGAAATCCCGAACGAAGACAGCCAGAGCGTCGAGTTCGATGAGACCAACCTGTTCCGCGCGAACCGCTTCTCGGGCACCGACCGGGTGGAAGGCGGCCAGCGGGTCGTCTACGGCCTGCGCACCGGTTTCTTCGGTGCCGGCGGCGGCAGCAGCACGCTGATCGTTGGGCAATCGTACCGGTTCAGGGAATCCAGCCCGTTCGACAACGGCTCGGGGCTGGAGGACCAGTTCTCGGACATCGTGGCCAGCATCCAGATCTCCCCGAACAGTTTCTTCGACCTGCTTTACAAGACCCGGTTCGACAAGGATTCGTTCCGCGCACGGCGAACCGAAATTATCGCGAACGCCGGCCCCAGGGCGCTCAGCTTCGACGTGAATTACGTGTTCTTCGACCGGACGACCGCTTTCGCCGACCGGGAAGAAATCACGCTGGGCCTGACATCGCAGATCACCGAACGCTGGTCCGCGCGCGTCGATACCCGGCGCGACCTGACGGCGGAGGGCGGCACCCTGTCCTACGGCGCGGCATTGCTCTATGAATGCGACTGCATGGACTTCGAGCTGAACTACCGGCGCGATTTCACACGGGACCGCGACGTTCCGCCCACGGAATCGTTGATTTTCCGCATCACTTTGAAGAGCCTCGGACAGGTTTCGTCGGCGGTGTTCTAGGATGAAAAGCATTTCAATCGGACGCACGGAAATGGTTGCGAAACTCGTACAGGCGGCACGAGCCGCGTGTCTGCCGGTTCTCTTTCTGGCATTCGCCGGCGCGGCTTCGGCGCAGGACGTGCAGCGTATCGCGGCGGTCGTGAACGAAGAGGTGATTTCCGTCTTCGACGTTCAGCAGCGCGTGCAGATCGTCATCTCCTCGTCGGGCCTGCCCAACACGGCCGAGACGCAACGCCGGATTGCACCGCAGGTTCTGCGCAGCCTGATCGACGAGGCACTGCAGAACCAGGAGGCCGAACGCCTCAATATCCGCGTGAACCAGCGGGAAATCGACGACGCCATCGGACGGATCGAACAATCGAACAATATTCCGCCCGGCCGCTTCGAAGAATTCCTTCGCAGCCGGGGTGTATCCGTAGAGGCGGCCGTCGCGCAAATCCGGGCCAACATCGGTTGGCAAAAGCTTCTGTCGCGCACGGTCGTTCCCACGATCGAAATCGGCGACGAGGAAATCGACGACGTCATCGCCCGTGTCGAGGCCAGCCGCGGCGTGACCGAATTCAGGGTCGGCGAAATCCTGCTTCCCGTCGACAATCCGGCGGACAGCGGCGATATTCGCGACCTCGCCAAACGCCTGGTCCAGCAAATCCGCTCCGGCGCCGACTTCTCGGCCATCGCGCGCCAGTTCTCGAAGAGCGCGACGGCGGCGACCGGGGGTGACGTGGGCTGGATCCAGCCGGGCGAACTGGAGCCGGTTCTCAACCAGGCAATATCCACGCTCAACCCGGGCGAGGTTTCAGACCCGCTGGATACGTCGGACGGCATCCAGATCGTGACCGTCTTCGAGGAACGCACGAACGAGCCGCCGCAGGAAACCGAGCGCATCGTGAAACTGCGCCAGATGCTTTTCCTGCTGGATAGCGCGGCACCGCAATCTGAAATCGATGCCACGCTGGCACGCGCGCAAACCGCCTCCGCCGGCGTGAACGGTTGCCCGGACTTCGCAGCGGCGGCCGAGGAAGCGGGCACACCGCAACCGAGCGACCCGGCGCAGTTCAAGCTGAAGGACCTCGCTCCTCAGTTGCGCGAACTCGCGTCGACGCTTCCCGTCGGCCAGCCAAGCGCCCCCGTTCGCCAGCCCGCCGGCGTGCAGGTCGTGATGGTATGCGAGCGGCAGGAAAACCTCGGGCCGGACCGGGACCAGATACGCCAGACGCTTCTGCGCGAACGTGTCGGCATGCTCTCGCGCCGTTACCTGCGCGATCTTCGCCGCGCCGCCTTCGTCGACCTGCGTGTTTGACGCCGACCGGCTTCCGCCGCTGCGCGAGGTCGTGGGGCGGTTCGATATCGCCGCACAGAAATCGCTCGGCCAGCACTTTCTTTTCGACCTGAACCTCACCCGGCGGATCGCGTCCGCCGCCGGAGATGTTGCCGGCCAGAACGTAATCGAGATCGGCGCGGGCCCGGGCGGCCTAACCCGCGCGCTCCTGGAAACCGGCGCGCAGCACGTCTACGCCGTGGAACGCGACCCGCGCGCCGTGGCAGCACTTCGCGACCTCGCCCAGCACGCGGACGGCCGCCTGACTGTCATCGACGCCGACGCGCTGGGCCTCGACCTCACGAAGGCCGTGCCCGCGCCCCGGCGCATCGTCGCGAACCTTCCCTACAATGTGGGAACCCCGCTCCTCATCGAATGGCTCGCCCGGGCCGATGCGTTCCTGGGGTTCACCCTGATGTTCCAGAAAGAGGTCGCCGAGCGCATCGTCGCGGTGCCCCGCTCCAAAGCCTATGGACGGCTGTCGGTGATCTCGCAGTGGCTGACCGACGCGCGCATCGCGTTCGACGTACCGGCATCGGCCTTCGTGCCGCCGCCGAACGTCAACTCATCGGTCGTAGACATGCCGGTCCGCAAGACGCCGCGCGGCGAGGCGATCCGGGAGGACCTGGAACTCGTTACCCGCGCCGCGTTCGGGCAACGCCGGAAGATGCTGCGGCGCGCGCTGTCGTCCGTCGGCGGAGCGGAGTTGCTGGCTGCCGCCGGCGTGGCCGACGATGCCCGCGCCGAAGACCTGGAGATCGAGCAGTTCTGCGCGCTGGCCCGCGCTTTCCGCAACCGTGGCGGCACCGCTGGCCAAGTTCCGTCAGGGCGCGCAAGATAGGCCCGGACGCACGGCAATACGGAGAGTTCGACGTGGCAAATACCGACAAGAACACACCGGGCTTCCGGCACCGCACCCACGAGCCCGAATATGCCCGGCTCGGCCTGCCGTTCTGCCGGCGCGATTCGATCCGGAAGCTTTCGGTGCTTCTAAAGGAAGAGGCGCGCGAAGCTACTGGCCCTGCCGGAGCAAACGCACGAAATCCGAAAGGCCTTCCTGACGCGTCCGCTTGAGACGCTCGGCCTCCAGAATGGCCTGAACCTGCTTCACGCTGTCATCGAAGCTCTCGTTGACGACGACGTAATCGTATTCAGACCAATGACTTAGCTCGTCCGCTGCCTTGGCCATGCGATTGGCAATCACATCGGCGCTGTCGCGCGCGCGCGTGTTCAGCCGGCGCTCCAGCTCCGCCGTCGAGGGCGGGAGAATGAACACACTCACCAGGTCGTCACGCGCGTGCTCGTCGAGTTGCTGGGTACCCTGCCAGTCGATATCGAACAGCACGTCCTGCCCGGCGCTCAGCGCTTCCTCCACAGGGCCGCGCGGCGTTCCGTAGTAGTGGTCGAACACCTTCGCGTATTCGAGCAGCTCCTGACGGTTCACCATAAGATCGAACTCGGTCTTGTCGACGAAGCGGTAGTGCTCGCCATCCACCTCGCCGTGACGGCGCGGGCGCGTCGTCGCCGAAATCGACATGTAGAGATTGTCGTTGTCTTCAAGAAGCGCGCGCGAGATCGATGTCTTGCCCGCGCCGGACGGCGAAGACAGCACCAGCATGAGCCCGCGCCGCTTGATGTTCAGACCACTGTCGTTGTCGTCGCCCATCGCCACCCCTATTCGACGTTCTGGACCTGCTCGCGGAACTGCTCGATGGTGGCCTTCATATCAAGTCCGACCCGAGTCAGGTCGACATCCGCCGATTTCGAGCAAAGGGTGTTCGCCTCACGATTGAGTTCCTGACAGAGGAAATCGAGCCTCCGGCCGACCGGCTCGCCGGCCTGCAAATGCTCCTCGACAGCCGCAATGTGAACGCGCAGCCGGTCGAGTTCCTCGCGCACATCGGCCTTGCCCGCAAGCAATGCGGCCTCCTGGGCCAGCCGTTCTTCCGGCAGCCGGGCGTCGGCATCGATCAGTTCCGCCAGCATCGCCTGCAACCGGGCCCGGATCGCGTCCGGCTGGGCGGCGGCCGTGGCCGTGGCCGCATCGACAAGTCCGTCGAGCACCACGAGATGCTCGTTGAGCACGGCTTCGAGCTTTTGTCCCTCGGCCACGCGCGCGGCCGCCAGACCGTCCAGCATCTCCCCGCCGTCCGCGATCATCGCCGCGTGCCGCGCCGCGACCTCCTCGTCCGTCTCCTCGTCCTCGGTCGCTTCGAGCATGCCCCGGATCGCCAGAAGCCCCTCCAGCGACGGCGGGGCATCGGCAATCTCGCCCGCCAGTTCGCGACGCAACTCCAGCACCGTGTCCAGCAATTCCCGATTGATCCGGTAGCCGGCGGAAGCCTGCCCGGCACGGTCCAGCGACAGCCCGAGCGTGACGTTGCCGCGCGTGAAAAGCTTCGCCGCCTTCGCCCGGACGGCCTGGTCGACCGCCTCGTACCCGCCCGGCACCCTTGCGCGGATATCCAGGCCTTTGGCGTTGACGCTGCGGCCCTCCCAGACCCAGGAGAAACGGGGGTCCTGCCCGCCGGCGCGGGCAAATCCGGTCATGCTCTGAAGGGTCATAGTGCTGAAACGGCAATCGCGGCGCAGATGCGGCGCGCGCTCGGGGCTGTTGTTTTCATGGCGCGCCTTATAGCTTGGGCACCGATCACCAACAAGGCGGGCGAACCCAGTGCGTCCGCCGGGAAACCCGGCGATGACGGCATTCGAATCCCCGACCAGTATCCTCATCACCGGCGCCTCCAGCGGTATCGGCGAAGCACTTGTGCTGGCCTACGCGCGCCCCGGAGCCCGGCTGGCGCTCGGAGGACGAAACCTCGAGCGTCTGGAGGCGGTCGCGCGGAACGCCCGGGCGTGCGGCGCGGAATGCACGACCGCGGCTCTCGACGTCACCGATCGCGCGGCCATGCAGCGCTGGATCGAGGAAAGCGACGATACGGCCCCGCTGGACCTCGTGGTGGCGAATGCCGGCATTTCGGCCAGCGCGCGCAAGTCCGCCGACGCGCCGAAAGCGAGCGACGCGGAGATCTACGCAACCAACGTCGATGGTGTCGCCCACACGGTCGAACCGGCGCTGGCCAGAATGCGGCCGCGACAGCGCGGGCAGATCGCCCTGATGTCGAGCCTCGCGGGCTTTCGCCCCTTCGCCGACGCGCCCGCCTATTGCGCCAGCAAGGCGGCGGTGCGGTTTTACGGGGCAGCGCTTCGCCGGTCGCTTCGCCGCGACGGGATCGGTGTCAGCGTCATCTGCCCGGGTTTCGTGCGCTCCCCCATGACGGACGCAAATGATTTTCACATGCCCCTGCTCATGGACGTGGATCGCGCCGCCCGCAGGATTTGCAAGGGTCTGTCCCGCAACCGGCGTGTCATTGCGTTCCCCCTGCCGATGTATATTGGCGTACGCATCCTTTCGATATTCTGACCCGCTTGCCCGGAGACACCCATGGACCAGAAGCTCAAGAACAAGACCGCGCTCGTAACCGGCGCGGGTGTCGACGGCGGCCAGGGCGCCGCGGAGGCACGCCTGATCGCGCAAGCCGGCGCGCGGGTTATTCTGGCCGACATCCAGGACGAATCCGGCGAAGCCGTGGCGCAGGGCATCCGCGAAGCCGGCGGCGACGCGCACTACCGCCATCTCGACGTTGCCGACGAGGAAAACTGGAAATCCGTGGTCGACGGCATCGCCGACGAATTCGGCGAACTGCACATCCTGGTCAACAACGCCGGTGTCGCGTTGCGCAGCGAGAACGTGCTGACCACTTCGGTCGAGGACTGGAACCGGGTGATGTCTGTGAACCTGACCGGGCCGTTCCTGGGCATCAAGACCGCCGCACCGCTGATCCGCGACAGCGGCGGGGGCGCCATCGTCAACACGGGCTCCATCGCCGGCATGACGGGGCATTTCGCGGCGGCCTACAGCACGTCGAAATGGGGTATTCGCGGGATCACGAAAAGCGCCGCGATGACCCTTCAGGAATGGGGGATCCGGGTGAACACGGTCGCACCGGGCCTTGTCCTGACACCGCTCGTGGAGGGTTCGGACGACTTCATCGACGCGCTGGGCGACCAGACCCCGATGGGCCGCGGCGCCAGGCCCGAGGAGATCGCTTCAGTCGTCCTGTTTCTTGTCAGCGACGATTCCGCCTACATCACCGGACACGACATCGCCGTCGATGGCGGATTCACCGACTTCGGCGGCTACAATCGCGTGTTCGATCAGGTGATGGCGCAGCCCGGCCGGAAGATCTGAGGATCGTCCGGCCAGTCCGCTCCGGATACGCTAGAACGGCGAGACGGCCGTGAACAGGAAGACGAACCCGATGCCCGCGACAAAGCCGCCGGCGATGCGGGTCTGAACCGGCTTCGCATCCACGGTTTTCGCCACGCGGCGGGCGAACAGGCAGGCCCCGGCGGCTATCAGGTACTGGGTGATCGCAAAACCGGCGAGATAGGCCGCCAGCGGCGTCGGCTCGGCACCGACGATGGCCTCGCCATAGGCATAGCCGTGGAAAATTCCGGCGCCGACGAACAATCCCGCCCAGAGCAGAACCGGCAGCACACGGCTCGTGAAGACCATGGCCCCGATCAACAGCACGGACGCGGAAATCACGACCTCTGCAATCGGCAGGTTCACGGCAAAAAGATGAACAACCGTCCCAAGGATTGTGGCCCCGACAAAGAAGGCCGGCATTGCGAGGCCGCGCGCCAGGAACGAGGCGGCAAGGCCGACCGCAATAACGAACGCGAGATGGTCGATCCCGATGATCGGATGACCCACACCGGACAGGAGGCCTTCAAAGAAATTCGATGGCGTCCCCCCGCCCATGGGATGATGCGCGAAGGCCGGTGCGGCAACCGTGAGAACCGCCAAACCCGCAGCCAGTGCCGATCCGCGCCGCGCCATCGATTGAAACTTTGCATTCATGCCTAATTCCCCCGGGAAAATTCGTTCAAGAGTATGACGGCTCGTCCCACGTGCCGCAATCCATGCGAGGGCTTTCCCGGGCTCAATCTGCGTCGTACGGGCGCGCGCTACTGCGCCTTGCGCCGTTCGCGCTGAATGCGCCGCCACTTCGCGACATTGCGGTTGTGTTCCGCGAGCGTTTTCGCAAATGCATGTCCGCCCGTACCGTCGGCGACGAAGTAGAAATAGCCGGTTTCGGCCGGGTTCAGCGCGGCGGCAATCGAGTCGGCGCCCGGATTGGCGATCGGCCCCGGCGGCAGGCCGGTTCGGGTGTAGGTGTTGTAGGGGTGGTCCATTTCCAAATGCTTGAACAGCAGCCGGCCGGAGAACTCGCCTTCATCGGTCGACAGGCCGTATGCGACGGTCGGGTCGGACTGGAGCTTCATGCCGCGATTGAGTCGATTGACGAAGACCGATGCGACCTGTTTCCGCTCGGAAGGCACCGCGGTTTCCCGCTCGATGATCGAGGCCAGCACAACCGCTTCGGCCGGTGTCTTGAGCGGCAGGCCCTCGGCGCGTTCCGCCCACAGACGCGCGACCGTTTCGTTCATCGCATCCTGCATGCGCCCCACCAGATCGGCCCGCGTGTCGCCCAGGCTGAAATGATAGGTCTCGGGCAATAGCGTACCTTCGCCGATGTCGGCAGGTTCAGGAACCGGGCCCTCAAGCCCTTCCGCAAGGCTCAAGGCGGCGAGCGCCTCACGGGTCGTCAGGCCCTCTGCAATCGTGACGCGGCGAACGACGGTGTCGCCGTCCTGCAGTTTTGCAATGGCGTCCTTCAGACTGACATTCGCGCGGAACGCATACTCGCCGGCGCGCAGCGGCCGCTTGTCGGCCAGAAAGCGCATCGCCAGGCGTACCAGCCGTGGATCGGCGGCGATCCCGGCATCGCTCAGCCGGTCGGCAATATGCTGTCCCGTGGATCCCGATGGAATGACCACCACGGTGTCCTGCGCGAGCGGACCCGGTTCTGTGTAGGCCCGGTTGAGAATGACGACGGCCCCGCCGCCAACCGTGGCGACAGCGATCAGGGCGAAGACAAAAAGCGAGATAACCCAGCCGACGCGTCGACGCGGCTTTCGCGGTTTTTCGTCGATGTGTTCAGGATCGCTCATCAAACGGCAATGTTAGCCGGAAATGAGGGAGTCGTAAGGCCGGCGCCTATCTAAACCTCGGCAAAAACGAGACTTGCGTTGGTCCCGCCGAAACCGAACGAGTTGCTGAGCGCATGGCGAACCTTACGCTCCTTGGCGGTATGCGGCACCAGATCGATGTCGCATGCATCGGACGGGTCATCGAGGTTGATCGTCGGCGGCACGACATCGTTGTTGATCGCCATGATCGAGTAGATCGCCTCGACCGCGCCGGCCGCGCCGAGCAAGTGGCCGATCGCCGACTTGGTCGACGACATGGACAGATTGTAAGCGTGATCGCCGAACAGCCGTTTGACCGCGCCGAGCTCGATTTCATCGCCCAGCGGCGTCGAGGTGCCGTGGGCATTCACATAGTCGATATCCTCGGGGTTCAGACCGGCGCGCTTCAGCGCCGCCTGCATCGAGCGGAACCCGCCGTTGCCGTCTTCGGACGGCGCCGTGATGTGATGCGCGTCGCCCGACAGGCCGTAGCCGGTCACCTCGGCATAGATCTTCGCACCGCGCGCCTTGGCGTGTTCGTACTCTTCCAGCACCACAACACCGGCGCCTTCGCCCATCACGAAGCCGTCGCGGCCCTTGTCATAGGGCCGGGACGCCTTTTCCGGCGTGTCGTTGTAGTCGGTCGAAAGGGCACGGCAGGCCGCGAAGCCCGCAATCCCGATCCGGCAGATCGCCGCCTCGGCCCCGCCGGCCACCATCACGTCGGCGTCGTCCAGCGCAATCAGCCGGGCCGCATCGCCGATGGCGTGCGCTCCGGTCGAACAGGCCGTCACCACGGCGTGGTTCGGCCCCTTGAACCCGTAGCGGATCGACACCTGGCCCGAGGCCAGATTGATGAGCGCCGAAGGAATAAAGAACGGACCCACCTTGCGCGGTCCCTGCTCGTTCAGCAGCGTCGCGCCGTTGGCTATCGTCTGCAGGCCGCCGATGCCAGAGCCGATCATCACGCCGGTCCGCCACTGGTCCTCGTCGGCCTCGGGTTTCCACCCGGAATCTTCAACCGCCTCGACCGCCGCCGAAATGCCGTAGACGATGAACTCGTCGATCCGGCGCTGCTCCTTCGATGAGACGTAGGCGTCCGCGTCGAACGTGCCGTCCGAGCCATCGCCGCGCGGCACCTGGGCCGCGATCTTGGCCGGCAGGTCGGACACATCGAACCTGTCGATAGGCCCGGCGCCAGACTCGCCAGCCGTTAAGCGCGACCAGTTGTGATCGAGCCCGACGCCAAGCGGCGTAACCAGACCCATTCCTGTGACGACGACACGTCTCATGGAATTCCGATGAGCAGTTAAACGGTGGTCATGTCGGGTGCGGCTGCGCCGCGCCCGGCACAATGGTTAGTCGGCGGCTTCTTCGAGGAACTTGACCGCATCGCCGACGGTGAGAATTTTCTCCGCGGCATCGTCCGGAATTTCACAACCGAACTCTTCCTCGAACGCCATCACCAATTCGACGGTGTCGAGGCTGTCCGCCCCAAGGTCGTCAATGAAGCTCGCGTTCTCGGTAACCTTGCCTTCGTCGACGCCCAAATGTTCGACAACGATTTTCTGCACGCGCTCGGCGATATCGCTCATGTCTAGCCTGCCCTCGGTTTCTTGTTTCCCAGCCCCGAACGGGGATGACGTATACGGGTAAGATGTACGGTGATTCGTTGACGGGGTAACCCCCGAACCTCTGTCACTTTTCCCTATCATAGCGTGTTGCCCGAGGCCATAGCACCCAAACAAACCGTATGAACGGCGCGGATTAGCCGCGTTCGCGCGCCACGTCAAGCGCCGGGCGCACGATCCCTCAGATCATCGCCATCCCGCCGTTCACATGCAGGGTCTGCCCGGTGACATAGGATGCCTCGTCGCTGGACAGGAACACCGCACACGCCGCCACGTCGTCGACCAGCCCCAACCGGCCCGCCGGGATGCGGCCGAGCAACGCCGATTTCTGGTCGTCGGACAGCGCATCGGTCATCGGCGTTTCGATAAAGCCCGGAGCGATACAGTTCACGGTAATGCCTCGGCTGGCGACTTCCTGCGCGAGCGCCTTCGTCATGCCGGTCAGTCCGGCCTTCGACGCCGCATAGTTGGTCTGGCCCGGGTTGCCGGTCGCGCCGACGACCGACGTGACCGTCACGATGCGGCCCCACCGGGCCTTCATCATCCCACGCAGGACCGCGCGGCTGAGCCGGAAGGCCGATGTGAGGTTCACGTCGAGGACTTCCTGCCATTCCTCGTCCTTCATACGCATAGCGAGGTTGTCGCGGGTCAGCCCGGCATTGTTGATGAGGATATGAACCCCGCCCGCCTCGTCGGCGGCCGACAGAAGCGTATCCGGGGCGTCCGGATCCGACAGGTTCGCCGGCGCGACGTGGCATCGCTCCCCCAGTTCGCCGGCCAGCTCTTCGAGCCGCTCCGCCCGTGTTCCGCTGGCAACGATCGTCGCACCGCGCGCGTGGAGCTGGCGGGCAATGGCCCCGCCGATGCCGCCTGTCGCGCCAGTGACCAGTGCGGTTTTTCCTTCAAGATCGAACATGCGTGGTCTCCCCCCTAGAGCGCGCCGAGAAATTCTTCGATGTCGGCCGGTGTGCCGATGGCACGCGCCGACAGGTCGCGATCGATGCGTCGGGCCAGCCCGGTCAGGACCTTGCCCGCGCCGACCTCGCACAACTCCTCGACCCCCTCGTCGCGCATGGCCAGCACGCACTCGCGCCAGCGCACCCGGCTGGTGACCTGCTCGATCAGCAGGTTGCGGATGTCGTCGGGATCGGAGACCGGCGCGGCGGTCACGTTCGCGACCACGGGCGGGTTCGGCGCGGAGACCTCGGTCGAGGCCAGCGCGTAGGTCATGACGTCCGCGGCCGGGTCCAGCAGCGCGCAATGGAACGGTGCGCTGACCGGCAGCAGAACCGCCCGCTTCGCACCGCGTTCCTTGGCGATTTCCACGGCACGCTCGACGGCCTCGGTATTGCCGCTGACGACCACCTGGCCATCCGAATTGTCATTGGCGACGTCACAGACCTGATCTTCGGCGGCGTCGGCTGCAATCGACTCTACGTCTTCCAGGCTCGGCCCAAGGATGGCGGCCATCGCACCCTTGCCGACCGGGACCGCCGCCTGCATGGCCTCGCCACGGGTCTGGAGAAGGCGCGCGGTTTCCGCCAGCGGGATCGCCCCCGCCGCGGCCAGCGCTGAGTATTCACCCAGGCTGTGGCCGGCCACGAAAGACGCCACGTCGGCGATGCTCTTGCCGCCTTCCGTCTCGATCACACGCACGATGGCCATGCTCACCGCCATCAGCGCCGGCTGGGCATTTTCCGTCAATGTCAGTTCTTCCTGCGGGCCTTCGAACATGATCTTGCTCAGGCGCTTCTCGAGGGCGTCGTCGACCTCCTCGAACACCAGCCTGGCGGCCGAAAACGCCTCAGCCAGCTCACGGCCCATGCCGACTTCCTGGCTTCCCTGACCCGGAAAAACAAATGCGCGGCTCATATCTCGTCGCTCCCCCCCGAAAATCGAAACAAGCCAGTCATATAGTCGGCACCTGCGTCCCGCAAGAAGGTGCAGGAAGCGCTTGCGCGGGCACATGGCTTGTGTTGTATTCCGCCGCCTCAAGCGGGGCGGGAGAAATCCGCCCCGTACTCCTTGCCGGCCATGGCCCCTGTCACGGGTTCCGCCGGTTATGATCGTGCAGCCGCGGCCCGGGATCGGGGCGATCGGCGGCGGTCAGTGAACAGCCAGAGGGAGTCGCATTCAATGCCACTCTATGAACACGTGTTTATTGCGCGCCAGGACATCTCCGGCACGCAAGTCGACCAGATGGTCGAAACCTTCACCGGGGTCGTCGAAACCGGTGGCGGCAAGGTCGTCGGGACTGAGTCCTGGGGCCTTCGCAACCTCGCCTACCGGATCAAGAAGAACCGGAAAGGCCACTACGTCATGATGAACCTGGACGCACCGGCCGACGTGGTGACCGAACTGGAGCGCCAGCAGCGCATCCATGACGACGTCCTGCGCTACCTCACGCTCCGCGTCGACGAGCACGAGGAAGAGCCTTCCGTGATGATGCAGGGCCGCAAGGAACGCGGCTCGCGCCGGGACGACGATGACGGCGACCGGCCGAAGCGCACGGAAGCCGCGAGCGAGGAAAAGACCGAGAGCGCGCCCAAGGCGGAAGCTTCCGAATCCGACGCTTCTGATTCCGGTGATGCGAAACCCGCTGACGCCGCCGACGGCGCCAGCGATAAGGAGAAAGAATAATGGCTATGGGACCCCGTGGCGGTGGCGGCGGTGGACGCCGCCCGTTCTTCCGCCGGCGCAAGACCTGCCCGTTCTCGGGCGCGAACTCACCGCGCATCGACTACAAGGACACCAAACTGCTGTCGCGCTACATCTCGGAGCGCGGAAAGATCGTGCCGAGCCGCATCACCGCGGTTTCCGCGAAGAAGCAGCGTGAACTGGCCCGCGCGATCAAGCGCGCCCGGTTCCTGGCGCTCCTGCCCTACGTGGTCGACTGAGCTTTCCGGTTGAGACGGCGGATCGCCGTCTCGCGGAACGAATGCGATGCAGGATACGGCACGACATCTGACCCTGACGCTCGCCGCCGGTGCGGCGGCGGCGCTGCTGTTTGCGGTGCCGTTCGCACTGGGACCGGCCGCCGTCGCGCCGCTGACCCTGACCGGCGTGCCGCTGATGGCCGCGGGTCTCGGGATCGGGCTGCTCGCCGCTATCGGGGCAGGCCTGACCGGCCTCCTGCTTGTTGTCGGCCTCGCCGCGCTGTTCGCCTTCGGTTCGGAACCGGTTGTTCTGTTTGCAGCACTGTTCGTCGTTCCCGTGGTTTTTGCCGTGCAGCAACTCCAGCGTTCGCGCACGACATCGCTGGGCTATATCGAGTGGCATCCGCCGCTCAACGTCATGGCCTGGCTGCTGGCGGGCGCGCTGCTGGCGATGATCGCCTTTGCGATCATGGTGATCCGCGGCAATACCGACCTGATCTTCCTGACGCGTTCGTTCCTGGAGCCAGTCCTGACGGGCATGTTCCCGGAGATGGGTTTTCACCGGACCCGCGACCTCGTCGAACTGATGGCCCCGATCTTCCCGGGCGCGGCGGTGGCGGCCTGGCTCGTTCTGCTGTCGATCGCCACGGCGGGCGCACTGGCGCTGCTGCACTTCAACGGCGCGTTGAAGCGCCCGGCGCCGCGCATGGAGAACCTTCGGGTTCCGCTCTGGATTCCCGCGGCGTTCGCCGTCGCCGTCCTGTGCGCCCTGCTGGGGAACTTCAACATCGTCTATCTCGGGCAGAATGCGGCGATCGCGCTGGTGCTGCCCATGTTTCTCGTCGGTGCCGGCACGTTCCACGCCATCGCGCGGCGCACGCCCATCGCCTATGTCGTCAACGCCGTGTTCTACGGCTTCATGATCGTTTTCCCGCCGCTTATCGCGCTTGTCGCGCTGGTCGGCGTGGCGGACCAAACTCTCAGTCTTCGCCGCCGGATCGGACTCACCCCGGTCGGCCAGGAGGTATGAAATGGAAGTCATTCTTCTCGAACGTATCGAAAAACTCGGCCAGATGGGCGAGGTGGTATCAGTGAAGCCGGGTTATGCCCGCAACTTCCTGCTCCCGCAGAAAAAGGCTCTTCGGGCGACCGATCAGAACCGCAGCTTTTTCGAATCCCAGCGCGCTCAGCTCGAAGCCGAGAACCTCAAGCGCCGCGACGAGGCCCAGTCGGTCGCGACCAGCATCGAGACGCTGGACATCGCCCTCATCCGCCAGGCCGGCGACAGCGGCCAGCTTTACGGTTCGGTCAGCGCGCGCGACATCGCGGACTCGATCTCGGAGGCCGGGGTCACGGTCGGCCGCAGCCAGGTGTTGCTCGACCGCCCGATCAAGGAATTGGGCCTCCACCCGATCCGCATTTCCCTGCACCCCGAGGTCCAGGTCGACCTGACGGTCAACATCGCGCGAAACGACGACGAAGCGCAGATGCAGCGTGAGAGCGGCCAGTCGATCACGGAAATCGCCGAGGAAGCCGAGGCCGCCGAAGCGGCTGTCGCACTCGCCGAGGAAGCCCTGGCCATCGCCGACGACAAGACCGCCGAGGCGGAAGCCGTCGAGGGCATGGTCGAGGAAGAGGTCGCCGAGCGCGTCGCGGAAGAAGCAGACGAGCCGGAAGCGGCCGATGCCGCCGATCCCGAGCCGTCGGCCGAGAGCGCGGAAACGGCGGATGAACCGCAGAAAGACTGACCCCGAAACGGGGTTTTGCCCGTCCGGCAGACTTTTGGTAGTTTTTCCCCCGGCGTCGTAACCAGATTGTAACCGGGGGGAATGCGATGCTCTTGGCACGGTTTCTCGGCGCGGTCATTTCAGACGGCGATCTCACCCTGATCGCCCCCGGCGGGCGTTCGTATTCGCTCGGCAATGGCGCGCCGCCCAAGGTCACGATCAAGGTCCACGACAAGGCCACGGAACGCCGTCTGCTGCTCCATCCGCGGATGGCCGCCGGCGAGGCCTACATGGAAGGTACGCTCACGATCGAGGAAGGCTCGCTCTACGACCTTCTGGACATGATCGGCCGAAACATCGAGACATTCGAGGACCATTGGCTGACCGCCTTCTCGGCGAACCTGAGCCGCGTGTTCCGGCGTCTCCAACAGTACAATCCGGTGGGCAAGGCGCAGAAGAACGTCGCCCACCACTACGATCTGTCGGACGATCTTTACCACCTGTTCCTCGACAGGGACCGGCAATATTCCTGCGCCTATTTCGACGGTTCGCACAACGACCTTGAACGCGCCCAGGAAGACAAGAAACGGCATATCGCGGCAAAACTCCTGCTCAACGAACCGGGCATGAAGGTCCTCGATATCGGCTCGGGCTGGGGCGGCATGGGCCTGTACCTCGCGCAGCAGACCGGGGCCGACGTGACCGGCGTGACCCTGTCCACCGAACAGCACAAGGTCAGCGAACGGCGTGCCGCCGAGGCCGGGCTGTCGGACCGGGTCCGCTTCAAGCTCCAGGATTATCGCGACGAAGCGAACACCTACGACCGGATCGTGTCGGTGGGCATGTTCGAGCATGTAGGCGCCGGGCACTATCTGGAGTACTTCCGCAAGGCGAAGGACCTGCTGAAGGACGACGGCGTGTTCCTGCTCCACTCCATCGGCCGGATGGAACCGCCGGGCAATACCAACCCGTGGCTGCGGAAGTACATCTTCCCCGGCGGCTATACGCCGGCATTGTCGGAGACGCTGGCGGCCATCGAGCGGGCGGGGCTGTGGGTGACCGATATCGAGATCCTGCGCCTGCACTATGCCGAGACGCTTCACCACTGGTACGAACGCTTCATGGCAGAGCGGGAAAAGGCGCTCGAACTTTACGACGAGCGCTTCTGCCGGATGTGGGAGTTCTACCTGCTCGGCTGCGAGATGTCGTTCCGGCGGATGGGCCAGATGGTGTTCCAGATCCAGATCGCCAAGCGGCAGGACGCGGTGCCGTTGACGCGCGACTACATTACCGACTGGGAACGCTCGGTCGCCGCCGAATCCAGCAAGGCCGCCGAATAGTGGCGTGTCGCCCGGTCGGCCGTGTGTGACGGAGCGCCAGCACCCCGAAATCTACGTCGATGCCGATGCCTGCCCTGTAAAGGACGAGATCGTCAGGGTCGCAGAACGGCACCGGTTGCAGGTGCATCTGGTCAGCAACAGCGGGATGTTCGGCTATCACGGCCACCCGCTCGTGACCCAGACCGTCGTCGGCGAAGGCGCCGACGTGGCGGACGATTGGATCGCCGAACGGATTGGCGCCGGGGATATCGTCGTCACGCAGGACATCCCCCTCGCCGACCGCTGCATCAAGAAGAATGCCTACGCCTTGCGCCCGAACGGGCGTGTTCTGGACAAGGCGTCGATCGGGATGGCGCTTGCCACGCGCGACCTGATGACCGACCTGCGCTCGGCCGGAGAGACCACGCGCGGACCGAAAGGTTTCTCAAAACAGGACCGCTCCAACTTCCTGCAGGCGCTGGAGGTCCAGGTACAGACCTCACTGCGCGGCTGATCGCCGCGCCGCCTCGACTTCCCGCAGGCGGCCCGAAGGGCTTCCTGAGCCACAACCGCCCGAAATTTTCTGCCGGCGCTGGAGTTCCTGATGCTGGCCGCGAGAACACTGCTGCTTTCCCTGCCGGCGCGTGCGGGTTGAATTCTGCGACACCCCGAAATCTGCAAAACGCATACCTGCTATGCACCGTAAATAGTGCTTCAAACCTAGGAAGTACTCACAGGTTCGTGATTAACTTTCAATCAGCTGTCCGGAGTGTTGTGATTCCCGGGCATAGCCCCCCCTGCGATGCAGGGAACGAAAAGAAAATATTTAGCAATTATATCATACCGTTACGGGGAGGAAACCATGAAACGGACGATTAGAAACAGGACCATCGGCGCTGTCGCCGCCGCTGTGGCGGTCGGGACATTGAGTGCCCCTCCGGCACAAGCCCAGCAGGCATATGGACCCGTTGCCCAGCGCGCGATCGACGGTGCGCGTGCCTACATGAAGGCGAACAACCTCGAGAGTGTCGAACTCGACGTCCTGCTCAACTCGCTCTACCGAAACTCATTCCCCGACTTCGCCGCGGAGTGGGAGGGACTGACCGGAATCACACTGAAATCCGAACCGCTCGGCTACACGGACATCCCGTCGAAGGTTATGGGCGAATGCGTCGCCAAGACCGGCGCCTTCGATATCTTCAACGATTTCCCCTATACGCAGCCCGACGCGGCCAGCTGCGGCGTACTGCATCCGCTCGACGAGTATGCGGCCAAGTACAAGCCCGACTTCTCGGGCATTCCCGAGGCGTTCGTCGCGCAGCAGTACTACAACGGCAAGCAGTACAGCTTCGTGCTCGACGGCGACCACATCATGCTGGTCCTGCGCAAGGACATCGTCGAGAACCCGCAGGCGCAGGCCGAGTTCAAGGCCGCGACCGGCAAGGACCTGGGCTGCCCGGCGACCATGGCCGACTGGGAGGAACAGGCGAAGTTCTTCCATACCAAGGCAGGCGAGACCCGCTGGGGCATTACCTTCGAACAGCCGCTGTACGGCGCGATGGGTTACCGGTCGGTCAACTTCTCGCACCGGCACTTCCCGGCCTATTTCGGCGGCCTGCTGTTCGACGCGGACATGAACCCGCAGATCAACACGCCCCAGGGCATCGCGGCGATCGAGGCACTCGCGTCCATCGTCCAGTACATGCCCGAGGATATCCAGGGTTGGGGCACACCGCAGATCTACCCGTTCTGGGGTTCGGGCCAGGCCTATTCGGTGATGTCCTTCCCGTCGATCTTCGGCTTCGGCAACGCCAACCCGGACAGCAAGGTCAAGGGCAAGCAGCTTCCCTGCGTCATCCCGGCCACGACCGCCGGCGGTGAGCCGGTCCGCCGGGCGGCCGAAGCGGCGGGCACCAGCTACATGGTCAGCAGCCACAGCGACCAGCCGGAACTCGCCTATCTGTTCATCCAGTGGCTGACGAGTCCCTCGGTCGGCAACCGCGCCATCGCGCACCCGAAGGGCTTCTGGGATCCGTTCCGCACACAGAACCTGGGCGTCGAGGGCATCGAGGCGAAATTCTCCCGGGAGTTCCTGGAAGAGACCCTCGAGAACGCCAAGTTCACCACGTCGCTGCTCTATATCGAGGGCCACTACGAGTACATGAAGATCCTCGACAACAACCTCGCCGAGGTGATGAACGGCAACAAGACCGCCGAACAAGCCGCTGCGGATATCGAGGATGGCTGGAACGATGTGACCGAAGACATCGGGCGCGACAACCAGATCGACGTCTGGCGCAAGGGCGTCGAAGCCGGTCTGTACGTCGACAAACTCTAGAGGCAAGCCTCTGGCATGAAGTGCCGGCGCGGGAGCGGAAGTTCCTGCGCCGGCCCCCTCTCTTTTGCCGTGGCCCACGGATAACGTCATGACCGATGCAACTCTCAACGGTACCGGTGGACCTGCACGACAGGGGCCAATGGCCCGCTTTCGCGCCTGGCTCGGGCAGGAGCGTGTGTTCCGCTGGATTCCCTTCGTCCTCGTCGAAGGCGTGTTCCTGCTGGTCATCATCATCCCGTTCCTGCTGACGATCTACATCAGCTTCCTGCGCTGGCGTGCCAACCGCCCCTTCGAGCAGGCATATCTTTCCGGCTTCCGGAACTACGAGCAGGTGCTCACCAACGAGGGGTTCTGGCTTTCGCTGGGCCGGACTTTCTATTTCGCCGGCGCGGCCGTGGCCTTTGAACTGATCGTGGGCTTCCTGCTGGCCATGGCGGTTCACCGCGTCGTGCGCGGCCGGCGCATCTACATAACGTTGTTCCTGATCCCGATGATGCTGGTGCCGGTCGTCGCCGGCTACAACTTCTCGATGATCTATCTCGACAGCGGCCCGCTCAACCAGTTGCTCTCGCCGATCACCACGGCGCTCGGCTTCGACCCGCGCATCCGCTGGCTGTCCGATCCGACCGCCGCGCAACTCGCCATCATCTTCGCCGACATCTGGCAGTGGACGTCGCTGACCTTCCTGATCTTCCTGTCGGGCTTCTCGGCGCTACCGCCGCAACTGATCAACGCGGCGCGCGTCATGGGCGCAAACCGACGGCAGATCTTCTTCTGGGTCGAACTGCCGCTGTTGAAGCCCGCGATTATCATCGCGATCGTCATCCGCTCGATGGAGGCTCTCAAGATGTTCGACCCCGTCGTCATGCTGACCTTCGGCGGGCCCGGCACATCGACCCAGACCATCGCCCACTATCTGTGGGAGCAGGTCTGGATGTTCAACAAATTCAGCTTCGGCGCCGCCGCATCGATCCTGCTGCTGATCATGTTCTCGGTGCTGATCTTCACCGGGATCTGGCTCCTGATCCGGCAGACCGAGCAGGTCGAGAAACAGCAACTCAACACCGGGAGCGACACGTGAGCGACGACATTTACAAACCGGCGCCCAGCGCCGTCGCCGCGCGCCACAAGACCAGCTTCGACAAACGCGCGATCGTGCGTCACGCCTTCCTGATCGCGTGGGCGCTCATCATCATGTTCCCGATCTACTGGATGCTGCAGACGTCCTTCAAGGATGCCGGCGAGTGGGTGACCTGGCCGCCGAACTGGATCCCCAACGAGCCGACGCTGAAAAACTACGAGCAGATCTTCACGTTAAATGTTCAGGAGGCCGGAGTCGCGCGCGACGCGACCGAACAGCCCTTCAACATCTGGGGTTCGCTGGCGGATTCTCTGATCATCTGCACGGTATCTTCGCTGGTCGCGCTGTTTCTCGGCACCTTCCTCGCCTATTCGATTTCGCGCTTCAACGTGGGCGGCAAGCGCTTCCGCCACTCTGTGCTGATGATCCGCATGATCCCGCCGATCGTCATCGCCATCCCGGTGCTGATGTACTTCGCGGTCATCATTCCGTTCGTCACCGAATCGCTCTTCGGCACTCGAATAAGCCTGTTCGACACACGCTTCGGCGTGATCGTGCTCTACATAGCGATCTCTCTGCCATTCGTGATCTGGATGATGCTCGCCTTCATCGACGAGGTCCCCTACACGGTCGAGCACGCGGCGCGCATCATGGGCGCGAGCCGGATGTACACGCTCCGAAAGATCGTCCTGCCCCTTGTTGCCTCGGGCATGGTGGTGACCTTCCTGTTCATCTTCATCCTGAACTGGGCCGAGTTCCTGCTCGCGCTAACGCTGACACATCCAGATGTCTCGACGCTTCCGGTCCTGCTCAACAAGTTCCAGAGCGCGTCGGAAGGGCGTCTCTACGGCCCGCAGGCGGCCATTGGTACGGTCATCACCATCCCGGTGGTGATCATGGGAATTCTCATCCAGAAGCACCTGGTCAAGGGTTTCAGCTTCGGCATGATGCGCCGCTAGCCGGCACGGAGGAAAAATCGTGGCACGTATCGTCCTCAAGGATCTGGTCAAGGAGTTCGGACACTTCAGGGCCGTCAAGGGTATCAATCTCGACATTCAGGATGGTGAGTTCCTGATCATGGTCGGTCCGTCCGGCTGCGGAAAGACAACGACGCTCAACATGATCTCGGGCCTCGTGACGCCGACCAGCGGAACGATCACCATCGGCGAAAACGAAGTCACGCACATGGAGCCGGGGGAACGCGGGCTGGGGATGATGTTCCAGGACCTCGCCCTGTTTCCGCACATGAGCGTGTTCGAGAACATCGCCTTCGGCATGCGGGTCAAGAACACGCCGGAAAACGAGATCAAAGAACGGGTGCAGAAGGCCGCCGAGGCCGTTCACATCGTGCCGCTGCTCGACAAGCGTCCCGGCCAGTGTTCGGGCGGTGAGGCGCAGCGCGTCGCGCTGGCGCGCACGATCGTCACCAACCCGTCCGTCTACCTGATGGACGAACCGCTTTCGAGCCTCGACGCCAAGCTCCGTGTGGACATGCGGACCGAACTCAAGGGATTGCACGAACGCCTGGGCAGCACCTTCGTCTATGTCACCCACGACCAGGCGGAAGCCATGACCATGGCCGACCGGATCGTGGTGATGAACAGCGGCAACATCGAACAGCTGGGCGGCCCGCTCGACATCTACCGCAAACCCGCTTCGCGCTTCGTCGCCGGATTCTTCGGGATGCCGACGATGAACTTCCTCGAGGGCGAGATTTCCGCCGATGGCGGCACCCCGGTCTTCGTGGCAGAGAACATCCGCGTACCGCTCGGCACCGATCTGGACAGTGGGCTCACCGGCAAGCGCATCGTGCTCGGCGTGCGCTCCGAACATGTCTCCATCAATTCCGGCGAAAACACCGGCCGGGTTCAGATCATCGAACCACTGGGCGACGCAACGCTGGTGTTCTTCGAATTCGGCGGCGCGTCACGCCTCGTCGCCAAGGTTGACCCGGAACTCAGCTTTGCGTCCGGTGACAACCTGACCTTCGGTTTCGAACCCGAAAATTGCCACCTGTTCGACGTCGAGAGCGGGGCACGCCTGAATTGAAAGCCGTGACCATCGGCTAGCCGATGGTCACCACCACCGTGCGACCTGCCTCCACCTCTTCGTGCGCCGCCGCGATCTCTTTCTGGGCTTGTTCAGCGGCGACCCTGTTCACGCGCCTGCGTTCGGTCTGTGCGAACACGCATGGCCCGAAAGTTTTTCCAAGCGGGACCGGTCAAACTTCCTGCAAGCGCTTGAAATGCAGGTACAGGCCTCTAAAAGGCAATGACTGGGAGTTCGACAGGATCGGTACATGACCCGCTGCCGGGCCCGTTCATCGTCGGAAGATAAAGGAAAGTAGACCCCATGCGTCTTTTCAGCATCCTTCGCACCGGACCGTTTCAACGTTTCTGGCGATCCGGTTTCTCGCTGGCCCTTTTGACGGCACTCGCGGCATGCGCTGTTGCGAAAAACCCGCTCACCGATGAGCAGATCGCCACCCTCGATATCGTTGAAATCAACGTCCTGTTCGAGCCTGACGTCAACATCTCTTGGGCCGACGGCCGGGCCGAGTATGCCGCTCTCAAGGGGTGCGAACGCCCGGACGAGGTCGACGTCTCGGACGGATACAACGCGGGCAACGCTGACCTGGCGGAGGGTGAATGCGACTACGAAGCCTTCGTGAACACCCCTGAGGCAGAGGCATTTCTAAAGGCGAAGATCACTGAGACGGTCACCAAGCGGTTCAATACTCAGGTCCGGGACAAGATTTCGGGTACGGAACCGGCGCGCCTCGATATCCTTTTCGAGCAGGTGATTGTCATCTCCGAGGCGCAGGGATTCCTGCTCGGTGGCCAGCACTTCCTGGATACCGGTTTCACCGTGGTCGACATTTCCAGTGGAAAACCCATCGCGACGTACCCCGACCTGTTGGTCGCGGCGGGACCGGGCGCGGCCGGCCTTCTACGACTGGTTGACGGCGAACGCCCAGACGTCCCGCTGGACGCCCTGGCCGCGAATTTCGCCGTATTCACGGAGAAATGGCTCACCAATACGCTTGAATAGCAGGCCGGGTACCCCGACCGTGCAAGCCCGTCAGTCGATGCTCACCACCACGGTACCGACCTGCCGGCCCGCCTCGACTTCTTCGTGCGCCGCCGCGATCTCGTCGAGCGGATACTCGGCGGCGACGCGGTTCACCAGCTTGCCTTCGGCCATCCACCGGGAGATGTCGTCGACCCCCTGCTGCTTGAAGTCTTCCGGCATGGTGAAGCAGCCGACGATATGCAAGGTCGGCGATTTCATCAGTACCGGATAGAAAGGGAACGGCACCACCGGCTGGGCCATGGAGGCATAGGCCGAGATCACGGCCCCGGTTCTGATGACCTTGGCCGTCGTCTCGATGTTACCGCCCAGCTCGACCTCGACCACACGGTCGACGCCTTCACCGCCGGTGATCTCCTTGACCCGCTCGGCCACGTCCTCGGTCTTGTAGTTGATCGTATGGGCCGCGCCATCCTCGCGCGCGCGGGCCGCCTTTTCATCGGAACTGACAGTGCCGATCACCGTCGCCCCGCCGTTTCGCGCCATCTGCACCGCATAGTTGCCGACCGCGCCGGCCGCGCCTGTGACCAGGATGGTCTGCCCGTCCACCGGCCCGTCCTGGTACACAAGCGCATGGGCCGTCATGGCAGGAATCCCGAGACAGGCCCCCTCGGCGAAACTCTGGCTGTCGGGCAGCGGGTTCGCCCGGCTTGAATCGACCACCAGGTATTCGGCCGCCGTGCCTTCGGCGCGCCCGAGATTGCCTTCATAGAGCCACACCCGTTCGCCGACGCGGCCGGCATCGACCCCGTCGCCCACGGCCTCGATCACGCCCGCGCCGTCGAAATGCGGGATCATGCGGTCCCCGCGCATCGGCCAGCGCCCGCCGTCGCGTCCCTTTACATCCAGTGGGTTGATGCCGGATGCGTGCACGCGCACCAGTACCTGCCCCGGACCGGCCTCCGGTGTGTCCATTTCCCCGGTTTTCAAAACGTCCCGTGCCGGACCGAAGTCTTCGTACCAGGCTGCGCGCATAGTGAATCTCCCCCTATTGATCTGCGTCTCGAATGTCTGATTTTCGCCAATATAGGCCTGTATCGGGACAGGGAAACCACCGGTGCCCTCCTCCCCCCTCACAGGCCGGAAGGCGATGCAAGCGCTAATCAGACGAAAAGGAGCAGTCTTATCCACGTGATCCCCCAGACTCACCCACGCTTCGTTACACTGGAAAGACGCAGATGAGATTAGTCTCTGCGCCATGACCACGAGCGATATGACAGACCCGATGGCGAATGAACCCGCCAATGTGATGCCCCTGCACGGGGACGAGGAAGACGGGCCCGGATTCCGTTCTCCGCCGCACAATTTCGACGCGGAGATGGCGTTGCTGGGCGCCATCCTGGTCAACAACCGCGCCTTCGAGCGGGTGCAGGAATTCCTGCTGCCCGAGCACTTCGCCGACCCCGCGCACGGGCGGGTCTACGAGGCCTGCGCCCACCTGATCGAGCGCGGCCAGATCGCCGACCCGGTCACCCTGAAAAACTATTTCAGGAACGACGAGGACCTGCAGGAGATCGGCGGCGAGGACTATCTGGTGGAGCTGGCCAACGCCACGATCACCATCCAGAACGCGCTCGATCTCGGCCGCGAGGTCTACGACTGTTTTCTGCGGCGCGAGCTGATCGATATCGGCGACCAGGTCGTCAACGGCGCGTATGAGTACAGCATCGACCTGCCGGCCCCGCAGCAGATCGAGCGCGCCGAGGAAATGCTGTTCCAGCTGGCCGAGGAAGGCTCGACCGAGACCGGGTTCCGCGACTTCAAGAGCGCGGTGACCGGCGCCATCGACCTCGCCGCCGCGGCCTACAAGCGCGACGGGGAGATTGTCGGCGTGCCGAGCGGGTTTACCGATGTCGACAATCTTCTGGGCGGTCTCCACAAGTCCGACCTGATTATCGTCGCCGGCCGCCCCTCCATGGGCAAGACGGCGTTCGCGACCAACATCGCCTACAACGCCGCGGCGTCGAAGAAGATCGTCGAGGGTCCCGACGGCACGGATATCGAGGAGACGGAGAGCGTCGCGTTCTTCTCGCTGGAAATGTCCGCCGAGCAGCTCGCCACGCGAATTCTCTCCGAACAGGCGCATGTGCGCTCGGACGCGATCCGGCGCGGCGACGTGAAAGAGGAAGAGTACAACCGGGTGTTCGCCGTCGCGCAGGCCCTGCACAGCCTGAAACTGTTCATCGACGACACGCCCGCGCTGACAATCTCGCAGATCCGCACCCGTTCGCGCCGCCTCAAGCGCCAGCACGGCCTGTCCCTGATTATCGTCGACTACCTGCAGCTGATTAACCCGCCCGCCGGCAGCCGAAACGACAACCGCGTGCAGGAAGTCTCCCAGATCACACGGGGCCTGAAGGCGCTGGCCAAGGAGCTGGACGTCCCCGTCATCGCGCTCAGCCAGCTTTCGCGCGCGGTGGAGCAGCGCGAGGACAAGCGCCCGCAGCTGTCAGACCTGCGTGAATCGGGCTCGATCGAGCAGGACGCCGACGTCGTGACGTTCCTGTACCGCGAGGAGTATTACCGCGAGCGCGAGCGCCCGACGCCGCGCGACAGCGAAAAGCAGGAAACCTATCTGGAACGCGAGCAGCGATTTAACGAATTGCTGGAGGCCGCGCGCAACAAGGCCGAGGTCATCATCGCCAAGCAGCGCCACGGCCCGATCGGCACGGTGACCCTGCAGTTCAACGGCGATTTCACCCAGTTCTCGGACCTGCAGGCCGACACCTACCTGCCCGAGGAGCGGTTCTAGAGCCTTGTCCGCGACACCGAATGCGACGGCGGGCGGGACCGGGGCACGGCTGGTCGTCGATCTCGACGCAATCACAGACAATTACGTCACCCTGCGTGAACGGGCCGGCGGTGCGGAGGTCGGCGCGTCGGTAAAGGCCGATGCATACGGACTGGGCCATGCGCCCGTCGCGCGGGCGCTTTCGCAGGCCGGATGCGCCACCTTCTTCGTCGCCACGCCGAACGAAGGCAGGGATTTGCGCGAAACCCTGCCGTCGGCCGAAATCGTTGTCCTGAACGGCCCCGACGCCGCGTCTGTCCCGCTGTTTCTGGATGCCCGGCTGACGCCCGTGCTGAACAGCCTGGACCAGATCGAGGCATGGAAAAGCCACGGTGCGGCACAGGCGGGCGCTGCACCGGCGTTCCTGCATTTCGACACAGGCATGAACCGGCTGGGGCTCGGCGCGGACGAAGCGCAGAGGCTGTTCGCGGAGCCGGAACGCCTGCAGGACGTCGCCATCTCCACCGTGATGAGCCATCTCGCCTGCGCGGACGAACCGGCCCACCCCATGAACCTGACCCAGCTCGGCGTGTTCGAGGCCGTGCGCGCGCAGCTGCAGGGGCTGACCGGACCGGTGCGGGCAAGCCTGGCCAACTCCCCGGGCGTCTTCCTCGGGCCCGACTATCACTTCGACCTGGTGCGCCCCGGCGCGGCTTTGTACGGGCTGGAACCGCAACGCGGCAGTTCCAATCCGATGAAACAAACTGTTGAAATATATGCCAAAATCCTTCAGGTGCGTTCCGTTGACACCCCCATGACCGTTGGATACGGTGCCGCGCATCGCGTGGCCGGACCGGCCCGGATCGCGACTGTCGCGGCCGGGTATGCCGACGGTTACCCCCGTGCCGCCGCCAGCCGGAGCGGCGATGCCATGCACGCGTATGTGGCCGGTTACAGGGTTCCCCTCTTCGGGCGGGTGTCGATGGATCTCATCACGATCGACGTAAGCGAACTGCCGGATGCGCTGGCCGTGCCGGGGCAGGACGTCGAACTTGTCGGCCCCAACGCCACGCCCGACAGCCTCGCCGCTTCCGCGGGCACAATCGGTTACGAGGTGTTGACGCGCTTCGGAAACCGGCTCCACCGCACGTATCGCGGCGGGTCAAGCTGAGCATGCGGTTTCTCCAGGCCATCGGGCGCGGCACGATCGCGATCTTCGCCCTGATCGGGCGCATCAGCGTGTTCGCGGGCGCCAGCCTTTACCACTGTGTCACGCCGCCGCTCTATCCGCGCCTGATCGGCCGGCAGATGATCGAGATCGGCTACTACTCCCTGCCGGTGGTCGGCCTGACCGCGATCTTCACCGGCATGGTGCTCGCGCTGCAGAGCTTCAGCGGGTTTGCCTTCGCGGGCGAGGCCGCGATCGCCAACGTCGTCGTCTGGGGTATCACCCGCGAACTCGGGCCGGTGCTGGCCGGGCTGATGGTGGCGGGACGCATCGGCGCGGCCATGGCGGCCGAGATCGGCACCATGCGCGTCACCGAGCAGATCGACGCGCTGACCACGCTCTCGACCAATCCGTTCAAATACCTGATCGCGCCGCGCATCATCGCGGGCGTCACCATGCTGCCGCTGCTCGTGATCGTCGCCGACGTCATCGGCGTGCTCGGCGGGTTTATCGTCTCGGTGTTCGATTTCGGCTTCAACCCGAATACCTACCTGAAAAGCACGTGGGACAGCCTCGACACGCTGGGTTTCGTCTCGGGCCTCGTGAAAGCCGCCGTCTTCGGCTTCCTGGTCGCGCTGATGGGCACCTACCACGGCTACCACTCGAAAGGCGGCGCGCAGGGCGTCGGCCAGGCCACGACCAACGCCGTCGTCTCGGCGTCGATCCTGCTGCTGCTGTTCAACTTCATCATCACCGCGCTGTTCTTCGCGACATGAGCGAGGCCAACGCCAACGTGAAGATCGCCGTCCGGGACCTGCACAAGTCCTTCGGCAGCAAACACGTTCTGCGCGGCCTCGACCTCGACATCGAGACGGGCAAGTCGCTGGCCGTGATCGGCGGTTCGGGTACCGGCAAGTCCGTGCTGATCAAGAATATCATCGGGCTGATGGAGCCCGATTCCGGCTCCATCCGGATCGACGGCGAGGAAGTCGTCGGCATGACCCCGGCCGAGCGCGAGGGCGTGACGCGCAAGTTCGGGATGCTGTTTCAGGGCGCCGCCCTGTTCGACAGCATTCCCGTCTGGGAAAACGTGGCCTTCGGCCTGATGCAGGCGCAGGGAATCGGCCGGAAGGACGCGCGCGATGCCGCGCTGGAGGCGATGGCCCAGGTGGGCCTCGACCCCGATATCGCGGAACGTTCCCCGGCCGAGCTTTCCGGCGGCATGCAGAAACGCGCCGGGCTTGCGCGGGCCATCGCAACGAAGCCCGAAATCCTGTTTTTCGACGAGCCGACCACGGGCCTCGACCCCATCATGGGCAGCGTAATCGACAACCTGATCGTCAAGTCCGTACGCGAACTGGGCGCGACGGCCCTGTCCATTACACATGACATGGCGAGCGCAAGGCGAATCGCCGACAATGTCGCAATGATCTACGAGGGTCGGATCGTCTGGCACGGGCCGGTGTCCGATCTCGACCACTCGGGGAACGACATGCTCGATCAGTTCATACACGGACGCTCGGAAGGGCCGATCCGCCTGCAGGTTGCGGGCTGAGCGATGGCCAAGAACTCCAGCCGTTTCGTCTGTCAGTCCTGCGCGGCGGTCCACGGCAAGTGGGCCGGACGCTGCGATTCGTGCGGCGAATGGAACTCCATCGTCGAGGAGGTCGCGGAAGCCGCTGTCCCCAAGGGCGTGACGCGCGCCGGCGGAAAACCGGTCGCGTTCACCTCACTGGATGGCACCCCCGAGGACCGGGCGCGCCGGAACACGGGGCTGAAGGAACTCGACCGCGTGTGCGGCGGCGGGCTGGTGCCCGGTTCCGCCCTGCTCGTCGGGGGCGATCCCGGGATCGGCAAGTCGACCCTGCTCCTGCAGGCCGCCGCCGCCCTCGCGAAGGCCGGGGCCGCCGTCGCCTATATCTCCGGCGAGGAAGCCATCGACCAGATCAGGCTGCGCGCCTCGCGCCTCGGGCTGGCCGAGGCGCCGGTCGCCCTGGCATCGGCCACGAACGTGCGCGACATCCTGGCCGCGCTCGACGCCGCGGACGGACCCGACGTCGCGATCATCGATTCCATCCAGACCATGTACGCCGACACGCTGGATTCCGCGCCCGGCACCGTCGCCCAGGTCCGCACCTGCGCCCAGGAGCTGATCCGGGTCGCCAAGCGGCGCGGGCAGACCGTGATACTGGTCGGTCATGTCACCAAGGAAGGCGCCATCGCCGGGCCGCGGGTGCTGGAGCATATGGTCGACGCCGTGCTGTATTTCGAGGGTGAACGCGCCAACCAGTTCCGTCTGTTGCGCGCGGTAAAAAACCGTTTCGGCGCCACCGACGAGATCGGCGTGTTCGAAATGACCGATAAGGGCCTTGCCGAGGTCGCGAACCCGTCCGAACTGTTCCTGGCCGGGCACAGCGACGCGATCAGCGGCTCGGCGGTGTTCGCCGGGATCGAGGGCACCCGCCCGGTGCTCGTGGAAATCCAGGCGCTCGTCGCGCCCACCGCGCTGGGCACGGCGCGCCGGGCCGTCGTCGGCTGGGATTCCGGGCGGCTGGCGATGATCGTGGCCGTGCTGCAAACCCGCTGCGGGCTCAATCTCGGCTCCCACGATGTCTACCTGAACGTCGCCGGCGGGCTGCGGATCGGGGAACCGGCCGCCGACCTTGCCGTCGCCGCGGCGCTGGTATCCGCCCATGCCGACGAGCCGCTGCCGGCGCGCACTGTCGTGTTCGGAGAGGTCGGGCTGGGCGGCGAAGTGCGCGCCGTCGGGCAACCGGACGCGCGCCTGCGCGAAGCCGCCAATCTGGGTTTTGAGCGGGCCATCGTCCCCGCCCGCGCGCGCAAGGGCAAGGCCGATCCCGGCGGCCTGCAGACGTCCGAGATCCGCGAACTGCGCGACCTGTTCGCCCAGTTCGACACGACCGCGCGTCCCAACATCGTGGCGGCAAACTGACCATGGAGATCGCGGGCTTCAGCGTGTTCGACGTCACCGTCCTCGGCCTGTTGTTCCTGGGCGCGCTGTTCGGGCTCGTCCTGGGCTTCGTGCGCGGCGGGTTGTTCGTGGCGTCCTGGGTGGGCGCCGGCCTTGTCACCATCTACGGCTTCGAGCGGGTATTCCCGATCGCCGAGCAGTACATCGACAGCAAGTTCCTGGCGCAGATCGTTGCGGGCGCGGCGCTGTTCATCGTCGCGCTGATCGTCTTCCACCTGATCGGCCATATACTAAGCGGCTGGGTCCGCTCGGGCCGGCTCAACGCGCTCGACCGGTCGCTCGGGCTGCTCGCCGGGCTGGCCACCGCCGCCGCCGTGGTCTGCGCGGCCTACCTGTTCATGGGCGACGACCTTGTGGACGACGCACCGGAATGGATCGAGACGGCCCGCACGCGCCCCGCCGTCGAACGCGGCGCGCTGCTGGTGCGCGATCTCCTGCCGGCCGATGTGATCGGCAACACAGGCGCCGCCCTGGAAAAGGCCCGGCGCGGCGCAAAGAGCATCGACGCGGTGCGCGAAGCCGTGGACCAGCTGGCGAGCCCCCCCGAAACTCCTGCGCAACCCGCCGAGGAAGGGTATAAGGACGGCACGCGCGAGAGCATCGACAACCTGATCCGGAAGGCCCAGTGAGCGACGCCATCACCACCCACCCGTTCCAGCCATCGCACGACCCGGACAAGTTCCACGAGGAGTGCGGCGTGTTCGGCGTTTACGGCACGGAGGATGCCGCCGCGCTGACCGCGCTCGGCCTCCACGCGCTGCAGCACCGCGGACAGGAAGCCGCGGGCATCGTGTCCTATGACGGCAAGCGGTTCCATCCGCACCGGGCCATGGGCCTCGTTGGCGATATCTTCGGCGACAGCGAGGTCATCAGCACCATGCCGGGCGATTCCGCCATCGGCCACAACCGGTACTCCACGGCCGGCGAAACGGTGCTGCGCAACGTCCAGCCGCTCTACGCGGACTACAGCTTCGGCGGCCTGGCGATCGCCCATAACGGCAACCTGACGAATGCGCGCCTGTTGCGCCGCGAACTGGTCCAGATGGGCTCGCTCTTCCAGTCCACGATGGACACGGAAGTGATCCAGCACCTGATCGCGACCAGCCGGGAAAGCCGCCTGCTGGACCGTTTCATCGAGGCGCTGCGCGCCATCGACGGGGCCTATTCGCTGGTCGCCCTGTCGCGCCGCAAGCTGATCGGCGCGCGCGACCCGCTGGGCGTGCGCCCGCTGGTCCTCGGCCAGCTCGGCGATGCCTGGATCCTGGCGTCGGAGACCTGCGCGCTCGACATCATCGGCGCGACGTATATCCGCGATATCGAGCCGGGCGAGCTGATCGTCATCGACGAGGACGGGCTGCACTCCTACAAGCCCTCCCCGCCCGCGCGAAAGCGCCTGTGCATCTTCGAATACATCTATTTCGCGCGCCCGGATTCGGACGTGGACGGCACCAATGTGTACGAGGCACGCAAGGCCATCGGCGCGGAACTCGCGCGCGAAAGCCATGTCGACGCCGACCTTGTAATTCCCGTGCCGGACAGTGGCGTACCGGCCGCCATCGGATACGCGGCCGAGGCCGGAATCCCGTTCGAACTGGGCCTGATCCGCAACCACTATGTCGGCCGGACCTTCATCGAACCGACGGACGAAATTCGCCATCTCGGCGTGCGCCTGAAGCACAACGCCAACCGGGGCCAGCTTCACGGCAAACGGGTCATTCTCGTCGACGACAGCATCGTGCGCGGCACCACGTCGAAAAAGATCGTGGAGATGGTCCGTAGCGCCGGCGCGAGCGAGGTCCATGTGCGGATTTCGAGCCCGCCGACGAAAAGCCCCTGTTTTTACGGTATCGACACCCCCGAAGCCTCACAGCTTCTGGCGGCGCAGAACGACCCCGAGGGCATCCGCGCGCTGATCGAGGCCGACAGCCTCGCTTATGTGACGATGGACGGGCTGTATCGCGCCATGGGCGAGCCGGGCCGCAACAACGACGCGCCGCAGTATTGCGATGCCTGCTTCAGCGGCGAGTATCCGATCGCGCTGACCGATTTCGACGATGGCGACAATGTCAGCCAGATGTCGCTGCTCGCCGAACTGGCCTGAGGACAAGGCACAACCATGCCCGACGGAGCTCTCAAGGACAGGGTCGCGCTTGTCACCGGCGCCTCGCGCGGGATCGGCAGGGCGGTCGCGCTGCGGTTTGCCGCCGAGGGCGCGCATGTTGTGGCGCTTGCGCGCACTGTCGGCGCGCTGGAAGAACTCGACGACGAGATCACGGGCGCGGGCGGGAACGTCACCCTGGTGCCGTGCGACCTGAAAGACTTCGATACTATCGATACCCTCGGCCCCGTCCTGATGGAACGGTTCGACAAGCTGGATGTTTTCGTGGGCAACGCCGGCCTGCTGGGCGAGATGACCCCGCTGACCCATTACGACCCGAAATCATGGCACGAGGTGTTCGATGTGAATGTTCACGCCAACTGGCGGCTCATTCGCACGCTCGAGCCGGTGCTTCGCCGCTCCGACGCCGGACGGGCGATCCTCGTGACCAGCGGCGCGGCGCAAAACCCCCGCGCCTTCTGGGGCGCGTACGCCGTGACAAAGGCCGCCGTGGAAGCGCTCGCGCGCGTCTGGACGTCCGAGCTGGCGAACACGGATGTCCGTGTGAACATCCTGAACCCGGGCGCGACGCGGACCGGCATGCGCGCCGCCGCGTTTCCCGGTGAAGACCCGCTTTCGCTCAAGACGCCGGAAGACATCACGAACGCCTTCGTGGACCTTGCGGGCACCGCCTGCACCCGGCACGGCGAGTTCATCGACCTCGCCTGAACGGCCAGGCGTCTAACCCTTCTTGTGGTACGGGTTCGCCCCCTTCCGGGTCTGGATCCGGATCGGCGTGCCGGTCAGCTCGAACTCCTCGCGAAAACTGTTTTCGAGATAACGCAGGTAGCTTGTCGGCAGGTCTTCCGGCCGGTTGCCGAACAGAACCACCGTCGGCGGACGGGCCTTGGGCTGCGTAACATAGCGCAGACGGATCGGGCGCTTGTTCGACGCAAGCGGCGGCGGGTGGCGCTCCAGCACGCCGTCGAGCCACGCATTCAGGGCCGCCGTCGGCATGCGCCGGTTCCAGCTCTCGTAAGCCTTGAGGACAGCCGGCATCAGTTTGTCGAGACCGCGCCCCGTCGCCGCGGACAGGGTCACGATGGGCGTGCCGTTGCCCTGCGGCAGGGAAATTTCCATGCGGTCGCGCAGTATCCGCAGGGCGGCCGAATGGTCCTGGATAAGGTCCCACTTGTTGACCACGATCACAAACGCACGCCCCTCGTCGATCACATGACGGGCAATCGCGAGGTCCTGCTTCTCCAGCATCTGTTCGGCATCCAGCACCAGCGCCACCACATGGGCGTACTGGATGGCGTTCAGCGAATTGCCCACCGAAAGATGCTCGAGCTTGCCGTCGACCCGTGCGCGGCGGCGCATGCCGGCCGTGTCGACCAGCGCGATCCGCTGGCCGCCGAACTCCCACTCGACCGAGATGGCATCGCGGGTGATGCCGGCCTCCGGCCCGGTCAGCAAACGGTCACTGCCCACGACGGCATTCACAAGGGTCGACTTGCCGACGTTCGGCCGGCCCACGACGGCCAGTTGAAGCGCACGGTTGTCCCCCTCGTCCTGGAGCGCGTCGTCGCTCTCTTCCGCAGGTTCGGGCGACACCGCGGCGATGGCGTCGTAGAGCAGGTGTATCCCTTCCCCATGTTCCGCCGAGAGCGCCACCGGCTCACCCAGCCCGAGGGAATAGGCCTCGAGGTAACCGGCCTCGCCGGCCCGGCCCTCGCACTTGTTGGCGATCAGCACGACATTCGCCCCGCGCGTGCGCAGCCAGTCGGCGAAATGTTCGTCCAGCGGCGTCACCCCCGCGCGGGCATCGATCACGAGGAACACGACATCCGCATCGTCGATGGCCGTCTCGGTCTGCCGCCGCATGCGCGCGGGCAGGCTGTCGTCGAACGCCTCCTCCAGCCCCGCCGTATCCACAATGCGAAACGACAGGTCGGCCAGGCTGCCCTCGCCCTCGCGGCGATCCCGGGTCACGCCCGGGCTGTCGTCGACCAGCGCTTCACGCCGGCCGACGAGCCGGTTGAACAGCGTCGATTTGCCGACATTGGGCCGGCCGACAATCACCACATTTGCAAGCATGTGTCGTGTCCTGTCAGGACCTGAAACGCGCCCTAGCGGTACGCGATAATTTCCGCGTCATCGGTCTGGAAATAGAGGGTCTGCCCGGCCAGCACCGGCGCCAGCGAGACATCGTCCGGCATCTCGATCTGCCCGATGACCGCGCCGGTATAGGGCGACAGGGCCACGGCGATGCCCTGGCTCCCCGTCACGATCAGCCGGTCACTGGCGAGGACGGGGCCCGACCAGTTCACCAGACCTGTACGATCCTCCGGATCCTCGTAACGCCCGAGCGGCGTGACCCAGCGCACGAGGCCGTTCTCCGCGACCAGCGCCACCACATCGCCCTCGGTCGTGACGACGTACAGGAACCGGCCGGCGATCCAGGGCTGGTTGACCCCGCCGACTTCTGTTTCCCAGACGCGCCGTCCGCTCGCAAGATCGATCGCGACCATGCGTCCGGAGTGGCTGATGGCATAGACCCTGCCCCGGTCGACGACCGGACGGCCGCGAATATCCGCCAGCGCGGACACTGCATCCGCGCGACGGATCGCGGCCAGGTTGTCGCTCCACAACTGGCGTCCGTTCTCCGCGCGCAGGGCAAAAATTTCACCGGACGAATACGGCACGATCACGATATCGCCGTCGACCGCCGGGCTGGCCGATCCGATCAGTCCGGCTGTCTCCTCGATACCCGTGTGAGTCCAGTCGACGGTGCCGAGCTCGGCATCCATCGCAAAGAGCTGGTTGTCCTTGGTAATCGCGTAAACCTTGCCGCCGAATGCCGTCGGCGCCGCGCGCATCGGCCCGGAGACCGGCGTGCGCCAGAGTTCTGCGCCCGTCCGCGCATCCAGCGCGACGACCTGCGCAAACCCCGTTCCGGCGTAGATCCGGCCCAGATCGTAGGCAACGCCGCCGCCCCAGTTTCCGTCGTCTTCCTCGGGCGGTTCGATATCGGCCCGCCACACGACGGCGCCGTCCTCGACGCGTACGGCCGTCACCACGGCATCGGAATCCATCGAGTAGACGAGACCCTCCGCGATCACGGGGCCCGAGAGGATGGGCGCATCTTCGTCCGAACTCGACCCGAAGCGGCGCGACCACACTTCGCGCGGCGCCTCGCCGATGGCCAGGTGATGCATCGCATGGTTGGCAAAACCGCCCTGCTGCGGCCAATCGTCGTTAATCAGGGGACGCGGCAAACGAATATCCAGATCCGCCACACGGTCGGACGGCAAAATCTGGTTCTGGCTCGCCAGCACCGGAATTCGTTCGCCCGGTAGCGGGTCGTCGTCAGCGCTGCCAAGAAAATCGAAGGTATCGCACGCGGCAAGCGCAAAGAGCGCGAAAGGCACGAGCCAGAACCGGCGCAGCGAAGGTCGGGATACCGTCATCATAGTCAGTTTCCGATGAGAGCCAGCAATTCGCCGGCGCGCGCGCGGGTCGAGAGCGGCGTCTCGCGATCCTCCACGTTGGCGCGCAGCAAGTCGACAGCCATGTCGTTATCGCCGCCCTTGATCGCGGCGAGCGCCAGGAACTCACGGGCCGTGAAGCGGAACGGGTGCTCCGTCGTATTCATCGGGCCGAGGCGTTGCTCCACGTCCTCGCCGGACATGATTTCCATGCCGCGCGCCACCGCGAGAATCTTCGCAATGTCGCGATAGGTGTCGGAAATATCGTCGTTCGCGGCCGCCGCATCGAACACGGTAATCGCCTGTTCCACGTCGCCGGAATCGGCCAGCAGGGTGGCCTCGCGCAAGCTGGCGAGGAAGCGATAAGCCGGCGTGCCGTCACGGGCCAGTTCGCGGAGTTGCGCCAGAGCCGCCTCGGGGGCGGACTGTTCCTGCACGACCGCCGCGAGGAAGCGCTCGCTGTCGTCAATTCGCGCGCTTTCCCTGATGTTTTGCCACACGACAAACGCAATCGTCGCCCCGACGATCACGACAACCGCCGCCACCGTGTAGGTGCCGTACTTTTTCCAAAGCTCCTGGAAGCGGTCCTGGCGAACCTCTTCATCGACCTCGCGGAACAACTCGTCGGACACGAAAACAATTCCTTTTCAAAGGCTTCGCGGTTTCTACCGCCGCTATATCGCTGTCCGGCGCAACGAAATCAACACATTAACGGGCATTTGATGCGTTCCGCCCGGCAGCGAACCCTTCGTTAACGCCTCATACGCAGAATGTCTGTATCACAAAAGCCGCAACGACAATGCTCACGTTCGCCCGAAAAACCCTATTTGCCGCCGGTTTGCTCGGTCTCACGGCCTGCGCTGACCCGGCCTCGCTCGCCCTGAGCGGCGCCAGCGTGGTGACGGCCATCGATTCGGGTAAGACCGTCACGGATCACGCGTTTTCCTACGCGACGGGCGAGGATTGCTCCTTCCTGAATTCGCTGCGCGGCGAGGCATGGTGCCAGCCCATCGTGACGGAACCGTCCCCGCCGCCGAATCAGGTGTGCTATCGATCGATCGCGCGCATGACCTGCTATCCGGTCGAGAATCCGCACGAAACCGCGAGCCAGAGAAGCTTCTAAAGCGCGCCGTGCCGCTGCTGGACAGCCCCGAAAAAATGGGGAACACTCTGTCATACAACAGCAACGCTCGAGCCTTTCGCCGATGAGTTCCGCGCCTTCCCTGAGCCACAAGAACCGCCGCCCCGGCCGGGTCACGTTTGACCGAAACGAGCTCCGAATTCTGCTCAACGAGTACAGCCGCCGGGTCGCCGCGGGTGAATGGCGCGACTACGCCATCGACCTGCTCAAGGATCGCGCGGTGTTCTCCGTGTTCCGCCACACCGCCGAACACCCCCTCTATTCCATCGAGAAGTTCCCGAGCCGGGGCAACCGGCCGGAACGCTATGCGGTCTCGCGCGGGCCCCAGAAGATCAAGCAGGGCCAGAATCTCAACGACGTACTCGGCGCGATCGAGCGGCGGCCGCGGCTCGTGGCCATCGGATAGGTTCCTCGAATTTCCGGGCCAATTTCCCGGTAAATTTCACGGAATTTCCAAAAACTAAAACTGAAACCGATCCCGGTTGCACGCACCGGCGATCGCGGCCAATTCTGTAGGCATGTGCAAGGAATGCACATCCTTCCCTGCGAACGCGCCTTGGGCCGTCACGGGGATGCTGGAGAAACCGAGGAGCGCGTCATGGAAAGCATAGAGCGCTTGGAAACGAGCCGGGAACCGCCCGTCCGCGACATGCGCATGGCATTCGCGGAACGTAAAACGGAAGACAACGACAACAAGCGCGAGCCCGTAGACGTTCGGGCCGTGCGCCTGGTCGAGACCGAAGGCAACATTTTTCAGGCGCGCCTCAGCTACGATGCGTTCGAGGCCGACGTCTTCGTGGAAATCCTCGACCCGACAACCGGCGACGTCGTCCGGCGGCTTCCCGCCGAACGCGTCGCGGAGGAAAACACCGCTTTTCGCGGTGGAACATTTCTCGACCGCCTGGCCTGAGCCGGTGATCCCGGCTTCCCCGACACCGCGGTGCGACGCTAGGGTGTCGGGCATGGCGGGCAGCGAAAAAACGGGTACGAAGTCACGACGCGTTCTGTCCGGCTTCGATCGTCTGCTCGCGGACGCCGGCATGATCGCCCGCCTGTCCGAGCGACAGGTCGGCCTGCTTTCCAATCACGCCAGCCAGTCCCATGACGGCATTCCGGTGAGCCTGGCCCTCAACCGCCGCCTGGCCGATGCCGGCGGCTATCCGCTGCGGCTCTTTTCGCCGGAACACGGGTTCGAACTCGGGTCCGGCGCGGGCGAACCGGTCGGCCATCGCGCTGACCCGCTCACCGGATTGCCGGTCCGAAGCCTCTACGACGGCGGCGAGGACGACCTGGGCATCTTCGACGAAATCGACACGCTCGTGATCGACCTGCGAGACGTCGGCGTGCGTTGCTACACCTATGCTGCTACCGCCGCCCGCGCAGCCCGTGCGGCGCTTGAACACCATATCGAGGTCATTGTCTGCGACCGCGCGAACCCTCTCGGGCCCGCTGCCGAAGGCCCCCGGCCGGATCCGGCGCTGCGGTCGTTCCTCGCCTTCTTCGACGTCCCGTTCGTGCATGGGCACACCATCGGGGAGATGTTGTCGCGCCACGTCGCGCCGGCGATCCGAGAAGCGCCGTTCCTGGTCTACCCGGCGGATATCGTCCTGCGCGCCGACCTCGGCTGGACACCCCCGTCCCCGGCGCTTTCGCACCCGGATGCCGTCGCCGCCTACGCCGGGCTCGTGCTGCTGGAAGCAACGAACATCAGCGAAGGCCGCGGAACGTCGCTCGCCTTTCGCAGCATCTCCGCACCCGGCCTCGACAACCATTCCCTGGCCGAAACCCTCAACAGCTGGCAGACCGGCTTTCGGGGGCAACCCGCCACGATCTGGGGCGTGCGCGACCCGCATACCGGCGGACCGCTTCCCGGTGTCGTGATCTGGCCGCGCAAGGCACAACGCCAGTATCCGCTTTCGCTCGGCGTGCATATCCTGGCGTGGCTGCGCGACCAGTATCCGGACTTCGCCTGGCTCCCGGGTGCGGACGGAACGCCGGGTCGCGCCGTCGACGTGCTGTTCGGCAGATCGGACCTGCGCGAAGCTCTCGCACGGGGCGAGGCCGCCGGCCGTATCGTGGAAGCCTGGCTCTAGAGCGAAATTTCTTCGCCCTCGATCACGACGGACGAAATACGCTCCTCGGCATCGAGCACGACGTAGTCGGCCCATGCTCCGGCCGCAATCCGCCCCCTGTCCCAGCGACCGATAAAATCGGCCGGATAGGTCGACACACGCCGGCTTGCGTCCTCGAGCGCGAGGCCGAGACCCCGCAGCCGCGCAAATGCCTCATCCATCGTCAGCGCGCTGCCGGCGAGCGTATCGTCGTCCAGGAAGACACTCCCGCCGCGCTTGGTCACGCGATATTCGCCGAGCGGGTATTCACCATCGGGCATACCCGCCGCCGCCGTCGCATCGGTCACCGCAAAAAGCTTCGGGACGGCCCGGAGCGCGGCCAGCATTGCCCCGTCGGCCACGTGAATACCGTCGGGGATGATCGCCGCATACTCGCCGCGCGCCAGCGCCGCTCCCGCAACACCGGGCGCGCGGTGCCGCAACGGCGACATCGCATTGAACAGGTGGGTAAAACCCGTCGCGCCGGCATCGAGCGCGGCGCAGGCGGTGCCATAGTCGGCATCGGTGTGTCCGATCTGGACAGCGACCCCCGCCGCCGCGAGTTGGCGGATCGCGTCCATGCCGCCGGAGACTTCCGGCGCCAGCGTCACGACCTTCACGACGCCCGCCGCGCAGACCTGTTCCAGAAACGCCGGGTCCGGCTCGCGCGCATGGGGCGGCTGCGCGCCCAACCGGTCCGGATTGATATACGGGCCTTCCATATGCGCACCAAGCACACGCGCTTCACCGCTGCCGCGCTCGGCCTGCGCAGCGGCAATCCCGTCCAGCGCAGACGACAGTTCATCCTGGGCGGACGTGATCGTCGCCGGGAGAAATGACGTGGTGCCGTGACGCGCGTGCAGGCGGGCCACCGTTCGCACCGCGTCGTCACCCTCCATGATATCGGCTCCGCCCCCGCCGGGCACATGCAGGTCGACAAAACCCGGGATAATCCGGGGTGCATCGACAGCAACCGCACCGGCCTCGACGACACGAAAATGGGTGTCGTGGACGAGTTGCCCCGACACCCAGCCCTCGGTCGTCAGAATACGGCCTATGCGTCGCTGTTCGCTCATCGGTTTTGCCATACGATTGTTTCATCCGGTGCCCGGCCCTGCGCCAGCATCAGGGCCCCCGTGATCGGCCCGTCCTTCGGTGCGCGCGCCCAGCCCCGCAGCCGGTCGGGCAGGAACGGATCGAGAGGTTCGGCCAGACCGCCGACCAACGCAAGCGGCACATGGCGTGCCGCGTCGAGCGCCTCGGCGAGCGCATCTATTTCCCGGCCCGCTTCGGTCACGATGGCAAGGGCGGCGGGATCTCCGTGTCCGGCGCACTCGATGACCAGGGGCGCCAGTTCGGCGAACCGCGCCGGCTCGGCCCCCCACAGCCAGGACAGCATCTCCTCGCGGGTCCTGCCGCAATGTTCGGCGACGGCGCGATGCAGATCGCCGGCTCGCGTCCGGTACCGCAGATCCAGCACCTTGACGGTTTCCGAGATCGCGCGGCGGCCGATCCACGCACCGCTTCCCTCGTCGCCGACCTGAAATCCCCACCCGCCGACAAGCCGGCAACGGCCCGCCGCCTCGATCCGGTAACCGACGCTGCCCGTACCGACGATGACGATGGCGCCGGGCGCACCGCCATGCGCGCCCAGCGCCGCGATATAGGCATCGGTGGAAATACGGATACTGCCGGTGGGCGGCGCGGCATCGAGAAAAAGGCGTTTCTGCTCGGCATTGTTGGCCCCCGCCAACCCGATGCCGAATGCGGTGCGGGAGAAGTAGTCCCCCTCCAGCGAGACGGCCTGCGCCAGGCTTTCCAACGCCGAGAGGATAACCGCCCACGCCTCCGTGCCGCGCACGGTGAGGCTGGTCGGCCCCCCGACGGTGAGGCCCAGCCGGTGGCCGTTTGAGTCGTACAGCGCGACGCGCGTGTGGCTCGCGCCGCCGTCGACACAGCAATAAAGCCGAGCGTCCATGGTCCTCCGGAACCGGTTCGGGTTGGTGCGCCGGAATGGTGCACGGGATCAGCGCAATGGTTGTACACGAACCCGCGCCTGAATTTCTTTCGCACCTTCGCGGCGCGGGAACCTGTGTTATGGAAAATCGCGTGACCGCTGGCAATCGGACCGATGCGCAAGACTGAAGAATTCGCAGATATTTATCGCGACCTGGAGACCCGGAGCGGCCGGGAAATCCTGTCGGAAATCCTGAATGCGCAGCGTCGAGGGCTCGATGCCCTTGAACCTGCTCTCGGCGCGATCGCCGATGCTGCGGAAGCGGCTGCGGATCGCCTGCGCGCCAAGAGCGGGCGGATCGTCTACGCCGGGGCAGGCACCTCGGCGCGGCTCGGCGTCCAGGACGGCGTTGAGCTCGTTCCCACTTTCGGCTGGCCGGAAGCGCGTCTTGCCTACCTGATCGCGGGCGGACCGGCTGCCCTCACCCGCACGGCCGAGGGTGCCGAGGACGACGCGGCGCAGGCCATCGCGGACACCGAGGCCCTCGATCTCGGCGCGGAGGATGTCTGCCTTTCCCTGTCGGCGAGCGGGACGACCCCCTATGCGATTGCCGCCTGCGAGACGGCCCGCGCAGCGGGGGCCTTGACCGTTGCCATCGCCAACAATGCCGGCGCGCCGCTCCTCGACGCCGCCGACCATGCCGTCCTGATCGAATCCGGACCCGAACCGGTGGGCGGTTCGACACGCATGACCGCGGGCACGACCCAGAAGATCGCGCTGAACCTGTTCTCCACGCTGACCATGATCCGGCTGGGACGGGTCTATCGCGGGATGATGGTCGACGTGACACCCACGAATGCAAAACTGCGTGAGCGCGCGGTGCGGATCGTCATGATGGCCGCAGACTGCGACGAAGCGTCGGCGCGCACCGCCCTCGAAACAACGGACTATGCGGTCAAGCCGGCCATCCTCGTCGCAATGGGCGTGAACCCGGACGACATTCCGGCGCTTCTGGAGTCGCACCATGGCGACCTGCACGCGATTCGGGCCGCGCTGAGCGGCGGTTGAGCGCATGGACGCGCTGAACCCGTTCCGCATCACCTGGAACCGCCACGGCCGCGCCCAGTGGGACGGCATGCTGGCCGCCTGCACGCGCGCGAGCCTGACCCAGACCTCGACCTATGCGCTGGCGCTTCACGAGATTCAGGGCCTGAAAGCCGACTTCGGACTGATCCGGTTTCAGGACAAGCCCATCGGGATGGTCGTCGCCCACGGCAAGCCGGTGCTCGGCCGGGCGGGCAGCCAGACGATCTATCGCGGACCGGTCTGGGTTTACGACGAGATTCCCGGCGAGATGCAGAAGCTGGCGCTCGGCTTGCTGCGCAAACGCTACCGGCTGCGCAGCGGCCGCCCGGTGACGTTTCACCCGGAGCTGGCGGATACGCCGGAACACCGGGGGCAGATGTCGGCCGCCGGCTTCAAGCGGATCGCGGAGGGCTACCGCACGATCTGGCTCGATCTCTCGCGGGCACAGGACGAATTGCGAACGGACATGCACCAGAACTGGCGCAACGCGCTCGTGCAGGGCGAACGCAACGACCTCACGGTGGTCGATGACCGCGATGCGGCGCGGCTGCCCTGGCTGATCGAACGCCACAGCGCGCATATGGAACTGGGCAGGTATCGCGGGGCGTCCGGTGACCTGTTGAATGCCCTGCATCGCCATAGCAACGAGATCGCCGGGTTGCGGCTCCTGATCGCCGAACAAGGCGGTGAACCGGTTGCGGCGATCCTGCTCGCGACCCATGGCGATTCGGCCACCTATCTCGTCGGCTGGACCGGCGACAAAGGCCGGGACCTGCGTGCGACGCACCTGCTGCTGTGGGCCGCCGTCGCGCGGCTGCAGGAAGACGGCAAGGCCTGGTTCGACCTTGGCGGCATCAGCGACGACGCGCCGGGCGTGATGCGCTTCAAGCGCGGGCTGGGCGGGGAGGAAACGACGCTCGTGGGCGGGTACGTCTAGGCCGCCTGCGCGGTTTCGCCATTCTCGACGAGGGCCGCCGCATTGCGGACCAGCGCAGCCGCATCCGCGGGCGTGCCCCCGAACCCCGGCGCGTTCTCCGACAGATATCGCCGCCAGGCGCGCGCGCCGCGCACACCGTTGAACAGGCCGAGGATATGCCGGGTCATCGCAATCAGCGGCGCGCCCGCCGCAATCTCGCGCTCGATATAGGGCAGATACGCTTCAACGATGTCATGGCGCGTCTTCACCGGGGCATCCGGATCGAAGAAGCGCCGGTCGGCGTCCGCCAGCATGTAGGGATTCTGGTACGCGGCACGCCCGAGCATCACCCCGTCGACATGCGCCAGATGCGCCGCGGCCTGATCGAGGGTCTCGATCCCGCCGTTGATGGTGATGTGCAGGTCCGGGCGTTCGGCTTTCAGGCGATGGACCAGGTCGTGGTGGAGCGGCGGTACCTCGCGGTTCTCGCGCGGGCTGAGCCCCTCCAGCCATGCCTTGCGGGCATGCACCGCGAACCGCTCACAGCCGGCCGCAGCGACCGTGTCGACGAACCCGACCAGCGTCTCCCATTCGGGCATGTCGTCGATGGCGATCCGGTGCTTGACCGTGACCGGCACATCGACGGTGGCGCGCATCGCGGCCACGCTCTCTGCGACGAGCGCCGGTTCCGCCATCAGGCACGCCCCGAACCGGCCGGACTGCACCCGGTCGGACGGGCAACCGCAGTTGAGGTTGATCTCGTCGTAGCCAACGTCCGCGCCGATCCTCGCGCATTCGGCCAGAGCCGCCGGATCCGAGCCGCCGAGCTGCAGGGCCACCGGGTGTTCGGCGGGATCGAAGGCCAGAAGCCGGTCGCGCGGGCCGTGCAGGATCGCGCCCGTGGTGACCATTTCCGTGTACAGCCGGACATGACGCGAGATGGCGCGCAGGAAGGACCGCTCATGGCGGTCCGTCCAGTCCATCATCGGCGCAACGGCCAGCGGCGAGGACCGCGAATGTGGCGTTTCGGCGTTCATGGCCGAACACATACGCCAAACGGACCGGAATTTTAAGCGGGGATGTGGGCCCAGAGTCAGCCCCGGAGCCAAGCCCGCTGGCATCTCATTCGAACGTCATTGCGAGGAGCATTGCGACGACGCAATCCAGAGCGGGCGTGTCGGCTCTGGATGGCTTCGCTCCGCTCGCAATGACGGCCCCTGAATCAGCTCCTAGTCGAAATCCGGCTCACCGTCCCAGTCGAGGCCGCGGGGCATCCGTTCGCGAATGGCCGTGCCGAATTCGGGCTCCCGCCCTTCCCTGAACGCGGCCACCCCTTCGCGGCCGTCGGCCTGGCTGAGGTCGAACATCGTGCGGGTCTCCGCCTTGTGCGCCTCCATCGGGTGGGGCGCACCCGCCATGCGCCAGATCAACTGGCGGTTCACAGCCACCGAAACGGGCGACGTCGCGGCGGTGAAACGAAGCGCAAGGTTCCGCGCCTCCTCGAGCAGATCGTCGCCCGGCACCACGGCGCGTGCGAACCCGTGTTCTTGGGCTTCTTCCGCGCCGACGATCTCGCCCGACAGCGACCAGTCGAGCGCCGTCTCCATCCCGACGAGCCGCGGCAGGAACCAGCTCGCGCAGGATTCCAGCGAAATCCCGATCTTCGAGAACACGAAGCCGATCTTCGCCCTGTCCGACAGGATGCGGGCATCCATGGGCAGGGTCATGGTGGCCCCGACGCCGACCGCCACGCCGTTGATAGCCGCGATCACCGGCTTGTTCATCCGGTAGATGCGCAGCACGACCTCGCCCCCGGTATCACGGATGCAGTGCGCGTCGGGTCCGTAGGGGTCGACGCTCTCGTCCAGCCCGAAGACGTTGCCGTCCTCGGAAAGGTCCATGCCCGCGCAGAAGGCCCGCCCGGAGCCCGTCACGATGATCGCGCGCACGCTGTCATCGGAATCGAGTTCATCGAACGCGGCGATCAGCTCGCGCGACATCTTTACCGTGAACGCGTTTAGACGGTCGGGCCGGTTGAGGGTCAGGGTGGCAGTTGCGCCGTCACGCGAAATATCGAGGGTCTCGTAACTCATGCCGCCATCTCCGGGTTTCCATCAATTGGGAACGGTGGCACCGGCCTCCACGCCCGCAGATGCATCGCCCAGCGAAGGATCCTCTTTCAGCCACTCCCCGCAGATCTCCTGCAGCCGGTCCGAGCGATTCTGCAGGTCCGGCTCGATATAGCCCTTAACCTTCTTATTCACCATTCCCGCCATGAGCTTGCCCGCCAGCTTCGGCGAGGTTGCCTTGGCGAACCGCACCTTCACCATTGTGCCTTCACCGACAGGGAGAAACTCGTTGGTCTCGTAGAGCGTGATTCCCATGGGCAGGTTGTAACGCCCTGTCGCGTACTCCCCGGGGCGCCAGTCAACAATCTCATAGGGAAACAGGTCCTTACCGTGATGGCAGTGATAGAGCGCACCCGGCTCGACCTTTCCCCTGTTGTCGTGGAAAAGCTCGACCAGGTTCGCCCCGTACCAACGACCGCGCGTGTCGGGACGCGTGCATATCGAGAAGGCAACATCCGGCCCAACGGGCACCGGGATTAGCCACTCGTCGATCAAAAGGTCGTTTCCAGATTCGACAAACACCCGCCCGGCGTTACGCCGCTTCTCCCAGGCCTGATGCAAATCGCGCACCACATACTCCACCTCGCCGATATGCTCGACATTCTCGGAGTGGAACTCGTCCGCCGTAAAAAAATCCATGAGTTCCATCTTGCGCAACGCATCACACGAAATCAGCATGTACGCATTGAGGCCGGTGCGCTGTTTGACAGAGTTCTTCAGCAGCCGGAACGTGGTGATCACGTCCTTCCCCGCCAGTTCGTCGCGCCCATCGGTCTGCTGGATGATGCACTCGCCATGATGCGCAACGATCTTCAGGTCGAGGCCATCAATGGTCGAGCAGGCACCGCAGGCGCAGCCGGTGTTGATGACCATCTGCTCCTTGCTTTGGGCGAAGTTGCAGTAGATCTGCTCCGCGAAATCCATGATGAACTGTTTGGTCATCACAGAGCTTTCAAACGCATAGGCAAAGATCGCGTCGCCCTGGAGGCCCCCGACTGACAATGGCGCCCGAATCGCAGGCATGATGGCGTCGAAAAGGCTTTCGAGCACGCCCTTGGCGTGCGTGATCTCGGTTTCGGACATGAACTTGGTGTAACCGGATATGTCCGCGATCACGAAGAAAGCGGATTGCGGTTCATTATTCTTATTGGTCATGGAGCTCCCGATCCTCACATTCCTGTGAAGCTATCGGAAGTTGGCCAAACTTCATAGGGTTGCGCAGACGTCCAACCCGGAAAAGAGAAACAGGCCTTCGCGGTCGCCCGGGAGCAAAGAAGCAATAGTTTCGCGAGCGCTAGGCCCTTGTCTTCCGGCGAGTCCGGGTGGTCCAGACCCGCAAATCGAACAGCACCTTCGCCGTCGCCGCCAGGACGAGGACACAGAGCAGCGCCTTGGTGACGGGCTCCATCGTGCCCTCGATCAGCAGTGCGTGGACGACGCTTCCCACGACCGTGACGGCGGCGAGCGACGTATGGAAAAGCCGCCACACCCACCATTGCAACCGCAGCCGTTTCAGCAGCAGAGCGAGCAGCGCAGCCCCGAAGACCGCCCACATGGCGATCACGCCCCAGGCGGAAAAGAAGGTCGGCGAGCGGAACAGGAGCGCGTCCACCACGTCCGGCGGGCTGGTGATCCAGAGCCCCCCGACATGTACCACCACCGCCAGCACCAGCGTGGTGCCGACCAGGCGGTGTACCCGCTGGCGCATCCGGGTCGACATGTCGGGGATATAGCCGCCGGCCAGCAGCGGCTGAAACAGCAGCAGCGCCATCCCCACGATCCCGGCAAATCCGGCGGCGATGTACACCGGCTCGCGCCAGGCGAGCAGCGGGCTGAAGGCCGCAGCGGCAACCGGCACGGCGGCGACGGTCAGGAGCACGGCCCAGACCGGCCGTCCGGAGAGCCGGCGCGGGCCCTTCGCATTCATCGGGGATCAGGCGGGCTTGAGCACAAAGTCCGCGTGGAGGGTCGTGTCGCTGGCGCTGTCCATGACCGGGCGCAGGAACACGGTCTCGAAATCGCCGCTGTCATAGGCGAGATGGCCGTGCGGCTGGCCGAAGGCCGGCACGATCTGCGGCATCTCCAGGCGGAACTCGCCGTTGGCGTCCGTCAGGGTCGCCCCGTGGCTGTGCGGGTCGCGTTCGTGTCCTTCGGTCGTGTGCGCCCAGACCTGAACGCGCTGCCCCTCAAGCGGTGCACCGTCGCCCGCACGGCGCACGGTGCCGGTCATCCAGAACCCGCCATTGCCGATCCGTTCGACAATCGGGGCGTTGGGAAGGTAGTTGTTGGCCCCGCCGCGCATCGTGCGCGTCGGCGCGAGCCCCTTGGCACGGGCCGGTACGAGCAGCCCGGACGCGCCGGTCACGACGGCGGCGGCACCGGTTGCGAGGACGGTTCTGCGGGTCAGTATGTTTTTGCTCATGTCGATCTCTCAACTGTGCGAGCGGCAATACGAACGAACAGCGATTTTGTTCAACTCCCTGTACGCAACGATTATACGATCAGTTCTATTGCTAAATTAGGTGAGGACGGGCGCGCGATAAACAGCGTTCACGCGCTCGTGACCTCACCACGGAACCTAAACAACCCGGAAAACCAAATTGACTGACGCCACCCACCCGATGATCGAGCACCTGCCCAAGGCGGAACTGCACCTGCATATCGAGGGCACGCTGGAGCCCGAAATGATGCTGGCGCTTGCGAAGCGCAACAACGTGGCCCTGCCCTACGAAACGGTGGAGGAGATCCACGCGGCCTACGACTTCGAGGGGCTGCAGGACTTCCTCGACCTCTACTACGCGGGCATGTCCGTGTTGATCGAGGTGCGCGACTTCCACGACCTCACCCGCGCCTATCTGGACAAGGTGGCCGAACAGGGCGTGCGGCACGTCGAGATATTCTTCGATCCCCAGGCCCACACGGACCGGGGCGTCGCGTTCGAGACTGTACTGGAGGGCATCACCGGCGCGCTGGCGGAAGGCGAGCGTGAACTGGGCATCACGTCAAAGCTCATCATGTGCTTCCTGCGGCACCTGCCAGAGGATCAGGCGTTCGAGGCGCTGGAATGCGCCTGCCGCCACAAGGAACATATCTTCGGCGTCGGGCTCGATTCGGGCGAGGCCGGCAATCCGCCCGAGAAGTTCGCCCGGGTCTATGCCGCCGCGCGCGAGGAGGGTTTCGTGGCGATGGCGCACGCGGGCGAGGAGGGCCCGGCGGAATATGTCGAAACGGCGCTGGACGTCCTGAAGGTCAAACGGGTCGACCACGGCAACCACGCGCTCGATGACCCGGCGCTGACCGCCCGGCTCGCACGGGAGAAGACACCGCTGACCATGTGTCCGCTGTCGAACCTGCGCCTGAAGGGGATCGAGCGTCTCGAGGACCACCCGATCAGGCGGGCCATGGACGCCGGCCTGCTGGTGACCGTGAATTCCGACGACCCGTCCTATTTCGGCGGCTACATCAACGACAACTATACAGCCGTCGCCGACGCTGTCGGCCTGTCGCCGGGTGACATCGTCACGCTGGCGAAGAACTCGTTCGCGGCGTCATTCCTGCCCGACGGGGACAAGCAGGCGCATATCGATGCCGTGGATGCTCATGTCGCGCCGTTCAGACACGAGGGAGCCTGAATTTTACTGAACCCTTAAACACACCAGCCGGAAATCACGGCGTCGGCTTCGATCTCCACAAGCCACTCCGGATTCACAAACCGGTCGATCGCCATAATCGTGTCCACGGGTCGAACATCGCGAAAATACTCTTTGCGTACATCGATGGCGTCTTGCCAGGTATCGATGTCCGTTAGAATTACACGTGTCCGCACAACGTCTTGAAGGCCGGATCCCGCGCTCTCGAGCGCGGCCTTGATAATCTCGATGCACTGGCGTGTTTGGGCTGCAACATCACCCACGCCAACTGTTTTCCCGTCTTGCCCTACCGGCGCGGTACCGCCGATCGATATGAACGGTCCAACTCTAACGGCACGGCTGAAACCCACCACCGCCTCCATCGGGTTTCCGTTTGAGATTAGTTCTCTGTCGAATTCCATGAAGTGAACTCCTGCTTGGGGAAAACCGGTACGCCTCCGGTTTGAAGTCAGTCGCCACCATTTCGAGAATTGATCGTGCGTGAGCAGCTGCTGAGGATAAATCGCGACTTGATCTAGAAATCCAGCCGCCCGGGGTGACGGATGGTCAGCGCGCGGGTGGCATCCCATGTCGGCGTCCCGATCTGGCGCATGGCGGCGGCGATTTCCTCGGCGAAGAATTCCGCCACGTAGGCCGGCCCGTCCTCGCCCAGCGCACCGAGGCCGTACATGAAGGCCCGGCCGGAGAAGACAAAGTCGGCCCCCAGCGCCATGGCGCGGACCACGTCGATCCCGGCCCGCACGCCGCTGTCGAACAGCACTTTCGACTTGCCGCCGACCGCATCGACGATCGCGGGCAGCGCGTCGACGGCCGGCGGCGCGGCCTCGAGCTGGCGCCCGCCGTGGTTGGAGACGATCACGCCGTCCGCGCCCACCTCGACCGCGCGTTCGGCGTCACCCGGGTGCAGCAGGCCCTTGACGACCAGCGCGCCCGGCCACGCATCGCGGAAGCGCTTCACCTCGTCCCAGGTGAACGAACCGCCGGACTCGCGGCGTACGAACGCCGTCACGTCGTCCAGGGTCGGCTTGTCGCCCGCGTATTGCGCGTAGTTGGCGAAGCCGTGCATGCCGTGGCGGAAATACGCGGCCAGCCAGTGCGGGTGCTTCAGTGCCTCCGTCACGGTGCGCACGCTGTGCTTGTAGGGGATCATCAGCCGGGCGTGCAGTTCGCGCGGGCGCTTGGTGCGCGCGGGCACGTCCAGGGTCAGCACCAGCACATGCACGCCCGCCGCGTCGGCGCGTCTGGCCATGTCCATGTTGACGGCCAGCTCGTCCTTCGCGACCCGGTAGAGCTGGAACCAGAGGTTGTCCGGCGCCAGCGCCGCGCAGTCTTCCACCGTCGCCCCGGCGACACCGCCGAGCGCCAGCGGGATGTTGTGGGCCTTCGCGGCACGTGCGAACGCCTTCTCCCCGCCCGGCAGGACCAGGCTCGGAATGCCCATGGGCGCGATCCCGACCGGCTGGTTGTAGCGGTGGCCGAACAGTTCGACCGAGATATCGGCGGTGAAGTTCTCGACCCCGTAGCGCGGCACGATCTCCACCGCGTCCAGCGCCGCCGCGTTGGTTTTCATGTTGATGTCGCCCGCGCCAGCCGCGCCGTCCACATACTCAAAGGCAAACTTCGGTGTGCGCCGCTCGGCCCGGCAGCGCAGGTCTTCCACGGTCGGGTAGTCGAGTTTCCACCTGGCGATTCGGTTTTCAAAGGCGTTCATGGCGATGCACTCAATTGTCGTCGTCAGTGGCGTACAGGATGGGGCGGGTCAGCTCCCGCAGGCTTCGACGCTGCTTTCCGTCCGCGTCGAAGTTAGCATCATCCAGCCACGTCTCGAACGCGGCCTTGAGCGCCGGCCACTCGCGGTCGATACAGGCGAACCAGGCGGTGTCGCGCGAACGCCCGCGCGAGACCATGTGGCTGCGAAAGCGCCCCTCCCAGGACAGGCCGAAACGCTGGGCGGCGCGCCGGGAACGGGTGTTGCCCGCGTGGGTTTTCCACTCGAAGCGCCGGTATCCCGCTTCGAACACATGACGCATCATCAGGAAGATCGCCTCCGTCGCCACGACCGTGCGCTGTATGGAAGCGCAAAACCGGATATTGCCGATCTCCACCGTCCCGTAATGCGGCACCACGTTCTGATACGACGCCTGTCCGACCGGGCGGTCCGTCGCCGCCTCGACAATGGCGAAGAACATGCGCCCGCCCGACGCCCCGTAGGTCCGCAGCCACCCGGTATACTCCGCCTCGCTTCCGAACGGCCCGTAGGGCAGATACTGCCACTCGCCGGCTTCGTCCGCCTCCCCGGAGAACGCGGCGTACAGGTCCGGGGCGTGGCGGTCCGGGTCCAGCGGCTCCAGCCGGCACGCCCGGCCTTCGAGCACGGTCATGGCGGGCGGCGCCGGCGGCGTCCAGCCGGTCAGGTCGTCGGGATCGTTCTCGGTCATGGCGGGTTTGAACAGGTTGTGAGCGCCCCACAATCCGCTGCCCGCACGCGCCCGGTCAAGGCCCGCGCCCCTCCCGCCGCAGGGGCAAACAGGGCTAATATCCAGCGCCCGACGCGTCCAAGAGGATATCCCCATGCGCCACGCCCTTCTGACCGCCGCACTCTTCGCTTTCGCAACCACGTCCGCGCTCGCCCATGAAGACGAGCCGATCGGCGATGCGATCAGGGATGTGCCGCTGTTCGACGCCCACATGCACTACAAGGAACCGGCGTGGGAGGCCTACCCCGTCAAGAGCGTCATTGAACTGATGGACCGGAACGGTGTGGCGATGGCGCTTGTGTCCTCCACGCCGGACGAAGGCACCATCATGCTGTGGGAGTACGCACCCAACCGCATCGTGCCGGAGCTGCGCCCCTATCACGGCGATGCCGGCTCCTCGAACTGGACCAAGGCCGAGGGCATGACGGACTACCTGCGCGGCCGGCTTGAGAAATATCCGCACCAGGGTATCGGCGAATTCCATATTCATGTCCTCGATACCAGCGACGAACCGCTGTTCCGCGAGGTCATCGCCATGGCGAAGGCCGACGACATTCCGCTGCACGTCCATTCGGGCACGGAGCCCGTGCGCTGGCTCTACAGCCTCGACCCCGACGTGAAGATGATCTGGGCGCATCTCGGTCTCGGCGAACCGCCCGCGGCGGTTCATGCCCTGATGTCGGAGTTCCCGAACCTGTGGGCCGATACGTCCCTGCGCGAACGCTCGATCCTCGGTTATGGCGAGGACGAGATCGACCCCGAATGGAAGAAGGTCGTCTTCGACTTCCAGGACCGGCTCATGATCGGCAGCGACACATGGGTGAACAGCCAGTGGGATCGCTTCGACGACATTATCGTCTCGAACCGGGCGTGGCTGTCGAAGCTGCCGCGCGACGTGGCCGAAAAGATCGCCTACAGGAACGCCGAGCGCTATTTCGGGATCAGGATTTCGATGGACCAGGTGGGCACCCGCTAGGCCGGGCCCGCCGCGCGTCGGCTCAGGAGAACGCCGGGCCGTAGACCCAGCCCACGAGGCTCTTGCGCACGCCTTTCGTGACCGGCGTGACCTGGTGGGGCATGTAGGACGGGAAGAACACCACCGTGTTGGGCTTCAGGTCCACCGGCTGGAAAGCGCCGTTGTAAAACGTCTCGAAGTCGCCACCTTCGTATTCGTCCGGGTTGTTGAGCTGCACCGTGAAGCTCAGCTTGCGCTGGCGGCCTTCGTGGCCTTCCTCGCCGCCGAAGGCCGTGTCGGTATGCCAGCCGTAGTGGCCGTCCTGCGCGTATTCGGAGTACTGCAGGTCGCCGAAGTAATCGAGGCGGTAGTTGTAGTGGTAGTTGTTCACATAGGCGACGCGCTGCACGATCTCGTTGAAAAGATGGGAGTCGTCGCTCTCCGGCTTCACCCAGATGATCTGGCTCTTGCGCACCTGGTCGGCGCTGATCCGCTCCGACGCGCTGACGACGCCGCCCTCCCGCAACTCATGGGCATCGACGAACTTCTTCAATTCCTGAAGGCTCGGCTCGGACAGGAAGTTCGGCAGCCGCAGGACAGGGATGCTTTCCGGTTTCGGATTTCTGATCCAGTACATGGCAGTCTTCCCTGTTCTGTCCGCACATCGCGCCAACCCAGCGAGTACAATTTAGGGCCAAGCCCTACTCCCACTCAATCGTGCCGGGCGGTTTCGATGTCACGTCGTAGACAACCCGGTTGATGCCACGCACCTCGTTGATGATGCGGGTGGCGACGCCGGACACGAAGGTGTGCTCGAAGGGGTAGCTGTCCGCCGTCATGCCGTCGGTCGACGTCACCGCGCGCAGGCCGCAGACGTAGTCATAGGTGCGCGCATCGCCCATCACGCCGACGGTGCGCACCGGCAGCAGCACGGCGAAGGCCTGCCAGATCTCGTCGTAGAGGCCCGCTTTCCGGATCTCGTCGAGATAAATCGCGTCGGCCTTGCGCAGGATTTCCAGCTTCTCGCGTTCGATACCGCCGGGAATGCGGATCGCGAGGCCCGGCCCCGGGAACGGGTGCCGCCCGACGATCTCCTCGGGGATGCCGAGTTCGCGGCCCAGGTCGCGGACCTCGTCCTTGAACAGTTCGCGCAGCGGCTCGACCAGCTCCATGTCCATGCGCTCGGGCAGGCCGCCCACATTATGGTGGGACTTGATGGTCGCGCTCGGCCCGCCGAAGGGGCTGACGCTCTCGATCACGTCCGGGTAGAGGGTACCCTGGGCGAGGAAATCCGCGCCGCCGATCTTGGCCGCCTCTTCCACGAACACGTCGATGAAGGTGCCGCCGATGATCTTGCGCTTCTGTTCCGGGTCATCGACGCCTTCGAGCTTGTCGATGAACATATCCGCCGCGTCGCGCACCACAAGCGGGATATTGAAACGCTCGCGGAACACGGTGTCGACCTCCTCGCGCTCGTTCATGCGCAGCAGGCCGTGGTCGACGAAGATGCAGGTCAGCTGATCGCCGATCGCCTCGTGGATCAGCACCGCGGCCACAGAGGAATCGACGCCGCCGGAAAGGCCGCAGATCACCCGCTTGTCGCCCACCTGCTCGCGGATCTTCTCGATCTCCGCCGCGCGGAAATGCGCCATCGTCCAGTCGCCGGCGCAGCCCGCGACGTTATGCACGAAGTTCGACAGCAACCGCGTGCCGTCGGGCGTGTGCACCACCTCCGGGTGGAACTGCACGCCGTAGAAATGCCGGGTCTCGTCGGCGGTGGCGGCGAACGGCGCGCCGCCGCTGGTCGCAACGACCCGGAACCCGTCGGGCAGCGCCGTCACCCGGTCGCCATGGGACATCCAGACCTGCGGTTGCGCGCCCACGGCCCAGACGCCCTCGAACAGGTCGCAGCTGTCGCCGATATCCAGCGCCGCGCGGCCGAATTCCTGATGGTCGGAATCGGCCACCATGCCGCCGAGCAGGTGGCACATGAGTTGTTGGCCGTAGCAGATGCCGAGCACCGGCACGCCACGGGCGAAAACAGCCGGATCGACGGTCGGCGCGCCCTCGGCCATCACGCTGGACGGGCCACCGGACAGGATGATCGCCTTCGGATCGAACTCGTCGAGCAGCGCCTCGTCGATCCGGAAACAGGGAATGATTTCGCTGTAGACGCCCGCCTCGCGCACGCGGCGCGCGATCAGCTGGGTCACCTGCGAGCCGAAGTCGATGATGAGGATTTTTTCGGAGATCGGGAGCGCGGTGGTCATACCGTTAGATAGCCGATTCGATTTCGCCCTGCATCCGCCTGACGCTCAGTCATCCACAGGCTAACCGGCGCGCTCGAAAACGGCGGCGAACATGCCATCAGTGCCGTGGCGGTGCGGCGTGAGAATCATGTCGTCCTCGGCCCCCAGACGGCCCGCGAGGTCCGCGCCGAGCACCGCCGAAACGGCGACCGGCTGAAAACGGCTGTCGTTGGCTGCGAAGCGGTGCGCCACGTCGCGCCCCTCCGCGTTGAACACCGAGCAAACCGCATAGATCAGCCGTCCGCCGGGTTTCACCATCTGGGCGGCGGTCAGCAGAAGGTCCGACTGGACGGCGGCATAGGCGGCGATATCGTCCGGCGTGGTGCGCCAGCGCAGCTCAGGGCTGCGCCGCCATGTCCCGCTGCCGGTACAGGGGGCATCGACCAGCACCCGGTCGGCCCAACCGCCCAGGCCATCCGGAACGACGCCCGCTTCGACCGGTTGCGTGCGGATGTTTTCCGCCCCCAGCCGCGCCCGGCGCGGTTCCATGCGTGACAGTCGGGCGGCGGAGGTATCGCAGGCGACGATCTGGCCGTCATTCTCCATGGCCGCCGACAACGCCAGCGCCTTGCCGCCGGCGCCCGCGCAGAGGTCGATCACCGACATTCCCGGCGCGGCGCCGACAAGCTGCGTCACGAGCTGGCTGGATTCGTCCTGCGGGTCGACCAGCCCGTCGCGGAACGGCGTCAGCGCCGAAAAATTCGTGTGTTCGCTTCCGCGCAGGCCCCAGGGCGAGAACGGCGTCGGTTCGGTCTCATAGCCCGCGGCCGTCAGGGCGGCCTGCGCATCCTCGCGCGAACCCCGCAGGGCGTTGACCCGCAGGTCCACCGGCGCGCGCTCGTTGAGGGCGTTGACTTCGTCGAACGATGCACCCGGCCACTGGCTCGCGAACATGCCGAACAGCGCCTCCGGGCATTCGGCGCGAACCCAGTCCGGCGCGGGCCCGGGATTGTCTTCGTGAAGCCGTGCGACCAGGGCGGCTTCGGGCTCCGTCAACTCGTCCGGACCGTATTTGGTGCCGTCAAAACGGGCCTTCGCGGTGCCCGCGCCTTCGAGTTCGCAGGAGATGATCGTCCGCGCGCGCGGAGAGCCCGGATCGGCGTCGAGCGCGCCCGCCAGCCAGCGCAGTTGCGCGCCCTTGCGAAAATCCCGGTAGACCAGTTCGCGGATCGCGCGGCGATCCTTCGATCCCGCAAAGCGATGCGTGCGCGTCCAGTTTTTCAGGACGGCGTCCGCCGGCGCATCGCCGCGCGCAATCTCTTCGAGAATTTCGATGGCCGCGGCCACCCGCGCAGAAGGGGTCATATGATTTTCATCAGAGACATGTCATTGCGAGCCGAAGGCGAAGCAATCCAGAGCGCGCCCATTGCCGCCAGACGGGATTGCTTCGTCGCTACGCGTCTCGCGATGACGAATTCCGGTCATGCGTTCTGGCGGTAGTTGGGAGCCTCGCGCGTGATCGCAACGTCATGGACATGGCTCTCGCGCAGGCCTGCGTTGGTCAGGCGCAGGAAGCGGCAGTTCTGCTGCATGTCGGCGACCGTCCCGTTGCCGGTGTAGCCCATGGCCGCGCGCAGGCCGCCGACCAGCTGGTGGATGACGGTCATCGCCGAGCCCTTGTAGGCCACCTGCCCCTCGATCCCCTCGGGCACGAGTTTGAGCGTATCGTTCACTTCCGCCTGGAAGTAGCGGTCGGCCGAGCCGCGCGCCATCGCACCGAGCGAGCCCATGCCACGATAGGACTTGTAGGAACGGCCCTCGTAGAGGAACACCTCGCCGGGCGCCTCGTCCGTGCCGGCCAGCAGCGAGCCGATCATCGCCACGTCCGCCCCGGCCGCGACGGCCTTGGCGAGGTCGCCGGAATACTTGATGCCGCCGTCGGCGATCACCGGGACGTCCTGGCTGTGGGCGGCGTTGGCCACGTTCTCGATGGCGGTCAGCTGCGGGACGCCGACACCGGCGACCACGCGCGTCGTGCAGATCGAGCCCGGGCCGATCCCGACCTTCAGCGCATCCGCGCCCGCGCCGATCAGCGCCTTCGCCGCCTCGCTCGTGGCGATATTGCCGCCGATGATCTGGGCCTCGTTGGACAGCCGCTTGATACGGGAAATCTGGTCGATCACCCCGCGCGAGTGACCGTGCGCCGTGTCGACCACGATCACGTCCACGCCCGCGTCCAGCAGGGCTTCCGCGCGTTCGTAGCCGGCATCGCCCACACCCGTGGCGGCGGCGACGCGCAGGCTGCCCTTCGTATCCTTGCAGGCGTCGGGATAGGCCTGCGCCTTCTCGATATCCTTGACGGTAATCAGGCCGACGCAGTGCCCCTCACCGTCGACCACCAACAGCTTTTCGATGCGGTGGCGGTGCAGGAGCTGGCGCGCCTCGCCCATGTCCACACCCTCGCCCACCGTGACCAACTCCTTGGTCATCAGTTCGTCCACCGGCTGGGCCGGGTCGCTGGCGAAGCGCACATCGCGGTTGGTGACGATGCCGACAAGCCGGCCGTCCTCGCGCGAGACGACGGGGATGCCGGAAATCGATTCCCGTTTCATGATCGCCAGCGCATCGGCCAGTGTCTGGTCAGGGTGGATCGTGATCGGGTTCACGACCATGCCGGATTCGAAACGTTTGACCTTGCGGACCTCGTTGGCCTGCTCCTCGGGCTCCAGGTTCTTGTGGATCACGCCGAGCCCGCCGGCCTGCGCCAGCGCGATGGCCATCTCTGCCTCGGTGACCGTGTCCATGGCGGCCGACATGATCGGAATGCCGAGCTCGATTGAGCGGGTAAGCCGCGTGCCGGTGTTCGCGTCCGAAGGCAGAATCCGCGATTCCGCGGGTTCGAGCAGAACGTCGTCGAAGGTGAGTGCGTCGAGGATTTCCATGTCAACCGGGGCCTGTGACCGTGTCGAAGGTTGACGCGGCTTATATACACAACCCGTGCGCGCGGACAAGCATTGTCGGCGCCGGCGGGAAACGCCCGGCTAATCGGCCTCTTTGAAGCCGGTGGCGACCAGGAACATTTCCACCGAGTCGCTGCGGCTCGCCTTTGGCTTGAAGCGCCGCACGCTGGAGAACCGTCCCTGGAGCGCCTTGAACAGCGCCGGTTCGTCCGCCCCCTGGAACACCTTCGTCGCGAAGGCCCCGCCGGGCTGGAGCACTTCGCACGCGAACAGGAATGCCGCTTCGGCAAGCGTCATCGTGCGCAGGTGATCGGTCGCGGCATGCCCGGTGGTCGACGTCGCCATGTCCGACAGCACCACCGCGACCGGGCCGCCGATGGCGGATTTCAGTCCGGCGACCGCGGCCTCGTCCTCGATATCGCCCACCAGGACATCCACCCCGGCCATCGGTTCCATCTCCAGGATATCGATGGCGACCACGCGCGCGCCGCTCTCGGCCGGCTGCACCCGTTCCGCGATCACCTGGGTCCACCCGCCCGGCGCGGCACCTAGGTCGACGACCGAGGTGCCGGGCTTGAGCAATTCGAACTTCTCGTCGATCTGCAGCAGCTTGTAGGCGGCGCGGGAGCGATACCCGTCGCGCTGGGCCGCCTGCACATAGGGATCGTTGAGCTGGCGCTGCAACCATCGCGTGGACGACAGCTTGCGCCCGCGCGCCGTGCGGACGCGCTCGGATGTTGCCCGGCTGCCGCCGCCCGGCCCGCGTTTGCCGGAACGGCCGCCTGTTCTTCCCTTACCTGCCATGAGAATCAGCTCGCCGCCGATTCCCTGTCGGCCGAGCGCATCAGGCCGTGGAGGATGCCCTCGCGCAGACCGCGATCGGCGACACGAAGCCGGCCCACCGGCCACAGATCGCAGATCGCATCGAGGATCGCGCATCCCGAAATCACCAGGTCCGCGCGCTGGGAGCCGATGCACGGGTGCGCCGCCCGGTCCCGGCGGTCGAGCGCCAGAAGCGTATCGCGCGCAGCCTCAAGCTGCTCGAAGGCGAGTTCGCGCCCGTCGACCCGGCCACGGTCGTAGCGCGGCAGATTCAGGAATACCCCCGTCAGCGTGGTGACCGTGCCCGACGTGCCGACCATCTGGACCGCGCCATTGGAGACGTTCGCGGCAATGTTGTGCCGGCGGTCGAACTCCGCGAGCTGGTCGCGGACATGGGCGCGGATCTGTTCGTAGCGCTCCGGCGACGTGCGGCCCTGCCCGTCTTCGCCACAGCCGAACCGCTCGCTCATCGTCACGACCCCGCAGGGGATGGAGATACAGCCGAGGATGTCGGTTTCCACATCGCGACGCGACATTTCCGACGGCGCGAGCTGGAGCCACGTGATCTGCGTACTGCCGCCACCGATATCGAACAAAAGCGCATAGGAATCGCTCGCCTCCGGTTCTTCCGGGGGATCGTAGAGCGGCGAACAACCGACAAGCGCGAGCTCGGCCTCTTCCTCGGGTGCGATGACTTCCAGGTCGAGATCGAGTTCGTCGCGCACCCGCGCAACGAAGATGTCCCCGTTTTCGGCGCGCCGGCAGGCCTCTGTCGCGACGGCGCGAATCCGGGTTACGCGGTTGCGCTCGATCTTGGATCGGCAAACCCGCAGGGCCTCGATCGTGCGATCCATGGCGCGGTCGGAAAGCGCGTTCGTCGTCCCGAGACCCTCGCCCAGACGCACGATCCGCGAAAACGCGTCGATGACCTTGAATCCGGACCGGTCGGGCCGTGCGACCAGGAGGCGGCAGTTGTTGGTACCCAGGTCGAGCGCGGCATAGGTGTGGGACCAGCGCCCCTGACGCTGCCCCCGGCTTCCGCCGCCGTTATGCCCGGCCGTATTGGCTCGCACGGGTCCCTCCCTTCCCGAATTCGGCGCATTAGGCCGAAGCCCCGAATCTACACCGTGGGCAGGCGAACTCAAGCGGGAGGCCGTATCGCGGCTTCACCCTTTCGGCGGATGGCCGGCCTTTTGCCGCTTCTTCCAGGCTGCATGGGCATCCGGAAGGCATTTCGCGCAGGGCCGGTAGCCCGCCGCGCGGGCGGTGGCGTCGTCACGAAAGAACACCCGGTGCGGCGCGTAGTGGCCCTTTGCCAGCCATCGAAGGGCATTCGGGCAATCGAGCCGGCCGTAGATTTTCGAGCGCCGGTGCCCGCCATACTTTCCGGGGCGCGGGCTGTCGAAAGGTTCGCCGTTGCGATCAATGAGCCGGTAACTTTTTTCGGTCATAGCTCACTCTACACAGCCGGAAACAGGTGTGTTAAACCGCGCTCAGATTCCGTTGGGGGATCGTATAACGGTAGTACAGCGGACTCTGACTCCGTCAGTCCCGGTTCGAATCCGGGTCCCCCAGCCACCTTCCGGCAACCGTCGACGTGCATTTCAGGCCCGGCCCGGAACCTTCCCGTTCGCAAGAAATTGAATTCCCGCACCGCGATTTCGTGCCAAGCTGGCATCACGCGATCGACTTGCCGCGGTCGCTGGATAACGGGGCGGGATTCCTTTCCGGCCCCCCTTCACGCGACGAAAGGCAACACACGATGACCAGAATGACTGCGAAGGACTTCGATCCGGGGCTTCTCGAACTTTATGATTTCTACGTCCATGGCGGCATCACCAAGCGCGAGTTTCTCGACCGCGCGGGGCGCTACGCCGTCGGCGGCGTCACGGCGGTGGCGCTGTTCAACATGCTCAAGCCGAACTACGCACTCGCCGAGCAGGTCTCGTTCAACGACCCGGACATCAAGGCGACCTTCGAGACATACGATTCACCGAACGGCAACGGCGAGGTCCGGGGCTATCTCGTGAAGCCGGCAAAGGCGGAAGGAAAGCTTCCGGCGGTGCTGGTGATCCATGAGAACCGCGGCCTCAACCCCTACATCAAGGATGTGGCGCGTCGCGTCGCGAAAGCCGGTTTCCTCGCGCTCGCGCCCGACGGCCTGACGTCCGTGGGCGGCTATCCCGGCAACGATGCCGACGGGCGCGCCCTGCAAAAGCAGGTCGACCCGGTCAAACTGATGAACGACTTCTTCGCCGGTTACGAACATCTTGCCGCGCGCGAAGACGTCACGGGCAAGGTCGGCTGCGTGGGCTTCTGCTACGGCGGCGGCGTGTGCAACGCGCTGGCGGTCGCCTACCCCGAACTCGACGCCTCGGTGCCGTTCTACGGTCGGCAGGCGAAGGCCGAAGACGTGCCGCGCATCCAGGCGCCGCTGCTGCTTCAGTATGGCGAGCTCGACAAGCGCATCAATGCGGGCTGGCCGGAGTATGAAAAGGCGCTCATGGCGAACAACAAGACCTATGAGGCGCACATCTATGCCGGCGCGAACCACGGTTTCCACAACGATTCGACCCCGCGCTACGACGAGGCGGCGGCGAATCTCGCCTGGGACCGCACCATCGACTGGTTCAACACCCACCTGACCTGACCGGGTCCGGGCAAGCGGGGCACGGAGCGGCCGAGCCCCGTTTTGTTCGCGTACATATTACAAAATGATATATATTGTGTTGATTCATATCATGTGAGATTTTACGGCCATCGGGGTGTTATCTAGAGGGTCCCATGGACGCGAAAACGCTTTGCCTGGCGGTGCTGAGCCAGGGCGACGCTTCGGGCTACGAAATCCGCAAGGCCGTGGAAGAAGGGCCGTTCGGGCATATCCAGGACATCGGCTACAGCTCGATCTACCCTGCCCTGTCGCGCCTGCTTGACGACGGCCTCGTCTCCGTCACGGAGTACGCCCAGGAAGGCCGCCCCGACAAAAAGGTCTACCGCCTGACCGCGGACGGTCGCATGGCCCTGCTGGGTGCGCTGCAGGAACCGACCGTGCCGGACAAGACCCGATCGGATTTTCTGTTCCGCATGCTGTTCGCCGATATCCTTCCGCCGTCCGTGGTGGAGCAGATGATCGACAGCCGGCTCGGCGATATCGAAAGCAATATCGAGCGGATGGAGAACCGCGCGGCAGGCGGCTTCGACACGGCCGGCGAAGCGTTCCTGAACGGGTTCGCCATCGCGGTCCAGCGGGCCATGGCCGAATATATTGACGACAACCGCTACCAGCTCGTGGGCTCGGCACTGGTGCCGCAGCGCGCCGTGGCCGAATAGGGAGCCCGGCATCATGAACAAATCCATCATCACCGCACTGGTCCTCGCCGTGCTGGCGGTCGGCTGGATCCTCACCGGCCAGTTCGCGCCGAACGACGCCAATGGCGACGACGAAGCCGCGCCCGTCGAGCAGGCCGCGACGCTGATGAAAGTCCGGGTCGCCGATCTGAAGGCGATGCCGCGGATCGAGACGGTCGACGTGACCGGCCGCACCGAAGCTTCCCGAAAGGTCGACCTGCGTTCCGAAACCGAAGGCCAGGTCGTCGAAATCTTCGCCCGCCGCGGCGAAAAGGTTCTGGCGGACGATCCCATCGCCAAGCTCCGGCTCGACGAGCGGCCGGCAAAGCTCGCCGAGGCGCAGGCGACGCTCCGCCAGCGCCAGATCGAGTTCAAGGCGGCGGCCGAACTGAACCAGCGCGGCTTCCGCTCCGAGACCGAGAAAGCGGCGGCTCAGGCCCGCCTCGATGCCGCGCGCGCCGTGGTCGAACAGATGCAGATCGACATCGACCGGACCACCTTCCGCGCGCCGTTCGATGGCACGATCGGCGCCGACCATGTCGAAAAGGGCGACTATGTCCGCGTCGGCGACATCGCCGCGACGGTCGTCGATCTCGATCCCATGCTGGTCGTCGGCAACGTCAGCGAGCGGCAGGTCGGCAAGATCGCGGAAGGCATGCCGGGCAGCATCCGGCTGATCGACGGCAGCGAGCGCGAAGCCATCGTGCGTTATGTCGCTTCGGTCGCCGAGCCATCGACCCGCACCTATCGGGTCGAACTGGAAATGCCCAACGCGGACCAGTCCGTGCGCGACGGACTGACAGCGGAGATCGAAATTCCCGTGGAAAGCGCGATGGCGCATTTCGTGACGCCCTCCACCCTCACCCTCAACGACGACGGTGTGGTCGGCGTGCGCACGGTGAACGACAACGACACGGTCGTGTTCCGGCCGGTCGATATCATCGCCGACGAGCCGGGCGGAGTCTGGCTCGGCGGCCTGCCGGAGACGATCCGCCTGATCACCGTCGGGCAGGAATTCGTGATCGACGGCGAACGGGTCACGCCGGTGCCCGGCAGCGCGCGCATCGTCGGGGGCGACAGCACATGAGCCTGATCGATGCCGGCCTCAACCGGTCGCGCACGGTTCTGGCGACCCTGTTGCTCCTGCTGATCGCGGGCGCGTTTTCCTTTGTCGCGATCCCGAAAGAGGCCGAGCCCGACGTCAACATCCCGATCATCTACGTCTCGATGCATCATGACGGCATCTCGCCGGAAGATTCAGAACGCCTGCTGATCCGGCCCATGGAGGCCGAGCTGCGCTCCATCGAGGGGGCCAAGGAGATCCGCTCCACGGCCTATCTGGGCGGCGGCAACGTGGTGCTGGAGTTCGAGGCCGGCTTCGACCCGGACATCGCCATGGACGATGTGCGCGAGAAGGTCGATCTCGTGCGGCCCGAATTGCCGGACGACACGGACGAGCCGACGGTCAACGAGGTCAACCTCAGCCTGTTCCCGATCCTCGTGGTGACCCTGTCCGGCGACGTCCCGGAACGGACCCTGATGCGCCTCGCCCGCGACCTTCAGGACGCCGTCGAGGCGCTGCCACCCGTCCTCGAAGCGAAGATCGGCGGCGACCGGGACGAACTGGTCGAGATCATCGTCGAGCCTGAGTTGCTCGAAAGCTATTCCGTGGACCCGGGTGCGCTGCTGACCCTGCTGTCGCGCTCGAACCAGCTCGTCGCGGCCGGCTCGCTCGACACCGGACAGGGCCGGTTCGCGATCAAGGTGCCCGGCCTCATCGAGGACGTCGACGACATCCTGAACCTGCCGGTGAAGGTCAACGACAATGCGACCGTGACCTTCCGCGACCTGACGACCGTCCGCCGGACATTCCGCGACCGCGAAACGGTCGCCCGGGCCAACGGCTCGCCCGCCGTCTCGCTCGAAGTCTCGAAACGGACCGGTGAGAACATCATCGAGACCATCGAACAGGTCCGCGATGTGGTCGAGACCGAAAACGCGGCCTGGCCGGACGCTGTCGAGGTCACCTTCTCCCAGGACAAGTCGGTGCAGGTCCGCACGATGCTGCGGGACCTGCAGAACAACGTGCTGAGCGCCGTGCTGCTGGTGATGATCGCCGTCGTCGGCGCGCTCGGGCTGCGCTCCGGCATCCTCGTCGCGATCGCGATCCCCGGGTCGTTCCTGACCGCGATCCTGGTCATCAATGCGCTCGGCCTGACCGTCAATATCGTGGTGCTGTTTTCGCTGATCCTCGCGGTGGGCATGCTGGTCGACGGGGCCATCGTCGTCACCGAGTACGCAGACCGGAAGCTTCGCGAGGGCGAACCGCCCGAAAAGGCGTACGGCATGGCCGCCAAACGCATGGCCTGGCCGATCATCGCGTCGACCGCGACGACCCTCGCCGCGTTTGCCCCGCTGCTGTTCTGGCCCGGAATCGTCGGCGAGTTCATGAAGTTCCTGCCGATCACGCTCGTGGCGACGCTGACCGCCTCCCTGGCGATGGCATTGCTGTTCGTGCCCGTCCTGGGCGCCAACTTCGCATTGATCTCGCGGCTCGTGATCTACGCCCTGAGCGCGGGCATCGGCGCCGTGCTGCTGTCGGCGATCGGCCGCGCATTGGCCGGGCTTGTATTCGGCGGCGGCGCGGGCGTCACGGTGGTCGGCCTGATCTTCACCCTCGCCGGGCTGGCCGGGGGTCTCTGGATCGGCTCGAAACTCACGCGGTATGCGGACAAGGCATCGGCGACAACGCCGAAGGACGAGTCCGCGAGCGCCCTGTCCGATCACGAGAAACTCGATACCAGCAAGCTCACGGGCATCACGGCGGGCTACATCAGGCTTCTGAGCGCCGTGCTGAAGCGTCCGGGCATCGTGCTGACGGGAGCCTTCGCCGTTCTGGTTGCCTCCTGGATAGCCTATGGCGCGCTCGGCAAGGGGGTCGAGTTCTTTCCCAATGTCGAACCGGAACAGGCGGCGATCCAGATCCATGCGCGCGGCAACCTGTCGGTCATCGAGAAGGCAACGCTCGTCTCGGAGGTCGAGGCGCGCATCCTCGAACTCCAGGACGAGCGCGGCGAGTTCGATTCGATCTACTCCCTGTCTGGCAACCTGCCCGTCCGCGACGAGGAGGCCGAGGACGTCATCGGCACCATCAACCTGGAATTCGCCGACTGGGACCAGCGCCGTCCGGCGGACGTGATCCTGGCCGACGTGTTCGAGCGCACGTCGGACCTGGCGGGAATATTCGTCGAGACGCGCAAGGAGGAAGCGGGCCCGCCGGTCGGCAAACCGGTGCAGGTTCAGCTCAGCTCGCGCTACCCGGAACTGCTCGAGGCCGAAGTCGCGAAGGTGCGTGCCTATGTGAACTCCCTCGCGGGGCTCAAGGATATCGAGGACAGCCGGCCGATCCCCGGGATCGAATGGGAAATCGCCGTCGATCGCGCGGAGGCCGCAAAATTCGGGGCCGATGTGTCGATGATCGGCAATGCCGTGAAGTTCGTGACCAACGGCATGAAGGTCACGGACTACCGCCCCAACGACAGCGACGACGAAATCGACATCGTCGCCCGCTATCCCGTGGGCGACCGGACCATCGACCAGCTCGACGAAATCCGGCTGCAGACCGCCGAAGGCATGGTCCCGATCAGCAACTTCGTGGAGCGCGACGCACAACCGCGCACCGGCCGGCTCCAGCGGGTCGATTCCGAACGGGTCATGACCGTGCGCGCCGACGTCCTGCCGGGCGTGCTGGCGGACGACATGGTGACCCGGATCCGGACCTGGCTCGACACGGCCGAGATCGATCCGCGCGTCGACGTGGAGTTCCGTGGCGAGGACGAGGAACAGAAAGCGGCCCAGTCCTTCCTGATGAAGGCGTTCGCCGTGGCCCTGTTCCTGATGGCGATCATCCTCGTGACCCAGTTCAACAGCTTCTATTCGGCGTTGCTGATCCTGACGGCGGTGGTCATGTCGACCATCGGCGTCATGCTCGGCCTGCTGATCGTCGGACAGCCTTTCGGTATCGTGATGAGCGGCATCGGCGTGATCGCGCTGGCCGGCATTGTCGTGAACAACAATATCGTCCTGATCGACACCTTCGACCGATTGCGCAAGCATCTCGCGCCGCGCGATGCGATCCTGCTGACCGGCGCCCAGCGTCTGCGGCCGGTCCTGCTGACCACGGTCACGACCGTACTCGGCCTCATGCCCATGGTCCTGCAGATCAACATCGATTTCGTCACCCGCGAAATCGCGATCGGCGCGCCCTCGACCCAGTGGTGGGTCCAGCTCTCCACCGCCATCGTTGCGGGCCTGAGCTTCGCGACCGTGCTCACCTTGCTGATCACGCCGAGCGCGCTGATGCTGCGCGAGAATGTGGTCGCGTGGCGGCGCGGGCGCAACGAGGCCGTCGACAGCCCGGACGCACCGGGCGCGCCCGCGGAATAGCGAAACTCAGTTGACGTTCGGCAGCGTGAAGACCTGTCCGGGATAGATCAGGTCCGGATCGCGGATCTGCGCCTTGTTGGCTTCGTAAATCACCGAGTACTGGAAGCCCGATCCGTATCGCTGGCGCGCGATATTCCAGAGATAGTCGCCCGGCTGGATGATGACGATCCGGCCCGGCGGCAGGTCGCGCAACGGCTCGCCGCGCACGAACGGAATCTCCGAGCGTGCGATCACCTTGCCGTCCGGCCCCACCTGGTCCACCCGAAGGTTGTAGGAGCCCGGCGGCACCGAATCGCCGAGGGTGATCGACCAGCGCCCGTTTTCGTCCGCCGTGGTGCTGCCGACCAGCTTGTTGTCGAGATAGAGGCGAACAGTGCTGTTCGGCGCGGCGACACCCGAGATCGTCGTGTTGCCCGCATCGTCGTAGTCGATCCCGCCGACAGCCACCCCGCCACCCTCGATCGCGGGGCGTTGCAGGACCTCGGTATCGCCCTGCCCGTCGCGCGGGACGGCCACGGCAACGACGCTGCCGTCGCTTCGCTCGGGCACGACCAGCGCAATGACGCGGTTCGCCTCCACCGGCTCGGCGCCCTCGCACTCGGCGAACAGCCGAAGCTGGCGCTCGCCGGAAGCCAGAGGCTCATCGGGAATCAGCACCCATTCCCCGGACCGGTCGGCCGTCACGCGACCGATCTCGCTGTCGCCTTCCCGCACGACAATGACGCAACCGGGCTGCGCGCGCCCGGCGATAACCACGTTGCCGGCTTCGTCCACACGCACGACATCGAAGGTCGGCGCCACCGGCGCAACCGGCGCATCCGGCGCATCCGCGGTCGCAGCAGGCGGCTGCGCGGGCGACGGCCCGGACGGCGCGCCACCCGCCGCCGTGTCGGCGGACGTGTTCTCGTCCCGTGCCACCGGTTCGTCCGGCGCGGGGAGTTGAAAGAACATGATGATGCCGATGATCGCTGCGATCACCAGCACCGCCAGTCCGCCTAAGACGTAAGAACGGTTCACGGCCCCAATCCGGAAAAATTCCTGTTATATGAACAACGTATTACGGGGGATGATTCTAGGCAAACGGCGTACCCCGCGTCGAAGAGGTAAACATCGGCATGTCGCAACTTTCGTCGCTCTGCGTGTACTGCGGATCGTCCGGCAAGGGACCGCAGTCACACCGGGATGCCGCCGTCGAACTGGGCGAATTGATGGCCGCCCGCGGCATCGATCTTGTCTACGGGGGCGGGCGCGTGGGCGTCATGGGCACCCTGGCCGATGCCGTCATGTCCGCCGGCGGAGCGGTCACCGGGGTCATTCCCGACTTCCTGATGCGCCACGAGGTCGGCCACACCGGCCTGACCTCGCTGGAAATCGTGACGACCATGCATGAACGCAAGGCGCGCATGGCCGAGCTATCGGATGCGTTCCTCGTCCTGCCCGGCGGTATCGGCACGCTGGAGGAGTACTTCGAGATCGTGACCTGGCGTCACCTCAAGCTGCACGACAAGCCGATCGGCATTCTCAATACCGGCGGTTACTGGAACCGTCTGATCGGCACACTCGAGAATGTCGTCGAGAATGGCTACGGCCGCGACAAAATCCTGGGCCTGACAACCATCGCCGAAAGCCCCGCCGGGGCACTCGACGCACTCGACGCCCAGGCGGCCGGGCATGGCCGCCTGGAGAGCGACAAGCTCTAGGTTAACTTTCGGGTCAGCCGCCCCAGGGGGTGATGGCTTCCTTGAGCTTCTTGTAGCCGTCGAGGAAGCCCGGACGCTCGCCTCCATACACTTCGTCGAACGTGTCGAGCACGCCGTCGAGATACTTGGCGACCGCATCGTTGCCGGGGTTCGCGTCGATGTAGGCGTCGCGGATCAGCACGAAATGGATGCGCGGATCGTAGGGCTGCTTGGTGCCGCCCACCCATTCGTCACCGTCCAGCAGGCGCAGAAGCATCGCGTCGGCCGAGCCGAGGGTCTGCTCGTGGATCGGCGGGCCGGACATGCGATGCATGACCGACGTCATGTCGCGGCCGTTGCCCGTCGTATAGCCCATGTCGTTCCAGACCTTCTGGGTATCGACACTGTCCTGGCCGAGATGGCCCGCGACCCGGCCGGCGAAATTGCGCAGCGGATCCGACACGTCGGCCAGAAGATCGGTCAGGCGATCGCCATCGAGGTCCGTCGCCAGAACGATGCAGTCGCGCTGCTCGATCAGGTCCCACAGCATCAGGCCGTAGTTCGTGTCGGCGATGTGCTGCTCGATCCGGCCGCCCCAGTTCTCCATGCCGTCCTTGAAGTCGTCCGGCAGCAGCTTGATGACCTTCTCGATGCTCTCGCGATGCTCCTCGTACGGGTTCACGGCGTACTTCCGTCCGACCTCGAACTTGGTGCCTTCGAGCAGCCAGGCGTGCAGGCCGGCGTTGATGCCGTCCTCCATGGCCTGGGTCGGCTTGGTCGCGACGCGGCCCAGCTTGCCGCTCTCATGCACCATCTTGAGGAACAGGCGGTTGGCGTAGGCCATCTGGACCGCCGGGGTGTTCATCTCCGAGTGCACGATGCCGGTGTCGGCGCTCACATTGAATTTCGGCCGGTCCTGGGAATACGGCAGGCAGGGCATGCAGCGCACGACCGTGATCGGACCGTAGGGGCGCACGTTGCAGAAGACGCCGGCCTGGGTGCGCAGCGGAGCATTCCCCGACTTGCCCATGACAACGACCTTGTTGCCGTCGCCGTCGTTCACATAGGCGTCACCGGCGGTCGACCACTTGATCGATGTCGCCGGCATGTTGCCGAACCAGGCCAGGCATTCGAGCTTGGTGTCGTGGCGGTACTGGGACCACATCGGCACGGCGTAAAACGGCAGCCCCAGAACGTCGATCGCCGCGATCGTCCCCAGAAGGGCATAGGCATCCGTCATGGAGTGGGCGACCGGGTTCACGTCGCCGGTAAAATTTCCGCCTTGCCAGACGACCGCGTCCGGATATCCGTCAGGGCGAACGTCACTCGGCTCGTACAGCGCATCCATGGCGCCAAAAAGGTCGCCGCCGTCGGCTTCGGTGCGGGCAATGGACATCAGATCGATCATAAGCTTCCCTCACTGGGTCTTCGTGGTCGGTCGCGAGGTCCGGTGCGCCGAAAAAACGCTCGCGAAGGCAGGATTCGGCGCTCTGTATGCTAGCTGAGCGGGCGTCTGTAAAGAGGCCGCACGCACAACATCGTTGCGCGCGGGTAACAATGTGAAACCGGAGGGGTCGCGCGGTCCGGCCGCGCCGTCCGTCAGCGGCTGAACTGGCCGTGAACGGCCTTGGCGGCGGTCAGCAGCGCCTCGCGTCCGCGCTCGTCGTCGATGCGCGTGACCATCGCGTAGGAACGGTCTGAATCGTTCCAGTAGAACATGGAAAGATCGTCGGCCAGCGCGTAGGTGATATCCACGCCGTCGGCCTGTTCTCCACGCACATAGAGCGAGACCTTCTTCCCGCTCTCGTCGGCAAACACGAACTGGGCCGCCGGCCCATCCGTATCCGGCAGAACCCGGCTGCCCACGAGCCGGTAGCCGAAGCTGTCCAGGCTGGGCACGCGCACGGGCTTGCCCATGCGGTCCGCCAGATAGTCGCCGATCTCCGCGGGTCCGCCGCTCACGGGCGTCCGCAACTCGTCTTCATGACTGACGACATGCGCCATCGCGGCGCGCACCATCAGCTCCTGCGTGTCAATCGGGGGCCCGGCGGCGACCTGGGTGTCCGCCCCGGTATCCATACCGCGTACCGTCCAGCCGCCGGCCGCACCGACGACGAACAGCGCGATCGCCGCCGCCATCGCCGCCCAGGGCGGCACGCCGGAGCGGCGCGTCGTAAAGGCCTGTTCGATGCGCGGGGGCAATTCTTCCTGCAGGATATCGTCATAGAGCGCGTGCAGGCCCGCATTCTGTGCGCGATAGCGCGCCACCCGGCGCGCGGCGTCGGGATTGTCGGCGAGCCAGTCCTCGATCTCGGCCTGGCGCGCGGGATCGAGCTCGCCGTCGACGAGCGCGTTCAGCTCGCTGTCGGAAATTCGATCCTCGCTCACTTCACCCTCCGGATGCTCGGCATTTGCACGCCGTCGTCGATAACCTTGCGCAACTCTTCCCGTGCCCGCGACAGGCGCGACATGACAGTGCCCACGGGCACGTCGATCACGCCGGCGGCTTCGGCATATGTCATGCCTTCCAGCCCGACCAGCAACAGCACCTGGCGGTGCAGGTCCGACAGGTTGCCGAGCGCGGCGGACAGCTCCGAGAGCTCGACCGCGGCCTCCTGCCCCGCCGCTTCGGCACGCTGCGGCGCGGCATCCAACGGCACCACGTCCAGCATCCGCGAGCGACGACGCATCTCGTTGGCGTGCAGGTTGTGCATGATGGTGAACAGCCACGTCCGCATGTTGGTGCCTTCGCGCCACAAGTGGAGCTTGTCCAGCGCCCGCAGGACGACGTCATGTACAAGATCGTCGGCCTGGGTCCGGTCGCGCATCAGCGCGATGGCGTACCGGCGGAGGCGCGGAATTTCCGCGACCACCGCCTGGCGCTTGGATTCTGTGCTCATGAAAGTGTGGCGCGAAGGTCCAACAGCGGTTTCGATGAACTACTTTTTCATCTCGTCCTTTTTCATGGAGTCCTTGGACATCGCATCTTTCTTCATCTCGTCCTTCTTCATGTCGTCATGCTTGCCCATGGCGTCCTTCTTCTTCATCGCCTCTTCTTTCATCATCTGGTCCTTGGCGGACTGCTGCGGGTTCGTGTTGGACTGAGCCAGGGCAGCGCCGGTCAGGGCGATGGAAGCGACGCCGGCAGCGGCGAGAATGCGGGTAATGGACATATGTCTGTCTCCTTGGGGGATAGGTTTGCTTGCAGGTACTTGCACGAGAATAAACACCGCCCGGGCGAAAACCATTCCGGACGGGTTCAAAAATAATTCTGCAGCTATTTCATGCGTTTAAACCATAACACAGGGCACACCCGTCCGCCGCCCACGTTCACAATCGCGATATGCCGCGCCACTCGGCTTGAACGTGCGGGACGGGTCTTGCACCATCCGCCCTGTTTCCCTGGCCGGTGTCCGGAAACCGGATTCCGCACCTTGAACGGAGTGAACGGATGAGAACGCTCGTTGCCGGTCTGTGCGCCGCCTTTCTGCTGGGCCTGTCGTCGCAGGCGCACGCCGAATGCACCCATGCCGACGGCACGGCCGCGCCGGCGCCCGGCCTGTCGGAAGAGGCGCGAAACTCACGCGAGTGGGGCCCGCAGTTCGTGACGCTCTACAACAATCTGAGCAAGGGCGATCAATCGACCCTGACCGCCATGCTGCAGCACAAGAACTCCGCGCTGGTCACCGCCAAGTGTTCGGCCAACGACCTGTTCTGGACCCACCTGTCCCTGGTCGGCTTGAGCGAACAGGATCCGGAGTCTCTCGCGGAGGGGCTGCCGGAAATCGCGCGGGCCTTCAAACTTACCGACGAGGGCCGCTCCACCATTCCCGGCCTGCTCGAAGCGGGCGGCATTCGAAACTAGGAACCGTCAGCGGCTGAGGCCGCGCATCGCGTCGTCGAGACCCTCGACGGTCAGCGGATACATCCGCCCCTCGACGATTTCACTGACCATCCCGATGGTCGGGAAATAGCGCCAGCGGTCCTGCGGCATCGGGTTCAGCCACGCCACATGGGGATAGGTCCGCACGACCCGCTTCAGCCACGTCTCGCCCGACTCCTCGTTCCAGTGCTCGACGCTGCCGCCCGGATGCTGGATTTCATACGGGCTCATCGTGGCGTCGCCCACCAGGATCAGCTTGTAGTCGGCCGGATAGGTGTGGAGCACGTCCCAGGTCGGCGTGCCGCCCGCGCGCCGGCGGCGATTTTCGCGCCACAGGGACTCGTACACGCAGTTGTGGAAGTAGAAATACTCCAGGTGCTTGAACTCGGTGCGCGCGGCGCTGAACAGCTCCTCGCACATCTTCACATGGGGGTCCATCGACCCGCCGACGTCGAACAGCATCAGCACTTTCACGGCATTGTGCCGCTCCGGCACCATCTTGATGTCGAGCCAGCCGCCGTTCTTCGCGGTGGAACTGATGGTGTCGTCCAGATCGAGCTCGTCGGCCGCCCCTTCCCGGGCGAACCGGCGCAGGCGGCGCAGCGCGACCTTGATATTGCGGGTCCCGATCTCCGTATCGCCGTCGAGGTCCTTGAACTCGCGCCGGTCCCAGACCTTCACGGCGGAGTTGTTGCGGTTGCCCTCCTGGCCGATCCGCACGCCCTCCGGGTTGTAGCCCTGCGCGCCGTAGGGCGACGTGCCCTGGGTGCCGATCCATTTCTTGCCGCCCTGGTGGCGGCCCTCCTGCTCGGCGAGGCGCTCGCGCAGGGTCTCCATGAGCTTTTCCCAGCCGCCCATGGCCTCGATCTGCGCCTTCTCCTCGTCGCTCAGGTTGAGCTCGCCCATCTTGCGGAGCCACTCGTCCGGGATCTCGACCTCTTCCTCGTCGTATTCCGGTGGCTCCAGCCCGCGAAAGATGTGGCCGAACACGCGGTCGAACTTGTCGATATGCCGCTCGTCCTTCACCAGGATCGCGCGCGACAGGTAGTAGAAATCCTCGACGGCGTATTCCGCGATACCACGGTCCATCGCGCCCAACAGGTCGAGATACTCGCGCAGCGAAACCGGCACCTCCGCCTTGCGCAGCGTATAGAAGAAGTCCGCGAACATCGTTCGCCCGCGCCTAGCTGTTCGCGCGTTCGCGGCGGTTCAGGAACGCCAGCCGCTCGAAAAGCTGCACGTCCTGTTCGGATTTCAGCAGCGCGCCGTACAGCGGCGGGATCAGCTTCGCCGGATCGTTGGTGCGCAACTCCTCCGGGTCGATGTCCTCGGCCACCAGCAGCTTCAGCCAGTCGAGCAGTTCCGACGTGGAGGGCTTCTTCTTGAGGCCCGGCACCTCGCGGATGTCGTAGAAGGCGGTCAGCGCCTCGCGCAGCAGGCGCTTCTTGATCTTCGGGAAATGCACATCGACGATCCGCGTCATCGTGTCGGCGTCGGGGAACGCGATGTAGTGGAAGAAGCAGCGGCGCAGGAACGCGTCGGGCAGTTCCTTCTCGTTGTTCGACGTGATGATGACGATCGGCCGGTTCTTCGCGACCACGGTCTGCTTGGTCTCGTAGACATGGAACTCCATCCGGTCGAGTTCGAGCAGCAGGTCGTTGGGGAACTCGATATCGGCCTTATCGATCTCGTCGATCAGCAGGACCGGCCGGGCCTCGCTCTCGAACGCTTCCCACAGCTTGCCGCGCACAATGTAATTGCCGATATCCTGCACCCGGTCGTCGCCGAGCTGCCCGTCGCGCAGCCGCGCCACGGCGTCGTATTCGTACAGGCCGTGCTGGGCCTTGGTGGTCGACTTGATGTGCCACTCGATCAGCGGCGCATCGAGCGCGGCCGCGATCTCGTGCGCCAGCACGGTCTTGCCCGTGCCCGGCTCGCCCTTCACCAGCAGCGGCCGCTCCAGCGTGACGGCCGCGTTCACCGCGACCTGCAGGTCATCGGTCGCGACGTAGGAATCGGTGCCTTCGAACCGCATGGAACGTCTCCGGCTGTCGCGCGTCAGGCGGACAGCTTTGTCTTGAGTTCTGCCTCGATCGCGGCGAGCGCCGCATCGACCTTCGACGGGTCCGGCCCGCCGCCCTGGGCCATGTCGGGACGGCCGCCGCCGCCCTTGCCGCCCAGCTCCGCGACCCCGATCCGCACGAGATCGACCGCGCTGAACTTGCCGGCGAGATCGGACGTCACGCCGACGACGATGGACCCCTTGCCGTCATAGGCGTCCGCCACGGCCACGATCCCGGAGCCGAGCTGGTCCTTGAGCTCGTCGACGAGGCTTTTCAGTTCGCGCGGCGGCACGTCCGTCAGCGCGCGCGCGGCAAACTTCACCCCGCCGATATCCTGGCTGTCGTCCCCGCCGCCCGCGGCATTGCCCCCGCCGGCGGCGAGCTTGCGGCGCATCTCGGTCAGCTCGCGCTCCATCTGGCGGCGTTCGTCGAGCAACTGCGCGACCCGTTCGGGGACCGCATCGGGCGCGGACTTGAGCGTGTCCGCGGCCGCGCGGAGCAGGCGGTCGTGGCCTTCGAGATGGGCGCGGGCGTCCGGCCCGGTGAGGGCCTCGATCCGGCGAACCCCGGCGGAGACGGCGCCTTCATGGACAATCTTGACCAGGCCGATATCGCCGGTGCGGCGCACATGCGTGCCCCCGCACAGTTCCACGGAAAACGCGGCGCGCTCGCTCTCGGCATCGTCGGCGGGCGGGCCGCCCATGGATACGACGCGCACTTCGTCCCCGTACTTTTCGCCGAACAGCGCCAGCGCCCCGGCCCCGATGGCTTCATCCGGCGTCATCAGGTGGGTTTCCACCGGCGCGTTCACGGCGACACGCTGGTTGACCTCTTCCTCGACGGCGGCGATCTCGTCGGGCGACAACGGCTTCGGGTGGGAAATGTCGAAACGCAGCCTGTCGGGCGCGACGAGCGAGCCCTTCTGGGCGACATGCGCACCCAGCTCGCGGCGCAGCGCCTCGTGCAGCAGGTGGGTCGCGGAATGGTTGGCGCGCAGGCGCGAACGGCGGGCCACGTCGACATGCAGTTCGACCACGTCGCCGACGGAGAGCGCGCCGCCCTCGACCTTGCCGCGATGCACGTGCAGGTCGCCGAGATGCTTCTCCGTGTCGCTCACCGCGACGCGTGTGTCCGCGCCGGGCACGCGCATCTCGCCGGTATCGCCCATCTGGCCGCCGGATTCGCCGTAGAAGGGCGTCTGGTTCACCACGATGGCCGCATCCGCGCCCGCGGGCGCGCTATCGACGGGCTTGCCGTCGATGACAATCGCGACCACCTGCCCTTCGGCGGATTCGGTGTCGTAGCCGAGGAACTCCGTCGCGCCGTTCCCGTCACGGATATCGAACCAGACCTCCTCGGTCGCCGCCTCGCCCGAACCGGACCAGGCCCGGCGCGCGGCGGCGCGCTGTTCGTCCATCGCCGCATCGAAACCGGCCGTGTCGACGCCGCGGCCCTGGCCGCGCAGGATGTCCTCGGTGAGGTCGAGCGGAAACCCGAACGTGTCGTAGAGGCGGAACGCGACGTCGCCCGCGAGGGCCTCGCCGTCGCCGAGCTTGTCCGTCTCCTCTTCCAGAAGGCGCAGGCCGCGTTCGAGCGTCACCTTGAAACGCTCCTCCTCCAGCCGGAAGGTCTCCGTGATCATCGGTTCCGCGCGGCCGAGCTCCGGGAACGCCGCGCCCATGGCCGACACAAGCGACGGCACGAGCCGGTACATCAGCGGGTCGCGGCAGCCCAGCAGGTGCGCGTGGCGCATCGCGCGGCGCATGATCCGGCGCAGCACGTAGCCGCGGCCCTCGTTCGACGGCAGCACGCCGTCGGCGATCAGGAAGGAACAGGCCCGCAGATGGTCCGCGATCACGCGGTGGCTGATCTTGCCGTCGCCGTCGGGATCGGTGTTCGACGCATGCGCCGACGCCTCGATCAGCGAGCGCATCAGGTCGATATCGTAGTTGTCGTGCTTGCCCTGCATCACGGCGGCGATGCGTTCCAGCCCCATGCCGGTGTCGATGGACGGTTTCGGCAGGTTCTCGCGCTGGTCCGGCGTCAGCTGCTCGTACTGCATGAAGACGAGGTTCCAGATCTCGATGAACCGGTCGCCGTCCTCGTCGGGGCTGCCCGGCGGTCCGCCGGGAATATGGTCGCCATGGTCGAAGAATATCTCCGAGCAGGGCCCGCACGGCCCGGTGTCGCCCATGGCCCAGAAGTTGTCGGACGTGGCGATCCGGATAATCCGGTCATCGGGAAGGCCCGCGATCCTGCCCCACAGGTCGAACGCCTCGTCGTCTTCGGCATAGACCGTGGCCAGCAGGCGGTCGGCGGGCAGGCCGTATTCCTTCGTGATCAGGTTCCACGCGAGTTCGATCGCGTGTTCCTTGAAATAGTCCCCGAAGGAGAAGTTGCCGAGCATCTCGAAGAAGGTGTGGTGACGCGCCGTCCGCCCGACATTCTCGAGGTCGTTGTGCTTGCCGCCGGCGCGCACGCATTTCTGGGACGTCGTCGCGCGGTTGTACGGGCGGCTCTCCGCGCCGGTGAACACGTTCTTGAACTGCACCATGCCGGCGTTGGTGAACATCAACGTCGGGTCGTTGCGCGGCACCAGCGGCGAGGAGTCGACGACCTGGTGGTCGTCCTCGGCGAAAAAGTCCAGAAACGCGCTGCGGATATCGTTGGTGGTCGCCATATCGGAAAAACGTATTCAGCCGGTCTGTGGAAACGGACTGCGCCCGGTGCGACGCACCGCGGCCGATGTCCATACGAAGGCGTTTGTACCGTGCCCCCAAAAGCGTGTCGAGGCCGGCCCGGGGCGAGCCGGGGCGGGCCGGACATGCAAACGGCGCCCCGGGCGGGGCGCCGTGTACGCAGGAGTTCCGTGGGATCGGAAGCGTCAGTCGCCTTCGGCCGCCGTCGGCGCATCGTCGTCGTCGGAGAACTCCTCCGGCTTGCCCATCATGGCCTCGGAGATCAGCCCGGCATTGGCGCGCACCTTCTGCTCGATCTCGTGGGCCATGTCCGGGTTTTCCCGCAGGAAGGTCTTGGCGTTTTCGCGCCCCTGTCCGATGCGTTCGCTGCCGTAGGAGAACCAGGCGCCGGACTTGTCGATCACGCCGCCCTGCACGCCCAGGTCGAGCAGCTCGCCCATCTTGGACACACCCTCGCCGTACATGATGTCGAATTCGACGACCTTGAACGGCGGCGCGAGCTTGTTCTTGACCACCTTGACCCGGGTCTGGTTGCCGACGACCTCCTCGCGGTCCTTGATCGCGCCGATCCGGCGAATGTCGAGACGCACGGAGGCGTAGAACTTGAGCGCGTTGCCGCCGGTGGTGGTTTCCGGGCTGCCGAACATCACGCCGATCTTGTGCCGGATCTGGTTGATGAAGATGACGGTCGTGTCCGACCGCGCGATCGAGCCGGTCAGCTTGCGCAGCGCCTGGCTCATCAGCCGCGCGTGCAGGCCCGGCAGGGAATCGCCCATCTCGCCTTCGAGCTCGGCCCGCGGCACCAGCGCCGCGACGCTGTCGACCACGAGAACGTCGATCGCGCCGGACCGCACAAGCGTGTCGGCAATCTCCAGCGCCTGCTCGCCCGCATCGGGCTGCGAAATCAGCAGGTCGTCGAGATTGACGCCCAGCTTGCGGGCGTAGGTCGGATCGAGCGCGTGCTCGGCGTCGATGAAGGCGCAGGTGCCGCCGGCCTTCTGGGCCTCGGCGGTGACATGCAGCGCAAGCGTCGTCTTGCCCGAGCTCTCCGGCCCGTAAATCTCGACCACCCGGCCGCGCGGCACGCCGCCGATGCCGAGCGCGATATCGAGGCCCAGCGAGCCGGTGGAGATGGAGGCGATGTCCACGGCGTTTTCGTCGCCGAGGCGCATGATCGAGCCCTTGCCGTAGGACCGCTCGATCTGGGTCAGCGCCGCATCGAGCGCCTTTTTCCGGTCATCGGTGTTCATCTTGTTGTCCTCGACGACGCGAAGCGGTGTGGTGGCCATGGATCGCTCCCTTATTTCACAGGTTCCGGCGGGGGGCAAATTGCCCGTTTCCGCACGATAGAGCGTCAATGTACCCTTTTTGTTCTTCCTGTAAAGTTCTTTTTTTGTTCTCTTTCGCAGAAGGGCCTTCACGCCCGGAACACCGGCGCTTTTCGCACGGTATAGCGGGGATTCGGAACCTGCCGCGATGCTGCCTGGCGGAAGTCGGCCGGCCAGGCACCCCCGCCCGCGAGCGAATCGCGAGGGCTACAGCCCGCCGCGATCCATCACCTCTTTCACCTTGCCCGCCAGCTGCGCGAGCGAGAACGGCTTCGGCAGGAAGTGGATGTCCGTGTCCTCGCCGAGCCGGTTGCGGAAGGTTTCCTCGGCGTAGCCGGAGATACAGATCACCGGCATTTCGGGCGTCCGGTCGCGCACGTTCTTGATCAGGGTCGGGCCGTCCATCTCGGGCATGACCGCATCGGTGATCAGCAGGTCGATCGGGTCCTCGACAACGCCCATGAGTTCCATCGCGGCCTCGCCGGTGCGCGCCTCGACGACCTTGTACCCCTTCGCGCGCAGCGCCCGGGCGGAGAACAGGCGCACCGCGTCTTCGTCCTCGACGATCATCACCGTGCCCACGCCCGTCGTATCGGCGGCGCCCGGCGCATCGGATTTCTCGGCCGCCTCCTTCGCCGACACTTCGGCCGCGTGGGCCGGCAGCATGATGGTGAAGGTCGTCCCCTTGCCGGTGACCGAATCCACCTGCACGTAGCCCCCGGTCTGTTTGACGATGCCGTAGACCGTGGAAAGGCCGAGGCCGGTTCCCTCGCCCACTTCCTTGGTGGTGAAGAACGGCTCGAAGATATGTTCCAGGTTTTCCTTGGGGATACCGACGCCCGTGTCGGCGACCTTCAGCACGACATAGTCGCCCGCCGGAACGGGCTCGACGCCGCGCGGCACGCTGGCGACGAGGGTTTCCATCCCCGTCTCGATGGTCAGTTCGCCGCCCTCGGCCATCGCATCGCGCGCATTGACGGCGAGGTTGATGATCACCTGCTCGACCTGCCCCTGGTCGGCGCGGACCGGCGCGAGATCGCGCCCGTGCACCATGTTGAGCTTGATGTTTGCGCCGATCAGCCGGCGCAGCAGGTTCGACAGATCGCCCAGCACGTCCGTCATCGACAGCACGCGCGGCTGCAGCGTCTGCTGCCGGGAGAAGGCGAGCAGCTGGCGCACGAGCCCGGCGGCCCGGTTCGCGTTCTGCTTGATCTGCATGATATCGCCGAAGGACTGGTCGCCCGGGCTGTGGCGCAGCAACAGCAGGTCGCAAAAGCCGATCATCGCCGTCAGGAGGTTGTTGAAGTCATGCGCGATCCCGCCCGCCAGCTGGCCGACCGCCTGCATCTTCTGACCCTGGGCGAACTGTTCCTCCAGCGAGCGCTGCTCCGTCGTCTCGAGAAAGTGCACGATCAGCCCGTAGACGCCGCCCTGGCCGTCATCCATGCGGCTCACATACATCGTCGCGATGCGCGGGTTGCCGGCCTCGTTCGTGGTCCGCAGGCGGACATCCGTCGGCGCCGCGAGCGCGGCATCCGCGACCACCCGGTCGAGCCAGGCCGAGACCTTGCCCTCGTCGTCGCCCGCCACGAAGTCGGTGACCCGGCGGCCCAGAAGCTTCTGGTCGACCGGCGCCACCAGCGTCCGCCAGGTGCGGTTGGATTCGGTCACGCGGCCCTCGGCATCCAGAAGCACGATCCCGACCGGCGCGTCCTCGAAGAAGCGCGCAAAGCGCTGTTCCGAGCGCCGCAGCGCCTGTTCCCATTCGCGTTCCGGCGTCAGGTCGCGCACGACCGATCGCGTGCGCAACATCCCGTTGCGCCCCGGCACCTCGGTCTGCCCGACATAGACCTGCACGGATTGGCCGTCGCGGGCCTTCAGCATGACCTCGTAGCCGCCGGCGTCGTCCGTCCCGTCCGCCGTGGCAGCGGCGGGACGATAGGGTTCGGTTCCGGTCTCCGCCGGGGTGAGCAGGAAATCATGGAGCCGCATCTCGCCCGCAACGAGATCTTCCGGCGCGTAGCCGAGCCATGACGCAAACGCGTTGTTGGCAAACACGAACTTCCCGTCCTGATCGACCGAGTAGAACCCGATCGGCGCGTTTTCCAGGAAATCGACGAGCTTGGCCTGTTCCTCGTGGATGGTCTGTTCCATCCGGCGGCGCGAGGTGATGTCCTCGACGGTCCAAAGCGCGCTCCCCGGCACATCGCGCAGCGGATAGGCCGACACGCGAAGCCAGCCGATCCCGTCCCCGGTATCCCGGACCGTGATCTCGTCGCTCATCGGCACGCCGTTGGCGACCGCCGACGTCATCCGCCCGATACGCTCGGACGTCTCCGGCGAGCTTCCGATCCGCGCGCCGAGGCTGGCGAGCGGGGCATGCATCGAATCGGGGAACATGCGCGCGAAACCCGGGTTGGCGAACAGCCCGCGCCCGCGCGGATCCACCACGCAGGCGGGAAACGGCAGGACCTCACCGACGCTGCGCCACAGCATGTGCTGTTGCAACAGGTCGTGCTGCCGGCGGCGGATCACCCACATCCCGCCGACGCCGATCAGGGCGGCAAGACCGATCGTGCCCGTGGCGAGCGCAAAATCGAGGGCGGCCGTCCCGCGCCATGCCAGCACCGCGACGGCGGCAAACAGCAGCGCGGCCAGAGCCGCCACGCAACCGATCAGCACGGGATCCTCGCCCGGGCGGGCGCCGGTCTGTCTGCGATGGCCCGTGCTGTCGCTCATTCGGGTTTCCGTCGGGTCCGTTAACGGCAAGTTGGCGCGTAAACCTGTGAAACTCATAGCCCCTCGCCCCCGCGTCCGCCAAGCTCGGCGTCGTTACGCATCGGGCGCCGGATCGAAAGCGTCTTCGCGCGACGGGCGCGGGCGCACCTTCGAGATACCCATCACGAAGGCGATGATTTCCGCGACCGCCTTGAAGTGTTCGGGCTTGATGAACTCGTCGATATCCGCGGTCGCGAAAATGCCGCGCGCGAGCGGCGGGTTCTCGAAGATCGGCACGTCATGTTCCGCCGCCGTCTCGCGGATGCGCCGCGCGACGTCGTCGACGCCCTTCGCCACGACCTTGGGCGCGGCCATCATCTCCTGGTCGTAGGACAGCGCGATGGCGTAGTGGGTCGGGTTCGTGATCACCACGTCGGCGGTCGGCACCGCCGCCATCATGCGCTGGCGGGCGCGCTCGTTGCGGATTGCGCGCAGGCGCGCCTTCACATGCGGATCGCCCTCGGACTGCTTCTGCTCGTCGCGGATTTCCTGGCGGCTCATCCGCAGTTTCTTGCGGTGTTCGAACACCTGGTACATGTAGTCGACGATCGCCAGGGCGGTGAGCACGGCCACGACGCCGCCAAAGACCTTCAGGCCGAGCCAGAACAGGAGTTCGAGGACGGGCTGCAGTTCCATCGTCGGGATGTGCGGCAGTTCTTCGCGCTCGGGCCAGATCACGGCGAAGGCCACGGCCGCGACCATCGAGATTTTCAGCAGGCCCTTGACCAGCTCCGTGACCGAGCGCAGCGAGAACATGCGCTTCAGCCCGCCCAGCGGGGAGATTTTCTCCAGCTTCGGTTTCATCTTCTCCGTCGTGAAGATGACCCCGTGCTGGGCCAGCGGCGCGGCGATCGCGGCGACCACGAATACCCCGATGGGCATCGCGATCGCGAGCCCGACCCCGCCCATGACCTCGCCCAGCAGCAGTCCCAGCGATTCATTGCCGAACGCGATGTCGTGCGGGCGCTCCAGAAAACGGCGCATCTCGCGCAGGATCGCGCCCGCGGAGGACGGCATGAAGACCCCGATGGCCAGCGTGGCCGCGGCCAGCATGAACCAGTTCGTGACCTCTCTGGAATCCACGACGTCGCCCTTCTTGCGGGCGTCATCGAGCTTCTTTTGGGTCGGCTCTTCTGTTTTCTGGCTTTTGTCCTGATCCTGATCGGCCATGTCCGCGCTCCTAGCTTGTGCGCAGGAAACCGGCGACGACGGTTTCGAAATGGTCGATGAAGACGATCATGCTGACACCCAGCGTGATCGCGAGAACGGAAAAGCCGACAAGGATCTGGAGCGGCAGCGCGATGAAGAACACCTGCATCTGCGGCATCAGGCGGGCCATCAGGCCCATGGAGATGTAGATCAGCATGCCGACCACCACGATCGGCAACGCGATCTGCAGGCCGAGGCGGAAACTGTCGGACACGACCCGGGTCGCCATTTCGGAGAAATCGCCGACCGGGAATCCGGCGCCGGGCACGAACAGGGCGTAGCTGTCCACCAGCGCCATCAGCATCAGGTGATGCATGTTGGTGATGAACAGGAGCGTGATTCCCAGCGTCGCCAGAAACGCGCCGGTGATCGCACCCTGCTGGCCCGCGGACGGATCGAAGAGCTGCGCACTCGCCAGGCCGGCGTTGAACGCGATGATCGTGCCGCCGACCTGCAGCATCGAGATGAGCAGACGGGTGATCGCCCCGATGGCCAGGCCGATCAGGATCTCCCCGAACAGCAGAAGGACGAGTTCCGCAAGATTCTCGGGGATCGCCGGCAGCGCGCCGGACACCAGCGGAAACATGATGAAGGTGAAGGCCAGCGCGAAGACGAGGCGGACGCGGACGGGGACGTTCACTTCGCCGAAACCGGGCAGCACGATCATCGCGCTGCCCATGCGCGCGAAGATCATCATGAACAGATAAACGTCGGCGACCAGGAGCCCGTCGAGCATCGCAGGCCCCGCGTCAGCCGATCCCGATAATGCGGTCGGCCAGGCCTTCGGTGAAGGTAATGAGGGTCGAGAGCATGAACGGCAGGAAAATCAGCAGCGAGACGAAGACCACGAGGATCTTCGGCACGAACGCGAGCGTCATTTCCTGGATCTGCGTAAGCGCCTGGAACAGCGACACGATCAGGCCGATGACCAGCGCGGTCAGCATCAGCGGTGCGGAGAGTTTCAGCAGCACGATAATCGCGTCGCGGGAAACATCGAGTACGGCGGCAACGTCCATGAAAGGCGCTTTCTGCAAATAGGACGCGGAAGCACGATCGTCAGATCGGCATACGCAGGATTTCCTGGTAGGCCTGCACGACCTGGTCGCGGATCGCGACGACGGTCTGCAGGGCCAGTTCGGCGTCGGCGATGGCCGTGACGACATCGGCCACTTCGGCGTTGCCTTCGATGGCCTGGACGGTGACGGCCTCGGCCTTCTGGCCGGTTTCGAGCGCGCTTTCGGCCGCCCCCTTCATGAGGTCGGCGAAATTCTGGCCGGCCGGCTGGGCTTGCGCCTCCATGCCGGGGCCGGCCTTGGCGGCGTTGACGTAGGCGCCGATGGCGCTGGCGACTGGTGAGGTCATGCGGTGACTCCCGTGGCAAGAGTTCGCGCGGTGCGAAAAGGGTTAGCGGTTATTTCAGGATCTCCAGGGTGCGCGACACCATGGTGCGGGCGATGTCGACGACCCGAAGGTTGGCCTGGTAGGTGCGTTGCGCGGCGCGAAGGTCGACCATCTCGATCATGGTCTTGACGTTCGGCAGCAGGACGTAGCCGTTTTCGTCGGCGGCGGGATGGCCCGGGTCGAGGCGCTGGCCGAACTCGGTCTTGTCGACCCCGATGTCGTGGACAGCCACTTTCGTGGTGCCGAGCGCGCGGTCCATTTCCTCGCGGAAGCTGACCGTCTGGCGCCGGTAGGGCTGTTCGCCGGGCCGGGTCGCGAGCGAGTCCGCGTTGGCGATGTTCTGGGAGATCACGCGCACGCGCACGTTCTGGGCGAGCATGCCCGACGCGGCGATGTGCATGGCTTTGTTGAGTTCGGACATGAGGTCGGCCTCTCCTATTCGCTATCGCCCGGGCCGCGTCAGCGACGTGCGGAGCATGTCCAGGTGCTTGCGATAGAGGTTCAGGGTCATCTGGTAGGAAATCTGCGTCTCGCCGAGCTTCGTGAGCTGCTGTTCGACGCTGACGTCGTTGTCGTCGATGGACGTCTCGAAGGAATCCGGCGACGCCTCGGTGCGGAACGGCGCGGCGGGCTTCAGGCCGACAAGATGCGCGCCGTTGGTGCGCGCCGGCGCAAAGCCGTTGGCCTGGGATTCCTTGCGCACCATGTCCTGAAAGCTGACCTGCTTCAGGTCGCGCGCCTTGAAGTTGGGCGTATCCGCATGGGCAACGTTCTGGGCGATGACCTCGGTCCGTCGTGACAGCCACGACATCTTCTTGGTCATCATCTGCATGACGGGCAGGTTGTTGAAATCCATTCCGGGTTCCGTGGCTCTGACCTGGGCTCTGAATTGCGCCGGCCGCTGGTGCCGACCGGTGCAAATCACGGCAAATTTGCCGAAAACTTTATCTACCTGCGCAGTATCGGCGCGGCCTGTTAAGAAAGGGTAAAGCGGTATAAACTGCCGGGTAGCGATGGGAGGGGTTGCGGCAGGCTGGAACGGGCTGTCCGACGCACATGCTGTATCTGACGCGAAAAATCGGCGAATCCATCGTCATCAACGACGATATCGAGGTGACGGTCGTGGACGTGCGCGGCAAGTCCATCAAGCTCGGCATGACCTTCCCGGAAGACGTCTCCGTCTACCGGCGCGAGGTCTACGAGCGCATCCAGGCAGAAAATGCCGGGGACGGCGGTGACGCGAAGGACGACGACGCCACCGAATAGCAGTCGGCCCCGGCCCCGAGGGGCCAGGCGATTGCTGAACCTATTCTTCTGAGAGTTAGCCCTACGAGCGCGGGGTCAGGCAGGTCCGGAAGGATTCGGCCATCTCGCGCATCATGGTGAAGTACTGGTCCGGGCCGGCCGGTACGGCTGACCCGAGCGGGTCCAGGACACCGCCGTTCACCGACGTGCCTTCCGTGACCACGCCGACAAGGTTCGACGCGAACTGCGGTTCGGAAAACACACAGCCGGCGCCGACCTCCTTGAGCTTGGCACGGATTTCCGCCACCCGCTGGGCGCCGGGGACCACCTCCGGACTGACCGTGATCGAGCCGACCGCGTTCAGGCTGTAGCGGCGCTCGATGTACTGGTAGGCATCGTGGAAGGCGACGAACGGCCGACCTTTCACGGCGCCGAGTTCCGCGGCGAGCTCCCCGTCCAGGATATCGAGCCGCGCCAGGACGTCCCCGGCATTCTCGCGATACCGCGCGGCATGTGCCGGGTCGGCCTCCGCCAGCGCAGCTGCGATCGCGCGCACCATCGCACCGGCATTGCGCGGGTCGAGCCAGGCGTGCGGGTCGAATTCGCCGTGCTCGTCGTGGCCGGCGTGATCGTCATGATCGTCCTTGTGCGCGTGCTCATCCTTGTGATCGTCGTGATCGTCCTTGTGAGCATGCTCGTCCTTGTGCCCGTGGTCGTCGTGATCGTCCTCGTGGGCGTGCTCGTCCTCATGCCCGTGGTCGCCGTGGTCATCGTGATCGTCGTGCCCATGGGTCCCGAACGTCCCGCCTTCGCGAAACGCGAGACGTTCGACGCCGGGCGCTTCCAGAAGCGCGACGACCCGCGCGTCGCCGGCGAGGCTCTCGAGCGGCTTTTCGAGGAAGATCTCGAGGCTCTCGTCGATGATGAACACCACGTCCGCCGCCTGCAGCGCCTTCGCCTCCGATGGCCGCAGGCTGTAGGTGTGCGGCGATTCGTACCCCTCGATCAGGAGTTCGGGCTCCCCGACGCCTTTCATCACGCCGGAGACGAGCGAATGCACCGGCTTGATCGAGGTCACGACGACGGGCGCGTCGTCGGCCATCGCCTGGAACGGCAGGGCGGATACGGCCAGGGCAAGGAAAGCGCGGGAGAATTTCATCGGAGGCTCCGGGAAACGAAATGTAATGTTATTACATACATTGCGTAATGGTATAACATGAGTCAATAACCCACCCACGGCCCCTGCAATTCCTCCCACCCTTCCCATGCTCGACACCCGAACAGCCCCCCTCGTCACCCTCGAAAACGCCGGCATCCGCCGCGACGCGCGCTGGCTGGTGCGCGGGGTCGACCTGGCCGTGCGCCGGGGCGAGATCGTCACCTTGATCGGCCCGAACGGCGGCGGCAAGTCGACCACGGCGAAGATCGCGCTGGGCCTGATGCCGCCCGACGAAGGTTCGGCGAACCGCGCCGGCGGGCTGACCGTCGGCTACGTCCCGCAATCCCTGTCGATCGACTGGACCCTGCCGCTGAGCGTCGCGCGGTTCATGACCCTGACCAACCGGCTGGGCAAGGCGGACATCGCCGCGGCGCTCGACCGGGTCGGGATCGCGCACCTGGCGAACGCCGAAGTCCGGCACCTGTCCGGCGGCGAGTTCCAGCGCACGCTGCTCGCCCGCGCCATCGCGCGGCAGCCGGACCTGCTGGTCCTCGACGAGCCGGTCCAGGGCGTCGACTTCGCCGGCGAGCTCGCGCTCTACGAGCTGATCTCGGACATCCGCGACACGCTGGACTGCGGCATCCTGATGATCTCCCACGACCTGCACGTGGTGATGGCGTCGACCGACAGCGTGGTCTGCCTCGACGGGCATATCTGCTGCCAGGGCACGCCGCGGGCCGTCGCGGAAAGCGCGGAGTACCGGCAACTCTTCGGGGCGCGCGCCGCCGCGGCGCTGGCCGTCTACGAGCACGCCCACGACCACACGCATTTGCCGGACGGCACCGTGCGGCACGCCGACGGCACGGTGACGGGGCACGACCATGCTGGATGATTTCTTCGTCCGCGCGATGGTCGCCGGGATCGGCGTGGCGCTGGTCGCCGGGCCGCTCGGCTGCTTCATCGTGTGGCGGCGGCTGGCCTATTTCGGCGACACCCTGTCCCACTCGGCGCTGCTCGGCGTGGCGATCGCCTTCGCGCTGCAGGTCAACATCACCGTCGCCGTCTTCGTGGTCTGCGCAGGCGTCGCGGTGGCGCTGCTCACCCTGCAGCGGCGCGCGGGCCTGTCATCGGATTCGCTGCTCGGGCTGCTGTCCCACGCCTCGCTGGCCATCGGCCTCGTCGCGCTGGCCCTGATGTCGAACGTGCGCATCGACCTGATGGGCTTCCTTTTCGGCGACATCCTGGCCGTCTCGGTCAGCGACATCGCGCTGGTGTATGCCGGCGGCGCACTCGTCCTCGCGGTCATGGTCCGGATCTGGCGGCCGCTGTTCGCCGCGACCGTGAACTACGAACTCGCCGAGGCCGAGAATCAGCGCCCGGACGTGGCGAACGTCGTGTTCATGCTGCTGATGGCGACGGTCATCGCGCTGTCGATGAAGATCGTCGGCGTGCTGCTCATCACCGCGCTGCTGATCATCCCGGCGGCGACGGCGCGGCGGTTCGCCCGGGGCCCGGAAGCGATGGCGGTGATCGCCGCGCTGGCGGGGGTCACGGCGGTGGTCGCCGGCCTGTTCGGCTCGCTGGAATGGGATACGCCGTCCGGCCCGTCGATCGTGGTCGCGGCATCGGCGCTCTTTGTCCTCGCGCTCGCGCCCGTGACGGCGCTGCGCCGGCGACCGGCGACCGAGGGAGCATCGGAATGAGCGATCACCCCGCCACACCGAAACTCACCCGCAACCAGCGCCTCGTGTTCGACGCGCTGGACGCCGCCGACGGGCCGCTGAGCGCCTACACCATCCTCGACCGGCTGCGCGACGACGGCTTCCGCGCACCGCTGCAGGTCTACCGGGCGCTGGACAAGCTGGTCGCCCACGGCCTCGTCCACCGGATCGAGAGCCTCAACGCCTTCATCTCCTGCGACCACCCCGCCGACCAGGACCACGGCACGGTGGCCTTCGCCATCTGCGAGGACTGCGGCAACGTCGCGGAATTCGCCCAGCAGGATGTCGTGAAACGCCTGCAGGGCTGGGCGAAGGGCGAAGGCTTCGAGGCCCACAGCACCGTCATCGAGCTGCGCGGCCAGTGCGAGGCGTGCCGGGCCTGACAAAGAGCCGTCATTGCGAACGCAGCGAAGCAATCCAGAGCCGACACGCCCGCTCTGGATTGCTTCGTCGCACGGCTCCTCGCAATGACGGACAAAAGGACACTTCCGGGACCGACCATCCCCGCCGGAGGCCCCGCACCCCTGATTCTCTCACCGCCGCCTTGACGGCGCGCGCGCCGTTTGGGAAACACCCGGTTCGTTTTTCCAATAGTAAAAACCAAGAGGAACGCGCCATGCCCGGCAACGTCGAGAATATCCGTCCCTACGGCCCCAGCGCCGGCCGCGAACACCCCGACCACTTCAAGCGCCCCGACACGCTGGTGCTCGATATCCACGGCCACATCATGACCGAAGGCGTTGACGAGGAGGTGCGCAAGCACGTGCCCGCCATGTCGCTGGACGCGGTGAAATACGCCAGCCCGCTGACCCGCGAGCTCAACAAGAAGCAGAACGCGGACCGCCACGAGGAGCTGGTCGGCGTGACCAAGCGCCTGGAGGACATGGACAGGATGTGCGTGGACGTCATGGCGATCTCGCCGCAGCCGCCGCAGATGCACTATGACGCGCCCGATGCGCTCGGCCAGGAGACGGCCGAGAAGGTCAACAACAACATCGCCCGCGCGGTCTCGGAAGCGCCCGACCGCCTGCTCGGCCTCGGCACCGTGCCGCTGCAGAACACCGACATGGCGCTGAAGGAGCTCGACCGGATCACCAGCGAGCTCGGCTTCCGGGGCATCCAGATCGGCGCGCAGATCGGCAAGGACGAGCTGTCCGCCGAGCGGCTGGAGCCGTTCTGGGCCAAGTGCGAGGAGATGGGCATCCCGATCCTGCTGCACCCGACGTCCTTCGCGTCGGAGCGGTTCGGCGCCCACTACCTGACTAACATCATCGGCAACCCGCTCGATACCACCGTCGCGATCCACTACCTGATCTTCGACGGCGTGATGGCGCGCTATCCGGGCCTGAAGTTCGTGGTGGTGCACGGCGGCGCGTTCGTCGCGGCCTACGCCGCGCGCATGGACCACGCCTGGGGCCAGCGCGAGGACTGCTGCCTGCACATCGACCAGCCGCCGACGAGCTACCTGAAGAACATGTATTTCGACACGGTGGTCTTCGCCAACGACCAGCTCGAGTTCCTGGTGCAGAAGTACGGCTCGGACAGGATCGTGCTCGGCACCGACTACCCGTTCGACATGGCCGACTACGACCCGACCGAGCATGTGATGGGCATCGACTCCCTGTCCAAGGGCGACAAGGAAGCCATCTGCGGCCTCAACTCCGCCGGCCTGCTGGGCGTGAACCCGGACGACTTCGCACGGGCAAACCCGCAGCCGAACTGGAGCTAGCGGGCGGGCTTCGGCCCGGAGACAGAGATCAGAATGTTAGGGCGGCTTCGGCCGCCTTAACTATGCCTTAAGCATAATCGCGGACACTCCCGGTGTGCGGCAGAAGGCCGCCTGTTGACGCCAAGAGAAGCTCGCGTGACCGACACCCGGACACAGCCCAAGACCGACGCGCAAACCGATGCGAAGACGCGCAACATCGCGGTCGCCCTGACGGGTGCGCCGGATCGTGACGTGTCCGCGCCCGCGCGCATTGTCGCCAAGGGCCAGGGCGCGCTGGCCGACCAGATCCTCGAGCTCGCCTTCGCGGCGGGCGTGAAGGTCCGCGAGGACGCCGACCTCGTCGAGGTGCTCGACGCCATCGAGGTCGAATCCGAAGTGCCGCTGCACGCACTCGCCGCCGTGGCGGAAATCCTCACCTACGTTTACCGCGCCAACGGCGCGGCGGATGCGGCGGATACGGCTAATACCGGGCACGCGGCCGACGCCGCGGCACACCCGTCCCCGCCGCCACCCCCATCACCCTCACTGCCCCTATCGGAAGGATAGAACCATGCCGACACTCGAAGCGGTCCGCGAGGACCTGGACAGCGCCACCGCCACCCTTGACGACATCCGCAGCGCGATGCGCGAGGGCGAGGAGGTGGATATGGAAGCATTCAACCTGCGCGTCGCGGAGACCTGCAAGGCGGCCGTCTCGCTGCCCAAGGCCGAGGTGCCGCAGGTTCGCCAGCAACTGGAATCGCTGCTGCAGAAGCTGAACGACACGCGCGCCGAGATCGAGGCGGAGCAGAACGAGATCGCGCAGCAGCTCTCAAAGACCGAAAACGCGGGCACCCGCACCCGGCACACGGCCGCGCTGTCGATGCCGACGGACGAGCCGGTCGCCTCAGGCGACAAGGACCAGTAGGCCGCTCCCGCCTCTTTTTATCAGGCCCGCTCCCCGTTTCAGGTACGTCCCATGGATATCGTTTCCGGATTCCGTTTTGTCCTCGCGCTGATCGTCGTCATCGGGCTGATTGCCGCGCTGGCCTGGCTGCTGCGCAAGTACGGCAACGGCCGGGTGACGCTGGGCGGCGGCAAGGGCCGGCTCTCGGTCGTCGAGGCCGCCCATGTGGACGCGAAGCGCCGGCTCATCCTGGTGCGCCGGGACGATGTCGAGCACCTGATCCTGCTCGCCCCGAACAACGAGACGGTGATCGAAACCGGGATCGCCGGCGGTCGTTCGGGCGGCGCCGGGTTTGGCCAGGAACTGTCGGCCCGGTCGGACGGGACCGACACATGACCCGCGCCCTGGCCCTTCTCGCGGCAACCTTCGCCGGGTTCGCGCTGTTTTCCGGCGCGGCGTCCGCACAGGAACTGAACATCGATTTCGGCGACGGCAGCTCGACGACCGGGCGCGCCGTCCAGTTCATCGCGCTGCTGACGATCCTCTCGCTGGCGCCGTCGATCATCGTGATGGTCACCAGCTTCACCCGGATCGTGGTGGTGCTGGCCTTCCTGCGCTCGGCCATCGGCACCCAGCAGACCCCGCCAAACACCGTGCTGGTCTCGCTGGCCCTGTTCCTGACCGCGTTCGTCATGGCGCCCACCCTGGAGCAGGCCTACGACCAGGGCATCGCGCCCCTGATCGCCGAGGAGATCGACCAGGCCGAGGCCTTCGAGCGCACCATGGTGCCGGTTCGCGAATTCATGCTGAAGCATGTGCGCGAGCAGGACCTGCGGCTGTTCCTCGACATGGCCGAGATCGAGGCCGTCGAGACGCCCGACGACACGCCGCTGCGCGCGCTGATCCCCGCCTTCATGATTTCCGAACTGAGGCGCGCGTTCGAGATCGGCTTCCTGCTGTTCGTGCCGTTCATCATCATCGACATGGTGGTCGCCTCGGTGCTCATGTCGATGGGCATGATGATGCTGCCCCCGATCATGATCTCCCTGCCCTTCAAGCTGATCTTCTTCGTGCTGGTCGACGGCTGGTACCTGGTCGCGGGCAGCCTCGTCCAAAGCTTCGGCTGACGACGCCCACAAGCGTCATGCCCGCACTTGTTGCGGGCATCCACGTCCCTCGACTCACTGTAAATCGAAGCGTGACCCGCCGACGCCTGCCTGCGCGAAGCCGATGCGGCTTCGCTTCGGCGAAGGCAGGTGGATGGCCGGAATAAATCCGGCCATGACGTTGGGATAAAGTCGACCTTCAAGTCGTCATTGCGAGCAAAGCGAAGCAATCCAGAGCGGACGTGTCGGCTCTGGATTGCGTCGTCGCGCTGCTCCTCGCAATGACGCGGAACAGAAGAAGTCCCACTCACCTCGTCACCCCGGCGAAGGCCGGGGTCCATTGACTCAGGCTGTTGCCCGGGCGGGCATCGGCGCTGATGGGTCCCTGCCGTTTGTACGCGCCAAAGCGCGAGGGCGGGTGCAGGGACGACGACCGGGGATATCGCAACCCCTGTGCACCCGACCCGACTGCCGTCATTGCGAGCAAAGCGACGCAATCCGGAACGGACGCGCCGGCCCCTGGATGGCGTCGTCACCGACGGTTCCTCGCCATGACGCTGGAAAAGGGAAGGCCCCGCCAATGGCGGCGGCGCCTAGGATTTCGCGGGAGCTTCCGTCTCCGCGCCGCTCAGCCGGGCACGGTAGCTGTCCATGAAGGCCTCGAACTCGTCCACCGCGGCAACGCGCTGGAGGACTTCGGCGAAGTCGCGCGGCGCCGTATCCACCGAGGTGATCGCCCGGAAGTCGGCCGCGTACGGGGTCTTGTCCATCGCGGGCCCGAACGCGACGCCCAGGTTGGAGAGGCGGTTGGTCTCCCCGCCGAGCGCGAGCGCCACGGCGCTGTTCAGGATGTAGCGGCTGCGCTGCTCATCGATCTCCGCATCCGCGCCCGGCACCGGGCCGGCCAGTTCCGCAAACACGTTGGCGGCGTTGCGCCAGCGTTGCGCCTTCCAGAAAATCTCCGCGCGCAAGACGTCGATCTCTTCCCCGTCGTACCCGACAAGGGCCGCGAGCGCGGGATCAAAAGCGCCCAACATGGTCTGTGCCCGCGCACGCGCGATCGCACGCTCGCGCTCGACCCCGGGCTCGAGCCCGGTCGCCACGCTCGCGTTCAGCGCGTCGAGCGCCTGCTGCGGTTTGCGGTCGAGCAGGTGGACCATGGCCAGGCGGGCGCCGACGCCGGCCTTTTCGTTTCCTTCGAGACGGAAATTCACCTGGTGGTCCAGAAGTTCGGCGGCCTGGGCCAGCAGATCCACCGCGACGAGGCGGTCGGCGAGACGGCGGATCATGGCGTCTCCGGCATCGCCGGCCGGGGCGAGTTCGCGGAACTCGTTGAAAAGCGCGATCGCGCTGATCGGCTCCATTTCGTCGGCCTCGCCATCGAGGTAGAGCCGCTCGAACACCATGCGCATGTCGTCCGCCATCAGCGGCGCGGCGGGGTGTTCGGGGAAGTTCGAGGCCGCGCGCTTCAGGGTGCGCAGCCCGTCGCGATAGCGGCCCGCCGCGATCTCCAGTTCGCCGAGGCGGCGCAGAATTTTGAACTCCAGCCCGTCGCCGCGCCAGACGTAGCGCAGGCGATCGAGCTCATCGACTGCCTCGGACGGCGTGATGTCCTCCTCGATCAGCAGGAGATCGGTCTTCGCCATGGTCGCCAGCGCACGGCTCAGGCGGTCGCGGCCGTTGATGGTGCGGTCGTAGAGCGAGATGGCGGTGTCGATCTCGCCGTTGCGCGCGGCGATATCCGCCGTGAAGACGCGCCGGCGGTCGCGCTCCGACGGGGTCAGCTCGGCGTCGCCGATGACCTCCAGCCAGAACTCGGCGGCGACCGGGTCTCCGGCGGACATGGCGATTTCGGCCCCGAGGAATGCGAAGTGGATGCGCAACGCATCGGGATAGTCCTGGACGAAACGCTCCGCCGTCTGCAGCTCGAAGGAGGAGGCGACGACCTCACCCTGGGCACCGCGAACGGCCGCGCGCCAGAGATCGATTTCCGGCTCGGCATCGAGCTCACGATCGAACAGGTCGCGCTCCGCCCCGTCCGTGTTCCCCATCAGGAACCGCGACGCCCCGCGCAACGCCTTGAAGCTGGGCACGCGCTCGATTTCAGGCTGGCGCGCCGCGACAACTTCGAGAAGCCCGAGCGCGCGATCCGCCAGCCCGTGCGAGAGATAGAAGCGCGCGAGCTCGATTCGCCCGACATTCTGCATTTCGGGCTGCATGGTCTCGAGCTGGGCGAGAAGTTCGCGGTGCGCCGGATCGTAGTCGCCCAGTTCGGCATGACGCCACTCGACGAAGCGGTACATCCGCTCGAGCTCGTCGGCGCCGCCGGATGCGAGCACGCGATTGCGCGCCGACGCATCGGTCAGCCGCAGGCCGCCCGACGCAGAGACGATTACCCGGTCCTCGCTCGACCGCACCTCGATGCGGTCCGACAGAGGGATCATGGCAACGCCCTGGATCGAGGCCAGCAGCCGGAAATCCGGATACAGGAAACGCTGCGCCACCCCGTCGCCGGACGCATAGACCGGAATCACGCGGATTTCGTCACCCACCTCCGGATCGACGACCCGCAGCGGCGGTGCCGGCAGGGTCGGGCCGATCGTGACAGTGGGCACGCTGCCGACGCTCGTCGTGACACCGAGGGCATCCTCGGGCTTCAGCAGTTGCGGTGCGAGGACGACTTCCCAGCGATTGTTCTCACGTACGGAGAGGGCGTTGTAGCCGGGGATAGTCGTCAGCCGCAGGACAATCGCGGATTCGTGCGGCACCTGCTCGATATCGCGCACGAACGCGCCCGCGGCCGCCTGGATGGCCGCCGTGTCGATGCGCGCCAGCTTGTCGAACACGATCCAGAGGCTGCCGCCACGGCGGAAAATCGCCGCGCCCGTTTTCTCGATGAACGGGAACCGCAGCAACGCGCCGTCGATTTCGGAGATGATTTCCACGTCGAGGTCGGCCACACCCGACGGCAATGCGTCGGGATTGGCGAGGGCGGGTTCGAGAACCGGGGGCAGCAGGTTGACCGGACCTTCCGCAGTGAAAGACCCATCCGCTTCGACCGGTGCGGCCACGGCCGGCTGTGCCGTTGCCGACATATCCTCGAGCGGCGCCGCGAGCGAAACGGGGGCACCGGATTTCACGGCCCGGGCGGCCGGTTCCGGTGTCGCGTCGGCGACCTGTTTCGGCTCGGGTTTCGCGGCAGGCGCCGGGGCGGGAACGTCCGGCGCTTTCGGCGCGACCTTCGCCGTTTCCCGTTTCGGCGCGGGCTTGTCGCGCGGCCCGGCGTCGAACACATCGACGACCACCTTGAAACCATCGCGAAAATGCCGGACGCGTCCGCCGACCTTCAGGTCGACGAGGGTTGCGCCGTCTTCGATGCGCGCGCCGGCGGATTCGAAACCGCGTGCGCGGCGAATTGCGCCGGCGTCGATATTCACCTGGGCCGCCCGGTCGAACCGGACGGAAACCGCGCCGTCGCCGCCTTCGCGCAGGCGATACTGAACGCGGCCCGGCCAGTCGAACACCATCCGGGTGTAGGTCGGATGACTGCCGAAACGCGTGTTGACGGACAATTCCCGGGCGCCGCCGGAACCCGCCGGGCGCAAGTCGATGACAATCGATCCCTCGTTGATGAAGTCCCGCGCCGTGTGCGGACCCATGAGGTCGGCCACGATCCGGTTGCCGTCCTCGACCCGCGCCGAGCGCACATGCTTGCCGATCACACGAGCGATACGCGACACGTCCGCGTCGACAGCATCCTCGAAGCGGATCGTCAGACGGCCGCCATCGACTTCGGCGTCGTAGGAAAGCCGGCGCGGGGGATCGATCACGATCCGGCCGAAGCCGTCATGCTGCCCCGCCCGCACGGTCAGCTTGTCCGCCGCCTGCGCGCCAAGCGGAAGCAGCGAAATCCCGAGGGCCGCCAAGATCAGGGCGACGCGGGCGATCATCGCAAACCCCCGAACCGGTCGCGCACGACGATATCCACCCGGCGCGCCAGCTCCAGCCGGCGCTCACGGGGAAGCTCGGGATCGATCTCGAAGAAGCGGCTCGCGCCGGCGCCGACGACCCGGATGGGCCGCGAAACCCCGTCCGCGCTCAGGGCGCGGGCCACCGACGCGGCACGCGCCAGCGACAGTTCCCAGTTGGTGTCGTAGTTCCCGTCCTCGATCAGCCGCGGATCGGCGTGCCCGATGACCTCGATATCGTTTTCGATCCGGCCCAGCGCGCCCGCGAGCACGAAAATCGATTCACGGCCCCTGGCGCTCACGCGCGCGCCGCCGCTCGCAAAGACAAGCGCGGCGGGCAAGGTCACGATGAGCGAGTCTTCGGATTCCCGGAGCGTCGCGCCTTCAAGAACCGGCTGGTCGGCGATGTGGCCCGCGAGCACACGACGCAAATACCCGAGTTCCAGCCCGTCATCGGCGAGAAGCTGGGTGATGTTCGCCTGCGCCAGCGGGCGGGCCTGGTCGGCCTCGCGGCTCAAATCGAACTGCCGGTCGAGCGCGTCGACGGCGCCGTTCCAGCGATCGGTATCGACCTCGGACATCGCGAACATGAGGACGAAGAACGCCACAAGCACCGCCGCCAGATCGGCGAAGGTAATCAGCCACTGGGGCCCCTTCCCGCCGTCATCGCGGCGACCGGCCGAAACGGGACGGCCGACGATCGTCGTCGCGCCGCTCATTGGGCCACCTTCAGCGGTGCGAAGGGCGTATCGAGGACGCGAAACTCGATCCGGACGCGGCGCGGATCGCCGGCGGCGATCCCGGCGGTCAGCTGCTCCGCCTCGAAGCCCGTTCGCTCGAATGCACGCACGACGGAGCCGGCGCGCTGGGCGCTCAGGTCCAGCAATTTCTGGTCGGTCGCGCCGAGGGGCTCCTCGCCCCGGTGGATCGAGACTTCGGTCAGGATATCGACACCCGGGGGCGGCGGAATCACCGCGTCGGACAGGCGCGAGGCGAACACCACGAAGCTCGGCGATGCGCTGGCGCTCCGGCCCGCGAAGACCGCGCTCGATTCCAGGTCGATCACGATGACATTGCCGACGCGAATGAGCTCGTAGCGGTCGATCCCGAACATGGTCCGAAGAAGGGTGCCGGCTTCGGTGTGCAGTGTGGTTGCCGCCCCGACCCGCCCCACGAAGGAGCCGAATTCATGCTCGCGCCCGCTGGGGTTTCCGATATTGAAGGTCGCGTTGAGGCTGCCCAGAACGGCGCGCGTTCGCGTCGTCTCGAAACGTGCGAGCGAATTCAGCATCAGGAAAAACGCCAGCAATAACAGGAAGATGGACAGCATCGCCATCACCCCGCCCGCGCCCGAGCCCTTGCGGCCGGGGTTCGACGCGGCAGCGCCGACACTGGATGGGGGAAGGGAAATCATGCGGCCTGGGTCCGCGTGCGCCGGGTCAGCCGCCGGCGCCGCGCGGCGCGCCGAGTTCGACGGTCCGCTTGCGCGCCATTTCAGCGGTCACCGCGCGGGCGCGCTTGGGTTCCATCGCGGCAAGAATGGGGGCGGTCTTGCGCTCCTTCATGCGTTCCATGATCCCCAGCAGGGTCGACATCTCAAGCTCGCCCAGAATGCGCGCGGCATCCTTCGGCTTCATCGTTTCGTAGATTTTCACCACGCTCTCGAGCTCGGCCTGCTCCTGCTCGTCGTATTCGCGGACCAGCGATTCGATGCTTGTGCGAATTTCCTGCAGTTCCGCGATCTGGGTCTCGAGACGCGCCTGGGCTGCGTCGAGCAACCGGCCCCGGTCCTCGATTTCCTGCTCGCGCGCCCCCAGCGCATCGCGCCGCTTCGCCAGGTCCTGAAGGATTACCAGCTCTTCCTCGGTGAAGTGGGTGATGATCTCGAAATCGTCTTCGGGATCCTTCGGCGGATCGTCGTGCGTGGTGCCGGAAGCCGGGGTATCGCTCGAGGCCTTCTCCGCGGACGTCGTCCCGGCCGCCTTCTCTTCCGTCTCGGCGATGGCCACGGTCGTGCCGCCGATCTCGACGCCCGTCGTCAGCTCACCGATGCGTACGGTCAGCAACAGGACCGACGCGATCACCAGAACCGGAAGCAGCCGAAGGCTGCGCATGAACCTGGAGGATGTATCGGCCATTAACGCAGCACCGTATCGGCGCCTGCGACGCGCCGTGCGGCCTCAAGCCAGGCAGGTGTGACGCCGTCAGGCCGGTCGTCGCCGTCATCGGGCGCGAAGACCGGATCGTCCTCGACCGGCGCCGACGGTTTCGCCGCTTCGCTTTCGCGCAGGCGGTCGAACATGCTGGACACGGGCGCACGCGGCATTTCCTTGTCACGGCCGCGCGAAATCAGCCCGTCGAGCCGGTCGGCCTGCTCTTCGGCACGCGCAACCAGAAACTCCAGGTCGTCGCGCAGCGCCACCGCTCCGTCGCGTTTGGAATCGAGTTCCGCCGCGCTCGTCGCGGCCGTGCGCTGAAGCAGCGCGACGCCGTTCTCCGCGCGCTCGGTGGCGAGGGAAAAATCCTTGAGCAGCTTCTCGAACGCGCTCCGGTCCGCGCGCAGGCGCGCCAGTTTCCGGTTGAGCAGGATCGCGTAGACGATGGTCGCCACGAGCAACGCGGCAACGAAAAGATCAAGTGCAATCGCAACGGTCATTCGATTTCCTCGGTCACGGCCAGCTTGTCTTCGACCTGCACGGCGACGACGTTCCCCTTGCGGCCAATCCGGCCCGTGAACATCGGCACTTCGCCGCAGTAGAGCTTGATGTTGGCGTCCGGCGCGGCATTGAGCGGCACGAACTGGCCTTTCTGGAGATTGAGCACTTCGTTGAGCGACATGGTCTGCTCGTCGAGCACGGCGCGCAGCGGGACGTCGGTCTCCCAGAGCTCGGAGGCGAGATGGTTTTCCCAGATCGAGTCACGGCCGAATTTCTCGCCCATGAACATCTGCAGCAGCAGGTCGCGAACCGGTTCCAGCGTGGCGTAGGGCAGCATGAGTTCGAGCTTGCCGCCGCGATCCTCCATCTCGATCCGCAGCCGGGTGATGATGCCGGCGTTGGCCGGGCGGCCGATGGTCGCGAAGCGGGGGTTGGTCTCCAGGCGGTCGAGCCGGAAGTTGACCGGTGACAGCGGATCGAACGCTGCCGACAGGTCAACGAGCACGACGTTGATCATGCGTTCGACGAGGTTGCGCTCGATGGTGGTGTAGGGCCGGCCCTCGATCCGCATGGCCGCGGTGCCGCGGCGGCCGCCGAGAAGCACGTCGACGATCGAGTAGATCAGCGAACTGTCGACCGTCAGCAGGCCGTAGTTATCCCATTCCTCGGCGCGGAACACGCCGAGCATGGCGGGCAGCGGGATCGAGTTCAGGTAATCGCCGAAGCGGATCGACTGGATGGAGTCGATCGAGACCTCGACATTGTCCGACGTGAAGTTGCGCAGGCTGGTCGTCATCAACCGGACAAGGCGGTCGTACACGACCTCCAGCATCGGCAGGCGCTCATAATTCACGAGCGCCGAGTTGATCAGGACCGAGATGCCGTCGTCGCCCTCCTGTCCTTCATAGCCGTCGAACCCGAGAAGGCTGTCGATCTCGTCCTGATCCAGGACGCGATTGCCGCCTTCTCCGTCCGTATCTTCGTCATCGCCACCGGCGATGCTCGCAAGGTCGGCACTCATATCCTCGGCGCCGTCCGCTGCGTTTTCGTCTTCGACTTCGGTTTCCAGGCTCACGTTGCGTGCCTTTGTGTAACTATTGGACCAGCATTTCCTTGAACAGCACGTCGGTAACGCGTGCCGGGCGGACAGCGGCGTTCACGCGGAACAGAAGTTCCTCGCGCAACCGGTAGATGCCCGCCGAACCCCGAAGATCCTCCACGCGCAGTTCGCGCAGGTAGACCTGGAAGTTGTCGATGATGCGCGGCATGGCCGCTTCCAGCTTCTCGACGTCCTTCGCCTCGGCCATTTCCAGAGACACGATGATCTTCAGGAAGTTCGACCGGCGGCCCGGACTGTTCAGATTCACCAGCATCTGCGGCAGCTCGTAGTAGACGGCCGGCTCCTTCGCCTCGGCGACTTCCGCCTCGGCAGTTTCCGCATCCTTCTTTTTCCCGAGCAGGGAATCGAGCATGCCCGACGCGAACAGGCCCCCGCCCACAACGAGCAGAAGGACAGGTACCGCGATCAGGATCAGCTTCTTCTTGGACTTGCGTCCGCCGCCCTCATCCTCGAAATCCTCGCCGAGGTCGACGTCCTCGCCCTCTGTCTCTTCGATGTCTTCGTTTTCGTCGGCCATGCAATTCCGCTTTCCAGACATGGGGCCACGCATGGATGCGCGGCGTGTGTGGCGGAAAATCTAGTGCCGTTCTGGTTAACATTCGGTTGAGACCCGGCAGGGATTGCCCACTCGGACCTCGAATCCCGGCCGAAACTGCCGCTCCGCCGCGCGCGTTTTCGCCGATATCCCGGAAAACCGGCATTTTTCGAACTGGCATAGCGCATGCACCGGTGCTGCCGATGATTCGCACCAGGAATGAAAAATGACGACCACAGCGGAAGTCGCCCTCTCGTATCAGCTGGCATTGCGTAACCAGCTCGACGTGACGGCCAACAATATCGCCAACATGTCGACCAATGGCTTCCAGAGCAGCCAGCCGATGTTCGCGGAATTCCTCGTCGAGGTGGACCAGGAAGGCACCGAGATCGCCTATGTGGAAGATCGCGGCACCCTGCGGAACACGTCGGCCGGGCCGCTCAACGCCACCGGCAACCGTCTGGACCTGGGCCTGCAGGGTGAAGGCTACTTCGTCGTCGAAAACGCCGGAGAATTCCTTTACACGCGCAACGGCTCCTTCCGTCTCGACGAAAGCGGCCGCCTGGTCACGAGCGGCGGGGCCGCCGTCCTCGACGAGCGCGACAACCCCATTGTCATCAGTCCCGACGAAGCTTCCATCGAAATCAGCCGTGACGGTGTCGTTCGCACCGAGAACGGTGAGGTGGGCCGGCTTCGCATCGTCACCTTTGCCGACCAGCAGGACATGGAGCTTCTTGGAAGCAGCCTGCTGCGCACCGACCAGATTCCCTTCGAGGCCGCGGATACCGAGGTCGTTCAGGGCATGCTGGAAGGCTCGAACGTTCTGGCCATCGCCGAAATGACCCGCATGATCGACCTGCTCCGCAGCTACCAGGCCGCGAACCAGCTCATCACATCCGACGAGGATCGCCAGGAACAGGCGATCGATATCCTCACACGCATCGTGTGAGTTGAGGAGTATTTGACATGAGATCTCTCAGCATCGCAGCCACGGGCATGTTGGCACAGCAGCTCAACGTCGAGGTTATCTCGAACAACATCGCCAACATGAACACGACCGGGTTCAAGCGCCAGCGCGCGGAGTTCCAGGACCTGCTGTACCAGAGCCAGCGCCGCGTGGGCGCCACCTCGTCCGACAGCGGTACGGTCGTGCCGGCCGGCGTGCAGATCGGCCTCGGCGTCAAAACCGCCTCGGTCTACACGATCAACGAGCAGGGCAACCTGCAGTCCACCGAGAACCCGCTCGACCTCGCGATCAGCGGCAGCGGCTTCTTCCAGATCGCCCTGCCCAGCGGCGAGACGGCCTACACCCGGGCCGGTTCGTTCCAGCTGAGCCCGACCGGGCAGCTCGTGACGGTCGACGGCTACACCGTGGAGCCCGCGATCACGGTTCCGGCCAACACCCAGCAGATCACGGTGAACTCCAGCGGCCAGGTCCTGGCCCAGGTGGCCGGACAGGTCGCCGAGCAGAATGTCGGTCAGCTTCAGCTGGCCAACTTCGCCAACCCCGCCGGCCTGAACCCTGTCGGTGACAACCTGTTCCTCGAGACCACCGCGTCCGGCTCCGCCACCACGGGCAACCCCGGCTCCACAGGCCTCGGCACGATGCTTCAGGGTTTCCTTGAAACCTCGAACGTCAACACGGTGAGCGAGATCACCAACCTGATCACCGCCCAGCGCGCCTATGAGATGAACTCGAAGGTCATCGAGACCTCCGATGAGATGCTCAGCACCATCACCCGGATGCGATAGGAGAACACGATGAGCCACGACATCGTCCACAAGTTCTCCAGCATCGCCGCCGCCCTCGTCCTGACGGCGCTGGCGGCGGGCTCCCTGCCCGCCTCCGCGGACACCGCACGCACCACGGCCAGCGGCCCCCAGGTCGCCGAACAACCGACGCCCGAGCTCTCGCTGCGCCGCCAGATTACGGTCTCGGACAACGCCATCCGCCTGGGAGACCTTTTCGACGGCGCCGTCTCGAGCGTTGCAGGTGTCGACGAAAACACGATCGTCGCCTACTCGCCCCAGCCGGGCCGCCGCGCGATCTTCGACGCGGAATGGCTGGCCCGCCTGGCCTACCGCTACCGCCTGAACTGGCGCCCGGCGACGCGGCTCGACCGCGCCGTCGTCGAACGCGCCAGCACGATCGTCTCGTCGGAAGCGGTTCGTTTCGCGCTCACGGACGAGCTGGCCCGCCGGGGTTTCGGCGACGACTACGATATCTCCCTGTCCAATCCCAACCTGATGTTGCACATCGCCAGCGAAAAGCCGGCGACGGTGGAGATCCTCAGCATGTCGCTGGACTCCGCTGCGGAGCGCTTCAATGCCGTCATCGCGGTGCCGGCCGGGGACCCCGCCGCACGCCGCCACACGGTGACGGGCCGCATGTTCGCGATGATCGAGGTGCCGGTTCCCGTCACCATCCTGCGTCCGGGCGAGAGCATCACGGCCGACGACATCAAATGGATGCCCGTTCGCGCCCGCAACGTTCGCGACACGATCGTGACCAGCGTCGACGACGTGCTCGACATGGAACCGCGCCGCGCGCTGCGCCAGGACACGCCGATCCGGCGCTCCGACCTTCGCCAGCCGCTCGACGTCGCGAAAGGCCATGTCGTCACCATGGTCTACAAGACCGCCAATATGAGCCTCAGCGCCACCGGCATCTCCCAGCAGAACGGGACCACCGGCGACATCATCCGGGTGCGAAACAGCCAGACCAAGCTGGTGATCGATGCCCGCGTCACCGGGCCGGACACCGTTGCCGTGCAGATCCTGCCGCAGCTCGCCGCCAATCAAGGAGCCACGAAATGATTTCCCTTAATATCTCGAAGCGCGGGCAGGTACGCGCCATCGCCCTCGTCGGGCTGGCGATGTCCCTCACGGGCTGCAACGCCTTCTCCCGGCTGGCCACGGTCGGCGCGGAACCGCCGCTCACCCAGATCGACAACCCGGTCAACCGTCCCGACTACCGGCCGGTGTCCATGCCGATGCCGGCGCCGCAGCCGGTAGAGCGGAACGCCAACTCGCTCTGGCGGACCGGCGCGCGCGCCTTCTTCAAGGACCAGCGCGCCGCCAACGTCGGCGACATCCTGACCGTCGTGGTCGATCTCGACGACGAGGCCACGATCAACAACTCCACGACGCGGGCGCGCACCGGCACCGAGGATGCCTCGCTCAATGCCCTTCTGGGCTATGAGACCAGCCTGGGCCGGGTACTTCCGCAGTCCATCAACCCGGGCAACCTGCTCGACGCCGACAGCGCATCGGGCTCGACCGGCAACGGCACCATCGCGCGCGACGAGGACATCAACCTTCGCGTCGCCGCCGTGGTCACCCAGGTGCTGCCGAACGGCAACATGGCGATCTACGGCCGCCAGGAGTTCCGCGTGAACTACGAAGCACGCCAGCTTCAGATCGCGGGCGTGATCCGGCCCGAGGACGTCACGTCCACCAACACGATCGCTTACGACCAGATCGCCGAGGCCCGTATCTCCTACGGCGGCCGCGGCCAGATTTCCGATCTCCAGCAGCCCAGGTACGGGCAGCAGGTGCTCGACATCATCTTCCCGTTCTAGGCGGCGCAGGCAGCAAACCGAAGAACGGAAGAAAGGGCCAGGCAGGCCCGGCCGGACAGGTAGTCCGGAAAGATTGAGGGGCCGGTTCCAGGATGGAGCCGGCCCCTTTTTCGTGTCTCAGCCTGCCCTCAGTCGCCGACGATCAGGTTCCCCTTGTCGTCGACGTCGAGGCCGGTCTTGCGCGCCGCATCGATGACCGACGGATGCCAGCCGGGCTTGCCCGGATCCGGTCCGCCGACCACGGCAAGCATCAGCGCATCGGGGTCGTCGCACGCGCAGCGGAAGCCGCGATAGATTCCCACCGGCACGTTGACGACATCGCCCACGTCGAGCGTGACCGATTCCTCTTCGTCGCCCTTCATCCAGTAGATTTCCCACTGCCCGCGCATGGGGATAAAGACCTCTTCGGTCTCGTGCATGTGAAGGGCCGCCCCGCGGCCGTTTTCGGCGCGTATGTATCCAATGCTGAACCCATGCGCCGGGGCCGAGATCAGCGGCTCCAGGGCGGGGTCGTCGACATTCTCGGTCACGTTGAGGCCGATGATGTTGATGTTCTCGCGTTCGTGCGCCGGGATGCGCTGGTCGAGGAATGCCAGCCGCGAGCCTTTCATCTCCGAGGCGCGCGACACATGGTTGGCGAGCATCTCCTCGCGCGTGACGATAGGTGTGGACATGTTCTTCTGTCTCCCTGCAGTTTCGGACCTACCGGCCCTTGGCCGCCATTTCGACCCGCTTCGAGTAGCGCGGGTCGCCGCGCTTGATCTCACCCAGCAGGTTCGACGCCTTCAGCAGCAGCACGTCGTTGGTGCCGTCGGAATGCACGAAGCTCAGGCCGTCGCGCAGCAGCTTCTCGATGGGGTTCTTTTTCATGTAGCCGGTCGCCGCCCAGAGCTCGAACGCCTCCATCAGGACTTTCACCGAGTTTTCCGCCGCGTTGACCTTGCACAGCGACGCGGCGACCGCATCCGGTTCACCCTGGTTGGCCGTCCAGCCGGAATACCAGAGATAGAAGCGCGCCGATTCGATCAGCATGCGCATCCGCGCCAGCCGCTGGGCCTGGATCTGGTGCTCAAAGATCGGCTTGCCGCCCTGCACCCGCTGCTTCGCGTACTGGAGGGTCACGTCGTAGGCCCGCTGGGCCACGCCGAGCACCGTGGAGCCGGCCTGGATGTTCGACCCGAAGCGGGTCAGCAGCGCGCCGAGTTCCCCGAGCGCGCCGTCGGGCGTGCCGAGCACATCTGAGTTGGGAATCTCCACATTGTCGAACACCATCGTGCCGTTCGCGACGTTGCGCTGGCCGAGCTTGTCCCAGATTTCCGTGACGTTGTAGCCGGGCGTGTCCGACGTGAGCAGGAAGCCGGTCATGCTTTTCAGCGGCGGCTTGCGCATGTCGGTGCGCGCCATCACGTAGATCACCTTGGCGAGCCCGCCGTTCGAGATGTAGCGCTTCTCGCCGTTGAGGATCCACTTGTCGCCCTTCTTCTTGGCGGTCATCCGCACGCCGCCATCGGGCTTGTTGTAGGGCAGGATCGAATCGCTGCCGGACAGCGGCTCGGTCGCCGCGGCCGCGAGCAGGCATTCGGGATCGTCCATCACGCGCGGCAGCCATTTCTTGCGCTGGCGCGCCGTGGTCAGGTGGCTGATCATGGTCATGATCTTCCACGTCTGGTCGAACGCCACCGCGACGCCGAGATCGCCGTAGGCCATGTTCTCGCCCACCATCGAAAGCGTCATCACGTCGGCGCCGCCGCCGCCGTATTCCTTCGGCACGGACAGGGTGCGCAGGCCCAGCTTGTCGGCCTTGCGGATCAGTTCCCAGTTGAACGACTTGGCGGGATCCGGTTCGCGATCCCCCTCTTCGGCAACCGGGATCATTTCCTCGATGGCAAACTTCCGCGCTTTGTCGCGCAGCGCTTCCTGCTTCTTGGTCAGTGCAAATTCGACCATGTGCGTCCTCCGTGTATCCGTTCGATTCTTGTTATTGCGTTAGTCGTCATAGGTCAGCGCGCCGCGACCGAGCAGGGTTTCGTTCTGCAGGTCCTCGAACAGCTCCTCGACCTGCGTGAAATGCACCCGCTTGCCGACCGCCGGCTTGATCAGCCCCTTGGCCATGATGTCCATGGTTTCCATCAGTTCGGTGCGTGTCGAATGGCGTGAGCCCGTCACCGTTTTCTCGGTGATCAGCAGGTCGATCGGGTTGACCTCGACGTTGCCGGGCTTCGCACCGATCACGACCGCCCGGCCGCCGGTGCCCAGCGCCTCGATGCAAGCGCCGAACGTCTCCGGCGCGCCGACATAGTCGACCGCCGCATCGACGCCCTTGCCGCCGGTCAGCGCCTTGGCGGCCTCGGCGATGCTGTCGACCTCGCGCACGTTGATGACCTCGTCCGCGCCCCATTGTTTGGCGAATGCCAGCTTCTCGTCGGAAATGTCGGCCGCGATCACCCGCGCGCCGAAGGCTTTCGCGACCTGGATGCCGTGCACCCCGACCCCGCCCGCGGCGCCGATCAACAGCACGTCGTCATGCGGTGAAATCTGCGCGCGTTCGCGCATGCAGTGCCAGTTCGTATTGACGGCATCGGCCGCCATGGCCGCGCCTTCGTAATCAAGTCCGTCAGGTATCGGCAGGAAGTTACCGGCCGGCAGGCAGACATAGTCGGCATAGCCGCCGTCCACATGCACGCCGACATAGCCGCCATGGTTTTCGCACAGGGTCTCCCGTCCGCCGTGACACCAGCGGCAGTAGCCGCAATTCAGATAGAAATAGACCGCGCAGCGGTCGCCGGGCCTGACATTGGTGACCCCCTCGCCGACCGCGACGATGTCGCCACCAAGCTCATGGCCCATCACCCGGGGGGCCTCGCCGCCGAACACGCCGGTGCGCATGGTCACCAGGGTCAGCCCGACGCCTGCCGCGCGGACCTTCATTACGGCTTCGCCGGGTCCCGGTTGCGGGTCGGGCCTTTCCTCAAGCGTGAAGGGCTGGCCCCATTCCTTGACGACCATCGCGCGCATGATTTCCCCCGATACATTTTCATCGTGCAGCTTGCGGGCCTTCAAAGCGGGCCTGCTTGACGAAAAGGCTATCAGGTTTCGGACACGCGTGAACAGACGCGCGGCGCGGCGTTCAGATATGTGAAGGTGCCGGAATGAACGGCTGAACCGGGACGGACTATTCGTCGCGGTGTGTCTTCTCCATGCGCTCGTGACGTTCCTGCGCCTCAATGCTCAGGGTGGCGATCGGCCGGGCGATCAGCCGGCGCACCGAAATCGGCTCCCCGGTATCCTCGCAGTAGCCGTATTCGCCCGTTTCGATCCGGCGGAGAGCCGCGTCGATTTTGGAAATCAGCTTCCGCTCGCGGTCGCGGGTCCGCAGTTCCAGGGAACGTTCGCTTTCCAGCGAAGCACGGTCCGCGATATCGGCTTCCTGATTGTTCGTCGACTGCATGTTCTGGAGCGTCTGGCCGGACTCACGCAGAAGTTCGTTTTTCCACTCGGTAAGCCGCTGACGGAAAAACTCCTCCATGATCGGGTTCATGAAGTCTTCGTCGTCATTGGGCGTGTAGTCTGGAGAGAGCATGTTCGATGCCATTCTTTCCGTTCCCCTGATCCCTAATCGATATCCCCATTCGAGGGGTATTTTGGGCGCGGAATATATTCATCCGCTCTCTGGACGGCAAGCAGCATTACGTGACGAAATCGTGACGCATCCAACTCCCCGGAAAATCGGCAAATAGTTGAATTAGCGAAACTTTTTTTCGGGATAACGGCGCCCACGACCGTTCATGCCTGCTGCATCATCGATAGTTTCGCGAGCTCAACCTTCGCGCGCACCTCGATTTCGTCGATGATGGCGGCGAGTCGTGGTTCGACCCCCTCACGGCGCCGGGCATCTAGGCGCACGACAATGGACTCCAGCACCGCGGAAGAGAGGTTTCCCGTCAGGATGCCGACGCGGATCTGATCGAGCCGTGACAGCAGGTCCTCCGCCCGGTCGATTTCGGCGCGTGCACGCCCGTCCGTGGAACCGCCGCCCGCCTGCAAGGCAATCAATGCCTCGACGGAGCCGAGCTGGGTCGCCCCACTCACGGCCGGCGAGCGCGCGCCGCCCGAGGGGCTTATATGCGCGGCGAAGTCTCCGGCAGCAGCACTGTCCGCACCGTTCTTGCGGCGGGTCGTGTTGGTTCGCACGGAACCGGCTGTGTTGATCTTCATCGGTTTGCATATCCGCACATCGTGGAAACCGCATCTTGGGGAGAACGCGGTTAACAGCGCGTTAAGGCCGCAAACATCAAATCCCTTCACCTTCGGCTTTCAGAAGAGATCCAGCGCTCTCCAGCGGCGACCGCCTGGCTTCACCCGTCCGGGAAAATCTTGCCGCCAATGACCGGGTATTGCCGGGTCGCACATCCGCACCCGACAGCGACGATCCATATTTCTCTTGTTATTGCAACGCTTTAACAAATTTCCGGAACTGGCACGGTTCTCGCTACTCACTCGGCGAGGAGAAATCCCCAACTCGCACCAACCGGTTGAAACATGCTGTTTACTCGTTCGAATTCCCGCAACACCTCGAAACACGCCGCGGCCGCGCGCCACGCCGTCCTGGCGCTCGCGGCCGGCCTGTCGCTGTGGCTCGCGGTGCCCGCCACCGCCGACGCCCAGTCGCGGATCAAGGACATCGTCAATATCGAAGGCGTTCGCGACAACCTGCTGGTCGGCTACGGACTGGTCGTCGGCCTCAACGGCACCGGTGACACGCTCCAGAACGCCCCGTTCACCCAGCAGAGCCTCATTGGCATGCTCGAGCGCCTTGGCGTGAACACCCGCGACGACATCGCGAACCTGCGTACCGCCAACGTGGCCGCCGTCATGGTGACCGCCACGCTGCCGGCCTTCACGCGCCAGGGCTCCCGGCTGGATGTCACCGTCAGTGCGCTGGGCGACGCGACGAGCCTGCGCGGCGGTACGCTTCTCGTGACCCCGATGCTCGGCGCGGACGGCGAAGTCTATTCGGTCGCCCAGGGCCCGCTCGTGGTCGAGGGCTTCGCGATCCAGGGCAATGCCCAGACGATCATCAAGGGCGTGCCGACGACAGCGCGGATTCCGAGCGGCAGCATCGTGGAGCGTGAAATCTCGTTCAAGCTCGCCGAGCTGGACCGGGTTCACCTGAACCTGCGCAACCCCGACTTCACGACCTCCCAGCGCATCGTCCAGGCGATCAACGCCAATCTGGGCGGCAACCTGGCCCGCGTGCTCGACCCGGCCACGATCCGCCTGAACGTGCCGCAGGAATTTGCCGGCAACACGATCGCGCTTCTCACCCGTATCGAACAGCTGACCGTGACCCCGGATCAGGTGGCACGCGTCGTGATCGCGGAACATTCCGGCGTCATCGTGATGGGGCAGGACGTGCGCATCAGCACGGTCGCCATCGCCCAGGGCAACCTGACGATCCGGATCACGGAGACCCAGCAGGTCAGCCAGCCGAATGCCTTCGCGACACAGGGCCAGACCCAGGTCGTCGACCGCACGAACATCGATATCGACGAGGACGAGGACAAGCGCCTCGCCGTCCTGGTGCCCGGCATCACGCTCCAGGAACTCGTCAACGGCCTCAACGCGCTGGGCATCGGACCGCGCGACATGATCTCGATCCTCCAGACGATCAAGGCCGCAGGCGCCCTCCAGGCCGAAATCGAGGTGATCTGATGAACGGTCTTACCGGAAGCTCCATCGCACCGAACACCGCATTCGAGACCGCCACCCTGGTGCTCCAGAATGCCGCGAACCCGGCGCAAACCGACCCCGCAAAGATGACCCGCGAGACGGCTGTCGATTTCGAGGCCTTCTTTCTGTCCCAGGTGTTCTCGGAGATGTTCTCCGGGATCGAGACCGACCCCGTCTTCGGCGGCGGCCCCGGCGAGACGGTATTCCGTTCGCTCATGATCCAGGAATTCGGCAACTCAGTCGCCCGTTCCGGCGGCGTCGGTGTCACCGATGCCGTCATGCGCGAAATGATCGCCCTCCAGGAGAATAGCTAAATGTCTGCCACGCAAACCGCTACCGCACTGCCGTCGGGTACTGAGTACGCCGACAGCCTGATCCGCGTTACCGAACGTCTCGCGACCCTGATGGACAACGAAATCTCGTTGCTGCGCGGGAACCGGGCGCGCGACATCAAGGCCCTGCAGGCCGACAAGGAATCCCTCACCGCCGTCTACCAGCGCCTGATGTCCGATCTCCACGGCGCACCCGACGCGTTGAACGGCATCGACGACGGCCGCCGTAACGCGCTGCGGCGCGCGGCGAAGCATCTCGAAGAATCGGCCATGGGTAACTCCGTCGCCCTGCGTACCGCCGTCGAGGCGAACCATCGCCTGATGGAGGCCATCGCCGACGCCATTCGCTCGCGCAACAACGAAAACTCGTCGTACGGCGCCAACGCCCAGCTCGGCAACAACACGACCGGTTCGCTGAACGTCTCCGTCAACCAGACGCTCTAACCCCTCCCCGGCCAGAACCCGACACCCGGAACACCATGTCCCTCACAATTTCCCTGCAATCCGCCCTCGCCTCCCTGCAAGCCACGCAGGGCGCGATGCAGGTCGTATCCAACAACGTCGCGAACGCGTCGACCGAAGGCTTCACCAAGAAGACCATCGAGACGCAGACGCAGATCGTGGCCGGCCGCGCCAGCGGCGTGCGACTCACGGACATCGAGCGCGTCGTCGACCAGAACCTGTTGCGCCAGATCCGCGAGCAGCTCGCGAAGGTCGAGGACCTTTCGATCCGCAACGAATACTACGGGCGCATTCAGGAGCTGTTCGGCGCGCCGGGCAGCAATTCCGACGTGGGCCACCTGCTCACCGAGTTCGGGGCGTCGCTGGAATCGCTTTCGACCACCCCGGAGAACGCACCCGGCAGGTTCGAGACAGTCGCGCTGGCGGTTCAGCTCACCGAGCGCATGAACGTGTTAAGCGCGGAAATCCAGGAAATGCGCCGCGAAGCGGACCGCGACCTCTCCGACACGGTGAACCTGGTCAACACCAAGCTCAATACGATCAACGATCTGAACAACCAGATTTCGCTCGCCATCGGCCAGCAGCAGTCCGCCGCCGACCTGCAGGACGCGCGCGATCGCGTTCTTGGCGAACTGTCGGAACTGATCGAGATCGAGACCTTCGACCGCTCGAACGGCCATGTGGTGGTCTTTACAAGCTCCGGCCGGCCGCTGATCGACAACAGCGTGGTGACCCTGTCGCACACGGCCGTTGCCCAGTTCGACGCCTCGATCAGCTACCCCGGAAATATCGGCGGCGTCACCTACGGCGCGGGCGCCACGGACATCACGACGGAAATCACCGACGGACGCATCGCCGGCCTTATCGAGTTGCGCGACAATCGTCTCACGGAATTGCAGGAACAATACGACCGTATCGCCGAAACCATGGCCACGTCGCTGAACGCGGCCCACAACGCCGGCACGTCCTTTCCCGCGCCGACGTCCATGACCAGCACACGCACATTCGCCGGCACCGACGCGCCGGCGATGAGCGGGACGTTCCGGGTGTCGATCGTCGACGCCGACGGCGTGGTGGTCGAAAACAGCGATATCGCGCTGGGCGGCATCGCGAACATCGCGGCCCTGGTCACGGCCATCGACGGCATGACCAATGCCACAGCATCGCTAAACGCCCAGGGCAAACTGGTCATGTCGGCAACCGGCAGCAGCCGAATCGCCATCAACGAGATGACCAGCTCGGTCACCACCGGCAACCAGACGACCGGCCTGTCGCAGTTCCTCGGCCTCAACGACCTGATGACGCTGAACAGCGACTACACGCGCTACACCACCGACCACACAACCAGCGCCACGGCCGCGCTGGGCGTCTCGGGCACCCTGACCGTCCGCCACCCGGGCGGCACGACCGCGGTCGCTTACACGGCGGGCGAATCCCTGACCACCATCGCAACGAACATCACGACCGCGCTCGCCGGCCAGAGCATCAGCGCCACAGTCGTCGAGGAAAACGGCCGGTTCCGCCTGAGCATGAACGACACCGACGGCGGCAACTACTTCTTCTCGGACTCCGGCAACTTCACCAGCACCATGGGCCTGCGCGCCGGACAGGCCGGGGCCTCCGCCCTGATGGGCGTGCGCAGCGAAATCGTGGCCGACCCGAACCAGATCTCGACCGGCCAGCTTTCCAACAGCGCGACCCTGGCCGTTGGCGACGTCGCCATCTCCGCCGGTGACAACTCGGCCATCGAAAACCTCGCCACGGTGTTTTCCGGCGACCAGACTCTCGCCGCCGCCGGTGCGTTGCCGATCTCCACGATGACCCTGGCCGACTACGCCGCCAGCATCGTGTCGCTGAACGCCACCCAGGCCAGCGACATCGCCGCCCAGTTCGACGTGCAGGAAAATTACTCCGCCGCGCTGACCACGCGCGCGGCGAACCTCAGTCAGGTCAACATCGACGAAGAGATGTCGACCCTGATGATTCTTCAGAATGCCTATCAGGCGTCCGCGCGCGTGACCCAGACGGTCAGCGACATGATGGACACCCTGATCGGTATCATCCGCTAGGAGCCCGGCCATGACCCGAGTTGCGCCTTTCGCCCAGCAGCAGTTGACGATGTTCCACGCGCTGCAAACCCAGCAGCGGATGTACGATTCCAATATCCAGCTCGCGACCGGCCAGAAGGCCCAGACCTATTCCGGCGTCGCCAAGGACGCCAGCCGGCTCCTGTCGACCGAGGCCGCGCGCATGCGCGCCGAACAGTATATGCAGAGCATCCAGACCGCCGAGCGGCGGATCGGCCTGATCGATTCCAACCTGGAAGGTATCGAGGATATCGCGCGCGAGCTGCGCTCGGCCCTGGAAACCGCAACCAACGGCCCGAGCTCGAACCATGTCGATACGCGGCAGTACGCCATCAACGCGCGCGCCCTTCTCATCGAGCACCTGAACGCGCGCGACGGCAACCGCTACCTCTTTTCCGGCAACCGCGTGGACCGTCCGGCCGTCAGTTTGAACGCATCGTCCTACACGTCGGTGGGCCTCATCGAAGCCGACGCGACGACCGTCGACGACAGCTTCTACGCCCAGTACCGCGCCGACGTGCTCGGCTCGGCGGGCTATCCGCAGGGCTCGTTCTACGAGCAGATCTATTTCGACAAGAACGGCGTGGCGCCGACCGCGCCGCTTCCGGCCGACCTGGCCAACCCGACGCTCGATGAGTTCGTCGCCGAGGATTCGGGCCTGTGGGACTACTATGTCAGCCGCCTGAGCTCGACCGAAATGCTCGCCACCCCGAAGGACGACTACTACCAGGGCGACACGGGCACCGCCTCGATCCGCATCTCCGAGCGAACCAGCGTCACCTACGGCATGCACGCCGGCGAGGAAGCGATCCAGCAGCTCCTGACCGGGCTGGACGCCATCGCCAATCTTCCCGATACCGCGCCGGATGACACCTATCTCGGCGCCGTCTTCGACCAGGTGCGCGACATGCTCGGCATCGTGATCGACCCCGATCCGACGACATCTTTCGAATCCATCACCGAATTGCGCAGCCGCGTCCTCGGCCCGCTGAACCTCCTCGCGACCTCGCGCGAGAACCATGTCCGCTTCATCGACTACGCCGCCGACGTGGAAAGCGAGGTCGAAGGCATCGACGAGGCGGAAGTGATTTCGCGCCTGCAGGCGGACCAGGTCGTCCTGCAGGCGTCCTTCCAGACCCTTTCCCAGATCCAGGGCCTGTCGCTCGTCAACTTCCTGAACTAGATCGCATTCGATGGATTGCAAACCATTGATTAAGGCCCGGAGCGCAATCTGCGAGATGTGGACAGATAGTCCGCGACGCTTCGGCGTCATCACCTGCGAAGGAATCGCTCGATGGTAACCCCCGTTCAGGGACTGGCAGTTCAGAATCTTGTGCGAGGCGAACAAAGCTTCGCGCAATCATTCGTGCAGACCTCCCAGCTCTCCGCGGGCCCGAGATTCGAACTGCAGTTCTTCAACACCCAGAACGCGGTTCTCGAGCAGCTCAACCAGCAGGTGACCGACATTCAGAACGGCCTCAACACCGAAGGCGCGACCGCGCTGCTGAATGTGCGCATCGCCAAGCTTGAGGACGACGGCAAACAGATCTCGGCCTACAAGGACACGGTGGACCGCAAGGCCAAGAAGATCGAGGCGGCCATCGAATACATCACCGAACTCGAGGGCCTGGCTTCCGCCGGCACGGTGGCCGAATTCGATGCCAACGCGGCGCTGCTCTATCAGACCCTCGAAAAGGCGCCGAGCCCGACATACGAACGGTTCGGCACCCCGGATCGTTTCAAGGCGGCGAAGTTCGGTTCGCTGGCCACGCTGGATGCGCTCAACCACAACAATTTCGCGACTCAGCAGGACATCGACGACACGCTCGCCACGCTGGCCGCGATCAAGCAGGACCTGAACACCAGCAAGGCGATTGTCGACATCAACGCGGATATCGCCTTCGACCTGCAGTCGTCCAACTCGGGCAAGATCCTCGAGGTACGCAGCGGAATCTTCGATATCGAGACAGCCGCCCAGGCAGCCGCGACCGCCGAGATCGCCGAGAAACAGGAATACTATTCGCAGGTCCTGAGCGTGATATCGCTGGCCTTCGATGCCTCGCAGGGGTTCACCGACTTTATCTCCCAGAGCATCAACTTCGAGCCGAAAACACCCGCCGGCTCGATCATGAACCTCTTTTCCTGACCTTCCGGAAGTTCCCGCCGCCTTTGTAGAGCACCGCACGCCCTCGTGCGGTGCTATTGCGTTCAGGCGGCAAAACACACCGGCAAGAGCTGCTTGAGCCCGGCAACGTTTGCCCGTTGTTAAGCATACAATCGTATCAACACATTGTTTTTATTGAATAATTTTTTTGGCACGCCAGTTGCTGAGTTAATCGCAGACGTATTACCGGACGGTCCGGACAAATCGGATCGCACCCACAGCCTAGCAAGAGGAGTTCTCTCAAATGGCTGACATTTCCCTCAGCGCCGCAGTACGCAGCAACCTTTTGTCCCTGAAGAACACGTCCGATCTGATCGGCCGGACCCAGGAGCGCCTGTCCACGGGCCTCAAGATCAACAGCCCGATCGACGACGCCAAGGTCTTCTTCGAGGCCAAGGCTCTCAACGACCGGGCCAACACCCTCAACGAGAAGAAAGACGCGATCGACCAGGCCGTCAGCTCCGTCTCGGTGGCGCTCGAGGCGGTCAACGCGCTCGACTCCATCGTCGACCAGCTGAAGGGTATCGCGATCAGCGCCCAGTCGGCATCGACCGCAGCCGAGTTCACGGAACTCAACGCCCAGTACAACTCTCTGGTCAGTCAGATCGACAACGTCACGGCCGATGCCAGCTACCAGGGTACGAACCTGGTCAACGGCACCGGCTCCTCGCTGACGGTCTACTTCAGCGAGAGCACGACGAGCACCCTGTCGATCTCCGCCGTCGATCTTCGGCACACATCGAACGGCATGTCGATCACGACCGGCGCGACGCTCAGCGCAACCTCGCTGAACACCTGCGCCATCAACCAGCTCGACACCGCGATCGCCACGCTCAGCGCCAAGGCCAAGACCCTCGGCTCGAACGTCGCCCTGCTCCAGACCCGGCTCGACTTCACGGAGAGCTATGTCGACGAACTGGAGACCGGCGCCGACAAGCTGCGGCTGGCCGACATCACCCAGGAAGGCGCCAACCTGGTGGCCCTGCAGACCCGCCAGCAGCTCGGCATCTCCGCCCTGTCCTTCGCCGGCCAGGCCGAGCAGTCGGTCCTGTCGCTCTTCAACTAGTCCGGACGACATTCCGGCCATGAACCAAGGGGGCTTCGGCCCCCTTTTTTCATTTGGGGTTGGGGCTTCGTTCGGCGCAAAGCCACGTTGACGTGAATACGCCGTCATTGCGAGCCGGAGGCGAAGCAATCCGGAGCGGAGTTGCTGGATTGCCGCGGCGCGGTCGGCCGGCTGCGTCGTGCCCTTCCGCCGGCCCCGAAACAGCGGCAAATATCGCCCGGCGGGCACACCATAAAATCCGAAGACATGGTTAATTCCCATTAACCATATGATTTTAAACAATAATTTAGGATACATTTTTCCCCGGCGCGGTAATTCCTGCCGCCGGCCTGAGAACATTTTGCCCCCCTGCGGGAAGGATTGTCCCACTAACCATCTGAAAACACACAATTATACCGACTGGCACAGCCGTTGCTCATTCTTCGGCGGGGCAAGAATGCCCCTGAACACAAACCTTAGAATGAGGAAAAGAAACTATGTCAGATATCGCACTCAGCTCTGCCGTCCGGACCAACCTGCTCACCCTGAAGAGCACGTCGGACTTCATCAACCGGACGCAGGATCGTCTGGCGACCGGCCTGAAGGTCGGCAGCCCGTCGGACGACGCAAAGATCTTCTTCGAGGCCAAGGCGCTTTCCGATCGCGCCGATACGCTGAACGAGAAGAAGGACAGCATCGACCAGGCCGTGAGTTCCGTTTCGGTCGCGCTCGAAGCCGTCAATGCGATCGATTCCATCGTCGACCAGCTGAAGGGTATTGCCATCAGCGCCCAGTCGGCGACCACAGGCGCGGAGTTCACAGAATTGAACGCCCAGTACAACTCGTTGGTCAGCCAGATCGACAACGTCGCGGCCGACGCCAGCTACCAGGGCCTGAACCTGGTCAACGGCACCGGCTCGACCTTGACGGTCTACTTCAGCGACACGACCACCAGCAATCTGGCGGTCTCGTCCGTTGACCTGACGAACGCTTCGACCGGTCTGTCGATCACGACCGGCGCCACGCTCAGCGCGACCTCGCTGAACACCTGCGCCATCAACCAGCTCGACAGCGCCATCGCGACGCTCGGCGCCAAGGCCAAGACCCTCGGCTCCAACGTTGCGCTGCTCCAGACCCGTCTGGACTTCAACGAGGCGTACACCGACGAACTCTCCAGCGGTGCCGACAAGCTTCGTCTTGCCGACATCACGGAAGAGGGTGCCAACCTGGTGGCGCTGCAGACGCGTCAGCAGCTCGGTATTTCCGCCCTGTCCTTCGCCGGACAGCAGGAACAGTCGGTACTGTCCCTGTTCAACTAAGCCAGAAGGCAAACATCACCTTGAATGGAGGGGGGCTTCGGCCCCCCTTTTTTCATGTCCGGATTCCGTCGGCCACCGCGCCCGCCGAAAACATGGTGAATAGGAATTAACCATATGATTTTAAACAATAATTTAGGATACATACTGCCGGGCCGGCGGCAATTTTTGCCGGATTCCCGGCAACAATTGCCGACCGGCAAATGCGGACACCCCACAACCCATTGAAACTAAACGATTTTGATAGTGGCACGGCAGTTGCTGCCTATCTGGCGGGGCAAGAATGTCCCAGAACACCAACCTTAGAACGAGGACACAGATATCATGTCTGAAATTGCACTTAGTTCCGCAGCCCGGTCCAACCTGCTCACGTTGAAGAGCACGTCGGACCTGATCAACCGCACCCAGGATCGTCTGGCGACCGGCCTGAAGGTCGGCAGCCCGTCCGATGACGCGAAGATCTTCTTCGAGGCCAAGGCGCTGACGGACCGCGCTTCGACCCTCAGTGAGAAGAAGGACGGCATCGATCAGGCGGTCAGCTCGGTTTCCGTGGCGCTCGAGGCGGTCAACGCCATCGACTCCGTGGTCGACCAGCTGAAGGGTATTGCCATCAGCGCCCAGTCGGCGTCGACGGCAGCCGAGTTCACTGAGCTCAACGCCCAGTACAACTCGCTGGTCAGCCAGATCGACAACATCGCGGCCGACGCCAGCTACCAGGGCCTGAACCTGGTCAACGGCACCGGCTCGACCCTGTCGGTCAAGTTCAGTGACACCACGACGAGCACGTTGTCCGTCGCTTCGGTCGACCTGACGAACGCTTCGACCGGTCTGTCGATCACGACCGGCGCCACGCTCAGCGCGACCTCGCTGAACACCTGCGCCATCAACCAGCTCGACAGCGCCATCGCGACGCTCGGCGCCAAGGCCAAGACCCTCGGCTCCAACGTCGCGCTGCTCCAGACCCGTCTGGACTTCAACGAGGCGTACACCGACACGCTCAACGAAGGTGCCGACAAGCTTCGCCTTGCCGACATCACGGAAGAGGGTGCCAACCTGGTGGCGCTGCAGACGCGTCAGCAGCTCGGCATCTCCGCCCTGTCCTTCGCCGGACAGCAGGAACAGTCGGTTCTGTCTCTGTTCCGTTAAACGAGTAGCGATACCAACCTTCGCAAGGGGGGAGCTTCGGCTCCCCCCTTTTTTTCTTGACCATGGCCCATCCCTGAAGGCTGCGTTAGGGTCGCGTTAAGCATATCCCGCTAACGTTCGGGGCATGTCGACAGCAGAACCCTTGATCGGCGAAATGCCATCAATTCCAGAGAGTTACGACCCCCTCGTCGCACAACATGTGCGCGAAGCACGGGCGGCGTACGACACCGAAAACTACGACCGGGCGATCGCATCCTGCGAACGGCTTCTCGCCCGGCGCCCGGACACGGCGGAAGCCTATCTGCTCCTGGGCCTGACCAGCTGGAAACTCGACGAGCCGAGCCACGCTGTCGATTTGTTGCGCCGCGCGCAGAACGCCGATCCGAATACGCGTGAGTATGCGGACGCGCTCGCGACCCTTCTGGGGCATCTCGGAGACAGCAACGAGTCGCTCTACTTCGCCAAACTGGCGACGGTTCTGTCGCCGCATCCGCTTGGGGACGATCTTCTGCCGGCGAAGCTTCGCGAGTATTTCAAGCACCTCGCTTTCGCACGACCGCACATCTATCGCACGCGCGCGCGCGACGCGTTCAATCGCGGCGCGCTCGGCGAGGCGACCGGCCTGCTCGACAAGCAGGTCGAGCTGACCCCCATGGATCCGGAAACGCTGCGCCTCGCCTTCGAGGTGCATCTGGAAACGGGCGCGCTCGCCAGGGCGGTGACCGCCGCCGAAGCCGCCATCGAGCTCGGGGCACTCGCCGGTGACCACGACCGGATGGCCCGCGCGATGGCCACGGCCGGCTTCTTCGAGGCCGCGCATGAAGCCCATGAAACCGCGCTCGCACAAAGACCGGACGACCCCGACCTGGCCCAGTCGCGGCTGCGTACGCTCGCCCTGCAGCACGGCGACGGCTCCGGATTCGAAGAATACGAACATGCCTGCGCGACATGGTCGAAGCAGTTTGCACCGCTAGGCGAGACGGCGCCCTACGACAATCCGCCCAAACCCGATCGTCCGCTGCGCATCGGCTATGCCGGCGCGGACCTGCACGCAAGCGGCCTCGCCCCGATGCTCGAATCCGTGCTCAACGCTCATGACCGTGACGCATTCGATGTCTACATCTACGCGCGCGGCAGCCGTCAGGACATGACGACCCAGAACCTCATGCGGGCCAGCACGCGATGGACCGAAATGTCCGGTGTCGACCCGGTGACTGCCGCGCAGATCATGCGCAACGACGGCATCGACATCCTCGTCGACCTCGTGGGACATGGGCGCGACAGCCACCTTCGGACATTCGCCCAGCGCCCTGCTCCGGTGCGCCTCGGCTGGCTCGGTGTCGTCCCGGCGACGCGAAGTCTCTACGACGCCCATCTCATGGGCGATGGCAATTTCACCCTGCCCGTCGATCACCCGATCACGCCCGGATCTCCCGTGACCGGAGCGGCACCGGACCGGCCTGTGACCTTCGGAATTGTCGCACCGGTCTCGGCGATCAGCGCCGACGTTATGAACCTCGCCGGCCGGATGCTGAACGCCGTTCCGTCTTCGCGCCTGCTGGTCGCGAACACCGGGCACCATGACGAAGAAACGATGGCGCGCATTCACGCCCTGGCGGACGAACACGGACTGTCGGACCGGGTATCGGTGGCCGAGCTCGAAGACCGCCGGGCGCCGCGACGCGCTTTCTTCGAACATATCGATATCGCGCTCGACACCGCGCCGGACAGCCGGTTCGTCGAGACCGCGGAGGCTATCGCCGCGGGCGTCCCGGTTCTCGCAAGCCCGCACGGCCGGGCGGCACGAGTTCTGTCCGCGACGGGCCACGACGACTGGACCGCCGACGCTCCCGACGCCCTCGTCGAAATCGCAAAGGCGCTGGTGTCGGACCGGAATAAGCTCACAGAGCTTCGCGCGGAACTGCCCCGCCACGCCCTCGCCTCGCCGCTTTTCGATCCGGCGCGCTTCACTGCACTGCTTGAAGAAGCCTACCGCGCACACTGGCGCGCCTGGTGCGCGCGCGCATAACCGGCCCTGACGTCAGGCCGCGTCGGCCTGCGTGATGCAAAAGTCCTCGCGCGTGCCGGCGAGATACCCGTCGACATCGTCGAGCAGTTGCTCGTACCGCCCCCGCATCCAGCGATACGCCGCCTTCATCTCCCCCAGCGCCTCGACACGATAATCCTGCCGGACCGCCGGGTCCGCGATGCGGCCGTCGATCCAGTTGAACGCGCCCAGAATCAGGACGGTCGTTCCGAACAGGAACGCGCGGGTGGGTGGCTCGTCGACCGATTCGTAGTTCGTCAGGTCGTAGAGTTCCTGCATCCAGTCCAGACCGGCCGCGGGATCCGTGACGTCGATCAGGGCCTCGATACGGTCGAAAAGTTCCGTCGCATGGGCCGCGATCTCGTCCCGCCGCCACAATTCGCGACACACGCCCGGCGTGTAGTCCCGCAGCCCTTCGGAAACCTTGGCCTTCACGGCCGCACGGTCCAGCTGCCCATGGGGCAGTTCGACGAGACGGGACAGTTTCGGGGTCGTGTGGTCGATCCGGACCCCGTCGCTGCAATTGGTGCAGGAGATATCCGGATGCAGCCGGACGACATTCTCGAACGTGAAGCGGCTCCAGTTCAGGATACCTTCGGTGAAGGCCGTGCCGCCGAAGTTGCCAGGTACCGGGAACCGGTTGGCCGAGCTCCACTCGTCGGCGGCGCCGATACCGATATAGGTGTCAGCCGAATGGTAGACGTCTCTCTCGCGCGTCCCCATGTCGATTCCGAAAAGATAGAGATCGCAGAAGCCCATATAGAGCAGCGTGATCAACGCGGCATTGGCCACGGAGGGACCGCACGCGCCGAGCGCGTCGGCGCCGGAGCGGAACAGGATGGTCGAACTCACCCTGTCGCGGAAATAGTAGACGATGTCCGAGAATTCGGCCGCCGTCTCCGGCCGCACGCTGGTGGAGGCGATCAATGTGGTGCGGTCGGTAATCCCGAATTCTTTCGCAACCCCCTGCACGTTGCGCGTATTCGCCTCGTCATTTTCGAGCTCGACATGATAGTCGGGCTCGAAGCCGTGACGCCGCAGCACCCGCAGGCAGGACCCCAGCGACACCAGCATCACCTTGTCGCGGTTCGCGCGAATGAAATCGATATCCCGGTCGAGCGACGGCCCGGATCCGCAGATAAACACCGGCGTGTCACGTCGCGTCAGCGGGCTGGCCACGACCTTCGTCTGGCGCCGGCCGAGATTGGCCACGGCATTTGACATCATCACGAGTTCGTCCTCGTAAAAACCGAGGCCGTACAGGTGAAGGCGGAAATCCTCGAAGAAGCCCCGGTACGCACTGTTCAGCAAACCGATCTTGTAATGCTGGTGGACATAGGCGCCATCCAGGAACGGCGTCCCGCAATCGCGGACAATGTCGCGGATGCGTGTCGAGATCGCTTCGAGCTCGCGCTCGATCACAAAGTGAACCGCGCCCCCGCGCAAACGGGTCGCGTCGAAGACGGGGGTCCATTCAACGACGAACAGGCTGTGATAGATGTGTTCGAGGTTCGGCTCGACCAGAACGAGGTCACGGCACGTCGTGAAGCTCACGAGCGGATCGAGATGGAGGCCGAGACCGACGCCGAAAACAAAGGCGAAATGCGCCTCGCGGTGCAATCGGTCGCCGGCGATCTCGACAGCATCGGATTCGCCGAAATGCGTTGCCCAGGCGGCAAATTTCCCGGCGACACCGCCCATCCGGTCAGGATTCTGCATACTCAGATAGACCCGCTCCGGGGACGCCTGGAACTTCGCCAGCCGCTGCCGTGTGAAAGTTTCGGCATCTCCCCCGTAGAGCGACCCGTCGCCGAATCCGAGGTCGATACGTCCTTCGGCATCGACCGCGAGCGCCGTGGCCGTGTCCGAGATGTGGGACAGGCGCGCATGCAGCCGCGGGGCGTGGCGTTCGAACGCCACGAGGTTGCGCGCAAAGCGGGCCTCGGCCTCGGCGGCGGTCATGTCCGGACTGGACGGGGTGAGCTGTTCGTTCATTGTTTTCTCCGCTCAACTCGCGACGCTGGCCGGCGCGGCGGCGTCGCGCGGCGACATCAAGGTATTGAGGAAGCCGAACCAGACCCCCTCATTGCGCCCCATCGTGGCGAGTGCGACCGCCAGTTCGTGGGCGGTCCAGCCCGCCACTTCCTGCACCAGCGCTTCCACCCGCGCACCGCGAACGGCGTGCATCGGAGACCCCGGGAATGCCCGGTAGTGCCTGCGCGCAACCTCAAGAAACCGCATGAGTTCGTCCCGCGAGGACAAGGCGCCCGCGCCGAGGATGTTGTTGCCGTAGGTCCGGTAGTCGCTCACAGCCTCCGGGATGCGCTGGCCCTTTCGGCCCGTCATCAGCAGGCTCGTAAACAGCCACCAGTCCACCGCGACGATATCGTCGGGTATGGACAGCACCGTGTCGGGCAATGCCTCGCGCCGAACGGCCGTATTGCTGAGCCCCAGGAAATTGCGATCCAGAAGCGCATCGGCGTTGTCGAGCCGCCAGGGCACGCCGGCACCCGCGAAAAACCGGCGACCGAGACTGTTTCCCGCCGCGTCGATCAACGACATGTCACCGAACGAAAAGGCGGCGTCGCTGAGCGCATCGCGGTGCAGGCCCGGTGCGGCAGGCGAGAGCACATCGTCCATGTCGGCGAAGATCAGAATATCGACGGGCGTCGCGACTGCCTCGGCGATCAGGCTGCGACGGACACGTGCGGGTGTCGCCCCGCGCGGGCCGTGCACGACAGATACCGGACAGATTTCCCGCAACGCCCCGATAACCGTCCCGGGCTCCTGCAAGTCGTCGACCGCCACGACAAGGCGTACGTCTTCCCCGGCCGCGGCGGCGCCAAGGCCGGCGATATACGCCGGCAGATAAGGGCGCGCGGCCTCATACAGCGCGGTGCAAACGGCGTATGTTGTCATCTTCACACTGCAGGTTGTAGAGCGCCTCGGCGGCGATGAAATCGGCTTCGGTGTCGATATCGACCGAGCGTTCCGGCGGCATCACGTGGGCATAGATTCCCTCACCGTAGACGGAGTCCGTCCGGCGCGCGAAGGCCACGTTGAAAACATAGATCGACCCGTTCGGCAGGTAGACGCGATCGTGCGCCTGACGGTTCATGAGCGCCGTATCGTCCTGGACGGTACGCGTCATCCGGCCGGCACCGTCCACGTTGTGAAGCCAGGATGTCGGCTTCGCCTCGCTGACGGAAATGACCGCGTTCGCGCCGGTCCTCGAATAAGTCTCGATCGCACTGTCGATATCCTCCGGGGTTCGCAGCGGCGAGGTCGGCTGCAGGATACAAACGTCCTCCGGCGCTTCGCCTTCCATGATCCGGAGTGCGTCGATCAGGTGGAGATACGCGTCGAGCGCACGGGCATCGTCGGTCGCCAGATGCGGCGGCCGCCGGACCGGAGCTTCGACACCGTCGACCGTCCTGCACACACGCAGGATTGCATCGTCGTCGGTGGAGACAAGGACACGGTCGACATGCCGGGCCGCACGCGCCGCGCGCAGAGTGTGCACGATCAGCGGTTCCCCGGCAAAAGGCCGGATATTCTTTCCCGGCAGCCCTTTCGAGCCGCCGCGCGCGGGAACGATCACGATCATGCGGCGTCGCTGATCGCCAGGGCAGGTTGAGCGACCGGTGCGATGTCGTCTTCGGACAGCAACTCGTCCGCGGCGTAATCGCGAACCAGCTCGCGACCGACGATTCGCGCCGCATCGTTGGGGGAAATGCCGGTTCCCGGACGACGGAAATCGAAGTCTTCGAGCGTAAGCACATGCCCGGCCGGCAGGTCGCGCGCGGCAACGATACTGCGTCGCATGGTCTGGCCCTGCTGACGCTCCTCGTCGGATACCGTGCGGCGGTGCGAACCGAGCGCCGCCGGAATACGGCGGGCCGCCGACGTGATGATCGCCAGTTCAGCCGGGTCGGCCGAGACCGCGTGATCCCAGCCATCCATCGTCTTGTCGAGCGTGAAGTGCTTTTCGATGACCACCGCGCCCAATGCGATGGCCGCGAGGGTAATCTCGACCCCCTTCGTGTGATCGGAAAACCCGACCGGATAGCCGAACGTATCGTGCAGCATCTCCATGTTGCGCAGGTTGACGTAGTCATCGGCCGGGGGCGGATAGAGCCCGATGCAATGGAGAAGGATCGTATCGCTGTGCCCGCATCCTTCCAGGGTCGCCAGCGCGTGTTCGATTTCGCCGGTCCGTGCGAAGCCGGTCGACAGCACGACGGTCCGGCCGGTCTGCGCGGCGGCAGCGAGCAGGTGGTCGTTGTTCAGATCCATCGAGGCGATCTTCACGAACGGCGGGTCGAGAGCATCCAGTTCCGCGAGTTCGCGCTTGGAAAAAGGCGTGGAGGCAAAGTCGATACCTGTCTCGCGGCAATACCCGGCGAGCGCAGCCATGTCGCCCGCGCCGACCGCATACTCTGCGACCTGTTCTTCGAGGCCGGGGTTGTCCTTGTAGAAACCGCGAGCGAACAGCCCGGTGTCCCAGCTCTGGAACTTGGCGGCATCGGCGCCGGCATCGTGCGCCGCGCGAACGGACTGGCGCGCCAGCTCCATGTCGCCGTTGTGGTTCGCGCCGATCTCGGCGATGACGTAGGTGTGTCCATCGGACGTCGGAAGCATTTCGAAATTCCCCTGCTCGGGCCTCGCGCGCAGACGCGCGCCAACACATATGCAGGCAGCACCGTAGTTAACAGCGGTTAAGAATCCCTGAACTTCGATCCCGGCTTTGTGTCGAAAAACGCGATGTTTCCGGCTTTTACCGTTCCTTAACCCAACTGGCCCAGACTGCCCCCAACGTTAGAAACCACCTGGTTGGGGCCCATGCCGCTCAAACTGTCTCTCGCCAAAGGCGAGAAGTTCGTTGTCAACGGCGCCGTCATCAAGAACGACGGCTCGGACATCAACCTCGTTTTCGAGAACAAGGCGCACATCCTTCGACAGAAGGACATCATGTCGAACGAGGCCGCCGATACGCCGGCGCGTCATGTCTACCTGGCGCTCCAGTGCGCCTACATCTTTCAGGATCGCGAAGACGAGCATCTTCGCGATTTCGAAACCCTTTTGACCGACTTTGTCGAGGCCGCGCCGAGCGCGGAAGACGTCGCGAAGGATATTCGCGACTGTGTCTCGAAGCGGAACCTGTACGGCGCGATGAAGGAATGTCAGCGCCTGATCGATCTTGAAACGGAGAGGATGAACCATGTCCAGTGAAAACGCCGCGGCCCAGTATCGTCAGCCGTCGCGCCAGGGCGGATCGCCTCGCGAGACCGAAGGCCGGGCCCTCCTCGAAGCGGCCCGTCGCTTGAGTGCCGCGCAGCAGGAACCGGTCGACCGGGAAAACCTGCTGGAGAATGTTCGCCTCAACTGGCGTCTCTGGACCATCTTCCAGTCGGAAGCCAGCTCGCCGGATTCGCCCCTGCCGGACGACATCAAGACGAACGTGATCAAGCTCTGCAACTTCGTGGACAAGCATACGGTGCAGATCCTTTCGGATGCCGACCCGGGCAAGCTCGATATCCTGATCAACATCAACCGCAACATCGCCGCGGGACTGCTGGCCAATCCGGGCGAGCAGCAGGACCAGGCCCAGGCCGGACAGACCGGTGCCGACGCGGCAACGACGCTCGAGCGCCTCAGCGCCTGACCCGCCTTTCCCTATCGCCAGTGTTTTCGGCCGGCCTTGCGCCGGCCGTTTTCGTTTGTGCCCCCGGCGACGACGGGCATTCTTTTCCGTTCAAGGGCAATAAGTTCCGGTGCGCCGCGGGCCACGCCAGCCACCGCCCAAATAATTTCCCCAATAAATCAATAGGTTAAAAAGTTTTCGGAAACTGGCCCGGGTCTTGCTGATGGTATGGCGAGCCGCGACAGGTACGTCGCAGCACTATCGCAGGAAGCGAGCATGGAACTTTCGGAACTCGATCCGACGAACAGCCGGCCGAACTTCGGCGCCATAAAGGGCAGCGACGTTCAGGACGAACTGTTCTCGAAAATTCTTCTCGGCATTGCCGCCCCGGCCCAGGACGACGAACCGCTGGACGATCCGGATGCCGCCCCGGCGGACGAGGAGCAGGTCAGCGAAGCGGAAGACGATTCCGGGCAGCCCGCATCGTCACCGTCCGACGACCACGCCCTCGCCGCACTCAAAGGTATTCCCGACCCGCTCCAGGCCCTGGGCGCGAGCGAAATCGCAACCGCCGGTATGGCCGCCCAGACCGACATTTCTTCCCACCCTTCCCAATCCCACGTGACCAACGCAGGTGCCGCCGGCGAGAACGGCGAGAACGTCGCCGGTATGAACGCCGCAACGCCCGACGCCGCGACCCTCCAGACCGCGACTGCGCAGATGAGCGAAGAGAAGGTCCTCGCCAAGCGCGAGGGCGCCATTCAGGCCAACCAGGCCCATGGCGATGAGACGAAGGCGCAACTCGCCGGGGCCGCAAAGAACACGCAGGCGGGTGCCAAGGCCGGCGCCCAGCCGCAGACCGCCGATATCCCCGTTCATACGGCCGCGAAGCCCGCCGACGCCGCGACGCCGGTGTCCGATATCGCACGCCTCGATCAGGCGATGCGTCAGGCCTTCGCCCCGCAGGCGGCCGCCACCCCACAGGCCACGACCACGCAGAGCGGCAGCGATGCCCTGCTCACGGGACGGAGTACCGATACGGCCATCGATTCTGCGAACGCCGCAAACAACAACACCCGCGCCAACACGGCCGCGACGGCAAAGGCGGCGACGGCGCGCCCGGCGTTCAACCTGCCGAACGGCCGCCCGGCTGAGCAGGTGTCCGTCCAGGTCCAGAACGGCATCCGCAACGGCCTGGATCGCATCAACATCAAGCTCAGCCCGGCAACGCTCGGCAATGTCGAGGTCAAGCTCGAGATGGCCCCGGACAAGACGGTCCAGGCCGTCGTCTACGCGGATAAGGCAGAGACGCTCGACATGCTGGAGCGTGACGGACGGGTTCTGCAGAAGGCGCTCGAAGAAGCCGGCCTGCGCACGAACTCCGACTCGCTCTCCTTCGAACAGCGCGGCTCCGGCGACCCGGACAACGCCCACGCTGACAAAGACGCAAACGGACCCGACGGCGGACGGAACGGTGACGGCCAGACGGCCGATACCGACGCCCCGGAACTGCCCCTCCAGGCTCGCAAGAGCCATGACGGCCTGATCGATATCGAGGCCTAGGAAAAGCTTATGGACATTGCCTCCCTCACCGCCGCGACACCGACGGACTCGGAAGTTGCCAAGAAGTCTCTCAGCGAGAACTTCGACCAGTTTCTCACGATGCTGACGGTCCAGCTCCAGAACCAGGACCCGCTGTCACCGATGGAGTCCGCGGAATTCACGAACCAGCTCGTGATGTTCAGCCAGCTTGAGCAGGACATCAAATCCAACGAGAACCTGGAGAACGTGATCGCGCTCCAGCAGGCCGCCGAGACGACGGCCGCCCTGTCCTACCTGGGCAAGGACGTAAAGGCGCAAAGCTCGATCGTGCTGCTGGACGGCGGCGAGACCGACTTCGCCTACGACATGCCCGCCGGCGCGGACACGGCCTCGATCACCATCTTCGATGCCGACGGCAATATCGTCACGACCCTGCCCGCCGAAACCGCTCCCGGACAACACAGCCTGACCTGGAACGGCGAAGACGGCCAGGGCGTGCTGCAAGCCGACGGGATCTACTCGATCCTCGTGAACGCGGTCGACGCGGACGACAACCCCGTCGGGCCGGCGACCGTCTACTTCACCGGCACCGCCACCGGCGTGACCCACGAAAGCGGCGAGACCCTTATCCAGGTCGGCCCGATCGACATCCCGCTCAGCGCGATTGTCTCGGCCGTGTCCGAAGAGGACACGCCGGAAGGCTGACCCGAACCTGAACCGAATTTAAAGACCCCAATCCCGAACCCCGAGGGGAGAGTTATAAAATGAGTATCTACGGCGCGATGTTTTCCGGTGTGTCCGGCCTGAATGCGAACAGCCAGGCCATGGGCATGATCTCCGACAATATCTCAAACCTGAATACCGTCGGCTACAAACACACCCAGGCGCGGTTCTCCACGCTCGTCACGAATTCCGGGTCGACGACAAAATACTCGCCCGGCGGTGTCAGCACGGCCCCCTTCCAGCTCGTGGACAGGCAGGGCCTTCTGCAGGCTTCCCAGAGCCCGACAGACCTCGCGATTTCCGGCAAGGGATTCTTCGTGGTCAACGACAACTCCACCCCCTCAAGCGGGACCTATATGTACTCGCGCGCGGGCCAGTTCTCCGTCGACGCCAACGGATTCCTCGCCAATAACAACGGCCAGTATCTCCTGGGATGGCCCACCCTGTCGGACGGCTCGTTTGACGTCGACCAAGACGGCACGGCCGACGGCGCCGCGCCCGACCCGACAAGCCTGTCAAACCTGCAGTCGATCCAGGTCACAAGTTTGTCCGGCACGGCCACCCCGACATCGAGCGTCTCGCTGGCGCTGAACCTTCCGGCCACCGCCGCAGTCAGCGACACCCAGAACCTGACCGTCCTGGTCTATGACTCGCTCGGCGTGGGTCATAACGTGGCCATGGAGTGGACCAAGACGGTGGCGACCCCGCCGACCTGGCGCCTCAACGCGACCGGCATCACGCGCGCCGACAATGGTGCGGCGTCCCTGCAGGGCGCCACCCTGGCCTCCCTGCCGATCACGCTCGACACGGTCGTCTTCAACGGCGACGGCACGCCCGCCAGTTTCGCGGCGACGTCGCTGTCCGTCCCGACCGCCGACTGGACGACCTCCGCGTCGGACAGCACGATCGCGTTCAACCTCGGCACGGCGAACCAGGCCGACGGGATTACCCAGTTCGCATCGAACTACTCGATCACGTCGATCAACCAGAACGGCGTGACGTTCGGCCGCTTCCAGTCGATCGAGGTCAACGAGAACGGCAGCGTGAACGCCCTGTTTGACAATGGCGGCACGCGAACGATCTACAAGCTGCCGGTCGCGACATTCGCCAACCCGAACGCCTTGCGCGCCCAGTCCGGCAACGCCTGGACCCACACGGTCAACGCGGGCAACGTTTTTCTGAACCCGGCCGGCACGGCATCGGCCGGGACAATTTCTCCGTCGAGCCTGGAAGCCTCGACCGTCGATCTCGGTGAGGAATTCACCAACATGATCATCACGCAGCGTGCCTACTCCGCCTCCAGTCGAATCATCACGACGGCGGACCAGATGCTTGAGGAACTGGTGCGAATCAAGCGCTAGGCGCCGCGGGTGAGGCGGCGGCCCCGACGTGACCAACGTGGCAGGTCACGTCGGGGCCGTAGCCGCCGAACGATCCGGAGATACCTAAAATCCAACTATATCAAATGTGCCATTTAGCCTTTCATTAAACGCGGGAAACGTACCTTTCCCGGACCACAATCAGGAAGAAGTGGTTACACGATGGACACACAATCCTACTTTCGGCAGGACGCCGATATGTCCCCCCAGAGCGAGACGGTTGAAGGGCTGATGCCCGCCTCGATCGCCGAGCTTCCCTCGCCCGATACCAAACGCTGGGTCGTGCGCCGGAAGGCGGCTGTCGTAAATGGCGTGCGCGGCGGTCTTTTGACTCTCGAACAGGCCTGCGAGCGATACGACCTCACGGTTGAGGAGTTTCTCTCCTGGCAGCGCCTGATCGACGAGCACGGCGTGCGCGCCCTGCGCGTGACGCGGCTTCAGGACTATCGCTGATCCGGGCAACACGGCCGGCTGACCGCCGGCCGTGTTACCGCGCCGCGGCTTCGCCCACGGCGCCGAAAACCGAGACGGGAAAAAAGTTCCCATCGAGGCGGCAATTCTTGCCGCCCGTTAACTGCTTATTCACTCCGGCCCCATAGCTTTGCCCTGTTCGCGCCATCCAGCGGCGCACCGGGTTTTTGCTTAGAGGACGGTTGTCAGAGTGAACGCGTTTCAACAAATGATCCGACAGCTTGGGCCGGCACGGCTTGCCATCATGGGCATCGTTGCCGTCGGCCTGATCGGCTTCTTCATGTTTATGACGTCGCGCCTGGGCACGTCGGAAATGGCGCTGCTGTACGGCGACCTCGCGGTCGAGGACGCCAGCGCGATTTCGCAGCGGCTCGAAGGCCAGAACATCCCCTTCGAGGTCCGCGGGAACGGCTCGCAGATCTTCGTGCCCATGGAGAACGTGGATCGCCTGCGTATGACCATGGCCGCCGAAGGCCTGCCCAACGGCGGTTCCGTCGGCTACGAGCTGTTCGACCAGTCCGACGCGATCGGCACTACTAATTTTGTCCAGCGCATTAACCATGTTCGCGCGCTGGAGGGTGAACTTTCGCGCACGATCGGTTCGCTGTCCCAGGTCCAGAGCGCGCGGGTCCACCTTGTCCTGCCACGGCGTGAACTGTTCACGCGCGACCGGCAGGAACCCAGCGCCTCCGTCGTCCTGAAACTTCGCGGCACGGCCATTCAGGGCGGCCAGGTGGCGGCGATCCAGAACCTCATCGCCTCGGCAGTGCCGGGCCTGACGCCCGATCGTATCTCGGTTGTCGATCACACGGGCCGCCTGCATGCACGCGGCGACGGTGCAAACGGCGAGGCGCTGGGTGTCGGGAACGCGGAGGAAGCGCGCCAGCGTTTCGAAGCGCGGATCGCACGCTCGGTCGAAAAACTGCTGGAAAGCACGGTCGGCTTCGGCGGCGTGCGCGCGGAAGTCGCCGCCGAGATCGATTTCGACCGGCTCACCACGACCAACGAGACCTACGATCCCGACGGGCAGGTCGTCCGCTCCACGCAAACGGTGGAACAGGAAGACGCGAGCAGCGAAGCCCAGAACAACGACTCCGTATCGGTCGCCAACAACCTGCCCAACACCGCCAGCATCGACGGCGCCGGGGACAACCGGAACACCAACAACTCCCGGCGTTCCGAGGAAACCGTCAACTTCGAAATCTCGCGCAAGGTGACCACGCTCGTGCGCGAAACCGGCCAGGTAAACCGGATCACCGTCGCGGTGCTTGTCGACGGCACCTATGACGCCGAAGGCAACTACACCCCGCGCACCGCCGAACAGATCGAGCAGTACACCGCGCTCGTGAAGTCGTCGATCGGCTTCAACGAGGAACGCGGCGATATCGTGGAGATCGTCAACCAGCAGTTCGCACAGCCGGACCTGGGCGACGCACCCGTCGCCGAAGCCGGCATTCTCGGCTTCGGCAAAGCGGACATCCTGAAGATCGCAGAGCTTCTGGTGCTCGCCATCGTGGCGGTGCTGGTGATCCTGCTGGTCGTGCGCCCGATCCTGTCGCGCGCGCTGGAAGCAGCCGCGAACGCCCCGGCGGGTGGCAGCGACCCCGCGCTACTCGCAGCCGGCGGCGAACAGATGCGGATCGCACCGCCGTCGGGCGACTTCGAAGAACTCGAGCGCGAAAACGAGATGGACTCGATCCCCGAAGATTTCGAGGACGAGAACGCCGAAATCGACCTCGCCAACATCGACGGCAAGGTCAAGAAATCCTCGCTCTCGCAGATCAATCAGATCGTCGACAAGCATCCCGACGAGACGATTTCGATCATGCGTAGCTGGATGTATCAGGACGCGTAGCGATGGCCGGGCGACTCAGAGACGATATCCGCGCCATCAGCGGGGCCGAGAAAGCGGCCATCATGATGCTTGCCGTCGGCGAGGAAGGCGCATCGCGGCTCTTCGGCCTCATGGACGACGAGGAGATTCGTGAAATTTCCCAGTCCATGGCGAACCTCGGCACGATCGACTCCAAGATCGTCGAGAAACTCTTCCACGAGTTCGTGGACCAGATGTCCTCCACGGGTTCGCTGACGGGTTCGATGGATTCGACGGAACGCCTGTTGGCCAAGGTCCTGCCCGACGAGCGGGTCAAGGGCATCATGGAAGAAATTCGCGGCCCCGCCGGCCGCACCATGTGGGACAAGCTCGCCAACGTGAACGAGCAGGTTCTCGCCAATTACCTCAAGAACGAATACCCGCAGACGGTCGCGGTCATCCTGTCGAAGATCCGCCCCGAACACGCCGGCAAGGTGCTGGCCACCCTGCCGGAATCTTTCGCCATGGAAGTGGTGATGCGGATGCTCAACATGGAATCGGTCCAGAAGGAAATCCTCGACGATGTCGAGCGCACGCTGCGGACCGAGTTCATGTCGAACCTGGCCCGCACGCAGCGCCGGGACTCGCACGAGATGATGGCCGAGATCTTCAACAGCCTCGACCGCAACACCGAAGCCCAGTTCCTGACCTCGCTCGAGGACCGCAACAAGGACGCGGCCGAAAAGATCAAGAGCCTGATGTTCACTTTCGAGGACCTGCTCAACCTCGACGCGTCCGGCATCCAGACGCTGCTGCGCGAGGTCGAGAAAGACAAGCTCGCCATGTCCATGAAGGGCGCGTCCGAGCCGATCCGCGAACTTTTCTTCGCCAACATGTCCGAACGCGCCGGGAAAATCCTGCGCGAAGACATGGAAGCCATGGGTCCCGTGCGCCTGCGCGACGTCGACGAGGCGCAGGTCGAGATCGTCAATGTGGCCAAGGAGCTCGCGGACAAGGGTGAGCTCATGATCGCCGACGGCGCCGAAGAAGAAGACGAGCTGGTCTACTAGCCATGTCGCAAGCCCGCAAATATCTCTTCGACAACGACTTCGCGCATCCCGAAGAGATGCAGAAGCAGAAGGCTGTCCACACGGAAGACGAGTTGGCCGCGGCAAAAGCCGAGGCGTTCGAGGCGGGCCGTGCCGCGATGGCCGAAGAGCAGCGCGTGACCGACGAACAGGTACTCGCCCAGTTGATCGAGCGCATGGCCAGACAAACGGAAGCTCTGCTGTCCGCGCGCCACGAGAGCGAGGACAAGGCCGTACGCGATGCGGGCGACCTCGCCATCACCATTTGCCGCAAGATCCTGCCGACATTGGCCAGCCAGAACGCGCTGACCGAGATCGAGGGCCTTGTGATCCGCACGATCACGGAAATGCACGAGGAACCCCGGCTGGTACTGCGCGTCGCCGACAGCAAGCTGGACGAGCTGCAGGCGCGGTTCGAGCGGATGACGGCGGCATTCCAGGGCAAGCTGGTCCTGATCGGCGACGACGACCTCGACGCGACGGATTGCGAAGTCCTGTGGGCCGATGGCGGCGTCGAGCGTGACTTCAGCCGCCTGTGGTCGGAAATCGAGCACGCGCTTGCCGCCCTGACCGACGGCCGCACGGAGCCGGAACCCATTTCGCCGCTGCAAGGTCTGCCGGACCCTGCCGACGGCACCCTCGCACCTTCGGACCGCGGCAACGCGTCAGCCGATGCTCTTGCGAACACCCCTTTAACCGAAACCGCCAACCAGGAGAGCGGTCATGGATGAAACTGAAAACCTCGAACTGTCCGATCTGGAAACAGAGGCGCCGCCCGTCGCGGATGGAGACGACCCCAACGCCGTCGACGGAGAGATCGACGCCGGCCAGCAAGTCATGCCGGTCGGCGAAGAAGAGGAAATTACCGCGGCCGGCCTGAACGCCGTCTACGATATTCCCGTGCAGATCGCCGCCGTCCTCGGGACGTCGTCGATGCAGGTCAGCCAGCTCTTGAAGCTCGGCCGTGGTGCGGTGGTGGAACTCGACCGCAAGGTCGGCGAGGCCATCGACATCTACGTCAACAACAGGCTGGTCGCGCGCGGCGAAGTCGTCGTCGTGAACGAACGCCTCGGCGTGACGATGACCGAAATCATCAAGGCGGACTAGCCGGATCATGAGCGAAACCGCCGCCACCGGATCGACCTCGGCCAGCGCTGGAAAGCGCGGGAGCAAGCGCAAGGGCGCCGACGACAGCATCGCCGGCACACGCGGCGCGTCCGGGATCGACATCGCCACCGTCGCCGGACTGATCGGCGGCCTGCTGCTGATTATCGGCGCGATGTTCCTGAGTGGTTCGGTCGGCGGTTTCGTGGATATCCCGGCGATGTTGATCGTCGTTCTGGGAACGATCGCGGTCACCAGCATCAGTTTCAGCATCCCCGATCTTCTCGGGGCGCAGAAGGTGATGCTGAAAAGTATCGTGAACCTGTCGCGCGATCCCGGAGATACGGCGCTGGGCACGATCCAGATTGCGGAACGCGCCCGACAGGACGGCGTCCTGTCGCTTCAGAACTTCCTCGACGAAGGTCACGGCGATCCCTTTCTGGTGCGCGGGCTCGGCCTCGTGGTCGACGGCGCCCCGGCGCAGGAAGCCGAAGCGGCCATGCGCGCCGAGATGCATGCCATCGCGGAACGGCACAACAAGGGCGCGGACATTCTGCGGCGCGCCGCAGAGGTCGCGCCCGCCATGGGCCTGATCGGCACGCTGGTCGGGCTCGTGCAGATGCTGGGCAACCTGTCGGACCCCTCGGCCATCGGCCCGGCCATGGCCGTGGCGCTGCTGACCACCTTCTACGGCGCCGTTCTGGGCAACATGGTTTTCGCGCCGCTCGCGTCGAAGCTGGAGCGCAAGTCCGACGAGGAAGCGCTTCTCAACGAAATCTATCTGCTGGGCGTCACGTCGGTGGCGCGCCAGGAACATCCCCGCCGGCTGGAAGTGCTGTTGAACACGATCCTGCCGCCGGCCAAACGAATTTCCTATTTCGGCTAACGCCGAGCCACGAGAACTCCGAGCTGGAGACGAAACATGCGTTTGTTGATTATTGGACGGCTTGACGGCCACATCACCCAGGCGAGCCAGATCGCGATCGCGCGCGGTGCGAAGGTCACGCAGGTCGACGATATCGAAACCGGGTTGGGCATGATCCGCGACGGCCATGGCGCCGAGCTCGTCATGGTCGATCTCGACCTCGACATCTCCAGCCTGGTGACCAGTCTGGCCAGCGAGCGGATCAACGTGCCGGTCGTGGCCTGCGGTCTGCGGAACGACGCGGAAGCCGCCGTGGCCGCGATCAAGGCCGGCGCCAAGGAGTACATCCCCCTTCCACCGGACCCGGACCTGATCGCCGCCGTTCTGGAAGCGGTCGTGGAGGAAAGCCACGAGATCGTCTTCCGCGACCCGGCGACCGCCGACGTGATCCAGCTCGCCGAGAAAGTCGCGCCGTCCGAGGCATCGATCCTGATCCTCGGTGAATCGGGCACCGGTAAGGAGCTGATGGCGCGGCATATCCACCGGAATTCGAAGCGCGCCGGCAGCAACTTCGTCTCGGTCAACTGCGCGGCGATCCCCGAGAACCTGCTCGAGTCCGAGTTGTTCGGTCACGAAAAAGGCTCCTTCACGGGCGCGGTGGCGCGCCGGATCGGCCGCTTCGAGGAAGCCGACGGCGGCACCCTTCTCCTGGACGAGATTTCCGAGATGGACATCCGCCTGCAGGCCAAGCTGCTGCGCGCGATCCAGGAACGCGAGATCACCCGTGTCGGCAGCAACGAGCCGATCAAGGTCGATATCCGCCTGATCGCCACGTCGAACCGCGATCTGGCGAGCGAAGCGGCCGAGGGCAAGTTCCGCGAGGATCTCTACTTCCGCCTCAACGTGATGAGCCTGACCCTGCCGCCCCTTCGCAAGCGGCCCCAGGACATCGCGCTGCTGGCGGACCATTTCGCGCTCAAATACGCCGATGCGAACGGCGTACAACCGCTTCCGGTGGGGGCCGACGCACTCGCCAGGCTGCGCGAACACCACTGGCGCGGCAACGTTCGCGAGCTCGAAAACACGATGCACCGCGCGGTGCTGCTGGCCTCGGGCGACGAGATCTCGGCCGATGCGATCCAGCTCAACCAGACGCCTGCCGTTCTGGCGGAAGGCGGCGAGGCTGCCGCCGAAAACGCCGACGGCACCTCGACCGAAGCCCTTGTCGGCAGGACCGTCGCGGAGGTGGAACGCGAGCTTATTCTGGATACGCTCAACCACACGCTCGGCAATCGAACGCACGCCGCCAATATCCTCGGCATTTCCATCCGGACGCTCCGCAACAAGCTGAAGCTCTACACCGAGCAGGGCGCGGAAGTGCCGATGCCCGGCGAAGGCGCGGCGGCCTGACCCGAACAGACCGCCCGAGCGACCCACAGCTAGATGAGCGATCTCGCCACCACCGACGGCGGTAGTCCGGCGCCCGCGCCGGCGCCCGCCGCCGCGCCGGAAGCCACACCGATGGACGGGGGCGCCGCCGAAGCGATTCCCGCGTCCGGCGGCGGCGGCGGCGGTGGCGGTTCGTTTGCCGACTTTACGTCGGCCCTGCGCCGGCCGGATATCGGCCTGGCGCTGGGGATCGTCGGCATCCTGGTGATCCTGATCCTGCCGATGCCGAAATGGCTGCTCGATATGAGCCTCGCCATATCCATCACCTTCTCCGTTCTGATTCTCATGACGGCGCTGTTCATCCGCACGCCGCTGGAGTTCAGTTCGTTCCCCACGATCCTCCTGATCGCAACGATGCTCAGATTGTCGCTCAATCTCGCATCGACACGGCTCATCCTCGCCAACGGGCATGAAGGCCCCTCGGCCGCCGGCGGCGTGATCGAAGCCTTCGGCAACTTCGTCATGAGCGGGAACTTCCTGATCGGGATCATCGTTTTCGCGATCCTGATCATCGTGAACTTCATCGTGATCACAAAAGGTTCCGGGCGCATCGCGGAAGTCGCGGCCCGCTTCAGCCTGGACGCCCTGCCCGGCAAGCAGATGGCCATCGACGCCGACCTGTCGGCCGGGTTGATCAGCGAAGACGAGGCGCGGACCCGGCGAAAGACGCTGGAAGAGGAATCCGGCTTCTTCGGCGCCATGGACGGTGCCGCCAAGTTCGTTCGCGGCGACGCCATCGCAGGCCTGATGATCACCTTTATCAACGTGATCGCCGGCATCATCATCGGCGTCGGCCAGCAGGATATGAGCTTCAGCGACGCCGCCAACACCTACACGCTGCTGACGGTGGGCGACGGGCTGGTCAGCCAGATACCCGCCCTCATCGTGTCCACTGCCGCCGGCATGGTCGTCACCAAGGCCGGCGTCGCAGGCAGCGCGGACCAGGCCGTGTTCGGCCAGCTCTCCGGCTACCCGAGCGCGCTCGGTGTCAGTTCGTTCCTGATGGTCGGTCTGGCGCTGCTGCCGGGCATCCCGATGCTGCCGTTCCTCGCCCTGGCCGGCGCGACCGGCGCGGGTGCCTGGGCCATCACGAAGCGAAACAAGGACGTCGAACAGGAAGAGGCCGCCGCGATCGAAGCCGAGGAAGCCGCCATCCCTGTTGCCGAGGAACCGATCTCGACCGCGCTGCAGATCGACCAGATCCGCCTCGAGCTCGGCTACGGCCTGCTGTCCATGATCAACTCCGAGAAAGGCCAGCGCCTGACCGACCAGATCAAGGCGCTGCGCCGCCAGCTCGCCTCGGAGATGGGCTTCATCCTTCCCGCCGTGCGTATCCAGGACAACATGCAGCTCGGCCCCAATGCCTACATGGTGCGCATCAAGGAAATCGAGGCGGGCGGCGGCGAAGTCCGCCCGAACATGCTGCTGACCATGGACCCGCGCGGCGAGCCGATGAGCCTGCCGGGCGAGGACACGGTCGAGCCGACCTTCGGCCTGCCCGCCTTGTGGGTCAGCGAAAACAACAAGGAAGAAGCCCTCTTCCGCGGCTACACGGTCGTCGATCCGCCCACCGTCATTACCACCCACATCACCGAACTGGTGAAGGACAACATGGCGGAGATGCTGTCCTACGGCGAAACCCAGCGCCTGCTGGACGAGCTGGACAAGGACCACCAGAAACTCATCGAGGACCTGGTGCCGAACCTGATCACTGTCGGCGGAATCCAGCGCGTGCTGCAGAACCTGCTCATCGAACGCGTGTCGATCCGCGACCTGGCGACGATCCTGGAAGCCATCAACGAAGCCTGCGTCGCGACCCGAAACGTGACCGCGATCACCGAACATGTGCGCTCCCGCCTCGCGCGCCAGCTCAGCGACAGCCAGACCGGCCCGGACGGCTTCCTGCCCATCATTTCCCTGTCCCCGGACTGGGAACAGGCGTTCTCGGAATCCCTCCTCAGCGACGGCGACGAGACCCACCTTGCGATGGCGCCGTCGAAACTCCAGGACTTCATAGCCGTGATCCGGCAGGAGTTCGACCGGCTGGCGATGGAGGGCACCGCCCCGATCCTGCTGACGAGCCCCGGCGTGCGGCCGTTCGTTCGCTCCGTGGTGGAACGTTTCCGCCCGCAAACGACGGTCATGTCGCAGAACGAGATCCACCCCAAGGTGCGCATTCGCACGCTTGGCGCGGTCTAGGACGGCGCGGCGATGCAACTGAAAAGCTTCGAGGCGTCCTCCCTGCGCGATGCCATCAACAAGGTTCGCGATTCCTTCGGCGAAGAGGCACTGATTGTCTCCACCGACCGCCGGAAAAGCGGCAGGTCGGTGCGCGTCACCGCCGCCATCCCGAAAAAGGAAGACGGCGCAGACGATTTCGTCATCGACCAGAAGTCGTTCAATGGCCAGCCCGTCGAGGACCCGATCCCCATTCTGCGCGCCGCGCTGGCCGACAACGGCCTGACCGGCGAGCTGGCGAACCGGCTGCTGGATGCGGCGGGCTATGTCAGCACCCCCATTGCCCCGGCGCTCGCGCTCGCGGCCGCGCTCGATACCGTCTTCGACTTCGAACCGATGGGTAAACTGGGCGGGCGAGTCGTTACCGACCATGGCCTGCGCCGCGCCACGCTGCTCATCGGGCCGCCCGGTTCCGGCAAAACAGTAACAGCCGCAAAAATGGCCGCCCGCGCCGCGAAGGCGGGCAACGGCGTGCGGCTTCTGTCCATCGACACCCTGAAGACGGGCGGCGTCGGGCACCTCAAATCGCTGGCGGACGCCCTGGGTGTCGGCATGAAGGTCGCCGAGGACCCCCGTGAACTGGCCGCTCTCGTCGCCGGCAGCATGGGCGATATCTCGATCATCGATTCAAGCGGGATCAACCCGTTCGACAGCGTCGACGCCGATCATCTGGCGGAATTCATCGACCAGGTCGACGCCGAACCCGTGCTTGTACTGCCCGCGGGCCTGGATCGCGTGGACGCGGTGGAAACCGCGCACGCCTTCGCGCGCCTCAAATGCCGCCGCATGATCGTGACCCGCGTCGACATGACCCGCCGGCTCGGAAGCGTACTCGAATGCGCCTACGAGGCCGATCTCGCCTTCTCCGACGTGTCGGTCTCCCCGGAAATCATGGGCCGCAACGGCGGCGGACTGGGAACTCTCAACCCGGTCGCTCTGGCGCGGCTGATGCTGCCCACACTTCTTTTGCACGAGGACGGTCCCGAAGCGGACATCCCGGCCTTGAACAAGGAAAGGGTTTCGGTCACATGAGCGAAGCACTCCTGGAAGACGATCTGGATCAGAACGCGGGCGAGCCCGCCTTCCGTCCCCGCGCCCGCCGCATTGCCGTGGCATCGGGCAAGGGCGGTGTCGGTAAGACCTGGTTCGCCTCGACCCTCGCGCACAACTGGGCCCTCAAAGGCCGGCGCACGCTGCTGTTCGACGGCGACCTCGGTCTCGCGAACGTCGACGTGCAGCTCGGCCTTTCACCCAAGGTGGACCTGTCGGAGGTCATCGCCGGCCGGGCGCGTATCGAGGACGCCATACATCACGGCGCCGCCGAAAATCTCGACGTCATCGCCGGTTCGTCCGGGACCGCGTCACTGGCGGCGTTGCCGCCGGCGCGCCTGCAACGCCTGATCGCGGATCTCAGCCTGGTCGACGAAGGCTATGACCGGGTTATCCTCGACCTGGGCGCCGGCGTGGACAACACGGTCAGGACGCTCGCGGCGACCGCGGACACGGTCCTCGTCGTCACGACGGCCGAGCCGACAGCGCTGACCGATGCCTATGCGTTCATCAAGCTCATGACCCTCGGCGAAGCCGACATGGACCTGCGGGTCGTTGTGAACCAGGCCGCGAGCCCGAAGGAAGGCGAAGGCGTCTACCAGACGCTGGCGAAGGCCTGCGAGAAGTTCCTGAAGTTCAAGCCCGAATTGGCCGGCATTGTCAGGATCGACCGCCGCGTGACGGAATCGATCCGCAACCAGAGCCTGATGATGACGCGCCACCCGACGGCCGCGGCGGCAGAGGATGTCGAGAAGATCGCCCGGAGCCTTCGGCGCGCCTTCGACTAGACACACCGGACCATGAGCCAGGCCGTCACCGCCAGCAGCGCAGTTCCGCAGAGCAATAACGCCACCTACGGCGCAACGGCTGCGGCGAGCGGCGGCGCCGGGACCGGCGGGACCGGTTCCGGCACCACGTTTCTGGTGCCGAAACCGCCACCCGCCCTGTCCGCCCTCGCCACAGGCCAGATTGTCCGCGCGGTCGCCGCGGGACAAACGGCCGACGGCCAAACGCTCGTCGACACGCGCTTCGGGCAGTTCCCGATAAAGCTGCCTTTCACGCCGGAACGCGGCGAGGTCCTGCGGCTGCAGATCGTCCAGACGGGCGACCCGACAAAGCTGACGATCCTGGACAAGGGTTCCGCCGAGGCCGCCAAATCGAACACCGCAACGCCGCGGGTCGGCGACCTCGTCACTGTTCGCGGCACCCACACCGCCCCTGCGGGCACCGGCGCCGCGCCCGCGCCCAACGGCGCGACAGCCACGACGGAATTTCAGGCCCGGATTGTCTGGCTTGCCGCCGGCAAACCGGATACCGGCGCGGGCCGGAGCGACATCATCGCCGGACGCGTCCTGTCCTCGCCGCCGAACGGCCCGACACTCGTCCAGACCGCCGCGGGACGGGTTTCCCTGCCCGGCGTCGGCAACCTTCAACCGGGCATCGACATCGGGATGCGCCCGGTCGGCAACCCGGCACCACCCGCGCCGGGCGGCATGCCGGGGCCCGCGCCCGCCGCGCTCACGAGCCTCGGCACCGCGTGGACAGCGCTCGAAGATGTTCACGCCATCCTGAATTCGGCCAACGCAAACGCAGCCACACCCCTCGCCCCCAACGCCATCCCCACGACCGGGCCGCAACTCGCGACCGGCATGCTGTTCTTCATGAACGCACTGTTCCAGGGAAGCGTGCAGGAGTGGCTCGGGCGTGAAGCGATGCGGGTGCTGGCGGAAGGCGACCGGCAGGGTCTGGTCCGCCGGTTGTCGGACGACTTCTCCCAGCTTTCCCGTTTGTCGGCCGAACCGCAGAGCGGTGAGTGGCGCATGGCGATCCTGCCGCTGCTCGACGAGAACAGTCTCCAACAGATTCGTTTGTATATCCGGCAACTCGAAGGAGACGGCGCCGATGGCGAGACGCCCGGCGGCACGCGTTTCGTGGTCGAGGCGTCGCTCAGCCGGATCGGCGCGCTGCAACTGGACGGGTTCGTGCGCCCGGCCCGGTTCGACCTGATGGTCCGGACCCACGACGCGCTGCCGGCGCACATGCGCGAGGATATCTCGCTGCTGTTCGCGGAAGCCAACCGGGAGTTCGGGGCAACCGGACGTATCGATTTCAGGGTGGAGAATCCGTTCGGTGTGCAACCCGGCGAGCCGGATACGAACGCACCCGGGGTCTACGCCTGATCCTGCTGGTTCCGGCGAAAGCCGGTCAGCGCAACCTCGTCGAGCTGGTTCTGTTCGAGACGCTGCGCCGCCTTGTCCGCGCGGTCGCGCTGCTGCGCCGCCGCCAGTTCAAATCGCTTCAGCTCGCGAAACGCATCGCGCACCCTGGCTTCGGCCAGTGCGATTTCCTGTGACAGGGCCGCTTTTTCCTGTTCGATCATTTGCCGGCGCTGGCGTGTGGACGTGATGTAGCCACCGATCGCATAGGAGGCCTCGACATCACCGCGCGCATGTTCCGTTTCGGCGACATATTCCGCATCGAGCGCCTCGCGGCGCGCGTCGAGCTCTTGTGACTTCACCTCGAGCGCCCCGAGAGCCCGGCGCTCCACGTCGAGCTCGTGCTTGCGCAGGCGGATCAGCGTGTCGACGGATTTCATGCCGTGCCAGGCATCTGCCCGGCGATATCCGTCGTGACGAATTCAGCGGGCATGTCGTCCTGACCCGGAACATCCGGCGCCTGCGCGGCGGACATATCGGGAGCCGGCATCTCGGGCATCACTGGTTCCGGCGTCGGCGCGCCGGACCCGGCCGCCGCATCCGGCGTCGCCGCCGCGTCCTGGGTGCCGAGGATCGTGGCGAGTTCGTCGTAACCGCCGGACAGATCGCAGCGTTCGTCGATGGCCTGGGACAGGAAGCCTTCCAGTGCGGGGTAGTAGCGAATAGCCTCGTCGACTTCGGGGTCGGACCCTTCGCGATACGCACCGAGCCGGATCATTTCGGCCATGTCCTCGTAGCGCGACAGCAGCGCGCGCGCACGGCGGATCAGCCCGTTTTGGAATTCGTCGTTGCAGTCGGGCATGGTCCGCGAGATCGAGCGCAAGATGTTGACCGCCGGATAGCGGCCGCGCTCGGCAATCGCGCGTTCCAGCACGATGTGACCGTCGAGCGTGCCCCGCGCCGCGTCGGCGACGGGCTCGTTGTGGTCGTCACCCTCGACGAGGACCGTGAAAAGGCCGGTGATGTTGCCGGTGCCCTCGACCCCGGGCCCGGCGCGTTCCAGCAGGCGCGGCAGCTCGGCAAACACGGTCGGCGTGTAACCCTTGCTCGCCGGCGGTTCACCCGCGCTCAGGCCAATCTCGCGCTGCGCCTGCGCAAAGCGGGTCACGCTGTCCATCAGACACAGGACTTCCTTGCCCTGGTCGCGAAAATACTCGGCGATCGCAAGCGTGAGATACGCCGCCTGCCGGCGCATCAGCGGCGGCTCGTCGGATGTCGCGACCACGACAACGGATCGCGCGAGACCTTCCTCACCCAGATTGTCTTCGAGGAACTCCTGCACCTCGCGCCCGCGTTCGCCGATCAGGCCGATCACATTGACGTCCGCCGTCGTGTAGCGCGACAGCATCGACATCAGCACCGACTTGCCGACGCCGGAGCCCGAAAAAATACCCATCCGCTGGCCGCGGCAGCAGGTCAGGAACGTGTTCAACGCGCGCACGCCCAGATCCAGCTTCTCGCCCACCCGGCGACGCTGATGCGCCGGCGGCGGGGTGCCGCGCAGGGGATAGGCCTGCGACCCGGTCTCGACAGGTCCGTGGCCGTCGACAGGTTCGCCCAGCGCATTCACGACGCGCCCCAGCCAGGTTTCATCGGGACGGACGAGCGCGGCCGATTCGGCCAGTTCCGCCCGCGAGCCGATCCCGATCCCGTCGAGATCGCCGAAGGGCATCAGGAGCGCGCGGTCGTCGCGGAAGCCCACGACCTCGCAGGGCACGAAACCGCCGCTGCGTTTCTCGAGATTGCAGCGTCCCCCGACGGACAGCGACCGGTGCACACCGCCGACCTCGACCATCATGCCTTTCACCGCCGCGACACGGCCGTGCCGGTAGGTCTCGGGCAACGATTCAATCTGGGTCTGGAAGTGCCGGAAATTAACCAAAACGCGCTCGCAGGTTCGAAAATCGGGTGGAGCGCGGCCTGAAATATGCCGACAACCCCTTGAGAACGCGAGAATTCTGGACCAACGCGCTTAAGGAAGGGTAAACTCGCATACAAGGGGATGCAGAAAGGTTACGGACGGCAAGAATTCGTTAACCATTTCGGCCTACTCTGTTAACGATGATTAAGAACGAAGCCCGCACAGACACCCTGGCGGGCCATCGAACGGAGAGAAAACATGCGCGTTCTTCTGGTTGAGGACGATACAGCCACCGCCCAGAGCATCCAGATGATGCTGAAGTCCGAGGGCTATATCTGCGATACCACCGACCTCGGCGAGGACGGGCTGGAGATCGGTAAGCTCTACGACTACGACATCATTCTGCTCGATCTGATGCTCCCGGACATGGACGGCTACGAAGTCCTCCGTCGCCTGCGCGAAGCGCGGGTGGAGACACCGATCCTGATCCTGTCGGGCCTCAACGAGCCGGACAACAAGATCAAGGGCCTCGGCTTCGGCGCCGACGACTACCTGACCAAGCCGTTCGACAAGCGCGAGATGATCGCGCGCGTCCAGGCCATCGTGCGCCGCTCGAAGGGCCATGCGGACTCGGTCATCCACACCGGCAAGATGGACGTGAACCTCGACGCCCGGACCGTTTCGGTCGAGGGCAAGCCGGTTCACCTGACCGGCAAGGAATACGGCATCCTTGAACTGCTGAGCCTTCGCAAGGGCACGACGCTCACCAAGGAAATGTTCCTCAACCACCTCTATGGCGGCATGGACGAGCCGGAACTGAAGATTATCGACGTCTTCGTCTGCAAGCTGCGCAAGAAGCTGTCGACGGCGACGGGCGGCGAGAATTACATCGAAACCGTCTGGGGCCGCGGCTATGTGCTGCGAGACCCGATCGAGGACAGCGACGCGAAGGACACGAAGGCGAAAGCCGCCTGACGTCCCTTTCCGAGGGGAATTGCTTTCCGAAGCGGCCGGCCTTGCGCCGGCCGTTTTCGTTTGGGGGCCGGCCGCGTGTGTTTGACATATGAGCCGTCATTGCGAGGAGCAGCGCGACGACGCAATCCAGAGCCGACGCGCCCGCTCTGGATTGCTTCGCTTCGCTCGCAATGACAACTATTCAATCAACCGGCCGACAACAGATATCTCATTTTCTGGCCCTGCTCTTAAGTGGCGACTGGCAGGTTCACCGAAATCGACGCGTGATCGGCACCGTTGCTGACGTCAACGCCAACCCCGAGGCGTCCGGCCGCAAGTCCCGTGAAATAGGCATGCGCGGTTTTCGCGTCGAGCTCATCGGCATCGGCACGGCCTTCGAGCGCGGACAGAAGACTTTCCTCGATTCCCGCCCCTTCGCCCGAAGCGGATACATCCGCCCGCATGTCGGGGCCGATGGCAATCCGCAGCTCACCGCCGCGCGGCAGGCACTCGCCCATGAGCAGCGCGATATTGAGCAACAGCTTGACCGCGCCCGTCCCCGGCAGCGCACCCGCCGTCCGGTCGTCGACAACCACGGTCGTGCGCTGGTTCGCGCACACCGGTTCGATCAGCCGCAGGCCGTCCCCCAGCGGAATGTTCGATCCGGAGCCGGCATTGCCGTAGGCGATCCGGAAGAACTGTAGCTTCTCCGATGCCGTCTTCGCGCTGCTCGCGATGAGCGCCATGCTCTCGCCGTCGGGATCGTCGCCGAACTCCGTCAGCAACTCGATCCCGCTGTTCACGGCGCCGACCGGGCTGACCAGGTCATGACACAAACGCGAGGCCAGCAACTCAGCCACGCGCAGTTCGATCGTGGGTTCCATCATCCGTCTCCGAACCTGCGGAAAGGCCCGCAGTTGACCGCGCACCTGCCCCGCAATCTAATGCGATTCGTTCGTTCCCACCCAGGCAGACCGCCCGTATGACCGCAGACAGCCCGAAAAAATTCCACCATCCGGGGGAAGGACGGCGGCGCGCCGTGCCGCACCCGAAAGGGCGCCAGATCGAACCGGAGGCCGTGGCGGAAATTGCGGACCTGCTCGATGAAACACCGCTCGTGCGCGACCGGCTGATCGAGTATCTGCACAAAATCCAGGACACCCACAACGGCCTCGCGGCACGCCACCTCGCCGCGCTCGCGGAGCTGATGAAGCTGTCGCTCGTCGAGATTTATGAAGTCGCAACCTTCTATGCCCATTTCGACGTGGCGCGCGACGACGATACCGAGATGCCGGAACTGACCGTTCGCGTCTGCGACGGACTACCGTGCGAGATGGCCGGGGCGGACGCCCTGTTCGAATCGCTCGCCGGCAGCCTTCCGGAGAAGGTGCGTGTGGTTCGCGCGCCCTGCATGGGCCGGTGCGACTGCGCCCCGACCGCGGAAGCTGGGCATCGCCATCTGGACCGCGCCGACCCGCAAGACGTTTCCCTGGCTATCGCGGACGGCGACACAGCACCCGCGGTACCGCCCTACCCCAACCTGAAACGCGGCCAGCTCGACGGCGCCTATGCCATCTTCAATTCATGCGTCAGCGGACACAGGACCTACGAAAGCGTCCGCAACACACTGGAGAAAGCCGACCTGCGCGGCATGGGGGGCGCCGGATTTCCCGCATTCCGTAAATGGGACTTCGTCAACGCGGAAGACGGCCCGCGCGCCCTCGTCATCAACGCCGACGAGGGCGAGCCCGGCACGTTCAAGGACCGATATTTTCTCGAACGCGCCCCGCACGGCTTTCTGGAAGGCGCCCTGATCGCGGCCTGGGCTGTCGACGCCGAGGTCTTGTGGATCTACCTGCGCGACGAGTATCCGGTCGCCCGCGAAATTCTGGAGACCGAGATCGCCGCCATCGAGGCGGAAGGCATCATCGGGCCCGGATTCATCCGTCTGCGGCGCGGCGCCGGGGCCTATATCTGCGGCGAGGAATCGGCGCTGATCGAATCCATCGAGGGCAAGCGTGGCCTGCCGCGCCACCGCCCGCCCTACGTGGCGCAAAACGGGGTCTTCGGCCAGCCGACCCTCGTCCACAACGTGGAGACCGTGTTCTGGGTCCGCGAGATCCTGCATTCGGGCGCGGACTGGTACCGCGACCAGGGCCGGCACGGACATACGGGGACCCGGGCCTATTCGCTTTCCGGCCGCGTGCGCGAGCCCGGTGTGAAAATCGCGCCGAACGGCATCACCGCGCGCGAACTGATCGACGAGTATGGCGGCGGCATGGCCGAGGGACACAGTTTCCGGGCCTACCTGCCCGGCGGGGCCTCGGGCGGCATTCTGCCCGCGGACATGGCCGACCTGCCGCTGGCGTTCGGGGCGCTGGAAGAGCACGGCTGTTTCGTCGGATCGGGTGCGGTCGTCGTCCTGTCGGACGCCGACAGCGTGCGCGATGCGGCGATCAACCTGATGAAATTCTTCGAGCATGAAAGCTGCGGCCAGTGCACGCCGTGCCGTGTCGGCACGGAGAAGGCCGTGAAACTGATGCAGGCCGAGCGCTGGGACGCCGCCCTGATGGACGAACTCTCGCAGGCCATGCGGGATGCGTCGATCTGCGGTCTCGGCCAGGCGGCCCCGAACCCGATGGACAGCGTTATTCGTTACTTTCCGGGCGAGGACTAACCGACAGTATCGATACGAACGTTTGCGGGGTTCACCGCGTCTTCAAAGCTGCAAGTCCCTGGCGGCAGGTGAACTTTGACCAATGTTCCCGATTCCCGAGAGCTTTCGATCTCAATTTCACCACCATGCGCATTCACAATCCGCCTGCAGATCCACAAGCCCAGCCCGGTGCCCCCGGCTTCTCTGGCGACGTGAGGGTCGGCAGTGCGGAATGGCTCGAAGACGTACGGGAGCTGTTCCGGATCTATCCCGCAACCCGTGTCGCGGACAAACATTTCAAACGCTGCTGATTCCTTGCACGTTCCGCCGATAGTGATCGTCGCTCCAGGGGACGAAAATTTGGCAGCGTTTGACAGGAGGTTGAGCAGGACCTGGCGCATCGTTCGCTTGTCTGCTTCCACCTCGCACGCTGTATCCTCCAGTTCGATTTCAATCCCAAGCTCGCGCGCAGCGACCAATGGCTCCATCATGCGGGCAACGTCTTGAAAGAGTTCATGAACGCTAAAGCGCTCGATATCGAGTGCTGCGTCACCGATATCCACACGCGACAAATTGAGCAGATCGTCGACCACGCCGAGGAGATGTTGAGCGCTGTCGAATATATCGCGTGAATATGTGCTGTAACTCGGGTTGCTCATGGCCCCGAGCAGCTCATTCGACATAATCTCCGAGAAGCCGAGAATGGCATTGAGCGGCGTGCGTAACTCGTGGCTCAAAGTCGCGATCAGCTGATTGGAGACTGCATTCGCAGCGAGTGCGACGTCACGTTCGCGCTCGGTTTCGCGCAGACGATTTTCGGCCTCGATCCGCGGCGTAATATCCCGGGCGACACCACGGTATCCCAGGAATCGGCCCCTCTCGTCGAAAACCGGATCTCCCGAAACGGAGCAGTAACCCTTCGTTCCAGCAACACTTGTGAAAACATACTCAAAATCGCGGAAGGAGCGTCGGGCTTCCAGGTCGGCTTCGTGCTGTTGCCAGGCTTCGGCCACGCCCTCGGCATTCGTATCGACGTCGAAAGCTTCAGCGACTTCCCTTCGGGTCTTGCCCACAAACCATTCCGTCCTGCGGCCGACATAGTTCTGGACCTGCGTGGACATGTAGACGAAGCGGTGTTCGCGGTCGGTTTCCCAGAGCCAGTCTGATCCTGCTTGGGCAAAGGCCCTGAACCTGGCTTCCGCCCGAGCCAGTTCATCGCGTGCCTGCCTCAATTCATCCGGCGTGTCGAATTCCGTTCCCGGCGCCCACGAATGGCCCAAGCTGTCGATCATGTGGACCAGCATGGCGGCGCGCCCGTTCCGCGTGGGGAAATTCTGAAGGCGAAGTCGCGCGGTGACCGCCAGGCCCTTGGGATAGAGAGTCCACGTAGACTCAAAAACCTCGCCACGCGCGAAACGTTCCGCATACTCGGCCAGCCGAGCGCTGGCCACGTCTGACAGGCTGCCCATGTCTCGAGAACGCAACTCCAGGAGACTCTCTGCCTGCCAGAAATATATACCCGCCTGATTTGCCCAAAGTACCCGGCGTATGTCGAGGTCGAAGACCCAGACCGGGTCTTCGATCAATTCCAATCCGGCAGGGTCGATACCAAGCTCACCCCAACGATGCCGTGTTGCTTTGCCTGTCACGGCTAACCTCCTCGACAACCCGAAGCCGTCGTACGAAGTCCGGTATACCAGAACATCCTTAAGCGATTATTTCGCAAACGAAATCCCGGCCCCCGGTATCCTGTCGTCTAGTCACCGAATACCCAGCGATAGATCTCGAAATCGTCCTGATATCCGCCGTTCGCGGCGAACGGCTCGTTGGCCCAGAACGCGTCCGCCGCCGCGCGGTCCGGGAGCTCGATCATCAGCGCCGAGCCGACATTTTCGGTGCCGTCGGGCGAACGCAGCGGGCCGCGAAAAATGAACCGGTCCTCATGCGCCTTAAAGTAGTTTTCATGCTCTTTCAGGTGCACCGCGATGAAAGGTGCCGCGTCCTCGATCTTCCAGCCAAAGTACAAATACTGGTTCTCGCCCTTCCGCGCGTAGTCCGCCTGGCGCTTGATGAAACTGTTCGACCAGCGCCGGATGTCCACGCGGTCGTATACGCCGGCCCGCGCGAACGGATCATCCGCCACGAACGCCTCCGCCGCTTCGCGCCCGTCGAGCTGGGCGAACCACGTTGTCGCGCGCATATCCGTCGCGTCCTCGTCATCGACGATCTGGCCATAGCCGATCAGCCGTTCGCCGAGCGCCTTTGCATATTCCTTCTGGGCATCGAGCGCCGCCGCCCGGGCCTCGCCGGTGTCCGGCTTGTGCCAGGCGACAATGGCCCACTGCTGCGGCTTGTCGCGGTAGTACTGCTTGAGCTCTTCCGGTGTCAGACCGTAGCGCGGATCGTCCGGCTGGTAGCCGGTAATTTTTTCTTCGCTCATCATTTCCCCCGGTTTGCGATGCTTCACGGATGCTCGCGCGCCGCCGCGAGACGGTCAACCGGGCAATAGGTTGACGCGTTTCGCAATCGGGCCTACAAGCCGCGCCATGATCGACCGGACCGCCAATATGATTCCGATGTGGAAACTCGTCGCGCGACGCGCGACGCGGGGCGGTCCCTTGCGTGCTGATCCGATGGCCTGACGACCATCACAGCACGACGATCAAGGACCGCCGGCAAAATGCACGGCGGTTTTTTTGTGCATGCGAGCCGGCGAAACCTCTCAAAACCCCTCTTCCGAGACGAGGACCGGACCATGCATAACCAAACCAACGAATACTCCGTAAGCGACGATATCTCGAACATCGACTGGTGGCGCCTGGCCAATATCATGGCCGACGCCAACCTGTTCGACCGCAAGCCGTTCGACATCGCGCGCGCCTTCCATGGCAGCTATGCATCGGTCTTCACATTCAATGCGGACGCGCTGGTCGGCGCGGCACGCGCGACCTCGGACGGCGTGTTCTTCGCGTCCGTATTCGATGTCGTCGTCGACCCGGCCCATCAGGGCAATGGCGTGGGCCGGTTGCTGATGGAGGCGTTGCTGGAAAAGCTGCCGTTCGACCGGATATTCCTGACGTCGGTGTTCGGCAAGGAAGGCTTCTACGAAAAGTTCGGTTTCCTGTCGCAGAACAACGCGATGGGACTCTACACCGGGCCGGCACTCGAAAGTGCCGTGCAACGGGGTGTCCTGACACCCCCGGCGGGTTAACATCACAGGCAGTTTATTTCGGGCCGAAGCAGGACCGGGCTACACAAAACCCGGTCCCGCGTTCCCGCTTCCGGAGGAGTCCCAGAATGTTGAGACAGCACCTCGTCACCCTGACCAGATGGATGCCGGCGGTCGTTATGGCCACGGCACTTGTGTTTACGATGACCGAAAATTCCGACGCCCAGGACACGATCACCACGTCCAGCGGCCTGCGCTATATCGACCATGAGGCCGGCGCGGGCGAGAAAGCCAAGGCGGGCGACAGTGTCGTCGTCCACTACACCGGCTGGCTCTACAACGACGGCGAGAAGGGCAACAAGTTCGATAGCTCGCGCGACCGCAACCAGCCCTTCTCCTTCCCGCTCGGCGCGGGCCGGGTCATCGGCGGCTGGGACGAAGGCGTCGCGGGCATGCGCCCCGGCGGCAAGCGCACGCTGATCATCCCGCCGGCGCTGGGCTACGGCGCACGCGGCGCGGGCGGTGTCATCCCGCCGAACGCGACTCTGATGTTCGACGTCGAACTGCTGGAGGTCCGGTAGGGGCACGGCAGCAGCAACCGCTCCACTCGTCATACCCGCGAAGGCGGGTATCCATTAACGCCGATGCGTGAACAGGCAGCCGTCTGAGTCAATGGACCCCTGCTTTCGCAGGGGTGACGAGTTTTCGGACGATTGCCGCTGGACTTCCCTCATCGACACGCGGCACGCTTCCGCCATGAGCAACCGCATCACCTTTACCCTCGACGGGCGCACCGTCTCCGCCGACCCCGGCGAGACGATCTGGCAGGTTGCCGCGCGCGAGGGGATCGACATCCCCCACCTGTGTTACGCGCCGGAGCCGGGCTACCGGCCCGACGGCAACTGTCGGGCTTGCATGGTGCATGTCGAGGGCGAACGGGTGCTTGCCGCGTCCTGCCTGCGCCAGCCGAGCGAGGGCATGGAGATCTCCACCACCGCCGAGCGCGCAGCGAAAGCGCGCGAGATGGTGCTGGAGATGCTTGCGGCCGACCAGCCGGCCCGCGAGACCGCGCCCGACCCTGGCTCCAAATTCTGGCAGTGGGCCGACCGGGTCGGCGTCGACGGCAGCCGCTTTCCCGCCGGGGACGCCCCGGCACCGGACAGCAGCCACGCGGCCATGGCGGTCAACCTCGACGCCTGCATCCACTGCAACCTGTGCGTCCGCGCGTGTCGCGAGGTGCAGTCGAACGACGTGATCGGCATGGCGATGCGGGGGGCGGAGTCGAAGATCGTGTTCGATTTCGACGACCCCATGGGCCGGTCCACCTGCGTCGCCTGCGGCGAGTGCGTCCAGGCCTGCCCGACCGGCGCGCTCCTGCCCGCAACGATGCTCGATGAAAACGGCGTCGGCGTCGGCGCGGCGGACCGTACCGTCCACAGCGTCTGCCCCTTTTGCGGCGTCGGCTGCCAGGTAACCTATCACCTGAAGGGCGAGAAGATCGTCAAGGTCGAGGGGCGCGACGGCCCGGCCAACGAACAGCGCCTGTGCGTGAAGGGCCGCTTCGGGCTCGACTATGTGCACCATCCGCATCGGCTGACGACGCCGCTGATCCGGAAAGACGGTATCGGCAAGCGCTGGGACGACGAGGTCGACCCCGCCAACCCCTCCACGCATTTCCGCGAGGCGACGTGGGAGGAGGCGCTCGATGCCGCCGCCGTGGGCCTCGCGAAGGTGCGTGACGAACATGGCGGTGACGCGATCGCCGGGTTCGGCTCGGCCAAGGGATCGAACGAGGAAGCATATCTTTTCCAGAAGCTGATCCGCACCGCGTTCCGCACCAACAACGTCGATCACTGCACCCGGCTCTGCCACGCCAGTTCCGTCGCCGCGCTGATGGAAACCATCGGCTCCGGCGCGGTGACGGCCCCCTTCACGGCGGCCGAGGACAGCGACTGCATCATCGTCATCGGGGCGCGCCCCACCGAGAACCACCCGGTCGCCGCGACCTACCTCAAGGCCGCCGCAAAGCGCGGCGCGACCCTGATCGTGATGGACCCGCGCGGCTACGCGCTGACGCGCCACGCCGATCATTTCCTGCAGTTCAAGCCGGGGACCGACGTGGCCCTGCTCAACGCGATGATGCACGTGATCGTCGACGAGGGCCTTGTCGACGACCAGTACATCGCCGGCTACACCGAGGGCTACGACGCGCTGCGGAACTCGCTCGCCGACTTCACGCCGGAGAAAATGGCCGAGGTCTGCGGCGTCGATGCGGAGACGATCCGCACCGTCGCGCGCACCTACGCGACCGCCGAACGCTCGATCATCTTCTGGGGCATGGGCATCTCCCAGTCGGTGCACGGCACCGACAATGCCCGCTGCCTGATCTCGCTGGCCCTGATGACCGGCCAGGTCGGCCGCCCCGGAACCGGCCTGCACCCGCTGCGCGGCCAGAACAACGTCCAGGGCGCGTCGGACTCCGGCCTGATCCCGATGGTCTTTCCCGACTACCAGTCCGTCGCCGACCCGGACGCCCGTGCGCGCTTCGAGACCTTGTGGGGCGTCGACAATCTCAATCACGACCCCGGCCTGACCGTCGTGGAGATCATGGACGCGGCGCGCGACGGCGGCATTCGCGGCATGTATGTGATGGGCGAGAACCCGGCCATGTCCGACCCGGACCAGCACCACGCGCGCCAGGGCCTCGCGGCGCTCGACCATCTCGTGGTGCAGGAAATCTTCCTGACGGAGACGGCCTTCCACGCCGATGTCATCCTGCCGGCCTCGGCCTGGCCCGAGAAGACCGGCACCGTCACCAACACCAACCGGCAGGTGCAGATGGGCCGTCCGGCCTTCGACCCGCCGGGAAAAGCACGGCCCGACTGGGAAATCATCCAGGAGCTGGCCCGGCGCCTCGGGCTCGGCTGGAACTACGCCGGGCCCAACGAGGTCTACGAGGAACTGCGCAGCGCGATGAATTCCATCGACGGCATCTCCTGGGAACGCCTCGAACGCGAGGACGCGGTGATCTACCCCTGCGACGAGGAAGACGGGCCGGGCACGGAGATCATGTTCGCCGCCGGCTTCCCGACAAAGAGCGGGCGCGGCAGGTTCGTGCCGACTGACCTAGTCCCGCCCGACGAGCTGCCCGACGCCGACTACCCCATGGTGCTGTCGACCGGGCGGATGCTCGAACACTGGCACACCGGCGCGATCACCCGGCGCGCCACCGTGCTCGACGCACTGGAGCCCGAAGCCGTCGCCTCGCTGCACCCACGCGAGATGAAGCGCCTCGACATCTGGCCCGGCGACCCGATCCGGGTGAGCACCCGGCGCGGCGTCGTCGAACTCGCCGCGCGCGCCGACCGCGATGTGCCCGAGGGGATGGTCTTCATCCCCTTCTGCTTCGCCGAGGCCGCGGCCAACCTGCTGACCAACCCCCAGCTCGATCCGTTCGGAAAAATCCCCGAGTTCAAATTCTGCGCCGCGAAGGTGGAACGCGCGGAAAAGCAGGCGGCGGAGTAGCTGCGCGAATATTCGTGTGAGGCGTTAACCTTTGTGGTTGTACGGCGGCCTCCTGCCGTGTGACCGTGTCCATTATCGACTGACATTGATCAGCCGCGCGAAGGATCGGCACCCGCTCCCGGACCGAATGTCCGCACGCAGCTTTGCCGCGATCCTCGCCACCCTTTCACAAATGAGAGAGAAGGCCACCGTGCATATACGCATCGGCTTTGAAATCGCAGTGGAATGCGCCCAGCCCGTTCCTATGCTGCTGTCGCTTCGCACCCGCCCGGATATCGCGCGGAACACGATCGGAACCAATATCATCCGCTCGCAACCGTCACTGGATATCGCGGAGTACATCGATATTTTCGGCAATCGTATCGCGCGTGTCGAGGCGCCCGTCGGAAAGACGCTTTTCTGGTCGGACTGTATCGTGGAGGATTCCGGAGAGCCGGATCCGTACGACTGGCACGCGAAACAGCACGAGATCATGGACCTTCCGGCCGAAACCCTCGAATACCTGCTCGCCAGCCGCTACTGCGAAAGCGACGAGCTGGTGGATGACGCCTGGGAACTGTTCGGCGACACGGAGCCCGGCTGGGCCCGCGCCCAGGCGATCGCAAACTGGGTTCACAACCACGTGCTGTTCGATTACCGCTTCGGCCGGCCGACGAAGACCGCGCATGACGTCTTTCGCGAAGCCACCGGCGTGTGCCGTGACTTCTCGCACCTGTTCATTGCCCTGTGCCGCGCCATGAACATTCCGGCGCGCTACGCCAGCGGATTTCTCGGGGATATCGGCGTGCCGCCGTCGGGCACCCGCGATTTTTCCGCCTGGTCGGAGGTGTTTCTCGGCAATCGCTGGTGGACCTTCGATGCCCGATACAATACGCCGCGCATCGGGCGCATCGTGATGGTCCGTGGCCGCGACGCCGCCGACGTGGCAGTGATGACGGCGTTCGGAAACTACGAGCTGACGCAGTTCAAGGTGTGGACCGACCTCGTGGACGCGACCCTTTCCGCGGACGAGATGGCGGCGAGCCTCGACACGCGCCCCGACGCCGAAGCGCTTGTGCTTGCCCAGTCGTCGGGCCGGCTTGGTCTGTGGCAGCCGGCCGCCGAGTAGGCCACCAAGCACGCCATTGACACAGTCCGCTCCCGCGCCGGAGACTTTCGGGAACGGAGGAGAAACACCATGACCACCCCGAAGGTTTCCATCGCCGAGATGGAGGAAAAACACGTCGTGCGGTTCGCGGACTGCAACGGTTCCGACCTCGCCTATCTCGACCAGCGCCTGCCCGGGCACCAGCGCGAGATCGTCAACGTGATCGGCATGAACGTGACCGAGAATATGGACGACCCCGACCTGGAGCCGAAACTCGGCAACGCCTACGGCTTCTCGCTGGTCTACAACAAGGCCCATCCCGGCAGCGGGTCCGGCCCGGCGTTTCACGTCCACCAGACCGAGGAAGTGTTCATCCCCATGAAAGGCACCTGGGAGGTGGTCTGGCTGGAGGACGAGGCCGAACGCGCCATCGCGCTGGAACCGCTCGACGTGGTCAGCGTACCGACAGGCGTCTATCGCGGGTTTCGTTGCGTCTCCGGCGAGGACGATGCGCTGATGCTCGCCATCGTCGGCGGCCCGGACGCGGGCAAGGTCTCCTGGCACCCCAGCGTCATCGACGCCGCGCGCGAAACCGGTCTGGAAGTCGACGACGAGGGCAACCTGAAGGACATGGCGGCGGAGTAGAAAGCGCCGCTTCCGACAGGAAGAGGGCTGTTGGTATTTGACTCGCCGTCTCGTCGCGCCGGAGACTTGCCGCAAACAGAGAGGGAACACACAATGCCGGAACTTTTGGAAACGCCGACGGTTTCCGTCGCGGAAATGGAGAAGAAGCACGTCGTACGCTACGCCGACTGCAACGGATCCGACCTTGCCTTTCTCGACCAGCGCCTGCCCGACCATAGACGCGAAGTCATCAACGTGCTCGGTATGCACGTCACCGAGAATATGGACGACCCCGCTCTCGAGCCGAAGCTCGGCAACGCCTACGGCTTCTCGCTGGCCTACAACAAGGCGCATCCGGGGAGCGGCTCGGGCCCGGCCTACCATACGCACGAGACCGAAGAGGTCTTCATCCCGATGAAGGGCACCTGGGAGGTGATCTGGCTGGAGGGCGAGGAGGAGCGCGCGATCGCGCTGGAGCCGCTTGATGTGGTCAGCGTGCCGACCGGCATCTATCGCGGTTTCCGCTGCGTATCCGGCGAGGCCGACGCGCTGATGATCGCCATTGTCGGCGGCCCGGATGCGGGCCGCATCACCTGGCACCCGAGCGTGATCGAGGCCGCACGCGAGACCGGACTGGAAGTCGACGACGAGGGCAACCTCAAGGACACGGCGGCGGAGTAGCCTGTCGTCATTGCGAGGCGCGAAGCGACGCGGCAATCCAGACGCCAGGGCAAGCCCGCTCTGCGTGGCTTCGCCGGCGGCTCGCAATGACAGGTTTGAGGTGCGTTCAAAGCAAACCGAAAGACAACTCGTCATTCCTGCGAAGCCAGGAATCCATTGGCTCAGGCGTTCGCCCGGGCAGGCATCGGCGTGAATGGACTCCCGCCTTCGCGGGAGTGACGAATGGAGTTTTCGGAGCGCATCAACCGCACCTTCGAAACTCCGACCAACCGCGCAAAGAAAAAGGGCCGGTGCGAAATCCGCAACCGGTCCCCTCAGATCCAAGACAGAGCACTTTCCACGGGCAGGTTTTTGTTCCCCCCTTTCCCGCTGGGTCCGCGCGAACGCGCACCCGACTTTGCTCCACTCTCCTCCCCTCCCTCGGGCCGTAAGACACACCGCCAGGAAACATACTCGTGTGCGGCCGGTGTGCGGCGCGGGGTTATCCCCGTCGCCAATTGGACGCGGATTTAAGTGACTCTTGCACCAAGAGTCAATTCACATTCGGACCTTCGTCGCCCGGCTTCGCAGATGTGAAATGCACTTCGGCCTCGGCCATGTCTTCCGGCCGGTTGATATTGAAAAACGGATCCACGGAATACGCCGGAAACGGCACCCGTGCGAGGTTATAGCGGCCGGTCCACGCATCCACCTTGCGGACGTCCTCATCGACCAGCGCGCGCCGCAGATCACCCGCGAGACGCACCGGCCATAGCCCGAAGACGGGATGCGCGCGCCCGTCCGATTCGGCACAGGCCATGTCGGCGGCGTCGTTCGCGACGGCATCCGAGAGCCGCGCCACGAGATCGTCGGGAAAGAACGGCGCGTCCGTCGCAATGGTGACGATCCACGCGTGTTCGGGCGCGTTCACCGTCGCCCACTCCATGCCCGCGAGCACACCCGCGAGCGGCCCGGCGAATCCCTCGACCGTGTCGGCGACAACGGGTTTGCGGAACGCATCGAACCGCGCCGGGTCGCCGTTGGCGTTGATGACGATGTCCGGGACCTGCGGCGCGAGCCGCTCAATGGCATGCGATAGCAGAGGTCGGCCGCCGAGCTCCTTCAGCGCCTTGTCGCCCCCGCCCAGCCGACGCGCCTGCCCGCCCGCGAGGATGACGCCGAGGATGTTCAAACCCCGCCCTTCCGGCTCACGTCTTCGCCTACTTCAATGCCGAAATCATTCAGCTCGACCTTCTCTAGAAACAAATGAACAAACACCAAGCTTGCCATGAGCGCATTGAAAAATCCGGCACCCAATATCACGGGCAGGGCAAGGCCGAAATAAAGCTGCAATCCAGCGCCTTCATGGATCAGTTCCAGCGGGCCGGGGAGCACATAAACTGCACGCCAACCCAATTCAAAAATCGGACCGAACAAAGGTTGTGTGAACAAGACCAACAACGGTGGCAGCGGAAACAGAATCAGAAATCGCCAAAACGGCGCTTCGCGGTCATCCCACTTCTTCGTTCGCAGTCCCGGCCATAGAAACAGCAATGCCAGATGCCATGCATTTACCTGGAACGCGAAAGCCAAAAGCTGCCAAGCACGATCCATACGCAGCGACGAAACGTCAAACTGCCAAAGTACAATTCCCGCGCCTGAGACGACCGACGTCGCTATCCATCCAATAAGAAGCCAGATCCAGAATGGCTGTCGGGGTTCGTAGGACCGCCGAGACTGAGAATCCGATCTCGGAACTTTGGACTCTTGTCCGTCCATCAAGCCGCGCCCTTCCGCGCCACGTCGGGCGGCGTATTCTCCCCTGCATCCGCGTCGAAGACGATCCGGTCCTCGCCCGCCAGCGCCAGGAAGCGCCTGCCGCGGGCGCGGCCGATGAGGGTCAGGCCCGCCTCGCGGGCCAGCTCGACACCCCAGGCGGTGAAGCCGGAGCGCGAGACCAGGATGGGAATGCCCATGTGGACGGTCTTGATGACCATTTCCGAGGTCAGCCGCCCCGTCGTGTAGAAAATCTTGTCGTCGGCGGCGATGGCGTTCAGGCGCATGTAGCCGGCGATCTTGTCGACGGCGTTGTGGCGGCCGACATCCTCCATGTAGACCAGCGGGCGGTCGCCCTCGCACAGCACGCAGCCGTGAATCGCGCCGGCGGCGAGATACAGGCTCGGCGTTGTGTTGATTTTCTTGGTCAGCGCGTAGAGCCACGAGGTGCGCAGCCGCGCATCGGGGTTCAGCGTTACCCCTTCCAGCGATTCCATCAGGTCGCCGAACACCGTGCCCTGGGCGCAGCCGCTGGTCAGCGTCTTTTTCTTCAGCCGGGCCTCGTAGTCGGTCTCCCGGTCCGTGCGCACCACGACCACCCCGAGGTCGTCGTCATGGTCGACACCGGTGATCACGTCATCGGGCAGCAGCATATTCTGGTTGGCGAGATAGCCGACGGCGAGCCAGTCCGGCCGGTCGCCAATGGTCATCATCGTCACGATCTCCTGCCCGTTCAGGAACAGCGTCAGCGGCCGCTCGACCACGACCCGCGATTCCACCGGGTCGCCGTCCTGGTCGATGCCGGTCACCGGCTCGGTCAGCCGCGGGTCGTCGGGGTCGGGCGAGATCGTGTCGGACATGGGCCGGAGCGTAGAACAGGCGGGGGCGCGCGCAAACCATTCTCCCTCTCTGCCCCATGGGGGCGGAGAGGGTCGGGGTGAGGTGGGGTTCGCAACAACCGTCCCGGGCACCCACCTCACCCGGCGCGCAACCGCGCGCCACCCTCTCCTCCCAAGGAGGAGAGGGTTAAATCTGGACATGTCTGTTCATACGGCCACATAGTATGTTTCCCTCGCGTTATCAGATAGATATGTAATTTTTGCGTGTTAAAACATAAAAATGAACACCCTCACCGAAGCCACCATCCAGGCAGGCGCGCTGCTCGCCGGGTTCGATGCCGACCTGCTCGAAATTATCGGGCTGTCGTTGCGCGTCAGCCTGACGGCCGTGGCGATTGCCTGCGTGATCGGGTTTCCGCTCGGCGCGGCGGTGGCGCTGTTCAGGTTTCCCGGTCGGGGCGCGGTGTCGCTGTTGCTCAACACATTCATGGGCCTGCCGCCGGTGGTGGTCGGGCTTTTGGTCTTCCTGATGCTGTCGCGCTCGGGACCGCTGGGCGTGCTCGGCCTGCTGTTCACGCCAACGGCGATGATCATCGCCCAGGCGCTGCTGGTCACCCCGATCATCGCGGCGCTGACCCGGCAGATCGTCGCCGACCTGTGGCGCGAGTACGGCGAGCACCTGCGCTCCCTCGACGCGAGCCCGGGCGCGCGGCTGGGCACGCTCATCTATGACGCGCGCTTCTCGCTGGCGACGGCGGTGCTGGCCGGGTTCGGCCGCGCCATCGCCGAGGTCGGCGCGGTGATGATCGTCGGCGGCAACATCGACCACGCCACCCGGGTGATGACCACAGCCATCGCGCTGGAGACATCCAAGGGCAACCTCGCCGCCGCGCTCGCGCTCGGTTTCGTGCTGCTGACCATCGCGCTCGTCGTCAATCTCATCGTCGAACTCACGAACGGCTGGGCGGGCCGGAAAGCGGCACTCGCATGAGCAGAAGGCCATGAGCAGAGGATCATGAGCGCGCCGCAATCCATCCTGCCGCTGGAGTTCCGGCGCGTCGTCTACGAGGTGGACGGCACGCGCCTGCTCCACGACATCGACCTCACGCTGCGCGCCGGCCGGCGGACCGTGATCCTCGGCCCCAACGGCGCCGGCAAGAGCCTGCTGCTGCGACTCGCCCACGGCCTCCTTCACCCGACCGCCGGCGAGATCGTCTGGCACGGCGCGGGCACGCGGGAGCGTCCGATCCGCAAGCAGGCGATGGTGTTCCAGCGCCCGGTGATGCTCCGGCGTTCGGCGCTGGCCAACCTCACCCATGCCCTGAAGGTGCGGGGGATCCCAAAAGCCGAACGCCGCGAACGCGCCCGGGCAGCGCTGGCGATGGCCGGGCTGTCGAACCTTGCCGGCCGCCCGGCGCGGCTGATGTCCGGCGGCGAACAGCAGCGCCTCGCGCTGGCGCGCGCCTGGGCCACCGAACCGGAGGTCCTGTTCCTCGACGAACCCACGGCGAGCCTCGACCCCGCCGCCACCCGGGCCGTGGAAACCCTGATCGGGGGATTTCACGCCGCCGGGACCAAGGTCGTCATGTCCACCCACGACCTGGGCCAGGCACGGCGGATTGCCGACGACATTTTGTTTCTCAACAAGGGCCGGGTTGTCGAATTCGGTGCCGCCGACGCCTTCTTCGACACACCACGCACCGGCGAGGCCCGCGCCTTCATCGCGGGAGAACTGCTGTGGTGAAGCTCACACGCCGTCATTGCGAGCGAAGCGAAGCAATCCAGAGCGGGCGTGTCGGCTCTGGATTGCTTCGTCGCACTACTCCTCGCAATGACGAGGAAAAAAAGCCTCGACCCTTCCCAAGTTGGAAGTTCGCGCTCGCCCTTGCAGTGTCACTATTCGCTGCTGGCGGCGTGTCCGCCCAGCCCGGCCCGCTCACACTGGCGTCGACCACGTCGACCGAGAATTCCGGCCTGCTCGGCGAGATCCTGCCGCGCTTCACCGAGGACACCGGCATCCCGGTGCGCGTGGTCGCCGTGGGCACCGGCGCGGCCCTGAACCTGGGGCGCCAGGGCGACGCCGACGTGCTGCTGGTCCATTCGCGCCCCGACGAGGACGCGTTCGTCGAAGCCGGCTACGGCACCTACCGGCGCGACGTGATGTTCAACGACTTTGTCATCGTCGGGCCGCGTGACGACCCGGCCGGTATCCGGGGCATGACCGCCGCACCGGCCGCGCTTGCACGGATCGCCGCCACCGGGGCCGACTTCGTCTCGCGCGGCGACGACAGCGGCACCCACAAGGCCGAGCTCCGGCTGTGGGGGATGAGCGGCACCGACCCGGCTTCGTCGTCGGGCGGCTGGTACAAGGAATCGGGTTCCGGCATGGGCGCGACCCTGAACATCGCGTCGGGACTGGGCGCCTACACGCTGACCGACCGCGGCACCTGGTTGAGCTTCCGCAACCGGAGTGGCCACGAGATCCTGCTCGAAGGCGACCCGCCGCTGTTCAATCCGTATGGCGCGCTGCTGGTCAGTCCCGAACGCCACCCGCATATCCGCGCGCGCGAAGCGGAGATGCTGATCGAATGGCTCACCGGCCCGCGGGGACAGGCAGCCATTGCCGCTTTCACCGTCGACGGTCAGCCCTTGTTCTTCCCCAACGCCGAGGCGCCCTGACGCACCGGCGCGAAGGCGCGATTGACGCGCCCGGTGCGTCGCGTCACGCTCGCACACCCGTTCACGATGCCCCGGCCAGGACATGACGCGTCTGTCCCACCTGCTCGCTGTCTTCACGCTTGCGTTGCTCGCCGCAAGCGGGAGCGGGCGCGCCCAGACCGACGAAGCGCCCCTGATCGGCGTCACTTCCATCGCGTTCAGCGCGGATATCCAGGCGATTGTCGACGGGATGCGCGACAGGCTGGCCGAACGCGGCCTTGTTTCCGGCCGCAATATTTCGATCCACGTTCGCGACGCGGGAGCGGACGGTTCGAAAGCCGAACAAGTGGTGCGGGAATTCGACGAAGCCGGCGCCCGCATGATCGTTGCGATCACCACGCCGTCGATCCGTACCGCACTTGAGGCCGGCTCGCGGATTCCGGTTGTCGGTGCGGGCCTGCCCCTCGAAGAAGCGACCGCACTCAACAGCCGGTACCGCCGCCGACCCGTGACCGGCATTGCCGACAGCGACACCCAGAACGACCAGTTCGCCCTCATCCGCCTCGTGGCGCCGGAAGTGAACACCGTGGCCGTCCCCGTCGACCCGGCGCGCGGGGAGCTCTCTGCGCAACTCAAGGAAACAACCGCCAACGCGCGCAGCCACAACATCGCCGTCGTACCGCTCGCGGTCTCGATCGAACGGAATGCCATCGACGGGACGGTCAGGGAGTTGAACCCGAACGACACGGCCCTGTTGCTCGACCGGAAACTGTTGCCCGACGCGCCGGTGGAGGCCCTGGCTGCGGCCGCGGGCCAGCACAAGCTGAGACTGTTCGCCGCCGACGAAGAGAGCGTGATCCGCGGCGCACTGGCCGCAATGGTCGTCGAACCGTTCGGGATCGGGCAGCAGCTGGGCGACGTGGTCGCCGATATCCTGGAACGACCCTCCGCCGCGCGTCTGCCTTTTCAGCGGGCGCGCGCTTCGCACCTGGTCCTGAACGAGGACGGACGCGCGTTGATCGACGTCGCCGCCATCGAGGAGTCGATCGCGAAGGCCCAGCGTTCGGTCATCGACTGGGCCGAAGGCACCGGCCCGCGCCCAAGGGTGAAACCCGCCATCCCCGAACCGCCGCCGCCACTGGGCGTGGTGCGCGGAATCAAAGTGCCGACACCCCGTTCCAGACCACCGATCCCAGAGCGCTGACGTCGTAGCCATCGAGTTCGTTGGCACGGGCCTCGAACGCCGAGCTACGCGTGAATTCCAGCAGCGCCTGCACCGGCCCCTCGAAGAATTCCCGCCGCCGGACGATCAGGTCGAACTGCTCCTCGTACAGGGGCACGAAGTCGAGCCGGAACATGGCTGCCACCGCCGCGATCGCAATGCCGACATCCGCTTTGCCGTCGACGATCATTCCCGCAACGTCGGCCTCGGTGCGCGCGGTCGTCTCCACATAGGCGAGCCCATCCGGGTCGAGGCCGACGTCGCGACACAATTGATCGAGCGCCAGACGGCTGCCCGCACCGTCCTGGCGGCGGACGACGCGCACCCGACCGCCCAGATCCTCGACATCCGAGATGCCGAGCGGGTTGCCCGACGCCAGAACCATCCCCTGCATCCGCGTCGCCCAGCGCAGGACCACCACATCCGCCGACACGAGCAGGCGCTCGACCCAGGGCAGGTTGTATATGCCGGTGTCCGGGTCGCGCAGGTGCGCACCACACAGTGCCGCCTGGCCGTCGGCAACCCGCCGCATCCCGTCGAGACTGCCGTCGGACAGGAACGCCAGCGACGAACCGCTTTCGCGCACCGCCCATTCGAGCAGCGGATCATGACTGCCGGCGATCACCGGTGGCACGGGCTTGACCGGGAAATCGCCGGCGCGCGCATTCTGGAGGATCCAGCGGTCGATCAGCGCGCGCGGAAACAGCCACTTGCCCGACACGCGCGCGCAGGGAATCTCCTCCCGCTTGATGAGGTCGTAGACCTTGCGTTCCTTGATCCGGAGATAGTCGGCCACTTCCCGCGTGGTCATCATTTCTGGCACGGAACATGCCTCCTTACCGTAACGGCACGCGAAGGCGTGAACGGCCTACGGAATGCAGAAACCTGCAGGAATATGTCTGAATTAGCGGAAAAGGTCCAAACGCGGGTTACCACCCCCTACTTTCCGTTCGCGGAATGTACTACATATCCGTCCATGAAATCAGATACTTCACAAAATGCGACACCCGCCACGGAACCGTTGATCGACCCCTTCGCGCGGCCGATCACCTACCTGCGCGTGTCCGTGACCGACCGTTGTGACCTCCGGTGCGTCTACTGCATGGCCGAGGACATGACATTCCTGCCCAAGGCCGAGGTGCTTTCGCTGGAGGAACTCGACCGGCTGTGCACGCGCTTCGTGGAAATGGGCGTGCGCAAGCTGCGTCTCACAGGCGGCGAACCGCTGGTGCGCAAGAACATCATGTGGCTCGTGCGCCGGCTCGGCCGGCATCTCGACACGGGCGCGCTGGACGAACTGACGCTGACCTCGAACGGAACCCAGCTCGCGAAATACGCCGACGAGCTGGCGGACGCGGGGGTGCGGCGCATCAACATCTCCCTCGACACGCTCGATCCGGAGAAGTTCACGCGCATCACACGCTGGGGCAATCTCAACCAGGTCATGGACGGGATCGCGGCGGCGCGCGCGGCCGGGCTGTCGATCAAGATCAATGCGGTTGCGCTGCGTGGCGTGAACGACGACGAACTCGACCGTATGGTGAGCTGGTGCGGCGAGAACGGGTTCGACCTGACGTTCATCGAGGTCATGCCGCTGGGCGAAATCGGCGAGCAACGGCTCGACCAGTATTTGCCGCTGTCGATGGTGAGGGCCGAACTGGAGAAACACTGGACGCTGAGCGAGTCCGACCACGCCACGGGCGGACCCGCGCGCTATTTCGATATCGCGGAGACCGGGCAGCGGCTCGGTTTCATCACGCCTCTGACCCACAATTTCTGCGAGGCCTGCAACCGCGTGCGCCTGACCTGCACCGGCACGCTCTACATGTGCCTCGGCCAGGAGGACGCTGCCGACCTGCGCGCGCCGCTGCGCGCCAGCGACGACGACGCGCTGCTCACGGACGCGATCGAGGAAGCCATCGGCCGCAAGCCGAAGGGGCACGACTTCATCATCGACCGCCGACGCAATGCTCCCGCCGTGGGCCGTCACATGAGCGTCACGGGCGGATAGCGGGCGAACGGCCATCATGTTTTTCTCCGCCGGAACATCGGGAGTGGTGCACGCAACGATCGTCGCGGCTTCCCTGTTCAGCCTGCCGGCGATCGAGCTGGCGTTCGGCGACGTCTTCGGACGCGGCCAGGCGCGCGACGTGCTGACCTACGGCGAAGCGGGCGACTTCCAGAGCAAGTTCTCCAGCGGCGCCCTGACCGCCGACAAGGGCGAAGAGAATTCCGACGAGACGTCCTCGGGCATCGACCCCGACGACAGCGCGGACACCGATTCCAGCGGCGAGTTCGGCTTCGACGAAGCCGGCGACGCGGACAGCACGGATTCCCGGTTCGGGAGCCCGGACGAAGTCCCGGTCGCGGAAGCGCCGGCCGGCGGCGAAGGCGCCGGGGACGACCAGGCCGTCGACGCATCCGCGGACGGCTCACGCGAGGACGAGGGCGACACCGGCGAGGACGAGGAAACGGGCGAACCGGCCACGCGCGAGATCATCGTTTTCGTGAACCTTGCGCCCGACCCCGACCGGGAACCGGTGGATACCGAACCGGCGCGCCGCGAAGGCCCCACCGATATTCCCTCGCAGTTCGCCTCCCTCACCGACGGCGAAGCGCCGCCGGAAATCGCCGCGCTCGAATCCGATGAGGTCACCACCGGCGAACCCGCGTCGGGCGACCCGGAAGGCCTCGAAGACGGCGAAACGGATGCCGGCCGCAAGAGCGAAGACGAGGCAACCGCCGCGGCCGCGCCGAACGAAGGCGAGATTTCCCCTCCCGACAGCGCCGCGGGTTTCCAGACCGAACAGGAAGGCGGCGCGCCGGAAGACATCCCGGTCGCCGACACCGCCAGCCTCGCGCCGGTCGAGACCACGACCGCGCGCATCCCGGACGAAACACCGTCCGGCACCGAATCCCCGACCGAGGCGACAACGGTCGTCGAGCAGGCCACCGGCACGCCGGGGCTGCCCGACCAGAACAACGACCTCGAATCCCCGGATACGCCGCTGCCCGCCGACGCGGAGGCGCAGCCGGAGCTGGCCGAGACGGTGCCGGCAAAAACGATCGAGGGCTTTGATACGCCGGGCCAGGCGAAACTGGATCACGAGCAACTCGTCGACCCTGAAGAGCCGGGCAAGTCGCTCGCCAACATCGGCACGCAGGCCAGCGGTATCGACGAAGAGATCGAGGGCGAACGCGGGCCGATCAACGACACCAACCAGTGGGCCGTCGACATCGCGGACGGCAACCTCGACGCGCAGCGCGCGGCCTCGGAAGCCGAGGAATCCCGCGACGGCGTCCTGGAGAATGGCGTCGACGAGGCCGAAATCACCGACGATACGAACCTGCCGAACAAGCAGATCGCATCGCTCGATTCGGGCGAGGAATTCCGTGCGCCCGACGCCGGCGAACGCGATCGCGTCGCGCTCATTCGCGGACCCGACGACCCGCTGGCCGCCGTGATTGCGGCGATCGCGGGCGAAGACGAGGAACTGGCGCGCGCCATCACGGAAGGCCCGCCCACCGAAACACTGGGCGGCAACCCCGACCCCGGCGCGCTGCGCACGAACCAGGCGCTCGAAAAAGCGGCCGATGCCGGCCTCGCACAGGCCCAGACCCAGCTCGCCAAGCGATACCTGCTGGGGCTGGTCGACGGCAGCAACCCGGACGAACTCGTCGAACTGCTCCGCAACGCCGCCGAACGCGGCGACGAGGATGCCCAGCTCTTGCTCGGCGCCCTATTCGCGGACGGGCGCATCGTGCCGAAAGACAACATCCAGTCGCATGTCTTCTTTGAACTCGCCGCCGCCCAGGGCAACGAGGAAGCCAATAACATGCTCCCCATCCTGGAGCGTCAGATGGAACCGCGCGAAGTGGTCGACTCACGCCGGCTCGCACGCGAGTACAAGTTGTTCATGGACGCCACAGCCGACCCGCGCCTGCGCGGTTCGAGCGGAAACGGATTGCGCGACCAGCTTCTGAACGCCGCGGCGGCCGGCAACACGGCGCAGATCGCCGAACTTCTGTCGCGCGGCGCCGACTTGGAGGGCGAGGACACCGCCGGGCGCACGGCCGTGATCAACGCGGCATGGCGCGGCGAGCAGGAAGTGGTCGATCTGCTGGTCGAACTGGACGCGGACCTGAATGTCGCGGACTACGACGGCCGTACCGCCGTTTCATGGGCGGCCAGCAACGGTCACGTAGACATCGTGCGCAAGCTGCTCGAAAACGGCGCGGCCCCGGATGTGGTCGACAAGGAGAGCCTCACGCCGCTGATGCGCGCCGCGTGGAACGGCCATGACGAAGTCGTCCGGCTGCTGATCGATGCCGGCGCGCCGATCGCGCTGCGCGACGAAAACGGCAACTCGGCGCTCGACTACGCCGTCCAGGGCGGACACAGGGAAATCGCGCGCGTGCTGCGCGCGTTCGGCGCCTAGCCGCTTAACGCAACTCGATCCGGTGTGCGAAATCCACGCCGTCCGTGAAGGTGATCTGCTCAAAACCAAGCAGATGCGCCAGATCGAAAAACGTGTAGCGAATAGCTTCCGGATTGTCGCGAAACAACTGCGTGCCGCGCGCGACGGCCGTCAACATCGCGAACAGACCCCGGGCGCGGAACAGCGTGTTGTAGGTGTTTTCGTTCAGCGCCGTGATGATGAGCTTTTCCGCCGCCTCGCCCTTCGCGAATATCGCGAACTGCGGCGGGTAGGGATTCTTCAGCATTTCATTCGTCATCACCGTCACGAACCCGACACGCCGCGTCCGGTCGCTGCCCGGAAGGACCGGCACACGCGCCTCATAGACCTCCGTGCTTTCCGGTTCGGGGTAGTAGTACCCGGCGTGACGGTCGCCGGATGCCCCCTGCGCCGCGGCAGGCCCGGCCGCAAGCACCCAGAGCGCCACCGCGCCCGCGCAAATCGCCTGTACCCGCATCGCCATTCTCCTGCACTTTCCCGCACGCGCCGGTACGGCCCGATCTACAATGGGAACGTCCCCGGCTGTATCGCCGACAACAGTGGAGTTCGCAACCGATGATCGTTCCCAACCTGATGGTCACCGACATGGCCCGGTCCGTTGCATTCTACCGTGATGCCTTCGCCATGGAGCCGACGATGCTCGTCTCGGGCGACCGGCAGATTCTCGGCACGGGACACGAAGCCGACGCCGTATTCGCAACGCTGGAATGGGACACGCACATGCTGATGCTGCAAACGGCGGAAAGCCTGTCGGAAGAACTTCCCGTGTTCGATCCGCAGATGCCGAAAAGCCCGGCGGGTACAATTTACTTCAGGGGGATGGATCCGGTGGATGTGGCATCGCGCGTGGACGCAGACCGGATCGTCGCCGGGCCGGTACAACAATGGTACGGGATGAAAGAAGTCTATGTGAAGGATCCGGACGGCCACATTCTGTGCGCCGGAATCATGGAAGGAACGCCCGAGGACTGACATGCCCGCATGATGGTCCCCGCGGGTGTCCGTGCTGTATAGTCCCGGCGGTTCGTCATCCTGAACAGCGAGCGCTACACCCGTGCCCGATACATCGCGTTCCTCCGCGAACAACCAGAAGATTGCGTTCGTTGCCGCCGGTTTCGATACCGCGCAGGACTCGCTGGCGAAGCTGACCGAGAAGTATTCGAGCGTCGACCCGGACGACGCCGACGTGATCGTGGCGCTGGGCGGCGACGGGTTCGCGCTCCAGACCCTGCGGCGGTTCGTGGACCGGAAAGTCCCGGTGTTCGGCCTCAACCGGGGTTCGGTCGGTTTCCTGATGAACGACTACAGCGACGAAGACCTGCCGGACCGTCTTTCCAAGGCCCAGGCGGTGACCCTCTATCCGCTGCACATGGTCGCGAAAACAACAGACGGCGAGACCCACGAATCTCTCGCGATCAACGAAGTCTCGCTGCTGCGCGAGACCTACCAGGCCGCCAAGATCGAGATCGAGATCGACGGCGTGGCGCGGATGGAGGAACTCATCTGCGACGGCATCCTGGTCGCCACCCCGGCGGGCAGCACGGCCTACAATCTCTCCGCCCACGGCCCGATCATCCCGTTGAGCGCGGAGATCCTGGCGCTTACGCCCATCAGCGCTTTCCGCCCGAGACGGTGGCGGGGCGCATTGCTGTCCCACGATTCCGAAGTCGTGTTCCGGGTGCGCGAAACCGCCAAGCGGCCCGTCAGCGCGACCGCCGACGATTTCGAGGTCCGCAACATCGCGGAGGTCACGATCCGGGAGGACCGGGACCGCAGCTTCCAGCTTCTGTTCGACCCGGAAACCAACCTGGAGGAACGCATCCTCAAGGAGCAGTTCACCCCGTGACCGCCACGCGCGGCCCCGAGGCTTCAGCGCCCGGCGTCGAGCTCGCTCCGCCGGATATCGCGCGCTACCGCGATACGGATACCGGGGTTCCCTACGTCCACAGGTTCGACAGCGGCGCCGACGGCCCGCACGCCGTGATTTGCGCGCTGACGCACGGCAACGAGATTTCCGGCGCCATCGCCCTCGACCATCTGCTGCGCCACGGCATACGGCCCGCGCGCGGGCGTCTCACCCTCATTTTCGTCAACACCGCCGCTTTCGGCCTGTTCGACACGCAACAGCCCCACGCATCACGCTATGTCGACGAGGACATGAACCGGCTGTGGCAGCCCGATATCCTCGATCGTCCCTCACGCAGCCTGGAATGCCGGCGCGCGCGCGAAATATGGCCCTTCATCGACGAAGCCGACTACCTGCTCGACCTGCACTCGATGCTGGCCGGCGACCGCCCGATCCACCTGTGCGGTCCCACCGTGAAGGGACGGCGCCTGGCCCGCAGGGTGGGCGGCAACGCCGTCATCGTGAGCGACCACGGCCACCCGGACGGCACGCGCATGCGCGACTACGGCCGGTTCAACACACCGGACGCCGCGCCGAACGCCCTGCTCGCCGAGTGCGGCGCCCACTGGAAACGTGGGACGGCCGACATGGCGATCGAAACCGCCTACCGATTCCTGTCTGCCATCGGGCTTGTTCACTGCCACGGCATGCCTGTCGTACCCGAGCCGATACCCCCCGCCGCCACATGGATCGAGGTCTCGGATCGCTTTGTGCCCGAGACCGGGAGCGCGGCGTTCATACGAGACGTCGGAAACCTGGAAGTGATCGCGGACGCCGGCACCGTGTTCGCGCGGGACGGCGACCGGGACGTCGCAACTGCGTTCGACGATTGCGTTCTGGTCATGCCCGCACGCCGCCTGGTCGCCGGGCAAACGGCCGTGCGCCTCGGCCGTCTGCGGCACTTCGGCGATCATGACGACTGAGACGATGCACCCGGAACCGCCCAACCCGGTCCGCCGGCTCAAGGTGGCCGACCTGCCGATCTTTCTGCGCACCCTGGCCATCGGCGTTGCGGGTGGTGCGCTGTTCGACCACCTCGACCTGCCGCTGCCCTGGATGATGGGCGCGATGGTGGCGACGGCGGCGGCAACGCTCGGCCGGATCGAGACCAACACCGATGTGCGCCTGCGCACCGGGATGATCATCGTGCTCGGCGTCCTGCTCGGCAGCGCGTTCTCGCCGGATATCCTCGACCGGATCGCCCTGTGGCCCGTCACGCTGCTGGCGCTGGTCGGCTATGTGCTGGTGAGCACCATCGCGGCCTACCTGTATTTCCGGCACGTCGCGAAGTTCGATTCCAAATCGGCCTTCTTCGCCGGCGTGCCCGGCGGCCTGAACGAAATGGTGACCCTGACCCAGTCGGTCGGCGGCGACGAACGCCAGGTCTCGGTGGTGCACTCGACGCGCATTTTCCTGGTGGTGATGTCCCTGCCCTTCGTGTTCCGTGCCATCGAGGATTTCGAAACGAGCCTGGGCACATTCGGGAAGGCCGACGGCGCGCTGGGCGTGGCCGACGTCGCGATCCTTGCCGCCAGCGCCGTGGTGGGGCTGTACGGCGCCAAGCTGTTGCGCATCCCCGCCCCGCACCTGGCCGGGCCGATGATCACCAGCGCGGCGGTACATCTGACAGGGCTGACCGCGGCGGCGCCACCGGTGATCCTCGTGGCCATCGCACAGGTGATCCTGGGCACGGGCGTCGGCGCGCGCTTTTCGGGCCTGACCTTCAAGGATTTGGGCCGCATTCTCCGGCTCGGCGGCGTGGCGACGGCGCTGCTCCTGACGATTTCCGCCGTGTTCGCGCTCATCCTGCAGATGTTCACCGGCATCCCCTTCGCGCCGCTGATCCTGGCGTTCTCCCCCGGCGGTTTCACCGAAATGAGCCTCGTCGCGCTGGCCCTGAACATCGACACGGCGTTCGTCGCCACCCACCACATCGCGCGCATCAGCGTCGTCGTGATCCTGGTACCCTTCCTGTTCCGGTTCCTGCACCGCGACGACGACAACTAGCCGAGCCCACGCGAGAATCGTATGTTCGGGAAAACCAACTCCAGTCAGGGAAACCAGAGATGATTGTCGAACAGGTCTGGACCGGAAACTCCGCCCGCAACTTCTTCTATATCGTGGCCTGCGCCGAAAGCGGCGAGGCCGTGGCGATCGATCCGATCGACCCGCCCCTGTGCCTGTCCGTCGCGAAGGAAAGGGGCTGGGATATCAAGTGGGTGCTGAATACCCATGAGCATGCCGACCATATCGCCGGCAACGACGACGTGATCGCGGCGACCGGCGCAAAGCTGATGGGCCCGTACAATGCGGGCGCCGCCATTCCGGGAATCGACAAGGGCCTGCGCGAGGGCGACCGGGTGAAACTCGGCAGCACCGTCGACATGGAAGTCATGGAGACCCCTGGCCACACGCCGATCCACATCTCACTGTTCGGCGAGAGCGACGAGCCCCACCTGCTGTGCGGCGACACGGTGTTCAACGCCGGGGTCGGTCACTGCCACTCGGGCGACCCGAACGTGCTCTACGCCACCTTCCGCGACAAGATTTCGAAGCTGCCCGACGCGACCCGCATCTACCCGGGCCACGACTACATCGCGAACAACCTGCAGTTCACCTTGGACCGCGAGCCCGACAACGCCGACGCGAAGAAGCTCCTGTCGGAGGTCGAGGATCAGGACCCGGCCGACGCGCTGGTCACGACGCTGGGCACCGAGCGCAAGGTGAACACCTTCATGCGCCTCGACAGCGCCGGCGTGATCGACGGCATAAAGGATAAGTTCCCGGACCTCGGGGACTCTCCGAGCGAAGAGGACGTGTTCCTGAGCCTGCGCACCCTGCGCAACGACTGGTAGCCTAGACGACGGACCGCAGGATCATCGCGGCACCCAGCGCCGCGAGGCCGATAAACACGCAACGCTGGAAGACCGCGACCGACAGGCGGTCGCGGATTTTCTGACCCGCCGCCATGCCCGTGATTGCCGCGGCAAGGGCCACCAGCACGGCCGGCCACAGGGTCGTGTCCACGGACTCGTTCAGGCCGAAGCCCAGCGCCAGCGCACTCGACGCAAAGAGGGCCACGAACCCGAGCGCCTGGATCAGTTCGTCTTTCTTGATCTCCGTCGCCTGAAGATAGGGCGCGCCGGGCAGCACGAAAATCGCGGTCGCGCCGTTGATCAGGCCCGTCGTCAGCCCGATCGCGGGACTGGCGACGACTTCGGACTTCCGGGGCACCCGGAACCGGACACCCGACAGACCGAGCGTCCCGTACACCAGAAGAATGGCCCCGATGGGCAACGCCGCGATGCCGGGATCGGCGCCGGTGATGATTCCCGCGGTCGCGAGCGTCCCCAGGAACACCCCGGCGAACATGGGCCAGAAGCGGCGCAGCACGGCCAGGATGTAGGGGCCGGCAAACGCCTGCCAGACATTGGTCAGGAAGGTGGGCACGATCAGGATCGCCGCCGCCATATCCGGCACGATCAGCGCACTGAGCAGGCCCATGGAGATGCTCGGCAGCCCGAACCCGATGACCCCTTTCACGAAGCCCGCCACCGCGAACACGGCGGCGACCACGGCGAGGCCTGTGAGATCAAACGCCATGAGGCGGCCCGGCGGGAAGCGGCGTCAGATCGTCTTCAGCCAATCGGCCAGCGCCTTGCCGATCTCGTCGGGGGAATCTTCCTGGATGAAATGGACCCCCGCGACCTGCACCTCGGTCTGGTTTCGCCACGTACGGCAGAAGTCGCGGCTGGCGCCATCGGACAGGATGGCGCCCGGTGAGGCATCGATGAACAGCTTCGGCACGTCGGAGTCCGGCAGCCATTCGGCATAGTCGGCCATAATTTTCGTCACATCCGCGGGCTCGCCGTCGATGGGGATCTGGCGCGGCCAGGTCAGGGTCGGGCGGCGTGATTCACCTGGCTCCGCGAACGGACGTCGATACTCGTCATGCTCTTCTTCTCCCAGGTCTCGGATGATCGAGCCGGGCAGCATCACCTCCACGAAGAAATTGTTCTCCAGCACCATCGCGTCGCCCTTGGGCGAGCGCATGGCCTCGAACGCAGGCCGGGCTTTCTCCGGAAAATCATCCCAGCTCCGCGGCTTCACCAGCGCCTCCATATAGGCAATGCCCCTGACCGCGTCGCGGTGCAGGTTGGCCCAGTGGAACCCGAGCGCGCTGCCCCAGTCGTGAATCACGAGGGTGACGTTCTCGCTCACGCCGATCTGCTCGAGCAGTGCGAACAGGTACTCGGCGTGCTCCGCGAAGGTGTAGCGGTCCGGCCCGCTGTCCGGCAGCTTGTCGGAATCGCCCATGCCGATCAGGTCCGGCGCGATGCAGCGGCCGAACGGCCTGGCATGGGGAATGATCTCGCGCCAGAGGTAGCTGGACGTCGGGTTGCCGTGCAGGAAAACGATGGGATCGCCGTCCGGATCGCCGGTGTCCACATAGGCCATGCGGCGGCCGTTGACGTCGGCGAACTTCTTCTCGGTCCAGGTCATGCGTTTTCCTTTTTCGCTCGGCCGTCAGGGCCGGACCTATGTCTGACTACCTCGGTCACTTCCGCACCCATCGTCATGGCGAGCGGAGCGAAGCAATCCAGAGCGGCGTGATGGCTCTGGATGGCGTCGTCGCGTTGCGCCTCGCAATCACAACGAGGGGTCTTTCACCCCCTCAAAACGTCGTTTACGGCAGCAGGACCGTGGAGCCCGTGGTCCGCCTTGCCTCGATATCCTTGTGCGCCTTCGCCGCGTCTTTCAGCTTGTACTTCTGGTTGACGGGCACCTTCACCGCACCGCTCTCGATGGCTTGAAATAGGTCCCGCGCGCGCATCATCAACTCGCGGCGCGATGTCGTGTAGTTCACGAGCGCGCAGCGGGCCAGGTACGGCGAGCCGATGCCGCCGGTCGCCGCGATGTCGGTTTTCGGCGGCTTGCCCGAGGCGCTGCCGAAGCTGATGACCGTGCCGCGATGGCCGACGCTGGCGAGGGATTCCTCCCAGGTCTCCTTGCCGACGGAATCGTACACGGCGTTTACGCCGGCGCCGTCGGTCAGCTTGCGCACCTTCTTGGCGAATTTAGGCCCCGTGCGCTTGACCACGAGGGGGTGGTGGCAGCCGTTCTTTTTGGCGAACTTCGCCTTGTCCTCGGTGCTGACAGTACCGATCACCGTGGCGCCGAGGGCATTCGCCCACTGGCACATGATCGCGCCGACGCCGCCCGCGGCCGCATGGACGAGGATCGTGTCGCCCTTGCGGACCCTGTAGGACGCGCGCAGCAGGTACTGGGCGGTGATGCCCTTCAGCAGGCCCGCGGCACCTGTGCGGTCATCGATGAAGTCCGGCATCACGATCAGGGCGCTCACCGGCGCCACCCGCATCTCCGAATACGCATCGAAGAACGGCGTGCCGCCGATATAGCCGACCCGGTCGCCGACCTTCACGCCGCGCGTGCGCGGGCCGACCGCCTCGACGACGCCGACAGCCTCGTTGCCCATGCCGTTCGGCAGCTTCATGGGATACAGGCCGGTGCGCCGGTAGGTATCGGCGAGGTTCAGGCCGATCGCCGTGTGGCGGATCAGCGCCTCGCCCTCACCGGGCTCGGGAACGTCCACCGTTTCCCATTTCATGACCTTGGGGCCGCCGGTCTTGTAGATACGGAATGCGTTGGCTTGCATGGGAGCCTCTCTGTTCTTCTGAATTTCGATTGAAGCGACGCTACGACGCGCGCTGATAAAGCTGGACGAGGTTTCCGTCCGGGTCTCGGAAGGTGAGCGTCTTGCCGTGATCGGCCATATCTCGCTCGCCGAGGATGTCGCCGCCCGCGGCCCGGATCGCGTCGGTCATCGCCGCAATATCGCCGACCTCGAACACGACCGTCGCGCCCACGGCACCTTTAGGCGCCTCGTCGTCGGACGCCATCGCGAAATTGACCCCTCCCGCCTTGAACTGGGTCCACTTGTCGCCGTCCCGGAAGGTCAGGTCGAGACCGAGGGCGTCGCGATAGAACGCCACGGATTTTTCCATGTCGGACGTGACGTAGTAGGCGTTCTGAAGTTTCTCGACGGTCATGGAAGTTCCTCTTTCAAAAGTCGTCATTGCGAGCCGAAGGCGAAGCAATCCAGAGCGGACAAGCCCGAAAGACCGGATGGCTTCGTCGCGCTGCTCCCCGCAATGACAGGCTCTCAAACACGGCGCAGCACCAGCGTAAGATTGTTTGCGGGCATCTGGAAGGTCTTCCCGTGATCGAACCCGGCGGATCGGGCCGCGTCGCACACCTCGCGCACATCGCGCAAACCCCATTCGGGGTCTTGCGCACGCAGTGAGCGGTCGAACTCAACATTGCCCGGCGACGTGTGCTCGCCATCGACGCGGAACGGGCCGTACAGGCAGACCAACCCGCCCGGCCCCAGCAGCCGTGACGCTCCCGCCAACAGCCCGGTGCACGCCGCCCAGGGCGCGATGTGGATCATGTTGGCGCTGACGATCGCGTCGTATCGCTTCGCCGGAAGCCGTTCCGGCCAATCGGGCGCGGCGACATCGATCCGCACCGGCGCGGGAAGGTTCGCGCGGCCGATTTCGCGCACCGCGCTGCCGAGATGGGCGACGAGTTCGTCGTCGGCGTCGCTTGCCTGCCAATCGAGCTTCGGGAGCGCGGCGGAAAAGTGAACCACATGCTGGCCACCGCCGCTGGCGATCTCCAGCACGGCGCCGGACGGCGGCAGGACCTCGCGCAACACGTCGAGGATCGCGTCCTTGTTGCGGTCGGCCGCGGCGAACATCGGGGCGTCAGGCGTCGTCATGGCGGGCCAGATGGTGCTGGATGCGTTCGTGCAGCGCGCGGGTTTCGGGGTCGTCGAGGCCATACCGGTCGAGAGCATCCACGAGAAGCGCGACATATTCGTGACAGGTCCCGCGCGTGCCCCGGGCGTCGGCGATGATCCGCGCGGCGTCTTCCAGCGGGGGAAGGCCGGCATGGTTCCGGTGCGCGCGGTTCGCGACAAAACCGAGAGTCGGGATCGTTCCCGCGTCCGTCTCGGCATCGATCCATGTCGGCACATAGACGCCGCCGCTCATCTCGCGCCGCCAGAGGGCATCCAGGATATCGTCCCGGCCTTCCTCGGGGATGCGGAACGCCAACCCGGCGCAGGTGCCGCCCGGCTCCAGCGCCAGGCCGAGCCCCGGCCGCTCGAACGAGCCCCGCGAGCGGATCGTCCAGAAGGAAAAGGCGCGCATGTGCGTCCGCAACGTCGCGAGACGCGTTTCCGCGGCTTCGAACCGGGGGTCCCAGATCAGCGACCCCGCCGCGAAGACCCAGAGCTGTTCCGGGTCGGGCGCGCGCGCCAGCGTTTCGTGCATGTCGGCATTCCGCCGCTCGTCGCTCCACTCGGTGAAGGCGGTCGGCGGCGGATTGACGGGAAAAGCTTTCATGAAGACCGTGCGCAACGCGAACAAAGAAGGCGGGGGATACCGACAAAACAGTGCGCGGCGCCCCTTCTGGCGATATTGTGCCACGCAACGAATAACAGTCACAGAGGAGAGCCGAGCATGTCCGGCGCAGACTTGAAATCACACACCGTCGGTTGGATCGGAACCGGCAAGATGGGCTATCCGATGGCCGGTCTCCTCATCGAGGCCGGGGCCGACGTGAAGGTCTACAACCGCACCGCCGCCAAGGCCGAACCGCTGGGTGTCGAGGTCGTCGGCAAGCCGTCCGATCTCGCCGACCGGGATATCGTCTTTTCGATCGTCACCGATGACGCCGCGCTGCGGGAAATGATCACCGGCCCGGACGGCGTCCTGTCCGGCGACACCAGGCCGAAGATCATCAGCGACAGCTCCACGGTCTCGATCGAGACCTCGATGGAGATGCGCGCGGCGGCCGAAGCGGCGGGCGTGATGTTCCTGGCGACCCCGATCAGCGGCAACGGCCACGCCGTCGCCGCCGGCAAGGCGACCCTGGGCGTCTCCGGCCCCCGCGAAGCCTATGACATCGCGCGGCCGTACATCGCCGCGCTCGGCCGGGCCGAGACCTATATCGGCGAAGGCGATTCCTCGCGGCTCGCGAAGCTGGCCCACAACGTGATGCTCGGCGTCGTCGCCCAGTGTCTCGCCGAAATCACGGTCCTCTGCGAGAAGGGCGGCATCAGGCGCGCGGACTTCCTGAACTATTTCAACAACAGCGCCATGTCCTCGATCTTCACCAACTACAAGGCGCCCGCGCTGGTGAACCTCGACTTCACGGCGACCCACACGTCGAAGATGCTCCGCAAGGACCTCGATCTGGCGCTTGCCGAGGCGAAAGACCTCGAGGTGCCGATGCCGGTGACGAACCTGACCCGCGAACTGGTGCAGGCCCTGATCGGCCTCGGCCACGGCGAGGACGACTTCGCGTCGATGATCAAGGTCCAGGCCGCGATGTCGGGCTACGACATCGAGCCGGAAAATGTCGAAGTCTCCGACGGCCTGAAGGACGCGGCCGAGTAGACAGGCCAGGATTTGGGTTGATTGCAGCCAACGTCATTGCGAGGTGCCGCAGGCACCGCGGCAATCCAGTTCGGCGCCTCACACGGCACCGCGACCGGATTGCTTCGCTGCGCTCGCAATGACGATCAAATTCGGTAGACAGCTGGGGACGCACACATGACCAAGACACTCATCAAGGGCGGCACCATCGTGTCGATGGACCGCAAGACCGGCGATTTCGCCAGGGGTGATATTCTCGTCGACGGCGACAGGATCGAGAAGATCGGCAAGTCGGTCCGCTCGCCCGGCGCGAAGGTGATCGATGCCAGCGGCATGATCGTGATGCCCGGCTTCGTGAACGCCCACCTGCACACCTGGCAGACGGGGATTCGGGGTATCGCCGGTAACTGGTCGATCCCCGAATACCTGCACGCGATGCACGCCACCATCGCGCCGCGCTACACCGCGAAGGACACCTATCTCGGAACGCTCGTCGGAGCGTTGAACCAGATCAACCTGGGCGCGACGACCGTTTTCGACTGGTGTCACAACAACTCGACCCCGGCCCATTCCGATGCCGGGATCGAGGGCCTCAAGGAGTCCGGCATCCGCGCCCTGTTCGGCCACGGCTCGCCGAAGCCCGACGCCAAGGAAGGCGCGAAGCATTTCAGCGAGATCCCGCACCCCCGCGCGGAAGTGGAGCGGCTGCGCAACGGCGAACTGTCCGACGACGACGGGCTGGTCACGCTGGCGATGGCGGCGCTGGGCGTGGATTTCTCGGTCTGGGACGTCGTGGAGCATGACTTCCGGCTCGCCAGGGAGCTCGACCTCATCATCAGCACCCATGTCTGGGGCGCGCCGAACCGGCTCAACCCGGACGGCTACAGGAAGCTCGCCAGGCTGAAGCTGCTCGACAGGCGGCACAACCTCGTCCACGGCAACTACCTGTCGGACAGCGAGCTCAAGCTGGTGATCGACTCCGGCGCGTCGGTGACGATCACCCCCGAAGTCGAGATCCAGATGGGCCACGGCGTGCCCCTGATCGGCCGTGTGCGCGAGCTGGGCGGCAAGCCGTCCATCGGCATCGATGTCGAGTGCAACATTTCCGGTGACATGTTCACGGTGATGCGCATGGCGCTGCAGCCCCAGCGGCTGCTGGACAACCAGCAGACCGTCAAGAAGACGAAATCCATCGTCGATTCGCTGTCGATCACGCCGCGCGAGGCGCTGGAGTGGGCGACGATCAACGCGGCGAAGGCCATGGGCCTCGACAGGAAGGTCGGCTCCCTCAAGCCGGGCAAGCAGGCCGATATCGTCATGCTCAACGGCAACGACCTGAACCTGTTCCCGGTCCACAACCCGGTCGAGAGCATCGTCTTCCACGCCCATGGCGGCAATGTGGACACGGTGATGATCGGCGGGAAAATCCGCAAACAGAACGGCAAGCTCAGGTATCGCGGCCTGCCCGAAAAGATGGAGGCCCTGGCGAAGTCCGGGCGGCGCATCCTGAAGGATGTGAAGCTGGCGGCTTAACCTGGCTCACCCCCGTGATGTATTGTCTGCGCTTTCGCAGCGGAGACGAACATGCCTGACGATTCACCCCGGCCGAATTCACCGGAGGCGCGCGACGCCGCGTCGATCATCCATCCCCTGACCAACCTCAAGACCCACCTTGAAAAAGGCCCGGTGGTCATCAACGAGGGCCAGGGCGTGTGGGTGAAGGACATCCACGGCAAGGACTATATCGAGGGGATGGCCGGGCTGTGGTGCATCTCGCTCGGCTACGGCCAGGATCGCCTCGTGAAAGCCGCCGCCGACCAGATGGCCCGCCTGCCCTACTATCACCTGACGAACCACAAGAGCCATTCGCCGGTCATCGACCTGGCGGAGAAGCTGCTCGAGATGGCGCCGGTGCCGATGTCGAAAATCTGGTTCGCCAACTCCGGCTCCGAGGGCAACGACAGCGCCGCGCGGATCGTCTGGTACTACTGGCACGCCATGGGCAAGCCGGAGAAGCGCAAGATCATCGCCCACCAGCGCGCCTACCACGGCAACACCATCGCGTCGGCCAGCCTGTCGGGCATGTACTACAACCATGCCTCCTTCGGGCTGCCGCTCGACGGCTTCCTGCACGTCACCGCCCCGCACCATTACCGCCACGCCAACCCCGGCGAGAGTGAGGACGAATTCACCACCCGGCTCGCCGAGGAGCTCGAAGCGCTGATCGAGGCCGAAGGGCCCGACACGGTGGGCGCGTTCTTCACCGAGCCGATCATGGGTTCGGGCGGCGTGGTCGTGCCGCCGGACGGCTACTACGACAAGATCCAGGCGGTCCTGAAGAAGTACGACATGCTGCTCGTCGCCGATGAGGTCATCACGGCCTTCGGGCGGACCGGCAACATGTTCGGGACCACCACCATGGGGCTGGAGCCGGACATGATCGTCTGCGCCAAGGGCCTGTCGAGCGCCTACATCCCGATCTCGGCGCTGATGGTGAACGCGCGTGTCTTCGACGCGATCAGCGAGGAAAGCGACCGGATCGGCGTGTTCGGCCTGAGTTTCACCTATTCCGGCCACCCGGTCTCCGCCGCCGTCGCCATGGAAGCGATGCGCATCTACGAGGAGGAGGACATCGTCGGCCATGTCCGCGCGATGGAACCGCACTTCCAGGGCGGCCTGCGCGAACTGCTCGATCACCCGCTGGTCGGGGAAGTGCGCGGCAAGGGCCTCGTGGCCGGTGTCGAGCTGGTGAAGGACAAGGCGACCGGTGAGGCCTTCGACCCCGCGCTCGCCGTCGGCCCCTACTGCAACGGGCGCGCCGAGGAACACGGCCTGATCATCCGCGCCATCGGCGACACCATGTCCTTCTGTCCGCCGCTCATCATCAACAGGGACGAAATCGAGGAAATGATCGCGCGCTTTCGCCTCGCCCTCGACGACACGCTGGCGATGGTGCGCGAGCAGGGGCTCATTTCGGAATGACGTCCGATCTGCTTCGCGCCACCGCTGTCGAACTGCTGGACCTTTACGCCGGCAAGAAAACCTCGCCCGTCGAGGTGGCGGACGCGGTCCTGGGCCAGATCGAACGGCATAACGAAACGCTCAACGCGTTCATCCACCTCGACCCCGAGACGACCCGCAACCTCGCGCGCGCCTCGGAAGCGCGCTGGGCGAAGGGCGAACCGGAGGGCCTGATCGACGGCGTGCCGCTCTCGATCAAGGACCTCACGCCGACTATCGGCTGGCCGACCATGCGCGGCTCGCGCACCTCGGACCCTGACGCGCCGCAGGACGTGGACGCGCCGGTCGTCGCCGCCGCGCGCCGCAACAACGCGGTCCTGACCGGCAAGACCGCCACGCCGGAGTTCGGCTGGAAGGGCGTCACCGACAGTCCGCTGACGGGGATCACCCGCAACCCGTGGAACCCCGAGCGCACGCCGGGCGGCTCGTCGGGCGGGGCGTCCGCCGCCTGCGCGGCTTTCATGGGCCCGCTGCACCAGGCGTCCGACGGCGCGGGCTCGATCCGCATCCCGGCCGCCTTCGCCGGCGTGTTCGGGATCAAGGGCACCTACGGCCTCGTGCCGAACTATCCGCGCGCCTCGCATATCGGCGACATGGCGAATTTCGGACCGATTGCCCGCACGGTCGAGGACGCGGCGCTGCTGCTGTCGGTGTTCTCCGACAAGCCGGACCCGCGCGACTATTCCACCGCCCCCGTCCAGGGCCAGGACTGGCGCGCCGGCCTCGAGGACGGCGTGAAGGGCATGAAGATCGCCTATGCCCCGACCCTGGGCGGATACGGATGGGCCGATGACGATGTCCGCGCCGCCGTCGACGCCGCGGTCGACGTCTATCGCGGCCTCGGCGCCGAGGTGGTGGAAGCGGAACCCGACGTGCCGGACTACCGGCACCTGATCGACGTGATCTGGTCCTGCGCGGACCGCTGGATCGTCAACCAGATGACCGACGAACAGCGCGCGGTGATGGACCCCGGGTTCATCGCCATCGCCGAGTATTCCAAGCGCTACGACGAGATGGATGTCATCGGCGCCTACGCGGCGGCGGGCGATCTCGCGACGGCGCTGTCGATTTTCATGGCCGACCACGACCTGATGATCACGCCGACGATGCCGCTGGAGGCCTTCGGCGCGGGCGAGTACCGCGCGCCGGGACAGGAAAGCGGCGAATGGGCGGAATGGTCGCCCTTCACCTACCCGTTCAACATGACCAAGCAGCCGGCCGCCTCGGTTCCGTGCGGGTTCGGCGACGAGGGCATGCCGGTCGCCTTCCAGCTCGTCGGCCGCCACTGGGAAGACGCAAAAGTGCTGCGCGCCGCCCGCGCCTACGAACGCGAACACCCGTTCGCGACGCCTCCAGGCTACATATGATCCGAGAAATCATCGCGGTGGCTGCCGGCCTGCTGCTGCTCGCCGAACCTGCCCTCGCAGACGCTCCGCTGTCTGTCAGAGACCCCGATGCGTCGTATTTCGACGTGCCGGCGCGCCGCAGCTACCTGGCGCAAACATCCGACCCCATACTCCTCCGGGCTCGCGACGATGCCGCCGCGCTGCCGGCCGAATGCCCGGCCTACAGATCGCCGCCCCCGAAAGCCGGGCCGTACTCGATCCCGCCCTATTACGGCGACCGGCACGCCTGGCAGAACGCCGTAGGGCCGTATCACGACCTGCAGCTTTCGCTGACCCGGCTTGGCATGCGCTATGTGAGCACGGGCGATCGCGCGGCCGCGCGGTGCCTGGTATCGGTCCTCGCCGGCTGGGCCGAAGCAGGTGCCTTGCTCGATTTCCGTCCGGATGACCGCGGCCGGCGTCAGGCGTGGTATCTCACGACGTGGACAGCCGTCAGCGCGGCGATGGCCTATTCCCTTGTCCGCGGCGAACCGGAACCGGATTCCGGCACGCGGCAGGACGTGGAATCGTGGATCAATCGCGTGGCCCGGAACCTTCTTTCCGTCCAGACGAACGGCACCGACAATCGCAACAACCATGCCCACTGGCGTGCCCTCGCCGCCACGGCAGCCGGCGTGGTCAGCGATGACGACGAGCTGTTCGCAACCGGGATTTCCGGTTACAGGCGCGCGCTCGCCGCGCTTTCACGGGATGGAAGCTGGCCGCTGGAGATGGCGCGCGGCGGGCGCGCGATCCACTACCAGAATTTCGCGCTGGAACCGCTGTTTTTTGTGCGTGCCCTGGCGGAACGTCAGGGAATCGATCCGGATGGTCCGGTTCCCTCTCCCGGGCTCGACGCCGCGGTCTCGTTTCTGCTGTCGGCAATCGAGGATCCAGGCATGGTCCGCATCTACACAAGGGAAGCGCAGGATCTCTCGTTCATGAAACCCCGACCCACCTCCAGCCCGCTTGCCGGACTGGAAATCGTCGCGAACCGAAACCCGTCGCCCCGGCTCGAGAATCTGCTCGCGCCACGCCGCCCCCTCGTCGACCGGCGAGTCGCAACGGCCGCGACGCTCTACTTCTATCGGCCCGGTCCCTAGAGCGTTCCACAGTCAGATCGCCGGCAATCCCTGCGGGCGGCGGTCGCGCCAGGGCATGGCGTGCTCCAGCTGCGCCGACAGGCGGAAGAGCGTTGCCTCGTCGGCGAAGCGGCCGACAGCCTGCACCGACACCGGGAAGCCCTCGTCAGTCGTGCCGACCGGCAGGCTGATCGCGGGCGCGCCGGTCAGGTTGAACCAGACCGTAAACGGCGAGAACGCAGCCACCCGGTCCCAGTATTCGTCGGCGTCGTCCATCATCATGTCGAGCCAGCCGAGTTTCGGCGGCATATGACCAAGACCCGGGGTCATCAGCACGTCGCAGGTCTCGTGGAATGCCGCCATGCGCCGCCCGCACCCGTGCATGCGGCCCTGGGCGAGAAACACGTCATAGCCGGTGATGCTCTCGCCCTTCTCCGCCGTCGCGGCGACGACCTTCTCGACCTCGCCCTCTTCGGGCAGGCGTCCTTTCGTGGGGTGCGAGCGGATCGTCTGGGCGGCGTTCGACGCCATCAGGATGCGGAAAATCTCCTGCATCTCGTCATTGTCGATGGGCGGGTTGGCCTCCTCGACTTCGTGGCCCATATCGGCCAGCACCTTGAGGGTTTCGTCCAGAACCCGGGCGTGCTCGCCGTCGGTCTTCGCGCCGGTCGCGCCGCCGGTCGTGAATGCGATCCGGAGCCTGCCCGGATCGGCGCCGACCTCCTCCAGCCACGGCCGCAAAGGCGGCGGTGCGAAATACGGATCGCCCGGCGCCGGGCCCGCCGTCGCATCGAGGATCGCGGCGTGGTCGCGCACCGTGTGGGAGACCGTGTGTTCGGCGACCGTGCCGCCGGTGCGCTCGCCCAGCCCCGGCGCGAAGCTGTTGCGCCCGCGCGTCGGTTTCAGACCGACCAGGCCGCAGCACGATGCGGGCACCCGGATCGAGCCGAACCCGTCGCTGGAATGCGCTGCCGGAAGGATGCGCGCCGCCACGGCCGACGCCGCCCCTCCCGAAGACCCCCCGGGCGTGACGTCATCGTCCCAGGGGTTCTTTGTCGGCCCGTAGAACTGCGGTTCGCAGGTGATCGACATGCCGAATTCGCAGGTATTGGTCTTGCCGAAGATCGACATGCCCGCCGCCTTCACGCGCCTGACCGTCTCGCTGTCGAAGTCCGGCACCACGTCTTCCATGAACTTGCTGCCGCCGGTGGTCGGCGTGCCCGCGATTGCCGCGCCGAGATCCTTGATCAGGTAGGGAGCGCCCGCCAAAGGGCCGCCCGGCAGGTCGCTTTCGGCCATCGCCCGGCCATGGTCGTAGAGTTTCTGCACCACCGCGTTGAGAGCCGGATTTCGGGCCTCGCAGCGGGCGATTGCGGCCTCGAGGACTTCCGTGGCGCTGACATCGCCTTTCCGAATCAGCTCCGACAGGCCGATGGCGTCGTGGTCTTCGTATTCCTTGAAATCCGGCATCTCGGTCCCCCCGGTTGAAAGCCGCGTGTGCTTCGCTCACTCTCGCGCATCGCGAAACAACGGTCCACTCACCCGCCCGCCATGTCCCGCTCGAAAATCCTCATCGGCACCGCGCTGACCTGCGCGGCGGGCATCGCTTTCGCGGGCAACTCGACGGCGGCCAAGCTCGCCTATGACGGCGGCACGAACCCGCTGACCTACCTGACCCTGCGCGCCGCGCTGGCCGCGCTGCTCGTGCTGGCCATTATCGCGATCACCCGGCGGAGCCTGCGGATGCCGTTGCGCAGACGCCTCGGCGCATTCGGCCTCGGCGCGCTGGCCGCGCTCTATTCCTTCGGCCTGCTGTCGGCCATCCAGTTCATCCCCGTCGCCCTCGCCGTGCTGATTTTCTACACCTTCCCGCTGTTCACCAGCGCCTTCACCTGGCTGAGCGGGCGCGAAAAACCCAATGCCATCTCGATCGCGGCGCTCATCGCCGCGTTCGCCGGCCTGGCCCTCGCGCTGGATATCGGCGGCGACCAGCTCAACCTCGAAGGCGTGGCGCTGGCGTTCATGGCCGCGCTCGGCCTGACGGCGGTCGTGATCCTGAACAGCCGCATGGTCGGCACGAGCGATCCCAACCCCGTGACCTTCCACATGATGGCGTCGGCAGCGGCCATCGGGCTTGTGTGCACGTTCCTGTTCAGCGAGTTCGCCCTGCCGGAAACCGGCGCGGGGTGGTTCCACCTGGGCATCGGCACAGCCCTGTTCGCGATGGCCATCGTGACGATCTTCTTCGCCCTGTCGCTCGCCGGAACGGTGGCCACGTCGCTCACCATGAATATCGAGCCGGTCGCCAGCCTGGCGTTCGGGGTTCTCATTCTCGGGCAGGTGCTGACCGGCTGGCAGATCGCCGGGGCCGCACTGGTCATCGCGGCCGTCCTGTCGGTACGCTTGGCCGACATTCGCAAACCCGCAACATCCCCCTCATCACCCAGGGACGTCAGATCATGACCAGCCTCACCGAACACACAGCCGCCATCGCGGAACTCCTGAAGGCGCGCAAAGAGACCGTCGCGGTCGCCGAGACATCCGCCGGCGGGCTCGTCTCCGCGCAACTGCTGGCCGTGGGCGGCGCATCCGCCTATTTCGTCGGCGGCGGCGTGCTCTACACGGGCGATGCCCGCGAGGCGCTGGCCGGCATCACCGACGCGGATATGGAGGGCATGCGCTCCAGCAGCGAACCTTTCGCCGAACTGCTGGCCAAAACCCTGCGCGAACGCCTGGGGACGACCTGGGGACTGGCCGAAACCGGGGCCGCCGGCCCGACCGGCAACCGCTACGGCGACGACGCCGGGCACACATGCGTGGCCGTGTCCGGCCCGGTCTCGCGCGTGCGCACGCTCGAAACGGGGTCGAACGAGCGCGGCGAGAACATGTGGCGCTTCGCCGAAGAAGCGTTCGCGCTGTTCCGGGAGTGTCTCGACGCGCAAGATTGAGCGTCGCGGCGGTTGGATTCGCGCAGGTTTTTGTTACAATTGGGCAAATCGGGTTTTCCCGGTTGGGGGAGTTATCTCGCTGGACACGGCAAAAGTGCCCGGTCGAAGAACACATGGGTAATCACTAGGGGATACCAAAAAAATGACAACAAAGGCTCTTTTGGCCGTTGCGGCCATGGTTGCGCTGACGGCTTGTGCCGGACAGGAACTCGGCAACGCGCGTGCCACCAAGGCGAACAGCACGGAATTCGGCAACGCCCTTTCGGCGGGCTACCTGCGTCTTTCGCAGGCGGAGTACTCGGAAGGCGACTACACGGATTCGGACTACTTCGCGCTTCGCTCGATCGAAGCGGGCACCGACGGCGTGACCGTTGCACCGCCGGCGCCGGACACGCGCGACCTGCCGGAAGCCGATGTGGCTGACGCGGTGAAGCTGCACGCCGAACTCGTGAGCGTTCTCGACGCCGGTGCGCGGGCGAAAACCCCGCAGTTCGCCGCAACCGCACAGACCGCCTACGAGTGCTGGATCCAGGAACTCGAAGAAAACGACCAGCCGAACGAGATCGCGGCCTGCCGCACGCAGCTCGAGGGTCTCCTCCCGGCCATGCGCAATGCGCTCGGTTCGCCGAAGAAGGCCAAGCCCGCCAAGGGCAAGCTGTTCAAGGTTCTGTTCGGCACGGGCTCGGCCCGTCTGAGCGACGAGGCCAACGAGGTCATCGCCGCCGCCGCCGATCATGCCAGCAACTTCAACCCGGTCCAGGTGGTCGTCAGCGGCTACACGGACACCGCCGGCAGCGCTGCGGGCAACCTGCGTCTCTCCGAGCGCCGGGCCGCCGTCGTGGCTGCCGCGCTTCGTCTGCGTGGCGTGGACCGCGACGCGATCCGGACGAAGGGTTATGGCGAGGAATTCCCGGACGTCCGCACGGGCGACGGGGTGACGGAACCCAAGAACCGTCGCGTTGAAATCTCGGTCGCCCCGGATCCCCGGTAAACGACCGCATACAGATCGAAGAAGGGCGCCGGAGCAATTCCGGCGCCCTTTTTTGTTTTCGAAACCGGAAGCTCGCCTAGCGGGAATTCATCGCGTTGGCGTTGGCGCGCGCGTTCTGCACCAGCACACGCACCAGCGCGCGGATAAACGGGTCCGACGCCGCAAACTTGGCCTCGAACACGTCGACGGGGATGACGCGCAGGATGGCGGACTGCGAACACACCGCGCTCGCCATGCGCGGCTTGTCGTCGACCAGCGCCATTTCGCCGAAGATCGCGCCCTCGGTCACCTCGCCGAGGACGATATCGTCCCGGCCCGGCCCCATCGCCTTGTGAATCTCGACCTTGCCGGACTGCACGATGTAGGCCTCAAGCCCCAGGTCGCCCTCCTGAAATATCAGGTCGCCCGCCTGGTAGGCGCGGGTGCCGAACTTCCATTCAGAATTGGCCTGCTTCGGGTCCATACCGTCCTCCGCGCGCGGTCTGCGAAACACGCGTGTCGGCGCAAGCCTAGACGAAGAAGATGAACGGAGCGTTGACAGGTGGTGCGGGCGGCCGGACTTGAACCGGCAAGGCACGAAGGCCGAGGGATTTTAAGTCCCTTGTGTTTACCAATTTCACCACGCCCGCATCCGTGGCACCTGTCCTGCTATACTTGTAGCGAACGGCACGACGTGCCGACAAACGCCAAACCCCGCCACGAGATTGGGTCCACAATGGACGGATACGATATTGCCCGGCTGGTTGCGCTGATCGGCGCCTTTTTTCTGGCCGCACCGGCGCTGTTTTTCATTTTTCGCGATCGCAGGGCGGCGACGAAAAACGCCGTGATCTGGTTTGCCGTCGTCGGGGCCGCGCTCCTGGTCTGGACCGCGATTTTTCAGGGGTAGCGGGTTGCGGTGCCGTCAGTCGCCGGCTTTCGGCACTTCGATCCCGCCGTCGACCGGCTCGCCGCCGAGGTTGCGGATCAGGTCGCGTAAGCGACCTGCGGCCTCCTCCAGGCGGTCCCTGTCGGGGCCGCGAAACACCAGGTTCGACCCCGGCTTGCCGTCGAAAAAGAACGGGTAGCTGCCCAGGTCGATGTCCGGATAGGCGTCCTGCAGCAGGCTCAGTTCGGTGGCGATGGTGCCCTCGGGCACGAAGCTGCCCACCGTCACGGACTGCATCGTCACGCCGCCTTCCAGATACGGCTTCGCCGCCTCGAACATCACCTGCATGATCCGCGGAATGCCGGCCATCACGAACACGTTCTCGACCTTGAAGCCGGGCGCGCCGCTGACCGAATTCTCGATCAGCTCGGCGTGCTCGGGGGTCTCCGCCATCTTCAGGCGCGCCTCGGTCACCTCGACGCCCATCTGCGCGATGCGTTCGCGCAACAGCTTCTCGGCCACCGGGTGGCGGATCAGCTTCTGCCCGAATGCCTTGGCGACACAGGCCGACGTGATGTCGTCATGCGTCGGCCCGATCCCGCCGGTGGTGAAGACGTAGTCGTATTTGGCCCGCAGGGCGTGGATTGCCTCGATGATCTCGTCCTCGATATCGGCGACAACGCGCGCCTCGCGCATCTGGATGCCGAGTTCGTTCAGCTCCGCGCCCAGCCAGGCGAGGTTGGCGTCCTTCGTTCGGCCCGAAAGAATCTCGTTTCCGATAATCAGGACGGCAGCCGTCACGCGGCGGGAATCATTCATCTTCGTTTGCCCCGGAAACTCAGTTTTTGGCCTGAACGTAGCCAAGACCGCGCATGCATTGCGCGAAAAGCCGCTCGAACGAGCGGGCCGCGCGCAGGTCGCGCGTATCCTCCACGATGGCGCGCGTATCCTCGCGCCCGCCCGGGATCGATGTCCGGATATCGCGCGTCACATCCGTGTTGCGGCCCGTCGCGCGTTCGGACGACCGCCGGCACGCGATCTGGTCCGCGCGCACCTGCTTTTCGGTGGCGCCCGGCTTCTCCCAGGCGGTGCCGCCGGTGCAGGCGGCCAAACCCGCGACAAACGCGAGCGGCAATAGAATCCTGAGCGACATGGGCGCGTTCTCCGAAAGACCCGAAACGCAGTATCACGGGCGGGCAGGCCAGTCAAAAACACACCGGCGCGCACTGGCGGATTGTCGCCGCCCCGGGCCTGCCCTAGGTTCGAACCACGATGGAATTTCCCGATCCCCTGATCCGCGGCCGCCTGATCCGCCGCTACAAGCGCTTCCTGTCGGACATCGAGATCCCCGGTGACGGTATCGTGACCGCCCACTGCCCGAACCCGGGCGCGATGACCGGTCTCGCCGAGCCGGACAGCGAGGTCTGGCTGTCCCCGGCGCGCAACTCCAACCGGAAACTGAAGTTCACATGGGAATTGACCCGCGTGGGCGAGCATCTGGTCGGGATCAACACCGGCCACCCGAACGGACTGGTCGCCGAAGCGCTCGCGGCGGGCCGGATCGGCGAGCTGGCGGGTTACGAAAGCGTGCGCCGCGAAGTGAAGTATGGCGAGAATTCGCGCATCGACATCCTGATGGAACATCCGGAAAGGCCGCCCTGCTACGTGGAAATCAAGAACGTCCACCTCAGGCGCGACGGCGAACCGGGCCGGGGTGCGGCCGAATTCCCCGACAGCGTGACGGCGCGCGGCGCGAAACACCTTCGCGAACTGGCGAATGTGGCGGCCGCGGGCGGGCGCGCGGTGATGCTCTACGTGGTGCAGCGCGGCGACTGCGCGCGATTCACGCTGGCGTCGGACATCGATCCCGCATACGCACAGGCCTTCGCGGATGCCCGGCGTCAGGGGGTTGAGGCAATCTGCTATGCGTGCGACGTTGCGCGCGAATCCATCGAAATCGCCGGACCGCTGCCGATCGACGACGCGATCCTGAAAACCTGACGAACAGACACGCAAGCCCGATGACCGAAACGCAAACCGTGCCCCTGGACGCCGAAGCGCGCCGGATCCGCATCCACGATGCCGACGGTTTCGAGGGGATGCGCCGCGCCGGCAAGCTGGCGGCGGAGACGCTGGACCATGTCACGCCGCTGGTGGTGCCGGGCGTGACGACCGAGGAGCTCGACCGCGCCTGCCACGAGTTCATTCTCGATCACGGCGCCACGCCGGCCCCACTGGGCTACCGCGGGTTCCCGAAATCCATCTGCACGTCGGTAAACCATGTCGTTTGCCACGGCATTCCCGGCGACAAGCGGCTGGGCGACGGCGATATCGTGAATATCGACGTCACCGCGATCCTCGACGGCTGGCACGGCGACACGAGCCGCATGTTCAACGTCGGCAACGTGAAGCGTCTCGCCCAGAGGCTGGTCGAGACCACCTTCCACGCCCTGTGGAAGGGCATCGATGTCGTGCGGCCCGGCGCGACCGTCGGCGACATCGGCCACGCCATCCAGACCTATGTCGAGGGCGAGCGGTTTTCCGTCGTGCGCGACTTCTGCGGCCACGGGCTGGGCCAGGTGTTTCACGACGCCCCGTCGATCCTGCACTACGGCACACCGGGCACCGGCGCGGTGTTGCAGGAAGGCATGTTCTTCACCATCGAGCCGATGGTGAACACCGGCCGTTTCGACGTGAAGATACTCAGCGACGGCTGGACCGCCGTGACCAAGGACCGGTCCCTGTCCGCGCAGTTCGAACACTCCATCGGCGTGACCGCCGACGGCTGCGAAGTGTTCACCCACTCGCCCAGGGGGTGGGACCGCCCGCCCTACGACTGAGCGCGCGTCGTCCGCACATGTCTGACGCCACCGGACCGAAAGACGACCGCAAGGGACACCGCAACCGGTTGCGCGAAAGGTTCGCGGCGGACTACGGCGCGTCGATGCCGGACTACGAGCTGCTCGAATTGCTGCTGTTCCACGCCGTCCCGCGCCGCGACACCAAGCCGCTCGCGAAGCGCCTGATCGCGCGGTTCGGCAGTCTCGCCGCCGTGCTGGCGGCCGACGCCGGGGACATCGCCGACGTCGAGGACAGCGGGCCGGCCGTCGCGACAATGCTCAAGGCCGTCAACCAGGCGGGCCGCCGCCTCGCCCGCGAGGACTTGCGGACAAGCCCCGTTCTCGGTTCGTGGGACAAGGTCATCGACTATTGCCGCGCGGAACTCGGCCACCTGCCGCGCGAAAGCTTTCACGTGCTGTTCCTGGACCAGAAAAACGCCCTGCTCGCCGCCGAGGAACAGAGCACCGGCACGGTCAACCAGACATCCGTCTACCCGCGCGAGGTGGTCAAGCGGGCGCTCGAGCTGAATGCCAGCGCGCTGGTGATGGTGCACAACCACCCGTCGGGCGACCCGACGCCGAGTGGCGCGGATATCGACATCACCCGCGCCGTCGAGGCCGCCGGCAAAGCGGTCGGCATTACCCTGCACGACCATGTCATCGTCACGCGGGACGCCCATACGAGCCTGAAAGCCGCCGACCTGATCTGACGAAACGGCGGAACTGAAACAAACGAGACGCATTGCGGCAGAAGTTTGTTGCAACTAACATGGTTTCCCGCCCGTTAAAGTTGCATATCAGATACTGAGAGCGCCCCGTGGGAGAACCCGCGTGAACATGGATCGCACAAAGCCGCAACTCGATGCTTCCGCCAAGGAGCCGGAGTTGAGGCGCGCGCTGGCGGAGTTCTGCGCGTCCGTCGGTTACCGGCACTTCACCTACGTCTCGGGAAAGGTGGTCGCCGGGCGCCGCGTGACGAGCTTCGACCCCCGCGAGCGGCCTTTCCGGATCACCAATCTGCCGGACGACTGGCAGAGCGAATACTCGAAGCAGAAGTACTACGACCATGACCCGGTGATGCTGTTCGCGCTCTACAACCTGTTGCCGGAGCGCTGGACGAATATCATCCACCGGCAGGAACTCTCGAACCGGCAGGACCGGATCATGAGCAACGCCGCGGAGGCGGGCCTCAGGGACGGCCTGATCGTGCCGGTTCACGGACCCGGCGGCGAATTCGCCATGCTGAGCCTGTCCCATGACGAGAGCGCCAGGCAGGCGAGAAACAATGTCGAGGCGGACGACGCGCTGATCCACCTGTTCGCCCTGCGATTCCACAGCATCGCCCGTTCCCACCTCGAGCCGGTCGAACCCGAGCCGCCCGTCGACCTGACGACGCGCGAGATCGATGTCCTGTTCTGGACAGCCGAGGGAAAATCGAGCTGGGATATCGCCCAGATCCTGGGAATATCGGAGGCGACGGTGAATTTTCACATCGGCTCGGCCAAGCGAAAACTCGGCGTCTATTCGAAACCCCACGCGGTCGCGAAAATGTACACGCTGCAGGACCGCCGGATCGTCTGAATAACCCGGTTCTCGGGCATTCCGCTGTCTCAACCGGCGTCACCTATCAATTCTGCTAGGTAACTTTCCCCGCCATATGCGCCCTTATAGACGCCGTTTTTCACGGCACAAGGCGCACCGGGGTTATGGAAAGTCTGCTTTTGTCCGGCGCAACGGCCGGGCCGCAAGAAGTTCCCCTGATCGACGACATGTTTCGCCTGCGGCACGCGGTCTTCAGCGAGCGTCTGAAGTGGACGTCGCTCACTCCCGACGGCCGTGAACGGGACATCTACGACCGGCTGAACCCGGTCTACCTGATCTGCCGCGACCCCGGCGGGGAGGTGATCGGCTGCTGGCGGCTGCTGCCGACGGTCGGCCCGTACATGCTCAAGGACATCTTTGCGCACCTGCTGCACGGCGCGCCGGCGCCCGAAGCCGAAGATGTCTGGGAGATCAGCCGCTTCGCGATCGACCCGTCGCTGCGTGACTACGTCTCTCTGGGCGCGGTCGGAACCGTCGTCGGCCAGATGCTGCTGGAACTTTTCACCTTCGCCGAGAACTACGGGATCAGGCAGGTGGTGGCGGCGTCCGACATCCGCTTCGACCGGATTTTGCGTCGCGCCGGGCTGCCCACACAGCACTTCGGGCCGGCCGTGGTGATGGAGAACTCCCGCGCGGTCGCCGGCTGGGCGGACATCAATCTCGAGAACCGCTTGCGCATCGAGGACCGCCTGGACCTGTCGCCCGGTCCGGTCGGCGTCGATGGCCCCCTTCCCCTGCCCACGAACACACCGATCGAGGAACGAAACCATGGATAGGCTGAACTCCGAAACGGCCCGCGCCACCGGCGAATTCGAGGCCCCCGCACAGCACCCCGACATGCCGATGTCCGCGCTGCGCCAGAAGCTGGTCGAACTCAGGCGCCAGGCGAGGCTTCACGACCATGCCGCGCTGTCCGACTGCCTCGCGCTCGCGATCTCCCTGACGTCCAAAAAGCACGCCAACTGAGGAACGCCCCATGACCGCAACGACCCTCGACCTCCCGCGCGCGCCGTCTGTTCCCCCGGGCCCGAAAGGCATGCCGCTGCTGGGCTGCGCGCCCGCCGTAAAGCGTGACCCGCTGGGCTTCTTCGCGGAACTGGCAGCCACGCATAACGGCCTGGCATCGTTGCGCGTCGGCAACGAGACCGTTTTCGTTCTCAACAGCCCCGAGGCGTTCGAGCACGTCTTCATCACGAACTGGCGCAACTACAGGAAGAGCACCTTCTACGACAAGCTGGTGCCGACTTTCGGCAGCGGGATCGTGGTGAGCGAGGGCGAGTTCTGGCGCAAGCAGCGCCAGCTCATGAATCCCGCTTTCCATCGCGAAAGCCTGCAGCGCATCGGCGAGACGATGCGCGCCAGGACACGGGACCGCATCGCGCGGATCGCCGATTTCGGCCCCGGTGAGACGTTCGACCTGTCGGCCGAAATCACCGACCACTCGATCGAGGTCGTGCTCGAATCCCTGTTCGGGTCCGATATCGCCGGGCGCACGGACGTCCTGGCCGAGGCCGTGGACACAATGCTGGAGATCGCCGAGAAGCGGTTCTGGGCCGTGCCGGACCTGCACCATACGCCCGTCTCGCGCCTCTACTGGCGCCACCGCGCGGCGCGGCAGGTCTTCGACGATATCGTCTACGGCATCATCGAGCGCCGCCGCGCATCGGACGTCTCGGAGCCGGACCTGCTGGGCATGCTGCTCGACGCGCGCGACGCCGACACGGGCGCGGGCATGTCCGACACCCAGCTTCGCGATGAGGTCACGACGCTCCTCGTGACGGGCCATGAAAGCACCGCCAACGCAACGGTCTGGACCCTGTACTCGCTGGCGCGGCACCCGGAAATCCTCGCAAAGGTGCACCGCGAAATCGCGCAAACCTGCAGCGGGCTGATGCCGAGCGATGCCGAAATTCGCGAACAGACCTACCTGCGTCAGGTCATCGAGGAGGCCATGCGCCTTTACCCGCCCGCCTGGACCACGTCGCGCACCGCCATCGAGGCGGACGAGATCCTCGGCTACCACGTACCGGCGGGCACCAACGTGATGGTCAGCCCCCACGTCATCCACCAGAACCCCCGTTACTGGAAAGACCCGGCGACGTTCGACCCGGACCGTTTCGCGCCGGACGCGCGCGAGCGCCGGGCCAAGTTCGCCTACATCCCCTTTGGCGGCGGGCCGCGGAGCTGCATCGGCGCCAACTTCGCGATGATGGAAATGCAGATCGCGATCACCGCTCTCCTGCAGAGCTTCGACCTCGAAATCGCGCAGGACACGCCGGTGGAACGCGAGGCCGTCATCTCGATCCGCCCGAAGGGCGGGATCAGGTTCACGGCGCGCAAGCGGCACGCCGCCTGATTTCACGCCCGCCACGGACTGACGGAACAACGCGAGCGGAACTCGTGGATGAAAACCTGATCAGGATCGACGCACGTCTGGGAGCGCTGGAGTTGCTGATCCGCAACCTCTACGCGCACCGGTTCGTCAGCCAGCCGGACCCGCTCGACGCCGCGGAAAACGCCGCGCGGGAGGTCGAGGCCCTTTCCCGGACCATCCGGGTCTACGGGCCCGAGCCGGTGGTCAACGATATGCTGTCGGCGGAAGCCGAAGAGTTTCTGGTCGCCATGTTCCAGGAAATCGTGGAGATTGTCCGTGAGAACGCCGAGCCGGGGGGCGCGCGGTCCGACTGATCGACACGATATCCCGGACCGGCCAGCCGGGAGGGCGCATTGGCGGAATTTCCACGTACCATCGACGATATCTCGCAGGAATGGGTCGACGGCCGGTTGGCCGAGAGCGGTCATGCCGTGTCCGCGGACGGTCTGAATGCGGGCCCCCTCGCCAACGCCGTCGGCTTCCAGGGCAACTTTGCCCACCTGACCTTCACGCCGGCGGGCGACGGCGGTTTCCCGAACAGCCTCGTCCTGAAGATGGTGCCGGAAAACGAGCAGTTGCGTGGACTCGGCCGGCAGCTCGCGATCTACGCCCGCGAAGCCGCGTTTTACGGCCAGATCGGCGCCGCGGCCGGGCTTCCGGTGGCGGCCTGCCTCGGGTTGCAGATCGACGAGGACACCGGCGACAGCGCCATCCTGCTCGAAGACCTGTCGGCGCTGCGTACCGGCAACCAGTATGCCGGGTTTACCCGCGGCGAGGCGGAGCGCGCCATTTCGCAATATGCCCGTATGCACGCGCGCTGGTGGAAGTCGCCGAAGTTGTCGGAATTTGACTGGCTGCCGCCCTGGAACATGCCCGAGATGGTCGCGTTTATCCCGACCGCCTTTCCGCCCGCGTGGGAGACCTGCGCGAGCCTCTACGGCGACCGGCTTTCGACGGAAGACCGGGACCTGGCTGCGCTGCTGGGCGACAAGCTCGCCGATCTCATGAACCACGCCGGGAGCGGCCCGGTCACCCTCGTGCATGGCGACGCGCGCCACGACAACCTGATGTTCCCCGACGGCGACGGCGAACCGCCTCGCTTCGTCGACTGGCAGTACGTGGCTTCGGGCCGCGGCATGCTGGACATCGCCTACTACCTCACCCAGGGAGGCGAGGCGGACCTCGTCGCACCGATCGAGCGGGAACTGGTCGGGATGTATCACGACACCCTCGTTGCGGAAGGGGTCGGGGGCTACGACCTGGATGCGTGCTGGGCCGACTACCGCCGGTTCGCGCTGTACATGCTGGTGTTTCCGATTTTCACGGCGGCGATGATCGATCCCGAATCGGCCGAGCAGCGGGACGGCCTGTACATCATCCTTCGCCGCGGGTTCGACGCCGCGAAGCGATTGAATTCGGCCGAGCTGGTTTCCGGATAGGGCGCGCCGCTCAGGCGGCGGCGATCAGCAGGAGCGAGAGCACGATCACGCGCCGCGCGACGCACGGCCAGCGGCGGGCCTGCCGCTTGAAGATCGGCCGGGGTGCCGGGATCGTGCCTGTGTGGGCCAGTGACATCGCGTTCCTCGCCAAATGCGTGTGTCTCAGGATCGCGCCGAACCGGTAAAGAAACGGTTAATTTCACACCACGGTATGCGGGTATGCGCCCTATTGCCGGAAGCCGGGTTCCTCGGCGTCGAGCACTTCGATCAGGGCTGCCAGGTGCCGCTCGCCGTAGGACGGATCGTCGAGGATCTGCCGCTTTGTCGCTTGCACCAACTGGGTCGGGATTTCGCGCAACGGTAGTCCCGTACTCATGGCCAGCACCTGGTTCTCGCATGCGCGTTCCAGGTAGTAGAGATCGTCCCAGGCATTGGCGAGGCTTCGCCCCACGACCAGCACGCCGTGGTTGCCCATGAACATGACATCGCGCTCACCCAGCGCGGCGGCGATCCGGTCGCCTTCCGCATTGTCGAGGGCAAGGCCGTTGTAGTCGGTGTCGTAGACGACCCGGTCGTGGAAGCGCACGCCGTTCTGGTTGACCATCCGCAGGCGCGGATCTTCCAGGCTCGTCAGCGCCGTCGTGTAAGGCATGTGGGTGTGCAGCACACACCGTGCGTGCGGCAGCGCGCGATGGACGCGCCAGTGGATATAGAGCGCCGTGTCCTCGACCCGCCCCTCGCCCTCGACGACATTGCCGTCCGCGTCCAGCACGACGAGGTCGCTGGCGCAGAGCTGCGACCAGTGCCTGCCGTGAGGATTGATGAGAAACCGGTCATCCCGGCCCGGCACCATCAGGCTGAAATGGTTGCAGATGCCTTCGTGAAAACCGAGGCGCGCGGCCGTGCGGAACGCTGCGGCGAGCGCCACGCGTGCGGTGTCGATATCGTCTTCGAGGTTCATGCCGCAAACTATCCCCGGAAAGCCGCCTGCGGCAACGCCCGACTCGCCTTGCCGCGCTATCACTCGGCACCTAATTTTGCGCGTCACAAGCAACCAAGGATCGGCCCGAGATGATCCCCCGTTACAGCCGCCCGGAAATGACCGCGATCTGGGAACCGGAGAACAAGTTCCGCATCTGGTTCGAGATCGAGGCCCATGCCTGCGATGCCCAGGCCGAACTCGGCGTGATCCCGAAATCCGCCGCCGAGGAAGTCTGGAAGAAGGGCGCGTGGGAGATCGACCGGATCGACGAGATCGAACGCGAGACCAAACATGACGTGATCGCGTTCCTGACCAACCTCGCCGAGCATGTCGGCGAGGACGCCCGCTTCGTGCACCAGGGCATGACGTCGTCCGACGTGCTCGACACCTGCCTGTCGGTCCAGCTTATGCAGTCGGCCGATATCCTGCTGGCGGACCTGGACGCGCTGCTCGCGGCGCTGGAAAAGCGCGCGCGCGAGCACAAGGATTCGGTCTGCATCGGGCGCAGCCACGGCATCCACGCCGAACCGACGACCTTCGGGCTCAAGCTCGCGGGCCACTATGCGGAGTTCGCCCGCTGCCGTGAACGGCTGGTGGCGGCGCGTGCCGAAATCGCGACCTGCGCCATCTCCGGCGCGGTCGGCACCTTTGCGAACATCGACCCGGCTGTCGAAGAACATGTCGCCGGGAAAATGGGCCTGACCCCGGAACCCGTCTCCACCCAGGTAATCCCGCGCGACCGCCACGCGATGTTCTTCGCGACCCTCGGCGTGGTCGCCAGCGCCGTCGAGCGGCTCTCGGTCGAGGTCCGCCACCTCCAGCGCACGGAAGTCCGCGAGGCCGAGGAATTTTTCTCCGCCGGCCAGAAGGGCTCCAGCGCGATGCCCCACAAGCGCAACCCGATCCTGACGGAGAACCTCACCGGGCTCGCCCGGGTGGTGCGCGCGGCGGTGACCCCGGCGCTGGAGAACGTGGCGCTGTGGCACGAGCGGGATATCTCCCACTCTTCGGTCGAGCGCATGTTCGGCCCGGACGCGACGGTCACGCTGGATTTCGCGCTCGCGCGCCTGACCGGCGTGGTCGAGAAGATGCTGGTCTATCCCGACGCGATGATCGCCAACATGGAGAAGCTCGGCGGGCTGGTGCATTCCCAGCGCGTGCTGCTCGCCCTCACCCAGGCCGGGATGAGCCGGGAAGATTCCTACCTTGCTGTCCAGCGCAACGCGATGAAGGTCTGGGCCCTGCCCGAGGCCGAGCGCGAGGGTGCCTTCCTCGGCTTCCTGCAGGACGACGAAGAGGTCGTGGCCAAGGTCTCGAAGGACGATCTCGCCGCGCTGTTCGATCTCGGCTACCACACCAAGCACGTGGACACGATCTTCGCGCGCGTCTTCGGCAGCGCCTGAGGCCTTTGTGACGGGCCGGCCATGAGCGATGCCCGCCTCCCGACCGAACTATGGGTCAGCGCGGGCCTGCATCAGTGTTCGATCGAGGCGGTCCCGGCGGTCGTCATCCGCAAGGGCGAGCGCCAGTCGGGCACGGTGATGCTGAAACTGGACCGGATCGACCGCGGCACGCTGATCCTGACCCAGTCGCGCGACCTCGACGGGAACCTGACATGGTTTCCCGCCAATGACGGCAACCCCTACACACCCGCCGACGCGCACGCCTATGTGGAGCGGGCGATTTCCCGCGATCCGGACCTGTGGGTGATCGAGATCGAGCACCGCGAGGGCTGGCACCCGTTCGACAAGCTCTAGGGCCCGGCCAAAAGGTGATAGGGCTGTCATTGCGAGCGAAGCGAAGCAATCCAGCGCCGACACGCCCGCTCTGGATTGCGTCGTCGCGTTGCGCCTCGCAACGACCGGAGAATCATCCCCGGACAGGCGTCCAGGCTGAAGTCACTGAATAACTCCGGGAGCTACGACGTTCCCTCGACGAAACGCAGGTCGCGCACGGCGGCCCCGTCGAACACCTTCAGCGCTTCCTCGTACTCCGGGCTTTCGTGGCACGCGATCGCGGCGTCCAGCGATTCGAACTCGATGATCGTCGTCCGCTCCTGGATACCGGCCTCATAAACCTTCGCCGCCTTGCCGCGGGTCAGGAACTTGCCGCCGCAACTCTCGATGAACGGTCCCGCGACCTTTGCGTATGCCGCCATCTTGTCGGGATCGTGGATCTCCCGATAGATCGCGACCCAGTAACCCTTTGCCATGTCGGTTCTCCCCTAGACCGTCTTCTCGGCGTCCGCGAGGAACGCGTCGATGGTGGTGTTCCATTTCTCCGGATGCCGCCGGTAGGAATAATGCCCGCCGTCGTCGAACAGCAGCATCTGCGAGCCCGGGATCGCGGCGTGCAGGTCCTCGGCGAAGTAGTAGGGGATGGTCGCATCGTCGACGGTCCCGATAATCATCGCCGGCTTTTCGATCTTCCCGATCTCGTTTGATCGGTCATGCGCCAGCATCATGTCGAGGCGGGCCGTCAGGATTTCAACATCCCCCACCGTTTCGAGCGCACGGCGTTCGAGTTCCATGACGGCGTCGAAGTTATGGCGAAACTGGTCCGCGCCCGATGTGAACATCGACGAGACCTTCACATATTCCTCGGGCCCGTAGGATTCGGCGATCCGCTTGCGGGTCAGCGCGACGCGGGTGATGAACTCGTCGGCGGTGACCCAGGTGTTGTTAAAGATGCAGGCGCGCACCCGGTCCGGATGGTCGAGCGCCAGGTTCTGCAGGATACAGCCGCCCGTCGACGTCCCGGCGATATGGGCCTTCTCGATGCCCAGCGTGTCCAACAGCGCGATCACGTCCTCGGCGATGGCCCGGGTCGAGTAGGCGCCGGGCCCGGTGGGCTTGTCGCTCTCGCCGGTGCCGCGATGGTCGAAGGTCACGCAGCGGTAGCGCCGGGAGAAATGGCTGAGCTGGAACGACCAGGCGTCGTACAGCCCGACGAGGCCGGGAATGAACACGAACGCGTCGCCTTCGCCCTCGTCGGCGCAGTTCAGGGTAATTCGGCCGATATCGATCCGGGGCATGGGGGCCTTCCTATTCCGCCGCGAACGAGATGCCGTCCGCGATTTCCTGCATGGGTTCCTCGATGGGGACCCGCAAGCCGTCGTTGAGCTTGTTGAGAAGGCCCATCGCCGCCGCGACGATGGTCACTTCGACGCGCTCCTGTTCCGTCGTGTGGGCGGTGAACGCCTCGACCACATCCTGCGGGATGTTTCCCGCGTCGATGGTCAGCGCTTCGGAATAGGCGAGGATCGCGCGCTCCTTGTCCGAGAAGGCCGGGTGCGTGCGGTACGCGGACATGTTGTCGATCTTTTCCTGCGCCACGCCCTGGCTGAGCATCACCTTCACCTGGTGCGCCGAGCAGTAGAGACAGGCGTTGATGTTGGAGACCTTGTTGCGGATCAGCGCCTTCATCGGCTTGGGCAGGTCGCCGTGATCCCAGACATCGTCGAGGAACTGGCGCATCGTCGCACCGAGCTCCGGCGAATTCGCCATGGCGCGCACATTGTTCGCGACCATGCCGACACGGCCCGAAACGCGCTTTGCCGAGCGCTTGAACGCCGGCGCGAGTTCCTCATCCGGCACCATCGGCACCAGGGGGTCCGTCGGACCTATTGCTTTGCGATCTTCCATCACCCGACCTCCCAACCGGTTCCCGCAGATGCGCGAGAGGCGCCACCGCGGGCGCCTCTCGATATTCGATAGAATTTTTCAGGCGATGTTATTCGCCCGCCTCGATCTGGCGGACGGCTTCGCCGAGCAGATCGTCCATGCGCTTGCGCACGATATGCTCGGACGTATCGAGGCCCTTGGCCTGCAAATCGCCATGCACCTTCTCGAGCACGTCGCCGTCGCCCGGGCGTTCGAAATCGGATTGGACGACTTCTCTGGCGTATGCGTCGGCGCCATCGCCGGTGATCCCCATCTGCTCCGCCGCCCAGAGGCCCAGCAGCTTGTTGCGGCGCGCCATGGCCTTGAATTTCAGCTCTTCATCGCGTCTGAACTTGTTCTCGAAGCTCTTCTCGCGCTCGTCAAAACTCGACATGGTTCTGTCGTACTCCCCGTTGCGGACTTGCCGTGTGTGTTTCGGCCATAGATATAGTGATCCGCCGCCCTCGTTTGAATTGAAATCTCATGTGCACTTTCGTCATTCTTCGCCGCCCGGACCACGACTGGCCCGTCCTGATCGCCGCCAACCGCGACGAAATGACCGACCGCCCGTGGAAACCGCCGGCCCGCCACTGGCCGGACCGGCCCGACGTGACCGCGGGGCTGGACGAACTGGCGGGCGGGACCTGGCTGGCCGTCAACGACCATGGCGTCGTGGCGGCGGTGCTCAACCGGGAGGGCTCGCTCGGCCCGACGGTCGACAAGCGTTCGCGCGGCGAGCTGGCGCTCGAGGCCGTTGACCACAACGATGCCGCCGAGGCCGCCGAGGCGCTGGCCGCGCTGGACGGCAGCGCCTACCGGTCGTTCAACCTCATGATCGCCGACAACACCGGCGCGTTCTGGATTCGCGGTACTGAGGTACCGCGCGTCGAACTGTTCGAGGTGCCGCCGGGTCTGCACATGATCACCTCGCGCGACCTCGACGAAACGGCCAGTGTGCGCATAGAACAATTCCTCCCACGCTTCCAATCCGCGCAGGCGCCCGACCCCGACAGCGGCGACTGGTCGGACTGGACCCGCCTGCTGTCGACCCGCCTGCACGATGCCGATGACGACCCGCGCGAGACCATGTGCATTGTCACCGACCGGGGCTACGGCACCGTCTCCAGCACCCTGATCGCGCTGCCGTCGGTGGAACACCCGGACCGCCAGCCGGTCTGGCAGTTCGCGAACGGCCGCCCCGATATCGCGCCGTTCGAACCGGTGGCGCGTCCGGAGGCGGCGGAATGAAGATCGAATCCCTCGACCACCTCGTCCTCACGGTCGCGTCCATCGAAGCCACATGCGACTTCTACACGCGCGCCCTCGGCATGAATGCCGTGACCTTCGAAGGTGGCCGCACCGCGCTGGCGTTCGGCAGCCAGAAGATCAACCTGCACCGGGCCGGTCACGAGTTCGAACCGAAGGCCGACCGGCCGACGCCCGGCAGCGGGGATCTGTGCTTTCTGACCGACACCCCGATCGACGATGTCGTCACCCATCTCAGCGGTCTCGGAATCGATATCATCGAGGGCCCGGTCCCGCGCACCGGTGCGACGGGCCCGCTGCGTTCGGTGTATTTTCGCGACCCGGACGGAAACCTCATCGAGGTGGCGAACCTCGAACGCACACCCTAGGGGGGATCAAGAAATGAAACTCAACAAGGAACGCTTCGACGTGACCGACCGGGTCACGATCATCACCGGCGCCGGACAGGGCCTCGGGCGCGAATACGCGCTGGCCTTCGCGGCCGAGGGCGCGATCCCGGTACTGGCGGAAATCAACGAGGCCAATCTCGAAAGCGTCAGGTCCGAGATCGAGGCCGCGGGCGGGAAATGCCTTGCCGTGCCCACCGACGTGGCCGACGAAAGCTCCACCAAAGCGCTGGCGGCGGCAACGCTGGACGCCTACGGGCGGATCGACGTGCTGGTGAACAACGCCGCCGTCTTCGCCTCCCTGCCCCAGCGCGCGTTCGACGACATCCCCGTCGACGAGTGGAAGAAGGTGATGGACGTGAACATCACCGGCTCCTACCTGTGCGCGTGCGCCGTCGCACCGGCCATGCGCGAGGCCCGCAAGGGGCGGATCATCAATATCTCCTCGGGCACCGTGCCCCAGGGCGCGCCCGGCTTCATGCACTATGTGACGTCGAAATCCGCCATTATCGGCATGACCCGGGTGATGGCCCGCGAGCTCAGCGATTTCGACATCAACGTGAACACGCTGATGCCCGGCTACACGACCACCGAGGTCGAGCATGCGAGCATGAACGACGACCTGCACACGTTCATCCAGAACAAGCGGCTCGTGAAACGCGAGGGCACGCCGGACGACCTGGTCGGCGCGCTGATGTTCCTGGCGTCACCCGCCAGCTCGTTCGTGTCCGGGCAAACCATCGCCGTGTGCGGCGGCGAAGTGATGATCTAGGGGCCGTCATGAACAGGATAGATCTCGACGGGCGTCATGCGGTCGTCACCGGCGGCGCAAAGGGCATCGGCCTCGCCATCGTACAGCGGATGCTTGAATCCGGCGCCAAGGTGAGTGTCTGGGATATCGACACGGACCGCCTCGACGCCGAACTGGGAAAACTCGGCGACAATGTTCGCGGCGACGGTGTCGACGTGACCGATATTGACGCCATCGAGGCCGGGATCACCCGCGCGGGCAAAGCGTTCGGGGACATCGGTATTTTCGTCAACAATGCCGGGGCGGTCGGCACGCTCGCCCCGATATGGGAACAGCCGGTCGAGAACTGGCAGCGCATGCTGACCCTCAACCTGACGAGCACCTTCCTGTGCTGCCGCGCCATCGCGCCGCGCATGATGGCCCAGGGCTATGGCCGGATCGTCAATATCGCCTCGAACGCCGCCAAGATGGGCACGCCCAACAACGCGCCCTATGCTGCGGCCAAGGCCGGCGTGGTCAGCCTGACCAAGACGCTCGCCAAGGAAGCGGCCGGCACCGGCGTGATTGTCAACGCCGTCGCGCCGGGCGGCGCCAACACGGAACTGTTCGACAACCTGTCGGACGAGTACCGCGACCAGATCGCCTCGGCGATGCCACTGGGCCGGCTGGTGGAGTCCGACGAGGTCGCGGCGATTGCCTGCTGGGCGGCGTCGGAAGACTGCTCGTTCACCACGGGCGCCGTCTTCGATATCTCGGGCGGGCGCGCGGACTACTAGCGCTGGTTCAAGCAAGTTCGTCGCTGCGAGGCCGGCAGGCCGAAGCAAACCAGGGCGGCCATGCCGGATTGTCGCGTCGCTTCGCTCCTCGTAATGACGACCGACTCCGGCGGGCGCGCGGACTACCAGCGCCTCAATAGGGCCTGCCGTCCTTGTGGGAGAAGACCCACTGGCCACCCCCATCGAGCTCGGCGCGCAGGTCGTCATTCGGATAGGTAGCGGCATCGCCGGGAGTGCGGTCACCGATTTCCAGATAGATCACCGGTTCATCCGTATCGTTGCGGAGCTGGTGTGCGCCCCCGCCCGCCGCGAAGCCCGCGCACATGCCCGGCGCAAGGGTCTCGGTACCCGCTTCGGTCACGAGGGTGGGATGCCCCTCGACCACGTAGACGAACTCGTCCTGCTTTGTGTGGGCGTGGAACAGCGCGGATTCCCCACCGGGCGCGAGCTCGGTCAGGTTCACGCCGAAATTCGACAGGCCGAACATATCGCCCAGGGGCCGCTTGACGCGCCCCGCCATGCGGCTGGCGAACGGCTCGGGATAGACGGACGACTTCGTGCGCGGCGGCGCATCACGAACATCCAGGGCGGTCGTCGTATTCCTGTTCATCGTACGGCTCCTCGGCACGCCCCAATATAAATCCACAGGGCGACTCGATTGTTTGCGCGCCCGGCAATTGCTATACCTCGCGGGCGCAGCAACGCCGACTCGCGATCCCGCGCGGCGCGCGCAAACCCGCGGAAAACCCACACATGTCGCGACGCAGAAAAATCTACGAAGGCAAGGCCAAGGTCCTCTTCGAAGGCCCCGAGCCGGGCACGCTCGTTCAGTATTTCAAGGACGACGCGACCGCCTTCAATAACCAGAAAAAGGGCGTCATCACCGGCAAGGGTGTCCTGAACAACCGGATTTCCGAATACCTGATGACGCGCCTGGGTGAAGTCGGCGTGCCGACCCACTTCGTGCGCCGCCTCAACATGCGCGAACAGCTCGTGCGCGAGGTCGAGATCGTGCCGGTCGAGGTCGTGGTCCGAAACATCGCCGCCGGATCGATCTGCAAGCGCTTCAATATCGAGGAAGGCACGCCGCTGCCGCGCTCCATCGTCGAGTACTACTTCAAGAACGACGAACTGGGCGACCCGCTGATCTCCGAAGAACACATCACGGCGTTCGGCTGGGCCGCGCCGCAGGAAATCGACGACATGCTGTCCATGAGCCTGCGGATCAACGACTTCCTGTCGGGTCTCTTCCTCGGCATCGGCCTGCGGCTCGTGGACTTCAAGCTGGAGTACGGCCGCCTGTTCGACGAGAACGACCAGATGCGCCTCGTGCTTGCCGACGAGATCACCCCGGACGGCTGCCGACTGTGGGACGTCGAGACCAACGAGAAAATGGACAAGGACCGCTTCCGCCGGGACCTCGGCGGCGTCGAGGAAGCCTACCAGGAAGTGGCCCGGCGTCTCGGAATCCTGCCCGAATCGGGCCAGCAGGACATAAAAGGTCCCGCAACGCTCCAGTAACCCCAGCTTCGGGTCCGACTTCCGTGAAAGCACGCGTCCACGTTACCCTGAAAAACGGCGTCCTCGACCCGCAAGGCAAGGCCATACACCAGTCTCTCGAAGGACTGGGCTTCGATGGCGTGAACGATGTGCGCCAAGGCAAGTTCATCGAGATCGAGCTGTCGGACACCGACGCCGATGCCGCGAAAGCAAGGGTCGCCGACATGTGCGAGCAACTCCTCGCCAACACGGTGATCGAGGACTATTCGGTCGAAATCGAGGGCTGACGTCGAAAACTCCATGTCCGCCAATTCCGCCGCCGTCATTGTTTTTCCCGGATCGAACTGCGACCGCGACGTCGCGGTCTCGCTGACGGCCGCCATGGGTCGCGCCCCGCATATGGTCTGGCATGGTGACAGCGCCTTGCCCGACGTCGACCTGATCGTGGTGCCCGGCGGGTTTTCCTACGGCGACTACCTGCGTTCCGGCGCGATGGCGGCGAACAGCCCGGTCATGCGCGAAGTGGTGGCTCGGGCCAATAGCGGCACGCCGACGCTCGGCATCTGCAACGGCTTCCAGGTCCTGACCGAGTGCGGGCTGCTGCCCGGCGTGCTGATGCGCAACGCCAGCCTGAAATTCGTCTGCCGGGATGTCGATCTGCGCGTCGAACGCGCCGACACGGTCTTCACGCAGAAATACGATGCGCGGCAGGTCATCCGCATTCCGGTCGCCCACCATGACGGCAACTATTTCACCGACCCCGACACGCTGAAATCCATCGAGGACAACCGGCAGGTCGCGTTCCGCTATTGCGCGCCGGACGGCTCGCTCGACGACGAGGCGAACCCGAATGGGTCGCTGGCGAATATCGCGGGCGTGCTGAACGAACGCGGCAACGTGCTCGGCATGATGCCCCACCCCGAACGGCTGGCCGAGGCCCTGCTCGGCGGCACCGACGGGGCGCCGATGTTCGCATCGCTGGCAGAGGCCATCGCCGCATGAGCGAGACCGCGACACGCCCCGACGACCTGATGGGCCTCAGCGAGGACGAGTACGACACGATCCTCGACATCATGGGCCGTGACCCGAACTTCACCGAGCTGTCGATCTTCTCGGTGATGTGGTCGGAGCATTGTTCCTACAAGTCCTCGAAATTCTGGCTGAAAACGCTTCCCACCGAAGGCCCGCAGGTGATCCAGGGCCCGGGCGAGAATGCGGGTGTGGTCGATATCGGCGACGGGCTCGCCGCGATCTTCAAGATCGAAAGCCACAACCACCCGTCCTTCATCGAGCCCTACCAGGGTGCGGCGACCGGTGTGGGCGGCATCCTGCGCGACGTGTTCACCATGGGCGCGCGCCCGGTCGCCAATATGAACGCGCTGCGCTTCGGCTCGCCCGATCACCGGAAGACGCGGCATCTGGTCGACGGCGTGGTGGCCGGGATCGGCGGCTACGGCAACTGCATCGGCGTGCCCACCGTGGGCGGTGAGGTCAACTTCGACCCGGCCTACAACGGCAACATCCTGGTCAACGCGATGACCGTCGGGATCGCCAGCACCGACAAGATCTTCTATTCCGCCGCGGCGGGCACCGGCCTGCCGGTGGTCTATGTCGGCTCGAAGACCGGGCGAGACGGCATCCACGGCGCGACCATGGCGTCGGCCGAATTCGACGACGATTCCGCCGAGAAGCGGCCCACGGTGCAGGTCGGCGACCCGTTCACGGAAAAGCTGCTGCTGGAAGCCTGCCTCGAATTGATGGCGACAGACGCCATTGTCGCCATCCAGGACATGGGCGCGGCGGGCCTGACCTCGTCGTCGGTCGAGATGGCGAGCAAGGGCGAGGTGGGGATCACGCTGACCCTCGACGACGTGCCGATGCGCGAGACGGCGATGCAGCCGTTCGAATTGATGCTGTCGGAAAGCCAGGAGCGGATGCTCATGGTGCTGAAGCCCGGCCGCGAGGACGAGGCGCGCGCCATCTTCGAGAAGTGGGAGCTGGATTTCGCCGTGATCGGTGAGACCAACGACAGCGAACGGCTTGTCCTGATGTGGGACGGCGAGGTCGCAGCCGACATTCCCGTACCACCATTGGTCGCCGCCGCACCGGAATACGAGCGCCCCTGGACGGCGACCCCGCCGCGCGAGGTGGTGAAAGCCGATGCCGTGCCCGCCCCGATGGATCCGGGCATGGCGCTGCTGACCCTGATCGAGAGCCCGGACCTTTGCTCGCGCCGCTGGATCTGGGAACAGTACGACCACATGGTCATGGGCGACACGGTCGGCCGTCCCGGCGGCGACGCCGCGCTGGTGCGCGTCCACGGCACCGACAAGGCGCTCGCGATCAGCACCGACTGCACGCCGCGCTATGTCGAGGCGAACCCGGTCGAGGGCGGGAAACAGGCGGTCGCCGAGGCCTGGCGCAACGTCACCGCCACCGGCGCGACGCCGCTGGCGGTCACCAACAACCTGAATTTCGGCAACCCCGAACGCCCGGAGATCATGGGCCAGCTCGTCGGCGCCGTGCAGGGTATGGGCGCAGCGTGCGAAGCGCTCGACAGCCCGGTCGTGTCGGGCAACGTGTCCCTCTACAACGAGACCAACGGCGCGGCGATCCTGCCAACCCCGGTGATCGGGTGCGTCGGCCTGCTGGGAGACGTGAACAAGCGGGTGTCGGCGGCGTTAGGTGCGGAAGGTGAAGCGATTTTTGTCGTCGGCGAGACCGCCGGTTGGCTTGGCTGTTCGATCTACCAGCGCGATATGGCCGGTGGTACCGCGGGCGCACCGCCGCCGGTCGACCTCGAGATCGAGCGGCGCAACGGTGATTTCGTGCGTGGGGAAATCCTGTCGGGCCTTGTTTCCGCATGCCATGACGTCAGTGACGGCGGGCTCGGCGTGGCGCTGGCCGAAATGGCGATTGCGGGAAATACCGGCGCCAGCATCGACCACGAACCCGCGATTCCCGTCCACGCATGGCTGTTCGGCGAAGACCAGGCGCGGTACGTGGTGACGACCAACGATCCGGACCGCTTCGATGCAGCAGCGGCCGCGGCGAACGTGCCGGTTACCCGTATCGGCGCCGTTGCCGGGGCTGCGTTGACACTCCCCGGGGCCGAGCCTATATCCGTCGCAAGCCTGCGTGAGGCACACGAGCGCTGGTTGCCGGAATACATGGCGTCACGCTAGTCAGCGCGGACGCTGCAACAAGCCCCCGGGGAGCGAACGACATGCCGATGGCCGCGAGCGAGATCGAACGTCTTATCAAGGACGCGATGCCGGACGCGGAAGTCCGTATCGACGATTTGCGTGGCGACGGCGACCACTACCTCGCCAATGTCGTCTCATCCGCCTTCGAGGGCAAATCCCGGGTCCAGCAACACCAGATGGTCTACGAGGCCCTGCAGGGCCGCATGGGCGGGGAATTGCACGCGCTGGCGCTGCAGACATCCGCTCCCGAAGCCGGCTGACCCCCTTATTCATTGGAGTTCGACATGAGCGACAACCCCGTTAACGAACGCATCAAGACCGACATCGACGCCAACGAGGTGATGCTCTTCATGAAGGGCACGCCGGTTTTTCCGCAGTGCGGCTTCTCCGCCGCCGTGGTCCAGGTGCTGAACCACATGGGCGTGAAGTTCGGCAGCGCCGATGTCCTGATGGATCCGGAACTGCGCGACGGCATCAAGCAGTTCACCAATTGGCCGACCGTGCCGCAGCTCTACGTGAAGGGCGAGTTCGTCGGCGGTTGCGACATCATTCGCGAGATGTTCGAGACGGGCGAGCTGGAGCAGCTTTTCGAGGAAAAAGGCGTGGCGCGCGAAGCTGCCTGACGCCGCTGAATAAGCTAGTCTCGACGGGCCGCCTCGCGCGGCCCGTTTTCGTTCTCAATGCCACCACCATGCGAATCTCATCCTTCGACAAGCTCAGGATGAGGCTCTAGAAAGCGACCTCACACTGAGCCAGTCGAAGTGCGAGGTCGATCGCGCCGGGAGCAAGACCCTGTCGGACCAGCCAACAGAAACCAGCCCGCGCAAGCAGTTCACGCGCGAGGAAACGGCAGGCCTGACCTTCGGAATCAGCGGCTTCCTGATCTGGGGCCTCACGCCGCTCTACTTCAAGGCGCTCGGCCCCCTGCCCGCTGCCGAGATCGTCGCACACAGGTTTATCTGGTCGATGGTTTTCATGATGGTCGTCCTGTCGTTCGGACGGCAGTGGCCGGCGGTGGCCCGCGCGGTGGCAACCCCGCGCGTTCTGGCCGTTCTGCTGCTGACGGGGCTTCTGATCGGCGTGAACTGGTGGGTGTTCATACACGCGGTCCTGATCGACCGCATCGTCGCGTCCAGCCTCGGCTATTTCATGACGCCCCTGGCGAGCGTCTTGCTCGGCTTCGTGTTTCTGCGCGAGCGTCTCTCGGTCGTGCAATGGTGCGCCGTCGCGCTGGCCGCCGCCGGGGTGATGACGCAGGTACTGGCTTACGGGGCGTTGCCGTGGATTGCGCTTGTCCTCGCCGGCTCGTTCGCAACCTACGGATTGCTGCGCAAGAAAGTCGATGCCGGCGCCGCCGTCGGCCTGTTCGTGGAGACCGCCCTGCTGTTGCCCGTGACGCTGGGGGTCCTGATCTGGCTCGGTATCACGGGAGCAGGCGCATTCGGCACTCAGGGTATCGGTTTCGACGCGCTGCTCGCTTTCGCCGGGATCGCCACCGGGCTGCCGCTGGTGCTTTACGCGGCAGGGGCGCGGCGTGTGAAACTGGTGACGATGGGCTTGCTGCAGTACATCGCACCGTCGGGCAACCTGCTGATCGCGGTCTGGGTGTTCAGCGAACCGTTCACGACGGCCGAACTTGTCACGTTCGGTTTCATCTGGTCCGCGCTGGTGCTTTACACCGTCGAAATCTGGCGCACGCGCATCGTCTGAGAACCTGTCCTTCAACGATATGTCGAAACGATGGGACCGTCATTGCTTCGTCACGTCGCCCCTCGCAATGACGTGCGAAGGCGAACCTTGTCTGTCGAAAACAGAAGTATCACCCTCAACCGGACCGAACGGAATGCGTGACGCCCCGCCGCGTTGAAACCCGGCCGCTTCCGGCGCACAATAGGTTCAACGATTATCCCAAAAAGGGGGAGAAACACGATGTCCCTGTTCTGGCTCGATCACGTCAACATCCGCACCAACCAGCTCGATGCGATGTCGGACTTCTACGAAGACGTCCTGGGCCTCAAGCGCGGCCCGCGCCCGAGCTTCGAGTTCGGCGGTGCCTGGCACTATTGCGGCAAGAACGCCGTGGTCCACATCGTCGAATCGACCAAGAAGCTGAAGATGGAAGAGACCCAGCTGGAGCATTTCGCGTTCCGGTCCAACGGCACGGTGAAAGCCTTCCAGAAAAAGATGCGCGAGACGGACACGCCCTATGACGTGGTGCCGCTGACCGAGATCAACATGATCCAGGTGAATGTCTACGATCCCGACGGCAACAAGATCGAGGTCCAGTTCGCGGCGAGCGAAGCGGACATGGAGCCTTTCAAGGGTTCGGCCAAGTCCAGAAATCGCCGAAAAAGGGGCCACGACGTCAACACGACGCCGCCGCTGCACATCAGCAAGTCGAAGGCCAAAACGGCCAGGAAAAACAAGCGACTTGGCGTGCCGAAGCCGATCAAGACGCCGACGAAGCGCCCGGTAAACGCCTGACCCGTCTATTCCGTCATCGGCCAATAAACTTTTTGTGGTTTGAACGGCCTTGTGGTCCACGCCATAACGTCGGTCGTACTACAGTTTTTCCGGTGTTTATTGGATAACGCACGATGACATTCAGACTTCCCCGCGCGCTTGCCCGGACCGGCGCCGCACTGGCCATCGCGGCCGCGGCGTCGTTCGGCACGGCGCATGCCCAGGGCAGCTATGGCGCAAAGGTGGGCGAGCCGATCCCGCACCAGCTCGAGGTGCCGGACCAGACCGACCAGGTGCAGAGCTTCGTTACGCTGAAAAAGAACCGCGGCCTGATCATGCTGTTCTCCCGCTCGCTGGCGTGGTGACCGACCTGCATTAGCCAGGCGGTCGCCTGGAACGACAAAGTGGATTTCATTCGCGAGAACGGTTTCGAGGTGGTCTCGGTCACCGCCGACGACGTTCGGACCGTCAAGCGCTTCGCGGCGCGGCGCGACATCAAGTACCCGTTGCTTTCGGACGTGAACAAAGAGGCGATCAGGGCTTTCAACCTGTTCAACGACCGGTTCCCCGAAGGCAGCCGCTACCACGGCACCGCCGTACCGCAGGTGGTGGTCGTCAACGCCGAGGGCGTCGTCACCCACACCTTCTCGGGCCACGGCTATACCGCCGACGAGGAGATCGAGGGGATCGTCGAACGCGCCCTGCAGGGCGGATCGGGCTGATAGGCACGATACCCGAAGACGGTAGGGGCGGGTTTTCAACCCGCCCTTTTCTTTCGCTCACACAGAACCTGCCGAGCCGCATGAAACGGAAACGGGCGGGTTGAAAACCCGCCCCTACAGGTGGGCTCCAGCCTCCCTCAAGCGAACGTGTGTTGAGCGCGGACGGGCAGGCCGTACATTTCATATCGTGATGATACTTTCACTCGCCCTCCGGCTGTCGGCCCTCGCCATACTCGCGATCGGACTGGCCATTCCCGCCCCGCCCGCGGCCGCCCAGGCGCGCGATGCGCTGTCGGCGGGCGTGCCCGTCGGCGCGGCGCTGCCCCACGACCTCAAGGTCCCGGACCAGACCGACCAGGTGCAAAGTTTCGTCACCCTGAAGAAGAACCGGGGCCTGATCCTGATCTTCTCGCGTTCGCTGTCCTGGTGACCCTATTGCGTTGACCAGGCGGTCGCCTGGAACGACAGGATCGGCGAGGTCCGCGATCTCGGCTACGAGGTGGCCACGGTCACCTACGACGATGTCGGGAAGCTCAAGCGGCTCGCGCGCAGGGCGAAGATCCGCTACCCGCTACTCTCCGACAAACGCTCCGAGATCATTCGCGCGTTCGGCCTGCTTGCCGGGAACTATCCCCAAGGCAGCTTCTACTATGGCGTCCCGCACCCCGCGATTATCGTCCTCGGGCCGGACGGCACCGTCACGCACCGCTTCTCCGAAAGCCACTATGTCGCCCGGCCGGACATCGACGACGTCCTCACGGTGCTGCGGCGCAACGCCCGGAGCTGAAGACGCGGGGCGCGAAAACCTCACATCGTCATTCCGGCGGCGGCCGAAATTTCGAGTATGAACGGTCACTTGTTTTGTCATTGCGAGCCCATTGGGCGAAGCAATCCAGAGCGGGCCTGCCCGGGCCTCCGGATTGCTTCGTCGCGTTGCTCCCCGCAATGACGACGAGCACGAAAAAGGCCGCCCCCGAGTGCCGGAGGCGGCCCTTGTTGAATTCGTGGGAACCCGGATCCGCTAGAGCGAGTAGTACTCAATCACGAGGTTCGGTTCCATCTGCACCGGGTACGGCACATCGGCCAGCTTCGGCCCGCGCACGTAGGTGCCCTTGAGGTTGTTCAGGTCGACGTCGAGATACTCCGGAATGTCGCGCTCGGTCGAGGCGATGGCCTCCAGCACGATCGGCACCTCGCGGGACTTTTCCTTCACCTCGATCACGTCGCCGTCCTTCACCCGGTAGGACGGGATGTTCACGCGCTTGCCGTTCACCCGGATGTGGCCGTGGTTCACGAACTGGCGGGCGGCAAAGATCGTCGGGACGAACTTCATGCGGTAGATCACCGCGTCGAGGCGGCGCTCCAGCAACTCAATCAGGTTCTCGCCGGTGTCGCCACGGCGGCGGACCGCCTCGTCGTAGTAACGGCGGAACTGGCGCTCGCCCACGTCGCCGTAGTACTTGCGCAGCTTCTGCTTGGCGAGAAGGTGGAGGCCGTAATCGGACGGCTTCTTGCGGCGGCGGCCGTGCTCACCGGGGCCGTGCTCGCGGCGGTTGACGGGGCTTTTCGGACGGCCCCAAAGGTTTTCGCCGAGACGGCGGTCAATCTTGTACTTTGCGGAATGCCGCTTTGACATGGTTCATTTCCGTTCGTTTGTTGTCCCGGTAGTCGCCGCCAACGCAATGCACGGCGCGGGTTACGGACATTGCCGAACCGCGTTCCCGGGAAGTGCGGCGCACTATAGGGATCGGCATTGCGATGTCAAACGCACTTTCGCCTGCCTTCCGGCGTATTTCCCGCATGTTTTCAGGTATATGGGGCCATGCTTGAAGCCGCCAACGAGTCGCGCCGGGAGAACCGGCATCTGAAGGGAATTGCCATTACGGCGCTTGGGGTTCTGGTCCTCACGCCCGATGGATTGCTCACCTCCCTGGTCGAGGCCGACGTGAGCACCGCGCTGTTCTGGCGCGGCCTGTTCATGGGGCTGGCGCTGTCGCTTTTCGTGGTGCTGCGCTATCGCAGCGGCACCTTGCGCGCGATCCGAAAGCTGTTCACGCCCGCGCGCTTCGCCGTTGCCCTGCTGTTCGCGATATCCTCGACCGGCTGGGTGGTGTCCATCGTCACCACCAGCGTCGCCAACACGTTGTTCATTGTCGCCTGTGCGCCCCTGTTTGCCGCGATTTTCGCCCGGGTGTTCCTGGGCGAACGCACGCCGCCACGCACCATCGTCGCGATCCTGGTCTCGATTGCCGGGATCGGCGTGATTTTCGCCGAAGGGCTGGGGCGCGGCGACCTTCTTGGCAACTTTGCCGCCGTCGGAACCGCCTTCGCGTGGGCCGGCATGGTGGTGATCCTCGGTCATGCGAGGATCGAGGATCCCGCGCCGTCGCTCGGACTGGGCGGTTTCATGGTCGCGCTGGCGGCGCTGTTCGCGGCGCCCACGCTGGCGATCTCGGGAGCCGACCTCGGCTGGATCGCGACCCTCGGGTTTTTCATCCTGCCGGTGTCATTCTTCCTGATCGGCCTCGGCCCGCAATACCTGCCGGCGCCTGAGGTCAGCCTCATCATGCTTCTGGAAGCGGTGATCGGTCCGATCTGGGCATGGGTGTTCATCACCCAGGTGCCGAGCCCGCAGACCATGGTTGGCGGGGCGGTCATTCTGGTCACGCTGGCGATCCATTTCGCCATCGGCCTTGCCCAGGACGCGCGAAACTAGGCTTCGTCCTTGTCTTCGGGCCACTCGCCACGCCGGCGCTTGGCGTTCTGAGTGTGCTGCCAGCTGCGCGTCAGCGCGCTGATAACGCCATGGAAGGTGCGGACCTCCTGCTCCGTCATGCGCATTCGCTGGAGCATCGAGCGCAGGTTGCGGGTCACGGTCCCCTTGAGGTCGGCCGAGCGGAAAAAGCCGCCTGCCTCCAGTTCACTCTCGAACCGGTCGAAGAGCCCGATCAGTTCGTGTTTTTCCGCAAGCCGCGTGCCCGGGGTCGCAAGCACGTCCGGCGCGGTGTCGTCTCCGGACGTGAACCACTCATAGGCCACGAGCAAAACCGCCTGGGCCAGGTTGAGGGACGAATAGGCGGGGTTGAGCGGAACCGAGATCACGGTGTCTGCGAGCACGATATGCTCGTTGACGAGACCCGAGCGTTCCGGCCCGAACAGGATCCCGACCGTCTCGCCGCGCGCCTCGAACGCGCGGATCTCCGCCCCGGCCTGCCGCGGCGTGACGACGCGCACCGACATCTCGCGCGGCCGCGCCGTCGTTGCGTAGACCGACGTCAGGCCCGCGACGGCCGCCTCGACGCTGTCGAACAACTGCGCGTTGTCCAGCACCCGTGTCGCGCCCGACGCCATCACCATGGCGCGCTCGTTCGGCCATTCCTCGCGCGGATTGACGATCGACAGCCGGTCGAGCCCGCAATTCAGCATGGCGCGCGCCACGGCGCCGATATTCTCGCCAAGCTGCGGCTCGACCAGAATGACCCGCGGGCCGCCGGTCATGATGTCCTGCGTACGATCGGTCCCCGCCATCAGGAACCCTCCTTCGCGCCTCGGGAAAACACTGCCGTCACCACCGCACCGGCGAACACGAACGCCAGCGCAAGCTGGCCCAGACCGGTTATCGCGAATGCCCCCGTCATGTCGACCCGCGAAGCGATGGGGTGCACGAAGAAAGGCGAGACGAAAAAGCCGAGGAACTGGCAGAAGGTCAGTCCGCCGACGAGCCGGCCCCGCACCGCCACCGGCGCGAGCGACAGCAGCCACGCATTCAGGGTCGGCATCAGCGGCCCGAACCCGATCCCCGCCACAACCATGCCCAGCAACGCCTGGGCCGGGCCGTCTGCGTGCGCCGCCAGCAGCAGCCCGCTCCCCAGGAACAGGAACGAGCCGGCGAGCAATGCCCTGTTCTCGAAGTGCGCACGCAGCCAGCGAAAAGCCGTCGCCGTCCCGGCGGTCACCAGGTTGAACAGGGCAATCGCGATACCGGCAATCCAGGCGTCCGGAACGCCGATTTCGGGCAACAGGAACGGCATCTGGGACGGCACCAGGAAGGTGGACATCATACCGACGAGCACCAGCACATAGATCAGCAGGACGCCCATGACCGGCAGGGAGGCCGCCGCAACCGGCGACGGCGTTTCACCGGCGGGACGGCCATCGACACGCGGCTCACGCACGCCGAACCATGCAAGCGGCAGCACCAGCACGGCCACGCCGTACATGTAGAAGGGGAGCCGCCAGTCGACGTCGGCAAGGAACCCGGCGACGGTCGTGCCCAGCGCCATGGCCAGTCCCATGCACGCAAACTGGACCCCGGCCATGCGGTTGCGCGCCGGGCCCTCGTAGAAATCACCGATCAGGGTGGTCGCCGCGGTCAGGACCGTGCCCGCCGCGAGGCCGAGCAGCGCCCGGCTGACAAGGATCGCGGCGAGGCTGTCGAGCCACGCCGCCGCCAGCCCCGCCACGAGATACAGCAGCAGGGCCGAGACCAGCACGGGTTTGCGGCCGAACCGGTCGATCACCAGCCCGGCGAAAGGCGCGGTCAACGCAATCGCAATCGCCGGAACGGTCAGCACCATCGGCGTAAGCAATGCGATGTTCGGGGTGTCCGCAAACGCACGTGCGATCGCCGGTAACGCGGGCGACACACCCGCCATGGCGAACAGGGTCAGGCTGCTGGCGGACAGGATCGCGGCGGCGCGCAGCCGTGCATGCGCGCGGTCAGGTTCGTCCGGCAAATATTGGGACATCGCGACAGGTCCGCCTTTCGGCGCGCAACAGACCGGTTGCCAGGCGCGCCGTCAAGCGGCGGCGCTACTTGTGGAGCGTGCCATCCGGGTGGAAGGCGTTGAAGGCGAACGCAAACGTCATGTCATGCAGCGCATCCATCAAACCCGCCGGCGTTTTTCGCTGCACGGTCACAAAGCCGATGTCGCGGCCTTCCTTGATATAGGAGATATCGAGAACCGAAAGCTGCCCCGGTTCCCATGTCAGGACGAGATCGCCGGCCTCGATCCGTTTCTCGCGCTGCAGCAATTCGAGCGACCATGCCTGGTCGCCGACCGCGACCACATAGGCCAGCGGCGCAACACCCTCGACAGCGGGAATTCCGGGCATGAACGGCTCGTCCATGGTGTCGTAGCCCGCATACGGGTTGACCCCGTAGTTGCGCGGAAAGAACGCCGGGCGTTGAAGGATATCGGCATCGGGGAAGCGCGATGCAAAGACGCCGAACGGCTCGACCCGGTTCGGGATCATCTGCAGGTCGGCACCCGCATAGTCACCGACGATCCCCAGCCCCGTGAACTGCTGCCACCAGCTTTCGGTCTGTCGGTCGTACATCACCAGATCCGAAAACCTCAGGTTCCCGGTGGTTCCGAAGTCCAGCACCGTGTCCCCGACCCGCCGATCGAACACCACGGCGGAGTTGCAGAGCGGACAATAGGTCACCGCGATAGGAACGCCCCCGAGCTCATCGTTGACGATCTCGTGCCAGATCAGAACCGACAGGGGATAGCCGCGTGTCTGGCCGTTGACCGTCACGGAAATGACCGGCTCGCGCGCGTCATGAACCAGCGCCGCCTTCTCCAGGTCACCGAGGTTCGGTTCGTCGATGGCGGGAATCACGTCGCGCCCGATCCCACCGGAGATGATTTCCGAAAGATCGACCGTGTGCTTGGAGAAGTCCGTCTGCGGCCAGTCCTTCTCCCATTCGTCGATATCGGCGTTGGCGGCAAGCGCGGTGAGCGCGAGCACAGCGAATCCAACCAGCAAGATCGTTGTCTGGGCGCGCAGGCTTGGAAACAGGCGGGAAAGCATGAATGTCACTCCGTCGGAAAAGCCCGCAAACCTAGCGCGCCACGCTCTCCCGTTTGCATGACAAACGCTTCAATTCGGTGTGAGCGTTCGCGCATTCCTCCACGTCATTGCGAGGAGCGGAGCGACGACGCAATCCAGACGGCTCAACAGGCCCGCTCTGGATTGCTTCGGCCTTTCGGCCTCGCAATGACGCTCAGGACCGCGCCCGCAACAGTTTGTGGATGATCGCGTCTTCCAGGGCCTCGTAGGCGGCGTCGATGATATTCGGCGAGATGCCGACCGTGCCCCAGCGTGCACCGGTTTCGTCGGAGGATTCGATCATCACCCGCGTCACCGCGGCGGTCGCCTGCTGCGGCGTCAGGATGCGGACCTTGAAGTCCACGAGGCGCATGGACTCGAGCTCGGGATACTTCGGCAGCAGCGCCTTGCGCATGGCGTCGTCGAGCGCGTTCACGGGGCCGTTGCCTTCGGCGACCTGCATCGTCGCCTGTCCGTCGATTTCCATCTTCACCACGGCCTGGCTGATGGTGGTCACCTCGCCGCGCGCGTTGAAGCGGCGCTCGACCTCGGAACGGAAGCTCTCCATCACAAAGAAGCGCGGCACTTCGCCCAGCGCCCGGCGCGCCATCAGTTCGAAGCTCGCCTCGGCGCCGTCGAAGGTGTAGCCCTCGAACTCCCGCGCCTTCACATCCTCGACAAGGCGCGAGATACGCTTGTCGGAACTGTCCACGTCGATGCCGGCATCGGACAGACGCGATAGGATGTTCGAGCGCCCCGCCTGGTCCGATACGACAATATGGCGCGCGTTCCCGACGGCTTCGGGATCGACATGCTCATAGGTCGCGGGGTCCTTCTGGACCGCGGAGACGTGCAACCCGCCCTTGTGCGTGAACGCTCCCTCGCCGACATAGGCGGCGTGACGATCCGGCGCCTGGTTCAGCAATTCGTCGAGCAGGCGCGAGACGCGGGTCAGCTTCTGCAGGCCGTCGTCGCCGATGCCGGTTTCGTACGCACCGTCGTACTTCAGCATCAGATTGGCGATCAGTGTGATCATGTTGGCGTTGCCGCAGCGCTCGCCCAACCCGTTCAGGGTGCCCTGCACATGCCGCACGCCCGCCTCGACCGCCGCGAGCGTGTTCGCCACGGCATTGCCGGTATCGTCATGGGTATGGATGCCCAGCCGTTCGCCGGGGATGTGTTCCAGCACGTCCGCGACGATCCGCGCGACCTCGTGCGGCAGGGTTCCGCCGTTGGTATCGCAGAGCACGACCCAGCGCGCACCGGCGTCATGGGCGGCGCGCACGCAATCGAGCGCGTATTGCGGGTTGGCCTTGTAGCCGTCGAAGAAATGTTCCGCGTCGAACAGGACCTCGTCCTTGCGGGTCTTCGCGTGGGCAATGCTGTCGCCGATCATGACGACATTGTCCTCGCGCGGAATACCGAGCGCGAGATCGACATGAAAATCCCACGTCTTGCCGACCATGCAGATGCTGTCCGCGGCCGTGGACAGGATTGCATTGAGGCCGGGATCGTTCGCCGCCGAGTGGTCCGGCCGGCGCGTCATGCCGAACGCCGTAAACCGGGCGTTCTTCAGGCCCGGCGACGTGTCGAAGAACGCGTCGTCGACGGGATTCGCGCCCGGCCAGCCGCCTTCGACATAGTCCACGCCGAGATCGTCCAGCGCCCGGGCTACGGCGCGCTTGTCGTCGACGGAGAAGTCCACGCCGCGCGTCTGCGCACCGTCACGCAGGGTCGTGTCGAACAGGTATATACGCTCGGCCATGGGTCTCAGCCTTCCCGCCGCCAGGTGGTCTCGCCCGCGCCGTCCTCCAGCACGATGCCTTGCGCGAGCAGCTCGTCGCGAATTTCGTCGGCGCGGGCGAAGTTCCTGTCGGCGCGCGCTGCGGTGCGCTCGGCCACAAGCGCGTCGATGGCCTCGTCGCCATCGCCCTGGAACCACGTGCCGGGTTCCGCCTGCAGGATCCCCAGGAGCTGGCCCGCCGCCTTCAGGCGGTCCGCCGCGGCATCCGCCGCGTCCCTGTCCCCTTCGTGATCGGCGGCGAACACGGCATCGGCGGCCGCATGGATCGCGGCAAGCGCGGCCGGAGTATTCAAATCGTCGTTCAGGCCGTCGACGACGCCATCGGGGATCGTCCCGTCGTTGCTCGCGCCGTCACCTGCCAGCGCCAGTGCCCGGTAGAACCGGTTCAGTTCCTGCCGCGCCTCGCGCACGCCGTCCCTCGTGAAGTCGAGCGGCTGACGGTAATGGGTCTTGAGGATCGCCAGGCGCAATGCTTCGCCGGGAAACTCCGAGAGCAGGTCGGAGACCGTATAGAAGTTGCCCAGCGACTTGGACATCTTCTCGCCCTCGCTCATCAGGTAGCCGTTGTGCACCCAGTAGCGCGCGAAGCTCTCGTCCGGGTGGGCGCAGAGCGACTGGGCGATCTCGTTCTCGTGGTGCGGGAAGACAAGGTCGACCCCGCCGCCATGAATGTCGAACGATGCCCCGAGATGTTCCTCGCTCATAGCCGAGCATTCCAGGTGCCAGCCGGGCCGACCGAAGCCCCAGGGGCTGTCCCAACCGGGCTGGTCGCCCGTGGACGGCTTCCACAGCACGAAATCCGACGGATCGCGCTTGTAGGGGGCCACTTCGACCCGCGCGCCGGCGATCATCTCGTCCCGGTTGCGCCCCGACAACTTGCCGTAGTCGGGCATCGAGGGAACGTGAAACAGCACATGGCCCTCGGCCTCGTAGGCGTGCTCCTTCGCAATGAGGCTTTCCATCAGCGCGATCATCTGGGAAATATGATCGGTCGCACGCGGCTCAATGTCCGGCGGCAGGCATCCCAGCGCCGCCGTCGCCACGTGGAAATTCTCGGTCGTGCGCGCGGTCAGCGCCTCGATGCTCTCGCCGTTCTCGGCGGCCCGGTCGATGATCTTGTCGTCGACGTCGGTGATGTTGCGCGCATACGTCACGGCATCCTGGCCGTATTGTTCACGCAGCAGCCGGGCCAGCACGTCGAACACCACCAGCGGGCGGGCGTTGCCGATGTGTATATCGTCGTAGACCGTCGGCCCGCACACATACATACGCACGTTCGCCGGATCGATCGGCTCGAACGCTTCCTTCTGGCGCGTCAACGTATTGTGGAGGTGGAGAGTCATTACTGGGTCCCGGAATGGCGTGCGCGGCGCATGCGAAGTTCTCGCACACGGACAGGGGCTGTCAGGCGGTAATTCGCCCGCAGGCAATGCAACATCGACGGGAGTGCCGTTCGCTCATGGCCGCGTGTATAGCGCCAGCCGGAAAACAAGGCAAATCAGAGGTTTGGTCACAAAAACATCCGTCGAACGAGACCCCGCCATGAACGCGCGCCGTTGTGAAGCAAGTGACGAATTCGAGCTCCAAACACGACAAACCAAAACCTGAAAATAATTATCCTCTGTTCACAAAATATATATTCAATAAAAATATTGTAATTTTGGCCTTAGAACCCAATATTTGTGAGTATATTCAACGCCAATAATGATCGGAAAAAGCATGTCTTTTAAAAAATTCTCTACCGACGAAAAAGCCCGCAAGGAAGCCGGTTCGGACGTGAAGCCGGTTCCCTCGGACAAAAAGGACGCGGCCCCCGCAAATGCGGACGTCAAGGGCACACCCGAAAACAAAACCTAGACCAAAGTGGTACCAGGGCGGTTTGTCACAAACCTTCGCGGACAGGACCGCCACGCGCAGACCTGCACTCGTCAAACACAGGGGATGGCACGTCATACTTTGCCGCGTTCAGCAAACGGTGAACGCTTTCCCTGCTATGAGCTTTTCAGACATGAACTCAAGAAACCTCGCACTGGTTCTTTCGGCCGTTGCTTTTGTTATTTTCGCCGTCCCCGTCCCGGCGGCGCAGGCCCAGACGGCGTCTTCGGAAATACCCGCCAATGCGCGCGCCAACTCATATGGCTCCGGCTGGGAATGCGTCAGCGGCTTCCGGAACAACGGCGGACAAACCTGCGAGCAGATCGCTGTCCCGGAAAACGCGTATCTTTCGGGTTCCACGTTCGGTCGTGGATGGGTGTGCGCCCGGGGATACAGGGAACGGGGCACGTCCTGCGAGCCGATCGAAATCCCGGCAAATGCCTATCTCAGCGCATCCGGCACCGACTGGAATTGCGAGCGCGGTTTCCTCAAAAAGCGAAATGCGTGCGCCGAAGTCCAGGTTCCAGAGAACGCATATCTTGATGAGACCGCGTTTCGCACGGGCTGGAAATGTCTCCGCGGATTCCGCGAATCCGGAAACCGATGTTCCCCCATTTCCGTTCCGGCCAACGCCCATCTCAACTACACGGGCAACGGATGGGACTGTGACCGCCCCTTTCAACGCACAAGGGACACATGCCGCCTTCCCTAACCGGTGAGCGGAACCACACCCGACGCACCACGCGCACCGGGCCCGCGACGCGAAAAGTCATGGCCGGCATTCCGGAAGAGGCGAAAAGGATGAAAGAGATGAACCCCCACAACGACACAACGTCATGAGCGCACCGCTACCGGAACCCCCGCTCGATATCGACGAACGCACCGATGCGCCACGACAACGCGATTGCCTTCGGTGTTCGAAATCTTTCTCTAGCGCGTGGTCGGGCGAACGCATCTGCACCCGCTGTAAGGGATCGGCGTCCTGGCGGCGCGGCCGGCCCCTGCAGACGCAGCCGACGGGACCCGGGCGAGCCTAGGCCTTGCCCCGGAACGCGTTGGTGATCGGGTAGCGGCGGTCACGGCCGAAGGCGCGGCTGGTCAGCTTCACGCCCGGTGGCGCCTGGCGGCGCTTGTATTCAGACAGTTCGAGCAGGCGCCAGATGCGCTGGACGGTCTCCGCTTCGAATCCCCTGGCCTCCAGTTCCTCGCCACCCAGATCCTCCTCGATCAGCCCGTGCAGGATCGCGTCGAGGACCTCATACGGCGGCAGCGAATCCTCGTCCTTCTGGTCGGGCCGCAGTTCGGCGGACGGCGGCTTGGTGATGATCCGCTCGGGGATCACGGCGCCGGCCGGGCCAAGTACCCCGTCGGGGAAATGCTCGTTGCGCCAGTTGCACAGCGCGAAGACGTCGGTCTTGTAGACGTCCTTGATGACCGAGTAGCCGCCGTTCATGTCGCCGTAGATGGTCGCATAGCCGACGGACATTTCCGACTTGTTGCCGGTCGTGACCAGCATCGCGCCGGTGGCGTTGGAAATCGCCATCAGGAGCGTGCCGCGCGAACGGCTCTGGATATTCTCCGCCGTCACGCCGGAGGCCGGTTCGTTGAAGACCTCGGTCAGCATCTCGTCGAACGCCGACATGGCCGGGCCGATATTGGCACTGTCGTAGCGCACCTCCAGCCGCTCGGCGAGCTCACGGGCGTCGTCCAGCGATTCCCCGCTCGTGTAGGGCGACGGCATCATCACGCAATGGACCCTGTCCCGGCCCAGCGCGTCGACGGCCACCACGGCGGTGATCGCGGAATCGATCCCGCCCGAGAGGCCGATCACGACGCCGGGGAAGCCGTTCTTGTTCACATAGTCGCGCAGGCCCAGGACCATCGCCTGGTAGATGCGCTCGTTGCCCTCGATCCAGGGCTCGATCTCGCCGCCGGTGCATGACCAGCCGTCGTCTCCACGGGTCCATTCGCTAAGCTTCAGGTCCTCGACGAACTGCTTTCCCGCCACCATCATCTTGCGGTCGGCGTTGAGGACGAACGACCCGCCGTCAAAGACCAGCTCATCCTGTCCGCCAACCTGGTTCACGTAGACCAGCGGCAACTCTGTCTCGGTGACGCGCGCCACGGCCAGATTCATCCGCGTATCGACCTTATCGCGCTCGTACGGGCTGCCATTCAGGATCACGAGGATCTCGGCACCCGATTCCATGAGGGTTTCGGACACATCCGGCTTCCACATGTCCTCGCAGACCGCCACGCCGAGACGCACGCCGCGAAAATTCACCGGCCCCGGCAATTCGCCCGCCTGGAATATGCGCTTTTCGTCGAACACGCCGTAGTTCGGCAGGTCCCACTTGAAGCGCAGGGTCTGGACCTTGCCGTCGTCGAGCACGGCGGCGGCGTTGAACCGATGTCCGTCGTCGTCGAGCCACGGGGTGCCCACGACAAGGCCCGGCCCGCCGTCGCCCGTGTCGGCCGCCAGTTCCTCCACCGCCTCCATGGCCCGGTGCACGAAGGCGTTTTTCAGGATCAAGTCCTCCGGCGGATAGCCGGTGACGCAGAGCTCGGTACAAACGACGAGGTCAGCCCCCTGCCCCGATGCGGCCAGCCGCGCCGCGCGGATTTTCGCGATATTGCCGTCGATATCGCCCACGACGGGATTGAGCTGGGCAAGCGTGATCTTCAGGGAATCGGTCATGGACGGAAAAGCCCGGTTCTGGAGTGCGCGCGGACGGTATGGGGGAGCGTCGGGGGTGTCAACGTGGATACTGCGTCGCCGCGCGTCGTACGGCACGCCACGGATATCTGTGACAGGAAAAATCGTCACTCCCGCGAAGGCGGGAGTCCATTAACGCCGAGGCCCAACCCGGCAACCGCCAGTGTTTATGGCCCCCTGCCTGCGCAGGGGTGACGAGTGAGGGTGTCGCGATGCGCGTGGGAAAGGCCTGCCGAATGCGCGGTTCGAGCCCACGTGCGACAGCGGTGCTTCTACTTCCGCAGCAGGAACTCGCGGCCGACCTTCACGCGCTTGGTGCCGCCGTATTCGACGATATCCGCCGTGGCGTAGGTCTGCTGCCAGTCGCCCGGCAGGAACGAGCCGGTACCGATGGCGTCGATCGGCACATCCGCGGCCGCCATGACCTTGCACTTCTCCGGACCGAAGCCCGACGAAGCGACGATCTTGGCCTTTTCGAAACCGCCTTCGTCCAGCCGCTCGCGCAGACGCCAGATCGCCGCGGCGGACACGCCGCCGCCGATCAGGTGGCGCAATTCGGCTTCCGTCCGGTAGCCGCGGATGGCATCGGGCGCGTAGCGTTCCAGCACCGCGTAGCTCTGAGACGGGTCCAGGTCCTCGATATAGCGACCGCCCGGCGTGTCGAGGCGCAGCGACATCTGCCCGTCGCGCACCATGTCGGGGAACCGGCGGCAGACCTCGAGCGAATCCGTGATCTCGCGACCGAAATAGTCGACCAGCACCGTCAGCGGTTCGTCGGGATGGGTTTCGTGGAACATCTCGGCCGCGCGTACGGTCGATCCGGCGTAGCCGATCAGCGCGTGGGGCATCGTGCCCAGTCCGCACGGCTGGTCGAAATAGTGCGAGGTCGCATCCGTCGCGTTGCCGACGAAGCCGACCGCACCGACCTTGCGATTGGCGCGCGCCGAGCCGACCGAGGCGGCGTAGGCCATCAGCTCGGCCATGTCCGGGCCGGTGCAGTGACGCGCGTCGAAGGCCATAAAGGCGACGTTCGGCAGGTCGATCGCCATCGCAGCCGCGTTGTAGGCCGCCACGCAGGCCGCGCCCAGTTTCTGCAGGAAAAGCGTCTCCAGATCGACCAACGCATGGAACGACCCGCTGATGTACATGAGCGGTTCGCCCGCGCCGACCCAGCGGCCTTCGTCGAATCGCAGATCGATCTCGAACGACGTGTCGCGCGCCGCGGCGACGCCTTCCAGCCAGTCCACCGCAAGCCGCGTCGCGGAGACGACAGGCCGCCGCATGAACACGGCGTAGGTCACGGGCGTGTCGCCGAACTTGCCGACGATATCGCGCGTCTTGTTGAAATAGGTATCGGTATAGGCGGACACCTGATCGACCGCCGGGCGCAATTCCGCCTTCACCCGCGTCTGCGGCGCCGGTTTCGTATCCGGAGATTCGGTCGTGCTCATGATGCCCCCCGATGGCTTCGGGTGCAGTCTGGCGCTTGGAGCGCGGTTCGCAAAGCCTCTTTTACGGTATGGCTAACCTGCCGACGCCGCACGCGCCTCTTCCGCCAGAATGTCCTCGCGCTGGCGCTTCAGGCGCTCGGCGATCTGAAAGGCCAGTTCGATCGACTGACTGGCGTTCAGGCGCGGGTCGCAGTGGGTGTGGTAGCGGTCCGCGAGGCGTTCCTCGGTGATCTCCTGGGCGCCGCCGATGCACTCGGTCACATCCTGGCCGGTCATCTCGAAGTGCACGCCGCCGGCATGTGTGCCCTCGGCACGGTGCACCGCAAAGAAGGTGTCCACTTCCGACAGGATCGCGTCGAAGCCGCGGGTCTTGTAGCCGGTCGACGCCTTGATCGTATTGCCGTGCATGGGATCACAGGACCAGACAACCTTGCGGCCGGCCTGGTCGACCGCGCGCACCAGCGGCGGCAGGCCTTCGGCGACCTTCTCCGCACCCATGCGGCAGATCAGCGTGATGCGCCCGGCGTCGTTGTCGGGATTGAGGATATCCAGCAGGCGCATCAGGTCGTCCGTGTCGAGCGACGGCCCGCACTTGATCCCGATGGGGTTCTCGACGCCGCTGAGGAATTCGACATGGGCGCCGTCGGGCTGGCGGGTCCGGTCGCCGATCCACAACATGTGGGCCGAGGTGTCGTACCACTTGCCGGTCAGCGAATCCTGCCGCGTGAGTGCCTGTTCGTAGACGAGCAGCAGCGCCTCGTGGCTGGTGTAGAAGTCCGTCTCGCGCATCTGCGGCACGTTCTCGCTGGTCAGGCCGCAGGCCGCCATGAAGGCGAGAGTTTCCTCGATGCGGGCGGCCAGCTCCTCGAACTTCTCGCCCTGCGGGCTTTCCTTCACGAAGTCGAGGTTCCAGCGGTGCACCTGGTGCAGGTCGGCGAAGCCGCCCTGGGCGAACGCGCGCAGCAGGTTCAGGGTCGCAGCAGCCTGGTGGTAGGCGCGCAGCATGCGCGTCGGGTCGGGCTCGCGCGACGCCGGCTCGAACGCCATGTCGTTGATGATGTCGCCACGATAGCTCGGCAGCGAGACACCGTCGATCTCCTCGGTCGGCGCGGAACGCGGCTTGGCGAACTGGCCGGCCAGACGGCCGACCTTCACCACCGGGCAGGCGGCGCCGTAGGTCAACACCACTGACATCTGCAGGAGCACCTTGAAGGTGTCGCGGATGTTGTCGGCATGGAACTCGGCAAAGCTTTCCGCGCAGTCGCCGCCCTGGAGCAGAAATGCCTCGCCCTCGGCCACGCGCGCCAACTGCCCGCGCAGAGCCCGGGCCTCGCCGGCAAACACCAGCGGGGGTTGCTTCGAGAGTTCGGTCTCGACCGCCGACAACGCCCCGGCGTCCGAATACTCGGGCACCTGCAGGATGTCGCGGTCACGCCAGCTTTCCGGCTTCCAGTTTTTCGACATTTCACTATCCGGGCCGCGGCATCTGCCGCCCCACCCGTTCCTATGTTCGCTTGACCAGGTTACGCACGCGCTACGGGGCCATGGCTATAGGCGTCCCGCGCGGCGAATTCCAGCGAAAATCGCACAAATACAAGGCGCTATCAAATTCGACACACGCCCCAGACCGTCATGCCCGGACTTGATCCGGGCATCTCCCGCACCGAGCCGGAGATTGCCGGGTCGAGCCCGGCAATGACGGGACAGGTGGCGAGAGCAGTCTCTCCGTCCCTATTCCGCGGCCTTCGCTTCTTCCTCGGGCACCGGCTCGCGCATGGTGACGAACTCTTCCGCCGAGGTCGGGTGGATACCGATCGTGCTGTCGAACACCGCCTTAGTCGCACCCGCCTTCAGCGCCACGCCGAAGCCCTGCATCATCTCGCCGGCGTCGGCGCCGACCATGTGGATACCCACGACCTTGTCGGACGCCTTGTCGACGATCATCTTCATGAAGGTCTGCTCGTCGCGCCCGGTGAGCGTGTGCTTGAGCGGCTTGAAGCTGCTCTTGAAGATCGACACGTCACCGTATTTCTCGCGCGCCTCTGCTTCCGTCAGGCCGACGGTGCCGACCGGCGGCTGGCTGAACACGGCGGTGGGGATATTGTCGTAATTCACCGTCGTGGGCTCATTGCGGAACAGCGTCTTGGCGACCGCCATGCCTTCGGCCAGCGCGACCGGTGTCAACTGGTAGCGGTCGATGATGTCGCCGATGGCCCAGATCGACGGGACGGAGGTGCGGAAATACTCATCCACGACCACGGCGCCGTTCTCCTTCAGCTCCACCCCGGCCTGTTCCAGGCCGAGACCCGTCACCTTGGGGCGGCGGCCGATGGCGGACAGCACCTGGTCGGCTTCGAGGACCACCCCGTCGGTCAGGTGGACGCGCAGGCCGTCATCGGTCTTCTCGATGCGGTCAAACACGGAGTTGAAGCGCATGGTGATGCCCTTTTTCTCCATCTCGGCCTTGAGGTGGTGGCGGACGTCGTCATCGAAGCCGCGCATGAACATCGCGCCGCGATAGACCAGCGTCGTCTCGACGCCGAGGCCCGCGAAGATGCCCGCGAACTCGACCGCGATATACCCGCCGCCTTCGACAACGACGCGCTTCGGCAACTCATCCAGGTAGAATGCCTCATTCGAGGTGATCATGTGTTCCGAACCCTCGAAGCGGTGATCGTTCGGCCAGCTGCCCGCGGCGACGAGGATGTTCTCCGCCGTGTAGTGCTTGCCCTCGACCTCGACGGTGTGGGCATCGACAACCGTCGCGCGGCCGTTGACGATCTCCACACCCGAGCCCTCGAGCAGACGCTCGTAGATGCCGTTGAGACGCTTGATCTCGGTGTTCTTGTTCTCGAGCAGCGTGCGCCAGTCATAGGATTCCGGCTTCACCGACCAGCCATAGGCCGCTGCGTCCTCGAATTCCTCATGGAAATGCGCCGCATAGACGAACAGCTTTTTCGGGATGCAGCCGACATTCACACAGGTGCCGCCCATGTGCAGGTCTTCCGCGACCGCCACGCGCGCGCCATAGCCCGCGGAAAACCGGGATGCCCGGACCCCGCCGGAGCCGGCCCCGATGACAAACAGGTCATAATCGTATTCCGCCATAGCGCACCTCTGTTCGTGAATTATTCGTGGACACTACTTAACGTGCGGCCGGCTGAAATCAAACGCCGGGCCGGCACAAGAGATTGCCGGTTCGCGCAAGTTACTGCCCGGCAACCGGGAATTGCTTTCCCCCGTTCCGAATCCTAGGGTCGCCTCGGGGGTTGTCGCGTGGTTTACGAAATTGTCCTGATTTACCTGTTCACCGGCGCGCTGGCCGGGTTCGTGTCCGGCCTGTTCGGGGTCGGCGGGGCGTTTACCATGGCGCCGGCGCTGATTATCGGGCTGCCGCTGCAGGGCGTGCCGGACCATCATGTGATGCATCTGTCGGCCGGCACGGCGCTGGGCGTGATGGCGGCGACTTCGGCCTATGTGGCGATCCTGCGCTATCGCACCGGCGACCTTCAGATCCCGGTCACCGTGCGGTTCATTCCCTTTATCGTGATCGGCGCGGTCGGCGGATCGATCTTCGGCGATTACCTGCCCGGCCATGTGCTGAAGATTATCTTCATGGGCTTCATCGCACTGACGATCCTGCGCGGACTGTTTTATACCGGCCACGAGATCGTGGCGGCGGGCGGCGATCTCGACAAGGTGCGCGGGCCTGGCCTGTGGTTCCACGGCACGTTGACGGGGATCACCGGCTCCCTGCTCGGCCCGGGACCGGCGATGGTGATCGGGCCCTATCTGCGCAAGCAGCGCTACTCGATGCCCATGATCGCCGCCAGCTGTTCGGCGCTCGCCGCCCTGGTCGGGTTGTCCGCTGCCGGCGGTTACATCTACGGCGGCTTCGACGAGGTCGGCCTGCCCGGCAACACCATCGGCTACCTCTACGGCCCCGCCTTCCTCGGCCTGGCCGTCGGCGCGCTGTTCGGCTCGCCGGGCGGCGTGAAGATTTCCCACCGCATCCCCGACGTGCTGATCCACCGGATGTTCATCGGCTACCTGGCGCTGATCCTGTTCGTGATGATCGTCTGGGGGCGGTAGGCCGCCCAGGGCTAGGCGTTCTCCACCAGATCTTGCGAGCGCTCACTGTCCAAAGGATCCGGTCCGAACCTGTTTGGTCCCCTGGTTCCTTCAAAAATCGCCCAAACAATGAGGATGATCCAGCCGACGACTGGGACCAGGTACAGCAGCAACCACCACGCGCTCCTGTTGATGTCATGCAAACGGCGTCCACCAACCGCCAAACCAGGCAACAGGACAGCCAGGCTAAAAACCGTGCTCAGGGGACTCCATTCGGCCGCAGGAAAAATCGCAATATCCAGCACGCTGAAACAGACCGACGCTATGAACACGAACAATACCCAGTACCAATATTCTGACCGGCATGCCCGACCGCTGAAATCGACATACTTTCCCAGTACCGATGATATCGCTTCTTTGAAGTTCATAGCGTTCCTCCATTCTCCCGGTTTTCTCGCGAGCAACCAGCTGTAGTTCCGATCAGTCCGGCACGGACCGGATCACGAGATTCCGGATCTCTGTCATATCCTCCATGGCGAAGACGATGCCCTCGCGGCCGATGCCGGAATCCTTGACGCCGCCATAGGGCATGTTGTCGACCCGGTAGCTCGGCACGTCGCCGAGAACGACCCCGCCCACGTCCATCTCGTCCCACGCCTGCTGCACCTTGTAGAAGTCGCGGGTGAAGATGCCGGCCTGCAGGCCGAACTTGGAATCGTTGACCATGCGGATGGCCTCGTCCCAGTCGGAGAATTTCGACAGGACAGCCGCCGGACCGAAGGCTTCCTCGACACAGATATTCTGGTCGCTCGGCACGTCCTCCAGCAGCGTTGCCTCCAGCATCGCCCCGTCGCGCGTCCCGCCGCACAGCAGCGTGCCCCCGGCATCGACGGCTTCCCCGATCCAGTTGTGAAGCCGCTCGGCCTCTTTCTCGGAAATCATCGGTCCGATGAAAACGCCGGGGTCCTTCGGGTCGCCGGAGACGAGCTTCGAGGTCTTTTCGACCAGCATGTCGCGGAAGCTGTCGTAGATATCCTCGTGGATCAGGATGCGCTGCACGCCGATGCAGGACTGGCCTGACTGGTAAAACGCCCCGAAGATGATCCGGGTGACCGCGTCTTCGAGATTGCGCGTATCGGCGTCGACCACGACGGCCGCATTGCCGCCGAGTTCGAGCACGATCTTCTTCTTGCCGCAGCGCGCCTTCAGGTCCCAGCCGACGCCGGGCGAGCCAGTGAAGGACAGGAGTTTCAGGCGGTCATCGACGGTGAACAGATCGGCCCCGTCGCGCGAGCAGGGCAGGATCGAGAACGCGCCCTTCGGCAGGTCCGTCTCGGCCAGCACCTCACCCATGATCAGCGCGCCCAGCGGCGTGCGCGAGGCGGGCTTCATCACGAACGGACAGCCCACGGCCAGCGCCGGCGCGATCTTGTGAGCCGCCAGGTTGAGCGGAAAATTGAACGGCGAAATGAACGAGCATGGCCCGATCGGCACGCGCTTCCACATGCCCTGGTAGCCCTTGGCGCGGGGTGAAATATCCAGCGCCTGCAGTTCCCCGTGCATCCGCACGGATTCCTCCGCGGCGATCTTAAACGTGTCGATCAGTCGCGTGACCTCGCCCTGGGCATCGTTGATCGGCTTGCCCGCCTCAACGCACAGCGCCATCGCCAGCTCGTCATAGCGCTCGCGGAAACGGGCGACGCAGTGTTCGAGCACCGCCTGCTTCTCGTAGGACGGCATCTTCGCCATCGCCTCGGTCGCCTCGACCGCCCCGGCAATGCCCCTGTCGATGGCGTCGTAGTCGGCGAGTGCGCAGACCGCCGCGACCTCGCCGGTGTACTTGTCGGTTACCTTGAGGTCCTCGTTTGCGAAGACCGCTTCGTTGTTCAGGTAATACGGATAGGTATCCATGACCCTGTCATGCCCCTCTGTGTCAGCGATGCCGTGTTGACGAAACCCGCGGGCGCGCTCAAATGGCCGCCGAGCGTTCCTTGATGTCGACGTTCAGGATCTGGTCGTTCTCCGAGTAGTCGACCGGACAGTCGATCAGATGCACGCCCGGCGTCGTCAGCGCGGTGTCGATAATCTCCGGCAGTTCCCCGGCGGATGCGACGCGGTGACCGATGGCGCCGTAGCTCTCGGCGTATTTCACGAAATCCGGGTTGCCGTATTCGAGGCCCCAGTCCTTCAGGCCCATATTCGCCTGCTTCCAGCGGATCATGCCGTAGGAGCTGTCGTTCAGGATCAGGACGGCGATGTTCATCTTCTCGCGGACCGCCGTCTCCAGCTCCTGGCTGTTCATCATGAAACCGCCGTCGCCGCAGATCGCCATGACCTTGCGCTCGGGATAGACCAGGTGCGCCGCCATCGCCGACGGCAGGCCGGCGCCCATGGTGGCGAGCGCGTTATCGAGCAGCACGGTGTTCGGCTGATAGGCCGGATAGTTCCGCGCGAACCAGATCTTGTACACGCCGTTGTCGAGGCAAATCATGCCGTCGTCGGGCATCGCGTCGCGGATCTGGCCGACGAGGTGCTGTGGATAGATCGGGAAGCGCATGTCGTCCCTGCCTTCGGCAAGTTGCGCGTCGCCGTGAACCTTGACCTCCATCATCCGCGAGAAGTCCCAGCCGGCTTCCTCCTTCTTCTTCACCCCGTTCTTGAGCTGCCAGATCGAGTTTCCGATATCGCCGATCACCTCGACCTGCGGGAAGTAGACCGGGTCGACCTCGGCCGTGTTGTAGGAGATATGGATGACTTCCGTACCGCCCTGTTCCATGAAGAAGGGCGGTTTCTCGATGACATCATGGCCGACATTGATGATCAGGTCGGCCGCCTCGAGCGCCTTGTGAACGTAGTCGCCCGCTGACAGGGCCGCACAGCCCATGAACAGCGGATGGCGCTCATCGACCACGCCTTTGCCGAGCTGGGTGGTCACGAAGGGAATGCCAGTCTTCTCGATGAAGATCGAGAGCATCTTCGAGGTCAGCTTCCGGTTGCCGCCCGCGCCGATCACCAGGATCGGCGACTTGGCCGCGTGGATCTTCTCCAGCGCCCGGATGATCGACTTCTCTTCCGCCGTCGGGCGGCGCACCGAAGATGCCTTCAACGGGCGCTCGTCGGTCTGTTCGTCCGCAATATCCTCGGGCAGTTCGATGTGGGTCGCGCCCGGCTTTTCTTCCTCGGCGATGCGGAAGGCCTCGCGCACGCGGCTGGGGATATTGTCACCCGCAACGATCTGGGTCGCGTATTTGGTGATCGGCCCCATCATGTCGACAACGTCGAGGATCTGGAACCGGCCCTGCTTGGAGGTCTTCACCGGCTTCTGGCCGGTGATCATAAGCATCGGCATGCCGCCGAGCTGGGCATAGGCCGCCGCGGTGGTGAAGTTCGTCGCGCCCGGCCCGAGGGTCGACAGGCACACGCCGGTCTTGCCCGTCAGCCGGCCGTAGACCGAGGCCATGAAGCCCGCGCCCTGCTCGTGCCGGGTCAGCACCAGCTTGATCTTCTTGGACCGCGACAGAGAATCCAGGAAATCCAGGTTTTCCTCGCCCGGGATGCCGAAGATGTACTCGCAGCCCTCTTCTTCCAGACACTCGATGAACAGATCAGATGCTTTGGTCATTTCCCCCTAAAACGCCAAACGGCGTTCCCCCTGGATACGCATGGAACAAACTTCGCTGCCTCGCAGTTTAGCGAAGTTTGGCGGTACACATATCGAAAGTTGGAAATTCAGGCGTAAAAGCCTGTACGCGCCCTATTCGACCGTGACGCTCTTGGCGAGATTTCGGGGCTGGTCGACGTCCGTACCCTTGGCGACCGCCGTGTGATAGGCGAGCAGCTGGATCGGGATCGAATAGAGCAGTGGCGCGACAAAAGGGTCCACATCTGGCATCTCGACCGCCGCAAAGGCCTTGTCCGCGAGCCGGCGCAGCCCCTCGCGATCCGATATGAACACGACCTTGCCGCCGCGCGCGATGACTTCCTCGACATTCGACAGCGTCTTGTCGAACAGCGCGTCGCCGGGCGCGAGCACGATGACGGGCACATCCTCGTCGATCAGCGCGATAGGACCGTGTTTCATCTCGCCCGCGGCGTAGCCTTCGGCGTGGATGTAGGAAATTTCCTTGAGCTTCAGCGCGCCTTCCATGGCGAGCGGGAATGCGGTGCCGCGCCCGAGGTAGAGTACGTCTCGCGCCTTCGCGACGTCTTTCGCGATCGCCCGCAGCGCCTCGTCGTGATTGAGCACTTCAGTCATGCGCGACGGCACCTCCGTCAGCGCGCCCGCGAGTTCGGCGGCACGATCCGCGCTGATGGCGCCCCGCGCCTTCGCCGCCGCGATGGCGAAGCAGGCCAGCACCGCGAGCTGGGTCGTGAACGCCTTGGTCGATGCGACGCCGATCTCAGGCCCCGCCAGGGTCGGCAGGACGACATCGGATTCCCGCGCGATCGAGCTTTCACCGACATTGACGACCGAGACAATGTGCTGGCCCTGGTCGCGGCAGTGGCGCAGCGCAGCCAGCGTGTCGGCGGTCTCGCCCGACTGGCTGACGAACAGCGCCACCCCGCCCTCGGGCAGCGGCGCTTCGCGATATCGGAACTCCGACGCCACGTCGATCTCGACCGGGATGCGCGCAATGGTCTCCAGCCAGTACTTCCCGACCCAGCCCGCGTAGCAGGCGGTGCCGCACGCAATGACGGTCATGCGCGGCACGTCCGCGAAGTCGAACGGCAGGTCGGGCAGACCGATCTCCCGGGTCGTTGGATTGATGAAGGATTGCAGGGTGTCGCCGACCACAGCGGGCTGCTCGAAGATTTCCTTCTGCATGAAGTGGTCGTAGTTGCCCTTGCCGATCAGCGCGCCGGACAGCTCCGTCTCGCGGACCGCGCGCTCGACGGGGTCGCCGTCCTCATCGAAGACCTCGGCGCCGGCCCGGGTAATGACCGCCCAGTCGCCCTCTTCCAGATAACTGATCCGCTTGGTCAGCGGTGCGAGCGCCAGCGCGTCGGAGCCGACGAACATCTCGCCGTCGCCATAGCCGATCGCCAGCGGGCTGCCCCGGCGCGCGCCGATCATCATGTCATGCTCACCCGCGAACACGATGGCCAGCGCAAACGCGCCGTGGAGGCGCGGCAGGGTTCGTGCCACCGCCTCACGAGGCGTGGCCCCCGCTTCCAGTTCGCGGCTCAGCAGCGCGACGATGGCTTCGGTGTCGGTGTCGCTCTCGAAGCTGCAACCGGCCTCGACCAGTTCGGCGCGCAGCTCCTGGAAATTTTCGATGATGCCGTTGTGCACGACCGCAACGCGCGCCGTGGCATGCGGGTGGGCGTTGTTCTCGTTGGGTACGCCGTGGGTCGCCCAGCGGGTGTGGCCGATCCCCGCGTCGCCGGCGAGCGGCATTTCGTCAAGACGGCTTTCCAGGTTAACCAGTTTGCCCTCGGCCCGGCGCCGGTCGATAGAGCCGTTTACCAGCGTCGCGATACCGGCGGAATCGTAGCCCCGGTATTCGAGCCGTTTCAGACCTTCAAGAAGGCGCGGTGCCGCATCGTCATGGCCGAGAATGCCGATAATCCCGCACATGCCTTCAGCCTTTCGCCTTCAGCTTGCGGAACTTCGCCGCCCAGCCGGGCTTGTCTTCCTGCGGCGCGCGTTCGATGGAGAGCGCATCCGCCTCCACATCACGCGAGATCGTGCTGCCCGCCGCGACGATCGCACCGTCGCCGATGGTGACGGGCGCCACCAGCGCCGAATTCGAACCGATGAAAGCCGCATCGCCGATGGTCGTGCGGTACTTGCCGAAGCCGTCATAGTTGCAGGTGATGGTGCCGGCCCCGATGTTGGTCTTCGCGCCAATATCCGCATCGCCGATATAGGTCAGGTGGTTCGCCTTCGCGCCCGCGCCAAGGTCGGCGTTCTTGATTTCGACGAAATTCCCGACATGGGCGCCGACGCCGATCTTCGCGCCCGGGCGCAGCCGCGCATAGGGGCCGATGACCGCGCCGGATTCGACCGTCGCGCCCTCCAGATGGCTGAACGCGCGGATCTCGACATCGTCGGCCACCGTCACGCCGGGTCCGAAGACCACGTTCGGCCCTACGACTACATCCTGGCCCAGCTCCGTGTCATGATGGAACCAGACCGTGCCGGGATCGACGAGGGTCGCGCCGTTGTCCATCGCACGGGTCCGCAAATCCTCCTGAACCACCGCCTCGGCAAGCGCCAGGTCGGTGCGCGAGTTCACGCCGAGAAGTTCCGCTTCCTCGCCCTCGACCACCGCCGCGGACAGCCCGTCCGCGCGCGCGAGCGCCACCGTCTCGGTCAGGTAGTACTCATTCTTGGCGTTGTTGGTATCGAGCCGGTCGAGCAGCCCGATCAGGTGCCGCCCGTCGAACGCCATCACCCCGGAGTTGCAGAGATTGACCTCCAGCTCCTCCGGCGAGGCGTCCTTCGCCTCGACAATGGCGTCCAACCCGCCGTCAGCGTTCGTGATCAGCCGGCCGTACTGGTGGAAGTGCGCCGGGCGGAACCCAAGCACCGAGACCGCCGCGCCGCCGCCTCCATGGTCTGATGGCGCGCAGGCCGCCGCCGCCGCACGCATCGTCCCGGCCCGGACCAGCGGCGTGTCGCCGTAGAGCACAAGCACGGTGCCGTCGAAACCCTCGAGTTCGGCCTGCGCGGCCTTCACCGCGCCGCCGGTGCCGTCTCGGGTTTCCTGGATACAGGTCGGGTGCGGCGCGACCGCTTCCGTCACCACATCCATATCCGGCCCGACCACGACCACCACCTTGTCGGGCGGCAACTCGGACACCGTATCCAGCAGGTGCGCGATCATCGGGCGTCCGGCAACCTTGTGCATCACCTTGGGCAACCCGGACTTCATCCGGGTCCCCTTACCGGCGGCGAGAATCACAACGGCGATCGGCGTGTCGGTCATGAGCGAGATTCAACGGCAAGACGGGCGGAAAAATTCCGCATAACGGGCGGAAAATTGCACAGGCGACGGAATCGCACCAAGTCACGAATTGTTCCCGATTGTTGCGACGCCGAAAAGCCCACGCCTCAATCGTCTTCGGGTTCTCCAAAGACCAGTGCGCCGCTCGAATCCCGCGCGCGAACCAGGTGCGCAAAACCGTCGCCCCACGGCGTCAGCAACTCCAGCCGCACGGGCAATCGGCCAAGCCCGGCGCCGATGTCGGCAAGCCAGACGTCGACCTCCAGGTCCTGCATTCGCTTCTTGCGTGGCTTGAAGCCGGCAATGCGCTTGAAGGTGAGCTTGCAGCCTTCCGCATGGCCCACGAACGGCGCCTGCGCGCTGCGCTTGAGCTTGCGCGGCGCGAGCGGGGTCATGTTGGCGTCATAGCGCCGCCGGCCGTCATAAATCGCGGTCGTCGGCCTGCAGGTTCCGTCAATGGCGCTGGTCAGCACGAGCGCCGTCACCGCGCTGGTCGGGTCGACCGCGCCCGGGATCATCTCGGTCGAGACCTTCTTCATGTCATCTTCGCTATAGGGCGGCACCGCGGACACCTTCGCCGCGACCCCGTCCTTATAGTCGATGGCCACCTCGCGTTCGTTGCCGCGCCAGACGTTGGCGGTGTGGTAACGCACCGGCTCGATCTCGCTCCCGCGCCACGCCCCGTTGCTCATGGCGTCGAAGCGCCAGTTGAACATGAAGCCGATCAGGCCCGACGTTTCCATGGAGATATCGGTCCGGTAGTCCGGCGTCACGCCGTCGAACGCGACGGCGAAATCCAGCCGGAGCGCCCGGAAACCACCGGTGTAGACATCGTAGGTGAGCGAAAAGCCGGACAGGTCACGCGCGCCGGGTTCCGGCGGGCGCACGGCCAGCGCCTGCCCGTCGGACGCCGCCGCCGGAAACGCCAGCACAGCCGCGAGAAGCGGTCCCGGCAACGTTTTCCATAGCGTGCGCGACATGCCGAAGCTCCAACCATCGAAACCAGCCCGCCTATTTCAACCGCAATCGTGGCGATTTCAAGGGCTTGCGGGTGCGCTTGACACCGCCGAGCCGCCCGCCCTATAGGTCCGCGTCCCGATGGAACGGGCGCGTAGCTCAGCGGGAGAGCACTGCCTTCACACGGCAGGGGTCGCTGGTTCAATCCCAGCCGCGCCCACCATTCCCTCTCAAATCACCAGACAGCCGCTTGAGCTAAGGGCGATGCAGGCCGCAGATCTTGTTGCCGCAGGGATCGCGCAGGTAGGCTAGGTAGATCTGGCCGCCCGCCGCGCTCTCGCGCCAGCCGGGCGGGTCCTCGCAGGTTACGCCACCGTTGGCCACGCCGGCCGCGTGCCATGCGTCGGCCATTTCCGGATTGTCGCAGGTGAACCCGATCGTGCCGCCGTTGGCGCCGGTCGCCGGTTCGCCGTCGATGGGCACCGAGACGGCGAACACGCCCGTGTCGGTCCGGTAGAACAGCCGTCCTTTCGGGTCGAGCTTGCCTTCCGGCACGCCGACCGCGCCGAGAACCGCATCGTAGAATTTCTTCGCGACGGACAGGTCGTCCGCGCCGATCATGATATGTGAGAACATTGTTTTCTCCTGTGCAGAACACGGCGACCGGTCAGGGATTACTTAACCGGGAACAATCCGGAGACCGACAAACCCCGAAGATAGCATGTTGAAACCGGCCGACGCAGATCCACACTACAAATTTGCACCGCGCACCTTCATAAAGCCCGAACGGAAACAGTGCACGACACAACCCCTCCATCCGGAAGGAATTCCATGAGCCGCAACGATAACGACGCCAACACCAGCCTGGCCCTGTTCTGCGATTTCGAGAATGTCGCGCTCGGCGTGCGCGAAGTGAAGTTCCCGAAATTCGAGATCGGCCTCGTCCTCGAACGCCTGCTGGTCAAGGGCAGCATCGTGGCCAAGAAGGCCTATTGCGACTGGGACCGCTACAAAGAATTCAAGGCGGTCATGCACGACGCGGCGTTCGAGCTGATCGAGATTCCCCACACCCGCCAGTCGGGAAAGAACTCTGCCGATATCCACATGGTCGTCGACGCCCTCGACCTTTGCTACACGAAGGAACACATCGACACCTTCGTGATCATCAGCGGCGATTCCGATTTCTCCCCGCTCGTCAGCAAGCTGCGCGAGAACGACAAGACGGTGATCGGCGTCGGCGTGAAGAACAGCACCTCCGATCTGCTGATGAACAACTGCGACGAGTTCATCTTCTACGACGACCTGGTGCGCGCCAGCGACCGGCCAAAGCCACGCCGGAAAGGGTCGAAAAAGCCTGCCGGTGCACCGAAGCCGGAGAAGAGCCCGAGCGAGGCCGAGGCCGAAGACAAGGGTACTGGCACGGTGGATGAGGCGATCGAGCTGGTCATGGAGACCGCGGAAGCGCTCGCGTCCGAACGCGGTGAGCCGATCTGGGGCTCGATGGTCAAGCAGACCCTCAAACGCCGCCGCCCCGGCTTCAACGAAAGCTACTACGGCTTCCGCGCCTTCAGCGACCTGCTGGAGGAGGCCGAAGACCGCGGTCTGCTCGACCTGGAAATGGACGATCGTTCGGGCGGCTATCTGCTCCGGATGGCCAACGGCAAGGATTGAGTGAGCACATGAACGGAAGAGGCGTTGCCACCTGGCGACACATCCTTTCCCCGTTCCGGTTGAACGGATACGACCTGCCGAACCGCAGCGTCGTCGCGCCGATGACGCGCATAAGCGCCGATGAAAACGGCGTGCCGACGGCGCAGATGGCCGAACACTACGCCGCTTTCGCGCGTGGCGGATTCGGACTCATGATCACCGAGGGCACCCATCCCGACACGAAGCAGAGCCAGGGCTACCGCGACCAGCCGGGCATCGCGACGCCGGAACAGGTCGAAGGCTGGCGGCGCGTTACCGAGGCGGTCCATGCCGAAGGGGGCCGCATCCTGCTGCAGATCATGCATGCGGGCGCGCTCGTGCAGGACAATCGCTACACAGAGGAGACGGTCGCGCCTTCCGCCGTCCAGCCGGCCGGCGAAATGGCGGGACGCTACTACGGGGACGGCCCTTTCAGGATGCCGCGCGAAATGACCCCGGCGGAGATCGAGGAGGTCATCGCGTCTTTCGGCATCGCCGCAGCCAACGCCATGGATGCCGGGTTCGACGGCGTCGAAATCCACGGCGCCAACGGCTACCTGCCGGTGCAATTCCTCACGCCCGGTACCAACGCCCGCACCGATGAGTACGGCGGCTCGCTGGAAAACCGGCTGCGCTTCCATAGGGAGATTATGCGCGCTGTCGTTGCCGGTGTGGCGGGCCGGGGCATCGCGGGGATGCGTCTGAGCCAGAGCCGGTCGAATGACTTCACCTACAAGTGGGAGGGCGGCGTGGACGACGCCCGGACTATCTTCACAGCGATGGCGGAGGACGGCGCGGACTTCCTGCACATCAGCACGCACACCGGGTTCGGGGAAGAGTTCGGCAGCGGCCATTCACTGGCGGGCCTTGCGAAGAAGTTTACCGATATACCCGTGATCGCCTGTGGCAAGCTGGAAGACCCGACGAAGGCCGAGCAGATGCTGGACGAGGGTGAGGCCGATCTCATCGCCATCGCCCGCGGCGCCATCGGCGATCCCTCATGGCCCAAAAAACTGTCCCGCGGCGAGGCACCGATGCCGTTCGATCCGGAGATGATCAGCCCCTTCGCGACGCTGGAAGCGACGGCCAAGTGGCGGCAGGAAAACGGGGTATCGTTCGGCGGCTGACACCGGGCTCTGATTTTGGATCAAGCCACACGGGCTGATAAGATCGGTCCAACCTTCCCCGAAAACGCGTATCCGGAGAGTGCTTTTCCATGGGTGAGTTTTCCATCGGCCAGTCGCCCTCGCGGCTGGAGGACCAGAAGCTGCTGACCGGCAACGGCCGGTTCCTCGACGACATCAACTACGACCGCCAGCTTCGCGCGGTGATCCTGCGCTCGCCGCACGCACACGCGAAAATCCTGTCGATCGACACTTCGGCCGCGAAAGATGCGCCGGGCGTGCACGCAGTGTTCACCGGCGAGGACTACCGGGCCGACGGCATGGGCGTCGTGCCCTGCATGGGCGACTACACCCACCGCAACGGCGGCAAGATGTACATCCCGGACCGCCCGGCCCTGGCGGTCGGCAAGGTCATGCACATCGGCTACCCTGTCGCGCTGGTCGTCGCCGACACCGAGATGCAGGCGCGCGACGCGAGCGAGCTGATCGAGGTGGGTTACGAGGTGCTGCCCGCCGTGACGTCCTGCCGGGAAGCGTTCGAAGATGGGGCTCCCCAACTTTACGAAGACTGCCCGAACAACGAGTCCTACCTCTACACGGCAGGCGACAAGGAGGGCACCGAAAAGGCCTTCGCGGAAGCGGACCACACCGTCTCGCACCACCTCGTCATCAACCGGGTCACGGCCAACGCGCTGGAGAACCGCGGTGTGATCGGCGAATACTCGCCGAACGACGGGCGCTACACCCTGCGCTGCGGTTTCCAGCGCCCGTGGCTGTTCCGGAAAAGCCTCGCCGACCAGTCGTTCAAGGTGCCGGAATCGAAGATCCGGCTGATCACCGACGATATCGGCGGCAGCTATGGCCTGCGCGGCTCGATCTACCCCGAAATGGTGCTGATGCCGTGGGCGTCGAAGCATGTCGGGCGCCCCGTGAAGTGGGTCGCCGACCGCTCTGAAAGCCACCTGTCCGACGACGACGGCCGCGACAACATGGTCGACGTTGCGCTCGCCTTCGACAATGACGGGACGTTCAAGGCCCTCAAGGTGCGCAGCTGGGGCAACCTCGGCGCCTTCCCGTCCTACCGCGGCGCGAGCCCTCCCGTGGTGCATATCGGCACGTCCATCGGCGTCTACACCACGCCGGTCGCCTATGTCGAAATCTCGGGCATGCTGACCAACACCCACTGCACCTCGCCCTATCGCGGCGCGGGGCGGCCGGAAGCCTCGTTCATGATCGAGCGGCTGGTGGAGATGGCGGCGGACGAACTGGACATGGATCCGGCGGAAATCCGCCGCAGGAACATCATCCCGCCCGAGGCGATGCCCTACAAGACACCGCTCACCTACACCTACGACTGCGGCGAGTTCGAGAAGAACATGGACATGGCCATGGAGATGGCCGACTGGGCGGGCTTCCCCGCGCGCCGCGCCGAATCCGAGGCGCGCGGCAAGCTGCGCGGCATCGGCATGTCCAACACGCTCGAATGGGCCGCCGACAACACCACCGAGACGGCGGAGTTCCGCTTCGACCCGACGGGCGACCTCACCTTCGTTGCCTCGACCATCAGCCACGGCCAGGGCCACGCGACGATCCAGCGCCAGATCATCAACGACCTGCTCGGCATCGAGCCCGAGCGGGTGAACATCCTGCAGGGCGACACGGATGTCTCGGCCTTCGGGATGGGCACCGGCGGCTCGCGCTCGACGATCATGACCGGCAGCGCGATGACCATCGCCGCGCGCAAGATCATCGACAAGGGCCGGAAACTCGCGGCCCACCTGCTGGAAGCGTCGGAAGCCGATATCGAGTTCGCCGACGGCAGGTTCTCCATCGCCGGAACCGACAAGGAACTGTCGATCCACGAGGTCGCCGTCGCCGCCTTCAAGAGCAACAACCTGCCCGAGGATATGGAGCCCGGCCTCTACGAGACCGGCACCTACAACTCGAAGACCGGCAACTTCCCCAACGGCTGCCACATCTGCGAGGTCGAGGTGGACCCGGACACCGGCGTGGTCGACATGGTCGGCTACTGGGTCGTCGACGATGTGGGCACGGTCATCAACCCGATGCTGGTCAAGGGCCAGATCATGGGCGGCATTGCCCAGGGCATGGGCCAGGTGCTGATGGAGGACAAGACCTACGACCCCGAGACGGGCCAGCTCCTCGCCGGGTCGTTCATGGACTACTGCATGCCGCGCGCCGACGATTTCTGCCATGTTGAGTTCGAGGAGAACGAGGTCCCGACGCCGACCAACCCGCTCGGCGTCAAGGGCGCGGGCGAAGCCGGCTGCGTCGGCTCGCTGTCGGCGGGCACCAACGCGATCGTCGACGCGCTGTCGAAGTTCGGCGTGAAGCATATCGACACGCCCTGCACGCCGCTCAAGGTCTGGCAGGCGATGCGCAACGCGCAGGCAGCCTAGCGTGCCACGGGACCCGTGCGCTCCAGCATGGTTTCGAGGTTCGCCTTCACCGCCGGCCACTCACCCGCGATGATCGAATAGACCGCCGTGTCGCGGATGGTGCCGTTGGGCATGATCTGGTGCGACCGCAGGATCCCGTCCAGCTTCGCGCCAAGCCGTTCGATCGCGGTGCGGCTCGCCCGGTTCATGACATGGGTCCGGAACTCGACGGCGATGCAGTCCAGCGCCTCGAAGGCGTGCCCGAGCAGGAGCAGCTTGCATTCGGCATTCAACGCCGTGCGCTGCATTGACTGCCGGTACCAGGTCGAGCCGATCTCGACCCGGCGGTGACTCGCCTCGATATTCATATACGTGGTCATGCCGACCGCCCGACCGCTCGCCTTCTCGATCACGGCGAAGGGCAGCATTGTGCCGGCCGCCATGAGCGCACGGCGGCGCTCGATCTCCGCTCCGACATCCTCCGGTGCGGGCACGCTTGTGTACCAGAGCCGGTGAAGGTCGCCGTCCGCGGCCGCCTCTTCCAGGTCGGCACGGTGATCCATCTCCAGCGTCTCGACGCGCACGATCTTTCCTTCGGCGGTAAACGGCGGGGGCCACGAAGCCATTTCGAATTCCAGTCCAATCGGCATGGATTGCAACGCCGCGCTGCTTAGCACATGCCGCGGGCCGTCAGAACAACTCGCCCTGCTTCGGCACGGGCGGCAGCGGTTCCGCGTCGTCCAGAAGTTCCGCGCCGTCGTTGCGGATATCGTTAACAGCGCGGCCGACCGGGCGGACCGTCAGCAAGTCGATCGGCGCCGGGCGCAACAGCTCACCGGCGCGCGCCTGATCGTCGCCGCTCTCCCCGCCGTCACCCAGCCACGCATCGAATCCGTCGGGCGAGAGCACGACCGGCATCCGGTGGTGGTAGGGCTGAAGCGCGTCGTTCGCCGAGGTAGTAACAATCGTACAGGTGTGCAGTTCGCCGCCGTCAGGCCCGTGCCATATCTCCCAGAGGCCCGCGAAGGTAATCAGCGCACTGTCCGGCCGCGCGATCCAGACCGGCTGTTTCGGCCCGGCGCCACGCGCCTGCCATTCGTAAAACCCGCTCGCGGGGATCAGGCAGCGGCGGCGCTTGAAAGCGTTCCTGAAGGACGGCTTCTCGGCCAGCGTCTCGGCGCGCGCGTTGATCATCTTCGCGCCGATTGCCGGGTCTTTCGCCCAGGGCGGAATCAGGCCCCACTGAAAGCCGGTCACCTCGCGCCCGCCACCGCTCGCGGCCCGGATGACGGCTGTGATCGCCTGTGTCGGCGCGATATTCCAGCGCGGCATCATGTTAAGAGGCTGGTTTGTCAGGTTGTAGGAGGCATGCATGTCCCCCCAGCTATGAAACAGGCCGAATCTACCGCACATCAGAAACTAAATTTCTCTTCCACGCCTTTTGCGCGCGACAACTTCATCGAAAATTTCGGAAACCGTTCTATTGCTGAGTCCTGACTTTCGACCTTCGTCCAATGCTGACCGTAGCTCTTCCCAAGTCATCTGCAACCGATCCAGTTCGTCGGCAACAGACACAGGTTCGATGTTCGAGCCACTGGATGGTTCATTCTTTCGACCGACCATTTGCGCTCACCCACCACATTCAGGGGGTTTGATATTTCTCCAGTCTTGAATTCCGTTCAAGCCAGACCGCAGGTCGCGCCTACATCGGCCAGAAAAACATGATCAGCGGGATCGACACCGCGACGATGATGATCTCGAGCGGCAGGCCCATGCGCCAGTAGTCGCCGAACTTGTAGCCGCCGGGGCCCATCACCAGCACGTTGTTCTGGTGCCCGATGGGGGTCAGGAACGCGCAGGACGCGCCGATGGCGACGGCCATCAGGAACGGGTCGGCGTTGAGGCCGAGGCTGCCCGCGATCGCCACCGAGATCGGCGCCATGACGATGGCCGTCGCGGCGTTGTTCATCAGGTCCGACAGGGTCATCGTGACCACCAGCACGATGCCCAGGATCAGCCAGGCCGGAATCGCCGCGGCAAGCCCGACGATGCTGTCGGCGATCAATTGCGTGCCGCCCGTCGATTGCAGCGCGTCGCCCAGCGGGATCATCGCGCCAAGCAGCACGATCACCGGCCATTCGATGGTTTCATAGGCCTCCCGCGCGGAGATGCGCTCCAGCAGGATGAGCGCGACGACCGCCGCCGCGAACGACACATGCACCGGCACCCAGCCCAGCACCGTCGCGAGCACCGAGGCGGCGAAGATCAGCACCGGGATCAGCACCTTGCCGCCGCGCCCGATATTCAGGTTTCGCGTGGCCAGCGGCAGGCAGCCAAGCGCGGAGACGGCATCGGGCAGTTCGGTCTCCTCGCCCTGGAGCAGCAGCACGTCGCCGGCGCGCAGGCGCACCCGCCCGATCCGTTCCTGGATCGGCTGGCCCTCGCGCGCCAGCGCCAGCAGCGCGACGCCGTAACGTCGGCGCAGGTGCAGCGTGGCCGCGCTGCGGCCCTCGAGGCGCGAGCCGGGCTGCACGACCGCCTCGATCAGGCCCACCTGGTCCGACCTCACATTCTCGTCGGCCGAGAGCTCGGCCCCGGTCAGGGTCAGCCCGGCCTTCTTGACGAGATCGTCGACGGTTGCCGGATCGACCCGCAGCAGCACGATGTCGCCGGCCCGGACGTATTCGTTCTGGATTCGCATCAGCCGCCGCGTCTCGTCGCGCAATAGCCCGACGACGATGGTTCGTTCCTCGTCGATCAGCTCGAGCTCGCGCACCGTCTGTCCGACATAGGGCGAATCGTCGTTCACCCGCGCCTCGACGACATAGCTGTCGAGCTCAAACATCTCCTCCGCCGAACGGCGGCTCGACCGTCCCGACGGGATCAGCCGCCAGCCGATCAGCAACACGAACACCAGACCGATCACCGCGATCGGCAGGCCCACGAAGGCGAAGTCGAACATCGCGAAGGCCTCGCCGGTCACGTCGGCGCGGTAGGTCGCGATGATGATATTCGGCGGTGTGCCGATCAGCGTGGCCAGCCCGCCGAGGATCGTTGCGAAGGACAGCGGCATCAGCACGGCGGACGGTTTTTCGGAAAGGCGCAGCGCCAGCGGCATCAGCAGGGCCAGCGCCCCCACATTGTTCATGAACGCGGACAGCACGGCCCCGACACCCGAGAGCGCCAGCATCTGCGTGCCCTGCCCCCTGGCAAAGCGCACGACCGCATCGGCGAAGATCGAGATCACGCCCGAGACCTGGAGCGCCCGGCTGATGACGAGCACGGCCGCCACCGTAATCACGGCCGGATGGCCGAACCCGGCGAATGCGGACTCGGTCGGCACAACCCCCGCCACCACGGCAAGGATCAGCGCGGTAAACGCCACCACGTCATAACGCCAGCGCCCCCACATGAAGAACACGAGCGACAGGCCGAGGATCGCAAAGATGATGATCTGGTCAGGGGTCATGCGGGTCGTCTTAGCATGACGACCCGAATCCCCAGGAGAACGCAACGTGACCGCAGTTCGCTCATCTCAATTCATCCTCATGCTGAGCTTGTCGAAGCATAAGGATGCCGCCCTCGTCCTTCGACAGGCTCAGGATGAGGGCTCAGTCTGGCGGATCGTATTCGGCTCTACTCGAACGCCTCTTCCCAGTCGCCCCGGGTCGCGGCCTTCGAGTATTCGGTCGCGCGGTTTTCGAAGAAGTTGGCGTGCTCGACGCCGTTGAGCATCTCTTCCATCCACGGCAGCGGGTTCTGCTCGATCCGGTAGACCGGCTGCAGGCCAAGCTGGGACAGACGGCGGTCGGCGATGTAGCGGATGTACTGCTTCACCTCCTTGCCCTCGAGTCCCTCGATCCCGCCCATCTCGAAGGCGAGGTCGATGAACGCATCCTCGTGGTTCAGCACCGTCTCGCACGCCACGTAGAGCTCGCGCTGGAACTCCTCGTCCCAGATTTCCGGGTTCTCGTGGATGAAGGTGCGGAACAGCTTGATGATCGATTCGGTATGCAGGCTCTCGTCGCGCACCGACCAGGTCACGATCTGGCCCATGCCCTTCATCTTGTTGAAGCGCGGGAAATTCATGAGGATCGCGAAGGACGCGAACAGCTGCAGGCCCTCGGTGAACGCGCCGAACATCGCAAGCGTCATGGCGATGTCACGGTTCGTCTCGATCCCGAATTCCTGCATGTAGTCGTACTTGTCCTTCATCTGCTGGTACTTCAGGAAGGCCGAATACTCGGTCTCGGGCATCCCGATGGTGTCGAGCAGATGGGAATAGGCGGAGATGTGGACGGTCTCGATGTTCGAGAACGCGGCCAGCATCATCTGCACCTCGGTGGGTTTGAACACCTGCGAATAATGCTTCATGTAGCAGTTGTTCACTTCCACGTCGGCCTGCGTGAAAAAGCGGAAAATATGCGTCAGCAGGTTGCGCTCGGAATTGGTCAGCGTGCGGTGCCAGTCCTTCACGTCGTCGGCCAGCGGCACCTCTTCGGGCAGCCAGTGGACACGCTGCTGCATCAGCCACGCGTCATAGGCCCACGGGTAGCTGAACGGCTTATACTGAACGCGCTCTTCAAGAAGCGACATTGCTTTTCCCTCTCCCTCGGATGCGTCGCCCCGGCACCGCCCCTATCTAAAAGGCAGCCCCGGGGCGTTTCACATCGATATGGTCACTCGCCTACTGGCAGGCGAGGCATTCCTCATAGTCGTTGCGGCTCGCAGCGGCGCGGTCGGCCTCGTCGTCCGCCGTCACCGGCACCAGCGCGGCCACGCTCTCGGAGCGCTGCAGCGACTTCGAGCGGCAGTAGTAAAGGCTCTTCACGCCCTTCTTCCACGCCTGGAAGTGAATCTGGTGCAGGTCGCGCTTGTGCACGTCCGCCGCCAGGAACACGTTCAGCGACTGCGACTGGCAGATGAACGGCGCCCGGTCGGCCGCAAGGTCGATCACCCAGCGCTGGTCGATCTCGAACGCGGTCTTGAACACGTCCTTCTCGTCCTGGCTCAGGAAATCCAGATGCTGGACGGAGCCCTCGTGCGACGTGATCGACGACCAGACCTCGTCGGTGTCCTTGCCCTTCTCGGCCAGAAGCTTCTTGAGCGCCTTGGAGCGGACGGTGAACGATCCCGACAGGGTCTTGTGGGTGAAGCTGTTGGCCGCAATCGGCTCGATGCCCGGCGACGCGCCGCCGCAGATGATCGAGATCGAGGCGGTCGGCGCGATGGCCATCTTGTTCGAAAAGCGCTCGTTGATGCCGTAGTCGGCCGCGTCGGCGCACGCGCCGCGCTCCTCGGCCAGCATCTGCGAGGCGGCGTCGGCCTGCTCGCGGATATGCTTGAACATCTTCTTGTTCCACGCCTTCGCGACGGCGGATTCGAATGGGACCATCTGGTCCTGCAGGAACGAGTGCAGGCCCATGATGCCAAGCCCGACCGAACGCTCGCGCATGGCCGAATACTTGGCCTTGGCGAAGCTGTCCGGCGCGTTCTCGATGAAGTCCGTCAGCACGTTGTCGAGGAAGCGCATGACGTCTTCGATGAACGTCGGGTGGTCCTTCCACTCCAGGAACTTCTCGACGTTCAGCGACGACAGGCAGCAGACCGCGGTGCGATCGTTGTCGAGGTGGTCCTTGCCCGTGGGAAGCGTGATCTCGGAACACAGGTTCGAGGTCTTCACCGTGAGGCCGGCGAGCTTCTGGTGCTCGGGCACCTGGCTGTTCACCGTGTCGGAATAGACGATATACGGCTCGCCGGTCTCGATCCGCGCCGTCAGCAGGCGAATCCAGAGCGAGCGGGCCTTCACCGTCGCAATCGGCGAACGGTCCTTCGGGCTGACCAGCGTCCAGTCCTCGTCGGCCTCGACCGCGCGCATGAATGCGTCGGACACGAGCACGCCGTGGTGCAGGTTCTGGGCCTTGCGGTTCGGGTCGCCGCCGGTCGGGCGCCGGATCTCGATGAACTCCTCGATCTCCGGATGGTCGATCGGCAGGTAGACCGCCGCCGAGCCGCGCCGCAGCGAGCCCTGGCTGATCGCAAGGGTCAGCGAATCCATCACCCGGATGAACGGCACGACGCCGGAGGTCTTGCCGTTGTGGCCGACCTGCTCGCCGATGGAGCGCAGGTTGCCCCAGTAGCTGCCGATACCGCCGCCGCGCGCGGCGAGCCAGACATTCTCGTTCCACAGATCGACGATGCCCTCGAGCGAATCCGAGGCCTCGTTGAGAAAGCAGGAGATCGGCAGGCCGCGCTGGGTGCCGCCGTTCGACAGCACCGGCGTGGCCGGCATGAACCAGAGGTTCGAGATGTAGTCGTAGATTCGCTGGGCGTGCGCCGAATCGTCGGCGTAGTGGCACGCGACGCGCGCAAACAGCTTCTGGGGCGAGCCCTTCTCGTCGTTCAGCAGGTAGCGGTCTTCCAGCGTTTCCTTCCCGAACACGGTCAGGTTTTCGTCACGCGAAGGGTCGATCGCGATGCGCACGCGCTCGGTCTGGAAGATATTCGCCGTATCGGCGTCTTTCCCGACGAGGTCGTTATCCACATCCCGAGTCGCCCCGGAATCGTCAATTTCTGTCTCTAAATCGAGTGTCTCAAACACGTCATCTTCGTCCGTTTCAAGTGCTTTCCGCGACTTGTCCACAACCGCGTTGTCCGCCGAAATCCCCGCAGAACCGTCCATTACCAAGCCCCTCCCAATCAAAAATCCAGGCGCTCCACATCCTGTGGGCAGTTTCCGAGGGGAAAATGCGCGAAATCCACAACATCTGGAGACGTAACGTTAAGTTAATACCAGATGTTGGCGTCGTGTCACCGTGAACAATTGCAGAACATTGTAATCTTTGGCGATTTTGAGTCAACGCGTACGGCCTCGAAATCTGCTGAAAGCCCAGCCGGTTACGAGTCGCGGCACATCGCACATACGCGTTTGTGCCCCTTTTGTGCCACGAACCCCAAAATCTGGTGGTCGGGTCGAAAACGACTCGGGCAATTTGCGGAGAACGAAACGGGACCGGCCGCGTCTGTCGGCCGAACAGCCGTCCCCGGCACCAGATATTGTGGTGCTACAGAAGTTCTTCCAGCGTGCGCTGCTGCTCGGGCTTCCAGCCGACCAGCACGCCCGCATCGGTCTCGACCACAGGCCGCTTGATCAGGGTCGGGTTCTCGACCATGAGCTGCAACGCAATGTCCTCGGTGACGTTCTCGCGAATCACTTCATCGAGCCCGCGCCAGGTCGTGCTTCCACGGTTCAGCAGGGCTTCCCAGCCCACTTCCATGGCCCACTCGGTGAGTTTGTCCTGGTCCACACCATCGGCGCGCACATCGAGGAACCGGTGCGCCGCCTCGCGCCGCTCCAGCCACTTCAATGTCTTGCGCGTGGTGTCGCAGGTCTTCAGGCCATAGACGGTCAACATGGTGGAAGTTCCTTGATGGGGTTTTGGCGCGCATTCGTCGACGCGCTATTCTTGTGTAGCTACCACGCGATATAGGCAGTTCCGAGTCTTCGACAAGCCATCATCATGACAGCCGGTCCGTCACAATCCGTTCGTCCCCCCGCCATCGCGGGCACGTTCTATCCTGCCGAGCCCGATGCGCTCGCCGGCATGGTCGACCGTTTTCTGGCCGACGCGACCGACGACGGCCTGTCGCCGAAGGCGCTGATCGCGCCCCATGCCGGGCTGGTATATTCGGGCCCGATCGCGGGGAACGCTTACCGGAGTGTCGCGCGGCGGGCGAAGGAGATCACCCGCGTGGTGCTGCTCGGCCCGCCCCACCGGGTCGCCGTACCGAAATTTTGCGTGCCCGAGGCCGCGGCGTTCCGCACGCCGCTGGGCGACGTGCCCCTCGACGCCGACGGGATCGCGACGGCTCTCAAGTTGCCGGGGGTCGAGCAGTCCGACGTTCCCCATGCCGAAGAGCATTCGCTCGAAGTGCACCTGCCCTTCCTGCAACGCGTCCTCGGCGATTTCTCGCTGGTGCCCGTGATCGTCGGCGGGCCGAGCCCGCGGGAGACGGACGCCCTGCTTGCCGCCCTGTGGGGCGGCCCGGAAACGCTCGTCGTGATCAGTTCCGATCTCAGCCACTATCACAACTATGACGGCGCGAACCGGCTCGACCAGGGCTTCCGGCGGCTGGTCGAGACGCTGGCCCCGGAAAAGATCGAGGACGAACAGGCGTGCGGACGCTACCCGGTGAAAGGCCTGCTCAACCGGGCACGGGCCCTCGACTTGCGCGTAACTACACTGGACGTGCGCAACTCGGGCGACACCGCCGGGCGCGAAAACCGCGACCGGGTCGTCGGCTATGGCTCCTGGGCGCTGGAATACGCCGGCTCGGCCCGCCTGCCCGGCGACGACCGGGCGACCCTGATCGAAGGCGCAAGGCGGTCCATCGCCAACGGCCTTCGCAACGGCCGCCCGGCGCAGGTCCAGCACGGCAGCTTCTCCGCGCCACTGGAGACGTTCCGCGCCACGTTCGTAACCTTGAACCAGGACGGCCGGCTGCGCGGCTGCATCGGCTCGATCCTGCCGCATCGAACCCTGGTCGAGGATGTGGTGGTCAACGCCCACAAGGCGGCCTTCGGCGATCCGCGCTTCCCGAAGCTCACGCCGGAAGAGGTCGAGACGCTTGATATGTCGGTCTCGATCCTGTCCCACGCCCGCCCGATCGCTTTCGGCTCCGAGGCCGAGGCCGTCGACGCACTGCGCCCCGACATCGACGGCGTGATCCTGCAGGCCAAAGGCCCCGACGGGCAGCCGACGCGCGGGCTCTTCCTGCCTCAGGTCTGGGAAACCGTGCCCAGGGCCGAGCAGTTCCTGCGCCACCTGAAAGCCAAGGCCGGCCTGCCCCAGGACTTCTGGGACGATTCGGTCCGCCTCTGGCGCTACACGACGGAAACGTTTCACTAGGCTTTTCCCGTCATTGCGAGCCGCGGGCGAAGCAATCCAGAGCGGAGATGCTGGATTGCCGCGTCGCTTTGCTCCTCGCAATGACGATCTATCGGGGTCGTTCTCCACACGTCATAGCCGGGCTTGAGCACGTTCCTCGAGACATCCTCACGCTGAGCCTGTCGAAGTATGGGGGCTCAGTCCGGCATGGATGCCCGGACCAAGCCCAGGCATGACAACGGCGAACGGCTCTTGCCGCGGCGCGCCGGGTTGCGGTTAGCTGCCTATGGGCAACTCGGGGGACAGGGGCATGAGCGCCACGAACGAAGCGCGCAACCGGCGCAAGGTGATTGCGGCCGGGATCACCGGCAATGTGCTGGAGTGGTACGACTTCGCGGTCTACGGCTTCTACGCACCGATCATCGGCAGGCTGTTCTTCCCCTCCGACGACCCGACGGTCTCGCTGATCGCCTCCTTCGGCGCGTTCGCGGCGGGCTTCCTGATGCGCCCGGTCGGCGGCCTCGTCTTCGGCTATATCGGCGACAAGATCGGGCGCAAGCGCGCGCTGGTGCTGTCGGTGATGCTGATGGCCATCCCCACGGGGGTGATCGGCATCCTGCCGGACCACGCGACCATCGGCATCGCCGCCGCGGTCCTGATGGTGGCGATGCGGATGCTGCAGGGCCTGTCGGTCGGCGGCGAATACACCGGCTCCATCGTTTACCTCGCCGAGCACGCGCCGAACGACAGGCGCGGCTTCCTGACGAGCTGGACCCTGTTCGGCGCGGTCGGCGGCATCCTGCTGGGCTCGGGCGTGAGCGCGCTGATCGCGAACCTGCTGACGGATGCCGAGGTCGCGTCCTGGGGCTGGCGGATCGCCTTCCTGTCCGGGATCCTCGTCGGCGTGGTCGGCCTGCTGGTGCGCCGCCACCTGCCGGAAATCGAGGGGGCCGCCGAAGCCGAGAAACCGAAAAACCCGGTCATGGAAGCCTTCCGCACCCAGTGGCGCGAGATGGCCAAGGTGGTCGGCTTCAACATCGTCAACGCCGTCGGCTTCTACATGATGTTCGTCTACGTGGTGACCTGGCTCATCAAGCAGGTGAAGGAGCCGCGCTCCGACGCGCTCGACATCAACACCATCTCGATGGCCGTCCTGCTGGTGCTCGTGCCGGTGTTCGGCGCCCTGTCGGACAGGATCGGCCGCAAGCCGCTGCTGCTGTTCGGCGCGGGCGGCCTCGCGCTGCTGGGCTATCCGCTGATCTGGCTGATGCACCACCCGGACTTCACCATGATTCTGCTCGGCCAGCTCGGCTTCTCGGTGCTGATCGGCGCCTATTTCGGCGCCAGTCCGGCCATGCTGACGGAGATGTTCCCGCGCCGGGTCCGGGTCAGCGCGCTGAGCGTCGGCTACAATGTCGGCCTCGCGATCTTCGGCGGCACGACGCCGCTGATCGCCACCTGGCTGATCGCGCGCACCCATGACGACCTGTCCATCGCCTGGTACCTCATCGCCTGCGCGATTGTCTCGTTCCTCGTCGTGCTCACCCTGCGCGAGGGGTCGGGCAAGCCGCTGCCGGACTGATCCGATGACCGACGCCGCCAGCGCTGCCTTCGCCGACCCGAAAACCCGCCGCAAGGTTATCGCGGCGGGGGTCAGCGGCAACGTCCTCGAATGGTACGATTTCGGGGTCTACGGCTTCTTCGCGCCGATCATCGGCCAGCTCTTCTTCCCGTCGAGCGACCCGACCGTCTCGCTGATCGCGTCGTTCGGCGCGTTCGCGGCCGGCTTCCTGATGCGGCCCATCGGCGGCTTCGTCTTCGGCCATATCGGCGACCGGATCGGCCGACGGCAGGCGCTGGTCCTGTCGGTCATGCTGATGGCGATCCCGACCGGCATCGTCGGCCTGCTGCCGACCCACGCCAGCACCGGCATCGCGGCCGCCATCGCGCTCGTCGGGATGCGGATGCTGCAGGGCCTGTCGGTCGGCGGCGAATACACCGGCTCGGTCACCTTCGTCGCCGAGCACGCCCCGGATGCGCGGCGCGGCTTCTTCGCGAGCTGGACCCAGGTCGGCGCCGTCGGCGGCATCCTCCTCGGCTCCGGCATCAGCGCGCTGGTCACCAACGTCCTGACCGAGGACCAGCTGATGGAATGGGGCTGGCGCGTCCCGTTCCTGCTGGGAATCCTCGTCGGCGTCGTCGGCCTGCTGATCCGCCGGCACCTGCCCGACACGCCCGTGGAGCCGGCGAAGGAAGGCGAGGCCTCCCCCGCCATCGAGGCGATCCGCACCGAGTGGCGCGCCATGGGCAGGATGATCGGCTACACCGTCATCAACGCCGTCGGCTTCTACATCGCCTTCGTCTACGTGCTGACCTGGCTGGTCGACCGGGTGAAGGAGCCGCGCTCCGACGCCATGGACATCAACACCATCGCGCTGGTGGTGCTGCTCCTGCTGATCCCCTTCGTCGGCGCCCTGTCGGATCGGGTCGGCCGCAAGACGGTGCTCGCCATCGGCGCGGGCGGGTTCCTGTTCCTGAGCTATCCGCTCGTCTGGCTGATGCACGAGCCGGACTTTGTCCGCATCCTCGCCGGGCAGGTCGCCTTCGCGGTGCTGGTGGCGTTCCTGCTGGGCGCCGGGCCGGCGAACCTGTCGGAGATGTTCCCGCGCCGGGTCCGGGTCAGCGCCATGAGCGTCGGATACAACGTGAGCATGGCGATCTTCGGCGGCACGACGCCCATGGTGGCCGCCTGGCTGCTGGAGCGCACCCACGACGACCTCAGCTTCGTCTGGTACCTGATGGCCTGCGCCGCCGTCTCGCTGGTCTTCACCCTGATGCTGCGCGAGGGCAGCGGCAAACCTCTGCCGGGGTAGCCTTCTCTCGTCATTGCGAGGAGCATCGCGACGACGCAATCCAGGGCCCAGACAAGCCCGCTCTGGATTGCTTCGGCCTTCGGCCTCGCAATGACGGCAGTTAGAGCTTCACCGGCACCCGCTTGCGGCCCCAGTCTCCCGGTGTCGCGTCGAACACGCCGGGCAGGCGCGTGCCGCAGTTCGCGCAGGCACCGCCGTCGTTGCCGACGGGCACCACGCGCCATTCCGACAGCTCGTACCAGTCGCGGCCGATCGCCCGGGTGCCGCAGTTCGGGCAATAGGTGCTCTGGCGGCCCTTGTCGTGGACGTTGCCGGTGTAGACGTGGCGCAGCCCGGCATCCAGCGCGATCCGCCGCGCGGTCGCAAGCGTCTCGAAGGGCGTGGCGGGGGTGTCCATCATCTTCCAGTCGGGGTGGAACGCCGAGAAATGCACCGGCACGTCCGGGCCGAGTTCGTCGTGAATCCAGCGCGACATCGCGGCGAGCTCGCCGGGATCGTCGTTCTCGCCCGGAATGATGAGGTTGGTGATTTCCAGCCAGCAGTCGGTCTCGTGGCGGATGAACTGCAGCGTCTCCAGCACGTTGGCGAGGCTCGCCGACGACAGGTCGCGGTAGAAGCGTTCGGTGAACCCCTTCAGGTCCACGTTCGCCGCGTCCATCGCCCGGAAGAATTCCCGGCGCGGCTCTTCGCAGATGTAGCCCGCCGTCACAGCCACGGTGCGCACGCCCGCGTCGCGGCACGCGGCCGCCACATCCACGGCGTATTCGAGAAAGATCACCGGGTCGTTGTAGGTGAAGGCCACCGAGCGGCAGCCGTGCTTCGCGGCGGCTTTCGCGATCGCCTCGGGCATCGCCCGGTCGGTCAGCCGGTCGAACTCGCGGGATTTCGAGATGTCCCAGTTCTGGCAGAACTTGCAGGTCAGGTTGCAGCCCGCCGTCCCGAAGCTCAGCACCGGCGTGCCCGGCAGGAAGTGGTTCAACGGCTTCTTCTCGATGGGGTCGATGCAGTAGCCCGACGAGCGGCCGTAGGTCGTCAGCACGATTTCGTCGCCCGAGCGCGCCCGCACGAAGCATAGCCCGCGCTGGCCCTCGTTCAGCTTGCAGTAACGCGGGCACAGATCGCACTGGATGCGCCCATCGTCGACCGGGTGCCAGTAGCGGCCGGGAAAGCCGTCCAGATCCGGTTCGATGCCGGTGGGTTCGATGTCGGTGGTCTCGCTCATGTGAGTAAAAACATAGCAGACAGGACGTCCCGGGGGCTTGGTTTGCAGGGCCCCGGTCGCATATCATCCGGCGCGAATTCCAGAATTTCAGTTCCAGCCTCGAAAAGGGTGTCCCCATGGGCCAGTTCGGCATCGGTCAATCCGTCACGCGTATCGAAGACCTCCGTCTGCTGACGGGCAGCGGCAACTACACCGACGACGTGCAGCTCGAGAACGAAGCTCACGCCTATGTGCTCCGCTCGCCGGTCGCGCACGGCAACCTCAAGGGCGTCGACGTCTCGGCGGCCAGGGGCGCGCCGGGCGTGCTGCTGGTCCTGACGGGCGACGACGTGAAGGCCGACGATCTCGGCCCGCTGCCGAACATGTTCCCGGTCGAGAGCATGGACGGGACCGTGCGGCACGAGACCTATCGTCCCCTGCTCGCCCAGGACAAGGTCCGCCATGTCGGCGAGCCGGTCGCGCTCGTCGTCGCCGAGACCCTCGGCCAGGCGCGCGACGCGGCGGAACTCATCGAAGTGGATATCGAGGAACTCCCCGCCGCGACGGACACCTACCGCTCCGCCCAGGACGGCGCGGCCCAGCTCTACGACCACATCCCGAACAACCTCTGCTTCGACTGGGGCAAGGGCGAGAAGGACAAGACCGAGGACGCCTTTTCCAACGCGCACCACGTCACGACGCTGGAGCTGATCAACAACCGCGTCGTCGTGAACTCCATGGAGCCGCGCGCGGCCATCGGCGCCTACGACAAGGCCGAGGACAAGCTGACGCTGTATACCTCCTCGCAGGGCACCATCGGCCTGCGCGACACGATCGCGGGCGCGATCCTGAACATCGACAAGGACAAGCTGCGCGTCGTCACCGGCGATGTCGGCGGCGGGTTCGGCATGAAGATCTTCCCGCACCCCGAGCAGCCGATGGTCGTGTGGGCGGCGAAGAAGCTGAACCGGCCGGTGCGCTGGAACTCCGAGCGCAGCGAAGCCTTCCTGTCGGACATCCAGGGCCGCGACCATGTGACGAAGGCCGAAGTGGCCTGCGACGCCGACGGCAGGTTCCTCGGCCTGCGGATCACCACCCACGCCAACCTGGGCGCGTATCTGTCGCACTTCGCGACCTATATCCCTACCGAAGCCGGCACGGCCATGCTCAACGGCCTCTACGCCTTCCCCACCGCCTGGGTGAACGTGAAGGGCGTGATCACCAACACCGTCCCGACCGACGCCTATCGCGGCGCGGGCCGGCCCGAGGCGATCTACTGCATCGAGCGCCTCGTCGACAAATGCGCGCGCGAGCTCGGCCTGTCGCCGGACGAACTCCGCCGGCGCAACTTCATCCAGCCGGACCAGCTCCCGTTCACCACGTCGCTGGGCGACACCTACGACAGCGGCGAGTTCACCGCGATCATGGAAGCGGGCATGAAGAAGGCCGACTGGGACGGTTTCGCCGCACGCAAGGCCGAGACGGAGAAGTCCGGCAAGCTGCGCGGCATCGGCATGGCCACCTATGTCGAGAAGTGCGGCGGCGGCAATCCCGAGGTCGCGGATGTCCGGATCGACCCGGACAGCGAGATGATCACCTTCTACATCGGCACCATGTCCAACGGGCAGGGCCACGACACCTCCTACAAGCAGATCATGTCCGACCGGCTCGGCATCGACACCGACAAAATGACGATGGTCCAGGGCGACAGCGACGTGGTGCCGCCGGGCATGACCGGCGGTTCGCGCTCCGTCACCGTCGGCGGCGTCGCCGTGTCGAAGGCGTCCGAAGCGATCAAGGAAAAGGGCCAGGCCATCGCCGCCCATATGATGGAAACCGCCGAGGCGGACATCGAGTATTCGGACGGAACGTTCCGCGTCGCCGGCACCGACCGCGCGATGTCGCTGTTCGAGGTCGCCAGGGCGGCACAGGACCCGGCCAACCTGCCGGACGGCATGGAACCGGGCCTCGACACCAGCGCCAGCCAGGCGCCCGACGCGCCGACCTTCCCGAACGGCTGCCACGTCTGCGAGGTCGAGATCGACCCGGCAACCGGCGATCTCGCCATCGACCGCTACACGGTGGTCGACGACTTCGGCGACATCATCAACCCGATGCTGATCGAGGGCCAGGTCCATGGCGGCGTCGTCCAGGGCGTCGGCCAGGCGCTGCACGAACACACGGTCTATGACGAGGGCTCGGGCCAGCTCGTGACCGGCTCCTTCATGGACTACCGCCTGCCGCGCGCGGACGACGTGCCGAACTTCGATTTCTCGATGCGCAACGTGAAGTGCCAGACCAATCCGCTGGGCATCAAGGGCACCGGCGAGGCGGGCGCCATCGGCGCGCCGCCGGCGGTCATCAACGCCATCGTCGATGCGTTCTCGTCGGACGGCCACATCGCCGAGGTCAACATGCCGGCCACACCCGACGTGATCTGGGCGCTCGCCAACAATCATCGGATGGCGGCCGAATAGGCCCCATCCGCAACCGGGAGAAACCCCCATCAACACCGCGGCACTGATACCGCCGGTGCGCGAGCTCGCCCGTTCGGCGGGAGAGGCCATCATGGCCGTGTACCGCACCGACTTCGACAGCGAGCGCAAGGATGACGGCTCGCCCGTCACCGAGGCCGACACGGCCGCGGAGGCGGCGATTGTGCCCGGCCTGCGCGACCTCACGCCGGATATCCCGGTGATCTCCGAGGAGGAGTTCTCCGCGGGCGAAAGCCCGGAGAAAATCGGCAACCGCTTCTGGCTGGTCGACCCGCTCGACGGCACACGGGAGTTCCTGAAGCGCAACGACGAGTTCACGGTGAATATCGGCCTCGTGGAGAACGACGTGCCGGTCTTCGGCGTGCTCTACGCCCCGGCGCTCGACCTGATGTACGCGGCCGCCGGCACCGGCAGCGCGACCCTGATCGAGGGCGGCGGCGAGGAACGGCCGATCTCCTGCCGCATCCCGCCCGACGACGGGATCGACGTGCTGGTCAGCCGTTCCCACTCCATCGGCGGCAAGGTCGACCAGTATCTCGAGGACGAGACCGTGCGCGAGCGTATCGGCCAGGGCAGCGCGCTCAAGTTCGGCCGCCTCGCCGAGGGCGTCGCGGACATCTATCCCCGCTTCGGCCCGACCTGCGAATGGGACACGGCGGCCGGCCACGCCATCGTGCTCGCGGCGGGCGGCTCGCTCACCTGCATCGACGGCACGCCGTTCCACTACGGCAAGAAGGATTTCCTGAACCCCGGCTTCGTGGCGTTCGGGCGGCGGTAGAAAGTATTCGCCGTCATTGCGAGCCGAAGGCGAAGCAATGACGACGAGAGTCGGGTTTATCTCAAAAAACACGTCATGGCCGGACTTGTTCCACAGCTATCCGGTTTGCCTGAGACAATCCCGAACCCGCGCCACCGTTTTCTCCCTCTCCTCCCCAATGGGGGAGGAGAGGGTCGGGGTGAGGTGGGGTTCGTTCTGACTTTTCAGGGGGTTTAGCCCGTCTGCGCGCACCCACCTCACCCGGCTCGCTCACGCTCGCCACCTCTCTCCCCCTCAAGGGCGGAGAGGGTTGAACCTCATGTCCTCCGTCCGGGCAAACTCGCCCGCACCAAGCGCATCAGGAGTTTGCGGGGGCAAAAATCTAAACCGGACAGCCGTGTAACAAGTGCGGGCGTGACAATGTTTGACCACGTGACGCCACAGTCGAATTCTGGACCTTCCTTCCACAACCCGGCATATCAGCCGGCATGACCGATCCCGGCACCATCCTGCCCGCGTCCGACGCGGCCATCGAACAGGCCGCTGCCTGTCTGTCCGACGGCAGCCTTGTCGCCTTCCCCACCGAGACCGTCTACGGCCTCGGCGCGGACGCGCGCGACGATGGCGCGGTCGCGCGGATATTTGCCGCGAAGGACCGGCCGTCCTTCAACCCACTGATCGTGCACCTGGCCGATACCGGGCAAGCGCAGCGTTACGTGACGTTCGACGCGCGCGCCCGGGACCTCGCGCAGCGGTTCTGGCCGGGGCCCCTCACCCTCGTCCTCCCGCGGGCCGCGAACTGCGCGCTGTCGCTGCTGGTCAGCGCCGGCCTCGATACGGTCGCGGTCCGGGTCCCCGCCCACCCACTGGCGCGCGACCTGATGGCCCGCTTTGACGGCCCGATCGCGGCCCCGAGCGCGAACGCGTCCGGCGAGGTCAGCCCCACGCGGGCCGAACATGTCGCGCAATCCCTCGGCGCGCGGGTCGACCTGATCCTTGATGGCGGTGCGTGCGATGTCGGGCTGGAATCGACGGTCCTCGACCTGTCGGGCGACGCCCCGGCCCTGCTGCGTCACGGGTCCGTGACGCTGGAAGAACTGGAAAACGTTCTCGGTCCCGTCGAGGACGCCACCGCTCCCGCCGATGGCGCACCGCCGCGCTCGCCCGGGCAGCTCGCCCGTCACTACGCGCCGTCGATCCCGGTGCGGCTGGACGCCGATACCGTTGCCCCCGACGAAGCCCTGCTCGCGTTCGGCGACAACGCACCCGCCGGCGCGGCCCGGGCCCGCAACCTCAGCCCGTCGGGCGATCTCACGGAGGCCGCCGCGAACCTGTTCGCCGCCCTGCATGAGTTGGACGACCCTGCCTATCGCGCCATCGCCGTGACACCGATCCCGGACACCGGCCTCGGCCGGGCCATCAACGATCGCCTGCGCCGTGCCGCAAAAGGTCGCGGCTAGCGCCTTGCCCGCCCTCGAACGCCGGTCTACATCAGAACCATGAGCGCCATCGAAGAACACAACGCCCCGCCGCTGCCCGACGGTTTCCTCAACCGGATCGAGGACATCGTCGGCGCCGCGGGCATGATCACCGACCCGTCGGACATGGACCCCTATCTCGTTGAAGAACGCGGCCTGTTTCGTGGCGTGACCCCCTGCGTGGTGCGCCCGGCCTCGACCGAAGAGGTCTCCCGTGTGATGGCGGCCTGCCATGCCGAGGACGTCGCGGTGGTGCCCCAGGGCGGCAATACCGGCCTGTGTGGCGGCGCCGTCGCGGGCGGCGAAATCATCCTGTCGCTATCCCGCATGACCGACGTGCGCGCCGTCGACCCGGTGAACTTCACCATGACCGTCGATGCCGGCTGCGTGCTGGCCGACCTGCAGCGCGTCGCCGACGAACATGACCGGCTGTTTCCGCTCTCTCTCGGGGCCGAGGGCTCCTGCCGGATCGGCGGCAACCTGTCGACCAATGCCGGCGGGACCGGCGTCATCCGCTACGGCAACGCGCGCGAACTCACACTCGGGCTGGAAGTCGTGCTGCCCGACGGGCGCATCTGGGACGGGCTCACCGGCCTGCGCAAGGACAACACCGGCTACGACCTGAAGCACCTGTTCATCGGCGCGGAAGGCACCCTGGGCATCATCACCGGCGCGGTCGTAAAGCTGTTCCCGAAGCCGGTCTCGCGCCACACGGCGTTTGTGGCGCTGGCCGATCTCGACAGCGTGCTCGACGTGCTGGGCCGCGCCCGCAAGGCGAGCGCCGACACGGTGTCGGGCTTCGAGCTGATCCCGCGCATCGCCGTCGAGATCTCCGTGAAGCACATCGAGGGCGCGGTCGATTTCCTCGACGAGCCCCACGACTGGTACGCCCTGATCGAGTTCGAGAGCAGCGACGAGAACTCCAATCTCGGCGAAGCGATGGAAGCCTTCCTGGAGGTCGCGTTCGAGGACGGGCTGGTGGTCGATGCGGCCATCGCGCAGTCCGAGGCGCAGCGCGACCAGATGTGGTTCCTGCGCGAGGCCATGGTGCTGGCCCAGAAGCCCGAGGGCGCCAGCATCAAGAACGACGTGTCGGTGCCGATCTCGTCGATCCCGGAATTCATCCGCAACGCCCGCGCGGCGGTCACCGCCGCCTGTCCCGGCATCCGCCCCATCGCCTTCGGCCATGTCGGCGACGGCAACGTCCACTACAACCTGACCCAGCCCGAAGGCATGGACGGCGCGGCTTTCCTCGCCCGCTGGGACGAGATCTGCCACCTCGTCCACGACGAGGCCCACAAGCTGCGCGGCAGCTTCTCCGCCGAGCACGGCATCGGCAAGATCAAGGTCGAGGATCTGGCCCGCCACAAGGCCGGCGTGGAAATGGACCTGATGCGCGCCATCAAGGCGACCCTCGACCCCAAGGGCCTGATGAACCCGGGCAAGGTGCTGGGCTAGCGGATTGTCCAACAACCCTCTCCCGGAGGGAGAGGGTGGCGAGCACTGGCGAGCCGGGAGAGGAGTTACGGTTTGTCGAGGTCGTCCCTGACGGGACTTAACCCCTCACCCCAAACCCCTCTCCCTCTGGGAGAGGGGCTTAACCATCATCCCGCGCAATGAGAACATGCCGGGTGCTTATTGGTGCACACATGCGCCGCCCGGTATAAATTCCAGCTAGATCTTGAGCGAAAAGGCGAGAAGCGATGTCGGACTACAACGCCCCCGTGCAGGACATGCGGTTTATCCTGGAAAACCTGTGCGACATGGACGGGCTGCGCGCCTTCCCCGCATTCGAGGACGCGACGGAAGATCTCGTCGACCAGATCCTGAACGAGGCCGCGAAGTTCACCGGCGAGGTCGTCGCGCCGCTGAACCAGCCGGGCGACCTGGCCGGCTCCACGCTGAAGGACGGCGAGGTCACCACCCCCGCCGGCTTCAAGGAGGCCTACCGGGCCTTCGTCGAGGGCGGCTGGAACGGCACGCCCTTCGAGCCCGAGCATGGCGGCATGGGCCTGCCCTGGACGCTGACCACCGCGATACAGGAGATGTGGCAGTCGGCCAACCTCTCCTGGTCGCTGTGCCCGCTGCTGACCATCGGCGCCATCGAATCCCTGATCGCCCACGGCGCCGACGAACTGAAGGAAAAGTTCCTGCCCAAGCTCGTCTCCGGCGAGTGGGCCGGCACCATGAACCTGACCGAGCCCCAGGCGGGCACGGACCTCAGCCTGCTGAAATCCCGTGCCGAGCGCGAGGGCGACCATTACCGGATCTTCGGCACCAAGATCTTCATTACCTACGGCGAGCAGGACTTTACCGACAACATCATCCACCTGGTGCTGGCGCGTCTCCCCGATGCCCCGCCGGGGGTGAAGGGCATCAGCCTGTTCCTGGTGCCGAAGTTCCTCGTCAACGACGACGGCTCGCTCGGCGAGCGCAACGACCTCAAGGCCATCGGCGTCGAGCACAAGCTCGGCATCCACGCCAGCCCGACCTGCGTGATGTCCTATGGCGAGAACGGCGACGGTGCCGTCGGCTACCTGATCGGCGAGGAGCATGACGGCCTGCGCTGCATGTTCACGATGATGAACAACGCCCGGCTCAACGTCGGCCTGCAGGGCGTGGCCGTGGCCGAACGCGCCTACCAGCACGCGGTCGCCTACGCGAAGGAACGCGTGCAGTCCGCGCCGGTCGACGGCAGCGACAGCGAATCCGCCACCATCATCCGGCACCCGGACGTGCGCCGGATGCTGATGACCATGCGCGCCCAGACCGAGGCGATGCGTGCCATCGCCTACTACACGAACTCGGCGCTCGACCGCTCGCGCCACCATGACGACCCGGACGTTCGCGGCTACAACAGCCGGCGCACCGACCTGCTGACCCCGGTCGTGAAGGCCTGGTGCACCGATCTCGGCGTCGATCTCGCCTCCATCGGCGTGCAGGTCCATGGCGGCATGGGCTTCGTGGAGGAGACCGGCGCGGCGCAGTACCTGCGCGACGCGCGGATCGCCCCGATCTACGAGGGCACCAACGGCATCCAGGCCAACGATCTTCTGGGCCGGAAACTGCTGCGCGACGGCGGCGCGGCCATGGAGGAACTCCTCGAGGAGCTCGACGGCCTGCCGGATTCGAACGAGCCCGACATCGCGCCGATCCTCGACGCCCAGAAGCGCGCCAACGCCGCGCTGCGCAAGGCAACGGAGTGGATGCTCGACCCGGCCAACAACGACATCAACCGCAAGTTCGCCGGCGCGGTCCCGTTCCTGCACCTGACGGGCACGGTCGTCGGCGGCTGGCTGATGGCGCGTTCCGCGCTCGCGGCCGCCAACGGCGCGGCCGGCGGCGCCAGCCCGGAGTTCCTCGAGTCCAAGCGGATCACAGCGCGTTTCTATGCCGAACACGTCCTGCCCCGCGCCGACATGCACCTCGCCACCATCACCGACGGCGGCGACAGCGTGATGGCGCTCGCGGAAGATCGATTTTGAGAAAAATGCGTTGCGTGTGATGCGCGTCACATCGCGCCGGGCGTTTGACCCCTACATTGCTCTCATTGCTCCCTTACCCAGGAAGCAAGCCTCCCCTCAGGAGCGGTAACCCGGCATCGCCGGGTTACCGCTCCACCCCCCCTCTTAACGACCACCGAACCGGTTTATTTCCTGGTCTGCAGGAAATTGTCAGGATTCCCGGCACCGGCTCGTGACGCAGCCCACGCGCCCCTTGCCTTCCGCTAGGATCCGGCCAATATCCCGGCACGCGTTGAACCCGGAAAAAGGCCCGACCATGAGCACGCCCATCGCCTTCTACTTCGCCTGCGTTTCTCCCTGGTCCTATCTGGGCCTCGACGCCCTCAAGGAGATCACCGACAGGCACGGCCGGGAGATCGATTTCCGGCCCACGGATGTCGGCCGGACATGGAGCGAGACAGGCGCCGGGCAGCCGCTGGGCAACCGTCCGGAAGTGCTCCAGTCGTACCGGCTGCTCGAACTGCCGCGCTGGGCGGCTTGGCGCAGCGTGCCGCTCAATCCCGAGCCGAAGCACTTTCCGGTGCCCTATCACCTCTCGACCAACGCGATCATCGCGGCCAAACAGGCCGGGGCGGACACCTACGCCGTCACCAAAGCCCTGATGCGCGGATGCTGGGTCGAAGAGCGTGACATCTCCGACGAAGGCGACGTCGCCGATATCCTGAACGGTCTCGGCCTCGACGGGGCGGGTCTGGTCGCCGAAGCAGGTTCGGACGCCGTGGCCGCCGAGCTCACGGCCAACACCGACGCGGCGCTCGCCGACAAGGCATGGAGCGTGCCGTCCTATGTGGTCGACGGGGAGCTGTTCTTCGGCCAGGACCGCATGGAAATGATCGACTGGCGGTTGTCGGGCGGCAGCAACTAGAACACGCTTGGCGCCGGCGAGTCCCCACCTCACCCGCTTCGCTGCGCTCACCACCCTCTCCTCCCATGGGAGGAGAGGGTCTAGACCTGAACCCGGAACACTCCCTCTCCTCCCATGGGGAGGAGAGGGTCAGGGTGAGGTGGGCCGGCACAACGGCCGAAACGTCAGGCCTCCCGTGCCGCCAGCCAGTCGATGGCCTCGGCCAGGGACCCCACGACGGCGTCCGGCTTGCTGAACGACGTGTCGGGCTCCTCGCCGTCGACGAGGATTTTCACCCCCACGCCGGCGCTGCGGCCCGCTTCGATATCCGTGTGACGATCCCCGACGATCGCGGACGCCGCCATATCGATCCCGAACGCATCCCGCGCCTTCAGCAGCATGCCCGGCCCCGGCTTGCGGTCCGGGGACTCCCGCTTGTAGACCCCGATCCCCTCCTCGGGATGGGTGGGCGCAAAATAGACCCGCGCGATTTCGACATCCTCATCGCGGAACCGCTCGGTCATCCAGTCGCTCAGGGTGTGGAAATCCTCTTCCGAATATAGACCCCGTCCGATGCCGGCCTGGTTCGTCACCACGACGAGCAGGTAGCCCATGTCGCGCGCCTTGCGGCAGGCCTCGAACACGCCGTCGATGAACAGGAAGTCCTCGGGCCGCCAGATATAGCCGCTGTCGATGTTGATAACGCCGTCCCGGTCGAGGAACAGCGCGCGTTGGCCCCCGGACGCCATTCCCGCGTTACTCGGCGGCCGCCTTCACCCGCTCGCGCAATTCGCTGAGGGTGAAATTGCTCGAAATCAGCTCCTGGTCGACCATCAGCTCGATCACGGCGGGCCGCCCGGCGGCCAGCGCACGCTCGACCGCGGGGCCGAACTCCCCGGTCGCCGTCACCCGCTCGCCCTGTGCGCCGAAGGCCTCGGCCCAGGCCACGAAATCCGGGTTCTTGAGTTCTGTCGCGATCTCCCGCCCCGGATACTCGCGTTCCTCGTGCATGCGGATCGTGCCGAACATGCCGTTGTTGGCGATCATCAGGACGATCGGCAGGTCGTGCTGCACCGCCGTGGCGAGTTCGTTGCCCGTCATCAGGATACCGCCGTCCCCGGCGTAGCAGATGACCGGCAGGTCGGGCCTTGCCGCCTTCGCCGCCAGCGCGGCCGGCATGCCGTAGCCCATGGAGCCGTTCGCCGGGCCCAGCAACGTGCGGAACTTGCGGAACTTGTAGAAGCGGCTGGTCCACCCGGCGAAATTGCCCGCATCTGTGGTGATGATGGCGTCGTCGGGCAGGATGTCGCGCAGTTGCGCGAAGGCCTCGGCCAGATTGAGCGGGCCCGGTACATCGGTGGGCTCGATCCACGCCTCGAACTCCGCCCGCGCCTCGGCGCGCCAGTCGGCCCATGCGCTCGAATCCACCTGCACGTTGCGCCGTGCGGCGTTGGCGAACGCCCCGAGGTCCGACGCCACCGGCAGGTCGGCCTGGAAGACCCGGCCCAGTTCCGAATGGTCGGCGAAGACATGGACCAGCGTCTGGTCGGGTTTCGGCGCCTTGACCAGCGTGTAGGCCTGCGTCGCCGTCTCGCCCAGCCGCGCCCCGACCGCGAGGATCAGGTCCGCGTCCTTCACCCGCTGGGCCAGCTTCGGGTTGGTGTTGTAGCCGAGCTCGCCGACGAAATGCGGGAGCTCGTTGTTGAAGATGTCCTGGGTGCGGAACGACGCCACGGCGGGCAGGTCGTTCGCCTCGCAGAACGCCTCCAGGTCGCCGACACCCTCGGCGGTCCAGCCGCCGCCGCCGAAGATCACCAGCGGCTTTTTTGCCACCGAGAGCAGGTCGCGCAGCCGCGTCAGGTCGGCTTCGCGCGGCTCCGGCACGGGATACGCGGCGACTGCGATGTCCTCGACCTCGACCTGCTCGACAAGCATGTCCTCGGGCAGGGAAATCACCACCGGACCCGGCCGCCCCCCGGCCGCCGTGGCGAATGCACGCGCGACGATCTCCGGCAGGCGCGCCGGGTCGTCGACCTCGACCGCCCATTTGGCGAGCGGGGCGAACATCGCCTCGTAGTCGACCTCCTGGAACGCCTCGCGGCCCCTGAATTCGCGCGGCACCTGACCGACGAACAGGATCATCGGCGAGGAATCCTGCAGCGCCGCGTGGACGCCGATGCAGCCGTTGCACGCGCCCGGCCCGCGGGTCACGAAGGCGATGCCGGGCCGGCCCGTCAGCTTGCCGTAAGCCTCCGCCGCGTAGGTCGCGCCGCTCTCGTGGCGGCAGGTGATGACCCTGATTTGTTCCCGAACGTCATAAAGCGCGTCCAGCGCGCCCAAATAACTTTCTCCAGGAACACAAAAAGCCGTCTCAACCCCATGCATCCGCAACGCGTCGACTAGTACCTGACCGCCTGTTCTCACTGGACTTCCCCCTCATGCACCGAAAGCCAGCGCAAGTTAGCACCCCGCCTCACGCCCGCAAACGCGCGCTCAGGGCGTCAGCACGATTTTTCCGGTCACGGCACCGGTTTCCAGCAAACGGTGTGCGTCCGCGGCTTGCGCGAGGGGCATCCGTGCATGAAGGCGCGGGCGGATCTCGCCGTCGGCCAGCATTTCGATCAGGTTCTCCATAACCGGCCGGCGGATCTCGGGCTTATCGTCGAAATAGTGGATGCTGAAGATCTGGAACCCGAGGTTGCGGCTGAAGTCGCGGGCCATCGGTTCGTAGATGCCGGGGTCCGGATGGCCCGCCACGAAGCCGAAGCAGACGACCTTTCCGAACGGCCGCAGCATGTCGAAATTCCGCGCAAAATCCGGACCTCCGACAGAATCGTAGATCACATGCAGGCCCGGCCCGCCGGTGAACGCGGCAACCGCGTCGGACACGGTTTCGGCATGCCGGTCGATCACGAGGTCGGCCCCCATCTCCCGCACAAAAGCGGCCTTTTCCGGGCCGCCAGCGATCGCGCAGACGGTCAGGTTGCGCAGCTTGGCCAGCTGCACGAGGGCACTGCCGACCCCGCCCGCCGCGGCGTGCACGAGGATCGTCTGGCCCTCCTGCGGGTTTGCGGCATGGCTCAGGAGAAACCATGCGACCTGGAAATTGGCGAGATGGACCACATCTTCCGACGCCACACTGTCGGGCAGCGCGAACGGGGCCGTCTCCGGCACCACGCGCGCTTCCACATAGCAACCGCCCCGCAACGGCAATTCGCGCGACGTCACATACACGCGCTCGCCCTTTCGAAACCGGGAGACACCCGGCCCGATCGCGTCGACGGTCCCCACCATGTCGTTGCCGGGGATCATCGGCAGCGGCCAGGTCTTCACGTCGGTCGCCGTGCGCACCAGAACATCGGGAATACCGACCCCGATCACCTCGGCGCGGACCCGGACCTCGCCCGGGCCCGGCTCCGGTTCGGGCACGTCCTCGTATTTCAGAACGTCGGGCGAGCCATACTCATGAAAACGGACAACCTTCATAGCCAAACCGCCTAGCCGGCGACGCCGCCGTCGAACTTGAACCCGATCTCCTTCAGGGTCGCCACGGTCTTCTCGCCAAACTCTTCTTCCAGTTCGTCCGCGACGTTTGGATGGTAGGCGACCCGGTCGTTGCTGCCCGGATCGCCGAGCTCGATGGTGACGAACAGGCGGCCGGTTTCGTCGGAAATGTTCCGGAAGGCCCGCATCACGCCCTGCGGCACCGAGACAAAGTCCATCGGCTCGAGCACGACCATGTGTTCGCCCTCGTCGCCCCAGGTGATCTCGAACCTGCCCTGCAGGCAAAAGAAGCTCTCTGTGGTGATCTCGTGATTGTGCAGGCCCGGGCCGTCGCCGGGCGGACATTCCGCGATCGCAAGCACCACACGCTCGCCCGCCTTGACCGGCGCCATCGCGCTGCGCCCGGTGTATTCCCGCGGCACCATCACCGGATACACCTTGTGCGCCGTCAGCTTTTCCATGGCCTTCGCCGGGATACCGCTGCTTTCATCGTGCTGGTCGCTGTAGGAACGCAGATCGGCGAAACGCGCCATGCGCGCGGCCATTTCCTCAGGTGACACCTCAACGGATTTCATAACGTTTCTCCCTCGCTGGTTGCGTTGGCAGCAACGATAGCCCCGGGCGGGGGAGAACAATAATACCGGTTGGGCACGGTCCTATGCTGAATAGTTATGGCTATGGTCTTCGCTCACGACAAACCGGAAAATCGCCGCTCGACCTCATCGACAACGACCGTACGAAATTCTTCAAACAGGGGATCGGCGATCCGATCGCCCGACCACGCCAGATATCGCCCGAGAACGACGTCCGACATCCGCACCTTTCTGAGGCCCTCGACTTCCAGAGAATCCCGGAGGGTCGACTGCGGCAGCACTCCGCAGGCCAGCCCCCGATGCACTAGATCGATTGCGGCCTGCGAGCTTTCGACCCGATACCGCAGATCGAGTTCGGCCTGACCCGGTCCCGACAACTCCTCGACCCAGGACGCCATCGTGGCCTGCTGGTTTGTCACGACAAGCGGCAATCCGTTGAGATCGCCCCAACCCGACACCCTTCCGGGAATACGCCGCGTTTGCGCCGCAACGAGGAAGACCGGTTCGTCGAACAGGTGCTGAAACTCCACCCCCTTGGCGTATGCGGACTGCGAGGTGACGGCGATATCCAGGGTCCCGTCACGGAGCCCGTTCAGGAGGCCCGCACCGACACCCTCGACAAAGCTGATGCGCAGGCCCGGGTGTCGGCCGACCATGGCTTCAGCCACGGGGCCGAAAAGGACCCGACCCACGGCCGGCGAGGTTCCCAAAGACAACCAGCCGGATGTATACCCCAGAGAGGCAGAAATTTCGTCCCGGGCGCGTGCGGCATGTACCCGTATCGCATCGGCGTGGCGCAAAAGGATTTCGCCGTGAGGCGTCAGCGTCACCCCGCCCGGACCGCGGTGAAACACCGGGGCCCCGAGGTCCTGTTCCAGTGCGGCGATCTGACGGCTCAAGGCTGGTTGCGCCACCCGCAGGCGCGCGGCCGCCGCCGTGAAACTCCCCGCCTCGGCGATCTCGCAGAAATATCGGAGCTGACGCGATTCCATCGTCCGATAAACATGACGGTCGATTCCGCGCTCGTATACCTTTTTTCTATGATGGCCTGCGGGCTCAGGGCGTCAGCACGATTTTCCCGGTCACGGCGCCGCTTTCGAGAAGCCGGTGCGCGTCGGCCGCGCCTTCGAGGGGCAACCGGGTGTGGATCTTGGGCGCGAACACACCCGACTCCAGCACCTCGATGGCTTCATGCATCGCCCGGCGGCGCATCTGCGGCCAGTCGTCGAGCACATGGATCGAGAACAGGCGCAGCGCGAGCGACCGTCCCAGGCGATCGCGCATCGCGTCGAGGACGTTCGGATCCGGCCAACCGCCGAGATAGCCGAACAGAACGACCGTGCCCATCGGCGCGAGCATCCGGAACCCGTCGACAAACCGATCACCACCCACCGAATCGTAGATCGCGTCGACGCCCTCGCCTTCCGTGATTTCGGAAACCCGTCCGGCGATGCTCTCCGAACTGCGGTCGATCACGGCGTTCGCGCCGAGCGATTTCACATACTCCGCCTTCTCCGGCGAGCCCGCGATGCCGAACACCTTGAGGTCCACGCTGCCCGCCATCTGCACGAGCGCACCGCCCACCCCGCCGGCCGCCGCATGAACGAGAACACGGCCACCCGGCGCCGGACTGGCGGCGAAATTCAGGAGCAACCAGGCCAACTGGTAGTTGCCCAGCGCGACCGCATGCTCAGCCGTCACCGTATCCGGCAGCGCGAACACGGCCGATGCCGGCACGACCACCGCTTCCGCGTAACCGCCGCCGCGCGCGGCCAATTCGCGTGAATTCACATAGACGCGATCGCCGACGTTGAAGTTCGCGACTTCGTCCCCGACCGCATCCACAACGCCGGCCAACTCGTTTCCCGGAACCACCGGGAACGGCGGGATCCAGGAATAGTTGCCATTCCGCATCAGGATATCCGGCACGCCAACACCGATGGCCTGCGTGCGCACACGTATTTCGCCGAGGCCCGGCTCGGGCGTGTCCAGCTCCACGACTTCGAGGACTTCCGGGCCGCCATAGGACCCGAACTGCACCTGTTTCAACGCGACTCTCCCAGCTGTTCCCGAAACTATTCTACGCGCGTTCGCGAGATGCGCGCGTTCCATGGGGCAAAATGGTACAATTGCATTCGCAGGTCCGAGGAAAAATCTTGGTATCACTCCCCAAAGCACCCGAAAGCCCGACGGTCTATGTGATCGTCGAGCGCGAATGCGAGTCCGGGTTCCGCGCCGCGATCGGAGCGGGGATCATGGCGCTCGGCCGCGGGCCCTGCGCCATCGAGGACATGCCTGTCGGCCCGGCCCCCAGTCCCGACGACCGGGCGCAGATTCTCGAATTTCTGCAAGACTCCTACAATGCCGTGGGCGCGTTCGTGGCCGGCCAGTCCCCGGCGTTCTTCGACGAGCGTCCGGATGCATATGACGATATCGACGACGCCTGCACGCTTCTCGGCGAGGTGGGCGTGATCGTTCGCGTGCCCGGCGCGCTCCGGGCGACCGCCCCGCGCCTCGCTGCCGCCACACGCGCCGCGGACCGCATCCTGCCGAAATCGACACGCGAAGTGCTGGTGTTCGGCAGCGGTCCCGATGCGCGCGCGCTCGCCGCCGCCCTGGGCAGCGGCGCCACCCACGCCAAGCCGGCCAAGATCACCCTGGCCGGCAACAATGCCACGGGTCTCGCAATGGCACGACAATATCCGGGAGACGCGCTGCCCGACGGCCTTCTGGAGATTCGCCATATCGGCAGCACCGCCGAAAACGACCGCCTGCTGGCCCTGATGCCCCCCGGCAGCGCCGTGGTCCGCGCCATCGACGAGGACGACGAACGCGAGACGGGCGTCGGCGCGGCATCGCTCTATCCCGAGGGATCGGTCATCTGGGACATGCTGTCCCCGGCCACCGGTTCACCGTTCCTGGCGTCAGCCGTGCGCCAGCGCGACGCCGACAACCTCACACTGTCCGACAGGACCGCCTATCACGAGGAACGCCGGTTCGCGGTTCTGGAAACCATGTTCGGGGCAGAGGCGAGCGACGCCGCGAAGAAAAAGCTTCGCAAGGCAATCCGGGATACCTGACCCGAGATCAGCGCAACGCCGCTTCGATGTTGCCGCCGTCGACGGTCAGTACGGCGGCGGTCGTTTTCTCCGCCATCGCCAGATCGACAAACGCCTGCGCCACGTCTTCCGCGCGCACCTCTCGGTTCAGGAGGTTGCCCGCCATATAGTCGCGCTCGCTCAACCCGCGCGCGCTCGACCGGCTCGCGATCATGTCATCGGTCAGCAGCCCGCTGCGAATCCGGTCGGCGTTGACGGCGTTCGAACGGATACCGTCGGCGCCATGGTCGAGCGCGTACTGGCGCGACAGGAAAAGCGTCGCCGCCTTCGGTAAGCCATAGGGGCCGAAATCCTTCCCGGGGTTTACCGCCTGCTTGGACGCGTTGAACAGCAGGCACCCGCCCGTGCCCTGCGCCCGCAACATGGCGACGGCCGCCCTGGCCACGCGCTGGTGCGCGAAGAAATTGAGTTCGAAGCTGTCGCGCAGGATTTTCTCGTCGACCTCTCCGATCTTGCCCTGCCAGGCCGCTCCGGCGTTGGAGACGAGGATATCGACGCCGCCGAAGCGCGCCGCCGCGGCCGCGAACGCCTTGGCCACGGCGGCATCGTCGGTCACGTCGCACGGCACGGCGAGCGCCCCGATATCGCCGGCCAGCGCCGCGATGCTGCGCTCGTCCAGATCGAGCAACGCCACTTCGGCTCCCGCAGCCCGGAACGCACGCGCCGTCGCCTGGCCGATCGCACCGCCCGCACCCGTAATGACCGCCACCTGTCGGGCCAGCGGCGCCTCCTTTGCCCCGCCCAGCTTGGCCTGTTCCAGCGACCAGTATTCGATGTCGAACATGTCCGGCTCGGAAATCGAGCGGAACCGGCCGATGCCCTCGGCCGCCGTGATGACTTCGACATTGTTTTCGTAGACGTCGGCCGCCACGTCCGCTGCCTTTGCCGAATTGCCCGCAGCGAAAAAACCGAGCCCCGGCACGAGCAGCACGCGCGGCACTGCATCGAGTTGGGTTTTCGGCGTATCCTGGTTGGCATTGTTGCGCGCGAAGTACGCGCGATACGCCTCCTCGTACTTTTCGATGGCCTTCGCGGACTTTTTGACAAACCCCTGCACGTCATCGGCAACCGGGCGCGGCAGGATCACCGGCTTCGGCTTGATCCGGATCGCGTGGTCCGGTGTCACCGTGCCCTGCTGGCTGTAGCGGGACAGCTCTGCGCCATCGACAAAACGGCGGATGGCCGGGCTGGTACGGAATGTCGTCACAAACCGTGTCGGACTTTCCTCCGGCCCGAACGCCAGCATGCCGCGCAGGTGCGGCGCGATGTCGGCCACGCGCGGCGGGCGCGCGCCGTTCGCCTTCGCCGGCGACAGAGCCGTCTCCTTGCGCCGGTCGCGCAGGTGCTTCTCGGCGGCGGTCACGAGGTCGATCATCCGGCCATAGGCTTCTTCGGCGCTTTCACCGAAGGTGAAGATGCCATGCTTCAGCAGGATCAGCCCCTCGACATCGGGGTGGCCGCGCTGAATTTTGGCGCAGGCCTTCGCCAGCGCGAAGCCGGGCATGATGTAGGGCACGAGCGCCACCCTGTTGCCAAAGACCTCGCGACAGATTTTCGTGCCGTCCGGCTGGTCGGTCAGCGCGAGGACTGCGGTGGAATGGGTGTGATCGACGAACTTGTGCGGCAGGAACGCATGCAGCAGCGTTTCGACCGACGGGTTCGGCGCTTTCGAATCGAGCAGGTTGCGGCGCATGGCGTTGACCATGTCCTCGTCGGACAACGCGTCGAGCGCTTCCAGTTCCCGCAACTGGGCGAGCCGGACCGCCGGCAGACCCGCCGACTCGATGTCACCCATATCCCAGCCACTGCCCTTCACGCACAGGACATCGACCGTCTCGCCGGTCAGGTCCTCGACACGCGTCTTCACCGACGAGTTACCGCCGCCGTGCAGGACGAGCCGCGGATCGCTGCCAAGCAGACGTGTCGTGTAGACGCGAAGGGCGACATCGCGGTTCACGCCATCCTTTGCGTAGCGGCGCACGAAGGATCGCGCCTCGCGCTCGGACCAGAGGTTCTTCATCGGCGGCTATCCGGGTTCGTGCCTAAAGGTACTTCGCGTACCACTCGAGCGCGGCTTCCTTCTGGATCGCATGCGCTTCGGCATTGCAGAACTGGTAGGACTCGTAGTGCTGGATGCCGGGCAGCTTCACGAGCTTCTTCGGCTCTCCCAGCGCCTCGTAGCAGGACAGCTGCTCTTCGGGCGGCACGAGGTTGTCGTTCTCCGCATAGACCATCAGGACGGGGCGCGGCGAAATCCTGTGCGCGACCCATTCCGGCTTGTAGCGCATGTTCGCCATGGCGCTTTCCAGGTCGTATTCCGGGTTGTAGCGCCCGCTCTTCGAATGGAACTGGTCGATCACCATCTGGGTGTGCGGGTCGGTCAGCATGATTTCCGGTAGCGGGATGTGGGTCTTCTCGCCGGTCAGCACCCGCTTGCACTCGGCCTCCTCGACTTTCGCCTTGAACTCCTCCCACTCGTGCGGGCGGCGGACCGACTTCATCCAGCGCTCGCCGTCGGCGACCATCACGGCGGAGACGACGACCTTCACCCGCTCGTCGAACGCCGCGCACCAGATCGCGTGGGCCCCGCCGTAGCTGGAACCGTAGTAGCCGATCCGCTCCGGGTCGACGCCGTCGACCTGCTGCAGGTAGGTCACGGCGTCGTAGACGCTCTGGGCCTGCTCCAGCGGCCGGTGCCGTCCGCGCTCGCCCTCGCTGACGCCGAAGCCCGGATAGTCGTGGGACAGCACGAAATAGCCGTTCTCCCAGAGCCACTGGGGCACGTCCATGCCGTAGACGTCCTTCATGCCCGTGTAGCCGTGCAGGACCGAGATGGCGGGCCGCGGCGGATCGCCGGGTTTCCAGTCCTTCGGCCGGTAAAGGTAGGCCGCCGTCCTGTGGTCGTTCGAGTAGAACTCGACCTCGTCCCAGACCTTTTCGTATTCCATGGCTCTCTCCCCCCGAGGGCTTTTTGTCGTTTCGTTTCGATTATAGCGCCCGACACGCACGGGCAAGAGTGTTCACCCGCCCCAAATACCAACTCCCGTCATTGCGAGCCGGAGGCGACGCAATCCAGAGCGGACAGGTCCGAGAGACTGGATTGCGTCGTCGCGATGCTCTTCGCAATGACGAGGTCGCGGGTCAGATGTTCCGGTACCAGTCGGCAAGCGCCTTGCCGATATCGTGCGGCGAGTCCTCCTGCGGGTGATGTTTTCCCCGGACAGTCACCTCGGTCGTGTGCGACCACGACCTCAGGATCGCCAGATCCTTCTCGAACACGATTTGCCCCGGATCGACGTTAATGAACAGCTTCGGAATATCGTTGGTCTGCATCCAGTCGGAGAGCGTATCCATCAGTTGCGCGACGTCCGCCGGCTCTCCCTCGATGGGAATCTGGCGCGGCCATGTGAGGGTCGCACGGCGGCTTTCCCCCGGTTCCGCATACGGCCGGCGCACCTCGTTCATGGTCTCGGCGTCGATCTCGCGGATGACCCCGGCGGTGAACACCTTCTCCACGAAGAAATTGTCTTCCAGCACCAGCTTCTCGCCTTCCGGCGTGCGCAACAGCTTCAGCATGTTGCCCACCGCATCGGGGTAGTCGCTGTAGCTCTCGTGGTTGCAGACCAGCACTTCGCTGTACGCCAACCCCTTGATCCGGTCCGCGTGGCGATGCGCCCAGCTCATACCCAGCGGTCCGCCCCAGTCGTGCATCACGAAGGTGACGTTGTCGCTGTTCGTCACCCCCAGCGCATCGAGCGCGCCGTCGATATAGCTCTGGTGCTCCGCCAGCGTATAGGTGTCGGGCCCGCTGTCCGGCAGCCGTGCCGAATCGCCCTGCCCGATGTTGTCGATCGCGATCAGCCGCCCGAGGCCTTCCATGTGCGGCATGATGTTCCGCCACATGTAGGACGAGGTCGCGTTGCCGTGCAGAAATATAATCGGGTCGCCCTCGCCGTGTTCGACATAGGCCATTTGCTGGCCGCTGACGGCGAGCAGCTGTTTGTCGTAGGGCATGCGGGGGCTGATGTCGGCCATGGGACGCGCTCCGGCGCTCGGGTTCAGGAGATGTTCTTGTACCACCCGGCGAGGCCGCGCCCGATATCGTCGGGCGAATCTTCCTGTGGATGATGGAGGCCGCGCACGGTGATCTTCGTCTGGTTCGGCCAGGTGTCGTACTCGGCATAGTCGGCATCTAGGATGATCTGCCCGGGATCGGCCTCGATGAACAGCTTCGGGCATTCGGCCGACCGGGCCCAGGCCGCGAGTTGGGCCGTCTGTTCCGCGACATTCGCCGGCTGGCCGCCGATGGGAATCTGGCGGACCCAGGACAGGGTCGGGCGCCGGGCCTCGCCGGGCTGTTCGTAGGGCCGGCGGATTTCGGCCATGGTCTCGGCGTCGATCTCCCGCATGACGCCGCCGGTGAACACCCGCTCGACGAAAAAATTGTCCTCAAGCACGATCTTCGGCCCGTCGAGCCCGCGCGCCTGGCGCAGGCGCTCGCCATGGCCGTCGCGGTAGGACTCGTAGCTGTCGTGGTTCACGGCGACGATCTCGCAATGGGCGAAGCCCTTGACCGCATACGGGTGGCGTTCCGCCCATGACAGGCCGAGGGTGCCGCCCCAGTCGTGCATCACAAGTGTCACGTTCTGACGCACGCCCAGCGCATCGAGCGCGCCATCGAAATATTCCTGATGCTCCTTGATCATGTAGCTGTGCGGCCCGCTGTCCGGCAGCTTGTCGGAATCGCCCTGGCCGATATTGTCCAGCGCGATGAGCCGCCCCAGACCTTCGAGGTGCGGCATGATATTGCGCCACATATAGGACGACGTAGCGTTGCCGTGAATGAACACGATCGGGTCGCCCTCGCCTTCGTCGACATAGGCCATGCGAAGCCCGTTCACCTCGACGGACTTTTTCTCGTAACGCATCTTCGGATCGATTTCGATCATGCTTTCCTCGCTCGGGATTCCTGTCGGGAACATCGTCCGGACCGGCACGGCGGCAACCCTACCGTTCGTCTGCCAGCCATGCATCAAACCGGGGGCGGGCCGATTCTTCACATGGTAGGTTCCGCCAACAAACCGAGCCAGTTTCCGCCATCAAACCGAGCCAGTTCATGTCCGAACACGTCCATCACGTCCACCTGCTTTGCTCCGATATCGACGCCACCATCGCGTGGTGGTGCGACATGCTGGGGGCGGACGTCGCATATGACGGCGACTTTGGCGGCGCGCGCAACGTGTTCATGCGCGTCGGGTCGGGCCGGCTGCACCTTTACGACCAGCCGCCGCGCGACGACGGTCACGGCGCCGTCCACCACATCGGGATTCGCACCGACGATCTGGAGGCGCTGGAAGCGCGGCTGCGAGAGAAAGGCGTCGCGTTCCGCAGTGGCATCCGCGATTTCGACGCGTGGAAGTACATCATGTGCCCGGCCCCGGACGGCGTGCTGCTGGAGCTGTTCCAGGCCGACCCGGAAAAACTCGGCGGCGACGCCGGCGCGTATTTCGCCGACTGGCTCGGCGACTAGTCGTCCATGACCGAGCCCGGGCAAACGCCAAAGCCGAAGATCCCGCCCATCGCCTTCCTCGGTGTGCTGGCCGCGATCAGTCCGCTGTCGCTCAGCATTCCGGTGCAGTCGATACCCGACATCGCAGCCACCCTCTCGACCCCCTACGGCGCGGCGCAGCTCGTGGTGTCGGCTTTCCTGTTCAGCTTCGCCGTCTCGCAACTGCTCGTCGGACCGCTCTCCGACCGGCTGGGCCGCCGCCCGGTGCTGTATGGCGGCCTGCTGATCTACGGCCTCGCGAGCGTCGGGGCAGCGTTCGCACCGAACATCGAATGGCTCATCACCGCGCGCGTTCTGCAGGGCGCCGGCGGCTGCGCCGCGCTCGTGACCTCGCGGGCCGTGGTGCAGGACACACACAGCGGGATCGAAGCGGCCCGGATGATGGCCTTCGTCGCCATGCTGCAATCGGTCGCCCCGGCCATCGGCCCGATCCTTGGCGGCGGCATCGACAGCCTGCTCGGCTGGCGCTGGATCTTCGGCTTTCTCGCCATCTTTGCCGGGCTTCTCGCACTCGGCACCTCGCTCTGGCTCAACGAAACCCGACCGACCGTCGGCGGGCACGGCGTCACTTGGGGGACCATCTTCGTCCGCTATGCGCGCCTGCTCCGCTCCCGGCTATATCTCGGCTACACGATGACCTTCACATTCGGAACCATCGGATTTTTCGGCTTTCTCGCGGTGGGCCCCGCCCTGCTGATCGAGGGCCAAGGGTTCACCCCGTTCGACTTCAGCCTGGCGCTGATGGCGATCGCGACCCAGTTCGTGACAGGTGCCTGGATATCCAGCCGGCTCGTCAGGAAACTGGGGATGGACCGGACGCTTTGGATCGCCATGGTCGGCGTGACGGTGCCGTCCGTCGCGCTTCTTTTTGTCCATGACAGCTCCAGCATCGTCGTGCTGGTCGCGCCGTTCGTCGTCTACGCCTTCTTCAACGGGTTCATTTTCCCGAACGCGCTCGCCGGGGCGACGGGTGTCGACCCGCGGATCGCCGGATCCGCAGCGTCGTTTCTGGGCTTCGCGCAGCTCGGCACGGGATCGATCCTGGCTTTCGTGCTCAGCAACCTGGACACCGGCGATGCGCTTTATCTGGCGCTCTTTCTTGTCGCGCTTGGCGTGCTGGCGACGTGCGGCATGCTGCTGGTGCGCACCGCTGAACGGTAGACGCCTGCGGAAACGCGAAAGGGCCCGCGGCGCGAACGCCACGGACCCTCCCGCACAAGCAGTCCCTGCCTAGAACTGCTCGGTTTCGGTCGATTCCGCCATCGCGGTCGTCGAGGACTGGCCCGACGACACGGCAGTGGAAACCGCATCGAAGTAGGAGGTGCCCACCTCGCGCTGGTGGCGCGTGGCGGAGTAGCCCTGCTCCTCGGCCGCGAACTCGGCCTCCTGAAGCAGCGAGTAGGCCGCCATGCCGTCGTCCTTGTAGGCGTTGGCAAGCTGGAACGTGGCGTGGTTCAGGCTGTGGAAGCCGGCCAGGGTCACGAACTGGAACTTGTAGCCCATGGCCGCGATCTCGCGCTGGAAGTTGCGCATCTGGTCGCGATCGAGGTGCTTGGCCCAGTTGAAGGACGGCGAGCAGTTATAAGCCAGCATCTGGTCCGGGTGCTCGGCCTTGATCGCCTCGGCGAAGCGACGTGCCTCCTCGAGGTTCGGCGTCGAGGTCTCGCACCAGATCAGGTCGGCGTAGGGCGCGTAGGCCAGGCCGCGGGCGATCCCGGCCTCGATGCCGCCGGTGACCCGGTAGAAGCCTTCGGCCGTGCGCTCGCCGGTCAGGAACTCATGATCGCGCTCGTCGATGTCGCTGGTGATCAGCTTGGCCGCGTCCGCATCCGTGCGGGCCATGATCAGGGTCGGCACGCCCATGACGTCGGCCGCGAGGCGGGCCGAGTTCAGCGTACGGATGAACGAACCGGTCGGCACCAGGACCTTGCCGCCGAGATGGCCGCACTTCTTTTCGGACGCGAGCTGGTCCTCGAAGTGAACCGCGGCCGCACCGGCCTCGATCATCGACTTCATCAGTTCGAACGCGTTCAGCGGACCGCCGAAACCGGCTTCGGCATCGGCAATGATCGGCGCGAAGAAATCGAGGTCCGTGGTTTCATCGCCGTCGGCGCGCTCCATGGTCTGCACCTGGTCGGCGCGCTGGAACGCGCGGTTGATGCGGCGGATCACCGACGGGACGCTGTCCACGGGGTACAGGCTCTGATCCGGGTACATCTGGCCGGACGAGTTGGCGTCGGCCGCGACCTGCCAGCCGGACAGGTATATGGCCTTGAGACCGGCACGAATGTGCTGGACGGCCTGATTGCCCGTGTAGGCGCCGAGGGTGGGGACGAATTCCTCGTCCTGCAGAAGCTGCCACAGCTTCCTGGCGCCGTTCTCGGCGAGCGTGTACTGGATCGGGAGCGATCCGCTGAGCCGGGCGACGTCGGCGGGGGTGTAATCGCGCGCGATACTCTTCCAGCGGTCCGGCGCCCATTCCGGCGCGGGGAAGCTCTCGTTGCCGCCCGGGTTCTCTCCGTCGCGGCGCATCATCGATGACATATCGTTTGGCATTGTATTCTCCGTTAGAAGCACTGATTGTGCGGGCCAGTGCCGAACAACCTCGGTGTGTGAAGAATTGACAACGCACATGCACAATGCAACAAATTACTGAAATCGCTAGAGAAAATATGTAAATTTCTGTAAAGTTGCTGCGCTGCATTTGCAAAGGGTGTAAATCGCAGCGGGCGAAAATCCGGAGAAGCACGGCATGGCCAGCCTCGATGTTGTCCCCCCCGAAGCCCAGAAACCCGACGCGCCCAAGCTCGGCGGACGGGTTCGCCGCCTGCGCCGCCAGGAGGGCATGAGCCAGGCCGCGCTGGCGACCGAGCTTGGCATTTCGGCCAGCTACCTGAACCTGATCGAGCACAACCGGCGCAACCTGACGGTCCCGCTCCTGATCAAGCTGGCCGAGCGGTTTGACCTGGAACTGAGCGAGATCGCCGAAAGCGACGAGGGCCGGCTCAGCGCCGACCTGATGGAGGCCTTCGGCGACGAGCTGTTCGGCGACATCGACCTGACCAACACCGACGTGCGCGACCTGGTGACCTCCAACGCCACGGTCGCGCGCGCGATCCTCGCGCTGTACGACCGTTACCGGAATATGCGCGACGACGCCGAGGTGACCGGCGCGGCGGTGCGCAGCGAGGGCGATGACGGGACCGCCAGCGACCGCCTGCCGAGCGAACAGGTCTCGGACTTCCTGCAGACCCGTGCGAATCACTTCCCGGAGCTGGAAGAGGCCGCCGAGCGGGTGAACCACGATTCGGCCCTGTCCGGCGAGGACACGTTCCGCGCCATGACAACCTTCCTGTCGAACACCTTCGGGGTCCGCGTCACGGACCTGCCGGCGGACGAAAACCGTGTCGTGCGGCGCTTCGACCCCGATTCGCGGGTGCTCGAGCTGTCGAGCATGCTCCCCACCGACAGCCGGAACTTCCAGGCCGCCCACCAGATCGGCCTGCTGGCGGCGGAACGCGAGATCGACATGCTCGTCGACGAGGGGGATTTCACCGACGACGACGCGCGCCGCCTGGCCCGGATCGGGCTGGCGAACTACTTCGCCGGTGCATTCATGATGCCGTATGACGCCTTTCACCGCGCGGCCAAGCAGCACCGCTACGATATCGAGCTCCTGCAGCACCGCTTCCGGGTGAGCTTCGAGCAGGTCTGTCATCGCCTCACGACCCTGCAACGACCGCGCAAGCGCGGCGTGCCGTTCCACCTGCTGCGCTCCGACATCGCCGGGAACATCTCCAAGCGGTTCTCGCTGTCGGGCATCCACATCCCGCGCCACGGCGGCGCCTGCCCGCGCTGGAACGTGCATTCGGCCTATCTGCAGCCGGGCACCATCAACGTGCAGATCTCGCAGATGCCGGACGGCGCGACCTTCTTCTGCATCGCGCGCACGGTGTTCAAGGCCGGTGCGGGATACGGCCAGCCGCGCAGCTACCTGTCGATCGGGCTCGGCTGCGAGATGAGCCACGCATCGGAACTGGTCTATGCCGAGGGCATCGACCTCGACAAGCCGGAGCGGATCGTGCCCATCGGCGTGTCGTGCCGCACCTGCCCGCGCATGGACTGCGCCCAGCGCGCGTTCCCTCCGGTCGCCCACGCGCTGGAAACCGACGAGAACACCCGCGGCGTGTCGGCGTATATTTCGGCGAAACAATAGAAAAAGGGCGGGCCAAGGCCCGCCCCTGATCTCTGACTGTCCGGGTGCGGCTACTGGCCGTACTTGGCCTTTGCCTCGATCCGGCGCGCGTGCAGGATCGGCTCGGTGTAGCCGCTCGGCTGTTCGCGGCCCTTGAACACAAGGTCGCAGGCGGCCTGGAACGCGACGCTGTCGTCGAAGTTCCCGGCCATCGCAATGTAGGCGGCGTCGCCCTCGTTCTGCTTGTCGACGACGCCGGCCATCCGCTCCATGGTCTCGCGGACCTGGTCCTCGGACACAATGCCGTGGTGGATCCAGTTGGCCATGTGCTGGCTGGAAATCCGCAAGGTGGCGCGGTCTTCCATCAGGCCGATGTCGTTGATGTCCGGCACCTTGGAACAGCCGACGCCCTGGTCGATCCAGCGCACGACGTAGCCGAGGATGCCCTGGGCGTTGTTGTCGAGCTCGTTCTGGATGTCTTCCTCGGGCCAGTTCGGACGATCCGTGACCGGGATCGACAGGATGTCGTCGAGGCTGGCCCGCCCGCGCGACTTCAACTCCTCCTGAACCTCGGCGACGTTGACCTGATGGTAGTGCAGCGCGTGCAGCGTCGCCGCCGTCGGGGACGGCACCCAGGCCGTGTTCGCGCCGGCCTTCGGGTGGCCGATCTTCTGCTCCATCATGTCGGCCATGCGGTCCGGCATGGCCCACATGCCCTTGCCGATCTGGGCGTGGCCCGGCAGGCCGCATTCGAGGCCGATATCGACGTTCCAGTCCTCATAGGCCTGGATCCACGGCGAGGCCTTCATGTCGCCCTTGCGGATCATGGCGCCCGCTTCCATCGACGTGTGCATCTCGTCGCCGGTGCGGTCGAGGAAGCCGGTGTTGATGAAGAACACCCGGCTCTTGGCCGCGCGGATGCATTCCTTGAGGTTCACCGTGGTGCGGCGTTCCTCGTCCATAATGCCCATCTTGACCGTGTTGGGCGCAAGGCCGAGCGCCTGCTCGACGGCGCCGAACAATTCGTCGGAGAACGCGACTTCGTCCGGCCCGTGCATCTTTGGCTTCACGATGTAGACCGAGCCGCCGCGGGTGTTCCGATAATTCCCGTTCCCCTGGAGGTCGTGCATCGCGATCATCGAGGAGACCAGCGCGTCGATAATACCTTCCGGCGCTTCCTGACCGTCCTGATCGAGCACCATGCCGATGGTCATCAGGTGGCCGACGTTACGCACCAGCATCAGCGAACGGCCGTGCAGGGTGAGCTCGCTGCCGTCCGGCGCTGTGTAGGTGCGGTCCGGCTCCAGCGAGCGGGAGACGGTCTTCCCACCCTTCTCAAACGCCGCAGTCAGGTCGCCCTTGTTCAGTCCGAGCCAGTTGCGATAGGCGACCACCTTGTCCTCGGCGTCGACCGTCGCGACCGAATCCTCGAAGTCCATGATCGTCGACAGCGCCGATTCCAGAACCACGTCCGCGATACCCGCCGCGTCGTCCTTGCCGATCATGTGATCGCGGTCGATGGAAATTTCCGCATGGATGCCGTTGTTTACAAGCAGGATCGCCGAGGGCGAACCGGCGTCGCCATTGTAGCCGGCGAACTGCGCAGGGTCCTTCAGACCGGTCGCGCCGCCGCCATCGAGCGCGACCGCCAGCTTGCCGTCCTCGACAGTGTATCCGGTCGCATCGGCGTGCGAGCCCTCGGCCAGCGACGCCATGTCATCGAGCACCTGGCGGGCGTAGGCGATAACCTTCTCACCGCGCGCCGCGTCATAGCCGGAGGCCGGCGCGCCGTCCTGCGGAATCACGTCCGTGCCGTAGAGCGCGTCGTACAGGCTGCCCCAGCGCGCGTTCGCCGCGTTCAGCGCATAGCGCGCGTTGGTGATCGGCACCACGAGCTGCGGACCGGCGATCGTGGTGATCTCGGGATCGACATTGGCGGTATCGACCTGGAAGTCACCGCCCTCGGGGACGAGGTAGCCGATATCCTCCAGGAACGCGCGATAGGCGGCCGGGTCGAACTCCTTGTCACGGTTTTCCTTGTGCCAGGCGTCGATGCGCACCTGCAGCGCATCGCGCTCGGCCAGCAGCGCGCGGTTGCGCGGGCCCAGCGTGTGAACCAGCTCGTCGAGCGCGTTCCAGAACCGATCCGGCTCGATCCCCGTGCCGGGAAGCGCTTCGTCGTTGATGAAGTTGTAGAGCGGTGCGGCAACCTGAATGTTGCCCGCGTTGATCATCTCGGTCATGGCTTGTCTCGCCTCCGTCGGTCGATCGTTCGAATGTTCTTGTGCGCCCGGCCGGTCGCCCGGGCAAAATTCAGCGCCTTGTTATCACAAAATCCGCCCACGATTCCGAGTCCCCCGACGCGCGATTGGGTATAATTTCAGCCGAAGTCAAAAAAGAACACCAATCGCCCAACCCGGCGGCAGGAGACATTCCGATGATCAACAAGGGCATCAAGCAGCTTTGCGCCGAGGCCGAAGAAGAAATCGAGACCATGACCGTCGAGGAGGTCATGGCGGTGAACGGCAACGACGACGTCGAACTCGTCGATATCCGCGACATCCGCGAACTGTGGCGCGACGGCGCTATTCCCGGCGCCATCCACGCGCCGCGCGGTATGCTGGAATTCTGGGTCGATTCGGAAAGCCCCTATCACCGGGAGGTTTTCGCGTCGGGCAAAAAGTTCATCTTCTTCTGCGCCGGGGGCATGCGCTCGGCGCTGGCCGCGCAGTCGGTGCACCGGATGGGCCTTGGCCCGGTCGCGCACATGCGCGGCGGTTACGGCGCCTGGGTGAAAGCCGAGGGCCCGACCGAGGAGAAGGAAGCGAAGCTTCCCAAACCCAAGGACTCGTGATCGCCCACCAATGAATCAGCATATCGGCATCGTCGCCTGCTCCGCCGAGGGCGCGGCGCTGTGCTACCGCACGATCTGCACAGAGGCGCCGCAGCGGCTGGGCGCGTACGCGCATCCCGAAGTCACGGTGCATACGCCGTCGCTGGCGCACTACGCCGCCTGCCTCGACGCCGGGCACTGGGACGGGGTTGCCGACCTGATGCTCGAATCTGCCAACGTGCTGGCGCGTGCCGGCGCGAACTTCCTGATCTGTCCGGACAACACGATCCACAACGCGCTCGATCGTGTGATCCCGCGCTCTCCACTCCCGTGGCTGCACATCGCCGAGGTGGTGGCGAAGGAGACGCGAGCGCGGGGCTTCGGCAGGCCCGGCCTGACCGGCACGCAATGGCTGGTCGAGAGCGAGGTCTACCCGACGGCGCTGGAGGCGCTCGATCTCGGATGGGAGCGGCCCGGCCCGGAAGACCGGGCGGAACTGAGCCGGATCATCATGGACGAACTCGTGTGCGGCATATTCAGCAAGACCTCGACAGCGCGATTGCTCCGGATCATCGAACGTCTGGAAAAGGCCGGCTGCGATTCCGTGATCCTGGGCTGCACCGAACTGCCGCTGGTCATCGACGACGAAATCTCGTCGCTGCCGACCCTCGATTCGACTCGCCTGCTGGCCCGCGCGGCCATCGCACGCGCCATCGCAGAGGGCTGAGCAGGACACGAAGTCCCGCCACCCGGCCGGGCCTAGTTTTTCAGGTCGAAATGTTCGCTCACCAGGTCCGCGCATGAATCCGCGACATAGATGTTCGGCTCGCCCATGCCGGCAAACGTCGCCCAGCCATTGTCGACCATCAGCGTGTTGCGCTCCCACGCGCGCGACGCCGCCAGCTCGGCGACCATTGAATCGTCGCTGGCCGCGGCAGCCTGAAATCGTGCGGCGCAGATCGGGGCCAGGGCCGCCACTGTCGCCGACCGGTCGGCGAGCATGACCTTCTCGTCAGCGTTGCCACCGAGCTGCCAGCCGGCAACAGCGAACCCGATGATGAGCGTGCCGATAACACCGACGATCAGCCCCTGGATGAGACGAGTCAGGGACTGCCCCTCCAGATACTGGGAGGCCATTGAGCGCTTTTCCATAGTGTTTCCTTCTTGGGCGCAAGGAGGAGTATTCCCGACTTGCTGTCGCCCGAAATGTTTCAGAAATATAAAATCAACCTATCCTATATTTTTGAATTCACCTAATTTCATTCGTAATTTTCATAACGATAACAAAATATTTGGATTGATTTTATTGTGCAGGATTTTGGGAATTGTTGCTGTTCCCTGGATTGAAATGGAAGCTACCCGTAAACCCGCTAGGCGGAGAGGATCTCCCGTATGATCCGGTTAAATCGATCCGCGGCCTCGTACGGCACCCAGTGGCCCGCCTCCGGCACGGTTTCGAACCGTGCTTGCGGGTGGTTCTCGGCAACATAGGCGCGCACCCCGTCCAGGCTCGGGTGCAAGGTCGGGTCGTGCTCGCCGAACACGAAGTTCAGGTCACAGCTCGCGTCGACCAGGTCGGGCATCACCGGGTGCCGACGCGCGATCCCACGCGACCGCAGGCGAACCTTCGCCATGTTCTCCATGTGCAGCGCCATGGCGAGGTCATCGATGGCGGCCGGATCGTGGACCATCAGCTTTTCGAGATTGTGCCGGTAGAAGGGCGCCGCCTCTTCCGGCGTGGCATCGGGCGGCGGCGCGACGAGTTCGTTCGCTTTACCGCCCGCGATGAGGCCGAGCACGGGCGTGCCGACAATGGTCAGGCTTTTCAGGCGTGCGCCCTGGGCTTTCGCAACGAGACCGGAGATCACGCCACCGAAGGAGAATGTCACCAGATCGAACGGCGCACCCGCCGGCACAACCCGATCCAGCCCTTCGGAGACTACATCGGCGAGGACCGCCGCATCGTAGGGCTCGGGCGGGTCGGCCGAATCCCCGCAACCGGGCAGGTCCGCCGCGATGACGTGAAAATCGTCTTCCAGGGCCGGGATCGTCCGGACCCAGTGGTTCCAGGCGCCCGAACCGCCGTGCAGCAGGACCACCGTCGGGCCATCGGCCGCCGGCCTGCCCCAGACGCGCCAGACCATCTCGCCGTCACCGCAGGGGGTACGGTGTTCTTCGCAGCGGTCGAGAAATCCGTCCAGGATGGACCGGGCGTCCATGGCGATGTGCCTAGCCTTGCGCCTTTTCGCGGAGCTGCGGGAACACGTCGGTCATCCGCGAGCCGGGATAGAACGCCGTGTCGTAGGCCGGGCGCGCCTTGATGCGCTCGAACCAGTCGGCGACATGGGGCGCTTCGGCCCACATGTCGGTCATGCCGAGGTCTTCCATGCGCTGGAACAGCGGCGCCATGCATATGTCGGCGATGGTGTATTGCTCCCCGACGATCCAAGGCCCCTCTTCCGACAGCGCCTTTTCCATCCGTTCCACGGTCGCGCGGAGCTGCATCAGCGAGTTCTCGTATTCCTCGTCGCTGAAGCCCGTGCGATTGAGCCGCATGAAAAAATCGCGGCGCAGCGTGTTCGAGTCCCGGAACGCGGCGTACTCTTCCTCGCTCATCGCCTTGAAGCGGTCGATCAGCAGGTCCTGGAATGTCGGCACGCGCACGGCCATCGACGGCACCTCGTCGATGTAGCGCAGCCATGCGCGCATCTCGGCGCGCTTCTTGGGATCGGCCGGGGTCAGGCTCGCGCCCTGATCCGGCCAGACTTCGTCGACGTACTCGCACATCACCGTGGATTCGATGATCGGCGTGCCGTCATGCACGAAGGCGGGGACCACCCCGTTCGGGTTGATGGCCAGATACTCGGGCGTCAGGTTTTCCTGCTGGCCGAGGTCGACATGCCGGTTTTCCCAGTCGACGCCCTTCTCGGCCAGGCAGATCCGCACCTTCTGGCTGCAGGTCGACGCGTCGTGGTGATAGAGCTCGAGTGCCATCGATAGTTCCCCCTGAAAACAACAAGGGGAGACGATTATCGCGGCACCCCCGCTCACGCAAGGCGCGTGCGGACTACTCTGCTGCCCGCGCGACGACCAGGTCGTCTTCCTGATCGGCGAAGTGCGGCATGACTTCTTTCGAGAAGGTCCGCAATCCCTCGATCCCCGTGCCGCCGTCAGAGAACAACATGTAGCGCACACCGGCGTCGTGGAACTTCTGGATCTTCTCCACGATCTCGTCGACCGTGCCGAACATCGCCGCTTCCGCCGTCGTCTCCACCGCGTCGTCGTAGGACATGATGGATGCCTTGTTGCCGCCGTCGGGGCGCTGGGCCAGCGCATCGACACGCCGACGCGCCTCGATCCGCCGCTCGATGGCGGCATCACGGTCGGCCGCGTCCTTCGCCACATAGAGCCCACGCGCGACGCCCACTTCGTACGGGTCGAACGTCCGGCCGCGCGCCTCAACCATGTCGCGGAACGTATGAACGCGGTCGATCGTGGTATCCACCGGCGCGAACTGGTCGACCAGCAGGTTGTAGCCGCGATCGGCGACCGCCTCGATGGACTGCGGGCTGCCCGCGCCCATCCAGAACGGCGGGTGCGGTTTCTGCGCCGTCGGCGGCTCGACGACGACATCCTCGTAGGACCAGAATTTGCCCTCGTAGGTCCAGGGGTCGTCCTCGGTCCACGCCTTGGTCATGATCTTGAGGGATTCCTCGAAGCGGTCGCCCGCCTCTTCCATCGGGATGCGGAAGCCCTTGAACTCGTTGAAGCGGTAGCCCTTGCCGACGCCGAAGTCGAAGCGCCCGCCCGAAAGCAGGTCGAGGGTCGCCGTCTGCTCGGCGAGCAGCACTGGATCATGCCACGGCAGGACCATAACGGCTGTGCCAAGACGGATCGTCGAGGTCTGCGCCGCCAGATAGGTCAGCAGGTTGACCGTCGCCGACACCTGGCCGAATCCGGTGAAGTGATGCTCGACGGCGAAGGTGCTGTGAAAACCGAGCGCCTCCGCCTCGGTGTTGTACTCCAGCCAGTCGCGATAGCCCTTGGCGCTATCAACGTCCGGGCCGCCGCGTTTCGCCTGAGCACTGCCGAACAATCCGAATTTCATGGTCATCCTCCGTAAAGTCTCATGGTAGATATCACGCAGAAAACGCGGCGGCAGATCACATGCCAATTGGTCTCAAAATGTGAGCGTGAACGTCGCGCAAACAGCCGAAAAATTGTTAACCGGTTGATATCAGAGGGAAACATGCTCAACGTTGCTGTCGTCGGACTGGGCTGGTGGGGCCAGATGCACCTGCGTTCCACCCACAAAAAAAGCGGCAAGGTCGCCATCACCGCCATCGCGGACATCGATGCCGAGGTCGCGAAGTCGACATCGGATGAGTTCGGCATACCGATCGCCGAGTCTTTCGACGCCGTCCTCACCGATCCGGCCATCGACGCGGTTATTCTCGTGACGCCGCACTCGCTGCACACCGACCAGATCGTTGCCGGGGCGGCGGCGGGCAAACACATTTTCACCGAGAAGCCGTTCGCCCTGAACAAGGCCGACGCAGAACGCGCTGTCGCGGCGGCCGAAGACGCCGGCATCCAGCTCGGCCTTGGTCATAACCAGCGCTATGCCGCCGCCCAGACCCGCATCAAGGCGATGCTCGATGCGGGCGAGCTTGGCGAGATCATGCATCTGGAAGGTAATCTCAGCCACGACACCCTCGCCGGGGTCAAAACCTGGCGGCACAGCGCCGACGAGGCGCCCGGCGGTGGCCTGTGGCACATGGGCAGCCATTACATCGACCTGTTCCAGCACTATGCCGGACCGATTTCAGAGGTCTATGCACAGGCCGTGGACCGGGTGATCGAGCGGGATTCGGCCCAGGCTTTGCTGACGTTCGAGAACGGCGCCACCGGTTACGTGGGCAACGTTATGGTCACGGCCCAGACGCGGATGCTGAACGTCCTCGGCTCGAAGGGCTGGGTGAAAGCGACCGGGCCGAACACTCTCCTCATCGGGATGCGCGGCGAAGAGCCCGAGACGGTCGAGCTCGATCCGGTCGACCCGGTTCGCGCCAACGTCGAGGGTTTCGCCGACGCCATTGCCGGGACCGCCGCGTACCGCTTCACCAACGCGGACATGATCCAGGACGTCGCGGCGCTCGACGCCGTGGCGCGTTCGCTCAAATCCGGCCAGCGCGAACACGTCGCCTGACCCAGACTTCGGGGATTACTCATGATCAACGCTGCAATCGTCGGCCTCGGCTGGTGGGGCCAGAACCACGTCACCGCCACGAGGGGTTCGGACAAGATCCGATTCACCCGCGCCGTCGACCTCGCACCCGATAACGTGCGCGGCTTCTGCGACGAGAACGAACTGGCGCTCACGGACCGCATCGAGGACGCCTACGAGGACCCGGACATCGATGCCATCGTCCTCGTTACGCCCCACACCCAGCACGCCGACCAGGTCGTCGCGGGCGCGGCAGCGGGCAAGCACATTCTGACGGAGAAACCCTTCGCGCTGAAAAAGGCGGACGGCACGCGCGCGGCAAAAGCCATGCAGGAAGCCGGACTGACGCTAGGCATCGGCCACAACTACCGCTACGGCGCGGCCGTGTGGGAAATGAAGAAGATCATCGAGAGCGGCAAGCTCGGTGAGGTCCACCATATCGAGGGCAACCTGAGCCATCAGGGCCAGCTCGGTGTGGAGGGCTGGCGGCGCTCACGCGAGGAAGCGCCGACCGGCGGCATCGTGCATTTCGGCGCGCACATCATCGACATCATGTGCTGGTACGGCGGCCCCATGCGTGAGGTCTACGCGCAGCTCGAATCCCGCATCATCGAGAACGACGTCGGTTCGGTCCTGACGAAGTTCGAATCCGGCGCCACCGGCTACCTCGGCAACCTGATGACCACCCCCGCCTCTTTCCATATGCACGTCATGGGATCGGAAGGCTGGGCGCGGGCCAACGGCTGGATGGATACGAACAAGGTCGTGACCTGCTTCGGCGCGGGCAAGCCGGAAGAGTCCGGCGGCCATACCGAAGAGATCGAGCTCGAATACAAGGACATCTTCACCCAGCTGCGCACCAACGATGAGAATTTCGCCGCAGCGTGCCTGGGCCAGGAAGAATACCTCTTTACGCCCGATGAGATGGCCCATACGGCGGCCATCCACGAAGCCATCGCGACCTCGGCGGAAAGCGGCCAGCCGACGGCGGTCTGAAACCGCCGCCTATCCTTCCGGCGAAGTCCTTTTTCCGGTCCGGTATCGGTCGAGAGGGCGTGCCCGTGCCTATAAATGTAGCTGTAGCTACATTTTGAAGTTCAATGTGATTTATTGACCACTGGCTTATCGGCCATTATTCTTTACGTCAGCCGGGTTTTCCGGGCCTCGCGCATTCGCGCCTCTGGCAATGACGGAACGAATGAGTCTGACGAAAAGAGCCCTGATCGCGATCGCCGTACTGCTGGCGGTTGCGCTGCCCACCGATCGGGCCGCCGCGCGCGACAAGCTGACCGTGGTGGCCACGACCGGCATGATCGCCGACGCGGTGACCGAGATCGGCGGCGAGGAAGTCGAGGTGAAGGCGCTGATGGGGCCGGGCGTCGATCCGCACGCCTACCGCCAGACCCGAACGGACATCGTGGCCATGGCAAAGGCAGACCTCGTCCTTTGGAACGGGCTCTACCTCGAAGCGCAGATGGAAGACTTCCTTCTCGAACTCGGCGAGTCCCGCAACGTTGTCGCCGTGGCCGAAGCCGTTCCGGAGAACCTGCTGATCGGATCCGAGGATTATGAGGGCCGGTACGACCCGCACCTGTGGATGGACCCGGCGCTCTGGTCGCGCGCCGTGGCCCGAGTTCGCGACGCCCTGATCGACGCGCGTCCCGAAGGCGCGGAGACCTTCCGCGCCAATGCGGAGACCTACCTGGAGCAGCTGGACCAGCTCGCCCGTTACACGAACAACGCCCTTTCAACCGTTCCGGCCGGGAGCCGGGTGGTGCTTTCGTCTCACGACGCCTTCAACTATTTCGGCCGGGCTTATGGGTTCGAAGTCGTCGGCATCCAGGGAATATCGACCGAGTCCGAAACCGGATTGCAGCGTATCGCCGAACTTGTCGACCTGCTGGTCGCGCGCGATATCCGCGCCGTCTTCGTAGAGACCTCCGTATCGGAACGCAACATACGCGCGCTGATCGAGGGGGCGGAGGCCCGGGGCCACCGGGTCAGGATAGGCGGCGAGCTGTTTTCCGACGCCATGGGCGAGCCCGGGACGTACGAAGGCACCTACGTCGGCATGATCGATCACAACTCAACGACCATCGCCGGCGCACTCGGCGGCAAGGTGCCCCCGACCGGCATGCGGGGGCTTTTGAACTGATGAACCCCGGAACGACACTAACGGCCGGGCCCACCATTGCCACGCAGGACGGGCAATCGGCAAAAACGGTCGCGGCCCCGACCGATGCCGCCCTTGCCGTGCGCGGCGTCACCGTTTCCTACGGCGAGAAACCGGCCGTGTTCTCGGTCGACGCCACGTTCCCGGCGAACGCCATGTCGGCGATCATCGGGCCGAACGGGGCCGGAAAATCCACGCTCATGAAGGCCGTACTCGGGGTGATTCCACGCCTGTCCGGTGAGATTTTCGTCTTTGGCCAGCCTCTCGAAAACGTGCGCGAGCGCATCGCCTACGTTCCCCAGCGGGCGAGCGTCGACTGGGATTTCCCGACCTCGGTCATGGACGTCGTCCAGATGGGCCTCTACCGCAAGGTCGGGCTGCTCGGCCGGCTGTCGGGGCGGTTGAAGGCGCAGGCGCTCGCGTGCCTCGACCGCGTCGGCATGGCGGACTTCGCGCATCGCCAGATCGGCCAGCTTTCGGGCGGACAGCAGCAGCGCGTCTTTCTTGCTCGGGCACTGGCGCAGGACGCCGACCTCTATCTGCTCGACGAGCCGTTCGCGGGGGTCGACGCCGCAACGGAACGCGCCATCGTGGACGTCCTCAAGCTTCTGAAGTCCGAAGGCAAGGCCGTGGTCTCCGTGCACCACGACCTCTCGACGGTGCGCGAATACTTCGACGAAGTCTTCCTGATCAACGTACGGCGGGTCGCCGAAGGGCCGGTGGAAACCACCTTCACGAACGAAAACCTGCAGGCGACCTATGGCGGCCGGCTCGCCAGCCCCCACCTCGACGAACTTTCCGCCGCCAACCTGGGACGATGAGCCCGTTCGTCGAAGCCCTGTTGCTGCATTCCGGCTACAACGCGGCGCTGGTCGCGATCGGCGCCGGGCTTCTCGGTTTCGCCGCAGGTGCCGCGGGAACATTCCTGTTCCTGAGAAAGCGCGCCCTCGTGTCGGACGCCATCGCACATGCCACGCTGCCGGGCGTGGGCCTGGCCTTTATCGTCCTGGTCGCCCTGGGCGGTGACGGCCGCAGTCTCGTCGGGCTTCTCGCCGGGGCCGCGGTTTCGGCCTGGATCGGTCTGCTGCTGATCGACTGGATCGCGCGCCGCACCCGGCTATCGGAGGACGCCGCCATCGGTGCCGTCCTCGGTGTCTCCTTCGGCGTGGGAATCGTGCTGCTGACGGTGATCCAGACCATGAGCGCGGGGCGGCAGGCGGGGCTGGAAAGTTTTCTCCTCGGCTCGACCGCCGGGATGCTTTTCCAGGATGCCGCTATCGTGGCCGCCGGCGGCACCCTTGCCGTGCTCGCGACATGGATCATGCGCAGGCCGATGACACTGGTGGCGTTCGACAGCGACTACGCCGCGGCCCTGGGATACGACGTGCGCCGGATCGACCTGCTCATCATGGGGCTCGTCATGGCCGTCACAGTGATCGGGATGAAGCTCGTGGGCCTGATCCTGATTGTCGCGATGCTGATCATCCCCCCCGTCACGGCGCGGTTCTGGACGGACCGGTCGAGCCGGATCATCTGGATCGCCGGCGGCTTCGGGGGCGTGGCCGGGTATCTGGGCGCCGCGCTGTCGGCCTCGGCGCCCGCCCTGCCGACGGGCCCGATCATCGTGCTTGTCGCCGCGGTGATGTTCCTGTTCTCGCTGCTGTTCGCGCCCGGGCGCGGCGTCCTTGCCGCGGTCCTGCGATACCGGCGCTTCCAGGCGCGCGTCCACCGGCGTCAGGGCCTGCTGTCCCTGGCAGCGCAACACCCTATTCGCGAGGCCTATACACTACGCCTCCTGGCCCGCGAGGGCCTGGTCCGGCCCGATGGCGTGCCGACGGACGCGGGCCGCGCCCAGGCCGCGAAGGTCTCGCGCGACGAGCGCCGCTGGGAGGTCGCGCGCGAAATCTATCAGTCCGCGGGACTGACAGGCAGCTACGACGGGTTGACGCCTATTGAGGACGTCTTCACCGCCGATGAAATCGCCGAAGTCGACCGCCGGCTCGGGCCGCCCCGCCCCCTGGAAAGCGCATGATGGGCGCGGATTTCGTCCAGTTCTCGCTGACGCCAATCCTGATCGGGGTCCTGTCGTCCATCGCCTGTGCGCTGCCCGGAAACTTCCTGATCCTGCGGCGGCAGGCGCTGATCGGCGACGCGATCAGCCATGTGGTGCTGCCGGGAATCGTGGCCGCGTTCCTGCTCACGGGCGTGATTGCCGCCATCCCGATGCTGCTGGGCGCGGCGGGCGCCGCCATCGTCGCGGTTATCCTGATCGAAACGGTCAAGCGGCTCGGCAATATCGAACCGGGCGCGGCGATGGGCGTGGTTTTCACCACGATGTTCGCGGCGGGCGTCCTTATCCTGGAACAGACCGACACCAGCCAGATTCATCTCGACGTCGAGCACGCGCTGATGGGCAACCTGGAATCGCTGATCTGGTTGCGGGCCGAGGGCTGGCACTCGCTTCTCGACGCGCGCGCGCTCACGGGTCTGCCTGACGAACTGATCCGCATCGCCGCGGTTTGCGCATCGGTCGTCGCACTGATGCTGGTCTTCTGGCGCTGGCTGAAGATCGCCACCTTCGACGAGGCTTTTGCGCAGGCACTCGGAATCCCGGCGACCGCGCTCGGCTTGGGGCTCATCGTCACCGCCGCCATCGCGGCCGTGGCCGCGTTCGACGCCGTCGGCTCAATCATTGTGGTTGCCATGTTCATCTGCCCGCCTGCCGCGGCGCGCCTTATGACGAACCGGCTCGACCGGCAGGTCTGGTGGTCCATCGCATTCGCAACCCTCTCGGCGGTACTCGGCTACGTCCTCGCCGGCTACGGCCCGCTCTGGCTCGGCGCGCAGGACGCCGTCAGCGCGGCCGGCATGATCGCGGCGGTTTCCGGCGTGATCCTCGCGCTGGCCTGCCTTTTCGGCCCGCACCGCAGCCGCATCGGCGTGGCCAGACAGGAAGCCGCATGACCTCTTCCGCCGATCCCGTCCCGCCCTGCCCGCTTTATGGGACTCGCCGCCGGTGCCATTCTGCGCCTCTCATGAGAATTGACCTGCTCCATACGCGCGCAACGCCCCGCACGCGGGCGACTGTCGCCCGGCGCGCCATCGACGCGGACCCCGAACGATGACCGAGCGCGAAAAACCGCCGCCCGATGCCGCCGTGCACGCCGACGAGATGATGGATGCGGACCGGCAGGCCGCCCAGTTCGAGCGTGTCCGGACGGCGCAGCAGACGGAGAAGGCCGAGGACTATGTCGAGATGATCGACGACCTCATAAACGCCTACGGAGAAGCGCGGGTCACCGAGCTGGCGCAGCGTTTCGGCGTTTCCCACGCCACGGTCAACAAGGTCGTCAAACGCCTGCAGCGCGACGGGCTCGTGACGTCGCGTCCGTACCGCTCGATCTTCCTGACCGATGACGGCCTCGCGCTCGCGGAAAAGTCACGCGCACGGCACAAGGTCGTGCTCGACTTCCTGCGCGCCATCGGGGTCAGCGCCCGCAATGCCGAGCGTGACGCGGAAGGAATCGAGCACTATGTCAGCGACGAAACGCTGAAAGCGTTCGAGAAGATCACGAAAGAGCGCGGCTAGACCGACCTCAGTCCGTAAAAAACGGGATCACCTTGTCCAGCGTGCCCGCCGGGTTTTCCTCGACGTAGAAGTGCCCGCCGTCGACCAGCTCGACCTTCGCGCCGGGTAGCCATTCCTCCAGCCCCTCGTAGTTCTCGACCGGCATCGGCGGCTCGTCGGAGCCCTGCAGTACCATGATCTCTGCCTGCCAGGCCGGGATCAGCCGGGTGCGGCGTTCGATCCAGTCCTTGCGGAAGGTCGAGGACTGGAAATAGCGCTCGACGGCGAGCCCAGTGCCGGGGCGGGAGAATTCCTGGATTGCGCGGATCACGTCGGCCTTGGGGACCGGGTGCTTGCACAGCCGTCCGAAGCCCCACTGGAACATCTTCACCGGGTCCTGGAGAATCCCGCGGGTCTCCATGTCCGTGAACATGTTTTCCTGGGGCGCGAGGTCCGGGTGGAAATGGATCAGGTGCTGGGAGCCGCGCACCCAGCGCTTCACCCGCGTGCCCTGTGTTGCCGCGATGAAGTCCGCCTGCACCGTGCCCCGGTCATGGCTGAACAGATGGAAGTCCCCGACGCCAATCGTATCCAGCAGTGAGACGACCTGTGCGGCCGCGCCCTCATGCCGGTAGTCGCCGCGCCGCTTGTCCGACTGGCCGTAGCCCTTCAGGTCGATGGCGATGCAGTGGAAGTGCTTCGCCAGCTCCGGCAGGATCGGCCTCCACATGGCCCAGGACTGCGGGATGCCGTGCATCAACACGAGCGTCGGGCCGTTCTTATCTTCGGTAGGACCCGCCTCGGTGAAGTGCCAGCGCACCGTTTCGCTCTCGCCGGGCGCCTCGACGAAGCGGTGGGTGACCGCCAGCCCGTTAACGTCCTCGACCTCGCCGTCATGGTTCTCAGGGGCAGGCGGTACGCCCTCGGCGACGATCTCTTCAAGCGTCGCCACCATCTCCGGGTGGTTGTGCCCCTCGCGCATCAGCGTCAGCGCGGCCTCACTGGGTTTGCGGTATTCGAGGTCGGTCATAAGCGGTTCCCGTAAGTTTCTCCCTCTCCTCCCTTGGGGAGGAGAGGGCCGGGGTGAGGTGGGCACACTCGATCTGTCGGGGCGAACCCCACCTCACCCTGACCCTCTCCGCCCCCATGGGGCAGAGAGGGAATGGTCTTGCTAAACCGTCAGCAGGGTCGAGCCGGTCGTCTTGCCTTCCCACACGTCGGTCTGGGCCTGGGCGGCGTTTTCCAGCTTGTAGGTCTGGCCGATCACCGGGGTGATGTCGCCCGCCGCGATGGCGCCGAAGAGCCTGGCCGCGCTGTCGTCCAGTTCCTGTCGCGTGAGCTGATAGAAGCGCATCGACGCCTTGGTGAAAAACAGCGAGCCCTTCACATTCAGCTCGACCGCGTCGATCGGCGGCAGCGGGCCGGACGCGTTGCCGAAGTTGACCATGTAGCCGCGCGGGCGCAGCGAATCGATCGAGCCTTCGTAGTGGGTCTTGCCGACGGAATCGTAGACCACGTCGACGCCGACCCCGCCCGTCACTTCGCGGGCGACCTCGGTGAAGTTCTCGGTCTTGTAGTTCACGGCGTGCTTCGCGCCCTGCTCGAGGATCGTGTCCTTCTTGGCGTCGGATCCGACCGTGCCGATCACGTCGACACCCTTTGATGCCAGCCACTGGCAGAGGAAAAGACCAACGCCGCCCGCGGCCGCGTGGACCAGCGCGGTGTGTCCGGATTTGGCCTCGAAGGTGCGGTGGATCAGGTACTCCGCCGTCATGCCCTTGAGCATGCTCGCCGCCGCGGCCTCGTCGGACACGTCGTCGGGCAGCGCCACCACCTGGGCCGCGTCGATTAGGCGCGCTTCAGCGTAGGAACCGGGGAGCGTGGACGCGTAAGCGACCCGCTGGCCGACCGCGAAATCGTCGACGCCGTCACCGACCGCCTCGATCACGCCTGCCGCCTCGGTGCCCAGCACCGAAGGCAGTTCGGGCAGCACGGGGTACAGGCCCTTGCGGACCATGATGTCCAGGAAGTTGAAGCCGATCACCGTGTGCTTGAGGCGCAGCTGCCCCGGGCCGGGATCGCCGACCTCGATGTCTTCCCACTTGAGGACATCTTCCTCGCCGAACTCGTGAATGCGGATCGCCTTGACCATCTGCGGCCCCTTTCGATGCTGGTATTCTGGTGTGTGCGCAAAAACGGCGCCGGACGGCTCCGCCTGTTGCTTGTTAGTTGGTTCCGGGCTTCGAGAAGTCCATCACCCGGTTTCGATTTCCTCCATACCCTCGGGCAGGGCGAAGTTGTCGAGCCGGACGAGCTTGCCGTCTTGCACCGCGAGACCGGTTTCCCTGGCGCGTTCGAGGATATCCGGGTGCCAGGTGACCGGCCCGCCGCCGTCCTGCTGGCCGACCATGGCGAGGATCACCAGTTCCTTGTCGGTGGCGTTGCGGAAACCGCGCATGACGCCTTCGGGCACGGACACGGTGTCCCACGGCTCCAGCTCCAGCTCCTCCTCGCCGTCGTCGCCCCAGTAGACGACCAGGTTGCCATTCAGCGGCATGAAGACCTCCGCCGTCTCGTGGCTGTGCAGCGCGGCGCCCTGGCCGGGCTCACAGGTGATGAAAGCGACGGTGAAGCCATGGTCGGCGGCGATCGGTGGGTTCATGCGCGGGTCCTCGACCACGCCGCGGCCGATCACCTTCAGGTTCTTCTTCCTGTGCTCGGGCAGCAGGGAGTCGACGAAGGCGACATTGAATTTCTTCAGGTCCTTGAAACGGGCGACGCGGGTCGCCTCCATTTCCTCGGCACTGATCTTCGGCGAGACATGCGCGGCGGCGCGGGCGGCATCGGACATGGCAGGTTCCCCCTGAGGTGATGGCGGCAGCACTTGTTCACGACTGTGCGGCTCACTAGGCTTCCCCACAATGTGCCAAACAAGGCATCCGAATACCAAGGGGGAAGAAATGTCCGTTATCATCAGTTGCGCCGTGACCGGTGCCGCCGACTCCGTCGGCGCGAACCCGGCCGTGCCCGTCACGCCGGAAGAAATCGCCAACGAGGCGCTCGCCGCCAACAAGGCCGGCGCCGCCATCGTCCACATCCACGTGCGCAACCCGGAGACGGGCAAGGCGAGCATGAACCCGGCGCTCTACAAGGAAGTGGTCGACCGCATCCGCGACGCCAACGCCCCGGTCATTATCAACCTGACGACGGGCCCGGGCGCGCGGCTGGTGCCAAACCTCGACGATCCCAGCAACATCGCCGAAGGCAGCGTGATGAAGACCGCCGAAGAGCGGCTGGCGCACGTCATCGAGAACAAGCCCGATATCTGCTCGCTCGACGTCGCAACCATGAACTTCGGCGACCGGCCGATGGTCAACGCGCCGGACATGCTCAACAAGATGGCGACGATGATCCAGGACGCCGGCGTGAAGCCGGAGTTGGAGGTGTTCGACACCGGCCATGTGCGCCTCGCCAACCACATGGTCGAGACGGGTGTCATCAAGGACGACAAGCCGCTCTACCAGCTCTGCCTCGGCATCCCCTGGGGCGCGCCGGCGACGGCGGAGATGATGATGGCCATGCGCGACATGCTGCCGGACAACGCCAACTGGGCGTCCTTCGGCATCTCCCGCTTCGAGTTCCCGATGGTGGCCAGCGCCGTGCTGCTCGGCGGCCACTGCCGCGTCGGGCTGGAGGACAACCTGTACATCGCCAGGGGCGAACTCGCCTCGGGCAACGCCCAGCTCGTCGAGCGCGCGGTCGAAGTCGTGGAGTCGATGGGCGCGTCGGTCGCGAACGAGAAGGAAGCGCGGGAGATACTAGGGCTGTAAGCTTCCCACTCGCTCGTCATGCCTGCGCAGGCAGGCATCCATTTACGCCGTTGCCCAACCAGGCAACAGCCTGAGTTAATGGGCCCCTGCCTTCGCAGGGGCGACGACCGAGATCCATGATGTCTAAAGTCGTCATGCCCGGCCTTGACCCGGGCGTCTCGCGATATCCTCATGCTGAGCTTGTCGAAGTACGAGGATATCGCCCTCCCCCTTCGTCAGGCTCAGGGCGAGGGCTCAGTCAAGCGGAGATGGCCGGATCACCGCGCCGACTAGCTGGCTAAGCCATGCCGCCGAGGCAGACGTATTTGATCTCGATGTAGTCGTCGATGCCGTACTTCGAGCCTTCGCGGCCGACGCCGGATTCCTTGACGCCGCCGAAGGGGGCGACCTCGGTGGAGATCAGGCCGGTGTTCACGCCGACGATGCCGGATTCGAGGCCTTCGGAAACCTTCCACACCCGGCGCAGGTCGCCCGCATAGAAATACGCGGCCAGGCCGAACTCGGTGTCGTTCGCCATGGCGATGCCTTCCTCGTCGCTGCCAAAGCGGAACAGCGGCGCCAGCGGGCCGAACGTTTCCTCGCGGGTGACGGCCATGGTCGGCGTCACGTCCACCAGCACGGTCGGCTGGAAGAAGGTGCCGCCCAGCTCATGGCGCTCGCCGCCGACAGCGACCCTGGCACCTTTGGCAACAGCGTCGGCGATATGTTCCTCGACCTTCTCGACCGCGGCCATGTCGATCAGCGGGCCCTGGTTGTTGTCCTCGTCGAGGCCGTTGCCGACGTTAAGCTTCTTCACGGCCGCGGCCAGCTTCTCGGTGAACGCGTCGTAGACGCCGTCCTGCACCAGGATACGGTTGGCGCAGACGCAGGTCTGGCCGGTGTTGCGGTACTTGGATGCCATCGCGCCCTCGACCGCCGCGTCGAGATCGGCGTCGTCGAAGACGAGGAACGGCGCGTTACCGCCCAGTTCCATGGAGACCTTCTTGATGTTCTCCGCGCTCTGCTTCATCAGCTCGCGGCCGACCTCGGTCGAGCCGGTGAAGGTCAGCTTGCGCACGATGGGGTTCGACGTGATCTCGCCGCCGATCTCCGACGACGAGCCGGTGACAACCGACAGAATACCCGCCGGCACGCCCGCGCGCTCGGCCAGCTCGGCCATCGCCAGCGCCGAGTAGGGCGTCGACGTCGCGGGCTTCACCACCATCGAGCAGCCGGCGGCGAGTGCCGGGCCGGCCTTGCGGGTGATCATCGCGGCCGGGAAGTTCCACGGCGTGATCGCGGCCGTCACGCCGATGGGTTCCTTCATCACCACGATCCGGGTGTCGCGGGTGTGGCCGGGGATGGTGTCGCCGTAGATGCGCTTGCCTTCCTCGGCGAACCACTCGATGAACGAGGCGGCGTAGGCGATCTCCCCGCGCGATTCCGCCAGCGGCTTGCCCTGCTCCGTGGTCATCAGGACGGCGAGGTCCTCCTGGTGCTCCATCATCAGGTCGTGCCACTTGCGCAGGATCGCGGCGCGTTCCTTGCCAGTCAGCTTGCGCCATTCCTTCTGGGCTTCCTCGGCGGCCTCAATGGCGCGGCGGGTCTCGGTGGCGCCCATCTTCGGGATGGTCCCGATCACTGACCCGTCGGCCGGGTTGGTGACCTCGATGGTCTCGCCGCTGTCCGCGTCGGCCCATTCGCCGTTGACGTAGCACTGCTGGCGGAAAAGCTTGCTGTCGCTGAGTTTCATGGTTCTCCGTCCCCGTTTGGGATGTGTTCCTGAGTTGATAACGAGCATAAGCGCCGGAGGTTGCCGGGAACAACCGCGCGCTCCTTCAGTCCGTCATCCCTGCGAAAGCAGGGGTCCACTAGCGCCGAAGCCCGGCCGGGCAACCGCCTGAGTCAATGGGCCCCTGCCTTCAGAAGGGCTAGGGGTGTCAGGCGTTCGGGATCCCAATATTCGTCATCCCTGCGCAGGCAGGGATCCATTATCGCGGAGGCCCGACCTGACAACTGCCTGAGTCAATGGGCCCCTGCTTTCGCAGGGGCGACGACCGAGGGTGTGAGATACCCAGGACACTTAAACCCGTCATCCCTGCGCAGGCAGGGATCCATTATCGCCGAGGCCCGACCGGGCAACTGCCTGAGTCAATGGGCCCCTGCTTTCGCAGGGGCGACGATTAATCGTGTCTCAAAGTCGGACAATCCCCGCTTCCGTCATGGCCGGACTTGATCCCGCCATCTCCGGCTCGGTGCACGGGATGCCCGGGTCGAGCCCGGGCATGACGAACGAGCGCGGCAGCGTCAGTCCGGGAAGAACCGGCTTTTCGGGCGGTCCAGCCCGAGGTTCTCGCGCAGGGTCTCGCCCTCGTACTCGGTGCGGAACAGGCCGCGCTTTTTCAGGATGGGCATCACCTCGTCGATGAACGGGTTCATCAGCTCGGGGATCACCGGCGGCATGTAGTTGAAGCCGTCGGCCGCCGGGCCGCCGGCGCTATCCGGGTCGCACCAGTCCTGGATAAGGTCGGCGATCTGCTCGGGCGTGCCCGCCGTGGTGTAGTGGCCGCGCCCGCCGGCGAAGCGCGCGAGCAGCTCGCGCATCGTTAGCCCCTCGTTGCCGACGATCCGCACGATCAGCGCCGCGCGGGACTTCATGGTCTCCAGCGATTCCGGATCGGGAAAGTCCGAGACCTTCAGCGGTTCGTCGAGATCGATATGGTCGAAGTCATGGCCCGAAAACCTCTGGGAAAGCGTGCGGCGGCCCACCTCCGGGTCCGTCCGGGCGTTCAACTCCATGAGGTTCCGGTGCGCCTCCTCCTCGGTGCCGCCGATGACCGGGTTCAGCCCCGGCAGGACGACGACCTGGTCGGCGTTGCGGCCGAAGCCGGCCGCGCGCTTCTTGATGTCGCGGTAGAACTCCTGGGCGGTTTCCTTTTCCAGGTGCGCGGTGAAGATCGCCTCGGCGTGCTTGGCCGCGAAGTCGCGCCCGCGGTCGGACGCGCCGGCCTGCACCAGCACCGGGCGGCCCTGGGGCGAGCGGGGCACATTCAGCGGACCTTTCACCTGGTAGTACTCGCCCTGGAAATCGATCGGCGTGATCCGGTCGAGATTACCGCAGACCCCTCCCCCACTCCGGTCGTCGACAAGCGCGTCGTCGGCCCAGCTGTCCCACAAATCCTTCACTGACGCGACGAACTCCTCGCCCATCTCGTAGCGGTCGCCGTGGGCCGTGTGCTCGCGCCCGTAGTTGGCGGCGACAGCCTCGACCCAGGTGGTGACGATGTTCCACGCCGCGCGACCTCCGGAGATATGGTCGATGGAGGCGAACTGGCGCGCCAGGTTGTAGGGCTCGGAATAGGTGCACGAACCCGTGGCGATCAGCCCGATCCGTTCGGTTTCCATGGCCAGCGCGGCGAGCATGATGACCGGGTCGGGCCAGAAGCGGCCGGACTCCATGGCGTCGTTGGTCATCATCAGCACGTCGGCGAAGAAGATCGAATCAAACTTCGCCGCCTCGGCCTGCTTCGCCAGGTCGGCGTAGTAGGAGATGTCCATCAGCGAGCGCGGATCAGCGCCGGGATGGTCCCACGCGGTCTCATGATGCCCGCGCGACTGAATGAACAGATTGAGATGGATGGGGGTGGGCATGGGAAGGCCGACAGGTTGTGACGCCAAAAAGTGAGGGCCGGAGTTTGCCTTGTGGAGGCAGGAATTGGGAGTCTGCGGAAGGTCAAATTCCCCAACTCGTCATACGCGGGCTTGACCCGCGTATCTCGCCTCGGTCCGTGAACAGATGCCCGGATCACGTCCGGGCATGACGATACAATTGGAACTCAGACGTCGGAAATTTTCTTCCACCAGAGCGTGCGCTGCTCGGCCGGCTTGTTGCCGTAGGGCTGCAGCGGCGGGCGCAGGACCATCAGGTCGCCCTCGAAGGTCACATCGCGCACCTGCTCCGTGCCCCTGCGCGCCGGGTCGGAGCTTTGATCCACTTTCGTGACCAGCGTTTTGCCGTCGAAAGTATAGAGGCCGGTGTAGCAGGAGTATTCACGCTCCTCGCCGTCGGGAAGGACCGGCCGCGCGTCGGTGATCGTGGACGAAAGGCGGTCGGCCGTGAGCACGACGCGGCCGATGAAATTGCCGTCGCCAAAGGGCGCCGGACTGACCGGGTTACCCTCCGCATCGACGGCTTCGACCCGAACGAGGGCCCATGTCCCGATGTGGTTGTCCACGTACCGCGTTCCTCAGTTAGTGCCGGATGTCGACGGCGAGCATCAAAATTCCTTTTCTTGAATCGCGCGTACCGCTTGTACGAATTCACTGACACTCATGAGCCAAATTTGCTGATCAGGATAGTAGGTTTCATGTAGTTGCACCGGCAGCACGAGTTGAAGGTTCTGGCCCTGCATCTCATCAGTCTGAAGTCGGGAAATCGCTGGTTCAAGCGTTAGCAGGTGCTTGGTGTGAATTCGGTTAGCCTCTGCCAACACTTGGCGCCACCTATCCTTACAACTCGTTTTTACTGCCAGCATTGTCAGTCTGGCGCTTGGATACTTGGCATCCGCATACTCATCTTCCCCGGGAAATAGAAAGTCCGCAGCATTTCGTTTCTCGGTTGTGGCTTCACGGGTGTATTGGAGACCGTGCGCCTTCAGGATCGCTTCTACATGGTGCCCGAAGGCCCAACCCGCTCGCGATTTCCGACGGTTCTGCACGCTGAGCGAGAATTTCAGGAAACCGTCCACATCAGCTATCTCATCTTGGAAGAAACCATCCTTCAAACGCTTGGCGACGATCTCCCTTTCCATGTGACGGAACAGGGTTTCTTCATGCTCCATCCACGCCACCAGAGTTCTGTCAGGTTCAGATCGAGCATCCACGCCCTGAAATGTATCTCTGGCAAAGGCAGACATCGCCGCTGTTGTTGGGAAGACATATCCAAATTGGTCAATTAAGAGGTTCAGTGCGTCGGGTTCCGGATCATCGACGGGAACACCGATGTCCTCAAGGATCGTGCGGGCAGCAAAGCTCAGTGTCATACTGTCGTCGGTAATTTGGCGGGCATCGGCCTGCTTTGCAGCGAGGTCGAGTCCGAAAAGCCACAGCATTTGCTGGCTGGACGTTGAGTCAGCTGGACTAAGAATAACCAGCAACGAGCCGTCCTTTTTTCGCGCGATCACAAGCTGATCACCCGCTTTCGCTCGGTGGACCACGGAATCAGAATCAGCACCATAATAAAGATGAAATTCCGGACTTCGATGTGCCTGATCACGCCTTACATCGCTCCAAGTGCAGAACGACGGCAGGCTAAACGGTTCAGTATCTTCAGCATCCTCAAGCCAGTAGAAAACGGCGTCATAAGTCTGCTTTTCGGACGGTGTTCCCAAGAATTCCCTGAAGCTGGCAACACCCTGAAACTCATGCTGATTGGAACTCTGGGGATTGACCTCGACAGCGCTCAGATACTTGGCACCCGCACCATCGAACAAATCTGATAGGGCTCCAAACTTCATCTAGCTATTCCACCCGAATACCTAGTTTATTGCTGCCGGTGATCGAAAAATCTCCAGCTCCTGACTGAAGCCAGTCAGAAATGCGATCAATAACCTCTGGAACCGGCCGACGACCGCGTCCTTTGATTGCGCACTCCCAAACTACGCCCACGCGCCAGCCGACCTGGTGAAGAACAGCGTGATTTTTCTGATCCCGCGCGACATTGTTTCCAATCTTCTCTCGCCAGAAATTTTCGCGTGTTTTCGGCCACTTGAACAGCGGACAGTCGTGACCGTGCCAGAAACAACCGTTCACAAAAATCACAGAATGGTGTTTCCGCAGAACAATATCGGGGCGGCCCGGAAGCTTATTGTCATGCAGTCGGAATCGATAACCGCGCGCGTGAAGGTACCGACGGATTATCATCTCGGGTTTCGTGTCTGCAGCCTTAATCGCCGCCATATTGCGGCTGCGAGTCACCCTATCATGTACATCAGCCAACTTTCCTTGCGGCCTCTGTCTGATACTTGATCTGTGCGTGTATATGCGGCCGCATAATCCGAGCAACCTCGGCAAAAGCTGGGACAGCAACCGAATTACCAAACTGCTTGTATGCCTGAGTGTCCGATACCCGGATACGAAACTCATCCGGATAACCCATAAGTCGGGCACATTCGCGAGGTGTAAGGCGGCGTGGATTTTGCCCTTCGCCACGACTCACTAAGATTTCTGATCCGTCTTTGTAGTATCTTGCAGATAGCGTTCGCGCGACACTTTCCTCCGTCACCATTCCATACCCGAAGCCATTACCCTTCGCCTTATGTTTGGCAGAATAGTCCTTAAGGTACTGCCAGAGTTTGTTCGACAATGTGTACTTGTCACTCACTCTTGCATTGGGGCCAAACGTGAAATGACTTTCTGGCTCCTCTGACCCATCCTCAGGATGAAGGACGTCACGCATTGTCCGCATACCAAGTGGTGGCAATTCAAGATCGTCAAATGTGAATCCGGTGGGTTCTCTAAATCCGACAATGACGATGCGCTCGCGATGCTGCGGTACGAAATGCCCCGCATCGATAATCCGAGTCCGCAGCGTATATCCCAACTCATCTTCGAGCTTTCTCCTAATGACAGCGAACGTGCGCCCTTTGTCATGGCTTCTTAGGTTTTTTACATTCTCCAGCAGGAAAGCCGCCGGTCTGTGGTGGAGAAGGATACGCAGAACCTCAAAGAAGAGCGTACCTTGCGTCTCATCTTCGAATCCGTGAAGGCGTCCTAGTGCATTCTTCTTTGACACGCCGGCAATTGAAAATGGTTGGCAAGGAAATCCGGCTACGAGGACGTCATGTTCCGGAATATCTTCAGCATCAATCTCGCGGATATCGCCTGCGATTGGTCGATTGTCCGGGAAGTTGGCGAGATAAGTCTGCTGAGCAAATTTGTCCCACTCAGACGTGAATACACAGCGACCACCGGCGCTCTCCATTGCTTTCCGGAGCCCCCCAATACCCGCGAACAGATCAATAAAGGTGTACTCGCCAAGCGATGCTGCGGATGAATACCCATCGATTTCCATCTGCAATAGTCTCGTGACGCTTTCTCGAGGCGTTTCGTCGCCACGTATCCAGCGATATATGTGACCCTCAGAATACCCTAGGTGAATTGCGGCTTCCGGTACGGTGTAACCCGCTTTTCTGAGTAGAAGCCCAAATTCGGTCATCATTGCAGTCTTCCTGGGTATTTTTCTGACACTACGTCAGTGAGCCATCCGATTCGCAAGAACGATTGGCGCACAAACAAAATGTTATCAGGGAAAGATACTCCTATCTTTTTCTAGTGCAGGTGAAAGCAACACCCCCTACCCCACAATCACCCCCGGGTTGAGCATCCCCTTCGGGTCCAGGCGTTTCTTCGCATCTGTCAGCACGTCGCCGAACAGGGCCGGGCGCTGCTGTTCGTACCATTTCTGGTGGTCGCGCCCGACCGCGTGATGGTGGGTGATGGTGCCGCCGTTGGCGATCAGCGCGTCTGACGCGGCGGTCTTGATCGCCTGCCACTGTTCCAGCATCCCGCCATTCGGGTCGCCCGGGCAGTGGAACGCGAAATACGGCGCCGGGCCGTCCGGGTAGGCGTGGGAGAAGCGGCAGGAGACCGCGCCTTCGTGGCCCGTCGCGTCCTTCATCGCGGCCTGGGTCGCGGCCTTTATAGCCTGATAGAATTCCTCGAAACGGTCCCAGGTGATCGCCGTCTCGAAAGTATCGGAGATAATGCCGCGCGGGGTGAGCTGCTCCCGGTTGTACGGCATGCGGATGAAGGCGGTGCGCCACGCGCCCACCGCGCCCTGCAGGTGGGCGTCGGGGTTGTCGCGCCAGTCCACGTCCACCGTGCCGCCGTTGTCGAGGCAGCATTCCTCGGCCCGCGCCATCCAGGCGTCGACCGGGTGGTCGGCGCTCTCGAACGAGACCACCATCAGCGTGAAGGACCCGTCGCCCGCGCCGTTCACTTTCAGCTCCGTGCCGTCGACGATGCGGACGTTGGCCGGGAACAGCCCGGCCTGGGAGACGGCGCGCACGGCGCGCGCGGCGTCGAAGAAGTCGGTGAAGCGGAAGCCCGCCGTCGCCTTGAAGGTCGGCCGGCCCTGCAGGCGCGCCCAGCCCTCGGTGATGATGCCCAGCGCGCCCTCGCTGCCCATGGCGACGAAGCGGTCGGGGCTCGGCCCCGCGCCCGAACCTGGCAGGCGGCGCGAGACGATATCACCCGCCGGCGTCACCGTGGTGGTTGCCTCCACCAGGTCGTCGATATGGGTGTAGAGCGTCGCGAAATGGCCGCCCGAGCGGGTGGCGACCCAGCCGCCGAAGGTCGAGTGCTGGAAGCTTTGGGGGAAGTGCCGCAGGGTCAGGCCGTGGGGCTTGAGCTGGGCCTCCAGTTCCGGGCCCAGCGCCCCGCCCTGGATGCGCGCGGCGCGGGAGACCGCGTCGACCTCCAGCACCTTGTTCATCCTGCCCATGTCGACCGAGATGGTGCCGTTGAAACGTTCCCCGACGTCGCTGGTGACACCGCCGACGACCGACGAGCCGCCGCCCCAGGGGATGACGGCCGCGCCGGCGGTGTCGGCCCATTCGTAGATGTCGGCGATGTGCTGCTCGTTCTCGGGATAGGCGATCACGTCGGGGGCGTGATCCAGGTCCCGGTCGTAGAGGCGGATCGAATCCGGCTGGGACTGGCCGAAGGCGTGGACCACCCTGTCATGCTTGTCGGTGGTGCAGATATCCGCGAGGTTCGCCGGTGCCTCGATCTTCGGCGCGGGCAGCTCGATCTCGTCCATCGTTGGGAACGCGCCGTCGCGGGTCGGCTCGATGCCGAACCCGTCCTTGAACGTGGCCATCAGGGACTTGGTCTGGTCGGCGTCGAGGCCCGCATCCGCGTAGCCCCAGCCCCAGTATTTCAAGGTTTTACCGCTCATCCTGCTCTCCGTCGTCTTCTCTGATAGATCATTGATATTCTGATTGAGGCCCTAGCTGCTCACGGTTTCCAGGGTCGCGCGGGTGAAGCCCGAGAGGTAGCCTATGAGGGCCTCGTTGGCGATTTCCGCGGCCCGTTCGTCGCCGGCGCCGATCGCCCAGGCGACCTCCGCATGCAGGGTCGCCATACGCTCCAGGTCGCCCACCTGGCGGTGGTGGCGGAACCAGAAGCGGCGCGACAGCGCGTTCCACCGGTCCATGGAATCGCGCGCGAACGGGTTGCCGCAGGCCTCGCCGACGAGGGCATTGAATTCCTTGTCGAGGGCCATGAAACCGTCCTCGTCGCCCTCGACCGCGGCGCGCTCCATGTCGCTGGCGATCTCGCTGAAGCGGTGCGCCTCCTCCTGCGACCGGCGCCGGGCGGCCATGCGGACCATGAAGCCCTCCAGTTCGCGGCGCAGCTCCAGCAGGTAGAGCTGGGTCTCGGCGTTGATCTCGGTCACGACCATGCCACGGCGCGGCAGGATCTTGACCAGCTGCTGGCGGGCGAGGCGCTGCAGGGCCTCGCGCACGGGGGTGCGGCCGAAGCCGATGCGCTCGCAGAACTCCGATTCCGAAATCGTCGATCCGGGCGCGATCTGCAGGGTGACGATCAGCTCCTCGAGCTTCGCGTAGGCCTGTTCGGACTGGCTCTCGACCATGTCGGTCTCCGGCGCGGGTGTTTCGAACATCTGAAACATTAAAGATATTCTTTTGATATATCAACAGCGCAGATTCGCGCATTTCCGGGCTTTTTGAGATACGCCGAGGCAAAATACGTAGACTTCATCCACCCAGGTGAGATGGCCGGATCAAGCCCGGCCATGACGTGATTGAAACCGTCATGCCCGGACTTGATCCGGGTATCCATCGCGCCCCAGACGAGGTCACAGGTCGATGCCGCAACGTAAAGCCCTGATTGCCGGTGCGCTCGGCGTCACCGGCCGTGCGCTGGTCGAGCATCTCGACCGGGACCCGGACTGGTCCGTGGTCGCGCTGTCGCGTCGCGCGCCGGATTTCGAGACCGGGGCGACGTTCCTGTCCGTGGACCTGTCGGACCCGGCGGACTGCCGGGCAAAACTGGGCGAACTGGCCGATGTCACCCACCTGTTCTTCACCGCCTACACGCCGCGCCCGGATGTCGCCGACGAGATCGCGCCGAACGTCGCCATGCTGGCGAACCTGATGGATGCGCTGGAGCCGGCGGCGACGAACCTGCAGCACGTGCAGCTGATGCACGGCGCCAAGTGGTACGGCACGTTCCTTGGCAAATACCGGACCCCGGCGCGGGAAAACGACCCGCGCCCGCCCGTTCGGCACTTCTATCACGCCCAGCAGGACTGGCTGGAGGCACGGCGCACCGGAAAGGCCTGGAGCTGGTCGACCATGCGCCCCCACGGCGTCTGGGGCTTTTCCACCGGCAGCGCCATGAACCTGCTCACCGGGATCGCCTGCTATGCCGCGATCTCGAAGGCCGAAGGCCGTCCTCTCGCCTGGCCGGGAAATCCGGGCTTCTACGGCCGTCTGTACCAGCTGATCGACGCCGACCTGCTGGCCCGTGCCATGGAGTGGGCGGCCACCACACCGGCGGCGGCCGACAACGCCTTCAACATCACCAACGGCGACCTGTTCCGCTGGGAGCATGTCTGGCCGGTGATCGCCGATTTCTTCGAGATGGAGGTCGCCGACCCCGCGCCGGTCGCGATTTCTGACGTGATGTCCGGCAAATCGGCCGTATGGGACGCCATGGTCGCCGAGCACGGCCTTGCGCCCTATCGGCTGGACGAAGTCGTCAACTGGGGCTATCTCGACATGGCGCTCGGCAACGACATGGACCAGGTCTCCAGCCTGACAAAAATCGTCAGCGCCGGGTGGACCGATTTGTGGGATACACAGGCGACGATCACCCGCCAGCTCCAGAAGCTGCGCGACCGCCGGGTTATTCCGTAGGCATTCACCCCTCAGTCGTCACCCCTGCGAAGGCAGGGGTCCATTGACACAGGCGCTCGCCTGGTCGTGTATCGGCGTTAATGGGTCCCTGCCTGCGCAGGGACGACGATCAGGACTTTTCGATCCGTTACGAGGCTCTCATCCCATGCCCCTTCACGTTTCCAGCAACTTCGACAGCGGCAACATCGTCTGCCTCGCCGCCGACGATCCCTCGGACATCCGGCTCGAGATCGCGAAGGACAGCCAGTCCGATTTCTACATGTGGTTCCACTTCCGCCTGACCGGCGCAAAGGACACGCCCTGCAAACTGAAGATCACGAACGCGCGCGGTGCGTCCTATCCCAAGGGATGGGAGGGCTACCAGGCGGTGGCCTCGACGGACCGCAAGACGTGGTTCCGGGTGCCGACGGCTTACGAGAGCGGTGTGCTGACCATCTCCCACACGCCCGCCACCGACGCGACCTGGTACGCCTACTTCGCGCCCTACACCATGGAACAGCACGCCGACCTGGTCGCCCGCGCGCAGCAGGCCGACGGCGTGTCGCTGGAGGTGCTGGGCGAGACCCTCGACGGCCAGCCGATGGACCTGCTGCGGGTTGAGGGTGGGACGCGCAATTTCTGGGCGATTGCCCGCCAGCACCCCGGCGAGAGCATGGCCGAGTGGTGGATGGAGGGTTTCCTCGCCCGCCTGCTCGACCCCGCCGACCGCACGGCGCGGGCGATGCGCGAGCAGGCGACGTTCCACATCGTGCCGAACATGAACCCGGACGGCTCGCGGCGCGGCCACCTGCGCACCAATGCGTGCGGGGCGAACCTGAATCGCGAATGGTCGGAACCGGCCATGGACCGTAGCCCGGAGGTCTTCCTCGTGCGCGAGCGGATGCAGGCCACGGGCGTCGACTTCTGCCTCGACGTCCATGGCGACGAGGCCCTGCCGTACAACTTCCTCGCCGGAATGATGGGCATCCCGTCCCTGTCGGAGACCCAGAAACAGCTCCAGCAGGTGTTCTCCAGCGCGCTGCTGGCCGCGTCGCCGGACTTCCAGACGAAGTACGGCTACCCGGACGCCAAGCCAGGCAAGGGCAACATGACCCTGTGCTCGAACTGGGTGGCAGAGGAGTTTGGCTGCCTGGCACTGACCCTGGAGATGCCGTTCAAGGACAACGCCGACCGCCCCGACGCCACTTTCGGCTGGTCGCCCGAGCGCTGCCGCACCTTCGGCGCCGCCCACCTGGATGCGATGGCAGCGGTGCTGGCGGAGTTGGGGTAATTTCGCGCTCCATCGTCATGCCTGCGAAGGCAGGCATTCATTGTCTCAGGCGGTTGCCCGGTCGCGCATCGGCGTCAATGGGCCTCTGCCTTCGCAGGGGCGACAAGAGGTGTGCAATGCCTACAGCATGGTCGCGTCGTCGAGCGCCCAGATAGAGAAACCGGGGCTTTCGTCCCAGATGCGGGGCTCCCAGTCGTCGTCCATGCGGTCCATGTCGGCGAAATACTCTGTGTTGCCACCCGACGGGTTGCGGAAATACCAGTAATAGTTGGAGCCGAGGATATGCCGGCCCGGCGCGGTTTCCGCCTCCCAGCCGGTGTCCTTCATGAACTTGCCGCCCATCATCACCATGTCGAAACTCTCGACCTCGAACGAGGCATGGTCGAAATAGTTACGGTCGGCGCGGCTGATGAGGAAAAGGTTGTGGTGGTCGTGGCTGCCGGCGCAGCGCATGAAGTCACCGCCGGTCTTGGTGCTGTCCGACAGGCGGAAACCAAGCCGGTCGAGATAGAAGGACACGGCCTTCTCCCGGTTGGCCATCTCGATGCCGTAGACCACATGGCCGATGCGGATCGGGTTCGCCTGGGCCTTCGGATCGATGAAATCGTTCATCCGCGGTTCGGTCGTGTTGACGTTCATCGGCACCACCTCGACGTTCGCGTCGGTCGGGTCCGCCACGGCGAGGCCCAGCGCGTTGCCGCTCTCGTCCGCGAACCAGAGCGTGCCGTCCTCGCCCTCGCGGACGTCACGATCCCGGCTGACCGCATCGCCGAGCTCCTTCAGGCCGGCCTCGTCCGCCACGCCCCATACCGCAGCGCGCAGGGTCGACTTCGCCGGGTCCGGCGTCGGCGGCAGCGACGGGTCCTCCGCCGGGCGCAGCTCGATTAGCTGGTTCGCCCGGGTGCGGAATACAGCGCGTTCGGCGCCGCTCTCGACCTCGTTCACGCCCCAGTCCCGGTAGTAGCGGGTGCCGGCGTCCATATCCTCGACGCCGTAGATCAGTTTCTCGACACGTTGGATCGTCATGATGTGTCCTCCTCAGCTCTCGTCGACGACGTCGACGGACAGTGTCCCAATCTTTGAAATCTCGACCTCCAGCCGGTCCCCGTCCTTCATCCAGAGCGGCGGCGTCCGGCCTGCGCCGGACCCTTCCGGCGAGCCCGTCGCGATGATGTCGCCGGGCTGCAGTGGCGTGATCCGTGACAGATACGAGATGATGTACGGAATATCGAAGATCAGCAAATCGGTTCCCGCATCCTGGACGATATCGCCGTTCAGCCGCGTGGTGATGTGCAGCTTCGACGGATCGGGAATTTCGTCCGCCGTGGTCATCACCGGGCCGAGCGGGCCCGAGCCGATGAAGTTCTTGCCCGCCGTCACCGAGTGTTTCTGGATATCTCGCACGCTGCCGTCGACCAGGATGGTGTAGCCCGCGACATGGTCGAGGGCCTCGGCTTCCGACACGTTGCGCGTCTCCCGGCCGATCACGGCGCACAGCTCGCCCTCGAAATCGAGGCATTCGGAGACCTTCGGCCGGATCATCCGGCCTTTATGGCCGACCAGCGTGCTGTTCGCCTTGAGGAACAGGCTCAGATGCTCGGGCATCTCGAACCCCATCTCCTCGACATGGTCCCTGTAATTCCTGCCCGCGCAGAACACATGGGCGGGGTCCGGGACGAGCGGCAGGAACGCCAGCCCGGCCAACGCGATCTCCGGCGTTTCGGCAGCCGCAGCCGCGCCGATTTCCATCAGGTCACCCGACGCGAGCGCATCCTTCAGGCTGGCATGGGGCCCGCGCCTGCCGAGGTCGATCACGCCGTCACCCCCGTCACCCGGGACGACAACCCCCCAAGTGTCGCGCGCGCCATCGCGAAAACTCACGAACTTCATGCATTCCCCCCGGTCAGTCCGGGCCAGAGACTATCCGCTCCACGCGCCGCCACCAAGCGGCCGACGTGTCCGGCCCAGACGCTTTCCGTGCCGAACTCCGCCCGCCATGACCAGAGACGGCGCGTGAAGTGGTGCAGGCGGTGTTCGTCGGTGAAGCCGATGGCGCCATGGACCTGGTGGGCGATGGCCGCGGCCCTGCCTGCCGCCTCGCCGGCGCGGATCTTGGCTGTCGCAACCTCGATAAATCCGTCCGTCCCCCGGTCCAGTGCCCGGCAGGCCATGCGAACGGCCATGTCCGCCGCCGCGGCTTCCCCGGCAAGCGAGGCGAGCTGCTGCTGGATCGCCTGGAACTTTCCGATGGGCCGCCCGAACTGGCTGCGTTCGTTGGCGTAGACGACCGTCATGTCGAGGACACACGCGACGGCGCCGGCCATCTGAGCCGCCCGCACGAGAGCACCGGCGGCCATCACCGACCCGCCGGAGCCCGTCTCCGCGTCCAGCGCGTCGATCATCAGGCTGTCGCGCGGGTCGCGGCCGATATTCCGGTCCGCCGCCGCCTTCCCGCCGACCGGGGAAAACACGGCGATCATGTCAGGGTCGTCGTCCACCGCCTGCGCCACCACGCGCGTGGCCGAGCTCCCCCATGGCACGCGCAGCAGCGTGCCGGTCACGCGCCCGCCGGCGACGGACACGGAATCCCCGTCGGCCAGGGTCAGAATACCCTCCGGTATATCGAGCCCCGACCGGGCCAGTAGGCTGCTCGCCGCGATTGTGTCCGCCAGCGGCACCGGCGCAGCGTGACGCCCGGCGGCCAGCAGGATCTCGCAGGCGTCCTCCCAGCCGCCCCCGAACCCGCCCTGCGCCTCGGGCACCAGCACCCGGTCGAGGCCGTTCTCGACGATGGCGTCCCACAGCGCGGCCGGCCATTCGCCGGCGTCCGCCGCCGCGAACGCGTCGTCCTCGTGGGCGGCGAACAGGCGCGCCGCCGTCTCGGCGATGAGGGTGCGTTCCATGGTCATCGTCGCGCGACCCCCACCTCACCCCGACCCTCTCCTCCCCCATGGTGAGGAGAGGGAGATGTTGGACTGCGGCGACCCTCTCCTCCCGGGAGGAGAGGGTGGTGAGCGTAGCGAACCGGGTGAGGTGGGGTTCGCGCGAACGTCACCGCAGCCCCAGCCCGCGGGCGATGACGCCGCGCATGATTTCCGTGGTGCCGCCGCGCAGGGAGAAGGACACGCACGCCTGCTGGACATAGGCGAGCGCCTTTTCGAGGTCGCTGCCACCGTCGAGGCGGGGCGCGACGCCGAGGATCTGCTGCGCGATTTCGGGAATTTCCTGCTCGAACGCCACACCGAGATCCTTGACCACGGCGGCCTCCAGCGCCGGTTCCTCGCCCGCGTCGAGGCGGGCCGCGACCGAGATCGACATGGCGCGCAGGGTCGCCAGGTGCGCGTAGAGCCGTCCGAGCTGAGCGTAGGCGCCGGAATCCGCCGCGAGGCCCTCGCACAGGCGCACCAGCTCGACCAGCAGGGCGAAGGCGCTCAGGAACCGGTCCGGCCCGCTGCGCTCGAAGGCGAGTTCCGCCGTCACCTGCCGCCATCCCTCGCCCTCCGCGCCGATCAGCGCGCCGTCGGGCAGATACACGTCGTCGAAGGTGACCTCGTTGAACTCCTCGTCGCCGATCATGTTGCGGATCGGCCGCACCGTGACGCCCGGCGCCGACAGGTCGACGAGGAACTGGCTCATCCCGCCGTGCCGGTCCTCGCTGTCGCCGGTTCGAAGCAATGCGATCATCCAGTGGGCGTGCTGGGCATACGTCGTCCAGACCTTGCGGCCGTTGGCGATCCAGCCGGATTCACCGTTCACGCTGGTCCGCTTCGCATGGGACCAGATCGACGCCAGGTCGGAGCCGGAATCCGGCTCGCTCATGCCAATGCAGAAGTAGGTCTCGCCCGCCGCGATGCCCGGCAGGATGCGTGTCCGCTGTTCGTCGGTGCCGAAGCGCAGCAGCAGCGGGCCGGACTGGCGCTCGGCGATCCAGTGGGCCGCCACGGGCGCGCCCGCCGCCAGCAGCTCCTCGACCACCACGTAGCGCTCCAGCGCGCTGGCGTTGCGCCCCCAGGGCTCGGGCCACGTCATCCCGAGCCAGCCTCGCGCGCCCAGTTTGCGCGAGAAGCTGGCGTCGAACCCCGCCCAGGAGCGGGCGCGTTCGGCCGGCGGGTATTCCGCGACTTCCTCGGCCAGGAACGCGCGCACCTCGGCCCGCAGCGCCTCGGCGGCGGGCGGCAGGTCGCATGGCTGGAACTGGAGTTGGTCCAATCGTCTCCCCCGGTACGGTGCCAGTGTAGCGGATTCACCTGCGAGGAGGCGAAGCTTATGGACCCCGGCCTTCGCCGGGATGACGACCGAGGATGACGGAAACGACCTGCCCATCCCCGAAAATTCGTCATGCCCGGACTTGATCCGGGCATCTCCGGCACCGGCGTTCGAGATTGCCGGGTCAAGCCCGGCAATGACGACCGAATGAATGCCGACACCCCTTCTCCCCCACCGACACGGCAGCTACTGTTCACCACAACAACAAAGCATTTCCCCGGGGAGGCCCCATGAGCGATTTTCTGATCTACGAGCAGGACGGCGCGGTCGTCACGCTCACCATGAACCACGCGGAGACGCGCAACCCGCTGTCGGGCGAGAAGCAGTACGAGGCCTTCCTCGACGCCACCGACCGGATCGACCGCGACGACAGCGTGAAATGCGTGATCCTCACCGGCGCGGGCAGCGCCTTCTCGGCGGGCGGCAACGTCAAGGACATGCGCGACCGCAAGGGCCTGTCCGAGGGCGGCCCGTACCAGATCCGCAACAACTACAAGCGCGACATCCACAACATCCCGCTGACCCTCTACAACCTCGAGGTCCCGACCATCGCGGCGGTGAACGGCGCGGCGGTGGGCGCGGGCTGCGATCTCGCCTGCATGTGCGACATTCGCATCGCGTCGGAGAAGGCGCGCTTCGCCGAGAGCTTCGCCAAGCTCGGCATCATCTCAGGCGACGGCGGCGCCTTCCTGCTGCCCAAGCTGGTCGGCATGTCCAAGGCCGCCGAGATGACCTTCACCGGCGACATGATCGACGCCGCCGAGGCGCTGGAATGCGGCCTCGTCTCACGGGTGGTGCCCCATGACAGCCTGATGGACGAGGCGCATATCCTGGCCGGCAGGATCGCCGCCAACCCGGGCCACTCGCTGCGCATGTCGAAGAAGCTGCTGCGCGAAGGCGTACATTCGCGCCTGGAGACGGTGCTGGAAATGGCCGCGGCCTTCCAGGCGCTGGCCCACCACACCGACGAACACGACGACGCCGTGAACGCGCTGCTCAAAGCACTTTCCGGGAAGGGTTAGAAGATATGTCCCACATCACCACGGACGACGGCGTCAAGCTCTGGGTCGAGGAGGCCGGCAGCGGCACGCCTATCGTGTTCGCCCATGAGTTCGGCGGCGACATCCGCAGTTGGGAACCGCAGATGCGGTTCTTCGCGCGGAACTACCGCGCCATCGCCTTCAACGCGCGCGGCTACCCGCCGTCCGACGTGCCCGGGGACGTCTCCATGTACGGCCAGTTCCGGGCGGTGGACGACATCCTCGCCGTGCTCGACGCGCTGGAGATCGACAAGGCCCACATCGTCGGGCTTTCGATGGGCGGCTTCGCGGCGCTGCACTTCGGCTTCCGCTATCCCGACCGCGCCCTGTCCCTGACCGTCGCCGGCGCAGGCTATGGCGCCCACCCGGACGTGCACGCCCAGTTCGCGGAGGAGACGAAGGAGGTCGCGGGGCGGATCGAGGCCGACACCATGGCCGAGTTCTCGAAGATCTACGCCATCGGCCCGACCCGGGTGCAGTTCGCCAACAAGGATCCGCGCGGCTGGGAAGCCTTCGCGGCGGAGCTCGCCGACCACTCGACCACGGGCTCGGCCAACACGATGCGCGCGGTGCAGGGCGGACGCCCCTCGCTCTACGACTTCGCGGAGGACATGCAGGCCCTGACCGTGCCGACGCTCATCATGAACGGCGACGAGGACGACCCCTGCCTCGATGTCGGCCTGTTCATGAAGCGGAACATCGCCTCATCGGCGCTGGTGATGCTCCCGCGCTCGGGCCACCTGATCAACCTGGAGGAACCGGCGCTGTTCAACCAGTCGCTCGGCGACTTCCTCGCCCGCGTCGACGCCGGAAGATGGGAAATGCGCGACCCGCGCTCGATGACGACCGACATCCTGTGGACGCCGGATAAGTAGAATGTCGAATGCTGCCATCGACTATTCACCTAGGGCACAGATCGAATGACTGAGAAAGAACGGCTTCGGTTCAAGCGCGAGACAAGGCGTAAGTTATGAAGACGCACCACTCGCTCAATTTAGTCCACTAGAGTGGATGCGTGCATAGATGGCCAACGACGCCTTTAGCAACGAACCCCCCGAAATCTCCCGTCAGATTCGGAAGAACATTTTCGATGGGCTTCTGATCGAGAATATCTATTGGTCCGGTTGCCTCAACGACGTCGAGTTTCTTGAACGCATTTTCGATTTGGAAAGCATGCCATCGCACGACCCACGTTACAGCAGTGCGGCACGTGATATTTGGCAACACACGGTAAACAACGACGACTTCGAGCTTGGCTGGATATTTACCGATCCTAGATTCAATCTGTTGGGATGTTCTGACTCGGAATTCCTAAGCTTTCTCGCAGAAACGATTCATCCGGTCGTAAGGCCTGATAATGTTGAAGCGAAAAAGCTTGCTCAGCACTACAACGCACAACTCGAAAAAGCTGGTTGGAGGCTCGTCGAAGTAGAGTCGATCGCAGGTCGCCCCAGATACGAAGGGCGCAAACAATCCTCATTTGTTACTCCCGTATCAGAAGCGCGGCGCGTTGCGGATGCTCTTGAGGCCGGATGGATGCACCGGGAGATCGTTCGGATGGAACAGGCTGTAGAAACTGATCCAGATCTCGCAATCGGAACAGCCAAAGACTTGATCGAATCTTGCTGCAAGTCGCTCCTTGAAAAAATTCATGGAGAACGACCAGATGATTCCGATTTTCCAGATTTGGTCCGGCAAACAGTTAAGGCCCTAAAACTTACGCGCAATGATATTTCTGACGCATCAAAGGGTGCCGAGACGATTCGTGTGCTGCTCAGCAATCTTTCAGCGATCACAAGGGGAATAAACGAGCTCAGAAACCTCTACGGCACGGGACATGGCAGGTCAGGCGGCCATCGTGGCCTAGAACCCCGGCACGCTCGGTTGGTGGTGACCGCCGCCGTCGGGTTTGTAGTTTTTGTCGCTGACACCTATGAGCAGCGACTTTTGAACGAACCGGACAAACCCTCGCAAGAGTAGCGACTCAACCAATCCCGTACGCCTTCGCCCAGCCGAGCCCCTCCAGCGTGCCGCCGCGCGGCTTGTATTCCGCGCCGACCCAGCCGTCGTAGCCGGCGTTGTCGAGCATCTCGAACAGGAACGGGTAGTTCATCTCGCCGTCGTCGGGCTCGTGGCGGCCGGGCACGCCGGCGAACTGCACGTAGGCGGATTTCGCCAGGAAACGCTCGATCCTGTCGGACACGAAACCCTCGGCCATCTGGGTGTGATAGAGGTCGAACTGGACCTTCACGTTGTCGCGGCCGATCTCGTCGGCGATGTCGTGGCCCATCGCCTGGCCGACGAGGAAATAGCCGGGATTGTCGGTGTGGTTGAGCGGCTCCAGGTGCAGGGTGATGCCCTTCTCCGCCGCCCGGTCGGAGGCCTCGCGCATGTTGGCGACGAGGGTCGCGCGATGGTCCGCCGGGTTCGCGCCCGCCGGCACCGTGCCCGACATCACGTGGATGCGCGTGCAGGCCAGCGCCTCGGCGTGGGTCATCGCGTCGTCGAGGTCGGCGAGGAAGTTCGCCTCCTCACCCGGGATCGCGGCGCGGCCGAACTTCGTGGCCTCGGTCTCGCCGTAGGGCGTGTTGAGCAGGGTGCACTCGACGCCCGCCGCGTCCAGGCGCCTGCGGATGTCGTCCAGGTCCTCGCCGTAGGGCCGCTGGATTTCCACGCCCGGAAACCCGGCGTCCGCGGCGGCGGTGACCCGCTCGGGGAGCGGATGCTCGGTGAACATCATCATGATGCAGGAGGCGAATTTGGGCATGACGGCGGGTTCTCCGGAAAATGTGCTGCGAACGTTATCGCGGGCGGAGAGCAGAGGGGCAAGTCGCCAAGATTCTCCCTCTCCTCCCTTGGGGAGGAGAGGGTCGGGGTGAGGTGGGTAACCGCTTACGTCGATGCGAACCACCTCACCCGGCACGCGTCCGCGTGCCACCCTCTCCCCCCATGGCGGAGAGGGTTTGTATCTCAGCTCAGCAGTCCACCCAGCCGTCCTCGGTCTTCAGGCGGTGTTTGATCTCGTTCTGGGGCGTGAGCATGGCCTCGATAAAGCAGCCCTTCTTGGCCGCGTCGATCAGCTTGAGCCGGTCCTCCAGCGGGGCCTCGGTGTCAAAGGAGATGTCCATCGCGATGCTCTTGGGCGCGCTCTCATACGGCTCGCGGCCGCGCTGGGTCGCCTGCCACTCGCAGCGGCAGGAGATCTTTGCGTTCTCGATGTCTATCCGCAGGCGCCTGGAGAAGGCGCGCATCTGGGTCATCAGGCAGCTGGTCAGTCCGGCGATGAAGTAGGCAATGGGCAGCGGCGCGGTGCCGTCGCCGCCGTGGAAGCCGTATTCGTCCGACGCCATCTCCCACTCGATGACCTCCGGCACCATCAGGCGCACGTCCATTTCGCAGCGCATCTTGCCGACGCCCGTTGCATCGCATTCGAACGCCACGTCGAAGGTTTTTACGTCATCACCAGCCATCGGAAACTTCCCTTTTCATCAATTGGTGCCGGAAGTGTGCCGCACGCAGGGCCGGTCCGCAAAGGGCGCGATTGAACGCGGGCGGGCGAACAGGTATGCAATTGGCACAACACAAGCGAACACGCATTCCGGGGGAATTTCCATGTCACGAGTCCTGATCGTCACCGGCGGCAGCCGGGGCCTCGGCGCCGCCACCTGCATCGGTGCGGCCCAGCGCGGCTACGAGAACATCTGTGTGAACTACGCCGGCAACAAGGAGCGCGCCGACCAGGTCGTCGCCGCCTGCGAGAAGGCCGGCGCGAAGGCGATCGCGGTGCAGGCCGATATCACCAAGGAAGCCGATATCGTCCGGCTGTTCGAGACCGCCGACAAGGAGCTGGGCACGGTCACCCACCTGGTGAACAGCGCCGGGATCGTCGGCCCGTATGCCCGGGTCGACGAGCTGGACGACTGGGACGCGCTGGAAGAGCTGTGGACCCTGAACATCACCGCGACGCTTGTCTGCTCGCGCGAGGCCATCAAGCGCATGTCCACCAAGCATGGCGGCCAGGGCGGCGCGATCGTGCACCTGTCGTCGGCGGCCTCGCACCTGGGCGGCGCGGGCGTGAACGTGCCCTACGCGGCGTCCAAGGGCGCGGTCGATTCGCTGAACTGGGGCATGGCGCAGGAGGTCGTGGCCGAGGGCATTCGCGTGAACGCGGTCAGCCCCGGCGTCATCGACACCGAGATCCAGCCCGAGGGCCGGGTCGAGGCGGTCGGCCCGAACCTGCCCATGAAGCGCGCCGGCCAGGCCGAAGAGGTCGCCAACGCGATCCTGTTCCTGCTGTCGGACGAGGCGTCCTACATCGCGGGCACGAAGGTGAACGTCTCGGGGGCGCGGTAGTTACTACCCTCTCCTCCATTGGGGAGGAGAGGGTGGCGAGCCCCCGGGCCCGACCTTCGGTCGGCCCGAGGACAGGCTCCGCGAGCCGGGTGAGGTGGGAATCCGCAACAAATCGGCGAACCCCACCTCACCCCGGCCCTCTCCTCCCCATGGGGAGGAGAGGGAGTTTTGAGCCGTCCTCCCTACATGTGCCGGAAGGTGTTCTCCGCCGACCTGTAAGCGTTGAGGCCGAGCTCCTCGCGCAGGTCCTCGGTGTTCTTGAACACCATCGCATCCATCGGAATACCGATCGCGTTGGCGACGCGGTCGTTCTTGGAGAAGTTGCCCGCGACCGCCGCCGCACCGGACACGGCGACATCGCCGAGCGCATCGGCGAGCGCCGCGCGCACCTCGTCGAGGGCTCCGCGGTCGGTGCCGATGACCGCCTCGGCAAACGCCAGCAGCACGTCGCCGTGGAGCACGCCGGTGTCCTGTTCCGGCTTCACCAGCGCCATCGGGTTCACGTCCAGGTCTGCTGCTTGTCCACTCTCACGGAGGAACCGGGCGTGCCCTGTGGTTCAGTAGAAGCAGTCGTTGAGCGCGGACACCCGTCCCGCCACGACCTCGACCTGCGGGCGCGTGAGGCCATCGTGATGGCAGTACTCGACCTGCGGCACCTTGGGCAGCGGGTTGTACTGGGCCGTCTCCAGCGCGACATGGGCGCGGTACTCGTCGGGCACGAGACTGAGCGCGCGCATGATGTAGGGCTTGAAATGCCCGCCGTAGAGCTCGGTGCCGAAGTCACCGCAGTCCGGCACGTTCGGGATCGTCGGGATGAAGGCCTGCTCCGGGACCGCTTCGTCGGGCACCTCGCGCGACGGGGCGCCCGCCTGCGGTTCGCGGAACGGGCGCAGCGGCACGCCGATCCCCCGGGCATAGACATCGAGGTCCACCACGAAGGAAACAATGGCGACCAGCTCGGCGAACTCCGGATCGCTGAGGCCCGCGGCGCGCGCGGCCTCGTAGGTCGACTTGTCAAAATCCTTCGGGGACGCCGCAATCACCCGGATGATGTCGCGCACGGCCTGCGGGAGATCGACGGTCGGTTCCGCGCCGCCGTCTTCGGGCGCCTCGAGCAGGCCCGCGTCGATCCCGGCCTTGCGGGCCTCGGAAATCACCGCGAGGCGCTGGGCGGCGGTGCCCCAGGTGCCTGCCTGCGCGAAAAGTTCGAACTGCCTGTCGTGAGCCGCATCCAGGTCCTCGCGGACCGGATACGCGCAATCGTCGTAAAGATCCATGGTCGTTCCCCGAATGGTCGAGGACCCGTGATAGCGGATTCGGGTGTTTCGCGCGCCTAGATCTCGATCACGATTTTGCCAAAGTGGCGGCCCTCACGCATGTGCGCGAAGGCTTCGGGCAATTCGTCGAGGCCGAATGTCCGGTCATCAAGCGCGGGCCGCAGCCCGCTCGTCTCGATCGCACGCAGCATCGCCGCGAACTGTTCGTAGCTGCCGCAGGTAACCCCTTCGAGGCGTACCTTCCGGGTCACCACCAGGGGCAGCCGGAATTCGTGGTTCGCACCCGAGAGCACGCCGATCAGGGCAATCGCGCCGCCGAGGCGCACCGCCTTGATCGATTGTTCGAGGGTGCCCGCGCCGCCGACCTCGACCACCAGGTCGAGCCCGCGCCCGCCCGACATCTCGCGCGCGGGGCGCGCCCATTCCGGCGTTTCGGCGTAGTTGATGCCGTGGTCGGCGCCGAGTTCTTTCAGGCGTTCGAGTTTCTTGTCGGACGAGGATGTGGCGATCACCTCGCAGCCCATCAGCTTCGCAAACTGGAGCGCGAACACCGACACGCCGCCCGAACCCTGGGTCAGCACCAGATCGCCGGGTTTCGCACCGCCCTGATCGACAACGGCGCTCCACGCGGTCAGTCCGGCGCACGGCAGCGCGGCGGCCTCGGCGTCGCTCAGGTGGGGTGGCGTGAGCGCAAGGCCGTACTCGGGCAGCACGCGCAATTCGGTTGCCATCCCGTCGATCATGCCGCCGAGCCCGGAGTGCATGACGTCTTCCTGCGGCTCACCCGCCAGCCATTCCTGGAAGAAATTGTCCACGACCCGGTCGCCCGGCGCGAAGCGTGTGACGCCATCCCCGACCGCGACGACCTCTCCCGCACCGTCGGACACGGGGATCAGGTTCTCCGACTTCTGCCGCGAACCGTAGCCGCCTTCGACCGTGAGCAGATCACGATAATTGAGCGTGACGGCCCGGACCCGGACGAGAACCTCACCCGGACCGGGCTCGGGGTCCGGCAGCTCGACGACGGACAGGTTGTCGAGGCCCGGAGAGGAGACGACGGCGGCCTTCATGGAAATTCTCCTCAGAGATCTTTTCGGAGGGCGATTGAAGAGTTGTCATTGCGAGCGAAGCGAAGCAATCCAGAGCGGACGTGTCGGCTCTGGATTGCTTCGTCGCGATGCTCCTCGCAATGACGGTGAAAGAAACCCCGCCCGGCCCCAAACTTCGTCCCTCGGCAAGCGCGGGATGAGGAGGCTCAGCATGAGGGCCTCACCCTGAGCCTGACGACCTGCCTTCGCCGAAGCGAATCCGCTTCGGCTTCGCGCAGGCAGGAGGGCGAGGCGCGGGACAAGGCGTCTGCCGTTACTCGGCGGCCTGGTTCATGTGGTGGACCACCTGCTGCGGGAACGGGATCGAGATGCCGTCGGCCTCGAGCTGCTCCTTGAGCTTCTTGGTCAGATCCCAGCGCACGCCCCAGTAATCACCGGCATCGCACCAGACGCGCACGATGAGATTGACCGAACTGTCGGCCAGCTCCCCGACGACCACCACGGGTTCCGGGTCGTCATGAGCGCGGGACTCCTCGCCGATCACGCGCCTGATGGTCGCCATGGCGGTGTTGATGTCATCGCCATAGTCGATACCCATCACCAGGTCGACACGGCGCGTCGGGTTGGCGCTGAAGTTCTTGATCGCCTGCCCCCAGATCTGGCCATTCGGCATGACGATCTTGACGTTGTCGCCGGTGGCCATTTCGGTCGTGAAGAGGCCGATCTCCTTGACCGTGCCGGCCTGCCCGGCGACATCCACGAAATCACCGATCTTGAACGGCCGGAACATCAGCAGCATGACGCCGGCGGCGACGTTGCTGAGGGTGCCCTGCAACGCCAGGCCGATAGCCAGGCCGGCGGCACCGAAGACGGCCACGAGGCTGGTTGCCTCGACACCGAACTGCTGCAGTGCCGCGATAACGACGAACGCGATGACCGCGTATCTGACGAGGCTTCCGAAAAAGCGCGCCAAGGTCGGATCGGCGCGCTTGCCGCGATTGAATGCCCGCTCGACCACGCGGCGCGCCCATCCTGCGGCCATGAAGCCCAGGATGATGATCACGAATGCGCCGATCACATCGAGTGCATAGGTGGCGAGCACGGCATACACCTGCTCGGCCACGTCCTGTAACTGTTGATCCATCGGGATTCTCCTTTTCCCACATATGCCCGGCATTGCACCGGGCACCCCAATATTTGCGAACCCTCCCCCGAAGGCCCTCTACCGCCGCCGCACGTAGCGCAGCGCGGCGAGAATAATCCATATCGGCACCACCACGACGGCCCCGATCAGCACGAACGGCACCGCCCATTCGAGCGCGCCGACAAGTGCGTCGAAAATGCTTTCCGCCGTACCGCCGACAGCACCCAGAAGCCCTTCAGGGTCGACGTCCAGCACCGACAGCACGATGCCGACGACGAGCGACAGGAAGAACAGCTTCAGGAGGGTGCCGCCGATATTTCGAGGCATGACGTTGCAGACCGATCTTCATTCCCGGATCGAGCGGTTTTAGGCGACCCCGGGCGCCGCGTCGATAGGAATTCCCCCGGATACCGTGGACGCGTTGGCTAGGTGCGGTAGCTCGGATCCATGGCGTCGAGACGGCGCAGGTGGCCGGGCCAGTCGCGCATCGGCAGGGTTTCGCCTGCGTCCTCGAACTGTTTCGCGGTGTGTTCGCACACCTCGTCCGACGGCACGACCAGCGAGTCCGGCCCGCCCGCCGAGAACGCCATGATCTGCGAGCGGCAGCATTTCTCGAGATAGAAAAGGATCGAAAAGGCTTCCGCGACAGTCGCGCCCGCGCTCAGCAGCCCGTGATTGCGCAGGATCATCGCTTTGGTGTCGCCGAGATCGGCCACCAGACGCGCGCGTTCGTCCAGGTCCAGCGCGATGCCCTCATAGTCGTGATAGCTCAGGCGGTTGTGGAACCGCATGGCATGCTGGGAGATCGACATGAGGCCGCACTTCATGGCGGACACGGCCATCCCCGCCTCGGAGTGGGTATGCATCACGCAATGCAACTCCTCGCGCGCGCCGTGCACCGCCGAATGGATCACGAACCCGGCCTTGTTGGCGTGATACGGACCGCGGTTGTCCATCTCGTTGCCGTCCAGGTCGATCTTGATCAGGCTGGAAGCCGTCACCTCGTCGAACATCAGGCCGTAGGGGTTGAGCAGGAACGTCTCCTCCCCCGGAATTTTCGCCGAGATGTGGGTCCGCGTCATGTCGGACATGCCGTAATAGTCGACCAGCCGATAGGCGGCGGCGAGGTTCACGCGCGTCTCCCACTCTTCAGGGCTGACCTGGTTTTCGATGCTCGGGAAAAGTTCGACGATTTCAGCGTTGGCCATCTTCGTACTCCGTCTGTTCAGTCCGCCGCTTCGGGGACGACATTGTTGCGCTGGGCGCCCAGGCCCTCGACTTCCGTATCCACCACATCACCCGGCTGCAGGTAGGTGCCCTGGCCGTGGCCGACGCCGGCAGGAGTCCCGGTCGAGAGGATATCGCCCGGTTCCAGCGTGATCATCGCCGAAGCGAACTCGATCTGTTCCTCGGGCGAGAATACCATCTCACCGGTGTTGCCGTCCTGTTTGGTCTCGCCGTTCACCTTCAATGTCAGGCGAAGGTTCATGTGATCCGGCACGAAGGCACGCGGCACGAACCACGGCCCCATGGGCGCGAAGCTGTCGTGGCTCTTGCCGCCGAACCAGTCGGTGCGAAGCGTCGGCCAGTCGTCGCGCATGTTCCAGTCGCGCGCCGAAACATCGTTGGCGGTCATGAAACCCGCCACGCAGTCCATGGCGTCTTCGGCGGAAACACGCTTGGCGGAACGGCCCAGGGCCATTGCGAGCTCGACCTCCCAGTCGACCTTTTCGCAATCCGACGGGATGATGATGTCGTCATGCGCACCGCTGAGCGCCGTCGGCGCTTTCAGGAACGAATACGGGTGCACCCGCGACTTGTCCCGGTCGAGCATGTTGGCGCGCTCCGCATCATCCTGCGCGGTTCCGGCTTCGACCATTTCGCGAATGTGGTCGCCGTAGTTGGCGGCGGCGTAGATCATCTTGCCCGGGGTCAGGACCGGCGGCAGGAATCGGATATTGTCGAAATCGACATCCGCCGCCGCCGGCGCGTTTCCGCCCGCGGCGAAGCCGGCCATGTCACGCAGCAGGTCGAAATTCCGGTCCCAGTCCTGCAGCATGTTGTGCAGCGAGTTCACGCCGAACAGGGCACCGCCGCGCTTGCCCTGACGCCAGGCCCGGTACAGCGCGTCGAGATCCCACGCGCTGCCTTCGACCTCAAGAATGACGAAGGGCGGCCCGCCGGCCGAGACCGTGGCAAGCCGGAAGACGCCTTCGGACATGAACTATTCGCCCGTCACCGCGAGCGGTGCCAGCGCGTTCAGGTCGCTCGTCACATCCAGGATGACCGGCCTGGTCTTCGCGGCCTCGAAGGCCTGCTGGATCGCACCCGCGACCTCGCCCGGCTTTTCGACCCGGATGCCGACCGCGCCCATTTCCTCGGCAATCCGCGCAAAGTTCACATCGGTGAACTGCCACAGCTTCTCGGCCTCCGGCGTCTGCTTGCCGCCATAGACCCGGTCGAAGCCGCGCTTGGACTGGTTGCCTGAGGAATTGTTGTTGACCAGCGTGACCGTGTTGATGCCCCAGCGCGCCGCCGTCTCCACATCGCCGATGTGGTACCAGAAGCCCGCATCGCCGGTGAAACAGAAGACCGGCCGGTCGGGCGCGCCGCACTTGGCGCCCAGGGCGGCGGAGAAGGCCCAGCCGAGATGGCCGGCCGAACGCATGTAGCTCTGGTTCGGCGAGGTCAGGTCGAACATGCCGCCCATCCACATGCCGGTATGGCCGGTGTCCGCCACGACGATGGCGTCGTCGGGCAGGTGCTGGCTGAGCTCGTGGCACATCCGCTCCGGGCGCATCGGCACGTCGTCGGACGTCAGCAGGTCGTTGTACTTGTCGCGCCACTTCCGGTCGGCCTCCGCCGCCCGCGCGGCCCAGGCCGTCCGGCCTTCCGCCGATTCGGCGTTGGTCATCGCCAGCAGGCGCGTCACCGCGACCTTGGCGTCCGCCTGCACCCCGGCGACGACCGGATAGTTGCGGCCGATCTCGGCGGGTTCGATGTCGATGTGCACCACCGGCGTGCCGATCTCCGGCACCGCCCAGAAATGGGTCACCATGCCGCCCGTCGAGGAACCGATGTAGATCACCAGATCGGCCTCGTTGACGATGATGTTGGCGCTCTCGCGCGAATAGGTGCCGACCACACCCACGGACAGCGGGTGATTGGCCGGGATCGTGTCCTTGCCGTTCAGCGACGTCGCGACCGGAATGTTCAGCCGCTCGGCGAGCGCCACCACGTCGGCCTGCGCACCGGACGCCTTCACACCGCCGCCGGCGACGATCACCGGGCGCTCGGCGCCCTCGATCGCGGCCATCGCGGCGCGCAGCGAATCCTCGGACGGCTCGGGGCGGTAGGCCGGCGTCTGCGCAAACGCTTCCTCGACCAGGGCCTCCATGTCTGCCTCCTCGGCGTCGACCTGGCCCTCGTTGCCGCGGAACTGCAGGTGCACCGGCCCCGGCGTGCCGGTCGTCGCCTCGCGAAAGGCCTGACGAACCATGTCGGGGAAGCGCGAGACATCGTCGACGGTCGCGTTGAACTTTGTCACCGGCTCGAACGCCGGGACATCGTCGACTTCCTGGTAGACGCCGCGGAACTTGGTCTTCGGGTCGCGGCCGCCGGTCATGGCGATTACCGGCGATTTCGCCAGCCAGGAGTCCCGCAGGCCGGCGGCGAGGTTCAGTGCGCCGATCACCTGCGCCATGCAGACGCCGGGCTTGCCCGTCGCGCGCGCATAGCCGTCGGCCATGTAGGCGGCGGTCGCTTCGGAATGCACGTGCAGCCGCTTGATGTCGGTGCGTTTCTCCAGCTCGACCATGGTCGTGCGGAGCACGGCCGGAACATGGAAAATATGCGTGACGCCGTAGCCCTTGAGCATATCGGCCATCACCTGTGCGCCTGTCATTTTCGCCATTTCTCGAACCCCCAAATGTTTTTCGGCCGACCGTCAGAAGCGGTCGTTACCATCGTTTCAAATCAGTCCTAGTCGGCCAAGAGCCCACCCGCAATGCCCTGCAGAGCATCGCTGACTTGCGCGATGCACAGGCTCTGAACGGACCTCGTGCCGCGCTATGCCACGGTCTTCAGGGCCCGGCGTTCGCGCCACAGAAGCACGGTCATGACGACCATGACGACGGCGCCGACCGCGTAGAGTTCGTGCAGCACGAGCTCCGGATCGAACCCGAAGAGTTCGCCGACAATCGCACCCGTCGGCAACAGCAGGCAGGCCGAGGCGACAAACGCCATCGGCCGAATCAACCCGCCCTTGCCAAACCGTTCGAGGAATATCGCCCAGGCAATCACGCCGAAGATACAGGCCGCCGTCGTAAGGATGATGTTGATCGTCGGGCCTTCCAGCAGCAGAGGCGTGTAGACGAACAGGAACGGCATGATGAGGATCGTCGACGCCATCTTGAACGCCTGGTTCCCCGTCGACACCGGGTCCGATTGCGATATCGAACTCGCCGCAAACGCCGCCAGCGCGACCGGTGGCGTCACCGCGCTGACCACGGCCACCCAGTAGCTGATCATGTGCGCCGCGAGAGCCGGGACCCCGAGATCGACCAGCGCGCCCACCGCGAAGATCGCGAGCAGCACGTAACTGGCCACGATCGGCAGGCCCATGCCGACGATATAGCCGGCCACGATGACGAGAATGATGGTGATCGGCAGGATGCCGCCACTGGCTTCCACCAGCAGGGACGCGACGCGGCCCGGCAGGTCGGACTTGGTCGCGGCCGAAAGCAGGATGCCGAGAACACCCGCGATACAACTCACAACGAGCGTGTTGCGCGAACCTGCCTCGAGCGAGACCCAGATGACGCGAACCATCTCGACAAGCACATCGAGCAGGCTGCGCATCGGTTTCTCGTCGAGCCGGACGCCGATCATGTTGCTGGCGTTTTCGGCCTTTTCCTTTTCCCTGGCCTCGGCGATGGCTTCATCGCGGCCGTAGACCAGGATCTCGCCGAGCTTCAGCACCAGGAACGTAAACACCACCCAGTAGGCGGCGTCGCCGAAACCGATGCCCACATAGTCCTCGACGAACCACAGGAAGGGCGGGCCGATCTGGGCCCCGAAGAAGTAGACGAGCACGCCCACGACGATCGCGACCGGCAGGTAGATCTTCCAGGATTTGTGCGACACACGGGTCGGCATCGAATCCAGGAGATCGATCAGCTTCAGCATCAGGATGAGCACGATCGTCTTCGCCGCCGCGAGGAACGGCGAGTCGCCGGCCACGAGGAAGAACACCATGGCCGGAATCGGCAGCAGCAGGTGCAACTTGGGCAGGATGTCGCCCCAGCTCGGCAGCTCCTCCTCGGGGACGCCGTGAAGCTCGTCCTTGACGGCCCGGAAATACACGATGAGGCCGACCGAGAGGTAGTAGAGGATCGCCGGGATGACGGCGATCGTCACGATCGTGAAGTAAGGCGTCTCGGTCAGCTCGGCGAGCAGAAACGCACCGGCGCCCATGATCGGCGGCATATAGGCGCCGCCCGTCGAGGCCGCTGCCTCCACACCGCCGGCAAACGCCGGGCGGTAGCCGACCCGCTTCATCAGCGGGATGGTCAGCGTGCCTGTCGTCATCACGTTGGCGACGCCCGAGCCGGAGATCATGCCGAACAGGCCCGAACTGATCACCGCGGCCAGGCCGGGACCGCCGGTCTTCGCGCCGGTCAGCCGGTAGGCGGTGTTGATAATAACGGCCCCGAGGCCGGTTTTTTCGAGGAACGCCCCGAGGATCACGAAGATCACGATGAACGTGGCGAACACGTTGGTGATCAGGCCAAACATGCCCTCGGTCGACGCAACCAGGAAGTCCATGACCTCCTCGGCCTGGTAGCCCGGGTGATTCAGCAGGCCGGGCATCGCCTGGGCGATGTCCTCGAACGAATAGATAAAGAACAGGAAGCCGAGGAGCGGGATGAGCGGCCCGACGATGCGGCGCGCAATCTCAAAGCTCACGGCGACCAGCATCACGGCGTAGATGAACAGCAGCGCCGGAATGGGGCGGCCCGTCGCAACACGGAGATCCTGCACGTTCTCGACATACCAGAGCACGCCCATCACGACCGCGACGAGGAAGAGCACATCGGAGATGCTGAACCCGTCACCCTTTCGCGGCTTCAGGCCTTCGAAAAGATAGATCAGCACGCCGGCGCCGGCACCAATCCACCCGACCGTCAGCACAGTGCCGTCGAAATACCGGAACCACTGCTTCGGATGGTCGCCGATCTGGTAGTGAATCCAGATCGCGATCGCCGCGCAGAGCATGACCAGATTGACGATGTTGAAGAGTTCGTCGAGCCAGACGATCCCTTCACGGAACGACCTCTGCCGGTTCTTGAACGCCAGCAGGGACATGACACCGACACCGAGAACGAAGGTGCCGCGGAAGACTTCCTCGACCGGCGGGCCGAAAAAGGAAATATGGATGAAAAAGTAGGCGTAGCAGACAGCCACGACAGAGAAAAACGGGCGCACGATCTGCGAGAGACCGCGCGGTGGCGTCATTTCATCGGCAATGATGCCAACCTTTGTCAGGACCGAAATTGTGCTCATGGATTTCGCCTACAGATATTCGATGGCGCAGCCGCGCCGTTCACCAGAAGCGGACAAGGCGCGAAGAAGGGTTTCTTCTTCGCGCCTCGCCACATCGTTGGCAAATCTGCCAATCAGGTCTTCGGATTAGAACGCCTTGACGGATTTGTCAGAGACTTCGAAGCCACGGCCTTCCCAGTACTTGGCAGCCGCCGGATGCACCGGAATGCCCAGCGATTCCAGGTTGGTGAAGTCGCCGTTCAGCGTCTTCCAGTAACCCGCAACCGCAACCAGCTTCTTCAGGTTCTCCGGATCGGCAACCACGTTGAGCATTGCCGAGATCGCCTCGTCGGACATCGTCTTGTAGGCGAGCCAGTACACGTCGTACGCGATCGACTTGGCCGGCGCGTCCATGCCCTTCACGTCCGGCTGAACCGGGATCGTGACGGCCGCGTAGAACGGGTTCGTCTTGATGACGTTGGCCTGCTCTTCGTCGGTAAGGCTGATGTAGCGGACCGGCTTGGTGATCGAGAGCTGCGTCAGGGCCGGGATCGTGAACGGCGCACCGGCGGAGCAGTACACGTCGATCTGACGGTCACCCAGCGCACGGGCCGAATCCGAGAAGCCCAGGTTACGGACGTCGATCTCGTCGATGATGCCGGCACCTTCCATGATGTTGCGGCAGTTGACGTTCGAGCCCGAACCCTTGTTCAGCAGGTTCACGATCTTGCCCTTCATGTCCGAGTAGGACTTGATCGGGCTGTCGGCGAGAACGGCGACGATCTGGGTCTGCTTACGGACGTTCGCGATGATGCGGAAGTCCTGCAACTTGCCGTCTTCCTCGAAGAGGCCGACACCGTTCCAGGCCTGGAAGACCTGACCGACATGGCCCCAGGCCGTGTCGAACTTGCCGTAACCGACGCGGCGGACGTTATCGACCGAGCCGTTGGAGGGCGAATAGTTGAACTTGAAATCGTCGCCGAGTTCTTCGTTCAGGAGCTGGGCGCCCGCGCTAACGGACGGATGCCAGCCGCCACCGGCCGGGCCGCCACCGATACGATACTGCTCGGCCGCCTGCGCCGTGGACGCAAAAGCAACGACGCTCGCCGCTGCAACTAGGGTCGTCATAAACTTCATGGGAACCTCCCTGTGGTTCACGTTGTCGAAAAAACATGCACTCCGGTGGCGGCGCGCGCTCCGCGCGCCGTTCCAGAATTTCTCTTTAGTGGAAAAACGATGGCAGGGGTACGGTCTTATATCAACCCCTTCCGATACACTTATTGACCGTTTGTCGCGCTATCTCGCCCCCCCGCATGGCGTTACCGCGCCATCGGCATTGCGGGCCGGATGGCTTTGCCGATAGATTTTCCCATACACACGCAAACAGCGAGGCTTCGCAACCTGCCATGATCGAGATTATCCGGGACAACATCGATAGTCCGGATTGCTGGGTCGGACCCGACATCCAGGACGACGACCGCTGGCTTTACACGCTCGGCGACGACGACATCGCCGAACTCGACGCGGCCCTTCGGGCGGTGAAAGACGCGGGCCTGGAGATACCTTTCAGCGCCGACGCGTTTCCGATCCCCGGCTTCAAGGCGCGGCTCGACGAACTCACGTCGCGGGTGACCGACGGGTTGGGGGTCATCCTGATCCGCGGCGTGCCGCGCGAACGCTACTCGAACGACGAATGCGCCCTGCTCTACTGGGGCATTGGCGTGCATATGGGGCGCCCGGTCTCCCAGAATTCACGCGGCCACCTGCTCGGCCATGTGACCGATGAAGGCAAGACACTGGCCGACCCGAATGCGCGCGGCTACCAGACGAAGAACAAGCTCGATTTTCATTGCGACCAGCTTCCGGTCGACCTTTTGGGCCTGTTCTGCTTGCGAACCGCCAAATCCGGCGGCGCGAGCTATCTCGTGAGCGCGCCGGCCGTCCACAACGTGATGCGCGACGAACGGCCGGACCTGCTCGAGGTGCTCTACCAGCCCTTCCACGTGGACTGGCGGGGCGACCACCCGGAAGGCGCGCAGCCCTGGTACGACTGCCCGATGCTCAGCGCCCACAACGGCCGCCTCGCCGCGCGGGTGACCAACCGGTCATTCATGGAGTCCGTCTCGCGCTACGGTGACGAACTGACCCTCAGCGATGCGCAGAAAGAGGCGCTGGACGTGTTCCAGGAGATTTCCAACCGCCCGGAACTTCGCCTGCAGATGCACTTCCAGGAAGGCGACATGCAGTTCATCAACAATCACACGGTCCTGCATGCGCGCGAAGCGTATGAAGACCACGACGACCCGGCTCTGAAGCGGCATCTCTTGCGCATGTGGATCGGCATGACAGACCAGCGCCGCCGCGAGCTCGCGCCGATTCTCGACGACCGCTACCGCTTCGTGGAGATGGGCGGCATCCCAAAAACCCGCGACGCGGCATAGCCATCCGGCAACGAAAAAGGCCCGCCCCTTTCGAGGCGGGCCTTTCGATAAGGCTGGATGTGTTCGCGTTCAGGCGATGACCGTGCCCGGGTCGCCGTCGTCATAGTGAATCTCGTCGGAGCGGGCGATGGAGATCGCCGGGCGTGCGGGGCGGGCCTGGGCGACGGGCGCCGGACGAACCTCGTGACGAAACGCGGGTACGACCGTCGCGGGGTTTCCGTCCGAATCATACTCGACCGAAGTCGCCGGGGCGCTCCAGGGAGTTTCGGTGGCGCGGAAGTCGGTCTGTGCGGCTTTCGTCATCTGGTTCATCGTTCGAGCCCTTTCACCTGGCTGGGTTGAACTTCGTGCGACATCCGTTGTGGCGTCGACATGAAAACCCTAACGGCACGGCCCGGTGAATCTCAAATTAATTCAGCATTTTCAATTGTTTACGCGTAAACACCTTTACAAGAAGCGGCGCGCCGGTTGTAAAGGTTGAAAATTTACCGGCGACACGGGCCCCCGGAACAATCCTGTCAAAAGCCGGAAAGCCGGGGCAAAGCAAGAAAATGCGGGGCCAGCCGCACCCCGGTGCGCGCGGCCGCCATGTCGCGATCTAGAGGCTTTCGCCCTTTTTCGACATTTCGGCGACCAGCTTCTGCAACTGCCGGGCATCGTCCGCGCCGAACAGGAACGTCAGGAGCGCGTAGCGGGTGCCGCGCGTGACTTCGGTTGCTTCGTGCAGGTGCGAGCAGGAAAACACCACGGCACCGCCCAACGGCGGCGCGTAGTAGTCGTCGCTGTATTCCGGGAACCGCAGGTAGCCGCCGTCATAGTCATCCGGGTTCAGGTTCAACGTCACCGCGAAGCGCATGTGCGCCGAGGTCGGCGTGACATTGTCGCGGTGGGGCGCGAAGTGGCCCTTCTCCTCGGCCTCGTAGCGGACGATCCGGAACGGTTCGCGGGCCGCGACATCGAACTGGAACGCCTTCGCGACCTCGAGGTTCACGCGGCGCGCGAACGCATCGTCGAGGCGCTTGTTCAGCGCGGCATCCCGGACCCAGTGATCGTGCCGGACCTTCTGGTCCTGGACGACCTCGCGAACGTCCTTCCCGTCCTTGTTGTAGGTCACCGTGGACGGCCGGTTGCCCTGCTCGTGATGCCAGCGGATCAGCTCCCGGCAGGTGTCCGGCGAGAGCACATGCGGGATGATGAGCACCGGCGCGACCGACGACACCTTTTTCGGGGGCTCGTTGGACTTGCCCGCGGCGACCCGGTCCAGGAAGTGGCGCGCGGCCGCCGCACCCTCCCGGCGCAAACCCGTCAGCCGCAGGTTGGGGTCGAACCGCAGCGTCAGCGCGGCAGCGCCGGCGTCGAGCCCGAACGTCCCGGCGGTTTTCGCTTCGGCATCCCGCAACGTGAAGAAAGGCGGATCCAGACCCGGCAGGTCCACGCCATTGGGCTCGTTGACCACGACAAACGGGTTGAGGCCGTGCGCCGCCATCTCCGGCGCCAGCGCGTTCAGCGCATCGCGATCGGCAAGAAACGCATCGCCGCCGGGGTAGAACATTACGAGCGGCACACCGCCGCGAACCCGCGTGTACAGGTTGACCGGCGCGCCGTCGCCGACCGACGGCAGCGAAAAATCGGGTGCCCGGTCGCCCGGACCGATGGGGTCGCTGGAGGAGTACATTGCGGTGTCACGCTTATCACAAAAGCGGATTGGACCTTACCAGATTTCGAGCGAAAACAGTCCGCAGGTCAGGCTGACAACCGAGACTTCTCACCTTCGCGACAGAGCACCTCACCGCACTGACCGATACACGGCCCTCAACAAGCGATCAGAAACTGTCGCTTGCTTTGTGGAGCGGCAGGCAGATCGTCACCCGCGCACCCTCGCCGGCGTTCTCGGCCTGGACGGCACCCTTCATGGAACTGACGACAGAATGAACGATGGACATGCCCAGGCCGGTGCCCTTGTGGGACGGCTTGGACGTCTCGAACGGCTCGAACAGCTTTTCGAGCATGTTTTCGGGGATTCCGCCGCCCGAGTCGGCGATCACGATATCCACACGGTCGTCCTGCGCTTCCATGCGAACGGATATATTTCGCGGCGCATCCGGATCGTTTTCCACCCGTGTCACGATGGCGTCGCGCGCGTTGCCGAGGATGTTGACCACCGCCTGCTCGAGGCGCACCGGATGTCCGAACACCCTGAGATCCCGGTCGGGGAAATCCGTGCCCACGACGATATCCAGCTTCGCGAGTTCCTGCGAGAACATCTTCAGCGCTGCCCTGCACGGCTCCACAGGATCGAAGACGGCGCCCGGCGAATCGTCCCGGTGCGCGAAGCTCCGCACATGGTTCACGACCTCACGCGTATGCTCGATCTGCTCCACGATCGCGTCCAGCTTCTCGGCCACATAACCGGAATCCGCTTCCGGCTGTTCCATTTCCATCAGCGCGTTCTCCGCCGCCATGGAGATCGCTGAAAGCGGCTGGTTGATCTCATGGGCGAGGCTGGCCGCCATTTCACCCATGCTGGTCAGCCGCGCGGCATGCGCGAGCCGGCGTTCGTAATCGAGACGCTCGGTTACATCTATCGCGAAAATGGCCAACCCCTCCACTGTCGGATAGGCAGTGATATCGAGCCATTTCTTTGTCACTTCCGAAAAATGCGTGAACTCGACTCTCTCGCAACTTTGCATGGCGAAACGTAGATTATCTTCGAGAACCGTCCCTACATGCTGGGGGAACTTCTCCCACAGCACTTGCCCCAGAATCTCGTCACGCGGGCACGCAATAAGGGTTTCGTGAGCACGGTTGGAATAAGTAAACCGCCAGTCCCGGTCGAGACTGAAGAAGATATCGGAAATGCTTCCTAGGACACTCTCGAGCCGTTCGGCGAGTGAGCGGTGTTCTTCCTGCAGTTCGCGCTGTTTCGTGATGTCCTGGACGGATCCCTGGATCCGTGTGATTCCGCCCGCATCGTTCCTGATGGGCCATCCGACCGAACGTATCCAGACGAGATTGCCCGACGAATGCCGGATGCGGAACTCCAGATCGTAGGGCACGCCGTCCGAAATGGACGCTTCGACCGCGGCGAGAACACGTTCCCGGTCGGATTCGACAATTCGCTCGCTCCACTGCGTCACCGGCCCGGAGAAACCGGCTTCCACGCCGTAGATCTCACACGCCTGCTCCGACCATATGAGTTCTCGGGACGGCAGTTCAATCTTCCACCCACCGAGCCGGGCCGTCTGCCCGGCGATCTCCAGAAGGTCCCGGCTTTCGCGTAACCGCATTTCCGCATTGACCCGCTCCGTGATGTCCACGTGCATGACGACAGTCTGGAGTGCCTCACCCGACTGTGGCCGGATTCCGACGGGTCTTGCCATGAGATGGAACCAGCGCCGCGCGTCGGGACCGTGGCACGGGTATTCGAGTTCGAACGCTTCGCGCTCGCCATTGATAATGGCGCGCAATCCGTCAAGCGCCGCACGTGCTTCTTCCGAAGATTGCTGTGCGGCCGCCTCGCAGACTTCCAGATAGTTTTCGCCGATCCCGAACGCTTGTCCCTCGTATCCGTTCCGAAGACCAAAATGCCGCCACTGGTCGTTGACTTCGAGAATGGTTCCGTCCTCGTCAAGCAGCGCGATATGCGCCGGCAGCGCATTGATCAGATCGACGCGCGTCTGCGCAAGAAACGCGAGTTCCTGCTGTTCGCGGCGGCGTTCGCTGATGTCCTCGCAGATCGCTACGATCTGCGAAGGCCGACCGTCGGCATCGTGAACGAGCGCAACACTGTTGCGGGTCCAGATTTTTTCTCCATTCCCAACCCGCCAGAGCCGCTCGACGGTAAAGTGCTCACATTCTCCGCGGATAAGTTCCCAACGCCTGGCCCGCGCGTCGTCGCGATCCACCGGATCGATCAGCGAGAAGAAATCGGACTTCAGAAGTTCTTCCTCGCTCATGCCGACGAGGCTGCAGAATGCCGGATTGACGTCAAGGAACCGGCCCTCCAGGTCGGTGACAAAAATCCCGTTTGCCGCCGCCTCGAACAGGCGCATGAACCGTTGACGGCTTTCGCGTTCGGCCTCTTCGCGCTTGCGGATCTCGGTGATATCTGTCCGCAGTTCCGCGCGCCCGCCACTTTCCATCGGCAGGCTGAGATTCCGTATCCAGCGCCCGTCGGCGAGGCATTCCTCGAGCGCCGGGAGTTCGCCGGGCTCAGTGCTCGCGCGACGCGCGATCCAGCGATCCGCGTCGCCGTCTTCCCGATGGGTTACGTTCTGCAAGTGTTGGCTGCGTTCGAGAATTTCGCGAAACGTCGCCCCAATCTTCACGGCATCGCCATACAAGGCCTTGTACGCCTGGTTGAACGCGGCCAGCCGGTCCTGTTCGTCGTAGACCGCGAAACCGTCCGGAATGGCGCCCAGCGCCTCGCGCAGCCGCGAACGTTCGTATTCGGCGTCGCGCTCGGCCCTGACCTCGGCCGTCACGTTAACCGACACGCCCCGGTAGCCGGTGAAAACCCCGTTTGCGTCAAAGAGGGGATCGGCATTTGCCTCTATATCGATATAGGTGTTGTCCAGTGCCCGGCGCCGGTACCGGTACTCCCGCAAGGCTTCGTGCCGGCGCAGACGCTCCATCGCCGCATCATGGGCAGGCCCGACGGTATGCTCGCCAAAGATATCGGTGATGTTCCGCCCGAGAGTATTCTCACGCGGGCAAAGTTCGTCGAAGAAATACTCGCCTACGACGAACGTGACATTCAGATCGGCGTCCGTCTCCCACAGGCGCGCGCGCGTGAAATTCGCGAGCGCGGCGATGCGGGCATCGCGCTCAACGCGTTCGTCGGCGTCAACGGCCTCGTGCCCTCGAGCAGAGAAAAATTTGTCCAGCACAGACAATCCCTTCCAACGCAAAACCTTCGGCATCGGCCTTTTTCGGGAATGCCTGCCATCGTTTCATTCGAATCGGGTTGCGCTGATCCCCGGAATCGCTTCGTGCGTTTAACCAAGCTGCGCCTCCAAGGGGCATAACAATCAATGCAGTCAAAAAAAATCCGTGCGATCACGTAGATCGAAAGATCTCCGAAAGTGCGGTGTCCGGAGACGCCTAGGCTGACTTGTCGGCCACGATCTCGGCGAGAAGCTCGCGAAACGTCTCGAACTCGAGCTTGTGCAGGATATTCGAGCGGTGCGTCTCCACCGTGCGGTGACTGAGGCCAAGTTCGCGTGCGATCTGCTTGGACGAGAGCCCCTGCAGGACGAAGTCGAGAACCTCGTTCTCGCGCGCCGACAGTTTCCTGGCAAGTTGGCGGCGCTCCAGCGGGGTCGCTTCCTTAGCCGTATCCATGCAGTAGACCAGAGATACGACCAACCGGAGGCCGTCCAGGGTGGCGACCGGGGTGACCACGTGCTCGCTCGGGAAGATGCTGCCGTCGCGGTGTTTCATCCAGTACCGGCCGACAAATGTTTCGCCGCGTTCGAGAACCGGCTCGCTCCATGCGCCGAAATGCTTGTGGTGTTTGGTATCGACGTGAAGCTTTTCGGAAGCAGTGCCGACCAAGTCAGATGGGGCGTAGCCGAAGACTTTCTCGGTTCCGGCGTTGCACCAGGCAATCTCTCGCTGAGGAACCTCGACGAGGAAAGCCGAACACGGCAACTGGTCCAGGACCGAACACAGGAGGCGGATACCTCCGTCCGGATCGGAGTCCAGAATTCCCTGAAGGTTTTGCTCTACGGCTTTCATACATACTCCAGCCGACAACACCTATAGCCCGAAGCCGAAATTGCCGCTCGATAAAATATCTAACGGTTGCAAGCGCACAACTATACGTCGGTATAGCCCGGACTATCCTTTGAGTAATTGGTCGGCAGAGAGAATCGAGCTTATAAGTGACCGAGTGCGATGATACGCAGCCGGAAACCCGGATAAAAAAATACAAAGGACGACCGCTCAATGGGGAAAATTTCCGGCAGAAGAATGCTCGTCGTGGACGACGACCCGACGGTTCGCGATTCCGTATGCGAAACATTGAGCCGCGCGGGCCACCATGTGGAATCCGTCCCCGATGGCGAGGATGCGCTGGCGCTGGTTTCGGACCGGGTGCCCGATCTGATCGTTTGCGACCTGGTGATGCCGCGCCTGGATGGACCAAGCGCCATTCGCAAAATGCGTGAACGTGGTATCGACGTGCCGATACTGGCGGTCTCGGGCGGATCGCAGAACAGCGACGGGCCGGCACTGTCGGACGCGGTGGCGGCCGGTGCGGACGCCACCCTGGAAAAGCCGTTCGGCGCTCGCGCCCTGCTGAAGGCCGTGAACGAACTTCTCGACAAATAGTGAACCGGGTGTAGGTCGGCCTATCCGTCCGTATAATTTCGCCCGGCCGCGCTTCAGACTATTTGTTGCAGACAGGACTATGCAACCAGTCGAGGCGAGACCATGTTCGGCCGCAAAAAGATTCAGACTCCCCCCATGCCGCAGGTGAGCGGAACAGTCCTGATCGTCGACGACGATCCGCGTCAGCGCACGGAACTTTCCGACTGCCTGGTGCGCACGGGCGTCCATGTCATCGAATGCGCCCGCGGCGACATCGTCCTCGACGCTTTGCGCGAATACCCGGCGGACCTCGTCATCCTCGACGTCAATCTCCCGGGGCGCCGGGGGGACGAGCTGGTCGACGACATTCATGCGCAGTCGCCTGACACGAAGATCCTGCTGATGACCGGCAATCCCGACAACGTCGTGGCGATCAACGAGGCGCATCTGGCGGTGTTCGCCACGCTGGAAAAGCCCGTCCCGCTGCGCTCCCTGGTGCGTTTCGTGACCTCCGCGCTGTCCGCCGCGCATGTCGTGCACCGGGGCCCCGAGGTTTCCGCCGCACGCCCCCTGTATTCCTGAGAAACTGTTCCTGAGATGGTATTCCCGGGCACGCACGGCCCGGCCGGTGAATTCGGCCAGGTCCTAGCGCGCCCGCCCCGCCGCGGATGCGAGTTGCGTGCGGGTCGGCGACACGAAGAGCCGGGTGCCGCGCTCGTTCACCACATACAGGATGCGCCCGAAATTGACGGTATCGGCCGGCACGACGGCATTGCGCCGGTTGTCCAGCAGGTAGACGCGCCCCTCAACGTTCACGAGAAGCGCGGCATGCACGGCGCGGATCGCGGGATCGATATAGACGATCACGCCCAGTTCCGAAGCATCGACGCCGAGATCGCGCAGGGCCCGGTACTTCGCCATCGCGTAGTCCTCGCAATCGCCGTGGCCGCGCGCGAGGAACGCCGCGGGCGCCGACCAGTCGTCCTTGCGGCTGTCCGCGCCGTACCGGATACGGTTGAACCGCGCGTGAATGGCCTGCACGCGCGCCAGGCCGGTCGGGCCGGACATTTCGGCCGTGGTTGCATCCCACGCGCGCCGATCCGCTTCGGATCGCAGGAGCCGATCCTCATGCGCCCGCAAGGAGCGCGCGAATTTTTCCAGAGGCGCGCGATCGACGACCCGCGTCGAGCGAATATCCACCACCGCGTCGGCGATCGGCTGCGCCGCCGCCGGAGTCGCGGAAACAGAAAGGCATAAAATTGCGGTTGCCAGGAATGTGCGTGCTGCTTTCATGCACGCAAGATGAATGTTTGATATCTACTATGTAATTACCCAGACATATTGGTATAAAATAAATAAGTATGCGTCTTCTTCTATAATATCAGATGATACTATTCGTTCGTATTTCTGTAATTATACAAACGTACAGGCCGCAACAGGACCATCGACAGCCACACTCAGAAATTGCCGGAGACTTGCCAGACACCCTTATGGGGCGCATATCTGCGCTGACGAAAAACGAGTGGCAAATTCAAAGATGAAGTCATCCCGGCAGAAAGGTGCCGAAAATGAGCACAGCGACCACCACGGTCCTTCTCGCCGACGACCACGAGGTCGTCCGCGCCGGATTACGTGATGCTCTCGTAAGGCTGGAACCGGACTGTACGGTCATCGAGGCCGAAAATCTGGAACAGGCCCTCGAAAAGGCGCAGGCAACCCGGCCCGACATCGTATTGCTCGACCTCTACATGCCCGGCATGAACGGGACCGAGGGCATTTCCGCCATGCGACGGGTGTGTCCGGATGTCCCTGTCGGCATCGTCTCCGGTTCCATGCGACGCCGCGATGTCGAGAAGGTCATGGAAGCCGGCGCGCGCGGTTTCGTTCCAAAAACCATGAAGCTCGGCGCGATGGCGAACGCGGTTCGCCTGATGCTGTGCGGCGACAAGTTCCTGCCCTACAGCTATCTCGCGGGCAGCGAGGAAGCATCGCCGGTCGAACTCACGCCACGCGAGATCGAGGTCCTTTCCGCGATTGCCGACGGTAAGTCGAACAAGCAGATCGCGCGCGATCTTTCGGTCGAGGAAGTGACCGTAAAGCTCCACGCATCGAACATCTTCCGCAAGCTGGAGGTGTCCAACCGGACCGAGGCCGCGCTGAAGGCCCGCGAACTGGACCTGATCTGACCGCACGGGCCATCCCGGCTGTCGACGCCGGGCCGGTAACTTTCACTGCATCAAAGCGTGCGCGCCATCCAGTCGATCATCAGTGTGCGGTAGCGGAAGCCGTAGTTGTGGCAGCAGTGGACCCCGTTCTCCTCGATAACCAGCCGCGCTTTCGCGCCGATAGCATCGGCGATGCGTTCGGCCTGGCTGTAGTGGAAGATGCCGTCGCGCCTGCCGTGGACCACGAGGGTCGGGCAGTCGACATCGCCGATGCAGTCGTCGAGCGTCGCCGGGCCCATCTTCGCCCGCGCCGCGTCATGGGTGGCGGCGCCGGTGGCCCAGAGGAACCCGTCGAGGATCGTCTTCGGCATGGTGTCCCAGTCTCCCAGGTCATAGGCCCCGCCGAACACGGCGAGCGCCCTGATGGCCGGTTCGCGCGCAGCGGCACGGGGAATGTAGTATCCGCCGAGGCTGCGCCCGAGCATGCCGATCCGCGCGCCATCGATCTCCGGCCGCGCGGCAATCGCCTCGAACACGGTGAGAACCGCGTCCTCGTAGCCCTCTTCGAGGGTTGCATGGGGGCGGACCTCGCCCTGCCCGGGCCCGTCGAAGGCAAAACTCGCCAGACCGCGCCGGGCGCACATCTCCGACAGGGTGATGAAATCCTCCTTGGTGGAGTCCAGCCCCGGCACCAGGATCACGCAGGCATGAGGGGCCGTCCCCGACCCTGACCCCGGCACTGACCCCGGCACTGACCTCGACAGGGGCAGGCGCAGGTATCCGGGCAGCGCGATCCCGTCGTGATCGATTTCAAGCCGTTCGGCCGGCGGCACCAGCAGCGGCGCCGCCTCGCGAAAGGCGGCCTCCTTGCGCCGCTGCAGGTCGCGTTTGACCTCGGGCATGTGATTGGCGACCACCTGCCCCACATGGAAGCAGAGGCTGGCGCGCACCAGCGCCTCGCCCGCGGTGACCGGGCTGGCCTCGTCCCGGCGCTGGCCGGCCAGCACGAGATAGTCCTCGCCCACGCGCTCCCAGGCTCCCGGCCAGTCGTCCCAGCTCGACACCTGCGGGCGCACGGTGTTCACGTCGTTGATGTCCATCCCGTCGGCGACGAGACGGGGGATCCAGTATTCGAATATTTCGCTGTCGAACGCCTGGCGCGCGTCGGAACCTGACATGGCGCAACCTCATGCTGGTGAACCCTGCCCGCAACTATGGGACGTGCAGGGCCCAAAGGGAAAGCCGAGGCGGGCGCGTGCGAACAGCCGATCACGCACCTCGTCCAGGTCGGGGTGGGCCTCCCCGAGGGTCAAACGCTACGCCCACCAGAGCGGCGCGCATATCGCGGAGGCGTTGGACAGGCTGGAAAACCGGTACGCCTCGGACCAAAATGCGGAACAGCCAGATAAACGGCTCACGAAAGCCCCTACTTCCTTCCTGAGGTTACCGTGTACGAAACCGCATTCAACAGCATCGAGCGGCAGCTTCGCGCCGAGGAGGGCATCGCGAATGAGCTCGACTATGTCGAGCAGATCTCGTGGGTCATGTTTCTCAAATACCTGCATGACCTCGAAACCGAACGCCGCGACCGCGCCGAACTCAACGGGGAGGACTACACGCCGATCATCGCCGGCGAGTTTCGTTGGGATGCCTGGGCGGCTCCGAAAGACGCGGACGGCGCCTTCGATCACAACACGGCCCGCATCGGCGACGACCTGATCGCGTTCGTGGACGATGAGCTGTTTCCCCACCTCGCCGCGTTCCGTCAGTCGGCATCAGGCCCGCAGACCATCGAGTACAAGATCGGAGAGGTCTTCACCGAGCTGCGCAGCAAGTTCCGTTCCGGATACATCCTGCGCGACGTGCTGGAAGTCGTGGACGGGCTGTCCTTCAACACCCAGGCCGAGCGCCACGAGCTGTCGCAGCTTTACGAAACGCGCATCCGCCGCATGGGCAATGCCGGTCGCAACGGCGGCGAGTATTACACCCCCCGCCCGCTGATCCGGGCGATGATAAGGGTGACCGACCCGAAGATCGGCGAGACCATCTACGACGGCGCAGTCGGCTCCGCCGGTTTCCTGTGCGAAGCCTATGAGTACATGCGCCGCGACGACCTGTCGGCGTCGGACTTCGAGACACTCCAGACCGCGACCTTTCATGGGCAGGAGAAGAAGTCGCTGGCCTACATCATCGGCATCATGAACATGGTGCTGCACGGCATCGAGGCGCCCGCCATCGTCCACACAAACTCGCTCAACGAGAACGTGATGGACATCCAGGAGAAGGACCGCCACGACATCGTCCTCGCCAACCCGCCCTTCGGCGGCGGCGAACGACGCGAGGTGCAGCAGAATTTCCCGATCCGCACCGGCGAGACGGCCTATCTTTTCCTGCAGCACTTCATCCGCATGCTGAAGGCGGGCGGACGCGGCGCAGTGGTGATCAAGAACACCTTCCTCAGCAACACCGACAACGCCAGTGTCGCCCTGCGGCGCGAGCTGCTGGAGAGTTGCAAACTCCATACGATCCTCGACTGCCCCGGCGGCACATTCCAGGGCGCCGGCGTGAAGACGGTGGTGCTGTTCTTCGAAAAGGGCACGCCGACGCGCGACATCTGGTTCTACCAGCTCGATCCGGGCCGCAGCCTCGGCAAGACCAACCCGCTAAACGACGACGACCTGACGGAGTTCATCGAACTGCAGAAGACCTCCGCCGACGGGCCGAAAAGCTGGACAATCACCCGCGCCGACCTCGACGATGACACCCTCGACCTCTCGGTGAAGAACCCCAGCGCGCCTGAGGAAGAACCCCTGCGCGCACCGGAAGTCATCATCGCCGACATGCTGGCGCGCGACGCTGAGACGGCGGAAATTCTGGAGAACATTCGGGGGATGCTGTGAAGGCGGGTTGGGAGACTAAGCCTCTGGGCGAAGCCGCCGAGATCGTAAACGGAGGCACCCCGAAATCCAAAGTTACTGAATACTGGAGCGGCGATGTCCAGTGGCTCACGCCAAAAGACATGGGTCAGATGGCAGGACGAGAGATCGGCGAAACACCCCGAACGATCTCCGAGAGCGGTCTAGCCAGGTCTTCAGCGCGACTTGTTCCGGAACGGTCAGTGATACTTTCAACACGCGCACCTATCGGGCACCTTGCGATCAACACCTCACCAATGGCCTTCAATCAGGGGTGTCGTGGCTTAGTCCCAAAACCTGGGCTGGACCATGTCTATCTCTACTATTTCCTGCTTTTGAACAGGGAACGACTCAACGAACTCGGATCAGGAACAACCTTCAAAGAGCTCTCGGCAGGCAACCTGAAATCACTCCCAATTCCCCTCCCACCCCTCGAAGAACAGCAGCGGATCGTGGCGGTTCTGGACGAGGCGTTCGAGGGCTTGGACCGCGCGCGGGAGAACGCCGAAGCCAACCTCGAAAATGCGCAGGAGTTATTCGAGAGCTATCGAGAGAACGTTCTTTCTGAGGGCCAAGAAGGTTGGATTGCTGCTCCCCTTTCACGTCTTATTACCGTCAAACACGGCTTCGCTTTCAAAAGTGAATTTTTTACCGACGAAGGGGAGTACGTGCTTCTCACTCCCGGTAATTATTGGGAGCACGGCGGATACCGAGACCGCGGTAGCAAGCAAAAATACTACGATGGCGACATTCCAGATGGGTTTATTCTAGCCGCTGGCGACCTCTTGATGGCGATGACCGAGCAAGCTGTGGGGCTTCTTGGTAGTTCTATGATCGTACCTGCGGATGGAAAATTCTTACACAACCAGAGATTAGGGCTGATTAAGCCGATGCCCGGCACCGTCTGGTGTACGGAGTTTTTCACTGAAGTTTTTAATCTACGGAAATTTCGAGCCGCGCTTCAGGAGAGCGCATCTGGGGTTAAAGTACGCCACACATCGCCAAAAAAGATTGGAGAAGTCACTGTCTGCTTTCCCAACAAGATGGCTGATCAACAAGAGATAGCCACTTTGCTGCGCGATATTCGTCAATTGACGGCAGTTCTCGAAACCAACGTCCAAAAAAAACTTGCCGACCTCGACGACCTCCGCCAATCCCTTCTCCGTAAAGCCTTCGCGGGCGAACTGACCTGAACTGGCCATGTTTCGGAACGCCCCCTTAAAAGCATTTCGGGAGAGTTTGACCGAACACTGGTTTCAAGTGGGTGATTCGGAAGCGGATCAAGTGAAGTTCAAACAGGAATTAGTCGCACTCGGTATTGATGAACGGAAAATCCCTGACGGCAGAACAACGCGGGATATCGTCATTCGTTTATCACAGTCCAAGTCGATCGAGATCGAGACGTTGTGCGAAACAGTCCTGATTTGGGGCAGAATGCGCGGACCAAACAAAAAGACTTTGTTCGACGGGAAAACCAGAAAATTCTGGCTAAGCCTTGCAGAGGAAATACGCGGCGGCACGCTTAGCCGATCAGACGCATATGCACGCTTCAATACTCTAGCCGGAAATGAAAAGCTGAAAGGTATGGGGCCTGCATACTTCACGAAGCTCATTCATTTCCTGATGCCGCGCGCAGGAGACCATCCTGTTGGTCACATCATGGACCAGTGGGCTGGCTGCTCCATCAACGTGCTCGCGGACAATCAGGTCGTGTTGATGGACAGAAGCTATAGTTGGAAAATCCAACAGAAGAAGGGTCGGGTCGAGCAGACTAATTTCACGGTTTCGAAGGTCAATACCGGCGACAACTATGAGAAATTTTGCACACATATCGACGCTCTCGCCCAAATAATTGGGCTAAGCGTCGAAGACACAGACCGCGCACTGAAGTCTGCTGGCGGTCGCAATCCAAAAGCATGGCGCAAATACGTTCTCGAACACAGGAACCCATGACCGACGAGACAGAAGCCGATACCCGCGCCGAGCGCATCGACCCGGTCCTGACGGCGGCGGGATGGGGCGTCGTCGAGGGCTCCCGCGTCCGGCGCGAGATGATCTGTCCGGGGCGCATCCAGGCGGGCAGCACACGCGGCAGGGGCCTTTCCTGCGACTACGTGCTGTTCCACAAGGGCCACAAGCTCGCCGTGCTGGAGGCCAAGCGCGCGGGGCTCAGCCATCGTGACGGGGTCGGGCAGGCCAAGGACTATGCGTCCCGCCTCGCCGCGCGCTTCGCCTACGCCTCGAACGGCCTCAAATGGTACGGCATCGACATGGCGACCGGGGCCGAGGGCGACCTCGATCTGCCTTTTCCGTCCCCCGAAGAACTCTGGAACCGCACCTTCGCCGAGGCGAACGTCTGGCGCGACCGGTTCGGCGAAGTCGAGTTCGAGGCCGACGGCGGCAAGTGGGAGCCGCGCTACTACCAGCACCGGGCCATCGAAGCGGCGCTGGAAGCCATCGCGCAAGGGGACAGGCGCATCCTGCTGACGCTCGCGACGGGCACCGGCAAGACCTCGATCGCCTTCCAGATCGCCTGGAAGCTGTTCGAGGCGAAGTGGAACCTGTCCGGCGAGCCAGTGCGCCGCCCGCGTATCCTGTTCCTCGCCGACCGCAATATCCTCGCCGATCAGGCCTACAACGCCTTCTCCGCGTTCCCCAACGATGCCGTCGCCCGCATCGACCCGGCGAGCCTGCGCAAGCGCGAGGGCAGCGTGCCGACCAACGCCAGTGTCTTCTTCACGATCTTCCAGACCTTCATGACCGGCGAGGGTGAGCCGGTGTTCACCGGCTACCCGCCGGACTTCTTCGACTTCATTGTTATCGACGAATGCCATCGCGGCGGCGCGCAGGACGAGAGCCAGTGGCGCGGCATCCTCGACCATTTCGCACCCGCCGTGCAGCTCGGCCTGACCGCGACGCCGAAGCGCCGGCACAATGCCGACACCTACGCCTATTTCGGCGAGCCGGTTTACACCTATGCCCTGCGCGACGGAATCGAGGACGGCTTCCTGACGCCGTTCAAGGTGCGCCAGATGGCCAGCACCATCGACGCGTATGTCTACGACCCCGAGGACGATGTACTTGCGGGCGAGGTCGAGGCCGGCGAGAAGTTCACCGAAGAAGATTTCAACCGAAAGATCGTGATCCCGGAGCGTGAGCTGAGCCGGGTCCGGGAGCTCATGACCCAGACCGACCAGCGTCAGAAAACGCTCGTCTTCTGTGCGACCCAGGCCCACGCCGCGCTGGTGCGTGACCTGATCAACCAGGTGAAAGACAGCAGCGATCCGAACTATTGCCACCGTGTAACGGCGGATGACGGGGCCGTGGGCGAACAGCACCTGCGGGATTTCCAAGACAACGACAAGACCGTCCCGACGATCCTGACCACGTCCCAGAAGCTGTCGACCGGCGTCGATGCACGCAATATCCGCCATATCGTGCTCATGCGTCCGATCCGCTCGATGATCGAGTTCAAGCAGATCATCGGGCGCGGCACGCGGACCTATGACGGCAAGGACTTCTTCACGATCTGGGATTTCGTGAAGGCGCACGAGAACTTCAACGACCCGGAGTGGGACGGAGAACCCATCGACCCGGGACCATACCCGGCCCCACCCGGGCCGACGCCGCCGGGCGGCCCGGAAGAACCGCCGGCCCCCCCATACGACCCCGGCCCGGAAGAGCCCGCGCCCGAGAAGATCGAGGTACGATTGGCCGACGGCAAGGCGCGCGAAATTCAGTACATAGCTTCAACCACCTACTGGAGCGCCGACGGCAAGCCCATTTCCGCCGCCGAGTTCCTAAAAAACCTGTTTGGTGATCTGTCGGGCCTCGTCGGAGATGAGGACGAACTCCGAAATATCTGGAGCAATCCGGACAACCGGGAACATTTTCTCGGGCAGCTGTCTGACCGCGGCTACGACAAAGACCGCCTGGAGGATATTCGTCAGCTCGTGGATGCGCCCGACAGCGACCTGTTCGACGTCCTGCGCTACGTTCTTTTCACCCTTTCCCCGAAAACCCGTCACGACCGCGCCGAGCATATGCGGCGGGACGGCATGGCGGATTTCGACGGCGAATTGAAAGAGCTTCTGCTGGCGATCCTGAAATCCTATGAGACCATCGGGGAAAGCGAGCTCGCGACCGACAAGCTGTCGCAATACCTCATCGCCCGTTACGGCAGCGTGGGGGAGAGCCGGGCCAGGCTGGGAGAGCCGAAAATGATCGGTGAGGCCTACAGGCAAATGCAGTCAGGGCTTTACGAAGACTGATTTCAGGTCTTCGGGAACGCCGAGTCCCCCGACGCGCTTGCACACGAATTGCACAAACAGAAACGGCCACCGACGGTGACCGCTACCAAATCTTTGAGGGAAATGGTGCCCGGGGGCGGATTCGAACCACCGACACCGCGATTTTCAGTCGCGTGCTCTACCAACTGAGCTACCCGGGCACACGGGTCAGTTGGAAGGCGCGGATATACGGAAATTCGGTCGGCCTGTCCAGCGCTGCCGCCGGGAAACGCACGGGCTAGCCGCGTTCGTCCTCGTCCCCGTCGAGACCGCCCTCATAGACGGTCGGCGCCTCGTCGGTCGGGATGCGGTACTGGCCGCCCAGCCAGCGCGACAGATCGACGTTCGCGCAGCGCTCCGAACAGAACGGCCGGTGCTTTTCCGCCGCGGGTTTTTCGCAGATGGGACAGGGCTTGCTCATGACGCCTTCGAACCTGAACGGCCGGAACCTAGCATGACCTCGAATCGGGCCCGCGCGCGTCCGGGCTCGCGCAGAAGGTCCAACCGGCCGACGCGGCGCGCGGTCTCCGCCTGAGCGTCCCTGAGCGGCCCTTCGAGGGTGTCGGCCACATCCGGCGCGACGCAGAGCCCGTAGCCGCCCGACGGCGTTTTCGCCGCCGCGCGCAGGACGGCCCGCAAGGCATCGAAGGCAATGGCCTCCGCCGAGGGCTCCGGTTCGTCCGGCGCCGTCAGGAGCCGTTCGGCAAGCGAGGGCCCGATGCGCGTCCGCGTCACCTCGATCAGCCCGAGGTTGGTCAGCCCCAGGACGTGGCAGCCGCCGGGGTCGCCCCTGAGCGCCCCGCGCAGGCGGTCGAGCACCCGTTTCTGGTCATCGCGCGACCCCATCTTGAGGGCATCGATCACGATCGCCCCCGCGATATTGCGCAAGCGGAGCTGCCGCGCGATCTCGTTCATCGCCTTGAGGTTCACATCCCGCGACGCGCGGCCCGACTTGCCGGGGGCGCCGGCAGAGTTGATGTCGATCACGCACAGCGCCTCGGCCTGATCGAAAACGAGTTCGGCCCCGCCCGCGATCCGTATCCGCCGCGCCAGCCCGTGCTCGATGGCGTCCTCCACGCCACGCTCCGCGAACAGCGCCGCGCGCCCGCGCTCGACGACCATCTGCGTTTCGAGGCCGTTCGCCCGCACCCAATCGCGCACGCTGTTCTCCACGGCCGCATCGTTGCAGACGACCTGAGTCAGGCGTTCACCGGCGAAACGGTCGAGGATCTGCGCGGCAGGATCGGCCGGCGGCACGAGTTCCGACGGGACCTGGGGCTTGTCCGCTCCGTCCGGTTCCGCGATGCGGGCGACGCGCGGGCCCTTGTCGGCGAACGCGTCGGCGACCACGCGCACGGCAACCGCCGCGCCTTCGTGCAGAATTTCGCCGATGCGCGACTTCCGCTTCGAACGTTCGCCGGGAATACCGGCGTCGCGCGCGCGAAGAAATGCATCGGTGCCAAGGCCGATATCGACGAAAGCCCCGTTGATTCCCGGCTCGATCCGCCGGACGCGCCCCATGTAGCAGGCCCCGATCCGACTGGGAGCGGCGTCCCTGTGATGAATGACATCCCACGCGGTGCCGTTGCGCAGCAGCGCGCCACGCACTTCGCCGGGGCTCGCCTCGATCAGGACGACGTCGTCGCTCATGGGGCAGCCTTCCAGCCGAGCCCCACCAGCATCGCGTGCGCCATGGCCACGTCGAGACCCACGACATTCGTATAGGAGCCGTTGATCGCGGGAACGAATGCGGCCGCCGCGCCCTGGATCGCATAGCCACCCGCTTTGCCGTCCCACTCGCCGGTCGCAAGGTAGGAATCGATCTCCGGTCCCGACAGACGCTTGACGTGAACGGCGGTGGTGGAGACCCGGACCGACGAACGCCCGTCCGGCGCCACCACGGCGATCCCGCCCAGTACCCGGTGCCGGCGGCCGGAGAGAAGCTCAAGGAACCGTCGCGCTTCGCCATCGCTCTCCGGTTTGCCGAGCACCCGGCGGCCGACCGCCACGACCGTGTCCGCCGCGAGCACATACGCGTCGCCCTCGCGCGCGGCCACGGCGCGGGCTTTATCCCCGGCCAGGCGCTTTGCGAGTTGCAACGGCAGTTCGCCGCGCACGGGCGTTTCGTCGATGTCGGCGGGGATCACGTCATCCACGCGCAGCCCGATCTGGGACAGCAGATCGCGGCGGCGCGGCGAGGCCGAGGCCAGTATGAGCCGCGCGGTCATGCCGTGGTTCCGTTCGAAGGAGTGTGATCCGGTGCGCCCGATCGGCGCGCGCACGGTGTCATGCCGCGCTTCGTCACGTCGCTATTTGTAGCGGAACGTGATGCGTCCCTTGGTGAGATCGTAGGGAGTCATCTCCACGTTCACCTTGTCGCCGGCCAGAACGCGGATGCGGTGCTTGCGCATTTTCCCGGCGGTGTGCGCCAGGACTTCGTGGCCGTTGTCCAGCTCCACGCGGAACATCGCGTTCGGCAGGATTTCGGTCACGGTGCCGGAAAATTCGAGAAGGTCTTCTTTTGCCATCCACTTCTTCGCGTTGCTTCAAGGGGCCCGCAGAAGCGCGGGATGGCGCAAGCAAGCGGAAAAACCCGTGAAATTCAAGCGTTTTCCGGTCCGGCATCGCGAACACGCAAGTCAGGCATGCCGTTCGGGCGACGGAAAACGCGTGCGGATCCGGTCAAAAAGGGCATCGCGCAGATCCCGGTAACCCTGCAGCCGGACCTCGCGCGAGCCCGCCGTATCCGCCGGTTGCATCGTCGGCCAGTACTCGACGTCGCACGAAATCGTGCGGGTGAATTCCATCGCGCGGTGCTGCGCCTGGGGGGTGAAGGTCACGATCAGGTCGACCGAACTGTCGCCCAGTTCATCGAAGGTCTTCGGATGGTGCCGGGAAATATCGAGCCCGATCTCCCGCATGGCGGCCACGGCAAATCCGTCCGGCCCCTCGCCGTTGAGCTGCACCCCGGCGCTGTCGACATACACGCGGTGGCCGACCAGATGCTTCATGATGGCCTCCGCCATCGGCGAGCGGATGGAGTTGCGGTCGCAGGCGAACAGAACGCTTCCCGGCAGCTCGGACATTGCCTAGGCCCGGAAGTGCAGCGCGCAGATGAGCGTGAACAGCCGCCGCGCGGTCGCGTGGTCAATCCCGATCTTGCCGGACAGCAATTCACGGAGCCGTTCGGAGCCTTCGTTGTGCAGCCCGCGCCGGCCCATGTCGATCGCCTCGATCTGCGAAGTCGACGCGGTGCGGATCGCCTCGTAGTAACTCTCACAGATCGTGAAATAGTCCTTGATCGTTTTTCGGAACGGCGTCAGCGGCAGCGGCAGTTCGCCGACCGCCTGACCGTCCTCGGTCGAGACATCGAAAACAAGCTGCCGCCCCTGCGCGCGAAGGATCAATGCGTAGGGGCCCGCGGGCACCGTTTCGAAGTGCGTGGGTTCCGGCGCGAACGCGTTTTCCTCGGTCAGGTCGAAGATCGCGACCTGGATTTCACGCTCGACCTCGGGCTGGTAGCGGACGACTCCGGGGTTGTCGATCTCGACTCGGACAATCCTGTTGGTGTCAGCGCTCATCGCCGGAACCGGCATCACCGACGCGAACTTCGACAGCGCGCGCATGCGCCTCCAGCCCCTCGGCACGCGCCAGCGTCATCGCCGGGGCCGCCAGCTTCGCGAAGCTCTGCGCATCCGCCCCGAACATCGAGCTGCGCTTCATGAAATCGATTACGCCCAACCCGGACGAGAAGCGTGCGGTGCGCGCGGTCGGCAGCACATGGTTCGGTCCCGCCAGATAGTCACCGAGGACCTCCGGTGCGTAGGCGCCCAGGAACATCGCGCCGGCATTGCGGATGCGGTCCGCCAATGCCTCCGCGCCCGGTGTCATCAACTCCAGATGCTCCGGCGCGATCCGGTCGATCAGCGGCAGGGCCGCCTCCATGTCGCGAACGAGCACGGCCGCCCCCAACGTCTCCCAGCTCTCGCGCGCAATGGCTTCGCGCGGCAACACCGAAAGCTGCGTCTCGACCGCGGCGAAGACGCTGTCGGCGAGCGGCGCGCTGTCGGTGATCAGGATCGACTGGGCGGTCGGATCGTGCTCGGCCTGGCTGAGGAGGTCCGCCGCGATCCAGTCCGGGTCCGCGCCCGCCTCCGCGACCACCAGAATCTCCGACGGGCCGGCGATCATGTCGATCCCGACCACGCCGAAGACCTGGCGCTTGGCTTCCGCGACGTAGGCGTTGCCCGGGCCGACGATCTTGTCGACGGGCGCGATCGTCTCCGTGCCGAACGCCAGCGCACCGACCGCCTGCGCGCCGCCGATCCGGTAGATTTCGTCGACTCCGGCAATATCCGCCGCGGCCAACACCAGCGGGTTGAGCACCCCGTCCGGTGACGGCACGACCATGACCAGCCGCTCCACGCCGGCAACACGGGCCGGCACGGCATTCATCAGCACCGACGATGGATATGCCGCCGTACCACCGGGCACATAGAGGCCGGCTGCCGATACGGCCCGCCAGGTGCTGCCGAGCCGCACGCCGATGTCGTCGACATAGTCGATATCTTCCGGCTTCTGGCGATCATGATAGGACGCGATCCGGGCGCGCGCGGTTTCCAGCGCCGCCAGGGCATCCGCGTCGCAGGCCCGGCGCGCCGCTGCGATATCGTCCGCCGAAACGCGCAGCTCCGCCGGGGTCAGTTCGAGGCGGTCGAACTTTGCCGTGAAAGCGCACACCGCCGCATCGCCTTCGGCGCGCACCCTGTCCAGGATGGCCGTCACGTCCGAGCGCACATCCACCGACGCCTCGCGCCGTTCGGATAGAAACGCCTCGAAGGTCTGTGCGAAGTCGTCGGCCGCGGCGTCGAGCCTACGCGGCATCGCGCCCATCCCCGACCGCATCGCGGATCCGGTCGATCCACCCGGTCAAAGCACCGGCGCGGGTCTTCAACGCCGCCCGGTTGACGACCAAGCGCGAACTGATCTCCGCAATCGTTTCGATCTCGACGAGGCCGTTGGCCTTCAGGGTCGAGCCGGTCGAGACAAGGTCCACGATCCGGCGGCACAGGCCCAGAGAGGGCGCGAGCTCGATCGCACCGTTCAGCTTGATGCATTCGGCCTGCACGCCGCGCCGCGCGAAATGGCGCTGGGTCAGGTTGGGATACTTGGTCGCGACGCGGACATGGCTCCAGCGCTGCGGATTGTCGACCGCGACCACCGACTGCGGCGCGGCCACGACGAGGCGGCACTTGCCGACATCGAGGTCGAGCGGCGCGTACAGTTCGGGATAGTCGAACTCCATGATCACGTCGCTGCCGGCCACACCTATATGCGCCGCGCCGAAGGCCACGAATGTCGCCACGTCGAACGCGCGCGCACGGATGATCTCGATTTCGGGGACGTTCGTCGCGAACTGGAGCTGGCGCGCGTCGGGGTCGTCGAACGCCGCTTCCGGTTCGATTCCGGCGCGCTTCAGCACCGGCAGGACTTCACCCAGAATGCGGCCTTTCGGCAGGGCGAGGATCAATTTGTCTGTCTTCGTCGACACCATTCACCTTCCACGCGAACCCGTCGCGTCTCCGTATATCCGCCAAGAATGCCGGATAATTCAGCGGGCGAGGTCAGTCGTCCGCGTGCCGGGGCCGCCATTGGGTCGGCCAGGGTTCGCCGAAGTCCTCTAGATGGCACAGGAGTCCGGTGGTTTCCAGACGAATTGCCGCTTCGCCGGAGAACGTCAGATCGAGGACCGGCCCGTCCCCGCCGGCTTCGCCGGAAACCGCGATCGACAGAAGGCTCAAAAATGCGCCCCGGTCGCCGAAGTCGATACCGCGGCGCTTGACGTTGACGACATTCGAGATCGTCACGCCGCAGTTGATGCGTTCCCCGGCCTGCCCGTCGTTGTCATGCTCCGAAGACTCCCATCGGTAGCGGATCGCGGCGAACACGAACTGGCGGTCGCCCGGGGCATAGCTCATGTCGCCGATCGGCACGACCGCATCCTGCAGCGCCGCTGACAACACGCCGATGTCGTCGCCATCGACCGCCTTGAGCCGAAGTATCCGGCCGGATTCGTTCATCCGTCGTCCTTCAGCCGTTCCACATCGGCCCCCACCAAACGCAACTTTTCCTCCAGCCGCTCGTATCCGCGATCCAGATGATAGATGCGCAGGACCTCGGTTTCACCCTTTGCAACAAGCCCGGCAATCACCAGTGACGCGCTTGCGCGCAAATCGGATGCCATCACCGGCGCACCGGCGAGGCGTTCCACCCCGCGGACCAGTGCGGAGCGTCCCTGCACGTTGATGTTCGCGCCCATGCGTTGCAGTTCGGGCACGTGCATGAATCGGTTCTCGAAAATCGTCTCGGTGATCATCGACGCCCCTTCGGCAACGGTCATCATCGCCAGGAACTGCGCCTGCAGATCCGTCGGGAATCCCGGATGCGGATCGGTCTGTACATCGACCCCCTGCAATGCGCCGTTGGTCCGGCTGACATGAATACCGGCGTCGATTTCGTCAATTGTGACCCCGGCGCGCCGGAGCATGGCCGCCGCCGCATCCAGATGGGTCAGGCGCGCGCCTTCGAGCGTCACGGACCCGCCGGTAATGGCGGCCGCCATCGCATAGGTTCCCGCCTCGATCCGGTCAGGCATGATCGCGTGACGCGCGCCGTGAAGCCGGTCCACGCCTTCGACGGTCAGCACGTCCGTTCCAATCCCCTCGATCTTCGCACCCATGGCGATCAGGCACTCGGCAAGATCGGTGATTTCGGGCTCGCGCGCGGCGTTTTCCAGTATCGTCTGGCCCTCCGCGAGGCTCGCCGCGAGCAGCACATTCTCCGTCGCACCGACCGATACTTTGGGAAACGCGAACCGCGCGCCTTTCAGCCCGTCCGGGGCGCTCGCGCGGATGTAGCCCGACTCCACTTCGATCGTGGCGCCCAGCGCCTCGAAACCCGCCAGGTGAATGTCGACAGGCCGCGTGCCGATCGCGCAACCGCCCGGAAGCGAAACGATCGCTTCGCCCTCCCGCGCCAGCAACGGGCCGAGCACCAGCACCGAGGCGCGCATCTTGCGCACCAGGTCATAGGGGGCCGTCGTGCTCGTGATGTCGCGCGATGTCAGCGACAGGACCCGGCCGGCGTGACCGCCCTCATCGTCATGCCCTTCGAGCGCCGCCTGCGTGCCGTGCTGGCTCAGCAGATTCGTCAGCGTGGTGATATCGGCCAGATGCGGAACGTTGGAGAGCACAAGCGGCTCATCGGTCAGCAGACTGGCGGCCATCAGCGGCAGCGCCGCGTTTTTCGCGCCCCCGATACGGATCGTTCCCTTGAGGGCATTGCCGCCGCGAATTCTGATCTTGTCCATACTCAACCTTGCCCGGCGTCCGGAGTTCGTGCCGCGGGGTATTCACCCACGAATGCGGCTATTGCATGTCGTCCAACGCCCGGGACGGCTCAGAGTTTCGGCACGGTGATGCCGCGCTGGCCCATGTATTTGCCCTTGCGGTCCGCGTAGGAGACCTCCGGCGCACCTTCGCCCTTCAAGAACAGGAACTGGCAGGCACCCTCGTTCGCGTAGATGCGCGCCGGAAGCGGCGTTGTGTTCGAGAACTCCAGGGTCACATGGCCTTCCCACTCGGGCTCCAGCGGGGTCACGTTCACGATGATCCCGCAGCGCGCGTAGGTGGACTTGCCGAGGCAGATCACCAGAACGTCGCGCGGGATGCGGAAGTACTCGACGGTGCGCGCCAGCGCGAAGGAGTTCGGCGGCACGATGCAGACGTCGGTCGTCCGGTCGACGAAGCTCTTCTCGTTGAAATTTTTCGGATCCACCGTCGCGGAATCGACGTTGGTGAAAATCTTGAACTCTTCCGAAACCCGGGCGTCGTAGCCGTAGGACGACAGCCCGTAGGAGATGACCCCCTCGCGCGTCTGCTCGTCGACGAACGGTTCGATCATGCCCGTCTCGTTGGACATTTTTCTGATCCAGCTATCCGGCATGATCGGCATCGGGTGGCCCTCCCAAGGCGTTCGCGACATCGTCGCGATCCTTCGGCTTGTAGCGAATGGCCGTGCCCCCCTCAAGCAGGAGGCCGGGGGACAACTTTCCTGATTTGTCTCAGGGACTTATCGGGTCAGGAATCTTCGTCCGAGCCCTTCGGGCCGTGATCCGATTCGCGCTGGCGGCGCTGGGCGTTGCGGCGGCGCAGGTTTTCACGCAGCGCGGCGGCCTGGCGTTCCCGGCGTTCGGCTTCGCTTTCCGCGCCCGAGCGCCGTCCGGGTTGCCGGCCGGACTGCCGGTCTTCGCCGTCCCGCCCGCTCATTTCGCGCGCGCGGCCACCGCCTCGACTTCGACCTTCCACGCGGGCGATGCCAGCGCCGCCGCCACCACGAGCGTCGACGCCGCCGCATACCCGCCGGACCACCGGTCGCGGATGTCCCGGAACGTGGCCACGTCCGCGGCATCGGTCACATAGGCGTTCAGCCGCACAAGATCGGTGATCTCCATGCCGGCCGCCTCCAGCGCCAGTTCGACGTTCCGCAAGACCTGTTCGCATTGGCCCGCGAAGTCATCCGGGCAATTCCCCTCGGCGTCCGCCCCGATCTGTCCCGATATGAAAGCCAGGCGGGTCCCTTCGGGCACCTCGACAACATGGCTGTAGTTGCTGGGCGGCGTCGGCAACGTCGGCGGGTTCGTGAGTTTCAGCAAAGTCAGTGTCTCCCCGTAAAATGCATGTCAGGCGCGCACCGCGGCATACGCTTCCTCCACCGCCGTATCGGGCAAATCGAGCGCCACGCACATTCGGTGAATGACATCATGCTCGTCCGCGCTGTCGCGACCGTCGGCAAGGCTCATGGCGGCGCTGATCCGAAGCAGCAGGTTCGGCGCGCCGTCGGCCTTCGTTCCGGCAACGACCGTTTTCAGCATCCGGTCGATACCGTCGTCGTTCGCGGACAGGGCGGCCACGTGCTCGTCGAACGCATCGACGACCTCGTGCGGATCGAACAGACGCAACTGCGACAGGCTTTCGACCATCGCATCGAGGCGCGCGCGTTCGGAAAAACTCACCTCTCCGTCCGCCGTCGCAACGAGCGCGCATGCCGCCGCGACCGCTTCGAGAAACGGCCGCTGCTTGTGTCGCTCGAGTTCCAACCGAAACCGTTCCAACACCTTTTGAATTCCCCCAAAAGCACCTTTGGGCCGATCATGGCACGCGGGTTTTCACGCGCCAACCACAGTCCTTGCCGCGCCGGGTCGCGCATGGCATAACCCGCGCGTTTTCGAACATCGTGCCGCCGTAGCTCAGGGGTAGAGCGCACCATTGGTAATGGTGAGGTCGAGTGTTCAATTCACTCCGGCGGCACCATTTCTCTTTCAGCCAATCCGTTCCTGCGGGATGTCCTCACCGAAGATCAGGCGGTTCCCGTCGGGATCGGTGGTCTCGAACTCCCGCATGCCCCACGGCCAGTCCTGGAGTTCCTCCGTGACGTTCGCGCCGGCCGCGCGCACGGAATCGTAGTAGTCCGAGATCCCTCGAAGGCCGATATAGGCCACCGCCTCACGCGCCGCCTCGGCCTGCGACAGGTGCAACACGCAGTCGTCCTTCTTCACGATGACGTAGCGGACCGGCCCGCCATCCTCGTCGGCCCATTCGAACGCGATCTCGAACAGCAACATGCCCGTGTAGTAGGCCGCTGCGCGCCGGACGTCCGTGACCATGAACACGGGGGCAATCGATTCCAGTTTGGGCTGTGTATCATCGGCCATTGGCCTTTCCTCCTTGCATCCAGCACACGGTCAACCGGCAAGCCTGCGACCGCCCGCGTGACAGCGGCGGCTTTGACACCCCGCGGCACGCCGGTTAGGTAACGCGCCCCGCTCCGGCGATTGCAAGCCTACCGGCGATATATGTCCGATCAACAATCCCCCGAACCCGAAGCGTCCCCGCGCGGCGCACTGACGGGCATGCGCGCGTTCACGCATCGCGATTTTCGATACTTCTGGGCAACGCGCGTCGCGGGGATTCTGGCGACCGAAATGCTGGTCACCACCGTCGGCTGGCAGGTCTACCGGCTCACCGCGAGCGAATTGAACCTCGGCCTCATCGGGCTCGCGCAGTTCGCCCCCTTCGCCTTGCTGTTCCTCGTCTCCGGGGTCGCGGCGGACCGGCTGCCGCGCATGCGGATCATCCTGGGCTGCGTGGCGCTTCAGACTGTGTGCGCCGCGGCGCTGCTCTGGGGCACCGCAACGGGGCAGATCGATTTCCCGATCATCCTTTCGATCCTGGTGCTGTTCGGGGTCGCGCGGGCGTTCCAGGCACCGGCGCAGATGGCGATCGTACCCAACCTGGTGCCGAGCCGAGATCTGGCCAACGCCATTGCCTGGTCGTCGTCGGGGTTCCAGATGGCACGGATCATCGGGCCGACCATTGCGGGCCTGCTGATCGCCTTCGGCGCGGCGCGGGGCGAGGACGAGTTCTTCGTCTATGTCCTCGCCGTCGCCACGTTCGTGCTGGCGACGATCCTCGCCGCGATGGTACGCAAGCCGGTCCAGGTGGTCAGTTCGGCGCCGATCACCATCGGCAATATCCTGGCCGGGTTCAAATTCATCGCCTCGCGGCAGGTGATCTTCGGCGCGATCGGGCTGGACCTGTTCGCCGTGCTGTTCGGCGGGGCGATCGCGCTGCTGCCGGTCTACGCCACCGACATCCTGAACGTCGGCGCGGACGGGTTCGGGGTGCTGCGCTCGGCGTTCACGGCCGGCGGTTTCATCGGCGCGCTCTACATGACCCAGATGCCGATCCGCCGGCATGCGGGGATCAAGCTGCTCGGCGCGGTCGGCGTCTTCGGCCTCGGCGTGATCGTGTTTGGCGTGTCGGAACTCTTCTGGCTCTCGCTCGTGGCACTGGTGGTGATGGGGCTGGCGGATTCGGTCAGCGTCTTCGTCCGCCAGAACCTCGTCCAGATCATCACGCCCGACGAGATGCGCGGGCGTGTCAGTGCCGTGACGGCCGTGTTTATCGGCGCGTCCAACGAACTCGGCGAGTTCGAGTCCGGCGTGACCGCCCACTGGTGGGGGACGGTCCCCGCCGTGGTCGTGGGCGGCGCCGCGACCGTTGCCGTGGCGGTGAGCTTCGCCTGGCTGTTCCCGAAACTCCGGAGCGTCGACAGTCTCGATCCCGACGACCTGATCCGGCGCTATCGGGACCCGCCGAACGCCTGAGCGGCGCTAGTCGATCACCGCCGTCGCGTTGACCTCCAGGATGCAGCGCGGATCGGTGGCCAGGCGCACGATCTGGACCGTCGTGGTCGCGGGCTTGTTGTCGCCGAAGTATTCGGCCCACACCTTGTTCAGGACATCCTGGTCTTCCATGTCGGTGAGGAACCGGTCGGCGACGACGATATCCTCGAAGGTGGCACCCACGGCATCGAGGCCCTTCTTCATATTCTCCAGCACCGCGCGCGCCTGCCCGTCCATGTCGTCGGGCATGTCGGCAAACTCCTCCGGCACGTGCGGGTGCGAGTGGTAGACGGGCGCCGCCGTCACACCGGCGAGGTACACCGTGGTGCCGCCCGTCACCTTGATCGCCGGGGCGTAGGGCATCCAGATGTCCGGCGCATCGGGCCAGTGACAATGTTCGATCTTCTTCGCCATGCTTTGCTCCCATCATGTGAGACCGCGGGCGGGCTCGCCGTGCGCGGTTTTGTTGTCGCATTAGGTTTCATGTTACGCGAACGAGCGACACGCGCACGAGAACAGATTTCACCACACGGCGACACCCGGCCATGCTTCCCATCGACAGCCTTTATCGCGGCCGCCAGATCAATCCCGACGGGATCGCGCTGGAAGACGATACGACGCAGCTCAGCTATCGCGAGCTCGTGGCGCGGGTCGAGGCCCTGGCCGCCGCGCTGCAGGACCGGCTGCCGACGCCCCAGGCCAAGGTCGGCGCGTGCGGCTTCAACAACCTGCAGCACGTGATCGCGATCCTCGCGACCCATCTCGCCGGGCACATCTGGGTGGCGGTCAACCCGCGCAGCGGCAAGGCCGAAAACACCGCGCTCATGGACCTGGTCGAGCCGGACCTGATGATCGCCGACGACGCCGCGCGCGACGCGTTCGACATCGGCGACACGCCGTTCATCGTGGCGGGGCCCGACGGACGGACGAGTGCGGACGACAGCGTCGACGGTCTGATCGAGGCCTTCCGCGGCAAGCGGCCGGTGCGCCACCTGCTCGACCCGAACACGGATCTGCAGGCGATCAAGTTCACCGGCGGATCGACGGGCCTGCCGAAGGCCGTCATGCAACCCTACCGGACGGGGACCACGCTGATCGGCACCGTGCTTTCGGTGTTCGGCATGAATGCCAACGACGTCCAGGCCGCGGCCGCGCCGGTGAGCCACGCCGCCTTCATCCTGATGCTGCCGCTGTTCGCGGTGGGCGGGCGCAATATCGTGCTGCCCACGCCGGACCCGGACCGCATCCTGCACGCGTTCGAGAAACGCGATGTCAGCACGATCTTCATGCCGCCCACCATGATCTACAAGACGATGGCCGAGCCCGGCATGGCGGCGCGCAACTTCCCCAACCTGCGCCACCTGATCTACGGCGCCGCGCCGATGCCGCCGGAGAAAGTCCGGCAGGCGCAGGCGGTATTCCCGCACGCGCTGGAGACGCTGTACGGCCAGACCGAGGCGTCCTCGGTGTGTACGACGATGACCGCCGCCGAGCTGGAGATGGATGAGAACAACGGTTCGGTCGGCCGCGCGACGCCGCTGATGCGCGTCGAGATCGCGGACCCGGACGGCAACATCCTGCCGCCGGGCGAGACCGGCGAGGTCGTCGTGCGCGGCGGGCTGACCATGACCGGCTACTACAAGAACCCGGAGGCGACGGCCGAGGCGTTCAAGAACGGCTGGCTGCACACCGGCGACGGCGGGCTGATCGACGAACGCGGCTACCTGTTCCTGAAGGACCGGCTGCGCGACGTGATCATCTCCGGCGGGTTCAATGTCTATCCGGGCGACGTCGAGGGCGCGCTGGTGCGCCACCCGGCCGTCTACGAATGCGTCGTCTTCGGCGCCGAGGACGACCACTGGGGCGAGCGGGTCGAGGCCGCCGTCCAGCTCCGCGACGGCATGGACGCCTTGCCCGAGGACATCATCGCCCACGCCAAGGCGGAACTCGGCTCGATCAAGGCGCCGAAGGCCGTCCACCTGCTCGACGACCTGCCGCGCAGCGCCGTCGGCAAGGTGCTGCGCCGCGAGGTAAAGGAACGGTTTTCGGGTGGGTCCGACTAGCTCGCTCGTCATTCCGGCGAAGGCCGGAATCCATTGACGCCGATGCCTGAACAGGCCACCGCCTGAGTCAATGGACCCCGGCCTGCGCCGGGGTGACGGGATTTGGTGTTGTGAACCCCGAAGATATCTTTTCGTGGTGCGTGCCGCTTGGCCCGCGTCCCTGCGACGGTTATGACTCCCCCCATCATGCGTATTGTCGATATCCGCGAAAAAGCGATCCCCCTGAATTTGAGCCTGCGCAACGCGGTGTTCGATTTCAGCCAGATGACCACCTCGGTGGTCGCCGTCATCACCGACGTCTTCCGCGACGGCAAGCCCGTCGTGGGCTACGCCTTCAACTCGACGGGCCGTTACGCCTGCGGCGCGCAGATGCGCGCGCGGTTCATCCCCCGCATCCTCGACGCCGACCCGGATTCGCTGATCGACGCCGAACGCGACAACCTCGACCCGGAGGCGATCCTCGCCGCGATGATGCAGGGCGAGAAACCGGGCGGTCACTCCGACCGCTCCGTCGGCATCGGCACCATCGAGGTCGCCGTGTGGGACGCCATCGCGAAGATCGAGGAGAAGCCCGCCTTCCGCTCGATCGAAGACCGGCTCAACCCCGGCGGCGCGAAACCGAAGATGTTCGTCTATGTCGGCGGCGGCTGGTACGCGCCGGGCAAGGGCATCCCGGATTTGCTCGACGAGATGCAGGGCTATCTCGACATGGGCTACACCCAGCTCAAGATGAAGGTCGGCGGCGCCTCCGTCGCGGAAGACATGGAACGGCTCGAAGCGGTGCTCAAGCTTGTCGGCGACGACGGCTGGAACCTCGCCGTCGACGCCAACTGCGGCCTGACGCGCGAGGGCGCGTTCGAGTACGCGAAGGCCCTCGCCCCCTACAAACTGCGCTGGTTCGAGGAAGCGACCGACCCGCTCGACTTTGCACTGCTCGCCGAACTGGCCGAGATCTACGAGCCGCCACTGGCGACGGGCGAGAACCTGTTCTCGACCCAGGACGTGCAGAACCTCGTCCGCTTCGGCGGCATGCGCCAGGACCATGACGTGCTGCAAACCGACCCGCCGCAGAGCTACGGCGTCGTCGCGGTTTCGCGCACCATCGACATGCTCAAGGAGAACGGCTGGACCGCGAACGGCCTGATGCCCCATGGCGGCAACCAGATGTCGCTGCACATCGCCGCCGGGCTCGGGATGCTCCTGTGCGAGTCCTATCCGAACACCTTCGGCATGTTCTCGGACTTCGCCGACGATGCCGAGGTGGTGGATGGGTACCTGACCCTCGACGAGGAACGCCCCGGGATCGGTTTCGAGGCCCAGGCAGACCTGTACAAGGTGATGAAGGAAATTTCAGAAGGCTAAAGCGGAAACGGGGCACCAGACCCCTTGCCGAGAGGAGAACGCCGCCATGATGTTCGAATACTTCCCCGACAACTATCCCTGGTCGATGGCCGCGGTCATGGCGATCAACGCCGGCGCGGTACTGTCCGAGGTGGACGAGGCCCTGAAGCCGCTGAAGGACGTGGCGGGCGCGAACGACGATGCCGCCAATGACGCCTGGCACAAGCGCTGGATGATGCTGGGTGAGCGCAGCGAGCGGCTTGCCGACGCCGACGACGCGGCTGGACGCCGAATCAGCGCCAGCGCCAAGTACAAGCGTGCGGCCGTCTACTTCATGACGGCGGAGCGGATGTGCAAGTCCGACGACCCGGTCCGGATCGAGACCTACAAGCACATGCTGGAGGTCTTCCGGAAAGGCGTCGAGCGCGAGGACGGGCCCGTCGAATGGGTCGAGGTGCCGTACAGCCACGATGGCGTCGACACCAGCCTGCCCGCGCTGTTCTACCCGGCCGATGCGGACAAAATCGCGAACGATGGGCCGCCGCCGTGCATCATCCATTTCGACGGCCTCGACGTGATGAAAGAGTTCCTCTACCTCGCCGGCGCCGCGAAGGCCTACGCCGCGCGCGGGATCTCGACGCTGCTGATCGACCACCCCGGCGTCGGGGAGGCGCTGCGCCTGCGCGATCTCAAGCTGTTTCCGGAAACCGAAATCCCCGCGGGCGCCGCGATGGATTACCTGGAGACGCGCGACGACGTGGATGCAGGGCGGGTCGGCATGGCGGGGATCAGCCTGGGCGGCTACTACGTGCCGCGCGCAGCGGGCTTCGAGCACCGGCTGAAATGCGCCATCGCCTGGGGCGCCATCAACGACTATGGCAAGATCACCCGCGGCCGCCTCGACGGCACCGGCACCAAGCTGTCGGTCTCCCACTGGGAAGAGCATATGAACTGGGTGTTCGGCACGAACTCGGCCGAGGAAATCCTGGAAGTCGTCGACCGCATGAACCTCGAGGAAGCCGTGCCCAACATCGAGTGCCCGCTGCTGGTGGTCCATGGCGAGGGCGACCGGCAGATCCCGCTTGAGATGGCCGAGAAGACCATCCGCGATGCGGTCAAAAGCCCGCGCGCGGACCTGAAGGTGTTCACCGCCGACGACGGCGGAATCGAGCATTGCCAGGTCGACCATGGCGCGCTCGCGGTGGAATACATGGCCGACTGGGCCGCCGAGATCCTGGGCGGACGGCTGGGTTAGAACAGCCGATCCGAGACTCCGTTTGACTCAATCAAACGCTTGATTGACTATTCCTCTCAAGAGAGCGCCCGGCCAACGGGTGCCTTGGGAGGAACAGTGACGGCACTTCCACTGGAAGACAGCCGGGACGCGTCAGTCGCCGGAGACACGCGCGGGGAAGCCACCCGCCGGCGCATTCTCGATGCCGCCCAGAAGCTATTTTCGGAACACGGCACCAACGGCGTGTCGCTGCGCGCGATCACGTCGGAGGCCGGCGCGAACTCCGCCGCCGCCAACTATCATTTCGGCTCGAAGATGGGCCTGCTGGAGGCCGTTTTTGCGCGCCATGCGGCCGGCATCGCCGCAGAACGCGAGGCGATGCTCGCGCGATGCCGCGCCGATGTCGGGCGGCCGCCGCTCCTCGAACAGATCATCCGGGCCTTTCTGGAACCGGGCATGCGCGGCGAACACGGCGGCACGGGATTCGCACGGTTCCGCGGGCGGATGCTGGCGGAAAACAGCGAACAGACGCGCGAGCTCTATGCCCGCTACTTCAACGAATCGACGGGGCAGTTCCTGGATGCGCTGCGCGCCGCCCTGCCCGACCTTTCGGAAAGCGATCTGCACTGGCGCTTCCACATGATGCTCGGCGCCATGGTCTACACGCTCGCCAACCCCGGCCGGATACAGATTCTCAGCAACGGCGCCTGCGATCCGTCCAATCTCGACGACGCGCTCGACCAGCTCGTGCCGATGATCGCACTTCTTTTCCGCGGCCCCGCAACGCCGGACGCCGCATCAAACCTCAACCAAATCGAAGCCTGAGCCAAAAAAAGGAATTACACGATGGCCAATCCGAACAGCGATATGCGCGTCACCCACGAAGTCCTCGAAGAGTGGGCGGAGAAATGCAAGAACTGGGGTAAGTGGGGCGATGACGATGAGATCGGCACCCTGAACTACACCACCGAAGCCGATGTCGTGGCCGCCGCCCAGCTCGTCAAGAAAGGCAAGGTCATGTCCATGGGCCTGAACTTCGACCAGCACGGTCCGCAGGGCGCCAAGTCGAAATACCCCGCTATGGGCCGCTTCAATCCGATCCACATGATGACCCGCACGGGCACTGACGCCTATTCCGGCGTGCTCGACCATCGCGGCATCCGCGGCGCGGACGACATGGTGATGATGCCGCTGCAGTGCGGTACCCAGTGGGACGGTCTCGGCCATGTCTTCTACAAGGACTTCATGTGGAACGGCTATGACTGCCGCGAAGTCACCACCGCCGGCGCGCAGAAAGCGGGCATCGAGAAGACCAAGGCGAAGATGACCGGCCGCGGCGTGTTCCTCGACGTGGCGCGGGCAAAGGGCGTCGACTGCCTGGAAGACGGCTACCCGATCACTTGCAAGGACCTTGACGAGACAGCCGAACACCATGGCGTCGAAGTTCGCAAGGGCGATTTCGTGGTGCTGCGCACGGGCATGATGGAACGCTGCCTGGATGCGGGAAGCTGGGACGGCTACGCCGGCGGCGACGCGCCGGGCGTGGCGTTCGAGACGCTCGAATGGATTTACGAAAAGGAGATCGCCGGCTACGCGTCCGACACCTGGGGCAACGAGGTGCGGCCGTGCGAGACCGACGAGAATATCAACCAGCCCTGGCACTGGATCGCCATTCCGATCCTCGGGCTGACCATGGGCGAGATCTTCTATCTGAAGGATATCGCCGACGACTGCGCGGAGGACGGCGTTTACGAATTCATGTTCGTCGCCCCCGCACTGCCGATCACCGGCGCGGTGGGCTCACCGGTCAACCCGCTGGCGATCAAGTAGAGGGATGGGGGAGATTTTGTCCCGATAAAGTCGTGATGCGCGGCCACAAAGTCGCCCTTTCAGGCACTTTTTCACGCCGCGTTTCACGCATCTTTGTGTCGGTTCGCCTTGACCCGCTTCCGGGCGAGCCGCACAGTTCAAAGAAAAAAGCGGGTATCACGCGCTTATGCTTCTAGGGAGGACCCAATGCGCAAAACACTTCTAGCAACCACAAGCCTTGCCATCGGCATGGTCTTGGCCACGGGCTCGGCCATCGCCGGCGACTTCGGCTCGACTATCGAAGAGGCCAAGGAACGATCTCAGGTCACCCTCGACTGGCTCGAAGGCAAGCTCGACAACTACGGCAAGAATGACGTCACCTATGACGGTGCTCCGATCGTCTTCCGTTCGACCAGCCACATTCCGGCGGTCTCCGGCCTTGCAAAACTGCAGATTCAGGGTTTCGACAACCTCGAGCGGATGTCGAACGGCAAGATCAAGGTCGAGACGACCTGGTCCCAGTCGGTCCATGGCGTTCGCGAAGGCCGTAAGGCCGTTCGTACGGGCCTGTCGGACCAGGCCCCCTGCTTCTCGCTCTACACCGCACGCGACTACAACGTCGTTGGCGGCCTGGGCCTGCCGTTCCTGTTCAACAACTCGCACGAAGCTGTTGCGACGGCGGAGCACCTGTATCCGCAGTACCTGAAGGACGAGTTCGAGCGCTTCCAGGTGCTGATCATGCGTGAGGCCCACACCGGCCCGTACCACCTGTACAACAACAAGCCGGTTCGTACGCTTGAAGACGTGCAGGGCATGAAGGTTCGTGCCGGCGGCGGCACCCACGCCCAGATCATCGGCGCGCTGGGCGCGACCCAGGTGTCCATGCCGGGTGCTTCGGCCTATACGGCCATGCAGCGCGGCACGATCGACGCGATCCACTTCAACGACGCCGCGGCGCTGATCTTCAAGCTCCACGAAGTCTCGAAGTACCGCACCGAGAACGGCTTCAACGTTCTGACGATCGAATACTGCATGTCCAAGGACTGGTTCGACGACCTGCCGGCCGACCTGCAGAATGTCGTGAACAACTGGGGCCGCCAGATGGCGATCGCCGAAGCCGTTGCCTTCTACGACTATGGCGGACAGGTGAACGTCGCCAAGATGGAAGAGCAGGGCCTTGAGTCCATCAACATGGGCGAAGCCGAACTCGACAAGTGGAAGGCCGCAGTGGCCGGTGTTGAGGCGGCCTGGGTCGCGGATGCCGAGAAAAAGGGCATTCCGGCCACGCAGATGATGAAGGACATTCGGGCCAACGCGGCGAAGTTCGCAGCGATGACCCCGAATGAAGTCATGCTGGACGCGATCAACAATCCCGTCCAGGGCATGTATGACATGAAGTAACGAAGGTTTTCGGCCGGCGCCTTCGGGTGCCGGCCGAAACTTCTTTTTGGGGGACATTCATGCAAAAGATCGAGCGCGCATTCCTGTTTATTTCCGCCAACCTCGACCGGTTTGGCGGGCTGATCGTCCTGCCAGCCATTACGACGATCGTGATTCTCGACGTATTCAAACGTTACGTCCTGAACGATCCGTGGATCTGGAGCCTCGAGTTCAACGAGTGGATGCTCCTGCTGATCTTTGTGTTCGCAATTCCGGAATGCACCCGCCAGAACGGGCATGTGCGCATGGAGTTGGTGATCGGGAACGTCCCCAAGCGCATCCAGGAGACCATGGATGTGGTCTACATCGTGTGCGCCATCGCCATTTTCTATCTTCTCGGTCACCACGCCTGGGAAGAGTTCCTGTTCGACTATGAACTCGGCCGGATTACAGAATTTGTGCGGCTGCCCATCTGGGGCCATCACCTCGCAATGTTCGGCATGTGCCTCATATTGATCGCCTACTACCTGCTACGGCTGATCGCCACGATCTTCAACTTCAACGAATTCTCGCGCACCGAATCCGTCGGAATGGATGAATAGCCATGAATGCGAAAGCCATTAACCTGCCCGCCCTGGGCGTTCTGGTTCTCCTGATCGCCGCGGCCCTGATCTTCAACGCAACCGACGCACTGGGCGCGCTGAAATCGCTCGACAAGGGCGCAGTCGGCCTCGTCGCCTTCGTTGGTATGATGCTACTGATCGTGCTGGGTGTGCCGATCGGTTTCGCGATGCTCGGCACCGCTGTCGCCGGATTCTTCATTGTCGGCCGATCGAATTTCGCGGAAACCCAGCTCTCCATCACATTCATCGAGCAGGGCACGAGTTTCGTGTTCGTCGCGGTGCCGCTCTATTTCATGATGGGCCAGCTCGTGCAGCGTACGAACATCGCCTACGACCTTTATGAGTGCGTCTACCGATGGCTCGGACGACTCCCGGGTGGCCTCGCCATTTCATCGGTGGTTGCCTGTGGCGGTTTCGGCGCCGTCTCCGGCGGTAGCGTAACAGCCGTCGCGACGATGGCCCCGATGTGCATTCCGGCCATGCGGCGTTACAACTATGACGATTCGCTCGCGACCGGCAGTGTCGCCGCCGCGGGTACACTCGGCATCCTGATCCCGCCAAGCATCATCATGATCGGCTACGGGATCCTGACGGAGACCTCCATCGGCGCGCTGTTCATCGCGGGTATTATCCCGGGCATCCTGATGACCATCGGCTACTCCGCCACGATCGCCATCAAATGCATGATCAACCCGGAGCTGGGCCCTGTCGGTGAAAAATTCACGATGGGAGAGAAGGTCCGCTCGCTGTCGAAGGTCACGCCGGTCTTCCTGACCTTCATCGTTGTGATCGGTGGCATCTACACCGGTATCTTTACACCGACGGAAGCCGCCGGCGTGGGCGTGATCGCATTGCTGGTGATCTCGCTGGTCATGCGACGGCTGAACCTCACCAACTTCAAGGAATCGCTGCTCAAGTCGATGCACACCTCGGCGATGATCTTCGTGATCATCATCGGCGGTCACATGATGGGCAAGTTCGTCGTGCTGACCGGCCTGACCGAAGGCGTCGTTGACTTCATCAACGCGGCCGGGTTCTCGCCGCTGACCGTCATGCTGATGATCAGCCTGCTGTTCATCGTGCTGGGCATGGTGCTCGACGTCTGGGGCATGCTGATCCTGACCATTCCGTTCACGATGCCGATCATCATGAACCTGGGTTACGACCCGATCTGGTTCGGCGTCTACGCGGTGATTATGGCCGAACTGGCGCTCATCACGCCGCCGGTGGGCATCAACGTCTATGTGATGGCAAAAATGGCACCCGACGTGCCACTGACGAAGATATTCAAGGGCGTCGCGCCCTACTTCATCTTCACGCTGTTCCTGGTGGCGCTGATCACGATCTTCCCGGATATCGCGATGTGGCTGCCGCGCACGGCGGGAATGGCACTCTAGCGGAGCACCCGCCGTTTCGGCGGCGTATCGTCGAGACCCGCGTCGTATGGCTGCCGGACCGAACGGACCGGCAGCTCCTCGGCAACCGTTTCTTTCGTAGCGGCCTCGATTGCGACCTCCCGGAGAGGGTGATCCTCGGCGCGTCGTTTTTCATCGGAAGAAACCGGAACCTGCCGGCGCCGACGGTCCGGCCCGACGAAACTGTTCGTCCTGATAAACCGGCGGGGGTTTTCAACGACGCTCCGCAAGCGCGCCTCGACACCATCGGCGGTCACCGGTTTCGCCAGAAACTCGCTCACCCCGGCGTCACGCGCCGCCTCGACATGATGCTTTTCCGAGTAGCCGGTCACCATCATCACAGGCACATGGGTCGCCGGGTGTGCAGGGTCGTCGCGCAACATCCGGGCGAACTCGAGCCCGTCGATGGGAGTCATCATCATGTCGGTGATAATTACATCGGGTATGTTCAAGCGGCTGTCGTTGAGGGCCACCATCCCGTTCTCGACGTCGCGGACCTGGCGAATCCCGAGCGCTTCGAGGATCGCACGCAAGAGTCGCCGCATATGATCATTGTCGTCGACAACGAGCACGCGTAAATCCGATAGCGCAGAGTTGGACATAGACCGTAAAATCCCCATCCCCGTCACGATTCCCGTCTGGAGATGGGGAATCTGCGACAAGTACCGTTAAACTATCGCGAGATTTGGTTAACAAAGCATTGCGGAATCAACAGACGATCCCGTGTTTCAAACCGACACGCGACAGACACAACCACCGAACCGAGGAAAAGTTTCATGGAAGCGAGCGTCGATATCTATCACAACCCCCGCTGCAGCAAATCGCGCGCGACGCTCGATCTGTTGCGCGAACGCGGAATCGACCCGTCCGTTATCGAGTATCTGAAAGAGCCGCCGGACGATATCGAACTGCGTCAACTCCTGGACCTTCTCGGCATCTCCGCGCGCGAACTCTTGCGCACGAGTGAAGCGCCCTACAAGCAGCTCGGCCTGCAGGACCAGTCCCTGTCCGAAGACAAGATCATCGAAGCGATCCTGAAGTTTCCGATCCTGATGGAACGACCGATCGTCGTCACCAACGGAAAGGCCCGGATCGGGCGTCCGCCGGAAGCAGTGCTTGAGATCCTCTGATCCGGGCGCCGGCACCAGCCGGAAACGAGCGGCATGAAAATATGCATCGTCGGGGCGGGCGCTATAGGTGGTCTGCTCGCCGCGCGCCTTGCACATGCCGGCGCAGAGGTTTCCGCCATCGCGCGCGGCGCGCATTTGCAGGCCATCCTTGCAAACGGGCTTCGCTACCGGTCGCCGGACACGACGTTCACCGCCGACATCCACGCGTCCGACGACCCTGCGGACCTTGGGGCCCAGGACTATGTTTTCCTCACTCTCAAGGCGCCGTCGTTGCCCGGGATTGCACCCGGCCTGGCACCCCTGTTCGGTGACGGGACGACGACCGTCGCGGCGATGAACGGTGTGCCCTGGTGGTTCTGCGATGCCCTGCCGGAACCCCTGAAGGGCCGTCGGCTTGAATCCATAGATCCCGATGGAGTTCTTGCCGCATCTTTCCCCGACACCTCGGTGCTGGGATGCGTCGTGCATGCGGGAGCATCCGTGCCCGAACCGGGCCTGATCGAACATGCCGCGGGCGACCGCTTCGTGTTCGGCAGCGCCCGGCGCAAACCCTCGGACCGGGCCAGAACACTGGCCGAATTCTGCCGCGAGGCCGGGCTCGACGGCGTCCATACCGACGACATTCACTCGGAAATCTGGCTGAAGCTGATCGGCAACATGGGAATGGGCCCGATCAGCGTATTGACGGGCGCCACGCTCGCCGGGATCGCACGCGATCCGGACGCGCGCGCCATCGCGGCCAACCTGATGACGGAAGCGGTCGCGGTGGGCGACGCACTGGACCTGCCCATGGCCATGAGCGTCGAGGCACGTATCGACCTCGGCGCGGAACTCGGAGAATTCAAACCATCGATCCTCCAGGATCTGGAACTGGGCCGCCCGATGGAAATCGACGCACTGGTCACCGTTGTCGCGGAACTCGGCCAGATCGCGGGTGTTCCGACCCCAACAATCGACACCCTTCTAGCGCTGCTGCGCGGGCGCGCACGCCTCGCCGGCCTCTACTAGTTCCTGATGAAATCCGACTGGCGTACCGTTGCGACACTGTTCGCCATGATGTTCGCAAGCCAGCTTGCGCTGACCATCTACCTGCCGGCAGTCCCGGAGATGTCGGAAGCACTGCACGCGAGCCTCGGCGAGGTCCAGCTCGTCATTCCCGCCTACCTGATCGCCTTTGCGCTGATGCAACTCGTCGCCGGGCCGCTGTCGGACTCCTTCGGCCGCAAGCCCGTGATCCTCAGCGGCCTCGCGCTATTCCTGGTCGCGAGCCTCGCCTGCGCGGCCGTCACCGACATCTGGCAACTGCTTGGCGCACGGTTTGTTCAAGCGGCGGGCGCCTGCACGACGATTGTTGTCGGCCGCGCCATCATCCGGGATATCAGCAAAGGGAAAAGCGCCGCCAAGGCAATGTCCTGGCTGGCCATGGCTCTGGGCGTCGGCCCGGCCGTCGCGCCGTTCTTCGGAAGCCTCCTGCTTGAGCCCTTCGGTTGGCGCGCCACGTTCCTCGCCACCGCCGCCATGAGCGCGCTCGTCCTGATATTCGCCCATCGCATCCTTGCCGAGACCCTGCCGCTTTCGGCGCGACGACCCGCGCGCATGGGCGAGCAGATCGCAGGCTACCTGACCCTGCTGCGCCGCCGCACCTTCATGGGATACAGCCTGACGATCTCTTTCCAGAGCGGGACGTTCCAGGTCTTCATCGCCGCCTCTCCCATCGTGCTGATCAGCATGATGGGCGTATCACCGCAACTGTTCGGCCTTTACGTGATGATGATCCCCGGGGGTTTCATCCTGGCGAGCTTCATCTCCGGCATGGCCATATCGCGCGTTCCCGGCAACGCGATCATCGCGACGGGGTGCGTGTTCGGCGTCCTGGGCGGCGCATTGCAGACATGGCTCGCCATCTCGGGCCGCGCCACGCCGGAGTTGATCGTCGGCGCCATCCTGATCTCGAACTTCGGCACGGGGCTCGTTTTCGCCAATTGCTATGCGCTGGCGCTGAGCACCGTCACGCCGTCCTTCGCCGGCGCCGCGTCGGCACTGGGCGGTTTCCTGCATCAGGGATGGGCGGTCGTGTTGTCCCTGATGGTGGCCGTCATCACGCACACCTCATCGCTGCAGATGGGGCTGGCGCAGTTGGCCACGACCTCCGCCGCGCTCACCATCTTCACGCTGACCATGGTTGTCTTCGGCAGGGCCACGAGGCGGCGCACTGCCTGAGCGGCAACCCGGGCTAGACCTTCGCGGTCAGGCCTGCCGCCTCGATGCCCGCAACGGCGCACGCCTCGTCATTGTCCGACGAGTCGCCCGTCACACCAACGGCGCCGGCAACGTCGCCGTCGCTGTCGAGAATCAGGACACCGCCCGCGACCGGGACGATCCGTCCGCTCGACGCGGCGGCCAGAGCGACACCGAAATGGGGGCGGTTGAGGATATCGGTTTCGTTCGCACGCGACGACCGGCCGATGCCGAGACCGCCCCAGGCCTTACCGAAAGCAATCTCGAAACGCATGATGCCGCTCTTGTCCTCGCGCTGCATGGACACGAGATGACCGCCATCGTCGAGAACGACGATCGTCAGCGGGCCGATATCGAGTTCGCGGCCCTTCGCCTGTCCGGCTTCGATGATCTTGTTGGCCTGTGCGAGCGTGACTTTCGCCATGTGAAACCCCCGAAAATTGTTCCGATTAAAGACAGGCGCAACCTAACGAGACGGCCGCACGAAGGCCAGCGGCCACCAGGGATTTTTGGGCCCAAACGAAAAAAGGCCGGGTTGAAACCCGGCCTCGCTTCAGCGCTCGTTCGCCGATCTACTCGGCGGCTTCCGCGCCCTTTTTCTGGTGCGTGTAGGTCTTGGCAAGATAGTCGGCGTAGAAATCGCCATAGCGCAGCGGTTCGTACTTGCACGGGTTCTCCGCCGTGCAACAGCCCTCGGCCGGCGTGATCACATCATCCAGGTCGGGATTGAAGAAAAACGCCAGCGAATAACGATCCTTCGTCGTGGCCGTCGTCACGCGATGCGGGGTCGCGACGAAACGGTCGTTCGACCAGCGCTTGAGCATATTGCCCGAGTTCACGATCACGCCGCGTTCCATCGGCGGGTGATCGATCCATTCGCCATCCGGCGTCTTGATCTGCAGGCCCGGCTGGTTGCTCTGGGGCAGCATGGTGATAAAGCCCGCATCGGTGTGCGAGGACGCACCGAACTGGTCTTCACGCAGCGCGCCCACCGCGGGATATTTGACCATCCGGACAACGACAGTCGGGTCTTTGAAGTAGTCGTCGAAGAAATCGGCCGGCATATCCATGGCGCGCGCATAGACCGGCAACATCCGGTAGCCGAGTTCCATCATCATCGTGTGAAAGGCGACCTGGGACTGCCGAAAACCCGGTGCAATGTCTTCATCCGGCCACTGGTTAAGCCCCCGGAACCGTTCGCCCGAGAGCACCTTGGGATCGTCCGGCGAGCGCTCCTGGTAGTAAGTCAGGTTCTCCGACGCATCGCGCTTCAGGCCGTCGGTGCTGTCCACGGCGTGGGACTGGTTGAACGTGAAGTTCATCGGCACATAGCCGATCTGGTGCTCGTTGACCCGCAACTGCATCTTGTCGTCGAGCGGCAGGTCGTGGAACTGCTTCGACCCGGCGAATGCGCCGTCGATCTTGTCCCAGTCGAGGCCGTGGTTCACCCACATCATGAAGCCGACGCGTTCCAGCGCGTCGCGCACCTGGGCGGCCAGGTCGTCGAGCGCGCCTGCCTCACCTGCGAGATACGGCCCGACGTCCAGGATGGGAAATTCCTCAAGCGAGGCAACGCGATAGGGACGTTCTTCCGTCATAACGAATTTCCTCGCTTATTCAGTCGATCAGGCGGCTTTCGCACCGGCCTTCTTGTGCGTGTAGGCACGTGCGAGATAGTCCGCGTAGAAATCGCCATAGCGGAACGGCTCGTACTTCGCGGGATTTTCCTCACTGCAGCAGGTTTCCACTGGCTCGATCACGTCATCGAGGTCCGGGTTGAAGAAGAACGCCAGCGAATAGCGATCCTCGGTGGTCGCGGCTGTCACCCGATGGGGCGAAGCGCGGAACCGCTCGTTCGACCAGCGCTTCAGGATATTGCCGGAGTTCACGATCACGCCGCGCTCCATCGGCGGGTGATCGACCCATTCGCCATCGTCCAGCTTGATCTGCAGACCCGGCTGGTTGCTCTGGGGCAGGAAGGTCATGAAACCGGCGTCCGTGTGCGAGGCCGACCCGAACTGGTCCTCGCGCAGTTCGCCGACGGCCGGGTACTTCACCATCCGCACGACGATCGACGGGTCCCTGAAGTAGTCATCGAAATAGTCGGCCGGCATATCCAGTGCGCGCGCGATCACTGGCAGCATCCGGTAGCCGAGGTCGGACATCAGCGTGTGATAGGCGACCTGGGATTCGCGAAAACCCGGCGCGACGCTGTCGTCCGGCCATTGGTTCATGCCCCGAAAGCGCTCGCCGGACTGGACCTTCGGATCATCCGGCGCGCGCTCACCGTGATAGGTGAGATTCTCCATCGCGTTGGCCTTGAGGCCCTTGGTGCTGTCAACCGAATGCCCCTTGTTCAGGGACACGCCGGGCGGCACGAAGCCAAGCTGATGCTCGTTGACCTCAAGCTTCATCTTTTCGTCGAGCGGCAGGTCGTGGAACTGCTTCGACCCTGCGAACGCGTTGTCGATCACGTCCCAGTCGAGATCGTGGTTCACCCACATCATGAAGCCGACCCGCTCGAACGCATCGCGCACCCTGACCGCGAGGTCTTCCAGCGCACCGTCCTCGCCGCGGATGTAGGGCCCGATATCGAGGATGGGGAATTCGTCGGTCGATGCGACGCGAAAGGGGCGTTCGGCGGTCATGGCGGGTCTCCGTGGCGGCGTTTCGGCGTTTGTTTATCGGTGCTGTCACACTCGACCGATCGCCCTTCGATCACCAGCCATCGGAAACCGGGCTCTCACATAATAAGACGTAGTTGTCTGCTGCCGTTCACGCCCGGCCGAGGATTGTGATGCACGCCACAGCCTCTTCAATGCCGTGAAAACCGCCGCCGTTCTCGGCAATGGCATAGCGCGCATCGGGTACCTGGCGTGCTCCCGCCTCCCCGCGGAGCTGCGTTGTCAATTCGAACACCTGTGCCAGTCCCGTCGCGCCAACAGGATGTCCCTTCGATTCGAGCCCCCCCGAGGGATTCACGGGAATTTTCCCGCCGAGCGACGTGGCACCTGACTCGGTCAGAGCGCCGCCCTCCCCAAAACCGCAGAAACCGAGATTCTCGATCTGCTGAATCTCCGCGAACGCCGTCGCATCATGCACCTCGGCCAGGTCCATGTCGTCCGGGCCGAGTCCCGCTCGTTCATAGGCATCCTTAGCCGCGAGATGTGTCACATGGCGTTCGACCTCTTCGGGCTTGCGATCCGAACCGGTCCGCAACGCTTGTGCCTCGACCTTCACCGCACGCGAACGGTCGAAGCGGTGAAGCTCTTCCTCACGGCACAGCACGGCCGCAGCCGCCCCGTCGGAGATGGGTGAACACATCGGCAGGGTTAGCGGCCAGCTGACCTTGCGCGCCTCCATCACCTCGTCGACCGTCATCGGCGTCTGGTACTGGGACAGCGGGTTGTACTGGGAGTGCACATGGTTCTTCGCGGCCACGGCCGCGATCTGCCGCTGGGTCGTCCCGAAAGACTTCATGTGGAACTTCGCGAGCGCGCCGTAAATGTCCATGAACACGCTGCGCGGGCCAGTGTCCTCGTCCCCGTCAGGGTCGTCGACACCATCGCCAAGTGCCAGCAAACGTGCCGTCGCCGCCTCGACGTTGTGCACGTCCCAGCCACCGTCGAAGACGGACATCATCTTCGCCTTGTCCTCGTGGAACATCTTCTCCGCTCCGACCGCGAGAGCCACACCTCCGCGACCTGCTTCAAGCCAGGTGGCCGCCTGGTCGAGCGCCGTCGAGGCGCTGGCGCAGGCGTTCTCCACGTTGGTCACGGGGATTTCCTGGATGCCCATATCGCGCAGGGCGATCTCACCCGTGATCGACCCCTGCCCTTCGAGGATTGACTGCGCGGCGTTCGCGAACCAGGCGGCCTGGACATCCTCGACCTCGACGCCGGCATCGCCCAGCGCGCCTGTCACCGCCTCGCGGGTCAGGTCCTTGATCGAGCGGTCGAGATGGCGACCAAAGGGTGTCATCCCGACACCGACGATAAAGATATCCGACATTCTGAAAGTCTCCCGTTCCAACTTGTTCCCGGTGGGGATACGGCTAGGCTGCCGCGTCCACCTTGGTATTTTTGACCGCCTTGTAGGTGTTGGCGATGTACCAATCGAGGAAGTCGTTGTAGCTAATCGGCTCGTGCCTGGGCGCTTCGCCGTCCGCACCCGGGATGCACTCAATCAGCGCCTGCGCACCGGGGTTGAAGAACAGCGGGATCGAGTGGCGATCCACATTGCCGTTCGGCGAGATCACGCGATGGGGGCTCGCCAGCCAGCGGTCGTTCGACCAGCGGCGCAGCATCTGGCCGGCATTGATGACGTAGGACCCCGGCACCTTTGGCGTCCCGATCCATTCGCCGCTGGGAAGCTGCACTTCCAGCCCCGCAACTTCGGTCTGCGGCAGGAAGGTCAGGAAACCGGCGTCGGTGTGGGCACCCACGCCAAGCTGATCCTCTTCATAGTGGTCGACGCGCGGGTAGTGGATCAGGCGCAGCCAGGCCAGCGCATCCTCGAAGTGCGGGTCGAAATGATCGGTCGGGACGCCCAATGCCGACGCATAGACCGGCAGCAATTTCTGTCCCAGCCCGTAGATCGCCTTGTAGTAGCTCTGGATGTTGTCCTTGAAGCCGGGAAGGTCCTTTTCCTCCGGCCAGGGCTGCGGAATGTAGAAACGTTCGCCGGCCTTCACACGCGGATGATCTGCCGCGAAGTCCTGGTTGATGTGAAAGGCCGAGTGCAGGTCGGGCTTGTTCTTCTTGTTCGCGAAGTCGTCACCGCGTTCGTCGTCGACGGAGATTCGCGTGTCGCCGTGGCCGACATACCCGACATAGTTTTCGCCCTGTTTGAGACGCTGCTTAACCTTCAGCGGCAGGGAATGGAAACGGGCCGATTCCTCGAAGGCCATGTCGATCATGTCCTGCGGGATGCCGTGGTTGACCATGAAATAGAAGCCGACCTCCTCACAGGCCTGGCGAAGTTCGTCGGCGAGGCGCTCGCGCGCGCCATCTTCACCGGCAAGGTAGGGACCGATATCGAGAACAGGGAGCTTGCTCATAATGTTTTCTCCTGCGAATCCTGCGCCCTTCGGGCCAGCGCCGGCTCAGATGTGAGCGATTGATCTCGAAAACGAACTGAACCAATCGCCTATGCGGCGTATGCACTATAGCACTCCAGTGAAGGCGGCCGGGTGTCGGGGACCTTGCCCAATCTCTGTTTTTGAGACGCGCACGACGTTTCGGTACGTCTTAGCTGCACGGATGAAGCAGGGTCGCCGAGCTCGAGAACCGGGTCGGGCTGAACGCAGCTTGGCTCTGTAGTAGTTTCCACCGAATTTTCGAAATCAGGAGAGAGAAATGTCAAAGACAGTCGGAGTGGTCGGCCTCGGGGCGATGGGGTCGGCGATGGCGATCATGCTGGTAAAGGCCGGGTTCCAGGTGGTCGGGTTCGATGTGCGCGACGAAGCCCTCGACGAGCTGGAAGCGAACGGCGGTACCCGCGCCGGCAGCCCGCGCGGCGTGGCCGAGGCCGCCGACGTGGTGATCCTCTCCCTGTCCTCGATCCCCGCCTTCCAGGCCGTGCTCAGCGGCCAGGGCAGCGTCACCTCCGCCGGCAAGGACGGGCTGGTCCTGATCGACACCTGCACCATGCCCGTGGCGATCAAGGAAGAAGGCGCGCGGATCGCCGCCGACAACGGCATGACCCTGATCGACGGCACGGTCAGCGGCAACCGCGACATGATCCTCGCCAAGACGCTGACCGCCTACATGAGCGGCGACGAGGCCGCCTACGACGCCAACGCCGACGTCCTGTCGGCCTTCACCCGCAAGCACACATTCGTCGGGGAGTTCGGGAACGCCAGCAAGATCAAGTTCGTGATCAACCACCTCGTCTGCGTCCTTACCTGCGCCAACGCCGAGGCCATGGCCATGGGTCTCAAGGCCGGGCTGAAGGCGGAGGATATCTTCGAGCTGGTGCAGGACAGCGCCGCGGGATCGGTGCTCTGGAACATCCGCGGCCCCATGATGGTCAGCGAGGACTACACGACCTCGCGCGGCAACTTCGGCATGGCGTCTAAGGACGGTCCGGTCATCGGCGAGTTCGCCCAGGACATGGGCTTCCCCGCCCCCCTGTTCCAGGCGGCGCTGCAGATGCATCATGCCGCCGTCGGCATGGGCATGTACGATATCGATACCGCCGCGCTCTGCCGGATGTACGAGAATATCGGCGGGATCGAGCGCTAACCCGCACCCGGAGAAAACATGGACGAGACCGTCTACCTGGACTACGACGCGGACACGCTGTTCGCGGAGTACAACAATCGCGGCAAGGTCGCGGACTACGAGGCCTTCGCCGCCGACTGGGCGGCGCGGAGCGATAGCACGCGCACGCGATTGGCCGGCGGCGCGTCCATAGACCTGCGCTATGGCGACGGGCCGCGCGAGACGTTCGACCTGTTCCTGCCGACGGCGGACAAGCCGCCCCTGTTCGCGTTTATCCACGGCGGTTACTGGCAGTGGAACGACAAGAACGCCTATGCCTTCCTCGCCGACGCATTTGTCGATGCCGGGATCGGGTTCGCCAACATCGAATACGCGCTGTGCCCGGACGTCACGCTGACGGAACTCGTGAACCAGATCCGCCGTGCGTTCGCGCATCTGTGGTGTGAGGCCGAAAACCTGGGCTACGATCGCGACCGGATCATGGTGTGCGGCCATTCGGCTGGCGGGCACCTGACAGGGGTCGTGCTCACCACGGACTGGGCGCAGTTCGGCGCCGGCCTGCCCGCAAACCTGGTGCACGCGGCAATGCCCGTGAGCGGTATCTTCGACCTGGAGCCGATCCGGCACACGCCGATCGGCGATCCGCTCGGCCTCGACGCCGAAGGGGCTGCCACGCTGAGCCCCATGTTCGCCCTGCCGCGTACGAACGCCAACACCGTGATCGCGCTCGGCGCGCACGAGGGTCGCGAGTTTCACCGGCAGGCGGAGGAGTTCGGGGGCAACCTGCGACGCCACGGCACCCAGGTACGGATAGACAGCATCGCAGGCGCGAACCACTTCAGCGTGCTGGAAAACCTCGCCAACCCCGGCGGGGTGCTATTCGCACGCGCAAAAGACCTGCTCGCGCGCTAGGCCTCGGCTTGTCCCGGCGCGGTGCGAGAGGCCAAAATCCGGCCCTTCCTCAGCGTTCGGGAGCGAACTCAGGCGTGCAACCCGCAGCCGACACCAACACGCCGGAGACAGGCGCGTGGCAACGCGTGGCGGTTGTCCTCGTGACTCACCACAGTGGTGCGGTCGTCGGCGGCTGCCTGGCCGGCGTGGGCGACGGGGCGGAAACGATCATTGTCGACAACGCGAGCGATGACGACACGCTTGAGACCGTCTCCAGACTGGCACCGGGCGCACATATCGAGCGCAACACAACCGGGGTCGGCTACGGCGCGGGGGCCAATCAAGGCCTTAAGCATGTCACGCGTGAGTTTGCGCTACTGGCAAATCCGGACTCCCAGTTCGACGGCGAGGCGATCGCCGCACTCGTTGCGGCCGCTGACGCATATCCGGACGCCGCGCTGTTCGCGCCCAGGGTTCTGGACGACGCCGGCCGGGACGAACCGGCATACGATGTCGCCATGTTCGACCGGCGATCCTATCCGTCGCGGAAGGGTGAAGCGGTGCCGGACGGACCGTGTTGCGCAGCGTATCTCTCGGGCGCGGTGGTCTTGCTGCGCATGTCCGCGTTGCGGGATATCGGCCCGTTCGACGAAGCGATCTTTCTGTACTACGAAGACGATGATTTTTGCATGCGCGTGCGCGCTGCGGGATACAGCGCGGTTCTGGTGCCCGGCGCAATCGTGCGTCACGCCGGCGGTGGGTCCGTCCGCCCGAGCGCGCATTACCGGTGGGAGAAGTTCTGGCACATGGCCTGGTCGCGCCTTTATATCGAAGACAAGTATCGCGGCGCGCGCGCGCGCAACCGGCTCGGGTTCGCCTATATCGGGCGATACGCCGCGAAATTACTCGGCAACGCCCTACGCCTCGACCTCGGCCGAGTGTGGCGTGACTTGGCACGCCTTTGCGGGAGCATGGGCTATATGCTCGGAATTCCCGCGTCACGTACCGAACGCCGTTCCCGGCCGCTGAACGCAAGTCCGAGCCGGTCATGAGCGCACCGAACCCCGATTTCTGGCGCGGCCGTCGTGTACTCGTGACCGGCCACACCGGCTTCAAGGGAGCCTGGTTGAGCGCATGGCTGGAAACAATGGAGGCCCATGTCACCGGCTTCGCACTGGAACCCGAACCCGGCGCCAACCTGTTTCGCGATCTGGGCGATTGGCGGTACCTGCAATCCATCACCGGCGATGTCCGCAATCGCGACGCGCTGAAGGCGGCCTGTCAGGCTGCCAATCCGGATGTGGTGTTTCACATGGCCGCGCAGTCTCTGGTTCGTCGCAGCTTTCGCGATCCCCACGGTACATTCGCCACGAACGTCCAGGGTACGGGAAACCTGCTGGAGACGCTCGACGGTTGCGATGACCTGCAAGCGATCCTCGTGATCACCAGCGATAAATGCTATCGCAACGATAATTCAGGTCGTCCTTTCGTAGAGACCGACCCTCTCGGGGGCAACGACCCCTACAGCGCCTCGAAAGCGGCCCAGGAGACAATTTCGATCGGCTGGCGGCGCGGGCTCCTCGAAAACCACGTAAGCGCGCCCCGTCTCGCGACGGCACGCGCGGGCAACGTGATCGGCGGCGGCGACTGGTCGGAAGACCGGATCCTGCCGGACCTGTTTCGCGCGCTGGGAGACAACAAGGCCCTCGAAGTGCGAAACCCCGAGGCAACCCGGCCCTGGCAGCATGTGCTCGATGTTCTGGCAGGTTATCTGGCCTATGTGGAGACACTGATCGGTGACTCCGGCAACACGGTTCCACACGCACTGAATTTCGGACCCCGCTCGGCCGAGGCCAGGCCCGTGAGATGGCTCGTGGGCCGGGCCGTCGACCGTATCCGCGACAACGGCGTGAACGCCCGCGACTGGACAGCCGTCGCCAGTGACGGACCACGGGAGGCGGCCGCGCTTGCGCTTGACGCGTCGCTGGCCGAGCGCACGCTCGGCTGGCACCCGCGCCTGACGCAGGAAGATGCCATCGACTGGACGGCGGACTGGCATGCGGGGGCAATGGCGGGTAAACCGGCGCGCGACCTCGTGCTCGAACAGATTGGGCGCTTCTGCGAACGGGACCCGGCATGACCAGCGCGACCCCGGATTGCCGCTTCTGTGGCACGTCACTCACGGATACCTTCGCCGATCTCGGCCTGACACCGCTCGCGAACAGCTATGTCGACCCTGCTACGGCCGCCCCCGAGGATCCGGTTTATCCACTCCACGCGCGCGTTTGCCGCGAATGCCTGCTCGTCCAGGTCGAGGACGTGGTCCCGGCAGAAGACATTTTTTCCGACTACGCCTATTTCTCGTCCTACTCGGAAAGCTGGGTCTCTCACGCTGAACGGTACGCCGAGATGGCTATCGAGCGTTTCGCATTGGGAACCGATAGCAGAGCGATCGAGGTCGCCAGCAACGACGGCTACCTGCTGCAACATTTCGTGGCGCGCGATATCCCGGTGCTCGGCATCGAACCGGCAGCCAATGTCGCCGAGGCAGCAGAGGCGCGTGGCGTGCCGACCCGAACAGCCTTCTTCGGGGCCGGCCTCGCGCGGGAACTTCGCGATGAAGGTGTGAGCGCGGACCTGCTGGCGGGAAACAACGTGCTGGCCCACGTCCCCGATTTGAACGACTTCGTGTCGGGCCTGGCGATCCTGTTGGCCGAGAATGGCGTGCTGACGATGGAGTTTCCGCACCTGCTGCGGCTGATCGAGGATGTCCAGTTCGATACGATCTATCACGAGCACTACTCCTACTTTTCCTTGCTCGTGGTCGAGCGGGTGTTCGCGCGCCACGGCCTCAAGTTGTTCGATGTCGAGGAACTGCCGACCCATGGCGGTAGCCTTCGGATATTCGCGTCGCGCGCGGACGGGGCCGACCGGGGCGAGGCCCGCGGATTGCTGAAAGTTCGCAGCGACGAGACAGCGGCCGGTCTCGACAAACTCGACACCTATGGCGGCTTCCAGCCACGCGTCGAAGCGGTCAGGGACGGCCTTCACGCGTTTCTCGCGCGCGCTTCGCGAGCCGGCGGGCAGGTGGCCGCCTACGGCGCGGCCGCGAAGGGCAATACGCTATTGAATTTCTGCGGCGTGAGCGCCGACCAGATCGCCTTTGTCGCCGACGTCAGCCCGCACAAGCAGGGCCGGCTGCTCCCCGGCAGCCGGATTCCGATCCTGCCGCCGGACGCGCTGAAGGAACGTCAGCCCAATCACGTGCTGATTCTGCCGTGGAACCTGAGGGATGAAATCACGGGCCTGCACGGCTACATCCGTGACTGGGGTGGCGATTTCGTGATCGCGGTGCCGGAACTGACGGTGCTGCCGTGAAATTTGGGGAAACCGATATTCCCGGCGTCGTCGTGATCGAAACCGAGCCGATCGCGGATGCGCGGGGCGACTTTGCGCGCAGCTATTGCCCCGACGAGTTCGAAAACGCCGGGCTCGGAGACTTCACACCCGTCCAGATGAATATCTCCCGCAACACCGCACAAGGCACATTGCGCGGCATGCACTATCAGGCCGAGCCCAGCCCGGACCCCAAGGTCGTGCGGTGCACGCGCGGACGCGTCTTCGATGTCGCGGTCGATCTCCGCAGCGGTTCGGAGACGTTCCGGAAATGGACCGGTATCGAGTTGAGTGCCGAGTCACAGACCGGGTTGTTCGTGCCGGCGGGTTGCGCTCACGGGTTCATCACGCTGGAGGACGACAGCGACGTGTTCTACCTGATGGGCGCGCCCTACGCGCCCGATCTGGCGCGCGGCGTTCGCTGGAACGACCCGGCGTTCGGCATCGAGTGGCCGGTGCAGCCGTCGACCATGGCGCCGCGCGACGCCGAATACCCCGACTTCGACGCCGCGTAGCTGCATGGGAGGGATTGTACATAGCCTGAAACGCCTGTTCGGCGCACCGGCGAGCAAACAGGTACTGCCGGAGTATGTGTCCATCGGGTTATGGCACCTACGGCCTGGATCGCAACAGCTTCGCCGGCCTTTCGCCGGATTGCCCGGTCCGGGTCGGCAACTACTGTTCCTTCGGCCCCGAAGTACTGGTTTTCTGCAGGACCGACCATCGGACCGACCTGCCCTCGACCTATCCGTTCAGAACCAAACTGAACGACGACACCGAGAACCCGGATGCCGTGACACGTGGTCCGATCAGCATCGGCCACGACGTGTGGGTTGGTGCCCGGGCGATGATCCTCAGCGGTGTCACCATCGGGAACGGTGCCGTCATCGGCGCCGGCGCCGTTGTCTCCCGGGACATTGCGCCCTACTCGATCAATACCGGTGTCCCGGCACGGCAGGCACGAATGCGCTTTACCGACAAGCAGATCACCGCGCTGGAAAGCATCGCCTGGTGGGACTGGCCCGAAGACCGGGTTCGGGCGAGGATGGAGCTGTTCTATCAGGATGTGGACGCGTTCATCGCGGCCGCACAGGCAGATAGTCCATGAACGAACGCCGGCCTGAGCCTGAATTCACAAATCCGCTGGTCACAGGCGCCACCGGCTTTATCGGCATGCGGTTGTGTGTGCGCCTCTCGGAGTGTGGGGCTCGCCCGGTTGCACTCGTGCGCCCATCTTCGAACAACGACAGCGTCAACCGCCTTCGAACCATCGCCGATGTCCAGGTCCTCGACGACAGGGAAGATGCCCTCGACAAAGCTTTCCCGGCATCCGCCCCGGATATCGTTTTCCATCTTGCCGCCCGATATATCGCCACCCACCAGCCACAGGATGTCCCCGGGCTCGTGGAGGACAACGTGGGGCTCACGGCGCGCGTGTGCGAAGCACTCGCCGGCAGTGGCTGCCGAAACCTGATCTACGCGGGGACCGCCTGGCAGAACGCGGGCAGCGCAGCGGGCGACCCGACCCCCTCACCCAATACCCTCTATGCGGCAACCAAGCAGGCCGGGGACGAGATCATCGATTACTACGCGCGAACACGCGACCTGAACGCGATCACGCTGAAAATCTACGACAGCTACGGCCCCGGCGATCCGCGCCGCAAATTCCTGAACGTGCTGGCGGAAACGGCGGCTGCCGGTGAAACACTTCGGGCATCGCCCGGTGACCAGCGTCTGCATACCGTTCATGTCGACGACCTCGTCGACGGTTTCGTTCATGCCGGAAATCTCGCCACAGCGGGCGAATTGTCGGGTCGGCACAGCCACACCCTGCCCTCGCCGGAACCCATCACCCTTCGCGAACTCGCCGACACCTGGATCGAGGCCACCGGCAAAACCGCCGCCATCGAGTGGGGCGCGATGCCCCACCGGCCCGGCGAGGTAATGGAACCGTGGGAAGGTGTGTCGCTGCCCGGATGGAAACCGCGCATCGCCCTGAAAGACGGGCTGCGCACGCTCGGGGCCTAGGACCCGAACAGGTCTTTCCGGCCGCCGGACAAGAACCGGCGAGGTGTGTAGCCGAAATCCCGACCGGCCGATCCATCGTCGAACACAAGGTCCATGTTCATCCGGCGCGCGACGTCACCGGTGAGTTCACTGTCGGGCAAAAGCGCACCCGCGATGTCGAGAACGGGCGGCAGCATCGGAAGACGGACGATCCGGGGTGGTTTTCCGAGCACCTCGAAAATCCGACCGATCATGTCCCGGTAGGTCAGGGTCTCTCCCCCGCCCAGTGCATAGTCACGCCCCGCCGCGCCATCCGTATCCAACGCCGCAATCGCGCCCGCCGCGAGATCGGCGGCATGGACGGGTTGCCGCCTGCCCAATGCCGCACCGTGGACGGGATAGACCCCGAAACGCAAGATGAACCTCGCCGCGGCGGCGATCGTTCTGTCAGCCCCTTCGCCGTAGATCATCGTCGGCCGAAGGATGGTAAGCCCGATTCCATAACCGGTCGCGTCGGCGCTCACTGCGTCCTCCGCCGCCGAAACACGGGCAACCACGTCGCGTTCGTGCGCGTTGCGGGTATCCGACTTCCCGTAAATCGACGTCGTGCTGAAACAGACAAGGCGACGGACCCCAGAATTCGCCAGGGCATCCACATGCGCGGCGAGCAGCCAGATGGGAAGCGTCGATATCGCGGCCCGCGGCCAGGCCTTTGGCCCGTCGGGCCACCAGCCGTCGGCATCGAAAGCAAGGATGGCCGGCTCGCCGCTCGCGCGCACCTGCCGCGGGGCGCGGGCAAGAGCCATCGACACCCGACCTTGCGCAGCGATCATGATATTCCGGCCGATCTGGCCGGTGGCCCCGATCAGCAGAATGTCGTCCGCCATGTCTCAGCGACTTTCGACCATCGCGCGCAGGTAGCGGCCATAGTCATTGTCGGCATAGCCGTCGGCAATCCGGAGCACCTGAGCGGCATCGATCCAGCCGGCGCGAAGGGCTACCTGTTCCGGCACGCCGATCCTCACACCCTGTTTCTCCTGTTCGCGCGCTACCAGCGTACTAGCGTCGAGCAACCCCTGCGGCGTGCCCATATCGAGCCAGGACACACTGGCCGGCAACGCGGCCACATGGAGTTTATCCTGCCGGAGATAAGCATTGTTGAGATCCGTGATCTCGATTTCGCCTCGGCCGGAAGGGGAAAGCCCGCGCGCGATCTCAACTGCCTCTGCATCGTAGATATAGAGCCCCGTCACGGCGTGAGCCGACGGCGGCTTGTCCGGTTTCTCAACAATCGTTTGCGGATGCCCAGCATCGTCGTAGGTGACGACGCCATAACGCTCAGGCGACGCTACCTCCTTGACGAATACCGTTCCCCCGTCGTGGCATGCAATCGCCGTATCAAGGCAGGCATCGAACTCGGCGCCGCAGAAGATATTGTCGCCGAGCGCGAGACCGAACGGATCGTCGCCGATAAAATCGGCCGCGATGATCGGCGCTTCGGCGATTCCACGCGGCGCGTCTTGTGTTGCATATGAGATATTCATGCCCCAATGCGCGCCGTCCGCCAGCAGTTCGCGGAAGCGGCGGGTCTCGTCCGGCCGCGTGATCACAAGAACGTCGCGAATGCCGCAGCGCATCAGCGTGCACAACGGATAGAACACCATCGGCTTGTCGTAGACCGGCAGGAGCTGCTTGCTAATCGCTCGGGTAATAGGGAACAGCCGCTCTCCGCGCCCGCCAGCCAGGATCACGCCCTTCATTGCGCCGCCGCCCCCAGACCGACCCGGTGCCGGTCGTAGCGGGCGGACACCCTGTCGCACCAATTCCGGCTCTCCAGATACCAGGCGACGGTTTGGGCCAGCCCGTCCTCGAACGCCACCTCCGGCGTCCAGCCGGTCTCGTTCTCAAGCTTCGCGGGATTGGACGCGTAGCGCCGATCATGTCCGGGCCGGTCGGCAACATGCGCGACCAGGTCTTCATGAGGCGCGGACCCGGGCCGCAGCCGGTCGAGTTCCCCGCAAAGGCGCCTGACAATATCCAGGTTCGCCACGGGATTGCGGGCGCTCACGATGTAGCTCTCTCCTGTTCGACCAGCTTGCGCGATAGACCGAAGAGCCGCGACGTGATCGTCAACATGGATCCAGTCGCGGACCTGCCGGCCATCGCCATAGACCGGCATTGCGTCGCCATCGACCGCATTAAGAACCATGAGCGGGATGAGTTTTTCGGGAAACTGGCGCGGCCCGTAGGTGTTGGCACCATGGGCGATGAGTACCGGCAAACCGAACGCCATCGACCAGGTACGCACAAGATAGTCCGCCGCGCCTTTGCTGGCCGCATAGGGTGAATTCGATGCGTAGCGCGACTCTTCGGTGAAAAACGCGCCGTCCGGCAAGGATCCAAACACTTCATCGGTCGAGACCTGCAGAAAGCGGAAAGCGCGCGCACTGTCCGCGTCGAGCGCGCGCCAATAGTCGGTCACCTCCGACAAAAGCCGGTAGGTCCCATCGATATTCACCTCAAAGCAGCGGGTCGGTCCGTCGATCGAACGATCGACATGAGTTTCCGCTGCCAAATGAAAAACCGTCGTCGGACGGAACGACGACAAAGCGCTGCGCACGCCATCGTTGTCGCGAATATCGACCTGGAAAAAGGCGTCGCCATCCATGCCCGGCACGCCGGAAAGGTTCTCCCGGCTGCCCGCATAGGTCAGTGCATCGACGACCGCGACGGGAATGCCGTCCGCGGCCAACGCGTGCACCAGCGCCGATCCGATGAAACCCGCACCGCCGGTGACCAAGGCGCGCATATCAGCCGTCCCACCGGAAGGGCGACCGGAACGCATCGAGCGCCGGCCAGCTGCCGTCCCGCTCATTGACGATCACATCCCCCGCTTCGACCGGCCATTCGATACCCAGAGCCGGGTCGTTCCATAGGATCCCGCCATTTGCACCGGGCACATACGGTGCCGTCAGCTTGTAGAGCACGCGTGTATCCGGCTCGAGCGTGCAGTAACCATGGGCACAGCCAGACGGAATCCAGAGTTGCCGGGTGTCGTCCGCCCGCATCTCCAGCGAAAAATGCCGGCCATAGGTCGGCGAGCCGTCCCGCAGATCCACCGCCACGTCGTAGATCGCGCCGGACAGGCAGACAATCAGCTTGCCCTGCTCATGGGGTGGCACCTGGTAATGCAGGGCCCGCACAACCCCGGCTTCGGGATTGTGGGACTGGTTGTCCTGGACGAAATCAATATCGAGACCCACTGCAGAAAAGTCGGCGGGGTTCCATAGCTCGCTGAGCCAACCGCGATCGTCGGCATGTCGGCCCGGATCGACAACCATAACGCCGGGGATGGATGTCTCGGTGATTTCCATGCCTGCTGGGTATCGGAGGGTTTGGAACGGGTCAAGCGATCAACGGATCGGCACCCGTTACAAGACACCAAATTCCCGTTAACAGGGAATTTTCTTTTTTCAGTGTTGTCTTTTGGTTTGATTTTGGAGCTCTCGAGGCTGGAAGTTCGGGCTATTTGGCTATTTTGGGTTTGGATTATCGCCCGGAATAACAGGGAATTTTAGTTTCGATAACAGGGAATTTTACCGCGCGTAACAGGCAATGCGGGGGATGGGATCAGGGAGGATGGTTGCACGCATCCGGTCATTGGCGAGGTGCGCAAAAGCGATGCGCCGGCGGCTCGGCGACGGCCTGCCGTGCAGCGTCTCTCGGAAACGGTTCACGGGCTCTGCGCGTACGGTTTTTTCGAAACGCCGTCGGCCTGGTGCACCCATTTTCGTGCGGCCGGCTTCCAGCGACAGCCGAACGATGGAGCCCAACAGTAGAGCGGCGGAAGGTCCTACGTGGCCCTCTGTATGACCCAGTCTGTGAGACCTGTGTTTGCCGTGAGTTCGGCCAATCGTGGGCTGGCCCAGTAGACAATGGCGGGATCGTCGAGATCAGGGACGGCACCGAGGGGCGAGTGGCAGACGAAGAACATGCGGTGGAAGGAGCCATCCCTGGCGTAGACGGTGCGCGACGCTTCGAAGGCGGCCATGTTGGCTTTAGACTTCACTTGGACGAAGGCGCGTTCACCGGTGGCGGGCTGTTCGAGGATGAGATCTGTGTCTTTTTGGGTACCGCCGACGTCGGAGACCCGGCGCCATCCGGTTCGAGAGAAGATGAGATCGACGAGGATCTCGAAATCACGCCAATGCAGCGCTTCGATGAGCTCGGATGTGGCGGCAAGCATCTCTGCACGCGCGCGTTCGGCGCGCTCGATGCGGGGGTCGGGGACGGCGTTGATTTTGCGAATGAGATAGTCACGCTCCGCGACGGCGCACAGCGTTTGTCGATAGGCAGCCACTTGGGTCAGGCGTGTGCTGAGATCGCTCTGGCGTAACGGCCGACCGAGGATATCGGTATTGCGCCAGGGGCCGCGAGTTTTGCGGTAGCGAGCGGCGGTGTTGTTGGTATTGGGCCCGTTCCAGACGACGTCGGGTTCGGCGAAAGCCCACCAAAGGTGGCCCTGGGCGAAGGTAATCCAGAGGCAGTCGGGGCCCTGGGTGTAGAACTCACGGACTTCTCGCGTGAAATCCCTGATCTTGCGCGGTGACGTGCCGATTTGGCGGAAATGGTCTTGAACCGCGTTCCAGTCCTGTGCGTTGGCAAGATCGTGGGGCAGGTCGGGGTAGCCGAAGTCGATCCGATTGTGAGCACGGCAGGTGGCGAACCAGGCATTGGCGGGGCCGAGCTTGATGTAACGCACGTCTGTTGGGTCAATCGGGTCCATAGGCTTCGGATCGGATCATCAAGGCCGGTTCAGTGAGGCTTGCGGGGGCTAGCAAGTCAACAGAAATGAGACTCATCGTCTGTAGATCAATGGTCGTCATCGCGGCTCTGCTGGACCCATGGATATCCGGCGGATATTGGGGCGCAACCTGGCGCGTCTGCGGCGTGAACGCGAACTGTCGCAGGAGGCGTTTGCTGATCTTGCCGGTCTCCACCGGACCTATATCAGCGGCATCGAGCGCGGTGTGCGCAACCCGACGATCACGATCGTCCAGAAGCTTGCCGAGGCCCTCGACGTATCCGTCGCAGAACTGCTGGAACATGGCAAAAGTTAGCGTTCACAGGCCGGTACCGGGATCGATAGCCTGGCTCGAAGAGCAGATCGCAAACGAGCGATATGTCTCGCCGGATCGATTGGCTGAGTTGCTGGAGCAACACGACGAGCCACTTGCCGAGGCTGTCCGAAAGTACGTTGCGCGATCGTTGCGCGGCGAGATGAAGAAACCGCGCGGTCGTCCGCCTGCGCAGGAGCTTGAGAAAATTGCCGACGTGCTGATGACAAACGATTACCGGCGCTATTTGGCTTGGTTGCAAAGCCGCAAGACTACGCTGGGCCTCAAGGACTGCGACACACCGAATGGCGCGGAATGGTGGCAAGGCCCGCCTGCCGAGCGTGCGGCACGGCTTGTCGCGCGCCGATATCGCGATGTACGAAACATTAGTTGGCGCCAAGTTCAGAACATCGCGAGTTCAGCAAAAAGATGAACGCATTATCCTGAATGCATTCTGGCGCCCGCTAGGGCGAAGTTCGATCTCTCATCACCTGAAACGAGAGATCCAATGCCCGAACGAGACGACATCCGCGACCTCAACATCGCTTATCGAGACCCATGTGATCTACGCCCGCGTGCGCGCAATGCGCGCATGCACACGAAGGCGCAACTTCGCCAGATTGCGGCGAGCATTGAGACGTTTGGGTTTACGAACCCGGTGCTGTTGGACGGCGCTGGTGAGATCATTGCCGGCCACGGGAGGGTCGAGGCGGCGAAGCTGCTGGGCCTGGACCGAGTTCCAACGATCACATTGGCAGGCCTGACGCCGGAGCAGGTCCGGGCATACGTGATTGCAGACAACCGAATCGCTGAGAATGCGGGCTGGGATATGGACCTGCTGGCATTGGAGCTCGCGGAACTGGATGCGCTGTCGGTGGATCTGGAGTTGGACCTAACGGTGACGGGCTTCGAGACGGCGCAGATCGACCTGATGATCGCCGGGCGAGCGAATGACGATGCGCCGGAGATCGAGGAAGACGCAGTTCCGGAGCTTGCGCCTGGCCCGGCGGTGAGCGTCGCCGGCGATCTCTGGCACGTGGGCCCACACCGGCTGATCTGTGGTGACGCGCTGGACGGGGGCGTCTATGCGCGCCTTTTGGACGGCGAGGCTGCGCAGATGGTCTTCACCGACCCGCCTTACAATGTGGCCATCGACGGCCATGTCTCGGGGCTGGGGCGACACACGCACCGGGAGTTCGAGATGGCGTCGGGGGAGATGACGTCGGCGGCCTTCGCGGCGTTCCTAACCGACGCCTTTAGCCATCTGGCGACATACAGTGCGGACGGTGCCATCCAGTTCGTCTGTATGGACTGGCGGCATATGGAAGAGTTGCTCGCCGCCGGTCGAACGGCCTTCAGTGACCTGAAGAACCTGTGCGTCTGGTCGAAGACCAACGGCGGGATGGGTTCGCTATATCGTTCGCAACACGAACTAGTGTTCGTGTTCAAGGCGGGTGGCGGGTCACATATCAACAACGTCGAGCTAGGCCGGCACGGGCGTAACCGAACCAATGTATGGACCTATCCGGGCGTGAACGCGTTCGGCACCGACCGCGACGCAGCGTTGGCGATGCACCCAACGGTCAAGCCTGTCGAGCTTGTGTATGACGCAATCCTGGACTGCTCGCACCGTGGAGGTGTGATCCTGGACCCGTTTGCGGGTTCCGGCACAACTTTAGTGGCCGCTCACAAGGCCGGCCGGCGCGGGTATGGCGTTGAGATCGACCCGCACTATTGCGATGTGATCGTGCGCCGGCTGGAACAGGTCAGCGGCGAGCCGGCAACGCATGATGCGACAGGAGAGACGTTCGAGGATCGCGCGCGTCGTGAACACGCTGAGGGTCCCCAGCAGGCGAGCGGGGGCGATGCCGGAGGGAAGCGTGGAAGGCTTGGCATTGATGACGTTGGCGACGCACCGGTGTCCGGCCCAGCCCCTGACGCGGAAGGCGACCCGGTCGCAGTTGGCGAGGTGCTGTCATGAGCCAGGACAAGGACATATCGCAGGGTGACTACGAGGTCGGGTACGGCAAGCCGCCGAAGCAGCACCAGTTTGGCAAGGGTCAGTCCGGCAACGTGAACGGTCGCCCGAAGAAGCGCGAGGTGGGGCAGGCGAATGTGAGCGAGATGTTATCTCGCCCGATCCTGGCGCGCACGAAGCGCGGAATGACCTCGATACCCCCGAACGAGGCCGCGATGCTGACGCTGGTAAGCCGCGCGCTGAAAGACGACCACCTCGGGTCGGTCTTGACCCTGTTGGAGATCTTCGAGAAGGACGGCGAGCTTGCTATGCCGGACAACGTCATCGGAGGCGGGGTAGTCACTGCGCCGCCCGGGATGAGCCCGGAAGAATGGATCCAGTCGTTCACCAGCCCCGGGCAAGGCGATGACTGCACCAGCGAGAATGATGGTCTCACGCAATAGGTCTGAACCCGGCAAACGAGCAGAAGAATGGCAATGACAAAACGTAGTTCCTCAGAGCCGAACACGCGCGCGAGCAAGCGACGCCGTTCGAAGGCGAAGGCCGCCGCCTCGCGAAACAGCGAGAACCACAGCGACATCGTACGCCGGGTGGCGCGCACGATGCACGATGTGCACATCGATGGCGTCGACGAACGCTTCTCAGTGGCCGAGTTGATGTTGCTAAAGCTGCGCAATATCGCCGCCACCGGAAACCTCCGAGCGATTAAAGCCTACGACCGCTATATGCGGCGCTACCGGCCGGAGGTGGCAGAAGGCGTAGGCGTGCTGGTAGCGCCCGGCGAGATGACCCCCGAGCAGTGGGGCGAGATGGTCGAGAACCACAACCGCAAAGCCGACGCGCGCCGCGCCGAAGAGTTGCGCCAGAAGGCGCTTAGCCGCAAGGATGGCGGCCCGAACACGCCGGGACATGGTCCAAGCCCCTCGGACGGGCCCGTGAGCGCGCCGTAGGCACCTTATCACGGGCAGGCAACGCACGGGGCGCGCGCGACACGCGGCGGGACATCCGGACCACCTACTCCCTCGACTTCTGCCGCGTTCCACGCATGGATCGACCACGCCAGACGGGCGAGCCGGGATCGGGAGATGAGGTGACGCGTGAACGCGACGCACGAGACGGACGACCAGGGGGCCGGGGCCGATCCGGCCGACAGCCGAACGACACGGGCCGATAATCACACAGACGCGCTGGTCGCGGAACTGTTTGCCCACGTCACAGCGCGTCTGGAGGACGCACACGCGCTTGCTGTGGCGGGTCAGGCTGGCGACGTCGCCCCGCCGGATGCAACCACGCTCAGCGCCCGTTTAAACCGTGTTGTCGGCGATGTATCGGTTCTCCTTGCGGCCATCGCCGTACTTGCCGAGCAGCCCAGCCTCGGCGAGGCCTGAACAGCACCACCGGCGGCGCCTGGGGATCGTTGCCCGCCTGACCTCCGCCGTATCACGCGATAGAATTACGCAGCTCGTCTTGCATCCGCGCGCCGTGGCTTTGTTGTTGGCACGTCGATCGGACAGGGCCTCATCGCCAGGCGCGAGACCTGCTGTGCCGGGCGGGGCCGATGCCCTCACCCCGCCCGGCTTCGCCGACGTTTGCGTATAGGTTCGCGTTAGTTACTCGCCTCGCTCCGATCGACCGAGCCCGTGGACAAGCAGCTGCATAACCAGACCGTAGGTGGACGCTCGACACGGACGTCGCGAGGACGTGCACGTGTTGACCCGGCGGTCCTGCACGTCGCGTGCGTTTTATCCCAATCCGGGGGGGCCAGGCCGGGGCAGTCTATCGCACAAGTAGCCGTGACACTGGCCTTGCGAGAGGCGATCACGCCCGAATTTGGCTCCGATGGCGCGTTCCGTCCCCTGCGACGCGGAGACCAACAGCAACCACTATCAGATATTTAGACTTGGTCTTGCTGTGGTCGGGTCGGGAGGAACAGTGCAGCTGGTGAGTGCGGTTCGGTCTCGCAGCCATGCGCGCCAAGCAGCCCTGACGAACCCTGACAAGGTCCGCTCGTGGTCGCCGTACGCTTCTCGCCAGGCTAACCCGGGTCTGGTACCCGCTGGTCCACCGACATACGGCGGCACCTGAGGGTGTCTGGCGCCACGTCGGCGAGTTATCCCCTGCATCCACTGGCGCGTGGCCAGGTTCGACTTCACTGGACGGCGGTGTCGAGCAAACGTCCGGGTCATCGATGCCCGATAATGATTGCACAAGGAGAGACCCGATGACCGTTGCCCCTGAGACCCTGCGCGGGGAAGCCGCGCGCTACACCTGGCTGCGCGAGGAACTGTTACGCGTTCACGGCGACGTGGACGAGGACACCCTCACCGACACCCTGGAAGGCCTGTCGACGCTGCCTGAGATGCTCTCAGCGGCCACACGGGCCGTTCTGGACGACCAGGCCCTGTGCGAGGCACTGAAGGGCCGTCTCGGCGATCTGAAGGGCCGTCTGGACCGTCTGGAGACCCGTATCCAGGCGACACGGGCCCTGTTGGCCGAGGCGATGGAGGAAGCCGGCGTGACGAAGCTTGCCGAAGCGGACTTTACCCTCTCGCTGCGCACCGGGCCGCCGCCGTTGATGGTGATCGACGAGGATGCGATCCCCGAGGCCTACTGGGCCTCGCAACCGCCGAAACTGGAGCGCGGTGCGCTGAAGAAGGCGCTTGGGGACGGCAAGGACATTCCCGGGGCGGTCCTGGGCAATGGTGCGCCCTCGATCTCGGTCCGGGTTCGTTAGGCATGGGGTTCGAGGCAAAGACGACGCGCAAGCTGCGCGCCAAGCTGAACGCCGAGCACATCCGCACGCGGGCGTGGAACGGCAAGACGCTGTCCTACATCGAGGGCTGGCATGCGCTGTCGGAGGCCAACCGGATCTTCGGCTTCGATGCGTGGAGCCGGGAGACGGTCGAGCTCAAATGTATCTCCGAGAGCGGGCCTCGGGCTCAAAGCCCGAACTGTGCCTATCTGGCCCGTGTGCGCATCACCGTACTCGCCGGCGGCGATACCATCGTGCGCGAAGGTACCGGCGCGGGCTATACCGTCGCAGGCTCACTGGCCGAAGCCCATGCGCTAGCCGCCAAGGAGGCCGAGACCGATGCGACGAAGCGCGCACTTGCGACCTTCGGAAATCCCTTCGGGCTGGCGCTCTATGACAAAGAACAAAAGGGCGTACGAAGGCCAAAGCCGAAACCTGAATCACCGATGCCCCAGCTCATGCAAGTGCGCGATGCCGCCGGGCAGGTCACAGGACGTTACTCCGATAATCATGCCTGTTCCCGAGCCCTCTCAAAGGCGATCGAGGGTGCCGAAACACCGGAAGAATTGCACAAGCTCTGGCACAACAACAATGCATTGATCACGGTGCTGCAAAAGCAGGTCCGGTCATCGGATCAGGCACACAAGAGAGGCGGCAAGACTGGAACTGGGGTGCCTGAGGAACCTACGATCGACATCGCCGCCAGCTACAACAGGCGGTGTGAAGCTCAGTCCGAGGGAACGCGAAATACAGCGTCATTGCTAGGGCGAGATACTCAGGCAACAGATCCACTTTCCGCACAGGTAGGGGCCGAGGGTGCTGCCCCCAACCCCCCGGACACACCAGACATTGGAGAACCGTCAGCTACTGCTCGCAGAACGGCCACGAAGCCTCAAATGACCACCCGGGCTGACCCCGAGCCCACATCCACAAAAACGCGAGAGAGTATCGACAAGAGCCTTTTGGCTTTGCCAGCGCCCAAGCGGATCCGGGCACCGGAACACCTTAAGCTCGTCGAACAGATGCCTTGCCTGATATGCCAGCGTCAGCCGTCAGACGCTCATCACCTCAAGCACGCGCAGCCCCGAGCCATGGCAAGCAAGCCTGGAGACCAGTGGGTGGTCCCACTCTGCCGCATTCACCACCGCGCACTTCACGATGCCGGCAATGAGGCCGATTGGTGGGAAACGCAGAATATGGACGCGATTAAACTGGCCAAGGAGATCTGGGAGGGCCGCCTCGCCTAGTGCACTTCGACACTTAATAAACTACTTTCAGACTGTACTATCCTGATTTAGTTACCGCTAAGCGAGCCTCGCGTCATCGTGCCCTACTCTGCATCGATCCTGATCGTAAACTTCAACGCGGGACCTCATCTCTCGAAATGCGTCATGTCACTCAAGCAGCAGACGTTCAAAAATTTCGAGGCGTTCGTCATCGACAACGCCTCCGCAGACAGCTCGCTTCGACAAGCGCAAACGGAAATCGGTGACGATCCACGTTTCTCAATTATCGAGCTCGGTAACAACACGGGCTTTGCCGCCGCCAACAATCATGGTGCGAAACTGGCCACTGCCCCCTTGATCGTGACCCTGAATCCGGACGCGTTCCCGGAGCCTGACTGGCTGGAAAGCCTCCTTGCCGCTGCGGCCGCTCACCCTGAAACAGCGATGTTTGGCTCGACCCAGCTCAATGCCACTCAGCCGGAAAGGGTCGATGGCGCCGGCGATCGCTATTTCGCGGGTGGCGTTCCGTGGCGCGAACAGAACGACAGGAAACTGAAGGCCCACGCGGACACAGGTGTCTATGAAACCTTCGCTCCCTGTGCCGCGGCCGCTATGTACAGGGCGGATTCCTTCCACGCCGTGAACGGCTTCGATCCGCGCTTCTTCTGCTTTGTCGAGGATGTGGACCTCGGCTACCGCTTGCGCCGGCGCGGCCACCACTGCCTGCAGGTAGTCGCCGCACGGGTGCACCATGTCGGCGGCGGCGCGGGTGGCGGTGCGAGCGATTTCGCGCGCTATCACGGAACCCGCAACCTGATCTGGTGCTTCTTCAAAAACACGCCGGGTGTCTTACTACCTGTGCTGGCCCCGGTTCACCTGCTGATGGTGGCAGCGCTTGCCCTGAAGGCTGCGATCTTGCTCAGGCCGGGACCGGTCATGCGCGGCATTCGTGACGGGCTAGACGGCCTACTAGCGGCGCGAGACGAGCAGTACCGGACAGCCGCCGCGCATCGTGCCCTCGTCAACGTGATGCGCGCGATGGACTGGTCGCCGCTGGCCTATCTTCGGCGGCGTTAATCGAGCTCGAACGCGTCCTTGTAGTCGAGCTTGGGGGACAGGTCCTGGTCTTCCTTGCGCAGGAAGCAGTTGCCGACCACGAGAGCTTCGAAATCGGAGCCCATGAAGCAGCGGAACGCGTCTTCCGGCGTGCAGACGATCGGCTCGGGGCGACACAACCATACGCCGTCAGGTTGAGGAGCGTATCAGGAGGGTTTGCAAATGCCTCCGCGGCACCCCCTGAATCTCCTTGAAGGGGCAGTTCCAGTCCGAAAAAAAGGTGAGAGTTCGCCATGACGCAGCTTGAAGTTATGTGTAAAAGACATGGATTCCTGACGACCAACTGGCATCTCCGCCGGACAAATCCCCTACACAGTAACACTGCCCAATGACGCTCACCGATAACACCGTCCTGCTCGAGCGCATGTATCGCTCGCTGTACAAGATACGTGCCGTCGAACTCGAAATTGAGCGCGTCTATTCGAGCGATGACATCAAGTCTCCCGTCCACCTTTCGGTCGGACAGGAAGCGGCGTCGGTTGGCGTCTGCGAGGCGCTTGCGGACCACGACATTGTGTTCGCGACCTATCGCGGCCACGCGGCCTATCTAGCGAAAGGCGGCGATCTCAACGGATTTGTCGCCGAACTCTACGGCAAACGCGAAGGCGTTGCGCGGGGCAAGGCCGGCTCCATGCACATGATCGATTTGTCTGTCGGCTTCATGGGCACCTCGGCCATTGTCGCGACGACCATTCCCCAGGCGATCGGATATGCCTGGGCAGCCAAGCAGCGCCACCTTAACGTGGCGGTCGTGTGCTTCTTCGGCGATGGCGCCGTCGAGGAGGGTGCGTTCCACGAAAGCATGAACTACGCAGCGCTCAAGTCGCTTCCGGTTCTGTTTGCGTGCGAGAACAACGACTACGCGATCTACACGCCGGCCACTAAACGCGTGAAGGAACCCAACTACGTCGAACGCGCCCGGTCCTACGGGGTTCGCGCGGAGCAGGTCTCATCCGGTGACGTGCTTGAACTCCATGACATCGTGAGCCAGTGGCGCGGCAGCGCCGACAGGCAGCCTGGCGGCCCGCTGTTTCTCGAAATCAAGACCGACCGCTGGCGTGACCATGTCGGCCCGGGTGAAGACACCCATCTCGGGTACCGTACTGAAGCGGATGTGGCTCGGCTGCATGCGCGCGACCAGGTCGCGAAGGCCCGCGCCCTGCTCCCGGAACAGGTGGTGGAAATAATCGAGGCGGAAACCGATGAGGCCATTCGGGCCGCCTTCGCGTACGCCGCCGCTGGCACATTCCCGGAACCTGAAGAGCTTGTGCAACATGTCTTCCAGTAGTTCCGGCGCCCGCGAGCTGACCTACGCCCAGGCACTGTATGAGGCCACGCGTCAGGAGATGGAGCGTGACGAGACTGTCTTCGTCTATGGGCTGGGCGTGGACGACCCGAAGGGCATGTACGGCACCACTGCCGACCTGCACAACATGTTTGGCGCGGAGCGAAACTTCGACACGCCCCTGTCCGAAGATGCAATGACCGGCATGGGAATCGGCGCGGCTCTGGCCGGAATGCGCCCCATTCACGTGCATCAGCGCATGGATTTCCTGCTGCTGTGCATGAACCAGCTGGTCAACATCGCCGCCAAGTCTTCCTACATGTTCGCCGGCCAGGTTTCCGTGCCGATGGTCGTGCGCGCCATTATCGGCCGCAGCTGGGGACAGGGCGCGCAACACAGCCAGTCGCTGTATTCCTACTTCTCGCATGTGCCGGGCCTGAAGGTGATGCTGCCGACGACTCCGCACGACGTGAAAGGCTGCATGATCGCGGCGATCCGGGATCCCAACCCGGTGATTTTCGTCGAGCACCGCATGCTCTACGGCCTCAAGGGCATCGTGCCGGAAGAGCCGTATGAAGTGCCGTTCGGCAAGGCGCGCGTCCTGAACGAGGGCGACGACGTCACGATTGTCGCACTCAGTCACATGGTGGTCGAGGCGGTTCGCGCGGGCCATCACCTTGCAGAGCAGGGGCTGCGGGCGGAAATCATCGATCCCGTATCGCTCACCCCGCTCGACTTCGAAACCATCGCTGCATCGGTCGAGAAAACCAGGCGGCTGCTGATCGTCGATCACGACTGGATTGGCTACGGTACGAGCGGCGAGATCGCGACGCAGGTATTCGAGGCACTGCAGGGCAAGGCGACCTTCACGCTGCACCGCATGGGGTACGCGCCCAGCCCGACGCCGACCACCAAGCCGCTGGAAAACCTGTTCTATCCGAACGGGGCGACCATCGCGGCGGCGGCCTACGACATTTTCAAGGGCGGTGCGCAGGGCTGGATGCCGGACGGCGAGGACGCCGCAGAAATCAGGGAATTCAGGGGACCTTTCTAGGGGATAGTACCATGGCGGGGAAAGACGAACTGCGCGCCGAAGTACACGACGCAATTCGGAATTACTGTGATTCGGAGTTCGACTTCTCCTTCAAGGCGAACGACCCGATCGTCCGGCTTCACGAGCCGACCTTCAACGCGGACGAGATCATCGCGGCGGTCGATTGCCTGCTGTCCACGCGGATCACGATGGGGCCCAAGGTCAAGCAGTTCGAACGCGAGTTCTCCGACGAGTTCGGGCACGTGCACGGGGTGATGAACAATTCCGGTTCCTCCGCGAACCTACTCGCCATCGCCGCGCTGGCGAACCCGGAATGCCCGGGCGGCCTGAAGGCAGGTGACGAGGTCATCGTCCCGGCACTGTCATGGTCCACGACGATCTGGCCGCTCGTGCAGCACGGCCTGGTGCCGGTCATCGTCGATATCGATCCGGTGACGTTGAACATCGACCCGAACGAGATCGAGCGCGCCGTCGGCCCGAAGACTCGCGCCGTCATGGTCGTTCACGTGTACGGCAACCCGTGCGACATGGACGCGATCAACGCGATCTGCGCCCGTCACGACCTCACGCTTATCGAGGATTGCTGCGAGGCGCTCGGCGCTGCCTATGACAACACGCCCGTCGGCAAGTTCGGGCGTGTCGGCACCTTCTCCTTCTACTACTCGCATCACATCACCACGCTCGAGGGCGGCATCTGCGTGACCGACGACACCGACCTGGCCGAGCTGATGCGCATTCTTCGGGCGCATGGCTGGATCCGGGAGGTCGAGGACCGCGAGACCTGGCTCGAGCGCTATCCCGAGATTCACCCGCGCTTCCTGTTCGTGAACTCCGGCTACAACCTGCGTGCGACGGACCTGCAGGGCGCCATCGGATCGGTCCAGCTCCCGCAGCTTGCCGGCATTGTCGAGCGGCGGCGTGAAGGCGCGGATTTCTGGCAGACGGAACTGTCCAAGTACGAATCCGTGCTGTCGGTACAGAAGGAAACACCGAAGGGCTATCATAGTTGGTTTGGTGTCCCCATCATGCTCAACGACGGCGCGCCTTTCGGGGTCGAGGCGCTCATGGAGCACCTCGAAGCACAACAGATCGAGACGCGGCCGATCATCTGCGGCAACATTGCGCGACAGCCGGGCCTGAAGATTTATGAACACCGCGTTGTCGGCGACCTGCCGCATGCCTCCCACGTGATGGATTTCGGGATGGCATTCGGTAATCATCAGGAAGTCGATGAGCATGCGCGGTCCTACATCGCGCAGCATCTCGGCAACTTCATGCGCAAGCACGGCGCGGCCTAGGACAAACCGGACACGGAGCGGACAAGTGGTGGCAACACGCGCCCTCATTACCGGCATCACGGGAATGGTCGGCTCGCACCTCGCCGAATACATCCTGAAGAACACCGACTGGGACGTCATCGGTCTGTGCCGTTGGCGCAGCCCGCTGGACAACCTCGAGGAGCTGATCCCGGCGATCAACAACCGCGAGCGTATCCAGCTTGTCTATGGCGACCTTCGCGACGAAATCTCGATCTTCAAGGCGGTCGAGGACACCCGGCCCGATTACGTCTTCCACCTGGCGGCGCAGAGCTTCCCGCGCACCAGCTTCGACGCCCCGCTCGACACGCTTGAGACCAATATCCAGGGCACCGCGCGCGTCCTCGAGGCGCTGCGCAAGTACACGCCCGACGCGGTCGTGCATGTGTGCGCGTCTTCCGAGGTGTTCGGCCGCGTACCGCCGGAGAAAGTGCCGATCGACGAGGAATGCACCTTCCACCCGGCCTCGCCCTACGCCATCTCGAAGGTCGGGACGGACCTGATCGGCCGCTACTACGCCGAAGCCTACGACATGACCGTGATGACCACGCGCATGTTTACCCATACGGGTCCGCGCCGGGGCGACGTTTTCGCGGAATCGACCTTCGCGAAGCAGATCGCGATGATCGAGGCGGGCCTGCTCGAACCCATGGTCAAGGTCGGGAACCTGGAATCGCTGCGCACGATTGCCGATGTTCGCGACGCGGTCCGCGCGTATCACATGCTGGTCACGGTCAACCCCCAGTCCGGGGCCTACTACAACATCGGCGGCAGCTATTTCTGTTCGATCGGAGACATCCTGCAGACCCTGATCGACCTGTCGCCGCGCGCCGGGGACATTCGCGTGGAAACCGATCCCGACCGTCTTCGTCCTATCGACGCGGATCTGCAGGTCCCCGACACCTCGAAGTTCAAGGCCCATACCGGCTGGGAACCCGAAATCCCGTTCGAGACCACCATCCGCGACCTCCTCGACTACTGGCGCGGGCGGGTCGCGCGCGAGGGCAACCGGTTCCTGACCCGCTAGGCGATGGCCTTTCCCGACACGATCGTGCTTGCCGGCGGCCTCGGTACCCGTATCCGCTCGGTGCTGGGCGATCTTCCGAAGGTTCTGGCACCCGTCGCCGGACGGCCGTTCCTCGATCACCTGCTCGTGCAGCTAGCCGGCGCGGGCTGCCGGCACGTGACGTTCGCGACCGGGCACGGCGCCGACCGGGTCGAGGCGCATCTCGAGACGCTGCGCGAGCAGTTTCCAAATGTCGGCCTGTCCATTTCGCACGAGACGACGGCCCTGGGAACCGGGGGCGCTATCCGGAACGCGCTCGGCACCACGGCATCGGAGGACCTCGCCGTCATGAACGGAGACAGCTACGTCGATGCCGACCTCGCCGCCCTGGCCGCGCTCCACACCCGGAAGGAGGCTCAGGCGACCATGACCCTCGTGCATGTGAACGACGCAGGACGGTACGGCACGGTACGGATCGATCCGGAGGGGCGGGTGATATCTTTTGCGGAAAAATCCGGCAATTCCGGCGAAAGTGCGACGATTAATGCCGGAGCATATATATTCAGGCGGTCGGTTTTCGAACAACTCCATGAAAACACTAATATTTCCCTTGAATACGACGTCCTTCCCAAACTGTGCGGCTTCGGGTTATACGGATGTGTTCAAGACGCCCCGTTCATCGATATCGGCACACCGGACACACTCGCCGCGGCTGATCTGTTTATCGGGCGTCTCCAAGCACGGGGGCATCGATGATCATCAGCCGAACGCCGTATCGCGTGTCGTTTTTTGGCGGCGGCACCGACTACCCCGGGTGGTACGAACAGCACGGCGGCGCGGTCCTCACATCGACAATCAACCGGTATTGCTATCTGACCTGCCGTTTCCTGCCGCCCTTCTTCGAGCATCACAGCCGCATCGTCTGGTCCGAGATCGAGCGGGTCCGGGACAACTCCGAGATCGAGCACCCCTCCGTGCGCGCCTGCCTGGAATTCCTGGGCATCGAGCATGGCGTCGAAATTCATCATGACGGCGACCTTCCTTCGCGCGCGGGTCTGGGTTCGTCCTCGGCCTTCACGGTCGGGCTCCTGAACGCACTGCACGCGTTGCGCGGCGGCCAGGTCAGCAAATCAGACCTCGCCGAGCAGGCGATCTACATCGAACAGAGCGTGCTGGGCGAGACGGTCGGCATCCAGGACCAGATCCAGACCGCGCATGGCGGCCTCAACCGTGTCGAGTTCAGCACCAGCGGCGAGTTCTCCGTACAGAATCTGATCCTGTCCGCCAGCCGGATGCAGGAACTGGAAGACCATCTCCTGCTCTTTTACACAGGCGTCGCACGGACGGCGGAGGAAGTCGCGAAGGTCCAGGTCGAGACCATGGGCAACAAGCAGGCCGAGCTGATGGCGATGCGCGAGATGGTCGATCAGGCGCAGCAGATCCTCGCGGGCAATGGCGACATCAATGATTTCGGCGCCCTGCTGCACGAATCCTGGATGCTGAAGCGCTCGCTCACCGACCAGGTCGCGCCGAGCTTCGTCAACGATATCTACCAGCGCGGGCTCGATGCGGGAGCCAAGGGCGGCAAGCTGCTGGGCGCGGGCGGCGGCGGCTTCATGCTGCTCTTCGTGCCACCGGAACACCACCTCCAGGTCGCCCAAGCGCTGGAAGAACTCCTGCTGGTCCCCTTCGAGTTCGAATCGTCGGGCAGCCAGATCATCGTCTATGAGCCCGACCACTACACGCGCCTCGTCCTGGACGGCCAGAAGTTCAGGACCTACGACGCCACCGATGCGCCGGTTGACAATGTACTGGACTGGCGGCGTTCGGCGCGCAACTGAGCCTCTCTCCCGGCGGATGGACACGCAGGGCACGATCACCCGTCAAGCGAGCTAGTTTTTATGGATTTCTATTCAGACAAATCAGTACTCGTCACCGGTGGAACCGGCATGATCGGTCGCCCGCTCGTTGAGCTTCTCATCGATGCGGGCGCGCACATCCGGGTGGTCTCCCTCGACGATCCGTCCCGCGCACCCGATGGCGTCGAGTTCGTCCAGTCGGACTTGCGGGAATTCTCGCAATGCGTCGAGGCCTGCCGCGACATGGATATCGTGTTCCAGCTCGCGGGCGTGAAGGGTTCGCCACGCATGACGGCGGAACGCCCGGCCAGCTTCTTCGTGCCAACCCTCATGTTCTCCATCAACATGATGGAAGCTGCGCGCCGGGCGAAAGCCGACCGCTACCTGTTCACGAGTTCCGTCGGCGTGTATTCGCCCGCCGAGGTTTTCCGGGAAGACGATGTCTGGTCAACCTTCCCGTCTCCGAATGACCGGTTCGCAGGCTGGGCCAAACGCATGGGCGAACTCCAGGCGGAGGCCTATGCCATCGAACACGGCTGGGACCGCATCTCGATCGTGCGGCCTGCCAACGTCTATGGCCCCTACGACAATTTCGACCCGGAAAACGCGATGGTGATCCCGTCGCTGATCCACCGCGCGCTGAGCGGGGAAAATCCGCTCACGGTGTGGGGCGACGGCTCCCCGGTCCGCGATTTCATTTATGCGCGCGACGTGGCGCGCGGGATGCTGCAAGCCGTGGCGCAGGGCGTCAATGAGCCGATCAACCTGGGCAGCGGCTCCGGCTTCCCTATCCGCCGGATTGTCGAGATCATTGCCGACAACCTGCCGGACCCCACCAAGATCGTCTGGGACACGTCCAAGCCATCGGGCGATGCGATGCGCATCATGGACACGAGCCGGGCCGAATCCTACGGCATCCGGGGCGAGACCAGCCTTGAGGACGGCATCCGCGAGACGATGGGCTGGTATCGGGCGAACCGGTCGGTGGCCGCCGACCGCTACAACGCCTTCACCGATCCCGCGCACGAACCGCGAGCGGGTGGATGAAACCGGCAGGCGCAATCCTGATCACGGGCGCGGGGCGCGGCATCGGAGCGGCAACCGCACGATGCGCAGCGGCGGCCGGCTATGCGGTCGCCATCAACTACAAGAACTCTGAGGCGCAGGCCCGAGCGATTGCCGACGAGATCGTGACCGGCGGCGGCACGGCGATCACGCTCGCCGCGGATGTCTCTGACCCCGGTGACATCGACCGGATGTTCACCGCCTTCGACGCCGAACTGGGCCCGATGGCCGGGCTCGTGAATAATGCCGGCATCGACGGGGGCGCGGCGAATTTCGAAACCGTCTCCCGCACGGACATATCAGCCGTGATCGAGACCACGCTCCTCGGCGCCATGCTTTGCGCGCAGATGGCCGTCCGCCGCATGGCGAAGTCCAACGGCGGTCAGGGCGGCGCCATCGTCAACGTCACCAGCCAGGCCGGGACCTTCGGGGGCAACCGCATTTCCACCTACGCGGCCGCGAAGGCGGGCCTGAACGCGTTCACGGTCGGGTTGGCGCGCGAGGTGATGGGCAAGGGCATCCGCGTGAACGCGGTCAGCCCCGGGATCATCGCGACGGACATGTTCGACCAGCGCCCGGAAGCCGAGCAGGCGCGTATCCTCGCGAGCCTGCCATTGGGCCGCGCCGGAACGCCCGAGGAAGTCGCCGAAACGATCGTCTGGCTCATCAACGCGGCTCCTGAAAACCTGAGCGGCGCCATCATCCCGGTCGCGGGTGCGCGCTAGCCTGATTCGCCGGCCCGGTCCTGCACACATCGCAAGCGTCCGCACAGCCGTTCCGCGCACACAGCCGCAAGGGCAAACGGCAACGCGGGCTCTGCGAACGTCCCGGTGAACAGCAGCCGGGCGGCCTCAGGGAGCTTGCCATCACGCACCGCCAGAAGGATCTGTTCGCTGCGCTGATGCCGCCGCCAGCGCTGGATTCCGCGCACCAAATCGCGCGATAGTCCAGGCTGAACCAGCCAGCCGGCGGACATGCGCCAGTGTTCTTCGAGGAACGATTTCACGACCTCCCGGTTTCCGCCGAGCGTGCGCGAGCCGGGGTGCTGCCGGTACACGTAGCAAACCTCGTCAACCACCGCGCCTTTCACACCGGCCAGCCAGCAGCGCATCAGGAACTCGCGGTCGTGCGCATAGGGATACGCCGGGTCGAGCCCGCCCAGGCGCTCGAAGACGTCCCGACGATAGAATTTTGCGGCGGACATGGGCGTCGCCAGCACTGAATCGGGGCCATACGCGACCGTGCCGCCCGTAAAATCCTGTACTGCCGCGTCCGCATCCGGCGATTGTCTGACGAGACGTACACCGGTGCTCACGATCCCGGCCTCCGGGGCGGCCCGGGCGGCCGCCGCGACCCGGCTCAGCGCGCCCGGCACCAGCCAGTCGTCTCCCAGCACAAAGCACACAATGTCGCCCCGCGCGCGCGACAGGGCCTTGTTTGCCGCCTCGGCCCCGCCGGAATCCGGCTCCGAGACGAAGGCCGCAAATCGGTCCGCCTGTTCCGCGAGGTACTCCGCCGTCCCGTCTGTCGAGGCGCCGTCGATCACGACAACTTCCATGTTGGGATAGCCCTGCGAGAGAACACTTTCGACGGCCTGGGCTATCGTCCCGGCCGCATTTTTCACGTATATTAGAACGCTTACGAGGGGCTTGGCAGCTTCCTTGCCTGCGCTCATGTCGTCGAAAATCCGGTGGAACGATACAAAGGCGTCCTCAATAGTCGCTCTAACCCAAAAAAGCATTTCCGCATCTGAATACTAGCCGCACACCAGGACAGGAACCAACGCAAACGCATATTGAAGACGCGGCCCGGTTACAGTGAGTCAAACACCACATGCAAATAAATGCCGCAATTCAGGACCTCACGCTCGGGTTCAGCCAAACCCGCATCGGGTATCTCTTAGCGTGGCAGGAAATCAAACAGCGCTACCACCGGACGGTACTGGGTCCAATATGGATCACCTTGAATACCGGTGCATTTGTTTTTGCCCTCGGCCTCGTATTCAGCGCCCTTCTGAATTCCAACATAGAACAGTTCCTTCCCTTCCTCGCCACGGGAATTGTCGTCTGGTACCTGCTTTCCGGCATCCTGAACGAAGCCCCATCGGCTTTTGTGTCGTCCCAGCACATCATTCGTTCGATGTCTTTTCCGTTCACCCTGTTCCTGCTGCGACTCTTGTTCCGCAACGCCATCGTGTTCCTGCACAACGTCGTCATTATCGCGATCGTCGTTGCGATTTTCCCGGTCCAAATCAACGCCAACACCTTGCTCGTTTTCGTCGGCGTTCTGCTCTTGCTTGGAAACTGCCTCTGGATGTCGTTGATGCTGGCCATCATCGGCACCCGCTACCGGGATATCACCCAGCTGGTCGCGACCGCACTTCAGTTTCTGTTCTTCCTCACGCCGCTGGTCTGGGAGCGCAATATCCTCAAAGGCGGAAATCTTTACTGGGTTGATGCAAACCCGTTCTACCATCTGATCGAACTCGTGCGTGCGCCGATCCTGGGCACGCCCCCGAGCGAACTCACATTCATTTACACAATTGTGATGCTGGTCGTCGGGGGGACCGGATCCGTCCTGATGTTCGCACGCTACCGGGCTTCCCTTACCTACTGGCTGTAGCAATGGTTTGTATCCAGGTAAAAAGCGTTTCAGTCGACCTCCCGGTTTTCTCGGGCGTTGACCGGTCGCTACGCCGCAAGATGATCCCGCGCGTCGTCACCGGCGGGCAGATCGTTCAGGAAGATGGGCTCCCGACGGTTGTCCATGCACTCCACGACATCAACCTGACCATCAACGACGGCGACCGGGTCGGGCTTATTGGCCGCAACGGCGCGGGCAAAACAACCCTTCTCAACACACTCGCCGGAATATACGTCCCGACACGCGGCAGCGTGGAAACCGATGGGCGGATCTCAGCTCTATTTGACATCAATACGCTGATGGATCCGGAACTGACGGGTTACGAGAACATCCGCTATGCCGGCACGCTCCTGGGATTTCGAAAAGGCGAATTCGAGACCCTGATCGAGAATATCGCGGATTTCACGGAGCTGGGCGACTATCTGGCCATGCCGGTGCGGACCTATTCATCGGGTATGCGGGTCCGGCTGTCGTTTGCCCTCATCACCAGCACCGAGCCCGAGATACTTCTGCTCGATGAGGCGCTGGGCGCCGGCGATGCGCATTTCATGGAAAAGGCCTGGGACCGGGCGGGCGATTTCTACGAGCGGCTCAAGATCATGGTTCTGGCCACTCACAGCGACGTGCTGATCCAGGAACTTTGCAACAAGGCCGTTCTGATGGACCACGGTCGCATCCTCGCCGCCGGACCGGTCGACGAGGTTCTTGAGCGATACCAGAATCTGGATCAGGAGGCGTCGCCGGGCACGTCGTGATAGGTATGGAGGTCGCGGCGGCGGTCGACCATGCGACCGAGTCTCAACACGGCCTCACTGTCCTCAAGCGACGCGGCGGACACCAAACCGCCCATGTCTTCGCGCGCGTCGCTCCAAATACCCGCCGCGAGTTTCTCAATCGCTGCACGGATCGATCTGTTCCCGCAATCGACGCCCGGCACGCGATCAAGAAGTTCCAGCGCAAAGTCGAAATATCCCAGCAGCATGGCGAAAACGACCGACACGCGGCAGCGCCGGATGTCGATCCGTTCGGCCGGAAGCGGCAGGTCGAGCGGATCGTACAGATAGACCGCGTCCGCCTGGATCAGGCGTTCGCGCCCCAGCGTCTGCCGCTTGTCGAGCTGTTTGGTGGCCCTCTCCTGCGTGTCGAGCAGCCCGTACAGAACAAGCCCCAAATCGCGCAGCAGAAGATCGATCTCCGCGAACTGCCGGATGCCCTCGTAACAGGGCATGAACTGGACCTCGCAAATCAGGCCGCCGACCCGCGCGCCCAGGGTGTCCCGCGCGCCCTCCAGCACATCGTACTCGCCGCCCTGGATATCGAGCTTGATGATCTCGCCCACCGCTTGGCCGGCTTCGCCCATCTCCGCGATCACGCTGTCCAGCGAACGCACGGGAACGCGTTCGGTCCGCACATGGTCGAATCCCTGAATCGCGTAGCGCTCCGCCACGGCGGCACGAACAGGATATACGGAGCTGTTGTTCGCCCGCGCGAGGATGTGGAAATCGACATCTTCCGCGCGCGCGCCCAGCGCACCCTCGACGACGCCGAACGCCGCCCAGTCGCCCGATATCTCTTTCTCCGCGATCCGCGCGGCCTCTTCCCGGTCCGCCTCGAACGCGGTCACGGATGCGACGGGCGCGATGGGGCGAAACAGGTCCGAGACGCCCCAGCGCGCGCCGACATCGACGATCCCGACCGGCGTGTCCCGGAACGCCGCCGCGAGGGCTGTTTCGAAAAACCCGGACGAGGCCAGGCTTTCTCGGTCAAAAAGAGGCTCAGGCATTCGCCTACACGCTTTCGCCGGAACTGGGTCGGAGGCGGGCCGTCAAAGATCCGCCGTTGTGCGCTGGTCGTAGTATTCGCCGCGTTCGAACCGCATGCGCCTGCGGCCCGTACCCCGATATTCAAGTTCGATCGCGTCGAGTTCGGGAATGGAAATGACCCGGAAATCGAGGCTGATCCGCGTGCGGTCCGTGGTATTGAACTGGGTGCAGTGCAGGCACTGGGGATCGAACAGCAGCACCTCGCCATAATCCATGTCCAGCGGCGCGCTCGCCGCCTCGCAGGCATTCCGGAGTTGCTCATCCTCCTGCACCGCGATCGCAAAATCGGCGTAGACGTATCCCGAATCCCGGAAGATGCGCTTGCTGTCGCCGCGGCCCGCGATCCGCATGGAATTGCTTTGCGAGACGTCGGTTACCGGGAGCCACACATTGAGCTCCTGCGGCGGGTGCCCGAGCATGATGTCGGTGTGATAGCGCGGGTGCCAATCAAAGCCCTTCTGGTTCGGGAAGTGGCAGCGGACCGTGGGCGTCGCCTGGAAAGCGCATGCCTCACCGACAACCTGTTCGGCCAGGAATTCCTTGTTGAAGCGCCGGTATGTGTCGAGAAACCGGTCGCTCTGCTCGTACAGGCGGCGGCTGACCTCATTCAGTTCGCCGTCATCGAGCTGGATCATTTCCTCCGGTACGACCTTGTGGAGATCCTCAAGGCCGTCCAGAGCGCGCGCGTCCGCGGCCGACAGCACCGACTGCTCGACGAGGATATCGAGGATATCCTCGGCAAAGGTGAAGGCCTGCGTGTCGAACGACAATCTTACGGAATCCTGCGCCTTGTCCCGGAACATCCAGCACCCGGCCTCAAGATCCGCCTGAAACACGGGTTCTTCCTCGGCAGACCACCGAGCGGTTTCATGTGTGTTGGCAGCAGCCACGACCTAGGCCTCCACTTCGATGGGTGCGCGGCCGGCATAGTTGCCGGAACGGAACGGCGCCCCCTCGCGGATATAGGTGTTCAGAAGCGCGTAACGCGGCTGATCGGTCGTGTTGTCGTTCGAGCCGTGGACCACACAGCCATGGATGAACAGGACGGCCCCCTTCGGAACGACCGCATCGATCCGTTTCGCGGTCGCGGGAACGACTGTGCCTTTCGCGCGGGCGTTCGGATCCTGGAGTGCATAGTCGCCCTGATCGAAATCCTCGACCGGCAGTATGCCCGCATGGGTGCCCGGAAACAGGTACAGACCGCCGTTGTCAGGCCCGACATCGCACAGCGCGATCCACGCGGAGGCAAAGGCGCCAACCGGCGCTTCGACAAAATAATTGTCCTGGTGCGGCGCGAACCCGGGAGTTCCCCTACGGCACAGGAAAAACTCGCTCTGGAGCGCCGTCACGCGGCCGCCGCAAATCCGCTTCATGATGTCCACGATCGCCGGCCGGCGCATGGTCTGCAGGAAGATCTCGTTCCGGCGATGCGGCTGCATGAGCGGACGATCCGAATTCTCCATCGTGGCGGCAAGTTCTTCCGCCGCGGAGATCAACTCGGCGCATGCGTCGTCATCGAGCAATCCGGGCTCTACGAAATACCCCTGTTCTTCGTAAATCCGATGTGCCGATTCCGGGTCGGATTGGAAGGAAATCGATTCTTGATCCATACTGTATCGCTCGAAGCCACGTCATACCACGTCCGTTGTCCTAATAGCCCAGAAACAATCGGGCTCCAAGCAAAGCGACCGTTTCCATGGCCTGTTCCAAACCGAAATCCGGCGGATATTCATGGGCGAACATCCGCTTTTGTAGGATTTGAGTGACCGGGACATATCCACGCACCCCCGTGCGGCCCGATCTCCGCATGTTTTCGGCAACGCCGGCCGGGACGTCGCCCAATGATGTCTAGACACCGCACATCCTCACTCATCGCGACGATGCCGCGATCCGGCACATGGATGCTGAAGTACTTCTTTGCGAGCCTGGGACGACGGACACGCGGCGAATCGCTGGACCTACAGGCCGTTTACGAGGACGCGCAACAGCCCGTGCTCAGGCTCGACAGCGGCCCGGGACCCGAAGAGGTAAGAATCGACCACAATCCGCTGCCCGGATTCATGGCACAGGAGAACGCGCATGCAGAACGCTGGCAGGAACTGGCCGAAGCACTGGATTGCCTGACGTATTTTGCCGAACGCGAACGTGAATACGGCGCATTCTCACCGCTGGTCGAACACCAGACACGTATGGTCTTCATCTACCGCAACCCCTTCGACCTGTTTGTCGCCTATGCCCGCCGGTATGCCGACATGACCGGCGACCTGGGCGAGGCCGGCGTGATGCCCGTGCACCCGCTGATGCCTGTTGTCCACCCGCCCCACGAGTCGAACCGGGACCCGTTTCGCCACTTCCTCGACAAATACCGGGAGACCCGGTTCTTTGAATGCTACCTCCTGCATTTCCTGCCGTATTTTCATTCCCAGAACAGCCTGGCCGACCGCCTGCATTTGGTGACCTATGAATCCCTCATGCGGGACCGGCGCGGACGATTGCGCGACGTGCTGGATTTCATCGGCGCGGAAGTTGACCCCGGAGCAACGGACGACGCCCTGTCGTTCACGGACATCGACCGGATGAAACGCCACGAGGCGGCACTGGGCCACTCACTCTCGGGAGACACCTACTTTTTCGGGGCGGCGAAGAAGAACCACATCACCCGCACGCCGGCGCGAAACTGGCGCGAGGTCCTAAGTGACGATGCCGTGGACTATGCGTCGCAGTTGTTCGCGCGTTACGGCGTTCCCGTCGGGTCCTTCGATCTGGAACCGACCTCCAGTTAGCGGCGGCCCGGCCGGTCAGGGGGCGATGCCGTGGTCCTCGAGGATGCTGACGGCATCGGGGGACATTCCCTTCAGGAGAATTTCACGCAGGACGTCGAGCTGATCGGGATCGAGGAAGTCTTCGTGGCCCGCCGGGTTTCCCTCGCTGTCGAAAATCATGTCGGGATCGCGCGGCGACCAGCCGGTCAGGTCCGGCCGGTACGGATTGTCCACGGGCGGCACGCTCTTTCTCGCGGTAACGCCCCGCGCCACGGCAGCGTCCAGACAGGCATCTGCGACGCCGATCCCGGCCAGCGTCAGGGCGCGCGACACCGCTTCCTTCGGATCCCGGACCAGGGCTTCGTAGGTCAGCACGCGCTCAGGCTGGTGGCGGAGCCTCGGCCCCCACTCGTTCAGGAAGCCGCGCGTGTTCGCCAGACCGTCCGGCTCATAGCCCGCGAACCGGTAGAGATTCGGCAAGTTCGGGCGGTCCGCGGCGATATGGCCATGGCGGACGACGACCGCATCAAACGGATGGCGCAGCAGGAGCAGCGAGGGCGGCACCTCGACACGCAGGGTGCTGAGCGCGGCCGTGGACATGCACAGGTACGGAAAATCACCCCGTGCCATGTACCCGTAGTCCGGCGCCCAGGGCTCGAGCGGGCGCGCCGAGACAATGTTGCGCATGGAGCGCAGATCGACCTCACGCCCCAGCTCGTGACGCAGGTTGAGATATTCCGCGAGCATGTAGGAGAGCCAGAGGCCGCCGGCCTTGGGCTGGGTCAAGAGAAGGGCGGATATGGGCTTCACGGCCTGACGCGCTCCTGTCCTTCGGCTTTGCCCCGCAGATAGACTTCCCGGAACTCGGTGTCGGCCTGTTCTAGGAACTGTACCTCACGCACGGACCAGGCGTGCTCGGAGTTGGAGGCGTTGCCACCCTGCGCAACCAGACGCCAATGGGTTGCGGGTTCCGTCGGCGGCAGTACCAGCACATCTCGTTCATGGCCCGTCCGGAAGGGCGCCCCGCCGACGTCCTGCCATGTCTGTCCGCCATCGGCGCTTCGCTGCACAAGAACGGCGTCCTGGCGGAACGGGTATAGGTTCCGCTGCAGCAGTGTCACGGCCCTGACGTTCCGTGGTCGGTCGAACGCGAACCCGATCCACGCATTGCCGACGATCTCGCCGCCGAAAAGGTTCGACGGCCAGAAGGTCGAGGGATTTCCATCGAACGCGGCTTCCGGCGGCGTGACCCAGGTTCCCGACGCAATCGGCGCACCTACAGGCGGCCAGCGGCGGTTCACCTCGGCAAAGGTGGCATTGGCATGCGCGGGCTCGAGCGGGCTCAAGCACTCGCGCGAACCGGCCGCGCTTCCTTCGGGTCTGTCTCCGGCCCCTTCTCCCGCTGCTTCTCCGGCGGCTTCTGCGGCACGGTCTATTGCGTCCAGCACCTCGTCGGCGGTTGCGCCCTCGAACACGGGCGCACACGCATGTTCGAGCAATGCGAGCAGGTCAAACGGCGCCTGATCCGCCGGGGCCGCGTAGTAGCGCTCCATCGAGCGTACAATCCGAAATCCGCGGTATTCCGGCTGGAAGGACTGCGGCGCCTGCCGGTCCCAGCCCGTTGCCACCCGCTCCGGCCGGGTGAACGCGAGCACATCACCGATATAAGCTTCCTCCGCTAGCTTTCGGCGCAATTCTGAGCGCTTGCGCGCGATGAAGGCCTCCACGTTCTGCCGGGTGACCCGCCTGGCCGCCGGGGACTCGTCAGCCAGAAGCGATTCCAGAATGATCGCGCCCGCGTCCCAGTTGTAGTGAAGCCCCTCGATCTCGAAGAATTCATCGACCCGGGCCGACTGCTCGATGGATGCGCCGAAATACCAGAACGGCGTGATCTCGGCGAGCCGGCGCCACCAGTCCTCGATATGCGGCATCTGGCCGAAGGACTCCCAGGTCGCCCAGTAGATCCAGTGCTGCGGCGAGATATAAACATCGAGGCGGATACCAGTGTCGTGCGCGAAGGCGACGATCTCGCGCACCGTCGCGTAGGCATCCTCGCGGGCCAGGACGGACGGGCCGCGCGCCTCAAGTCGCTTCCGCACGTCGTTGACGACCGCAGCGGAGAACACCAGCGCGCGGCTCTCCGGGACCGAGCGGGCAAGCACCGGATAGGGCGCGATCAGGCTTGAGGGCTCCGGCGTCAGCGACGGTCGGGGGCCGTCAGGCGTCGCAGCCTGGGCCGTACGGATGATCGCGTTCAGCACCCCGCCCCAGAACGCCCCCCCGTTCGCGATGGCCCTGTCGATGCCCACCTGATTGTTTCGGACGAGCACCCGGATGGAATCGCGCACCGCCGTCCACGAAAGCGTGCGGTCGAAAAGGACCCGCGGGGAAAACCAGCTGCTGCCGAGGAGGTTGTCGAATTCAGGCTTGGCGATCGGCGCGTTCAGTTCCGTGAACATGCCGTGCTCCAGCCCCAGGATCGCGCGGTCCAGGTCCGGATTGTTGGCCTTGGCGTGCTTCAGGTATTCGAAGACCTCCCACAGACTGCCGCCGCGCACACCCGCATTGTAGATGGGGCCGTTCCGCATGAAGTCCGTGCGTACCGCCGAGGGCAGCACGTCGAGCCCGCCGGGCTGCTGGTAAAGATGATTCAGGTTAAACCCACCATCGACGATGGACGACCCCAGGATCACCCGGGCGGGCTTGTACTTGATGATCTCCGCTGCCTTCACGAAGTTGCTGTGCGAGCCGAGATCGGGATTGCTCTGGTTCACGAACGGCCGCACCCGCGAGCCATACAGCGTGTACGGGTCCACCACGACGTTCACAGCCGCAAACACGCCCAGCATGAGGGCGGAGAGCGTGAAAAACAGGACAAGGCTGCGAACGTAGCGGTTCATGTTCTCCTGGCCTAAAACGCGAAGTACAGGAACTCGGACACCCGCCCCAGCGCGAGCACCGAAACGACGAACAGAACGGCGGCGCAGGCGCTGCGCGCGCCGAGCGACGAGCGCCCGAATGCGAATTCGCGCGTCGTGGGCGCGAGCAGGTTCCAGCCGACCAGCGCGACGAGCGCCACCAGAACCGCTCCGGATTGCGCAAGGTACGGGAGATCGCCCGGCCCCGAAATCCCGTTGAGGCCCAGCATACCCCTGTAGATTCCCTGCGCATCGGCCAGCGTCTGCGCGCGGAAGGGAACCCATGCCACGACCACTGCCAGCATGGTGATGAGCCACCCCAGCGCCGCGGGCATGGGCAGGCGGAGCCAGCGCCAGAAATGGTTGATCACCAGATACAGCCCGTGCATCGCCCCCCAGATGGCGAAGTTGATGCCGGCGCCGTGCCAGAGGCCGCCGAGGATCATCGTGATCATGAGGTTCGCGTAGCGCCGCGGCAGGCCCTTCCGGTTCCCGCCGAGCGGCACATAGAGGTAGTCGCGCAGGAAACTGGACAGTGAAATGTGCCAGCACCGCCAGAACTCCACGATGGAACGTGCCTTGTATGGCGCTTTGAAGTTCACCGGGATACGCACGCCCATCATGAACGCGAGGCCGAAGGCCATTTCGGAGTAGCCGGAGAAATCGTAGTAGAGCTGGAAGGCATAGAGGAGCGCTGCGGCCCAGGCCTCAATCAGGCTCAGCGACTGCGCGTTGGCGAACAGCTCGCCGACATAGGGCGACAGCGTGTCAGCGACCAGCACCTTCTTGAACAGACCGACGCTGAAGAAGATCCACGCCAGCATGAACCGCCGCGCGCCCGGACGGCCGAAACGATACCGCCGGAGCTGGGGGATTATGTTTTTGTGGAGGAGAATCGGACCCGCGACGAGATGCGGGAAGAAAGTGACGAACAGCAGGTAGTCCGCGAGGCGGTAGTTTTCCTTCTGGCCGCGCCCGCAATCCACCAGATACGCGATCTGGGTGAAGGTGTAGAACGAAATCCCGATGGGGAGCGCGATCGCAGGGATCGGCACGGCAAGGTCCGTCGCCACCGACACGGTTTCAGCGGCAAACCCCGCAAACTTGAAGACGCCCAGAACCACCAGGTTCGCCGTCACGCCGAAGACCGTCACGAGCCGCCGGCGGCGCGGCCCGGAGGCCGACACGATGATGTGGCCGACCGCAAAGTTGAAGAAAATGGACCCGAGCAGGATCGGCAGGAACCTGAGCTCGCCGAACCCGTAGAACGCCAGGGACGCCAACCCGATCCACCACACCGCAAGGCGAGCATGGTGCGAGGCGACGAGCAGGTACACGACGGCCAACGTGGTCGGCAGGAAGAGGAATATGAACTCGTAGGAGTTGAACAGCATCGCGCGCGGCTATCGCACCAACGTCCAGCGCGGGCCGCTAGTCGCGTTCGACCAGAAAGTACGGGGGAAAGCAGGCGCGCACGAACTGATAGACATGGGCCATACCCCAGCGGAATATCTTGAGCTTGCGCTCACCGCCGATCCGCTTCGGCTCGTCGCCCGGAATTTCGCCGATGCGGAGCTTCGCGCGCGCCGCACGCACCGACAGCAGCGGCTCCATGCCGATCCGGCAGAAGAACAGGCGTTCGGCGAACACGAAACCGGCATCGCCGTCCAGCCCGAGATCGCGCAGCAACCGCGTGCGGTAGCCCCGGTACATGACCATCACGTCCGTATAGGAGCCGCCGTGCAGCACATTCACAATGCGGGTGAACAGCCAGTTCCCGAACGACGTCAGGACGTCGTCGTCCTCGCTCTCCGCTTCGCCGAGATAGCGCGACACGATCACCATGTCGTAGCCCTCACGCAGCTTGGCCACCAGCGGGGGCAAGCGGTCCGGGACCGAGTTCCCGTCAGGGGAGAAGGTGATCAGGTACTTGGAGCGGATGTGCGGCAACATCTCCTGGTAGGCCTGCCGCAGGCCATTGGACTTCTGGACGAAGACTTCCAGCCCCTGCTCACGGCACCATTCGATGGTGCCATCGGTCGAGTTACCATCGACCACGATCACCTGGTTGAACAGGGACTGATCGATCTGCGGCAGAATCTGCTTGATAGCATCGATCTCGTTCCACGTCAGGATGGCGAGGGTCACGCTGAAATCGTCGTCGCTCATGATCCGTCGGGTCCACGCTTGCGGGCAGAAATAACTTTCGGCAGCGTGAATTTCGCCACCAGGCCGATGGTGATGAATAGCGCGATCAGGCCCACGATGCGAACGAGTTCTAGCTGTTCCTGCGGCAACACAATGTCGCGGACGGCTTCGCCCAGATAGGAAAACAGGAAAGTTCCCGGCGCACTCGCGATTGCCGAGACCAGGATGTACTTGCGGAACCCGATCTTCGACACGCCGAAGAGGTAGCTGGCCAGCGCATAGGGCATGATCGGGTTTACCCGCGCCAGCGCGACGAACAGCGTCCCATGCTCCTCAACAGCCCGCAGGAGCGCGCGCGAGACGGGCCGTTCGATCAACTTCTCGAGAAGCCGCGGGCTGAACCTGCGGCTGACCAGGAAGCAGACACTCCCGCTGATGGTCGCGGCCAAAATGGTCAGCGCGCCGCCTGCAGCGCCGCCCCAAATCACACCCGCCGCCAGATTCATGGGCAGGCCGGTGGGAAGGCTCAGGACCGTCGAGACACTCGCGACGATCACGAACAGGACCGGAGCCCAGACCGGGAAGCGTTGAATCCACGAAAGCAGCAACTCCAGCGCGTCCGTCAAATCGCCGCGGAATATCACGCCGCCCGCCAGCACCGCCGCAACGACGGCCAGCACCAGCAGGGTGCGGACCCACTTGCCCGCGCTGCTCACCGGAAAACCTTCATGCCGGCAGCATGTCTGCGGACGACGCCGGTCATTCGGAACCCGGCAGCACGATTAGGGCATCACCGTCGAAGCGCACCCGCACACCGAACAGATCGCCCACCGGCTCGCCGGCGGTCAGACGGACCGGCCCGAAGCGGAAGCCGTGCCACGGGCATTCGATCCTGTCCCCGTGCCTGGCGCCTTCGCACAGGTTCCCGCCCTCATGCGGGCAAACTCCCGGCCAGACATGGACCCCGTCCTCCACACGTCTCACCAGGAACTCGAACGCACCCAGGCACAACACGTGCGGCCCGGCCCCTTCGGGGATCGCCTCGCGCAGCTCGCCCTCCACGGCGGGCGGAATGGCGTTGTTCTCGCTGGTGTTGGAATTCAGGAAATCCGGATCGTCGGTCCTGAACCGCCACCCCCGCCGGCGCAACTCGGTTCTGCGGTCGCGCACCGGGATGTCCTCGACGTTCTGGACAGCGTTGAGCCGTTGCATCCGGCGGTTGAGCCAGCCATGGACAAACCGGAACAAACGGTGTGTCACGATCATCCAGTCGATGTCCTGGCGGACCTTGCCGTTGTCGAGCGGCGTCATCCGGATCGTCGAGTGGACGATCGCGATCCCCAGCAGGCTGACCGACTGGTAGAAATGTCCCGGACCGAGCCGGATGTCCGTCACCTGCGCCAGGAACGGGAGCCGCCCGAGACGCGTCACCGACAGCGCAAAATCGCGCGCCGAGGCGATCCGGACCGACTCGTGATAGGTGTCATGGATGTAGGGCCGGTGTTCCTGGTCCATGTGGTTCCAGTCCAGATCCGCGACCGAAACGTCACCGTCCAGTTCATAGTGTCCGCGCGTCACAGCCGCGCCGGTCCCGAGCGAGCAGAACTGCCGCTCAAGGACAGATTCGGAATGCGTGCGTATCTCGGACGGTGTCGGCGTTTTCACGCTTCAGGCTCCCTATCGTCCGGCGAAGACTTGCGGGCGACGATCTCGATCGAATACTCGCCGTCGCTGTGTCGATGGGGATCGCGCACCGTGAGACCGTCGTCGCAAAGCTTCGCATAGATGATTTCATGCGATCCCAGACTGCCGTCCAGCAGCGGAAGCATGCCGAGCGTATCGGGAGGGTCATCGCGATCAAGCAAAAAGAAGTGCCGGTGGTCCAGGCTGAAGCGCGACGGGAGCGTCTGCTTCTTTTCGTACAGTTCCCGGTCGGGCACATACAGGATCAGGTAACCGCCGGGCTTGAGGATGCGCCACCAGTTGGAAAGCGCGCGGGCGGGGTCCTGAAGATGCTCGAGAAGATGCGACGAATAGGCAAAGTCGTAGATTCCGTCCGCGATGGTCTCGAGGTCCTGGGCGTCCCCATGCTCGATATCCCAGACATCGCAGCCGGAGACCACCGGGTCACCCCCGTAGCCGATGTCGATGCCATGCCCCGTGCAAAACCGTTCGAAGAACCCTTCGCGCTGCCGGCGCGCCCGCGCCTTTGCCGTCTCCTTGGTGAGTACGGGACGGCTGAACAGCCGGAACCTGTGCTTGTTCAACGTGTAGTAGAGACCGGGCACATACTTGAGGAGCGAATCCGGAAGTACCCGCCGGGCCGTCACTGCAAGAAAGTCTTCCATACGCGACATCGCGACCTACCCGCTCCCCGCCTGGACATGGAGCACAACGCCGACACGCGGCACCTCGGACTCGGACGGCATCCACGACGCGAACAGGCTCCGTCGCCCGCAGACGAACGCATCGCCGGCCCCAAGAACGATACGCGGCGAGACACCCAGAATTGCCTCCCTTGTCTCGGATTCCCGGGACATCGGAAACGCAGCCGACAGCGGGACCGGAACCGGACAGAATCCCGGCCGCGCCAGACCGGACTCGGCCAGCGCTATGTGGACACCGAACCCCGTCACCGAACATGCTCCTCCAAAGCCGCCATACTCCACCGCGGGCGCGTATCCCGCCCCGCCATGGGAACGGAACGCCACCCCTGCGGAACGGAACGCCGACGCGTCGCTGCAATCGACACCGATCGCGGAAAGCCCCGCATCCAGCGACGCCGTGAACGCCGCGGCGAGGGCGAGATCTGCGGGCCCGACTGGCGGCACCCCGACCGTTCCGGACTGCGCCTCAAGGTCTTCAAGGTTCTCATCGAGAATGGACAGCGGATAGACCATGTTCCATCGTTCGCCCGGCCGGTGCCACGGTTGCCCGTTCAGGCGATAGACGTGACGCTCGGAGCGCGCGAACAGCCTCCGGGCCAGGTCCCGATCGACCGCCGAACGCAGCACCGCGCAGCCGTATTCGCGCAGGCTCGCTGCGATCCCGGCCGGATCCGCCTCGGGTCCCTCGAACACAACATCGCGCTCTTCAACGCGAAGCGATTCGGAAAGCGCAGCGCAGTCTGCCTCATGTCCCGGGGTCTGGGCGCAGGCCTGCAACAGGGCAAGCTGGAGTTCACGGTCGCCGGGCGCCGCCTCCAGCCCCGCCCGGTAGTGCGGGATCGCGTCTGCAACGTCACTTGCCAGCACCTTCGCATGTCCCTCGGCGAGATAGACCAGCGGATCTCCTGCATTGTGGCGTCGCATGACAGCAGCGGCCCGCGCGGCCGCCGGCGCGTCTCCCGCATCCAGAAGCCCCAACAGCACACTCCGGTCGCGCAACGCGTTCCCCACGTCGCTCATGTCCGTGGGCGCGTCCGGTTGCGCCGTCTCCGCGACCTCGACCATCGCATCGGCGGTGTCCGCCGGCACGGGCTTGCCGAGCAGCAATGCCCAGGTTTGCCCGAACGGCCGGGCCTCGAACATCTCGACCTGGATGGGCGTCCAGGCATGGAGATCCGACCTGGCGTTCCGGCCATTGGCGACCACCCGCCAGTGGGTCGCCGGCCCGCTTGCCGCAAGGCCGATCGTCGAACGCGTCCCGCGCAGGAAAAACGGTCGGGAGCGGACTCTCGACCACGTCTCTCCGCCGTCGGTGCTCCGCTCGATCCGGACCCGGTCCTGACGGAACGGTTTGTTCGACGTCTGGGTGAGGAGGATCATCCGGATGTGCTTCGGCTCATCGAAAACGCAGCCGACATAGGAATTACGCCGGACGGCCTCTCCACGTTCCGGCGAAACCCACCACACCTGGGTATCCGAATTGAACACGGCCGTGGGATCGTTGCCGCTGGCGATCGGCGTCCCCTCACCCGACCGATCCGGCGTGTAGCGGGCCGCATGCCAGCCGCGCGCAAATTTCTCGAACGGTTGGAAAACCCAGGCATAACGCAGGGACAGGTATATCCGCTGCTGGCTCCACCACTGCCTGGCCACGTCCGGGCCGCCGCCGCCGTAGTAGTAGTAGTGAAACCCGCGCCACCAGTTGGTGAGGCCAATCCGGAGGCGGCTGAGCTTATACGGGAAGGTAGCGATCGGCCGGTCGTCTTCGATCGCGTTGTTGAAGACCTGGACCACGGCGCGCTTGCTGTCTTCCACGACACCGTAGTCGTTCAATCCCTGGTTCGACGCAAAGAGATGCGCCTGCAGCAGGCGGGCGCGCCGGTTCGCCTCTGTCTGGATGTCCGTTGACATGATGTGGAACCAGTTGCGAATGGCCGCGCGGCTCCAGCGGCGCCACTGCTCCTCGCTCATGCCCAGACCGGCACCCTCGCCGCCGATCTTGATGTCGTTGACCGGCACATCGCGGTTGTACTGGAACTGTCCCGGCCAGTTCGAACGCGACAGGTAATGGGACACGGTTTGCTGGAACGTGTCGGGCCCGATGCAGGCATTCCAGTCGCCCTGGATGTCGATCCAGCGCTTCGTGGTGAAGGCGGACGTCTCGGGTGCGTAGCCGCATTCCCAGTAGTCGCGATAATTTCGGAAGCGGAACCGCGAGGTCCGCAGACGGAAGATATGGTCGGGGTAGAACCCCTTGTAGCGCGCCAGCGCCTCGTCCCAGCCGGGTTCGAGGAAACACATCTCGTCGTTAAAGTTGACGAGGAAATAGGCGTCCGGATCGCAGATTCCGACAAGGTCGTTCAGCGCCCGCCACAATCCCCAGAACCCCTCGGGCAGCGGCGTGGATATGTAGCGTATGCGGAACGGGCGGATGGCCGCCTCGCGCTCCATGACGCGGTTCATCGCCTCGTCGTCGTCGTCGATCTTCAGACAGATTTCGAAATTCTCATGGTCGGACGCCGTCGCTTCGAGATTGTCGAAGAAAGGGACGATGTTTTCCGGCCGATTCGACGTGAGGTGAATCGACAGAAGAACACCCGTTCCGTACTCGGAATTCCCCATAGACACGTCCATCGATTCCGGTGCGCCAGCGTTGCGCGGACGACCCTGCTCCCCCCGGAAGGTGTGTCATCACGACCGCGCGCATGTCAACGCGCAGTTCGCGATTCCCGCGTGCCCGGCTAGCGCCGAATGAGACCGCGCGACGTCAGGAATCCTTTCACGTGATCGCGGAAGTTGAGATAGCGCAGGAAATAGAAATCGCGCTGGTATTCCCACCACGCCGTTCGGATTTCGGGGCCCCCGCCGCCATAATAGAAATAGTGCTGCATGCGGTGGAAATTCGTCGCCGCAATACTCCGGCGCAATTTCCGGTACGCGACTTCGACGTCGGGCTCACCCGGCCGCCGGACGAGAAATCGCCGTTTCGCAGGGTCCTCGACCACTTGAGCCGGCACGTCCGTTTCCCGGGCCCGGATATGCGCCTCAAGCAGTCCGGCGCGGCGCAGCGCCGCACGCTGCGTCTTGCGCGACATCAGCCGAATCCATCCTGGAATCCCCGCGCGCACCCGGTCGATACGCTGCGTGTCCGAAAGCCCCACCAGAGCCACTTCGCCCCCCAGCTCGATACCCGGTATCGCGATATCTCGCTGGGTCTGCATCTGGCGCGGCCACGACAGACGGGAAAGGTAGTACGCCACCAGCTGCTGGAACGTGTCCGGGCCTTCGACGGGCGCCCAGTTGTCCTGCAGGTCGATCCATTGCCGGGTCGCAAATGCGTAGCTGTCGGGCGCATAGCCGCACTCCCAATGGTCCCGGTAATTGCGCCAGCGGAACTGGGACACGCGAAGCCGGAATATGTCGTCGTCGAAGTATCCGACATAGCGCGCGAGCACCTCATCCCAGCCCGGGGTGCGGAAAAAGACTTCGTCGTTGTGAATGGCCAGGAAGTAGCTGCCTGGATCGCTCAGCGCATGGAGCTGATCGTAGGAACGCCAGAGTTCGTGAAACCCCCGGGGCCGGGCCGAGACCAGGTACTTGATCGCGAATGGCCGCGCCGCCTTCTCGAGTTCGACGAGCGCCAGGCTCTCGCCGTCCCCTTCGTCGATCTTGACGACGGCTTCGACGTTGGCGGGATTGGACGTGACGGCTTCGAGCCGGTCGAAATAGGACGCCAGGTTTTCCGGGCGGTTCGAGCATAGAAGGAGCGAGACGAGCGGCACGGGATTCCTGCTACGAGCCAAGCTGACCGGTCTTAGGGGTAAACCCCTGCGTGAACCGTCCCAGCCATGCGCGCACCAGCCATGTCAGCCGCCCCGTCTGGCGCCAAATGCGGTGACGAAAGCGATAGACCAGCCGGCCCACGCGCCGCACGGACACGGAAAAGTCCACATCGGCCAGCACATGCCCCGCCGCATCGACCGCAACGACGCGTCGTGCCCGCCAGGAGGTGTCGATATGCGGATCGGGGCACCCCTGCTCCGACGCGCGGATATACGCGTACAATCGCGCTGCGCGCGCGCGCATGGTGAGCTGCATCGCGTATCCGTACAGCCGGTCCCATGCGCGCCAGACCTGTTCCATTTTCCGGGCCAGGCTCGCCTCGTCCATCAGAAGGTTCGCGTCCAGACCGGCCAGACGGATGTCGTCGATCACCACGTCGCGGCCGGGTACATAGCTCGCCAGATGACAGGCGACGCCCTGCTGAAACGCATCGGGGCTGTGGGCATCGCACCAGTTACCGGATATCTCGAACCACTTGCGGGTGAAGAAGGCCGTGTTTTCCGGATGCGGCCCAATATCGAGGAAGTCTTCGTAGGTCCAGCGCCGGTGGTCGGAACAGCGAAGCCGGAAGATGCCGTCCTCGAACAGGCCGACATACTTCGACAGGACGGTGTCCCAGCCTTTGGTGCGGTAGCGAACCTCATCATTGATGTTCTGCACGAAATAGGCGGCGGGGTCGCCGAGTTCCAGCAAGGCGTTCTGGTCCCGCCAGAGCTCGAAATGGCCACCCGCCCCCGTTGCGTAATGCGGGACGATCCTGATCGGACGGCTGTCCCGGAGTGCCTCGACGCATTCGGTCATCGGGCCGTCTTCCGAATCGACCTTGACGACGACTTCCACCGACGCGGGGTCGTCAAGCGTGGCTTCCAGATTGTCGATGAGGCCGATGAACTGGTCTGGTCGGTTGCTGGGAAACTGGATCGAGACAAGCATCGCAGGGCAGCGCCGGGCCGGCTACGAACCGAAATCCAGATCGTAGGGGAACCGGGAATACAGCGGCGCAAGATCGTACAGGTTCGCAACAAAATCGAACGCTTCACGCTGCCAATCGTCCCACCCCCGATAGACCTCCCGCGCGGGCCGCGCACCGGCGGAGACATTCTTCGGGCCGGTGTTGCGGTAGATTTCCATGATCTCCCGGTCTCCGGCCAGGCGCCCGAGCGTGAGACGGTCGAGAAACCATGCGAAATAGTCCGGATCGGAAACCAGACGCTCGCTCGACACATGCAGCATCGGCACCATCAGGTCCTCGCGGTCCTGCCGGAGCCAAAGGCAGGCGGTCGCAAAAAACACGTTCGCCTCATCCGTGAAATCAACGGAATGCTTCGCTTCGAGGTGTTTGCGAAGCGCACGCGCGGGCTCCTGTTCATCCCACCAGTCGAGCAGGAAAGTCCGCAGGCGTTCGTTCCAGCCGGCGTTTTCCTTCCAGCGTTTGGCGAAGGATTCGACCCGCGTGACCGGATGGCGGACAAGGTTCGCCATCAGGACCGGACGCGTCATCCCCTCATCCATGAGACGGTTGAAAAGGTTAAACGCGGAGTAAGCGTGAACCTTCACGTAGTACTTCGCCTCGCCGACCTTGCGCATGTCGCGCAGCACGTCGCGCAGCTTCATGTCGTGAAACTTCGGCATATTCTCCCAGACCCAGTTGTCCAGTTCGTGCGGATTTGCCTCTTCGTACTCGACGATGGGCGGGGTCGTCGGCCCGTGGCTGGAAATGATGTCCGGGTGTTCGTTCAAAAGCTGAGCAAGCCAGTAGGTGGCCGTGCGTCCGTAGGAGCAGACGAAGATGTAGTACGGCGCCCGCACCCGGCTGGATGCCGTGCGGGCGGGCCATATGGTCGGCCCAGTGAATTCGGTGAGCGCATCGAGGCCGATCAGCCGCTGGCTCAGCATCTCGATATGATCCGTCAGGCGGGCCAATCGTTCGTTGCTCAGCTGATGAAACGCTTCGTCATGTTCGACGATGCGTTTGTCGATGCGGGCGAACTCGCTGTCGAAATCGACGAGCCGCTGGTTCACGCGCCCCGCCTCGTTCGACATCATGTCAACGAACCGTTCGAGACTTTCAAGGCTCTGGGGCAGCTTGAAGTCGCGGATTTCACTAACTGCCGATGTGAAGTTCGCCTCGTTGTCCCGGCGGATCGATGCTATTTCTGCGTGCACGGCCTCATTGGCGCGCACCTGCTCAGCCACCAGAGACTCGAGTGCGGCAAGGCGCTCGGCAGCGGCATCCCTCTCACCCGTCCCGGTTGCGTCGCTTTCCCGCAATGCTGCCAGTTCCGTATCGAGGCGATCAAAGGTGCTTCGGATGTCCTCGAGCGCAACGCCCTGCGCCGAAAGACCTTCTTCAAGTGCGGTGTACCGCTCAAGCTCATCGGAGGACTGCCCGTCACGGCTGGCAGACAATGCCGACAGGGTGTCGCGCAACTCCACAACATCGTCCGACACAGCGGAGATGCGCGTCTCGACGGCGGATACACGTCCGTCTATCGCCTGCCCGCTCTGATCTGCAGCCGCACGCAGCGCGGCCGCGAACTCGGCCTGGTCTGCAAGGTCTTCGTCGATCGAGTCGATCCGCTTGCCCAGAGCCCCTTGCGCGCGATCCACTTCCTCGTGGTTCGCGAAGACCTTCTCCGAGAGTTCCTTCAGCGTATCCGCCAGCCCATCCTGCGCCGTCTCAAGCCCGGATCGCACCGCAGCAAGCTCCGTCGCCTGTTTCGCGACATCGCCTTCCATCGCATCCACCCGCGCGGTAAGCGCGGCACGGTCGTCCTTTCCGGCCGCGACGTCCGAACGGATGTCCGCGAACAGGCGGTTGTGGTCGTCCAGCACACCCACAAGCGTCTCGACACGCTTCGCCAGGCCCTGGTTCAATTCCTGCTGGCGCTGCTCCGCCTGCACGATCTCGGACCGCACGGCCTCCAGTTCCGCCACATGCGCCGCAAGCCGCCCCTGCATGGCGCGCGTCTCTTCCAGTTGCGCGCGCTGGTCGTCGCCCAGCGCCGCGATCCGGTCATTGAAGACAAAGAACTGGTTTGCGAACTCATTCTGGCGCTTCGAGAAACGCGCCACATGGGCGTCGGATTTCCGCCAAGCTTCCGCGAGCGCATCATTCAACGCCGTCTGGCGCCGTTCAAGCAGCGCCAGGCGGGGCATCACGACCTGAGATACCCCCAGCGCGGCATCGATTGTCCGGAGCAAGCGGTTGAAGATCCCTGATTCGGGACGATCGGACAGGCTTCGGGGTGTTTCGGTCATGAGCGAGGTCGATGATACCTTATCGCCCTGATGCGTCCCAATACGGGCCTACTGCATCGCATAGACGAAGGGCGACGACGTCGAACCCTCGTCCGGCGCGAGGCGCGCCTCGACCGCGATCGCGAGCGCACGGTCACGCTCTTCGCGCAGAAACGCAGCCAGACGCGGGGCGCCGGACCCCTCCGCCTCCCGGGCGAGCCGGTCGAGATGGGCCGCTTCCTCGCGGCGGATGATCTCGTTGTCCGTCGTGTCGCTCATCGGATCCTACCTGCCCTGTTCCACGATACGCGGGACGAGAGATTCGAAAATCCGTTCCGCATAGTGCTCGCCGATCACCCGATCTCCTTCCGGCAGGAGATGGACGACGTCCGCAAGCAGGGTGCGGTCGGCCCCAATCGTGCCGAACAGCGTGTGGAGATCGACAAACAGGTCGTCGCCGAAATCGGGCTTGTTGTCGAGGAACGTCTTGTAGAGATCGTGATAGTGCTCGAAGTGATCGCGCACCTTCGGCTCGACCCGCGGGTTCGTCCAGATGCGGTCATGCTCGATCGGCGAGAGTTCCTTCTTGCTGAGGAACAGGGGCTGCAGGCCCCAGACATGCATGCCACCCTGGGCGCGCACGAGATCAGAGAACTGGCGTTTGCGCGCCACATAGGAGCGAAGGGAGGCGATCGTCGCCGCAGCCTCGCCGCGCGACAGCATATCGCCACCCGTGCGCTTGTAGTTGGGATTGTGGAGAATCTCCGCCCACTCGACGAGCTGGCCCTGGTACACGATATCCATGGTCTCGACGAGGTAGCCGTCGGCGCCGGTCGCGTAGCCCAAGTCGTTCGCACCGTCATGGGTGACGACGATGTCGGGCCGGATCCGGTGGCAGAACAGGATATAGTACATGATCTCGTTGAGCACAACATTGCCGGGCGACCCGAAGTTCAGCACCGTGAACTTCAGGCCGGTGTCCCCCTCGCCGCACAGTTCGTTCAGCCGGCGCTCCATGACCTTGGTGTACATCTGGTCGTGCAGGCAGCTCACGCTGAACCCGGCCGAACCGCCGAAACACGCCACCACCTTGTGATCGGGTCCGCGGTCGGCGAGCTCGCGGAAGTCGAACTCGATGCGATGGCCGAACTCGTTGATCGGCCCGAGCCCCGTGACGCGGTGCAGATATCCGTACGGGAAATAGTAGAAGCAGTTGAACTCCAGCTTGTCGGCCGTGCTCTTGGGCGAGTGCCGGTTGAAGGCGTGGGTGTCGATGAATGGATACTCGTACGCGTCGATGCCGGGCGTGTCCGGCAGAACCCGGCCCTCATCATAGACACGATAGGTCCGCGCGCCCTTGCTCGCGCCCCATTGCCGCGCCCGTTCGCCCGTATCGACCATATCGGCAACGATGTTGGAGTCGGACAGGCAGCCCTCGGTCAGGGCCGCGACCGAAACCTGGTCCAGAAGCCCGGTGAAATGATCGACATCCTCTGCGTTGCAGAAGAAGCTGATCCGCGACAGGTCTCCGTAGCGCGTGCGCACGCCCTCCATCCGCTGCCCGAACTCCGACAGGGTTGCAGGCCGGTCCGGCAACAGCACAGCAATGTTCGCGTTCTCGATCTGCATCTGCTCGGGATGCAGGTGCAACTGATAGTCGCCCGAGGCCTGCATATAAACGCCGCGCTCGTCGGCCTGACGGTCGCCGTGGAACTTGACCTCGATGGCGATCATCGGGCGCGTCATCTTCTCCGCATAATAGGTGCGGTAGAAGGTGAACTGCCCGAGAAGCACCATGTCACCCGGCTGGAAGGTCATCCGCAGGACCTTCTCCGCCCCGAAGCGCTCGACGACTTCCTGATAGGGCTTGTCTTCCACGAGCAGCGGATTGACCAGATCGGACAGGGACGGCGGATACCAGTTGCCCTGGTTCGGATCGAGCACGACTTCCAGCGCCGGCGCGTCTTCGCCGCAGGTCACGAGCGGAGCCCATGCCATGACCAGGCCGCCCACCTGCGCACCCCAGCCGTCGTTAAGGCAACTGACATATCCGGCCAGGCCGCCTTCGGCCGTCGGAGGCAGGGATTCGCGGAAGTACGAGCTGCGCAGGCTGAACCACAGCGCGTCGCGCGAAAGCCGGTCACAGGTCACGGCCGGAACGACGGTGTCCGAGACGGAGTCGATCAGCAGCTCGATGGTCCGGTCGTCATAGTGCTGCATGCGCAGGTCCTTCGAGCCGGCATCGAAGCGCGGCGTCACCGGGACACCGTCCCGGTCGCCCGAGAAGTAACCGTCGTCGAGACGCAGTGTCTCGATGCAATGGCGGATAACCTTTCCGGGGATCAGGTTGCGGATCACCGCCGCGCCGTGTTCCTCGATCGCCTTGCTCACCGCGTCCGCGGAAATCCCCGCCTGCGCGTCGAAGGTCACGGCCGCGAGAAGCTCGGGGTCCGTCGTGATTTCCGGGGTCGTGCTCATGGACACTCGCGCTGAAAGGTATCGAAGGTGCTAGAGCGAAATCTTCCTAGAGACGATGCGCCGCCCCATCACCAGGTAGTCGATCTCGCTGTGGGTGAAAGTATTCAGGGCATCGCGGGGCGAGTTCACGATCGGCTCGCCGTTCAGGTTGAAGGAGGTGTTTAGCACAATCGGCACGCCGTAACGTGCCTCGCACGCATCGATCAGCCGGTAGAACACCGGGTTCTCCTCCTCCGTGACCGCCTGGACGCGCGCGGTGCCGTCCACATGGGTGATCGCAGGCAGCTTCGCGCGCCATTCATCGCGCACCGGATGGACGGCGAGCATGAACCGCTCGGGCGCGACCGGGTTCGCGAGCGCCGGCATATCTAAATAGGTCTGCACCGCGTCGGCGCGCACGGCCGGGGCGAAGGGCCGGAACGGCTCGCGAAACTTGATCTTCTCGTTCACCCGGCGCTGCATTTCCGGTAGCGTCGGGTTGGCCAGAATGCTGCGGCGCCCCAGTGCGCGCGGCCCCCACTCGGCCCGTCCCTGGAGCCAGCCGATCACGTTACCCTCGGCCAGTAGGTCGGCAACCGCCGCCGCCAGCTCATCATCGCTGCCGGCCACCTTCACCGTCTCGAACCCGCTCGCCGCGATGGCCCGCGCGATCTGCGCGTCGTCGAACTCCTCGCCCAATGCGCAGGTCGGCAGCGGCGGCACACGGGTGGCCGTGGCATCGCGGTGATGCAGCGCCAGCGCGGCACCGAGCGCGTTGCCGGCATCACCGGCGGCAGGATGGATATAGAGGCTGTAGCCGCGCTCGCGGATCAGGCGGCCGTTGGCCAGCGAATTGAGCGCGACACCGCCCGCCAGGCAGACATTGGTGCTACCCGTGCGCGCCACGGCACGGTCCACCATGTGCAGGATGACCTCCTCGGTGCAGGCCTGCACGCTGGCCGCGACGTCCGCATAGAATCGGCTCTTCGCGATAATCTCATCCGCGTTCGCGGGATCGACATCGCTGGGCAGGTGATCGGGGGACACCGCGAACGAAGAATCCATTTCCCGCGCCGGGCCCATCCGGTCGAGCAGCACGTCGGTGTAGGGCAGTTCGCGCGGTGTGCGGAAGTTGAAGTTGGCCTGGTCCAGCGCGAACGTGCCGTCGTCAAACAGTTCGAACAGGTCCAGCATCTCCCCCTTGCGTGTGGGCGTGCCGAAGCCCGCCATGCCCATGACCTTGTACTCGCCCTCGTTCACCTTGAAGCCCAGGAACGCGGTCCAGGCGCTGTAGAATAGCCCGATCGAGTTGGGCAGTTCGACGCTCCCCAGGCGCTCCAGGGTGGTGCCGCGCCCGTGGCTGATGGTGGCGGTTTCATATTCCCCGACACCGTCCAGCGTGACGACCGTCGCCTCGTCGAAGGCGGAACAGAAGAACGCCGACGCCGCGTGGGATTCGTGATGGCGCATGTATTCGACATGCGCCGGGTCGATGCCGACGCGCTCGGAAATGACGGCACGCACGTCGAACTTGCGGCGGCTGAGCCAGTTGGAGAGCGTCGCGTCCAGATAGGCCGCGCCTTCGCCGGGGTTGGCCTGGGCGCTGGCGACGACGCGGTCGAACTTCAGCAGCGGCTCCTCGTAATACGCCACGCGATCGATGTCGCCCGCCGACAGCCCGGCCTGGCGCAGGCAGAAATCAATGGCATTCCGGGGAAAACGCGCATCGTTCTTGTCGCGCGAGAAGCGCTCTTCCTGCGCCGCCGCGACAATCTCGCCATCGACGAGTAGCGCCGCAGCGGAATCGTGAAAGTCGTACGAAAGACCGAGAATTTTCACGGGTGATGCGTCCTGGGAATGCGGTAAGTCGGGACTTAATACTGTGAATCGCCCCGAAAATAAGCATAAAAAGGCACAGATTCCCTAGGCCCTTTCGAAAACAGACCCGGCGCATGCGCAATTCGATGATCAACCCGCGGCTGACTTATGAACTCGTCCGCCGCGGCGTGTTCAGGAACCAACCTGTTCATATTGCCGATGTCGGCATGCGTCACGGTCTGGAAGATTTCTGGAATCCCCTGAAGCCCGACCTGGATGTCATCGGCTTCGAGCCCGAGCAGGTGGAATGCGACCGGATCAACGCGCTCGAGGTTCCCCACAAGCAGGTCTGCTTTCCCATCGCCCTCGATTCGGAACCCCAGACCCGCAGGTTCGTGTCACGGCGCAGGAACAATGCATCGTCCGGGTACATCCTTCACAACGCCTGGTGGACGCACAGGTTCGCCACCAATGACGAAGGCAGCGACCCATATGCCTTCAAGCTTCCGCCGCGCCATTCCCTGGAGGGAGAAAACGAAGAGGCATTCGCCGCGGGTGAGCTGACCTACACGGATGTCGAGACAACGACTCTCACGCATTTTATTGCGGACAACGGCCTTGCATGCCCCGACTTCCTCAAGATCGACACCGAAGGGGCCGACTATGATGTCCTGATAGGGGCGGCGGACCACCTTTCCGCCGGCGGCATCCTGGGCGTGAAGATCGAGTACCGGTTCATTCCCGACCGGGCTGGAAAACTGTTTCACGATATCTACTCGTATCTCTTCGAGAAGGGATATTTTCTGATGGACATCGAGATCAACCGCGCCTCACGCCGCGCGTTGCCGATGCCCGTCGCTTGGAACCACACGGACCAGTTCGGCAACCCGATCGGCGGCCCCACGGAAGTGGGGCAGCCCACAGACGGCGATGCCGTGTTCTTCCGCGACCTGCTTGCAGACGACTTCAAGCCCCGGAATGACCAGGACCGCCACCGCGTCCTGAAAGCGGCGGCCATGGCCGAGATGTTCAACCTTCCCGACTACGCGGCGGAACTCCTGCTCTATTACCGGGAAGGCCTTGCACCGCTCCTCGATGTGGATACGGTCCTCGACCAGCTCGTACCGCTCGGGTTTCCGCCACCCTACCCGTCGTTCGGTGACTACGTGCGCGAGCAAATCCGGACGGTCCAGCGCTATCGCCCGCCGCCCGCCAGCGATGCGGAATAACTTCTCGCCGCCCGGCTGAAGATGCATAGTCGGGCCGACACGACCCGGGAATACTGCATGTCCTTGCTTGATACCTTTCTGCCCTTCGGCCGCTACAGCGCCGACTGGATCGCCGCACGGTACGAACCCGACATCACCGGGTTCGGCGAGCCGATCTCCAGCGGCGGTAATCCCTACCCCGCCTTCGACGACGATCCCCACTCGTTCTGGATTTCGCCGGAGAAAGGCGCGGATGTCAGGGGCAAGGCCTATATCGGCTGCCGCTTCCCGTACCCGGTCCATATTCGCCGGGTCGTCCTCGAGCAGACGACGAACACGCCGTTCCGGCAGGACCTCGTCCGGATCCAGAGCAGCGCCGACGGCGGCCAGACATGGCGGGACGTGACGAAGTCACCGCTGCGTGTACACGCCAAGGTCGCCGACATTCGCCTGCCGCGCAGCGGTCTCGCGGCCCAGTGGCGCATCCTTGCCGCCGGCAGCAACGCGCAAACCGGCGAGCATGCCTGGACGCCTGTGCGGGTTGAGATGATGGCCGCGTTCAGCTATCGCGACACGAACGGGCGCCTGCGAAAACTCCGCAGCAATCCGGCCACCGGCCCGTCCGCCCTGGTACCATCAGCCGGCTTCACGGAATATGTCAGCACCGTCCGGCCGGAACCCGGATCGGCAAATCCGCCGGCCCCGGCCGCGGCACCGGATAGAGACGGCACCGCTGAACCACCCGCCGCCCCGGACATCGCCGCCACGCCTTCACAGGGGAGACACCTCAGCGACCCTTTTGACCGGCTCGCGGCCAATGAGATGCTCGCCAACGGCGAGACCTCATGGCTGCTGCGGCATTGCGAGGCTCATGCGGCCGCCTCGGACGATGCCATTCCGTGCCTCATCGGCGGCCATGCCGCGCGCCAGTCGGGTGACATTGATCGGGCTGTTCGGTTCTGGGAAGAGGCCTTTGCGCGCGACCCCGCCAACGACGAGATCGCGTGCTCCCTGCTGTCCGGCCTGTACGAGGCGGACCAGCGCGACAACGCCACCTACGAGACGCTCTACAACCGGCTGCTGATCGACCGGCACAGTCTGACTTACGACGCCGACAACCTCGAATCGCAGGCCGCCACGAAGATCTACCGGCGGCACGGATGCGTGCTCATCCGCGGACTGTTCTCCGCCGACGCCTCCCGGGCATACCGTGCGGCAATGGAACGCACGCTGGACGGCATTCCCGATGGCTTCATTCACGATACGAGGAACGCGACCTACCCGCTCAACGCCGCGTTCAACGACAGCCGGGACGGCTCGATCTACGCACGCTGGCAGGAGGCCTTGGATGCGGGCATGTACATGTCGAGCCAGTTCTTCTCGGACGCCGAACGTGAGATGTCGGACGCTGCGGCACAACATGTGCTCCAGGGTCCGGCCGGCGCGGTTGTGCAGTCGTTCCTGGGCTACGCACCCGTGTTCAGCCCCAACCTGAGCATGGCGCGGGCCTATACCCGCAACACGACCAGCTTCACCGTCACGGGCCACCAGGATTCGCGCCTGCAGCACCGCCACGAGCTTTTCTCGACGGTCTGGATCCCCTTCACGCGCTGCGGACCGACGTCCGGCTCGGGCCTCGGCGTGCTGCCCGTCCGGCTGAACAACTATCTGCCTACAGATAACAACAAAACGGACCTCGTGGACCGGGAGTTGCTGCCGAACGAGATGTTTTTCGATCCGGAGTTCGAGCCGGGCGACGGGCTGTTTCACTCCACGCACAGCCTGCACCGGACGGTGACCATGCTCGGCGCGCCGCACAGCCGCCTGAGTGTCGATTTCCGCTTCGTGTCCGCGGAAAGCGATGCGCTGCGCTAGCGCGCGACCCTGAACAGGACAAACGTCTGGCCCGATATCTCAAGCGTATCGACCGGATCCAGCCCTAGGTCCCCGATCATTCTCTCGAGATATCGCAGCGCCATCTGCGCATCGAGCTTGTAATAAGGGTTGGTCAGGCTATCCCGGCGCGCGCGCAGCTTTTCGAGATACTCCGCCTCGTTGTCTGACCACCACGCGCCGCCCGGCATTCCCAACAGGACATGGGAGAAGCCGGACTGGTCCCGGAACCATCGGATCGAATCGTCCCCCTGGAAATCACGTATCAGGGGCAGAACCGACTGGTAACCGTTCCCGATATACGGCGCGAGTTCGTTGATCGTGAACGCGTCCGCGGGCTCCGCGAACACAATCGGCGCAATCTGCCCGATCTGGCCATCGGTGTTGTGGGCGTTCAGGAACTCGAGAATCGCCGTGTTCGGTTCGGGCTTGAGATACGGAATCGGAACCGGGCCGGAGAGAATACGCCGCGCGGGCGTGTGGGGTATCCAGTCACGCGCCGCCGCCACGAGCGCCGCCCCCTGGACGACAAGAAGCAGCACCAGGAACCCGGCCCTGAAATGACGGTACGAAGGCGGCCTGACCCCGATCAGCAACAGCGACAGAGCCACGGCGACAATGGGAACAACCAGCCGCCGCGGGTCGGCCTGCGGGCCGATGATGGTCGTGAACCAGGCCAGCGGCACCGTGGCCAGAAGCAGGACGATGACCGCAAGAACCGTCCCATCCTCAGGAGTTTTCCCACGCCGTGCCCCGACCATGCCCGCCAGCGACAGGACCATCGCACCCGCCAGAATGATGACCCCGCCCTGAATGGCGTAGGCCAGAAACTGGTCGCCGAATGAATCGAACGATACGGACGGCGCATTCCGGATGGTCGGCCCGAGCGTGTTCTCGTACACCCATTCGAACAGGCCCCGCGCAAAGGGAGCCCACCAGGTGACCATCAGCACCGCGAACACCAGCGAGCCGAGCACGAGCCGGTGTGACGGTTCGCCCGGTTTGCGCCGTTCCTGCCAAACCATCCAGACGGCACCACAGACCGCAACCACCGGCAGCAGGAAAGCGAAGAGCTTGACCGCTTTTGTGAGCGCCGTCAGCCCGTCGGTGGCGATGCGCGGCACCGTTATGGCGACTTCCGGAGAGACGAAGACGCTCAGCATCCAGACGCAGACGCCCGCCCCCAGAAGTGCGGCGGAAACCAGCACGGCCCCGACGGAGAAGCAGCCCTTGTACATTCCCCAGGCCACGCCGAGCGCGACGGGCGGCACCAGCACCAGGACCGTCTCCGCGGGGCGAATCGCCACGCTGAGCGCGAGGAACACGACGGCGCCCCAGAAATGCGCCGTCCGGACAAGCCATCCGCTGCGCGCCAGGTGGTAGATCGCCGCCAGCGCCGTCACCACAAATGCCGTCTCGGAAATCAGCAAGACCGCGTGATACTGCACAACCGGCATCGAGCCGATGAGCACCGCCCCGGCCGCCGCGACATACGCGGACGTACAAAGCCGCAGGATGCGGTATGCGTACCAGGCCGTGAGGGCGACGATCGCCATCCCGACGAGCGCCAGCGTCGCCGACACGTTTCCGCCCGTCACCAGCAGGAACGGCACGATAAACACCGGGAAAAGTATGGGCCGCCAGCCGCGCTCCCAGAACAGGGACGCGATCCCGGACCCGACGCCCTGATCGACGAAGATTTTCCAGACCTTCAGCCCGGAGCCGAGGAAGTTCGCGCCATCACCGACAGGCAGGGTGTTGTCCGACACGAACCAGACAAGCAGGAAGAGCGCCGGTGTCAGGCAGGCGAAGACGGCACAGAACAGATTCGGATTACCGATCCCATAGTGGATCGTCGCACCGTTCTGGTCCGTCTGAAATGTCAATCGAGGTTTACCGGCTCGACGTCACCGCCGGGCCGCATGATGAGTCCGGGCTTGCCTTCCTGGGGGCGGCCCAGGACGCGGAACTCGATCGAGACGCGCCGCCGGAACATCTCCGGCGTGAAGAATGTCCGGTGATGGGTGAAGTGGTGGAATACGATGACATCGCCCGACTCGAACACCGGATGCCACAGCTTGTCCTCGCCGAAGTGCGCGACAATCTCGTCGAAGGCCTGATCGCGCTCCTTCGTGGGGTCCACGAGATCCTGCAGACATGCCGGCGCCCAGTTGCCATTGTTGGTGTCCAGCACCACTTCGAGGCCCGGCGCCTCGGCGTTGCAGGGTGTCAGCGGCATCCAGAAATTGGCCATGCCGCCCGCCTGCGCGAACCACCCGTCATTGTGGACGCTGTGATATCCCGCGCCGAGTTCGGCGTATTTGGGCGGAAGGGCCTCGCGGAAATAGGAACTCTCGAGCTCCAGCCAGATTTCCTCCGTCCCGAGGATGCCGCGCGCCACATCGGCCAGCGGGCTCTGCGCAAACCAATATCCGAGCGGATCGGCGACATCCGAATAGGAGTGGTGGGTGAGGAGGTTACGGCTCGAGCGGTGCAGAAGCGGGATCATATGCTCGGGATCGAGCCGGTCGCGCGTCAGCGCCTGATCGACGCCCAGAAGCGTCCGGTAGTGGGAGACCATTTCCGGCGCGAGGGCGCCTTTCATGAATGCGGCACCGTATTCCAGCACGGCGCGCGCGATCGCATCCGCCGTGCGATCCTGCACAACGTCGAATGTCGCGGCATCGGTCCGTGACGTTATTTCGTTCAGGGCCGTCATTGTCAAACCGGTTTGGATATCCTGCTGTAGTCTCTTAGGAGCATGATCCACGCGCCGTCAATGGTCTCTGGCTGCGACCACCGGGGCGTATGATAACATGTTGCTTTGTCGGCACTAAATCATGAACCCGAACCGCGCGAATTGATCCGCCTCAAATGAACGACGACGCACAGACGCGCGCGGATCGGCTGGTTTCAATCCACCTCACCTCGAACCGGCCCGATAATCTGGTCGCGCTGTTCGACAATATCGAGCAGACCGCGCGCGAGCCGGGGCGCATCGAAGTGTGCGTCAAGATCGACGACGACGACGCGGCCATGAACGCGCTGCTGCCCCGGGAGGCCGCGCAAAGGCCGTTCACGGTCAAGTACATCTCGACCCCCCTGCCCGGCGGATTTTTCATTCTCTGGCAGGCGATCAACGACCTCATCGCCGTCAGCGACCCGCACGCCTATTTCCTGGTGAACTTCAACGACGAGATGTCGTTCGAAACATCCGGCTGGGACGACGCGCTGGCCGGGTATGTCGGGTTCTTTCCGGATCACCTCTTCCGCCTGAGAACCTCCCGCTTCCGGCACCGCGTCTATCACGACGTCTGGGAATGCGGCTATGCGCCGGAAACCTCGGCCTTCACGACCCGGCGCTGGATCGAGATTCAGGGCGACTGGAACCCCTGCACCGGCCCGGATTCCTTCCAGCAGATGGTTGCGTTCTATCTCGCGCGCGCCAACTGGCCGGGCCAGTACCAGTTCAACCGGGATATCCCCATCGACGACATCCCCATCGGCGGCGAAGGCGCATTCGTCGGCCTTGAGGGCGACGACCTCGCGGCCCGGATCGAGGGCGCCAAGAAGGCGTGGTTCGAGCTGATGTCGCCGGAGATCCAGACCGAGGCGTTCCGGCGGGCGCGGCTGCTTCAGGCGAACATGCGGATCGCCGACCCCGCCACGCCCGACGCCAGCTTGCGAACCGACACGGAGCGGCAATCCGTGGTGATCCTGGACACCGCCGGCAAGGACATCGTGCAGTTGTCCTATCGCGTGCCGCGCACACGGATCGCGCTGACGAACCACTGGCGCCGCATATTCCTCGATCACTACACGGGCGGCGGGGATGCGGCGCCCCGCCCGGGCCTGCGGGGCGCGGCGATCCTGCTTGTGGTTCGCTATCGCGTGTTGCGCTGGCTGCACCGGAAAATTCGCGGCAGCCGCAGAAGTCAGGCCTAGAGCGGCCGCCAGACGAGCGCGTTATACGCCTCGTGGTAATGGCTGCCGTATCCGAACCGGTGGACCGTCAGGATTTCGGCCTGCCCTTCGTCGGCCAGCGCGCGCACCGCGTCCAGGAATCCCCACAGGTAGTTGCGCTTCTCGTGGTAGCGCAGCGCGACCGCATCGAGCGGATCGGCCGGATCGTAGAGCTCGTTCATCGGCTCGAAGTGCACGCACAGGCGCGGTTTCGCCCCGCGAACGTAGTCCAGGAACGGCCCGAAATCGGGGCCCAGCTGCTCCAGCGCGTGGACGGTCAGCACCGTGGTCGAGGGTGACAGCGCGATCTCCGCGCGCCCCTCGAGGGTCCTCATGTCAAAGCGCGTGCCGTGGATGCGCGGGCCAATCTGGTCGCGCGCGAACTCCAGGATCTCCTGGGAGGCCACGGCCCAGTCGGTGCCGGTCAGCTTTGCGTCCGGCAGGATTTCGGACATCAGCAGGACATTGAGGCCGGTCCCGCACCCGAACTCGACCACCTCTTCGGCGCCGGAGAGGAAGCGGTGTATGAACACCCGGCGCAACAGGATATCCAGATCGGTCACGAACCGCGCATTCTCGGCGAGGATGTAACGTCCGAACAGACGGAGGATCATCTGCCCGCTGAAATACTGGGGGCACAGCGTCTCGCGCGAGAACCCGCGCGCGCGCACGTCCTCGAGAATGCCGCCCCAGCCGCGCTCCCAGACCGGCTGGTCGCCCGCGCCCGAAATCCGCAGTTCCGGACGTTCAATCTCCTGGCGCGCTGCCTCGAGCGCCGCGTCGTGTTCGTCACCTTCGAGAACCCGGTACTGCAGGGCAAAGCCGGACAGGTCGCTGAGCCAGGCCTCCACATCGCCGGTCGAGATACCGCCCAGGCGCGCGATGTCGTCTGCTGTGATCGAACGAAGGGCCAAGGCTAGGACGGATCCCCGAACCGGACGGTTCGAAGGGCAACCTCATAGCCGACCGTCGAGCGGTCCTCGCCCCGGAACTCACGCAAGGGTTCGCCAGTCGCGACCAGCCGGCCCCGGCCATAGTCCAGCCACTCCTCAACCGGCAGCAGCGTGCGCAGAACGCCGTCGGGCGGCGCACCGTCGCTGTCCAGCTTGCGGGCCGGCAGGAACCGGAAATCGATCGAGACCCGCAGGCCGTCGCCCGGGCGAAGCGTCTGGTGCAACAGGTAGGGGTCGAAGATGATCAGCTCGCCGTGCCGGAAGCCCGCGTCATAGCGGGTGGAGGCGCGGAAGATATCGGCACCTTCGTCATAGTCATCGAGCGGCCCGAGAAATTCCTCGGCGAGGTCCTGCGGCTCGAAGAAATCGACGCCGACAGTCTGCACATCGCCCAGCAGCGGCAGCATGAAGACAAGCGCGCCCGCCGGATCGCCGGCCCAGATATCGCTGTGCGGCTTGGTCGAGGCGCGCGGCCGGCTGTCCGCCGCGGGATTGGGGGCGCCCCGTCCGAGGCGCACGTTGATCGGGAACTGGATCGCGCTGATATGCTCCGCCAGCCCCAACCGCGCCACGAGATCGGCGACGCGCCGGTGCAGGATGTTGTAGGCGAGAACATTGGGCTCCTTGGGCAGGATGAGCCCGTTGGGCGTGATGTTCGGCAGCGCCATCACCGCGTCACGGTAAGTCTCGAGAAGGTCCTCGCCCAGCACGAAGCGGCGCTCGGGAAAGTACTCGCTCAGGGTCAGCCAGATATAGAAATTGGCCGCATCCACAACCGATGCACGGGCCGGATCGTCCAGCGCGACCGACTTCAGGAGCGGAAAATCCGCCTGTGTCGGAAGGTGGCTGACGATGTCCGAAAGCCGTTCGTTGCGGTCAGGAAATGGCATGGTGCAGGCCGGTCGCCGAAGGGTTCGTTCAACGCCCACCGCACGGTGGCGTTCGATATATGCTTGGTTTACAACAATCGCGTTCTTTCCCACAACGCTTCTTCCGTTCCGCCGGAACCCCGCGAAACCGGAGCCTTCACCTGATGTCGAAAAAACGCGTCCTCGTTTGCGGGGCAACCGGATTCATTGGCCGCAACATCGCCGAGCGGTTCGCCGCGAGCGACGCCTATGAGGTCGTCGCCATCCACAACAAGCGCCCCGCCTACGATTTTCCGGGCATCGAATGGGTGCAGGCGGACCTGACGCAGCCCGGCGATGTGGAGCGGTGCGTCCAGGGAATCGACATCATCGTGCAGGCCGCCGCGACGACATCCGGCTCGAAGGACATCGTGTCGCGGCCCTACATCCATGTGACCGACAACGCGGTCATGAACTCGCTGCTGTTCCGCGCCGCCCATGACCACAATGTGGGCCATGTCATCTTCTTCAGCTGCACCGTGATGTACCCGTCTTCGGACACGGCGCTGAAGGAGACGGACTTCGACGCCAACGCCCCGCTTCACCCGCGCTATTTCGGGGTCGGCTGGACGAAGGTCTATGTGGAGAAGATGTGCGAGTTCTACGCGAACCTGGGCCGCACGAAATACACGGCGCTGCGCCATTCGAACATCTACGGCGCCTATGACAAGTTCGACCTGGAGCGCAGCCACGTCTTCGGGGCCACGGTCACCAAGACCATGACCGCGGCGGACGGCCGCATCGTGGTCTGGGGCGAAGGCACCGAGGGGCGCGACCTGCTGCATGCGGACGACCTGGTCGATGCGGTCGAGTGCGCGATCCGCAACCAGGAACCCGACTACACGCTCTACAACATCGGATACGGCGAGGCGGTCACGATCCGCGACCTCGTGGCCAAGATCGTCGCAGCATCCGGCCGCGATCTGGCCATCGAACACGACCTCAGCCAGCCGACCATCCCAACGTCGCTGTTTGTCGATTGCGCGCGCGCGCGCGCAGAAATCGGCTGGGAGCGCAAGATTCCCCTCGATGAGGGCATTGCCCAGACCATCGCCTGGTGGCGCGACAATATCGACCCCGAATCCGTCGTGCCCGCCCCGGCCAATGGATGACCCGCGCGTCCGGATCATCCGCCGGGATACGGCCTTCGATGGGTTCAACCGGCTCGAGATCCTGAATTTCAGCTGCGCGCTGCACGACGGCGGATGGAGCGACACGCTCGAGCGCGAAGTCCTCGTTCACCGCGATGCGGTCGCCGTGCTTCCCTACGACCCGGCCCTCGACCGCGTTCTGCTGGTCGAGCAGTTCCGTCCGGGCGCGCATGTGTCGGGCCGTCCCGCATGGCAACTCGAACCTGTGTCCGGAATGATCGAGGACGGCCAGAGCATCATGGACGCCGCGCGGACGGAGATGCGCGAGGAAGCCGGTTGCGAGATCAGCGATCTGGAACCGATCACCGAATACCTGGTCAGCCCCGGCTACACGACCGAGCACGTGACGTGCTTCTGCGGGCGGATCGACGTCCGCGGGAAGGAGGGCATCTTCGGCAACCGCCAGGAAGGGGAGGATATCCGGGCGCGCGTCCTCAAACTGGGCGAGGCGGAGTCCATGCTGCGAAACGGGACCATTGGCTACGCGCTGACGATCATCTGTCTGCAGTGGCTCCTGCTGAACCGCGATGCCCTTCGGCAGAAGTGGGCCTGACCCTCACCCGTCGTCGCATCCGGCTTATGAAAAGCGCATCTTCCGGGACAGACGCACAAAAAACGATGTCGCTTTGCCGGACCGGACGGCAGGCGTCGGTCCTTCTTCGTTCGCATGTTTCGCGCGCAGATACGGTAGAGCGGTGGCATGCTCGGCACTTCGCGCACGGCGAATCTTTCGCTCCGCCGGGATACGAAACACCGACGTGACCGCATTGACCCGCACAAAGGGACACACGCGGCTGTAACGAAGCCACAGATCCCAGTCCTCGAAATACGCGAGCGCTTCGTCGAACCCACCCTGCTCCTCGTAGAGCGAACGGGGGAAAAGGACGGACTGGATCGGCAGATAGTTCTCCGCCCACAACGCCGCACGGGAAAACTCCCGGTCGGCCATTATGCCCATCGTCCGGTCTGCGGAAGGGTGCCGACCCGCGACGAGGCCCGGTGTGGCGACCATCCGCGCCGCCGCATAGGCAGCGCACCCGCGCGCATTGCTCTGCAAGACACCGAGCAGGCTTTCGACATGTTCCGGCAGGAGCAGGTCGTCCTCGTCCAGAAACCCGACATACGTGCCCGTACACGCCGCCAGGCCGGCATTGCCGGCCGCACTGCGCCCCGACTTGGGAACCGGGACGTGAATCAGCGCGGCATCCGTATCGGCGCCATGTGCCTTTATGCCGTCCGCGAGGCGGCGGCTGCCATCCTCGACGACAACGATCTCGAGCGGGCGATATGTCTGCGCGACTGCAGACTGTATCGCATCCGCGAGATAGGCCTTGCGCCGACCTTCGGTCCTGACAATAAGCGAAACGAGCGGGTAAAGGTCGGTCATCCGGCTAACGAGTTTCTTGAGTTTAGAGATGGAAAACTTTGACACCGGTCTTCAGGCCCGCAGAGCCGGCGGCCCGCCACCTACATTTTCGCGCTGGCATTGCGCGCGGCATCCGCGCTGATGTTCTCCAGCATCGAGGCCGTGAGATTTCGGTAGGTAACCAGAAACAGGGTGTCCTCGGAAACGGACTTTACGATCGTACAGAACACCCCCAACTCTCTCGGACCGGCGTGATCCACGAGGCCGTCGAGAATAATTGCATCTCGCCCCACAGAACGCAGCTGGACCACATTGTCTTGACCGCCGCGGGACGATCTCGTGGCTCCGAGAGCTGTCACAAGGCACAGGCGGTCCCGGTTGGTCTGGGATAGGAGTGGCAGCGGCGTTGTCAGCAACCGATCACTGTCGGACGTATTGGCAAACGCCGCAAACATCTCCGCTCTCCAGCGGCGTGGGCCGGGGGCATTGTCGATTAGGTAGAACAGGTTTGCACCGGTCATCCAGGGAAGGTCTCCCTGCCAGCGGGAAAATTGCGCTCTCGTATCTCTCTCCGGAGAGTTCTGGGCATCGGACCAGTGGCTCCCGTCCCAGACCAGACAGCTCTGCACCTCGTCAGACTGACCGAAAGCAGGCTCGGGGATACGGCGCAACGAGCGGCCCAGCGCAACGATGAGGACAACGGCCAACAAGACAGAGAGCGGGATCACCTCAAGACTTACACCCTGAATGTACCAGAAAGAATTCTGGTAACCGGCGATCAAATGCGCCATCGGGTTTAGGCTGGTGAGCATATGGCCTGCGGCGGACGGTATGTCGCTGAACTGATAGGCGACGGGGGACACGACCAGCAATCCCAGAAAACCCAGAAAAATCGGTGTTTCGGACAACAGGAACCGGCGCAACCGCAAATGAATGACCGTTAGTGCCAGGACGCAGTTCCATAACAACTGCACAAGCGCGATAAAGCTGCCCCAGCCGAGCATGTGCCCGAGATCGGCTGGCGCACGCACGGACAGGACAAGCCCCCCCGTCAGGATCAGCGCCGCGACACCAAAGATCATTGAGGGTCCCGCTACGGCAACCATTACGGCCATTGTAAACGGCCGCGCAAAGTAAGGCTTGAAGAGATGTCCGGCATGCGCGTTGCGCGATGCCTGCATGGCGCAATCGAACGACCAGCGGATTGCCAACAACCCGATAAGCATCGGGACAAAACGGTCGACCCCTCCCAACCCACGGATTGTGCCGGCCACAACATACAGGACGGACGCATAAGCCGCGACGTCCAGGATCGAGACAAAAAAGAAAAGAGGCCCTTTCCAACGGTTGTCTGTATAGCGGTATAGCGCCGCTGACCGGCACAAACGCACGGCGCCTACCAACCGGTGAATCGGGGCAAGTGATTCGGAGCCTTTGAACACTGCCATGCGGCCTTTGCCTATTTCATGTTGTCACTTCTCGGAACTAACAAAGAAATTGTACCATCCTTTCCGCCTGCCGGACTTCCCGAGAATCACCATGCGGGCGACGACTGTCAGCCAACGCGCACAGACAATCATGGACACAACTACGATGAATACCGAAGGGTAGTAGCTCACGAAATTCGTGCGCACGAAACGGATCAGCGACGCATGCTTGTGGGCCTCGACCCGGTAGGGCCGATTCCGGCCGCTTACACCTCCGACATGATACGCGACAGCATCGGGCACGAACTGGATCCTCCATCCGGACTTGCCGGCACGCAGGCACCAGTCGAGATCCTCGAAATGCATAAAGTAGCGGTCGTCCAGAAAACCTACGCTCTCCAGCGTTTCATGTCGTATCAGCAGGCAGGCACCGGAAACGCTTTGCACCTGGACGGGACGATCCGGTATCTCGTCACCGGCCCGGTTGAAGCTTCGAAACCGGGGATGATTTGGCATCAGGAGATGTAGCCCGAGGCCGACACAGAAAATCTGCCAGGGGGTCGGGATGTCGCGCCGGCCGCCGCGCTGCTCGCTCCCATCCATGTTCAAAATGAGCGGTCCGACAGCCCCGATCTCCCGATCTGTCCGAAACTCCGCAACCAGCCGTTTCAAAGCCCCGGGCTCGAGAAAACAGTCGGGGTTCAAAAGCAGCACAAAGTCTCCGGTGCTTTCTGATATTCCCCGGTTACAGCCAGCCGCGAATCCAGAGTTCGATTCGCACTCAATGACATGTAGCCGCGGATCGGAGAACTCGCTGCGGAGATACGCAATACTGCCGTCGCTTGAAGCATTGTCGACGACGATGCACTCGAACGGCGCAAGACTCTGGCCAAAGACGCTCTCGACAACCTGTGCAAGGAGCGAACCCGTGTTGTAGTTCACGATAACAACCGAAACGCGCGTCCCACTCGCACGCAACGGGTCCGCCCGGACCTCTTCGTCCTGCGGCCAATCGCGGATCAGCGATGGTTTCGGATTTTCCGAAGTGGGTTCCATGCGTCAGAATCGCTCGCGTGCGCCGGGTTGGTCAATTGGCGAGACGGGTCACCGGCACCCAGACGTCAGATTAACGTGATGCTGCGGGGGTTGGCGTGCCGACGGGTCCAAGGTCCGGCCAGAGGTCGTGCCAGCAGCACCGATGACCGACATCATGGAGTTTCACGACCTTGGGGTTGCCCCCAGCTCGCAAGAGCGCTTCAGCATACCGTTGAACAGCGGGCAATGGCACCACATCGTCATCCTCTCCCCAATAGTGAACCTGAGGAACCTTCGCCAGTTCGCGCAAACGGTTCATCGGGCTCAAGGAGCGGTCCAGCGGCGTGAAGCGTTTGATGCGGGTCCACTCGGCGTGGTCGAGCGGCGACGCGAACGTGACCAGCAAGTCGACATCGGAGCGCAGGCTCGCCACAAGCGCCGCCACGACGCCGCCGCCGGAATAGCCGTATAGACGAACGCCTCGCGCGCCGGACGCGCGAACGATGGCGTCGACAGCGACATTCGTTTCCTGCACGACTTCGGGCGCAAAACGCCCGTTGGTCCAGAACGTAAAGTCGCACTCGGGACGATTTTTCGCACCAACGTACTGACAAGGTCTCGCAAGATAGGCGACGTTTGCCGATGGATCCCGCGCCGCCAGTCTCAGACTGACAGGGTCGCGCGGGCTCGGGTCCCGCGATATGACATTGGCGCTCAGGAATGCGAGGCCATCGCCTTCGATATAGATCGAGACGGTGGGATCTGATGTATTCGAGAAACGGCGATACCCGGCAAGCTCGAACTTGCCGGTATCGATGAAAAACTTCGTGAGGTCGCCGGAGCGCGCGACGCGATCGGCAATTTCATCGCGCTCGCTAACAACTCCACTCACCGACTCGCAGGCGACCAGGAGCGGAAACAGCAGCAAAAGAAAAAAGGCCCGCCCAGCCGGGCGGGCCTTTCGGCATCGGATTGGATGCATGTCAGATCAGAAGCTGAACCGGAGATTACCCGACAGCGTGTAGGACGAATAATCGCTGCGCCCCAACGCCGTGGTGCCCTCCAGGGTGCCCGACGTACGATCCGTCAGCTGGAACGCCGCGCCCAGCCCAACGGTCGCACCCGTGTCTTCCACCGAAGGACGGTTGCCGGCAGCGAAGGAATTATACTCCTCCGTCTCGAAATCGTACTCGCCGATGACCGAAACGTACGGCGCAAAGCGCGGGTTCGCGATGTAGGTCACCCGGCCACCGAAGCTCAGGCGACCAAGCTGGGTGTCGCCAGCCGGAACGGCAACGCCGCCCGCACCTGTTTCAGTATAGCCGTCCGTGCTCGCGTCGAGCCAAAGAAGGCCAACCTTCGGGGCGAACGAGAAGTTTCCACGAACGAACTGATACGTCAGGTTCGAGGACGCGAACCAGAATTCAGAATCGTAATTCGCGGTGACCGTGCCGTTCGCGCGTGTCGAGTCGTTCTCGGCAACGCTGTAACCCACGGCACCATCCAGAAGCCAGTTCCGGTCTCGGCCAAGGATCGCGACGAAGTAGGGCGATGCGACGACGCCTTCGGTCTCCAACGTACCGTTATTGAACGTCAGGGTGGAATCACTGAAGAAACCGCTCACCGCGAGGCCGCCGATAAAGCGGTCGGAGAACAGCCAGTCCGCGCCGACACCGCCGGCCCATGTATCGCCATCGGCCTGAATCTGGACCTGGTCCTGATCGTAGGTGGAGTAGGCACCGTTGACCCAGATCGCCAGTTTTCCGTCGACACCACCGGCGGCCGCGCCGGTCTGGGACGTGCGGATGCCGTCACGTTCGAAACGGAATGAGTCCTGGTCACCGCCGCCGGGAACACCGCCGGGAGTGCCGCCACCGCCGCCTGGGCCGCTACCACCGCCGCCTGGGCCGCTACCAAAGCCGCCGCCGGAGATCGAGAAACCGGCGCCGTTCGTCACGACCGTAACAACCGTCGTCGCAGACTGCTGCGTCTGCTGACTGTTCGTTTCGGAGTTCGATGTCTCGGTATTCTCGTTGGTCTGCGCGAAGGCGGAAGTCGACGCAAGGCCGAAAGCGAGCGCACTGGCCAGGACAACTGTTCTTAACTGAGTCATTGGTGACCCCATAGAAATTCGAGCGACGACCCGCTCGCGGATATCAGCCGCAATTTTTAAGGGGCTCAAACGACTCTTACAACCGATAAATTCCCATTTTTGAGGAGGTTCGAGTCGGGTGATGCAAAAATGCAACAATTGTTAGCGTTGAGGTAAGGGCTCTAAAACAAGGGTTAACCGGAATACCTCTCGCGCTTTAAAGATTTCAGTCATTCCAATGCGTTTTCAATCGCCACAACAGCCTCCCGGGGTATCGGGAGCGTTTTGCGAACCCCCAAGTCTAGGGCTTTTTCAAGAATGCGCATGCTTTCCGCACGTTCGTACGAGCGGGGAAGCTGTAATCCGGCCAATCCGAGATACCACAATGCGACCGGGTCATCGGGATTGCGTTCGCGCAGCGCCTGCGCCAGCGACTCAACCGATCGCGGCATTCCCTGCCTGATCCGGGCCGTCACGAAGCTATTCGCGATGTCCGGCCTGCCGGGCGCTACGGTCAGCACGCGCGCGAGTTTTCCGGCCCATCCCTCCAGAACGGAGGCGTAGTGCGCGGCGAGCGGAGTATCTTCCTCCGCAAGAGCCACGCTCCCACGAAATGTTTCCAGTCCCAGTTGGAGCGACGGAGAAGCGCTCTCGACGGCGCGAACCTCCGCTGAACAAAGATATGCCCCGATCTCGCGCAATGTTTCGGGACTCGTAGCTTTGCCCTGCTCGGAATCTGCGAGAGCGGGACGGTACACCCCGATCAGCGACTGAATCAGGTCCATGTCGGCATACAACGCACTGTGCGGATGAATATTGCAGCTAAACGGGCTGGCCGCGCCCTTCACGCGAACGTCCGCAATCCGTTGGCGTATGTCATTCGAGTATTGGAACTGCCAGGCCGACGATGAGATGAGCATCAGCGCAGAGACCAGTATCCCCGCTCCCAACATCGGCCCGCCATATCGAAAGCGTTCGTGCGCATTGCGGACCGACGGGCGCACAACCGCAAACGCGAGCGCAAACGCTACCGCACCCACCGTCGAAGGTGCTTCGGCGGCGACGGCTCCCACTCCGGAGATCGACAGTACGGCAAAGACGGCGACCGGCAAGAATTCCCGCTTCACCACAAGGACGGGCAACGCATAGAGCGCCACCACGCCGATCGATGCCGGAAGTCCCGCTCCGAAAAGCGCTTCGGCATAGATGCTGTGTGAATGAGAAACATTGCGAAAGGTCAGATCCCAGCTTCGATCCCAGATCACAGCATCTGCGGCAAGCATATAATTGTCGAAAGTCAGGTTGATCGTGCCCCAGCCCTGTCCCACCGCGGCAATCCCAGGTCGATCCATGATCGCGGCAAAAAGCACCTGATCGAGGAGATGGCGCGACAGAACCGAGGGCACGTCCAGCACTTCCGGCAAGGCCCATTTCATCAAGAGCCCGACAAGGGGCGCAGCAACAACCGCCAACACCACCAGGACGCGAACACTGCGCGAGCAACCCGGGTGCCGCGCGACGACAAAGCCCGCGAGCGCGGCACCCGGGAGGGCCACAAGGAGCGTTATGACGACAATCGAATGATTTGAGGAAAGGACAAGCGCCGGTAACCCCGCCGCGAAGGCTTGCAGCAATCGTCGCCAGGGCTTCTGTCCGTCCGCCAACAACCATGCCGAAACCGCTGCCGAAACAGCAAAATATCCGACCAGGTCCAGACTGACGAAAAATTCGCGTCCCAGCGAATACATCACGACGGGGGCCCAAAACGATATCGCGAGCACAATCGCCAGTAGCAAACGGCGCCGATTCTCATCCGACGATAAGACGAGCGCCGACGTGAAAAAGACCGCCAGAACAAGATATCGAACCGCAGCTTCCCCGAACGCGGGATCACCGAGCAGGGTAAGCAGGGGATATTCCACAAACGGCGCCATCAGGAGGGTCCATGCCGCAACAAAAAGCGCGGCAAACACCATCGGATGTGTGACCGCAAACGAGACGCGCTCACGGGCGGCAAAAGCACTGATCGCCAGGCCCGTCGCGCAAATTCCCGCCGCGAGGTGAAGCACCATCGTCATCGGCTCGATACGGGGCAGGACTCCGAGGTCGATCGGAAGAAAGGCCGCGAACACGGGCAGCGTCGCGAGGACGCACCCAGCCATCAAAATCCAGCCTCCGACCCTCGAAACCGGGGCCTCGTCGTGCGCTACCTCCCCCAACGACGTCCCTCCGCACGACCGTGCCGGTCATAGTGTTCGCGCGCGCCGAATACGCCGAGGGCGCCTTTGGTGCCAAAAAACTCGCTCGCGGCCACGTCCGGGTTCCTTTGCCAGTAAGCCTCAGCGAGCGAGAGCTCGCGTTCGACATTCACCCGGTCGCGCCGGGCATGCTTGTTGATAACGACCCGTTCCTGCGCGAGGACATCGTCGAATATCGGCGACCATGCGATACCAAACCCGAACACAACCAGACTTGCCGCAAATATCGCGGCGCCGGCCACATACATCCGGTGCTGTCCCATCACGAGACTCACGGCTGCAGCTCCAGTTCGATCCACTCACTCCAGGCATCCGGCGTTCCGGCCGGCCGCACGCGGAAACGTATCCTGTCATAGGGCACCACCCAGGTGCGCCAATAGCCTTCTTCAACCGGCCCGAAATCGTGCCGGGTTCCGGCCACGTCGAACGTGCCGCCAAGAGCCAGCAACCCCGAACCCGCCTCGTACTCAATGACGTAGTCCGACGTCGGATCACCGGTCCACGCAAGGAAAGTCCGGTCCGCAATATCGGCATAACCGACCGCCTGGCTCTCGTCGGGATGCAGCCAGCCGGGTTTCGCAGACGACCCATGCCGCTCGGCCGCCTCGGAACTGCCCGGTGCAAAGCGCACCGTCGAAAGCCGCTCGGCCAGTGCATCGGCAAGTGCGCGATGGCGCTCCGGTACATTCTCGATCGGCGATGTTTCGCCGGGGTCCGTTTCCAGATCCCAAGCCTCGATCACCGGCGCTTTACCGTCCTCGATGGCGATCTGCACTTTCGCATCGCCCTCTATCGCGGCTGCGTAGTAACGCTCGATACGGGCCGGGTCGGGTTCCGAAAACCCGGCGCGCGATGTCAGACCCATCCACCGCACGGGATGCGGCGCGTCGAAAAGCCCCGCGGATTCAAGGTCGGTCGGCGTATCGACAGACAACAGGTCGGCGAGCGTCGGGGCGATCATCAAATGGTCGGTCATGTCTTCGACGGTCGTTCCCGCCGCCACCGGCAGGAGTTCCGGCGGCGCCCATACGAACAGGGGGACATGAACGACTTCTTCATGCAGGTGACCGGCCCGTGTGGTGGATGCATGCCCCACATTGCCGCGCTCGAGAAGCTCTTCACCATGGTCTGCCGTCACGATCAGGATCGTATTCCGTTTTAGTCCCGATGCCTCAAAGAACGCCCAAAATTGCGAGAACCAGGAATCGAAGTCTGAAAAACCGCCGCGATAAAGCGCCTCGACCCAGGGCCGGTCGGACTGTTGCCAATCCAGTTCGCCTTCCGGAATCGCCGGCAACGCGCGGACCTGGGCGCGTCGATCGTTCTCGCCCGGTGTCGATTCCGGATACGCCGACAATATCGCGTCGGCAGCCCCGGGATCGTAGGGGAGGTGCGTGTCCAGATAGTGGTACCAGAGGAAAAACGGATCGGCGCGCCGCGCGCGCTGCGCAATCCAGCTGAACAACTCGCTCCCGGGTTCGTAGGTAATCCCGAGATTCTGAAACACGTCGATCAGCATGAAAGCCTGAACGCCGCCGACGTGCCAGCCGCGGTCCGCCAGGATCTCCGGCAATGTGCGAAACAACTCCGGCAGACTTTGCCCGCGCGCGTGTATGCCCTGCTCGAACGGCGATACACCCGTCAGAACAGCGACCACGTTCGGCGCGGTCCACGCGGAAACCGCGCGATGATTGGTGAACGTCACACCCTCGCGTGCGGCGCTTGCGAGCGCCGGCATCCGTTCAGCCGTAACGGTGTCGGCACGCCAGCTCTCCACCGTGAGCACAATCACGTTTACAGGCTCCGGACGCGTCGCCGCGCGCCCGGCCAGAATCGCCGCCGCGATCAGGGCGACGAGGCTAAGCGAAATCCAAACGCGCGACATCTGTCAAAACCGGATAAGCGAGGAAGGCGGTGCAATTCACCGCGATTGCGAGCAGTGCCAATCGGTCCCCGACGAGAGGCACCCGGTCGACTGCGAGCATAAGCCAGAGTGCGCCCGCCAGCACCGGCAGGACGGCCCAGTAGGGGATGAGATCGTTACGGTAGCCGGTGCCCGCCCAGGCCAGCAACATCGCACCCGATACAGCCGCCACCAGCGCCAAGACGGCCGACGGAGAAACCGACCAGCCAACCGCGCGTATCGCCTTGTCCTTTCGCGACGATGCAAAGCCGATCAGGACGAGCGTTCCGCTTGTGGCACCGCACAGGTTCACGGTCATATCGCGCAACCCGTAAGTGCGCCGGGCGTGGAGTCCCTGCAGGAACTCGTCATGCATGCCGTAGAGAGCTACAGCGACCAACGTGAACAGCGGCGTCGCCGCAGTGCGAAACTTCCGGGGCAATGCCAGCCAGGTCACAACCGCGAGAAGAAAGTATTGCGGCACATGGATTCGCTTGGCCGAGAACGCCGGATCCGTGATCGACAACCCGACCCCCGCAACAAGAGCAGCAGCGGCCAACCAGTACCAGGACCGCATGATCTGTCGCCCGCGCCGAAAACCGATCACCGCCAGGATGACAATAAGAGACAGCAGTGCGATCCACGGCAGCGCATCGCGTGCCCCGGTTCCGAATTCCCGGCCGAAGGCACGCCAGAGCGAAAAGGTGTTCACGAACGCAAAAACCATAAGGACCGCAAAACCGTGCACGAGCAGCACGCGCAGTCCGGACATTCGCCCCACAGACTTCTGCTCCGCCGAAATATCCATCCTAGGTTTCCGGACCTGAAAGCTTCAGAACGAACGTGGCGAACCCGTCGAGGTGTCCGAAAATCCGGCCGTCACGCAACATGAGGTCCGCGTCCCCCGCAAATTTATCGAAACCCGTCACTCGGCGCTTCATCGTTATTCGCATCTCGACCGGATGGTCGTCCGCGTTGACGCCCACCAGGAAAAGGCCGCTCCGTGTCTTTTTCAGCTGTGTTCGCACTGGCGTCGAACTCATGCGCGCACCCCGGACTTCAATCGCATAGTCGACTTCCGCTGTCGGAGACAACCAGATATCCCGCTGCGACGCCAATTCGCCGTTCAGCTGTGCGATCGCGCCCCAAAGCGCGCGGCTTTGCCGGATTTGGCCCGGTTCCGCCGCCAGCGGCGTATCCCCGGTGAGCGCGTGGGGCAATACGACATCGTAGGTTTCTATCGGATCCGGCGATACGCCGATCACCTTCCCATTCCGCGTCACGAAGCTATCGTAGGAGAACCAGATCAAGCCCGTTGCACCATGCACGAGCGCATCGTAGGCCATGGCGCGAACCTGACGTTCATTCGGCATCCGCCAGTCGAAATTCGCCAGCGGTGACTCGAATGCCTGCAGAACAAACCACACGGGTTTCAGCCCGGACGTGGCCTCGACGGCCCAGGCCACGGTCTCACCGACTCCGACAGGCCCGCCAATGGACGGGACATGATCGCTCGCCACCGGATACGTCCAGAAAGACGCAATATCGCCCGTCCGCTTCCACAACCGCCAAAGGTCGAGCCTGCTTTCCCGCACGGTGGGATAGTCGACGGTGAACACAGCGCGATCAGGATCGATGACGCGAATAGCGTTACGACGTTCCAGGAAGCGCCGGCGGCGCTCCAGGGCCTGCCTCTCGCTGCGTGCCACCGAAGGCTCGTGATCGATATCGAACCCCAGCACGTGCGGGTGATCGAGCGAAGCGCGGACGGTGTCGTCCTTCGGCAACGACATGATGACCTGGAGATCAGCCCGCTCAGCCGCGCCGAGAACCGCTGCGGTATCGAGCCCGCCCCACGCGACGACTGTATTGTGTCCTGCATCTGCCGCCGTCTCGAACGAATAAGCGACGCCGCCAAATGTCCCCGTCAGCGCGTGGTAGAGCCCGATGGGGAAAAAAGATGCCTCGGGTTCGAAGGCCGTCAGCAATCTCCCCTGCCGATCGGTATGCGGGACATGTTCCGGATAGGGCAGTTGCACGGCGAAGGGGCTGGCGGACCAGCCGTCCACGTCCCGCTCCACACCTGTACAAGCGGCAAGCAACGACGCCGCAAGTCCAAGAAAAAGTGCGCTACGGGGTCTTTTCAAAAAGTTCATCGAACAACCAGCCCGCACGATCCTCAAGCACCAGAAGGGTCCAGCCATCTGCCCGGTCCATGACGACGGCCGAATATGTCCCCCGGTCGATCTTCGCGACCACCGCGCAGCCCGTGCCGGCGCACCGGCGCATATTGGCGCGCGACGCCGTCACCCTGAACTGCGTGCTATCGTAAGGCCAGTACTCGAAGGGATTGACCGGGACCTGGGCCGAGACATGTTCCGCGCCGCCATCGACCCGTTCCACGACATTGATTCGCCGCGTGCCAACCAGAGCGCCGATCGCGGCGGGCTGGCCAGGCACGACCGCCCAGGCGCGCAATTCCGGATTGGCGCAGTTGGGCAGGTCCCGAATATGGATCGTGGCCGACCATCCCGATTCCTCAAGATTAGGATGCACCACCTTTGCAACGTCCGGACGTCGGACACCGACCTGCGCGCGCGCAACAAATCGCCCGCACATCGACAAAAGCACATCGGAGTATCTGATCCCGAGGCTCGCGTCTCCCGCCCACCCCTGGGCGACGATCATCTGATCGGTGCGAAGCGCGTTTGCGTCGTCGATCGGCGAACCGACACCCGCGAGAGACACGACGTCGAGGTGACCGGCCAAATCCGAGACCGTGGCCCAGCCTTCGACCCTCGGCTGCGTATCCGCGGGAAAAGAATCGACAAGCACCGGCGGTGGGGCCTCGGGCGCGACAATTTCCGGCGGTGGAATCGCAGGCGTCGGTGACGGCTCCGGCGGCGGAGCGGCAACGGGCTCGCTCCCGGTATTGCTCGCAGCGACAGGCGGCGGTGATTCCGGCGAATCGTCACCAAGAAACGAAGAAATAAAGACGATAGCCGCGCACCCAACGGTGACAAGCAAAAGCCAAAGAATGCCGCGCATAAAACCTCGACGGGATTCGCAATCCTCAAAGTATCACTCTAGCGCAACCACATGTCGAAACGCGCGTGGCGATTCACCGCGAGGGCTGCGCCGGCTGTAGTGGTACCCGAGAGAGTTCGCGAGCCCTGGCATTTACCTCATCCGGCAGGATGGACATCCAGCTTTCAAGCAAGTTCTTCGCTGCATCCAAACCGGAATCAGCGGCGCGCAACAACCAGGATAGCGCCTCCGCCCGTCCGTCCCCGTCATCCGCACGCCTCATCAGCATAACCGCAAGATTGTGTTGCGACGGCGCATGCCCCGTCAGGGCGGCGGCACGGAACCAGTTCTCCGCGGCAGCATCGTCACGCGCCGTTCCAATCCCACGACTTAACATCGACGCCAGCTTGAACTGGGCATCCGCATGACCTTGCCGGGCAGCCTGCTCAAACAGCTTCAGCGCGCGCGATAGGTCGCGCGGAACGTCCGTACCCGTCTCGAATTTGATGCCCAGCAGAAACTGCGCCTGCGGATTACCCGCTTCGGCCTGCTCGTGATACCAGCGTAACGTCTCGGAATACCCGGACGGTGCATCGCTCTGCGCGAGCGACGGCGTCGCTACCGTCATCGCGGCCAGCGCGGCCCAAACAAGCACACGCGTACCCCCGAAACCCATCGAGCGCTCCTGTTGAGGCCAGCAAGCACCAGCCGGTTTCCCGCAAAAGCGGGACCACGGAGACAGTTTCACGAATGTTGCGAGTCGGCAGAACCGGACTAGGGCTGAATATCGATTGGCGGCGGGGGGCCCTGATAGCCGATCAGGCGGTTTCCGCCGTCTTCCAGCGGTGCCTCGTGGCAATCTTCGGCGCCGATCGTGTCGTAACAATAGAGCGGATCGAGAGGCACCGGCGGTTGTTCGTCCTCAAGCCAGCCCGCCGCCAGGATTTCATCGAATGTCGGCGCATCGTCCGCAAACGGGTTCGCGCACGCCGCAAGCACCAACGGCGCGCATACCAGTACCCGACGAAGTCGCCGACCGACGAAACGCGATGCTGTGAGTGCTTCCCTCATACTTCACCCATAACATGGCGAAGATTAAGAGAGCGTTGCTTGCGAAGCGCTCTAGCCGTTGACGTCGATCACCGTACGCCCGCGCACCTGGCCTTTCAGGATCGATGCGGCCAATTCCTTGGTGTCGGACAAGGGAGCGGTGTTCGTCATGGCGTCCAGCTTGTCCAGCGGAAGCGACTCCGCAATCCGCTGCCAGATGCGCGCGCGATTCTCGGCCGGCTGCATCACTGAATCGATACCCAGCACATTCACGCCACGCAGCAGAAACGGCAGCACCGTCGTCTCAAGCGTATTGCCACCGGCCAAGCCGCAAGCAGCGACGGAGCCTCCGTACTTCATCTGGGCCAGAACCGTGGCAAGCGTCTTGCCGGCGACGGTGTCGACACAACCCGCCCAGCGCTCACGCTCGAGCGGCCTTGTTTCCGCTTCCGACAGGTCCGCGCGATCGAGGATCTCACTCACACCCAGATCGCGGAGGTAATCGTCTTCCGACCGGCGACCGGTCGATGCGGCGACCGTGTAGCCGAGGTTCGCCAGGATCGCGATGGCGACACTGCCGACGCCCCCGGCGCCACCCGTCACCAGCACTTCGCCCTTGTCCGGGGACAGGCCATGCGCCTCAAGTGCATCCACGCAAAGCATTGAGGTAAAACCCGCAGTCCCGACGGCCATCGCCTGCTGAGCCGAAAGGCCTTCCGGGAGCGGCACGAGCCAATCGGCCTTGACCCTCGCTTTCTGCGCAAGCCCGCCCCAATGGATTTCGCCGACCCGCTAGCCCGTCAACACAACCTTGTCGCCAGGCTTGAACGCGTTGCTCACTGAGCTCTCGACCGTGCCGGCGAAATCGATTCCCGGGACATGCGGAAAGTCTCGGACCAACCGGCCGAGGTTTCCATTGATGACGAGGCCGTCCTTGTAGTTGATCGTCGAATAATCGACCGCAACCGTCACGTCGCCGTCCGGCAAGTCGGACATCTCGACATCGCGAAACTCTGCGGTGAATTCGTCGTCCGGCTGGTCGAGAACGAGTGCCCTGAAGGTGTCACCCATGGCGACGCTCCTGTTCAAATAGAAAGCGGGCCGCCCCGGTACGAGGCGGCCCGTTGTGTGTCCTTTGGCTAGCGCAGCGGCTCAAGAATGGAGACGTAGCTCGATACGGCCGAACCGCCCATATTGAACACTGCGCCCAGTTTGGGGCTATCGAGCTGCAGGTCGCCCGCGGTCCCGGTGAGCTGCATCGAGGCGATCGCGTGCATCGACAGGCCCGTGGCGCCGAGCGGATGGCCCTTCGCTTTCAGACCGCCCGAGCGGTTCACGGGCAGTTTGCCGTCGGCATAGGTCCAGCCTTCCTTGACTGCCACTTCGCCCTGCCCCTTCTCGGTCAGGCCGAGCGCTTCATAGGAGAGCATCTCGGCCGACGTGAAGCAGTCATGCACTTCAGCAAACCCAAGATCGTCCACGGAGATACCGGCTTCGTCGTAGGCACGGGCAAACGCCTCGGCCGGTCCCTCGAAGTCGATCACGGTGCGCTTCGACATCGGCAGGAAGTCCTGCACGTGTTGGTGCGCACGGAAGTAGACCGCCTTGTCCATCTTCAGCGCCGTGTCCACATCGGTCAGCACGATCGCCGCCGCGCCATCCGACACCAGCGAGCAGTCGGTCCGCTTGAGGGGCCCGGCCACGACCGGGTTCTTCTCCGACACGTTGCGGCAGAATTCGTAACCGAGGTCCTTCTGGAGCTGGGCATAGGGATTGTCGCAGCCGTTCTTGTGATTCTTCGCCGCGATCATCGCCAGCGCGTCGGACTTGTCGCCGTACTTCTGGAAGTAGGCATCGGTGATCTGCCCGAAGATCTCGGCGAAGCTCGACGCCGATTCCTCACGCAGGTAGGAGGCTTTCGAGAGGATGCCGCCGAGCACCTCGCCGCTGACCTCAGTCATCTTCTCAACGCCGACGACCAGAACGACCCGGCCGCGCTTGGCGGCGATGTGATTGATGCCCTGATAGATGGCCGCGGAGCCGGTGGCGCAAGCATTCTCGACATGGGTCGAGGGCGTAAAACGAAGATCAGGATGCGCCTGCAGCACGAGCGAAGCCGGGAATTCCTGCTTCACGAAGCCGCCGCCAAACGTGCCGAGGTAGATCGCGTCCACATCCTTCGGCTCTACGCCGGCGTCCCTGATCGCTCCCGCGGCAACGGAGACGATCATGTCCTCGATGTCTTCGCCTTCGCGTTTTCCGAATTTCAGATGATCCCAACCGACGATACAGGCGCTCATGGCTCGCTCTCCTTACTTGATGTCCGTCCCGAAACCGGAGTTCCCGCCCGGGTCGAGGCAATAAGCCTCATGTGTGCAGTGCACAAAATATGAGCGGAATATAGGACGATTGCATCGGAGAGTCAGCCGCGCAGGAAGCATGGCTCGCATACCGAGATAAGCTCAGAAAAACATGCGGAAATCGGAAACCCGCCAGAACCCTATATTCAGGCAGCTTTGCGCGCCGCCTCCAGCGCCGCGCGAACGTCCTCCACACCATGAATTCCGAGCACATGGTGGTTGTGCCACAGCGCGTAAAACAACAATAACCAGGCCGCAAAACCCTCACGCTTTCCCGCCTTCGCGTACAGGTTTTCCACGGCGCGCGGTTCGCACATTTCGACAATACCCGGCTGTCGCGCAACGAGGGGCCCGATGACATCGGCAGAATCGCGAATCCATTCGGCCACCGGAACGGAGAACCCGCGCTTTCTCTCAAAGGCGCCCGCCGCGGGCAGACGACCATCGAGCCATTTCCGCAGCAACCACTTTCCCAGACCATCACGAACTTTCAGGGAATCCGAAAGCCGGTATGCCACATCGGCAACCTCCGGATCGAGAAACGGCGTACGCCCTTCGACACCGTTCGCCATCAGACAGCGATCGACTTTCAACAGCAGGTCATTCGGCAGCCAGTCGGCACAGTCCGTAGCCTGCGCGACCTGAAGGCGGGTTCGCGAACCGGTTTCCAGGGTTTGTTCCACGGCGGCAAACCCGTCACGCCAACCCGCGGGGATATCTCGCAGGACTCCCAGGCCGTCGAAGATGCCCCGCGCGCGCATGCTCCTGCCTCCGCGCCACCATGGCCGCGTCGCACTGCGGTAGCGGCCGTAGCCCGCAAACAGCTCGTCACCACCCTCACCCGTGAGAACGACTTTGAGACCTTCGCGCCGCACGGCTTCCGCCAGCAGGAACGTCGGCACGATGGCGTAGTCGGCGGACGGGTCGTCCATCGCCGCCACGATGCGCGGCAGGTCGCGCCAGAAATCTTCCGGCCCAATGGAAATATCGACCGTGACTGCACCCGCCGACCCCGCAACGGCGCGCGCATGCGCTCGCTCGTCCGCCACCGAGGCGCCGACAAACCCTGCCGTAAAAGCGTGTACCGGCTGCTCGTTCAGGTCAGCCATCAATGCCAGCAAGACGGAACTGTCGACACCGCCGGAGAGAAACATCCCATAAGGCACATCGGAACGCTGGTGAACCTCCACGCTATCCCGCAAGGCCGTGTCCAGTCTCTCCAGGGCCTCGAGCTCACTCCATGTCGCCGGTCCGTCCGTCGGCAAAATGGTGCGACGGCGACGCGCGACAATACGCCCGTCACGCACGACGATCATCTCTCCCGGAAGAACGCGGCTGATGCCTTCAAATATGGTCTCGGCGCCGGTGGTGAATTGAAGCTGGAAGAGTTCCGCGCGCGCATCGGCGTTGATTCTGGCTTCCACCAGTCCGGCAGCGAGCAACGCCTGCGGCTCGGACGCAAACGCAAATCCGCCGGATGTCTGGGCATAGTAGAGCGGCTTTATCCCGAACGGATCGCGGGCAATGACGAGTTGTCCTTCGATCGGATCGTAGAGCGCGAGGGCGTACATCCCGCGCAGGTGGTCGACGAAATCCAGACCGTGACGACGATACAGATGGAGTGGCGGCTCACAATCGGACCGGGTCGCGAATTCATCCTCGCCCAGTTCCGCGCGCAGCTCAAGGTAGTTGTAGATCTCTCCGTTGGCGACCAGGACCGCGCCGCCGGGCTCATAGAGCGGCTGGTTTCCTGTTTCCAAGTCGATGATTGCCAAACGCGTCTGCCCTAGTGCCACATTTCGCGCGGCATAGGCTCCATCGCCATCCGGGCCCCTGTGACGGATCGCATCGGTCAGGCGCTCCAGCGCGGCGGTATCCGCTTCCGCCCCCCCCGTTGCCATCAATCCTGCGATTCCGCACATGATCAGCGCACAGATTCGAAAAACGACAGATACTTCGCGACAACAGCGTCTTCCGTGTAGTCGCGCTCGAAACGCGTCCGCCCTTCGGCAGCAAGGCGTGCCGCGAGATCTGCAGAAGCCGACAATTTCTTGACCGCGTCGGCGAGTGGTTCAGGTTCTTCGATCGGCACCAGCAGACCCGCTTCGTCCTCACCGATAAGACCGGCCGGTCCGACGGCATTTGCGGCAACGACGGGTTTTTCGGCAGCCCAGGCCTCCAACACGATGTTGCCCAGCGGTTCGTGGCGAGACGAGCAAACAAAAATATCGCACGCCCGCATTAAGGCGTCCGAATCATCGCGCCAACCGAGAAACCGGACACGATCAGAAACGCCGAGGTCACTGGCCAGTTGCGTAAGCGCCCCGGCTTCCGGGCCCTCGCCGGCAATCCACAGCCAGTGATCGGGAAGTGACGCCATCGCGCGCAATAGGACATCGAACCCCTTGTTTTCGTGCAGACGCCCCATCGCCAGAAGTAATGGTGCTCCGATCGGCGTATCGAGTCCGATCCGGGATATTGCTTCTCGATGCGGTGCATGTACGAAGTTGGGCAGGTACACCGCGCGTTGCGCGTCGAATCCTGCATCCACAATGTGTTTTACGATGTCCTGCGTGTTGCCGATCAGATAGTCGCAGTGCCGATAGTATTTGAGGTCATAGTAGCCGCCGAGCCGTCCGATCAGCTTGTAGCTCTGGGATCCTTCCGCTTTCGGGGTTGCCCAGCTTGCCCGGCTCATCCAGCTGAGAACGATATCGGGACGGCTTCGATCGATTTCGCGCTGTAGCGCCGGGCGCGTTCGAAAATCCATGCGGCCGCCGAACGGGAGCTCGACGGAGTTCACGCCCCCCGCGCGCAGCGCACGCGCGCGCGCGGGATCACGGCGAATGATCACACGCTGATCCACGCCGGCTTTCTCGAAAGCGACGGCCAGTCGCACGAAGAACGCTTCAGCCCCCCCGACTTCGGCTCCCGCCATGGTCTGTAACAAACGCACGCTATTCGTCCTCGAGATTGGCCTTAAGGTAGCTGACGATAGGATAGAGCGCGGCCATCAGTGCGATCAGGAATCCGTACTGGCCTTCTCGGTAGCCGCGGCGCGCCACGTAGCACTTCCAGAAACGCGAGAACATGCGACGTACGTTGTGGCGGAAATCGCCGATGTCGCCGGATGCCCGCAGATCGCGCGCGCGCGCGGACGTATACCGATCAAGACGCGCAATCATGTCCGAAATATTCCGGTCCACGTAGTGAATCATCGGTTTCGTAAGGCGTCCGGGTTCACCGAGAAGCTCGACGGCCGGATGAATTCGCTGGTCTCCCCATTGTTTCGCCGGTCCGCGCACGGGGTCGTTCGCGAACAATCGTACGGTCGCGCTTACGCCCCACGCTGCGCCCCAGCCGAACTCCACCAGGCGATCACCGATATAGTTGTGATACGGAATCAGAAAGTGACCGTATCCGGACCGCGCAATGGTTTCGCGAATCTCCGCTGCCAGGTCGTCGCTGACCCTCTCGTCCGCGTCGACCTCCAAAATCCAGTCGCCTTCGCACAACGCAATCCCACGATTTCGGCGTTCGCCCTCGATCTCCCACGCCCCTTCCTCAATACGGGCGTTATGCGCCAGGGCGATGTCGCGGGAGCCATCGGTGCAGCGGTCCAGCACCACGAGAATCTCATCTGCAAACGCGAGGCTCGCCAGACACCCATCGAGTTCAGCTTCCTCGTTGTGCGCCACCACGAGAGCCGACAGGCGCGGCGATCCGGCATCTTCGTTCATGCAGCACGCTCCATCGTTCGGGTGCGCAATTCCTGCGCTGCCGTCACAACCCGATCGACTGGCAAACCATCCATCAGTGTGCCGGTATTTCGATGGTCATAGCCAGGTTCGGAAACGATCTCATGAACATCCTTGTCTGTACGCACCCATGCGGTGTGATCGCCCCACGGTGCGTAGCGTTCCGGCATGCTGGGGCCGAACAACCCGAGAGTGGGAGTTCCGACGGCCGCAGACATATGCATCAAGCCGGAATCGTTTCCAATATACATATCGCTGCGCGCCAGACACGCCGACGCCGTCAAAAGATCGACTTCCCCGACCAGATCGATCGTTCGTTCCGGCGGAAGCATCTGAAGCAGGGGCGCCGCGATATCCCGTTCAGTCGCGGCACCGAAAACTGCGATCCGCGCGCCAGGCATCCCGCCTGCGCTTACATCGGCCGATGCGGATGTGAGTTCTTCGGCGGTTTCGCAGAACCGCTCGGCGCGCCAAACTTTACCCGGCCAGTTCGCCGTGGGCCCGACCGCCAGAACCGGCTTCCCGTCCGGAATGAGTTCTTGGGCGCGCCTGCTGTGTTCCGGGGACATCCAGATCCGGGGAGACGGTGGATCGTCCGCCATTCCAAGTGCCCGTGCAAACGTAACAACGGCATGTTCGAGCGGCCCGGCACTCGACGCGGGCGCCGCATGCCGACGTCCTGCGAGGATCACCCACGGAACGACCGATCTTCGCGTATCGACGACCATGTCCCAGCGGTATCGGGCAACTTGTTTCCACAATCGCCACCAGTGCGCGCTCCGAGCCGTTTTCGTCATCGGAATCAGGGTTTCGAGTTGTGGCAGTGCCTCGAAAAGAGGAGCCGCCGCCGCGCCACAGGCAACGGTGATTCGCGCATGAGGGTAGTCGCCGAGCAGATGATTCAACAGGCCGGATGCAAGCACCGCATCACCGATCCGGTTCGGCCCTATGAACAGTATTCGCATGATGAGCAGGCTTATACGCGTCCAGCCCGCCGCGCGCCAAACGCTGGTTCACGTGCGAGACTGGCAAACTTGCCTCGTGCGAAATGATGCACCATGTAAACTTGGTCCCCAACGCCCCGTACCGCGTAATCATGACGGTTGAGAGTCGACCATGCCCGTACATTTCTGTGAACTGGAACGCGACCTTATCGAGATCACAGGCGCCGATACCCGCGTTTTTCTACAAGGCTTGATCTCCCAGGACGTCGAGAAGGTTTCGTCCGATCGCGCCGCTTACGGGACGCTCCTCACGCCCCAGGGCAAGTTCCTGCACGACTTTATTCTCCTTCCGTGGAGCGACGGCATCCTGATCGATTGCGAAGGCGGGCGCGGCGAAGACCTTGCAACACGGCTGTCCCGGTTCAAACTGCGCGCAAACGTTACGTTAACGGCCCGGCCCGATCTCTGCGTCAAAGCCATTTTCGGTACCGGCACGCTGGACACTATTAAGCTCAAAGACGATGCGGGAGAGTGCCGAAGCGAGGCAGGCGCCCTGGTTTTGGCGGATCCGCGCACAACGGAACTCGGAGCGCGCATTGTGGGAAGTCATGATGCCGTCGACCGGTTGGTCGCCGAGTATTCGATAAGCCCGGGCACGTTCGCAGATTATGACCGTCAGCGAATCCGCCTGGAGGTTCCCGACGGGCTGCGCGACCTCGAACTCGAAAAATCCACCCTGCTGGAATCGAACATCGACGCGCTCAACGGGATCGACTGGGGAAAGGGCTGCTATATGGGACAGGAATTGACGGCGCGAACCAAGTATCGCGGACTGGTCAAGCGCAGCCTGAAAGCGTTCCGTCTGGACGGTCCGACTCCCGAGCCCGGAACCGCAATCAACGCTGGAGACAAAGTCGTCGGCGAAGTGCGTTCCGCCAGAGACGGCATCATTCTGGCCTCCATCCGGGTCGATGCCGGAGATTCAGGCAATTCCCTCACCATCGAAGGCGCTCACACTCTTAAGGCTCTGTCCTGAACTGAGTATTCCAAAACGGAATAAATAAGCACATAAAAACCCTAACTGTTTCCTGCCACCGATATCTGTTATGCTGTTTTTGCATGACATATTCATTGATTGTCAACATTGCTGCCATTATATCGGGTTCATCAGTTTCAACCCGAGCGTAGGAGCAATCGACAATGATGAACTACAGCGAACTTTCCGATCTTGAAGTCCTGCGCATGGCCGAACGTGAACGGGGCAAGGCCGTTTCCGCCTTCTTCCGCAAGCTGTTGACCAAGCGCGACACGGAAACTCCGGCATATACCGGTGGTGTCGCCGCCGCCGAGTAGCGCGGACAGACAGTTCAAATGAAAAAAGGCCGCGCCCTTCCGGGCGCGGCCTTTAACTTTCTGAGCAGAAAAACGAATACGCTGAACTCACCCAGGCTTTCCCTGCTCCACGACAGCCTGGGCAGCCGCCAGCCGCGCAATCGGCACGCGGTAAGGCGAACAGGAAACATAGTCGAGACCAACGCTCTCGCAGAACTTCACCGACGCCGGGTCTCCACCATGCTCTCCGCAAATACCCAGCTTGACGTCCTGGCGAGTTCCCCGGCCGCGTTCCGCGGCGATCGACACCAGTTCGCCCACGCCGTCGACATCGATTGAAACGAACGGATCCGTTTCGACGATGCCGAGCCGCTCATACTCCGACAGGAAGCCGGCCGCATCGTCGCGGCTGATTCCGAATGTCGTTTGAGTCAAATCGTTGGTGCCGAAACTGAAGAACTCGGCGGTCTCCGCCAGCTCGCCTGCACGCAGTGCAGCACGCGGCAGCTCGATCATCGTGCCAACCTGATAGTCGATCCGGTCGCCTTTCTCCTCGAATACGGCGGCCGCGATGGTATCGATCCGTTCCTTCAGAATATCCAGTTCCCGCTTCGTTGCCGCCAGCGGGATCATGATCTCCGGCAGAACGGTCGCTCCATCTTCCTGCGAAACCGCCAGCGCAGCCTCGAAGATCGCCCGCGCCTGCATTTCATATATCTCGGGGTAGGTAATGCCGAGCCGACAACCGCGATGCCCGAGCATCGGGTTCGCCTCATGCAGCTGGATCGCCCGGTCCGTCATCGCCTTCGGATCGCGCCCGGCCAATTTCGCGACCTCGGCGATCTCCTCATCGGACTTCGGGAGGAACTCGTGAAGCGGTGGATCAAGGAGCCGGATCGTCACGGGGAGGCCGCCCATGATCCGGAAAAGCTCAACGAAATCCTGCCGCTGAAAAGGAAGCAACTCATCGAGCGCTTCGCGCCGCCCCGCCAAATCCTCAGCCAGGATCATACGCCGCACGGCGACGATCCGCTCCGGGTCGAAGAACATGTGCTCGGTTCGACACAGGCCGATCCCCTCGGCGCCGAAGTCGCGGGCGGTCGATGCATCAACCGGCGTTTCCGCATTGGTCCGGACTTTCAGGCGGCGAATGGAATCGGCCCAGGACATGAGCGTCGCGAAGTCGCCCGACATTTCCGGTTCGATCGTCGGGACCTCGCCCTCGATAACCTCGCCCGTGGCACCGTCGATCGTGAGCTGATCGCCCGCGTTCAGCGTGCGTCCGCCAACACGGACTTCGCCCGTGGCATAGTCGACGGAGATGTCGCCGGCACCTGCAACACAGGGACGCCCCATGCCCCGCGCGACAACCGCCGCATGGCTCGTCATGCCACCGCGAGTCGTCAGGATACCGCGAGCCGCATGCATGCCGTGAATATCTTCCGGGCTGGTTTCGATACGCACGAGGATCACATCCTCACCACGCTGCGCCATATCCTCGGCGAGGTCGGCGCTCAGAACGATCTTGCCGGATGCCGCGCCGGGCGACGCCGGCAGGCCTCTGCTCAACACGTTGCGCGGTGCGTCCGGGTCCAGTCGCGGATGAAGCAACTGATCGAGTTGAGAGGCCTCGACGCGTGTGACGGCATCGGCCTCGGAGATCACGCCCTCACCGACCATCTCCACGGCAATTCGGATCGCCGCGGCGGCGGTGCGCTTCCCGGACCGGGTTTGCAGCATGTACAGCTTGTTCTGCTGCACCGTGAACTCGATATCCTGCATGTCCTTGTAGTGGGCCTCGAGCGTCTCGCGCACTTCGGCGAGCTGCCCGAACACATCAGGCATGACCTCTTCCATCGCCGGCAGGTCCGAACCATTGCGCTCCTTGCCGGCGATCGTCAGGTGCTGCGGGGTTCTGATGCCTGCCACCACATCTTCACCCTGGGCGTTCACGAGATACTCCCCGTAGAAGATGTTCTCGCCCGTCGACGGATCCCGGGTGAACGCAACACCCGTTGCACAATCGTCACCCATGTTGCCGAACACCATCGCCTGGACGTTCACGGCAGTCCCCCACTCCGCGGGGATCCCATGCAACCGGCGGTATGTCACGGCGCGCTGGTTCATCCACGACCCGAACACCGCACCGATCGCGCCCCAAAGCTGTTCGCGGGGATCCTGGGGAAACGGAGAGCCGAGTTCGTCCTGCACGATTTGTTTGTACGCCGCGACGATCGTCGTCCAGTCGTCGGCCGCCAAATCCGTATCGAGGATCAGCCCGTTGTCGGTCTTGTGCTGCTCCAGCACTTCCTCGAACAGATAATGATCGACGCCCAGAACCACGTCGCTGTACATCTGAATAAAGCGCCGATAGCTGTCGAGTGCGAAACGGGCGTCACCGGATTTCGCGGTCAAACCCTGCACCGTCTCATCGTTCAGGCCGAGGTTGAGGACAGTGTCCATCATGCCCGGCATCGACGCGCGCGCTCCCGAACGAACGGACACCAAAAGCGGATTACGGGCGTCGCCGAACCCGGCGCCGACTTCGCTTTCGACCGCCGCGAGAGCTCTCTCGACCTGCGCATTCAGCTCTTCGGGATAGGTCTCGCCGTTATCGTAGTAGTAGGTGCAAAGCTCGGTCGTAATCGTGAAGCCCGGCGGAACCGGCAAGCCCAGATTGCTCATCTCCGCGAGGTTCGCCCCCTTGCCGCCGAGCAGATTGCGCATGTCGGCGCTGCCATCGGACGAACCGGCTCCGAATCCGTAAACCCACTTGTTGTCGGTATCGGCCATTTGTTTGTCAGCCTTCGACCTTTGAGAAGTCTGCGACATTATCCATTACCTCTTGGATGCGCGCGAGCAGGCGCAATCGGTTCCCTCGAATGTCAGAGTCGTCAACATTGACCGTCACATCGTCGAAAAAGGCATCGAGCGGGCCGCGCAATTCTGCAAGCGCCCGCATGGCCTTATCGAAATCGTTGGTCTCCAGCGCGGCGTTCACGTCTAACTCGACCGACACAAGCTTTTCAGCCAGGGCCGTTTCATGCGGATCCTGCAGCGCGGAATCGACTCTGTAGTCATTTCCATCGAATTCGATACCGTCCTTCTTCGATTCCGCACGAACGATATTCGCCGCACGCCGGTATGCCGTCAGAAGGTTGGTCCCGTCATCGGAATCCAGCAGGGGGCCGAGAGCCCGACAACGGTCAACCGTCGCGACAAGATCACCGGACAAACCTTCGCCCAGCACGGCATCGACGCGGTCATGTGCCATGCCTTCGTCGCGAAGATAGACCCGCAATCGGTCCGAAAAGAAGCGCATGAGATCGTCCACATCGACATCGACCCCGTCCGCATGGAGCTGCCGCGCGGCGTCCAGCATCGTGCGCAGGTTCACCCTGAGACCGTTCTCCAGAATCAATCGGATAACCCCCAACGCCGCCCGGCGGAGCGCGAACGGGTCTTTGGAACCCGTCGGCTTTTCCTCGATGCCCCAGAAACCGGCCAGCGTGTCCAGCTTGTCCGCCAGGGCGACCGCAACACTTGCCGGCGCGCTGGGACATGCATCGCCCGGACCTTGCGGTGAATAATGCTCCGCAATGGCATCGCAGACCGCTGACGGCTCACCCTGTTCCCGGGCGTAGTAACGCCCCATGAGACCCTGAAGGTCCGGAAACTCGCCCACCATGCCGGTCACCAGATCCGCCTTCGAAAGTTGCGCCGCTCGCGTCGCGTCGGCAGGCACCGCGTCCGGAATTCGTTGCGCAAACTCTTCCGTCAAACGCGCGATCCGCGCCACTTTCTCACCCACACTGCCCAGTTTTGCATGGAAGACGATGCCATCGAGGGCGACGATCCGGGATTCCAGGGGCGTCTGGCGATCCAGGTCCCAAAAATACTTGGCATCCGAAAGCCGTGCGCGCAGCACGCGTTCGTTGCCCGCGACGATGGCTGAGGGGTCGTCGGTTTCGATGTTCGAGACGAAGGCGAATTTCGGCGCCATCGCGCCATCCGTCGTCTCCAGCGCAAAATATTTCTGATGTTCGCGCATGGACGACACCAGAACTTCCGGCGGCAGATCCATAAACGCAGGGTCGATATCGCCGATCAGCACCGTCGGCCATTCCACGAGACCGGTTACCTCACGATAGAGACCGTCGTCGTCGGGTACCTGCATTCCGGCACCAGCGCACGCCTTTTCCATTTGCGCGCGAATAACCTGCTCCCGGTCATCGGCGCTCGCCATAACGAAAGCAGAGCGCAATTTCGAACGGTAGCTCTCGAAATCCGAAACTTCGAACTCCGAGGGTGCCAGAAAACGATGGCCTGTCGTCCGGTTCAAGAATGTCAGTTTCCCGTCGCCGGTATCGATTTCCCCCTCCAATGCCGCACCATCAAAAATCGCAAGCACGGAATGCAGCGGGCGCACCCAGCGGAAAGAGGTCCGAGACCACCGCATGGACTTCGGCCAGGACAACTCTTGTGCCGCTTCCACGACAAGCGCCGGCAGAACCACGCGCGCCTCTCGTCCTTCTTCGGTCCAGCGGGCAAGGTAGAATGAACCCTTCTTGTCCTCACGCACCTCGCAATCCTCGAGGCCGACGGGCACGGAGCCCAGAAAACCTTCGATAGCTTTGTCAGGCGCGTCGGTGCGCGGTCCCTTTCGTTCTATCTCGCGGGTGGGCTGCTTCACGGGCATCCCCCGCACAACAACTGCAAGGCGCCGCGGGGTCGTGCACGCCTCAATGCTGTCGAAGGACAGGTCGATTTTACCAAGTGCATCAGAAAATATGCGCACCAGATCTTCTCCGGCACGCCGTTGCATACGCGCGGGAATCTCTTCGGACAGAAATTCAACAAGTAATTCCGCCATCAGGCCTGCCCCGCTTCAAGCCAGGTGGCGCAACAAGCTTTCGCGAGATCGCGGACCCGAAGGATATACGCCTGCCGCTCGGTTACGGAAATAACACCGCGCGCATCCAGCAAGTTGAACGTGTGGCTGGCCTTGATGCACTGATCATAGGCTGGCAGCGCCAACCCGCGCGCGACGAGCGCCTGGCACTCCTTTTCGGCATCCGCAAAATGGCGAAGCAGAATTTCGGTGTCGGCGTGCTCGAAGTTGTAAGCACTGAACTCTTGCTCGGCGCGAAGGAACACGTCGCCGTATCTGGTGCCCGCCGCATTGAAGTCGAGGTCGTAGACATTCTCGACCCCCTGCACATACATGGCCAACCGCTCCAGCCCGTATGTCAGTTCCACCGCGACCGGGTCGCAGTCGAAACCGCCGACCTGCTGGAAGTAAGTAAACTGGCTGACCTCCATACCGTCACACCAGACCTCCCAGCCTAGTCCCCACGCACCGAGGGTCGGGCTTTCCCAATCGTCCTCCACGAAGCGGATGTCGTGTGCCATTGCGTCGATACCGAGCGCGGCGAGGCTTTCAAGATAAAGGTCCTGACTGTCGATCGGCGACGGCTTCAGGATCACCTGAAACTGATAATAGTGCTGCAGGCGATTGGGGTTTTCACCATATCGGCCGTCGGTCGGTCGTCGCGACGGTTGCACATAAGCCGCGCGCCAGGGGTCCGGCCCAAGCGCCCGCAATGTCGTCGCCGGATGAAAAGTACCTGCCCCGACTTCCATGTCGTAGGGCTGGAGAATGGCGCAGCCTCGATCCGCCCAGAACCTCTGCAACGTGAGGATCAGGTCTTGAAAGCTCTTCGGCGATGCCGACGAGCCTGCCGCACCGGAGTTCGAGTTAGCCATCGTCTGTATTGGGTTTCCGCCTGCTTGAGGGCGCGGCGAAAATAGAAGTGCGACCCTATAGGGTCAAGCGCACGAGGACGGGAAAACTCCCTATTTTTCGCGCGTTTCCTTGGTTCGGACGACATAGGTGTCCGATTCCGCGTCATATTCAGTATCGACAGCGTCACCCCGCCGGGATTCGGCCCGCTTCGGCACGCCGCGCTGCCCCAGGAGCCGGAACAGCACCAACACCGCGCCGACGATCGCGGCCAGAACCAAAAGCTTGGTGAGAGAAAATCCGAACATGGTTCCGCGATCTCCGGTTACAGCCCGAAACGGGCCCACATGAGTCGTTCTTCAACGGCGGTCAGCGCCCTGTCGGGAAGGCCGTCCAGATCAAGGCCACCGAGTGTCGAGCCGGAGCCTCGCCGGAAAAGCGATCGAATAAACGATTTTCGACCGCGCACCGGCAACATCCGGACATCGTTACCATATCTTTCGCGCAAGACCGTACGTATATCACCGGTGCCGTCCGCGAGCCCCAGCGTGACCGCGCGCGCGCCTGTCCAGAACGCCCCCGTGAAGAGGTCCTCCGAGGGCTCCGCAATACGCTCACCACGCCGTTCGCGAACATAGGCGATGAACTGGGCATGAACGTCTGCCTGCAAATCCTTCAGGCGTGCGACGTCATCTTCCTGTTCGGGAAGAAACGGGTCGAGGATCGCCTTGTTCTCGCCAGCTGTATATACGCGCCGCTCAACCCCGTAGCGTGCAATAAGTTCGGAAAAGCCGAAACTCGCGGATACCACGCCGATAGATCCCACGATCGACGCTTCGTTGACGAAAATCTCGTCTCCCGCGCAAGCGAGCCAATATCCTCCGGAGGCCGCCACATCCTCAACGAAAGAGATGACCGGGACCTCGTTCTCCTCGGCCAGCGCACGAATTCTGCCGGCGATCAGTGATGACTGTACCGCCGAACCTCCAGGCGAATTCACGACCAACGCAACCGCCTTTAGCTTTCTGGTCTTGAATGCGCGCTCGATACGCGCAGCCTGCGATTGAATATCGAGCATCGAGGATCGAAAACGCGACGTGGACGCACCGATGGCGCCGTCCAGCCGTAGCACCGCGATCACGGCCGGCTTCTCGCGCGAGAAAAATCTTTTCCAGTCCATGGGAGCAACCATTGTACCTGGGGACGCCTCCTTCAAGTCACGAAAGGTCGAAACGCCCTCCCGCGTTCAGTATCGCACTCGCGGCTGCAGTGAGTTCGCCGTCAGTGTCATGCAATACCAGACCCGGATGAAGCTTCGACGGCCCACGTGTCCCCTTGCGCGCCTGAACGATCACGCGCTTTGCCGCAGCACCCACGCGCGGCCAGAGCGGAACCACGACAATGTCGCCCGCTCCCCCCTGAAGTGCCGCCAGGATTTCGTCAATGCGATCTGCACGATGGATAACCGATATGTGGCCGCCATCCTTGGCGCAAGACAACATGAAAGCCAGCCAGGCCTCCAACGGTACCGTCTCGATGTTCTCCACGTCGGAACGTTGTTCACGTCCGCGACGGTCGGCACGCCCCGCCGGCAAATAGGGTGGGTTCGAAATCACCCAGTCGAATGCCCCGCGAAAACATGAAGGCGTATCTTCGACCACTTCAAAGCGTTCGGCGGTCACTCTTCCTTCGAAGTGATTTTTGGAAATGCCGATCCCCAGACGTTCAATGGCATCCTCCCGCAAATCGATGCCGTGAACTTCGCAATCGGTCGACCGCCACGCGAGACAAAGGGTCGCACCGCCGTCACCGCACCCCACATCAAGAACCCGTACAGCACCTTGTGCGCCGACGGACGCAGCCAGAAAGATGGGATCGATCGCCACCCTGTAGCCGTCGACCGGTTGCGCGATATAGACGTTACCCCCCAACAAGGTGTCGATCGAAATTTCGGATTTCATGATCGTTCCGGCGATAGATCGTCAGTCACGGAGTCGAGGATTTCCGCCGCCTGCAAAAGGCCGCGGGCGTTCCGATAGTCTTCGTCAAGCACCATCAAACGCCGGGGAAATATGCCGATCGATCCTTCGAGTATCGAGATATTGCCGTCCAGCACGACATGCCCGATACCGGCATCCTTGAGCAAAGCCGTCGCCAGGGACAGTTCAACCGGATCGTTGGTTTTCAATACAGCGCGCATAAACGGACGACTCTGCGGGTCCATCGCGAGGTATTGGTTCACTTGACCCGACTAGCAAAGATCATATGCTCCCGCTCAACCACTTACCCGTGAATTCTGTAGGGACTGTAGCCCGTTCGCGGACACAATTTCCGGAGATCTAAATTGGCTGTTGTGGCCCGACTTTCAGAATCCAAGGCCGGAAGCACGGGGAATCCGCTCGACAGATTGAACGACCTCTGCGCCGCCGATCTGGCGCGCGTCAATCAGTTGATCGTGGATCGGATGCAATCGGACGTCCCGCTGATCCCGGAACTCGCCGGCCACCTCATCGCGGCGGGCGGTAAGAGGCTCCGCCCTCTGCTTACGCTCGCGAGTGCACGGATGTTTGGCTACGAAGGCCGCCACCATATCGGTCTCGCGGCAGCGGTTGAGTTCATTCACACGGCAACCTTGCTTCACGACGATGTTGTGGACGAGTCCGACCTTCGACGTGGCCGGGACACGGCAAATGCGGTTTGGGGCAATCAGGCAAGCGTCCTCGTCGGCGACTATTTGTTCAGCCGTGCGTTTCGGCTGATGGTCGAAAGCGAGTCGCTGGATGTGCTCGACATTCTTGCGAACGCAAGCGCCGTGATCGCGGAGGGCGAGGTCGCACAGCTCACGACGGCGAATGACACATCGACGAGCGAAGAAGCCTATCTATTTGTTATCCGGTCGAAAACGGCAGCCCTGTTCGCGGCGGCCTGCGAGGTCGGCGGTCTGGTTGCCGGCCAGGAAGAAACAGCCACGCAGGCATTGGACAAGTACGGTGCGAGCCTGGGCATCGCGTTTCAGCTGGTCGACGACTACCTCGACTATGCCGCCTCCCAGGAAAAGCTCGGGAAAGAAGTCGGTGACGATTTCCGCGAAGGAAAGATAACGCTTCCCGTCGTTCTGGCGATGCGCCGTGGTGACGATACCGAACGCGCTTTCTGGAAGCGCACAATGGAAGACTGCGAGCAGAACGACGGTGATCTGGAAGCGGCCGTTGAGATCCTGCGCCGCCATGATGCTCTGGAAGATACTCTCATCCGCGCCCGCGGCTATGCCGATACCGCGCGTGCCGCATTGTCCTCTCTGCCGCAAAACGAATATCGCGCCGCGCTCGAAGACGTCGTCGATTTCTGCGTGGACCGTGCCTACTAGTTGAACCTCTGCATGGTCGATTAAAGGTAGGGCGAGAAAAGGCGTGCGACACCATCCCTGAGCTTTGTGGGCACGCGGCGTTGTCGGATTTCCTCCAGTGCCACGGCGCGCGAGTTGTTCCGCTCGACCTCGAATATTTTCTCCAGTTCCGCCACCAGATCTTCGCTCTCGCATTCAACGTTGAGTTCGAAATTCAGCCGTAGGCTTCGCGGATCCCAGTTCGAAGATCCGACAAGTGCCCAATTGCTGTCGACGAGCATCAGCTTGGCGTGATTGAACGGTCCCGGGCCAAACCATATCCGGCACCCGTCGACCAACAGTTCATCGAGCCGGGCACGCACCGCCCAGTCGACAAAGAACAGGTTGCTGCGTCCGGGGACGATGATGTCGATTGCCACACCGCGGATCGCCGCAAGACGAAGCGCCGCGACGATAATCTGATCCGGCAGCAGATAAGGCGTCATCACGCAAATGCGCTCGCGCGCCTGGGATATTGCGGCATGCAGAATCCATCGCATGCGGTCGATAGATTCGTGGGGACCAGACGGGATCACACGCGCCAGCACCCCGCCGCGCGGCATCGGAGGCGGAAACCAGTCATCCCCGTCGAGCAACTCACCCGTGGTAAACGCCCAGTCGTCCGCGAATGTCTCCATCAGCTGGGACACAATGGGACCGGAGAACGAAAAGTGCAGGTCGCGTACCGGACGAGACGGCCGGCGCGACACGAGATTGGCTGCCGAGATATTGATGCCGCCGGCGAACCCTGTCGCTCCGTCGACAACAAGTATTTTCCGGTGATTTCGGAGGTTCAGATACGGCATTCGCCAGGGCCAAAACGAATGCAAATAGCGTGCATGTCGCACGCCACGGGCGGAGAGCAGGGCGGCAAAAGTCGGAATGGAGTACATCAATCCCGCACCGTCCAGCAGCACGCGGACCTGGACCCCCCGGTTTTGCGCGCGCTCCAACGCATCGGCGAACTGCGTGCCCACGTCATCGGATTTGATTATGTACGACGCTAGCGCCACCGATTTCTGTGCACTGTCGATTGCGTCAAGCATCGCCGGATAGGCGTCGTCTCCGTTCTTGAGAACGCCCACATCGTTGCGTTCCACGGCCTCAAGCGTCGTCAGCGAATCGATCAGCTTGCGCCTCAAAAAGGCGGGGGATTCCGGATCCAGCTCGTCAAGAGACGCATGAAGGCTTTCACGAGCCTCCCGCGCAGGCTTCCAGCCTTCCGGTGTTGACGACCGCGGGCGTGTCCGCGACGCCCGGCGGCGGATGCGATTGATTCCGAAAAGGAGGTAGACGATTGCCCCTAACACCGGCGCGAACAAAATCAGCCCGACCCACGCGATCGCAGCGCTTTCGTCTCGCTTATGCAGGATAACCGAGATCACCAATACAACAGCCAACAACGCCAGCAGGAACGATGTTGCCAGAGGCCAGTACGTACTGATCGTTTCGATCATCCGGAGGGGTTCTTGCCATTGCTTTTGGAGACGGCACCGCGTGCGGCCGCAGGGTGCGGCGCGCGCCATGTTCTTGCAAGACCTCAGAAACGCAAAAAGCCCCGCCCGGGTATGCGACGTCGCACACCAGGGCGGGGCCATGCGGAACCCGGTCTGCTGAAAACTAGTTGCGCCACGCCCTTACGACTTTGGCGATCGTGCCACCCGCAGCCTCTATCGTCGCTTGCGTGGAACTCAGAGGCGCACCGTTACGCATTTCATATTCGTGGGCCTTATCTCGCTCGCGGACGCCCATATACTTCTTCACGATCTCAACGCACGCCCAGAACGACCCCAGCAATGGGGCCCAAATCATCTCGGCAACCGGACCCAGCTGAGCCATCGAACCCGTCAAACTTGCCGTTGCCGGAAGGCCGAGACCGAACAGTTCTGACGACGCACGAACCGCCCATTCCAACACAATCGCGAAGAAAACGACCTTGAACACCAGAGCGAAGGTTTCGATGACGCTCATGGCCCTGCGTGCGATCTCCGGTCGAGCGGAGGCACGCAATTTTTCAACGGATCCATCCGTCATCGCGAGAAAGCGTTCGGTGTCGAGGTTCTGAACGCGCTCCTTCAAGGCCAGAAGCTGCGTGACAACAGCAGCGCGCTGCGCGGGTGGAAGCCGGTCGATATGCTCGGCCATTACATGTTCGTTTCGAGTTGCCTCTTGCGGCGGATCTTCTCCTGTCACGGCGGCAATGATGGCGCTCGCACCTTCAAAAACAGCCGGCGCGTATTGGAGCAACGGCAGGACAGCAGCCAGTATCATCGATCCCTCCCTCAGTAAGACCAGACCCAAGGCCGGAGGCCTTCTGCCTCGGCGGCCTCCAGGACATCCAGATGAATAAATCGAGAGCCACGCGCTCCGCTCTGGGCCACCCCGATCCCCGTCACGCCTGCACTCAACGCAGCCGCGACAAGCCGATGGGCAGCATCTCCGAAACAACGAATATCAACCGCCTTACCGGTCGTGTGCGGCCCTCGAGATCCCGTGGAACTCACGCGCGAATTGTGGGCCGGACACCTGAAACCGCTTGCAATGACCAAAGGACCGGTTTCATCGCGTAGCGCCTGGAGCAAAGACATGAACGCCGCGTCCATGTCCGCGCGCGCGCAGCCGCAACGGCAAACCAGTTCCCCGATCGAAAAATTCGGCGTGGCATCGGGAACCCAGTTCGTCATTCCTGCATCTCCTCGCCTGCGCGCGACCCGCCCGCCACCACCGCAAAGATCGCGTCGGTCGTCCGGCCGATGTGCTGGACGCCTGCCCGCAATTCGCTCACCTCTGACTGGAGCGCCTGAATGTCCCGCTGCAATTCGTTCACGCGATTCCAGAGCCGAACACGTTGATCGATCTGAAAGGTCTCGGACCGAGATATTTCGCGCAGCAACTCGTCACGTTGTACGGTCATGTCGTGGCTGAGCGATTTGACCTCGTCGAAAAGGAACCACCATCCCGCCGTGGCAACGACGACAACGGTACTCAAAACCCGGGTCAAAACCCGCACGGTGATCACCTGGTCGACCAGTTTTCCACTTGCCCGGATATCGGCCATTTCATTCATGTCCTGATGTTCCTCCCAACGAAAACAGCCCCGCAAAGAGCGGGGCTGCCGTGATTCTGGAGATTTCTACCGTGTCTATTCGATCGCAAAGACAATCGACACGCTGGCACCTATCGAAAGCTCACCGGTCGCGATTGGAACGGCGCTCGACTCCGCCCGCGCCAGGAGGGGTTGGGGCGGTCGAAACCCGCCCGACTCGCTGATGGTGATGGGCTCGCCAAGCGTGACGCCCGCAGCTTCTGCGATATTCATTGCGCGCTCGACCGCATCTTTCGTCGCCTTCGCCGTGGCTTCCCGCTGCAGGGCTTCGCGATTTGAAACGTCGAACCGTATCCCGTTCACGTTGTTTGCGCCGGCCGACACGACACCATCGAGGACGCCGCCAAAACTCTCCAGCGCCCGGACAGCCACCGCAAGGTTGTTGTTCACCATGTAACCGATGATCTCAGGCCGCTGGTTCGGCTCGTCCCGGCGGCGGGGCCGGTATTGGGGGGAAACCGACAGGTTGGTCGATTGCATGTCTCTGTCTGCCACGCCGGACTTTCGAAGAAATGCGATCACCTGTCCCGCCTTTTCGTTGTTGGCGCTCAACGCTTCGCGCGCGGTCGGCGCCGTGGTCACGACGCCCACCATGATACGCGCCATGTCCGGCGCCGCGGCAACGGTGGCACGTCCGTTCACCGAAAGGGTTCGCGGCGTGTCGTCGTCGGCGAGCGCGCTGCCGGTCGCGGTGGAGACGATGAGAGCGGCAAGCAGGAGTTTCAGTTTCATGGGTTCACCCCGATAAATTCGAATGATCGTTCCAACTAAGAGTCGGAACTTGGCCAAGTTATGGCACACATTCGAACCGGGAAAACGGGGCCCGGCCGTCGCCTCCGCTAGCCCTACATGCCGCCGCCGGGTTCGGTTTCGCCCCCGAACGCCGCGGCTGCAAGCCGCGAACGCCGTGACAAGGCATCGCGATGGTCGGGGTGCGATCGGTCCAGCAGAGCAGCGCGAAAACCGGAGTCGCCTTCCAGTTCCGCCAGCTGCTGGCGCGCCTGCCCGCTCGACAACCCGCCGGCGGACGAAGCTTCTCCGACGAACCGGTCCTCGCCAAGCATCGCGCCCACGGACGCGAACGCGCGCACCATATCCGGATGGTCGCCGAGATAACTCCCATCGGCGAGGCGCATTTTTCGAACATCCTCGACACGATCTCCGAATGCCATCGCAAACGCACGATTGGCATGGTCGAGTTTCGCATCGAAGCTGCTGCCCCAATCCGCCTTAAGGGTATCCAAGGCGGCGTCGAGAGCCTGCATCTGCTCGGTTTTGGCCGAATTCCACACGGCCCCCTGTTCTTCGGCATAGCCTTCTACCAGCGAGCGGACCTGCTTCTCTGTTAGACCCGCAGCGTGCATCCGTTCGAGCATCCGCTGTTCGACCTCCTCGCTCCAGGGCAGTTCCTCGGGTCTCGCAACGTCGGAAAGGTCGTAGTCGCTTGCCTGTTCGGGTCGGCCGAGTGACGCATAGAAACGCTCGAGATCCGCCTCGCTCGCGCCGTCCCCCGGCGGAAGAATTCCCTTTCGACCAATGAGCTTCTGGAGGTTGATGTGTTCACGAGCCAGCGCATCGACATCGGCGAACTCACCGAGGGTGGGGTGGTCCCGCAAATCCTCGGAAAGGGCATCGCGCCAGCCCGGCTCGCCAACTTCGGTTTCGGAAGCATCGAATTCGGAAAGCTCGGCTTCATTCGTCATGGTCGGTTTCCTCCTGTGTGGTGGCGAGTGCCAGAAGCGCTTCGTCCTTCATTCCGGAAAGCGCTGCAATCCGGCGAAAGACACGTTGCATACCCATTGCGAAAACCGCTTCGTTCGCATCCGCACTGGGTACGGGTTGCATGCAAAACTGATGAAGGTCCCGCATGACGCGGCGGCCTTCGGCCGTCATGAAAATTTCGCGATAGGCCCGATTTCGCCGCCGAAATCGCACGAGGGATTCATTCACTTTCATGGTCCTGCCTCATGAATGAGTGGGATACTGAGACGTCACTTCCGGTTCGCTTGCGACGCACCGCGCAGCAAGCTTGATCCCGCACTGAAAAGGCTCTGACGGCGCGCGGCAGCGCCGCGCATTCGGTTGGACCGCGCGGTCGTGAGTTGCGACGCGGCAGCGATATCGCCGTCATGGATATCCTCAAGTGCCGCCAGCTCCGCATCGGATGACAGCTGCGCCAGCAGATCGAGAGGCGAGCCTTCCAGACGCGCGCCGCCGCCGGCCGGTCTCGCCCGTGCCGCGGCGGCCCGCGCCGATCCGGCGCGCCGGGTCTTTCTTGCACGCGCCTCGGCCTGCTCGCGCGCGACCGCAGCGTCCCGCTCCCGCGCGCGCGCTGAATATTCCGTCTGCCGCTGTGCGTCCCGGCCCTGCCGGATCGATCCCGCAGCCGACATCAGCGTGCTGCCGATGATTAGCGCTTCTGTCCCACTCATCCCGTTCTCCCATACATCCAGTAGTCGCCTGCGCCGCCCGGACCGTAGTTCAGGAGCAACCCCTCGACCTCGAAGCCGAGAAACGCGAGCCAGCGCGCGCCCGCACCATGACCGTCCGCGACACTTGCCTGCACGCGTCCCAATCCACAGTCCCGGCATATCCGGGGCAACTCGCGCATCGCCGCGCGGGTGAGCACAACCGGATGATCGAGCGCCTGCTCGGACAACACGGCCCAGGCCTGGCCGACACCCGGCCACAGTTCAACGACCCCCGCACAACCGACGGGGTGTTCTCCGTCGACGGCCGTAAACGCCATGCCGGGCCGGTCGAGCATTTGCGCATCGAGAGATGCCGCGTACCGCGCGACCGCGCTCTGCGCATCTTGCGGCGAGACCTTGTTGAGGTGTTCGGGCTTGAAGGGAATGATTCTCATGGCCTACCTCGCCGCGATGTCGATGCGGGTCATGACGCCAAGCAGCGTCAGGGGAAGTGGTTCGTCCTGGCGAACGAAAACATGCCCGTCCTGATCGAACCCGGACGGGAATGCCATCTCCCGGTCGCCGCTCGAGAAAGCGTCGGGCGCAGCGGGCATGCCGCTCGCAGGTTCGAGCTCGTCGAGAAACTCTGCGCTCGGGCCGACCTTGCCCCCTTTCGAGCGATGCAGCCTCAGTACGACATGGTCGATACGCTTGGTTTTGCCCTGTGCAGTGCCGCCCGGTGTCGGGCCGTCAAAACGCAAGGTCTCGATATCGGTGGGATAGGCGTAGCCGACATGAACGCGGCTGGCCGGCGCATCCAGCGTGACGGCGCCCGATCCGACGACCTCGTCGGCATGGACGGTACCGTCAGCCACAACCGACACGGTCTCGCCCTCAAGGTGATCGGCCCCGGACACCGTACTCACCGCTTTCCGGACGACACCCCCGGACAAGTAGGCGGAGAAACCGGACCCGTCGGTTGCGGAAAGCTCGAACGTATCCGCCGTCGCCGCCGAGACCGTGTAGCGATTGCCGTTCAGCTCGATCATTCCGGCAACGCCGGTCACATCCACGCTGTCGCCATTGGAAAATCCGTGGCCGGAAACCGTCAACACAACCGGGTTTGCCGCCGTTGCATCGACGATCTGCTTGGGATCGTCGAGCGACAGTCCGCAGTCGAGAAAGTAGGCATCCGCCAGATCGGCGTCTTCGGCGAGAAAACGGTCGATGAATTCGATGCAGCGTTTCGTCGTGCCGTTGACGGTCCGCTGAACCGTCAGCCACAGCTGCGAATGCGTGCCGTCGGGCGCCGGGATCGCGGCGATGCTCTCGACCTTCGGTGAGCCGCCGGACAATGAACCGCCGATCCGGTGCCGGTGCCAGGAGACCACATCATGTTCGCGCTCATACGTCAGCGCGACCAGAATGCCGTCCCGGCGAACCGCCCACAGCACGCCGTACGGTTCGGCCGCATAGGCCATCTGCCTGATTCCGCCCGCCGTAACATGCTCGGCGAGAATGGTCAGGTCCGGGGCGGCGAAGTTGTCCCGCTCGACCAGGAAAGCCAGTTCCCGAAATTTCCGGGCGGTCGGGCTCAGGTAGACAACCACGTCGCCGACTTCGATCGGCTCGACATCCGCACCTCCGAAGGTGTTCGCCCGCTTGATCTGCACATTGGTCGGCGTCAGCGGGTCGTCGAGGGAGTTCGCGCGAACCGGCCAGGTTCCGCCCGTTGTGCCGAGCACGAGCGAGCGGCCCGACGACATCCATCGGATCGCGTTCACCTGGTTGGCGCCGATGGCATAGTTCAGGGCGGAGTCGTCCTCGACGGTGCCGTCATCCGTGGTCGGCGCCATGTTCTCGAAGTCGTTGGACTTGGAAGCGCGAAATGTCTGCGGACGGTCACGCTCGCCGGCCCAGCACAGACGCTGTTCGTGGAACGTCACGCATGTCGGGTAGCCGGTCGTCTGCGACCAGGCGCCGAGCCGCCAGGCCGTCACGGCGGAGGTTCCGCCGAAATCGGATCGAACGTCCATTCTCACGCTCGTCGGACCCAGGTATTCGATGATCGTCGCCCAGCCCCAGGTCGCCCCATGCTTGATCCGCACGGCACGCCCGACATCGCCGGCGAGGAATCCCCGGTCCCGGTTGATTCCATCCGTGCCGCTGGCGGTCAGATCCACGCCCGGGCCCGTCGAGGCGCCGGGCGTCAGTGTGGTCTCGCTCGCATTCTCGTCGAGATAAGGCCCGTCGCCGAAGTCGACCTCAACGAGCGACCAGGCCGAATGCCCCCGTCGTTCCAGGCGTCGCGGCGCATGGTCCGGGTGCGCGATGTAGAGAATGTCCGCGGACTGGGCGAGTTTCAGCGCGAACAGATCGTCGGGCCCATACGGCGTCTCAAGCTCGACCGCCTCCCCGTCGAGCAGTTCGACATCGTCGATATGTATCGTCTTCGGGCTTTCGTTCCGAAACTGGACATAGGCATTCGCTGCGGTGGTCGAGAACGCAACCAGGTGAACACCGGGATAGGCGCGAAAATCGTCGACCAGGTCTGTCCCCCCGCTCGCCGTCCCCACGCGCACCCGCACCACATCGCCGGGATGCCCCAGGACACGGAAGGCCAGGAGATGTTCGGTCCCCTGCTCCGTAATCGCGACAGTTTGTTCCGCGACCGCGACGGCACTCCCGGCGCCCTCCAGCGCGAGCACGCCGGCCGCGCCCGCAGGCCGGACGACAATTCGGATACGCCATTCATGCGCACTGTTGAACGTGCCGGACGCATCATCGATGGAAGTAACAGTGTCGTGTCTGCCGGACTCGAACGCGGCGCCCTGATCGTTCGCGACTTTCAGTTCGACCTGCCCCGACCCGCCGGAGGTGTCGGAAAGCACGACCCAGTAGTCGGCATCCGCGGACAGGCCCGGCGCGCCCGAAGACCAGGTAAACGTCTTCTCTCCTGTTGAATTCAGGTTCAGCGTGTCGGAATCGCTGCCGACCTGCACCCCCGGCTGCCCCGCACTATCGGTGTAGACCCGCGCGACCGCATTGAGCGCGACAACGACGGCATTCACGTCGACGGTAACTTCCGCGACGGACCCCCCGGTCCCGTTCGCGAACTTCATTCCGGTATGGCGTGCATCGGCGATGCCGTCGCCGAGAACGTAGCTCGTGGAATGCGAGGCCTCGTAAGTCCCTTCGACTTGCTCGCCGACAAATACATGTGAAATCGACGCGCTGCCGGTCGACCGGTCGGTCCACCCGGACACGTCGCTGTCGAAACCGCCATTGGTGATCGACGCGCTGACGTCCCCGGCCGAAATCGTGCCTTCATTTCGAAAGAAGCGCAGATACCGGTCACCGAACTCCAGCACATAGGCCTGCTCGGTGGAGAACTGGAACGGCGCCAGCCGCACGGGCTTGCTCGAGTCCTTCACGGTCGCGACGAAACGCGTGCCCGGCCTTCGCGTCACGCCGCCATGGGGCTGGACGATGGCGTTGAGCAAGGTCTTCGCACCGTTCGCATACTTCGCCAGGTCGGTCCGCGCGTAGAGCAGCGGACTAAGCTCGCCCGCCGTGAAGTTGGTCTGGATCGTCGAAAGCCGTGTCATATGCGGCACCTCCGTTAGAACCGGGATTCCAGCCAGCCGTCGGCCGACAGCAGGTCCGGAGTCCCCTCCTGCCCGTCGGCCGAGCGCGCCTCGCGCAGCTTCGCCTCGTAGAGCTCTCCCATGGTCTGCTGCAGCGAGGTGGACTTGCCGAGCGGCTCCGCGAGCTCGCGCGCCAGCCGGGCCGAGAGCGCCTCGCGGAACAGCGGATCGGTATCGTCCGGCGCGGAAATCCGGCGCAGGTAGACGATCCGGATCGGCGAGGAGAGATTGCTCAGGATCTGCCGGCCCTCGATCGTCCAGCGGCCGGAAATCTCGTCCTCGCCGTCGACCGTGAGGACGCGCAGGCAGTGGTCGGGATCGCCCGGCAGGTCGTAGGCGTTGGCGTAGCCCCAGGTCGGCGCGCTCGCGTTCGCCAGAATTTCCGCACGCGCCAACGCGAAGTTCCACGGGTGCGCGCGCGTCACGGCATCGCGCACGTCGGCATAGATCGCATTGGCGAGACGCGCGGGTTTGGTCTCGTCGCTCAACGCGGTGATCGTGGCCTCGCCGAGCCGGATCAGCGCGGCGTTCACAATGGTGACGTCTGTCGCCATGGCAGTTCTCCGAATGAGTCTTGGGTAAAGGAGCAGGCAGCGCAGACCCTCTCCTCCCCATGGGGAGGAGAGGAAGACTTGCGTCAGTCCATGACGTAGACGAGATACCCGTCGAGCGTCGCCGCCGCCGGGATCGTCCCGTCGTTGATCTGCGCGGTGACGACCACGCCGTCGAGGGACTCGAACAACAGGGTCTCGTCGCCGCCGACGGTGCCGCCCGGCACCACGGCCCCGGCGGACGACACGTCCACCCCGTCGTCGAGCCCGTTCGGGTCGGCGGCAACCTCGCCGGCGTTGTCGTCGGCCCGGTAGGCTTCCCACCCCAGGTCCATCGTCCGGCTCGCCCCGAGCGCCGAGAAGGCGACGCGCGACAGCGGCAAGATCACCCGAACCTTGCCCTTCGGCAGCTTCACCAGCCGGGCGATCGAGCCGGCATCGCCGGCGCTGGCGCCCTGGGTGAAGCTGAAGCGCGCGACCCGCATCCGGCCATGGGCCTCGTGGCTCGGGTTCATCACGCGCGGATCGGCAACCGTGTTGCCGTACTGTGTGGAGTTTTCAGTTGTGATTGCCATTGGGATATTTCCTTTCGTATTGCCTGGCTCAAATCACCGCCCGCATTTCCGACAAGACGTAGAGCCACGCTCGACCGGATTGGGCGGGCGGTAAAAATCACCGCCCGTCTTCCCGACAAGACGTTGGGTCACGCTCACCGCGAGCGGACGGGCGGCGAAAATCAAGACTCCACGCAGTCGATCTGGACCACTTTTTCTTCCTGCATCCGGGTCGCCCCGATATCCATGGAGGCGTAGACCTGCACCGCGTAGTTCTTGGCCGGGATCGGGTCGATCCTGGCGGTGATGTCCTGGCCGAGCCCCAGCAGCACACCGGATTTCGCCCAGGCGAAGCACGAGCGCGTCGAGCCGGACTTCGGCAGCAACGCCCCGTCGGCCGCGTCCTCCAGCCGGATGAACCGGAAGCCGTAGAAGCCCTCGACCCCGCCGCTCACCAGCACCTTCTGGGTGTTGTAGTCGACCGACTTCACCTCGGCCGTGTCCATGAACTCGTCCTCCTGGGCCGAGGTCCACGCCACGTAAAGGTCGTCGCCCGGCATGATCGCGTTGGCGGCCTTGAATTTCTTCATAGCCTCGCGGAGCTTGGCGAGCGTGAAGCCCGCGCCGCCCGCCGCGATCTTCTGGGCCGACGGCAGGCTCACGGTGCCCGTGCCGGTCTCACCGGTGTAGGCCGTGCCGATCGCCGCCGCGGCCACTTCCCGGTCGATGGCGCGGTTGAGGGCCGCCGCGAAGGCCTGGCTGTAGGCGTTGGTCGGGTCGTTGAGCGTGCGGATCAGGTCCGGCACGTCCACCAGGTCGGCGACCCGGTAGGTCTTGGCCGACACCGAGCGCCGCTTGTGGGGCGTGCTCACATACTGGGTGTCGCCGTGCCGCTCGGTCGCCTCGGTGGCCGCGACGGCGCCCACCTGGTCGAAGAAGGCGCGCTTGGAGGAAATCGATTCCTCGCGCACGGCTTTTCGCATCTGCGAGCTCATCTGCTGGACGAGCATCTCGATGCCACTCTTGTACTCCTGCCGGAAGGCAGCAGTGATCTCGACGGACATATCCGTCCTCCATCAGTGGTTGGTTTTCAGGGGTTCTGACGAAGGGCTGCCCTCCTTCGCGCCTGGCGGCGCTACGGAGGGCCGGCCCACAAACACCGAAGCGTTCGCGGGGCCTGCCTTCCGAAGCCCGCCTGCGGGCGCAGGGAGGACCCGTCTCTCGTTTTACGCCCGCGTCGGGCGGCCCGGCTTTCGGGCAAAGCACCGGACCCGCGCGGAGCGTTCTTATGCTCGAACGGGCTATCCGGAAATCCTTGAAGAAAAGCAAACTCGGGCACGGAACGCCGACTCTGCACGCTCGTTGTTTGGCGCCCAATCGACCCGTCACCATCGGCAAACGTCCCGCCCGATCCAGTGGTTGAGCCACCGGGCCTTCAGATTTTAGCGGTGTTCACGACACACAGAGTGTTTCGATGCGGTACGAGCCTGTTCCGAAGGTCCAGGTCGTTACGTATTTACAGCCGCGCTTATAAGCATGTCCGCGATATACCGCCAGGAAGCCTCGTCGGACGGTGCATCGTGATACAAAATCTCGTCGGCAAGCGTGCTCATCACGCCGTACAAGATGAGTTCGCGGTGTTCGTCATCCTTTCTCAGATCGTCGGCAAACGCATAGAGAAATTTCGCGAACTTCTCCCTCGTATCCAGGTCCTCGAGAAGCGCTTCGCTCTTATCGAACGGCCAAGGGTCGTCCTCTTTCACCGTACTACTCCTTTTCGAATATCAATCGACAGCCCGTCTGTTTTGGATCGCATCTTCCGTCGGTAGTCCTTCAAACCTCTATTCGACAATCGTTTCCGATATCGAACGAGCTTTCCAGCCTCTCGTGCAGCCACGAGCCGACGATGACCCAACGTCCACACCTTTCCACCCACAACAACAAGGTCAATCGGCTCTACATCCTCGGGCCGAACACGCCCTGATTTAAGATCGGCGATCAGATCGACTACCAGCTTTCGCTCCGACGTACCCGATTCCGGTTTGAACGCCTCATCGGCGAATATCTGCGTCGTCCTGATCCGGTTGGGGTCGACGAGTCCGGTCTCAGGCATCTCGTCGAACTCCTCTTTCAGCAGCATGTTACCCGGATCAGGCACCTCCGAGATGTCCGGCAGCACGATCTCCGGCGCGTTAGCATGTTCCTCGCCGGGCTCGAACGGCGCCGGGTCTTCGTGCAGCCCGTCGCGGAGCGGCTCCGTAACCTGGTCCGGGTTCCGCGTCAGCGGCCGGTCAAGCTTCGCTGGCGCTCTCGGTGTAGTTGGCTTCGGTTACGCCGGCCGCGGAGCCGGTGCGCGCGGCTGCGGCGCGCGCGACGGCAAGTTCTTCTTCGGTGCCCGGGTGAGCAGGCGCAGCGCCAACAACGCCGGTACGAGCCACTGAAGGCCCGCCACCTCGACCTCGCCTTCGTCAGGCTGAGCCCCGCCAAGCCGATCCCTGTGCAATCGCGCGACATCCGGCCCAAGTCCCGCATCCCCGAGAGCCAACGGCGAGCGCGTGGCAGACTCGTCTGCGTCGGGCTCGGCCACATCCTGTTGCGGCGTAAATCCCGCCAGGATCGGCGTGAGCTGCGCGACGAACCCGTCCATCGCATCCGCCGCCGCCAGCGCCGCGGCGGCCTGCGGGTCGGCCTGGCGCTGGGCGCGCAGGTAGCCCTCGTCCTGGATGCGCTGGTACGCCCGTTCGCGCAGCTCCCGCGGCGACGGAGCGGGGCGCGGACGCGGTTCGTCGTCGGGCACCGGCGGCGCAAACCGGCCGCCCGCATAGCGTCCGCCCGGCGCCACGTCTTCCCGCCGCACGACGATCATGGCGCGTCCTCCTACGGTCGTTGTTATTGGGGTACGGCGGAAGGGTGCGAACTCAAGTACATCGCACGAACCTGCGCTCGGTTTTGACGGAGCCGAAACACGCCAATAGCATTGCTCGCGCCGCGTCGTTTCGGACGTCTGTCCCAGGCGCTTGTTTGAGCGCATCGGACGCGTGGAAGTTGCTACGTACGTTTCGGACGTCTGGTCGGGGTCTCGATAGAGACATCGGCCATACGGAAGGCGGTCAGACGTTTCGGGCGTAACCCCCGGGTGCCGAAAGGCGCATGGGGACTGGCTTCCGGGTCCTTATTCTTTTTCGATCCAGTGCGTCTTGAACGATAGCGTGCCTCGCTTCGATCCAACGAGTTCGACAAAGATATGCCTTCCGTCGAGCACTTTTTCATACTCGATACTCAGTGTGCCGTTTGCCCTCAGGCGAGAGCGGATGAAATTTTCGGGATCTGAAACAATCTGCAGATACAAGGAAATCGAATCCTCGTCGATCGGAATGTGATCTTCTTGCACCTCGTTATCAGGGCCGTGCGACTTGAGAGCGTGTTGAAGCTTGTCACTCTCGATCACGTGCATGAAATCCGCCACATCTCTGCCCGTCTCGCTTTCAATCCTTTCAGCGACCTCGGTATTCACGCGCCCAAGATTGAGTTGAACCTTCATATCCTGCGGGCCGAGCTCGGCCAGTTCACCGTTCCGCCAGAGGTCCGCGAACTCTCGAATGACGCGCCTAGGATTCGAAGGAAGTCCGATCTCCTCGAGGTCAATCTCGATCTTGTCTCCAGTCGTTCGTTGAAATTTTTCGGCCACTCGGTCACGGATCGTTTTTCGGACAAGCTCCTGCGAGGGGTCATCTTCGTGCAGACGATCTTCGCGCAACGCGTCGCGGAGCGGTTCCGTAACCTGGTCCGCGTTTTGCGCCAGCGGCCGGTCGGGCTTCGCCGGCGCTCTCGGCGCCGGTGGTGTCGGTTCGGCCGGCCACGGTGTCGGTACGCGCGGCTGCGGTGCACGTGTCGGCAGGTTCCTCTTCGGCGTCCGGACGAGCAGGCGCAGCGCCAACAACGCCGCCGGGAGAAGCCACGGGAGGCCAGCGACATCGACCTCGCCTTCGTCAAACTGTGTCGCGCCAAGACCATCGCCGGGCAACCGGTCGGTCTCCGGTGCAAGCCCCGCATCTCCGAGAACCGACGGCAAGTGCGTGGCAGGCTCGTCTGCGTCGGGCGCGGGCAATTCCTGTTGCGGCGCAAATCCCGCCAGGATCGGCGTGAGTTGCGCGACGAACCCGTCAACGACATCCGCCGTCGCCAGGGCCGCGGCGGCCTGCGGGTCGGCCTGGCGCTGGGCGCGCAGGTAGCCCTCGTCCTGGATGCGCTGGTATGCCCGTTCGCGGAATTCCCGCGCCGACGGGACGGCGCGCGGACGCGGTTCGTCGTCGGGCACCGGCGGCGCAAACCGGCCGCCCGCGTAGCGTCCGCCCGGCGCCACGTCTTCCCGTCGCACGACGATCATGGCGCATCCTCCGGTGGGAGTGCTTCCGCTGCGGGCGGCAGATCATCGGCGTCGCCGACCCCGGCCAGCGCGCCTTCCAGCCCGGGTGCGATCTTTTGCAGGCTTTCCGCCACGCCCATCGCGCCCTGGGCCGCCGTCGCCCGTTGCGCGGCGTCCGCCCGCTCCATCCGAATGGCCGCCAGCCGTTCCGGCCCGCGCAGGGCTTTCGCCGGCACGCCGTTCGCCTCCGCGATCAGGCGCATGCCCGCGTCCGGGTCGATCAGGTCAGTCACCTGCGGGTCGAGGCTCGCCATCGCCTGCGCGGCCTCCAGGGTGCGCAGGATCGCCTGGGCGTCGCCCGCCTTCTGGGCGCGCGCGATCGGCGAGACATGGTCGATGCGGATCGACAGGCCGCCCAGTGCATCGGCCAGCGCGTCGGGCAGCGGCGGCAGCGCGCCGGCACGAAGCAGGATGCCGTAGACCCGCTCGATCATCGGCTCCAGCAGCTCGGCCTGCTGGCGGCCGAGCATCGGGCCCATCAGCCGCTGCATCTCCTGCACGAGCTGCAGCACCTGGGTCGCGGTCATCCGAGGATCCTGGAAAAGCTGCAGCAGGTTGTAGTGGAACGCGCCCCGGATCGCGTCGCGGCGCTGTTCCATCATTTCCAGCCCGATATCGATGCGCGGTGCGACCGGCAGCGGGCGCAGCGGGTCGGCCGCCAGCGCGCCCGCGCGCACCACGTTGATCCCGCCCGGATGGGTGCGCAGCGGCATCACCACCCCGTCGTCGGCGACCAGCAGCGGCGGGTCCACCGCCTTCTGCGCCGCCTTCAGCGTGGTCTTGCTCATCTCGTTGAGCATCTTCTGGTCCGGCAGCGCGTTCCATCCGGGCGCGCGGCCGTACACCTCGCCGGAATCCTTCGACCAGCGCGGCACCATGTAGGGCATCTCGTGATAGCCGCCGCTCGCAATCACGGCCTTGTCGGCGAGGCTCACATAGTAGGACGCGAACGCGAAGCCCGCATGGCCCGCCGCGTCCGGCGGCATCGGCTTCACGCAGTGCAGGAATTCGAAGCTGCGCTCGCCCTTGTTCGCGGCCAGCGCCTCGGCCACCGCGCGCCCCGCGCCGTCGCCCCACACCTGCTGCGCCTGCCGGGCGGTGAACGCGAACCTGCGGAACACGGTATCGACCCGGCCCTCGGCGCTCTCCGCGACATGGATCTCGCCGAGCGGGCGGGCGGAGAACAGCAACCCCCTGCCCGGCCGGTCGCCGATATAGAGCGCCGCCGTGCCGAAAGCGACCTGATCCAGATACACCTCGTGGATCTGCGGCGCGAAGTTCGCGTCGGGCGCGTTGAACGCGGCGTACATCGCGTCCTCGACAGAACTCAGCCAGTCGGCCACCTCCTCGTCGTCGGCCAGGTCCGGGTCTTCCGCGCGCAGCGAGAACCAGCGCAGCGCCGGATTGGTCAGGAACGAATGCAGCGCGGCGGCCAGCAGGTCGGCGGCCTGCAGGCCCGTCGTGTCGTAGATGCGCGCCATCCGCTTGCGGCCCGGCGTGGCCTGCGTCGTGAAATCGCGCCGGCCGAGCAGGTTGTCGGCGATCTCCTGCCACACCGACTGGAAGGTCTGGCGGCGCGCGGCCACATCCTCCCACTGGCGGAGGATATCCTCCGCGTTCCCGGAAACCGTCTCGGCCATGGGCGTCGTCCTTCGAATGTAAAAGGGTGTCGGACCGCGCGGGCGCGGTGCTAATCAGATGGCGTGTTGAAGCTTCTGCGAAATCTGGCGGCGAGCCTTGCCGTCGGCACCGCCATCGCGGCCGTGCTGCTGGTCGGGTTCGAGCTGGCGCTGCGATTCCTGCCCGCGGGCCAGAGCTATTTCATCGTCGAGGGCGGCGAGGTGCGCCGCGCCATCCGGCTGCCGCTGTACCCGCCCGACCGGAAGCTGAGCTGGAAGCCCGACCGCGAAACCCTGGATGCGCGCACCGAGGGCCTGGAAAGCCGGGACTATGTGATCGAGACGGACGGCGACGGCTTCATCGAGCCCGGCCGCATTCACGAAAACGCCGAGATCACCGTGGCGTTTCTCGGCGGCTCGACGACGGAGAATTTCCTGATGCCGGCCGACGCGCGGTTCCCGCACCTCGCGGGGCGCCGGCTGGAGGCCTGCACCGGCAGGTCGGTCAACACCATCAACGCCGGGCGCAGCGGCATCACGTCGATGCACTCGCTCAACATTTTCCTGAACACGGTCGTGCCGGCCCGGCCGGACATCGCGGTGATGATGCACAACATCAACGACTACGCGATGCTCCACCACGAGGGCTCGTACTGGAACGACCACCCGGACCGCTCGCTGCTGACGACCTTCCCGACCGTACCCGGCGCGCCACGCTCGAAGTTCGACCGGCTGGCCAACCTGCTGCTGCCGCGCACGGCGAACTTCATTGCCCACCGCTTTCGGGATGCGCCGCCGGCAACCACCGACCCGCAGGCGCCCCGCTGGGCAACCCCCAAACCGATCGAGACCGGCCGCATCCTCCGCGACTTCGCCAGCAGTCTGGAATCCTTCATCCACGCCGCGCGCGCCTGGAACGTCCGGCCCGTGCTCATGACCATGCCGGACCGCTGGCCGGACTCCCTCGACACCGCGTCGAAAACCATCCACGAGTTCATCGACCGCAAGGTCTTCGCCATCGACGACTACGAGACTTTCACCGCCGGTTTCGACGCCATGAACCGGACCATCCGCGACACCGCCGCAAGGCTCGACGTGCCGGTCATCGACCTCGCAGCGGCCATCCCGCCGTTACCGGCGCTGATGTTCGACGCCGTGCACTTCAACGAAGCCGGCTCACGGATGGCAGCGGACGTGATTGGGCAGACGGTGTGTGAGTCTGATACATTGCTGAACGCCATGAAAGCGCTTGAGACCACGCAAGAATGAAACGACGCGAATTTCTTGCTGCTGCTGGGGCTAGCCTGCTCCCGCTCCCGACTTTTGCAAACGACAAGCCAAATGTGCTGGTTCTGATCGCCGACGACATGCGAGCAGATTTGCTTGGGGTTGCAGGGGACAAAATTATTGAGACACCCACCCTCGACCGTCTAGCCCGGAACGGCAACTATTTCCCTGAAGCCTTCGTGACAACATCTGTCTGCCCTACAAGCCGTGCGAGCATTATGCTCGGACAGTATGCTTCACGGCATAAAAACGTCGATTTCCAAACCTCTCTTACGCAAAGGCAATGGGATACGTCTTACCATGGGCGCTTGCAAAACGCGGGCTACAGGACCGGATACATTGGCAAGTGGGGCCTCGGCGGCGCACCACCTAACAACTTCGATACATATGACGGATTCCAAGGCGCTGGACAGTACGTAGCAGCTGGCCGGAAACATCTGACAGAGCACCTAGCTGATCGTGCGATCAGCTTTGTGCAAAACAGCAAGAGTCCCTATTGCCTGACGGTGGGCTTCTGGGCACCGCACGCAGAGGCTGGGGACGACCCGGCACCGGCGGCACCGCAGTTTAGAGACCTCTACAAAGGGACAAAGTTCGACAAGCCACCCTCGTTTAGTGAGGTCTACAATGCTGGATTCCCGGCACGCATTACGGATCCGCATGCGGAAGCAATTTTTGAAAGGCAACTCGCCACACCCGAACGCTACCAAAGATTCGTTGAGGGGTACTTCGGCCTAATTTCTGGTATGGATACGGCGATCTCTCGAATCCTTGCCGAAGTTGATCTCGAAAATACGTTAGTCGTATTTCTGTCGGACAACGGCTTCTTCCTTGGTGAACACGGTAGACCAGGGAAATGGCTCGCAAACGAGGAATCTATACGGATTCCCTTTGTGGTTCATGCGCCTGGCCTACGCGGCAAAGTCAACAAGATCGCGCTCAATATCGATGTGGCGCCCACAATCTACGGAGCTCTTGGCTGGGCCCACAACAGCGATGGGATTGGACTCCTCGACCCGGTGAACACTCGGGACCATTTCTTCTACGAGTATCCTCTTTCGGTTTATGGTGCCGTAGGGATTCGAACCCGCACCAAAAAATATGTGGTCATGCCCGAACAGGAATTTGAAATGGCGTTTGACTTGGAGGTCGACAAGTTCGAGCAGACAAACTTGGCAGCAACCGACTTGGAATGGGTATCTGATCTTCGAAAAATTGTCGAAGCGCGCTATGCAGGTAGCGATCTCCTACCGAGGAACTAGTCTAGATCGGTAGTATAGCTTCCGACCACTCGAAGCGCTGAAGCGCTTGAAAAATCAGCTTCCGTGAGGGCAGATGGACTAACCCCATCCCCACTCTCGCTGATCGTGCAGTGGGAATCCCCCTGCTGCGCTTCGATTATTGGAAAGTAGTATCCAGCAGACACATTCAGGTCGATGTTACGAAAATTGCCAACAGCCATTGTCGATGACAGGCCGACAATTGACGAAACCACATGCGGCAGACCGGTGAGACGGATAAATCCGGATGTTGAAGGGTCGAAGTTGGATAGATTAATAGCTCCAACCACCCAAACGAGCGGACCCAGCCTTACAAACCTTCCTGCTTGAATGGCATACGTATGGCTCCCCGCCACCGTCGTTCCCTCCAATTTCGGCACCCAGGTCCCCACCTCATAGTCCGCCGCGCCTGCGATCGTGCGGCTCACCGCTTTCAGTCCCATCTCAGCTGCCCTCCCCGGCGACGAAATAGAGGTCGGCCGTGTCGGCGTTGGTGATGCCCGACACATGGGTCGCGGCGGGCGGGCGCGTCAGGGCCAGCATGGCGCCCGGCGGCAGCGGGATGTCCGGCGCGCTCGTGCCCGCCGTCGCGGCGACCGTTGCGTCCCCGAACGTGACGAACGCCAGGCTCGCGCTGTCGTTGTAGGCCAGCACCTGCGCGCCCGCGCCGCGTTCCGGCAGCGCGACCCGGTCTCCCGCGGACGTCGTCGCTTCCAGGTAGACGCCCGGCGCGGTGATCTTGATCGGTGTGCTCATCGTCTCATGCTCCCAGCAGGGTTTTCTTGTTCACCGGCGCATCGCCGCTCAGGCCCTGTCCGCCGGTCAGGATCGTGGCCGCCCGGCCCTTGGCGTTCCGCGCGGCCGCCAGCGCGCGCTTGCGCGCCGCCTCCACGTCCGGGTCGGCCGGCTCGGGGGGTGGCGGCAGGGGCGGCAGGGCGGGCGGTGACGGTTTCGAGAAAATCGCGCTCATGGGCGGATCGCCTTTCGTCTGATCGGGTTTGAACGAACAATTTCCCGGTGGCGCGCGCGCGGCGCGAATGTTTGGATGCCGCCATGGAAACGGGCAGGAAAATCGCCGCCGGGCTGCAACAGGTCTTCTATCCGCGCACCGGCACGCCGGAGGCCGCGGCGCGCGCCATGCGCAACGGCGGCGGCGCGGGCTGGATCATGGTCGCGGTGCATTTCCTGCTCGGCGCCGTGCTGATCATCCTGATCGTCCCCGAACAATCGCGGATCAGCGGCGACGCGCTCATCCCCGCCACGATCCAGCTTTTCCTCGCGCTGCTCTACGGCGCGCTCGGCACCTATTGCTGGCGCGGCTCGCGCGTCGCGGCCTGGACGCTGCTGGTCGTGCTCGTCCTCGACACCCTGCTGCTGCTCGCCCGCGTCCCGGAACCGGGCCCGCAACTGGCGGTGCATGTGTTCGCCATGATCCTGGCGATCGGCGCGGTCCGCGGCAGCGCGGCAAGCCGCCGCCACGAACGCGGCGCGCTGTGAGAGGCCGGATGCTTTCCTTCGCCCGGCGCGCCGGAATCCTGCTGGCTGCCACCCTCGCGGTCGCCGGCCTGTTCGAAAGCGCGGCGCTGGCGCAAACGCGCCAGCCGCTGCCACCCGGTGCCCGGTCGCCCCTCAGCCCGCCGGAAACCAACCGGGTCCAGGCGGAGGAGTTCCGTCGCGGGTACGAGGCCTACGTCCGCGGGGAGTACGAGCGTGCCGCCGCCATTTGGACGCGGCTGGCGGACCAGGGTCACGTCAAGTCCATGAACAACCTCGGCACGATGTACGCCCAGGGCAAGGGCGTCAGCCGGAACTACTCGCTGGCGCTCGTCTACTACCGGCGCGCCGCCGCGCGCACCGACGCCCGGGCGATGTACAACATCGGCATCGCCTATGAATTCGGCCGCGGCGTCGAGAAGTCCGACGCTCAGGCGGCGGACTGGTACAGGAAAGCCGCCACCCGCGGTTTGGTCGAGGGCATGACGTCGCTCGCCTGGATCCTGTCGACATCGCCCGACATCCAGGTGCGGGACGGCACCCGGGCCATCCGATGGGCCAATGCGGCTCTCAGGCAGCGAACGACGTCAAAAATCCTCTCGACCCTCGCCGCCGCCCACGCCGAAGCGGGCGAGTACCGTCAGGCCGTGGTTGCCATCGAACGCGCGATCGACTTCCTCAAGCGCGAGACCAACGGCGCCGACATGGCGATGTCGGAGCGCGAGCTTTTCGGCCTGCTGCGCCAGCAGGGCCGAACGGACGACCTGGTCGACCTGCTCGAACGGCTGGAGTTCTACCGCAACGGCCAGCCCACGCGAGACTGAACCAGACAACAAACGCAACGAGGATCCCATGTCCGACGACATCAAACCCCACGCCAAACTCACCGAAGCCGGCGCGCGCAAGATCGTCCGCGCCGCCGCCGCCAAAGCGGTCGAGATCGGCCAGCCCCAGTGTATCGCCGTGGTCGATGACGGCGGCCACCTGATCGTGTTCATGCGCATGGACGGCGCGTTCGCGCTCTCCAACGACACGGCCATCGCCAAGGCCGTCACGGCGGCCATCTACCGGGGGCCGACCGGAGAGATCGCCGAGGGCGTGGACCTCCGCCTCGCCATCGCCACCCAGGGCAAGCGCATCAACCTGCCGGGCGGGCTGCCGATCATCGTCGACGGCCGGTGCATCGGCGGGGTCGGCATCGGCTCGGGCACCGGCGAGCAGGACCGCATCTGCGCCAACGCCGGCCTCGCCGCGCTGGAGGGCGCGCAGACGTTCTGACCCGGGGTCAGCCGGCGAACAGCGCGGTGTCCGCCACCGCCGCGTAGTGACAGGCCGCGGCGACGAGCACCAGAGCGTGCCAGGCCGCGTTCTGGTAGGGCAGCGCGCGCCACAGGTGGACGCCGACACCGGCGGTATAGATCACGCCGCCCGCCATCAGCAGCGCAAAACTCAGCACCGGAACGGAGTCGAACAGCGGCCGGGCGAGCGGCACGATCGACCAGCCCAGCGCGAGATAGGCGACGACGCCGAGCGTCTCGAACCGGCGCGGCGCGGCGAGCTTCAGGGCCGCACCCGCCAGCGCCACGGCCCACACGACGGCCAGCAGGATCGCGCCCTCGCGTTCCGGGAGCGCGCGGACCGCGAACGGCGTGTAGGTGCCCGCGATCATCAGGTAGATTGCCGCATGGTCGAGCCGCCGGACCACCTCGCGCCGGGCGGGCCGGGTTTCCAGATTGTACCAGGCCGAACAGCCGATCATGGCCAGCAGGCCCGCGCCGTAGACGGCCAGCACCGCGACGGTCGCCCCGTCGCGCAGCAGTGCCGCCGCACCGAGAAGCACCGTCACGGCCACCGGCGCGAACGTCAGTCCGGCACGATGCACCCACCGGTCGGCAGCGCGCTCGCGCTCCGTATAGGCGGGAAACTTGTGGTCGTTCATGGCGGCGACGATTATGGGATGTGGCGAGCGCCCAATTCCAGTCCCACAGACGGGGATGACCGGACCATGTCCGGCCATGACAAATGTGGCTTTATAGGCCTGTCCTATTTTCGGTCGGAGTTTCTCGGCTCCAGAAGCGCCTCGACAGCCCGTGCAGCAACATATTCACTTGTGCACCCGACGTCACCGACACCGGCCTCACCCCTGTAGCGGATCCCAGTCCATGCCGACGGTCTCGGGAAACAGGCTCGGCTCCGGCCGGAAGCCCACCGCGAACATGCGGAACGCGTCCGCCCCGTGCGACGCGGCATCGTGGCGCGGGCGATCCTTCCAGACCCCGGCCCGGTCGTCCCATTCGCGGCGATAGGAATCGAGATGTTTCAGGCCCGCCCCGCACCGCCGCCCATCGAACCAGCAGCGCGCCAGCGCGTTCCGCGCGGCCTGGATATCGACACCGATATCCGTCGTTCGCGGCACGGTGCGGATCGGCCGCACGCCCAGGTCTTCCAGCATCCGCCGTCTCGACAACCCGGTGCCGAGCTCGCGCACTTCCACATCGTGCGGCAGGAAGTGCGTTCCGTATGTATAGGGCTTGTCGCGCAACAGGCGCACATAGTGCGGCAGCCCCTCCCCGCTCGCCTCCAGGTAGTCGATGAACCGGTCCTCGCGGCCGGCGCGCTGGTGAAACCAGATCGCGCAATTGTCGTTGATCCCCAGGTCCCAGAACGTGTTCACGGGCAGTCCCGGCTCGTGCGGCACCGTGCAGATGCGCCCCTCCGCACGCACCTGCGCCATCTCCCGGGCGAAATACGCCCCCTCGATGGACGCCGCGAACGCCTCGTCCGGCGTTGAGGGAAACTCGCGCATCATTCGATCCCCCTGCTGTTCGGCTTTCTTCGCGTACCAGGCTTTCTGCGCCCCGGTGAGCCGGACCCCGTCCGCTTCCAGCTTGTCGAAATAGCGCTCGGCCGACGGCGTGAGGCGCACGCGCCCGGGCGGCAGCGCATAGCCCGGGTTTTCCCACCAGGGGAAAAAGTGAAACCGGAAATCCAGGTCGGTCAGCGGCAGGCCCTCCGCGGCACGGCGGCGCGCCGCCTGGCAGAAATCGTGAAAATCGCCGTCACGGCCCTCCGCGGTCGATTCGATGAAAATGGTCTGGCCGGGATGAACGGTGTTCAGCGCGCCGGCGCGGATCTCGGCCGCCTTGCCCGGATGGCGCGCGCAGATCGCGCCGTGTTCGGAGATATGCAGGTACTGGTACGTCCCGGACCGAAGGCTGGTGCCGACCCGCAGGCTCGACCCGTTCGCGAACGACAGTTCACGCGCTGAATCGCTGACAGTCGGCAGACAAAGTTTGAGTTCGTCCGGCAGATGCTCGTAGGGATAGCGCACCTTGTCGCGGAAGATCGTCTCCGCGTCATGCAGCGTATGCGCCACCGTTCCGGCTGTCTGGTTCGGGTTGAACAGGCACGCATCCAGCATCAGCAACTGGATAAACGTGGTCATGCCGAGCTGGCGCGCCTTGAGGACGATATTCGCGCTGTGCCGGTTGTCGAAGAGGGTCCGTTGCGCGCGGTTCATGCGAAAGCGAACCCGGCGCCCACGGGCATCGCGAATCCAGTAGAGATGGTTCAGCCGCCACGCAGGGACCGAAAAATGGCTGGCGGCATGGGTGAATATCGGTTCAGTCACCGGTTTCGAACTCGTCGGGGCTGCCGTCGGCAACCGCTTCCAGAAGTCGCTTGATATCGTCGCTTGCCTCCAGGTCGAAGCGATCGCGATACCGTTCGGGCCGCCGTCTCTTGAGCATGAACGTCAGCAGGCCGTCCGAATACCTGCGCACGCTTCCCACCTCACGGCCCTGATAGAAAACAGGATGCTCAATTCCCGTCAGCGCACGGCGGATGGCCTCGTCTTCCAGCCGGTCGAGGCCGATTTCGAGCGACTCGTCCCAGGCCCGGGCGAACGCCGGATCGAGCTGCCGCAAGCGGTAAAGGGTGGAACAGGGGATGCCCGCGCTCCTGTACGATTCAGCGATCTGTCCGCATTCCTGAAGGCACTCCAGGAACTTTCGGCGCTTCGCCGCGCTGACAGGCCTGCCTCGCGCCATCGCCGCCTCCTGCTCATCAAAAAGCCCGCCGGGCGGTGCCGGGCGGGCGCAATCATGTGATCCTGAATTTCGTGCACCCTAGCGGGACGCAACCGAAACGGCAAAATCGAAGTGCAGGTGGACGCCCGGTCTCAGCTCTGGCGCCCGGGAATCTCTTTTTTCGCCGGCTCCTGCCAGTGACGGCCCGCCGCCGCAATGCAGCTCACACCGTCGGAACGGGTCACCAGGATGGTCCATGTCCCGCCGTCGGCCGACACGAGCACTTCGACGACGTGCCCGAAATCGGCAAGTCCGAACGCCGTGGGATGTTCACCGAAATCCTCCGACAGGCGATCGACCATCGCGGCGCGCTGGCCGCAGCCCGCCTGCGCAAGACCGGACCCGTCGGCCGGCGCCGGTCCGCACACCGTCACGGCGATTCCGGCAAGCGCCGGCAAACAATTCCGTATCGCCTGTTTCAAAACTTCGTCTCGTGCCATGGGGGCATCCCTTTCCCGAAAAGAAAGCGCCCGCCGGGCGGTGCCGGGCGGGCGCATCATCGTGATCCTGAATTTCGTGCACGCTATCCCCGCGAGCCGATGAATGCAAAAATCAACTGCAGGCTACCCGCCGGACCGTGGCGCCAGTGGCGCCGCGTAAGCCGGCGGGTAGGAATCGACAGAAGAAAATCCGTGGCGCCAGTGGCGCCGCGTAAGCCGGCGGGTAGGAATCAACAGAAGAAAGCCCGTGGCGCCAGTGGCGCCGCACAGGCGGACAAGTAGGAAACGGACCTCGGGGGAATCAGAACGATGGCTACTCTGCGCATTTGTTTCGTGGGCGACAGCATCACGGTCGGCAGCGGCGATACGGACTTCCTCGGCTGGCCGGGACGGGCCTGTGTCGCGGAAACGGCGCGCGGTCATGACCTGACGCTCTACAACATGGGCGTGCGCGGCGACACGACCGATATGATCCTCCCGCGGTGGCGCAACGAATGCGCGCCGCGCCTGCCCGATCATGTGAACGGCCGGCTGGTGTTCTCTTTTGGCGTCAACGACGCGGCGGAGGAAATGGGTGTCGGCGTGCGGGTGCCGGAGGAACGCTCCGTCGCGAATGCACGCGAGATACTCTCGGCCGCCCGCGACTGGTTGCCGACCCTCATGCTCGGCCCCATCCCCACCATCGACGAGATGCAGCCCTATGTGTTTCCGAACGGCATCGCCTACCACTTCAACAACGATCGCACCGCGTCGTTGAGCGCGCGCTACGCCCAACTTTGTGGCGAGCTCGGTATCCCCTATCTCGACCTGTTCGAGAAACTCGGCGGCGACCCCGCATGGGCGCAACATCAACGCGATTGTGATGGCGTCCACGCCGTGGGGGACGGATACGCCCTGATTTCCGGACTTCTGACCGATTGGCGCGCCTGGCAGGACTGGCTCGCCGAATAACCGCGATCACGTAATCGCGAACGAAACCCGTCCCGAATTAAGAACGGCTTAACCTCCGCCCGCAACACTCGATGCGCAATCCCGCCAATGGCCGGCGGGACATGAGGGCCGGAAAGATGGGTTCACGGGAACATCTCAGGTCGAGCCTGGCTTCCAGGCTTCTGCTCGCGTCGATGACGCTGCTCCTGCCCCTGTTTGTCTTCGTTCTGATCCTCGTCGAGGAACGCAATACGCAGATCCGGGTCGCCGAGACCGAGATCGCCGGGATCGAGTATCTTGTGGATCTTCGTCAGTTGCTCGAACTCATCCCGCGACACGCCGCGCTGCATCAGCGCATGGACAGCCTCCCGCCTTCGAACAACCGGCCCCCGTCGCGCGAACTGCAGGCGACGATCACGCAGATCGACGACACCATCGATCGAATCGTCTCGCGCGCCCTGTCCGAAGGAGACCCGTTCGAACTTCTGCACCGGCTGGAAGAATTGCACCGTGACTGGGACGGCGTCGACCACACCCGGCATGGGAACGTTTCATACGATGTTCTCACGAAGAACGGTTCGATCCAGGAGAAGCTCGTGACGCTGTTCCGCCATGTCGGCAACACGGCCAACCTCGAACTCGACGCCTCGCTCGATACGACCCATCTCACGCGGCTCATCATCCATGAACTCCCGCGCATGGTGGCCCAGTTGAACTCGGCACGAACCCGGGCGGTGAACATCGTCTCGCACGGCAACCCGATCACGCGACAGGAGAGCAATCGGCTGAGCGTCGACGACTGGGCCCTCACGCTTGCACACGACAATCTGTTCTACGGGTACAATGTGGCGGTCGCGGAAGACCCGGACATCGCGCGGAACCTCGCATCCAAGTTCGAGACATTCGAACGCGACACCAACGCATTCCACGCCATGCTGGCGTCCGGCGAACTGCGCGGCACGCCGGACCGGATTTTCGAGCTCGGCTCGTCGTCCATTGCGGCAACCTTTGCGTTGTTCGACGAGATCGTGCCGGAGTTGTTCCGCATTCTCGACAACAGGGTTCTCGAACTGGAACGAACCAGGTGGGTCGCGATTGCTTCGATTATCGCGTCAACGCTGATCGCCAGCCTTTCGGGCTATTTCCTCATGCGCGCTCTGACGCGCCCGCTTCAGGCGGAAATTTCGGAACGACGCCGCGCAGAAACCAAGCTCGGGGAACTGGCGGCGATCGTCGAACAATCGGCGGATTCCATCCTCACCCTGACGGAAGCGGGGATCGTCACGAGCTGGAACAGCGGCGCCGAGCGCCTCTATGGGTTTGAGTCCCACGAGATCATGGGCCAGAGCATTTCCTGCGTGGCGCCGGACGGGTACGAGAACGAAACCGCGAGCCTGCTGCGGCGTTGTCTCGCCGGCGAGCAACTGCCGCCTCACGAAACCGTCCGCCAACGCAAGGACGGCAGCCTCATCGAGGTGTCGCTGCGCTTTTCCATCGTGCGAGAGGACGATGGCACAACGCGGGGCGTGGCGGTTATCGCCCGCGACATCAGCGAGCGAAAAAGGGCGGAAGCCGAACTCCTGGAAAAGGAACGCCAGCTGCAATCGCGCATCGCGCAACTGCGCCAGACCCAGGATGAACTGAGCGATCATCGCGACCGGCTGGAGGAACTTGTCCGTTCGCGCACTGCGGAAGTGCGCGAAAAGGCGGCACAGCTCGAGACCGCGCTTCAAAACGAAAAGGAATTCAGCGCGCTTCAACGAAAGTTCATATCCGTGGCGTCACACGAGTTCCGGACCCCGCTGGCGATCATCGACGGGGCCGCCCAGCGCATCGAGCGCAGGCTTGACGATCTCGCGCCGGAAGAACTCGCCAAACGGACATCGCGCATACGGGGCGCGGTCGCCCGGATGCTGGACCTGATCGAGAGCACGCTGTCGGCGTCACGTCTCGATGAGGGCCGGATTCAGATGAAGAGCAAACCGGTCGATCTTCGCGCCCTGCTCGAAGCCGTGTGCGAGCGCCAGAGCGAGCTTTGCGAAACACTGTCGCTCGACATCGATCTCGAAGACCTGCCGCCGCGGGTCGATGGCGACCCCTCACTGCTCGATCAGGTCTTCACGAACCTCATCAGCAACGCGGTCAAGTATTCGCCCGAGCACCCCGATATTTCGATTGCGGGCTCCGCCACGCCGGACGGCCATGTCCGAATCGAGGTGGCCGACAACGGCGTCGGCATACCCAAGGCCGATCTGTCCAGATTGTTCGACCGGTTCTTCCGCGCGTCGACGTCGGAAGGCATTCCGGGGACCGGCATTGGTCTCAATCTCGCACGCGATCTCGTCGTCATGCACGGCGGCAACATCGACGTCGAAAGCGAAGTCGGGGTCGGCACCACATTCAGCGTCACACTTCCGGTCGGTCGGCCGCTGCAAACCGGCCAGGACCGGCCTTGGGAAAAAACCAGCGCGGCCGCGTGACACAGCCGGCCGCAGGGGAACTGCCATGACGAAAATCCTTTGCATCGAAGACGAAGCGGTCCTTCGCGAAGACATCGTCGAAGAGCTTGCCGACGCGGGATACGAAGTGGTTCAGGCGGCCAACGGGCGAAGCGGCCACACGGCAATCCTGGAGCATTCTCCGGACCTCGTACTCTGCGACGTCAACATGCCCGATATGAGCGGGTTCGAACTGCTGACGACGCTGCGCGAAAATCACACGGAACATGACGACGTGCCGTTCATCTTCCTGTCCGCGCTCGCGGATCGGAAGGACGTGATCGCCGGAAAGCGGCTCGGCGCGGACGACTACCTCACCAAACCCGTCGACTTCGAGATGCTTCTGGTGACGGTCGAGTCGCGGTTGCGCCAGGTGGACCGGATGAACGAGCGCAAGGAACAGCAGCTCATTCGCCTCTATCGCGCGCTGTCCGCGAACGCCCATGGCGGCGACGCCCGGCCCATGTCCGCAGAGGGTGGACCCGCCCCGGGCGGGACAGGCATGACGGTCGTCGCCGTGGTGGACCATGAGTTCGACCTCACGGAGATCCGCGCGGCGCTGGAAAGCCGCGGACACAATGTGATCGAGATGAACAGCGGCAAGCAGTTTCTCGACTGCCAGCAGAGCATGACCCCCGATCTTCTGCTCGCCTCGTTCAACACATCGGATATGCAGGCACCGATGATGCTGCGCCTGGTTCGCGATGCGCCGTATCCCAGGGTGCTTCTGATCCCGCCGTCCATGGGGCGGATGGAGAAAATGGAATCGCTGCCGGGCTTCGATGCCGCGATCCACTGGCCCTGCTCCGCGGCCGACCTGGAGGCGCGCATCGACGCCCTGGGCCGGGCGGCATCGCCCCCGCCGGCCCAGCTCGCCGGCTAGCCATCAGGCGGCGTGCGCATCCAGCGCCGGTCTCGACAGGTCGAGCCCCAGTCCCGGTCGATCACACAATATTACCGCGCCATTCTCCACGACCAGCGGGCTCTCGAACAATTCCTCCCACCACTCCATATGCTCCAGCATGAGCGCGTGGGATTGCGCCGCCAGCACATGGGCGGACGCTTCCGTGAAAAGATGCGACGAGACCGGCTGGCGGTAGGCCGCGCACAGGGCGCAGGTATTCAGATACTCCGTGATCCCGCCCATCCGCTGCAGATCGGGCATCAGGACATCGGCAACGCGCAAGTCGAGATGACGCTTCATGGCCGCCGACCCGTAGGAGGTCTCGCCGGTCGCAACGCGCATGTCCAGGGCCGCTGAAATTCGCGCGCACCCCTCAAGATCGTCGTAGAACACAGGCTCTTCGAGCCAGAAGACATCCAGTTCCTCCAGCTTGCGCCCGGCGCGGATCGCCGTGGATTCGGGCCAGGCCTGGTTCGCATCGACCATCAGCGTAACGTCGGGCCCGACCGCGTCGCGAAGTGCGGCAACGCGTTCGATGTCCGCCATGAAATCGGCCCGGCCGACGCGCATCTTCATGGCCCGGTGACCGTCGGCAATAAAGCCCTCGGCTTCCGTGATCAGCTCGTCGACCGAGCGGTCGAGCCACAGGCCGGACGATGCATATGTCTCGACGCGCGTGCGTTCACCCCCCAGGAACCGGAAAAGCGGCGCGTCCGCCGCCTTCGCGGCCAGGTCCCAGCAGGCGGTGTCCAGTGCCGACGCCGCGATCATCGCCGCGCCCATATGGCCGAAGAAGTTCAAATCCTTCCAGACCGCATCGAACCGGGCGCGCACCGCACGGGCATCCTGCCCGTCGTACAGGGCAGCCAGGTCATCGACGAGCGCCGCCAGCGCGGCGGCCTTTCCCGCCTCGAAGGCAAAGCACCATCCGATCCCCGTCTCCCCGTCCGCGTGCATTTCAACGAGCACCGTGTGCGCATGGGTGAAATCGTGAACCGACGTGCGGATCGGACGCCGAAGCGGGATCGAAAGGCGGTGGATGGAGACATCGTCGATGTTCATCATGGGCTCCGGAACGCGTTGCGGAACGACAGGCCGTTTCGCTCATCGCGCGATCATGCAACCTTGGGCAAATCTTGTCGCGCTGTTCTCGCACGGCCATGAAACGGAAACCCGATATGAAAATCCTGATACTCGGTGCCGGCGCAATCGGCGGATATCTCGGCGGACGGCTGGGCGAGGCGGGGCAGGACGTCACGTTTCTCGTTCGTCCCGCAACGAAGGAACGCCTCGATCGCGACGGCCTTCGCGTCATCAGCAGCTACGGTGACATCGCCACGCCGGTCACGACCGTTACCGCGCAGAATCTCTCTACGGTCCATGACGTCGTGATCGTCACCTGCAAGGCCTACGACCTCGACGACGCCATCGAGGCCGTGCGGCCCGCCGTCGGTACAAACACCATCGTTCTGCCGATCCTCAACGGTATCGGACACATGGAAGCGCTGAATGCCGCCTTCGGCGAAGAGCGGGTCCTCGCCGGGACCGTGCAGATTTCCGCCGTCCGCCGTGACGACGGCGTGATCGAACATAAGAACGATTGGCGCTGGCTCCGGTTCGGCGAGCAGGCCGGCGGGCTTAGCGCGCGCGTCACCGAACTGAGGGACGCGTTTTCCGGTACCCCCGGCCTCGAACCTGTCGCCCTGGAAAACGGTATGCAGGAGATGTGGGAAAAATTCGTCCACCTCGCCACCGCGGCGGGGATGACATGCCTGATGCGCGCCAATGCGGGCCAGATCGTCCGCTCCGAAGAGGGGCTCGAACTATTCCAGAGATTTCTCGAAACGACGGCGCGGGTGGCAGGTCACGCGGGCTATCCGCCGAGCGATTCCTTCATGGACAACTACCGCAAGCTCTTCTCCGACCCCGCATCGAAATACGCGACGTCCATGTTGCGGGACATCGAAGCCGGGAACCCGACCGAGGGCGAACACATACTCGGTCTCCTTCTGCGGACGGCACACGCCCATGGAATCGATGAGCCCCTGCTGGCAACGGCCTATGCCCATATCCGCGCCTATGAGGAACGGCGGCAGGACGGCGGCCTCTGACCGTCGCGGGGCACGCCTCAACCGAGCCGGCTTGCGCGGGCGTTTGCCGTTCCGAAAGCACCGCGGCCGTAGGCTTCGGACAGCGCATCCAGGCCACGTATAAGGGCAGCCCGCTCCAGCGCGTCGGCGCGGCCGAGCGACCCCGACTTCAGGCGCCAGTACCAGGCCGGCAGCCGATGCTCGACCGTCGCGCGACGGGTTTCGGACCATGCCAGCCGGCCCGCGTTTCGGAGTGCATTGTCACCCCGTGCGAACACATCACGCGCGCGCACGTCCGTTTCCGGATAGAGGCTCGCATCGCCCGGTCGGTACCCCGTCAACCCACTCGCGTATCTTTCGTAGACCGATGTATAGGGCGTCGGTTTGCCGAACGCGCGCCAGCGCATCACCGCATAGATCCAGCCGGCGTCCATCTGGTCGCGTGAAATATGGCCGGTCATCTGCAGGACTCCGAGCGGGTCCGCAGCGCGGGGATCACGGGCGCCGTCCGCACCGACAAGCAGCGCGCGCTTCGCGATCAACTCCGGGGTTCCGCGGTCCGCCGGTCGCCGACCGGCGCGTGTACGCTGACGCCGGCGCGCGCCAGCGCTTCGCTTGCGTCCAGGGCGTGCCATCGCCCTACTCCGCTGCGATCATATAGGCAGCCGTCTCGGTTTCCCGCAGAAACCCCGTTTGCCGCAGCGGCGGCGCGGAGGTTCGATCCTCGTAGCGGCGTCCTGCGTACAGGCGTGCAATCTCATAGTGTTTCAACACAGCGCCCGGCTGCTTCTCGCGAACCCGCGCCCGCTTCTTTCGCGGCAGCGCCGGAACGGAAAACTTCATCCGCTGCCCATAAATACTGGCCCGGCTGAGACAGAGGAATCGGGCAATCTCCAGATCGGTACCGATCCGGCACTGCCACGCGACCATCTCATCCGCACATCGCGGCGGCCACTGCAGGTCCCCCTTGTCCGCTTCTGTCAGGGGGCGTTCGTCTTTACGGCGCTTTTCTCTCGACACGATCAACTCCTGAGGGTCAAAATAGAACATAACATGAACATTTTACCTAGCCCTTTACTGCCTCGCGACGGCCGATAAGGACGAGCGGGGTTATCGTGTGTATATCGCATTGCGTATGCAACTTATTTCATGTATTTTTCACAATACAATGAAATCGTTCGACAAATCCAAATGACCGCCCCTGCACCCCCCTCCAATGAGATTGACTGGATCCGCGACGGACTCGACAAGCCGGGGAAAACTCAACGCGGCCTGGCCCAGGCACTGGGTCTCGACCCTTCGGCAATCAGCAGGCTGTTGACCGGCAGTCGCCAACTGCGCGCGGCGGAGATTCCCGTCGTCGCCGCATATCTCGGCAGCGACGCGCCGCCCGACCTCTTACTGGATGGTGGTTTGCCGGGGCCGAAAACACCACGACATGCGCCCATCGCCCCGTTTACAGCGTGGACGGGTGGGCGCGATCTTCCCGTCATGGGTACCGTCGTCGCCGGCTCTGAAGGCATGTTCCATATGAACGGAGAGGTTCACGACTATCTCGAACGCCCTCCGTCCCTGCAGGGGGTCGCCAACGCCTACGCCGTCTACGTCGCCGACACATCGATGGTGCCGCGATACTTCCCGGGCGAGACACTCCATGTGCACCCGGGCCGCGCCGTAACACGCGGCGACGACACCTTCGTCGTCGTCCAGCTCAAGCCGGAGGCGGAAGGTGAAGCCCCTCGCGCCCTGGTCAAACGATTCCTGTCGCAGACGTCGGAAGTGCTCGTTCTGGAACAGTTCAATCCCCGGAGCGAATTGACTTTCCCTCTCGATGAGGTCGAAAGCGTGCACCTCATCATCTGGGCCGGCCGGGGCTGACCGGTCGCTCGCGGTTGCACGTCGCCGGGGCTTGTCCCACGATGGAACCGGTCGGCATCACTTCGGTATTCAGGGGAAACGCGCGATGAGAAATTCACCCGATGGCGGCGACGCTGTCCTTCAGGCACTCCGCAGTCTCGGCATCGACTACGTCATGTCCTCACCCGGTTCGGAATGGGGTCCGGTTTGGGAGGCGATGGCTCACCAGCAGCTTTCCAATGAGCCGGGCCCGGTCTACCTCACCTGCGCGCACGAGACCCTCGCCGTCGATCTGGCCATCGGCTACACATCGATTACCGGGCGGATGCAGGCGGTGATGCTCCATACCGGCGTCGGCCTGCTTCAGGGTTCCATGGCGATCGAGGGCGCACTGCGCGGTGCGATACCGATGGTGATTCTCTCAGGCGAAGCGCTGAGCTTCGGCGACGACCCCGAACTCGACCCGGGCTTCCAGTGGCAGGGCCTCCTGAACCAGGTCGGCGGCCCGTCGCGTCTCGTCGAACCTCTGGTCAAATGGTCGAACCAGGCGGGCAGCATTGCCACGCTTCATCAGCAGATCGTGAGCGCCGGCGAAATGGCGCAGCGTACGCCGCGCGCACCGGTCTACATGTCTGTCCCCATCGAAGTTATGAAGCAGCCGTGGACACAACCCGATCGCTTGCGCGAAACCCCGGCGGCGCCGGTCGTAACTGCGACGAAAACCGATATCGCCGAGCTTGCCCGGATGCTGACCGAAGCAGAATGCCCGGTCATCATCGCCGAGGAGGCGGGCCGAACCGCAGAGGGTTACAAGGCCCTGGTCGCGCTGGCGGAGAAACTCGCCATTCCAGTCACCGAGGGGCGCTTTGCGCCCTACACGAACTTTCCCCGGGACCACCCGCTGTATTTCGGTGTCGGGCGCCACGAGATCATCGACGAGGCCGACCTCGTGCTGACCATATCCTGCCGTCAGCCCTGGTATCCGCTGCGCGAGGTCCCGAAGAAGGCACGGATCATCGCCATCGACGACACGCCGTTCCGCGATCACATGGTCTACCAGCCGAACGCGGCGGAACGCTTTCTCGAGGGCGACGTGGCGGCCAATCTCGCGCTGCTGGTGGATGCCATCGACGCGCCCGATGCCGGCATGATCTCGGCCCGCAACGCGCGCTGGCAAGATATCTCCGGCGCGCGCGCCGAAGAGGCCGCAGGAATCGTCGCCCGGGCGCGGGAGAACGGCACCATCTCGCCGGCGCTCCTGTTCGACGCGCTTTCCGCCGCGGCGCCGGACGACGCGATCTTCGTCGACGAGACCATCACCCATCGCCCCGCCCTGATGCGGCACCTGACCCCGAACGGCCCGTTGAGCTATTTCCGGGTGCACGGTGGCCTCGGCCAGGCCATGGGCGTGGCGCTCGGCGTCAAGCTCGGCGCACCGGAGCGGACCGTGATCACCACGCTCGGCGACGGCACGTTCATGTACAACCCCGCCGTCCAGGCGCTGGCGCTGGCGCACACGCACGGTCTCGCGACCCTGACCGTCATCACCAACAACCACGGCTACAACGCCATGCGGAAGGACCAGCAGAACTACTATCCCGACGGTGTGGCCGCGACGAACGACCTCTGGCTCGGTCATCCGATCACGGAGTTCGAGTACGCGGATCTGGCCGCGCCGTTCGACGCCTACGGCGCGCGGGCGGAGACCCCGGCGGAACTCGACACCGCCCTCGCCGAGGCGCTCGAAGCCGTCGCATCGGGACGCTCCGCCCTGCTCAACGTCTGCCTCGACGCCTGAGAGTCCGTCCGAGAATAACGTCTGTATTTGCAACGAGTTGAACTTCGCTTTCCGGTCATTGCGAGGAGCAACGCGACGAAGCAATCCAGAGCGGACGTGTCGGCTCTGGATTGCTTCGCTCCGCTCGCAATGACAGCCCTTTCGTCAAGCAATTGAAAACAGGACAATCGTTTTCGGCCGGGCTCTGAGGCGCCGGACGACCGACCGGCGGTTGGGCTTTGACGGCGATGCGTTTGTCGCAATAGCCTCCGCGCCATGTCCGAGCCCCTCGTCGAGAACGAATTCCAGTATCGCGCGACGCTGCAGCGGATCGCCGCGCTGGAAAAGCATCTCGACGCGCTCGAACATCTCCGGCGGATGGCGCACGGTCACCGGGCCGCGCTGATCATTGAGGACGATGACCTCCGCGACCTCGCACCGCTGGACGATGCGCGCTGCGACGTTGCCTACACGCGCAAGCAACTTCGCCGTGCGGTCAGCGAATGGGAAGACCTGATCGCGTATGGGCGAAGCCAACCGACGCTCGCGCCGGTGGCGAAACTGCACGACAGCTAGGGAAAAGGCCTGGTCGGGAAGAGAGGATTCGAACCTCCGGCCCCTACGTCCCGAACGTAGTGCTCTACCAGGCTGAGCTACTTCCCGACATCAGGCGGCGGTTGTCTTACAACGCCGCCGCGGCCTTTGCAAACGCCGATCTACCCTAGCGAACGATCAGGACCGACTGCTCGGCATGACGCGCGACACGGGCGGCGTTCGGGCCGAGGAGATAGTCGCTTACGTCGGGGTGATGCGCGGACATCACGATCAGGTCGGCATCCAGATCCCTGGCGGAACGGATGATCTCCTCATAGACGCGGCCGTGCTTGACGACATGCTGAACCGCGATCCCATCCGGCACGTTCTCCGAGACGAAATCGTGTATTCGCCTGTTCGTTTCCGCGATCGCCTTTTCGGCAAAGTCATCGGGAAAGAAGGATCCGACCACGCTCATTCCGAAATCGGGAACGACGGTCATCACGTGAAGCGTCGACCCGAATGTCTTTGCGTATTCCGCCGCAACGGGCAGCGAGCGCTGCCAGGAGTCACTGTCCTCGATGTCGACGGGAAGCAGGATGTGCTTGTACATGACCGGCCCTCCAATCAAGCCGCGGCCGCGACGGGACCGTCGCCGTCACGGTTTTTCTTGCGGCGTTTCTGGTAGAGGTACATCAGGATCCACAGGACGGCAGCCGCACCCTGAATCGCTTCACGCGGGACCCCGATCTCGTCGGTGATCAGCGCCGGCCGGAACATCGCGATGGCCAGCGCCAGCAGGAATATCCGCTCGCCCCAGTTGCAGTTGTCCGCGAAGTAACCCTGCATGAACGAGGCAAAGGCGAACATGGCGACCAGCGATATGACGAACACCCAAACAATCGCGAACGGATTGTTCAGCCAGATCGTCGTGCCGTCCGCTGCCACACCGGAAATCATCAGCAATTCGGTGTTGAAGATGAACACGAACGGCAGGATCGCGGTGCGCAGATCGTAGGTGAACCCCTGGATGCCGGTCTTGATCGGATCAGACCCGGCGATCGCTGCCCCGGCGTAGGCCGCGAGGCCCACGGGCGGCGTGTCGTCGGCGAGGATGCCGAAATAGAAGACGAACAGATGCGCCGCGATCAGCGGGAAGACCAGTCCGGCGTCCGCCCCGAGGGTCACGATCACCGGCGCGGTCAGGGTCGCCATCAGGATATAGTTCGCCGTCGTCGGCAGGCCCATGCCCAGGATCAGGCTCGTGATTGCCGTCAGGATCAGCATGATCGTGACGCTGCCGCCCGAAACCGTGCCGATGAGTTGGGTAAAGCGGCTCACCAGCCCCGTACTGGTCACGACGCCGACAATGATGCCCGCGGCCGCCGTCGCGACACCGACACTCATCATGTTGCGTGCGCCCGCGACAAGGCCCTCCCAGATGTCCTTCAGGCCGTCGAGGAACGCGGCGCCGAGAATCGCCCCGATCTTCGCGTCCGGGTCGATGTTCCCGGCCTTCTTGTGCGCCCCCAGCGCCAGGTAGGCGATGATAGGCCGCTGGGTCAGCATGATGACGGCGAGCGCCTCGATCGCCGTCAGGGCCGAGAAGATCGGCGAACGCCGTTCGATGACAAGGAACCAGATCAGGACCGCCAGCGGGATCAGGTAGTGCAGCCCGTTGATGAACGTCTTCAGCATCGGCGGAAGTTCATCCTTCGACAAAGGCTTCAGGCCGAGCTTCAACGCTTCCAGGTGCACCACATAGAACAGGGCGAGATAGGAAATGATCGCCGGGAACAGCGCCGCGCGCACCACGTCCAGATACGGAATACCGATGATGTCGGCCATGATGAACGCGGCCGCGCCCATGATCGGCGGCATCAGCTGACCGTTTGTGGAGGCCGCCACCTCAACGGCGCCGGCCTTGTAGGCGGGCAGGCCAACCTTTTTCATCAGCGGGATGGTGAACGTCCCGGTGGTTACGGTGTTGGCGATGGACGAGCCGGATACCAGGCCCGACAGGCCCGACGCGACGACCGCCGCTTTCGCCGGACCACCGACCTTGTGACCCAACCCTGAAAAGGCGACATCGATGAAGTATTTGCCGGCACCGGCCTTGTCGAGCAAAGAGCCGAAAAGGACGAACAGGAAGACGAAACTGGTCGACACGCCCAGCGGCACGCCGAAGATGCCGGTCGTCGACATGTACATATCGTTGATGAAGAAATCGAGCGGGATGCCGCGATGGCGCAGCAGATCCGGCATCCAGGGACCCACGAACGCATAGGCGATAAAGACGATACAGATGATGCTGAGAGCCGGCCCCAATGCGCGGCGCGCGGCCTCAAGCAAAAGCACCATCGTGATCACGCCCATGATCACATCGGTCTGCGAAGGCAATCCCTGACGATTGATGATCCCCTTGAAATCCCACCAGATGTAGAGGGCACCGGCGGTCGCGACAATCGCGAGAACGATGTCGATCAGGGGAATGTAGGAACGGTTTGAGCGGCTCGACTTGAGGAACGGCAGCACCGTGTGCAGCGCGCGAATCCAGCGCGGGGGGTTGCGGTAGTCGTAAGCCGGGAATGCCAGAAACACGAGCGCGAGGGCAAAACCCAGGTGCCAGGACCGGGCGATGAACGAGTTGATGGGGTCCTGGGCAATCCAGAGCTGGAAGATCGACCAGGCAACGGAAATCCCGAGGATCGCGGCGATCGCGATCTTGCTTTCCGGGCTGCGCGGGCCGCTTTCGACCTCCGCGATGAAATCTTCCGGTGTGCGCTCCGCGCCTTGCGCGTCAGCGTTGTTTTCCGAACTCATTCAAGCCCCCCTCAAGCATGAGTCGATACAGATACAAGTCGGGCGGCATCTCCCGATGCCGCCCGCCCTGGAAAGCGACTTACATCCAGCCGCGTTCCTTGTAGTACTTCTCCGCACCCGGATGCAGCGGTGCCGAAAGGCCCTTCAGCATATCCTCGGGTTTCAGGATCCTGAAGGCCGCGTGGGTCGTCTTCAACTCATCGAGATTCTCGAACACCGTCTTGGTGAAGTCGTAGACCACGTCGTCCGGCACTTCGGAGCTGGAGACCACCGTCGCCTTCACGGCGTAGGTCTCGAACGCGTCGACACCCTTGATCACACCGTCCGGATATTGCGCCAGCACGTAGTACGGCTTGTCCGAGATGAACTTTTTGATCTCGTCCGTGTTGATGTCGATGATATCGATCTCGGTCGAGTTCGCAGGCTCCTCGATCGCCGCGGACGGCATGCCGACCGTGTAGAAGAAGGCGTCGACCTTCTTGTCCACGAGCGCGCGCGAGGCTTCGCCCTGCTGCAGGCCCTCGGCCTTGATGTCGTCCATCGAGATGTTGTGCAGACGCAGCACGTCCTCGGCGTTGCCGCGCTGGCCGGACCCCGGGTTGCCGATATTGACGGTCTTGCCCTTGAGGTCGGCGAGCGACTTGATGCCGGTCTCGGCGCGGGTCACCAGAAGCACGGCTTCCGGATGCGCGGAGAAGACGCTGCGCAGGTTCTCGACCGGCTTGCCTTCCCAGTCCGCCGCGCCCGTGGTTGCCTGCCAGTTGCGGTCGGACTGCGCGACACCGAAGTCGAGAAGGCCGCGGTTCACGGCGTTGATGTTGAACACCGAGCCGAGCGCCGGGCGGCCGACGCAGTTGTACTTGCCGCCGGAATGCTTGTTCATCAGCTGGCAGGTCTGCAACGCCACCTGATAGTAGACGCCGGTGACGGAACCGCCGCCGATCAGGATGTCACGCTGCTGCGCGCTGGCTTCCGGCGCGTGCGTCGACAATCCGCCGAACGCCATAACAGCCGCCGCAGCGACCGAAAGAAGCGATGTACGATAGTGGGACACAGTCTCTCTCCTCTTTCCCTGATAACTTGAATTTTTCTTGCCGCGTCGTGGGTTGGCCCCGACCGCGGATCCGATACGTACCCTAACGTTCATTCAACAGTCTGTCATACGAAGGCCGGACGAAAAGCCCCGCCGCATCATACTTTCGGATGACAATTCCCGGTTTTCGTTATCCCGCGGCGCCCGCGATGGCTGCGTCGACAGCCTCGCCGAGCCGCTCGACAACGTCACCGACCTGTGCGTCGGAAAGGATAAACGGAGGGGCCAGAAGGATATGATCGCCGCGCGTTCCGTCGATCGTGCCGCCGGCGGGGTAACACATCAGGCCGCGCGCCATTCCCTCGGCCTTGATTCGCGCATTCAGCTTGAGCGCCGGATCGAACGGCGCTTTCGAGGCCCGGTCCGCCACCAGTTCTAAACCGCGGAACATCACCCGGCCCCGGATATCGCCGATATGCGGGTGATTGCCGAAGCGTTCCTGCAACCCGTCGTCCAGAAGTTTCCCGAGTTCCCGGATGCGCACCATCGTCTTTGGGTCCTGAAGCTTCTGCTGGACCACGAGCGCGGCAGCGCAGGCGGTCGCATGGCCCATGAATGTGTGCCCATGCTGGAAAAAGCCGGAACCGTCGTAGAAAGCCCGAAAGATAGCTTCCGACATCAGGACCGCGCCGACGGGCTGATATCCCGCGGCAAGACCCTTCGCGACCGTTACGAGGTCCGGAACGACCCCGTCCTGCTCGAACGCATAGAGCGTTCCTGTCCGCCCGAGCCCGCACATGATTTCGTCGAGCAGCAGAAGCACGCCATGCCGGTCGCACACCTCCCGGATCTTCCGGAAGTAACCGGCCACGGGCTCGACACCGCCGGATGTGGCGCCCACGACCGTCTCGGCCACGAACGCAATCACGCGCTGCGAACCGGCCGCCTGGATTTCGGCCTCGAGTTCGTCCGCCAGACGGGTCGAGAAGTCATCGTCGCTCTCGCCGTCGGCCTTCTCGCGATACGCGAAACAGGGCGTCACATGCCGCGACTCCGCCATGATGTCGCGAAACTGCGCCCGCCGCCATTCGTTGCCGCCGACCGACAACGCGCCCAGCGTGTTGCCGTGATAGGACTGGCGCCGGGCGATGAATACCGAGCGATCCGGTTGCCCGATCTCGACGAAATACTGCCGCGCCATTTTCAACGCCGCCTCGACCGCCTCCGAACCCCCTGACGTGAAATACACCCGCTCGAGGCCGGCCGGCGCACCGGCCACCATCAAGTCGGCGAGCGCCTCCATCGGCTCGTTCGTAAAAAACGCCGTATGGGCGAAGGGCATCTGGCTGCTTTGTTCGTGGATCGCCGCAATCACATCCCGATCGCTGTGTCCGAGGCAGGAAACAGCCGCGCCGCCGGAGGCATCCAGATATCGCTTCCCGCCGGCGTCAATCACATAGGGGCCGTCGCCCGCAACCGCGACGGGTAGCCGGCTGTGGCTGTGGCGATGAAGGACGCGGGTGTCCGGCCGCGGGTCGGGCCCGGTCATGGCGGGCAACCCCTCGCGGGCCTAGTTCTGGTTTCGGTCGAACGAACGACGTGACTCGTCGCGCGCCTCGCCAAACGTATCGGCATTGTCTTCCTCGAGGTCGGTCGACACCCGATAGGGCGGGCTCCAGTAGGCACCGAAACTGTCCAGCTGCTCTTCCGCTTCCGCGACACGCGTCAGTGCCTCCTGCCCGCCCTGGGCGAGAATTTGCGCGACAAGCACCTGGCTGACCGCGATAGCCGGCACGACGGACTTGAACAGCGCCGGCGTATCCGTGCCCACCAGCAGCATGTGACGTGTCAGGGCCGAGAGCGGCGAGACCAGGCTGTCGGTAATCGCGACGATCGCCGCGCCGCGCTCCGCACCGTAGGCGGCGGCCTCGATCGTCCCGCGCGAATAGGGATCGAACGAGAAGACCAGCATGGCATCCTCGTCGGAAATGCCCCGCATGCCGTCGGCAAAGGTGCCGCCGTTTCCATCCAGCAAGATCAGGTTGTTCCTGAACATCGAGCACGCGTAGTGCACATAGAATGCCGCCGGAAACAGGCTGCGCTGACCGACGATATAGACCCGGCGCGCACCGGAGAGCACGCGCGCGGCCTCGGCCAGTTCATCGGCGCCGATCGCTTCCAGGCTCAGCGACAGGTTTTCGCGGTCCGCCGCGACCATTTCGTTGGCGAGTTGCGACAATGCCCGGCCGCCGCTCCGCCGTCCCGTGCGCGCCAGCAGGTTTCGGGCGCGCTGTCCGAAGCCGGTGGGCTGCTGGCGCAGCGCATCGCGAAACGGCTCGCGCAGGGCCTCGTAACCGTCGAACCCGACGGCCTGCGCGAGGCGGACCATCGTCGCGGGCTGCACGCCCGCGCGTTCCGCCAGCTGACGCATCGACGTGAAGGCGATTTCGTCCGGGCGTTCGATCAGGTACCGGGCGGCCTGGCGCAACTGCGGGCTAAGGCCCGAATGGGCCTGCTGCAGGTCCAGCAGAATCTGTTCGCTGCGCGGCGTTTCTGCCGATGAATCTGACATGACGGCTCCCGGGTATCAGGCAGACCGGCAAGCCGCCGATCAGCAATGAAACACCTGTTCAATATAGCGATTCAAATGAAACACCCGTTTCAGACGCACCGCAATACCTAAAAGCCGGACCAACCGGTGCGGGCCGGGTGACAGCCGTGGCGGACTTGCTCTAGCATCCGCGCGCACACCAGCCCGGAAGCGAGTTTCATGGACATTGCCGACCACATCCGAACGATTCCCGATTTTCCCAAACCGGGAATTCTTTTCTACGATATCTCGACGTTGCTGGCGCACCCGCAGGCGTGGCGTCATACGGTGGATCTGCTTGCCGTGGCCATTCGCCAGCACGAACCGGATATGCTCGCTGGCATCGAAAGCCGCGGGTTTCTGGTGGCCGCGCCGCTTGCGCTGCAACTCGGCTGCGGGTTCATGATGCTCCGCAAGGAAGGCAAGCTGCCGGGCGAGACCGTCTCCTATACCTACGATCTCGAATACGGCTCCGACACGATGGAAATGCAGGCCGATGCGGTCGAACCCGGCCAGAAGGTCGTGATCCTCGACGACCTGCTCGCCACCGGCGGCACGGCCGGCGGCGCGCTTCGGCTGCTGCGCGATGCCGGCGCCGACGTGCGCGCGGCCGCCTTCATCATCGAACTGGACGGCCTCGGCGGGCGCGATCACCTGGACGTGCCGATCACGTCGCTGCTTCGGTTCGAGGCCTGACGACGAACCAGTTCGGTTCGCGACGCATTCGCGAATTGACAACGGGGGCATACGAATTCGGCGCTTGTCGCCGGGTGGCCAAGCCAATAATGAGTTTCGTTGACAGTTGTTGGCCGACAATCTCGTGTTCTTTTCACAAGGGGATATTGTCCCATGCCTGATGACGAGACCGGCACCGATCTGCCGCACCCGAGCACCCATCTGCCGCGCGCACGTCTTGAGTTGATCAAGGGCTACCGGGTGCACGAGAAGCGCACGCCTTCGCGCGACGTCCTGATCGTGACCCCTTCGCAAACGATCGGCCCGTTCTTTCCGGCCGGATTGCTGGGCGAGGAAGAAACCGATCTTTCCCGGTTCGGACCGGACGCGCCGAGAGCGGAAGGCGAGCCTATCGAGGTTGTCGGGTCGATTGTCGATGAAGACGGCAACCCCGTCCGGGGCGCGCTGATCGAGGTCTGGCAAGCCAACAAGTGGGGCAAATACGACCACCCGGCGGACGACACCGATCAGCCGGTCGACCCGCATTTCAAGGGTTACGGGCGCACCCTGACCGACGAATCCGGGAACTACAGGTTCGTCTCGATCTATCCGGGTGCCTATCCCAACCCCGGCTACGAGGACTGGTTCAGGCCGCCCCACGTGCATTTTTCGATCTTCGCCGCCGGCCTGATGCAGCGGGTTATCACGCAGATGTATTTTCCCGGCGAGGCGTTGAATGATATCGACCCCATCTTGAACGCCATTGAGGATCTCGACGCGCGCGCGAGCTTGATTGGTATCCCCGAGGACACACTGGACGACGGTACCGCCGAAAACGCGCGACGATTCAGGTTCGACATCGTGCTGCGCGGGCGGGACGAAACACCGTTCGCCGTCGAATGAGCGAGAGCGCCGGCCAGGACAAAAACGGCCAGGCCGGTATCCCCGATTGCCTGGGCCCGCGGATAGAGACCGATCGGCCGACTTTTACGCTTCCTTCCGGCGCATGGGACACGCACTTTCACACCCTCGGGCCCGTCGCACGGTTTCCGTTCGCGCAGACGCGGCGCTACACGCCGCCCGACGCGCCGCTCGCCGATCTCCTCGCGCTGCACGCCCGTATCGGGATCGAGCGCGGGTTCGTGGTGCACGCGAATACGCACGGGCTCGACAACGCCGTCTTTCTCGACACGCTCGACCGCACGGACGGTCGATATCTCGGTGTCCTTCGCCTGACGGAATCCATCACAGCTGAACAATGCGAAGCGCTTCATGCGCGCGGCGTGCGCGGCGCGCGGTTCGCGTTCAACCCGGCCCACGGAGGCGCGCTGAATCGCGCGGAGGTCATGCGCGTGGCCGCGCACGCCGCGGATCACGGATGGTTTCTGGAATTCCACTTCGAAGCTTCGATGCTTGCCGATCTTGCACAGTGGCTCGCCGAAATGCCGGTCAACATCGTCATCGACCACTTTGCGCGCGTCCGCACATCCGACGGGGTCGACCAGGAGCCATTCCGCCTCTTGCTGACACTGGCCCAAAAAAATCACATCTGGATCAAGATCAGTGGCGCGGATCGGGTATCGGACGCCGGGCCGCCGTACGACGATGTCGTTCCCTTCGCCCATAGACTGGCCGACGTTGCGGCGGACCGGCTGCTCTGGGGAACCGACTGGCCGCACACCGGCTACTTCGATGCCGGGGAGATGCCAAGCGATACGCACCTTGTCGACATATTGCCGTCGCTGCTTCCCGACAAGGCACTTCGGCAGCTCGTCCTCGTCGACAATCCACTGAGACTGGCCGGAGAACCCGACCACCGATAGCCGGTTGCGCTGTTCCGTGACGCCGAACAACGGGCCGGTTCGAGCGACTAGCGGTATATCCTGGAGATTTCCTCCAAACGGATCCGCGCATCCTCGAGAAACTTTTCCGCCGATATTGGCAGCGGGCGGTTCTTGAGCACACACGCGTCGACCGCACCGCGCTCCAGTGCCTCGGCCTCGACCGGCACGGTCGCGAGCGTGCCGTTTCGAATATCCTGCGTGATCGACAACGAGTGCAGAAACGTGATGCCGGTGCCGTTTCGCGCAAAACTCCTGAGCGCCTCAAGCGAATTGGTCTCCAGCGCCGTCGGAATTTGAGTCTCGCCTTCCCGGCACGCGACGTCGATCAGATAGCGCATCCCGAACCGTTTCTCGGGAACCGCCAAAGGAAATAAAAAAAGCTCCTCGAAAGACACCGATTTGCGGCGCGCCAGGGGGTGATCGGGGGCCATGGCGGCGCGTATCGGATCGTGCACGCTGAAAATCTTCTCGATCTGGTCGGATGGCGCCAGGTTGAACGCGAACCCGATATCGGCAACGCCTTCGATCAGGCTCTGAGCAATCTGTTCGGTGCCCGTGATGAAAAGATCGAATGTGACGTTCTCGTGCTTCGCCATGAACTCGCCAATCAGCGGCGCCACATAGTCCGCGATTAGTCCTTCGATCGTGTAGAGCTTCACATGGCCGCGCTGGAGGTTTCGTATTTCATCCAGCTCCGAGCGCACCCGATCCAGGCTCAAGAGCGAGTCGCGCGCAAACCGGGCGAATATCGTACCGGCGGACGTCAGGGTCACACCCCGGGGCAGCCTCTCGAAAAGCGGAAACCCGACCTGCTGTTCGAGCTTCCGAATCTGCCGACTGATGGCCGACGGCGCGACATGCAGGTTCTCGGCCGCCATGCGAATCGACCCGCATCGCGCCACTTCGTGGAAATAGGTGAGGTGTGATACCGGGGCCAACGAGCGCCAGGAGGAAGGCGGCAATTGGCGCGCCTGCGAGTCGTTCGCCATGTTGAGAATCCTTTCGGAGCGGTAACGGCCGAATTTCAAATGTTGCCGATACGGCAACAGAGCGCCCGAAAAAATATGCTTGTCGGCAACTCAAGACAACCATAACGATGGTCGCGTTACCGGAGAGGGTTCGTGCCGACGAACGAACTATTCTCGTCCAGTTCCAAGCTGCCCTCGGGGAATTCGTGAGCCATGGACGGAGAATTTAACTCGGAAAACCGTCAGATCGCGCAAAAGAGGCAGGTTTTGGGACAGGACACAGAGCGCGCAAGCGAGAAGATACGGGTGCGCAACCTTTCGAAGGTGTTCGAGGCTCGCCGGGAATCCTTCACCGCGCTCGACGGCTTCGATCTGTCGGTCGACGAAGGCGAGTTCGTGTGCATCGTCGGGCCAAGCGGGTGCGGCAAGACAACGGCGCTGCGAATTCTCGCTGATCTTGAGGAAGCTTCCGGCGGTGAAGCGGAGATACTCTCCGGCGAACCCAACCGCGCACCCGTGAATTCGATGGTCTTCCAGGAGCAGAGCCTGTTCCCGTGGTTGAGCGTGATCGACAATGCGGCATTCGGCCTGGAGATGCGGGGAATTTCACGTCGGGAACGCCATGCGCTGACCGAACCCTATCTGGAAATGGTCGGGCTGCAGAAATTCAGGAACCACTATCCCGGCCAGTTGTCCGGCGGCATGAAGCAGCGCGTCAGTCTGGCTCGCGCCTTCGCGAACGATCCCGAAGTGCTGCTGATGGACGAGCCGTTCGCAGCGCTCGACGCACAGAACAAGCTGATCCTCCAGGACGAGCTTCTCCGTATCTGGGAAGCGGACCGGAAAACCGTTCTTTTCATCACCCACTCGATCGACGAAGCCATCGCACTCGGCGACCGTGTTGTCGTGATGACGGCAAGCCCGGGGCGAATCAAAGATGAAGTCCGCGTCGATTTCGACCGGCCGCGCGACATTGTCAGTCTTATGGCGAAACCCGAATTCGGCGAGCTGTCATTGCGTATCTGGCGCACCCTCGAAGACGAAGTGCAGAAGGCGAGGCAGCAGGATGCGTAAAAAGGCCGGGCTTTCGGAAAGCGGCCAGGAACGGTTGCTGACCATACTTTCCCCCATCGCGATCCTTTGCGTCTGGGAACTCGCCTCATGGGCGGGATTTTTCGATCAACGCTTCGTGCCGTCGCCGCTCAAAATTCTCGGTGCGAGCTGGCACCTGATTCTGTCGGGCGAACTCTGGGACCACATCTCGGCCAGTCTCGTGCGCATCTCCATTGGCTTCGTGATCGGCGTTGTGCCGGGCGTGCTCATCGGGATGCTGATGGGGCTGAACCGGCTGGTGCGTGCTGCACTGGACCCGATTGTCTCCGCCACCTACCCCATTCCAAAGATCGCGATCCTGCCCTTGCTGATGCTTGTCTTCGGAATCGGTGACGGCTCGAAAATCGCGATCGTCGCTATCGCGGTCTTCTTTCTCGTGCTGATCAACACGATGCTTGGCGTGCGCGGGATCGAGAGAATCTATTTCGACGTATCGCGAAATTTCAAGGCACCGCGCCACAAGCTGTTTTGGCGCGTGATCCTGCCCGGCGCGATGCCTTCGATTTTCGCGGGCCTTCGGCTGAGCATCGGCGTCGCGCTGATCGTGCTTGTGGCCGCCGAATTCGTCGCCGCCAATTCCGGCATCGGATATCTGATCTGGTCGTCCTGGGAGACACTCGTCATCGAGGACATGTTCGTCGGGATCATCGTCATCACGATCCTGGGCGTTCTATCCGCATTTCTTCTCAAGGAAGCCGAACATCTTCTGATTCCCTGGAAGAAGGACCAGTGAGAAAAATTCACTCAACACACAACGGGAGGTTGAAATGATTTCACGAGTATCACGCCGGTTCCTGGCCCGCTGCGGGGCAGCCGCAGCCTGTGTCGCCGCGGTTCTGTTCATGTCCGCCGGGGCACAGGCCCAGGACAAGCTTACGGTCGGTCACCTGGGCATCGTCGCGGACGGCCCGTACTTCATTGCCCAGGAAAAAGGCTACTTCAAGGACGAAGGACTCGACGTCACGCTCGAGCGCTTCAACAGCGCCACGCAGGCGCTGGCACCGCTTGCCACCAATCAGGTCCAGGTCGTCGGTGGCGGCAGCAGCACCGCGATTTTCAACTCCTTCGGACGCGACTGGCCGGTGCGCATCGCAATCTCACGCACGCGGGACCTGCCGGGTTTCTCTAGCGATACCCTGATCGTACGCAACGGACTGAAGGACGAAGTGAAGTCCATTGCGGACCTGAAGGGAAAGAAGATAGCGGTCAATGCACCTTCCGCCGTTCTGGAGTACATGGTCGCCCAGATGCTCGGGAAGCACGGTTTGTCCCTCAAGGATGTCGAGATCGTCTACATGCCATGGCCGAACATGGGACCGGCATTGGAAACAGGCGCCATCGATGCCGGTGCGGTGGTCGAGCCCTTTGTCGTGCTCTACCAGCAGAAGAACATCGCCTACCCGCTGCACCGTGCGGCCGAAGTGCTGACGGACCCGCCGCTGGAGGTCTCGTTCATCCTGTTCAACAGTGACTGGAGCAGCGAAAACCCGAAGGTGGCCGAAGCGTTCACGCGGGCCTACCTGCGCGGCGCGAGAGACTATTTCAATGCCATGAAGGGCGGCGACCTGCGTTCCGAAGTCGTGGATATCCTGACCCGCAACACGCGTTTGAAAAACGCCAAGATGTACGACCGCATTCAGTGGTCCTATGTCGATCCGAATGGCGACATCGCGCGCGAAGGCCTGCAGGCGCAGCTCGACTGGTATCGCGAGCAGGGCTCCCTGAAGGTCGACATGACCATCGACGACATGATCGACGAACGGTTCGTGAAAGCCGCGCTGCAGAAGCTCGGGCGCCACGACACCAACTAAAAAACCGAGTCCGGGGGGCGGCCACGGGCCGCCCCCTGGCGTATCCCCAGTTCGAGAGAAGCCCTCGGAGACAATGATGGCCCAGTCAGATCAAACAAGGGATCGCCTGCGCGACCCGAACGAATTCGTCCACGCCGGCCCGGAAACCCTGCCCGGCCAATACCTGCGGAATTTCTGGCAGCCGGTCTATCATGTGGCGGATCTGGAGCCCGGCAAAGCGGCACCGCTCCGGATCATGTGCGAAAACTTCACCATATACCGCGGCGAAGAGGGAAAGTTTCATCTGACCGAAGCCCGCTGTCCGCACCGCGGCACGCTTCTTTCGACCGGATGGGTCGAGGGCGATTGCATCCGGTGCTTCTATCATGGCTGGAAGTTCGACGACGGCGGCCAGTGCGTGGAGCAGCCCGCGGAGGATTCGGACTTCGCGCACAAGGTCAAAATCCGTTCGTATCCCACCCGGGAGTATCTCGGTCTCGTGTTCGCCTATCTCGGCGACGGCGAAGCCCCCGAATTCCCGACCTACCCGGAGTTCGACCATTTCGACGGCCTGATCGAGATCGATTCGTACCGGCGCGACTGCAACTATTTCCAGAACCTCGAAAATGCCCTGGACATGAGCCATGTCGGCTTCGTCCACGGAAACAACCAGGCTGCCTTCTCGGGCATCGGCCACGGCAAGCGGCTCACGGCCGAAGAGTCGGACTGGGGTGTCGCCTACCGGTTCGAGCGCGAAGACGGTCAGCTCCGGATCAACCATTTCGGCATGCCGAACATCTATTACATGACGGCATTGCCGACCGATCCGGACATCGGATGGCAGGAATCCATGTTCTGGTGGGTTCCCGTAGACGATGAATGCCACATTCAGTTCAGCATTCACCGGGTGCCGGTTCACGGTGAGGCCAAAACACGCATTCACGACCGACGGATGGAACGGCGCGGCCAGATCGACCAGTCCCATCGCGAAATGTGCGAAAAAATCCTCAAGGGGCATCTGCGCATCGACGAGGTCGACCCGGATCGCTGCGATCTGGTGCGGCTGCAGGACGACGTGGCGCAGCTCGGACAGGGCCGTATCGCCGACCGCAGCGCGGAACGTCTGGGACGTGGCGATGTCGGCGTCATCGCAATCCGCAAGCTCTGGTATCGCGAACTGACGGCCTTTGCCGACGGCAAGGCGCTGAAGACGTGGACCCGCGACCAGTCGATCGTGCCGCAGGTCTGGGGCCTTGAAGGCGATCCACCGAATACGGGGGGAACGGCGGAAGGCTTCGAGCCAGAGATTGTGGATGTACGCCCGTACATCGAAGTGGAGGAGCAACTCGAACTCCACCGGATCTAGGTGCGAAGGACGAGGTCAACATGTCGATGCCGTCATCAAACGACGAAACTCTCCTGTCCGACACACCGCCGGTCCTCAGCCTGAACGAACGCGACCGCCGGTGGCGGGGCCTGCAGGCGACCATGGAACGCCGCGGACTCTCCGCAATCATTGTCGGGAGTTTCAGGAGCAGGGAACTCTACGAAACCTACCTGATCGACGACTTTCTCGATTCCGTCGTCGTTTTGCCGCGGACCGGCGACGCGATTGTCCTGACGATCGCGCCCGGTCGGGTTTCGCGCATCGCGGAAAGCGCGCGACGCGGTGTCGAGCCGTGGGTCCCGAGCCCCAGGATCGGCTCCAAAGGATCTGACGTCGCAACAGTCCTCAAGGAACTGGGCATCGCCTCGGACGATATCGGCATCGTCGGCTTCGGCCCGACCGCGCCGGGCGAAGTGGAGGGGATCATTCCCCTGGGATTCTGGAACAGCCTCACGGAGAATGCACCGGACGCACGCTTCCATGACTTCACACAGGACTTTACCGATTTCGTTCTGATCAAGAGCGAAGAGGAAATTGTTCTGCTGCGGCACGCGGCGAAAATCAGCGACCTCGCATGCGAAAGCATGGTCGATGCATCCCGTCCCGGCGTCAGTGAAGCGGTCGTGTATGCGGAGATCATGCGCGCCATTCACGCCAACGGCTGTGGGGCTCGTTATCCGTATCTCAGCCTGCAGTCCGGGCCCGACAACATTTCATGGGGCGCACCCCGCTGGCTGTTCCGCGCCGAACAGCCTCGCATTCTGCGCACCGGGGATCTGGTGCAGGCCGAAATCCATACATGTTACGGAGGCCAGGAAGCGCAGGTGCAAATGTCCGTCGCGCTGGATCCCGTCGACGACGAAATTCGCCGGTGCGAAGACGTCGCGCACGAATCGTATGACGCCGGTCTTGCCGCGGTAAGACCGGGGGCCACATTCGGCGATGTCGTGGCCGCGATGGCCCGCCCGATCGAAGGGTCGGGGTGCTGGGCCAAGACCCCCCTTCTTCACACGTTGACCTTCGGTTCCACCGGATTTACGCCGGTGAACCGGGATCAGGTGGCCGGCACGCGCGAAGAATGGCTCGAAGGCGACGCCCGCCCGGGCGTTCGGCGCGGCGAACTTGTGCTTGAACCCGGGATGGGCCTTGAGCTCGAACCCAATGCCTGTATCGGGATGAAACGCGTGAATGTCGGCGCCGGCGTGCTGGTGACCGAGAATGGCTTCGAAGAACTGAACTCAATCCCCACGCGCGTCCGGCACGTCCAGTGAGCACTCTTGCGGCGAGTGAAGCACCGCCCGCGACATCGCGCTCGAAAACATTGCGGGTGGCGCTGATCGGATATGGGGCGATTGGCCGATCGGTTGCGGAAGGATTGACCGGCGCGCAAGGCGCGCACATCGAACTGTCGAGCATCCTGGTCCGCACCACGCGCGCGAATAACCGCGAAAGCTGTTTGACGACATCGATAGACAGGCTCATCGACAGCCGGCCGGATCTGGTGATCGAATGCGCAGGACACGAAGCGCTGCGTCGCCATGGCCCGTCCATCCTCCGCTCGGGGGCTAATCTCATGGTTGTGTCGTCCGGTGCGCTCGTCGATGCGGCACTGGAGAAAGACCTGATCTCCGCTGCGCGCAATTCGGGGGCAAATATCGAAATACCTGCAGGCGCGATAGGTGGAGTCGATGCGATTAGTGCGGCCCGCAGAGCCGGGCTTTCAAACGTGCGGCACATTTCGATAAAGCCCGCGCGCGCATGGCGCGGCACGCACGCCGAGCGCGAAACGCAACTCGACTTACTGCGCGAGCCAATCGTCATATTCGAGGGCACTGCACGGGATGCGGCAACGAAGTACCCCGAAAACGCCAACGTCTCTGCGACAATTTCCCTTGCCGGCCTGGGGCTCGACAGGACGCGCGTGCAACTCATCGCCGATCCCGACGCCGCTGCAAACACGCATATCATCGAGGCGGACGGTGCGTTCGGGACGCTCAGTCAGACGACCACCAGTCCCGCCCTCGACGGAAATCCGAAGTCCTCGAGTTTCACCGCGTACAGCGTTGTGAATGCTGTCCTCAGGAAACAGGAAACAATCAGAATCTAGGACTCCTCGGAAAAAATGGCACCGTACCCGGCTTGGAGAATTGTCTAGCCGATCTTTCCGCCGAGTTCCTCGGCCACGAACGTCTCGATGATTTCTTCCACCGAGGCATCGGGTTCCATCCCGAGCGCGCGTGCCCGTTCGCCATCCGCAAACCACGGCCAGCCGTCGACGATGGACTGCACGAGTTCATCCGGCTCGGATGCCACCCGGTCTGCCACATCGTCGCCCGCATAGGCGCGCAACGCATCCAGCATCTCGCCGATGGTCGGCGAAATCCCGTTCATCATCACCGAGCGGTTGGGCCCGAGCGTCTCGCCATCGGCGTTGTGCACGTCGATGAACGCCTGGACCGCGCGCTTGGGCGACAGGATCAGCATCCGCGTTTCCGGTTCGACAGGGTTCGCAATCTCGTCGCCCTGCAACGGCTCGCGCAGGATCGAACTCGCAAAGCCCGACGCGGCGGCGTTCGGCTTGCCGGGCCGGATCACAATGGTCGGCAGGCGCAACGTGCGCCCGTCGATAAAGCCTTTTCGGGTGTAGTCGTTGACCAGCAACTCACCGATCGCCTTCTGCGCGCCATACGACGTTTGCGGCGTCAGCGCGGTCGAATCGTCGATGGATCGCTCGCCGCCATAGACGGCCAGTGAACTGGTGAACACCACACGGGGGCAACGTCCGGTCCGGCGCGCAGCCTCAAGCACGTTGCGGCCGCCATCGAGGTTTACGGCATAGCCCAGATCGAAATCCGCTTCCGCACCCCCGCTGACCACGGCGGCAAAATGAAACACGGAATCCGTTTCCCCATCGATCAGCGCATCCACCGTCGCCGCGTCGCAAATATCACCCGTCACAACTTCCACCCGCGGGTCATCCGGCGGCGGCTCGGCCGGCTCGAAAGCGTCGAAAAGCACCAGCTTATCGACTTCGCACGGCGTGCCGTCGAGGCGGGTCAGTTCGGGCGCCGCCAGAATGCGCAAGGCCAGCCGGCGGCCCAGCATCCCCGTCCCGCCTGTGATCACGACCTTCATGAATGTTCCCCTCCTAGGAAAATACCGGTTCGAGCCTGTCGAGCGCGGCCGAAAGCGTCGCGGCATCCGACGCAAAGCACAAGCGTAGCCAACCCTCGCCCGACTCGCCGAACGCGCGGCCCGGTGCCATGCCCACACCCGACTCGGCGATGAGTTGTTTGGCGTAAGCCACGCTGTCGCTCATCCCGTCGACAGTAAAAAACGCATAAAACGCGCCTTCGGGCCGCGCCAGCGTGACCTTCGGCATCGCGGCCAGACGCTGGAACACGAGATCCCGGTTGCGGCGGTAACGCTCCACCATTTCGGCCACGAACGCCTCCCCGTCACGCATCGCAACGACACCGGCGTGCTGAACGAAGGTCGTCGGCGAGGCAACATTGAACTCGTTCAACTTCGAGAAAATCGGTCCCAGTTCAGGCGGATGGGTCAACCAGCCGAGCCGCCAGCCCGTCATCGACCAGGATTTGGAGAAGCTGTTCACCACCACGACGCGATCGTCGTCCTCGACAACATCCAGGAATGATGGCGCGCGCGGCCGGTCGTAGATCAGTCGAACATAGACCTCGTCGGAAATCACATAGAGACCGCGTTCTCGAGCAAACTCCAGCAGCTCGCGCTGCTGCGCGGTTTCCATCACCCAGCCCGTGGGATTGCCCGGCGAATTGACATAGATGGCGCGGGTACGCGCGTCGCAGGCATCGGCGATATCGTTCATGTCGAGATGCCAGCGGCCGGTCTCGTCAGGCCGCAGGGAAACGTGCCGCGCCTCGCCGCCCATCACTTCGACGGTCCCGGCGCAGTTCGGCCAGAGAGGCCCGACAATCAGGACGTTGTCGCTATTGTCGACCAGGGCCTGCGAGACAAGCATGATTCCCGCCATGCCCGATGCCGACACGGTAATCCGGTCGACCCCGATGTCCCGGCCGATCAGCCGGGTCGAGTAATCGGCGATGGTCTCCCGCAGCGGCGGGATGCCCCTGTTCTGGGCATAGAACACATGGTCGTCGGACAGCGCCGCTTCCGCCGCGCGTTTGATGTAGTCCGGTGTCGGCAGGTCGGGCTCGCCGAACCACAAGGCGATGACATCGTCCCGGCCAATATTCTGCTCCGCGACCTGGCGGATGCGGGACCCCTCAAGGCCCTCAATCGCATCCCTGACAAATCGTCCCTGCCGTCCTTCCATACCCCCCGTTCCTTTCAAGAGCAGCGGAAATCACGACGCAGTATGAACATCAGCGCGCACGGGGCCGCAAGCCCCGGTCCCCGGAAAATCAGCCCGAAACACGCACGGATTGCTCTCATGACCGGCCTCCGGCATATCTGCAATATGACATCATCAACCGGGAAGCGCGCTTTATGTCCGACTTCGAACCCCGTGAACTCACCGAGGGCCTCAACGGAGAACTCGGGTTCCGTCTCATTGACTGGCGAGAGGGCTTCGCGCAAATCGCCGTGGATCTCGACGACCGGCACAAGAACCGCCAGGGCGGCCTGCATGGCGGGGTAACCGCGACACTTATCGATGCCGCAACAGGATTTTGCGGTGTCTTCGAGCCGGATCCCGAGAAACGCCGGGGGAACGTCACTGTGTCGCTGACCGTGAACTTCGTTGGCCGTGCCAAGGGCAAGACCATCACATGCACAGCGAAGACCGTGCGGGCGGGGCGGCGCATCTATTTCGCCTCGGCCGAAGTCCACGACAATGAGGACAACCTCGTTGCCACCGCCGATGCGGTCTACGCCTATGTCGACCGCGATGCCCAGCGCCGCCCGGCGTCTCGATAGGATATGTCGGAAGCGAAATTCTATATCGGTCAGGTGGTCCGTCACCGGATGTTCGACTACCGCGGGGTCGTGTTCGACGTCGACCCGGTCTACAGCGGAACGGAGGACTGGTACCGCCAGGTCGCGCTCTCGCAACCGCCCCGCGACGCGCCCTGGTACCATGTGATGGTCCACGACGCTCTGCACACCACGTATGTCGCCGAGCGCAACCTGGAACCTGACCCCGAACCCGGCCAGATCGCGCACCCGGACCTGGGCCGCCACTTTTCCGCTTTCGACGGCACGCGCTACCTCAAGGAAAACAGGGGAAATTGAACCCACCTTGACTTGCCGCCCGTCGAGCGCCCATCGTTGGGTTATCCGCAACTCTGGGGTGCCCGGCTGCGCTTAGGCTGACGGGCTGAGAAAACACCCAAAAACCTGATCCGGGTCATGCCGGCGGAGGGAGTTGTTGCGGCGGTCTTCTCGAAGACGCTTCCACCGCCTCCCCCGGGTCATCGAACGGAGACCCGCATGCGCGCGTTGCGAAATACCGTCACGAACTTTCTCGCCACCGCCCTTTTGTTGGGCGCGGCGCAGTTTGCACATGCGCAGGACACCCTTCGGATACCCGTGCTGGTGCCGATCACCGGGTTCCTGTCGCTTGAAGGTACAAGCCAGAAGAACGGTGCCGAATTGGCACTGATCGGCTCGAATGTCGCCTTCAGCGTGGAGGACACAGCCACTTCGCCGGAGGTGGCGGTCAACGCGTTCGAACGCGCAGCCGACGTGGATGGCGTCATGGCGGTCGTCGCACCGATGCTCGGCACCCAGATGCTCGCACTGATCCCGTTGGCTGACGAATTCGGCATCCCGCTCGCGACCGTTTCAGGCACGGCCAGGATCACCGACCTCGGCAGCCCGAACGTGTTCCGGTTCTTTCCCGGAGACGTCGTCGTCAAGGAGGCCCAGGCGCGTTATGCAATCGAGGAACTCGGCGCGAAACGCCCGGCCATTGTCTACCAAACGACCGCCTATGGGCAGAGCGGTCGCGCTGAACTGGAAACAAACCTCAAAAAACTCGGCGCGCCACCGGTCTTCCAGGAAGGCCTCGACGTGTCGGTGAAGGACATGTTGCCGGTCCTCACCAAAGTTCGCGAGTCCGGTGCGGACGTTCTGCTGCTGCATCTGCACTCGGGCCCGACGGCGCTGGCCGTTCGCCATGCCCGCGCGCTGGGCCTCGACGCTCCGGTCGTCGCGGGGTCGGCAATGCACCAGCCCGAAACAGCCGCGCTTCTGGAGCCGGGCGAACTTCGCGGGGTATGCGCCGAGACCGGCTCGTCGCCGGTGTCCGAGACATCCGATGACGTCCGCGCGTTCGTCGACGCATACCGCCGATCGTTCAACAGGGAACCGGATGCCTTCGCCCTCGGACAATTCGACGGTGTAAAGATGCTGCTTGCCGCGATCGAGGCCGGCGCCCGAACGCCCGCGGACGTTCGCACACACCTACAAACCGCGCAGCATCAGGGCCTCGCCATGAACTATAAATCAGACGGTCATGGAAACATGGCCCATTCGGCGGTGATCATCTGCTATGACGGCGAAGACCGGGTGCCGGACATCGTCAAACGGTACGATAACCTGACCGGCGTCCTCTAACGCTGCACGCTTGACGCTCTCCGGCTCATGCTTCTCACCCAGCTGTTCCTGAACGCGCTCTCTCTGGGTGCCGCTTACGCGCTGGTGGCCGTCGGTTTCGTCCTGGTTCTCAACGCAACGACGGCGGTCAACTTTGCCCATGGCGAAAGCGTCGTTGCAGGCGGGTTTTCTGCCGTCGCCCTGGCCATGTTCCTGCCGGAAGACATGGTGGTTCCCGGCCTGTTCCTGCTGCCGGGCGTGATCCTTTTGTCCGCCGTTCTGGGTCTGGCAATCGGCGCGCTGGCCTACCTCCCGATCCGCAACCGGCCGCCGGTATCGGTGTTCGTCTCGACGATCGCGGTCGGGATTATTATCGCCAACGGGCTCAACGCCACGTTCGGCGCTGCTCCGCGTACAGCGCCGCCGCTGATCGGGACAGGCGCATTCGAAGTTCTGGACGCAACACTAAGCCGGCAATCCGTTGCCATTGTCACAACCGCAATCATCCTGCTGGGCGGGCTTGCACTGATTCTTCAACGGACCCAGCTTGGCCGCCAGTTCCGGGCCTGCGCGCAGGACCCGGAAATGGCGCGGGCGCTCGGCATCAGGCTGACCTGGATCACGCTTCTGGGATTTATGGCCGGCACCGCATTCGCCGGTGCGGCCGGCCTGCTGCTCGCGCACCAGTTCTTTGTCACGCCGGCAGACGGCGGCATCTTGATCCTGAAGGCATACATCGCTGTCGTCATCGGCGGCTGGGGCAGCCTCCGCGGCGCCGCGGCCGGCGCATTGCTGATCGCGTTTTTCGAAGTCGGCGTCGCCACGCTCGCCTCGCAGCCCCTTGCCGAAGGCGCGCTCTACATCGCGGTTCTGTTGATTCTATTCATGCGCCCACAGGGCCTGTTCGGCGAACCACAACAGGTCCGGGCATGAGCCGCACCAACCTGCTCCCAGCCGTCGTCGCCGGTGCGCTCGGTCTCTACGCACTCTTCTTCGCTTCGTCCTACGACCAGCGGCTGCTGACCCTGGCAGGTGTCTACCTTATCCTGGTGCTGGGGTATCAGTTCATCTTCGGGCATGCGGGCGCGCTCAGCCTCGCTCAGGGTGCGTTCTTCGGCGTGGGCGCTTACACCACAGGCATCCTCGCGACCTCATGGAACCCGGGCTTTTTCCTGACTTTCCCGCTCTCGATCGCCCTGCCGACGCTTCTTGCCGCAACTGTCGCAATACCTGTGCTGCGGCTACAGACGCACTATTTCGCACTCGCAACCCTGGCGCTCAGCCAGCTCGTTCTGATTGTCGCCATCAATTGGGAAGGCGTCACAGGTGGTGCGAACGGACTACCGGCCGTGCCGTCCGTCGAGATTTTAGGTTGGACAGCCGCGCGCGGGCTCCCGCTTCTTGCGGTGGTCTGGGCAATTGCGGCGCTCGCGATCCTGGTGGCCCGCCGGCAGATGAACCCCGTTCGCACGGCCGCCTTTACAATTGCCCGGGAAACGCCCCTTGCCGCACCTGCCTACGGCATGGACCCGCAGATCATGCGGTTCCGTGCGTTCCTGCTCAGCGCCGCTTTCGGGGGGGCCGCCGGCGCGCTGTTCGTCCACACCAACCGTGTCGTCTCACCCGAGGTACTCGGCTTCGGCGTCATGATCACCTGCCTGACCATGGCCGTCGTCGGCGGCCGCTACACCATTGCCGGTGCATTGATTGGCGCATTGTTGCTCACCCACCTGCCGGAGTGGCTGCGCGCGTTCGACCGCTACTATCTGGTGGCGATGGGCGCGCTGCTGCTTGCGATGGTCGTGTTCGCCCCCAACGGCATTGCGGCACTCCTTCGGAGAGACCACAGAAACGGAACGAGTGTCCGACACTTCACGGACATCGATGCCGACACCTTCGCGGGCCCGGCGGTCGATCTGACCGTCGAAAACCTGTCGAAGCGATACGGTGGTGTCCAGGCGCTCGACGATGTTTCCCTCCATGTCGGGCCCGGAGAAATTCTCGGTATCATCGGCCCCAACGGAGCGGGCAAGACCACCCTGGCCAACGCTCTGACCGGCACGATCGATGTCGACGCCGGATCGATTTATCTGTCTGGCCGGGACCTGACGGGAGCCGCCGCCCATGACATCGCCCGGTCCGGCATTGCGCGGACGTTTCAGACTCCGCAAGTCCCGGCTGACCTGACTATTGTGCAGATCGTCGAAACGGCCATATCGACCATGGGCGCCGACGATGGGCCCGATAGAGAAACCGCATTGGTCTTTTGCGGTCTGGTCGACCATGCCGACACAGAGGCCGGAAAGTTGCCGCATGGCATTCGCCGCAGGGTCGAAATCTGCCGGGCAATTTCCATCCAACCCGGCGTGCTTGTGCTCGACGAGCCCGCGGCGGGGCTGACCCCGCAAGAGCAGGCTGAAATCGCCACGCTCTGCACGTCGCTGTCGGCGGCTGGCATGACGATCATCGTGATCGATCACAATGTCGGCTTCCTGCAGCCCATGGTCTCGCGCCTCGTGTGTCTCGATGCGGGGCGCGTGATCGCCGACGGGCCGCCTGACCGTACCCTGGCCGACCCCCGGGTACGCGACGCCTACTTCGGGCTGGACATCAAATGACCCGGGCGTTGCTACAGATCGACGACCTCAGCGTTCGCCATGGTGCGGTGACGGCGCTGACGAATGTGAGCTTCGAAGCCGCCGCAGGCGAGGTAACGGCATTGCTCGGCCCGAACGGTGCGGGGAAATCGAGCCTGTTGCGCGCGATCATGGGACTTACGAATTCATCGGGCGCGATCCGGCTCGACGGCTCGGACATCTCGTCGCTCGGCGTCGAAAAACGGGTCAGGAAGGGCCTGGCTTGGGTGCCGGAAGGCCGCCGGGTTTTCCCGGGAATGACCGTGCTGGAAAATCTCGAAGTCGCAGGGCCGGCACGCGCTTCCTTGCGCCGGGCACGGATCGAGAATGTGGCCGACCTGTTTCCCCAGCTTTCCGAGCGCATGACAGACCGCGCCTGGCAACTCTCGGGGGGCCAACAACAAATGCTGGCGATCGGCCGGGCGCTGATGGCGGCCCCCCGCGTATTCCTGCTCGACGAACCTTCGCTCGGCCTCGCCCCCGTAGTGACGCGCGCGGTTGCCCCCGCGCTGCGGCAACTCGCCGACAACAAGGCCGCCGTAGTCGTCGCCGAACAGAACGCCGGATTTGCAACGCCCCTCGCGGATCGTTGCTTCAGATTGCGGAACGGCGTGCTGGGTCCGGCCGACTAGGGACAGGTCACCTGCGCAGTCCATCCCCGCGTCGGCCCGTCAGGCGGCCAGACGGTCGCCACCACCGGTGTCTCAAGCCCAAGGCGTGCGCGATAGGCGCACGCAACTTCACGAGCCACAAACGGCGCGCGCGAACTGGAAGTCCGGGGATCGAGCACCATCGACAAGCGATTGTCCGCATCTATCGAAATCTCGGATAAATCACCCCGCGTCGAAGCCCATTCGAGGAACGCATTCTCAATATCGCCGAACGCGGGCGCGAGAAAATCCTCCGGCAACCTCACGAACGCACGGCTGACCCAGCCCGTGCGGCCGGTGTCATCGAATTCGCGCACATGCACCCAACGGCCCTCCTCATCGAAGGCCTCCAGTTTCTGGCCGCGCTTCAGGCGCGCGACGATCTCCTGTCCGGTACTGGGACCGGCCCGCACGTTCAGGGTCCGGGCAGCCACGGTACCTTCCCAGCTCTTCTCCGAGTCCTTCGCGGCGGTGCTTCCGCTCCAGAGCGTTCCGCATACGGCCATCATCGCTATCAATGTGCGTGGCAACATTCGTGAATTCGCCTCAACCGCGATTCCGCCACCGTCGGCGGCTGCCTCGACTTGCGAGACCCGTCTTGCGATTATGCCACCTCTTGCGATGGCCACATAATGAACGCACAAAAATTCCAGCTTCGTTACTCACCGGTCGAAGACCGAATCCTGATCATCGTGACCGATGAGTCCGGCGATGACGAGGTATTCGGCCTGACCCGGAGGCTCGTCAAACGGCTGGTGCCCAGCGTCGAGAATGTCCTTGAAAAGGCCGGACACCTCGTCCGGCCGCAGGTTCCCGACACAAAAAGTCCCGCACCCGCACCCACGCCAGCGGAAACGCTGGCAATGGAAAGCCACCCGTCCGGTGGTAGTGCCGGCACACCGAGCGGCAGCGCCGCCGCCGAACCGGCGGCCCCCATCGCACCGGCTCCGTCGCATCTGGTGACGCGCCTGCGTGTCACGGACCGCGGCAACGGCGTTCACATGCTCTATATGACCGACGGCCGGACGGAGACGACGATCCCGCTGACGAACGATCAGTTGGCACAGTTTTCCCACGGTATCGTCACTGTTCTCGGCAACGCCGACTGGGATCTCTCGCCCATCGACACCGGAAGCGTCGAGACGTCCGCAGCCAGTGAGCCGATCGACATCAGCGCCGAAAGCCCGTCCAAGTACAAGCACTAGCGCACCGAACACCGCGACTCAGTTTCAGACGCTAGGTTCGCGTGACCGGCACAGACATCAATCGAGAGCCCGACATGGCACGTCCCGAAAGAACTATTCACGCATCCGATGAGGCCCGCGCGGCAGCCCTGGAAACCGCCCGGCACCTGCTGGACATCGGCGCCGTCAATTTTCGCCCCGAAGACCCCTATACGTTCACATCGGGCCGGGTCAGCCCGAGCTATATCGATTGCCGCCGGGTAATCGCTTTCCCCGAAGCGCGCGAAGCCATGACGGCACGCGCCGTCGAACTCATCGATCGCGACATCGGCCGGGACAACATTGACGTCGTCGCCGGTGGCGAGACGGCGGGCATCCCGTATTCGGCATTTATCTCGGTCGCCCTGGGCAAACCCATGGTCTATGTGCGCAAGGAGCCGAAGGGATTCGGACGTATGGCCCAGATCGAAGGCGCGCTGGACGAAGGCGCCCGGGTCCTCCTGGTCGAAGACCTTACGACCGATGGCGGCAGCAAGGTCCGCTTTGTCGACGCGCTCCGCGACGCCGGCGCCGTCGTCGAACACACCTATGTCGTCTTTCACTACGGCATCTTCGAGGAAAGCTGGGCGACGATGGACAGGCTGGGTGTGGGCCTGCACGCGCTCGCGACCTGGTGGGATGTGCTCGACGTCGCGCGAGAACAGGGTAATTTCTCGACCGAGCAACTCGACAGTGTCGAGGCCTACCTGTCGGCACCGGACGACTGGAAACCGATGGGCGGGTGACCGCCGACGCATCCGTGATGGGGGCAGCCTCGACATTGCCATAGTCCCATGTCCTAAACTGGTCCGGACGGACAGGGAGTAAGGTCTTGCGCGCACCCCGAACGATAGCTGCCGCCGCACTCGCCACGGTAATCGCGGGCGGCGGCGCCTTCGCCCAGAACGATGCCCGAACGAACGAGTTGGTCATCGGGATCAGCCAGTTCCCCCAGGGCTTCCACCCCAATCTCGCCAGCCATGTCGCCACGTCGTTCATACACGGCATGAGCCGGCGCCCGTTCACGGTGTACGACGCCGAATGGAAACTCATTTGCATGCTCTGCGAGACGCTGCCGTCGCGTGCTGCCGGAACTATCCGCGACTGGACCGCGCCGGGCGACGAAGACGGGCTCGCCATTGACTACACAATTCGTGAAGGCGCGGCCTGGGGCGACGGGATGCCGGTCACGACCGAAGACGTGGTGTTCACCTGGGAAACAGGCCGAAACGAGACCGCCGGCGTGAACAACCAGGAACTCTACCGGCGGATGGAGAAAATCGAGGCACAGGACGACCGTCGGTTCACCATTTTCTGGAACAAGCGGACTTGCGAGGCCGAGGCGATCAACGATTTCAACATCGTGCCCGCCCATATCGAGCGCCCCACGACCGTCGACCCGACGGCCTACCGCACACGCAACGCCTACGACAGCGACACCACCAACCCCGGACTCTACAACGGCCCCTACCGCATAACCCGTGTGGAACCCGGCGCCACGGTTGTCCTGGAACCCAATCCCGAATGGTGGGGCAAGCCGCCCGCGTTCAGGAAAATCACCGTGCGCACGTTCGAGAACACGGCCGCGCTGGAAGCCAACCTGTTGTCCGGCGAGATCGACTACATCGCCGGCGAGAGCGGGGTTTCCCTCGACCAGGCGCTGGCGTTCGAGAAGCGCCATGGCGACAGGTTCAACGTCGTGTTCAAGCCGGGCCTGTTCTACGAACATATCGACCTGATGCTCGACAACCCGCTCCTTCGCGACGTGCGGGTCCGCCGGGCGCTGCTCCAGGCCATCGACCGCACCGCCATCAGCGAGCGCCTCTTCGAAGGCAAGCAGCCCGTCGCCGACACGTCGGTCCATCCGTTGGATTCCGTCCACACCGACGATGTCCGCAAATACGTGTTCGATCCGGATCGTGCCAGGGCACTGCTCGACGAGGCGGGATGGACGGAGATGAAAGACGGCGTCCGCCACAACGCGGACGGCGAACCGCTCCGTCTGGAGATCATGACGACCGCCGGTAACCGGGTGCGCGAACTGGTCGAGCAGGTGATCCAGTCCAATCTGAAAGACGTCGGCGTCGACCTGAACATCAGGAACCAGCCCGCCCGCGTGCTTTTCGGACAGACGATCCGCCAGCGCGAGTTCACCGGCATGGCGATGTTCGCCTGGTTCTCCAGCCCCCGGAACGTCCCGCGCACCACGCTGCACTCGTCCATGATCCCGACCGCGGAGAATGGCTGGTCCGGCCAGAACTACACCGGTTACCGCAGCGCCGTGATGGACGAGGCGATCGACAGGGTCGAGGTCGAATGCAGCGATGAGGCCCAGACCAGGTACTGGACCGAGATCCAGCAGACCTACGCCGAAGACCTGCCTGTGCTGCCGCTCTACTTCCGGGCGAACGCGTTCATCATGCCGAAGTGGCTCAAGGGGGTGACGCCCACCGGCCACCAGTATCCGAGCACCTTGTGGGTCGAGAACTGGACGGCGGAGTAAACCGGTCTTGCTCGCGTTCCTGATACGACGGCTTTTCGGCATGGCCGTGGTGCTCGCGGTGATGTCCTTCGTGGTGTTCATGCTCATCGGGCTGATGCCGGGGGACCCGATCGACATCATGATCGCGTCGAACCCGGATCTGACCCCGGCCGACGGCGAGCGGCTCAAGCGCCTGCACGGCCTCGACCTGCCACTGTGGGAGCGCTACGGAAATTGGCTCGGCGGTGTCCTGACGGGCGACCTTGGGTTCTCGCGGACCTACAACCGCCCGGTGATGGACATTCTGCTGCCGCGTCTCGGCAACACGGTCATCCTGCTGGGCCTGTCGTCCGTTCTCGCCATCTTCATCGCGATTCCACTCGGCGTGATCGCCGCCACCCGGCCGCAATCGCCCCTCGACGGGGCCATCAACCTGTTCTGCTTCGCGGGCATCTCGGTGCCGCCCTTCTGGCTGGCGCTGATCTTCATCATGCTGTTTGCGGTGACGCTTGGGTGGTTGCCAGCGGGAGGCATGGGAACATCCGGTGAGAGCCTGTTCGCCCGGCTCGAATTCCTGGTGCTGCCCGTCGTGACGCTGACCATCGCCAGCCTCGCCAGCTACACGCGGTTCGCGCGCGCCGCGATGATCGAGGTCCTCCGCCAGGACTATATCCGCACCGCGCGCGCGAAGGGCCTGAACGCCCGGCGAACCGTGTTCGGTCATGGTCTGCGCAACGCGATGCTGCCGCTCACGACGATCATCGCGCTGGACTTCGGATCGCTGTTTTCCGGTGCGCTGATCACCGAGACCATGTTCGGCTATCTCGGGATGGGCAAGCTCATCTATGACTCAATCCTCGGGAACGACTTCAATCTGGCGCTGGTCGGTCTCCTGCTCGCGACGCTGGTTGTCCTGATCGGCAACTTCCTCGCGGATGTGGCCTACGCCGTCCTCGACCCCCGCATTTCGTACCGCACGCTGGAGACGGCATGACGTCCGTCGACGCAACGTCCTTCGCGGGGGCCGGCGAGCAGCGGCTGTTCTGGGCCCGCCTGCGCCACAACCGTGCCGCCCTGGCAAGCGCCGGAATTCTGGCAGGCATCGTCCTGTTGTCGCTTCTCGCCCCGGTCTTTGAGTCCATTCTGGGCGTGAGCGCTACCCGCACCGACCTGTTCAACCAGTACGCGCCACCCGGCGCCGCCCACTGGCTCGGCACCGACGAAGCCGGACGCGACGTGCTCACCCGGCTGCTCTACGGCGGGCGTATTTCGCTCCTCGTCGGTCTCGTCGCAGCCGTCGGCGCGGCGGTGATCGGCACGACCGTCGGCCTGATCGCTGGCTATCACGGCGGCTGGCTCGACAGTTTGCTGATGCGCGGCACCGACGGGGTGATCGCCCTGCCCCTGCTGCCGCTGCTGATCGTGCTCGCTGCGATCGACCTGGCCAAGATCGGCGTGCCAGACAGTGTCGCGAACGCCGAGATGGCGAGCCTCTACCGGATCGTCTTCATCATCGCGATCGTGGGCTGGACCACCGTGGCGCGGCTGGTGCGCGCCGCCACCCTGTCGGTGCGCACGCGCGAATTCGTGCGCGCCGCAGAGGCCATGGGCGCACGCCCAAGCGCGATCATGCTGCGCCACATCCTGCCGAACGTGGTGTCACCCATCGTGGTGGCCACGACCCTGTCCATCGGGACGGTAATCCTTCTTGAATCGGTCCTGAGCTTCCTTGGGCTCGGTATCCAGCCGCCGATTCCGAGCTGGGGCAACATGCTGACCAACGCCCAGGAACTCGCGACCCGCGCGCCGGCACTGGCCATCTGGCCCGGCGCGGTGATCTTCGTGACGGTGATGGCATTCAATTTCCTCGGCGACGGCCTGCAGGACGCCCTCGATCCTCGGGCAAGCCGCCGTTAGCTATGCACCTCGTTGTCCTCGCCCTCCTGTTCGCCGCCGCTGTCTTCGGGCCGGCCCTCTGGACGCGGTGGATCATGGCCCGCCATGCGGACGACCGGCCGGACTTTCCGGGCACCGGCGGCGAATTGGCCCGACATCTTCTCGACGAGGCGGGCCTGCGCGAGATCGGGGTCGAGGAAACCGACGTCGGCGACCACTACGACCCGCAGGACAAGGCCGTTCGGCTGTCGCGCGACAACATGAACGGTCGATCCCTGACGACCGTCACCGTCGCCGCCCACGAGGTCGGGCATGCACTCCAGGACCGGGACGAGTATGGCCCGCTGCGCTCACGCACCGATATGGTCAAATGGGCGGTCGGCATGCAACGGGCCGGCTCCGTCATCCTGTTCGGGTCGTTCTTCCTGGGCGCGGTCACTCAGTCACCGGTCATCGGCCTGCTCACGGCGGGCGCCGGTATCGCGACCATGGCCAGCGCGGTGCTGGTCCACCTGATCACGCTGCCGGTGGAGTTCGACGCGTCGTTCAACCGCGCCCTGCCGATCCTGGGCAGGGGCGGATACCTGCCGCCGGACGACATGCCCGCGGCACGCTCGATCCTCCGCGCCGCCGCCATGACCTACGTGGCGGGTTCGCTCGCGAGCCTGTTCAACCTGCTGCGCTGGATCCGCTACCTGCGATAGCGGCCCACTCGGCTTGGCATTCCCGCAAAAGGCGTGTTAGAAGGCGCCTCCCCGTTGGGGCGGTCCCGCAACGACAGCCGAAATCCGGCGTTTCGGGCCCGAGCCACGCGGAAGGAGGTGATTTCCATCGTTCAGGTCGTCGTACGCGACAACAATGTCGACCAGGCGCTCAAGGCGCTGAAAAAGAAGATGCAGCGCGAAGGCGTATTTCGCGAGATGAAGCTCCGGCGCTCATACGAGAAGCCGTCGGAAAAGCGCGCCCGCGAGAAAGCGGAAGCGGTTCGCCGCCAGCGCAAGCTCGCCCGCAAGCGCAAGGAGCGTGAGGGCTTCTAGCCCTTCCTGTTTCGGAATATCACCACTACTGAAAACGGCCCCGGATCGAGATGATCCGGGGCCGTTTCCGTTTCAAACAGATATCGGCGGTTAGTGGCCGCCGCCCTTCAGCGCCTTGACGATGTTCTCGCACATCTTCTTGGCGTCATCGAACAGCATCATCGTGTTGTCCTGGTAGAAGAGCGGGTTGTCGATACCGGCGTAACCCGATGCCAGCGAGCGCTTGATAAACAGCACCGTGCCGGACTCATCCAGGTTGAACACCGGCATCCCGTAGATCGGGCTCGACTTGTCGGTCTTCGCCGCCGGGTTGGTCACGTCGTTGGCACCGATCACAAAGGTCACGTCGGTCGACGAGAAGTCGGAGTTGATCTCGTCGAGTTCGAGCACATCGTCATAGGGCACGTTGGCCTCGGCCAGCAGCACGTTCATGTGGCCCGGCATGCGGCCCGCGACCGGATGGATCGCATAGCGCACCTTCACGCCCTTCTCCTCGAGCACTTCGGCCATCTCCGCCAGCGCGTGCTGGGCCTGCGCCACCGCCATGCCGTAACCCGGCACGATGATGACCGAATTGGCCTGCTCCATGATGAACGCCGCGTCCTCGGCCGAACCCTGACGCACCGTGCGGTCGCCCAGGTCTTCCATCCCCGGCGCCGCGGCTTCACCGCCGAAGCCACCCAGGATGACGCTGAAGAACGAGCGGTTCATCCCCTTGCACATGATGTAACTGAGGATCGCACCCGATGAACCGACCAGCGCACCGACAACGATCAGAGCGGGGTTGGCGAGGGTGAAACCGATACCGGCAGCCGCCCAGCCCGAATAGGAATTGAGCATCGAGACCACGACGGGCATGTCGGCGCCGCCAATAGGCAGGATCAGAGTCACGCCGATCACCAGCGACAGCGCGATCACAACCCAGAATGCCGCCGGATTCTCGGTCGCGGCGAGCCAGATCACGGCCACAACAAGCGCGATACCCAGGCCCAGGTTGACCATGTGCTGCCCCGGAAAGACGAGCGGCTTGCCCGTCACGAGGCCCTGCAGCTTGCCGAAGGCGATGATCGAGCCCGTGAAGGTGATCGCGCCGATAGCGGTGCCGATCGACATCTCGATCAGGCTGGCCGTCTTGATGTTCCCCACGGTGCCGATGCCATAGGCTTCGGGCGAGAAGAACGCCGCACCGGCCACGAGAACCGCGGCCATGCCGACCAGCGAGTGAAAACCGGCCACGAGCTGCGGCAGCGCGGTCATGGCGATTTTCAGCGCGATAACCGCGCCGATGCCACCGCCAATAGCAATGCCGATCACGATCCAGGTGAAGGACACAACCCCCGGCAGCAAAACGGTCGCCACAACGGCGATCGCCATGCCGGCGATGCCGAACATGTTGCCCTGCCGCGCGGTGCGCGGATGGTTGAGGCCGCGCAGCGCCATGATGAAGCAGACGCTGGCGATCAGATATGCAAATGCAGTCAGTGATGCAGACATGTCAGACGCCCTGCTACTTCTTTGCGCGGTACATCGCGAGCATGCGCTGCGTCACGATGAATCCGCCAAAAATGTTAACCGAGGCCAGAATGACCGCGATGAACCCGAAAATCTTGGAGATATTCCAGTCAGCAGGACCGGCGGCGATCAGCGCGCCGACGATGATGACCGAGGAGATGGCATTGGTCACCGCCATCAGCGGCGAGTGCAGCGCGGGGGTCACGCTCCAGACCACGTAGTAGCCGATGAAGCAGGCCAGCACGAACACCGTGAACAGGAAGACAAACGGGTCGCCCCCGCTCGAGGTCTGGGTCAACGCCAGCTGGGTCGCGTCCTGTGCCAGTGTGGCGGCGCGCTCGGCGATGCCCTGGGCTTCGGTCGCGAGTTGCGCTGCGTTGTCAGCGAGTTTTGAAGGCTCCATGGATCAGGCTCCCTTCTCGGATGAATCGTTGTCAGCGTCCTCGGCCGATTCCTCGGCGGGCGCCGGTTCGGCCGGCTTCTCGTCTTCGGGCAACAGCGCCGGATGCACGACCTTGCCGTCGCGCGTCAGGCAGGTGCCCCGGATAATCTCGTCATCCCAGTCGACGGCGATTTTCTTCTCGTCCTTGTCGACCATCAGTTCGATGAAATTCATCAGGTTGCGCGAGTAGAGCGCGGACGTATCCGTCGCCAGCTGCGACGGCAGGTTCATCTCAGCCAGAATCTTTACGCCGTTCTCGGTGACATGGGTCTCGCCCGGCTTCGTCTGGGTGGTGTTGCCGCCCTGCTCGGCCGCGATATCGACGATCACGGAACCTGACTTCATGGAAGCGATCATCTCGTCGTCGATCAGTTTCGGCGCCGGGCGTCCCGGGATCAGTGCCGTCGTGATGACGATATCCTGGTCCCTGACGTGCTCGGCCACCAGTTCGGCCTGGCGGCGTTTGTAGTCGTCGGACATCTCCTTGGCGTAACCGCCCTCGGTCGCACCGGTATCGCCCTCGTCCAGGTCGACCATGACGAAGGTTCCGCCGAGACTTTCGACCTCTTCCTTCACCGCGGCGCGAACATCCGTTGCCGACACGATGGCCCCGAGGCGCCGCGCGGTCGCGATCGCCTGCAGGCCCGCGACACCGGCGCCCATCACGAACACTTTCGCCGGATTGATCCGGCCCGCGGCCGTCATCAGCATCGGCATGCCTTTGCCGTAGTTCGCGGCCGCATCGATCACGGCTTTGTAGCCGGACAGGTTCGACTGCGAACTGAGCACGTCCATCGACTGGGCGCGTGAGATACGCGGCAGCATCTCCATGGAAAAACCGACAATATTCTTGCTCGCGAGAGCGTCGACACCTTCGCGATCGCCAAACGGATTCAGCAACGCGACCAGGAACGTGCCTTCGGGGATGTCGCCCATCCCGTCGTCACCGTCAGTCGCAAGCGGGCGCTGCACCTTAAGCACGATATCGGCGCCTTCCAGCGCTTCCGCGCGTGTCGCCGCCACGGTGGCGCCGGCTTCGCGATAGTCGTCGTCGGAAATCGCCGCGCCTTCACCCGCGCCGGCTTCGATGGACACATCGAAACCCCATTGCAGGTAGCGCTTGATCGTATCCGGTGTCGCCGCGACGCGTCGTTCGTTCGGACGTCGCTCCTTGGCAATAGCGATCTTCATGGCAAAAAGAACCTCGGTTCGTCTCAAAATTCGGGTGTCGGCTTTCGCCCCCAAGAAAACAGCCGATCAGGGCGTCAAAGCTACGCCAGAGCGCCGGAATATGCATTGCAGGGCTCTCCGGAGCAAGCTGCAACCCCGAACGGTATTCACCGCCCGCCCGGGGGATCCGACACTATTGCCCGATCTCGAATGATGCCGGTCTATGATATGGGCTGGAAATCCAAAACGGCCGGTCCCGACCTTCGCAAATCATCCACTTCGATTTCTCCAGGCAGCGTTCCCATCACCCGACGACCTCCCAGAATTCCGCTCCTGACCGCACTCATTTCCGGCAGCGCGATCGCGTACAACCTCTTCCTCCCGTCGATCCCCGATATCGGGGTCGCGCTGGGCGTGTCGACATTTACCGTCCAGGGCACGCTGATCGCCTTCCTGATCGCCTACGCGCTCGCGCAATTTCTCTATGGCGGCGTATCGGACCGCTTCGGTCGCCGCCCAACACTTCTATGGGGCCTGGCGATCTACGTTGCCGCGAGCCTGCTGTGCGCCTTCGCCACTTCTATGACCATGCTGATGGCCGCGCGCATTCTTCAGGGCATCGGGGCGGCCGGCTCGATCGTCATGGTCCGCTCGATCGTGCGTGACCTGTACGGCCGCGAAGATGCGGCGCGCGCGCTCGCCGTAATCTCGACGGTCATGGTCTTCGCGCCCGCCACGGCGCCGGCGGTCGGCGGATTCCTTCACACACGGTTCGGTTGGCAAGCTTCTTTCTTTTTCCTCGCCGCGCTCGGAACGATTCTGTTCGCCTACTGCGCGCTGCGCATGGCGGAAACCAACGAGAGCAACCGGTCCGATCTGTTGGGGAACCTGAGAGCACTTGTCAGCGGCTACGCCGTACTTGTTCGCGAGCGAACCTTTGTCGCCTACAACCTCAATATCGGTTTCATCGGCGGTGCCATTTTTGCCTGGTTTGCCGCCGTTCCGGTCGTCCTCATCGAAAGCTATGGCGTTGCGCCGGATATTTTCGGGCTCCTGATGCTGCTGGGCACATCGGGCGCGTTCTGCGGTTACGGCACAGCGATCTGGCTGACCGGGCGGATCGGCGTAAACCGGATGATCGTGCTCGGAACGGCCGTCGGCATGTGCGGGGCGACCGTTTATCTGGCGTTGCCGCTGGCGGGAGTTTTTACGCCGGTGGCGGCCACGGCCCCGATCTTTCTGTTCAATCTGGGCCTGGCGATGACATTTCCCGCGGTAATGGCCGCCGCCGTGAGCGTCCGGCCGCGGTTTGCCGGAACGGCCGCCGCAATGAACGGCCTCATGCAATACGGAATGGCCGCGATCACCACGTTGGTCGTGGGACTTCTTCCACACACGACGCACTTGCCGCTCGCCTGGGTGATATTCCTGATGCAAGGCGGCGCTCTCGTTTCCAGCGTGCTCGGATGGCGCTCCCGGCCTGCGGAGTGATCTCCTTTAAATTGTATAACTGAGAAGTTATTCTCCCTGACAGGAATACCCGGGCGAGGCGATGCCGATGACGGTTCGCTATCTTGCAGACGATGACGCGCGCCTCCTAGCGTACCGATTCTCCAATGACATTTCTCCGGTCGATATCGTCGGCGCGGTGACACAGGCTGCCCGGGACGCGAAGAGGAACATTCAATATCGGAGCCTCCTCGTTTTCGACCACTCAACCGACCTTTCCAGGATCGGCCCGGCAGAGTTGAACACCGTCAAGTCCGCGATGAAGTCGGCCTACGGAAAGTCGGGCATCCGGCCCCTGCAGGGTGCAATCGTGGTTGACCATTCGCTGGATGCCCGAATCATCACGCCGCTGTGGAAAGCCATCTGCGAGGCCGACTCCGAAGTCCAGATACACTATCGCTTCTTTATCGATGTCGGACCGGCTCTTGCATGGCTCGATATTGTCGAATTTCCCGCGCTTGCTTCGCTGCTCGCTACGCCCTGAATCAACAGTGATCCGGACTTCAGACAAAACGTACAAACGCCCGAACACCAAATTTCTTGGAGAACGGCAAAATGTCCCGGAAAGCCCCCTTCCGCATTGGCGCTGCAGCAGCATTTCTGGCAGCGGCCCTGGTTTCGGCGGCTCCGGTCCAGGCGGGCGACTTCGAACAAGGACTGTCGGCCTACAACCGCGCAGATTATGCGAAAGCCCATGCAGCCTGGGATTCCATCGCACAGTTCGGGGATGCCAAGGCCCAGTTCGGCATGGGCCTGCTCTATCATTTCGGGCAGGGTGTCGACGCCAACCGGGTTCTCGCCATGGACTGGTTCCTGCGCGCGTCGGAGCGCGGCCATCCCGGCGCGCAGCTTTTTCTGGCGAAGGGCCTGGAAGCCGGAGATGGCATCGAACGCGATCCCGAACGTGCGTTCGGCTGGTACCTGAAGGCCGCCGAACAGGGCCTCGGCAAGGCGCAAAACAACCTCGCACGGATGTATGAGCGTGGCATCGGCGTCGCGCCCGATCTGGACGTCGCGATCTACTGGTACGAGGAGGCGGCGCGCAGCGGGAATGCCAACGCCCGAGCCAATCTCGCGCGGCTCCTCGGCGAACATCCGAACGGCCGGTGAGCCTGCGCATTCGCACGAGGCTGGCAATTCTCACGACTCTCGCTCTCGGAATGCTGGCAATGCCCATGACATCTCACGCCGCCAAAAAGGACCTTGCGGATCATCGTTGGCAAAACCGGCTTGTCGTGGTGTTCGCCCCCTCCGTCGGCCACCCGCTTGCCGAGGCGCAGACACGCGCGCTTCTGGACCTGAAGCCGTGCGCACGCGCGCGCGATGTCGTGGTCGTCGGCGTCTATGCCGTGGATGTGCTGATCGATGGAACTCCGACGACAATGTATGACAGCGCGGGGCTGAGGAGCCATTTCGGGATCGACGCGAACGATGCCGTGGTTTTGCTCGTCGGCAAGGACGGCGGAGTCAAACTGCGCCGCACCGCACCGATCTCAGCACAGGAACTGTTCGGTCTCATCGACGCCATGCCGATGCGCATGCGCGAAGCCGCCGCGCAGGAGCACGACAGGAACGCCGTGCCCGAACACTGCTAGGCGCCCGGCCGCATGCGGCGCATCAGGGTCGTTCGGCCTGTGCACAGACCGCGAACGGAATGGAATCGATCTTCGATGCCGCGGCGGCGGCATCACCGAACTGGCTCTCAGCCCCGGCCCGCTGGAGATAGGCCATCACCACGGGGTGACGCCCGGCCAGCGCGTAGCCCAGCGCGGAGAAGCCGTTGTTGTCGGTGATCGACACGTCGGCGCCCAGTTCCAGCAGACGGCCGACAGCGGCCGCCTGACCGTTCCAGGCCGCGCGCATGAGCGGGGTCATGCCACCCCGATCGCGGTGATCGATGTTGGCGCCGCGTGCCACCAGGATGTCGATGACCTGCTCCCAGCCGTTGCGCGCCGCCCAGGTCAGCGGCGTGCAGCCGTTGCGCCCGTCTTCATTGACGCGCGCGCCTGCATCGAGCAGGAACTGGACCGAACGCCGGTTGCCGCGCGCCGCCACGTTGATCAGCGGCGTCACGCCGTTATCGTCTTCGGCGTTCGGGTCGGCACCCTGACCGAGCAATTTCTGAACGGCATCGGAACTGCGGAACTGGGACGCGACCAACAGGTCGCGGTCGAGTGCCTGCGATCCGTATGCCGTTCCGGCTGCGAGAACGCCGAATGCCACGGCGAGCGCCAAAGAACTGGCCCGACGTCGCGCGTGAGTACATCCTGTAAGCATTGACAACCTCCAGCCGAAATACCGGACGGAGTCTATCGCACGGCGCACCGCCTGTCGCCGGCCCACCAGTGCCGCACGGCTGCTTCGACCGCCGTGGAACACCTTCTCTCCGAGCCCCCTCGACGTGCAATCAACCGCCTCGCGGACGACACGCCCCTGATCTGGATCAAGGCGCGCGCCCCGCACGCGCTGCAGAATTCACGCTCAGGAGGAACGACCCATGACGCTTTCCACACTCGATCACTGCTCGATCCGCACGATGAAAATTCAGGAAACCCGGGACTTCTACGTTGACGTGCTGGGACTGGAAGACGGCCCGCGCCCCGATTTCGATTTCCCCGGAAACTGGCTCTATCTCGGCGGCAAACCGGTCGTGCACATCGTGGGGATCGATCCGGAAGATCCGTCCGGCCTCGAAGACTATCTCGGCGGGTCGGTCGACGCGGCAGACTGTGACGGCGGGTCGGGAGCATTCGATCACCTGGCGTTCCGCGCGCAGGACCCGGGTATCCTCAGGGAGAAACTGGACGCCGCAGGACTGCCCTACCGGAAGCGCGAAGTACCCAACCTCGGTCTCTTCCAGATGTTCGTTGAAGATCCCAACGGCATCACCGTGGAACTCAACTATTTCCAGGCCGAAGAAAAGGCCGCTTGAACGCGTTCAGGAAAGACCGATGACGATGCCCGTCAGACGCCTCTGCGTGATGTAGTGGCGTCCGGTCTCACCCTCCCCGCCAACGAGCTGAAGAGGCGCCCGGCCGGATCTGTCGAACACATGGACTGCGGGCATGGCACGCACAATCCAGATTGTCGCAATGCCCGCTAGTCGGGTGGCGCAAGCCCTTGCGCATCGAGAACACGGGCCTGACGCGCGCCGAGGTTTTCGCAATCGAAGTCGTCAATGAGTTCGTGAAATATCCGGTGCCAGTTCAGTTCGGCGCGCAGCCGTAAAAACACCGATCCAAGCCCGATCGCGGCGCGATCCATCAGCACGAACTCGCGCGGCGGGGTCACGCCGCCGATCTCGCGAAGTTTCTCGTGCACCTTGTGGGCGACGGTTGCCCCGTAGGTGCCTGACTCCGACTCCTGGATCCGCTGCACCTTGTCTTCCATCAGCGGCTTGTAGAGAAAGCCGGCCCAGATGTTCAGCGTGTCGAGCAGCTCGTTGGAGATATCCTCGAAGCCCCAGCAACCGTAAGCATGGGCGGCGCGGTCCCGGTCGTCCGTGCGCAGCGCGTGATACAGCTCGATCACGCCTTCGACGAACTGCGGCCGGAAGACTCGCACGCAGCCGAAATCGTAAAGGTTCACCGACGCATCGGCGTTGACGGAATAGTTTCCCAGGTGCGGGTCGCCGTGGATCACGCCGTATCCGTAGAACGGCACGTACCACGCCCGGAACATGTTGAACGCCGCTGCCTCCCGCGCCGATACGTTGGCATTCCGGGCCAAGTCCGCCATCGGCTCGCCATCGATCCAGCCGGTCGTCAGCAGCCGCGCCGTCGACAGATCGTCGATCACTTCGGGCACATGGACGCCCGTTTCGTCGGACAGCATCTCGCCGTAAAGCCGCGTGTGCTTCGCCTCGCGGTCGTAGTCGAGTTCTTCGGTCAGCCGCTCCGACAATTCGGCGTGGATCTGCGTCGGATCGATGCCCGGATTGGTCCGGCGATACACCGCGAAGGCGAGCTTGAGCTGATTGAGGTCCGCCGAGACGATAGAGGCCATGTCCGGATACTGGAGTTTGCATGCCAGTTTGCGCCCGTCATGCCCGGTGGCCCTGTGCACCTGCCCGAGCGACGCCGCCTTGGCCGCCTCGCGTGGGAATTCGGCGAACTTCGCCGGCCAGTCGGGTCCCAGTTCGGCCGCCATGCGCCGGCGCACGAACGCCCAGCCCATCGCCGGCGCGTTGGACTGCAGTTCGGCAAGCTCTCGCGCATAGTCGTCGGGCAGCGCATCGGGAATCGTCGCCAGGATCTGCGCGGCCTTCATCAGCGGCCCCTTCAGGCCGCCGAGCGCCGCCTTCAGGTCCGACGCGTTACGCTCATGATCGGCCTCGCGGCCCAGGTAGCGGCTGCCCGCCATGCGCATCGCCGCGCCGCCCATGGCGGCGCCGACACGGCTGTATCGGCCGACGCGTCCGCGTACGGTTGCACGATCGGCAGCCGGGCGGTCGTCATCGGCCATCAGCCTTCCAGCGCCTCGAGTTCGTCGATCAGCCCGGAAATTACGCCCAGCCCCCTGTTCCAGAAGGCGGGATCGCTCGCATCCAGCCCGAACGGCGCGAGCAGTTCCTTGTGCAGCAGCGTTCCGCCGGCCCGCAGCATGTCGAGGTAGCGCTCGGCAAAGCCGTCGGCCGCGTTCTCGTAGACGGCGTAGAGCGAATTCACGAGGCAGTCCCCGAAGGCATAGGCGTAGACATAGAACGGCGAGTGGATGAAGTGCGGGATGTAGGTCCAGAAATACCGGTACTCGTCCTCGAACCGGATCGCCGGGCCAAGGCTTTCCCCTTGTACGTCCATCCAGATGTCGCAGATCTCGTCGGTCAGCAGCTCGCCTTCGCGGCGCTTGTCGTGGATCCGGCGCTCGAACTCGTGGAACGCGATCTGGCGGACGACCGTGTTCAGCATGTCCTCGACCTTGGACGCGAGCATCGACTTGCGCAGTTTCGGATCGTCGGCTTCGGCGAGCAACTTTCGGAACGTCAGCATCTCACCGAAGACGGATGCCGTTTCCGCCAGCGTAAGCGGCGTGTCCGACAGCAGGTGCCCCTGCCTGCCCGCCAGCACCTGATGGACACCGTGCCCGAGCTCGTGGGCAAGGGTCATGACGTCGCGCGTTTTCCCCTGGTAGTTCAGCAGCAGATAGGGATGCGCGCTGGGGACCACCGGATGGGCGAACGCGCCGGGCGATTTTCCCGGGCGCACCGGCGTGTCGATCCAGTTGTTATCGAAGAAATTGCGCGCCACATCGGCCAGTTCCGGCGAGAAATGCCCGTAGGCGTTCATCACCTTGTCGACGGCCTCGTCCCAGCGGATCAGCCGGTCGTCGTCCTGCGGCAACGGCGCATTGCGATCCCAGTAGTCGAGCTTGCGCACGCCGAACCACTTCGCCTTCAGCTTGTAGTAGCGATGCGACAGATCCGGGTAGGACGCCTGCACGGCGCCCGACAGCGCGTCGACGACATCGTCCTCCACGAAATTCGCCAGGTTCCGGCTCGAGACCGGGCGGTCGAAGCCGCGCCACTTGTCCTCGATCTCCTTGTCCTTGGCGAGCGTATTGGTGATCAGCGTGAACACCCGCGCGTTGTCGCCGAGGGTCTTGCCGAGAGCCTTCGCAGCCGCCTTGCGCACGGCCGCGTCCTTGTCCGACAGCAGGTTGAGCGTCTCCGCGCTGCCGAGGGTCCGCTTGCCGGTCGGCAGATCCACCTCGAACTGCAGTTCGGCCATCGTCTCGTCGAACAACCGGTTCCAGGCAGCCCGGCCGGCGACCGACTTCTCGTGCAGCAGCTTTTCCAGCTCATCGTCGAGCTGGTGCTCACGGAAGGCGCGCGTATCGCGCAGCCAGGGTTCGTAACGCGCGAGCTTTTTCGATTCCTTCAGCTTCTTCGCCAGTGCGCGATCCGCGATCCGGTTGATCTCAAGATCGAAGAACAACAGGTGGGACGAGATCTCCGTCACCGCCTCGCGCATCGACTGATAGAAACGCCCGTTGTTCGGGTCGGTCATGTCCTCGGCATAAAGCAGCGAGGCGTAGCTCATGATTCGCGACAGAACTTCGTCGATCTTCTCATAGTCGGCGATGGCCTTCGCCAGCTTGTCGCCGCCCAGGTCCGCAAGCTTGCCCTGAAGCCGCCTGGCGAACGCCTTCGATGCCTTGCGCATCTTCGCCAGGTCGTCGCGCAATTCAGGACTTTCCGGCGACGGATAAAGATCCGTGAGATCCCACTCGGGCAACGGGCCGAGTTTGTCCCTCGCGGGGCTTCCTTTCGGCTTACGGGATGTCTTTGGTGTGGCGGCGGACTTCGGCATGGCAACGGCTCCTTGAACTGCCCAACACATAAGTCCCATATATCGGCGCAACAACCACCGGCCCTGCGATTCACAACGAATTGCGCCATGATCGACAACGCGCCGGACAAGTGAGGACGGGGATGGATTACGCCGAACGGTATGACCGCTGGCAAACTCTGCCGCAGGTCTTCTTCGAGAAAGCCGTCGAGTGCGGCGACACGCCGCTCTTCTGGGCCAAACGCTACGACTCCTGGCAGTCCATGAGCTGGACCGAAGCGCGCGACGACGTCGTTGCGCTGGCCCGGGGGCTGCGCGCGGCGGGGGTCGAGCGCGGCGACCGCGTGCTGCTGGTCTCCGAGAACCGGCCCGAATGGGGCCTCGCCGACCTCGCCATCATGGCTGCCGGCGCGATCTCGGTCCCCGCCTACACGACGAACACGGTCGGCGACCACATCCATCTGATCTCCGACTGTGACCCCAAGGCCGCCATCGTTTCCACCGACCGCCTGGCCGAGCGGTTGCTGCCCGCCATCCGCGAGACCGGAAATGTCCGCACCGTCGTCACGATCGACGGCACGGGCGGCACCAGCGACGGGATCGAGATCGTCAACTGGCGGGACATGATCCGGGACGGCGCGGCCATGGACGGCGACATCGAGGCCCGGCAGGTCGACTTCAAGCGGACCGACACGGCCTGCCTGATCTACACCTCAGGCACCGGCGGCGCGCCCAAGGGCGTGATGCTCAGCCACGGCGCCATCCTGTGCAACTGCATGGGCGCCTACCACCTGTTCGAAGACGCCGGGATGCTCGAACTCGACGGTGAGGCGTTCCTGTCCTTCCTGCCGCTCAGTCATTCCTACGAACACACGGCGGGGCTGCATTTCCCACTCTCGATCGGCGCGGAAATCTACTACGCCGAAAGCGTCGACAAGCTCGCCGCCAATATGGCCGAGACGCACCCGACGATCATGACCGCTGTCCCGCGCCTGTATGAATCCATGCACCAGCGCATCGTCTCGGGCGTGGAGCGCAAAGGCGGACTGTCCGAAAAACTGTTCAAGAAAGCGGTCGCACTCGGGATCAAGCGCTATGAACAAGGCCCGGGCGGGCTGTCCTTGGCGGAGCGCATCCAGGACAAGCTTCTCGACAAGCTGGTCCGGAAGAAAGTCGCCGAGCGCTTCGGCGGCCGCCTGAAGGCCTTCGTCTCGGGCGGTGCACCGCTCAACTACGATATCGGGGTCTTCTTCCTCGCGCTCGGCCTGCGCCTGCTGCAGGGGTACGGACAGACCGAAACGGCGCCGGTTGTCAGCGCCAACCCGCCACGCAGGATCAAGATCGACACCGTCGGCCCCGCCTTCCCGGGCGTCGACCTCAAGATCGCCGAAGACGGTGAGATCCTGATTCGCGGCGAACTGACCATGCAGGGATACTGGAACGCGCCGGACCTCACGGCTGAGGCCCTGCAGGATGGCTGGGTGCACACCGGCGACATCGGCATGCTGGACGAGGACGGCTACATCAAAATCACCGACCGGAAGAAGGACATCATCGTCAATTCCGGCGGCGACAACGTCTCGCCCCAGCGCGTCGAGGGCGCGCTCGTGTTCGAGCCGGAAATCGGCCAGGCGATGGTTTACGGCGACAAGCGCCCGCACCTCGTGGCGGTACTCGTGCCGGACGACGGGTTCATGGCCGATTGGGCGCGCGAGAACGACCGTGAAAACGATCTCGCCGTATTGTCGGATTCGGAGAAATTCCACGAACGCTTGCGCGAATCCATCGAACGCGCGAACGAGCGGCTATCGCCCATCGAACAGGTCCGCCGTTTCCTTGTCGCGGAGGAAGCCTTCACGACGGAAAACGGCCTGATGACGCCGTCGCTGAAAATACGACGTCATGAAATTCGCAGTATATACGGTGAACGCCTGGAAGCGCTCTACGGGCGGCGCCGCTAGTCGGGTTAGCCGTGGAAACTCCGGTACCACGCCACGAAATTCGGTACCCCTTCGTCGATCGGCGTCTTGGGATCGAAGCCCAGGTCGCGCTGGCTCGCTGAGATATCGGCGTAGGTCGCGGGCACATCGCCCGGCTGCATCGGCTGGAAATCGATCTCGGCCTTCTCGCCCAGCGCCTCCTCGATCACACCGATGAAACGCATCAGCTGCTCGGAATTGTTGTTGCCCAGGTTGTAGACCCGGTGCGGGGCATCCTCACCGCCGCGCGCGGGCGGATTGTCGAGCGCCGCGACCACGCCCGAGACGATATCGTCGATATAGGTGAAGTCACGCCGCATTTCGCCGTTGTTGAAGACCGGGATCGGCTCCCCGGCGATGATTTTGCGCGTGAAGATATAGATCGACATGTCGGGGCGGCCCCACGGTCCATACACCGTGAAAAAGCGCAGACCCGTCTGCGGAAGGCCGAACGTCACCGCGTAGGAATGGCTCATCAACTCGTCGGACTTCTTCGTCGCGGCGTACAGCGAAACCGGATTGTCGACCTGGTCCTCGACCGAGAACGGCAGCTTCGTGTTGCCGCCATACACAGATGACGAACTGGCGTAGACAAGATGCATCAGGTCCTCGCCCTTGGCGCGGGCGAGTTCCAGCACGTTCATGTGGCCGACGATATTCGCCTGAATGTAGGCGCCCGGATTCTCCAGGCTGTAGCGCACGCCGGCCTGCGCGGCGAGATGAACGATCCTGTCGCAACCGGCGCCCGCCTCGTCGAGAGCAGCCCGGTCCCCGATATCGCCCTGCACGAAACTGAAAGCGTTATGCTCGCGCAACTGTGCGAGCCGCGCCTCCTTGAGGCTGACATCGTAGTAGTCGTTGAGATTGTCGATCCCCACCACCGTCTCACCACGCGCCATCAGCGCTTTGCTGACGTGCATGCCGATAAAGCCGGCGGCTCCGGTCACCAGGACAGGCATGATCGGATGCTCACTCCGTTCGACGTTTAGAATCGTTGATATACGGGAGCGCATGGCGAATTGCACGCATGGCGGTCACGCTTTCCATTCAATACCGGGGTCCCGCCAAATTTAGAAGAAGATGAATACGATCCGGCCAGTTCAATTCATTTCTTTCGTGAATGAAGTCATTTGTCCGGTGTGATGGACAGCTAGGTCAGTGCTGCTTACATTTCTTGTCAGGAGCGCCGCCCACCGGCGTCGCGGAGGAGAGGACTCGATGGCCGATACCGCCACCCAGCTCGTCAACGTCGATCTGGACGATAAGTACGAACTTGAATCCGGACGTGTCTTTTTGACCGGCACGCAGGCTCTGGTGCGGCTTCCGATGATGCAGCGCCAGCGGGACAAGGCCGCTGGCCTCGACACTGCGGCCTATGTCACCGGTTACCGCGGTTCGCCGCTCGGGGCGCTCGACCAGCAGATGGAGCGCGCCAAACGGTTCCTTGAGCGCAACGACATTGTGTTCCGCGCCGGTGTGAACGAAGACCTCGCCGCCACTGCGGTCTGGGGCACGCAGCAACTGAACCTTTTCCCCGACGCCCTGAAGCAGGGTGTCTTTTCCATGTGGTACGGCAAGGGCCCTGGTGTCGACCGTTCGGGCGATGTCATCAAACACGGCAACCTCGCCGGGTCGGCGCCTCATGGCGGCGTGCTGTTGCTGGCAGGCGACGACCACACCTGCAAATCGTCCACAACCGCTCACCAGTCCGAATTCGCGTTCGTCGACGCGATGGTGCCGGTGCTCAACCCCGCAGGCGTGCAGGAGTTTCTCGACCTCGGGCTCTACGGCTGGGCCATGTCGCGCTTCTCGGGTTGCTGGGTCGCGTTCAAGACAGTCGCCGAAACGGTCGACAGTTCGGCCTCGGTCTACGTCGATCCGCACCGGGTTCAGATCGCGACGCCCGGCGATTTCGAAATGCCGCCGGGCGGGCTGAATATTCGCTGGCCGGATGAGTTCCTCGCGCAGGAGGAACGCCACCACAAGTACAAACTTTACGCCGCGCTGGCCTTCGCGCGCGCCAACAAACTCGACAAGGTCGTGATCGACTCGCCGAAGCGTCGGATCGGTATCGTGACGACGGGCAAGAGCTATCTCGATGTGCGCCAGGCGCTCGACGATCTGGGCATCACCGAAGCCATGGCCGCGGATGTCGGCATCTGCGTCTACAAGGTGGCGATGACCTGGCCGCTGGAACGCGAGGGCATGCGGCAGTTCGCGGAAGGGCTGGAAGAAATCCTGGTCGTCGAGGAAAAGCGCGCCCTGATCGAGAATCAGCTCAAGGAACAGCTCTACAACTGGCGCGAGGACGTGCGGCCGCGGGTTCTCGGCAAGTTCGACGAGGATGGCGAATGGGCATTGCCGTCCGCCGGCGAACTGACCCCCGCCCAGATTGCCCGCGTAATCGCAAAGCGCCTGTCGCGCTGGCACACGTCCGAGACGATAGAGCGTCGCCTGGCCTTTCTCGAAGCGAAGGAAGCGTCGATGGCGCAGCAGCCGCCGAGCGCCAAGCGCATCCCTTATTTCTGTTCCGGCTGCCCCCACAACACCTCCACCAAGGTGCCCGACGGCAGCCGTGCGCTCGCCGGTATCGGCTGCCACTTCATGGCCCAGTGGATGGACCGAAGCACCGACACCTTCACCCATATGGGCGGCGAAGGCGTGTCATGGGTGGGCCAGGCGCCGTTCAGCAGCGAAGACCATGTGTTCGTCAATCTTGGCGACGGCACCTACTATCATTCGGGTTTCATGGCGATCCGCCAGTCCGTCGCGGCGGGCGTGAACGTGACCTACAAGATCCTGTTCAACGATGCGGTTGCGATGACCGGCGGCCAGCAGGTCGACGGGCCCCTCACTGTTCCGGCGATCACCCGGCAGGTCGAGGCCGAAGGCGTCCAGAAAATCGTCGTCGTTTCCGACGAGCCCGACAAGTACCCCACGGGCGCGCCCTTCGCGCACGGGGTGAGCATCCATCACCGTGACGACCTGGACCAGGTTCAGCGCGACCTGCGCGAGTTTCCGGGCGTCTCGGTGCTCGTCTACGATCAGACCTGCGCAGCCGAGAAGCGCCGCCGCCGCAAGCGCGGCACCTTCCCGGACCCGGCCCGGCGCGTGATGATCAACGAAGCGGTTTGCGAAGGCTGCGGCGACTGTTCAGTCAAGTCCAATTGCCTGTCGGTCGTCCCGGTCGAGACCGAATTCGGCCGCAAGCGCGCCATCGATCAGTCGAGCTGCAACAAGGATTTTTCCTGCCTGAACGGCTTCTGCCCGAGCTTCGTCACCGTCGAAGGGGGCGGTCTGCGCGCGCCGGATACGTCGACCCCGGTCGGCGCCGATACGGCCTTCGACGGTATCGATCTTCCGGAACCGACGATCCCGTCGCTCGACGAGCCTTACGGCATCCTCGTGACGGGTGTCGGCGGGACCGGCGTCGTCACCATCGGCGCCCTGCTCGGCATGGCGGCCCATATCGAAAACAAGGGCATCTCGATCCTCGACATGGCCGGCCTCGCGCAGAAGGGCGGCGCCGTCATCAGTCACGTCCGGATTGGCGCCACGCCGGAAGACCTGCACGCGGTGCGCATCGCCGCGGGCAGCGCCGACCTGGTCCTGGGCTGCGACCTCGTCGTGGCGGCCGGCAACGACGCACTGGCGAAAATGCAGGCGGGAGAGACCCACGCCGTCATCAACAGCCACGAAACCATGACCGGCGATTTCACGCGAAATCCCGATTTCAACCTCAACGCCCAGGAACTCGCACAGACCATCCGCGTCGCGGTGGGCGAGAGCAATGCCGACTTCGTCGAGGCCACGCGCTACGCCACGGCCCTGCTGGGCGATTCCATCGCAACCAATCTCTTCATGCTCGGCTATGCGTGGCAGAAGGGCCTGGTGCCGGTCTCGGGCGAGGCCCTCGACAAAGCCATCGAACTCAACGCCGTCGCCGTCGAGTTCAACAAGGATGCCTTCCTCTGGGGCCGCCGTGCCGCGGTTGACGAAGGCCGGGTGGCCCGTGCCGCCGAACCGGTCACGCCGCTCCGCCTGAAGGAACCGGAAATCGCGACGTCACTCGAAGACATCGTCGAAAAACGCATCCGGTTCCTGACCGGGTATCAGAACGAAGCCTATGCGCGCCGGTACAAGAATCTGGTGGTGCGGGTGCAGAAAGCAGAGGGCGAGCGCGCCAAGGGCCGGTCCGGCCTCGCGGAGGCCGTGGGGCGCTATTACTTTAAGCTGCTCGCCTATAAGGACGAGTACGAGGTTGCGCGCCTCTACACCGACGGTGAGTTCCTGCGCCGGGTGCGCGACCAGTTCCAGGGCGACTACAAGCTGAAGTTCCACATGGCGCCGCCCCTGTTCGCCAAGCGCGACCCGGAAACGGGCGAACTGCAGAAGCAGGAATTCGGCCCATGGATGATGATGGCATTCCGCCTGTTGGCCGGGCTGAAGCCCCTGCGCGGCACGAAACTGGACGTCTTTGGCTATTCAGCGGAGCGCAAGCAGGAACGCCAGCTCATCGCCGACTATGAGGCGACGATCGAGGAACTTTGCGAGGGCCTGAATTCGCAGAACCACGAGATCGCCGTGGCAATCGCGTCCATCCCGGAACACATCCGGGGTTACGGCCACGTCAAGGAAGAGCACCTCGAAAAAGCCAGGGCCGAGGAAGAGGCCCTTCTCCGGGCCTTCCGGGACCCCGACGCCCCACAGGCCCAGGCCGCGCAATAACCCCACTCAAGGCCCAACGAAAAAGGCCCGGCAAAAGCCGGGCCTTTCTCTTCTGGATAGGTGTCCGACCGGTCAGTCGTCGCCGCTCGCTGTGGCGGCCCGTCCTTCCACGGAGGGGTATTGCAGTTCGTGCCGGAGCCCCAGGTAGAGGCTGATACACATCACGATCAGCACTACCGTGAACGGCAGTCCGACGGTGATGGCCGCTGCCTGCAGCGCACCCAGCGCGTCCGCACCACCACCGAACAGCAACGCCCCGGCGATCACGCCTTCCATGACAGCCCAGAAGATGCGCTGAACCGTCGGCGCATCCACTTTGCCGCCAGACGTAATGCTGTCGATCACCAGAGAGCCGGAATCAGACGACGTGATGAAAAACACCAGCACGAGGAAAATCGCCACGAAGGACGAGATGCCCGCGATCGGCAGGTTTTCCAGCATCTGGAACATCGCCAGGGACACCGTGCCGATACCATCGGCAAGCGCACCGACCTGGCCGACCGCCTGCTCCAACGCACTGCCACCGAAGATCGACATCCAGACCATGGTCACGACGGTCGGCACCAGCAGGACCGCCACAATGAACTGCCGCACGGTCCGGCCCTTCGAAATGCGGGCGATGAACATGCCCACGAACGGTGACCAGGAAATCCACCACGCCCAGTAGAACACCGTCCAACCGTGGAAGAAGGTCTCGTCCTCGCGGCCGATCCAATTGGACAACGGAACAATATCGCTCACATAGGCGACGAAGGTCGTGCCGAAGGTGGAGATGATGGCGATTGTCGGCCCGAGGATCAGCACGAACAGCGCCAGCAACAGCGCCAGCACCATGTTGATGTTGCTGAGAACCTTCACACCGCCGTCCAGGCCGCGCACGACCGAAATCAGGGCGATCAGGGTCACGCCGATAATGATTGCGACCTGCAGGCCGATTCCATCGCCGATGCCGAACAGGAAATCGAACCCGCTGGCCGCCTGTTGCGCGCCGAAGCCGAGCGATGTGGCCAGGCCGAAGATCGTGGCGAACACCGCGAAAATGTCGATGATGTGCCCGGGCCAGCCCCAGGTCCGTTCCTTCAGGAGCGGGTAGAAGCCGGAGCGAACCGTCAGCGGCATGCCCTTGTTGTAGGCGAAGAAGGCCAAGGACAGCCCGACCACCGCATAGATCGCCCACGGGTGCAGGCCCCAGTGGAACATTGTCGCGCCCATCGCCGCGTTGCGGCCTTCCGGAGTGTTTGGCGGCGCGTTGAGCGGCGTTCCGAACCAGTCGGTGTAGTACCCGACCGGCTCCGCCACGCTCCAGAACATAAGGCCGATGCCCATACCCGCCGCGAACAGCATCGCGAACCAGGACATCAGCGAAAATTCAGGCTTCGCATCGGCCCCTCCGATACGGATGCGACCGACCGGCAAGACAATCAGTGCCAGGCAGAACAGGACGAAGATGTTCGCACCGACCATGAACAGCCAGTCGAAATGCTCGATCGACCACCCCTTGGCACCGTCGAAAGCTTCCTTCGCCGGTCCAGGGCTCGCCAGGGTGTAGAGAACGAACGCGACGATAACCAACGCGGTGACCCAGAAGACGGGGTTGTGGATGTCCATCCCCCACTTCCGGAGATTGTCCTGACCGACCTCATAGTCGGTATCATATAGGTCTTGCATGGCTTACCCCCTTGCCATGCCAGATGTGCAGATCAGGTACCGGGCTGCACACGCGGCGGGTTCATCTCGATCAGGACAGTGTAAAGGGGGACAGAAACTCGGCGGCGGACCCGATCAGTCGGGCGGGTTCCTGCCGGAACAGCCGCGCGCGCTGGATTGTTGATTTGTCGTTAAGTGGTCCTTGCGGACGCACACCAACGCTCCCCACGAATGTTGCCCCATCGAGATATCTCGATGTTGGTGACGCGAGTCTATCCGATCCGGTGCCGCGTTGTGAACCGGCGCGGGTGACACGCGCTGGAGTCAGACGCCAACCGCATTCCGGTAGACTTCAAGCAGGTGTTCCTGCTCCTGGCGCTCGTTCGGCTCCAGTTTCCGCAGGCGGACGATCTGGCGCATCGTCTTGGCGTCGAACCCGGCAGCCTTGGCCTCCGCATACACCTCGCGGATGTCGGCGTTGAGGTTGGCACGATCCTCTTCCAGGCGCTCGACCCGCTCAATGAAACTGCGCAGGCGATCGCCCGCGATACCGCCGGTGTCCGACATGAAAATTTCTCCGAATAGGGTGTACGGCCGCAGGACGTTGCGACATGCACGGCTTTAACGCACCCGCCTGTGGAAAGGCAAAGACCACATGCCGGGTTCAGGTCGCGCAGAGGTTCTTTTCAAACCAAAGTTGCGCGTAGGGATTGTCATTGTAGCGCGCGATAACGGTATAGCCGTTCGTGCGGTAGAGCGAATGAGCCTCGGTCAGCGCCCGATTGGTGTCCAGCCGGACGATATCGTCTCCGGCGTCAGCGGCGTATCCTTCCAGTGCCGTCAGAAGCCGCTGGCCGAGCCCCGTGCCGCGGACCGCGTCCGACACCCACATACGCTTGATCTCGGCAAACCCCTCGCGGCGGCGCGTAAGCGCACCGCAACCCACGGCAACGCCGTCTCGACGGGCGACCAAAATCAGGCCCGTGGGCGGCGCATAGATATCGAGGGGCTCACCGGCACCTTCCGCCACGTCGAAACCCGTGTCGAACCGGCGGTCGATTTCCTCGAAGTACTGCTTGAAACACCATCCTACATCCGGCTCTGCCGGATCGGCAGGGACGATCTCGATGTCATCCGGCGGCATCCCGCGACACCCAGGGCTCAGGCGTGGCCCTGCTTTTCCTTCATCTTGGCGAGCTGCTCCGGCGTCGCCTCGGTCTGGAACTTGTCCTTCCACTCGCTGTACGGCATGCCGTAGACGATTTCGCGGGCGGCGTCGTAGTCGAGCTCGATCCCCTTTTCTTCGGCCGCTGCCTTGTACCATTTGGACAGGCAGTTCCGGCAGAAGTCGGCCAGGTTCATCAGGTCGATGTTCTGCACCTCGGGATGATCGCGCAGGTGCTGCACGAGCGTGCGGAATGCCGCCGCTTCCAGTTCGGTCTGGGTCTGCTGGTCGAGTTCAGCCATGAGAGTTCTCCTTCGCGCATGTGCGTTCGAGACGAATATAGGCCCACCGCGCAGGTGTGCAATGAGGCCTATTCGCTGCGTTCGCTCCGCCGTGCCCGCCGACCATGGTGGCGATCGCCGTACCGGCGCCCGCGACCACCCCTGCCGCGCCGCCCGCCGCGTTCCGGCAGAGGTACGGACGGATCCAGGAACTTTTGCAACGCCGCCACGGCGTCTTCCGCGCCCTCCGCGCCCACACGCATCTCCTCGGCGGCGCGCTCCACAATCGCGGACACGGTTGCCTCGTCGAGAGGTGCGCGATCCTCCGCGCGCAGCCCCCGAACGGCGCGCACCACAGCCCAGGCGAGCGACCGCGCGTCGTTCCAGGGCTGTTTTCGCAAGCGCTCGCGCCGGCGGCGCTGTCGCTCCGCGGGGGTCATCGGGGTGTCATGGATTGGCGGGCGGCCCATCGGCTCTCCGGGGGATTCGGGGTTGGTCAGGTGATGTTCGGACATGATACTTCCTTATTTCGTTACTGTCACTTTATCATATAATGTGACAGTAACGAAATGTCAAACGTCCGATACGCGAACCGATCGGGCCCTACCGCACCCCGGCCATTGTTTCGTCGATCAGCCAGTCGACCACCGCACGGTGCGCTTCCGCCGGGTCGGCGCCGTGATTCAGGGCCTCCTCATGCACCGCCAACTGTCGGTGCGCACTCGTGCCGCGCGCAAGAATCGTCCGCGCGTGCTCGACATCGGAAAGGCACCCCAACGCCACCGCGTCCGGCGCGACGAGTTCCAGTATCTCGTCGAGCAGGTCGGCGTAGTCCACCACCTCGCCCTTCCCGAAATCGACCAACCCTTCGGCCAGGCCGTATCGCTGGGCACGCCAACGATTCTCGTTGATCAACATATTCGAGTAGACCCGCCACCGTTGATTACCGCGGCGCAGGCGCAGGATCATCGAGACGAGGCACACAAAAAGCGCCGCGATCGACAGCGTGTCGTCGAGCGTCGTGCAGACGTCGGTGATGCGCATCTCGACCGTCGGAAAGCGCGCGCTCGGCCGGGCGTCCCACCAGATTTTCGATGCATCCTCTATCAGCCCGGCATCGACCAGCATGTCGACATGGCGCGTGTACTCGCCCCAGCTGTCGAAACGTTCGGGCAGGCCCGTGCGGGGAAGTTCGTCGAAGACACTCAATCGATAGCTGAGCAGGCCTGTGTTTCGTCCCTGCCAGAAAGGCGACGACGTGGACATCGCCAGCAGGTGCGGCAGGAAGTAACTGACCTGGTTCAGAACGTCGATGCGGTGCTCGTCGTCTTCCACGCCGACGTGCACATGCATACCGCAAATCAGGAGCCGGCGCGCCACCGTCTGCAAATCCACCGCAAGCGCGTTGTACCGGTCCTTGTCGACATGATCGATATCGTGCCAGTCCGCGCTCGGATGGGTCGATGCCGCGATGATGCGGTAGCCATGCGCTTCGGCTACGTCGCCGACCGTTCGGCGCAATTGTGCAAGGCGCGCGCGCGCCTCGGTCGTGTTGGCGCAAACAGACGTCCCCACCTCGATTTGCGGCTTGAGAAACTCCGGCGATACCGCGCCGATGTTGCCGGGGACGGCGGCCTCGCAATCGGCCAGCAGATCCGGAGGCGGGTTTTTCGCCAGGTCGCGTGTCTGCGGATCGACGAGCAGATACTCCTCTTCGATCCCGAGCGTGTAACCATCGCCACCGTCAGCCATCCGAATCCTCCCCGGCGTCGCGAACCCGATAGAGCGACTCGTCACGCAGCACATCGTCCAGCGCCCCGGACAACACCGCCGCCCAGGCCTCCGCCCCGTGATGTGTGTCGATCAGGTCCTGCCGGATCTCGACCAGCGCATTTGCGTAACCGGCGGCCTCGCCGTGGCGCTCCAGCGTGTAGCCATAACCCTCTCTTGCCGAATAAGGCTCGTTGTCGCCGACGGTCAGGTCTGTATTTTGCCGAAGCCGGGCGATCAGCGGTTCCGGCAGGCGGCCGTCGCGATTCCAGAGAATCCCGATTTCCCAGGGCCGTTCGAAACCGTCCATGATCGGCGTGAAGCTGTGGATCGAGACGATGACCGGCGCTTCGCCTGAACCCATGCCTCGCACCAGGCGCGCGAGTTCGCGTTCGACGGCTGCGTGGTACGGCGCAAAGAGCGCCTTGATTCGCGATTCCTGCTCGTCTTGCGAAAGGCCCAGGTTCCGCGGCACGGGCGTGCCGTCGCTTTCGGCGAGGATCAGTCCCGGGTGATCGAGCGCCCGGTTGCAGTCGATGGCGAGCCGGGAGTAGGCCGCCAGAACGGCCGGTGCATTCATCGCCGCGGCCAGCCGGCGCGTCACGTCGGCCGCGCCGATGTCCCAGCCGATATGCCGCGCCAGCTCGATTTCGGAAAGCCCCAGCCCGTCCAGCGCGGCAGGCACCCGGTTGGATGCATGGTCGCAGACCAGCAGCACGCGCCCGGACGCTTCCGGGTTGAAAATCTCCACGGGATCGGGCTCGTCGGCGTCGAGAAGCGTGGCGCCGGTGTCGGACAAATCATCCATGCAGCGACTATAGCGAAATCGAGAACCACAGCGACATGGTCGCGACGGCGCAAAAGGCGATGACAAGCAGCGAACGCGTGCGGATCGACAAGAGACCGCCCATCCCGTCAATCCGCCCGCGTTAGGCGCGCGCCCGTCACGCGCAAGTGACGATTGCGGGCTTCCAGCTAACTCAGCGCGGCGCAGGCGCGCTGGATGCGGCGGCAGGCCTCTTCCAGGGTCTCGGTCGCCGTGGCGTAGGAGATGCGGAAATACGGCGACAGGCCGAAGGCCTCGCCGTGCACCACCGCGACGCCTTCGGATCCGAGGAGGTACTTCGCGACCTCCTCGTCGGACGCCAGCTTGTCGCCGTCGGGCGTGGTCTTGCCGATCATGCCGGCCACCGACGGGTAGACGTAGAACGCCCCCTCCGGTGTCGCGCAGGTGACCCCGTCGGCGTCGTTCAGCATCGAGACGACCCGGTCGCGGCGTTCCTTGAAGACCTTGTTGTGCTCGCCGATGAAGTCCTGCGGGCCGCGCAGCGCTTCCAGCGCCGCCCACTGGGAGATCGTCGAGGTCGAGGTCGTCGACTGGGACGAAATCATGTTCATGGCCTTGATCAGGTCCGGCGCGCCCGCCGCATAGCCGACCCGCCAGCCGGTCATGCAATAGGCTTTCGACATGCCGTTCAGGGTCAGGGTGCGGTCGTACAGCTCCGGCACCACCTGGGCGATGGTCGTGAACTCGAAGTCGTCGTAGACGATCTTCTCGTACATGTCGTCGGGCATGATCCAGACATGCGGGTGGCGCAGCAGCACCTCGCCAAGGGCTTTGAGCTCGTCCGCCGTGTAGGCCGCGCCCGACGGGTTGCAGGGCGAGTTCATCATCAGCCACTTGGTCTTCGGCGTGATCGCCGCTTCGAGCGCCGCCGGGGTCAGCTTGAAGCCGTCCTCCAGCGTCGTCTCGACGACCACCGGCTTGCCTTCGCACAGCAGCGTGATGTCCGTGTAGGAGACCCAGTAGGGCGCCGCGACGATGACCTCGTCACCCGGATCGATGGTCGCGAACAGGGCGTTGTAGATGGTCTGCTTGCCGCCGCAGCCAACATGAATCTGCGCCGGCGTGTATTCGAGATCGTTGTCGATCTTGAGCTTGTCGCAGATCGCCTCGCGCAGCTCGGGGATGCCGGCGGGCGCGACATACTTGGTCTTGCCCTCGGCCATCGCGCGCGCGGCGGCGTCCTTGATGTTCTGCGGCGTGTCGAAATCGGGTTCGCCCGCCGCGAGCCCGATCACGTCCCGTCCCTGGGCCTTCAGCTCCTGGGACAGGGTGTTGATTGCGATCGTCGGCGACGGCTTGATGCTCGAAAGACGGTCGGCGAGAAAGGACATTGGTTTGCACCCGCTGGAGGTTGGTTTGCGGGCGCGAAACTAGTCCCCGGTGCGGGACCGCGCAAGCAATCCCGGCACCGAAGGAGAGAGTTGCCTATTCGGCCGCCATCATCTGGCGCTCGGCCTTCCGCGCGCGACCGCTCTCGGTGGTCAGCCAGAGCGTGACGGCACCGAACACGACCATTCCGGTCACAACAATTCCAAGCACAATCAGGTTTTCAACGGGCATGACAGGGCTCCTTCTTTGAGGTCCCTGAAACTACCTGCACGACCCCGTTGAACCTTGATCTGCGTCAAATCGGGCACGAAATTTCGTCCCCTTCCCATTCCCGGCCCTGCCGCCCTATATATCGGGGCATGGCGGAACTCTCGGAAATTCAGGCGAAGTATTTCCCGGCGGCGCGGGCCCTGCCCGAACGCGCGTTCGCGGACGATCATCCGGCGGGTGACGCACCGGCGAACTTCGAACTGGTGTCCGAGTACCAGCCCGCCGGCGACCAGCCGAAAGCGATCGAGGACCTGATCGCCGGCCTCGATGCCGACGAGAAGGACCAGGTGCTGCTGGGCGTGACCGGCTCGGGCAAGACCTTCACCATGGCGCATGTGATCGCGCAGACGGGCCGCCCGGCGCTGATCCTCGCACCCAACAAGACGCTGGCCGCCCAGCTCTTCGCCGAGATGAAGGGCTTTTTCCCGAACAACGCGGTCGAGTATTTCGTCTCCTACTACGACTACTACCAGCCGGAGGCCTACGTCCCGCGCTCGGACACGTATATCGAGAAGGAATCGTCGATCAACGAGCAGATCGACCGGATGCGCCATTCCGCCACCCGCATGCTGTTCGAACGCCGCGACGTGATCATCGTCGCATCGGTGTCGTGCATCTACGGCATCGGCGATGCCGAATCCTACCTGAAGATGGCGCGCAGCTATTCCGTCGGCGACCGGGTCGAGCGCACGCAGATGCTGCGTGACCTGACGGAGCTCCAGTACCGGCGGAACGATTCGGCCTTCTTCCGCGGCACGCTCCGCTCGCGCGGCGACACCGTCGAAATCTTCCCGGCCCATCTCGAAGACCGGGCCTGGCGCGTCTCGCTGTTCGGCGACGAGATCGAATCCATCAAGGAATTCGACCCCCTGACCGGCCAGACCACGGACGACCTCGAAAAAATCGTCGTCTATGCGAATTCCCACTACATCACGCCGAAGCCGACGCTGGCCCAGGCGGGCAAGTCCATCAAGGAAGAGCTGCGGGTCCGGCTGGAGCAGCTCCAGGCCGAAGGCCGGCTGCTGGAAGCCCAGCGGATCGAACAGCGCACGACGTTCGACCTGGAGATGATCGCGGCGACCGGTTCCTGCCCGGGCATCGAGAACTATTCGCGCCACCTCACCGGCCGTGCGCCCGGTGAGCCGCCGCCGACCCTGTTCGAGTACCTGCCGCCCGACGCGATCCTGTTCGTCGACGAGTCCCACATCACCGTGCCGCAGGTCGGCGGCATGTTCCGGGGCGACCTCTCGCGCAAGGGGACGCTGGCCGAGTTCGGTTTTCGCCTGCCGTCCTGCGTCGACAACCGGCCGCTCAAGTTCGAGGAGTGGTACGAGATGCGGCCGCAGACGGTTTACGTCTCCGCCACGCCGGGCGACTGGGAGCTGGAGCAGACCGGCGGCGTGTTCGCCGAGCAGGTCGTCCGCCCGACAGGCCTGACCGACCCCGTGTGCATTGTTCGCCCGGTCTCGACCCAGGTCGATGACCTGATCGCCGAGTGCAAGGAGGTCACGGCCAGGGGCAACCGTGTGCTGGTGACAACCCTGACCAAGCGCATGTCCGAGGACCTCACCGAGTACATGCACGAACAGGGCCTGCGCGTGCGCTACATGCACTCGGACATCGACACGCTGGAGCGCATCGAAATCCTGCGCGATTTGCGGCTGGGCACGTTCGACATCCTCGTCGGGATCAACCTGCTGCGCGAGGGCCTCGACATTCCCGAATGTTCGCTGGTGGCCATCCTCGACGCCGACAAGGAAGGCTATCTCCGCTCCAAGACATCGCTGGTGCAGACCATTGGCCGCGCCGCGCGAAACGTCGACGGGCGCGTGATCCTGTATGCCGACGAGATGACCGACAGCCTCAAGGCCGCGCTGGACGAGACCGCGCGCCGCCGCGAAAAACAGCAGGCCTATAACGAGGCCAACGGCATCACGCCTGAATCGATCCGCAAGAACATCTCCGACATCCTCGAAAGCGTGTTCGAACGCGACCGGGTGACGGTGGAGATCGACGACGACGAGACCCCTCACCTCGTGGGCAAGGATCTGCAGACCTATATCGGCGAACTCGAACAGCGCATGCAGACGGCCGCCGCCGACCTGGAATTTGAAGAAGCCGCACGGCTGCGCGACGAAATCAAGCGGCTCGAAGCACAGGAACTCGAATCCATGGGCGCCGACCTCGACGGCCTGCCCTGGCGCGACGGCGATTCCGCCGGCGACATTCTCGCCGCCCAGCGCGCGGCACGGACCAGGGCGAACATGACGTCCCGCTCCCGCCCCGCATCGAGCAAGGGCAAAGGAAAAGGAAAAGGCAAACACAAGCGCTGCGCACGCCGCGGGACCTAGCTTTCCGGCACAGCTCCGATCTGTTGCATCAATGCCATCCTGTCGCCCAGCACCCAGACCTTCGCGATCTTTCCGCCGACCATGGTGAACATGGCAACCCCCGCATACTCGATGCGTTGGCCCGTTGCCGGATGGCCGAGCAGCGGGCCCTTGTGGGTGCCCGTGTAGGTCAGGCGCGCCACGGCGCGGTCGTCGGTGGCGACGATATCGTCGATGGCATTGTGGAAATCGGGAAACGCGTCGCGGATGGTCCGCATGTAGCCCGCGAACCCGTCATGGCCGGTCACATGCAGGCCGATGGAACCGCGAAAATCGATCTCGGATGACAGAATCTCGCGCATCGTCGCGTCGTCGAAACGGTTCCACATCACGTTGAAAAAGGTTTCGACGAGGCGCTTGTTTTCGTCCGCCGACATTCTGCCCTACCTGCCCTTTCGCCCGAACAGGTCTGTCATCCAGCTCCGGGTCTTCAGGCGCTCGTGATACTTCTGGTGATAGTCCTCCGCCTCCCAGAACGTTCCCATCGGCTCGATAGCCGTCACGATGGGCTGCTCGAATTTCCCGGACTTATCCATTCGTTCTTTTGACGCCTTCGCAATGGCGAGTTGGGCCTCATCATGGGTGAAGATCACCGAGCGGTACTGACTGCCGATGTCCGGGCCCTGCCGGTTGAGCTGGGTGGGGTCATGGATGTGCCAGAAAATCTCGAGCAGGCGTTCGTAGTCAACCTCGCGCGGGTTGAACTCCACCTGGACGACTTCGGCATGGCCGGTGTTCGTGTGGCAGACCTCTTCATAGGTCGGGTTCTTTTTCGTGCCTCCCGAATAGCCGACCCAGGTGCCGAGCACCCCGTCGACCTGATCGTAGACCTGCTGCGGGTGCCAGAAGCAGCCGGCCCCGAACGTCGCCAGAACGACCGGTCGCGGCATTCTCGGGCGAGTCGATCGACCGCTTTTAGCCATCCGGAAGCGTCCCTCAGCTCGGGTTCGGGCTGGCGAGAATCGTGGTGCCGGCAGAGCTCAACAACTCTATTCCTGCATCCTTCAGAGCCCTGTGCGCGGCCCGGTTCACGTCGTAGCGCGTCCGGTAGTAGCGCGAACTCGGGGCCCAGTAGCGCAGGCCGAGCACGATTCCGCCGAAACTGAAGTCGTGGATACCCACCTGAACCGACTTTTCCGCGGCAAGATCGGAAAAATCCGACAACGCATCGCGGATCGCCGACACGGCCGTCTCGGGGTCGCTGTCCGCCGCGATCACGATCTGGGATTCGACGATGCGGTGGGCATCCGAGTTGACAAGGATTTCACCGACGATCTTGCGGTTGGGGATGGTGATCTTTTCCCGGTCCTCACCGATCAGGATCGTGTGCGCCAGCGTCACCTCGTCGACGATTCCGGTTACGTCCTGAACAAGAACCGTGTCGCCGACGGTGAACGGACGGGTCAGGATAATGACCAGACCCGCTCCGTAGTTGGCGAGCGGCCCCTGCACGGCAAAGGAAATCCCGAACGCCGCCGCACCGCCCAGCGCGACCAGCGGCGCAATATCGATCCCGAAGTTACTCAGCGTGATGATGACGACAATGGCCACCAGCACGATCTTCGTCATGTTCCCGGCGAAGCGAGACAGCGTGATGTCGATATTCTTGCGCTCGCAGAGAGCGACGACCCGGCGCCCGACGAATCCGGCGAACTTCAGGCCGATCAGCAGGATCACCAGAGCGCCGATGATCTGCATGCCGTAGGCGATCGCAAAATCCGACCCGGCGTCGATCATACTGTTCAGCATTTGCAACTGCGGTTCCATCGCCGCGTCTCCCGCTCTCAAGCTCCGACAGGAACTTATCGCCTTCTGTATCTCCGGGCCAAGCGCCCGGGAGACGCACGCGAATTCCGAGTTTTCCCTTGAAAAACCGGCAGGCGGTCGCGATTTACGGTCATCAGCCATATGCCGTTGGGTGCGCGGCGCTAACGGGGCGAAGATCCCGGGAGGACCAAATCAGTTACACCGGCTTCCTCATGGCAGCCATCGGGCTCGCCCTTCTGCTGTTTTCTGCGGATTTCATGGTTCGGGGAGCCGTCGGCGTCGCACGCCGTATCGGCCTGTCCCCGCTTGTCATCGGCCTGACCGTCGTGGCGATCGGCACCTCGGCACCCGAACTGGTCACCACCCTCACGGCGACCCTCGAGGGCGCCCCCGATCTCGCGCTCGGCAACGTGATCGGCAGCAACCTCGCCAACATGCTCCTGATCCTCGGCGTGGCCGCGCTCATGCAGCCGGTCGTGTGCGCGCCGAGCGTGATTGCGCGCGACGGCTCCATGGTCCTCGCCGCCACGGCCCTGTTCGTCGCATTCGCCATGACGGGCATGTTCGAGCTGTGGCATGGCTTCGTCCTGCTGGGTTCGCTGGCCGTCTATCTGGGATGGACCTACCGCGCCGAACGGACCTCGAGCGAGGACAGCCTCCACGCCCGCGAGGTTGAGGATGTCAACGGCGTGCCTGAACGCGGCTGGATATCGGCAATTTTTTTGATCGGCGGGCTTGTCGGGACCGTCCTCGGCGCAAAGCTGCTGGTGGACGGCGGCGTGGCGGTCGCGGAATCGCTCGGCGTCTCGAAAACAGTCATCGGGCTGACCCTGGTGGCCATCGGCACAAGCCTGCCGGAACTCGCGATCGTGGTGGTCGCAAGCATGCGCGGGCATAGCGACGTGGCGCTCGGCAATGTCCTCGGCAGCAATATCTTCAATCTGCTCGGAATCACGGGCATTGTCTCGATCGTCACGCCGCTCGCCGTCCCCGCGAGCTTGCTGGAGTTCGATATCTGGCTGCTGCTCGGTGTCACATTGCTGCTCCTGCCGATGATGCTGACGGGCGGCCGGCTGAGCCGGCGCGAGGGCGCGTTGCTGCTGGTTCTCTACGGGGCATTTCTGGCGCTCCAGTTCGAGAGCCTGCGCGCATACATCCTGTAGGCAGTTTTTGCACAACAGCCGCGCCTACAAGTCATTGTTTTGAAATACTAATTCTTGATGACAGACGCCTCTACCGGACTGCGTTCGCGTGCGATTTCACAGTAAAATCAGGGCATTAGTAGACTGCCTATTTTTTGGGCAATCACGTAAAGCTTCAATGATTTCCGTGTTGCGGCGCAACGTATGCGGCAAGCATGCACAGCCTTTTCCACAGCGATCGGGGACAAAACGGGCGATGGTGTCGGCTTGAGGTTCATCCCACACCGAAGGTATCAAGGTTCGCGGACCCGAACTCCGATTCCCAACGGCACCCGATGACTGAAACGGCAGACGACCAGACGCTGAACGCGACGACGGAAATCGAACTGCCCGACACGGGCGGCGTTGCCCTGATTCGCGAGCGGCTGACCACACTGCCCGAGGGTCCCGGCGTCTACCGGATGTTGAACACGGACGGCGACGCGCTTTATGTCGGCAAGGCACGCAATCTCAAGAGGCGTGTCACCAACTACACCCAGCTCAACCGGCTGCCCTATCGGCTTCAGCGCATGGTGGCGGAGACGGCCGAACTCGAGATCGTCACGACCCATACCGAGGCCGAGGCGCTGCTGCTGGAGTCGAATCTCATCAAGCGGCTCGCGCCGCGCTACAACGTGCTTCTGCGCGACGACAAGAGTTTCCCCTACATCCTGCTCACGCGCCATCTCGACAACCAGACCCGCAAGACCGGCGCCGACCCGGATGCAAAGCGCGCGCGCGAGGAACAGAAGTCCCGTCGCCAGAGCCGGTCCGGACCCGACCCTGCCGACTGGCCGGGTGTCGTGAAATATCGCGGCGCGCGCACGCTCCCGGGCGAGTATTTCGGTCCGTTCGCGTCGGCCGGCGCCGTCAACCGCACCCTGAATGCTCTCGAACGAGCGTTCCTGCTGCGCAGTTGTTCCGACGCGGTTTTCTCGGGGCGCACGCGCCCCTGCCTCAAATTCCAGCTGAAACGTTGTGCCGCGCCCTGCGTCGGCCATGTGACCGGGTCCGAATACGATACGCTTGTGGGGCAGGCACGGAGCTTCCTGTCCGGCCGTTCCCGGGAAATCCAGGACGAACTGGCAGCCGCCATGCAGAACGCCTCCGACGAAATGGAGTTCGAGGCCGCCGCCCGCTACCGCGACCGCATCCGGGCGATGACCCAGATTCAGTCCCACCAGGACATCAATATCGAGAATCTCGATCTGAACGACGCCGATATCGTCGCCGCCGAGGAAGACGGCGGGCGCATCTGCATCCAAGTCTTTTTCTTTCGGTCCGGCCGCAACTACGGCAACCGCGCCTATTTTCCTCGTCACGACAAATCCGAAGACATCGACGAGGTCCTGGCCGCGTTCCTCGGGCAGTTCTACGAGAACAAGCCCGCTCCCCCGGTCATCCTTCTGAGCCATGAGGTCCCGGAACAGGCGCTCATCGCGGAAGCGCTCGGCGTTCGGACCGAACGGAAGGTCAGCCTGTCGGTCCCGCAGCGCGGCGCGAAGCGCAAGCTTCTGGATCATGCCCGGACCAACGCCCGGGACGCGCTGCAGCGGCGTCTTGCCGAAACCGCGACAACCCGCGATCTGCTCTCGAAAGTGGCGGAACTGTTCGGCCTCGACGCACCCCCGAAGCGTATCGAGGTGTACGACAACTCCCATGTCCGCGGGGCCCATGCGACGGGCGCCATGATTGTCGCCGGGCCGGACGGCTTCATGAAGCAGGCATACCGGCGTTTCAACATGCGCGGCGCGGCGAGCGAGGAATCGGACGGCTACAGCCCGGGCGACGACTACGCGATGATGAACGAAATGCTGACCCGGCGGTTTTCACGCGCGCTCAAGGAAGACCCGGAACGCACCGAGGGCCAGTGGCCCGACCTGTTGCTCATCGATGGCGGCAAGGGACAACTGGCCTCCGCCGTGGCCGCCCTGAGCGAGCTGGGGATCGACGATATTCCCGTGGTTGCCATCGCCAAGGGGCCGGACCGGGACGCCGGGCGCGAGCGGTTTTTCATCGCGGACGGCGATGCCGACGGGTTCCAGTTGCCCCCGCGCGACCCGGTTCTCTACTACCTGCAGCGCCTGCGCGACGAGTCCCACCGCTTCGTCATCGGCGGCCACCGGGCCAAACGCTCGCGTGCGATCGCCCAGAACCCGCTCGACGAAATTCCCGGTGTGGGCGCCAACCGAAAACGCGCGCTGCTCAATCATTTCGGTTCCGCGCGCGCCGTCTCCCAGGCCGGATTGCAGGACCTCGAAAAGGTGGACGGTATCAGCAATACCGTGGCACGTCGTATCTACGATTTCTTCCACACGGCGAGCTGACGTGACGATCCCGAATATCCTGACGTTTGCGCGAATCGCGCTGATCCCGGTGCTGGTCCTGTTGCTCTACACGGATAGCAGCGCCGCGCGCTGGTGGGCCGTGGGACTGTACGCCCTGATCGCCCTCACGGACTTTCTTGACGGCTTCCTCGCCCGCAAGCTGCATCAGCAGAGCGCCCTCGGTGCGCTGATCGACCCGATCGCGGACAAGGTCCTTGTCGTTGCCCTGATCGTTGCGCTTGTCGGCAGCGGAGACATCGCACGCTGGGACATCGCCGCGGCCATCCTGATTCTCAGCCGCGAATTTCTGGTCTCCGGCCTTCGCGAATTTCTCGCGATCCGGAACATACCCCTCCCCGTGACGCAGCTCGCGAAGTGGAAAACGACCGTCCAGTTCGTCGCCCTCGGCCTGTTTCTGCTTCCCGCGCTCGATGTGGGCGGCCAGGCCATCGCCACGTCCGGCCTCTGGTGGCTCGCGACGGCCCTGACACTCATCACGGGTGTCGACTACGCCACCACGGCGGCGCGGCAACTCAACGCGCCTGCGGGACCGGGGAAATGAAGGCGGTCGGAATTGTCGGCTGGCACAACAGCGGAAAGACGACCCTGCTCGTCGCACTTGTCGGCGAGCTGACGGCGCGCGGCTTTCGTGTCTCCACTGTCAAACATGCGCACCACCGTTTCGACGTCGACACGCCGGGCAAGGACTCGTGGCGCCACCGTGACGCGGGGGCAACGGAAGTGATGGTCGGGTCCGAACAGCGATGGGCGCTGATGCACGAGCTGCACGGTGCGCCCGAGCCGGACCTCGACGACCTCCTCGGTCGCATGAGCCCGGTCGACGTGGTGCTCGTCGAGGGCTTCAAGAGTTCGTCTCTCGACAAGATAGAGGTCTACCGGGAAGGCCTCGACGAACCGCCCATCGCCGCCACGGCCAGGGACGTCGTGGCCATTGCCAGCGAGGCCGGCGTCGAAGGTTTGGCTCCCGGCATCAGCCAGTTCGATATCGGCGACATCGCCGGCATCGCCGACTTTATCGCCTCTCACTGGAAACTGGGTGCGGGACCGGAAGCCGCCACGACGGGAAGGGCCTGACGAATGGCCCAGCTTTCCGACGATTGCTTCGTGCCCGGGACGGGCCTCATGCCCGCCGCCGAAGCGCTTGCCGCCCTCAAGGCGCGCCTGGTTCCCGTGGTCGGCACGGAGCGGCTGGCGCTGCAGGAATGCGCCAACCGTTTTCTGGCGCAGGACATTCGTTCGCAACGCGACGTGCCGCCCCACGACAACTCGGCCGTCGACGGCTACGCGGTCTACTTCGACGATCTGTCGACGGACGGCGATACGCAACTCCCCATCACCGGCCGTGTTGCCGCCGGACAGGCCGGGCACGCGACGCCCGGTCCCGGCACCGCCACGCGCATCTTCACGGGCGCGCCGATCCCCGGCGGCACGGAGGGGCCCGATACCGTCCTGATGCAGGAAGACTGCACCACGCAGGAAATCGACGGCACGAGTTACGTCTCGATCCCGCCCGGCATTGCGCGCGGCGCGAATCGCCGGGCGCAGGGCGAGGACGTGACCGCGGGCGACACGATACTGCGCACCGGGGACCGCATGCGGCCGCAGGAAATCGGCCTGGCGGCGTCCGTCGGCATCACGGAGCTCACCGTTTTCAAACGCCTTTCCGTGGCGGTCCTGTCCACGGGCAACGAAGTTGTCGAGCCGGGCGGGACGGCCGAGGATGGCCAGATCTACGATGCGAACCGGCATGCGTTGATGGCTGCGCTGCGACAGATCGGCTGCGAAATCACCGATCTCGGAATCGTGCCCGACAACCCGGCACGGATCGCGGAGACCCTCGATCGTGCCGCGGCAACGTGCGATGCGATTGTTTCCAGCGCCGGCATGTCGGTCGGCGAAGAAGACCATCTGGCCGCCACGATCAGGAAATCGGGCACGCTCCACTTCTGGAAAGTGGCCATCAAGCCGGGCCGGCCGATCGCCTTCGGACAGGTCAAAGGCACGCCCTTCATCGGTCTGCCGGGCAACCCGGCCGCCATGATGGTGACCTTCCTGCGCATGGCCCGCCCGGCGCTTCTCCGGCTCGCCGGTGCAACCGATCTGGAGCCACGGCTGTTTCTGGTGCGTGCGGGGTTCGACCATCGAAAAAAGGCGCGGCGGCGGGAGTATGTGCGCGTGTTCCTGGAAGACGGCCCCGACGGCATGCCGGTCGCCCGCAAATTCCCGCGCGCCGGCGCGGGCATCCTGTCGTCGCTCGTGGGCGCGGACGGTCTGGTTGAACTCGACGAGGACACGACCCAACTCTCGGAGGGAAGCGTGGTACCTTATTTACCCTTCACGGAAGTGGCCCGATGAAAATTCTCTATTTCGCCTGGATGCGTCAGCGGATCGGCACCTCGGCCGAGGACATCGCGCGCCCGGACGGCGTGAACACCGTGGGCGACCTTGTCGACTGGCTGATCGCAAGAGACGACGGCTATGCGAAAGCGTTCGAGAAGCGCGAGGTGATTCGCGCCGCCGTGAACCAGGAATACGTCCAGTTCACCCACCCGCTGGCGGATAGCGACGAAGTGGCCTTCTTTCCGCCGGTGACCGGCGGCTAGGGGTGCCGCAATGATCCGCGTCCAGCAGGAAGACTTCGATGTCGGCGCCGAACTTTCGGCGCTCACGGATGGAGACCGTTCCATCGGCGCCGTCGCGACCTTCGTCGGTCTGGTGCGCGACATGGCGCCGGTCGACGGTGAGTCCGCGAAAATCGATACCATGACCCTGGAACACTATCCGGGCATGACGGAGAAGAAACTCGAGGAGATCGAGGCCGAGGCGAACGGCCGATGGCCTTTGGCGGCAAGCCTCATTGTCCACCGCTACGGCACGCTGTCGCCCGGCGACCGGATCGTCCTCGTCGCCTGCGCGTCGGCGCACCGCCACGCCGCGTTCGAGGCGTGCCAGTTCCTGATGGACTGGCTCAAGACCGAGGCACCCTTCTGGAAACTGGAAGAATCCGACGCCGGCGGCAGCTGGGTCGACGCCCGGGAATCCGACGATGCGGCGATGGCGCGCTGGGCCGAAAAGCCCGACGCGGCGCGGTAATCCGGCAGGCTACTCCGCCGCGACCGCTTCCGCCCGACCGTTCACAAGGTCGTCATAGTCCTGCATCAGCGATTTCGTGATCTCGCCCACTTCGAACGTATGATCGTCGGCGATCTGCGCGATCGGCGTCACCTCCGCAGCCGTGCCCGTAACGAACATCTCGCTCGCGTCGCTCAGCTCTTCCGGCATGATCGCGCGCTCGATGACCTCGTAGCCGCGCGCGCGCGCCAGGTTGATCACCGTCTTGCGGGTAATGCCGTTCAGGAAACAGTCAGGCGCCGGTGTGTGGATCTTGCCGTCGATGACAAGGAACATATTCGCGCCGGTGGTCTCCGCCAGCTGGCCGCGCCAGTCGAGCATCAACGCATCGGAGTAGCCATTGGCCTCCGCCGCATGTTTCGACAGCGTGCAGATCATGTAGAGGCCGGCGGCCTTCGCATGCACCGGCTGGGTCTTCGGGTCCGGGCGGTTGTAGATCGCCCAGTCGATCTTGATCCCCTTCATGCGCGCTTCCGGCGTGAAGTAGGACGGCCACTGCCAGACGGCGATCCCCATGTGAATCTTGCAGTTCTGCGCCGACACGCCCATCTGCTCCGGGCCGCGCCACGCGGCCGGACGGATATAGGCATCCTGGTAGCCGGATTTCTCCAGCGCCTCGCGGCAGATGTCGTCCAGTTCGGAAACCGGGTACGGCACCTCGAAGCCCAGCATCTTGGCTGAATCGTGCAGGCGTTGATTGTGGGCCGTCAGCTCGAAAATCTCGCCATTGTAGGCGCGCATGCCCTCGAAAACGCAGGACGCGTAGTGCAGCGCATGGCTGAGAAAATGCAACTTGGCATCGCGCCACGGCACAAACTCGCCGTCCATCCAGATCACGCCGTCGCGATCATCATAAGGAGCTTCTTGCATCGGTCTTCCCTCGACACTTTCGAACGTTTTAGGCCCGCGCGGCGACAAATTATTCCGCACTGAGGTTGCGTGACGTAACATTACCGTCTAATTAAGTCAACATGGTTGACCTTAAATCAGGCCTCGGCCCTCTCGATCTTCGCGAAGAGGATTTTCGCCAGGGGATCGAGTTGCTTTTCTACGCGTATCGCGATTTTACGGGCGAACCCGACGCCATTCTGGACAGACACGGGCTCGGGCGCGCCCATCACAGGGCCATCTACTTCGTCGGTCGCAATCCGGGCATCACCGTCACCGAACTCCTGGAGATTCTTCGGATTACCAAACAGAGCCTGTCGCGTGTGCTCGGGCACCTCGTCGAGGACGGATACGTCAACCAGCGTGCCGACCCGGCCGACCGCCGGCGCAAGCAACTGACCCTCTCGTCGAAGGGCAAAGCGCTCGAACACGAGCTGACGACGGTCCAGATGGAACGCTTCGCACGCGCTTACCGCGAAGCGGGCATCGAAGCGGTGGAAGGGTTTCGCCGGGTTCTCACCGGCATCGTGAATCCCGAAGATCGCGCGCGCGTGCGGCCGGCAACAGGGCGGCGGCCCGGGCGACAGTAGCCTGACCTCCACGGCCTCACACGAATCTTCCGTTTTCGTCGCGCTTCGCAGGATATAATCCGGCCATGTCAGCCATGGACGACACCGCACATATTCTTGTCGTGGACGACGACAGGCGCCTGCGGGATCTGCTTCAGAAATTCCTGACGGACAGCGGCTTTCGCGTGACCACGGCGGGCAGTGCCGCGGAGGCACGCGACAGGTTGTCCAGCATCCGGTTCGACCTGCTGGTCCTCGACGTCATGATGCCCGGCGAGAGCGGTCTCACCTTCACGGCCGACCTGCGGCAAATCAACAACGTGCCGATCCTCATGCTCACCGCGATGGCGGAACCTGAAGACCGGATCGACGGGCTCGAGCGCGGGGCGGACGATTACCTCACCAAGCCATTCGAGCCGCGCGAGCTCGTCGCGCGAATCCGCTCGATTTTGCGGCGGGCCGGCGAAGCCCCGCCACAACCGGGCGAACTGAGGTTCGGCAGCCGGACCTACGACGCCCGCCGCCAGTTGCTGAGCGGCCCGGACGACACCGTCCCCCTGACCGGTACCGAAGCGCGGCTTCTGGACATCCTGGCGCGCACCCCGGGAGAGGCGATCTCGCGTGACGACCTGCAGGCCGAGAGCGGAATCGGCGGCAGTTCGCGCGCTGTCGATGTGCAGGTCACGCGTCTGCGGCGTAAGATCGAACCCGACCCGCGCAATCCGCGCTACCTGCAGACGATTCGTGGACAAGGCTATGTGCTCTGGCCCGACTAATACGAAGAAAGTGACGCCCGAATGGCGCGTTTAGACGACGTCATGCGCATGCCGCGCCTGGTACGGCTCTCGCTCAAGCGGGTATTGCCGCGCGGGCTGCTGGCGCGATCGCTCCTGATTATCGTCACGCCGCTGGTGCTGCTGCAGATCGTCAGCGGCATCATCTTCTACGACCGGCACTGGTCGAACGTCAGCCGGCATCGCGCCAATGCGCTTGCGGGCGACATCGCGATGATCCTCGAACTCGTCGACGTCAACCGGATCAACAGCAACCGGGCCGCCGTCTTCGACCTTGCCCGGCGCACACTCGACCTGATCGTCGTCTACGATGCAGGCGCCATCCTGCCGAACGTGGAATTCGAACCGTCGGGCAATCTCGAGACGACCCTTGCGCGCTCGATGAACGAGATCGTGCAGCGCCCGTCGGTGATCGACGCGACCAGCCAGCGAAATCGCGTGCTGATCGACGTCCAGCTTCCCGACGGCGTGCTGAAGGTATCCGCGAACGAGGAACGCCTGATCAGCTCGACCACGAAGGTCTTCATTCTCTGGATGACCGGCACCTCGCTGATCCTGTTTGCGGTCGCCACGCTCTTCATGCGCAATCAGGTCAGCCCGATCCGGCGCCTGGCCACCGCTGCCGACAACTTCGGCAAGGGCCGGGACACGCCGAACTTCAAGCCCTCCGGTGCGACCGAAGTCCGCCAGGCGGCAAGCGCGTTCATGGCCATGCGCGGTCGCCTGGAGCGACAGATCCAGCAGCGCACGGAGATGCTGGCGGGTGTCAGCCACGACCTTCGCACACCGCTGACCCGGATGAAGCTGCAGATCGCCATGCTCGACAAGAATGCGGAGATCGAGGAACTGAGTTCCGATGTGGCCGCCATGGAAGGCATGATCGAAGGATATCTGAACTTCGCGCGCGGCGAGGGCACGGAGGAACGCCGGCCGGTGAACGCGACGCTGTTGCTCGAGGAGATCGCGCGCGACGCGGCGCGGAACGGGCCGCCCGTCGAGCTCGATATCCAGGACAATGTCGAACTCCCGCTCGCCCGCAACGCCATGCGGCGTTGCCTCACCAATCTCGTCGAAAACGCGGGCCGGCATGGCGACCGGATCGCGCTCACCGTGTCACGCGACGGCCGGGTCCTCCAGATACTCGTCGACGACAACGGTCCGGGCATCGCCCCGGAGATGCGCGAGGAAGTGTTCCGGCCGTTTTTCCGGCTCGACCAGTCCCGCAACGTGGAAACCGGGGGGACGGGCCTGGGTCTGTCGATCGCGCAGGATATCGTCGCCAATCACGGCGGCGAAATTCGCCTGGAAGACTCCCCGCTCGGCGGGTTGCGCGCGGTGGTCAGGATTCCGATCTAGAACAACCGGCCGCCGTTGGGCACGGTCTTGTCGATATTCAGCAGCACCACGGCCCCGTTTTCGTCGGGAAAACCGAGAACCAGAATCTCCGACATGAACTTGCCGATCTGCTTGGGCGGGAAATTCACGACGGCCGCGACCTGCCGTCCGACCAGGTCTTCCGGGGTATAGTGAACCGTCAGTTGCGCCGAGGTCTTCTTGACCCCCAGTTCGTCGCCGAAATCGACCCAGAGCTTGATCGCCGGCCGGCGTGCCTCCGGGAAGGGCCGGGCATCGACCACCGTTCCCACCCGGACATCGACCTTCAGGAAATCCTCGAAGCTAATGTCCATCGGCCTCACCCCCGATCGGTTGCCGCGTCGCCGGCAACGTGCGGCCCATGACCGGCGCCAGTGTCTCCGTCGCGCGCCGCAGGTTGCGGTCGAGCGCCGCCATGGTTTCGCTCAGATCGGCGCTTTCGTCACGCAGCCAGACCCGCTGGGTCGCCAGCCAGACCGTTGCGAGCGCGGTCGTAAAAATCTGTCCGCGCACACCCTTGTCAGGAAACCCTGCCTCGCGGGCGACAAATCCGAACGAACGGCGGCTCTGCGGCAGGATGCGCAACACCGTATCCGGTTCGCGCGGCACGTCGCGTATCAGCTCGGCGACGGCAGCTTTGTGAGCCTGCAGCGCTTCGAAACGCTGCATCAGGATATCCAGAAGCCGGTCGTATCGCGCCTCCGGGTCGTCCGGCAGCTTCCCGAGGCCCGCCACGCTGGCAGCATCGACCTGCCGCGCGAACAGGTCCAGAAGCTGGCCCCGGTCGGCGCAAAGCGCATGGGTTTCCGACGTGGAGAGACCGGCGCGCGCGCCCACATCCGCCAACCGAGCGGCGCGCCAGCCGGTTTCCTCGACGGATTCGAGCATCGCGAGGACAAGCCTGCCGGCCGATGTTTCATTGTCGATCATGGTGGACGCGAATGTAGCGATATCGCGCGGGAACGAAAGCCTATCCGGCCAATTCCCGGGAACGGTCCGTCGCCGCACGGATCGCACGCGTCATGAGTTCCGTCAGGCCGTCGCCGGACATCAGGACCTCCAGTGCGGCAGCCGTCGTCCCGCCGGGGCTCGTCACGTTCTCGCGCAACGTCGAGGCGGCTTCGGGGCTTCGTGCGAGGAGTTCTCCGCCCCCGGCAACCGTTTCCCGGGCCAGCGTCATGGACAAGTCGGCCGGCAGCCCGGCCGCCACGCCCGCCTCGGCCATCGCCTCGACGAGATGGAAGACATAGGCGGGTCCGCTTCCGGACACTCCCGTGACCGCATCCATCAGGGCCTCGTCCTCGATCCAGGCAACCTTGCCGACCGCGGCCAGCAGGCCCTCGCACAACTCGCGCTGCGGCGTGCTGACATGGTCGTTCGCGCACAGGACCGTCACCCCTCGTCCGACAGCCGCCGGCGTGTTGGGCATGGCGCGCACGATGGCGGCTTCCCCGCCCAGCAGCGTTTCGAACGAGGCGATATTGCGCCCCGCGGCGATCGACAGGATCACCGTTCCCGGTGCCACAAGCGCCCGATAGGGACCGGCGACCTCTTCCATGACCTGCGGCTTGACCGCCAGCACGACGACGGACGGCGAAAAACCCTCGGGAATGTCGGACATCGCCGAACCGCCCGCCACGCCCCCCGGCAGGTCGGGGGTTGCGGGATCGACGACGAAAATGGTCTCGGGCGGTGTGCCCCGATCGATCCAGCCCTCCATCAGGGCGCTGCCCATCTTTCCGCAACCGACGAGCAGGATGGAACCGGGATCGTGCATGGGACGCGCGGGGCTGCCGCTCAGGCTTCGCCGATCGTCTCGAAGACGATCGAACTGATCGCGTCCCGCGGCGACTGATTGCCCCACACGACATACTGAAACGCCGGGTAGAACCGGTCGAGTTCGTGCAGCGCAATGTCGATCAGGTCCTCGACCTGCTCGGCGGACAGCGAGCCGCCGCGCAGCAGAAGCGCATGCCGATAAGCGGGCAGGCCGTCCTCGGTCCCGACATCGAAATGCCCGATGCCGAGGCGCTCGTTCAGCACAGCCAGAAGCTCGTGGACCGATGTCCGACGTTCCGGCGGCGTGCGAACATCGAACGCGCACGTCAATTGCAGGGCGCCGATCTCGTCGATCCAGTTGAAGACGGCATGGTAGTCGCACCACCGCCCTCCCACTTCGGCCAGCAACTCGTTCCGCCCCGCGCGCTCAAGCGCCCAGTCGCGCAACGCCACCGTCTCCTCGACAAGATCGAGCGGATGCATCGTCTGACCGATGAACGACTGGGACAAATTGCCCATGGGGACAGGTCTCCTGCGAACCATATGTCGGCGCTCGGTAGAACCCCAATATATTGAAACAACTACGATATATTGGGGTATGAGCAGCCCTTAACCACTATGGAAAGCACACTGTCACGAAGGCGCGCTGCGTCGCAACTGCCCGTCTTGTGGACAGTCGAGATTTCTCTGCGAACACCGGCGGGCGCCGGGCAGGATCAGGTTTTATCGGTTTTGGACTTGCCGTCCGGCTTCGCCGCAGGCTTTTTCCGCGTTTTTGCCGCGAGTTTCTTTTCAAGCGCGGCCACGCGTTTTTCAAGCGCTTCCTGTTCTTCGCGCGCCCGGATCGCCACGGCTTCCACGGCTTCGAACTCTTCCCGGCGCACCAGGTCGAGATTGGCCAGCACGCGTTCCATACGCTGCTGCACAAGGGCTTCGACCTCGTCGCGGAGCCCGCTCGCCACACCTGCGGCCCCGTTGGTCAGCCGCGCGATATCGTCCAGGATTCTGTTGCGTGTCTGCACGTCGTCCTCTCTTCTCGCCTGCATCAAGGTTACGCCTGTCCCTGTAACGCGAACAAGGCCGATGCGTTGCGGCGCGCCGTCGCACGCGACTATATATCCGGCGAAACCTTGGAGAGCGGCATGTTTCTGGTGACCGGCGGCGCGGGCTTTATCGGCTCCAACCTCGTGGCGGAATTGACGGGGCGCGGCGAGGTTGTCGTGAACGATTTCCTGGACGACACCAACCGTGCCAACCTCGCCAAGCGGGGCGACCTCGAAATCGTGGCTCCGGACCTTCTCCCCGCCCGACTGGAATCCGCCGACTTCCGACCGGATGCCATTTTCCATATGGGGGCCATCTCGTCGACCGTGGAGCGGAATGTCGACAAGGTCATGCGCAACAACTACCTGCTCAGCCTCCGCCTCTGGCAATGGGCCACGGCGCACGGTGTGCCGTTTATCTACGCCTCGTCCGCCGCGACCTATGGCGACGGCACGGCGGGATTCGACGACGACAACAGCTCCGCGGCGCTTCATCGGCTGCGCCCGCTCAATCCCTATGGCTGGTCGAAGCTGATGTTCGATCGCGCGGCCCGGCGCATGGCCGACGCGGGCCACGCGCCGCCGCAGTGGGCGGGTTTGCGTTTCTTCAACGTCTACGGGCCGAACGAGTACCACAAGGGCGGACAGCGCAGCGTCGTGCCCCAGTTCTGGCAGCAGATCCGCGAGACCGGGCAGGCCCACCTGTTCCGGTCCCACGACCCCGACTATGCGGACGGCGGTCAGCTTCGCGACTTCGTGCACGTCTCGGACACCGTCTCGGTCATGCTCTGGCTGCTCGACAACCCTTCGGTTTCCGGCATCTTCAACCTCGGCACGGGCCGCGCGCGCTCCTTCGACGACCTCGCCAAAGCCGTTTTCGGCGCCATGGGATCGCCGGAAAACATCGAATACGTGCCCATGCCCGACAACGTGCGCAACCAGTACCAGTACTTCACGGAAGCGCGAATGGACCGGCTTCGGGCGGCTGGATACGATAAGCCGTTCGTCTCGCTGGAGGACGGCGTGCGCTCCTACGTGCAGGACTATCTTGAGACCAACGATCCCTTTGTCTGAGCCCCGGTACCCCGGACCATGAACGGACCGATCCCCTTTCCCGAGTTCGATCCCGTGGCGCTGGACCTCGGTTTTCTGGTGATCCGCTGGTATGCGCTCGCCTTCATCGGAGGTCTGCTGGCCGGCTGGTGGTACATCGTCTGGCTGCTGCGGCGTCCGCCGGAGACCATGACGGCGCAACAGGCCGGCGATTTTTTCAGCTGGGCTATCGTCGGCGTCATTCTGGGCGGACGTCTCGGGTTCGTCGGCTTCTACCAGCCCGCTTACTTCATGGAAAACCCGGTCGAAATCCTGGCCGTGTGGAACGGCGGCATGTCCTTCCATGGCGGTCTGCTGGGCGTTGTCGCCGCCATCATTCTGTATGGCATCCGCCACAACGTGAACCCGCTTACCCTCTCCGACCTCGTCGGCGCGGCCACGCCCATCGGGCTCTTCCTCGGCCGCCTGGCCAACTTCATCAATGGCGAGCTGTACGGCCGAACCACGGATGTTCCCTGGGCGTTTGTCTTTCCCGGCGGCGGCGATGTGGGGCGCCACCCCAGCCAGCTGTACGAGGCCGCGCTCGAAGGCCTTGTGCTGTTTGTGATCTTGCTGGTTCTGGCGCGGTTTACCGGGGCGCGTTTCCGGCCCGGACTTTTGACCGGGGTATTCCTGCTCGGCTACGGCGCGGCGCGTACCTTCGTGGAGTTTTTCCGTCAGCCCGACAGCTATGTCGGCGAGGGCGGCTTCCTGTTCTGGGACATCACGATGGGACAGTTATTGTCTACACCGATCGCCGTTGCAGGTGTCGTGTTCATCGTCTATGCCGTTACCCATGACAGGCTCGACGCCAAACCCCGAAAGTCGGCCCCGGCCTGACGCCGCTGAATCGTTGGACGCTGCGGAAAACCCGGTCGTCGAACGGCTCAAGCAGCGCATCTTGCACGACGGTCCGGTGAGCGTGGCGACATTCATGCGGACCGCGCTGTCGGACAGCGAAGGCGGCTACTACGCAACCCGCGACCCGTTCGGAGCGGCCGGCGATTTCACGACATCGCCCGAAATTTCGCAGATGTTCGGGGAATTGATCGGCCTCTGGTGCGTCGACACCTGGCAGCGTCTCGGCGCACCGGGCGGGTTCGCACTGGTCGAACTCGGGCCCGGGCGCGGCACGCTGATGGCCGACGCCCTTCGCGCCATGCGCCAGGTGCCGGCCTGCCGGTCGGCCGCGATGGTGCATCTGGTCGAGACCAGCCCCGTTCTGCGCGAAATCCAGCAACGCGCCTTGCGCGGCACGAACGCAACCTGGCACGCCAGCCTTCCCGATCTCGGCCGCACACCGACGATCTTTATCGCGAACGAGTTTCTGGATGCTCTTCCGGTACACCAGTACATCAAGGTCAACAGCGACTGGTGCGAGCGCGTCGTCGCCTATGACCGCACCCGCGAACGCTTCTGCTTCGCCATCGACCGTTCCAGCCGCTTGCCTCTCGGCCCTCTCACCCGCGAGCTTGCCGATGCGCAGGACGGCGAGACATTCGAGTTTTGCCCCGATGTCCGTGAGGTCGTATCCGACATCTCGCACAGGATATTCCTCAATGGCGGCGCGGCGCTCATTGTCGACTACGGACACACGCGGCGTTCGACCGGTTTTACGATGCAGGCCGTACGGCGCCATCGGCCCGTCGACCCGCTCGATATGCCGGGCGAATGCGATCTCACCGCGCATGTGGACTTCCAGTTGGTCTCCGAAGCCGCACGGGCGCGGAGCGTGAAGGTGTTCGGCCCCGAAGACCAATCAGCGTTTCTGCAGCGACTGGGGATTGTCGAACGCGCCAACCAGCTTTTGAAACGGGCCAATGTGTCCCAGTCGCTCGATATCCGTGCGGCCCTCAACCGGCTCATCTCGCCGAAGGAGATGGGGGTCCTGTTCAAGGTCATGGCCATCGCCGACCAACGCGTGTCGCACGTCGCCGGCTTCGCGGAAGACGACTGAAGCCGTGCCGGTCGCTCCCGTCACAGCAGCTTCGCTTGCCGGATCCGGTTCGGTTCGCCACGGCTTTTTCTCGCGCACGGGCGGCGTTTCCAGCGGAATTTACGCGGGTCTCAATTGCGGTCTCGGGTCGAACGACAATCGCGCCGATATCCTTGAAAACCGGGCCCGGGTCGCAAAAGCCGTCGGCGTCGAACCCGACCGCTTGCGGTCGCTCTATCAGGTTCACTCGGCGCGGGTGATCGATGCGAGCGACGGTTGGGAAGGCGACCCGCCGGAAGCCGATGCGCTTGTGTGTACCCGCCCCGGCACGGCCATCGGCGTCCTGGCCGCGGACTGCGCGCCGGTTCTGCTCGCGGACAGCGAAGCCCGCGTTGTCGGAGCCGCCCATGCCGGTTGGCGCGGTGCGCGCGACGGCGTCGTCGATGCAGTGGTCTCTGCCATGTGCGAGCGCGGCGCCCGTCCCGAACGTATCGTCGCCGCGGTCGGCCCGTGTATCGGCCCCGCGTCGTACGAGGTGGGACCGGAGTTTCCGGGTCACTTCCTGGACCGGGACGCCGCCAACGGCCGGTTCTTCGCCGAAAAACCGGGGTCCGACCGGCTGCTGTTCGACCTGCCCGGCTATGTCCTGTCCCGGCTGGAGGCCGCGGGCGTCGGGCAACGGTCCGCGATCGGACAGGACACGTACAGCGACGAGAGTTTTTTCAGCTACCGCCGCAGCTGCCATCGCGATGAGCCCGACTACGGCCGCAATCTCTCGGTCATCACCCTGACCGGTTCGAACTGAGCGATGCCCTACCTGATCATGTTGATCTTCATGTCGCTCGCGGCCGTTATGGTGAGTTGTGCGATTTAGCGTCGTCACGCTGGTGCTCGTGTTGCTGACCGCGTGCCAGCCGGTGCCGCGTCCGTTCCAGCACGATCGCCTGGTCCCCAACGAACTTTTGCGCCTGTCCGATGCCCGCGCGATCAAGGTGCTGCCGGTCGAGGACGCGCCCGCCAATACGGCAAATGCGTTGGCCGACCGGATGGTCGAAGCGCTGATTGAGCGAAACGTGCCCGCCTACAAGGACGACGCGGATACTTCCGGCATGGTGCTCGTCAGCGCGCTGGCCGATCCGGGCTATGACGCGAAGATCGTGTGGGTTCTTTTCAACCCGGACGGCGAGGAAATCGGCAGACACGAACAGTCGATCGAGGGAACCCCGATCGAGCCCTGGGCACGCGCGGAGCCGGAACTGATGTCGGCTCTCGCCGGGGCCGCTGCCGCACGCGTGTCGAGATGGGTTCAACCCGAGCTGGTGCGCGAAGTGCAGGCCCCGCCAATCTATGTGGGCGATGTCACCGGCACCAACGAGAAAGACGCCGGACGCCTGCGCGTGGCGCTGAAGCAGGCGCTGCGCTCCATGGGGACACGCACCGCCGACGCGGCCAGCGAGCGAACCCTGATCGCGAGCGCAAATGTCGAAATCACCGCCCTGCGCGACACCCGGAAGGAAGTTGCGATCGCCTGGAGGATCGAAGATCCGTTCGGGACGGAGATCGGGAAAATTGATCAGGCAAGCCCGGTTCCCGGCGAAATGGTGGACAGTCAATGGGGTCAGCTCGCGCGGCAGGCCGGCCTGGCCGCAGCTGCCGGGATCAGCGAGCTCATTTCGCGAATCGACTGGCGCGACGGGTTCGTTCCGCCGCCGGGCAAATCGCCTGAAAGCTAAAGCCCACAGGGTGTTCAGCTTATCCCCAGCGGCAGCGTTTACACTTGTCATCCGGGTTGATAATTTCGCGCCGCTTGAAGGTTCGGTCGCTCTGATCGAACGAATTTTTGACGATTTTCGGCGCATCCGCGTGGGCGCCTCGCCTGAGAAACGGCGTGTGGGGGCAGGACGATGAAAGTGCTGGCGTGCAACAGCAATCGTCCGCTGGCCGAGGCGATTTCGGCCTATCTCAACATCGAACTCACCCGCGCCTCCATCCGGCGGTTCTCGGACATGGAGGTGTTCGTCGAAATCCTCGAGAACGTGCGCGGCGAGGACGTGTTCGTGGTCCAGTCGACCTCCTATCCCGCGAACGACAATCTCATGGAGTTGCTGGTCACGCTCGACGCCCTGCGCCGCGGGTCGGCCCGCAGGATTACCGCGGTGATCCCCTATTTCGGGTACGCCCGCCAGGATCGTAAAACTGGTCCGCGCACGCCGATTTCGGCAAAGCTGGTCGCGAACCTCATCACCCGCGCCGGTGCCGACCGGGTGCTGACGCTGGACCTGCACGCGGGCCAGATTCAGGGCTTCTTCGACATCCCCGTCGACAACCTGTTCGGCGGGCCTCTGTTCTCGGAAGACATCGAAAAGAACATCAATGGCGGTGAAACCGTCATTGTTTCCCCCGATGTCGGGGGCGTTGTGCGCGCGCGCGGCCTCGCCAAACGCCTTGACGCCGATCTCGCGATCATCGATAAGCGCCGCGAACGGGCTGGCGTTTCCGAGGTGATGAACATTATCGGGGACGTCGACGGGCGGGACTGCATACTTATCGACGATATCTGCGATAGCGCCGGTACATTGTGCAATGCCGCTGCAGCGCTGAAGGAACAGGGTGCCAAATCGGTGTCCGCCTATGTGACGCATGGCGTCCTGTCGGGCGGCGCGGTCGGGCGCGTTGCGGCTTCTCCGCTGGAAACCCTGGTGATGACGGACTCGATACAGGCGACCGAAGCGGTGCGTGTGGCGAGCAATATCCGTCAGCTGACCGTCGCGCCGCTCCTCGGAGAGGCGATCGACCGGATCAGCCGCGAAGCCTCGGTCTCAAGTCTGTTCAACTAGCCGTCGGCGCGTTGTGCGCCGATCGAAACCACCGGCCGAGGCACCCTTGGAGGCTCGGTCGGGTATTTGGAGTGTAAAATGACCGATACCGTAACGATCAGTGCGGAATCGCGCGCGCAGGTAGGCAAGGGGGCCGCCCGCGCAACTCGTCGTCAGGGACGTGTCCCGGCGGTGATCTACGGCGCGAACAAGGACCCCGAGCCCATTTCGATCGATCCGGCCCAGCTGCGCGCCGCGCGCATGCAGCCCGGATTCTTCGCGACGCTTTTCGATATAGACGTCGGGGGCTCCGCCCAGCAGGTCCTGTGCCGCGACCTGCAGCTTCATCCCGTGACCGACGTGCCGATGCATGCGGATTTCCTCCGCGTGACCGAGCGGACCCAGATCAATGTGGAAATTCCCGTCTCGTTCATGAACGAGGAAGAATCTCCGGGCCTCAAGGGCGGCGGCGTGCTCAACGTCGTGCGTCACGTGGTCGAGGTCATCTGCCGCGCGGGCGCGATCCCGAACGACATCGAGGTCGACCTGACCGGCCTGGATGTCGGCGACAGTGTCCACATCTCGGAAATCACCCTGCCGGACGGCGTCAAGCCGACCATCGATCGTGACTTCACCATCGCCACCATCGCCGCGCCGACCATTGCGGTCGTCGAGGACGAGGAAGGCGAGGACGAGGAAGGCGAAGATGCCGAGGGCGCCGAGGATGCGGATGGCGAAGGCGGCGAGGACGAGGGCGAAGACGGCGGCGACGAGAGCGAGGACTAGCCCCTCGCGTCGGAGATCGACGCCATGCGACTTGTCGTGGGTCTGGGAAATCCCGGACCGAAGCACAAGAACCAACGCCACAATATCGGGTTCATGGCGGCGGATGAAATCATCCGCCGCCACAACCTGTCCGCGCCGCGCGCCAAGTTCCAGGGCGACGTCAGCGAGGGCGATATCGCCGGCGAGAAGGTCATCGTCCTCAAGCCGACGACCTTCATGAACGAATCCGGCCGCGCCGTCGGCGAAGCGGTGCGTTTCTACAAGCTGTCGGCCGAGGACGTGATCGTGATCTACGACGAGATCGACCTCGCCGCCGGAAAAATCCGGGTCAAGCAGGGCGGCGGGCACGCGGGGCATAACGGCCTGCGCAGCATCGACGCCCATCTCGGCGACAAGAACTACTGGCGCGTGCGCCTCGGGATCGGCCATCCGGGCGACAAGGCGCGGGTCAGCGGCCACGTGCTGGGCGACTTCTCGAAGGCGGACCGCGATTGGGTCGAACGCGAACTGACGGCGGTCGCCGACGAACTGCCGTCGCTGCTTGACGGGCAGGCCGGCGATTTCATGAGCCGCGTCTCGATGGCGGTCCAGGGCGACCGCGGCGCCGACGACGCGCCATCCGCTCCGCCACGCGAAACCGGGCCGGGCGCCGGACACACACCGGACAGCGGCAAACCGGATGAAACAGCGCTGGGATCGGCGTTGTCCCGGGCGATGAACAAACTGCGGGGACGCGACTGAGATGGGTTTCAACTGCGGCATTGTCGGATTGCCCAACGTCGGCAAATCGACCCTTTTCAACGCGCTGACCGCCACCGCGCAGGCCGAGTCCGCGAACTACCCGTTCTGCACCATCGAGCCGAATGCCGGCCGCGTGGCGGTTCCGGACCCGCGCCTCAACGAGCTGGCCGCGCTGGCGAAATCGGAAAACGTCGTTCCGACCTATCTGGAGTTCGTCGATATCGCGGGCCTCGTGCGCGGCGCCAGCAAGGGCGAAGGTCTGGGAAACAAGTTTCTCTCGCACATCCGGGAGGTCGACGCGGTCTGCCACGTTTTGCGCTGCTTCGACGGCGGCGAGATCACCCATGTCGAGGGCAGCGTGGACCCCGTCCGCGATGCGGAGATCGTGGAAACCGAGCTGCTGATCGCGGACCTCGAATCCGTCGAACGCCGCGCCGAAACAGCGGAAAAGCGCGCGCGCGGCGGCGACAAGGACGCGAAGGCGGAAACCGCGCTCCTCGAACCCGTCGTCGCCGTCCTGCGTGAAGGCAAACCCGCGCGCACGGCCGCAATTTCCAACGACCAACAGGCCGCGTTCCGCCAGCTTCAGCTCCTCACGGCGAAGCCGGTCCTCTACATCTGCAATGTCGACGAGGAATCGGCCGCGGACGGAAACGCCCACACGCAGGCGGTCGAGAAAATGGCGGCCGATGTCGGCGCCGCGGCGGTGATCGTGTCCGCCGCCATCGAGGCCGAAGTCGCGCAGCTCGACGATCCGGCGGACCGGATGGAGTTCCTCGAGGGCCTCGGCCTCGAGGAAACCGGCCTGTCGCGGGTCATCCGGGCGGGATACGACCTGCTGCACCTGATCACGTTTTTCACGGCCGGACCCAAGGAATCGCGCGCCTGGACCGTGGCCCGGGGCGCGACGGCCCCGGAAGCGGCCGGGCGCATCCACACCGACTTCCAGAAAGGCTTTATCCGGGCTGAAACCATCGCCTACAACGACTACATCGCCCATGCCGGCGAACAGGGCGCGAAGGACGCCGGGCGCATGCGCCAGGAGGGACGCGACTATGTGGTCAAGGACGGCGACGTGATGCTGTTCCGTTTCAACGTGTAGGCTAGGATATCCGCACGCTTGGAAAACCCAATCATCCCAGGGGGAGACATCGACATGGGCACGGACCTCAAACTGACCGCGGCTGACGGCCACGAACTCGACGCCTACAAGGCGGAGCCGGCGGGCGACCCGCGCGGCGGAATCGTCATCATCCAGGAAATTTTCGGCGTGAACGACGACATCCGCGAGACCGTCGACAACTTCGCCAAGGAAGGCTATGTCGCGATCGCGCCCGCCCTGTTCGACCGCCACGAGCGCGACGCCGTTCTCGATTTCACGGAAGACGGCATGGCCAAGGGACGCGCGCTCAAGGGCGCCCTGGACTGGGACGACGTCGTCACCGATGTGAACGCGGCCATCGCCGAGATCGACGGCGTGGGCAAGATCGGGATCGTCGGCTTCTGCATGGGCGGATCGGTCGCCTGGTTCGCGGCGGCCAACTCACCGGTCACGGCCGCGGTTTGCTACTACGGCGGCGATATTCTCACCAATGGCGACCTGTCCCCGCAGTGCCCGGTGATGTTCCACTGGGGCGCCGAGGACGCGGGCATCCCCCTCGACGGGGTCAAGAAGGTCGAGGAAGCGCACCCCGATATCCCGAGCTTCATCTACGAGGGCGCGGGCCACGGCTTCAGCTGCTCGCGGCGCGGTTCCTATCACCCCGAATCGGCGAAAACCGCCATGGGCCGCACGCTGGAGTTCCTGTCGGAAAACGTCGGCTAGCGCATCATCCAGCCGGGTGTCAGCCGTCCTCGTCGGCGGCGAACACAAGGAACGTGCCACACGCCTCGTCGGACGAGACGATCACGGCCTCCGTGCTGTCCCGCTCGAACGCCACCTGCTGGCCCGTGAGATAGAGCGCCGTCACTTGCGGGTCGGCGACCGACAGGGTCAGGGCCGCCGGGCGCGGCAGGGGCAGGCTTTCGTCGATTGTCTTGTCGTAGTGGCGCTCGGGAAACGTCTTGGGCGTAACGAACCACAATTCGTCCTCGCCCATGTTGACCGTCAGGTTGCCCTTGCGCTCGTCACCCGTGACCGCGTCTTCGCCGAGCAGGCGCGCATAGGCGTCACGGACCCCGTCGAGATTCTCCATCACGATGGTCATCTCGGAAATCCCGCGCGCGCCGTTGGGGTGCGACAGCCAGCTCGGGCGGCGCAACTTGTCGGGCGTCAGGTGTTCGCAGGCGAACGTGCTCAGGCCCGGCGTCAGGTCGGACGGAAGGTACAGGTTGCGGAACTGCAGCGTCTCCTGGCCTTCATCGTTCTCCAGGAGCCGCTGGAGACTTTCCGGCGGGGCGGCGTCAATTCCCTGGCGCCGGAGCCAGCGGAACGACGCCTCGGCGTCGTCCGTGGCCAGCGCCACATTGAGCAGCCCTTCGCCGGTTTTAAGAAACTCGTCGAGGTGGTGGATGTACTGGCTGGGGTCGACCACACCCAGCAGCTCGACGTAACTCTGTTCGAACATCACCGTGTAGTTGCCGGTGCCCCAGCCGATGTGGCGGCCGCGCGGTGACAGGGTGAATCCGAGCCGGGAGAACGTCTCGCGCGCGCCCTCAAGGTCGGCGACGCCGATCAGTGCATGATCGATGCCGGCGATCGGGCCGCCATCATTGCTGTTGTCCGACATATGTTTTCTCCCCCGCACGAACGCCGCGCCCAAACCACGGACGTCCCCGCGCGCGTCTTATTCTATTACTTCGGTGTACTCGCCGGAAAGACAAGCGTGACGGCGCCGAGGCGATGCTATTTCAGAACGCGCCCCGCCACGGCGGCAAGCCTTTCGGCGATTCCCGGGTCACGGGCATCCGGAGCGGTGATCAGCGCATTGTCGAGGCTCGTATGACAGCCTTGCCCGCAGACGGCATCCCGGCCAGCCAGGCGGGACGCGAGCACCCGCACAAGGGACCGGCCATTGTCGGCATTTTCGAGCAGGATCTTGATGATCTGATCCACTGTCACGTCGTCATGGTCGTCGTGCCAGCAATCGTAGTCGGTGACCATCGCCACGGTCGCGTAGCAAAGTTCGGCTTCACGGGCGAGCTTGGCCTCCGGCATATTGGTCATGCCGATCACCGAACAACCCCACGACCGGTAGAGTTCCGACTCGGCCCGGGTCGAGAATTGCGGCCCCTCCATCACGAGATACGTCCCGCCGCGCACGGCGTCGATCCCGGCTTCGCCGGCAGCATCCATGATCGCGTCGCCAAGACGGCCGCACACCGGGTCGGCCATCGACACATGCGCCACCAGCCCGGTTTCGAAGAACGACTTTACCCGCGCGAACGTCCGGTCGATGAACTGGTCCACCACCACGAATGTACCCGGCGGCAGATCCTCGCGAAGCGACCCGACCGCCGACAGGGACACGATCTCCGTAACGCCCGAACGCTTCAACGCATCGATGTTGGCTCGAAAGTTCAGTTCGGACGGCGGCACCCGGTGTCCTCGTCCATGGCGCGGCAGGAACACGACGGGCAGACCGTCCAGGTTGCCGAACATCAGCTCGTCCGACGGTGCGCCGAACGGCGAGTTCACCGCCTCCCAGCGGACGTCCGTCAGCCCCTCGATATCGTAGATTCCGCTCCCGCCGATGATGCCGAGAACCGGCGGCACGCCGTCATGGTTGGCGCTCATGGGCGATCTCTTTATTGCGCGCGCGGCAACAGTTCGAGCATCTCGCGGGCCTGTTCCGGCTCGACCGGCTCCGCGTCCAGCTCGCGCATGATCCGCACCGCCTTCTCGACGAGCTGCGCGTTGCTCGCGAACACGCCCTTCTCGAGGTAGAGGTTGTCCTCAAGCCCGACGCGGACGTGACCGTTGTTGTTGACGGCTTCGGCAACGATCGGGAACTCCGCCCGGCTGATGCCGAACGCGGCCCAGTTGGCGTTCTGCGGCAGCAGGCTCTGCATCACCTGCAGCATCTGCGGCGTCGCCGGCGCGCCCCAGGGAATGCCCAGGCAGAGCTGGAACAGCGGCGGGTTCTCGATCAGTCCCCTGTCGATCAGGTCGATGGCCTGGCGAATATGGCCGGCCTCGAACACCTCGATCTCCGGCTTCACGCCGGCATCCTTGATCATTTCGGCCATCTTGCGCAGATGCGCCGGCGTGTTCATGAACACCGCCTCGCCGAAATTCATGGTGCCGCAGTCGAGCGTGCAGATGTCCGGCCGCAGCTCCAGCACGTGACGCAACCGGGTCTCCGGGCTGGCGAGGGTCGAGCCGGGCCCCGCGACTTTCGGGTCGTCATCGCCCGGTATGAAGCGCGCGCCCTCGCCCGTGGTCAGATTGATCAGGATATCGCAATCCGCGTCGCGGATGCGCTCGACCACTTCGCGGAAATAGGCGGGGTTGCCCGAGCGCGATCCGTCCGGCTCGCGCACATGGATATGCGCAACCGCCGCGCCCGCCTGGCGCGCCTCGATGGCCTCGCGCGCGATCTGTTCGGGCGTGATCGGAAAATTCGGATGCTTCTGGAAATTCATATGACCGCCGGTCAGCGCCGCGGTCACGATTGTCTCTTTGGCCATGATATCCCCCGGTTTCTGAGTTTCGCTTCATACTCACGAAAAAGGCCGCTCACCGGAAGGCAAGCGGCCTTGTCCGAAAGCGTGTCAGCTTAGTGGTCGACGTTCGACCACATCTTTCGTTTCGCAGCATACAGGATTGCGGTCAGGATAATCAGGAACAGAACGACCTTGAAGCCCAGCTTCTTGCGCTCTTCCATCTCGGGCTCCGCCGCCCACTGCATGAAATTGGTGACGTCCCACGCCATCTGCTCAACCGTCGCCTGGGTGCCGTCGGTATACTCGACCCCATCCTCAAAGAGCGGCGCGGGCATCGCAATGGCATTGCCGGGAAAATAGACGTTGTAGGCGAGACCGGGACCGATTTCCTTGTCCGCCGGAGGATCTTGGTAGCCCGTCAGCAGCGCATAAATATAGTCCGCACCGCCGGCATGCGCCTTGACCTGAAGCGACAGGTCGGGTGGCGCCGCGCCGTTGTTCGATGCTTTGGCGGCTTCCTCGTTCGGAAACGGCGAGACGAATTTGTCGGACGGAATTGCCGGTCGGAGAAACATCTCGCCGTCATCGTTCGGGCCGGCCTCGGTCTCGAAATTGGCGGCGATCGCCTTCACCTCTTCTTCGGTGAAGCCGAGATCGGTCAGGTTCCGGTAGGCCACCTGCTTCAGGCTGTGGCAGCCCGAGCAAACCTCCAGATACACCTGCAGTCCCCGTTGAGCGGATGCAAGGTCGACCGTTCCGAAAATTCCCTCGAAGTGCCAGTCCTGATCTTCCGGGCTCTTGGCCTCGCCGGCCGCCTGAACCGACGTCGCGAACAGGGACGCGCAGGCCGCAAAACCGACAACGACAGCCGTATGGCGAAACATGCTGACAATACCCATTAGGCTTTCTCCATCGGCTTGGCCGTCGCGGACGCGCCCGCCTTGCCGCCACCGAGTACGGCTTCGGAAATACTCTTGGGCACCGGTTTCGGGCGCTCGAAAATACCGAGCAGCGGGATGACGATCAGGAAATGCGCGAAGTACCAGAAGGTGGTGATGTATCCCAGATGGATAATCAGGAAGTCTTCCGTGCCGGGGAATACCGGCGCGTCGGTTGGCTTGCCGCCCACATAGCCCAGCACGACGCAGTCGAGCAGGAAGATCCAGAAGAACCATTTGTAGACCGGACGGAACTTCGCACTGCGCACCGGAGAGCGGTCCAGCCACGGCAGGACGAACAGCACGAAGATCGCGCCGAACATCGCGATCACGCCGCCCAGCTTGGCCTCGATGAACAGGATATCGAAGTCGATCGAGCGCAGGATTGCGAAGAACGGCAGGAAGTACCATTCCGGCACGATGTGCGCCGGCGTGTTCAGCGGCGCGGCCTCGAGATAGTTCTCCGGCTCGCCGAAGAAGTTCGGCGCGAAGAACACGAACGCGGCCATGATCGTCACGAACGCCGCCAGGCCCACGCTGTCCTTCATCGTGTAGTACGGATGGAACGGCACGGTGTCCTGCGGCCCCTTCGGATCGACGCCCAGCGGGTTGTTCGAGCCCGTCACGTGCAACGCGATCACGTGCAGGATCACCACGCCGAAAATCAGGAACGGGAACAGATAGTGCAGCGCGAAGAAGCGGTTCAGGGTCGGGTTGTCGACCGAGAAGCCGCCCCACAGCAAGGTCACGATCGCATCGCCCACCAGCGGTACGGCCGAGAACAGGTTGGTGATCACCGTCGCGCCCCAGAAGCTCATCTGGCCCCAGGGAAGGACGTAGCCCATGAAGGCCGTGGCCATGGCCAGCAGCAGGATCACCACGCCCAGCATCCACAGCAGTTCGCGGGGCGCCTTGTAGGAGCCGTAATACATGCCGCGGAACATGTGGATGTAGATGCCGATAAAGAAGAAGGTCGCACCGTTGGCGTGCAGGTAGCGCAGCAGCCAGCCGAAGTTCACATCGCGCATGATGCGTTCGACGGAGTCGAACGCCATCGCCGTGTGCGGCGTGTACTGCATCGCCAGGAAAATGCCGGTCATGATCATCATGACCAGAAGGAAGGTGAGGATCGCACCGAAGTTCCAGAACCAGTTGAAGTTCCGGGGCGCTTCGAACTCAGCGTATTCCTTCTGCATATAGGTGAAGATCGGCAGCCGGCTGTCGATCCACTTGACGAGGCCCGTTCCCGTGCCCCCGTTCTGATGGGTTCCCGCGCTCATGTCTGCCTCAACCGATCTTGATGCTGGTGTCGTTCAGGAACTCGTAAGGCGGCACCGGCAGGTTCAGCGGCGCAGGCCCCTTCCGGATACGACCGGACGTATCGTAGTGCGATCCATGGCAGGGGCAGAACCAGCCGCCCCAGTCGCCGCGGTTTTCCGACGGCTTCTGGCCCAGGGGCACGCAACCCAGGTGGGTGCACACACCGATCACAACCAGCCATTCCGGCTGCAAGACGCGCGCCTCGTCCGTCTCCGGATCGCGCAATTCGCTCAAGTCGGTCGCCTCGGCTTCTTCGATCGCCGCCGCGGTTCGGCGGTCGATGAAGACCGGCTTACCTTGCCATTTCACGGTCACCCGCTGGCCTTCCTCAACGAGAGAGAGATCGACCTCGGTGGTGGACAGGGCCAGAACGTCGGCCGATGGATTCATCGAACTGATAAACGGCCATAGCGCGGCCCCCAGTCCGACCGCGCCGAAGGCGCCCGCCGACAGATAGAGAAAATCGCGCCGGCCTTCGGAATGACCGCCGTGATCCTGAGTGTCATCGCTCATGGGCAACTGTCCTTGGTTCAGCGGCCGCGCGCCGCAGAATTTCATTACACACACATACCTGCGGAGGCCTATGGGATTTGACCCCGCCCAACAATGTGACACCGTGCCGCAATACGCGGCGCAACGTCGCCATGCCGGGCGGTGAAATACCGGGAAGCCCCCTCAAACCCGTGTGCGCCCTATTCTTCGAGGGATATAATCGAAGTCCCGGCGGTTTGCCAAGCCTGCCGTATTGCCGAATTCCGACCATTTTCGGCACCGATTCACGTTCGGGAGCATACCAACGTGCGCATCGCGCTCTTTCAGCCGGATATCCCGCAAAACGCCGGCGCCGCCCTGCGCCTCGCTGCCTGTCTCGGGGTGCCGGTCGACATCATCGAACCGGCCGGATTCGCTCTCGGCAATCCTCGGTTTCGTCGCGCCGGAATGGACTACATCGATCAGGTCGATATTTCCCGACACATCTCGTGGGACACCTACCGTCAAACGGCGTTACCGGGCCGACTCGTGCTGCTGACCACCGGCGCGACGCAACGGCACGTTGACTTTGATTTTGCGCCGGACGATACGCTGATCGTCGGTCGCGAAAGCGACGGCGTTCCGGAGGATATCCACGCCCTGGCGGATGCGCGGTTGCGGGTCCCGATGCGGCCGCAGATACGCTCCTTGAACGTGGTCACCGCGCTCGCCATCGTGCTTGGCGAGGCGATGCGCCAACTCGACGGATTTCCTGACTAGCGAGAAGCACCAGTTCCCATGTCCGATACAGAAGAACGCAAAAGCACAGCCGCGGCCTGGTTCCGACAATTGCGCGACGACATCTGCGCCGCTTTCGAGAAACTCGAGGACGAACATGCGGGCGCCATGCAGGATCGCGAACCGGGACGGTTCGAACGCAAAACGTGGGAGCGTCCGGACGAATCGGGAGCGCCCGGCGGCGGCGGCGAGATGTCGATCATGCGCGGACGCGTCTTCGAAAAGGTCGGCGTCAACATCTCCACGGTCGAGGGAACCTTCTCGGAAGAGTTTCGCGCCCGCATTCCGGGCGCGGAGGACGACGGCAGGTTCTGGGCGTCCGGAGTCTCGCTCGTGGCGCATCAGCAGTCCCCGCTGGTGCCGGCCGTCCACATGAACACCCGCCACATCGTCACCACCAGGGCCTGGTTCGGCGGCGGCGCAGACCTGACTCCCATGTACCCGGACGACGACGACACCGCGGAATTTCACGCCGCCATGAAGGCCGCATGCGACGCCCACGATCCGGCCTACTACGAGAAATTCAAGAAGTGGTGCGACGAGTACTTCTTCCTGCCCCACCGCAACGAGCCGCGCGGTGTGGGCGGCATATTCTACGACTATCTCGAAAACGACTGGGACGCCGACTTTGCCTTCACGCAGGACGTCGGCCGCGCATTCCTCGACGTCTACCCGAAGCTCGTGCGGCGGCATATGGACAAACCCTGGAACGACGAACAGCGCGCCCACCAGTTGCAACGGCGCGGGCGCTACGTCGAGTACAACCTGCTCTATGACCGCGGCACCCAGTTCGGCCTGAAGACGGGCGGAAACGTCGAGGCGATCCTCATGTCGCTGCCGCCCGAAGTTACCTGGCCCTGACCCCCGGCCACCGGAACCAGCGGTTTCGCGGGACGTTCCACCTGCGCTAAGTTCATGCCGCGCCGTTCGCGGCGCATGACCATAAGGAAAAACTCTCAATGACCCGGATTTCGTTGCGGCTGTTTGCGCCGGTCCTCGCCCTCCTGATCGCGTTTCCGAATATCGCCGCGCACGCGCAGGATCTCGCGAAGGAAGCCTTCTACGGCCATTTTCAGGGCTCGGGCGTCGCGGAAAACAGCGACAGCCTTTATTTCGGCGTGACCGTGCGTGACCTCGACGTCCGCATCGGCGCCGAAGCGCCGGGCTTCTTCGTCGAATGGACCAGCGTGATCCGCGGCGGCGGCGATCCGAACAATCCCGACGTGAAGCGGCGCACCGCGCGCATGTCGTTCGTGCCGTCCGGCCAGCCCGGCGTATTCAATGCCGTGGGCGCGCAGGACCCGCGCGCGCCGGAAGGGCTGGGCTGGGCCAGCATCGACAAGCAAACCCTTGCCGTCCATGTGATGCGCATCACTGAAACGGGGGGATATGTGATCCAGACCTACAACCGCACCCTTGAAGGGACCGGCATGCGGCTCCAGTTTGTGAACGTGTCAAATGGCGATCCCCAGCGTGAAGTCGAGGCGCGGCTGGTCAAGGTCGGTAACTAGTCCCAACAGGAAACCCCATGACGCGCGCAATCCGTATCGTTCTGCCCGTTGTCGCGATGGCATTTCTCGCCACCGCGCAGGCCGGCGCGCGGGCGGACGAAACCGTCGAACGATTCTTCGGCTCGTTTGTCGGTACCGGCAACGCCGAAAACCTCTTGAAGGGCGAAAAGGAAGTCCGCGATCTCGACGTCTCCATCACGGAATTCAAGGACGACGGCTTCACGCTGAAATGGATCACCGTCGTGCGCGGCGAGGACGGCGCGCGCACCGGCGACGATGTGAGGCGCCGCGAGGTCGAGGAAAGTTTCATCCCCGTCGAGGACAAGGAAAACGTGTTCGTCCTCGCGCCCACGGGCGGGCTCTTCCAGAAGGCAGAACTGCCCAACCCGCTGCTGGGCGAAGCGATCCGCTGGGCCGCGATCGAGGGCAACGCGATGACGGTCTACTCGCTGGCGATCAACGATTCCGGCGGGGCCGAACTCCAGGTCTATCGCCGCGCGCTGACTGAAAAGGGCATGGACATCACGTTCCAGCGCCTGAAGGACGAACAGCTGGTCGTCCGCATGAAAGGCACGCTGGTCCGCACCGAGTAGGCCTTCACGTCACCAATCCCCGTCATTGCGAGGCCAAAAGGCCGAAGCAATCCAGAGCGGGCAAATCCGAAAAACTGGATTGCTTCTTCGCGGAGCTCCTCGCAATGACAACGTGGCCCAAGGGCGTCAGCCCTCCTCCACCCGCTTTTTCAGCTCCGCCAGGCACGCCTTCCGGCTCGCGGCCAATCCGCCGTCGACCCACCACGCCTCGACCTCTCCCAGCAACCGGCTGACCTCCGGTCCCTCGGGAACGCCCAGCGCGAGTACGTCCGCACCGCGAAGAGGAAATTCAGGGCTGGGCACACGTTTGGGCAGGTCGAGCAGGTCGAGCCAATGGCTCTCCGGATTAAACCGCGCGGGCTTATCTTCCGGGGTGTTCATCATGCCTGCAAACTGCTCCGCCCAGTTCAGCAGCACCGCATCGCGCCACGCCTGATCGTCGAGCGTATAGAGATACGGCCGGTAGCTCCGATCGATTTTCCTGTCGCGCTTGTGGCGTCGGCGCAGCGCGAGCATGCGCGGAAGCGGCAGCAGCGCCGCCATGTGGTCCCATTCGAGGTCGTCATCGTCGAGCGGCCACTTCGGCTCCAGGTCTCGCGGCCGGTCGAGCATGCGCATCAGCCGTTTCCGCTGGTTCCCGGAAAGGCGAAGCCTTTCCGAGATGGTCATGGCGTCCGATTTCATCGCAGGGAGGTCCTCCTCACTGCGAAACGGGAATGCCTCGATCAGTGTCAGGAGTCGCCTCAGGAAATCGGGATCTTCGGCGTCGCGCTCGGTGACGGCCATCGCCGTCAGGCCGAAGCTGCCGTGCAAGTCGGGCAGCTCGGGAAACAGCCATTCGAACAGTTTGGTGAACGCGGGTTCGTCCATCATCCCGATCGCTGCGGGCGCCAGAAGCAGCTTGGACAACTCGTCGCGAATGCGTTCACCCGAAAGGCGTTCGAGCATGGCTTCGTTCGCCACGCATGCCGCAAGTCCTTCGGGGTCGAGCTCGCGTTCGAGGTCGGGATCGTTGATCTGCGCCTGGAACCGAAAGAAGCGCAGGATGCGCAGCGCGTCTTCGCGGATGCGCTCGTTCGCGTCGCCGATAAAACGCACCCGGCGCGCAAGCAGGTCGTCCATCCCGCCCAGCGGATCGAAGACGTTGCCGTCCATATCCATGTAGAGCGCATTCATCGTGAAGTCGCGGCGCGACGCATCGGTTGTCCAATTGTCCGTATATGCAACTTGTGCGTGCCGCCCGTCGGTCTCGACATCCACGCGAAGGGTCGTGATCTCAAAGACCCGCCCGTCGCCGCGGGCCGCGACCGTCCCGTGGTCGATTCCCACCGTGTGGTAGCCGATGCCCGCCGCGTCGAGACGCGCGGTGACATCGTCGGGCGCGTGCACCGTCGCGATGTCGACGTCGGTGACGTCGCGCGCCAGCAACGTGTCCCTGACGCAGCCGCCGACGAAAAGCGCCGCCGGACCGTCCTGAGACATATCCTCCAACGCTTCCATAACAGCGCGCGTCCCGGACTCCTCCATCCAGGGCTGGATCTCGACTCGCCGGACCGGTGTCACCGCCAGCGCGCCTTTTCGCCGGTCAGCACTTCATACAGGTTCACCAGCATCCCGGCCGTCGCGCCCCAGATGTAACGGTCCTCGAACGGCAGCACATAGAAGAAGCGGCGTTTGCCCCGGATCAGACGGCTGTGACGCTCATGGTTGGCGGCGTCGAGCACAAACGCCAGCGGCACCTCGAACACGTCGGCGACCTCGCCCGGTTCCTTGACGATCTCGAAGTCCGCGTCCACCAGGCCGACGACCGGCGTCACCGCGAACCCGGTGCGCACTTCATAGGTATCGAGCCGACCGAGCACTTGGGCATTCTCGCGCGGCATGCCGATTTCCTCATGGGCCTCGCGCAACGCCGCGTCCTCGGGCGAGGAATCCTCCGGGTCGATCCGCCCGCCGGGGAAGCTGATCTGCCCGGCATGGGCGCGCAGGTCGGCCGCGCGTTCGGTCAGCAGCACCGTGAAACCCGCGGCGCGTTCGATCAGCGGAACAAGTACCGCCGCCGGCTTCAGCGGCGGCTGGGGCCGCATGCCTTCCTCGTTGAGATCGTGATCGCCGCGACGCTTTTCGTCCGGGGCGGCATCGGAATCGTCGTGCAGCATCTGGCTGATCGCCGCGCCGGGCGCGCGCCGGCGCGACAGCGCGCTCTGGGCCAGATCGATCTTCTCGATAAGCTCCGAACGGTCCAACGCGCTACCCTTCCCGCCCGTCTTCTTCCAGCGGAAAAAACACGCCGCCACTCCACACGCCCAGCACGCCCGTGTCCGGATGCCCGGTGGCCAGTTCCGCGAGCGCATAGAAAACCGACCGCGTCATCAGGGCCTCCAGCCGCTCGCGCACCAGAACATACGGGGACGGTTCACCGCTCGATTCGTCAAATGTCACCCGGATCGGGTGTTCGGGCCCCGCCGTCACGGTTTCGTCAAGGTTGGTCCGGAAAATGAGACGTTGTTCGGGGCCCCGGCCCTGCACATCCACCTCGACGGCCACGAACGGCGCGTCGTCGACATCGATCCGGCCGCGCTCCACCGGGGTTTCGAGCCAGAACTGTCCTTCCTCGTCCTGCGTAAGGACAGATGAAAACAGCGTGACCAGCGGTTTACGCTCTATCGGGGAGCCGCGATAATGCCATGTCCCGTCTCGCGCGATGCGCATGTCGAAATGTCCGCAGTCGATCGGCGCGCGCTTGGAACGGGCGGATGTTTTGGATTTCTCGATCCGCTCGAAAAGGCCCTGAGGGTTGTTGGTATCGGAACTCATGACGCGGTCACACTAGCACTGGCGGGAGTAAAGTAATGCCATCGGATGATCTCGTGCGCTCGGACCTCGATGCGCCCATGTCGGACTCGATTTTCGAGGATATCGAACAGGCCGGCGAACAACTCGTCGAGGTCCGCAACGGCATCGGCCGGGTGATCTTCGGCCAGGAAAACGTGATCGACGAGACACTGATTACGCTGTTGTCCGGCGGCCACCTGCTTCTGCTCGGTGTGCCGGGCCTGGCCAAAACCCGCCTCGTCGAAACCCTCGGCACCGTCCTCGGGCTCGGCAGCCGGCGGGTGCAATGCACGCCCGACCTGATGCCGTCGGACATTCTTGGATCGGAAATCCTGGAAGAGACCGAAAGCGGCCGATCGTTCCGCTTCATTCCCGGGCCGGTCTTCACCCAGGTCCTGATGGCCGACGAGATCAACCGTGCCAGCCCGCGCACCCAGTCCGCGCTGCTCCAGGCGATGCAGGAACGCGAGGTGTCCGTGGCCGGACAGACCCACGCGCTGCCGAAGCCGTTCCATGTTCTGGCAACCCAGAATCCGATCGAACAGGAAGGCACCTACCCGCTGCCCGAAGCCCAGCTCGACCGTTTCCTGCTGCAGGTCAACGTCGACTATCCAGACCCCGATGCCGAACGGCAGATGCTCCTGGTGACCACGGGCCTCGAAGACCGCACCCCCGCCCAGGTCATGGATGCCGCCCAACTGCTGCGCGCACAGACGCTCGTCCGCCGCCTGCCGGTGGGTGAAAGCGTCGTGGAAGCGATCCTCGCGCTCGTGCGCTCCGGCCGACCGGGCGTGTCGGACCGTGACGAGGTGCGCGACTGGGTCGCCTGGGGTCCAGGGCCACGCGCGAGCCAGGCGCTTATGCTCGCGACGCGCGCGCGGGCGCTCCTGCAGGGACGCGTCTCGCCCTCGATCGACGATGTCGTTACGCTCGCGCCCGCCGTTCTGCGTCATCGGATGGCCCTGAATTTCGCCGCCCGCGCGGAGGGCCGAACACTCGACGACGTGATCGACCGCCTCTGTGAGCCGTACAGGTAGGCGAACGGCCCGACCTGCGAGCGCTGCATGAGCCCCGACACTTCTTCCCTTCCCGTTGCCGAGTCCGCTGTTCGCCGTGGCGGCGAAGAGCTGGCCGGGGCGTTTCCCGCCCTGCTCGTGGCCGCGGATCGCGTCGCCTCGACAGTCGCACAGGGCGTGCATGGCCGCCGCCGGGTCGGCCAGGGTGAGACGTTCTGGCAGTACCGCCGTTTCGAATACGGCGACAGCCCGCAGCAGATCGACTGGCGCCGCTCGGCCCGGTCGGACCGGCTTTATGTACGGCAGACGGAATGGGAGGCAGCCCAGAGCGTCTGGCTATGGTCAGACCCCAGCGCCTCGATGCGCTACCGGTCGAGCCGGGCCTTGCCGGAGAAACAGGAACGTGCCGCCGTGCTGAACCTCGCCCTCGCCTCGCTTCTGACCCGGGGCGGAGAGCGAATCGCGTTGCTCGACCATCCCGAACCGCCCGCAACCGGCCGGGCCGTGCTCGACCGGATCACCCACTCGATCCTGCTCGACATGGCGAACGACCCGCCCGATGCGGAACTGCCGGTCCCGCCGCCCCTGCCGCGCTATGGCACGGTTGTTCTCGTCAGCGATTTTCTGGTGGACGACGTGCGCCTGCTCGAATTCCTGTCGGGTATCGCTGCGCGCGGCGTACGCGGGCATCTGCTCCAGGTCCTCGATCCCGCCGAAGCGCAGATGCCGTTCCGCGGGCGCACACGGTTCCGCGGTCTTGAGTCCGAGGGTGAACTTCTTGTCGGGCGGGCCGAATCCCTGCGCGAGGCGTATCTCGCGAGGCTCGAGGAACTGCAGTCCCAGCTGGCGACCTTCGCACGGCGGACCGACTGGACATTCACCACCCATCTGACCGACAGCAAGCCCGAACCCGCCCTGCTGAACCTATTCACCGCCATGACAGAGGGTCTGCATGCCCGGGTCTAAACCGACATGTTGAGCCTCGGCGCCCTGTCGTTCGCGTTGCCCTGGCTCCTGCTGGGACTGGTCTCGCTGCCCGTCCTGTGGTGGCTCCTGCGGGCTGTCCCGCCCGCGCCCGCGCGCGTGGCGTTTCCGGCTATCCGGCTGCTACTGGGCCTGGAACAACGCGAGGAAACACCGCATCGAACCCCCTGGTGGCTACTTGCGCTTCGCCTGCTGCTCGGTGCGCTGGTGATCCTGGCCCTCGCTCATCCGGTCCTGGACCCCGGCCGCGTGCTGCGCGGCAGTGGCCCGCTCATCCTGGTCATCGACAACGACTGGAGCGCCGGCGAGCAGTGGGGCCTTCAGCGCGATACCGCGTTGAATCTCGTCGACGAGGCCGAACGTGAAAACCTGGCGGTTTATTTGACGACAACGGCACGCGAACCGGGCAGCGAACGCCCGCCGCTGCGCCCGCTCACGCCGGCCGAAGCACGCGACCGGATCCGCTCGCTCACTCCGCAGCCCTGGATCAGCAATCACGCTGCTGCCCTCGGCCAGATCGAGGGGCTCGAACTCAGCGGCTCCGCCAACACCGTCTGGCTTTCCAGCGGGCTGTCCGAAGCGCGCCGCGGCGATACGCGCAGCCGCACAAGTGTTCTCGAAAGCGCGCTCCAGCGCCTTGGCGGCGTGCGGATCGTCAAGCCCGCGGCGTTGGATTTGCCGGTTTATCTGGCCGATGCCGAGAATACGGCGGAGGGCTTGCGTCTTCAGGTCGCGCGCCTTGACGGCACGCCTGACCGGCCCGCGGCCCTGATCGCCACGGACGAGGCCGGCCGCCTGCTGGCGCGCCAGGAGTTCGCTTTTCCGGGTGACAGTCTGACGAGCGAAGCCACCATCGTGCTGCCGGGCGAACTTCGAAACCGTATTGCCAGGGTCGCGGTCGAGGGGGCGACCAACGCCGGCGCCACGATGCTGTTCGACGAATCCTCCCGGCGGCGGCCGGTGGGCCTTGTCTCCGGCGATATCGCACAAGTGAACCAGCCGCTGCTCGGCAACGCGTTTTACGTAAACCGCGCGCTCGAACCCTACGCCGAGGTGCGCAACGGCACGATTGCCGACCTGCTGGAGCGCAAGCTCGCCGTCATGATCCTGTCGGACATCGGCAACCTGACCGAATCCGATGTCGCAAAGCTGGAGCAATGGATCGCGCGCGGCGGCGTCCTTGTGCGCTTCGCCGGACCCAACCTCGCCGACGGCAGCGACGCCCTTCTGCCGGTGGTCCTTCGCCGTGGCGGCCGCGTGTTCGGCGGTGTGATGAGCTGGGAGCAGCCGGCGACCCTCGCCCCGTTCGACGAAGCCTCTCCCTTCGCGGGGCTCACCGCCTCCGAAGAAGTCGTGGTGCGCCGGCAGGTGCTGGCGCAACCGTCACCGGATCTGGCCGGCAAGACCTGGGCACGGCTCAACGACGGTACGCCGCTCGTCACCGGCGAGAAAATCGGAGACGGGTGGCTGGTGCTGTTCCACACCACGGCCAACGCCGAATGGTCCTCGCTCGCGCTCTCCGGCCTTTATGTGGACATGCTTCGCCGCCTGATCGCGCTCAGCCAGGGTCTGAGTACGGACACGACCTCTCGTCCGCTCGCGCCGCTGGCAAGCCTCGACGGCTTCGGCCGCCTGGCCGAAGCGCCCGCCTCGGCACGGCCACTTCCCGCCGGCAACCTGTCCGATGTCGAACCCGGACCGGCCCACCCGCCGGGCTTTTACGGCGACCGCCAGGCGCGGCAGGCATTCAACCTCGGACCGACGTTGACGCCCGACGTCTTCGCACGCCATGGCACGGGTATCGAAACCGCGACCTACGGCCCGTCGGAACAAACCGACCTTCGTGTGTGGCTGCTCGTCGCGGCGTTCGTCCTGTTGGTCATTGATGTCCTGATATCGCTGGTCCTGCGGGGTCATTTCCCCGGCCGGCAGATCGCGACCGCCGCTTCCTTCGCGCTTCTCGCCGCCACCGCGGCCATGGCGCTGGCACCCCAACCGGCACAGGCGCAAACGAGTGACCGTTTCGCCCTCGAAGCCACATCGCAGACCCACCTCGCCTATGTATTGACCGGCGATACCAAGGTCGACGAGACCAGCCGGGCGGGCCTGGCAGGGCTCGGACAAATTCTCACGCGGCGCACCTCGATCGAACCGGGCTCACCGATCGGACTGGATGTCGAACGTGACGAACTCGCCTTCTTCCCCCTGATCTATTGGCCGATGACCTCGGGCCAGCGCCCGTTGTCGGACGAGGCCAAGAGCCGGATCAACCAGTTCCTGCGCAACGGTGGCACCATCGTGTTCGACACGCGCGACCAGAACCTTTCCGGCATCGGCGGTGTCGGCCCGGGCACGCGCGCCCTGCGGGGCCTGGTTGAAGGCCTCGATGTCCCGGCACTTATCGAAGTTCCCGGTGAGCATGTGCTGACAAAGGCGTTCTACCTGCTGCACGACTTCCCCGGTCGCTGGGAAGGCGGCCGCGTATGGGTTCAGCAGCCGGACGAACGCGTGAACGACGGTGTCTCATCGGTCATCATCGGCTCGAACGACTACGCCGCCGCATGGGCCATCGATATCGACGGCCGGCCGATGTTCCCCATTGTTCCCGGCAGCGTGCGACAGCGCGAACTCGCGTTCCGCTTCGGGGTGAACCTCGTCATGTACGCGCTCACCGGCAACTACAAGGCCGACCAGGTGCATGTCGATGCCATCCTCGAACGGCTCGGCCAGTAGGACGGGAAGGCGCGCATGGACAACCTCCTGATCGTCTGGGACCCGCTGCTGCCGCAAACCGCACTGCTGGCGATGGCCGGAGTCGCCCTTCTGACCCTGCTGGTCGGAGCGCTGTTTCCCCGGCCGGGAAAACCCGCGCCCGGCACCACCTGGCGGGCATTTGCGTTCGCCGGGCTGATCGCCGCACTGTCGAACCCGTCCGTCGTACTGGAAGATCGCGAATCGCTTTCCGATATCGGTGTTGTCGTTGTCGACCGCTCGCCGAGCCAGACCATCGGCGAACGTCGTGAGCGAACCGACGAAGCGCTGGCGGATATTCAGGCCTGGGCACAGACCCAGGACGACCTCGAACTCCGCATCGTCGAGGCGCCGGCAGATGCCGGCGCCCGCCTGCGCGACGGCACACACTTGTTCACCGCGCTCGACCGCACGCTGGCCGATATACCCCGAGAGCGGTTCGCCGGGGCGCTGATGATCACGGACGGTCGCGTCCACGATGCCCCGGACGGCATCGAGCAACTGGGTTTCGATGCACCGCTTCACGCCATTCTGACGGGCCGCCGCGATGCGGGCGACCGCCGCCTGACCGTCGTCCAGGACCCCGGTTTCGGGATCGTCGGCCAGGAAGTGCGGCTCGTGATCCGCGTCGACGAACCCGCCGCCGTGCGGGCCCGGCAGGCGCAGGTGGAAGTCAGGCGCGACGGCGAAGTGCGCGGGCGCACGATCCTCGTTCCCGTGGGCGTCGATCACGGGATCGACATGGTTGTCGACCGTGGCGGGCCGAGCGTCTTCGAGCTTTCCGTCGACGAGGGGCAGGAAGAACTGACACTCGCCAACAATCGTGCCGTCGTGACCATCAACGGTATCCGCGACCGCCTGCGCGTCCTGCTGGTATCCGGCGCGCCGCATCCGGGCGAACGGACATGGCGGAACCTGCTGAAAGCCGATCCGTCGGTCGATCTGGTCCATTTCACAATCCTGCGGCCGCCGGAAAAGCAGGACGGCACGCCGGTCCGCGAACTCAGCCTGATTGCGTTTCCCTACCGCGAACTGTTTGAGGTGAAGCTCAACGACTTCGATCTGATCATCTTCGACCGGTATCGCCGAATGGGCGTGTTGCCGTCGATCTACCTGCGCAACATCGCCAACTACGTACAGACCGGTGGTGCCTTGCTCGAAGCCGCCGGACCCGAGGTGACGCCAGCGACCAGCCTTTACCGCACAGCGCTGGCCACCGTGCTGCCGGGAGAACCGACCGGCAATGTCGTCGACACGCCGTTTACCGCCGAAGTGAATGAAACCGGGCGGCGCCACCCCGTGACGGCCAACCTGCCCGGCCTGCCACGCGATCCGGAAGAAACCCCGAACTGGGGGCGCTGGTTCCGCCAGATCGAGGCGCTGCCCAAATCGGGCACCGTCGTGATGGACAGCCCCGAGGGCCGCCCGCTCCTGATCCTCGACCGGGTCGGAGAGGGCCGGGTCGGCCAGTTCCTCAGCGATCATATCTGGTTGTGGGCGCGTGGCTTCGAGGGTGGCGGTCCCCACAACGAACTGCTTCGCCGCCTGGCCCACTGGCTGATGAAGGAACCCGAGCTGGAGGAGGACCGGCTGATCGCGCGCGTGCGCGGCGACACAATCGAGGTCACCCGCCACAGCCTGGAGCCGGACATCGCTCCGGTCTTCATCACCGGCCCCACGGGGCAGGAATGGCAACTGGTGCTGGAGGAAGACGGCGGCGGTCGCTCCAGTGGCCGCATCGAGGTTACCGAGCCCGGCATCTACCGCTTCGATGACGGGACAAGAACGACCGTCGCCGGTGTGGGCACCATCAACCCCGTCGAGTTCGCCGACGTCACGGCCACCGATCTGCTGTTGCGCCCGGCATCGGCGGCGACCGGCGGCGGGATCGCCTGGTTCAACGAAACCGGCGCGCCCGAATTCCGTCGAAACCGACCCGGCCGCGCAATGGCGTCGCCCGGCACGGAAGGGACATCGGCGAACTGGCTCGCATTCCGGCGTAACGATGCGTCCGCGGTTCTGGGCATCCGACAGGTCCCGTTCCTGCCGGCCTTCGTTCTGCTGCTGGGGATCGGCCTCGCCCTCGTCGCCGCATGGCGGCGCGAAGGAAGGTAACGCGCCGCTCGGTGGCACTTGATCCGGGTCGAAGCCGGTATTAAATTAACCATATGGTTAAACAAAATCTCGACGCGACCTTCGCGGCACTGGCGGACCCGACACGGCGCGCTATCCTGGCCCGCCTCTCATCCGGTGAAGCCAGCGTCGGCGAACTTGCCGAACCATTCGATATGTCCCTGCCCGCGGTATCCAAACACCTCAAGGTACTCGAAGCCGCCGGCCTGCTGGAACGCCGCCGCGACGGCCGCAGTTTCATCTGTCGAATGCAGGCCGATCCACTCGACGATGCCCGCGAATGGATCGAGCGCCAGCGCGCCTTCTGGGAAGGCAGTCTGGACTCGCTCGCCGGTTATCTCGCCGCCAACCCGGAATCCGAAAGCAACGACGATGGCTGACAAGGCCCAAACGCTGACGATTTCGAGGACGTTCCCCGTCACTCCCCAACGGCTGTTCGAGGCATGGACCGATCCGGAGCAGGCTTGCCGCTGGATGGGACCGAAGAATGTGGACTGCCGTGTCGACCGATGGGATTTCCACGAAGGCGGTAACTACGAGATCGTCATGCTGTCCGACGAGGGCAACGAATTCCCCGCCCATGGCGTGTTCGAAACCATCGATCCGCCCACGCGCCTGACCATGACATGGACGTGGCAGCATGACGACCCGATGCAGGGAGTCGAGACGCTGATCGACCTTGAGTTTCGTGCCGCCGGATCGACGTCTGCGGAACTCATACTGGTCCATTCGCGCCTTCCCACCGCCACGGCCGTTACCCGGCACCGGGAAGGCTGGGAAAGCGCTCTCGATTGTCTCGAGACGCACCTGGCCGCCTGACGAACCACTGTTCGATCTGCGAACGTTTCCCGCGATCGCACCCTCGACTTCCCGTGCTGCAAACCCAACCTATTGAGTGGTGTCGTCAATGGCACCGCAGCGACAGGAGTATCGCCCATGGGCGTGATGATCGATGGTGTCTGGCACGCCGAAGAACCGAAATCCGACGGCAAGGACGGCGCCTTCAAGCGCCCGGAGACCTCGTTCCGGAACTGGATCACGGCAGACGGCAGCGCCGGGCCGACAGGCGGCGACGGCTTCAAGGCCGAGCCCAATCGGTACCACCTCTATATCTGCCACGCCTGCCCCTGGGCGCACCGCACGATGATCTTCCGTGCGCTGAAAGGGCTGGAGGATGTGATTTCCGTCTCCGTGGTCCACTGGATCATGGCCGAGAACGGGTGGAACTTCGCCGACGGCGAAGGTGTCGTCCCGGACCCGGTAATCGGCGCAGACTACCTGCACCAGATCTATCGCCACGCCGACGAGAACTTCTCGGGCCGCGTGACCGTGCCCGTCCTGTGGGACCTGGAACGGAACACTATCGTCAGCAACGAATCGTCCGAGATCATCCGGATGCTCAACAGCGCGTTCGATGAATTTGCCCGACACCCCGAACTCGATTTTTATCCCGAGGAACTTCGGGCCGAGATCAACGAGGTCAACGAGCGCGTCTACCACACCCTCAACAACGGCGTGTACCGGTCAGGGTTCGCGAAATCACAGGAAGCCTATGACGGCGCGGTGACGGAGTTGTTCGAGACGATGGACTGGCTGGAAGATCGCCTGTCGAAGCAGCGCTATCTCGTCGGCGACCGGCTGACGGAAGCCGACTGGCGGCTGTTCACCACGCTTGTGCGGTTCGACCCGGTCTATCACGGGCACTTCAAGTGCAACATCAGGCGACTGGTCGACTACCCGAACCTGTGGAACTACACGCGCGAGCTTTACCAGGTGCCTGGCGTCGTCTCGACGATCGACCACGACCACATCAAGCGGCATTACTACGGCAGCCACGAGAGCGTGAACCCGACCCGCATCGTGCCGAAGGGGCCGGACATCGACTTCACGACACCCCACAACCGCGCCGACCTCAGGAGCGCCGCATGATTGAGATTCGCCCCTTCGACGGCCTCGGCCACGCCGACCACGGCTGGCTCAACGCCCGCCATCACTTCAGCTTCGCGGAGTACATGGACCCCGACCGTATGGGCGTCGGCCCGTTGCGGGTCTGGAACGACGACACCATCGCGCCCCAGACCGGCTTCCCGCCCCACGGCCATCGCGACATGGAAATCATCACCTACGTCCGCCACGGCGCGATCACCCACGAGGACAATCTCGGCAACAAGGGCCGCACCGAGGCCGGCGACGTCCAGATCATGAGCGCCGGCACCGGTATCATGCATTCCGAATTCAACCTAGAAGACGAGACAACCCAAATTTTCCAGATCTGGATCACGCCCAACCGCGACGGTCACACCCCGCGCTGGGAAACGAAGGAGTTCCCGCGCGGGGAGAATGCGGGCGCGCTCGTCATGCTCGCATCGGGCCGCCCGGCAGATTCCGGTGCGGACGTGCCGACCATCCACCAGGATGCGGCGCTGTTCGGGGCCACGCTGGAAGCCGGCGCATCTGTGAGCCATACGCTCGCGCCGGGGCGACAGGTCTATCTGGTGCCGTCGCGCGGATCCCTGTCCGTGAACGGCGTGGACGTGGATGAACGTGCCGGCGTCGTCATCAGGGACGAACCGGAAATCCGGATCGAAGCTAAAGAAGACGCAGAAATCGTTCTCGCCGACCTTCCCTAGAAAGAGGAGTTCGGCTCTTCCAGGAACGCGATCTCCTCGGGCGTGCTGTCGCGCCCCAGGATGTGGTTGCGGTGGGGGTAGCGGCCGAAGCGGTCGATGATTTCCTTGTGGCGCTCGGCGAACTCCGCCGCGACCTGCCCGTTTTCCGCGCCCTCCTCCGCCAACCGCCTGAACAGCTCGACCGAGAGCGCCTGGTCGTCCGGCATCTCGCTATGCATCAGCGGCATATAGAGAAACTGGCGCTGTGCGTGATCGAGTTGCCGGTCGAACCCCTTTTCGATCGCCAGCTTCGTGAGCGCCAGCGCGTGCACATCCGCCGACCAGGCCAGCGGCGAATCGCGGTGGATGTTCCGGGAAAACTGGTCAATCAGGATAATCAGCGCGAGGCAGCCGCGCGGCGTCTCGACCCAGGACTCCAGCTTGCCGTCGCGCGCCGCGTGACAGGCTTCGCCGAAACGCGCACGGATCGTCTCGTCGAACCCGTCGTCTTGTTCAAACCACTGTTCCGGCCCGGATTCATCGAACCAGAAGGCCAGCACTTCGTCCGCAGACACGTCCATCGCAGGCAATCCTCCCCGTGGCCGGTTCTTTTCAACCGCCGCAATTGATATACACCCAAATTCCCACCGCGACCCGAAATTGCATGCCCAACAAGATCAGCCGAGAATCGATCCGCGCCGGAAGCGTCTACCGCATGCTGCTGGAGCAGCAGGAGGTCACCAACATCCGCCCGCTGACCGACGCGGAACGCGCCACCGCGCTCGATGCGTTCCTCGCGCGCGCGCCGAAAGGGCCGATCTGGGTGTTCGGCTACGGCTCGCTGATCTGGAACCCCGCGTTTCACTACACCGCCCGGTGCACGGCGCGCATCTGGGGCCTGCACCGCTCGTTCTGCCTCAAGACCCCGCTCGGGCGCGGTTCGATGGAAACCCCGGGGCTTGTGCTTGCGCTCGACAACGGCGGCTCCTGCCAGGGGTTCGCCTACCGCCTGCCGAAGAACCAGATGCGCGACGAGCTCAAACTGGTGTGGGACCGCGAGATGGCCCTCGACAGCTACCGGCCCGTCTGGGTCCGCGCCCACACCCCGAGGGGGCCGGTGAACGCGGCGACATTCGCAATCAACCGGGCCAGCGAGCGCTACGCGGGTGAACTGCCGGACGCCGAACAGGCCCGCCTGATCGCGACGGCGTCGGGCTATCTCGGAACATGCCGGGAATATCTCGACAACACGGTCGCCCATTTGCGCGAAAACGGCATCGGCGACTCGTATCTTTTCAGGTTGCAGAAGCTGGTCGAGAAGCACGACGCCGTGGACTGAACTCTCCGGCGCGTGGCTGGGGCGGCAGGATTCGAACCTGCGATCACGAGATCAAAACCCGATGCCTTACCGCTTGGCTACGCCCCATGCTCGACGCGGTTTCTATATCGCGCGTGCGCGGGCGCTCCGCAAGACGCATCGCTGGGGGAAATCAGTCGAAGCTTTTATGGATATCGCCCTCGGCGCGCATGAGCTCGAGATCGGCGGCCACCATTTCGCTGACGAGCTGTGAGAACGGCGTCGAGTGCTCCCACCCGAGCTTCTCTTTCGCCTTCGTCGGATCGCCGAGAAGCAGGTCGACTTCGGTCGGCCGGAAGTAGCGCGGGTCGATCGCAACCAGCTCGTCGCCGCTCGCCTTGTCGATACCCACTTCGTCGACCCCTTCCCCGCGCCATTCGATCTCGCGGCCGACTTCCCTGAACGCCAGCTCGACGAATTCGCGCACCGCATGGGTCTCGCCCGTGGCCAACACATAGTCGTCCGGCTCGTCGCGTTGAAGAATGCGCCACATGCCCTCGACATAGTCCCGGGCGTGCCCCCAGTCGCGCTTGGCATCGATGTTGCCCAGGAACAATTTCGACTGGAGCCCGAGCTCGATCGCCGCCACCGCGCGGGTGATCTTTCGCGTCACGAACGTCTCGCCGCGCAGCGGGCTTTCGTGGTTGAACAGGATGCCGTTCGAGGCATGCATATTGTACGCCTCACGGTAGTTCACCGTGATCCAGTAGCCGTAGATCTTGGCCGCCGCGTACGGGCTGCGCGGGTAGAAGGGCGTGGTCTCGCTCTGGGGGGTTTCGCGTACCTTGCCGTATAACTCCGAGGTCGACGCCTGATAGAAGCGCGCGCTGTCTTCCATCTTCAGAATCCGCATCGCCTCGAGCAGTCGCAGCGTTCCCAGTGCATCGGCATTGGCGGTGTATTCGGCCGTCTCGAAACTGACCTGGACGTGGCTCTGTGCGGCAAGATTGTAGATCTCCGTGGGACGCACTTCCTGCATCAGCCGGATCAGGTTCGTCGCATCTGTCATGTCACCGTAATGAAGGTGAAACGCCACGCCGGTCTCGTGCGGATCGCGATACAGATGATCGACACGGCCCGTATTAAACGACGACGAACGCCGTTTCACCCCGTGAACTTCGTACCCCTTCTCAAGCAGTAGTTCGGCGAGATAGGCACCGTCCTGACCGGTGACACCTGTGATGAGCGCGACGTTGTTGGCCATGAGAACACTCCGGGAACTTGGCAGGGACGCAGTCGCAAACAGGGCCACTACGGTCGTATGAATCGCGGGACTATACTTGCCGCCGCAAAGCGTGCACAAGAACGCCATGGCGGGCGAAAATTCGAACATGCCATGGAGCCTCATAGGGATCAGCGACGAAGCGCGTCGCCGGGTCCGTGTCGCCGCGGCGGAAAACGACCAGACGATCGGTCAATGGCTCAACGATCGCATTCTCGAAGCCGCCGAGGCACAGAACGGCCGCGGCTCCGGTGCGGAAGCCGGACCTACCGGAAGCGCTACCCGGGCAATACTCACGCGGATCGACCGATTCCTGGCCGACGCCGAGTCGTTCTCGACCGAGGAAATCGCCGCCTTCCGACAAGCCCTTGAACATCTGGCACTACGCCTGGATGACCTTGAGACCCTTTCTGACTGGGCGTCACAGGACGATCTGAGCGCGCGGTAGGGCCGGCCATACATGAAATAAGCCGGACCGCGAGGACGTTCGCGTATGCGTAAATGCGGCTCGCCGGGAACTTGTCCGGATTCTTCCGGCGATGCCAGCATCCCCGTAAAAACCGTTGAATCTGTTGAGACCTGCCCAACATTTGTTGTTTGCAAAGCATGAAAAAAGTGCATCTATACCGCTACGCGGGCCAGAATCAGTCTAACCCACGGGTTTTTCGTACTGAATCCGGCTCCGCAGGTGTGGCTTCGGGTGGCAATACCCGGGGTTACATCGGGGTATACGCGGTAGGTTTTTTGGGCATACGGCTTAACTGATGGCGAACAACTCACCCTGGAGCGTGAAAGGGGTTGCCCCCGAAGCGCGTGAGGCTGCCAAGATCGCGGCGCGCCGGCAGGGCGTGAACGTGGGGCGCTGGCTCAGCCAGACCATTCTTGCCGCCGCGTCGGAAGAATTGCGGTCGAAGCGAGGTGAAGCACCGCGCCGCGAAGGCGGCGGGGGCGGTGCCTCATTTTCATTCACCGGAGAGCCGGCGCCGAGCAACGCGCAGAACGAGCAGGATTCGCGTCCGCAACACGCAGCGCCACCACCGCCTCCTCCTCCGCCACCCCCGCCGCAGCAAAGTCAGCCCTACCACCAGCCGTATCCGGAACAGCCCCAACAGGCACCGCAGGGCGGTCCACCGGCGCTGACGCCGGAAGCCGTTCTGGCCAGTATCCAGAAGCTGGCGGAACGGATCGAAGAATCCGAGCAACGCACATCCGATGTGCTCAAGCCGATTGCCGACCGTGTCGGTGATCTCAGCGAGCAGATCGAGGACATCAAGTCCAAGTCGGGAGGGTCGAGCGCGCCCGTCGAGCGTGCCATGATGCGCCTGTCGGAACGCCTCGACCGCATCGAAGATGGCGGGAGAGGTTCGGCCCGGCCGAGCAAGACCTCTTCGTCGTCCGCCTCGGAAAAACCCTCCTCCAACCGGGGTGGGCTTAGCCGGTTGTTCGGGCGCGACTGACGGTAATCTCGGCGAACGAACCGAACCCCGACGAGGAAGCCGGACTGAACAATGGCTCGCGGCAAACTGTGGAGCGTCAAAGGGGTCAGCCCGCAGGCGCGCGAAGCGGCAAAGTCCGCCGCACAGGATGCGGATCAGCCGATCGGTGTCTGGATTGATCAGGCCATACGCATGAGCGACGAAGACAGGTCACACGAACAAGCATCCGCGCCCCAGAATCAGGGCGAGCCGAGCGCAGAAGAAATCGTGCGCGTGCTCGAAGCCCTGGAAGCGCGTGTCGCAAATCACGCCGACCATATCGCACAACAACTCGCACCGGTGCGTGACTCCATTGCTCTGCTGAGCGACCGGCTAGAGCGTCTCGAACAAACCCCCGCGCAGACCCCGCCCGCGCACGCAGCGTCCGGGCCGGCCGATAGCGGCCCCGCCCGACCGGAATCGGAGGGCGGTAGCGATTTGGATGAACAGGCCTCCGAAGATAGCCGCGAAGCGGTCGAGCCGACCGAACTGCCCGCACAGCCCGAGCGGTATGTAACGGCACCCGTGACAACACCGAAACCAACTCCACCGGATACCGCACCGTCGCCGAGGTCCGAATCCACGCTCACGCCTGACGAACCGCATTTCGCCTATCCGGAACCCGGGTCCGACGATGTATCGGACGGACCGGCCACAGACGAAACCTCCATTGACGAACACGCGCCCGCGGAACAGGCCGCAGATGAAGCGGAAGCGGAAGAACCGTCCGACGCGCCCGGTCCTGAAGTTCGGGAGGAGGACATTCACGCCGCAGACGCCGCGCTGAAATCCGAACTTACGGGACTGTTCGATGACGGCGAGCATCGCAACACGCCATTCCAGCCCCGGGGCACCGAACACGACCCGTTCCTGCCGCCACCTCCACCCCCTCCCCGGCAATCCAGCCGCGCACCCCTGATATTCATTGTGCTCATCCTGCTTGTTGCCGGTGCCGGCATCGGAGCGTTCGCGTGGTTCCAGATTGTCCCCTCCGATACGCGATCCTCCTTTTCGATCGGGGCGTTGCTCGACCGGGTCGATCCGGCCGCCTGGCTTGACCGGTTGCAAGGCGGCAACGCGCCCGGCCCGACGGCAACAGAGCCGGCCACGCCGAAACCTGAAGCGACGAGCCCGCCCCCGCCACCTCCGGCCCCGAGCCCGACAACACCATCCGGCCCTGCAACCACGGAAGCCCCCCCTCCGGCTTCCACCCGACCCACGCCGCCAGCGCCCCCTGTCGAAACGCCGCCCGCGTCCACGACACCGCCTGCGCCTGTCACACCGCCTCCGGCACCCGAATCGGTTGGCGCGGCACACACGCCGCCGGCGAACCCGGAGCTGACCCGGCTGATTCAGCGGGCGAGCGAAGGCAACGCGTCAGCTCAGAACGATCTGGGAATTCGCTATCTGGTCGGACGCGGCGTGGTACAGGACTATGAAGAAGCCGCGCGCTGGCTACGTGCCGCAGCGGCCCAGGACATGACCAACGCGCAGTACAACCTCGGCGTCCTCTACGACTCCGGCCGCGGTGTCGCGCAGGATCCCACCCAGGCACTGTTCTGGTTCCACAGCGCAGCAGAGAACGGGCACGGGCGCGCGCAGATGGCAATGGCCGCCGCTTACGCATCGGGTCGCGGTATCGACCGGAACCCGGAAATGGCCAGAAATTGGCTCGAACAGGCGGCGGAATCGAACATCGGAGAGGCCCAGCTCTCGCTGGCGAATATTCTCGCAACAACGCCGGAAACCCACCAGTCCCTGGTCGATGCGCTGTTCTGGTACAAGGTCGCGGACGCGAACGGTATCGCGCAGGCCGCCGAACGCGCCGACCAGGTCTCGCCGCGCCTCACGCCGGACGAACGCGCCGGCGTCAACGCCCGCGTGTCTCATTTCGTATCGAAGAACATCACTTCGGCGTCTTCCCCGCCCAAGAGGACGACGAAACCCGAACCGGACGCCGCACCGGCGAGTACAGCGCCTGCTCCCCCCTCGCCGCCGGCACCACCCCCATCCACGCCGGCCGCCACGCAGGCACAGATCCAGGAAATCCAGCGGTTGCTGACAAGACTGGGGTTCGACCCGGGACCCGCCGACGGGGCACTCGGTCAACGCACCCGCGACGCGATCCGTAACTATCAAAAGGAACTCGGATTGTTGGTCGACGGCACGCCGAGCAAGGCGTTGCTCGACCATCTGCGCCGGCTCGCAGGCGCCGGCTAATCTAGACGGTCGTGCGCGTCGCGCGCACCCACCAGCCGGGCTGAGAAACCTCGATCTTCCGGGCCGCCTCGGCGGCCGCGGCCGCATCCTCGAAGATCCCGAAGCAGGTCGACCCGCTCCCGCTCATCCGCGCCAGCTGGCAGCCGCCGGCGTCCGAAATTTCATCAAGCACGGTTTGGATAACCGGGCAAAGTTCCGCCGCCGGGACAGCAAGATCGTTTCGCGTATTGTTGCGCAACCACGCGACATCGCCCTCGCGTGACATGGCCGCCGGCGCTTTGTCCGGAACCCGAAGCGCACCGAACACGGAAGCCGTCGACAGCTCGGCACCCGGATTCACAAGCAGTATCTCCAGCACCCGTGCGCCCTCGGTGAACTCCAGCTCGTCCCCAACACCCGTTGCGAGACAAGGGCGTGAGAAAAAACACATTGGCACATCGGCGCCGAGCGCGATGGCGGTCCGCGTCGCGCGAGGGTCATCGCGTGGTATCTGCCAGAGATCGCACATCGCCCGCAGCACCGCGCCGGCATCCGCCGACCCGCCGCCGATCCCCGCGGCGACGGGAATGTTTTTTTCCAGGACAATGCGCAGGGAGAGCCCGCGCCGCAGCTCCGCCGCGAAAGCCCTGGCGGCAACACAACAAAGGTCGTTTTCCCGATCGTCCGGCAGCGCGTCGGCGAAAGGACCGCATCGCTCGAATGAAAACTCGCTGGCGGGAACCACCCGCACGCTATCGCCAAACTCGGTAAAAACGACGCGGCTTTCCAGATCGTGATACCCGTCAGGCCTTCGCCCTATCACATGCAGAAAGAGGTTTACCTTGGCCGGCGCGGCAACCGTCACACCCAGCGCTGTGTTTCCATCAGACATGGCACGGACGGAATATCAGATATCTCGGTCTTTTCCCGGCAGCGTCGGCTCGGGCAATTTTTCACCGGACAGCTTTTTCCTGATTTCGGCCTCAACGTCGGGGTCCGGCGCGAGGGTCAGGGCGCGCTCCCACTGATAGCGCGCCTCCAGCTTGCGGCCCACGACCCAGAACGCATCGCCCAGATGGTCGTTAATCACGGGGTCGCCGGGCTCGAGCAACACGGCGCGCTCCAGGTGGACCACTGCCTCTTCGAACTCGCCGAGGCGGTACAGCACCCAGCCGAGCGAATCCGTGATGTAGCCGTCGTCCGGCCGTTTGGCGACGGCGGTTTCGATCATGGCGCGCGCGCGTTCCAGTTGGACACCCTGCTCCACCCAGCTATAGCCCAGATAGTTCAGAACGAGGGGCTGGTCCGGTTCGAGTTCAAGCGCGCTCAGAAAATCCTTTTCTGCACGATCCCAGCGCTTCGCACGCTCCAGCGCAATGCCGCGCGTATAGTGCAGCCGCCAGTCCGGCCGGCCGTCGTCACGCGCAAATGCCAGATCATAAATCTCGATGGCATCCTCGAATCGTTTCTCCAGACGCAGCAGGTCGGCCAGGGCGAGTGCCGCATCGGCCCGGTCCTCCCGCTCCTGGATCATCCCTTCCAGAAGCGTAATGGCTTCGGCGCTGTCCTCTTCGGAATGCAGTGCGTCGGCGATACTCAGCCGCGCGTACCAGTTATAGGGTGTGTCGTCGCCGATCTGCCGGTAGGCGTCGATCGCAAGGTCACGCCGATCGCGCGATTCCAGAAGCTGGCCGAGGGAAAACAGGGCCGTCGGATTGTCCGCATCAAGACCCAGCGAAAACCGGACGAACATGAGCGCTTCCGTGCGCAAACGCTCCCGGTTCAGCAGCCCCGAAACGTTTCGAAACACCTCGGCCGCACCTTCGAGCGGATCGGCAATCGAACGGTCTGCCGGCACCTCGCCGCGCACGACCTGCTGGATCGGCTCGATCAGGAGCGTATCCGGGTTCTGCTCCGCGAACTTTCCGACCAGCGCACGGGCTTCCTCTGCACGGCCTTCGCGCATCAGGAACCGGCTGAACGAATCCACCAACTGTAGCGACGGCTGGCCCCCGGAGGCCTCCAGCGAACGTGCAAACGCCTGGTCAGCACGCACGGCGTCACCGCCCAGATCTGCGATCAGGGCCTGATGCAACCCGGTAATCGCGCCAAGCCCCTGAGAGCCCGCAAGTTCCTGCAACCCGTCCAGCGCCGCATCCGTCTGTTTCAAACCGGCCTGCGCCCAGGATCCAAGCAAGGGAATCAGGATCGAGTTCACGCCGGAATTGGGTACCTGCGGAAGAAGTCCCACGGCGTCTTCGAAACGGCCTTCACGCATGGCTTTGACATAAAGCGTGTAAGTCGCCAGCGGATCGCCCGGGTTCGTCTCCAGAACCTCTTCCGCCATACCCGCAGCCTGCTCGAGGCGACCTGCCCCGACCATGAGCACGTGCGCGCGGCGGCGAACGCTGCCGAAGTCGGGCACGTCGGAAATGATCTCGGATGTCAGGTCCGCTGCGGCAACGAGATCGCCCACCGCTTCGGCATGCCGCGCGGCCAGAAATCGCCCCTCGACGGTCGAGCCGATTTCAAGCCCCGGGCCTTCCAGGTCGGGCTGGACGCCGGGCGGTCCTTCCGGAACGGTGATGGCGGCGCGCGCGCCAACAGGTGCAAGCCCGAGCGAGAGGCTCAGGACGATCGCTGCGCACATCATATTTCTGGCTTCGGACATCAGCTTCGTTCTACCCGCCGGTCATTTTCTGGAAACCAATCTAGCGACGCGCCTGCGCCACGACCATCGCACGTTGTTGTGACGCCTGCGTGCCGACGGACGACCACTTACATATTGGGATAATTTGGTCCCCCGCCACCCTCCGGGGTCACCCAGACAATATTTTGCGTCGGATCCTTGATGTCGCAGGTTTTGCAATGGACGCAATTCTGCGCGTTGATCTGAAGGCGCGGGTTCGTTCCGTCGTCGTCGCGCACGATCTCGTACACCTGCGCCGGACAGTAGCGCTGCTCCGGTGCGTCGAATTTTTCCAGGTTGACCTCGATCGGGACAGCAGTGTCCTTCAGCGTCAGGTGCGCCGGCTGGTTTTCTTCATGGTTGGTGTTGGAGATGTAGACCGACGACAGGCGATCGAACGTGATCTCCCCGTCGGGTTTCGGATACGCGATCGGCTGGTGCTTGCTCTTATGCTCGGTGGCCTCGTGATCGGCATGTCCATGCTTCATCGTCCATGGCGCCTTGCCGCGCAAGACCACCTGGTCGAACCCGGAAAGCATCGTGCCCATCATGAGCCCGTACTTGAATGACGGCCGGAAATTCCGCGCCTGCCAAAGCTCCTTGAAGGCCCAGGAGTCCCGGAATGCCGACGTGAAACCGTCCAGCGTTGCAGGCCTCTCGTCGCCCGCGAGCGCCTCTGCCGCAACTTCCGCCGCCAGCATGCCGGACTTCATCGCCGTGTGCGTGCCCTTGATCTTCGGCACGTTAAGCGTCCCCGCCTCACAGCCGATCAGAACACCGCCCGGGAACACCTGCCGCGGAAGCGACTGCACACCACCCTCGTTCAACGCGCGCGCACCATAGGAAACCCGCTTGCCGCCCTCGAAAGTCGGCCTTATCGCGGGATGGGTCTTGAAGCGCTGAAATTCCTCGAACGGGGACAGATAGGGGTTCTTGTAGTCGAGACCGACCACGAACCCGACCGCCACCTGATTGTCTTCAAGATGATAAAGGAACGATCCGCCATAGGTATCGGACGGCAGGGGCCAGCCGGCGGTGTGCATAACGAGCCCGGGCCGGCTCTTTTCCGGCTCGATCTGCCAGAGTTCTTTGATCCCGATCCCGTATGTCTGCGCTTCGCAATCGTCGCGAAGATCGAAGCGGTCCATGAGTTGCCGCCCGAGATGCCCCCGGCAACCTTCGGCGAAAAACGTGTACGCCGCGTGCAGTTCGATCCCGGGCGTATGATTGGCGGTGGGTTCGCCATCCTCGCCAATACCCATGTCTCCTGTTGCGACGCCGTACACCTGGCCGCTTTCGTCGAAAAGGACTTCCGCCGCCGCGAAACCGGGATAGATCTCCACGCCCAGCGCTTCGGCCTGCTCGCCGAGCCAGCGACACAGGTTGCCGAGCGAGATGATGTAGTTGTCGTGGTTTTTGAGTGTGGGCGGCAATAGCGCATTCGGGATAGCCAGCGCATTCGCCTCGCGAAGGAAGAGGAATTTTTCCTCGCGCACCCCGGTCGTCACCGGCGCGCCAAGATCGCGCCAGTCCGGCAGAAGTTCGTCAAGCGCACGGGTCTCCAGCACAGCGCCCGAAAGAATATGCGCGCCGACTTCCGAGCCCTTCTCGAGCACGCACACCCCGATCTCACGCTCGTTCTCCGCCGCGATCTGCTTCAGGCGAATAGCTGCCGCCAGCCCGGACGGACCGGCCCCGACAATCACAACGTCGTAGGACATCGACTCGCGTTCGACCGCCTCTTCGCTCATGCTAGAACCCTCCGTAACGTCGTCGCATGCGTGGCCAAGGAACCATGACCAACGCCGAAGCACAACAGCACCGATTGCGCTGTCCCGGACCGCGAGACAGCGATCCCGCTATCGACGGGAAAAGGGGTTCATAGGCATGTCCGGCGACCGCGCGGAACTGGCGGCGGCGCTGCGCTGGCAAATCGAAGCCGGCGCAGACGAAGCGATTCTCGACGTGCCGGTCGACCGGCTCGTCGCCCGACCAGCCACACCGGCCACCCGGGAACCGGCAACAGCTGCACCCGATAGCCGGCCCGCCCCAAGCACTCCTGCCCCGAGCGCGCCCGCAACAGACAACGCGCGCGCCGTGCCCCCGCTTGAGGCCGCCGACAGCGTCAACCAGAGCGCGCGGGAGATCGCCGCCGCATGCGCCAACCTCGAAGCGCTGCGCGCGGCCCTCGATGCTTTTGACGGCTGCGCGTTGAAAGCAACCGCGACGAAGCTGGTTTTCGGTACGGGAACGGCACCGGCCGATGTGATGCTGATCGGCGAAGCGCCGGGCCGCGACGAAGACCGGCAGGGCGAGCCGTTCGTCGGCGCAAGCGGGCAGTTGCTCGAGGCAATGCTCGGTTTCGTCGGCCTGGATCGTGCCACCAACGTCTACATCACAAACATCCTGCCCTGGCGACCGCCGGGCAACCGCCAGCCGACGGGCGGGGAAATTGCAGCCTGCCTGCCGTTTCTCGAACAGCATGTCGCTCTCGTAAAGCCAAAGGTGCTGATGTTTCTCGGCGGAACGTCAGCCAAGACACTCCTCAACAGGACCGAGGGGATCACGCGCTTGCGCGGGCGCTGGTACGACTACACCTCGCCCGCATTCGAGGCTGCGGGACTGGACCCGATCCCGGCCATGGCGACCCTGCATCCGGCCTATCTCCTCCGGCAGCCGGCCCAGAAACGCGCCGCCTGGGCCGACCTGCTGGCCGTCCGCGAAAAGCTGGACGCCTGATGAAGATCGAATGCGCGGCAGCGTAACTTGCTGGCGGACCACGCCGGTAGTATCAATGCCCCCGGATTGGGGCGGGATGCATGACCAGAGCAATTGATCGAATTTGCGCCGGACTGGCTGTGTTTGCCCTTCTCGGCGCGGCCACAACCGCCGGCGCGCAGCAACCTGTTCCCCAACCCAAGCCTCGCCCGGTGGAAACGGCGCTCGTGGGGCCGGCCGTCATGGCGATCCCGGGCATCGGCACCGTCGAGGGCGTCCTTTCCGCCGCCGATGCCGGACGTTACCAACGCATTTTCGAACTTCAGGAAAACGGCAACTGGCGCGCCGCGCAGGCAATTGTCCTGCGCCTTGCCGACACGCGCCTGCTCGGCCATGTCCAGGCACAGAAATACCTGCACCCGACGAAGTACCGGTCGCGTTTCACCGAACTGCGCGACTGGCTGAGGGACCACGCCGACCACCCGCAAGCCCGGCGAATCCACCGTCTGGCCGTTCTTCGCCAACCGAAAGGCGCACGCGCACCCGCGGCGCCGATCGTGCACAAGTCCCCGATCCCCGGCTCCGGTGTACGAAAGGCCTACGAGGGCCGCCCGCTCTATACGCGCGCGAAGACGCGGGCGGGCCGCAGCAACCACAGCGAAATTCTGCGCCGCGTCTCGCGCGGCTGGCCCACGGGCGCCCGGGAGAAGATCCGTTCCCCCGCCGTCCGCCGCACGCTGGCGCCGGCGCAGCTTGCCCAGGGCTGGCGCGCGATCGCACAAGGATATTTCCGGGCGGGTAAATACGCCGACGCCCTGGAAGCTGCGATCGAATCGCATGCCACAGCACCCGGTGCGGCGCCGCTGGCTTACTGGTGGGGCGGTCTCGCGGCGTGGCAGCTGGACCGGCTGGAAGATGCGGAAAGCCTGTTCGGTGAATTGTCCCGTGCGGACCGGGCAGCGGAGTCACTTGTCGCCGCGGGGTCGTTTTGGGCCGCACGAGCCGCGCTCGCGAACGGCAACCCGGCAAGCGTCACGCCATACCTGGAAACCGGCGCACAGCACACGCGCACGTTCTACGGCCAGCTCTCGGCGCATGCGCTAGGCGACGATCGGAATTATTCCTGGCGCAAACCCGGCATCGGATTGCGCGCGTTTCGCGATGTTGCCGCAACCGAGATCGGCGGGCGGGCGATCGCGCTGCTGCAGATCGGCCGTGATCATGATGCCGAACGCGAATTGTTGTCGCTCGCAGGCGCGCGGCCGCAACTGCGCGACGACGTACTTTCCCTGGCGGTGCACGCGGGGCTGCCCTCCGTTGCGCTGAAGCTGTCGGGTTTCGCGGAGCCGGACGTACGCCTGGCGGCTGCATACCCGGTGCCGGCATGGGAACCGGAAAGCGGCTATGCCATCGATCGGGCGCTCGTTCTCGCATTCGTGCGTCAGGAATCCGCGTTCAACCGCCGCGCGGAAAGCCGGGCGGGCGCGCGCGGCCTGATGCAGCTGATGCCCCGCACGGCCAGCTATGTCGGCGGCGAGCGCGCGCTGCGCGGGCGGGGCAAATACCGCCTCTACGAACCCGACCTGAATCTCGAGCTGGGCCAGCGCTACATCACCTATCTGCTCGGTCACCGGCGGATTTCCGGCGACCTGCTGCGTCTGGTCGCGGCGTACAACGCCGGACCGGGCAACCTGAACGCCTGGGAACGTGCGGTGGAACATGGTGACGACCCATTGCTGTTCATCGAATCCCTGCCGTCACGCGAAACCCGGCGCTTCGTCGAGCAGATCCTGACCAACTTCTGGCTTTACCGGAACCAGTTGGGACAGGAAGCGCCGTCCCTCGACGATCTGGTGGCCGGCCGTTGGCCCACCTATCAGCCGCAGGATAACCATGCCCGCAACTGACGAAGACGGCTTCCGGCCGGTTCGCATTGCCATCCTGACCGTCTCCGACACGCGCACACGCGCCGACGACCGGTCGGGCGATACGCTTGAGGAACGCGTGCGCGAAGCCGGACACGAGCTCGCCGCGCGCGACATCGTGCGCGACGACCGCGCCGCCATTGCAGACCGGTTCAAAAGCTGGGCGGACGACGACGCGATCGAGGTCATCATTTCCACCGGCGGGACCGGCGTGACCGGTCGGGACGTCACCCCGGAGGCGTTGTCCGACGTGATTGAAAAGCGCGTTGATGGGTTCGGCGAACTGTTCCGCTGGATCAGCTTCCAGAAAATCGGCACGTCGACCGTTCAATCGCGCGCCGATGCGGGTGTGCTGAACGGCACCTATATCTTTGCGCTTCCGGGCTCGCCGGGCGCATGCCGGGACGGCTGGGACGATATCCTCAAAGATCAGCTCGATATTCGTCACAAGCCATGCAACTTCGCGGAGCTCCTGCCGCGCCTGCGTGAGCATGAGCCCGGCGGCTAACGCGGTATTTCCGTGAGCGACAAACTCGACCCCGACGCCGTTGCCTCCCAATTGCACAACCATGGCATCGCACCGGATATCGACGGCAGCGACCTCGAAGTGCTCACAACCAAGGGCATTTCTCACGACCACTGGCGGATCGGTGCGACCGGCCTGATCCTGCGCATTCCACGGATGAACCAGTGGGGCCTCGCGGCGGGCGATGCACTGACGTATCAGGAAACCGCGTTCCGCCGCGCGTCCGAAAGTGGCTGTACGCCCCTCTGCGTGGCAAGCCTCGCCCCTGACGAAACCCTCCCGCGGGGCGCACTCGTTGTTGAGGAAATCGATGGCCGCGCGGCCCGGTTGCCGGTCGACCTGGGCGCGATCGCCGACACGCTGGCGTCGCTCCACAGCATGTCTCCGCTCGCGGAAGGCGATATGCCGCCCCTGCAGATTCATCACAACCCCATGTCGTCGACCCTTCAGGTGGTCGAGGAACAGGCCGTGCATCTTCCGGCCGCCGGATTGCACGCCGATGCTTATGCCGGAATTCGCGAAGACCTTGAGTGGGCGCGCGATTTCGTGGGGCACGGCGAGCCGGATATTGCGCTTTGCTTTGTGGGCACGGACACCCACCCTGGCAATTTCCTGATCGATGCCGGCGGCAAGGCGTGGTTCGTCGATCTCGAGAAATCGCTTTACGGAGCCGCGCCCATCGACCTGGCGCACGCCACGCTCGCCACCTCCACCGGCTGGGACCCCGACTGCGACGGCGAGCTTTCGCCGGAAGATGTCGAGAGCTTCTATCAGCGCTACCTCGATGCCGTCGGGCGCGACCGCGCCGCCGAACTCGGGCCCTGGCTGATTCCCATGCGCCGGCTCACATGGTTGCGCACCATCACATGGTTTGCCCGATGGAAGGCCGCCTGGTCGGAGGCCGATCATGCCGCCGCCCGCGATTCCAGAATGCGCGCGCACATTCAGGCGCACATCGAGCGCTGCTTCGATCCCGAAACCATTGCCCGATGCCGACAGGACTGGCTGGCGCCGAGGGCCCTGAAGATATAAGGCGTCTTGGAGAACAAAAGTTCTTGTTTTGTTCTATTTCTTGTCGCATATTTTCGACATGCCTCCAACACGCCAAACCCCGTCACCCGCCGCACCGGTCGAGCCCGGAGCCGTCGACGCGCCGCTACCGGATCGCCCGCGCATAGGGCGTGGCGCTGTATCCAACCGCGCCGGACGATTCGAACGCCTGCGCGGCCACACCGTCCATGACGGATGGCGGACCATGCAGGATGACGAGCCACAGCCGCGTCTCGACACCACGGTCACATTCGATAACAGCAAGTCGGTTATCGCGCGCAATGACTCCCCGGACATCGGCTTCGATCGTTCGATCAATCCCTACCGGGGCTGCGAACACGGCTGCATCTATTGCTTCGCACGGCCGACCCACGCATGGCTGGGTCTGTCGCCGGGCCTCGATTTCGAAACGAAGCTCTTCGCGAAACCCGACGCCGCGGGGCTGCTGGAGCGCGAACTTGCAAGGCCCGGCTATACCCCGCGCACGATTGCGATGGGCACGAACACCGATCCCTACCAACCCGTCGAACGGCGGATGAAGATCACGCGTTCGATCCTCGAAGTCCTCGCCGCCCACGACCACCCGGTCTCGATTGTGACCAAGAGCGCACTCGTGACGCGCGACATCGATATTCTGGCGCCCATGGCCGAAAAGGGGCTTGCCAGTGTCGGCGTCTCGGTCACGACCCTGGACGCCGAGCTCGCCATGGCGATGGAGCCCCGCGCGTCGCGGCCCGAACGCCGGCTGGAGACGATCCGCATGCTGTCGGCGGCGGGTATCCCGGTAACCGTCATGGCCGCCCCGATCATTCCGGCGCTGAACGACCATGAGCTCGAAGCCATCATGATCCGCGCCAGACAGGCCGGCGCCGTCCATGCGAGCTACATCGTGTTGCGGCTTCCCCTTGAATTGAAGGAGCTGTTCGGCGAATGGTTGTCGGCGCACCGCCCGGACAGAAAGCAGCGAATTCTCAACCGCATTCGCGAGATGCGCGGCGGTGAGCTCTATGAAAGCCGGTTCGGCGCCCGGATGCGCGGGCGCGGTCACGGTGCAAAGCTCCTCGAGGAACGTTTCCGCATCGCGTTCCGTCAGCAGGGCTACACCGAGGAACGCACGCGTCTGGACACCTCGGTGTTTCGAAAGCCGAACCTGCGCGAGGTGCGTGACGGCCAGATGAATCTCTTCAGCGATTAGTCTTTCCGCCGCCGGCCCCGATTTGCCGCGACCTTCGCGGGCTTTGTGATAGCTTGGCCCGGTCATGCTTTCCAATCACGAGCTCCTCCCGCTCGCCATCGTTGTTCTGGTCGCACTGTCGTGCGGGTTGCTTCTGACGCGCCTGAAACAGCCGGCAGTCGTGGGCTACATTCTGGCCGGGCTCGTACTCGGGCCGTCGGGTTTCGAGCTTGTGGAGAACGAGGCCAGTATCGGCCTGCTCGCCGAGCTCGGCGTGCTCCTGCTGCTCTTCGTGATCGGTATGGAACTCAGTCTTCGCGCCTTCCGGCGCATCTGGAAAATAGCGGTCACAACCGTCCTGCTTCAGACCGGCGGCGCACTGCTGATGGTCTGGCTGATCGGTCACCAGCTCGGGTGGCCCGTCACCGCCGTCATGCTGCTGGCTTTTGTGCTGGCGCTGTCGAGCACCGCAGTCGCCGTGAAAATGCTGGAAGACATCGGAGAACTGCGCACCCGGACAGGCCGCATCACGGTTGGCATCCTGATCGCACAGGATCTCGCAGTGGTGCCGATGATACTGCTTGTCGATCTCGCGGCGATCGGCTCGTTCGACGTGATGGCAGTGGGCCGGATCGTTTTGTCCGTGGGCCTGCTGCTGGCGCTGATCCTGTTCCTGTCACGCCGCCAGCGTCTTTCCATTCCGCTTCTCGGCGACGCCCAGAAGCATTCAGACCTGACCCCGCTGCTTGGGCTCGTCTGCTGTTTCGGCGCAGCTACGGTTTCAGCACTGCTCGGCCTGTCCCCCGCCTACGGCGCATTCCTCGCCGGCCTCACCATCGGCAACAGCAACCTGCGCGTCGGCATGCTCGACATGGTGATGCCAATCCAGAGCGTGCTGATGATGGTCTTTTTCCTGTCGGTCGGCCTGCTCATCGACCTGTCTCTGATCTGGGAAAACCTCGGCGTCATCCTGCTGATGCTGCTGATCGTCACCGTGGGTAAGACGCTCATCAATATCTCGATCTTTGCCGCGCTCCGCCTGCCCTGGGCTCAGACCCTCCTGACGGCGCTCATCCTGGCCCAGGTGGGCGAGTTCTCGTTCCTGCTGGGCAATGTCGGGCTCCAGCGCGAGATCATCACGATCGATGAGTTCCGCATCATCCTGTCAGTGACCGCGCTGTCGCTGGTGATCTCGCCGCTCTACATGAATGCGATTCGCCGACTGTCGCGCGCCGCGTCCTTCAAGCGCGCGTCCATCAAGTACGTCCTGCGTATCGCCTTCGGGCGCGAGGCGGACTCGGTTGTCCGAACCGTAAAACGAATCGCCAGCCTGAAACCGGGATTGCCCCGCAGGCTCAACGGGCCTTCAAATAAAAGCACCGCAGGTAAGCGAACCGCCGAACAACCGTCCGGCAATACTCGCGCGGATTGACCGGTCATGAGCGGCGATCGGTCCCTGCTCCCGGCGATGACGGCCGGCGTCGACGAGGCCGGGCGCGGACCATGGGCCGGACCGGTTGTCGCCGCGGCGGTAATCCTGACCCCGGCCAGCGAGGCAATCCTGCGCGAGGCTGGTGTGAACGATTCCAAGGCCCTTACGCGTCTGCGGCGCGAGCGATGCTTCAACCTCATCCAGGAACGGGCTGAGCGAGGGGATCTGTGGTTCGCGATCGCGGCATCGGATGTCGCGGAAATCGATACCCACAACATTCTTCAGGCGAGCCTGCGCGCCATGGCACGGGCTGTCGCCGCGCTGCCCGTGCGCGCCGAATACGCCCTGATCGACGGCAACAGAACGCCCGAACTCGATTGTCCCTGCGATACTGTCGTCGGAGGCGACGGCAAGATCCTGTCGATTTCCGCGGCGTCGATCCTCGCGAAAGTCACCCGCGACCAGACCATGTCCGACCTTGCCCGCGAACATCCCGGATATGGGTGGGAGCGCAACGCCGGCTACGGCACCGCCGAACACCGCCGCGCACTCGAATCCCTGGGCGTCACCGAGCATCACCGCCGCAGCTTCGCACCCATCCGCGCGCTGCTGGAACCGGCCACCACATCTAGTTAAACGGCTGACTCCAAACACAGAATCGGCCATCGATGAAATTTTCCGATTGACCGGGACTCCCCGTTTGGCCATCGTCCGCGACCATGCGAACCCCTGGCCGAGGTCGCAAGGGCGCCGACGCGCCCACGCGAAACGTGATTCTTGAAGGCGACTGCATCGAGCAGTTGGCCGCGCTGCCTGACGGCAGCATCGACGTTGTCTTTGCGGACCCTCCCTACAATCTCCAGCTTGCCGGCGAACTGACCCGCCCGAACAACTCGCGCGTCGACGGTGTCGACGACGAATGGGACAAGTTCGATAACCTGCAGGTCTATGACGAATTCACCCGCGCGTGGATGACCGAGGCCCATCGGGTCCTGTCGGACAACGGCACGATCTGGGTGATCGGCAGTTATCACAATATCTTCCGGGTCGGCACGGTGCTGCAGGACCTGGGCTTCTGGGTCCTGAATGACGTGGTCTGGCGCAAGACCAACCCGATGCCGAATTTCCGCGGCCGCCGCTTTACCAACGCCCACGAGACCATGATCTGGGCCTCGAAGAGCCAGAGTTCGAAATACACCTTCAACTACGAAGCCATGAAAGCGCTGAACGAAGATTTGCAGATGCGCAGCGACTGGCTGCTGCCGATCTGCAACGGCGGCGAACGCCTGAAGAACGAAGACGGCAAGAAGGCGCATCCGACCCAGAAGCCGGAAGCCCTGCTGCACCGGGTCGTGCTCGCATCGACCAAAGTCGGCGACGTGATCCTCGATCCGTTCTTCGGCAGCGGCACGACGGGGGCGGTCGCCAAGCAGCTCGGGCGCGATTTCATCGGCATCGAGCGCGACCCCGACTATATCGCGCTGGCGACGAAACGCATCGCGGACACGCGGCGGATCGAAGAGACCGAGTTGCTCGAAACCCCGTCGAAGCGCGAACAGCCGCGCATCCCGTTCGGCTGGCTTGTGGAACGCGGGCTGCTGCGCCCGGGCGAGAAGCTCTATGCACCCAGCCGGCGCCACGCCGCGAAGGTCCGCGCCGACGGCACCATCGTCACCGGCGAGGACCGGGGCTCGATCCACAAGATGGGCGCGGCCGTCCAGGGCGCGCCGTCGTGCAACGGCTGGACGTACTGGCATGTCGATATCGAGGGCAAGCTCGTCCCCATCGACGTGCTGCGCCAGAAATTGCGGGCAGAGCTGAACTAGATTTTTCAGGCCAGGCGAACCGCCGGGGTTCTCATGCGTTATCCCTGAAACGGAGGGATGCAGCCATGAGTTACGAACTTTTCGTTCTGAAATCCGAACCGGTAACCCATGATGTCGTGCGGCTGACGCTCGACAAGCCGGACGGCTTCGAATTCAAGCCAGGACAGGCGACGGACGTCGCGCTCGATCGCGACGGCTGGCGCGACGAAGAGCGTCCGTTCACCTTTACATCGCTCAATGCCTGGCCGGATCTCGAGTTCACCATCAAAGTCTATCCGGATCATGACGGGGTCACCGAACAGATCGGCAAGCTGGAAGCCGGGAACCGGCTGCTTGTGGGTGATCCGTGGGGAACCATCGAATACCGGGGACCCGGCTGCTTCATCGCCGGCGGCGCGGGCGTAACTCCGTTTATCGCCATCCTGCGCGAGCGCGCTGCAAGCGGCGAACTCGCGGGCAACACGCTCATATTCTCGAACAAGGCCGAGCGCGACATCATCCTGCGGGATGAATTCGACGCGATGGAAGACCTCGAATGCCTATTTACCGTGACCGACGAGCCTGGATCCGACCTTGCCCGAGGCAAAATCGACAAGGCATTCCTCGAAACACATGTGAAGGACTTTTCTCAGCCATTCTACGTCTGCGGCCCGCCGGAGATGATCTCCGATGTCACCGATGCACTCAAGGAACTCGGCGCGGATCCGGACTCGGTCGTGCTTGAGGAGTAGCGCCGCTCATATGTCATCCCTGCCCAGATGCGCCATTGCGTGGCGCACCACCTTGCGCGTGAGCGTCGGCAAGGCGTAATCGCCTAACTCCTCCACCTGCACCCAGACGCCGAAGCGCGCCTTGCGTGCGTCAACGCGTGCCGCCTTCACCTGCAGCTGTAGTTGCAGGTGCGTGAAACCATGTTCGACAAGACCTGGTAACTCACGCCATCTCGCGTCCACCGGCGGTGAGTCGTGAAAGTCTTCGCGCTCTTCCCAAGGGGTCGAGGGGACCTCCATCATACCGCCGAGCAACCCTTCCTCGGGACGCCGCCGCAGCAGTACGGCGCCGTCGCGCCGCACCATCCAGTAGGCAACGGCGCGGCGCGTCGGCCGAGCGCGCTTTGGTGGCCGTCGCGGCAGTTCCTCCGCAATGCCCTGCGCACGCGCCAGGCAGGCATGGCTCCACGGGCAGAGCGCGCACGCCGGTGAGCGGGGCGTGCAGACGGTCGCGCCGAGGTCCATTACGGCCTGGGCATAGTCTCCTGCCCGCCGCTCCGGTGTCATCCGCGCCGCGTGATCACGAAGCACCGGCTTGGCCTCCGGCATCGGCAGCGTCACCGCGAACAACCGCGCCATCGCCCGCTCGATATTCCCGTCAACGGGCGCGGCCTTGCGGTCGAACGCAATCGCAGCGATCGCAGCCGCCGTGTAAGGCCCGATACCCGGCAACGCGCGCAAGCCCTCTTCGGTGTCGGGAAAGACACCGTCATGGTCGTTGAGCACAACCCGTGCGCATTTGTGAAGGTTGCGTGCCCGGGCGTAGTAGCCGAGGCCCGCCCATTCGGTCAGGACATCGTCCATGTCGGCCCGGGCCAGATCCTCGATGCGCGGCCATCGCGCCAGAAACTTCGCAAAGTACGGCCCGACCGTCGCGACCGTGGTCTGCTGCAGCATCACCTCGCTCAGCCACACATGATACGGGTCCGGACGCACCCCCTTGCGCGATTGCGCAGGCGGCACACGCCAGGGCAGACGCCGCGCGTGGCGGTCGTACCAGTCCAGGATGGTTTGCGGATCGGGCTTGTTCACCGGAACGGGCGCCGTGAGTTGAGTTGTTGAGGACCGGCTGTCCTTCTAACATGAAGCCTGAAGAAAAAGCCCGGCACGGAAGCCACCCGCGACATGGACAAGAAAAGAGCGAAAGGCCCCCGGGCCATCGGCGCCGAGACCGCCCGGGCGACGGGGGCCATACGTCGCAAGCGCGGCTTTTTCGAAGCCAGTGTCTTTTCCGACTGGACGGCCATTGTCGGCCCGGAACTCTCCAATCAATGCGTCCCATTGCGACTCGTCAGGGGCCAGGAGGGTCAGGGCGGCACCCTGCACGTCCGGGTGACCGGGCCGCTCGCGCTGGAACTGCAGCATCTTGAGCCCCAGGTTCTCGAGAGGGTCAACAGCTTCTACGGCTTCCGCGCCGTCGCCGGTTTGCGGCTTCACCAGGGACCGATCGCGACAGTCGAGAAACCGCCAAGAAAAGCCTCGCCGGCGCCGACGCCCGAAGACGTCGATACACTCGACGAACAGCTTGCTGCAGTCGACGATCCCGAACTGCGCGAAGCCTTGCGCAAGCTTGGAAACTCCGTGCTGGCGCGCCGGACCCGCCACACAAACTCGTGACCCCCTCTCTTTCCAGGGTCTTCGTTCCGTCACAATCCACTGCAACTATGTGACAGAAAGCTGGTAACAGGTTGTTACAGAAGCGTTTTTCCACGCTTGTGTGGCTCCGGCCGAGGTTTCATAATCGCTAGATATTGTGTTTGGAGGACGTTGTGCACCTATATAGACGGATCGGGGCCGCCCTGATTGGCTTGATGGCGTTTGTTTTGATTGCGGGGACAGCGTCGGCCCAGCAGGCCGAAGACACGGCCGCCATGCTGACGCCGCGCGTGATCGGCAGTCCTGACGCACCGGTCACCGTGGTCGAGTACTTCTCGCTGACCTGCCCGCACTGCGCTGCGTTCCACAACGACACGTATGCCGCGCTGAAAGAAAAATACGTCGACACCGGCAAGGTGAAGTTCGTCTACCGCGACTTTCCGCTCGACGGTGTGGGTCTGCGCGCCGCCATGATGGCACGTTGCATCGATGAGCGGGGGTACCCCGGCATGATCCAGTTGCTGTTCAAGACGCAGAATAACTGGGCGCGGGCGCAGGATCCGGTTGCCGAACTTCGCAAGCTCGGCGCTCTTGCGGGACTCGGCGACGAAGCGTTTGAGTCCTGCGTCCAATCGGATGCCCTGTCGAACGGCATTCTGGCCCAGCGCCAGGAAGCCAGCGCCGCGGGTGTTCGCAGCACGCCGACGTTCGAGATCAACGGCCGGATGTATCCCGGCTCGCGGTCCATCGAGGAATTCGATGAAATCCTCGAGCCGCTGCTGGCAAATAACTAGGCGACAGACTTCGCGGGGAAGTCTGTCGTCGATCGGGGCTATCTAGGGGGTTTGCACCGGTGCAGTTCAACAAGTTGAGATTGACGGGCTTCAAGTCCTTCGTTGACGGAACCGATCTGATGATCGAACCGGGCCTGACGGGTATCGTCGGCCCGAACGGCTGTGGCAAGTCCAACCTGGTCGAGGCCCTGCGCTGGATCATGGGAGAAACATCCGCCAAGCAGATGCGCGGCGGGGCGATGGACGACGTCATCTTCGGCGGCACGTCCGATCGGCCTTCGCGCAATGCGGCGGAAGTGGTGCTCAGCCTCGACAACTCGGACCGCACTGCCCCGGCCCAGTTCAACGAATCCGAAGAGCTGGAGATTTCCCGCCGGATAGAACGCGAAAAAGGCTCGACCTATCGCGTGAATGGCCGTGACGTTCGCGCGCGCGATGTCCAGATCCTCTTCGCCGATCAGGCGACGGGCCCTCGCTCAACCGCACTGGTAAGCCAGGGCCGCGTCGGGGCCCTCATCAGCGCCAAGCCGGGTGACCGGCGGCTGCTTATCGAGGAAGCGGCTGGAATTACGGGGCTGCATTCGCGCCGCCACGAAGCCGAACTTCGCCTGCGCGCTGCGGAGAACAACCTTGAACGCCTCGATGATGTCCTCGTCACACTCGACGCCCAGCTTCAGGGCCTGAAAAAGCAGGTCCGCCAGGCACGCCGTTACAAGAACATCTCCCAGGATATCCGCAAGACCGAAGCGGCTGTCCTGCACCACCGCTGGACCTCGGCCCGCGAAGCCGTCGCACAATCCGAAGAGGTGCTGCGCCTCAGCGAGACCGCCGTCGCCGAACAGTCGCGCGTGGTCTCGGAAGCGACCCGGGCGCGGGAAGAAGCCGCAGCCGAGTTGGTTCCGTTGCGCGAAGCGGAGGCCAACACCGCCGCCGAGCTCCAGCGCCTCAACATCGCGCGCGAAGAGCTGGATGCCGAAGAGCGCCGCGCACAGGCCGCCGTAGAACAGTGGCAAACCCGCCTGACGCAGATCGAGGCCGACCTCGGTCGCGAGCGCGGCCTTGGCGAAGAGGCCCAGGCCGCATTGAACCGGCTTGGCGCCGAAAAGACCGAGATCGAACGCGCCTGCGCCGGTGAAGATGAACTGATCGCGCAGACCGACGCCGCGCGTCAGGAACGGGCGCAAAAGGTCGAGGCGATCGAGAACAACGTCACGGCGCTGATGGAGCGCCTCGCCAACGGAGAAGCCCAGATCTCGGCACTGGAGCGTGAGCTCGGCGAACTCGATGCGCGCCGCCGACGCCTCGACACCGAAGCGAGCGAGGCCCGCGCCGAACGCGAGACCATCGAGAAAGCCGGTCTGACTTCCGACGAACTCGTTCAGGCCGAAACGCGCATGAATGCCGCAGAGGAACACCTCAAGGCCATGCGCGCCGAACTGGAAGGCGCGGAGGCGAACCGCGATGCGGCGGAGACGCGGCGCGACAAGGTTCGCGACGTGCGCTCGCAGGCCGCGGAAGCGCTGTCGCGACTGCGGGCCGAGGCCGGGGCGCTGGAAGATATTCTGGCGAGCGAGGCCGAAGAGGATTCCGAAGACTGGACGCCGATGATCGACGTGATCGAGGTGACGCCGGGATACGAAGCGGCCCTCGGCGCCGCGTTGGGCGAGGACCTCGACGCTCCGGCCGATACCCGCGCATCCCGGCACTGGACCGGCCGCGCCGCCATGCCCGACGACCCATCTCTGCCCGGCAGCGCGCAGGCTCTGGCGCAGTTCGTCGGCAACGCCGGCGCCCTCGGCCGCCGCCTTGCCCAGATCGGCCTCGTCGCCGACGCGGAAACCGGAGATCGTCTCGCGAGCGAGCTCAAGCCCGGACAGCGTCTCGTTGACCGCGACGGCCGGTTGTGGCGCTGGGACGGGTATGTTGCGCGCGGCGAAGCCCGGTCGTCCGCCTCGACCCGATTGCATCAGCGCAACCGCCTGACCGAACTACAGGGCCGCATCGGCTCGTCCGAGGCCGCGTTCGCGCGGATCGATTCCGATCACAGCACCGCCCGCGAAGCCGCCGAGACCGCCATTGCGGCAAGCCGGGCCGCGCGCGGAAACCTCGACGCGGCAGACGACGACGCGGCAGACGCCCGGCGCAACCATGCGAACCTGTCGCGTGAATTTTCCGCCCGCGTCGCCCGGCACGAGAGCCTGACCGAAACGCTTCAGCGCATCGCCGGCGATGTCACGGAGATCGAACAGAAGCTTTCCGACGCCCGCGAACGCCGCACCGTCATCGGCGATCTGGACGAAATCCGGGCCGAGACGGAATCGGCCCGCGCGCAGCTCGGCGAGGCCCGCAACGCGCTGGCTTCCGCACAGAGCGAACACGATCGTCTCAGCCGTGAGGCCGAGGAACGCCACCGCCGTATCGCAGCGCTCGCCGCAGAGGAAACTTCCTGGCAGGCACGGCTGACCGGCGCGGGAGAGCGGATCGGAGAGCTTGAGACCCGTGAAGCGCAGGCGCGCGGCGAACTGGAGACCCTCGCGGCGAAGCCCGCCGAAATCGAGACCCAGCGCGCGGGCCTGATGGACCGCCTCGGCGTCGCCGAGGCACGCCGCAACGAGGCGGCCGACGCGGTCGCCCGGGCCGACGAGAAGCTGTCCCAGGCCGAACGCGCCATGCGCGACGCCGAGGCGAAGCTCGCCGAGCTGCGCGAGGACAAGGTGCGCACCGAATCGGCCGTGGCGCAGGCAACCCAGACGCTGCAAACCGTCGTCGAGCGGATCGAGGAGCGCCTCGAATGCGCGCCCGACGCCGTCCTGCCGCTGGCCGAGGTGCCTGAGGGCAAGGAGCTTCCGGACTTCGAATCGTCCGAACGGCGGCTGGAACGCCTGCTGCGCGAGCGCGACAACATGGGGCCCGTGAACCTGCGCGCGGAACAGGAATCCGAGGAACTCGAAGAAAAGATCGAGACGATCCACACCGAGCGCGAGGACCTGGTCTCGGCTATTGATCGTCTGCGCCGTGGCATCGCCAGCCTGAACCGCGAGGCGCGTCAGCGCCTGCTGACATCGTTCCAGGAAGTCGACAAGCACTTCCAGGACCTTTTCGTCCGGCTGTTCGGCGGCGGGCGCGCGCATCTGGAGCTGACGGATGCCGAGGATCCGCTGGAAGCAGGCATCGAAATATACGCCAGCCCGCCGGGCAAGAAGCTGCAGATCCTGTCTCTGCTGTCCGGCGGTGAACAGGCGCTGACCGCGACGGCCTTGCTTTTTGCCGTGTTCCTGACGAACCCGGCCCCGATCTGCGTGCTCGACGAGGTCGACGCGCCGCTCGACGACGCCAATGTCGACCGCTTCTGCAACCTGCTCGATCATATCTCCAAGCAGGGCTCCACCCGGTTCCTGATCGTCACGCATCACCGCATGACCATGGCCCGGATGGACCGTTTGTACGGTGTGACCATGCCCGAACGCGGGGTCAGCCAGCTGGTCTCCGTCGACCTTCGCGGCGCCGAGGAAATCCGCGCCATCGCGTGATCCACAGGCTCCGAATTTCGGTCCGTTTTCTCCCGGATTTGCGCGACTTTTTGTCCACTTCGCACATGCGGAATGTCGCCTTGACTTGCCCAAGGGCGCTGAGTACCTTGCGCGCGCCTTCACATGCGGGTTCCGCCGTTTTCAGAGGTTTTTCAGGCAACCGGTTCGGGGTTGAACGATGAACGAACCGAACGAGCCGACTTCCCTGAACGATCTGAACAAGCGTTTGAAGGACGCGCGCAGCAAGCATGCGCCGGACGAGCCGGATGAAAAGGACGGTGCCGGATCGTCGGGGGGACTGGGTCTCGGGTTTCGTTTGGCCATAGACCTGGTTGCCGGAGTGGCCGTGGGGGTATTCATCGGCTGGCTTCTGGATCGCTGGTTGGGCACGACACCCTGGTTGATGATTGTGTTGTTCTTCTTGGGAGCGGGTGCAGGTTTTTCGAATATGTTGCGCGCTGAGCGTGCCGAACGCGCCAGCCGAACATCTCGTGAAGACCATCCGCATGAATAAGCATCTAAAGGACGTCTGACGTGGCAAGCCCGCTCGAACAGTTCGAAATCAAGCCGATCGTCCCGATTGAAATCGGTGGCCTCGACGTCTCGTTCACGAATTCGTCGCTCTGGATGACCCTCGCGGTCGTCGTCGCGGGTGGCACGCTGACGCTGGCCGCAAGCCGCGGCGCGATGGTGCCGGGCCGACTGCAAACCGTTGCGGAACTTTTCTACGAATTCATCGCAGGACTGATCAAGGAAACCATCGGCTCCCAGGGCCGTAAATATTTCCCGATCATTTTCACGGTCTTCGCCTTCGTGTTGACCGGCAACCTGCTGGGCATGATCCCGTACAGCTTCACGTTCACCAGCCACATCATCGTGACGTTCGCGATGGCGATCGTCATCTTCATTGCGGTGACGGTGCTCGGTTTCGTGAAACACGGCATGCACTTCTTCACCTTCTTCGTACCGCCGGGCACACCGCTCATCATGTATCCGCTGATGATCCCGATCGAGGTTCTTTCCTACCTCTCGCGGCCCATCAGCCTCGCGGTCCGTCTGTTCGCCAACATGATGGCGGGCCACATCCTTCTCAAGGTGATCGCCGGCTTCGTCGCCGCGATGGGCGTTTTCGGCATCCTGCCGCTGGCGCTTGTCGTCGCACTGACCGGTCTCGAGATCATCATTGCCTTCCTGCAGGCCTACGTCTTTACCATCCTGACCTGCCTGTACATCAACGACGCGCTTCACCTGCACTAGGGCAAGCGAAGCGTCCACCAAACCTGACGAACCAAATCTCTTTCGGAGGCACAAAAAATGGATTTTGATTCAGCAAAGCTGATCGCGGCCGGCCTGGCGGTCATGGGCGTTATCGGTTCGGGGATCGGCATCGGCATGATCTTCGCATCCTTCATTTCCGCTGTCGGTCGCAACCCGGCCGCAGCTGACGACGTTCGCGCCATGACCTTTATCGGCTTCGCGCTGGTGGAAGCGCTCGCGCTCTTCGCCCTCGTCATCGCGTTCCTGATTCTGTTCGGCATTTCGCCGACCGGCGCCTAAGACGAGAAGCAGGACTCCGCTATGCCACAGCTGGAACAAGTCGGGACCTTCCCTTCGCAGGTCGTCTGGCTGGTGATCACCTTCGTGGTGCTCTACCTCCTGCTGTGGCGGGTGGTGTTGCCGCGTATTTCGGCAACCTTCGAGAACCGGCAGGGGCGGATCGACAACGATATCGCCCGTGCCGAGGAACTCGCGGCGGAAGCCGAAGGCGTCCTCGAGGCCTATGAGGAAGAACTCGCCAAGGCGCGCACCGCCGCCCAGGAAGAGCTCCACAAGGCCGCGGAGGAAGCCATCGCGGAATCGGAAAAGCGCAACGCGGCGCTAACCGAGAAGCTGGCGGCCAACGCCGACGCCGCCCACGAGCGTATCGAGGCCGCCCGGCAGGACGCCGTCTCGAATATCTCGGGCATGGTAGAGGATCTCGCGAAGCAGGCCGTCGAGCGGCTGGTCGACACGACCCCGGAAACGGGCACGGTCAGCAGCGCGGTGAACGCGGCCCTGCAGGAGCGCACGTCATGATCGTTCGTCTCTATACCGGTGCCGTTGTCTTTCTGATGACGAGTGGACTCGCGCAAGCAGCCGACTCGCTTCTCGATAAGGCCGAAGCCGCCGAAGGTCACAGCGAGCCGTTCCTGCAGCAGGCCGAAACCTGGGTTGCCGCCGCTTTCATCATTTTCGTCGCCGCCGTGGCGCGCCCGCTCTGGCGCACGATGACCGGCTCCCTCGACAGCCGGGCGGAAGCCATCAAGGCAGAACTGGACGAAGCGCAGCGCCTGCGCGAGGAAGCCCAGCACACGTTGGCCGAATACCAGCGCAAACAGCGTGACGCGCTCGCCGAGGCTGAAGGCATCATCGCCGAGGCTCGCGAAGAGGCCAAGCGCATGCAAAAGGCCACCGAGGAGCGCACCGGGGCCAGCCTCGAGCGCCGCGAGCAGCAGGCGCTCGACATGATCGCCGCGGCCGAATCGCGCGCCGTGGCCGATGTTCGGGCGCTCGCCGCGGATGTCGCCATCGACGCCACCCGACGCGTCCTCGAGGACGTGGTCGAAGGCCAGAAGGGCGACGATCTGGTCAACCAGGCCATCGCCGAGGTCCCGGCCAAGCTCAACTGAGCCGACACCGCATTCCAACGAAAAAGGCCCTGCCAGGCGGGGCCTTTTCTTTTTGTCCCGACCGGACGCAGGCGACCTACTCCGCCGCCTCCGCGGTCTCGGCCTCCGGGGTCCAGCGCAGGACCGGGCTGCGGGCCGCCGCCGTCTCATCGAGGCGACGGCGCGGCGTCGTGGTCGGAGCTGCGGCAAACGCGTCCGCCTCGCCCGCCTTGGCCCGTTCGACCAGGTCCCGCATGACAGCGACGAAGTCATCCAGGCTGCGCTTGCTCTCCGTCTCCGTCGGCTCGATCAACATCGCGCCATGCACCACCAGCGGGAAGTACATGGTCATCGGGTGATAGCCCTCGTCGAGCATCGCCTTGGCAAAGTCGAGTGTGCTCACGCCCGTATCCTTCAGAAATCGGTCGTCGAACAGGCATTCGTGCATACACGGCCCCTCGAAGGACGGCGTCATGACATCCGAGAGGCGGCTCATCACGTAATTCGCGTTCAGCACCGCGTCCTCGGCGACCTGCCGCAGCCCGTCCCGGCCATGGCTCAGCATGTAGGCATAGGCCCGGATGAACATGCCCATCTGGCCGTGGAAACCTTTGAGCCGGCCGAACGGCTTGGCGTCGCCTGCATCGTCGGCATGCTCGACCAGCGAGAACCCGTCGTCGCCGTGCACGACCCAGGGCACCGGCGCGAAGGGTGCCAGTGCGTCGGACAGCACCACCGGCCCCGCCCCCGGCCCGCCGCCGCCATGGGGCGTCGAGAAGGTCTTGTGCAGGTTGATGTGCATGCAGTCGATGCCGAGATCGCCGGGGCGCACCCGACCGACAATGGCGTTGAAGTTCGCCCCGTCGCAGTAAAAGTAGCCGCCCACGTCATGGATCAGCTCCGCGATCTCCACCATGTCCGGCTCGAACAGGCCGCAGGTGTTCGGATTGGTGATCATGATGCCTGCGACATCGTCGTCGAGCTTGTCGGCAAAGGCCTTCACATCCACCCGGCCACGGCCGTCGGACGGAATCGCGTCCACGGCAAAACCGCAGACGGCCGCGGTCGCCGGGTTGGTACCGTGGGCCGAGTCCGGCACCAGAATACGCCGACGCGTTGTCGGACCGCCTTCGCGGTCGTCCAGCGCGGCTCGGATCGCCATCACGCCGCACAGCTCGCCGTGTGCGCCCGCCCCGGGGGACATCGCCACGGCCGGCATGCCGGTCAGTTCCTTTAGCCATGTCGCCAGTTCGTCCACCAGTTCCAGCGCGCCCTGCACTGTCGATTCCGGCTGCAACGGATGCGCCGCTGCGAACCCCGGCAAACGCGCCATCTTCTCGTTGAGCCGCGGGTTGTGCTTCATCGTGCACGAGCCCAGCGGATAGGTCCCCATGTCGATGGCGTAGTTCTTCTGGGACAGACGCGTGAAGTGGCGCACCACCTCCGGCTCGCTGACACTCGGCAAGCCGATCTCGTCCCGGCGTTCCAGCCCGCCGAGACGTGGCGTGCAGTCACCCGGCGCGGGCAGGTCCACGCCAGCCGCACCGGGATTGTCGATTTCGAACAGCAGCGGCTCTTCGAGTTGCAGCCCGCGGTGACCGTGCACCGTATCGACATCCCCGGCCGCGCTCGCGGACCGGTTCCGGCTGAGGTCGCGTGAATGGTTCATGCCAGCACCTCCGCCAGGCCAGCCGCCAGGGCCTGCATGTCGCTTTCGACGGTCAGTTCGCTGGCGGCAACCAGCAGGATATCATCCACGCCCTTGCCCGACCCGAACAGCCGCGATGCAGGTACGCCGGCCAGGACACCGCGCGACGCCATCGTATCGACGACCTCAACGGCGGGTTTCGACACCCGCACGGCAAACTCGTTGAAGAAGGCATCGGGCAGAAACTCGACACCGTCCACAGCATCCAGAATGTCGGCCAGTTGCACGGCGCGCGCGTGATTGAGTGTCGCCAGGTCGCGGAACCCGTCCTCGCCCAGCAGCGACAGGTGGATCGTGAAGGCCAGCGCGCACAGGCCGGAGTTCGTGCAGATATTGCTCGTCGCCCTCTCTCGCCGGATATGCTGCTCACGCGTCGACAGGGTCAGCACCCAGCCGCGCCTTCCGTCGGCGTCCTCGGTCTCCCCGGCCAGGCGGCCCGGCATCTGGCGCACATACTTGTCACGTGTGGCGAACAGGCCGACATGCGGTCCGCCGAAGCCTTGCGGATTGCCCAGGCTTTGTCCCTCGGCGACGACGATATCCGCACCCATTTCGCCGGGCGACTTTATCGCGCCGAGCGAGACCGTCTCGGTAACGACGACGACCAGAAGCGCGCCCTCCGCATGGCACGCCTCGGCCAAAGGCGTCAGGTCGCGCACATGGCCGAAAACACCCGGGTTCTGCACGACGACACAGGCCGTGTCGCTGTCGATGGCATCCGCCAGATCCTCGTCCCCGCTCAGGTCCGGCGGGCGGATGTCGATGTCGATGTCGACATATTTGGCCTGGGTCTCGGTGACGGTGCTGTAGTGCGGATGCACGGAGCCCGACACGACGGCCTTGTTTCGCCGTGTAATCCGCCGCGCCATCAGCACGGCCTCCGCGCAGGAGGTCGCGCCGTCGTACATGGACGCGTTGGCGACATCCATGCCGGTGATCAGCGCCACCATGGTCTGGAACTCGAACAGCGCCTGCAGGGTACCTTGCGAGATTTCAGGCTGGTACGGCGTATACGATGTCAGGAATTCACCGCGCTGGATCAAGTGATCCACCGACGCGGGCACATGGTGTCGGTACGCGCCGGCGCCGAGGAAGCTGGGCACATCGCCGGTCGTCACATTCTTCGCCGCCATCGCGCCCATGCGCCGCTCGACCTCAAATTCGGCCATATGGTCCGGGAGATCGAATTCCCCGTCGTACCGGGCGCTTTCGGGCACATCGACGAACAGGTCTTCGACCCCCGCCACACCGATCGTGTCGAGCATCGAACGCCGGTCGGCGTCGGTCAGGGGCAGGTAACGCATGTCAGCTCAGGCCCTCGACGAACTTCTTGTAGGCATCCTCGTCCATAAGCTCGTCGAGCTCGCCCGGATCGGAGAGTTTCAGCTTGGCGAACCAGCCGTCACCGAATGGGTCTGTATTCACGAGGGACGGGTCGCCGTTGAGCTCCTCGTTCACCTCGACGATTTCGCCGCTCACCGGGGCATAGACTTCGGCAGCAGCCTTTACCGACTCAACCACGGCGACCTCGTCGCTGCGGTCGAGAACCTTACCCACCTCCGGCAATTCCACAAACACCACGTCGCCCAACTGCTCCTGCGCATAGTCGGAAATGCCAACCACGCCATTCCCGCCGTCGGCTTCGACCCATTCATGGTCCTCGGTGTACTTACGATCCGCCATGGCACCTTCTCCTTGGTCAACTAGGCACGTTTGTAATTCGGTTGGACGAACGGCATCGCCGCCACTTCGGCGGCCACGGTCCGGTTTCTCAGCTCGATCTCGACCCGGGTTCCCACCTCGGCATGGGGGGTCGCCACATAGCCCATGGCCACGGGCCGTTCCAGCGTCGGGGCAAACCCGCCGCTGGTCACCGTCCCCACGATCTCGCCCGCCGCGTCCCGGATCACGGCGCCTTCGCGCACCGGCGCACGCCCCTCCGGCAGCAACCCAACGCGCTTTCGCAAAGGGCCAGTGGAAATCTGGGCAAGAATAGCCTCCGCCCCGGGAAAGTTGCCGTCTTCGCGTCGACGTTTGCCGACAGCCCATGTCAGGCCGGCTTCCACCGGTGTCGTCGTCTCGTCGATATCGTGGCCGTACAGGCACAGCCCGGCCTCCAGTCGCAGCGAGTCGCGGGCGCCAAGACCGACCGGCGACACACCGTCATCGGCGAGCAAGCGCTCGGCGAGGGCCGCCGCGGTACTTTCGGGAACGGAAATTTCAAAACCGTCCTCGCCGGTATAGCCGGAACGGGTGACGAATGCCGCATGGCCGTCGATCGGCATATCGGCGCCCTCGAGAAACACCAGATCCCGGCAGGCGGGGGCCAAAGCAGACAGGGCCGCCTCCGCCTTCGGGCCTTGCAGCGCGAGCAGCGCGCGATCGGCCAGGATTTCCAGTTCGGCACGCCCACCCAGCGCATCCGCGATATGGGCAAAATCCGCATCCTTGCAAGCCGCATTGACGACAAGGAACAGCGCGTCGGCACCGCCGTCCTCGATCCGCGTCGCCATCAGGTCATCGCGGATGCCGCCGGAATCGTTCAGCAGGAGCGTGTAACGCATCTGGCCTGCGTCCAGGCCGGCGATATCGCCTGGCACAAGGCTTTCGAAAAGCGCCAGCACATCGTCTCCCCGCAGGATCGCCTGCCCCATATGGGAGACGTCGAACAGGCCGGCCGAGGTACGGGTATGTTGGTGTTCGGCGATAATGCCGTCGGGGTACTGGACAGGCATGGCATAGCCCGCAAACGGCACCATGCGCCCACCGCGTTCGACGTGAAGATCGTGCAGGGGCGTTTTGCGGAGATCCGCGTCGGCTGGTGTTGAGGCGGCTGCCCCCATAACGTACTCCCGGTCCGAACTATAGGCCGCGACACACCCGTTGCGTGCCGCCTGCCCCACCCTGTCTTCGGACCTGAGAGATTCACCCGGTGACGCGAATGCGGTGCCGGGCTTTCGCCTTCGGTGAGACGCGGCAACATTCCGCCGCGCCTGCTTTCCAGAGTGTCATCCCCCTTGCGGTCCTGGTTGCCTGAGAGTTTCCGGGGCGGTTGCTCCTTCGGCGCCGGCACGGGAATTTGCCGATCTCTCCCGCTGGGGTCTCCTGACATTTAAAACTGTTTTCCGGCGCGACTCGGGCCGCACCGCTAGTTCGACACTAGGCGAGCGGGGGACAGAGTCAACCGAGCCGATTGTGGATTATCGCGCCCGCTTCCGGCGTTCGTACCGGAGCTGATCATCGTTCAGGAGCAAGCCGATAAACACCTTGAAATCCTCACCCCGTTGGCCGGCTTGAAGAGGTATTCGCTGGCGAAGTTCTTCGACAACGGCAAGCCGGTTTCGATTTCCCTCGAACTCCAGCGCGATGTCGAACGTCTCGCGCGCGAGGATGTTTTCCTCCAGATCCGAGATCGCCACGAAATATGAAATGGTGTTCGAACGAGTCACACTCGCGGGGCCGCGCGTGACCTGGAAAAGCACCTGCATATCGATGCTGACCTGGCCGGTACCATCGTCGTCGATATCGGTATCGCAGAACCCGCCGAACTCAGCCACCTTCGCTTCGAGTGTCACGTCGGTCAGGTCGCGCCCCGGCCCTTCGGTGAACAGGGTCAGCTCCGCGGCGTCCTGCACGATCCCGATCGCCGGACATTCCGGCGGCGGCGGTTGCGGGCCGCGCTGACAGGCGGCCAGGACGAGCAAGGCCAACAACGCGAAGCCCGCGGCCTTCGTGGCGGGTATACGGGGGTTCATGAGATGCGCACCCGGCTAGAGAGAGTTGTGGGTCCCGTCGCAGAACGGTTGGTCGCCGGTCTGCTTGCAGCAGCAGAACCAGATGGTCTGGGCTTCGTCGGTTTCGAACATGACCGGCTGAAAATCGGTGCCCTTGTGGGCGCTGTCGCAGAAAGGCTGTTTCTTGCTCTTGCCGCACACACACCACCAGTATTTGCGGCCGGGGATCACGTCCACGGCGATGGGTTCTTTCTGGGCGATTTCCGATTCTGCCATGGGACTGTCCGATCGTGAATACACTATGGCCAGCCCGCCGTTCTTGCACCGGGCGTCAGCGCTGGGATATTAGGTTCTTACGGTAGTGAACCGCCGGAAAACCTTACGAGAGCGGCGTTGCGAGAACAAGGCCGGTCACGACAATCGATCCGCCCCCTGTGAACGGCAAGAGCGCATGACGAAGCCAGCCCTGACCATATTGCTGTCCAAGCCGCGCGGCTTCTGTGCGGGTGTTGACCGGGCCATCCAGATCGTCGAGTTGGCACTCGAAAAGTACGGCAGGCCGGTCTATGTCCGCCATGAGATCGTGCACAACCGGTTCGTGGTCGAGGACCTGGAAGCCAAGGGCGCAGTCTTCGTCGAGGAACTCGACGAGGTTCCGGAAGGCGCCAAGGTTATCTTCTCCGCCCACGGAGTCCCGAAATCCGTACCGGCCGAGGCCGAACGCCGTGAACTCTTTTATCTCGACGCCACCTGCCCGCTGGTCAGCAAGGTTCACAACCAGGCGCAGCACCAGCAGCGCAGCGGCCGTCATCTTCTGCTGATCGGCCATGAGGGGCATCCGGAAGTCATCGGCACCATGGGGCAGTTGCCTGAAGGCGCCATGACCCTGGTCGAGACGGAGGAAGACGTCGCCAATCTCGACATCGCCGAAGGTACGCCCTTGTCCTACGTGACCCAGACGACTCTTTCCGTCGACGACACGGCGGCGATTGTCGCCGCGCTGCGCGCGCGCTTTCCGGACATCTCCGAACCGGGGTCGGAAGACATTTGCTACGCCACCACGAACCGACAGGACGCGGTGAAGGCCATCGCCGCGCGCTGCGAGGCGATGATCGTCATCGGATCGACCAACTCGTCGAACTCCAACCGGCTTGTCGAAGTCGCACTGCGCGCGGGCTGCAAGGACGCCGCGCTGGTGGACAGAGCAGACGCAATGGACTGGGACCGGTTTGCCGGCTGCGCCACCCTGGGTCTGTCGGCAGGTGCGTCGGCGCCAGAAATTCTTGTCGAGGAGTTTATCGAAACCTGCCGCGAACGCTTTGACGTGACCATCGAGGAGGTCACGGTCCGCGAGGAGGATGTCCATTTCAACCTCCCGCGCGCACTGACGGCATAACCGCGAATGGCAGTCTACACCGAAGTCTCCGACGATGAGTTGCGCGCGTTCCTCGCCGACTACGATATCGGCGATGTGGTGTCCGTGAAGGGCATCGCCGAAGGGGTGGAGAACTCCAACTATCTCCTGCAAACGGTACGCTCACCGGAGGCTGCGCCGGAAAGTTTTATCCTGACGCTCTACGAAAAGCGGGTCCGTCGCGAGGACCTGCCCTACTTCCTGGGCCTGATGGATCATCTGGCGAAAAACGGGATCTCGTGCCCCACGCCGATCCACGGACGCGACGGAGAGGCTCTGCGTGAACTCTGCGGTCGCCCCGCCGCGATCATTTCTTTCCTGTCGGGGATGTGGCCCCGCAAGATCACGACGCGTCATTGCGGGGCGCTCGGTGCGACGATGGCCGACCTACATGCCGCCGGCGCCAGTTTCGACGGCCATCGCGAAAACACGATGGCGTTGGCAAGCTGGCAGGATCTCGTGGCCAGCACGCGGGACCGGGCGGACGAGGTCGTGCCGGGGCTGTCGCAACTGATCGTCGACGAACTGGACTTCATCGCCGCAGACTGGCCATCCGGCCTGCCCCAGGGGGTGATTCACGCCGACCTGTTTCCGGACAACGTGTTTTTCCTCGGCGAACGCCTGTCGGGCCTGATCGACTTCTATTTCGCCTGCAACGACGCACTCGCCTACGACCTCGCCGTCTGCCTCAACGCCTGGTGCTTCGAATCCGACGCGAGCCTCAACGTCACCAAGGCCCGCGCACTGCTGCGCGGCTATGCCGGCGTACGCGGCCTGGCGCACGCGGAATACGTTGCCCTGCCGGCTCTGGCACGCGGTGCGGCGCTTCGTTTTACGCTGACGCGGCTCTACGACTGGCTCAATCATGACGACAGCGCATACGTGCGGCCGAAAGACCCACGCCAGTTCCTCGATCGCCTGCGCTTTCACCAGCAGGTCGACGGGCCCGAGGCCTACGGCATTTCCTTTGAAGATGTGAACGGATAGACGCAATGGCGAGCGCCGAAATTTTCACGGACGGGGCGTGTTCCGGCAACCCCGGCCCCGGCGGCTGGGGGGCGATCCTGCGCGCGGGCGAGCACGAAAAGGAAATGTGGGGCGGCGAGCCGGAAACGACAAACAACCGCATGGAACTCATGGCGGCCATCTCCGCGCTCGAGGCCCTCAAGGGACCCACTCAGGTCGACCTGCACACCGATTCCACCTACGTGAAGGACGGGATCACCAAATGGATTCACAACTGGGAACGCAACGGCTGGAAAACGGCCGCGAAGAAGCCCGTCAAGAATGTCGACCTGTGGCAACGCCTGCAGGCGGCGATGAAGCCGCACGACATTTCCTGGCATTGGGTGAAAGGTCACGCTGGCCACCCGGAAAACGAACGCGCCGATGAGCTCGCCCGGCGCGGGGTCGAGGAACAGAGGTAAAGCGCTTCTCTTCTCGTACCGAAACGAAAAACGGGGGCCGAAGCCCCCGTTTCGTATCAACGTGTTTTCTTCCTAAAGGCGGCTGAGCACACTCTCGGCGGAACTCGCTTCGAATGCACCGGCCTCGTCGAGGAGGACCTCCTCCACGGTGCCGTCGTTTACGATCATTGCAAATCGCTGGCTGCGCACGCCCAGGCCTCGGTCAACAAGGTCGAGTTCCATACCAATCTCCTTCGTGAATGCCGCCGAGCCGTCGGCCAGCATCATCACTTTATCACCCACACTCTGGTCCTTGCCCCAGGCCTCCATGACGAACGGGTCGTTCACGGCCATGCAGGCGATGGTGTCGACACCCTTGGCCTTGATCTCATCGGCCATCTGGACGAAGCCCGGCAGATGCTGGGCCGAGCAGGTCGGGGTGAATGCACCGGGCACGGAGAACAGCACCACCTTCTTGCCGCTGAACAGGTCTTCGGTCGAGACCTGGTCGATGCCATCTGCAGTTTTGTGGGCAAGCGCCCCCGACGGAATTTTTTCACCTGAACTGATCGCCATGATTCCCCTCCTCGAACGGGTTTTGAATTGATCTTCAGGACAGGAACATAGACGGAATCAGCAGAGATTCCAGTCCGTCGTCACCCGATCAGGGTCAGCGCGAAGCGACTGTGTTCGTGACGCCAGCTGCGACAAGGCCGTCGAACACGGAATCGTCAGAAAGCAGTTCAGGCAGCACGACCCCCTGCGGCGCATCGGGGCCGTAGACCACGTTGAAAGGGATACCGAACCGGTTGAAGGAAGCCAGATAGCGCGCGATCACATCGCTCGGCCGGGTCCAGTCCGCACGCATGCGCACGACTTCGCCGCGTTCGAAAGCATCGATGATATCCGCGGTATCAAGCACGCGTTTCTTGTTCACCTGACAGGTGATGCACCAGTCGGCGGTCACATCGACAAACACGACCTTGCCTTCCGCAACCAGCGCCGGGATCGCCGCCTGATCGAATGGCCGCCATGCCGTGTCGCGTGCAGCGACCGATGTACCGTCACGTGAACCGATCCCGAGTGCAGGTAGCGCTGCGGGTACCAGGAAGGCAAACAGCACAGCCACGGCAACGGCGGTCAGCAGCGCCGGGCTGCCCTCGTTCGATGGTTTACGCACCTTGATCGCGAACATCGCGAAAATGCCCGCCATCAGGATCCCGACAATAACCGCCGCCTCGACGGAGATCTGGACAGCCATCACCGTGAGCAACCACACCGCCGTCGCGATCAGCGCCAGCGACAGGACTTTCTTCAGGGTGTTCATCCAGGGTCCGGGCCTGGGTAGCTTCGTTGCCAGCCCGGGAAACAGGGCGACGAGGATAAACGGCAGCGCCATGCCCACGCCCAGGGCAGCAAAGATCGCATAAATCTCGACAGGGCCCCGGCTCAGGGCAAACCCGATCGACGTGCCCAGGAACGGCGCGGTGCAGGGTGTCGCCAGAATGGTTGCGAACGCGCCCTGGAAGAATTGTCCGCTGAGCGAACTGCTGTTGCCGGCCGACACGGCCGCGTCGGAGATCTTGCCAGGAAGGCGTACCTCGAACAGGCCCCACATGTTTGCGGCAAACAGGGTGAGGATCACCACCAGTGCCACCACGAACAGCGGCTGCTGGAACTGGATACCCCAGCCGACAGCCAGTCCCGCCGATTTCACGCCGACAGCCAGGCTGGCCAACGCGAGAAAGGAAACGACGATGCCTGCAGTCGTGGCCAGGAACCCCAGGCGGACTTCTTTCGGGTCGCCGCCGCCATGGCTCACCACCGACAACAGTTTGATCGAGATGACTGGCAGCACGCACGGCATGAGGTTCAGAATCAGGCCGCCGATCAGTGCCAGGCCCATGATCGAAATCAGGGTGGCGAAATCCAGCCCGCCGGCATCGATGGCCGCGAGGCCGTCCGGCGTGGGCGTCGCGCGGGTTTCGATGCTGCGCTGCCCGTCAATCAGGGTCAGTGTTAGCGGTTCGCTGTCCAGGTCGACAGCCGCGCCCTCGCCAAACACATCCTCCGCCCCGACCGAAGCGAGCACCAGCCGGCCCCCGTCGTGGAACTCGAAGCTGGGGTTCGAGAAAATCGCATCCTCGTGTCCCTCGACCAGCAGATCCGGTGCCTGGAACGGAGTATCCCCACGGAACGCGGCACGGATCAGCGGCTTGGCCGGGCTGCCGGAAACATCGGCGCCCTCGAAGCTGAGACCAGCGCGTGAACCGTCGCCCGGCACCTGGTTCATGTAGCGGTCGATCAGGTTCGCGTAATCGCTTGGCGCCGCTTCGCCCGCCGGCAGGTCGAGGGATGCGTTGAACGTATGCGGGATGCAGACGTCATCGCAGACCAACAGGTCGACGCGAGCCCGCAGGTTCACGGCATCGCCGATGCTGGCGACCTGCGCCCTGATCGGGAAGACCACGCCTTTCTCGTAACCGAAGGTCTCGAGGTCGTAGTAGTTGAACCGGACCGGCGCGGGCCATCCGAAATCGGCGTCGGCGAGGTTGTGGCTGCCTTCCCATTCCACATGGGGCGGGATGCCGGCATCGCCCGGCGAGCGCCAGTAGGTCTTCCAGCCGTCGTCGAGACGAACCTCGACTCCCAAAGGTATGGTCTGAAGATCGCCGACAGCGGTCGTCGCCGAAATCAGCCGCACATCCGCCTTCGGACCGTCGATCCAGTCGGTCGCGGCGTCCGCCATCGCGCCCACCGGCCATAAAAAGGCCTGAAATGCGACGAGAATCGCGGCAATGCGTCTCAGACCGAGGATTTGCGCCATCATTGCAGCTTTGTCCCAAGAGATTCCGGATGCCTTCGATAAGGCCGATTGCTGGAGGATATATAGGAAATTTCCGCCGGGAATATACCGCCTGCGAGGTCAACGAAGCTCACAATCGCGTGTCGTTCGATTCAGGCCGGAAGCGCCGGCATATGCGCCCGCGCTGGCATTTCAGGCGTCGTCAGGAGAATATCATGACCATGGATGACCCGAACGAAACAGGAAGCCTGTCCGGCCAGGTCCTGCTCGCCATGCCGGCGATGAGCGACCCCCGGTTCGAGCGCTCGGTGATTTGCATGTGCGCCCACAACGACGAGGGCGCCATGGGGATCGTCATCAACAAGACCCTCGATTCCATCGATTTCCGCGAACTTCTCGGCGAGCTGGACATCCCCGCCGGTGACGGTGCTTCGGATGTGACGGTGCATTTCGGCGGCCCGGTCGAGAACCAGCGCGGCTTCGTCCTTCACTCGCCCGACTACAACCACGCCGATACGCTGGTCGTGGAAGAAAAGATCGGTCTGACCGCGACCGTGGACGTGCTGCGGGCGCTGGCGAAAGGCGAAGGGCCGCAGAATGCGATTCTTGCGCTCGGCTACGCCGGATGGGGGCCGGGCCAGCTCGAATCGGAGATTCGGGAAAACGCGTGGCTCTCCGTGCCTTACGACGACGCCATCGTGTTCGGCGCGGCAAACGAGGAAAAGTGGGAACGTGCGTTCAACAGCATCGGCGTCGATCTTTCGGTGCTGTCGGGCACCGCCGGTCGCGCGTAACGCTGAGCCTAGGCCGCGCGCCAGCCCTTCGACAGGGCATACACCGCAAAACACACGCTGAGCCCCAGAAGCCAGAACCCGGTGATCTGGAACATGACCGCAACGCTGGTGGCATTCGCAATCGGCACGCTATAGAGAGGCGAAGCGAACTGACCCAGAAAGAAAAGTGTCGTCAGCGCGCCCAGTGCCCGCCCCCGAACGCTGACCGACGTCCGCGAAATGATCGCCATGTTCGCGTTGGGAATAAACGCACCCATTGAGAGGCCGCCGACAGCGCCGGCGATGAGCGATTCGGTGAAGCTGTCCGCGTGGCCCATCATCACGAAACCCGCCCCGCCCGACAGGAAAATGAGAGCGAAGATCGAATCCGGGCTCAGCGCCTTGCGCAGGCGACCGAACCCGAGCGATGCGAAGCCGGCCGTTAAATTGAACATCCCGATGGCGATGCCGGCGCGCGTCGGGTCGTCGACCCCGATCTCCACCAGAAAGAAAGGGGTCTGTGACGGGACCAGGAACATCCCGACCAGCGTCAGGAACGTCAGGCCGCACACGAACGCGATTGCGCCCCATTGCCGCAAGGTCGGGCGCGGTTCCCGGCTGCGCAAAGCCACCGACGCGGCGACCGGCTCGTACAGGCTGAGCAACATGATCGGCACCAGCGCGAACGCCACAGCAAAAAGCAGGAATGGGACCCGCCAGTGGATTTCCGCCAGCAGCCCGGAAATCACGACGAACCCGAGCGTGCCGAAGAGCATGAACGCGCCCTGCAGACCCGCGACCCGGTTGCGCTCATCACCCGAATAGTAGTCCCCGATCAACGCGGTTACGCTGGTCAGGATGCCCGCCAGGAAAACACCCAGCACGGCACGGCTCACAAGGATCGCCGTCAGAGAATCGAGCACCAGCACAGACACACCCGCCGCGCCGTACATGGCCGCACTGACCACCAGCACGTTCCGCCGCCCGAACCGGTCGACCGCATAGCCGACCAGCGGCCCCGACAGGGCGATGAACAACATCGGCATCGTCAGCACGAGCCGGGACATCAGCTCGGGATTCTCGAAATCGGCGAACTCGGCCTGTATAGCCGGAAGGCCAGGTGCCACCACGGACGGCGCGAGAAAAGCCAGACCGCTCGTCAGCAGGATTGTCCACATGCGCAGGCGCTTACGCGCCGCGATCCGGCCCGGAATATCCGATAGCGCGGCATCCGCCGCCGGGCCGTTCACTTGCGGTCCGCCGGGAAGTCTTCCGCCAGCAGCGAGAACAGCAGGTGATCCTGCCAGACGCCGCGAATTTTCAGGTATTTCCGTGCAAACCCGTCTTCCGAAAAGCCGCAGCCAAGAAGCAGGTTCCGGCTGGCATCGTTCCGCGGCAGACACGCCGCCTCGACGCGGTGCAGAACCAGGTCGTCGAAGGCGAAGCCCAGCATCAGGCGCAGGCCGTCATGCATGTAGCCCTGACCGGCATGGGTCTCACCCATCCAGTAGCCAAGCGTGCCGCATTGCGCGACGCCACGGCGCACGTTCGACAGGCTGATTCCGCCGACGAGATTCGAGCTCTCCCGGTCGAACAGGAACATGCTGTAGCCGGTATCGTTCCGCCAGTCGCTCGCGTAACGGCTCAGTCGGCGATAGAACGCATCGCGGCTCAGGGCGTCCGTCGGCCAGGTAGGCTCCCACGGCTCCAGGAACTTTCGGCTTGCCGCTCGAATTTCGGCATAGGCCCGCCAGTCACGCTCGATCGGTGCGCGCAGCACGACCTTCTCGCCTTCCAGGCGAACCGTGGAAGAATTGGTCGAAAGCGAACGGAACAACCTCATGCCACGACACTCTTACTTTCAGGCCGCGAGGCGGCCCCGGATGGACTCGATCGACGCAATGTCCGACGCGGGCCCCACGGTGGCAAGACTTGGTGTCGACGAAAACATCTTCCGGGCGACGGCCGACAGCATTTCAGGGGTCACGCGGTCGATCCGCTCGACCAGCTCAGACGCTTCGACAATTCGATCGTAGATCAGCATTTGCTGACCCGCCCGTTCGCTGCGCGCGCCGGTCGATTCCATCGCCATAAGAAGATTCGACTTGAGTTGCGTGCGCGCACGCGAGATTTCCCCGTCGTCGAGCGTATCGGCCAGTCGCACGATCTCTCCACACAAAGCCGGCACGAATTCGTCGATCAGGTCCGGACCGGTACCGGCGTAGATGCCGAAAACACCCTCGTCGGAAAACGCGGAGTGGAAGGTATCGATGGAATAGACGAGGCCGCGCCGCTCCCGGATTTCCTGGAACAGCCGGGACGACATGCCGCCGCCGAACAGGTTCGACAGCACCGACAACGCGTAATACTCGTCCGATCCGATCGGTGCGCCCTGGAACCCCATGACGAAATGAATCTGCTCGAGATCGCGCGCCTCGATCCGCTCGCCGCCGGCGTACCGGGCCGGACTCGCTCCGTCCGGCGTGCCCGCCGGCACGTCGCTCAGATGCTCTTCGGCCAGTGCGCACAGGGCTTCGTGGGAGATGTTGCCCGCCGCCGCGAGCACCATCGCGCCGCCGCGATAGTGATGCCCGTGGAACCCGACGATCGCATCGCGCGGCATCTGGCCCACCACATCCGGCAGGCCAAGGACCGGCCGACCGAGCGGCTGGTCGGGAAACGCCACGTCCTGAAACAGGTCGAACACCACGTCGTCCGGGGTGTCGTGGGCCTGGCCGATTTCCTGCAGCACAACCGAACGCTCGCGCCCAAGTTCGCCTTCATCGAAAACGGAATTGCGCACGATATCTGCAATCACGTCGACCGCGAGCGCCGCATCGTTTTTCAGGACCTTGGCATAGTACGCGGTGACTTCACGCGCGGTATAAGCGTTGATATGCCCGCCGACATTCTCGACCGCCTGGGCAATCTCCACAGCGGAGCGGCGCGCGGTGCCCTTGAACATCATGTGTTCGAGCAGGTGCGCCACGCCGTTGACCTCGGGCGCTTCGAACCGAGCGCCCGCACGAACCCAGACGCCGACCGACACGGATTCCACGCTCGGCATGTGGTCCGTGACGACGCGCACGCCGTTGTCGAGGGTGGTGATCGCGATCCCGTCCACGGCGTTCAACCTGCCTCTCGCGGCGTGGCGTGGGCGCGAACATGGTCGCGGACCGCATCGAGGTCATTGTCCAGCGTTTCAGCACGTTCGTTCCGGTCCAGCAGGTCGGACAGATGCGCCGGCAACGCCGGGCGGATTCCCGTTGCCTTCTCCACCGCATCAGGGAACTTGGCCGGATGCGCGGTCGCCAGGACGACCCGTTTCGTACCGTCGCGCGCCGTCTTGCGAGCCGCGCCGATCGCCACCGCGGTGTGCGGGTCGACGAGCATGCCGGTTTCTTCGTGAACACGCCGGATTTCAGCCAGGGTTTCGTCGTCGTCGAGACGTTGCGCCGAGAACATCGCGCGCGCATCGGTGCTTAGGTTCTGCCCGTCCGGCAAGGTGCCCTCGGCCCGGAAGGCCCGGATCGCCTCGGTCACGGAATCGCCGTCCCGGTCCATCAGGTCGAACAGAAGCCGTTCGAAATTGCTCGACACCTGGATATCCATGCTTGGCGACAGGGACGGCTCGACCCCGGAAATCGACATATCGCCCTTCTCGAAAAAGCGATAGAGGATGTCGTTCCGGTTCGCGGCCACGACCAGGTGTGAAATCGGAAGCCCCATGGCATGCGCCACGTAGGCGGAATAGACGTTGCCGAAATTGCCGGTGGGCACCACGAAGGTGAAGTTCCGGCCTGGTGCGCCAAGCCGCGCGGCCGCCGCAAAATAATAGGCAGTCTGACCCATGACCCGGGCCCAGTTGATCGAGTTCACGGCCGACAGGCCCAGTTCGTCGCGCAGGTCCTCGTCAGCGAACATCGCCTTCACCATGTCCTGGCAATCGTCGAATGTTCCACGAACCGCGACGTTATAGACATTCTCCGACATGACCGTGGTCATCTGACGACGTTGCACCTCGGACACGCGGCCTTCGGGATAGAGCATGAAAATATCGAGGTTCGCACGATCACGGCAGGCCTCAATCGCGGCGGAACCCGTATCGCCCGATGTCGCTCCGACAATCGTTAGCCGGTCGCCCCGCAGGCCGAGTACATGGTCGAACAGGCCGCCGAGAAGCTGCAGTGCGAAATCCTTGAATGCAAGCGTCGGCCCGTGAAAAAGCTCCAGCAGCCAGGTGTCGTCGTCGATCTGGACCATCGGGGCGGTCGCCGGATGGCGGAACCCCGAATAGGCCTGCCTCGCGATGCGTTCGAGATCCGCGTCGGACACGAGCGAATCCTCAATGAACGGGCGCACCACGCGCGATACGATTTCCGCATAGTCGAGGCCGTCCAGGCCCGCGATATCGTCTGCTTCCATCGCCGGCCACGCACCCGGCACGAACAGACCGCCGTCGCGGGCGAGCCCGCTCAGGAGCACGCCCTCGAAGGGTTGCTCGGGCGTCGAACTTCTGGTGCTGACATACTTCACGGGCGGCGGTTTCCTTCGCGAAAAGCGCGCTAACCTATCCAAGGCACCGGGACGAGACAAGGCACCGGGGTTCAGTGCTCGCCCAGATAGCGGGCCTTCAGATGGTTCAGGAAAATCTCGGGATTCAGGGGCTGGCCAGTCACCTCGGTCAACAACTCCGGCGCCGGAAGGCGTGAGCCCTGACCGTGCACGTTGGCTCGCAGCCAGGCGACCATCGGTCCCAGCCGGCCCGCCGCGATGTCGGATTCCAGGTCAGGCAACGCCTGGCGCAAAGCTTTGAAAATCTGGGCCGCCGCCATTGCGCCCAGCGTGTACGTCGGGAAATAGCCGAAAGCGCCGGATGGCCAGTGTACGTCCTGCAGGCACCCAAGGGAGTCGTCGGGCGGGACCACGCCCAACAGCTCGGCCATTGCATCGTTCCAGGCGCCGGGCAGGTCGCGCAGCGGTAAATCGCCGAACAGCAGCGCCTGCTCGAGCCGGTAGCGCAGCACCACATGCAGCGGATATGTCAGTTCGTCCGCATCCACCCGGATGAAACCCCGTTCGACGCGGGTGTAGAGGCGTTGAAAATTGTCGACATCCCATGCCGGGCCTTCGCCGCCGAACGTCTTTTTCATTTTCGGGAGAGCGAATTCCAGGAACGGCCGCGATCGGCTTACCTGCATTTCGACGAGCAGCGACTGGCTCTCATGAATGGCCATTCCCAGAGCACCGCCGACCGGCTGGTAGCGCCATGCTTCCGGCAGACCGGCCTCGTAGAGGGCGTGTCCTGTCTCGTGCAGTACACCCATCAGTGACTGTGTAAAATCTTCCTCGCTGTAGCGCGTCGTGATGCGCACATCACCCGCCGCGCCCCCGCAGAAGGGATGATGACTGACATCGAGCCGGCCGCGCTCGAAATCGAACCCGAGCGCCGACATCAGATCGGCAGCAAGCGCGCGCTGGGAAGACGTCTCGAACGGACCCTCGGGTAGGACGGGCGCGGGGGATGCAGCCTGACGTTCCAGCGCCGCCTCGACCATCGTGGGAAGCTCACGCGACAGCCTGTCGAAGAGCGGGTCCAGGTCGGCGGTCCGGGTTCCGGCCTCATACTCATCGAGTAACGCATCATAGGGCGCCAGCCCGAACGCATCGGAGCGCGCCGCAGCGATCTCCCGCACCCGGTCGAGCACCGCCTGTAAATCGGGAACCAGTGCAGCGAAATCGTCTTCCGCCCGGGCGCGCCGCCATGTCATCTCGCAGGCCGCATTGGCCCGCGCCGCGGCTTCAACCAGCTCGCCGGGTACAGCCGACGCATTCACATACGCACGCTCCATCTCGCGCAGGTTCGCGGTCTCCCAATCACCACCGGATCCTTGCTCCGCCCTCTCCCGGGCTTCGGCGATGGCGTCGCCGACAGCAGGATCCACCAGGAGTTCATGGCCCATCACGCTCAACGCGGCGATCTGTTCGCCGCGTCCGGGAGCGCTGCCTTCCGGCATCAGGGTCGCCTGATCCCAGCCGAGGATTCCGAGGGAATCGTTCAGAAGCGCGATCCGACGGAACCGTTCATGCAAAAAGTCCAAAGCCGGTGCCGGCCCCTCTCTCATGCTTCGTCCCGCCGCCAGTGAAACACGACAAAAATCACCACGAGAACGCCGGCCAGCCCGTACCACGTCACCGCATATTCCAGGTGGCTGTTGCGCAGGTTCACGTCAGGCACACCGCCCCGGGGAAAAGTACCCGCCGGGGTCGTGTTCGGGCCGGCCTCGACGTAGAAGCCCACGCCACCGGCCAGTCGCGCCGCCGACAGCATCTCCGCCTCGTTCATGTGGAACCAGTTGTTGGCGGCGGGCTCGTTGTCCGGCAGGAACGCGCCCGGCGGCGTGTACGCGCGCACGAACCCGTCGAGCGTCACCCCCGTGGGCTTACCGGCCAGGACCTCACCAAGGCTCTCGCGCGGCATCCAGCCGCGATCGACCATGATCGTGCGGTTGTCGGCGTCCAGTTCCATCGGGCTGACAAGGTGAAACCCCTGCTTGCCATCGCGCACCCGGTTCAGAAGCCGGAACGCATCATCGCGGCGCAAGGTCCCGGACAAGGTAATGGGTCGGTACTCGATCATGCCGACGGACGGCGCGGCGAGCGCTTCGTCGAGGTTCAACGACGGCTCGGCGACCCGCGCCGCGCGGGTTTCGATCAGGTCGTTTTTCCAGTCGAGCCGCTGGACCTGCCAGGTCCCGAGACCGATCAGGATCGCCAGCACGGGAACCGCCACCACTGTCGCCCAGAAGGTCGGCCGGAATGCCATGTCAGGATGCCAGCGCGGTCATCACCGCGTGTGGTCTGCGTCGGTGACGTCGTGCTTGTAGGCCTGCGCGATCAGCCACGCCTTGAACGGGCGCATCATCAAAATCGCACCGACGACAATAACCGGCAGCCAGATGACCAGATGAACCCAAAACGGCGGATTGACCGCGAACTGAAACCACGCGGCGAGCGGCAGGATGATCGCGCTGTAGATCACAATGATGAAAAACGCCGGTCCATCGTCCGTGTTCAGGTTCGCATAGTCGAACTGACAGACCTCGCAGTGGTCGCGGACGGTCAGGATGCCGGTATACAGCTTTCCCTGCCCGCAACGCGGACATGCGCAGCGCAGTCCGGCCCGAATGCTCGACTGACGCGGGTAGTATTCGACCACGTCCCGCCGCCAATCAGGCGAACGCACTCCAGACGTAGACGAACGAGAACAGGAACAGCCAGACCACGTCGACAAAGTGCCAGTACCATGCGGCCGCCTCGAAACCGAAATGGTGGTCCTTCGTGAAGTGCCCCTTCGAACAACGCCACCAGCAAACGGCCAGGAACACCGTGCCGACGATCACGTGGAACCCGTGGAAGCCGGTCGCCATGAAGAAGGTCGACGAGTAGATGCCCTCGCGGAAGCCGAACGGCGCGTGGCTGTACTCATAGGCCTGTAGAGCCGTGAACAGCACGCCCAGCACTACGGTCCAAGCGAGCATCTTGGACGCATGCTCCATCTTGCCTTCACGAATATCGTGATGCGCCCAGGTCACCGTGAAGCCCGACGTCAGCAGGACCAGGGTATTCAGCAGCGGCAGTGTCCAGGGGTTGAACACCTCGACGTCCGCCGGCGGCCACATGAAGTCGATGGCTTCCTTGGGGAACAGGCTGGCGTCGAAGAACGCCCAGAACCAGGCCGCGAAGAACATCACCTCGGAGATGATGAACAGCATCATGCCGTAGCGCAGGCTGATCTGGACGACCCCGGTATGCGCCTTCTGGTGCGTGGCCTCGTCGATCACGTCGCGCCACCAGCCCATCATCGTCATCATCGCAACGATCAGGCCCGGTGCGGTCACCCACAGGCCCATCGTCTCGAAAATCGGCTGAAGGCCGGCACCGAACACGGACGGGTGCATAAAAATGATCAGCCCCACCGCTGTCAGGAACCCGGCAATCGAGCCGACAATCGGCCACGGACTGGGATCCGGCATATGATACGGGTGGTTGCCTGCTGCGTGATCGCTCATGCTTCGCTCTCTTTCAACGGCCGTCTAGTTGACCTTGGTATTCGTCTGTCCGGCAACGCTCGCAGCCTTGCGTTCGGCTTCGGCTTCATGGTCGCGGAAAAAAGTGTAGCTCAGGGTAATCGCCGTCACGTCGTCCAGGTCCTTGTCCTCGGCAATCGCGGGATCGACGAAGAAGGTTACCGGCATCTGCACGGCCTGACCCGGATCAAGCGTCTGTTCGGTAAAGCAGAAACACTCGATCTTCACGAAGTACTGCGCTGCCTTCAGCGGCGTGACGTTGAACGTCGCGGTCCCGGACACGGGCGCGTCGTGGCGGCTTACCGCCTCGAAGAAGGCCAGGCCCGTCTCACCGACCTTCATGTCCACCTGCCGCTGGACCGGCTTGAAACGCCAGTCGAGCGACGGCTCGATATTGCTGTCGAACCGCACGGTAATCGAACGTTCGATAACGGCATCGGCCTGCGGCGCACTCGCTTCGACGAGCGGGGTGCCGGCGAAACCGAACTGCTGGCAGAACGCACGGTAGGCCGGCACGGTCGCGTAGGCGAAGCCGTTCATTGCCACGACCAGAGCGACCAGGCCGGCAAAGACGTAGCGGTTGCGCCGGCGGCGCTCGGCGCGGGTGTCGTGCATGCTCATCCGAGAAGCCCCGCACGCGCGATAAACACCAGGTAAAAAACCAGGATCAGCCCGCCGATGACAGCCAGCATCGCATAGTTCTTGCCGCGCTGTTCGCGGTGGCGCTCGCTATGGAATTTCTTTGCCATCGCCACCTCAGACCAACCGCTGAACGAGCAGGTCGATCGGCAACAGCGCGAAGACCAGGAACAGATAGAATATCGAGTATTTGAACAACGCGCGTGCATGGCGATCGTCGCCGCCTTCCGGTTCGCGCAGGGTCTGGCACGCCCGGACCACGAAGATCAGGCCAAGGGCCAGGGCCCCGACTGCATAGGTCAGACCTGCCGCGCCGAGGAAGCTCGGCAGCATGCTCACCGGCACCATGGCGACCGTATAGTAGAGGATCTGCCGCTTGGTGGCAGCATGACCGGCCACGACGGGCAGCATCGGCACGCCGGCGCGCTCGTAGTCGCCGCTGCGGTAGAGCGCCAGCGCCCAGAAGTGCGGCGGCGTCCACAGGAAGATAATCGCAAACAGCGATAGCGAGACGAGGCTCACATCGCCGGTGACCGCCGCCCAACCGATCATCGGCGGGAACGCGCCGGCAGCGCCGCCGATGACGATATTCTGCGGCGTGCGGCGTTTCAGCCAGACCGTGTAGACGAACACGTAGAACAGGATAGCCAGGGCGAGGATGCCGCCCGCCACCCAGTTGGTCGCCAGCCCCATCAGCGCCACCGACAGGAGCGACAGCACCACCGCAAAACCCAGCGCATCGCTGGGCGCGATACGGCCCATCGGCAGCGGGCGATTCGACGTACGGGTCATGATTGCGTCGATGTCGCGCTCGTACCACATGTTGATCGCACCGGCGGCGCCGGAACCTGTCGCGATGCACAGGATGGCGACTACTGCGATCAACGGGTGAATGGTACCGGGCGCGATCATCATCGCCGCGGCGCCGGAAAACACGACGAGGGTCATCACCCGCGGCTTCAGAAGGCGGATATAGTCCTTCACGTGCGAGGATTGCGCTCCCGGGAGTGCAATCTCGCCGTTCTCGTTCAAGGTGACCGTATCAGCCAACGTTCCGCTCCGACCCGCTCAGTGCGCTCAGTGCGACGGCGCGGGCTTGATTTCCGGCAGTTCCTCATGGGTGTGGTGCGGCGCCGGTGACGGAACCGTCCACTCCAGCGTCGTCGCCCCCTCGCCCCAGTAGTTGCCTTCGACCCGGCGGCCGGAGGTCAGCGTCTGGAAGACGATGAAGATGAACAGCACGATGCCGACGGCCGAGATATAGGAACCCCAGGAGGAAATCTCGTTCCAGCCCGCATACGCGTCCGGGTAGTCCGGATAGCGGCGCGGCATGCCGGCGAGGCCCAGGAAATGCTGCGGGAAGAAGGTCAGGTTCACGCCGATAAACGTGATCCAGAAGTGCAGCTTGCCGAGGGTCTCGTTGTACTGCCGGCCCGACATCTTGCCGATCCAGTAGTAGAAGCCCGCGAACATCGTGAACACCGCGCCCAGCGACAGCACGTAGTGGAAATGCGCCACCACGTAGTAGGTGTCGTGCAACGCGAGGTCGAGACCCGCGTTGGCGAGAACCACGCCGGTCACGCCGCCCACGGTGAACAGGAAGATGAAGCCGACCGCCCACAGCATCGGGGTGTCCATGCGGACCGAGCCACCCCACATCGTCGCGATCCACGAGAAAATCTTGATGCCCGTGGGCACCGCGATGACCATCGTGGCGACGGTGAAATAGACCCGGGTATCGACATCCAGGCCGACCGTGAACATGTGGTGCGCCCAAACGATGAACCCGACAAAGCCGATACCGACCATCGCGTAGGCCATGCCCAGATAGCCGAACACGGGTTTTCGCGAGAAGGTCGAGACGATGTGGCTGATGATCCCGAAGCCCGGCAGGATCATGATGTATACCTCCGGATGCCCGAAGAACCAGAACAGGTGCTGGAACAGGATCGGGTCACCGCCGCCGGCGGCGTCGAAGAAGGACGTGCCGAAGTTGCGGTCGGTCAGAAGCATCGTGATCGCGCCCGCGAGCACCGGCACGGCAAGCACCAGCAGGAACGCCGTCACCAGCTCACCCCAGATGAACAGCGGCATCCGGTGAAGCGTCATGCCCGGCGCACGCATGTTGAAGATCGTGGTGATGAAGTTGATCGCGCCCAGGATCGACGATGCGCCGGCCAGATGCAGAGCAAAGATCGCCATATCCACCGACGGCCCGGGATGCCCGACGGCCGAAGAGAGCGGCGGGTAGACCGTCCAGCCCGTGCCCGCGCCGTCGCCCATGAAGGTCGAGCCGACCAGCAGCAGGAAGGCCGGCGGCAGCAGCCAGAAGGAGATGTTGTTCATGCGCGGGAAGGCCATGTCCGGCGCGCCCACCATCAGCGGAATGAACCAGTTGCCGAAACCGCCGATGACGGCGGGCATGACCACGAAGAACACCATGATCAGACCGTGGGCGGTAATCACCACGTTCCACCACTGGCCGTCGGGCGAACCGTCGGCGTTCAGGAAGTACTGCAACCCCGGATCCTGAAGCTCGAGCCGCATCAGGATGGAGAAGATGCCGCCGATGATGCCGGCCATGATCGAGAACGCAAGGTACATCGTGCCGATGTCCTTGTGGTTCGTCGAAAACACCCAGCGTTTCCAGCCTGTCGGCGTGTGATGATCGTGGGCGTGATCGTCGGTATGCGCGTGTGCGTCAGCCATCTCTAAACTCTCCTCGCCGCGCTATTGCGCCGTCGCGGACGCATCGCCCGCTTCGTTTCTGACAATCTGGATCGGGCGCGGCGACAGATCGCCGTCCGACTCACCGAACCGTGCCTGCGCCTTTGTGACCCAGGCCTGGAATTCGGCTTCGCTCACCGCTTCGATCGCGATGGGCATATAGGCATGGCCCGTGCCGCAAAGTTCCGAACACTGGCCGTAATACATGCCCGGCTCGTCGATCAGGAACCACGTCTCGTTGGTCCGCCCGGGTACGGCGTCGACCTTGGACCCGAGCGCCGGCATCGCGAAGGCATGCAGCACATCCGATGCGGTGACCAGAACCCGGATCTTCTTGCCGACCGGTAGGACGAGGTTTTCATCCGTCGCCAGCAGGCGCGGCTGACCCGGCTTCAGGTCTTCTTCCTCGACCATGAAGGCGTCGAACGTGAAATCGCCATGATCGGGATATTCATAGCTCCAGTACCACTGGCGCCCGATCACCTTCACGGTCAGGTCTGCGTCCGCGGTGTCATCGGTCGCGTAGAGCAGCGGCAGGGAGAAGAAGCCGATCACGAACAGGATCACCACGGGGATCACAGTCCAGAGAACCTCGATCAGAGTGTTGTGGGTCACTTTCGAGGGATTGGGGTTCGCGCTCTCACGGAAACGGACGATGGCGTAGAGCAACAGCGCCAGCACGAAAATCGAGATGGCGAAGCACATCCACAGCAGGAAATCGTGGAACGTGTCCATCTGCTCCATGATCGGGGAATGCGCGTCCTGGAAACCGAGTTGCCACGGCTCCGGCTGCTGCGCGAATGCCGGCCCGGCGATCAGCATTACGATTGCCGCCAGACCACCCAACAGGTGAATTCGATATTTTGTCATACGCTCGCTTCCATCTGGTGCCGGCGCCCAACTTGCCGGACACCCCCAAACCCTTCGATTGGCGCGAAAAATAGCCCAGTGCACCGCGCCCAACAAGTCACGGTCAGGCTGTTGACCGTTTTTGTGACACCTTGTCGCACAGGCACGAAAACACGGATTTCCGGGCTAAATCGGCGCACAGAGGCTGACAAGCGCTATCGCGGTCCCATATTGTTCGAACCACGCGCACGCCCGCGCCCAAACTCTCAGCCGACGGCAGAACCCGATGAGCGATATCGCCAATACCGACGACCTGTTTTTCAAGCGCACCGGAATGGACCCGAACAAGGTCACCGGCCTCGTGGGCGACGCCCTGACGGGCTCCGACGACGGCGAGTTGTTCCTCGAATACAGCCAGAGCGAAAGCATCACATTCGACGACGGGCGCGTGCGCAACGCCAGCTTCGATACCTCCCAGGGCTTCGGCCTGCGTGCGGTCGCGGGTGAGGCGACCGGATACGCACACTCGACCGAGATGAGCGAGGCAGCCATCGCGCGGGCCGGCGAGACCGTGAAGGCCGTGCGCACCGGCAGCGGCGGCACCGTGGGCGAGCCGCCCGCCAACACCAACCGCGACCTTTACACCGACGTGAACCCGCTCGGCGAGATGGCGTTCGAGGAAAAGGTCGCGCTGCTCGCCGAGATCGACGCCTATGCCCGCGCCGCGGACACCCGCGTGCGCCAGGTCACCGCTTCGCTCGGTGGCACGTGGCAGGCCGTCCAGATCCTGCGCGGCGACGGCGAGAGGCGCGCCGACGTGCGCCCGCTGGTCCGGCTCAACGTTTCCCTGATGGTCGGCGACGGCGACCGCCAGGAGACCGGCTCCCAGGGCGTTGGCGGGCGCGCTGTCTACGACCGCTGGATCGACCCGGACAACTGGAAGTCACAGGTCGACGAGGCGCTCCGCCAGGCGCTGGTGAACCTCGAGTCGGTCCCCGCTCCGGCCGGCGAGATGCCCGTCGTGCTCGGCCCCGGCTGGCCCGGCGTGCTGCTCCACGAGGCCATCGGCCACGGCCTTGAGGGCGATTTCAACCGCAAGAAAACATCAGCTTTCTCGAACCTGATGGGCGAGAGGGTCGCGGCGCCCGGCGTGACCGTGGTCGACGACGGCACGCTGCCCGACCGGCGCGGATCGCTGACCATCGACGATGAAGGCACCCCCAGCGGATCGAACGTGCTGATCGAGGACGGCATCCTGAAAGGCTACATGCAGGACCGGATGAACGCCCGGCTGATGGGCGTCGCACCGACCGGCAACGGTCGCCGCCAGTCCTTCGCGCACCATCCCATGCCGCGCATGACCAACACCTACATGCTGGACGGCGAAGCCGACCCCGAGGAATGCATCAAGGCCGCGAAAACCGGTATCTACGCCGTCAACTTCGGCGGCGGCCAGGTGGATATCACCAACGGCAAGTTCGTCTTCTCCTGCACCGAGGCCTACCTGATCGAGGACGGCAAGATCGGCGCACCGGTCAAGGGCGCCACCCTGATCGGCAACGGCCCGGACGCGCTGACCCGGGTCAAGCTGATCGGCAACGATTCCAAGCTGGATGACGGGGTCGGCACCTGCGGCAAGGACGGTCAGTCCGTGCCCGTCGGCGTCGGCCAGCCGACGATGATGCTCGAATCCCTGACCGTCGGCGGCACCGCCGTCTGACCCGTCAGATCTCAGCTTTTAGAAGCCCGAGTTCGCCCAAAATCTCGATATATTCGCCGCGTTCGCGAGCCAGCTGCGCGTGGAGTTCGTCGCCGTCCAGATACATCGCCGACCAACTTATGCGCTTGAGTTCGTCTTCCCAGACTTTCTGTTCGACCGCCGCACGCAGCAGGCCCTGCCAGAACGCCACCCGGTCCGCCGCGAGATCCGCAGGTCCGGTGACACCGCGCCACGCACCAATGACGCACTCGACACCCAGCTCGGTCCAGGTCGGTGTTCCGGCAAACATTCCCGCGAGCCGTTCCGGCGACGAAATGCCGAGCAGGCGCACATTGCCCGCCTCATGTTCCGCCATGACACTCGCCACCGTGACCGCGCACACATCCGCATGTCCCCCGACCACGTCGGCCACCGCGTCGAGCGCGGTGTCGAAAACGCGCACGACAGGCGCGTTGACGTCCCCGCCGGCCTCCCGCGTCAGTTTCGCAAAGGCGATATGGTTCGGATTGCCCAGCGCCGTGGACAGCGCGACCGTGATCGAACCGGAATTGCCGCCGAGACGTTCAATCAGCCCGGCGCCCGACGCGATACCGCTATCCGACCGCACGGCAAACGCGATGTATTCGCTGACAAGCGTTGCGATCGGCGTATAGCGCGTGTGCTCGAAGTCGGCGATTCCGGCGAGATAGTCTGTGGTCAGGTTCGGCGAACTGATGCTGACCACATGACCGTCGCTCGGATGCCGGTCGATGCACTCCCGCCATACCCGTCGCGCCCCGTCTCCGGCGACATTCTCGACCACGATTTCAGATTCCGTCCGGCCCGTGGCGGCGATCGCCTTCTCGAGCGCCCGCGCAACACGGTCGAGGCCGCCGCCGGGCGGCGTACCCGCCGCGATCCGGATCGGGCCATCCGGCTTCCATTCGTCCGTCATCTCTTCCTCCTTTTCGTTCCCACGGCCTGCCGTGAAGTGCACGATCCCCAGCCATGTGCGTGACGCATGAACGAATTGTTTCGCACCGGTCCGTCGTAGACAATGATACACGAGAGGACCTGCCATGCCTGATGAAGGACGCATAGCCGACGCGGTTGCGGCCACCGGCGAGCACCGATCGAACGAACGGCGCAAGGCGTTGGCTTCCTCCGTCCGGCTGGGTGTTATCGCGCTGGTGGTTGTGGCGGCCGTCGTGGGCGCCGGGCGCTGGGCCTACTGGCAGTGGAGCCATGTCAGCGAGACCGATGCCCGGATTGCAACCGACACGGTGGCCGTGTCCAGCCGGGTGTCGGGCTGGATCGTCGCGATGCCCGTGTCCGACGGAACGAGGGTGGCGCCCGGTGACCTTCTGATCGAGATCGATTCCCGGAACTCGAAACTCAAGCTGACCGAATACGGCGCGCGGATCGCGGCGCTCACAGCCGAACGCGACCGGATCCGCTCGGAAATCGAGCTGCTGGACCTGACGACAGCCAGCCGTGTGGAGGCCGTCAGCTCGCGCGCCGACGCGGCCCGCGTTGCCGTCAGGGCAAGCCGTGAACAGTTCGAACTGGCGCGCGCCGATTTCGAACGGGCCCGCTCGCTGGTCGCAGACCAGGTGGTGTCGCGCCAGCGGCTGGACCAGGTGCGCGTCGAACTCAGCCGCGCCCAGGAGCGCCACCAGAAAGCCCAGGCCGACCTCGCCGCGGCCCTGGCCGACGTCAGCGAGGCCGAGGCCGAACGCGGCCAGATGAACGTCCTCTCCGGCCGGATCGAGACCCTGCGGCACGAGGAGGCCGAGGTCGCGGCGCAGCGCGAGCAGCAGGCCCTCGACGTGGCCGACCGCACTATCGAGAGCCCTATCGCGGGCGTGGTGTCGGAGACCTTCGTCGACGTGGGCGAGTTCGTCAGCCCCGGACAGCGGCTGATGCTGGTGCACAATCCCGCGGCGGTGTGGGTCGAGGCCAACATCAAGGAAACCGACATCCGCCATCTCGCGCCGGGCATGGCGGTCGACGTCACCATCGACGCCTATCCCGACCGGCGCTTCACCGGCACCGTCGCGCGCATCGGCAGCGCCGCGACCAGCGAGTTCGCGCTGCTCCCGAACCCGAACCCGAGCGGAAACTTCACCAAGGTGACCCAGCGCCTGCCGGTGCGCATCGCGCTGGACCCGAGCGATGTACCACTCAGCCCGGGCATGATGGCGGTCGTCAACATCGCGATCGCCGGCCGCTAGGTTTACCGCGCCATGACCGCGACCGCCGATGCATCCGCGTCACCGACCCCCGGCACGGCGGCGCATCGCTGGCTGGTCGTCACCGTCGCACTGGCCTCCTCCCTCACCGTCGCCCTGTCAGGCACCATCACCAATGTGGCGGTGCCGGACATCATGGGCGCCTTCGGCGTCGGCCAGGACCAGGCCCAGTGGATGGCGACCGCCTTCTTTGCCGCGATGACGGCAGGCATGCTGCTGAGCGACTGGCTGACCCGCCGCTTCGGCCCGCGCCATGTTTTTCTGGCAACGATGGCGCTGTTCATGATCGGGTCCATCGCCGGCGGCACGGCGGAGGCCTACAACACCATCGTCCTGGGGCGGACGATCCAGGGCCTGACGGCCGGTATCCTGCTGCCGCTGGCGATGATGGTCATGTTCGCGGTGTTTCCGCCCACCCAGCGCGCGATGGTGGCCGGCCTCTTTGGGATCAGCTTCGTACTCGGCCCCGGGCTCGGCCCGTGGTTCGGAGGCATGGCCATCGACGCCTTCGACTGGCGCTTCACCTTCTACGTGGCACTGCCGACGGCGTTCGCATCAATGATGCTCGCGGCGGTCGTCCTGCCCGGGCGCGACCGGGGCGAGAAGGTCACCCGGCTCGACTGGTTCGGGTTCCTGCTCGTCGCAACCTTCCTGACCGCGACCCTGACCGGATTTTCCAACGGCCAGCTCAAGGGCTGGAACTCCAACTTCGTGATCGCGATGCTCGGCCTCGGCGCATCGTCGGCCGTCGCGTTCCTTTACTGGGAAACGAGGGTCGCCGACCCGATCTTCGACGTGCGCCTGCTGCGCAATCCCAAGTTCGCGATCGCGAACATCGTCTCCTTCCTGATCGGCGCCTGCCTGTTCGGCTCCTTCTACCTGCAGCCGGTGTTCGTCCAGATCGTGCAGGGGTTCACGCCGCTGCAAGCCGGGCTGGTGCTCGTGCCCGGCGGGCTGGCCATGGGCGCAGCCCTGCCCCTGGCCGGCCGACTGGCCGACCGCTACCCGCCCTATCTCTTGCTCGCGATCGGGTTTCTGCTGTTCGCGGTCTCCACCTGGGTGATGGGCTTTGCCGATGCGAACACCGCCTTCTGGACCTTCGCGATCCTCGTCACCATCGGCCGCATCGGCCAGGGGATGCTGTTCCCGCCGGTGACGGCCGCCGGGCTCGCGGCCGCGCCGCCCGACAAAATGGGCACCGCCAACGGCATGCTGAACTTCACCCGCCAGATGGGCGGCGCGTTCGGGATCAACCTGCTGGCGATCTATATCGAGCGCCGCACCGCCTACTTCAGTGAACTGCTCGTTGCCACCCAGACCGAGGCGAACACCGTCTCGAACGACCTGCTGGCCGCGGTGCGCGGCATGCTGGGTCCCACCGGGTTGCCGGAGATTACCGACGGGCTGGTGGCCAAGTTCTACCTGGGCCGGGTAATCGCCGCCCAGGCGACCGCCTTTGCGTTCCGCGACACCTTCTTCGCCTTCGCCATTATGGCCGGCGTCGCGATTCTGTTTTCGCTCGCCTTGTGGAGCCGATGGCGGCAATCCTGAAGACGGGGCTGCATCAGGCCTCGCGCACCAGCATCGGGAATTCCTGGCGCGCCACACGCCGGACGACATCGGCGATGTTGCGGTAGGCAGGTGCGCGGCCCGCGCTCTTGCGCCAAACCAGCCCGATCGAACGGGTGATCCTTCGCTCGCGCAACGACAGTGCCACCACATCGCCGCCACTACGGATTTCTGAGTGCACATAGAGTGCCGGCAGGAAGGTCGCGCCGATATCCATCGCCACCATCTGCCGCAGGGCGTCGAGGCTCGTGCCCTCATAGTCGCGCACAAGGTTCGCGCCGAACTCGTCGCACAGCGCATGCACCTGATCGTGCAGGTGATAGTCCGGCGTCAGCGACAGGATAGGCAGACCGCGCAGATCCTCAATCGCGACATCGGTTCGCCCGGCTAGCGGATGGGACGCCGACACGGCGAGATAGACCGGCTCGCGGAACAACCGCTCCACCACAAGGTCCGACGACGCCACCGGCAACTGGGCCAGCACCACGTCATGGGTGCCGCGGATCAGCTCCGCCTCCAGTTCGTGCGGCGCATCCTCACGGATGTAGAGTTTCAGGTCCGGATACGCGACCTGAAACTCCGCGATCACCCGCGGCAGCAGGTAGGGCCCCAGCGTCGGCTTCACGCCGAGGCGCACCGTGCCCGACAGGGTGTCGGCCGAGACCGAGGAGGAGTCGACGATCCCCTGCACTTCCAGGAGCACCCGGCGCGCGCGTTCGACCACGTCCCGGCCGACGGGGGTGAGAATCACCCCGGTTCGCCGGCGCTCCAGCAGGCGCGTGCCGACGGACTCTTCCAGGTTCTGGATCTGCACGCTGAGCGACGGCTGCGCGATCCCGCACTTCTCGGCCGCAAGGCGGAACTGGCCCGCATCCGCCAGCGCCACCAGATAGCGTAATTGCTTCAACGTCGGTCCGTCCCCGCTCATGAAACGCCTCCAACGGTTCGAACTATATATAGTTTTTTTCTATCGTAATTTCTAATTCGTTTGCCTTTATCAATTGGATGGATTCACCAAATCATGAGGGACGCGGAGACAAGCCCAGGCGGTCACCGGTCGCCCGACTGGAGTACCATCAATGATCGACTTCACCGGATTGCTGGAAAAGGCCACGGGCTTGCTCGGCGAGGCCAATGTCGCGGACATGGTCGGCGACAAGGATCCGTCGGCCCTGCTTGAGGACATCGGCATCGACGGCGGCGCGGAGAACCCGGTTGTCGATCGCATCACGGAGTTATTCGAACAGTCCCGATCCTGACGCGATCGGACTGAGCAGCCCGTCTTCCCAAACCCCGGGCTGCTTCTCGACTTCGGCGGCCGGCCGGAACGCCCATCATCCGGCCAAAGACGGTGTTCGGTTTCCCGTTGCCCCGAGAACCCGAACGGCCCTGACGGTTCTCCCCCGTTCGCGGCCAGAAGATCGTCACCGCAGAAGTCGACCCTACCCGGCCCTCTCCGTTCGCGGAGAGGGCCGCTGTTTTTCCCGAAGCCCCGCGCTACCAGGCGTACTCCTCGAACGCGCGCTCAACGTTGCCGTCCCAGCGGCCGTGGAATGCGGCGAGCTTGTTTTCGGCCGGCGTGAGACCGGAATCCGCGATCTGTTCCAGCGTCGACAGGAAGTGGCTCTCATCCTGTCCCCAGAAATCCTCCTCGGCGCGCGCCTTCAAGCCGGCCCGGGATATCTCCAGCGCCTCGCGCGCCAGTTCCAGCATCGTGCGGTTGCGGAACGGTGTGGCGAGACCGTGTCGCGGTACCGCATTGCGCAGGTCGATCACCTCCTGCGCCGTCCAGTCGGAGATCATGTCCACCGCCGCGTCGAGCGCAACGTCGTCATAGAGCAGGCCGACCCAGAAGGCCGGCAGCGCACACACGCGGCGCCACGGCCCGCCGTCCGCACCGCGCATCTCGATGTATTTCTTCAGCCGCACCTCGGGGAAGATCGTGGTCGTATGGTCCGACCAGTCACCCATGGTCGCGTGTTCGCCCGGGCGCGCGGGCAGCTTGCCGGCCATGAAATCGCGGAACGACTGGCCCGATGCATCGACATAGCCGCCGTCGCGGTAGACGAAATACATCGGCGTATCGAGGACGTAGTCGACGTAGCGCTCGTAGCCGAAATCGTCATCGAAGACGAATGGCAGGATGCCGGAACGGTCGTTATCGACGTCGGTCCACACATGGCTGCGCAGGCTGAGATAGTCAGTCGGCTGGCCTTCCCGGAACGGGGAGTTCGCGAACAGCGCCGTCGCAATCGGCTGCAGCGCCATGCCGACACGCACCTTGCGCACCATGTCCGCTTCGTCGGCGAAATCCAGGTTCACCTGGACGGTGCAGGTGCGCAGCATCATGTCGTGGCCCATGCTGCCGACCTTGGTCATGTACTCGCGCATGATCTTGTATCGGCCCTTGGGCATCCACGGCGCGGCTTCACGGGTCAGGGTCGGGTGGAAACCCATACCCATCATCGCGACGTCGAGTTCGCCGTTCACCTCTCGGAGCTGGCGCAGATGCTCGTGCACCTCGTCGCAGGTCTGATGGAGCGTCTCCAGCGGCGCACCGGACAGTTCGAACTGCCCGCCCGGCTCCAGAGAAATATTGGCGCCGCTACCTCCGGTCAGCGCGATCACATTCTCGCCCTCGAAGACCGGTTCCCAGCCGAAACGCTGGAGGCCCTCAAGAAGATCTCGGATACCCGGCTCGCCGTCATAAGGCAGCGGCGCATGATCGGACCGGCGGAAAGCAAACTTCTCGTGCTCGGTCCCGATCCGCCACGCGTCTTTCGGCTTCTCGCCGTCGGCGATCCAGTCGATCAGCTGTTGCTTGCTTTCGATAACCGGGCCGCCACCCGAAGACGGAGCTGCCATGACACGTTCCCCGATCTGCCCCGGCTAGCCCGTCCGCGCCGTGTTCCAGTCTCCGGCGATAGCCTGGATGACCGAAAGGGCAGCCAGCGCGGCCGTGTCGGCCCGCAAGACACGCGGACCGAGCCCGATGGACCTAACAAAGGTCAGTTGCCCGAGCCGGTCAAGTTCCTCCGGGGCAAAGCCGCCTTCCGGTCCCGTCACAACTGCGAGCGGTCCGCCTGTCGTCCCGAGGTCGCGGGCGACATCCGCAACAGGCCGGCCCGCACCCGTCTCGTCGCCCACGAGAAGCGTCCGTTCGCCCGGCCAGCCGTCCAGCAGCGCCGGAAATTTCACGGGTTCGGCGATGCCGGGCAAGGTCAGCCGCTCAGACTGTTCGGCGGCCTCGATAGCGATCGCCCGCAGCCGTTTGGTGTTCACCCGTTCGGTGTTGGTGCGCGCCGTCACCACGGGCACGAGCCGCGAAACCCCCAGCTCGGTCGCCTTGGCGGCGAGGAAATCGACCGCCGCGCGCTTGATCGGCGCAAATGCCAGCCAGAGATCCGGCTCAGGCGCCTGCTCGCGGAACATCTCCTTTACGGACAGGCCGACGGCGCCCCGCCTGGTATCGGAAATCTCCGCCCAGAATTCCCCGTCGCGCCCGTTGAACAGCGCCACCCTGTCGCCTGTCGCGCGGCGCATGACGTTCTGCAGGTAGTGGCTCTGGTCCCGGCCGAGCGTCAGCGCCGCATCGGCGCACAGGTCGTCTTCCACGAACAGCCGGATGCGCGTGAAACTGGGGTTGGGGTCGGACATGCGGCAAATTCCGGGATTGGGGCGAGGTGCCCGGTAGGTTAACAAGGACCGATGAACGGCGAGCCCCATCATAGCGCCTCGCGCGAGGATGCGAGCGACATCCCGCGCGGCAACTGGCTGGACCGGTACGCGCCGGCGGCGGCCCGCCCCTACGCGCGGCTCATGCGGCTCGACCGGCCCATCGGCACCTGGCTCCTGTTGCTGCCGGGCTGGTGGGCACTCGCCATGGCCGCGCCGGACGGCGACTGGCCGAACTGGTTCTGGGTGGCGTTGTTCGGCATCGGCGCGATCCTGATGCGCGGCGCGGGCTGCGTCATCAACGACCTGTTCGACCGGGACTTTGACGCGAAGGTCGCGCGCACCGCCGACCGGCCGCTGGCATCGGGCGCGGTCAGGGTGCCCGCCGCGCTGGCCTTTCTCGGCCTGCTGCTGCTGGTCAGCCTCGGCATCCTCGTGCAGTTCAATCCGTTCGCCATGGCCATCGGCGCGCTGAGCCTCGTGCTCGTCGTCCCCTACCCGCTGATGAAACGCATCACCTGGTGGCCGCAGGCGTGGCTCGGCCTGACCTTCAACTGGGGCGCGCTGCTCGGCTGGGCCGTCGTCCAGGGCGCGCTGGAACCGGCGGCGTTCCTGCTCTACGCCGCCGGCTTCTTCTGGACCCTGGGCTACGACACGATCTACGCCCATCAGGACAAGGAGGACGACGCACTGGTCGGCGTGAAATCCACCGCGCGCCTTCTGGGCCAGAAATCCCGGCCCTGGATCGCGGTGTTCTACGCCGTGTGCATCGCGCTGCTGGCACTGTCGGCGTGGCTCTCGGGTCTCGGCTGGCCCTTCTGGGCCGGGCTGGCGATCGGCGCGGCCCATCTCGCCTGGCAAACCGCAACCATCGACTTCGACGACCCGAAGGACTGCCTGGCAAAGTTCAAATCCAACCGTGATTTCGGGCTGCTCCTTTTCGCCGCCGCCATCGCGGCGCGCGCGTTCGCCTGACAAGACTTATGCGTCTTTGCGAAGCCGGAGGCTGAAGCAATCCAGAGCGGGCTTGCTGGATCGCCGCGTCGCTAAGTTCCTCGCGATAACGACCGATCCTGCTGCCCGTCTTTAACCGTCCTGCGGTGCCGGCGTGATCACGTTGATCGCCCCGCCCGTCGGGTCATAGAACCCGCCGATACGGCCAATGCCCGGAATGTCGAACGCCTCGTAAATCTCCGAGCCGCCCGCTGCGAGCGCGGCCGCCACCGTTGCATCCACATCGTCCACCTGGATGTAGGCGCGCCAGTGGGACGGCACACCCTCCGGCATATTGTCGGTGTGGGCCATGATTCCGCCCACCGGCACGCCATCGACCTTGCCGATGTAGTAGGTGCCGCCCTCCGCCATCTCCATGGTCTCGAATTCCCAGCCGATGACCTGCTCATAGAAGGCCTTCGCGGCCTCCAGATCGGTGGTGCTGAGTTCGTTCCAGTGAAAGGCACCCTGTCCGGCCATCGTGATCTCCGTGGTTTATATTTAACTCATAAGTTAATTAATAACACGCAGGCGGTGACAGGCAAGGATGAACGAAAGTCAGGTTTTCACGACTTCGTGGGGTGCATGGGCAACCGGCACGGCGTCGCTTTCAAGTTGCGCCACCCGTTCCGCGCGCAACGCCGTGTCGGAAATATGCGCGTGCACAAAGTCGTGCAGATCGTGCTCCGGCGCGATCCGGTCGCGCATCAGGGTCAGCGCCTCGAGTTGGCCGAGCTCGGGCAGCTGGCGGTTCTCCGCCGCGATCTCGCGCAGCGCAAACGGCCGCTCCCCGTCCCCCACATGTCCCCGGAAGCTAAGATAGGCAAACGCCGTGTCGATCGTCCGGCCCCCGTCGAGTTCCAGCGACAGGCCGTTCATCCGCGCAAAATGATAGTTGTCGACCTCGGTCGGGTGCATCACCGCCAGCTCGATATCGCTGAGCCAGTTCACGGCCACGGCAACACGGGTACCCGGCACATGGCGCAGCGCCGCGGGTAGCGAGCCGTAGCTGGAGAAGTGCGCGGAGAAGACCACGTCGTGGTCGGCCAGCCACGCGCGCTGCACCGGGATCGGCGCGTGATCGGTGCCGTATTTCTGGCGCAGGCGGATCGGCGACTGGTTCGAGCCGTAGCCGATCACCGGCTTGCGGCCTTCGGTCAGAGCCGGATCGAACGGCGCCGCCTCGCCCGCCACGAACGTGAACGAGTGTTCGGTGATGTCGTAGGGATAGCCCGCCGCGTTCGCCAGCACCGGGTCGGACCGGAATGAATCGTCGTTCACGACGCTAGTCGACATCGCCGAAGGAGGCGATGATTTCGTCCGTCGGCTGTTCGGTAAAGCCCTCGATATCCGCCAGGGTCTTCTCGTCGCGCTCGGCGGTCGGCGGGCTCTGCATGTAGAGCGTAAGCAACTCGGCCACGGACAGGATCGCGTTCGTATGGGTTCGCTCGTAACCGTGCGAGGCATCGACGCCCACACAGACCAGCGCGGTCCGGATGTCGCTGCCGGCCTCGATCGCTGACGCGCTATCACTGCGGTAATAACGGAAAATGTCGCGCTGGAACGGAACATCGAAATCCGCGCACAGATCGATCAGCTTGTTGGTCAGGTGATAGTCGAACGGCCCGACCATGTCCGCCATGGAAACAGTGACCCCGGTTTCCTTCGACGCCTGTCCCGGCGCGACAGTCCCGTTGTCCACCGATACCATCTCGGAGACATCGCCGTGCAGGACAGCCGAGGCGCCCGATCCGATCTCCTCAGAGATCGTGAACAGCAGGAACGTATCGACCGGAAGCTCCAATCCGTTCTCGATTACGGCCTTTGCCGCCGCGAGCATCGCCGCCACACCCGCCTTGTCGTCGAGGTGGCGCGAGTTGATGAAGCCGCTGAGCTCACCGACTTCCACGCCGGTATCGATCGAGATGAAATCGCCGATGGCGATCCCCAGGTCGGCCAGCGACTGCGCGTTCCAGACATCTTCGTCGACGCGCACCTCGAGATTGTTCCACGCAACGGGCTGTTCGTCGATTTCCTCGTTGTAGGTATGCCCTGAAGCCTTCAGCGGCAGGATGGTGCCCCGCACTGAGCCGTCGCGTTTGAAGACCGAAACGCGCGCGCCTTCCGCAAACCGGGCCGACCAGTGACCGATCGGCACGATTTCCAGCCGGCCGTTTGGTTTCAGTCGTTTGACCTGGGCACCCAGCGTATCGAGATGAGAGACGACGGCACGGTCCGGGCTCGACTGTTTGCCCTTGATCTCCGCACGGATCGCGCCGCGGCGCGTGAGCTCCGGCTCAAGCCCAAGCGCCTTGAGCTCCTCCACGACCATGTGAACGACCTTGTCGGTATAGCCCGTGGGGCTTGGCGTCCGGAGCAGACGCACCAGAACTTCGATCGCGTAGTCCATGTCGATCGGAATACGGTTCATATTCGTTTCCCATGATTTTTTGTTTCTGTCCGGTTCATGCGCGGCGCACCGTCTGCGGAAACAACAGGTCCACGAAGCGCTCGGCGGTCGGTGCGGGTTCATGGTTCGCAAGGCCCGGCCGCTCGTTCGCCTCTATGAAGCGGTATTCGTGCCCTTCTATATCGGGAACGATGTAATCGAAACCGACCACCGGCATGTCAAGTGCCCGCGCCGCCTCGAGCGAGGCTTTGGCAATCTGCGGGTGCAACCTGTCGGTCACGTCGTGGATGGTCCCGCCGGTGTGCAGATTTGCCGTCTTGCGAACGATCACCTCACGGCCCTTCTCAAGAACGGTCCCCAGCTCGCAGCCTTCGGCCCGCAGGCAGCGCATGGTCTCGTCGTCCAGGGGAATTTCGCTCTCGCCGCCCGTGGCCGAGGCACGTCGGCGGCTCTGCCGCGCGATCAGTTCCTCGACGGTGCGATCTCCGGTGCCGGAGATGGCAGCCGGTTTGCGAACGGCCGCCGCGACGACCTCATCGCCGATCACGAGCACCCGCAGGTCGTCCCCGTCGACATATTCCTCGAGCAGGACCGTCTCGCAATGGTCACGCGCGGCCGAGACCGCGGCTTCGACGTCTTCCGGCGCGCGCAAATCCACCGCAATTCCTTTGCCCTGTTCACCCCGTGCCGGTTTGACGACGATGGAGCCGTGCGCCTCAAGAAAGGCCGCATTGTCCTCCTGCGAGCCGGCGACAACCTGTGCCGGAACCCGGATGCCCTCGCGTTCGAGGATGGCGCGGGTCAGGGACTTGTCATCGCACCGGCTCATCGCAATCGCGGACGTAAGCTCGCTGAGCGATTCACGGCACACGATCCGCCGGCCACCGAAGGACAGAGCAAAAAAACCGCGTTCCGCATCCAGTATCTCGACGGCCACCCCCCGCCGGCGGGCCTCATCGACGATGATCTTTGCGTAGGGGTTGAGGGACTCGTCCTGCTCTGGCGCGACATAGAGCCGTTCGTTGAAGGAATTCCGGCGCTTGATCGCAAAGACCGGGACGCGCCGAAATCCGAGTTTCTCGTACAGCGCGATGGCTTGTTCGTTGTCGTGCATCACCGACAGATCCATAAAGAGCCGCCCGCGTGCGATGAACCGCTCGACGAGCGAACGCACCAGAGCCTCTCCAATGGCAGGCAGGTTCGACTGGGCGTCAACGACAAGCGCCCACAGGCTGCTCCCGTTTTCTGTGTCGTTGAACGCCTCGACATGATCCACGCCCATAACGGTGCCCACCACCGCCCCCGATTTCTCGTCGCGCGCCAGAAGGTGACGAACGGTGGGCGAACTCCGACAATTTTCCAGAAAATCGTCGTGCACCGGCACCGAGCCGGCGGACGAGAAGATTCTGTTGACCTCGGCAATCTCTTCGTCAGTGGTCACGGGCGCGATAACCACGCCGGACACACCGCGCGGGCGCGGCCGATATGCGTTGAACCAGAGGCGATAGGTATGGGACGGGTCGAGAAAGAGCTGATGCGGGGCCGCGGCGAGAACCACATGGGGATCGTGGAGGTAGAACGCGATGTCGCGCTGAAACGGCTTTTCCTCGGCCAGAGCATCCACAACGGAGGCCGGTTCGGAAAAAGTGTGCGCGAAAATCAGCCGTCCCCAGCCACAATCGACCACGCACTCGCCACGCCAGGTGCGGCGGTCGCGATCGGTGACCGTCGAACCGGTGCTGTCGACGCTGGGCGCGCTCTGCCGTCCGATCCGCGCGGTCTCCCGCCCCGCTATACGCCGTGATTTTGCAGCCATAGTTCCAGTAGTCCCAATTGCCACAGCTTGGAGCCGCGAAGCGGTGTGATGTGCTCGCCGGGCGCATCCAGCAGCATGTCCACATAGTCGCGCTGAAAGAGGCCGCGCTCGCGCGCCGCCCGGCCTGTCAGCGCATCGCGCACATGGTCGAGGATCGACCCGTCGAGATATTTCAGCGCCGGCACGGGGAAGTAGCCCTTCGGCCGGTCGATCACCTCGCTGGGAATCACTTTGCGCCCGACATCCTTCAGGATGCCCTTACCGTCCTGCGCCATCTTGAGTTCCGCCGGCATGCGTGCGGCGAGTTCGACCAGTTCGTGGTCGAGGAACGGCACCCGCGCCTCCAGGGACGACGCCATGGTCATGTTGTCGACGCGCTTGACCGGGTCGTCGACGAGCATGATCGTCGAGTCTAGGCGTAACGCCTTGTCGACGGGTGCGTCGGCGCCGGCCATGCCGAACTGCTCCGTCACGAACGAAAGGCTGTGGTCTTCGCCGACGAAACGCGCGTCCACGGTGCGGGCATATTCCGAGGCGTCGCGGTCGAAAAAGACACGCGCATAGTCGGAGACCGGATCCCGTGACTCCGCCAGCGGCGGATACCAGTGATAGCCTGCGAACACCTCGTCCGCGCCCTGGCCGCTTTGCACCACCTTCACATGCTTCGCGACCTCGCGTGACAGCATATAGAATCCGATATTGTCATGGCTGACCATCGGTTCGGACATCGCGCCGATGCACGCATCGAGATGGTCCAGCGCCCGGTTCGAATCGACGAACAGCTTGTGATGGCGGGTTCCGAAATGCTCGGCCACGATGTCGGAGTATTCGAACTCGTCGCCCTTCTCGTTGCCGACCGTCTCGAATCCGATCGAGAACGTGTCGAGCGACTGCCCGGCTTCGGCGAGAAGGCCGACGATCAGGCTCGAATCGAGCCCGCCCGAAAGCAGGACGCCAACGGGGACATCGGCCACCAGCCGGCGCTCGACGGCGGTGCGCAATGCCGCGTGCAACCGGTCCCGCCACTCCTGTTCGGCAACTCCGGTCTCGATATCAAATGTGAGATTCCAGTAGGTTTCCTGGGACGACCGGCCATCGGGCTCGACCGTCATGATCGTCGCGGGCGGCAACTTGCGCACGCCCTTGAGAATGGTGAACGGCGCGGGCACGACCGCGTGGAAATGCATGTAGTGGTGCAGCGCGACGGGATCGATATCCGTGTCCACGTCACCCGCGGCGAGCAAGGCGGGCAGGGTCGACGCGAAGCGCATCCGGTTCCGGCCTTCCGCAAGATACAGCGGCTTGATCCCGAGCCGGTCTCGAACAAGGACCACACGCCCCGTGTCCCGCTCCCAGATCGCGAACGCGAACATGCCGTGCAGGCGCTTCACAAAACCCGGTCCCCAGGCATGATAAGCCTTCAGGAGAACCTCCGTATCGCCATCGGAAAAGAACCGATAGCCCTTTTCCGTCAGCTCGGAACGCAGTTCGCGATAATTGTAGATGGCCCCGTTGTAGACGATCGTGAGACCGAGTTCGGAATCCACCATCGGCTGTTGCGCCGCGTTCGAAAGATCGATGATGCGCAGCCGCCGGTGCGCAAAACCGACCGGGCCGCGTGCGACAATCCCGTCCGCGTCGGGACCGCGGGGGACCATCCTGTCGGCCATTGCCGCAAGGGCCGCTTTATTGACAGAGCCCCCGTCGAGCCGAATTTCTCCTGCGATCCCGCACATACCTGACGTGCCCCCATGCAACGTGGACATAAACTGAAAACGAGGCACACGTGGTCGCGCACCGATCTGTGGTGATAACGATCTGCATATAGGAACGGTTCGGTGTCGATCAACGCGTTGAAAATATTAGCAAAATATTCGAAAGAGAAAAGTTTATGCAGTTCTCCCCGGCAAGTCCTCGTGTGTAAAATTTAGTATTGGTCGGAATTCGGGCCGGCCCGGTTACATCGGCGACTGTCGCAATACGGCCATCTGTCGCATCAGCATTTGAGGTCCGGCGCGACCGGAGCGCGGTGAACACGTCTTGCCTCGCCACGCGCGAGGCGGTAGGGGCATGGGCCATGCCGTATGACAGCCTGCGCGATTTCATCTCCCGCCTCGAAGCCTCGGACCGCCTCGTACGCGTGTCCCACCCGGTCTCGACGAACCTGGAGATGACCGAAATCCAGACCCGGCTGCTCGCCGAGGGCGGGCCCGCTGTCCTGTTCGAAAACGTGACCCGGGAAGATGGCACGCCGGCCGACATGCCGGTTCTCGTAAACCTGTTCGGCACGGTCGAGCGGGTTGCCTGGGGCATGGACCGGGAGCCGGACGAACTCCGTGATGTGGGCGAGACGCTGGCATTCCTGCGCCAGCCGGAACCGCCCGGCGGCCTGCGCGACGCGTGGGACAAGCTGCCCCTGCTGCGCACCGTTATGGCGATGCGGCCGAAGAATGTCTCCTCCGGGCCCGTGCACGAAGTGGTGCTGACGGGCGACGAAATCGATCTCGGCAGGCTGCCGATCCAGACCTGCTGGCCGGGCGAGCCGGCCCCGCTCATCACCTGGCCGCTGGTCGTCACCCAGGGCCCGAACCCGGACGGCAAGAAAGAGGACGCCTTCAACCTCGGTATCTACCGGATGCAGGTGACCGGCCCGAAATCGACCTATATGCGCTGGCTCAAGCATCGCGGCGGTGCGCAGCATCATGCGCGCTGGAAGGCCGAGAAGCCGGAACCGCTGCCGGCGGCCGTCGTGATCGGCGCCGACCCGGGCACGATTATCGCCGCCGTCACGCCGGTGCCCGACACCCTGTCCGAATACCAGTTCGCCGGTCTGCTGCGCGGCAAACGGCTGGACCTGGTCGACTGCAAGACAGTGCCCCTGAAGGTGCCCGCCTCGGCCGAGATCGTCATCGAGGGCCATGTCTCGCTGGACGAATACGGCGACGAAGGGCCCTACGGTGACCACACGGGCTACTACAATTCCGTCGAACAGTTTCCCGTGTTCCACGTCAGCGCGATCACCATGCGGCGCGACCCGATCTACCTCTCGACCTTCACTGGCCGGCCACCCGACGAGCCTTCCGTCCTCGGTGAGGCGCTCAACGACGTGTTCGTGCCGCTGCTGCGCCAGGCGTTTCCGGAGATCGTCGATTTCTGGCTGCCGCCGGAGGGCTGCTCCTACCGGATCGCCGTGGTGTCCATGAAGAAGGCGTATCCCGGCCACGCCAAGCGCGTGATGATGGGCGTGTGGTCCTACCTGCGCCAGTTCATGTACACCAAGTGGGTGATCGTGGTCGACGACGACATCGACCCGCGCGACTGGAAGGACGTCATGTGGGCGATGTCCACACGCATGGACCCGGCGCGCGACATCACGGTCATCGAGAACACACCCATCGACTATCTCGACTTCGCCTCGCCGGTCTCCAGCCTCGGCAGCAAGATCGGGCTGGACGCGACGAACAAGATCCCGCCCGAGACGACCCGCGAGTGGGGCACGCAAATCCGCATGGACGAAGACGTTGTCGAAAAAGTCTCGGCAATGTGGGACGATCTGGGACTACCGGGGTCGGGAAAGCCCATCTGGTAGAGGTCTTTGACCGGATGTTTGGGGAAATAGGTTAGGGAAACACCATGGAAAATATTGCAGCAGTCGCACCCGTCAACACGATGCTTTTCTCGGCATTTCTCGTGCTTGTAAAGATCGTGCTGGGCGTGCGCGTTACGATGTACCGCGCGAAACACGACACCATGTGGGGCGACGCGGGCGACGAGCAGATGCAGCGCCGGATCCGTGCGCACGCCAATCATTCCGAGTGGATGCCGGCGACGATGATCATCCTGGCATTGATCGAGATGGCAGGGGTGTCACCGATCATTATTTTCACGCTCGGGTTTGTGATGCTGGTCGGGCGTCTGGTCCACGCCATCGGCCTGATGGGCAATGCCGAGACCTTTAACCGCATCGCGGGCATGATCATGACGTGGGGCGTTATGATCGCGGCCGCGCTCATCGGCATTGTCGAGTTTGTCGCGCCCGGGTCGTTCTAGACCCGGCCAACCCAGAAGAACCGGGCGGCGCGCAGCGCCGCGGAGAAAGCATGTCCGATCACCTTTCCGCCGACGACAGAGACCGGCTTGCCACGCTGGTATCCGAAGCCACGAAGCGCGGCGCTGATGCCGCCGACGCCGTCCTCATCCGGTCGACGTCGCTGTCCCATGCCCAGCGCCTCGGGGAGATCGAGAAGCTGGAGCGCCAGGAAAGCTTCGACCTGGGCCTGCGGGTGTTTCGAGGCCGCAAGCCGGCCATTGTGTCGTCGACCGACTTTTCCGACGATGCCCTGTCGGAACTGGTCGACCGGGCGCTCGACATGGCCAGCGCCGTGCCGGACGACCCGTACGCCGGGCTCGCGGACCCCGACCGGCTCGCGACGGATATTCCCGACCTCGACATGACGGATCCGGACGAGCCGCCCGGCGAAACACTGATCGCGATGGCCCGGGACTGCGAGGACGCCGCGCGCGCCATCGACGGCGTCACCAACTCCGACGGGGCGGAGGCGAGCTGGGGCCACAGCGCGATCACGCTTGCCGCTAGCAATGGATTCGCCGGCCACTATGCGCGCACCGACTGCGGCGTCGGCGTCTCCGTCATCGCCGGCGAAGGCGCGGGCATGGAGTCCGAGTACGACTTCGCGCACGCGGTTTACCGGTCGGACCTGGAACCCACCGAAGATGTCGGCCGGCGCGCCGGAGAACGTGCCGTCGCCCGGCTCGGTGCGCGGCGCATGGCGACCGCCCAGGTGCCGGTCGTCTACGACCCGCGCGTCGCGGGGGGCCTGCTCGGCCACATGGCCGGCGCGATTGCGGGCCCTTCGATCGCGCGCGGCACGAGTTTCCTGAAGGACAGCCTGGGCAAGCAGGTCTTCGCTGACGGCATCCGCGTCGTCGACGACCCCCATCGCCCGCGCGGCCAAAGATCCAAGCCGTTCGATGCGGAAGGCGTCGCCAATTCGCGGCGCAACATCATCGATAACGGTACCCTGACAACCTGGCTGCTCGACCTGGCCTCGGCGCGCCAGCTCGGCCTCGAGACGACCGGCCATGCCTCTCGTGGCACATCAGGCCCGCCCTCGCCCGGTCCGACCAATCTCTACCTGGAGCCCGGCAGCGTCACCCCCGCTGAACTGATGGCCGACATCGACAGCGGTTTCTACATCACCGCGCTGATGGGGATGGGGATCAACGGCGTGACCGGCGACTACAGCCGCGGCGCGTCGGGTTTCTGGATCGAGAACGGGGAAATCACGTTTCCGGTCACCGAGATGACCGTCGCCGGCAACCTCAAGGACATGTATCTCGCGCTCCGCCCGGCCGACGACCTGGAGTTCCGCTACGGAACCAACAGCCCGACGGTCCGGATCGACGGCATGACCGTCGCGGGCGGCGGCTAGGCCGCAGGCCTGACGACCTCCAACCCGCCACCCGCAATCGACACTTCCACGGGCAGGGTGGCCACGATATCGCCGTCGCCCTGCACCGGCTCGACCCGGTCGCAGCGGTCGCCCGGGCGGACCTTGAGTCTCGTGGCCGGGATGACATCGAAATCCGGAAACCTGTCGAGCCGTCCGCTGACCAGCCCCCAGAGATAGCGCACCGCGTTCCAGCGCCCGGTCCCGCGGAACAGGCACACATGCAGTTGCGGATCGTCCAGTGACGCGTCACGGCTGACCACGTAGGGGCCGCCGTAGAAATGGCCGTTGGCGATGACGACCGACGACGCGGTATCGCAATGCCCGTCGATCTCCACCTCGTAGGTGCGGGGCCGGTAGGCGACGAGTTCGAGCAGCGACGCCAGGACATAGGCGAACTTGCCGACACGCCGCTTCACGCGCAGGTCCACGTTGGACACCACATGCGCGTCGAAACCGACGCCGGCCATCATCGCGAAGCTCCGACCGTTCGCCGTGCCGACCGTGATTGCCCGCCTGGCCTCGGCCACGATCGGCGCGGCGATTTTTTCGGCAGAGCGCGCGTCGATCCCCAGTTCGCGGGCGAGCACGTTTGCCGTCCCCAGCGGGATGATGCCCAGCACACAGTCGTCCTTGCGGGCGCGCAGGCCGTTCAGAACCTCGTTGATGGTGCCGTCACCGCCGGCCGCGACGACCGTGCGGTACCCGGTCGCCCCGCGGGCGATGCGTTCGGCATCACCCGCCGCCGCCGTTTCGCACACCGTGACCGAAACATCCTGGGCACGCAGGCTTTTCAGCACCGCACGCAGGCGCTGCCTGCGGCGCGGTCCCGCCGTCGGATTGAAGATGACAAGACATTCGGACATCGCACCCACCAAAACGTCCCAGTAAGACCACGCGTGTTACAAGTGCGTGACAATTATGTTTATTTATTATTACAATAGAATCACAATAAATACCACATTTTGTCTTGATATTACATCGAAATCCGATATGTAGGGGCCAAGTCTAACGCACCCGGACTGGTCATGAGCGGCGAAACCCTGGTCCATCGATACCGCGCGATCTGGATTTCCGATATCCACCTCGGCACGCGCGGCTGCAAGGCCGAACATCTGCTCGATTTCCTCAAGCACACGGATTCGGACACGCTTTACCTCGTGGGCGACATTGTCGACGGCTGGCGGCTGAAGAAATCCTGGTACTGCCCGCAAACCCATAACGACGTTGTCCAGAAACTCCTGCGCAAGGCCCGGAAGGGCACCCGGGTCATCTATGTTCCCGGGAACCATGACGAGATGCTGCGCGACTATACCGGCATGGTGTTCGGCGGCGTCACGCTCCAGAGCGAGGCCTACCACACCACGGCGGACGGCCGCCGGCTTTGGATCACCCACGGCGACCAGTTCGACGCCGTCGTGCGCTACGCGCGCTGGCTCGCCCACCTCGGCGACTGGGCCTACAACACCGTCCAGGCTATCAACTACTGGTTCAATACTGCCCGGCGCCTCCTCGGCTTCCGCTACTGGTCGCTGTCGAAGTTCCTCAAGCACCGGGTCAAGAACGCGGTCCAGTACATCAGCCAGTTCGAGGAGGTCGTCACCGAGGAGGCGCGCAAGCGCGGCGTCGACGGCGTCGTGTGCGGCCACATCCACCATGCCGAGATGCGCGATTTCGACGGCGTGCTCTATTGCAACGACGGCGACTGGGTCGAGAGTTGCACGGCGCTCGTCGAGCATCGCAACGGAGCGCTCGAGATTCTCGACTGGGCCGACGTCCGCCAACTGTCGCTGGCGCTGCGCTGACGCGATGCGGATTGTCCTCGTCACCGACGCGTGGTTCCCGCAGGTGAACGGCGTGGTGCGCACGCTCAATACCGTGGTCGACCAGGCGCGCGCGGCCGGACATGACGTTCTCACCGTCACACCGGACCTGTTCCGCACCTTTCCCTGCCCTACCTATCCGGAAATCCGCCTCGCGCTGCGACCCGGCCCGCGCATGCGCGCGATGATCGAGGCGTTCGAGCCGGACGCGCTACACATCGCCACGGAGGGCCCCCTCGGTCAGGCGGCGCAACGAATCTGCCGCCGCAATGGCTGGCCCTGGACAACCTCGTTCCACACGAAGTTTCCCGAATATATCCACGCCCGCGCGCGCGTCCCCGTGGCCTGGACCTACGCCTGGATGCGCCGCTTTCACGGGCGCGCCGAACGGGTCATGGTCGCGACGAAAACCGTCGACCGCGAGTTGCGCGGACATGGCTTCGACAACACCGTCCTGTGGACGCGCGGGGTCGACACCGAGCTGTTTCGCCCGCGCCCCCACGACGACTGGCCCGCCGCCCTGCGCGACCTGCCGCGGCCCATACAGCTCTACACGGGCCGGGTCGCGGTGGAGAAGAACATCTCCGCCTTCCTCGAACTGGAAAATCCGGGCAGCAAGGTCGTCGTCGGCGACGGCCCGCAACGCCGGGAGCTGGAAGCCAGATTTCCGGACGTGCATTTCGCCGGCGAACAGCACGGCGACGATCTCTCGCGCCACTTCGCGGCCGCCGACGTGTTCGTGTTCCCCTCGCGCACGGATACTTTCGGCCTCGTCCTGCTGGAAGCGCTCGCCAGCGGCGTCCCCGTCGCCGCCTACCCGGTCCCCGGCCCACTCGACGTCATCGGGCGCGACGGTCCCGGCTGCCTGAACGAGGACCTCGGCCATGCCGTCGCACAAGCCCTTGAGACTTCCGACCCGGGCCGCTGTCGCGAGCACGCGCTCGGCTACTCCTGGGAACGCTGCGTCGAGATGTTCGTCGGCTATCTCGCGCCCATCAGGCGCCCGGCGCGCGCGGCGGCCTGATCCCTAAACCTTCAGCGGCACCGGCTGGTCGGCGGGCGGGTCGACGTCGAAGGCGTTGGCGGTGCAGCAGGTCATGACAAACTGTCCGGTCGCGGCGACCAGCGCGATCAGGTCGGTCTCGCCCATGGTCGCCAGCGCGGCGTCGTAGGAGGCCTGGCTCAGGCTGCGCGATTCCATCATCTCGCGCGCCACCTCGACACAGACCCGCTCGCGGTCGTCGGACAGGTCCGGCATGACGCCGTCGTTGAGCTGGTCGATGATCTCGCGCTCGATGCCGGCCTTGAGCCCGTTGCGCGATTGCGCGAACCACGGATAGCGCGCGTTCCAGTGCCGGGCGACCACCATGAACACCATCAGCCGCTCGCGTTCCGTCAACGGGGTCCGGCCCAGGCAGTCGCGCATCGCCTGCGCGGTTTCGAACAGCTCCGGCAGGCGGATATAGGCGTAGAACGGCCCGCCGACGGGGCCGCCGGATGCCTTTGCGGCGTCGTGGACGGCTGCCTGCTCAGGCCCCATATCGTCCCGGTCGATAATGTCGATGCGTGTCATGCTGACTCCCCCTTTTCGCGAGCTCTTTGTATGAACCGAAGCATATCTTGGCACATGTTAGACTTGCGCCGATAACGGCGCTTGTGGCTCCATCCGCGCCAACTCATGGAGGCCCCCGGCCCGCGACATGCAGGACCCTGCAAAGGACACAACCGGCTACCTGTTGAAGCGCATCTGGCGCGACTGGATGCGCCAACACATGGCGCGCATCGTCGCGGCGGTGACGCTGATGCTCGTGGTGGCGGCAGCGTCCGCGGCCTACCCGAAGCTGATCGAAGTCTCGATCAACATGCTGGAGGCGAAGAACCGCGACGTCATCTGGCTGCTGCCGCTCGCCATCGTGGCGATCACCTTCGTCAAGGGCATGGCGTCCTACGGCCAGAGCGTGCTCAGCCAGTCCGTGGCGCTGAAGGTCATCAACGCGATCCAGAAGGCGATGTTCGCTCACCTGATGCGCGCCGATCTTCGCGCCCATCACATGAACTCCACCGGCAAATTGATCTCGCGCTTCACCAACGACGTGAACCTGATGCGCGATGCGCTCTCGCGCACGCTGACCGCCATGGCGCGCGACTTCGTCACCGCCGCCGCGCTCGTCGGCATGATGTTCTATCTCGACTGGCTGCTCGCCATTCTCGTGATCCTGACCTACCCCGTTGCCGGGCGGCCGATCATCCGCATCGGGCGCCGCCTGCGCCGCGCCTCGTCCAACGCGCAGCTCGGCATGGGCGACCTGACCGCCAACCTCGAACAGGCTTTCTCCGGCATCCGGCTGATCAAGTCCTACCGAATGGAGACCTACGAGCGCGAGCGGGCGAACGACCTGTTCGACCAGATCTACTACCTGGTCATGAAGACCGTGAAGGGCCGCGCGCGGACCTATCCGATCCTGGAAACGCTGGGTGGCGTCTCGGTGGCCGCGGTGCTTGCCTATGGCGGCTGGCGCATCCTGTCGGGCACGGGAACGCTCGGCGAATTCGTGGGATTCCTTTCGGCCGTGATCCTCGCCTACCAGCCGATCCGCAGCCTCGGGAACCTGAATGCCGCGCTCCAGGAAGGCCTGGCCGCCGTGAAGCGCTCGTTCGACCTGCTCGACGAGGACGCGGACATCTTCGACTCACCGGACGCCAAACCACTGGCCCTGTCCGGCGGCACGGTCACGTTCCGCAACGCCTCATTCGCATATGAGCCCGACAAGCCCGCGCTCGACGATGTGACGTTCGAGGTCGCGGCGGGCCGCTCGATGGCATTGGTCGGACCCAGCGGCGCCGGCAAGTCGACGGTCATGAACCTGCTGCTGCGTTTCTACGACGTGGATACCGGCGAGGTCCTCATCGACGGGCAGGACGTGCGCAACGTCACCATCGCCAGCCTGCGGGATTCGATCGCGCTGGTGAGCCAGGACGTGACGCTCTTCAACGACACCGTCGCCGCCAACATCCGCTTCGGCCGGCCCGACGCGACCGACGCCGAGGTCGAGGCCGCCGCGCGCGATGCCGCCGCCCATGAGTTCGTCTCCGCCCTCCCCGAGGGCTACGACACCTTCGTCGGCGACCGGGGCCTGAAACTGTCCGGCGGTGAGCGGCAGCGCATTGCAATTGCGCGCGCCATGCTGAAGGACGCGCCGATCCTCCTGCTGGACGAGGCCACCAGCGCGCTCGACGCCGAATCCGAGCAACAGGTGCAGGCGGCGCTCGACCGCCTGACCGAAGGCCGCACGACGCTTGTTATCGCCCACCGGCTCGCGACGGTCATGAACGCCGACGGCATCCTTGTGATGGATGATGGGCGTATCGTGGAGACCGGCACCCATGAGGAGCTTCAACGCCTCGACGGCCTCTACGCACACCTCGCGCGCCTGCAGTTCCGCCATTCGGAACCCACCCCCGACGACCAGCCGGGCGACGAGACGGCGGGCGGTGCGGCGGACGAACGCGCGCGCGCATGACCGCCGGCACGCGCACGGGCACACCCACCCTGTCCGCGGGTCTCTATCGCGCGCTCACCACCGCTTCCCTTCCGCTCGTCGAACTGCTCATCCAGCAGCGCACGATGCGCGGCAAGGAAGAACCGACCCGCGTCGACGAACGGCGCGGTATCCCCTCCATCGAACGCCCGCGCGGCCCGCTGGTCTGGATCCATGCCGCCAGCATCGGTGAAGCGCAATCCGTTCTCGCGCTGATCGAGCGTATCCTGCGAACCTCGCCCGACCTCAACGTGTTGATGACGACCGGCACCGTCACCTCGGCCAAACTGATGGAGGAACGCCTGCCGCGCCGCGCGATCCACCAGTATGTGCCCATCGACCGCCCGGGCTGGGTCCGGCGCTTTCTCGACTACTGGCAGCCGGGCGCGGGACTATGGGTTGAATCCGAACTCTGGCCGAACCTGATCCTCGAATCCCGGCGGCGACACATCCCGCTCGCGCTGGTCAACGCGCGTATGTCCGCGCGCTCGCGTCAGAGCTGGGGCCGCGCCCCGCGCCTGGCGCGCGAGCTCCTGTCGGCCTTCGATGCCATCCTCGCGCAGGACGAGGAAATCGCGGGCCGCCTGCGCGACCTCGGCGCCACCCATGTGTCGGTCACGGGCAACCTCAAACTCGCCGCCGCGCCGTTGCCCGCGACCGCCGCCGAGCTGACCGCGCTGCAGGACGCCATCGGCGACCGCCCGGTCTGGCTTGCGGCCAGCACGCACCGCACCGAGGAAGACGCCGTCGTGGACGTCCATGTCAATCTCGCCGACCGCTTGCCGGGCCTGCTGACATTGCTCGCACCGCGCCACCCGCAACGCGGCGACGAGGTCGAGCAGCTGCTCGACCGGGCCGGACTCCGCGTCGCGCGGCGCTCCCGGGGCGAAACCGTGAACGCCGATACCGATGTCTACCTCGCCGATGCCACCGGGTTGATGGGCCAGCTCTACCGGGTCGCCCCGCTCGCTTTCGTCGGCGGTTCGCTCATCCCCCACGGTGGGCAGAACATGCTGGAGGCCGCCCAGCTCGGATGCGCGGTCATCCATGGACCTCATGTCGACAACTTCCGGTCCATCACCAACGATCTCGGGGGCGCCGGGGCCAGCCTGCAGGTTGCCGACCGCGAGGGTCTCGTGCGCGCCGTCGCCGAACTGATGACGGACGATGACCGCCTGGGCGCAATGCGCGCGGCGGCCGAGGCGGCAGCGGCCCGCAACCAGGCGGTGCTGGAGACGAGCATCCAGCGGCTCCAGCCCCTGATCGCCAAGGCCGTCGCGAGCGCGGCATGAAGGCGCCCCAGTTCTGGTTCGAGGGCGGTTCCGCGGCCACGCTCCTGCAGCCCGCGGCGGCTCTCTACGATATCGCCGGCCGCGCGCGCCGTGCGGTGCAAAACCCGCAGCGCGCGGACGTGCCGGTCATCTGCATCGGAAACCTCGTCACCGGCGGCACCGGGAAAACCCCGGTCGCGCTCGCCATCGCCGACCTGTTGTCCGGCCGGAAGCCGGCCTTTCTTTCGCGCGGCTACGGCGGCAAGGCGCGCGGACCGCTGAAGGTCGATCCCAAAAGCCACACCGCAAAGGAGGTCGGCGACGAGCCCCTCCTGCTCGCGCGGAAAGCGGCCACATGGGTTTCCACCGACCGGCCCGCCGGCGCACGCGCAGCGGCAGCGGACGGCGCTGACATCATCATGATGGACGACGGTTTCCAGAACCGCTCCCTCCACAAGGACCTCTCGATCCTCGTCTTCGACGGCGCGACGGGCATCGGCAATGGCCGGATCATGCCCGCCGGCCCATTGCGCGAAACACTGGATGCCGGTCTCGCCCGCGCCGATGCCGCCGTAATCCTCGGGCCGGACCGGACCGGCCTTGCCGCGCGTATCGGCAGCCGGGTTCCCGTCTTCGCGGCGCACGCCAAACCGACGCCGGAAACCGCAGATCTGCGCGGGCAGCGCGTACTCGCCTTCGCCGGTATCGGCCGCCCGGAGAAATTTTTCCAGACTCTTGCCGACATGGGTTGCGACATCGTCGCGCGGCACGCTTTTCCCGACCACGCGCCCTATGCGCCCGAACGGATCATGCAAATCTGCGAGGACGCCGCGGCCCAGGACGCCGTGCCCGTCACGACCGAAAAGGACTTCGTCCGTCTGCCGGAAGACGCCCGCGCCATGGTGCGCGCGGTCCCGGTCGTGCTGGCCTGGGACGACCCGGATGCGGTGGCGGCGTTTCTGGCGAACCGGCTGGACTGACCGTTCGTCATTGCGAGCCGGAGGCGAAGCAATCCAGAGCGGAGGTGCTGGATTGCCGCGTCGCTGCGCGCCTCGCAATGACTTCAGAAAGGCGACAATCGGCGCAAGCTATTCCGGCATCGGCCCCGCGATCAGTTCCGGGTCGAGGCGAAGCTGGAACCAGTTGATCCGCCAGTCGAGATGCGGCCCGGTCGAGCGGCCCGTCGAGCCCACCGCGCCCACCACGTCACCCGCCGCCACGGCCTGCCCCACTTCCACGTCGACCCGCGACAGGTGCGAGTAGATCGAGCTCACGCCGTGGCCGTGATCGAGGACCACGGTCCCGCCCGTGAAAAACAGGTCCGCCTCCGCCAGCGAGACGATGCCCGCCGCCGCTGCCCCGACTGGCGTGCCCGTCGGGGCAGCGATGTCGACCCCCAGATGCGGGTGGCGCGGCTCGCCGTTCAGAATACGCTGGTTGCCGTAGCGCCCGCTGATCCGCCCCGTCGCGGGCCAGCGAAAACCGGCGAAAAGGTGCGGCAGGTCGGAGTTCCGGCCGCGTGCAGCATTGATCCGCGCGCCTTCGGCCCGGATTCGCGTCAGGTCGTCGGCATTGGGGTTGACCTTCCGGCGCGGCAGGCCGTCGATCCGCTCGATGTCGTAGGATCGGGTCTCGACCGGAAACGAGAAGTCCTCGGCCACCCCCGTGCGGATCACCCGAAGCCGGATCGGCTTCGTGCGGTCACGACCGATCCCGAACACGAACCGGCCGCTGTCGGGGTCGACGCGCACAGGCTCGCCGTCGATTTCAACAGACGCGCCCGCCTCCACGATGCCGGTACGCAGCGCCCCCTGCACCAACGGCCCGTCGAGTTCGACCGCCAACGCCCCGGCGGTCCCTGAGATCAGGAGAACGAGTGCTGCGAAAAACCTCAAAGCAGCGAGCCCTGCGCGTCGTCGTCGGGTTTCGGTTTCGCTGCCTTCTTGGGCTTCGGTCTGGCCGTCTTGCGCGGTTTGGCCGGCGGCGTGCCCGTTCCAACGGTATCGACGGTCGCCCCCACCTGTCCGTCGTCGCGGAACGACAGCGAGATGCCGTCACCCGGAGCCAGCGCATCCGCCGACAGCACCGGCGCGCCCGCCGCGTCGCGAACCAGCACGAAGCCGCGTTCCAGCACCCCTTTGTAGGAATAGCTCTCCAGCAGCGCGTCGAGAGACGACACGCGCTTTTCCAGGCCATCGCGCAATCGCGCCTGGGCCTGGAAAAGCCGTCCGCCCAGCGCGTCGACATCGCGCATGTCACGTTTGAACGCTGCCTCGCTGGACGCTTTCGCCGCCGCGAGACGTGCGACGGCATTCGCGAGTTCACGCGACTTGGCGTCCACATACTGGCCCGGCTGCACAAGCTGCCGGCCCTGTGCCTGCACGGCCTCGGCCTTGCCCGCCATGACCCGTTCGAGTGCCGGCCCCAGCCGTTCGGCCCAGTCGTCGACCCGCTGCATCGCGCCTTCGAGAATCCGGCGCGGCGCGGGCAGGCCCCGGCCCAGCGCGGTCACTTCCTGCGCCCGGCCCCGCAACAGCCGCGTCATCGCGCCGGTCAGCCGCGCCTCGTCTTCGGCCACCTGCGCGATCAGGTCCGCGCGCACCGGCACGGCCATCTCGGCGGCCGCCGTCGGCGTCGGCGCGCGCCGGTCCGAGGCGAAGTCGATGAGGGTCGTGTCGGTCTCGTGGCCGACGGCGGAGATCAGCGGAATGTCGCTTCCCGCCGCCGCGCGGATCACGTTTTCCTCGTTGAAGGCCATCAGGTCCTCAAGCGAACCGCCGCCGCGCGCGACAATCAGCACGTCCGGGCGAGGTACCGCGCCGCCGTGTGGAAGCGCATTGAACCCCTCGATCGCGGCTGTCACCTGCGCGGCCGCCGTATCGCCCTGTACGAGCACCGGCCAGACCAGCACATGGCGCGGGAAACGATCCTCCAGCCGATGCAGGATATCGCGAATCACCGCACCAGTGGGCGACGTCACCACGCCGATCACTTCCGGCAGGAACGGCAGCGGCTTCTTGCGGTCGGCATCGAACAGGCCCTCGCCCGCCAGGCGCTTGCGCCGCTCCTCGATCATCTTGAGCAGCGCGCCTTCGCCCGCCACTTCGATCCGCTCGATCACGAGCTGGTACTTGGACCGCGCGGCATAGGTGGTCACGCGCCCCGTCGCGATGATCTCCAGCCCGTCCTCGGGCTGAACCTCGAGACGCCCGGCGGTGCCTTTCCAGCACACGCTATCGATCGTCGAATCGGCGTCCTTCAGGGTCATGTAGAGATGGCCCGAGGCCGCCCGTTTGAAGCCGGACACCTCGCCGCGCACCCGCACATAGGCAAACCGGTCCTCGACCGTGCGTTTGACGGCGCTGGACAGTTCGGCAACGGTCACGACCGGCGGCTGGTTGTCGCCGGGCGCTTCGTCGGGAAGTGTGTCGGTCATGGAACCCGGCGGATGTGGCGGCGCGTATGCATCGAATCGCCCCCATGATACAAACTGCGGCGCTCGAAACGAAGCTTCCCGCGCAATCGAAGAACCCACCGAAGGACGTTGGCTCATGCGCATTCTGGTCGTCGGCGGCGGAGGCCGCGAACACGCGCTCTGCTGGGCCATCGCCGGCTCCCCCCTCTGTGACAAGCTCTACTGCGCGCCGGGCAACGCCGGGATCGCGCAGGACGCGGAATGCGTCGATATCGGCGCGGACGACGTCGATGCGCTCGTCGCCTTCGCAAAAGACAACGCCATCGATCTGGTGGTCGTCGGCCCGGAAGCGCCGCTGGTGCTCGGCCTCGTCGACCGCCTCGACGCGGAAGGCATCAGGGCGTTCGGCCCGCGCGCCGATGCGGCCATGCTCGAAGGCTCCAAGGGCTTCATGAAGGACCTCTGCGCGCGCCATGGCATCCCCACGGCCGGTTACGGCCGTTTCACGGACGCCGGGGCCGCAAAGGCCTATATCCGCGAGCAGGGCGCGCCCATTGTCGTGAAGGCCGACGGGCTGGCGGCGGGCAAGGGAGTCACCGTCGCCCAGTCCGTCGACGAGGCCCTCGCGGCGGTCGACGAGGCCATGAACGACAACGCCTTCGGCGATGCCGGGGCGGAGCTGGTGATCGAGGAATTCCTCGACGGCGAGGAATTGTCTTTCTTCGCGCTGACCGACGGCGAGAACGTCCTGCCGCTCGCCGGCGCCCAGGACCACAAGGCCGTCGGCGAGGGCGATACCGGCCCCAATACCGGCGGCATGGGCGCCTACTCGCCCGCCCCGTCGCTGACACCCGAGCTCGAAGCCGAGGTGATGGAGACCATCGTCCTCCCGACCGTGCGCGGCATGGCGGCGGACGGCACGCCCTATGCCGGCGTCCTCTACGCCGGCCTGATGCTCACGGCGGACGGGCCGAAACTTCTCGAATACAACGTGCGTTTCGGTGACCCGGAATGCCAGGTCCTGATGATGCGCCTGCGCTCGGACATCGTGCCCGCGCTCGTGGCGACATGCGACAAGGCGCTCAAGAGCTTCGACCTGCGCTGGTCCGACGACGCGGCGATGACGGTTGTGCTCGCCGCCAACGGCTACCCCGGCAGCTATGGAAAAGGCACCGAGATCGGCGGCCTCGACGCGGCCGAGGCCGCAGGCGCCATGGTGTTCCACGCCGGCACGAAGGCCGACGGCGGGCGCGTGCTCGCCAACGGCGGCCGGGTCCTGAACGTGACGGCCACCGGCGCCACCATCGCCGACGCCCAGGCGGCGGCCTACGCCGGGGTCGACGCCATCGACTGGCCGGACGGGTTCTGCCGCCGCGATATCGGCTGGCGGGCAATACTCAGATAGGTCAATCGAAATGACTCTTTCAGAAGAAACTCGGAAGTTATTTCAGATTCTCCGTCCCGATGCTGCCGCGAGGGCATTGAATTTTTTGGATAAAGAAAAGCGTTTTGTGCACTACACGTCAGCTGAAAACGCATTGAGCATTCTGAAAACGAAAAAAGTTTGGATGAGAAATGCTCTATGCATGAACGATTTCTCAGAAGTGGAACACGGATCCGAACTCGTATTGGATTTTTTCCGAGAAAAGAAAAACCTATCTGCGCTTAAAGATGCGCTCCACCTTTGCCATCCGAATAGCTTCGAAAACGTCAAAGAACTTTTCGAAGGCTGGCTACCGACTGTTCGTGACGGCACTTATGTGACTTCGATTTCAGAACACGACGACCATGAAGATGGGATCGGTCGTCTATCAATGTGGAGGGCATACCGAGGGAACCGAGCTGGTATTGCACTAGTATTTAAGCCTGCACCCTTCTTTCTTGAGACCGAGGCACTCGCTGCCTACGCAAGTCCCGCCAGCTACTTTGGGAAAAATGAGTTTGAAATTGATGCACTCACCTTCATTGCGAACTTAAACGAGAATTTTGAACACCTCTCAAATATTCCAAGAGATATTTTCGTTCACTTAGTACTTAGGTCACTAATATTCTGGTGTGTTTGCTCGAAACATGCGGGTTTTGCAGAAGAGCGAGAGTGGAGGATCGTCCACCTACCTAATATGTACCCTTCTTCTGATGTGAAAAGTAACGTTGAGGTAGTCGATGGTGTCCCCCAGCTCGTCTATAAGATTGGACTCAAGAACATTCCGGACGAAGGCTTAACAGGGATTGAGCCCCATGAAATTCTCGATCAAGTAATCATAGGTCCAACAGACTACCCCCTCGCTATATATGACGCTTTCCGCGACGTATTGCAGGATATCGGAATCGAGAAACCAGAAGAAATTGTTCGTGTTTCCAATATACCAATACGCAACTGAGTACATCGTTGCGCGATTAGTACGACCACCGATTTCAACAGCCTCGACCTCAGTATGAACCGCAAGGAAAGACGAAAGGCCGGCGCTTCCGGTGGAGGGTCGCCGCCTCCGCCTCCGGCGGAGCTCCAGCAGATCCTGCGACAGGCGGTCGGGCATCACCAGGCCGGGCGGTTGAACGAGGCGTGGACCGCCTATCAGAAAGTCCTGTCCGCTGCGCCGGACCAGCCCGACGCGCTCCACTTCTCCGGCATCCTGCTGTCCCAGTCCGGCAAGGCCCGCCAGGGAATCGAGCGCCTGCAGCGCGCCGCTTCGCTGCAACCGAACCGGGCGGAGTTTCACGGCAATCTCGGCCAGGCCCTCGCCCAGGCAGGCCAGGCGGAACAGGCCGAGGCCGCGTTCCGACGGGCCATCGAACTGCAGCCGAAACTCCCGGATGCCCACAACAACCTCGGCAACCTTCTGCGCGCACGCGGCGACGATGCCGGTGCCGAAGCGAGTTTCCGGGCCGCCATCGACGCGGATCCGAATTTCGCCGGTGCTTGGAACAACCTCGGCAACCTTCTCGCCGATACCGGGCGCACAGGCGAGGCCATCGACGCGCTTCGGAAAGCCACGGGGCAGGCGCCGGACTTTGCGGGCGCCCATTCCAATCTCGGCGGGCTGCTGTCGGACAATGGCGACTTCGCTGACGCAGAGACCCATCTCCAGCACGCGCTGGAACTCGCGCCCGACCTGCGCGAGGCGCATGAGCATCTGGGCACCCTCTACCAGCGCATGCGCCGGTACGGCGATGCCGCCCGACAATTCACGCGCGCCCTGAAAGCGGGCGCCGACGATCCGGCCATCCACATCAATCTCGCCGAGTGCCACCGTCAGGTCGGCGACCTGGCCAGGGCCGAGGAACATGCGCGCAAGGCCGTCGCGGCGATGCCGGACAGGATCGAGGCTGCGCTCGCCCTCGGCGTTGTTCTGCGCGCGCGCAACAACCTGTCCGAGGCCGAGGCCGTCCTCCGCGCAGCCCTGGAGACGAACCCGCGCCACGCCGGCGTGATGGCGGCGCTCGCCTGGACGCTCGACGGACAGGGGCGTCTGAGCGAGGCAGCGAGCCTCTACGAATCCTCGATCGAGGCTCGCCCCGGCCACGCCAACACGCTTTCCAACCTCGGCGTGTCGCTGGTGAATGCCGGGCGCATCGAAGAAGGGCTCGACGCCTACCGGGCAGCACTCGACGCCGACCCGGCTTCGGCGCGCACCGGCTCCAACCTGCTGATGGCGCAGAACTACCGCCCGACGCCCCATGACGACGTGATGGCCGCCCATCGCGCCTGGGCTGACCGGCACGCACGCCCGGCGCGGTTCGATTTTTCGGATCGGGACAAAACTCCCGACCGCCCGATTAGGATCGGGGTCGCCTCGCCCGACCTTCGCACGCACTCCATCGCCTTCTTTTTCGAGACCCTGCTCTCAGACATCGACCAGGCCCGATATCCGGTCACCTGCTACGCGCAGGTGCGCCGCCCGGACGGCGTCACCGAGCGCCTGAAGGGCATGGCGAGCGGGTGGGTCGATACGATCCCGCTCGGCGACGACGAACTGGCGGACCGGATTCACGATGACGGGATCGATATCCTGCTCGATCTCGCCGGGCACACGCGCGGCAACCGCCTGCCCGCCCTGAGCACCCGCCCGGCGCCGGTGCAGGTGCTCTGGCTCGGCGCGCCCGACACCAGCGGTCTCGACGCCGTCGACTATCGCGTCACCGACCCGGTCGCAGACCCGCCCGGCAAAACGGAGCACTGGCACACGGAAAAGCTCGTGCGGATCGCGGGCGGGCTGAACTGCTACGCCCCCGACCCCACCGCGCCGGAACCGGCAACATCACGCAGCGGCGACGGCCCCGTGATGTTCGGGTCGTTCAACAACTGGTCGAAGGCCGGGCCGGAGACGCTGGACATGTGGGCCGACGTGCTCGACCGCGTGGCGGACTCCCGGCTGCTTCTCAAAGCCCATGCGCTCGCCGATCCGGCAACGGCGGAACGTGTTCTGGCCGCTTTCGAAGATCGCGGCATCGAACCGGCGCGCATCACAATCCGCGCCTGGGAAGCCGATACCGGGCACCATCTCGCGCTCTACAACGACTGCGACATCGCGCTCGATACCCGGCCCTACGCCGGGCACACGACCACCTGTGAAGCGATCTGGATGGGCACACCCGTCATCACCTGCACCGGCGACCGCATGGGCGCGAACGTGTCTGCATCGATCCTGACCCAGGTCGGGGAGCCCGGCCTTGTCGCAGCCACCCCGGACGAATTCACCGCCATCGCTGAAGACCTCGCGTCGGACCGCGCGCGCCGGGAGGAACTGCACGGCAACCTGCGCGCGCGCATGGCCGGTTCCGCCCTGTGCGACAGCGCCCGGTTTGCGCGCGCGTTCGAGGCCGCCTTCCGGACCATGTGGCAACGCTGGTGCGCCGGCGACGCGCCGGATCACTTCACGGTAGGTGATTGATCGTCCGGCGGCGTCTATCGCAGCCCGGCGAAGAATTCCTTCAGCACGTCACTGCACGCCGCCTCTTCCACGCCGCCCACGATTTCCGGCGCGTGGTGGCAGGTGGGTTGCGAGAACACGCGCGCACCGTGTTCCACGCCGCCGCCCTTGGGGTCGTAGGCCCCGAACACCAGCTTGCGGATGCGCGCGAAGGCAATCGCCTGCGCGCACATGGCGCAGGGCTCCAGCGTCACATACAGATCGCAGTCCGTCAGGCGCGGAGCCTTGAGCTCGCGCGCCGCCGCGCGAATGGCGAGAATCTCGGCATGGGCGGTCGGGTCCCGGTCCTGCTCGACCCGGTTTGCCGCGACGGCCAGCACGGCGCCGCTAGCGGCATCGACCACCACCGCGCCGACCGGGACTTCGCCGTATTCGGCGGCATTCCGCGCGGCATCGAGCGCCTGCTGCATATAGCCGGGTGCGTCCATGGCGGCGACGGTGCCCCCGCGCTGTCGAAATTGCAACGGCGCGCCGACCCCGCGTAGATTGCGCCCATGAAACGACCTGTCATCGGCATCACGCTGGATTCGGAAGATCCCGGCGGCTACTCGAACCTTCCCTGGTACGCGCTGCGGGAGAACTACGCCGGCGCGGTCACCGCGGCGGGCGGACTGCCGCTGCCCCTGCCCCACGAGCCGGACCAGGCCGGGGACTATCTCGACCTGATCGACGGGCTGATCGTCACCGGTGGCGCATTCGACGTGGACCCGGCCCTGTTCGGCGCGACGGAGCGCCACGAGACCGTCGTCACCAAGGACCGGCGCACCGCGTTCGAGCTCGCGGTCACGCGCGGCGCCATCGAGCGCGACATGCCGGTGCTCGGCATCTGCGGCGGCCAGCAGCTCCTGCACGTGGTTCTCGGCGGCGAACTGATCCAGCACATCCCCGACGAGGTGCCCGACGCACTGGCCCACGAGCAGCCCAACCCGCGCGACGAGCCCGGCCACAGCGTCGAGGTCAAACCGGGTACACTTCTGCACCGGATCGTCGGACGCGACTCGCTCGACGTGAACAGCGCCCACCATCAGGCAGCCAAGGGCGAGCCGGACAGCCTTATCGTTAACGCCGTCGCACCGGACGGCGTGATCGAGGGAATCGAGGCGAAGGACAAGAGCTTCTGCCTCGGCGTGCAATGGCACCCGGAATACGACGTGTCGGCGGGCGATGCCGATATCTTCCGCGCCTTCATCGCCGCGGCCTGACGCATGACCGCCGACAGCCCGGAAAAGTCCGGCGAACGTATCGCCAAGGTCATCGCGCGGGCCGGCGTGGCATCACGGCGCGAGGCCGAACGCTGGATCGAGGCCGGACGCGTCACGCTGGACGGCAAGCCGGTCGCCTCCCCCGCGCTCAATGTCGCCGTGGATGCCGATATCCGGATCGACGGCCAACCGCTGCCCGCGCGCGAGGCCACGAAACTCTGGCGCTACCACAAGCCGCGCGGACGCCTGACGACCCATGACGATCCGGAAGGCCGACCGACGATTTTCGCCGACCTCCCGGCCGAGTTGCGCCACGCCAAGACAGTCGGCCGGCTGGACATGAACTCCGAAGGTTTGCTGCTGCTAACCAATGACGGCGATCTCGCCCGGCGGCTAGAACTTCCTGCGACGGGCTGGCTGCGCCAGTACCGGGTCCGCGTGCATGGGCGCATCGACGAGGACGCGCTGAAACGCCTTGCGGCCGGCGTCACGATCGACGGCACCCGTTTCCGCCCGGCCCAGGCGGAACTCGAACGTCAGACCGGCGCAAACGCCTGGCTGCATATGAGCCTGCGCGAGGGCAAGAATCGCGAGGTACGGCGGCTGATGGAGCATCTCGGCTACACCGTGACCCGGCTCATCCGCACCGCCTACGGCCCGTTCCAGCTCGGCAACCTGCCGCGCGAACAGGTGCGCGAGGTTCCACCCCGGGTGCTGCGCGACCAACTCCCGCGAAACTGATGGCCAGCCGCCGATGAGACGCGCGCCGGGACAACTGAAGATCATTGCCGGCGAATTCCGCGGACGCAGTATCGACGTCCCGCCCGGCGACCGTGCCCGGCCGACCGGCGCGCGGGTGCGCGAGGCCCTGTTCAACATTCTGGAAAACCGCGAACAGGGGATCGCCGGGAGCCAGGTCCTCGACACCTGCGCCGGGTCGGGCGCGCTCGGCTTCGAAGCGCTCTCGCGCGGTGCGGCGCATGTGACATTCCTCGACACCGACCGCAAGGCCGTCGAGACGATCACGACATCTGCGAACACGCTGGGCGTCACGGACAGGATCACCGCGCAACGTGGCGATGCCTCCCGTCCGCCCCGTGCCCCCGAGGGACCGGTCGACCTGATCTTTCTCGATCCGCCCTACGACAGCGACGTCGCCGAATTCGCCCCCAACGCGCTGGCCGGGGCAAGCTGGATCGAGGGCGATACCCTCGTGATCGTCGAGACCCGCAAGAACAAACCGGTCATACCGGGCACGGGCTTCGTGATCGCCGACCAGCGCGACTATGGCGATACGTCGTTGTTTTTTATGAAACTTTCCGGGTAGGGCGAGACCCGAAATCCGGCCCTACCGGCGGCCGAACAGCCGTTCGATATCCCCGATCTTCAATTCCACATAGGTCGGACGTCCGTGATTGCACTGCCCCGCATGGGGCGTGACCTCCATCTCGCGGAGCAGCGCATTCATCTCTTCACGGTTCAGCCGCCGCCCCGCCCGCACGCTCCCGTGACAGGCCATGGTGCTGCAAACATCTTCCAACCCTTCCCTCAGCGCGTGGGCATCACCCAGTTCCATCAGGTCGTCGGCGAGGTCACGGACCAGACCGGCAACGTCCGCCTGCCCGAGCAGTGCCGGAACCTCGCGCACCACGACGGCGCCCGTCCCGAACTGTTCCAGCACGAGCCCGAGTTCGGCAAGTTCGTCGGCCCGCGCGGCCAGCGCATCGGCCGCCCCGCCTTCCAGTTCGACCACCTCCGGCAGCAACAGTCCCTGCCGGGCGACCCCGCCGTTTTCCAGCGCGGATTTCATGCGTTCGTAAACAAGACGTTCGTGCGCGGCGTGCTGGTCGACAATCACCAGCCCGTCACCGGTCTGCGCCACGATGTAGGTTTCGTGCACCTGCGCCTGCGCCGCGCCGAGCGGATAGGCCTGCGCGGCCTCGTCGGCGGGCAGCGGCGCCACCGGCGCGGAAGCTGCCGAGGGAGCTGCGTCGAGGCCCGGAAGGCCGGCACCCTGCGCATCGCGATATGGCGCGTAGTAGGCCGCGGCCGCTTCGGCCAGCTCCGTCGGCAATGCCCCGCCGTGAAAACCGCGGGATATCGGCGGCAGGCCACGCGCGGCCTGGCCTGGCCGGAATGCGCCGAGGGCAGAATCGGCCACCGTTGTGGACGCACGATGGCCAGCCTCGGCGAGCGCGTGCCGCAAACCACCGACGATCAGCCCGCGCACCACACCGGGGTCGCGGAACCGCACCTCCGCCTTGGCCGGATGCACGTTCACGTCCACCAGTTCCGGCGCGATCTCGACGAACAGCGCCACCAGCGGGTGCCGGCCCCGCGCGAGGAAGTCCTGGTAGGCGCCACGCACGGCGCCCGTCAGAAGTCGGTCGCGCACCGGGCGTCCATTCACGAACAGGTACTGGTGCCGTGTCGTGTTGCGGTTGAGCGTGGGCAGGCCCGCATGGCCGGTCAACCGCACACCCTCGCGCTCGGCCTGGATCGGCAGCGCGTTCTCGGAGAACTCACGCCCCATCACGGAGGACAGCCGCCGGAGCAGGGCCTCGTCGCCGCCGGCCAGCGTGCCTTCCACCGCGCAGGAGAACCGCGTGCGATCCCCGTCGCCCACGGAGAACGCGATATCCGGATGCGCCATGGCGAGCCTCTGAACGGCGTCCACCGCATGGTCCATCTCCGTCCGCTCGGCCTTCAGGAACTTCAGGCGCGCCGGGGTCGCGAAAAAAAGGTCGCGCACCTCGACCCGGGTACCGCCGGTCAGCCCGGCCGGCTGCGGCGGCGTGACCTTGCCGCCCTCAACCTTGATCTCCCAGCCGTCCGCGCCCGCCGGGCGCGAGGCAATCGACAGGCGGCTGACCGACCCGATGGACGGCAACGCCTCGCCGCGAAACCCCAGCGTGCCGATATGTGTCAGGTCGTCGTCGGGCAACTTGGACGTCGCGTGCCGTTCGACGGCCAGCGCGAGTTCGTTCGCATCCATACCGCACCCGTCGTCGGTCACGGAAATCAACGTCCGGCCCCCGTCCCGCAGGACGACATCGATCCTTTTTGCGCCCGCGTCGATGGCGTTCTCGACCAGTTCTTTCACGGCCGAGGCTGGACGCTCGATCACCTCGCCCGCGGCGATCCTGTTGACGATCGTTTCCGGCAGCCGGCGGATACTCATGACGCCGGGCCTGACTTGTTCGCGCCGAGCCGCGCCCGTGTGCGCTCCTTGCTGTCCTCCACTGCCGGCTGGTCGAACGCATCCACGCCCAGCAAGAACGCCGCCATCACGGTCTCCAGCATGAAGTGCGCCATAAGCGCGCCCACAGCCGCCTCGTCGACCCGCGAAATCGATATTCGCCGCGTCGGTTTGTCGTGCGCGAGCAGGCTCTCGATGGTCGCTTCCTGTTCGGCCGCCAGCAGGTCGCCGGTCGCCTGCCCCGCCAGGTAGTCGGTGCCCGCCATCTGCGCCAGCGCCGGCGAGACCCGGTCGCCGCGCCCATCCAGGTCCTGGGTCACCACCGTGAACATCTTGTCATCCGGGCCGTCGAGGTAGAGCTGTAGCTGGCTGTGCTGGTCGACAGCACCAAGTGCGTCGATCGGCGTGGTGCCCCGTCCGTTCTTGCCGAGGCTTTCCGCCCACAACTGTCGGTACCAGCGCGCGAACGGCGCCAACGCGTCTGCATAGGGCATCAGCACGTTGGATCGCGCGCCACGGCCGCGCAGCAGCTCCATAGATACCGCGGCCCCGATCACCGCGGGTGCTGCCCGGCCGTCCTCGGACGCGGTGTTGATCTCGATGGCTTCGGCGGCCCCGCTGCGCACCAATTCCGGATCGAGCCCCGCCAGCACCGCGGGAACGAGGCCGACCGCCGACAAAGCAGAGTACCGGCCACCGATATCGGGGTCGTGGTCAAGCATCGGCATGCCCCAATGCGTCGCGAGTCGTCGGAGCGGGTTGTCGCCCTCCTCGGCAATTCCGGCGAGGAATGTTCCGGGTTCGTCCCCGGGGCGCGCCTCGACAATTGCGGGAACCACGGTCATCGCCACCGCCAGCGTCTCGGCCGTGCCGCCGGATTTCGAGACCACGAGCACACCCGTACGCTTCAGATCGCTCGCCATGCGAAAACGCGCGAGCGATTCCGGGTCCGGGTTATCGAGGAAATACAACCTCGTGTGCGGATTGGCACTCAGGGCCGTCAGCGCCTCACCACCCAGACTGGATCCGCCGACCCCCACAACCGCCACCGCATCGCAGTTTGCCGCCAGCCGCGCGGCCACGGCATGGATATCGGCGATATCGTCCTGCCGGTGCGCCACCGTTAGAGCCGGAAAATCGTCCTCCGCGAGCGCGCCGCGCACGATACGCCACGGCTCCGACGCGGCATCCAGCGCGCGCTCCAGCGCGTCGGGCGTCACGCCGCCGTCGCCAATGGCGTCCGCCATGCAACCGCTCACGTCCTGTTCGTACACGCGCATCGAAATGCTGGGCTTTCTCTTGCTGCTCGGGTCCGTTCGGGATGCGATTGTCGCGGCGATTCCCGCCGCCAGCAATAGGCCTGAATTGTGAACACCGGGGACGAGTCGCGGTAGTGCGCCGCGCCCTTAGAATTCCCCGTCGTCGGCGGGAAATTCCGTTGCCCGGTACCAGTCGATCATCCGAGCCAACCCGTCTTCGAGCGATACCTCGAACTCGAATCCCGGAACGAGCTCGCGAAAGAGGCCCATATCGGCGCTCTTGATAAACCGCCCCTCCGGCTTGGTCGGGTCGGCAACAATGGCCGGCGTCAGGGCACCGGCCCGCGCGATCTGTTCCACCAGTTCACGCATCGACACGGTTTCTTCGGTGCCGAGATTGACCGGCGAGCCGTCATGCCCCGCATCGACCAGCGCCCGCATCATCCGGGCGCAATCGATCCCGTGGATATAGGAGCGCCGCTGTTCGCCGGACCCCCAAACCACCACCGGATCGGCCCCGTCCATCACCCGTTTCACCAGCATCGGCATGGCCTGGCTGTGACCGCCGGCCCAGCTGTAGCGCTCGCCATAGACGTTGAACGGGCGGACCGTCGTCACGCGCACGCCGGTCTCCCGGGCAAACAGCGCAGCTTTCTGTTCCAGAAACCGCTTCGACCAGCCGTACCCCCAGTTCGCGATTTCCGGCTCGTCTGTGAAGACAGGCAGCTCCCCCACGCATTCCGGCCCGTCGTCGGGGTAGACCGACGACGAACTGGTCACAAGCAGCCATCGCGGCGGGCGCGCGGCCAGCGTATTCAGGAGATTCTGGGTGATCGTCTCGTTGTGCCGAAGGATTCCAAGGTGCCGCCCCTTGGAATAGGCCACACCGAACGCCCGGCTCGCGAGATGGTAGACGGCTTCCGTGCCATCGAAAGCCATTGATGCCGCTGCGGGGTCTTCAAGATCGACAAGGCGCAGATCGATGCGGTCGGCCACGGCAGTAAGGTTTGCGGCCTGACCGCGCGAATAGTCGTCGATGACCGTCACGTCGGCGCCGGACGCGACAAGCTGTTCGACCAGCCAGGAGCCGATCAACCCGGCTCCGCCGGTTACCGTGACATTCTGAAATTCTGGCAATGGACTGTTCGCTGGAACTTGAGACGAGATGCCATTCTAGCATCCCGCGATGCGAATCGGGGATCAGCCGTCTTCTCTGATTGTGTGGGTCGCGTCGATATTCTCAGGCTTTCCGACCACGACCACCGTCAGGGCGTCCGGGTCCAGGATGCGTTTCGCAACGCGGTTGACGTCTTCCAGGGACACGCGCTCGATCAGGCTATTGCGTTCGTTCAGAAACTCGATCCCCAGGTCACGACGCTGCACGGCCACCAACATGCCCGCGATCGCCATGGTGCTGTCGAAGCGTAAACCGAAAGAGCCGATCAGGTTGGCTTTCGCCTTGTCGAGTTCTTCCCGGGAAACGCCGAACGCACGAAGGTTCGCCCACTGGTTCCGCACCAGTTCGACCGAGACCGACACGGTGGCATTGTCCGTACCGGCGCCGCCGAGCCATAGTGCCGCGCTGTCCATCGGCAACAGGTAGCTGTAGACTGAATAGGCCAGTCCACGCTTCTCCCGAACTTCGTCATAGAGCCGCGACGTGAAGCTACCGCCACCCAGAATGTGGTTGAGCACCAGCGCGGCGTAGTAGTCGGGATCGTCGCGGTACAGGCCCCTCTGCCCGAAGACGACGCGCGCCTGCGGATTGTCCTTTTCGACGACAATCACCTCGCCGGCGGCAACCGGCTCGACCTGCGGGATGGTAAACGCCTCGGAGCGCTCGGCAAGGTCACCGAAAGTCGTGTCGAGAAGCACCTTCAATTCGTCGGGGGTAATGTCGCCAGACACTCCAACAATAAGTTCGCTCCGCGAAAGCCGACGACTGACGAAGGTCCGAAGGTCGGTGTCGGTGATCGCGGCAACGCTTTCCAGACTTCCTTCCACGGGTCGCGCATAGGGGTGGTCCGGAAACACCGCGCTCCAGAACGTGCGATTGGCGATCCGGCTCGGATTGTTCGCGCGCGCCTTGATGCCTGATAGAATTTGGGCACGAATCCGCTCTACCGCATCCACATCGAAACGCGGCTGTGTGAGTGCGAGCTTCAGAAGACCGAAGGCTTCGTCCCGGTTCCGGCTGAGCGTTTTCAGGCTGCCGCCGAAATTGTCCCGCGATGCGCTGAAGGAAAGGCTGATCGACTGATCGGCCAGCCGTGACTGGAATGTCTGCGAGTCGAGATCGCCCGCGCCCTCGTCGAGCAGACCGGACACCATGTTGGCGAGACCCTCTCGCCCGACGGGATCCGTCGCCGCGCCCCCCGGAAACAGGAAACGCATGGAAATGATCGGCAGCGTGTTGTCCTGCACCAGCCAGGCTTCGATGCCGCCATCGCTGATCACGCGTTCGATCTCGATCGCCTTTGCCGGGACGGGGGCCAGCAGGATAACCAGCGCCAAAACCGGCGCAGCAGCGATACTCATTGAGCGGAAACTCATGTCCGGTTCTCCCGGTTTGCGGGCAGAAGCACCCCGGTTGTCGACCGGCGCAGATCGATGACGGCGCGCGCCGCCGCATTCACTTGATCGACGGTGACATCACGGATCCGTTCGGGCCAGGCCTCGACATCCTCGGCGGTCTGCCCGCTCGCCAGGGCCGCACCGAACACTCGCGCGGGTCCGCCCACGCTGTCGCGGGCGAACACTGCACTGTCGATCAGCCGCTGCTTGGCGCGGCTCACCTCGTCTTCCGTGACGCCGTCCTCGAGAAGTTCCGCCACGCGTTTGTCGAGCGCCGCCTGCAGATCGTCCAGCGCCACGCCGGGTCGGGGCGTGAACCAGAACCCGAACGTCGTCAGGTCGAGCGATCCGGGTGCGTACCATGCACCCGCCGATGCCGCGAGCGCATCCTCAACCACCAGATTGCGATACATCCGCGCCGTGGTGCCGCCGCCCAGGACTTCGGACAGAACTTCCAGCGCATAGGCGTGTTCGGTCTCACCGGCCGTATAGCTCGGTGCGATGAACCGGCGTGACCAGGACGGTTGCTGTACGCGCGGATCCTGCATCACCACCTCACGTGGCGCACGCTGCGGCGGTTCGGACGGGCGCACGCGGGGCGGAAGGTCGCGTGCTTCGATCGGGCCGTAGTATTTCCTGGCGAGTTCTAGGACCTCGTCCGGATCGACATCCCCCGACACGATGAGAATGGCGTTATTCGGTGCGTACCAGGTCCGGTAAAACTCCTCGAGGTCGGAACGGGTGATGGTCTCGATCTCGTGGGCCCAGCCGATCACCGGCAGCCGGTAGGGGTGGTTGAGGTAGGTTGCGGCCGACACCTGCTCCGACAGCAGCGCGCGGGGATTGTTCTCGGTGCGCGAGCGGCGCTCCTCAAGAATGACCTTGCGCTCGGGTTCGATAATCTCGTCCGTCAGGGTGAGGCCGGTCATCCGGTCCGCTTCCAGCTCCATCATCGTTTCGAGGTGCTGGGGTGCGATCGTCTGAAAATAGGCGGTGTAGTCCTGCGAGGTGAACGCGTTTTCCCGACCGCCGAGAGTCGCGATGATCTCGGAAAATTCGCCGGGTGCGCGGGTCTCGGTTCCCTTGAACATCAGATGCTCAAGATAGTGGGCAACGCCGGACTTGCCGGCGAGTTCGTCCGCCGCGCCCGCGCGATACCAGACCATGTGGGTCACCACCGGCGCGCGGTGATTCTCGATCACGACGATCTGCATACCGTTTTCGAGTTCGAAGAGCGTCGGATTGAACACCTGCGCCAAGCCAGGTGCCGTCAGGAGCGGCAACAGGGCCAGGCCCGCCAGGAAAGAGCGCGAGGAAACGCGAAAACCTGAAATCAAACTCATACGAAACCCTTCCCGCGGAGATGCCGGATGTAACGTGAAATATGGCGCTCAAACGCGGCGGCGCAATGACGACGCTCACACCTGCGCTCACTTTCGCGCGACTTTTTGGAAAAAATGCGGCGACCGGCCGCCGGATCAGAAGATTCTGAAGAGGCTGTTGCTCGTCCGCTCGATGGTCGGCGTCGGACCTTGGGAAGGCGATTCACCGAGCGCCTGCGCTTCGCGCAACCGCCGCGCCTCTGCCGGGGCATCGACAACTTCACCCGGCTCATCCTCTTTCAGACCGAGCAGCTTACGGACAAAGTTCTGGTTTTCCTCGGCGATCAACGCGGTTTCGCGGTCGATCTGTGCCCGGATCTGCGAATCCGTCTCGACCGCGCCCGCGCGGGAAAGAAACGCCGTCTCGCCCGGTGTCGTTCTCGTCACGGGACTGATAGGCGCCGCCTGCGTCGCCGGGCCGCCAAACCGGAGCGGCCCAGTGCCCGCGGAAGGCTCCGTGGTCTCGCCTTCGCGGCGGAACACCGCCTGGCGCGCCTGCTCACGCGTAGAAAGCGTTGTCAGGTCCTCGGCGCCCGGCCGGGGCGGCCGCAGTTTGAAATCCGGCGGCTGGGATAGCGGCGCGCGCGGCACCACCGCGAATTCGTCTGGGGCCGTCCGGTCGATGCCCAGCGCACGCTTGGCAGAATCCCCGCAAGCGGCGAGCGCAACCGCGGCCACCGTCAGCAACACGAGGCTGGTGCGGGAGGAAACTGTTCGGACCGACGGGGCCCGGGATGCGCTGAGTCGTCTCATATCGCCCTCAATATAGCGCGTCTTTCGCGGGATTCGAGACCAAACCTATTTTAGTGTGCGCGGCGACCCGAACAAGCCGTCGTACAAAAGCAGCGCCGTTCCGATCACGATAGTCGTATCGGCCAGATTGAAGGCGGGCCAGTGGAAGCCGAAGCCGTGGATATCGATAAAGTCGACGACGGCGCCGAACAATATCCGGTCGATCACATTGCTGAGCGCCCCGCCGATCACCATCGCCAGCGCAAACGCGACGACCGTGTTGGCCGCGCGCGCCAGCCAGACAACCAGAATGGCGACAATCACCAGGGCCAACGCCACGAGAATCCAGCGCGAGGTATCGGAATCCCCAAACAGGCCAAAGCTCACGCCCGTATTCCAGACCGGCACGAGGTTGAAGAACCCCGTCACCTCGATAATCCGCGGCGGTTCGAACACCAGCGCGAGCATGATCTGTTTCAGGACCTGATCAGCCGCGATCAGGACGACGATGAAGGCCATGGCCCAGCGCGGCATGCGGCGGCGCAGCTCTACTCGGCCGCCTGCGGATGTTGCTCGACCGCAGCATCGCAGCGCGCGCAGATATCCGAATGCGCGTGAGAGCCAACGTCGGGCAGCACCTGCCAGCAGCGCGCGCACTTCTCACCCTCAGCCGTATCCGGCACCACGCCGATCCCGTCGACGTCCGGCAGGCTGAACGCGCCGTCCGGCGCCTCGCCGGTCACCAGTTTCGCCGCCGACGTGATGGCGATCTCAGCAAGGTCCAGACCTTCCATCGCCGCGACGGTCTCGGCGTCGGCATAGACGGTCGGCGCGGCCTGCAGGCTGGACCCGATGCGCTTTTCCGCCCGCTCGATTTCCAGCGCGCCCGTCACCACCCGGCGAAGCCTGCGCACGGTTTCCCACTTCTCGGCCAGCGCGTCGTCGCGCCAGGCTTCCGGAGCTTCGGGATAGGTGCGCAGGTGCACGCTGTCCGCGTCCCCCTCGCCGGCCCGCGACAGCCAGGCTTCCTCCGCCGTGAAGCACAGGATCGGCGCCAGCCACGCGGTCAGGTGGGAGAACAGGATATCGAGGACCGTGCGCGCGGCGCGGCGGCGGACGCTGTCCGGCCCGTCGCAATAGAGCGCGTCCTTGCGGATATCGAAGTAGAAGGCCGACAGCTCGACCGCGCAGAAGTTGTGCAGCGCGGTCCACTGGGTGTGGAACTCGAAATCGTCGGTCGTCTCGCGCACCAGCCGGTCCATCTCCCAGATCCGGTGCAGGACCCAGCGCTCCAGCTCGGGCATCTCCGCCGGGTCGACCCGCTCGGACGCGTCGAACCCGTCGAGGTTGCCCAGCAGGTAACGCAGCGTGTTGCGGATGCGGCGGTACAGGTCCGCCTGGTGCTTCAGGATTTCCGGTCCCAAACGCAGGTCTTCCGAATAATCCGACCCCACGACCCAGATTCGCAGGATGTCGGCGCCGTACTGCTCGACCGTGTCCTGGGGCGAGACGTCGGTGCCGCGCGACTTCGACATCTTGCGGCCGTCCTCGGCCATGACGAAGCCATGGGTCAGCACCGCGTCATAGGGCGCGCGCCCGCGCGTACCGCAGGATTCCAGCAGCGAGGAGTGGAACCAGCCGCGGTGCTGGTCCGAACCCTCGAGATAGAGCGAGGCAGGCCACTGCAAATCGTCGCGCTCTTCGAGCACGAAGGCGTGGGTCGAGCCGGAATCGAACCATACATCGACGATATCCAGGACCTGCTCGTATTCGTCGGCGTCGTAGTCGTTGCCCAGGAAACGCGCGGGCGGGCTGTCGAACCAGGCGTCACCGCCCTCGGCTTCGAAAGCTTCGGCAATCCGGTCGAAGACCGCCTGGTCGCGCAGCAATTCGCCGCTCGCCTTGTGGACGAAGACCGGGATGGGCACACCCCAGGCGCGCTGGCGCGAGATGCACCAGTCCGGCCGAGTCTCGATCATCGAGCGCAGCCGCGTCTGGCCCTGGGACGGCACGAAGCGCGTCTCCTCGATGGCCGCCAGCGCCTTGTCGCGCAGCTCGTTCGTCTCCATGGAGATGAACCACTGGGACGTGTTGCGGAAGATCAGCGGCGCCTTGGAGCGCCAGGAATGCGGATAGGAGTGGGTCAGCTTTCGGCGGCCGAGCAGCGCGCCCTCGCCCTCCAGCGCGCTCATCACCGCGCCGTTGGCCTCGCCCTCCTCGCCGTCGGACGTCAGCACGGCCATGCCGGCGAACAGCGGCACATGCTCGAAATAGCAGCCATTCTCGTCGACCATGTCCGGCACGGGCAAGCCGTGCTCGCGCCCGAGGTAGAAGTCGTCCTCGCCATGGCTCGGCGCGATATGCACGAAACCGGTGCCCTGCTCGGTGGTCACAAACCCGGCCTCGTAGACCGGCACCTCGTGTTCGAAGCCCTGGGCATGGAGCGGATGGGCGCAGACCGATCCCTTGATCGCTGCGCCCTTGATCGTCGCGACCTCTTCATGGGCCTCGACGCCCATGTCGGCGCAGGCGGCCTCCAGCAGTGCACGCGACAGGATCAGCTCGTCGCCGACCACCGCACGGCTGTTTTCACCCACGCCGGTAACCCTGATGCGGACATACTCCAACGCCGCCCCCACCGCGATGGCGCGGTTGCCGGGGATGGTCCAGGGCGTCGTCGTCCAGATGACGATCGCGGCGCCCTCGAGCGCCGGGTCGGCGGCCTGCGTGACCGGAAAGCGGACATAGATCGACGGCGAGGTATGTTCCTCATACTCGACCTCGGCGTCGGCCAGCGCGGTCTTCTCGACCACCGACCACAGCACCGGGCGCGCACCGCGATACAGCCCGCCGTTCATCGCGAACTTGGCGATCTCGCGGGCGATCTGCGCCTCGGCGCGGTAGTTCATCGTCGTGTAGGGGTCGTCCCAGTTGCCGAGCACGCCGAGGCGCTGGAATTCGTCGGACTGCACGTCGATCCAGTGAGCCGCAAACTCCCGGCATTCCTTGCGGAACTCCAGGATCGGCACCTCGTCCTTGTTCTTGCCGGCGGCGCGGTACTGCTCCTCGATCTTCCACTCGATGGGCAGGCCGTGGCAGTCCCAGCCGGGCACATAGTTGGAATCGCGGCCCATCATCTGCTGGGACCGGCTGATGACATCCTTCAGGATCTTGTTCAGCGCGTGGCCGATATGCAGATGACCGTTCGCGTAGGGCGGGCCGTCGTGCAGGATGAACGGCTCGCGGCCTTCCGATTCCTTGCGCTGGCGCGTGAACAGGTCGAGCTCCGCCCAGCGCGCAAGCAGGGTCGGCTCCTTCTTGGGAAGCCCCGCGCGCATCGGAAATTCGGTCTTCGGCAGGAAGACGGTGTCTTTGTAATCGATGGTCATGTTCTGTTCCTGAACAACGCGCGGCTTATAGAACCCCCGCAGGGCCACGGCAACCGCCGCGGGCGACGCGCTACATGTCTTCGCCGATGAAATCCCCGGCCCCGAGCGCGCGCGCCATGTGCAGGTCGCGCGCCTGGCGGGCGTCTTCGGCAATCTGGGCCTTCAATTCATCGAGCCCGTCGAACTTCTTTTCCGGCCGAAGGTAGTCGACGAACGCGACCCGAAGGTAGCGCCCGTACAGGTCGCCCTCGAAATCGAACAGGTTGACCTCCAGCACCAGCCCGTCGCCGTCGACGGTGGGCCGCACTCCGAGGTTCGCAACCCCGTCATACCAGCGAATGCCGTCCTCGCCGCGCAGCCCGGCGCGGATCGAGTAGACACCGCGCGCGGGCCGGATCGAGTTCCCCAGATCCACGTTGGCCGTCGGGAAACCTATGGTGCGGCCGAGTTGCTGGCCCATGCGCACCCGTCCCTCGACCTCCCAGAGATGGCCGAGCAGCGCGGCGGCGCGCTGGGGCTGGCCGTTCTGCAGGTATTTGCGGATCAGGGTCGAGGAGTAGATTTCCTCGACCTCGTCTTTCGCGGCGCCGACAGCCGTCGCGCGGAAGCCGAGTTCCTCCCCGCGCGACGCCAGGAATTGCGAATTCCCTTCGCGCCCGGCACCAAAAGCGAAATCGTAGCCGACCACAACATGTGACGCGCCGATCCCGTCGTGAAGGATATCTTTGACGAAACTCTCGGCCGGGCGATGGGCGATCCCCTCGTCGAACCTCAGCACGAACAGAACGTCGACGCCGAGCGCCTGCAGCTCACGGACCTTGATACGGAAGGTGGTCAGGCGGAACGGCTCGGTTTCCTTGCCAAAGAAAGTGCGCGGATGCGGCTCGAAGGTCAGCACCCCGAACTTGCGCCCATCGGTACGCGCGATGTCGCGCGCCGTCCCGATGACGTGCTGGTGTCCCCGGTGCAACCCGTCGAAGTTGCCCAGCGCCACCACGGCGCCCCTGTCGGCCTCGGGCACGCCGGTGAAATGTCGAAAGATCCGCATGGACGCGGGGTGTACCCGGCGCGCTCCGGGCGATCAAGAGCGGGCCGTCATGGAGCGGGCGACCCCGTGCCCCGCTGGTAGCAGGAGTGCCGCCCGCCAGCCTCGTCAGTCGCGGTGCGGGACGAGGACTTCGGCTTCGCCCGAGATCACGACCTTCTCGCCGACCGTGCAGATGGTCTCGAGAACGGCACGGCTCTTCTCGGGGATAAGCTTCGTGACGGTCGCGCGCGCCGTGACCGTATCGCCAGGGCGCACGGGCGCCTTGAACTTGAGCGTCTGGCTCACATACACGCAGCCCGGCCCCGGCAGGCGAGTACCGACCACGGTCGAAATGAAGCTCGAGCACAGCATGCCGTGAGCGATGGTGCCCGCGAACATGGTCTGCTGCGCATATTCCTCGTTCAGGTGCATCGGGTTGGTGTCGCCCGACATGCCGGCGAACATGACCAGATCGGCCGGCCCGATGGTCCGCGCATACGCGGCAGTCATGCCGACTTCCAGATCCTCGAAAAAGAAACCGCTCAGCTCTTCGATCGGGCTGGGCGCGGTGTTGGCAGCCACCTGGACGGTCGGCTCGACGACATCAACTGACATGGAATGTCCTTCAGAATTGTGCGATGCAAAACATGGTGCGCCGCACAACCCCGAAACGCAAGCCCTTGTTACAGAAACAGCAAATCGTTGTTTCAAAACAAATATTCATTGTTTTCCGTAGCTTCCGGCGAATCAGAGCGATCGAGACACCCGAAAAACAGCCGGAAAAAGGGCATACCTGTGTATGATTTTGCTGCGCAACAAAGTGCGCAGCAAAATCACGAACCGCCGCGCGGATCCATCGGGACCAGGTCGGCCAGGCCGCTCATTTCCTCGAATTTGGCAGCATAGCCAAGCAGCTCAGCCTCGCCGCGGGGGCGTCCCACCAGTTGCAGGCCGACCGGCAGGCCGGATTCGGTGAACCCACACGGCACCGAGATTGCCGGGCACCCCGTCAGCGTGATCGCGAAGGTGATGTAGAGCCAGTCGACATAGTTGGCGAACTCATGATCTCCGACCTTCTCCACGTAGCGGATATCGACGTCGAACGGCGGCACGATCGCCGCCGGCGCGGCGAGCACGTCATAATTCTCGAACCACGCCGCGACCCGGCCGTAGAGCGCGCCGCGCGCCGCGAGCGCCTCGGAGATATCGCCGCTGGTCTGTTTCATACCCTTCTCGATATTCCAGATCATTTCGGGCTTCATCTTGTCGCGATGGTTCTCCAGCAGGGGTGCGCGGTTCACCACGAAGGCCGCAGCGCGCAGCGTCTGGAACGTCTCCAGCGCGCCGGAGAAATCGGGACAGGAATCCTCGACGGCCGACCCGGCGTCGGCGAAGCGCGCCGTAGCGGCACGGCAAATTTCTGCGACCTCCGGATCGACGGGGCCGATGCCCAGGTCCGGCGTGAACCCGATGCGTCCCGGTGCGCGCGGCGCGGCGGCCGCAGCCTGAAACGGCTCGGCGGGCGCGGCAAGCGACAACGGAAAACGCGGGTCCTGCCCGGCTTCCGCGTCGAGCATCAGCGCCACGTCGCCGACATTGCGCGCCATCGGCCCGTTCATCGACAGGCTCTGGAACGGATCGCGCCCCGGTCCCGCCGCCACCCGGCCCGGGCTCGGGCGCAGACCGACCACCGAACAATAGCTCGCCGGGGTTCTCAGGGACCCGCCCAGGTCCGTACCCGTTGCCAGCCAGGACATGCCCGTCGCCACGGCAACCGCCGCGCCGCCGGACGAGCCGCCGCAGGTCGTATCGGTGTTCCACGGGTTGCGCGTCTTGCCGAATACTTCGTTAAACGTGTTCGCGCCGGCCGCGAATTCCGGCGTGTTCGACTTGCCGATCACGATCGCGCCGTTGCGTTTCAGGATCTCGACGGACAGGTCGTCGCGCTCGGAGATATGATCGGCAAAAATCGGCGAGCCGTGGGTTGTGCGCACCCCGGCGACCTCCGTCACATCTTTCACCACGATGGGCAGGCCGCCCAGCCATCCGGGGCCCGGGTCGTCGGGTGTCTTCAGCGCCCTGGCGGCGTCACGGGCCTGATCGAGGCAGAGCGTTGGCAATGCGTTGACAGCGGGGTCGACGGCTGCAATCCGTTCTTCGGCGGCGTCGATCAGATCCAGCGGGCTGATTTCGCCGGATTTCAGTTTTTCCACCGCCGCGCGGGCACTCAGGGACGTCAAGTCGGATGCCGACATTTACCACTCCTAAACCGTTTCAAAGGCACCATAGCAAAGCATCGCCCGCATCGTGCGCGCGACGAACTCTATGGACCCGGAAAGACGATGGCTATCCGCTTCCCCAAAGTGCCGAAAGTTCGCGTCACCGCGGACGTCTCGCTCCAGGACGGCTCGCAGTTCCGCGGACAGGTGTTCGTGGAGGCGACCACGCGCATCCAGGACCTGATGAACTCGCCCGACCCGTTCTTCCCGCTCGTGGACGACAACGGCCAGGTGCGGCTCATCAACAAGTCGTCCGTGGTGCAACTGACGCCCCACGACTAGGGCGGCCTCCATGCTGATCGACGGGCCGGCAAGGGGCGCGGCAACCGTCGTAATCGCCCACGGGGCGGGCGCCCCGATGGACACCCCCTTCATGAACACGATCGCCGCCGGCATCGCCGATGCGGGAATGCGGTGCGTGCGCTTCGAGTTCCCTTACATGGCCAAACGCCGCGAGGATGGGCGCCGGCGCGGACCGGACCGGATGCCGAAGCTTCTCGAAAGTTGGGCCGAAACGCTTGAAACGCTGGGGCAGCACTCCGGACCGCTCGTGATCGGCGGCAAGTCGATGGGCGGACGCGCTGCCGCGACCTTCGCCGCCCTGCCGGACGCGCCGGCCCGGATCGGGGGCGTCGTTTGTCTGGGTTATCCGTTTCATCCGCCAGGGAAACCGGAGAAAACGCGGCTGGAGCCCCTTCGGAAAGCCAACCGGCCGACCCTCATCGTCCAGGGCGAACGCGATACGTTCGGCACGCCGGCAGACGTCGAGGGCTATCGCCTGACACGGCCCGTCGAGATCGAATGGATTCCCGACGGCGATCACTCCCTGGTGCCCCGCAAGAGATCCGGCCACACGGAAGATGAAAACCTGGCGCTGGCTGTGCGCGCGATCACAGTCTTCGTGGCGCAACTCGTGTGAACGTCCGCAAATCGGCAAGGCGCGAGAGGCAAGTGGACCCGAAAAATTCATCTGCTAAATTTGCTGGGGGAGATACCGCTGCGTGCGTTGCGCGGCGTCTGGGGAGGTTCACTATGTACCGCTCTCGCCATGGCGGCGATGCTCGTGGGATCAGACGCCTTTTGGTCTGCGGTGCCATCTGCGGGCTGTTGCTGGGCGTGCCTGTTGCGCATGCGGGTTTCAGCGATGCCTTCGACAAGTATGTCGAGAAAGACTATCCCGCTGCGCTCAGGGCGGCGGAACCCGATGCGGAGCTCGGAAACCCGGCCGCCCAATGGCTCCTCGGAACCATGTACCTGCTCGGACAGGGCGTTGCCGAAGACCCGGAAGCGGCACGGCGGTGGTTCGAGAAATCCGCATCCGCAAACTACCCGCCGGCACAGGCTGTCCTCGGACGCATGTTCGAAGAAGGGATCGGCGGCGACCGCAACGCCGACGAAGCCCACATCCTCTATAGGCTATCGGCCGAACAGGGCTACGCCGACGCCGCCTATCTGCTCGGACGCCAGTTCTATTACGGCGAAGGCACAGTCAAGGACGGCAAGAACGCGCTGAAATGGCTGACCGTCGCGGCGGACGACGGCAATGCCGATGCCCAGTACCTGGGCGCAAGCATCCTCCTGACTGATGAGATCGTCACGGCGGACCCCGAACGCGCCGAAGGCTGGCTGCTGCAGGCCGCGGAGGCCGGTCACGCGGAAGCGCAGCTGTTGTTGGGCAGCACGATGCTGACGGGCCTGGGCGCCAGCTACGACCCGGAAGCCGGGCGCGAGTGGATCGAAAAGGCAGCCGCGAGAGGCCTGGCAAGCGCAGAGGTCAGGCTTGGCGATCTCTACAATGACGGCTTCGGCGGCCGGCCGGATCACGAACAGGCGTTTGCCTGGTGGAGCAAGGCGGCCGAACAGTTCAATCCCGACGCGCAACTCCGGCTGGCCCGTGCCTATGCGCGCGGCCACGGGACGGAACGGAACTACGTAAGCGCCTATATCCTCGCTTCGTTGTCCGCCCTGCAGGGCAACAGCTACGCGGCCGATCTGCGCGAAAAACTGCTGTTGCGTCTGCGGCCGGAGGAGGCCGCGCGCGCGGACCGGGAGGTCGATGCCAAAATAGCACCCCGGCTGACCTCGGGTAACGCCCCGAACTCCTGAGAAAGCGCTTGTCCGGCTGAATCCGCTAAAACTCTATTCTCTCGATTTATTCGTTAAATCAGGGGGTTACCTACCCGCACGAACGCGCCGGTCAGCAAAAAAATCGAAAAAACGCGCCCCCTGTGAGCGCGGTCACAGCGCCCGGGCCAAAGAACGATCATGTTTGAACCATCGGAAACGAACTGATGGCTCGAACAATGAACACGCAAACCTCGCAGACCGTGACGAAGCTGAAGCGCCGGCAGCCCCTCGCCGCCGCCGCCGTTCTCACTCTCGGCATCGCCGCGATTACCCCGGCACAGGCCGAATTCGGCGAAGGTTTCGTGCACTACGTCGACCGCAACTACGTCGCCGCACAGGAAGCCATCGTGCCGGACGCCGAAAAGGGCGACCCGGCGGCCCAGTGGCTGCGCGGTACGATGCACCTGTTCGGCAAGGGTATGGTGCAGGATGAACAAACCGCGCGCGCGTGGTTCGAGAAAGCGGCCGCCAAAAACTATCGCCCGGCCCAGGTCGTCCTCAGCCAGATGAACAAAAAAGGCGTCAGCGCCGAGCGGGCAGCGCGCAGAGCCATCGCTGACGCCGCATATCTGATGGGCCGGAAGTTCCAGGACGGCAACGGCGTGCACAGGGACGGCCTGAGCGCTCTGAAGCTGCTTTCGCTGGCGGCGGATCACGGCAACACTGACGCGCAGTATCGCGCGGCGAAAGTTCTGCTGACCGACCCCGCCGTGCCCGAAAGCCCGGCGCATGTTGCGCGCTGGCTCACACGCGCCGCCGACGCCGGCCACGCCCACGCTCAATTGCTCCTCGGCACGACGATGCTGAACGGCCTGATCGGCACCTACGACCCCGACGCCGGCTATGCCCTTATCCGCAAGGCGGCGGACGGCGGCCTCGCAGACGCACAGGTCAAGCTCGGCGATTTCTACGCGAGTGGCCTGTTGTATCGCGCCGACCACGCCGAGGCCCTCGCCTGGTGGCGCAAAGCTGCGGCCAAGCACAACTCGGGCGCGCAGTTGCGTATCGCCCGTGCCTACGCCCGCGGCCGCGCGGTGACCCAGGATTTCGCGCAGGCATATGCCTGGGCCGCCCTCTCGGCCCGTCAGGGCAACGAGCAGGCCGGTATGCTGCTCGAGATCGTGACCCGGAAGCTCCAGCCGGCCGAACTGCAGGTCGCGAAACGCAAGCTGAACGAGATGCTGGCAGGCGGCACCCCGGTCCGCCTGGCGTCGACCTCCTGAGCGTCGGCCTCCTGAAAGTCGTCCGGCGGCTAACGCCGCGAGCCTTCCCGCGCCACCGTTGCGTGGGTTAGGTTCGCAGCGTTTTGAGCACACTGCACCAGATCACCACCGCCGCGCTTCGGCACCTGCCGGCAGAGACGGCCCACGGGCTCGCGCTCCAGGGCTTGTCGTCCGGCTTCGGGCCGCGCGAGCGCGCCGACGACATTCCCGCGCTGGGCCAATCCCTGATGGGTATGGAATTCGAGAACCCGGTCGCCGTGTCCGCAGGATTCGACAAGAACGCCGTCGCCGTGAACGGCGTGCGTCGGCTCGGAGTTGGTTTCGTCGAAGTCGGCGGGGTCACCCCGCGCCCGCAACATGGCAATCCGCGCCCACGACTGTTTCGCCTCGCCGAGGATCGGGCTGCGATCAACCGGCTCGGCTTCAACAATGACGGCGCGGACCGGGTTCACGCCCGCCTGTCCGGGCTCAATACGGGGAACACGCCGCTGGGCGTGAACCTTGCCGCTAACGGCGACAGCCCGGAGCCCGCCGAGGACTTCGTCATGCTTGTCGAGCGCTTTGCGCCGGTCGCTGATTTCCTGACCATCGACATTTCCTGCCCGAACAGCGCCAACGGGCAGGTCTTCCTCGACCCGCAGGCCCTCGAGGGCCTGCTCGCGCGACTGAACGCCACGCGCGAACAATCCGACGCGCACCCGGCGATGTTCGGCAAGCTCTCGCCTGACATCGACGACGATCACCTCGCGGAACTCATTGACGTGATGCGCACGGCCGGGATCGATGCGATCACCGTGTGCAACACCACCACCCAACGCCCGGCGGGCCTAAGCAGCGGCCACATCAACGAACGCGGCGGCCTGTCCGGCGCACCGCTCTTCGAGATGGCCAACGAGATGCTGCGCAAGGTCTACGCGATGACCGGCGGCGAGGTCCCGCTGGTCGGCGTCGGCGGGATCATGTCGGGGGCTGATGCCTGGACGAAGATTCGGGCCGGCGCGTCGCTGGTCCAGCTCTACACGGGCATGGTCTACGAAGGCCCGGGGCTCATCCAGGCGATCAAGCACCATCTGGCGGAAGAACTCGAACGCGGCGGGTACGCCAACATCGCTGACGCCGTCGGCAGCGAGCACCGCCCTTAGTTATCCGTCACTGCGAGCCGCGCAGCGGCACGGCAATCCAGAGCGATACCCAAGGCTCTGGATCGCGTCGTCGGCCTTTGGCCTCCTCGCGACGACGGGGGTTCAGGCCACCCGCAACAAGTGAATCGAGAACAGCTCGTCCGGATCGGTCCATTGCTGGACGGCGCGCCAGCCGGCCTCGGCGGCCAGCGCCTGGAACCCGGCGATGTCGTATTTATGGGAATCCTCGGTGTAGATCGATTCTCCCGCAGCAAACTCAAAACTCTCGCCGCCGACCTCGACCGACTGGTCGCGATCACTCACCAGGTGCATCTCGATCCGCCCGGGCTCCGGCATCCAGCGCGCGTCGTGGGTGAATGCATCGACGTCGAAGGTGCCGTCCAGTTCGCGGTTGATCCGCTCCAGCAGGTTCAGGTTGAAAGCCGCCGTCACGCCGGCGGCATCGTTATAAGCCGCGCGCAGGATGTCCTCGTCCTTGCGCAGGTCGACGCCGATCAGCAGGCCGTTGTTGTGGCCCACGTCACTCGCCGCGGCTCGGAGAAACGACACGGCCTCGTTGCGGGTGAAATTCCCGATGGTCGATCCCGGAAAGAAACCGGCGCGCACCTTCTCGCCCTCGATCTCCGGCACGTCGAACGGCTTGGTGTAGTCGGCACAGACCGGGACCACCTGGAGGTCGGGATACGCATCGGCAAGGTCCTTGGCGGACGCCAGCAGGTGATCGCGCGAGATATCGACAGGCACGTAGGCGCGCGGATCTTCAAGCGCGTCGAGCAAAATACGAATTTTGGTGCTCGACCCGCTGCCGAACTCGATCACGGTCGCGCCGTCGCCCACCAGTTCGGCCACGTCGCCCGAGATGCTGCGCAGCAACGCCATTTCGGTGCGCGTCGGATAGTATTCCGGCAGTTCGCAGATCTGGTCGAAAAGCTGAGATCCCCGCTCGTCGTAGAAATACTTGCTCGACAGCTTTTTCTGCGGCTGACGCAAACCATGGAGCACATCGGCGAGGAAGTTGTCGCTCGCATGGTCGTACTCGACATAGTCGTGGAGCGGCCCCAACGCCGCGACGCCGACGTCGTTCATCGGTCGTCCGCCAGCCGGACTCCCGAGAACATCCAGCGCATCGCGGGGTAGAAAAAGTTGCGGTAGGTCGCGCGCGTATGCCCCTCGGGGGTCACGCACGCGCCGCCGCGCAGAACGAACTGATTGGCCATGAACTTCCCGTTGTATTCGCCGACCGCGCCCGTCACGGGCTTGAACCCGGGATATGGGCTATAGGCGCTCTGGGTCCACTCCCAGACATCACCGAACATCTGTTCCGGCCGATCTTTGTCGTCGCCGGACGCCGGGGCCGTGCGCAACAGGCCGGTGCCCAGGAAATTGCCCTCGACCGGCTGGTCCGCGGCGAACGTTTCCCACTCTTCCTCGCGCGGCAGGCGCTTGCCCGCCCAGCGCGCGTAAGCATCCGCCTCGTACAGGCTCACATGACAGACCGGGGCCTGGTCATTGAGTTGCTGCAGCCCCGACAGGGACATCTCCATCCAGACGCCGTCGACCTCCTGCCAGTAGAGCGGTGCGGTCCAGCCGTACTCGCCGACCGCGGCCCAGCCGTCGGACAGCCAGTGCTCCGGCCGCGCGTAACCGCCGTCGGCCATGAATTCCTTCCACTCGGCGTTCGTCACCAGCCGCGAGGCAAGGCGGAACGGTTGCAGGTGCACCTTGTGGCGTGGACCTTCATTGTCGAAGGCGAAGGTGGGACCGGCATGGCCGATCTCCACCAGACCGCCGTCATGGTCGAACCAGCGAAGATCAGGTGCCTTGCGAGCCGTCGCGGCGCGGTAGGCCTGGTAGGCTGGCGCGACGCTGTTGAACGAGAACGCATGCAGGATATCCATCAGGATCAGTTCCTGATGCTGCTGCTCATGGTGCAGGCCCAGCACGATCAGCGGTGCGGCCTGCGTCCAGGTATCGGCGTCGGCATCGACGATAAACGCGCGCATCCCCGCGTCCACATGCGCACGGTAGGCCGCGATCTCGTCGGCACTCGGCCGGGTCAGCAACCCGCGCTCCGGGCGCGGATGCCGCGCGCCGACGGCGTCGTAATAGGAATTGAACAGGAACGTGAAGTGCGGATCGATCGGTTCGTAGCCCGCCGCGAAGGACGACAGGATCATGGTCTCGAAGAACCACGTCATGTGCGCACGATGCCACTTGGTCGGGCTGGCATCCGGCATCGACTGGACGACCTGGTCCTCCGGAGACAGCGGCGCGGCCAGCCGTTCCGTTTCGCCCCGTACCCAATTGAAGTGTTCGAGGATCTGGTCCCGGTCGCGCGGATGCGCGTCCAGGATGGCCGGATCGGAACCGGAAGCTGTCACGGCGCTTCTCCTGCTGGCGCCTGCGTTCCGTCCGACCGCGGTTCCGAAACGCATTCACGCGCCGACGCTTCATCGCCCCGGCCGCGGAATCATTCACACCCGGACCGAGGGTCCGCGCGTGGCAGTCGCGCCGGAGTAAAACAAGCCGGTTCTCGGGCCGTCAACTGAAACTCGGGAAAATGTGCCCGGAATTACGATCCCGGTTGACCGTACGGATCGCCGTACTAGGTTGATGCCATGCTCAACGACCCTCGCTCGATCACCGGATATCATGCCCACGTCTATTACGACGCGGAGACAAAAGCGGATGCAAAAGCGCTGCGCGAGGACATCGACGCGAAGTTCGAAACCGTCCTTGGCCGCTGGCACGACAAGCCCGTCGGGCCGCACCCGGTGTGGATGTATCAGGTGGCGTTCGCACCGGAAATCTTCCCGGATTTCGTACCCTGGCTTGCGCTGAACCGGCGCGGCCTGAACATCCTCCTGCACCCTGAGACGGGCGACGACCTGGCCGATCACTCGACCCACGCCATGTGGCTCGGCAAAAGCATCGACCTCAATCTCGACAACTTTCGATAGCGCCTTCGGCGCCGACGCCGCGCCAATCCCCCTGTTCCCAAGCCCGGCGTGCCGGGGTACAACACGCGCCTTGAACAACAATGGGGTCCTCGCGGCCCGATGCATTGCGAATAAATTAGGGGGAGGAAAAACCCATGAAACTTCTGCGCTATGGACCGGCCGGCAAGGAAAAGCCCGGCCTGCTCGACGACGACGGCAAAATTCGCGACCTGTCTAAGGTCATCGACGACATCACGCCGGACGTGCTCTCGCCGCGCGGCCTCGCCGCGATCCGCAAACGCGACCCCAAGCGCCTGCCGATCGTCAAGGGCCGCCCGCGCCTCGGCCCGCCGGTCGTGGAACGCCGCGTGTTCGCCATCGGGCTGAACTACGCCAAGCACGCCGCGGAAGCCGGAATGAAGATTCCCGCCGAGCCGATCCTTTTCACCAAGACCTGTCCGCTGACCGGCCCGAACGACCGGATCGTGCTGCCGAAGGGCTCGAAAAAGGGCGACTGGGAGGTCGAGCTCTGCTTCGTGATGGGCCGCAAGGCGCAGTACGTCACCAAGAAGGATGCGCTGAAATACGTCGCCGGGTACGCCGCGGGCAACGACGTCTCCGAGCGCAAGTTCCAGATCGAGAGCGGCGGACAGTGGGTGAAGGGCAAGAGCTCCGATACCTTCGCGCCGCTCGGGCCGTGGCTGGTCACGACCGACGAGATCAAGAACCCGCAGAACCTGGATGTGTGGCTCGACGTCAATGGCGAGCGCATGCAGGAAGAGACCACCAAGGACATGATCTTCTCCTGCGCCGATATCATCAGCTATCTCAGCAAGATGATCACCCTGCACCCGGGCGACGTGATTTACTCCGGCACCCCGTCGGGCGTCGGCCTCGGCATCAAGCCGAAGCCGAAGTTCCTGAAGCCGGGCGACGTCATCACCATGGGCGTCGAGGGCCTGGGCGAGCACAAGAACAAGGTCGTGAGCTGGGACGGCAAGTCCAAGTAGGCGACAGCCTCATCGAAGACCGCGAAGGGGCCGCACGGTTGTGCGGCCCTTTTTCTATCCCACCTTCGGCATGACCTCGTCGCGGAAGGCGCGGAGCGAATCGCGCGACCCGGTGATGTCGATCAGCAGCACGTATTCGATGCCCTGCTCGCGCATCCGGTTCAGGCGGTCGGCGATCTCCTCGGGCGGACCGATCAGCGCGCCTTCCTCGGTCGCCAGGCGGGTGTCGTTGTACTGCAACATGGTCGACTGCGGCCCGCCGCCCTCGCGGATACGCGACAGGCGGGAAATGCCGCTGAGCAGGCGCGAGCGCTGCTGGTGCGCTTCCTCGCGCTCGGCGTCGGTGCGGGTGATATGCAGCGCGCGCGCCACCGCAACATTCATCGGGTCGAAGGTGCGCCCCGCCGCCTCAACGGCGTCGCGATAGACCTGGAACCGCTCCGAAATCCGGTCGAAGGACGCGATCTGGTCGAGCAGCAGGTTGAACTCGTTTTCCGCCGCCCACCTCAGCCCCTCCGGGCTGCCCGCCGCCAGCCACAGCGGAGGATGGGGCCGCTGGATCGGCGGCGGCTCGACCACGATATCCTGGAACGTCCAGTGCTTGCCGATATGGGTGAAGCGCTCCTCGGACCGCCAGGCGCGGCGGATCACGTCGAGGGATTCGAGGAACAGTTGCTGCGCGTGGTCGGCCTTCACGTTGAAGCCGTGGAATTCGTTGGCGCGGTAGCCCTTGCCGACCCCGAAATCGAGCCGACCGCCAGACAGCAGGTCCACCGTCGCCGCCTGCTCCGCCAGCAGCACCGGGTTATGCCAGGGCAGGACGACCACGGCCGTGCCGAGACGCATCCGCGTCGTACGCGCCGCGAGATACGTCAGCAGGTTGAGCGAGGCCGAGACCTGCCCGAAGCCCGTAAAGTGATGCTCGACGAGGAACACCGAGTGGTAGCCGAGATCCTCGGCCTCCTCCACATAGTCGATGAAGTCCCGGTAGCCCTGGGTGCTGTCACGCGCCACGCCGCCCCGGCGCGAGGACGCGCCGCCGAACAGTCCGAACTTCATGCCGCGTCTCCGGCCATGGGCTGCTAGTTGCGTACCCGCTCGGGCTTGCCGGTCTTCGTCGAGATCGACAGCGCCTCGAGCACCGCCACGTTGGCGATGCGTTCCTCGTCGTTGAAGCGGTACTGTTTTTTGCCCGCGACCGCATCGGCCCAGGCCTCGAAATTCATCTTCACCGTGTCGCGCGGCTTGTAGACCCGGCGCTGGCGCTTGCCGTCGGGCGTGCCGATATACATGTGCGTGTCGCCCGGGTTTTCCGGGTGCGCCATCTCGTGGATATCGACCCACTTCTTGTCGCCGAAGACCGTCAGACGGCCATAAAACGGCGTGGCGGAGATCACGTTGATCGTGCCCATGGTCCCGTCCCTGAAGGTGAACTGGGTCGAGGCGACATCGCCCGACGGCAGGTTGAGCACCCGGCGGTCGGAGATCGCGCGGATCTGCTGGATCGGGCCGAGCATGCTGATGAGCAGGTCCGTCAGGTGGACGCCCATGCCCGTCCAGCCGGCCGCCGGCGCGTCCTTAGGGTTGCCGCGCCAGTTGTCCTTCTTCATCGGCTTGAACTTGTCGTGGGAGAAGTTGCCCTCCACGGCCAGGATGGTGCCGAGCTCCTTCTTCGCCACCATGTCGGCGAGCTTTTCCATCGCCGTCTCGTAGCGGCGCTCGTGGCCGAGCCCGAGCACCAGGTCCTTCTTCGCGCAGGCGCGGACCATCTTCTTGGCGCTCGCCGCCGTCAGCGACAGCGGCTTCTCGCAGAAGATCTGCTTGTCCGCCTTTACCGCGCGCAGCACGAGGTCCTCGTGGGTCGAGTGCGGCGTCGTCAGGATCACGCCGTCGACATTCGGGTCGTCGAGCGCGTCGGCATAGTCCTTCGACAACTCGAACCCGACCGCCTTCGCCAGCTTGCGCGTCGCCGCATTGGGCATCATCTCGATCCCGCGTACGACATTGATTTTGCGGCTGCTCTTCAGCACGCGCGAGACATGTTGTCCCCACCAGCCCAGTCCGACGACGGCCACGTTCAGCATTTCGATACACTCCCCGAGTTCTGTTGGTCTGCCGTACTGCGCGGCGGGCGGACGTTAGCATGGTGACTTTGCGCCAGAAACCCGGCGCGCTAGGTTGCGCAACCCGTGAGACCTGTGGACGCCACCATGCCCGGCATTTCCGTCGAGACCTTCAACGAACTGACCCGGCGCGAGCTGCCGCTCGCCGCCGACAACGGCTGCCATGCCGAGGACATCGGCGACGGCACGGCGCGCGTGCGCCTGCCCTACAACGACACGCTCACCCGACCCGGCGGCACCATCTCCGGCCCGGCCATGATGGCCCTCACCGACTACGGCATGTACGCCGCCGTGCTCGGCGCCATCGGCGAGGTCGCGCTCGCCGTGACCACGAACCTGAACATCAATTTCCTGCGCAAGCCGGAGGCCGCGGACCTCGTCGCGGACTGCCGGGTTATCAAGCTCGGCAAGCGGCTGGCGGTGGTGGAAGTCACCATCTATTCCGAGGGCCTGGACGACCCGGTGGCACACGCGACCGGCACCTATTCGATTCCGCCCGACGCTGGAGCCTCCCGATGACCGACCGCGCCGCAAACACACAAGCGGTCCAGTCCCGCCGCAGCTTCATCTTCTCGCCCGGCACCGACCCGGCGATGTTCCCCAAGGCGCTGGCCTCCGGCGCGGACATCGTCTGCGTCGAGCTGGAGGACGGGGTCGCACCCCACCACAAGGACCAGGCGCGCACCAACATGCTGGCGATCTTCGCCGAGCCGCAGGCCGATGACGGGGTCGAGCGGATCGTGCGGATCAATATGCTCGGCACGCCCGAGGGCGAGGCCGACCTCGCCGCTGTCCTCGATAGTGAGACCCCGCCCCCGGCGCTGATGCTGCCCAAGATCAACGCCCCGGAAGAAGTCCGGCGCGTCGACGAAGCCCTTGCGGGCGCGGGCCACGCCACGCGGCTGCAGATTATCATCGAGACCAACCCCGGCCTCGAAGCCGCGTGGGAAATCGCAAAAGCCAGCGAGCGGGTGGACTCGCTGCTGTTCGGCGGAGTCGATCTCGCGGCCGACCTGCGCTGCGCCTACGGCTGGGAGCCGCTGCTTTATGCCCGTTCGCGGGTGGTGCACGCAGCCGCCGGTGCAGGCATCGACGCCATCGACGTGCCGTGGCTCGATCTCGGCGACCCGGAGGGTATGCGTCGGGAGGCTGAGGCGAGCGCCCGGCTCGGCTTCACCGGCAAGGGGTCGATCCACCCGCGCCAGATCGCGGACTTAAACGCCATCTTCTCGCCCGGCGCCGAAGAGGTTGCCTATGCCGAGAAGGTCGTCGCGGCCTTCGCCGAAGCGGATTCGGGGCTGGTCGTGGTCGACGGCAAACTGATCGAGAAACCGGTCCTGCGCACCATGGAGCGTATCCTCGCCAAGGCCGGCCGCGCCTAGCCATTCCGGCGGGCGCGACACCGCCGGAGGGGTCATAGCAATAAGGGTTTCTTAAAGGTCGCCTGCCTATTTTTTTGACCTCCACTTCGGCCGCAATCCCGCGCCCGGCTTTAGAGGTCATTCCGGATGTTCTGGACCAGGTTACTCGAGCACACGACCCGGCGTCCGATTTTGGTCGTGACAGCCCTCGGGTTGGTCACAGCGATTGTGGTGGCCTTCCAGATTCTCTCGATCATGGACAGCACCCGGCGGGCGACCGCGCTCGAGGCCGCGCAGTCCTACTCCCGGGCGATCAGTTCCATCCGCGCCTACTACTCGTCCGTCGTGGTCCCCCGCGCCCGCGAAGCCGGCGCGGCGGTGACCCACAACTATCACGACGTGTCCGGCGCCATCCCGTTGCCCGCCACGCTCACGATCGAACTCGGCGAACAGGTCGCGCTGAACAATCAGGACGGTGAGTTCCGCCTGCTCAGCGGCCTGCCCTTCCCCTGGCGGGAAACAGGCGGTGCGCGCGACCGCTTCGAGGCCGACGCACTCACGGCACTCGACACGGGCACGGGGTCGGAATTCGTACGGGTGGAGCAACGCAACGGGCGCTCCGAGCTGCGCTACGCCCAGGCCGTTCGAATGAAGGAAAGCTGCGTGGCCTGCCACAACAGCCATCCCCTCAGCCCGCGCACGGACTGGAAGGTCGGCGATGTGCGCGGCATTCAAACCGTCAGCGTACCGCTTCCCGGCTTCCTGAGCGGCCCTGTCGAAGGCGGCCGTTCGACGGAAGTTCTCCAGCATTTCACCGCGGTGATCGCCGTCCTCATCGGGGCGCTGGCCCTGATCGGCTCGTTGTTGTTCGGCCTCAAGCTGATGGTCACCCGCCAGGATCGGCTTCTCAAGCTGATTCGGCATCGAAACCGGAAACTCGCACGGGCGAAGGTGGAAGCTGAATCCGCGAGCCGCATGAAGACAGAATTTCTCGCAACCATGAGCCACGAATTGCGCACGCCGCTGAATGCCGTCATCGGCTTTTCGGAGGCGCTCAAATCCGAAATGTTCGGGGACATCGGGAACCCCCAGTACAAGGACTTTGCCGGCCATATTCACGAATCAGGCGGCCGCCTCCTGGAGATCATCAACAACATCATCGATCTGTCGCGTATCGAGGCCGGGGAGTACGAAATCTACGATTCGCCTATCGATATCGCCGAAGCAGTCCACAAGGTCGTGGACCTCGAGGCGACGGAGATCGAGACCGGCAGGATCGATGTAGCCGTGGACGTGCCCGCCGATCTTCCGTACCTGCTCGCGGGTGAACGCGCCGTGCGCCAGACGCTCCACAATCTCGTCCAGAATGCCGTTAAGTTCACGTCGCGCGGCGGGACTGTCGGTATCGGCGCATCGGTGACCCGCAACGGCGAAATCGAGATCACCATCGAAGACACCGGGATGGGCATGGACCCGGACCAGGTGACACTCGCCATGACGCCCTTCGCGCAAATCGATGGCGGGCTCGACCGGCAGTTCGAAGGCACCGGCCTCGGCCTGCCGCTCAGCCGGCGTCTGGTCGAAATCCACGACGGCACGCTCTTGATTGATAGCGAAGTCGGGAAAGGCACGCGCATCCAAATCACGTTCCCGAAAAACCGGACTCAGCCACGCGACATGGCCACGGCCGCCTGACGATCACCGCCCTTTTCCACCCCGGCATCACAGTAAAGGCGTACGCCCTCTCCCCCTGAACCGCCTTAGGGTCTATGTTTCCGCCTCAACGCAGAGACGATTTTCCGGGGGAGAACACCATGCCTGACGACGCCAAGCCGATGCAGCGCTTCACGCGCGACCAGATCGAAAGTTTCATGGCTGCAAGTTTTCGCGCGGTGAACCTGCCTGACGACGAAGCGGCGAAGGTCGCTCATCTGATGGCCGAGGCCGACATGCTGGGCAAGGATTCCCATGGCATCTTCCGCCTGCCGGGCTATATCGGCCGCCTGAAGGCCGGCGGGTTCAACGCGACGCCGAACATGACCGTCGAGCGCGAACTGGCCGCGACGGCCCTGATCAACGGCGACAATGGCATGGGCCACCTGTGCGTCGCGCGCGCGGCGGAAACCGCCATCGAGAAGGCGAAAACCTGCGGCGTCGGCTGGGTCGGACTGCATCACTCAAATCACGCAGGCGCGGCCTCGGTCTATTCGAACATGGCGCTCGAGCACGACATGATCGGGCTGTATGTCGCTGTCGGCAGCGCCAACCACCTGCCGCCGTGGGGCGGCACCGACATGCTGCTGTCGACCAACCCGATCGCGGTGTCGGTCCCGGGCGACGAAGAAGATGCGATCATTCTCGACATGGCCACGACCGTGACCTCCTACGGCAAGGTCAAGGTCTACGCCCAGCGCGGCATCGAGATGCCCGAGGGCTGGATGATCAAGCGGGACGGCACGCCGCTGACCGACGCCAGCAAGGCGGACAGCGGCTTCCTGCTGCCGATCGGCGGCCCCAAGGGCTACGGCCTGGCGCTGATCTTCGGCATCCTCGGCGGCACGCTCAACGGCGCGACCTTCGGCACCAACGTGGTGGACATGAACGCCGATGCGACGTCGGTCACCAACACCGGGCAGTTCTATCTGGCGATCAACATCTCTGCCTTCATGGACCCGGCGGACTTCAAGACCGAAATCGACAACGTCATCCGCGAGATGCGCGGCTCGGCGACGATGGGTGGTGTCGACCGCGTCCGCCTGCCGGGCGAGTCGGCGCATGCCGCCTACGCCGAACGGCGCGAACAGGGCGTGCCGTTGCCGGACCCGCTGCTCGAGAACCTCTCGAAAGTGGCGGACGACCTCGGCATCGATCGTCTGGCCTAGTTTTCCCGGCGCGGCACACGCGCCGGAGTAGCAACTCATGGCCGACACGAACCCTGCGAAAACGCCGGTGACACCTGTCATCCGCGCCGTCTTCTGGATGACCGGGACCCTGCTCTCGTTCTCCACGATGGCCGTCGCCGTGCGCGAACTGTCCGGCGAGATCCACAGCTTCGAGATCATGCTGTTCCGCAGCATCGGGGCGCTGGTCATCCTGCTGCCCTTCGCACTGATGGCCGGACCGGTGGTCTGGCGCACCGCCCGGCCCGGCATCCAGGTTGGGCGCAACCTGGTGCATTTCGCAGCCCAGCTCGGCTGGATCACCGGCGTGATCGCCTTGCCGCTCGCGGAAGTCTTCGCGATCGAGTTCACCACGCCGATCTGGGCCACGATCCTCGCGGTGCTGTTTCTCGGCGAGCGGCTGAACCGGGGTCGCCTCGTCGCGGTCGTGTTCGGTTTCGTCGGGATTCTGGTGATCCTGCGGCCCGGGCTCGCGGTCATCGAACCGGGCGCCTTCGCCGTGCTGGGGGCCGCGGTCGGGTTCGCGATCACACTGACCCTGACGAAGTACCTGACCCGCACCGACTCGCCGATGACGATCCTGCTCTATATGTCGCTGATCCAGCTCCCGCTGGGAATCGTGCTGGCGTCGTTCGTGTGGGTCACGCCAAATCTTTTGCAACTGTTCTGGCTGATGGTCGTCGGCGCGACAGGTCTGTCCGCGCACTACTGCACGGCGAAAGCCCTGCAACTGGCCGATCAGACCATCGTCGTGCCCATGGACTTCATGCGGCTCCCGCTCATCGTCGTTGTCGGCGCGGCGCTCTACAGCGAATCCGTCGAATTGCTCGTACTGGCCGGCGCCGCGCTGATCTTCGCGGGCAACTACTACTCGATCTTCCTGGAGAACCGGAAAAAGCCGGAGCCGACCCGGCGCGAATCCTAGCGCGCCCGCACGACCCGGAAGGTGCGCAGAACACCGTCATGCTCGGTGATCGACACATACTCCCCCTCGACCAGGGTATGGCGGTCGAGCTTGAACAACGGCTCGTCGTCGTCGACCGGAGCGTCGTCATAGTGAAACGCCCAGCCGCGCCCGCGGTGTATCAGGTGACCGTGCTCGTCGGGTTCGTTGTGCCAGAAGCGGCGGACCGTGCATTCGCCCTTCACCGCGCGCCACTCCTCCTGATCGAGATGCCCCTCTGCGTTCAGCGGTGCGACGAACTCGTAGCCGCGTTCCACGCTGCCGTCGGGAAAATCGTGATCGCGCGCCAGTTCGAGGCGGATGTTGCGCAAAGCCATGACGGGCCTCCTGTCGATCGAAAACCGAGGTTCGATGACAGGAGTAACAAGCCGGAACGCGCCCGGCGTTGAGACAGGTCAATCCCGGGCGGTTACCAGGCTTCGGCGGTCTCGCGAACTGTCTCGAGATCGGGAAACCGTACCGTGTGCGTATCCGGCAATTCGATCAGGCCTTCGTCGCGCAACGAGGTAAAGGTACGGCTGACGGTCTCGATGGTAAGTCCGAGATAGTCCGCAATATCCGTGCGAGACATCGGCAGGTGAACGGACCCGTCAGGCGCCTGCGAATCTGAATGATCGTGGCGCGATAGCAGGAAGGTCAGGACCTTCTCGCGCGCGGTCTTGCGACCGAGAAGCAGCATCTGTTCCTGCGCGGCGGCCAGTTCGTCGCGACTCATGTCGAGCAGCTTGTCGCGCACGGGCGGGATGTCCGCAATCAGCCGCTCCAGATTGTTCATGCGCATGCAGCACAACTCGACCGGCGTGATGGCCTCGGCACCGTAGGCGTAGGCGTCGTCGCTGACCAGCCCCAGAAAATCGCCCGAAGCGAGAAACCCTGTGATCTGCCGCCGGCCGTCGGGCAGCAGCTTGTACAGCCGCACCTCGCCGGACGAGATATTGTAGGCGTAGTCGGCGGTCTCACCCTCTTCGAAAATCACCTGCCCCGGCGCAATGTCGCGATGACTGACGATGGCCGACAGGCGATCGTTGTCTTTTACATCGACCGCGGCGCACATCGCCTTGTGCCGCACATCGCACTGGTCGCAACGGTGATGCGCATGGCTGGGCGCCGCCGTTTTCTGGCTTTCCGTCATGTCGAACGGTCCCGGCATGTCTGTTCCGCTTTTGCTCTCGGCTCCGCGCTCGGGCGCGGATCCGATGTTTGCGAAAAGTTGAGACACATCAAAGTGTCTGAGATCCGCACCTCTATGATAGCGAGGTCGCAATTCGACGGGAACCCGCAACGATCCATGAATCCGACGATCACAGCGCAGGCGTTGACCCTGGCCGACGTCGACCGGGCTTTCCCGCTGGTTCGCGAGGCGAACCGGGCACTCACACTGGACGATTGGCGACGTTTTGCCACACGGCGGGCGGCATCCGAGCACGACGACATCGGGATTCCGGGGGTTCTGGTGGCGCTGCGCAACGGCATGATGCGGGGACTTGCGTCACTCGAGCGCGAGACAACACACTCGAACGAGGACACCCTGATCGTGAGCGATGCGATCGTTATCGACCGCGCGCGGCGTGAATGGGTCGCACGCGAGCTGCTCGGCGGGCTGCTGACCGTCGCCCGGCGGGAAGCATGCGACCGTATTCGAATCAGCCTGCCACGCTCAAGCGCATGGCTCGCGGCCTTCTGGTCGGACCCGGACGGCACGCTGTTCCAGCTTCCTGTCGAGTGCATCCACATGGTCGACGACAGTGTCCTGCCGGACCATCAGAGCAACGTCGTCAGTCTGAATATCTAGCCACCCGTCCAGCCAAACGTCGTGCGCGCGAAGACGCCAAGCTGAAACACGACCAGCACGGCGCACGCCACCGCGCCCGCGGCCGGAACCCCGAGCGGAACGGAAAATCCCCGGTACGATTCCGGTCCGGCACGGCGTTTCAGGCGGATGAGCGACACGTTGACCAGCAGGAACACTGACAGGATCGTCAGCGACGCAAGACGCGCGAGCAGTTCCAGCGGAAGCAGAAGCGCGCCCGCCGCCACGACCACGCCGACCAGGAGGGTGGCCCGGTCCGGGGTCTGGAAACGCGGGTGGACGCGCGCCAGTCCGGCCGGCAGCTCACCCTGCACGGCCAGCCCGTAGATCACCCGCGAGCCCATGATGATCTGGATCAGGGCGCCGTTGATGATCGCCAACGTGCCAATCAGGACCACCGGAAGGGCCGAACGTCCGGTCACTTCCGCATAGAGGTCGGCAAGAGGCGCATCGCTTCGCCCGATGTCCAGCGCCCCCGCACCGAGCAGCGCAACAAGCGCGACACACGCATAGAGCGCTGTGGTCACCACCAGCGTGACAATGATGGCGCGCGGCATCACGCGTTCGACATCGCGGACTTCCTCCGCGACATTCACCATGTCCTCGAACCCGATGAAGGCAAAGAAGGCAAGAACCGCGCCCGAGCCAATGACGGCAACGTCACCCGGGGAAAACCCGCTTCGCACTGCGCCCCACCAGTCCCCCAGTTGCCCGAACGCATCGCGCGCCACCCAGATCACCAGAATGAGCCCGCCGACCTCGATCAAGGTCAGCACGGCGGCAACGGTCACGGCCTGGCGAATACCCCAGATCGCCAGCAGCGTCAGCAACGCAACCACCCCGACGATCAGGACGGGATAGGGCACGTCCAGCAGGACCCGGACGTACCCCGCAAATCCCTGGACGATCGCGGCCGACGAAATCGTGCCCGCCGACACCACGCCGAGCCCGACGACCAGCGCTAGCCAGGCACCGCCGATACCCTGCCGCACATAGACCGCCTCCCCCGCGGCCTGCGGAAACCGCACGGACAACTCCGCGAAGCTGAGAGCGGTCAGTCCCGCAAGCAGCGCCGAGACAAGGAAGCTGACCGGGGCCAGCGGCCCGGTCGAGGCGATCACGGCACCTGTCAGCACATAAATCCCGGCCCCGACGGTGACGCCGATCCCGTAAAAGACCAGCATCGGTTCGGTTAGCGTGCGGCGCAGGGGGGCCGGCGGGCCGTCCGGCTGCGATGTCATCCGTCCGACTGCCGCAAGCCCGCGCTCCGCCGCATCAGTGCGACAGCAACGTCGGCGCCGTCATATGCTGGAGGACATGCCGCGTCGCACCACCGAACGCCATCTCGCGCACCCGCGAATGGCCGTAGGCCCCCATCACGATCATGTCGCACCCCTCGTCAGTGACCGCGTTGAGGATCGCATCGCCGATCGAGACACTTCCGGTCGTGACATGCTTCACCTCGGCGGTCACGCCGTGCCGGGCCAGGTAGGCACCGATCCCGAAGTCGAGGGATTCGTCCTCCACGTCGCCCCGGAAGACCACGACCTTGTCTGCTCGTTGCAGGGCCGGCATGGCATCGCGTACCGCGCGCGCGCATTCGCGCCGCGGCGCCCAGGCCAGCAGGATGGTCTTTCCGAACTCATTATAGGTGCCCATCTCGGGCACCGCGACGATCGGCGTGCCGACGAGCATGCTCGCCTCGCCGATCAGCCAGCTATGGTCCCCGGTCCCGTGCTGGGCGAGGACGAAAAGGTCGGTGACGGAGGCCTGTTGTTCCAGAACCCCGAGCGCGGTCCGGTTGTCCCCCCGCCAATCGCGTGAGTCGACCCCGGCATGCGTGCAGCGCGCCTCGAAGGTCTCGGCAAAGGCATCGCCCGACTTGTCGGCCGCTTCGTAGTACGAGCCGACCATGTCGTTCGGCAGTGGAATCGCGGCATAGACCGGGACGTTGAGTGGCGGAACAAGGTAGACGCCCGTCAGGTGCGCGCCATGTGTCACCGCCAGGTGGACCGCCGCATCGAGAACGGATTCGTTGCGCGGATCGCCGTAGAGAAACCCGGCGCAGATCGTCTTGTAGGACATATGGACCTCCATCGTTGGATTTCTCCAACGATGCGACGATCCATGGGCGGAAACCTTGATCCGGGTCAATTAGTGCCGGCCGGGAGGCTGAAAATCCCCCGTCAGTCGGCGTTCTTGCCGGCCGTGAAGGTCATGCCGCGTTCTTCGAACTGCTTCACCACATCGTCGCCATAGGACGCGAGCTGTTCGGCGGTAGCCTTTGGGAAATCGATATCGGTCATGTCGTGGACACCGCCACTGATGATGACCTGCAGGATACCGTCCTCGTCACCAATGTTGCGGAAGGCGCGGCAGACGCCGGGCGGCACGGAGATGGTGTCGAACTCATCCAGTTCGACCCGCTGCGCCCCGTCGTCGTTCCACGTCACCTCGAAGCGCCCCTTCATCACCGTGAACGTCTCGTAGGTCTGCTGGTGGGCATGCAGCGACGGACCCGTGCCCGGCGGGCATTTGGCGTGGGTCATCGTGATACCGCCCGCGCCGACAATCGGCGCGCCCTGGTTGACCGGCGTTTCGGAATCTTCGAGCCCGATCACCGACAGGAGCTCGCGCGAGTAGATAACGTCCTTGGCCTCCTGGGGAATGTCGAGACTCTCGGCCGCGCGCAGCGGCTTCAGTTCCCGGAAACGCGAAACCCGTTTTTTCATGTCTTCTGCGGAAATATCGATCGTGCGCATCGCAACCTCCATCGTGGTGCTTTCCGAATTATATTCGAGCGGCGCGCGCAGCCCAACAGACCGGTTGAGACGGACCGTATCAGCTCTTGAGGGGTGCGCGGCTTTCCTCGTTGTGCGCGTCAACGACCGTACGCATCAGGGTCACCAACCGCGCCCGGTCTTCCGGCGCCAGCGGCGCCAGTAGCTGGTCCTGTACCCTCTCGACGGCCGGACGCGCGGCATCCACGAGGTCTTCTCCGGCGGACGTAAGACGGACCAGCCGCGCACGACGGTCGCGACTGGAAACTGTGCGGGCCACGAGACCGCGGGCTTCGAGCTTGCCGAGCACCAGGCCGACGGTCGTGCGGTCGAGCGCGACCATGCCGCCCAGTGTCGCCTGGTCCACCGGCGCACAGTCACGCAAGGCGGCCATTGCCGCGAACTGAAGCGGAGTCAGGTCGAGATTGCGGCACTCCTTCAGGAACATCGATACGGCGATCTGCTGAAACCGGCGCAACAGGTGCCCCGGCATGTCCAGCACGCCCTCGAAGACAGGACCGTCTCCGACAGCGTCGTCTTCCGGGTGCGGTGCGCTCATCGCATCAGCTCGCGATCCCGGACAGGCCGGTCTCGCCGTAGAGCCAGGCAATCCGGTCGTAATAGTCCTCGGTACTCAGGCTCTTCATGATCTCGTCGCGCACGCGGGCATGCACCCCGTCAGCATGGAACATCAGGTCGCCGATCGCGCGCGAGCCGAGTTGGACGCGTGCCGTGCGGACCACCCGGAGGTCCCGGTAGCCCATGAGTGCCCGGTGGGGATCGTCGCGGTGCGCGTCGAGCATGTGGGCCAGGCACACCGCGTCCTCCATCGCCATGCAGGCGCCCTGCGCATAGTACTGCAGCGTCGGGTGCGCGGCGTCGCCGAGCAGCGCCACATGGCCGTCGACCCACGTCTCGACCGGCTCACGGTCGCACAGGACCCAGACCTTCCAGTCGTCGCCCGTCTCGATCACGCGGCGGATTTTCTCGCTGACATGCATGAACTGTGACCGGACCGTCTCGCGGGTCACAGGCTGGCCGGTCACGGCTTCGCTCGCGCCGTTGTCCTTGGTGATGACGAGATTGAAGTATTTCCAGTCGGACAGCGGGTAGTGGACGATGTGGCATTTGGGACCGGCCCACAGCGTGGCCGCGTTCCAGCGCAGGTCTTCCGGCATTTTCTCCAGCGGGATCACGGCGCGGTAGGTCGAATGGCCGGACACGCGCGGTGCGCCGTCGCCGACGAGTTGCTCGCGCACGTTCGAGCGCAGGCCATCGGCACCGATCAGGATCCTCCCGTCCACCGAGACACCGGATTCGAGATTAGCGCGGACCTTGCTGCCGTCCTGCTCGTACGATTTAACCGACGCGTTGACGCGCAGATCGATGCGCGGGTGTTCCTCGCATCCTTTCAGGAGCACGCCGTGAAGATCGCCGCGATGGACCACCGCATAGGGATTGCCGAAGCGTTCGCGGAAAGGTTCGTCGAGCGGGATATGGATGATTTCCTCGCCGCTAACCGCATCCATCAGCCGCAGCATGTCGACATAGACCGCCTTCTCGCGCGCCCATGCACCGACCCCGACCGTGTCCAGGGAATGGAACGCGTTGGGGCCGAGCTGGATGCCCGCGCCGATCTCGCCGAATTTCGACGCCCGCTCCATGACGACGACCTCGAAACCCTTCTCCGCAAGCCCCAACGCCGCCGTGAGTCCGCCGATCCCGCCGCCGGCGATGAGAACCGGTCCATCCGCCATCGGATGCCCCCAAAAGTAATCAGCAATATGATCATAATACTGATTACTTTTGGGAAAACAACAGCGCGATCTGGTCGGCCCGAATTTAAATCTGGAAGAAATTTGGAGCGGGTGACCGGGATCGAACCGGCGACATTCAGCTTGGGAAGCTGACGTTCTACCACTGAACTACACCCGCGCCGGAGCCGAGTTATAGCCCAGCGCCACGGATGCGCAAAAACCCTGTTTGCCCACTCGTCGGCGCGGCGATATCGCCCACCGATTGTGCGGGGCCCCCCACTGGACTTTTGCGCGCCCATGTAGCCAAATCCCGACGCAGCCAATTCCGGCATCCGGCAATGCCGCCGGCGAACAACGACACAGTCATGTACACGCAAAAAACCAAGAACATATCGGTCACGGTCACCCCCATCTTTCTGGAAGACCAATCGGAGCCGGACGAGGATCACTACGTCTGGGCGTACCAGGTACGGATCGAGAACGACAGCCTGGATACGGTCCAGTTGCGCTCGCGCTACTGGCGCATCACGGACGCCAATGGGCTGGTGCAGGAAGTGCGCGGCTCGGGCGTCGTCGGTGAGCAGCCGGTCCTGGAACCGGGGGAATCGTTTGAATACACCAGCGGCACGCCGCTGAACGCACCATCGGGCATCATGGTCGGCTCCTACGAAATGCAGACCGACCACGGTGACGTGATCGAGGTCGACATCCCGGCATTCTCGCTGGACAGCCCCCACCAGGTGATCCGTCCGAACTAGATTCGGCCGCCCGGCTGATCCAAGCTAACCTCTCTCCACGTACAACGGCTCGATGGGACGCCGCACACGCGCGGCTGGAGACAGATCATGGCCGATAACGACACACAGAAGAACGCGCAACCCGACCGCGAGGACGCCGAGGAGGCCGTGCGCACGCTGCTGCGCTGGGCCGGCGACGACCCGGCGCGCGAAGGTCTTGTCGACACTCCCGCCCGCGTCGCGCGCGCGTTCGGGGAATTCTTCTCTGGCTACCGTGAGGATCCGCTGGAATATCTCGAGCGCACCTTCGAGGAGGTCGAGGGGTATGACGAGATGGTCGTCCTGCGCGACATCCGGCTCGAATCCTATTGCGAGCACCATCTCGCGCCGATCATCGGCAAGGTGCACATCGGCTACATGCCCGAAAAGCGCGTTGTGGGAATCAGCAAGCTGGCACGGGTCGCGGAAGCCTATGCCAAGCGGCTCCAGATTCAGGAGAAGCTGACTGCACAGATCGCGAACTGTATCGACGAGGTCCTGCAGCCCAGCGGGGTCGCGGTCGTCATCGAGGCCGAACACCAGTGCATGACAACCCGCGGCGTGCATAAACCCGGCGTGACCATGGTGACCAGCCGGATGCTCGGCGCTTTCCGCGAAAGTTCGGACACGCGGCGTGAATTCCTGTCGTTTATCGGCAACCCCTCCAGCGGAAACGCGGCCTGACCGGCGCGCGACGCTGGACAGCGGGGCCTTTTTCACCAATCATCCGCCTTCCACGGCCACCCCAGCCAAGGAATAGCGGACACGGCACCGGCCGTGCGGTTCCAACGTGCTCGATTTTCGACCGATCCTGTTCATTCTTGGCGTCCTGCTGACGACGCTTTCGATTGCGATGGTACTGCCGGCGCTCGTCGATGCGGCGACGGGCCACCGCGACTGGCAGGTGTTCGCGGCCTCTGCGGGTCTAACCTTGTTCATCGGCGTGTCGCTGATCCTGACCATGCGCGGCGGCGATATGCAGGTCGGCATTCGCGAGGCATTCGTCCTGACGACGGCGAGCTGGCTCGGCCTCACGGTGTTCGCCGCCCTGCCCTTCGCCTTCGCCGGCCTCAATCTCAGCTTCGCGGACGCCTTCTTCGAGGCGATGTCCGGCATCACGACCACCGGCTCGACGGTCATCATCGGCCTCGATGCCGCCCCACCCGGCATCCTGCTGTGGCGCGCCCTGCTCCAGTGGCTCGGAGGTATCGGTATCATCGTGACCGCGATCGCCGTGCTGCCGATGCTGCAGGTCGGCGGCATGCAGATCTTCCGGCTGGAAAGTTCCGACACGTCGGAGAAGGTGCTGCCGCGCGCCGCTCAGACGTCGACGGCGATCGGGTCGATCTATCTCGTGCTGACCATGATCTGCGCGCTGGGCTACTGGATCGCGGGCATGCCGGGTTTCGACGCCGTTGCCCACGCCATGACGACGATCGCGACCGGCGGGTTCTCCACGTCGGACGCCAGTATCGGCGTGTTCGACAACGCCGCGGTCGACATCATCGCCATTGCGTTCATGATCACCGGATCACTGCCCTTCGTGCTTTACCTGCAGGCCGCGCGCGGGCGGCCCGGCGGCCTGTGGCGGGATTCGCAGGTACGCTGGTTCCTGGCGATCCTGCTGTCGGTGGTGGCAATCATCAGCCTGTCGCTGTTCCTGTCGCACGAACTGGGACTGGCCGTTTCCGTCCGCACGGCCGCCTTCAACGCTGTTTCGATCATGACCGGCACCGGCTACGCGACGGCCGCGTTCGACACCTGGGGCACGTTCCCGCTGATCCTGTTCTTCGTGATCATGTTCATCGGCGGCTGTGCCGGCTCCACGACCTGCGGCATCAAGATTTTCCGCTTTCAGGTGCTCTATGCGATCGCGACCATACAGATCAAACGCCTGCTACAGCCCCACGGCGTGTTCATCCCCCACTACAACCGTAACCCGGTGACCGAGGAAATCGCCCTGTCGGTGCTAGGCTTCGTGTTCTTCTACATCATGGTGTTCATCTTCCTGGCGCTGGGCCTGAGTTCGCTCGGTCTCGACTTCCTGACCAGCATGTCCGGCGCCGCCACCGCGATCTCCAATGTCGGCCCCGGGCTCGGCCCGACGATCGGCCCGGTCGGCACCTTTGCCGACCTGCCCGACGCGGCGAAATGGATGCTGTCGGCTGGCATGCTCCTCGGGCGGCTGGAACTGTTCACCGTGCTGGTTATCCTGACGCCCGCGTTCTGGAGAAGCTGAGCATGGCCGACGGCGGCGACACGACCCTCGAGATACTGGCGCAGCTGATCGGGTTCGATACCACCTCGCACTTGTCGAACCTCGACCTGATCGAGTTCGTGGAGGACTACCTCGCCCGCCACGGCGTCGCATCCCGCCGTATCCCCAGCGACGACGGCACCAAGACGAACCTGCTGGCCACCGTCGGCCCGGAGATCGAGGGTGGGATCGTCTTGTCCGGTCATACCGACGTTGTACCCGTTGCGGGACAGGAGTGGACCAGCGATCCGTTCCTGCTCGATACGCGCGAGGTCGACGGCCAGACGCGTCACTTCGGACGCGGCACCGCCGACATGAAGGGCTTCATCGCCGCCGTGCTTGCGCGCGTGCCGGCGCTGGCCGCGGGCGAGCTGAAAACCCCGATCCATATCGGGCTGACCTACGACGAGGAAGTCGGCTGCAAGGGCGTCGGGCGGATGATCGAGCAACTCGGCGATGTCGTGCCGATGCCTGCGGTGGCCATCGTCGGCGAGCCAACCAGCATGCAGATCGTGACCGGCCACAAGGGCATCCGCGGCTTCGAAACGCTCCTGACGGGCGTGGCCGCGCACTCGAGCGCGCCACATCTGGGCGTCAACGCCATCGCCCACGCGGCGCGGTTTGTCGACTTCCTGACCGGGCTTGCGGCCGAGGTCAGGGACGGCGCAAATCCCGATAGTCCGTTCGAGCCGCCGTGGACGACCTTCAACATCGGCACCATCCAGGGCGGCGAGGCGCTGAACATCATCGCCGAGCGCTGCGCCGTGAAATGGGAATTTCGTCCGCTGCCGGAAACCGATGCCGACGCCATCGTCGCGAGGGTACAGGATTTCATCGACGGCGAACTGCACCCGTCGATGCAGGCGGCCGATCCCCGCGCGGGTGCGGAATTGCGCGCGCTCGAAGCGGTCCCCCCGATGCGCCCCGATCCGGACTCGCCCGCCGAACGGCTGGTGCGTCACCTGACCGGCGCGAACACGACCCACACGGTCGCCTATGTCGCGGAAGCGAGCCAATACCAGGCCCACGGCATCCCGACGGTTCTATGCGGACCCGGCGACATCGCCCAGGCACATCAGGCCGACGAGTGGATTGCACAGAGCGAGCTGGATGCGTGTGAGGCGTTTCTGGATCGCCTGCAGGCCTGGGCCGTCTCGGGCGACGGGATTCCCTAGCCCAGCAGGAACGGCTGCAGGAAGCGCCGTATGGCCGCGTCGAGTTCCTTGTCGAGATCGCGGATCAGCGCCTCGGTGATTTCGAACCAGACCTTGTCGCGGTCGTTCAGCGTAATCTTCTCCGGCACCGTCCGGCTGCGGGTTGCCTCGGCCATGACTTCGCCGCGCTGCCCGCGCCCGTTGGTAATATTGATCTTCGCCGCCAGTCGGCCGTCATAGCGCTCCGACTGATCGTCGGTGACGACACCGCGCAGACCGGTCGTGCGCTTCAAAGGAATTTCAACCACCGACGCATCAGTGACCGTGAAGACCACCCGGCCCCCGCTTCCGGCCGGGACAAGCCGGTCCGTCGCCCAGCGCCGGGCGGCAACGACGGGCGGCACCGGCATGCCCTGCGACACGTCGCGGGCACCGGACGCCGGCGCGAACGCCTCGACGATATCCAGATCGGCCGCATCAAGGCGGAACGGCGAGAGATGGGCGAACGTCAGCTGCGGGAAGCGCGGAGTCGGGGGCGGTGTCGTGCATGCAGCCAGGGCCGTGGCCGACAAACCCGCCAGCACGGCGCGGCGGTCCAGTTCAAACGTCATGGTGCCTCCCCGGCATTCCAGGATCGTTGGCGAGAATGCCTAGTCTAGCGATGATTCGGGCAAATCCGTGGCAGGGCTGCGGCGCTCCACCTGTTCCGGCGTAAACCGGTACGTCTCGCTGCAAAACTCGCAGGTCACTTCCAGCCACCCGTCCACGGCAAGGTCCTCAAGCTCTTCGGACGGAAGCCGCTCGAGCACGTTGTAAACGCGGTCCGCCGAACAACGGCACCCGCGCGCTACCGGGCGCGCCGGCGTGACGCGCACGCCTTCCTCGTGGAACAGGCGGAACAGGTAGCGCTCCGCCGACAACGCCGGATCGAGGATTTCCGCGTCGGTCCCCGTCGCCATCAGCATCATCACCCTGCGCCATGCGTCGTCGCCGTCATCGGAGGGAAGTTGCCGGGTTTCGTCCTCGGCAATCCGCTGGATCATCATCGCACCAGCGCGCCACGGCCCGTCCGGGACATCGCCGACGCGGCCGGCCGACAGCATGATCGCCGCGTCCATTTGCTGGGACTGGCGGAAATAGTGCTGCGCGCATTCGGCCAGCGTGTCGCCCACCAGTTCGACCATCCCCTGGTAGCGATCCGTATGCGGGCCCTGGTCGACCGTCAGCGCAAGGTAACCCTTGCCAAGCAGCGCCCGCGCACCTGCCCGGCCCGAGACTTTTTCATCGTCATACTTGGCGTAGCCCCGCACCAGATAGCGTTCGCCATCGTCGCGCGTCTCGATATCGGCAAGCAGCAGCGAGACCGGCCCGTCACCCTGGATCTGGAACGTAAAAATGCCGTCGAACTTCAGCGCCCCGGCAAGGATCGAACACAGTGCGAGCGCTTCGCCCAGCAGGCGTGCGACCGGCTCGGGGTAATCGTGGCGGCCCAGGACATCGTCGACCACCGGACCGAGCCGCGCGAGCCGGCCGGTCAGGCGCGATTCCCCCGCCGCGCCGGAATCGAGTTGGAAGGGTTGGATCAAGTCATCGGACAGGCACTCCGGGCGCCCGCCGCCGCCAGGCACGGGACCGGAATCAGGCAAGGCCCTCGCCCCCGAGCAGGCACCAGAGAAGAATGCTCTTCTGCGCGTGCAACCGGTTGCCGCCCTCGGTCCAGACAACCGACTGCGGGCCGTCGACGACCTCGGCGGTCACTTCGTCACCACGATAGACCGGCAGGCAGTGCATGAAGATCGCGTCGGCGGCCGCCCGCGCCATCAGTGCCGCATCGACGCGGAACGGCTCCAGTGCGCGGCGGCGTGCTTCCGCATCCTTGTCGCCCATGGACACCCAGGTGTCAGTGACGATGCAATTGGCGCCGGACGCCGCAGCCACGGGGTCCCCGCCCACGGAGACATTACCGCCGTTCGCCGCCGCCCATTCCAGGATGTCCGCGGGCGGACGGAAATTCTCGGGCGAGGCGATGCGGAACTCGAACCCGAACAGGGCCGCTGCGTGAATCCACGAATTCGCGACATTGTTGGCGTCACCGCTCCACGCAATCGTCTTCCCGGCGATGGGCCCGGACACTTCTTCGAAGGTCAGGATGTCGGCCATGATCTGGCACGGGTGCGACCGGTCCGTGAGGCCGTTGATGACCGGCACCGACGCCGCATCCGCCATCTCGGCCAGATTGTCGGCCGTCGAGGTGCGAAACATGATGACGTCGACATACTGCGAAAGGATTCGCGCGGTATCGCCGATAGTCTCGCCGCGCCCGAGCTGCGAGCCGTTCGGCTCCAGCAGGACCACGTTGCCGCCGAGCGACTGCATCGCGACGTCGAACGAGATCCGCGTGCGGGTACTCGGCTTCTCGAACACCATGGCCAGCGTCTTGCCGCGCAGGGCTTCCTCGTTGCCGCCCCCGGCCTTCATTCGAGCAGACGCGTCCAGCATCGCGCGCAGCGTCGCCGCGTCGATCCGGTCGAGGTCCAGGAAGTGTCGCAGGTCAGCCATCGCCCGCTTCGGCAAGTGTCGCACACGCCCTGTCCATGGCGTCGAGCGCTTCGGCGATCTCCTCCGGGCCGATGATCAGCGGCGGCAGCATCCGCAGCACGTTCTCACCGGCGACAACCGTCAGCAGACCGTTGTCGCGCGCAGCCTCACCCAGCGCCGCGTTGGTGTGGGGCGCCTTCACGACCATGCCGATCATCAGGCCGCGCCCGCGCACGCCTTCGAGCACGGCGTCGTACTTTTCCGCAAGTTCCTCGATTCCGGTCTTCAACGCCGCCCCGGATTCCTGTACCCGGTCGAGGAAGCCGTCGCCGGTTAGCACGTCGAGATTGGCATTCGCCACGGCCATCGCCAGCGGATTGCCGCCGAAGGTGCTGCCATGACTGCCCGCCGTCATCGTCCGGGCCACCGCGTCGGTCGCGAGCACCGCACCGCAGGGGAAACCGCCCGCGATGCCCTTCGCGCAGCCCATGACATCCGGGGTCACGCCTGCCCATTCATGCGCGAACAGCTTGCCCGTGCGCCCGAACCCGGTCTGGACCTCGTCGAACACCAGCAGCAGGCCGAACTCGTCCGCGGCCGCGCGCAGATCTCGCAGATAATCGTCATCGAGCGGCCGCAGGCCGCCCTCGCCCTGGATCGGCTCCACAACGATCGCCGCCGTCTCCGGCGTGATCGCATCGCGCAATGCATTCATGTTGTGCGCCGGCACGATATCGAACCCGTCCGCAGGCTCCCCGAACCCGTCGAGGTGCTTAGGGTTCTTCGACGCCGACAGCATCGCGATGGTCCGCCCATGAAACGAGCTTTGGAGCGTGATCGACCGCCACTTCTCGGGATGACCGTTCACGGCGTGATATCGCCGCGCGGCCTTCACCGCGCCCTCCATCGCCTCGGTGCCCGAGTTGCAGAAGAACACCGCATCGGCAAAGGACATTGCACACAGCCGCTCGGCCAGGCGTTCCTGATCCGGGATCGCATAGAGGTTTGACACGTGCCATAGCTTGTCAGCCTGATCCTTCAGCGCCGCCACCAGATGCGGGTGGCTGTGCCCTAGCGAATTCACCGCGATCCCCGCCGCGAAGTCCAGAAAGCGTCGCCCGTCGGTATCGAACAGGTAGGCGCCTTCGCCCCGCTCGAACGCGACGGTGGGGTGGCCATAGTTCGGCATCACCGCTGTCATCTTTCCGGCCTCCGGCTGGATAAATCGCGCGTACTGTATTGTGCCCGCGAAAAAGGCGCTGAATATCGAAAAAGGCCGTTCGGAAGTCAACGGCGGTGCGGTATCAGCTTTTGTAGCGATACCCGATGGCGAACAGCCGGTAGGCGAGCGCCCAGAGCACAACAACGACCCCCAAGGTCACCGCCGCGCCAAGCCACGGATCGGCCTCCGCGCGGCCGGTCAGCGCAAAACGGATGCCGTCGACGACGTAGAAGACCGGGTTGAGCTGCGCGTAAAACCGCGCACCGTCCGACAGTTCGTCGAGCGAAAAGAACACACCGGACAGGAATACGAACGGCATGAAGACAAAGGTCTGGACGGAGATGATGTAGTCCCACTTGCGCGCCCAGAGCCCTGAAATCTGGCTGAAAAGCCCCACCATCAGGCTTCCGACGGCGATGAAGAACAACAGCGCGAAAGGGGCAACGGGCAGTGTGCCGCCAAGCGGCAGGAGCGCGGCCCATACGATCGCGCTGACAATGATGCTGCCGGTGACGGTGGCGGCGGCGTAGGCCAGCACGATCTCCCCCGGCGTCAGCGGCAGGGTCGCAAGATCACCGAAAATACCCTCGGTCTTGTCGTACACGATGGAGAAGGAGCTGGATTCGAACGCACGCTCCAGCGCCGCGACGGCGATCAGGCCTGGAATCAGGAATTCGAGGAACGGCATGCCGGCCATCTGCACGCCCGGCCGGTCGATGGCCAGGCCGAAAACCGTCGCGAACAAAAGCGCGCGGATCGCCGGGGCTGCGAGGGTGATGCCCCAGATTTTCATGCCACGCACGAACTCGCGCCAGAAATAGGTGGCAAACCCGCGTAGATTGATCGTCCCGAACCGGCGCGCGACGGGCGGACCGCCCAGCAACGGATCGGAGGGCGCAACCATCCGGTGTCAGGACTTGAGCTTGTAGCCGCGCACCAGCATTCGGTGGACAGCCAGGAAAAGCAGGACATCGATACTCAGCAGCACCAGTGCACCGACCCACACCTGTGCATCGCCCTGCCCGATAAACCCATAGCGGAAACCATCGATGGCGTAGAAGAACGGGTTCAGGGCGGCGACCGTCTGCCAGAACTCGGGCAGCCGCTCGATGGAGTAGAACGTCCCCGACAGGAAGGACAGCGGCATGATGACGAAGTTCGTCACCGCGGCCATGTGATCGAACTTCTCCGCCCATATCCCGCCGATCATGCCGAGCAGCGCGAGCATGGTTGACGCGGCCACGGCAAAAACGAAAATCGCTGCAAAGCTATGAAACGGGAAATCCACGAAGAATGTCATGACAACGCTCGTCGTCGTCCCGACGAGAACCCCGCGCGTGACGCCCCCGCCGATATAGCCGCACACCATCTCAACCGGGCTGATCGGCGGCATCAGCACATCGACGATATTGCCCTGCACCTTGGCGGTCATGATCGACGACGAGGTGTTCTGGAACGAGTTCTGGAGGATCGCCATCATGATCAGGCCGGGCGCCAGAAAAGCGACGAATGGCACCGATCCGACCACGCCGACACGGCCTTCGAGCGCGACGCTGAAAATCGTGTAGAACAGAAGCGTCGTCACGATGGGCGCGGCGACCGTCTGGAACCCCACCTTCAGGAAGCGTTTGACCTCACGTTGATAGAGCGTCCACACACCCCGCCAGTTCACGAGCCCGAACTTCCGCACCGACGGCGGCGGGCCAAAACCGTTGCGTTCGTTTCGGGGACGGGATGTATCGGTCGCGTGGGTATCCATCGCCGCGAACTTAGGCCCGTGCACCCAGCCGGACAAGCAGGGCGGACATGAACGACGCAACCCAGCCCCGCAAACGACGCACGCCCCGCCCGTCTACGCAGGAACGGCTGCGCAAGGCCGCGCTCTACTACATCGACCGCTACGCCACCTCGGCGCGCAACCTGCACGACGTACTGATGCGCCGGGTGACGAAATCCGCGCGTCTGCACGGTACGGACCGGGAGGAAGGACGCCAGTGGGCGGACGAGATCGTCGCCGACTTCGTGAACCGCGGCCTGGTCGACGACCGCGCTTTTGCCGAGACCCGCGCCGTCTCGCTGCATCGCGGCGGTGCGTCGAAACGCAAGATCGCGATGTCGCTCAAATCAAAAGGCGTGGGATCGGCGGATATCGACGCAGCGCTGGCAACGCTGGACGAGAGCCACCGAAACAGTGAACTCGAGGCGGCGCGCAACTATGCCCGGCGGCGGCGGTTCGGCCCGTGGCGGGCGGCAGACGAGCGCGAGGCACGGCGTGAACGCGACCTGGCCGCGATGGCGCGGGCCGGGTTCAGTTTTTCGATGGCGCAGCGGGTGATCGACGCAGCGGATATCGACGCGCTGGAACGCGAAGTGGCCGAAAGCGGACTGGACTAGGCTCAGCCGCCGTCACCCTCGCCGGACGCCTCGCCCGGACCGCGATCTCCCGTGGAGGACGTACGCGAGACAGGCGCCGGGGCCGGGGTATCGGTCGGAATGCGAAGTTCGGGCGGTGTGAAAACCTCCGGCTTGTCGCCGGGCAACGCTTCCACATAGAGCGAGCGGCTGGGGAACGCGAAGCCGGTGCCTGCGCCTTCCACGATCTCCTTGATCTTGTAGGCGAGAGTTTCCTTGATCGCGAGCCACTCACCCCAGTTCGTGGTCTTCGTGAAGCAATAGACCATGATGTCGATGCTGCTGTCGTTGAAGCTGTCGATCCGCACGAAGGTGGCGACTTCGTCGGGACTGGCGAAGTCATCGTTCCCGAGAATGTAGCCCTCGATGCCGTCCCGGATCTCACGCAACTGATCAGCGTTGGTGTCGTACAGCACGCCAATCTTCCAGTAGATGCGCCGGTGCGACATGCGGGTGAAGTTGATGACAGCTGTATCGGCGAGCTTCGCGTTAGGCACCTGCACAATGGCCTTGTCGAACTGCTGGATCATCGTCGAACGGAACCCGATCATCTGGACCGTACCCTCGACCACGCCGTCGACCTTGATCCACTCCCCCGGCTCGAAGCGTTTCTCGGCGAGGATCAGAACGCCCGACAGCAGGTTCTTGAACAGATCCTGCGCTGCCAGCGCCGCCGCCAGGCCGAACAGGCCCAGACCGGCCACCAGCGGCCCGATCTCGATCCCCCAAAGTTGAAGGATCGCCGCCGCGCCGATGATTCCGATCAGAATTTTCAAGGCCTTCTGGATCCAGTCGAGCATCGTCGTCGACAGGATCTCGCGTAGTTTGCCGAAGGAATCCGTAATCGGATCGACGACGGCCACGATGCCCCAGAACAGCGTAAACACGATCAGGGATCGGGTCAGCCGCAGCGCAATCGTCTCGAACGTGCCTTCAAGCTGCAGGAAGGCGGTCGCCAGGAAAAAGCCGAGGACGATCGGCATAAACCGCAACGGTCCCGAGAGAGAACCGATCAAATGGTCGTCGAACGTGGTGCGGGTTCGTTTTGCGAGGCGCTTGAGCCAACCAATGACAAACCGTGCAAAAAGACCACGCACAACAAGCAGGACACCGAACACGACGATGGCCAGGACGATACGCGCGAAACTGGTGCCGAACGCCGTGTCGTCCAGAACGTTCTCCGTCAGCGTCCAGAAGTCCGCAAACGGCGCCCACATCTCGTTCAGAAATTCCATGAGATACCCATCGACCAGCGATATTCGTCGGCCGACACGCTACGGCTCGGCACCGAAATGTCAAACAGGGGTTTGCGAAAGACGGCTAACGGTGAATGCGGATGATGATCCGACGGTTCTTGGCCTGATTCTCGGGGATCGGCACACCTGTACTGTCTCGGTTGGGCACCTTGGGCTGCGTGTCCGCGAACGCGACGGCGCGCATGCGGCGCACCGGGATATTCCGCTCCGCAAACAAGCGCACCACATTCGTGGCGCGCGCGGCGGAAAGTTCCCAGTTGGATGCAAAGCGCTCGGTGCTGATCGGGTTGTCGTCCGTATGCCCTTCGACCGCGATCTTGAACTTGCTGTACTCGGGCGTTTCAAGCGTCCGGGCGACGCTGTCCAGAATGGAACGGGATTCCGGCCGGAACGTCGCGGAGCCGGGCATATAAAAGGAATTGGCCGCGAGTTCGAGCACAATGCCGCGCTCGTAGATATTGATCCGCACCGCATCGGCCACACCGAGCGAGTCCACCAGCGTGTCGAGCTGGGCACGAAGCTGCGCCGCCGGACGCGTGATCGAACGCTGGCCGAGATCGCGGGCGATGCCGGCCTTGACCTGTTCGAAGGTGACGATGTCCACCTTCGAGAAGCTCATCAGCATCACGAAAAACGCCAGGAGAAGCGTGATCGCATCGGCGAAGGACAGCAGCCAGGCATGGCTGTCGTCCTCCTGCGTATCGCGGGGGAGCGGTCGATAAAAGGCCTTGCGCGGGGCGAGCATCGCCGGTCAGGCCGCCGCTTTGGCGGGCGCCGCCTTCGTGGCGGGTTTCTGACCGGCCTTGTCGTCGGATTTCTTGGCGGCCTCACCCGACGCCGCAGCCGCATTCGCCCGCTTGAGCTGGCGGTCAATATCGTAGCGGATCGTCGGATCCAGGTAGCTGTTCATATGGTCCTGGATATGGCGCGGGCTGGCTTCGTCGGCGAGCATCGAGAGCCCTTCGACGATCATGTAATTGCGAAAACGGAAGATTTCCTCGCGCTGCTGGAGTTTCGCGGCCGCCGGCGCGAACACGAGGCGCGCAAGCATGATCCCGTACAGCGTAGTGACCAGTGCAACGGCGAGCCCGGCGCCGATCTGGCTGGGGTCGTCGCCCATATTGTCGAGCATGATGATAAGGCCGATCAGGGTCCCGACCATCCCGAAGGCCGGCGCGGCGACGGCCATGCTGCGCAGCACCTGCGCGCCGACCATGTTTCGCTCAAAGGTCGATTCGATCACGTTGCCGAGGATCGTCTGGATTTTCTCGCCGTTATAGCCGGTCGTGATCAGCTCCACGCCGAACCGCAGGAAGCCGCCGTCCCAGCCGGGCGTCTTCTTCGCCTCAGCATCCAGGCTGACGATGCCTTCCTTCTGGACCAGATACGCCCAGCGGATGACCCGGCCGACCTCGGTGTTCAGGTGGGAGCGTCCGCGCCGGTCGATCTTGAACGCCTGCAGGATGCCGCGCAGGCCACCGAGCACATAGGAATACTCGTAGCTGATGAACGTGGACGCCAGCGTGCCGCCGAGCACGAGGATCAGTCCCGCCCCGCTCATGAACACGAGATAGTTGTCCGTGCTCAACGCAATCGCGGCGACGAAGAGGCCGAAACCGACCAAGACGGCGACAAGGGTGTTCAGTGACATCCGCAGTTCTCCGGTCTGCCGGGAATCGGATACCCGGCACTATCCGCGATGGTAGAAGCAGCGGTTTGAAAAACGGTTAACGGGCGTTTTCCCCGTCGAGCGGCCGCCACAGCACGATCCGCGCGGCGGCAGTGGTGATCGCGAGATAGACCAGGAACCCGACCATCATGGCCGACACGGAGACCGAGGCATCGAGCAGCCAGCCCGTCGTGAACGGCGCGACCGCCGCGGCCATGACGGTCACGGCCGTCGACATCGAGCGGATTCCGCCGAGGTTCGCGACCCCGTAGCGTTCGGCCAGCATGGCCGACGTCACCGGCTGCAGCATGCCGATGGTCACCCCGAACAAACCCAGGTAGACCAGCGGGATCAGCGGATGGGACGACAGCAGGATCGCCAGCAGCGCGCCCGTGAAGGGGACGGAAATCAACGGCACCAGCCGGGTGGCCCCGCGCCGGTCGATCAACCCGCCGAGCACCAGGGACGTGGCGACCTTCATCACGGCCAGCAGAACGAAACCGGCGGCGATTGTCTCCACCGACCAGCCGCGCGCGTCTGCGATGAAGCCCTGATGGAAATATATCCCGGTCGCCATGTAGGGGAACGACACCAGCAGGGCCGTCGCCGACACGAAGCCCGGATCGCGCAGGACCTGCGCGCGTGTCCAGCTTCGCGCCGTCGGACCCCGGTCGGCCGCGCGGTCCTGCCGCGCAACGAACTGCCGGTGCCGTTCCCCGTGTCCCCTGAGCAGGTACGGCACGAGGATCGCCGCCACCGCCGCGAATGTGGCGGCGGAAATCAGCCATGATTCCTGCCAGCCGACGCCGGCAATGAGCACCACCGTGATCGACGGCAATATCCCCTCGCCCAGCGCCAGGCCCATCCCGGCCACGCCGAGGGCCCGGCCGCGCTCCTCGGTGTAGTAGCGCGCCATGCAGGTCGTCGCGATATGCACGCACAGGGCCTGTCCGGTGAAGCGGACCACGAACATCGCGACAGCGAAAACCCAGAATGCCGGCTCCAGCGCCAGCACAACCATTCCGCCGAACAACGCGGCGAGCGTGGCGGCCGTGTACAGACGGACGTCCACGTTATCGATGAGTTTGCCGACCCAGGTCAGCAAAAGTGCCGACACGATGCTCGCGATCGAAAACAGGCCGCCGAACCCGGCATTGCTCAGGTCGTAGGCCGCGCGTATTTCGGCCCCGTACAACGCGACATAGAAGGTCTGGCCGAAGCTCGAAAGCAGGGTCAGGAACACACCGAAACCGACGAAGCGCCAGTTATCGCGAAGGAATCTCAGATAGATCATCAGGAGCGGAATAGCATGTCGGCGCAACCTGCGCCGCCCCCACCGGGCCGTGCTATAAGGCGCGCCGAAAAAACATCAGCACCCGCGGGGGAACTTCAGCATGAGCAAGCGTATCGGCGTCATCGGCCTGGGCATCATGGGCTCGGCCATTTCCGGCAACTTCCTGAAGGCGGGCTACAGCGTCGTCGGCTTCGACCCCAGCGCCGACGCCGTCAAGGCGTTCACGGACAACGGCGGCCAGGCGCTCGGCTCCCCCGGCGAGGTCGCCGCCCAGTCGGACATCGTGCTGACCCTGCTGCCGAGCATCGCCGCGCTCGACGCCGTCTGCACCGCCGACGACGGGATCGCGGCCGCGGGCAACACCGACGTGATCGTCATGGAATGCTCGACGCTGCCCATCGCCGACAAGCAGCGCAATCACGACGCGCTCGCGGGTGCCGGGGTCACGATGCTCGATACGCCGCTGTCGGGCACCGGCGCGCAGGCGCGCAACAAGGACCTGGCGGTCTATCTCAGCGGCGACGAGGCCGCCGCGACCGCCTGCAACGAGGTCATCGACGGCTTCGCCCGGGCCCACTACTACGTCGGCCCGTTCGGCAACGGCTCCAAGATGAAGTACGTCGCAAACCACCTGGTCGCGATCCACAACATCGCCGCTGCGGAAGCCTTCGTGCTCGGCATGAAGGGCGGGCTGGAAGCGCAGGACATCTACGACGTGATCGCCGACAGCGCCGGCACGTCGCGCATGTTCGAGGTGCGCGGCCCGATGATGGTCGCCGACGACTACTCTGACGCGACCATGAAAATCTCCACCTGGCAGAAGGACATGGGGATCATCGGCGCGTTCGCGAAGGAACACGACTGCCCGACGCCGCTCTTCGGCACCTGCGCCGACATCTACACCGCCGGCATGGCCCAGGGCCGCGAGAGCGAGGACACGGCGGCGGTCTGCGCCGTGCTGGGCGAAGCCGCGAGGCTGAAGCGGTAGGAAACAACAGCCCGGCGCTGTGGGTTGAGCCGCCGTCTTGCGCTAGCGAAAGCAGTGGAGGTTGGCGTAGGCGGGGCTGTCCGCGGGGAAGCTCTTGAGCAGTTCCTCGGCGGAGACAAGGTGATCATCGCCGGCGATTTCATGCCTGAAATCGCGGGAGCCCAGAAAATTCAGGAGATCTTCCGGCGACGTATTGTTTTCAGCCAGGGCGGACGGACAGAACTCGACAAGAAGATGCAGTTCGGGGTTCCGATCGAGAAGCGTGCTCATGCCCTTCAAGACACTTAACTCATGGCCTTCCACGTCGATCTTCGCGAACCGCACCCGGGTGGCCCAGGCCCGGTCTTTCACGAGCGTGTCGATCGGCGCGGTTTCGACGGAAACCGTCTCGCCCGCATCCGCCCCTTCGATCAGCCGATGCATGCCGAGGTTTTCGGCGTTGACGGCGAGACTGGCCTCGCCCGCCTCATCGGACGCCGCCAGGCGGCGAAGGTCGACATTCTCAAACCCGTTTGCCGTAACGTTGTGTTTCAGGAGCGCGAAATTCGACGGCTCCGGTTCGAACGCCATGACCCGCCCGTCCGGCCCGACACTGTTGGCCATGTGGAGCGCGTAAAGGCCGATGTTGGCCCCGACATCGAGCGCGGCATCGCCGGGTTTCAGGATCAAATTGACCAGTGAGATTTCCGCCGGGTCCATATCCGGCTTCACCAGGAGGTTCAGGCTGTCGTGGGCATCCACCTGCATCACGAACGGGCCGACACGAACGGTCGAATCCGTGATACTCGCCTTGAGGCGGCCTAGGCCGATTGCCTTGAGGCACTTGTAGAGCAGCAATTTCGGGTAATAGAGCCTGTCCATTTGCGGCTTTCCGACCGCAAAGTGGCGTTTGTAGAAAACGTACAGGTTCTGGGAAATTCCCATGGCGGGGAGCCCGTGCCTACAGAGGTTCGACGACCCACTCGATGTGCAGGTCGACGCCCGCGTCGCGGATCAGGTTGCTGACCGGGCAGCGCTGCTCGACGTTTTTCTTCAGCTTCTCGATCCGGTCTTCCGGTTCGTTCGTCTTGATGGTCTTCTTCAGGGTGACCTTCTCGAAATAGGGCCGGAAGCCCTCGACGCCGTGCACGCCGCGCGGGTCGATCTCTGCGTCGCAGACGTATTCGATCTCGCCGTATTCGAAGTCGATGAGTTCCGCCACCAGCCCGGTAATCACCGCATCGCAGCCGCACAGGCCGCCCATCACGGTCTCGACCGGGGTCGGGCCCTCGTTCGTGCCGCCGCGTGCGGTCGGCTCGTCGGTGACGAGGCCCGGCGTGTCGCGCACCGACACCTCGGTCCGGCTGCCGCCGGCATTGCGGGCCACGACATTGCGATAGGTCAGGTTCCTGGTTTCGGGATCGATGGTCGGCTCGATCAGTTCGGCTGCGCTCATGACATCCTCCTCCGTCTTCTGAACCGGGACGCGTTCGCCCCGCGTCCCGTGTTATTTGTCATTCCAAGACATACCACAAATCAGGTGCCGAACATGGCCGATCCCTACACAGAAATCGTGCTTGAGACGCATGACGGCGTGGCGACGATCACCTTCAACCGACCGGACGCGCGCAACCCGCTCGGCGGAGCCATGCGCGTGGAATTCGCGGATGCCGTCGCGCGGCTCGACGGGATGGCGGGCGACACGGTTCACGCGGTCGTCCTGACCGGCGCCGGCCCCGCCTTCTGCGCGGGCGGCGATATCAAGGTGCTGCGGGAGATGAACGAGAAGGGCCCCGATGCCATGCGCGCGCGCATGAAGGGCTCCCACGAAACCCTGACGCGCTGGCTCGACCTTCCGGTGCCGACCATCGCCGCGGTGAACGGCGCGGCGGCGGGGGCCGGGTTCTCGCTCGCCATCGCCTGCGACTTCGTCATCGCCGCCCGGCGCGCAAAATTCGCCATGTCGTTCGGCAAGATCGGCCTCGTGCCGGACTGGGGCGCCATGTACGTCCTGCCGCGCCTGGTCGGACTCCAGCGGGCGAAGGAACTGATCTTCACTGCCCGCACGCTGGACGCCGAGGAGGCGCAGCGACTGGGACTCGTTCTGGACATCGTCGAGGACGCCGCACTTCTCGATCACGCGCAAGCGTTCGCCGCGCGGTTCCGCGACGCCTCGCCCGACGCGATTGCACGCGCCAAAAGGATCCTGAGCGACACCTTCGAAACACCCCGCGACGCCGCGCTGGATGCGGAAGCGGACGCGCAGGCGGAAACCAACGCAAGCGCATATCACCGCGCCGCGCTGGACCGCTTTCTATCGAAAGAACCGCTGCTGTTCGACTGGGACAAAAGCTAGCGCAGCAATCAGCCGCCCGGAGACTCTTGAAGCCTGGTCAGCATTCATTCTTGTCGAGCGAGCGTTCGATCGCGAGCTTTTCGCCCTTGTACTGGGCGACTTCCGCTTCCGAATCGCCCGCGAGCGCGCTGACCGGCACCAGAAACAGGAACACGGTGATCGCATCGCCCGTCTGAGCCGAATTCTGATCCTTGATGGCCTGCGCCAGCTTGTCCGACGTACGGACGAGTTCGGTATTCAGCTCGCTGCAGTCGAGATGTGAATACTCATCGCTGTCAACGGACGCGGGTGGAATCGACGACGGCGATTTCGCACAGGCCGCGAGTACCAAGGCTGCTCCCAAAGCATAAGCAAATTTCATTGTAATTCCCCTTTAACGATACTTTTTCAACCTATCGGTTGAAAATACGAAGTCAAGACTGGGGCGTTTTTCCCGAATGGAATATCTACCTCACGTTGCGCGCAACAACGTGGAACACGTGCCAGTGTTTGCTTCGCCACGCGGGGTCGTCGAATCGTCCTCTTCCTCTTCGAACGTTTCGATGTTGAGGCCCGCGAGCAGCGTTTCGATTTCGGCACGGGTTAAGAAGATCATGGCCGATACGTTCGAAACGTCACGGGCAAGCGCACTGGACGCCGAGGCGAACGGCCAGGCCGAGACCAACGTAAGCGCATATCACCGCGCGGCACTCGACCGTTTCCTCGCCAAGGAACCGCTGCTGTTCGACTGGGACCGCACCGACTGAGTCAGCGCAAATACGGTTCCGGATGAAGTATCCGGGGATGACGCGACACACAGATGTCATTGCGAGCCCGAAGGGCGAAGCAATCCAGAGCGGGCCTGTCCCGGCCCTGGATTGCCGCGTCGCTGCGCTCCTCGCAATGACCATTCTCTCGTGTCCAGCGACCGTGCGAACCCCTCGAACGGAAGCCTTTCCTAGTCCGACTTCCGCGCGACGATGTGGAACACGTGCCAGTGTTTCGCCTCGCCGCGCGGGGTCGTGGAATCGTCTTCCTCTTCCTCGAACATCTCGATGTCGAGGTCCGCGAGCAACGCTTCGGTATCGGCGCGGGTGTGGAAGGTCATGCCGTCGCGCCCGGACCAGCTATCGCGGTTCCCATAGAGCTGGCCCGCGAATCGCCCGCCCGGCTTCAGGCTGGCGACGATCTTTGTCCAGACATCCGCGAACGCATCCGGGGCGCACAACGGTAGCGCGAAGCTGCTGTTCACAAGGTCGCACTTGGGCCATTCGGCCTCCTCGAAGCGCGCGACCTGCACGTCGAGCGGGCCCGCACATTCGAGCGCGCGAAGCCTGTCGGCCGAATCCGGCGACGCGTCGATGGCCAGTACCCGCCAGCCCCGGCGCAGCAACTCGACGGTATCGCGCCCGCCCCCGGCACCGAGATCGACCGCGAGCCGGTCATTCACGGCCCCCTCGGCGTCAAACGCATCGAGCGCGCGCAGCAGGGTGTCGCGCGGCGGGCGCCCGCCGGTCTTCTCGTAGTAGGCGGCCCAGTCCGTCATCGGACCGCGTGAACGCATCGGCGGGACACGGCGTCAGATGACCTTCGTGCCCGGATCCTGGCCGAGCAGCACGCGGCCGTAGACGTCGAGGCTGGTCTCCAGGGTCAGGATGCCGTGCAGGTTCACCGCGTGCAGGTCGTTCTGGGCGAGTTGGATCGGGCTCGAACGCGCGAGCCCGCTCCCGCCGCTGGCCAGATAGAGCGGCTCGACGGCCTCCAGGCATTGGCGGACGGCCCAGGAGCAGTCGGCCCGGGTGCGCACGCGAATATCCGTCGGCATGTCCCGGCCCGCGCGCGCCCATTCGTCGATGTCGTCGGCCACGCGCCGAAGCAGCAGTTTCGCCACGTCGATCTTTGTGCGCGCCTCGGCCACCTGCAGGCGGGTTACCGACCATGTGTCCTGGGCCAGGTCGTCCATATAGGGAATCTTCTTGCCCGGCAGGCGCGCACTGAACGCCTCCAGCGCCATCTCCGCCGCGCCGAGCGCCGGGCCGGTGGTGGCCAGCACCATCGACGGCACGGCCGCCGAGCGGAACAGCGCGCCCGGGTTCACTTCGCGTCCCGGTCCCGCATCGTTCAGGGCGGCCCCGAACGGGACATAGCGGTGTTCGGGCACGAACAGGCCCTCCGCCCTGACCGAATGGCTGCCGGAGCCCCGCAGGCCGCCGACATCCCAGTCGCCCATGATCTCCACATCGCCGATCGGGACCATGAAGATCGCTTCGGCGATCTCGGCCGGGTCGCCGTCCACGACCGCCCCGAGCACCATCCAGTCGGCGTGGGTGCAGCCGGAGCCGAACGGCCAGAAGCCGGAAATCTCGAAACCGCCCGCCACCCGGCGTGCCGTGCCGCGCGGCGGCGGGACCCCGGCGACGCGCGCATCCGGATTGTCGGCAAACACATCGGCCTGCGCCTGCTCGCCGAAATGCCCGACCAGCCAGCAGTGGATTTGCGAGACCCCCAGCACCCAGCCTGTCGACGCGCATCCCTCGGCGACCTTTGCCACCACCTCGATATGGGTGCGCATGTCGACTTCGAGCCCACCCCAGCGCGCGGGCTGGAAAAAACGGTAGAACCCGGCCTCGGTCAGGGCCTCGATATTGGCGTCCGCGGGCTGGCGCGCTTCGCGGGTCGCGGCGGCGTTGTCGCGCAGCAGCGGGACAAGATCGGCTGCCCGCGCCACCAGCGCGTCGCGATCGGGCGCAATCGATTGAGCGACACCGGCCACGTTGGACGTCCCGTTCAGCCGCCGAACATTTTCCGCAGGTTGTCGAACCCGGCCTGGTAGATGTCGGTCACGACCTTTTCCGCATCGGGGCTTTCGGCCTCGAACTCGCTCTCCCAGTTGGCCGTGCAGTTGCCGTCATCGTCTTCAATCACGCGCATCCGCGCCTTGTAGCCGGAAAACGGCATCTGGCCGTCGGGAATTGTGTAGTCGTACATCCGTTCCTTGCCGTCCTCGGAGACCAGCGTCTCGACGAGCGACGAGCCGTCGGGCAGGGTCAGACGGCGGACCGTGCCGCCCTCTTCGGCCTCGCTCTTCTGGATCAGCGGATGCCAGTCGGCAAGGCTGTTGAAGTGCCCGATCGTGTCCCAGACCTGCTGGGCGCTCGCGGGAATTTTCTGGGATACCGAAACCTTGGCCATGGCTGTCTCCTTGTTAGGACAGCCAGAGCGTAGCGCGCCGGCGCTCAGTCCGAAAGGATGGTGTCGATCCGCGTCAGGTGTCGCGCGACGCGGGCCCGCACCGCATCGGCCTCCTCATCGGTCCATTTGCGGAAGCCCTCGCCTGTCTTCATCCCCAGACGGCCCTGCTCGACCAGTTGCTCCAGGTACGGCGACGGCCCCTGCCGGCTCTCCAGGTCGAAGAGCACGTTCTCGTGGATATCCAGCGACAAATCCGTGCCCACGAGGTCGGCGTTTTCCAGCGGCCCGAGCACGGCGAGCCGTCGCCCGAAGCTGGCCTTGATGACCGTATCCACGGTCTCGGCGTCGCAGATCCCGTTCTCGACGAGGCTCACCGCCTCGCGCCACAAAGCATGCTGCAGCCGGTTGCCGATAAAGCCCGGCACGTCCTTCTCGACGAGTGCCGGGGTTTTTCCGGCGTGGGCCAGCAGGTCCATCATCCGTTCGGCGACATCCGGGTCGGTCCACTCGGTTTTCACCACCTCGACCAGCGGGATCATGTGCGGTGGGTTCCACCAGTGGGTGCCCACCGCGCGCTCGCGATGCTCCAGCCCGCCCATGATCTTGGTGATCTGGATCACCGAGGTGTTCGACGCAAGGATCGCATCGCGCGGCGCACTCGCCTCGATTTCGGCGAACAGCCGCTGCTTGAGGTCGAGCTTCTCCGGCGCCGCCTCGAACATGACCCCGGCGTTCGCGACGGCCGACGCCAGGGAATCGCTCAACTCTACATTCGCGAGCGCCGTCTTCGTCGCGGCTTCGTCATGGCCGAGCGCCGCCATGCTGTCGGCGATGCGCCGCGGGGTGCTGGCGAGCATGTCCGCGTCGGGGTCGGTCACGGTGACGCGGTGACCCGCATGGGCGAACGTAAGCGCGATGCCGTGGCCCATGAGCCCGGCGCCGACGATGGCAACTGTGGGAAGCTCGCTCATGGATCAGCCCGCCGTGTAGCCGCCGTCGGCGTAGAGGACGTGCCCCGTGTAGAACGCGCATGCCTCGGACGCGAGGAACAGCAACGGTCCGGCCAGGTCCTCCGGTTCGCCGAGGCGACCCTTCGGCACGCGGGTCAGGAAATTGTCCCGCACGACCTTGGCCTCGTCATTGTCCTCGAACATCCAGCCCGTGAGCGGCGAGCGGAACACCGTCGGCGCGATGGCGTTCACCGTGATCCCGGTCGGCCCGAGCTCGCAACCGAGCGCCTTGGTGATTCCGTCGACGGCGGCCTTCGACGCACAGTAGGCGGTGTAGCCGGCCGGATGACCCAGCAGGCCGCGCGCCGACGACACGAGCACGATCTTGCCGCCCTTGCCCTGCTTCTTCATCTGCGCCGCGGACGCGCGCGCCATGAGCCAGCTCTGGTTCACGTTGGCGTCCATGACGGCGTTGAAGTCCTCGGGCGCCATTTCGTCGATGAGCGCGACCTTGTTCATGCCGGACGCCACCACGAGAATGTCGAGCTGCCCGTAGGCCTCGACCGCCTGCGCGACGAGGCCGTTGCAGGTGTCCTCGTCGGTCGGCCGTTTGTTCACGGCCGTAACGTCGGCGCCCATGCCGCGGCATTCCTCGGAAATCTCGTCAAGCGCGTCCTGGTTGCCGGCGACCAGCACCAGCTTGCAGCCCGCGCCGGCAAGGACCCGCGCGGCGACCATGCCGAACGCGCCGGATGCGCCGGTCACAAGCGCGACCTTGTCCTTCACATCGAACATCGAAAGGGGATTGTCGAGCGCGCCCATGTCAGGCCTCCGTCGGGTAGGGGATGACGACGAGCATGGTGCAAACGTCGTTGGTCTTGTTCTCGATGGTCCGGATCTCGCCCGGCGGGATGGTGCAGCTGTCGTACTTGCCGAGCACCGTGGATTCGCCGTCGACCGTGACGGTCATCTCGCCCTCGAGGATCACATAGACCTTCTCGAACGGCGTCGAATCCGGGCCCGCGCCGCCGCCGGGCAGGAACTGGCTGAGCCCGACCCACTGGTTTGTCGGACCACCGTCTTCAAACCCCTGGAGCCGGAGCCCCACGGTGCCGAAGTGGTTGGGCGCCTCGTAGGGCTGCGCGTCCTGGAAACGTTTCAAATGCATGCCGTCCTCCCGATAGCATTGCGGAACCTCGATAGGGCGGGCGGCCACCGAACCGGCGGCCGCCCGTCCCGGTTTAGAAGTCTTCGCCGGCCTCGATGCGGTAGCCTTGGCCCTTGTCGATCATCGCGACCAGGCGAATGATGCAGCCGTCGCCGCGGTCCCAGTTCCACGGGAAGAAGGCGAAGGTGCAGCGCTTGCCGGTCACCGCGTCGAGATCGCCGCCGACATTCTCGATGCCGAGGATGCCCTGGTTGAACAGCATGTTGTGGACCGGCTCCCACTCCGGAAAAGCCTCGTCCCAAGTGATGCCGCCCGACCATTCCTTATACTCCTCCGCGAGATGCGGCAGCAGCGGGCCGTTGCGGTGCGGTCCGATGGCGGTCGCGAGCGGATGGTCGTTCGCCTGGGTGTCATGGCCGACGACCTTTACGCCCTTCTCGATCATCCACTCGGCGGCGGACGGGACGAGACCCGGGCAATAGGGGAAGTAGTCGCCGTCCTCATACACCTTGTGCCAGCCGGTGTTGATAATCAGCACGTCGTTCTTGCGGATCGCGTGGCCACAGGCCTTCTCGAGATCGTCGCCGGTGATCTGCTCCCACTTCTTCTTGGGGATCGAGACCACGAGGCCCGACCCGAAGAAATGCGGCAGCGGCACCTCGTCGATGAAGGGCGTGCCCTGCACCACATGGGCCGGGGCGTCGATGTGGGTCGTCACATGCATGGTGGTGTCGATGCGCTGGCTGAGCACACCCGACTTGGCCATGTAGTGAATGCGTTCGATCTGGACGTCGCGGAAGTACGGCCAGTTGGGGGCCTGGTACCCGAAGCGATGGCTGAGGTTATAGAACTCCAGCCCCATGTCGTTGTCGGTGTTTGCCTGAAACTCGATCCCGCGGATTTCAACCATCGTTCTCTCCCGTTTGTCTGCCGGCGAAGCGGCGATCATTGCGTCGGTTCGCCGGGTGGCGCGCCTGTTTGAAGGGCGGGACGATACAATTGACCCGCAATGCAGTCAATTTCTTTACTTGTGGGCAATTTTGTGCTGCATTGCGGTACAGTCAATAAGCCTTCGGGTACGTGCCCCCGATCGCCACCCGCCGCGGAGAACAGCGTGGATACGCTCGACATCACGCCCAACAAGGACCGCAACGGCGTCCAGGTCATCGCCCGCGCCGCGGCGATCCTGCGCCTGCTGAAGGCCCAGCGGACCGGCATGAGTCTGGGCCAGATCGCGTCGGCGGTCGGCCTGCCCCGCTCGACGGTGCAGCGGATCATCACGGCGCTCGCGCGTGAGCGCCTGGTCGTCTCCGGCCCTAACGGTGCCGGCGTGCGCCTCGGGCCGGAGCTCGGCGCGCTGGGCAAGGCCGTCGAGACCGATGTGGTCGAGCATTGCCGCGCGGTCCTTTCGCAGGTGGCGCGCGATACCGGCGAGACGACCGACCTCGCGGTCCTGCGTGGCAGCGAAATGATCTTCCTCGACCAGGTGCCCGGCGTGCACCGGTTGCGTACCGTGAGTTCTACCGGCGATACATTCCCGCTCACGACAACGGCCAACGGCCGGGCCTGCCTCGCCCTGATGCCGGAAGATCAGGCGCGGCGCCTGATCGAGAAGGAATGGTCCGCCACCGGCATCGACGGCGACATGGCCGCCATCCTCGCAATGCTCGGGGATATCCGGGCCAATGGCCTGGCCTACGACATCGACGAACACACGCCGGGAATTTCGGCCGTCGGGTTTGCGTTCCAGGACTTCGGCGGCGACTTGCACGCCATATCGGTGCCCGCACCGTCCCTGCGCTTCAAAAACTCGCGGCCCCTGATCGAGGAAACCCTGCGCCGGGCGCAGGCACAGATCGCGGCCGAGTTCGGCTGATCGCCACCCTTCGGGTATTTCACCCATCGAAATCTTCTGATACGGTCCGGCGGATTTCGGAGAACGAAAACGCCGGGCATGACAGGACTACAGCCCATACGCGCAATCGAACGCGGCGTCACCGTGATGCGGGCGCTGGAAGAACGCGGCGCGGCCTCGCTCCACGAACTGCATAAAAGCACCGGCCTGCACCGCACAACCCTGCTGCGCATCCTGCTCACCCTCGAACAGCAGAGCCTCGTGCGCCGGGGCCTTTCGGACGGACTTTACCGAAACACCTTCGAACTGCGCCGCATGACCAACACCCTCGATGAGTTCGACCGGCTGGCCGAAGTCGCGGGACCCGTCCTTGGACGCCTGTGCAGAACAGTAAAGTGGCCGTCGGACCTGATGGTGCGCAACGGCAACGGAATGGAACTAAAAGAGACCAGTAGGCTGCAGACGCCTTTCATGGTCAATCGCGAACAGATCGGCCATCGGGTTTCGCTACCCATGACAGCTGTCGGGCGGGCGTATCTTGCATTCTGCCCCGAAGGCGAACGCAAAGAGATCTTCGAAAACCTCAAAAAGACGGGACATCCGTCCGACGACCTCGTCCACACGCCGAAAAAGTTGGACCGAATTCTCGAAGAAGTCCGTGCCCTAGGGTACGCAACGCGCGACGCGAACCATTTGGGTGAGAACTACGCGAACGGCTCATTTCTCGATGATGGCCTCAACGCCATCGCGGTGCCTCTGCGCGCCGCAAACGGGGTACTCGGATGTGTCAATCTTCTCTGGGTACGCCCTGCGGTGACGGTCGAGCGTTTTGTCGCCGATCACCTTGCGGCCCTGACCGACGCCGCCGACGAGATCGTGTCGCTCTATACGAGCAGGTGACCGCCCCTAGTCGGCGAACCTGAGCCGCCCGCCCGGCGGCAGGGTCGCGACATCGGCCCTGTCGAGCCCCGCAACCTCCAGGATCATTTTCTTCAGAACCGCCTGCTCGAAGCTTGTGGTCTCGTCGACGGTGACGACAAAGGCCCCGGCACCGCCGATGATGAACTCACGGAATTCCGCTTCCAGCGACACGGCGCGCAGCGGGCGCGTGCTGCCGGGCCGGCTGATCGCCAGGCCATTGATCGTGATGCCGTCGTCGAGCGCCATCTGGCGCGCCACAGCCAGCGGAATGCCGCCGATGTTGCCGGCATCGGCGGAAATATCGATGACACGGCGCAGGCCCTTATAGGGATTCTCGCCGATCAGGTTGCGGCTGTAGACGATCGCGTTGCTGATCGAGTTGTAGCCCCAGGCCTGGCGCGGCGCGTTCACGAGCGCATCGCCGAAGGCCGCGGCGGACTCGGGCCCGTCGATGACGGTCCAGTCGACGATGGTGTGCTGGGATTCGGCCGCGCCCCACTCCACATAGGCGATCACGCTCTTGCCGTAGATGCCGCCGGTCAGCGCTTCCAGCACGCGCGGATTGCGCACCGCGCGCGCATAGCCTTCGCGCTGGAGGGCCAGTTCCGCGTCGTCGATCGAGCCCGAGCCGTCAGCCGCGAGCACGAGCTCCAAATCGACCGGCTCCTGCGCGGACGCGACCCCGGCTCCCGCCAATCCGAACGCGACAACGGCGCCCATGGCAGCCGCAATAACCCGAAAACGTTGCATCGTCCCGCCCTTCTCCATCCTGTTCCTTCAACTATCGACGAACATCAACCGGCTGACGACCGCTTTTTCCGGCGGGGTCACGCCGTCGCCGTCACAATCTTGTAATATTAATGAAATCAATGGCTTCGTTCCCAAAATTAACCGTTCCTTCACGAAGATAGAACACACTGCTGTTTGTTCCGGTTGATTTTTGTTTCGGTGCGTGCGCGATGTCGAACTCCCTGCAGAGACTGGCTGATCCACAGCCGCCGATCGACGCCGAGACCAGTTGCGCCGAGGTGTACCAGGCCTTCCACGAAGACCATGACCGGCTCACCATCGCGGTCGTCGACGGCGACCGACCGACCGGCCTGATCAACCGCCACGACTTCATCCTCGCCATGGCCCACCAGTACGGCCGCGCGCTGTACGACAAGCAGCCGATCGCCACCATGATGGACACGAACGCGCTGATCGTCGACGAGCGCACGCCGCTGGAGACGCTGAACCGGCTGATCGTGGACGAGAAGCCGGGTGCGCTTCTCAAGGGGTTCATCGTCACGCGCGACGGCGAATATCTCGGCATCGGTACGGCGCTGTCGCTGCTGCAGCTCACCAACATCCACATGCAGGCCCGCGCGCGCGAACTGAGCGACGCCTGGCGCGCGGCGGAACAGGCCAGCGACGCCAAATCGCGCTTTCTCGCAACGATGAGCCACGAGCTGCGCACGCCACTCAACGCGGTGATGGGCTTTTCCGAACTGATCGAGCAGGAATCCTACGGTCCCGTAGGCGATCCCCAGTATGTCGAGTATGCCGGGCTGATCCGCAGCAGCGGCGAGCACCTGCTGACGATCATCGAGGACGTTCTCGACATGTCGCGGATCGAGGCGGGCAAGCTCGAGATCTACGAAGAGGAATTTGTGCCGCACGACCTCGCGGATCGCTGCATCGCGCTGATCAATCCGATTGCGGCGGACAAGGGAGTCTCGGTCGGGTGCGAGTATCCGGACGACCTGCCCAACCTGACGGGGGACCGGAACAAGCTGCAGCAGGTGGTGTTCAACCTGCTGACAAACGCCGTCAAGTTCACGCCGACCGGCGGCACGGTGCGCCTGCGCCTTAACGCCGGCGAGTCCGGCTTCGTATTCGCCGTGGTCGACACCGGGATCGGCATCGACGCCGAAGATATTCCCCGTGTGCTCCAGCCCTTCGTGCAGGCCGACACCGGCCATCACAGAAAACAGGGCGGAACCGGCCTGGGTTTGCCGCTCAGCAAGTCCCTCGTGGAACTGCATGACGGCGAGCTCGCGATCACGAGCGTCAAGGATGTGGGGACGACGGTGACGGTGCGCCTCCCGCATGAGCGTATCGTCACGGAAAGCCTGCCTATGCGCGCCGCCGGATAACGCGCCGGTTCCCCAGCGTCGCGCCGGGTGGTGCGGCTTGCCTTTGGACATCCCAGAAGCTACGAGGGCGCGCACATCAGGCCGCGCCCATGACATTCCTGCCCCCCGATATCAGCCTTCTCGAAGGCATCCTGCTGATCGTCGTCAGCGCGTTCACGTCGGGCGTTTCGGCGGTGATGAGCATTGGTGGCGGGGTGGCCTACCTGGCGGTCCTCGCCTCGATCATCCCGCCGGCGGCGGTGATTCCGATCCACGGCGCGGTGCAGATCGGCAACAACGCCAGCCGCGCGATAATCCAGCGTAGGCATATCGCCTGGCCGGTCGCGGTCCCGTTCATCCTCGGCAGCATCGTCGGTGCCGGTCTCGGCGGGCAGGTCGTCGTCGCATTGCCGGAGGACGTGCTGCGGATCGTCCTGGGCGGGTTCGTTCTCTACACCGTCTGGGGGAAAATGCAGTTCCGGTTCACGTCCGGCGAACGCGCCCGGACAGTCATCGCGACCGTCGTCGGAACCGTATCGACATTCCTGACCATGTTCATCGGCGCGACCGGGCCATTCGTGGCCACCTCTCTCGGAAACTATTTCGCCGACCGGATGATTTTTGTCGGCACCCACGCGCTGTGCATGCTGTTCCAGCACACGATCAAGGTCCTGGTCTTCGGAATCCTGGGGTTTGCCTTTGCCCCCTGGCTGCCGTTGCTCGCCATGATCATCGCGTCGGGCGTTCTCGGCACTGTGGTCGGGTCACGGTTCCTGTCACGGTTGCCCGAAGAGATGTTCCGCAAGGCGCTCAGGATTATCCTGACGGTCCTCGCGCTTAATCTTCTCGCCGCGGGCTTCGGCCTCTACTCGTGATCCGTCGCCGAGCGGCGCGCGGGCAGGTGTTCGGCAAACACCGTGCGGTAGATTTCGAGCACGGTCAGAAAGACAGCCGCCAGGATCGGTCCCATCACGATCCCGACGACGCCGAAGGCGGCAATACCGCCGAGGATCGACAGCAGGATCAGGAGATCCGGGATCCGCGCTTCCTCGCCAACCATGCGCGGGCGGAGGATGTTGTCCACGAGACCGACAACCATCGCGCCCCAGACGATCATTGCCACGGCCGACCAGACCTGGTCGATCGCAAACAGATACACCGCGGCCGGCACCCAGACGATGGCCGACCCGAGGCCGGGGATTGCCGACAGGATGAGAACTACCGTTCCCCAGAATGCCGGACCGTCGAGGCCCAGCGCCAGAAACGCCAGGGCAATCAACACACCCTGGAGAATACCGATCACGAGAATACTTTTAAGGGTCGCCTTGGTGACCGTGAGGCCGCGTTCGATCAGCGCCTCGCGGTCCGGTTCGTCGAGCGGCAGGTAGCGCAGTACGGAGTCGAGAAGCTCGGGCCCGCGCATCAGGAAAAAGAACATCGCGTAGAGAAACACGAACAGGTTCAGCAGTACCGCGAACGTCCCGCGCGAAATATTTCGGATGCTCTCGAACATGAACTGGCCCGCCCCGCCGGCGGCCTCACCGAGTCGCGCCAGAATTTGCGTCTTGTACGGATCCATTTCGGCGGCGAACGGAACCCAGTCCGGAATCTGGAAGGCCAGTGCGCCGTCGCCGCGGAACTGCTGCTGGAGCCATGGGGACACAGCCTTGCTGATCGCGAGCGCCTCCGCCGCCACGAGGCCGCCGAGCGCCAGCAGCGGGATACCGACCGCCACGACGAGAATCACCATCACGAGGCCGGATGCGACCATGGGCCGGGTCCGGGTCCACGCGCGCACACGCCGGTAGAACGGGTGCAGCAAGGCACTGAAGACCATGGCCACAAGCACCGCCAGCAGGAAATTCCGGATCAGTGTCGCAAACGCGAGGACGACAACCAGGGTCATCACCAGCACGAACGCGGTTCTGTAGTTTCGGTGAACGTCGTCCTGCTTGCTCACGCAGCCAAATCTCCGGGAGAAGAAATCAGAGTGAGAATACCAGAAGAATGGCCGGGCTGCCGATGACGACCGCGGCAATGGAGACCGGCAGGCCCAGTCGCCAGTAGTCGCGGAACTCGTAGCCGCCCGGTCCCATGACCAGCAGGTTCGACTGATGCCCGATCGGCGTCATGAAGGCGCAGGAACTGCCCACCGCGACAGCCATGAGGAACGGATCGGGATTCACGCCAAGACCGTTCGCCACGCTGATGGCGAGCGGCGCCATGAGGATGGCGGTCGCCGCGTTGTTGACCACGTTCGACAGCGCGATCGCGATAATCATCAGCATGGGGACGACGAATATCGCGGGCGACGCGCCGACGAGATTGACGATCTCATTCCCCAGCAGGGCCGTCACGCCGGTCTCGTCGAGCGACGCACCCACCGGCACCAGGGCCCCGAGCAGCACGATCACGGGCCAGTCGATGGAATCGTACATCTCTCGCAACGAAATGAAGTTGCCGAGAACAATGACAACAGCCGCAAGCGACAAGGTGATCTGGATGGGGAAGAGGCCGAACGCGCTGGCGAGGAGCGCACCGGCAAACACAACGATCGGGATCGGCGAGAAGTGCCGCCGGATTTCGACGCCGCGCTGCTCCAGTGGCAGGCATTCGAGCGCCCCACAGGTCTCCCGGATAGTTTCGACATCCCCCTGAACCAGCAACACGTCGCCGACCCGAAGGCGCGCGTGGCCCAGACGCGAACGTATCTGGCTGCCCTGCCGCGCCACCCCGAGGAGATTAATGCCGAAGGCCGAGCGCAGCCGAATGCCGGCCGCCGTGCGGCGCTCCAGACGGGAGCCCGGCAGGATCACGACTTCGGCCGTGATGATGTCTTCCGATGCGAAGAGGTCGTTTCCGAAATGCCGCTCGGCGGTGATCTGCGCGCCGGTCCGGTCGAGGAACGTGCGCAGCGAGTCGGGATCGGATTCGACGATATAGGTATCGTCCGGCCGTAAGCCCACGTTGCCGTGCGGCGACAGGGTGCGTTCGCCGTCGCGGATCATGGCGACGATTGCCACGTCGTCATCGCCCGCCTCGCGCAGCGCGCGCAGCCTCTCGCCGGAAAAATCGCTGTCCTCGGGAACGAAGATTTCGGTCAGGTAAGGCTCAAGCCGGTCGTAGACGTCGGCGCCGCCATTGTCGTCGCGGATCGGGATGAGATGGCGCGCCAGCAAAACGATGACGGCGATCCCGACGATTGCGACCGCAAGACCGACCGGCGTGAAATCGAATATCCCGAACGACTCACCCAGCGCTTCCTGGCGGAAGGACGCAATAATGATATTGGGTGGCGTGCCGATCATCGTCAGCAATCCGCCGAGAATGGAGCCGAACGCCAGCGGCATCAGGAAATTCGCCGGGTGCACCCCGGTCCGACGCGCAACCTGGAGCGCCACGGGCAGCATCAGCGCCAGCGCGCCGATATTGTTCATGAACGCCGACATGATCGTCACGGCGCCCGTCTGCAGCACCATCGCCAGGATCACGCCGGGTGAGTCCCGCAGAATCCGCGCGGCAATGATGTCGACGATCCCTGTTTTCTCCAGCGCCGCACTGATGATCAGCATCGCCGCGACGGTGATGATGGCAGGGTGCCCGAACCCGTCGAACGCCTGGTCGCCCGGGATCACGCCCACGATCACCAGCACCAGCAACGCGATCAGCGCCACCAGGTCATAGCGCCAGTAGCCCCAGGCGAACATACCGAGCGCCGCAAGCAGCGTCGCGACGACGGCAATCTGGTCGAGTTCCATGGAACGAAAATCCGGTCGCTATTTTTTGCCGTTGAAATCTTCGGTCTGGTCGTCGACTTCTTCACGAAACGCGCCGAACATCACGAATATCAGAACCGAAATCAGCGTCGCGATGACGGCATAGACATAAAGACCGAAACCGACCGCCATCCCGATTCCACCGACGACCCAGATTCCCGCCCCTGTGGCACTGCCGCGCACATCGCCGTCGGAACCCGATTTGATAATCGCGCCCGCGCCGAGGAACCCGATACCGCCGATAATGCCCTGCATGACGCGTCCGACGTTCACCGGGTCCAGGCCGCGCGAGTCAACGGTGGTAGAGCCGAGGTCAAGGATGGCCATCGAGAAAAGACACGCTCCCAGTGATACGAGCATGTAGGGCCGGAATCCCAACGGCTTGTCCTTGATCGAGCGATCCAGCCCAACCAGGAAACCCAGGCCGGCGGCAAGCACAAAACGCAGCCCGATCTCCCAAAGATCGAGGATATAGGAGTCCAGAAATCCGCTCATGGTCGGCCCGATCTTGTAGTCGTCACGTACCGATATCCTCGACGATCGAGCCGATCAATACCCGCGACAGCGTTACCCGAGATTAGATTCTACGAATTCCCAGTTGATCAAATGGTCCAGGAAGTTGTCGACGAAGTCGCCGCGCGCGTTCTGGTAGTCGAGATAATAGGCGTGTTCCCACACGTCGCAGGTCAGCAACAGCTTGCGCGCGCCGTCCACAGGTACGACCGCGTTGCCGGTGGAGATCACGTCGAGCGCGCCGTTTTCCTCGATGAGCCACGCCCAGCCGCTGCCGAACTGGCCGGTCGCCGCGTCCTTGAATTTTTCGCGGAAAGCCTCGTACGAGCCGAACCCGTCCTTGATGCGATCCAGCATCGCACCGGTCGGTTCACCGCCGCCGCCAGGCCGCATCCCGTCCCAGAAAAATGTATGGTTCCAGGTCTGCGCGGCGTTGTTGTAGAGCGCCGACCCGCCGGGATCGTCCGAGAGGTCTTTCACAATATCCAGCAGCTCCGCATCCGCATGCTCGGTGTCCGCGACGAGATCGTTCAGCTTGGAGACGTACCCGGCATGGTGCTTGCCATAGTGGAACTCCAGCGTCTGCTTTGAGATATGCGGCTGCAGCGCATCAAGTTCGTACGGCAGATCGGGAAGTTGGAAACTCATGGGGAACGCTCCTGTCTTTAATAATTCGTTGTCTCAATCGCAACGTGCCCGGACAGGAAAGGTTCCAGTCAGCCAAGCAACTTCGCAAGAAGCGGCTCCGGCAGGTTTCGGTGCTCCAGGTACGACCGGTCGAAACGTGCGGCCTTTGACAAGGCCGGCAGGCTGACAATATGGAGAAAGTCGTCGCGCATCTCCACGAGGCCTTCCCCACGCAACCGGCGCATGGTGCGATTGACGTGGACGAGGCTCAGCCCCAGCGCATCGGCAATCATCTCCTGCGTAAGCGGCAGATCGAAGCCCGTATCGTCGGCCAGACCGACATGGTCCAGCCGGATGAACAATTCGAGCAGCAGGTGCCCGACGCGCTCGAATGCGGAGCGCCGGCCAATCCGTACGATATGCTCCGCCAGGATCGCGTCCGACTCGCCTGCCGACCAGCAAAGCAGTGAGGCCAGGCGCGGCTGCTCGCGAAACAGCTCGATCAGACGGTTTGGAACGATCAACGCATAGGTCACCTCCGTGACCGCGAGAAACGACTCATCCGATGTTGCAAACAAGGCCGCGTACAGGTCGATAAAGTCGCCCGGCAGCACAAAAGAGATGATCTGGCGGCGGCCGTCACCAAGGGTTTTCGTGCGTGCGACCCATCCGTCGAGAACGAGGATCGTCTCAGAAATCCTGTCGCCTTCCCGTATGAAGGTCTTGCGCGCATCAACCACCGTTGTCGCGCGGCGGAGATCGCGCAGGACTTCACGCTCGTCATCGGTCAAGTCGATCAGACGCTCGAACTTGCGTTCCAGAATGGCGGCGGATTCGGTTTCCGCGGACCCCGTCCGACGAAAAAATCCTGTCCTGTCCCTGTACGCCATAACGCCCCCGCAACCTCGGCGGGGAGCATGTGCTCAATCCAAGTTAATATCTAGGAGTAAGTGAACACCGGCGAGACCCCGGTGATTTTAGTCTTTACCGGATCGATCGGAGCCGTTCGTCCGCTGTCGAGCATCCTCGTCGCCACGCCCGAACAAGGCGCGGAGCATCCCGTTCTGCCGCCTGTAGTCATCTACTACAGCCGAAATATCAGGGTTCGCCTCAAGGAACGTCTTAAACTCTTTCGCGCGCGCAGGCTCCATCCGCCCATCCACATAGTCGTGGAGGTCGTCCTCGGTAAAAGGGTTATCGCGGTTTTTCGTCACAGCCGTAGAAGCATCCAACATCTAAATCTGCTCCCTAAACGCATACAACACTATGGTTGTTCCGGTCTTCCTTGTTGGCTGGAGTACGATCCCCGCAGGCGCGCCCGCGCGCGCGAAAGCCGGGATTTCACGGTCCCGACCGGGACCTCCAGAATGTCGGCAACATCGGCATAGCTCATGCCGTCGACGGCGATCATGACGATCACGTCCTGATCGGATTGGGGCATCGACGCGAAACACTGCGCGAATTCCCGCAACTGCACAGCCCATTCCTGCGGCGGGGGGGGTCGTCAGCATGATGTCCGTGGAATCGTCGACGTCCTGGAAGCGCGGGCCGCGCGACACGCGGCGACGGTCGTCCAGATGAAGATTACGAAGAATCGTGAACAACCAGGCGCGCAGATTGGTCCCCGGTTCGAACTGGTCGATCCGCTCTATCGCCCGTGCGACGCAGTTCTGCACCAAATCGTCCGCGAGATCCGCATCGCGCGAAAGCGCGAGCGCAAACCGACGCAGCGCCGGCAGATGCATTTCAATTTGCCCGACACTCTCGTGCATCGCCTCGTGCCCGATCCTTCCCCCACCCAGATTTTCGTTTGTGAGGAACAAAAATGGGGGAACGGCACGCGAACAGCTATTTACCTATGTAAAACGCACGGAGTGAATCTGTTTAACCTATGACGCACGCGAACGCCGCGCGCCGGCGGGACCGGCACGTCACCGCGCGAAGCGTTCGTGTATTCGGGATTGTTCCAGAGCGGCTGAAATTCTTTTGGAACAGGTTGTAAGGCTGCTCGTTTTATATCCGACTCACCCAACATGCGGTGAAGCGAACCACCGATGGAGCAAACCATGTCGATCCTTTACAGCCTTCGCAAATATCTCGCCCTGCCTCTGATCGGCCTCGGCCTCGTGGCGCTCAGCGCCTGCAACACTGCCGAGGGTTTCGGTGAGGATGTCGAGAACACGGGCGAAGCGATCCAGAAGCAGGCGCGCTAAACAGCGCCGAAAAGGAGTCCCACCATGCTCGGACTAGCGATTTTCTTCTTCCTGCTTGCGATCGTCGCGGCCGTATTCGGATTCGGCGGAATCGCCGCCACCTCGGCCGGCATCGCGCAGATCCTGTTTGTGGTGTTCCTGGTCATCTTCCTGATCAGTGCCATCGCTCATATCGCACGCGGAAGACGCTAAGACCTTCAACGGCAGAACAAACGGAGAAGGGCGGCGCCAAACCGGCACCGCCCTTTTTTTTGTTTTCAAGACACTTGTTACGTTGCGGAGGCTTCCTGCCCCTCGTTGTCTCGCGAGTCCCCGTCGCGGTTCGTCAACGTCAACGGTTCGCTGAATATGAGCGTGCGGTACGGGAACGGAATTTCGATGCCGGCATCGTCCAGTGCCCGCTTGACCGACGCCACCACCTGGTCCCGGGATTCCCGGATTTCCCGCGGTTTCGAGCCGGTCCACCATGTGACCTCGAAGTCGATGCTACTGGCCCCAAAGGCCTGGGCGAATATCTGCACCGGCTTGTCCAGCATAACGCTATCGACCTGTTCGACTGCCTTGCGAATAACATCGCGGGCCGCATCGACATCCTCGACAACCCCTTCGAAGTCGTCACATTCGATAAAGTCGTTCAGCTTGAACGGTTCGCGGAACAGGATCAGGATTCCGGCGACGAAATTCTCGAAGATGTCCTTGAAGGCCAAGCCGATGGCGATGACCCCCAGTCCGACGGCCGTCACAATCTTCGCCGGCGTGAGCGAGGGAAAGGCAATGGTCGCAGCGACCAGGATGCCGCCGATCCACACAAGCGTCGAAAACAGTTTCTAACGGGTGATCTCCTGTGTCGGCCTAGCCGTAAGAACTACCAAGCCATAACGCCTGAACACCGCGCGAGTTCCTCGCCAACGTCACTTTTTTTGGAACAAATTCTTTGTTTGCGCGTTCCGGCTTCGAACTTTTCGCCTCTATCCCATCACCAAAGAGGTCCTTAATGTCCAAGAACGTTCAGGAAACCGACGCCCGCCAGGCCCGAAAAGGCTTCGGTGTGCGCAACATTCTTTTCATATCCATGGCGCTGGCCGTTGTCGCGCTGGCCGTTGTTTGGCTGACGGCCGCCTGATCCCGCTACAGGGCTTACACCACTGCATTGACCCGATATGCTGCCGGCGAACCACTAACTCGTTTCGCGGGGGAAACCGATGCGCATATCGCCGATTGATCCGGACAATCTCGAGCCGGACCAGAAAACCATCTACGACCGAATCGCCGGAGGACCGCGCGGACAGGTGCGCGGGCCCTACCACGCGTTTCTCCTGCACGCCGGGGTTTGCGAAGGCGTCGAGCGCATGGGCCACTACCTGCGCTTTGCCGCGCGGCTGCCCGGCAACATTCGCGAACTCGCTATCCTCGTCGTCGGCCGTCACTGGCGCGCCGAGTTCGAGTGGTTTGCCCACGCCCCCATCGCGATCCGCGAGGGTGTGTCCGAAGAGGTGGTGGCGACGCTGGAAACGGGCGGCGACCCGGACTTCTCCGACGAGACCGAAGCCGCTGTCTACGCGTTCGTCCTATCCCTGCTGCATACCAGTCGGGTCGACGACGCGATGTACGCCGATATGCGTGATCGCCTTGGCGAGGACGGGATCGTCGAGCTGATGGGGATCATCGGCCACTACACCGGCGTGGCGATGGCGCTCAACACGTTCGAGATCGTCCCACCCGACGGCGAACGCCCCAGCTTCGGCGACGGGTAACCCGGGACCGACAGATATCCCGACATTGCGAGCCGAAGGCGAAGCAATCCAGAGCGGAACCTCTGGATTGCCGCGGCGCTTCGCGCCTCGCAATGACGGTCGAGCAACCCCTAGAACACCTCGAACAGACCGGCGACGCCCATGCCGCCGCCCACGCACATGGTAACGACAGCGTTCTTCGCACCCCGGCGGTGACCCTCGATCAGGGCATGGCCGGTCATGCGGTTGCCACTCATGCCGTAGGGATGGCCGATGGAAATCGAACCGCCGTCGACGTTGTACCTATCCGGGTCGATCCCGAGCTTGTCGCGGCAGTAGAGCGCCTGGACGGCGAAGGCCTCGTTCAGTTCCCACAAGTCGATATCGTCGACCGTCAGGCCGTGGCGTTCCAGCAGGCGCGGGACGGCGAACACCGGGCCGATACCCATCTCGTCAGGCTCGCAACCCGACACCGCAAGGCCCATGAAACGCCCGAGGGGTTCCAGCCCGCGCTGCTCGGCGAGCTTCTCGTCCATCACCACGCAGGCGCTCGCGCCGTCGGAAAGCTGGCTGGCGTTGCCCGCCGTCACCGATCCGCCGTCACGCACCGCGTCGAGTGACGCCAGGCTCTCGGCATTGGTGGACGGCCGGTTGCACTCGTCCCGCTCGATCACGACGTCTTTTTCACTGATCTCGCCGGTCACGCGGTTCTTCACTTTCATGGTCGTCTCGACGGCAACGATCTCGTCGTCGAACTTGCCCGCCTGCTGGGCGGCCGCCGTGCGCATCTGGCTCGACAGCGCGTATTCGTCCTGGGCATCGCGGCTGACGTCATATCGCTTCGCGACGGTCTCGGCCGTATCGAGCATCACCATGTAGATCTCGGGTTTGACCTCGCGCACATGTTCGTCCTCGACCCGCATATCGGCCTGGTGCTCCGGCGGCAGGGCGCTGATCGATTCGATCCCGCCCGCGACCATCACCGGCACCTTGTCCATCACCACGCGATTGGCTGCGGAGGCGATGGACTGCAGCCCCGACGAACAGAAGCGGTTGATCGTTGCCGCACCTGTGGTCACAGGGAGACCGGCATACAATGCCGCGTGGCGCGCGAAATTCTGTCCCGTCGCACCCTCGGGCATCGCGCAGCCCATGAGCACGTCCTCGACCTCCGCCGGGTCGACCCCGGCGCGCGCAACCGCGTTCGAGATCGCGATCCCACCGAGCTTGGCGGGCGTCGTCGCGTTGTAACTGCCGCGATAGGCCTTGCCGATCGGTGTGCGGGCGGTGGATACGATGACGGCACTGCTCATGGGACTTCTCCGGTTCGGCGCGGCCTAGACGTGGCCGAAGCGCCAGCGTTCGATGGTGAGACTGCGGCCGTCGGGGCCGCGTGACAAGGGTTCGGCATTCACAAACGTATCCGCCGCCGCGCGGTCGGCAACGTCGAGGATGTAGAGGGCACCGAGGCCTATCTCGCCCGTGTCGTCAGCCAGCATACCCGCGAATACCAGGCCGTCACGATGAGCGTTCAGAAACTCCGCCATGTCGGCGTTCGGCGCGTCCTCGACCGGGCGCGGGTCGGTGCGCGAGATGACGATGAACTGCGCGTTGCCCCCGGTCTGACGATAGTCGCGCTGGCGCACATCCGTGAAGGGCACCACGCGCTCGATATCGATCGAGCGGAAAATATCCGCGGTCGTGTAGGGGTCGGTGTCGATATAGGTGCGCGTCTCGTCGCGCGTCGGAAAGTCGATCACCCGGAAGCTGCCGTTGGCATTCGACCCGTCACCGACCTGCATCGGGCCGGAGAACCAGGTCTCGGCCTTGAACTTATCCAGATGCCGTTTGTGATCTTCGAGTGTCGCCGCACGGCGCTCGACCATGTCCGGCCTGGACACGCACTTCACCATCCATTCCATTTATGGTTCCTCCGCTTAGCTCGTCTGCGGTACCGCGTCGGCCAGCGCCGGCGCGACCTGCACCATGTAGCGGTCGAAGCCCGGCGCGCCGGCCAGCAACATTCCGATCGGCAGGCCCGCCTCGCTCATCCCCGACGGCAGCGAGACGACCGGGCCGCCGAGCGCCGTCCAGGCGGCGATATAGCGGCGGTCGCCGGTCCATTCGAGACCTTCCGGCGCGGTCTCGGGCACGGCCGGCCAGAGCACGATGTCCGTCGGGCGGATTGCCTGGTAGAAGGCCGCGCGCATCGCATCGATAGCCGCGCGTTCCTGCCGGTAGACCTCGTCGGAAATCTCACTGCCGTCGATCACCGCCTGGCGCAAGACCGAACCCACCTGGTCCTCGGGAAACTCCAGCAGGCTCGCATGCACACGCGCCAACTCGTAGACGGTGGTGTGGCCCTGCAACTCGTTCAGGTCCTCCATGGAGACCGGAGACTCCACGCGCTCCACCGTGTGCCCTGTATCTCGCAGACGCGCGGCCACATCTTCGCGCGCGGAGATCACTTCATCGCTCGCCTCGCCGAGAAACGGGTCATCCAGCACGACGACCCGGGCCATCGCCGGATCCGCCGACAGCATGCGCGCATGGGGTGCGCAGACCGCGTCATAGACAGCGACAGCGTCCGCGACTGTCCAGCCGTAGACACCGGGCGTGTCGTACATGGGGGCCAGCGGCGCGATGCCGTACGGGCTCAGGCTGCGGGTCGACGGCTTGAAGGCCGAAATACCGCAGTAGGACGCGGGCCGGTTGACCGACGCGACCGTCTGCGTGCCCACGGCCGCCGGCACCATGCCGCCGCCAACAGCAGCGCCCGACCCGCTGCTCGAACCGCCAGGCGTGTGGTTGATGTTATGCGGATTGCGCGCCGGGGATGGGTCGTAATAGGCAAACTCCGTCGTGTGCGTCTTGCCGAGGATGATCGCGCCCGCGTGGCGCAGGCTGGCGACGATATCCGCATCCGCCGTGGCCTCGGGCGCGTTCGCGCGGGTCTTGCTGTTGCAGCGCGTGGGCCATCCCACGACGTCGCAGATATCCTTGATGGCAACGGGGACGCCGTGCAGGGGTCCACGAAACTCGCCGCTTGCGGCCTCACGGGTCATGTCTCTGGCCTCGGTCACCGCGCCGGCCTCATCCACCGATACCCAGGCCTGGACCGCCTCGTCGACTTCGCCGATCCGGTCGAGACACGCCTGCACGACATCGTTCGGCGTGGTCTCGCCCGCGCGAATGCGCATGGCGATATCGACAACGCTCCCCGGCGATGCCGCGTAGGAATTTCCGTCTTTCTGGCTCATGGCCACCCCCTGAAATGCGGCGCCGACGCTAGCATATCCGGCAATGGACATGCAGAATTGCGGACCCAACCCGAACGGCGGAGCCTTTCATGAAACTCGCAACGCTCGACACCGGCGGTCTCGGCCACGCGGCGGCCCTCACCGAGGGCGGCGAGCTTCTCGATCTCGTCGCCTCGGACCTTGCGAACGACGCGCCGGAAGCCGTTCATCGTATTCTGGGCAACGAAGCCGCTATGAACGCTGTCGCGCGGGCGCTGGATGCGCTCGACGGTCTGTCGGATGCCTCGAAGGACGACCTTCGCCAGGCCGGCGCGCTGGTCAAACTGGAAGATGCGGACCTGCTGGCCCCCATTCCCCGACCGAACATGATCCTATCCGTCGGCATGAACTACCACCGGCACCTGGCGGAGATGGAGGGCACGCCGGCGCCGAAGTTTCCGTCGGCCTTCACGAAAACCATTTCGTCCCTGACGGGTTCGGGAAAGCCCATCGTCGTGCCGCCGCACTGCCCCGACATGGTCGACTACGAAGGCGAGTTCTGCTTCGTGTTCGGGCGGACCTGCCACAACGTCGACGAGGCCGATGCGATGGACTACGTCGCGGGCTACACCATCGCCAACGACGTGTCCGCGCGCGACTGGGTGAGCGACGTTTTCACGGCGAGCGAGCCCTTCCCCGCGATCCTCGCCTGGGAACGCAACATCATGGGCAAGCAGCTGCCGACATTCACACCCTGCGGCCCCGTTATCGCCACCGCCGACGAGATCGACGATCCGCACGATCTGCTCCTGGAATTCCGTCTGAACGGCGAGGTGATGCAGTCCACGCGTACGGACGACCTGATCTTCAATATTCCCCAGATCGTGTCGTATTTTTCCCAGTGGTACCGGTTCGAGCCGGGCGATATCGTGAGCACCGGTTCGCCCGCCGGGGTCGGCGTCGGGCGCGATCCGATGGTCTTCATGAAGCCGGGCGATCATGCCGAAGTGACCCTGGAAGGCGTCGGCACACTTTCAAATCCGGTTGTCGCCGGTTAAAACGCAATCGTACCGCTCCGGAGTGCCCGGGGCACCCAAGGATAGCGCGGAAAATACATGTACCGTTCTTTCGCCTTACTCGCTCTCGCCAGCCTGATTCTGGTGGCATGCACCCACGGTCGCGAGTGGTCGACCTATCGCCTGCGGATCGTGACCGACCCGCGCGGCGCGGAGTGCTATTTCGAACGCCATGGCGTGATCACGGAAGCATCGGAACTGACCCCGATGGATATGACGATGACCTCCATCGGAGAGGATGTCGGCATCGTCTGCACGAAAGAAGGCTACAAGGCCGCCTCCGCCGTCGTAACGGGCGGATTCCTGGAAAACCTGTTCATTCGATACAACCGGCACACGCCGCGTCGTCCTGAAACAGTTGTCGAACTGAACCTCGTCCCGCTGGACTCGAACGAGGAATCCACGACTGCCACTTACGGCACGCGCTCGCGCTCGTCAGGCTTCAGCTTCCGCTAGCCGCGCAAATTGCTCCTACCGCAGTCACCGCCGAGCAGAATCGGCTGGCTGACGGGATTGCCATTCACTTCTATATCGCTCACGCGCACGCCGCCCGGAACGATCCGGTACACGGCCCTGAAGCTATTTCCGGAGCGGTAATCCTCGGTCGCCACGGCGCCCAGCGCGCCCAGCAGCATCGCGTCCACGTGCCGGGGAAAAACCCGGATCACGCGCCCGCCCGATAGCCCATGACGATTTCGGATCGCGGCCACGCGCGCGCGCTCTCCGGCCGGCAGGGCACCACGCGGCTGGCGGGCGTAGCCGCTCACCCGATCAGGGTCGGGCCGCCAGGCTTCGCCGGACGGCGCGTCGGCGACATACATCCGGCCATCTGTCGAAACGACCACGCTTTGCATCCCGAAACATGATTCGAATACTTCATAGAGGCGCGCACGCGCACGCGTGTCCCCCGGCCAGGCAATCTCGATATCCGGTCCCTCGCCGCGTTCCAGCAGCTTCAGCAGCGCGCGCCCGTCGCGCACTGTTTCCCGGTCGGGTGACAAGGGTTCCAGCTGGATGGGTGCCGCAGGAGCCGGCGCCACGGCCGCGGTCGCGACCGATTCGGATTCAGGTTCCTTCAGCGTCGCGGCGGGCGCCAACGCGCGCGGTGCGGCTCGCGGCGCCGGCGTTTCTTCCGCAACAGAGGACGGGGCCTCAGCGGGCTGGGGAGACGGTTCGGGTATGGGCCGCACCGGAGGCGGCGGCAAAGTCACCGGATCATGGAGGTCGGACTTCGGCTTCGGTGCCGCCTCCGGTGCAGCTCTGAGCTTCGTTTGGGGAACCGGGCGCGGCGTCTCGGCATCCGCCGTATGACGCCACACTACGGCCGACACCACGACCCAGCCCAGGATCAGGGTGATCGCCAGCGAGACCGTCGCCGCGATCCTCTCCCCGCGCCGCCGGTTCACCGGATGGCCGCCCCGGCGGACATCAGCTCCATCTCCTCGGCGAGGCTCTCGAGCTTGAGGCGGCGTTCCGTAAGGGATTCCCTCGCGCCTGCACTGAGGGAGGTTGCCGGTCGAACGGCCGGCTTAGGCACACCCAGTACTTCCGCACGCCGTTTCGCCACGTCGGGCGCCAGTCCAGGCGGCGGCGCCACTTCCGCGACCAGCACCGGCGGCTTCGCGGGTGCCTTTGCGGGCTCGGGGGCTTCCTCGACCGGCGCCAGCGGCAGAATTTCCTCCACCACCACTTCAGCCGGCGTGGAAGACTTCGCTTTAGGCGCAAGATCGTCACCCAGGACAGCCTCGACCGGCGCGGTGTTGGTAAATACGGGCGCGGGCTCCGACTTGTCCGTCTCGTCGTCGAACAGGCCTTCCACCCGCTCGGCGAGCTCCGCCGGCCCCGGCAGGTTGACTGGCATTTCGACCGACGCACCTTCCTTGTCGAGGACGAGGAACACGAGCGCCCCCGTCACCACGAGATTGAACAGGATGAATTTCATGGCTTTCTCCTTTCGAGCGACGACCCCGCATCGCGGATCGCCAGGCACCGGCGTCCGTGCACCACGACGAGCGCCGCGCGCAGCAGCGCCGACAGGGGCAAGCCGATCACCGTTGTCATGAAGGCCAGGCTGAAACTGGCCGTGAGATTTCGGATCACGCTCTCGACCGTTTCCGGCGTCAGCCCCTGCCCGGCCAGACTGCCGATGCCGAGGCTGATGCCGAACAGGGTGTAGGTGAGCGCCAGGGTCGCGACGCCGTTTGCCGACTGGGTGCCCGCCGCGAACCAGTGGTCGCAGACGTCGCGGTCATCTTCGCAGTCGTGCACGCGAACCGCACAGAATGCCGTCGCGAACACCAGCAACGCCAGCAGGACCACGAACCCGGCGCCGAGCACGTCGAACGTCCAGCTCGCGGCCTGCGGCAGGTCGACCGCGCCGAACAGGGCCAGGGCGGCGGCCGCGACAGCCAGAGCACCGAGCACCATGCTGGCGGCGCGCGATCCGGCACCCAGCGTCAGAACAAGCGCGCGCATCTACCGGCGCCCGGCCCGCGCATTCATGATCGACTGGGTTGTCATGCCCAGTTCGCTCAGCCAGTGGTCGGCAACCGTCCGGTTCTTCTCCACCGACGCGTGAATGAGAAACGTCAGGTCGTAGTTGTCGAACGCGGCCCGCACGGCGGGTTTGTTCTGACCGATCAGTGTCTCGTCGCGGATGACCATGCGCTCCAGATCGACAAGACGCGTGCGCGCCACTTCGATCCGGCCCTGCCGGTCGTGGTTCTCGATATCGCCCGACAGGAGCGTCTCGAGCAGGATCGCACGCTCGCGTTCCATGTTTTCGAGCGTCCCCGCGCTGGCCGCGCCGGCATAGAGGAGCGCCGCGGCGGCCATCGCATAGACGGCCAGATTAAAAGTCACGCGTGTCATGATTTTCTCCTTCAGCGTGTGGTGAACAGGTCGATGGACGAGGTCAGCGCGTCGTTGTTCTCGGCGCGCGCGGCAACTTCGGTTTCGCCGGTCTGCTCGGAAATGCCTTCGGCCAACGCCAGCGCATCCAGCGAAACGAGCTTCGCCATATGGCCGAGGATCATCCGTTCCTGGCCGACGATGGCGAGCTCACCCTGGGCACTCGCCACGAGCTGGCGCAGATATTCCTCGCGGGTCACGGTCTGCCCGTCGATAACCGGTGCCTGGTTCATCGGATGGGAGTTGATGGCGGTCACGAGCTGTTCGACAGCGTGCACGTTCCTTGCGTACTCCGCGGCATACCTGCTCTCCGACGTCACGGCCGTCTGCAACAGCCGTGCATCGACCTTGCTCATGGTTGATTCGAATCGCTCGCGGGCCGCCGTTTGGTTGGCGACGATGGCTGCCTGCTGCGGCGTGGTCGCCCGGCGCTTGCGCGTCACGCGGTCGAGCATCCCCTCGAACAGAGCGAGTTTCTTCGCCGCACGCTGCTCGCGAAGATTCTGTTTTTCCTGCATCAGGCGAAGGAAGTTCCGTTTTTCGTTCAGGAACTCGTGCTGCATCTCGATGCGAAGTTCGGGGTTCGACGTGCGTTCCGATGCGCGCTGCAGGTCGCCGAGCGTGTCGCGCTTTAGTGCGACCTGCTCGTCCAGCTCCGCCATGCGCTCGGCCAGCGGGGAACGGGCGAAGTCGTTGTCGACGGCCCGACGCAGGTGATCGCCCGGAAGCTTCATCAGCCGTTCGCTCACCTCCGGCGACCAGCCCGGCGCACTCTGCGCCACCGCCGGCCCCGCCGCCTGAAGCATGACGGCGACCATCGCCGCGCCTCCCGCAAGCCGGACCAGGCTCACCATGTCTGTTTTCGATCGGACCATCGCCCGTCTCCTCTCTCCGGTTCGCGACCGGCCTATTTGTCTTTCCAGTGGTTCATGCGGCGCATCTCACGCTTCACGTTGTCGTTGACGTTCGCCGACGCGAACGCGCCGAAACTCATCGGCTCGCTGCGCCCGAGCAGCAGTTCGGTGGTCTCGATGAAGGAGGAGCCGTCGCCGAAATAGAGGTCACTCCCGCCATGGCGTCCCTTGAACGCATCGAAGCTCCGGCGCGCCTGCTCAACATCGCCACCCTTGAAATAGTTGGTGACCGCGAGCGCATCGACGCGCATCCGCTCGGTCTGCGGCACGGCGCTTGCCGCTTCACCCAGTTCGGACGAACAGCCGGACAGGACGCGCGCGGATGTCAGGAACGCACCGGTCGACCCCCGGCTGCGTGCCTGGGAGTCCAGCATCAGGCCCTCGTCACGGCAGGACTCGAACGCCTGGATTTTCTGCATCTGCTGGAACCGCGATTCCCGGAACGAGACATCGTTGACCGGATTGGTGGTGCTGTTCATGCCGCAGGCGGCGAGTACCACCATGGCGCCGGCAAGCAATCCGGCCCGCCGGAGGGCGGAACGGGGCATGGGGGAGGCAAGTCGGGACATTTCGGATCTCCTTCCGGTTCAGGATCAGATATCGCCGCGCGCGAGGCGCTGGCGGTACATGGCTTCGAGTTGGTGGACGCGATCGACATAGCGTCGGGTCGCGGGGATGACGCGCGCGTTCGGCCAGCGGCCGACCCGCGACCCGCCGTTGTAATAGGACAGCGCAAGATCAGTCCGGCCCCGGTACTGCCGGATCAGACGGTTCAGGAAATGCAGACCGAGCCGGATGTTGGTGCGCGGATCCCAGAGCATGTCGGCCGCGATGCCGTATTCACCCCAAGCCGTGGCGGGCATGATCTGCATCACCCCGCGCGCGCCCTTGTGACTGCGTGCGCGTGGATTGAAACTGGATTCCGCATGGGCCACGGCGAGGGCCAGCGACGGCGACACACCCAGATCGTGGGCCTCGTGAACGATCATCCGTTTGACGCCGGCTCGTCCCGGCGGGCGGCGGATCGCCGCCGGGGCGGGTGCCGCGCATCCGGCAAGCACCGCCGTCGCGCCGAGGCTGCCCAGAAACACACGTCGATTCATTGGCCTGTCTCCGTTTCGGAAAGTCGCCGCGCCCAGTGGGCATCCAGCGTTGTGACGACCAGATCGGCGCTCGCGAACCTGCGACGCGCGTCGGCCACCTGCGCGAATGACAGCTCAGGCAAGACCGCCAGAACCAGGCGGCCGCCATTGGGCGAGGTCATCGTTTCCGGTGTTACAGGCGTCAGTTGTGGGTCGAGAAAACCGCGGCCGTCGTAGATAACGATCCGATCTTCCGAACCGGCGTTCGTGGCTGACGGGCTGTCGGGACTCGTCGCCACGATGGGGACGGCCTCGAAGGAAATAGTCTCGCGTTCGCCGCCGCCCATGGAAATGAGCGTGAGGACCATGATCGAGAAGAAGCCCATGGCGAGCGCCAGCGCGACTTCCGTCATCGCGTTGTCCTGCGACACGCTGGCGGCGAGTGAGTTGTCGGCTAGTCGTCTCATCGCATGTCCCGCCGCATGTTCTCGACGACCGCCCAGGTCATCCGGCCATTTACGGGAAGCGCTGAATCCGCCTGGTATTCGCGCAAGGCGGCGCGCGTTTCGGCGGTGATCCGACCGTCGACCGGGCCGGGTTCGTAGCCGAGTTCGTCCAGGAGACGTTCAGCCTCATGAACCGTCATACGGTAGCCGCTCGGTGCGGAATCCGAGCCCGCCGGCCGCGCGGGCGCATCGGCCCGGGACACCACCCTCGTAATACGCGGTGCGTCGAGCGAAACCGGCGCCGCGGCAGCCAGCAACACGCCCGTTTCCATGCCCAGCGCCTTGTAGACGAGCGTGTCGCCGCGCGGCGTGGTGCGGACGGTGCCGACCACCAGGATGTCCGGGCGCAGGTTGGCGCGCAGGTCGCGCACGCGCGATTCATGCTCATCCGCCGTGCTCGATGTGGCCCCGATTTCATCGACCAGATGCGTGACGGCGTCGTTGGCGACGAAACGAACACGCCCACCTGCGTGTCGCTGGAGCGCGGCCAGCAAGAGATCGTTGGCGTGGCGCGCGTCCGCGGCGCGCGGCGCCTGGTCGGCCACCGCGCGAATGGCCAGCGTGGGCTTGTCGTAGCCGCTTCCCGCCGGAACGTCTGCGAGGCTCGCGCTGTTCAGTCCCTCCAGGATATCCGCCGCGGCAGCTTCGACGGCAGTTGCGTTGGCGCTCGCGGCGGCCGGTCCGGCTGGGAGCGAAACCGCTATCCAGACCATTGCCGCGAGCGCCAGGATCAGCCGGTGGGGAAATCCGGACATGATCCTATCCCTGTTCCGGTCGCCAGCTGCCGTCAGGCATCCGGCAGGCGGTACCGTTCACCTGCTCCTCGTAGCCACCGATGAACACCCAGGTGGTGTAGTCACGGCAGTTACGATTATCGGCGCTGCGGTAGGTGCGTGTGGGGGTTACGGCGTACTGCTTGCCGGTATCGGGATTGTTCCAGGCAATGGTTTGCCCCGTCGGCGTGCGTTCGAGCGCGCTCTGCACCTGGCGGCGGTCGGCCTCTTCCATGCTGCGCCCGATCTCGTGACCGAGGATGCCGCCGACGACCGTGCCGCCGATGATGGCGGCCGTCCGCCCACTACCCTTGCCGATCTGGGTGCCGACAGCCGCGCCGAGCAAGGCCCCGACAATGGTGCCGCCGGTCGACTTGTCGATGGCGCCGCCGCCATGACCTTGGTGGCGGTACGCATGCCGGCGTGGCGGCTCGTAGCGATGCACGTGCACCGTGCGCCGCGTGTGGATCACGCGCCGGGGACCGTGCCGATGATAACCGTGACGATGTTTCCGATGCCCGTGCCGGAAGTGCCGGTGACCTCCATGCCGGTCCACGTGACTTTCGACATGGCCGCGGCCGTAGCCCTTGCCGCCATGCCCGCGGTCCGCAGACGCCGGGGCTGCCGCGATCGCCGCAGCGACGAACGCCGCGACGATCAGGGCCAGACTTTTCAGACGAAAGGTCATGATGATGTCCTCCCCCCGTCCGCTTACTGGGCCGACGCGGCGAGTCCGCCGAGCACGATCAGCCCGAAGAGGGCAGCAAGCGCCTCGCGTTTTTCATTGGCCTCGTCGTGGTGGCTGCCCTGCCGAACGGCGGCGTGATGTCCGCGCGGCGCGCGCAGTTTCACGTCGATCCGATCGATGAACGCCTTGCCGCGGACATCGAGCTGCAGCTTGCGCAGGTCGCGACCCAAGGTGCGGTTGTCATCGAGCTTCATCCGCAGCACCCGGCCCTCGCGCGGGCGGGCCCGGTCGACCACGTCACCATTCGCCACAAGGGCAATCGGGCCCCGGCTGCGGTTCGGACGAAGGACCACGGTCACTTCACGAACCTTGTAGCCGCGATACTGGCCATCGAGGTCGAGCAGTCTCCGCAAGGGAAGAGATTCGTGCTGATAACGGCGGTGTAGTCGAACCGACACCGTTTCCGTCCCGCCGTGCCGATACCCGCCATGACGGCCACGGCGGTCGTTATGGGCGTGCTTCTCGACGTGATGCTGTTTCACGCCGTGGTTGCGGTCGCGGTTCTTGTCCGCATGGGCCCCGCCGGCGCCGAGGCCGATCGCGAGGCTCAATGCTGCTGCTGCAATCGTGAACTGTCGCATTTCTCATCTCCTGTCATGGGCCAAGAGTGGCTCCGGTGACGGGAAATGTGAGGCAGCGGCGTTTTCGATTGCATGCGAGCGCCGTTATAAATTTGTAAGAAGTTTGAACAACGCCTAACGCGACGAACGTTTCCCCTTTATCGGCTTCGGCAGTAGGTTGGCGTCCGATGCGACGTATCTTCACCATTCTCGCGCTGGCCCTGGCCCTCGGCGCGTTCACACCGACGATTCCCGATGCCGCCGCCCAGTCACGCAACGGCGATATTTCAGGTGCTCTCGAACGCCTGAAGAACAATCCGCGCTATCGCGGGGATATCATCGGCACGCAGATCCGCCAGACCCCGCGCGGGGCCCTTTTCGAGGTTCAGGTTCTGCGGCGCGACGACAGCGTGATCGTCGTCTATATCGATCCGCGCACCGGCGGTGTCGTCGGCGATTCCGAGCGTGGCGGGCGCGGTGCCGCTCGCCCGCGGCGCAATAACCGATAGGCGGAGTACCGAAGATGCGAGTACTTCTTCTGGAAGACGACGAGGAACTGGCCGAGCAGATCGCGCAGGTCCTGCGCGACGAGAACTATGCCGTCGACATGATGGACGATGGCGAGGCCGGGCTGGCGGCCGGGCTGGAGAACGAGTACGACGCGGTCATCCTCGATCCCGGGCTGCCGACGATGGACGGTTTTACCGTCCTGCGACGCATTCGCGAGGCGGGGAAGACAATGCCAGTGATCGTCCTGACGGGCTCTCGCAAGGAAGTCTCCGATATGAAGGAGGGTGTGCGCGCCGGTGCCACCAACTATCTGACGAAGCCGGTCGACCTCGAACTCCTGCTCGACTGGCTGCGTGGCGTGATCAACTCCGCCGGACCGAACGTGAAGCAGCCGACCCTCGAACACGGGCCGCTGCGTATCGACACCCAGTCCATGCGCGTGTCGATGGACGGCGTACCCGTGAAGGTGACGCCCACCGAATACCGGATCCTGCACTATCTGGCCGTGCACGCCGACCGGCCGGTGTCGGCGGAAGAAATGGTGAACCACAATTTCGACGGCGACGCCGTGAAAACCGCAAACGAAGTGCCTGTGTTCATCTCCCGACTGCGGAACAAGCTCGGCCGCAACACGATCGAAACGGTCTACGGCTTCGGCTACCGGCTGACCCTCGGCGAACCGGCCGGGGAATGAGCGTGCCCCGCTGGCGAAACTCACTGGTCGCCCGCCTGGTTTTCTGGGCAGTTCTATTGTTCGCGGTCAGCGTACCGCTCTTCTGGCTGATCTTCTCGACCGCGGTCGAAAGAATCTCTGTACAGGTGGTCGAAACCCGGATGCTGGAACTCGCCAACCAGGTGCGCGGCTACCGGGCGAGCGAGCAGGCCTCGCGCGCACTGGGGATCGCCCAGCCGGACGTACCCCGGGTGCGCCCCATCCTCGGTGCCGACGCGGACTGGGTCTGGCAGATCGCCGTTGACGGGCAGGTCAGCGAACGCTCGGAACTTCTGTTGGCGGCCGGTGCGACGCTCCCGCTCGATGCCGCCCCGAACGCCCCATCATTCCAGATCGGAAACTTCGAGACGCCCATCGGCCGGATGCGCCTTGCGGGCCGAACCGTCGCTGAGCCGGTCGGCGCGCGCACCGCGCCCGTGCAATATCTCGCGGGGCTGAGCGAAAGCCGCTTCCGGGACCGGGTCGATGCGCACGCCGCGCGCCTGCAGAACCTGGCGCTACTGGTCGCGATACCGGTCTCGCTGGTGCTTCTCGGGATGCTGATAGCGGTGATCGCCGTCCTGCGCGGCCAGTTCGCCCGGCTCGGGCACGCCATGGAGCGCTACGAGAACGCTGAGACCGAGGATATCGAGGGGGAATTTCCCGACGAACTGCGCCCGCTGATCGATCGCATGAACGCGATGCTGCGCCAGAACAGCCAGCTCATCGAGCGGACGCGCAAGTACGTCAGCAAGATCGCCCACGACATCAATCACCCGCTGGCAATCATGAAGAACAGCCTGCGTGGCGAGGCCGAGTCGGACGTGATGGAGCGTCAAATCACCCGGATGACGGGGCTGATCGACCGCTACGCGAGTCTTGCACGCGCTATCGGGCCGGATGACCGGGCGAGCGCGCGCACCGAAGTCTCGACTCTGGTCGCCGACGTGACGGACGGATTTTCCATCGTCTACCGGCGCACACCGCTGCAGATCGAGCACCGATGTCCCGAAAGCCTTTGGGCTGTGGTGGCGCGGCATGACGTGGAAGCCGTCTTATCCAACCTGGTTTCCAACGCGCACAAATTCGCGGAGAGCAAGGTGCTGGTGTCGGCGCGCGCGCATGACAACGGGCTTCGGCTGACCGTGGAGGACGACGGACCCGGCATCCCGGAAGAAGAGATGCAGACCGCCTTCAACTGGGGACAACGCCTGGATCAGGCGCCGCCGGGAACGGGCTTCGGCCTGTCGATCGTGCGTGACATCGTCGATCTGTACGAGGGCACCATCTCGCCGTCGCGCTCCGAAGAGCTCGGCGGCCTGCGGATCGATATCGACCTTCCGGTGCGAACCGGAACGGAAGCCTAGACGGCGGTCTTGTGCCGCGCGACGACGGTGTCAAGCACGCCGTCGGGATCTTCCTGCCACCAGCGGGTCGACAGGATTTCCACCTCGCAATGGCCGTCGTAGCCAATGCCTTCGACCTGCTCGCGAATCGCGCGGATATCGATCACGCCGTCGCCGGGCATGCCCCGATCGAGCAGAAGGTCGGTGGTCGGCACCAGCCAGTCACAGACATGAAAGGCGAGGATACGCTTCTTGCCGGCGCGTTCGATCTCGGCGGCGAGGTCCGGGTCCCACCAGACGTGGTAGACATCGAGCGCGATGCCCAACCCGTCGTCGCCGAGCCGGTCGCAGATGTCGTTCGCCTGGGCCATGGTGTTCACGCAGGCCCGGTCGGCGGCGTACATCGGGTGCAGCGGCTCGATCGCCAGCGGGACACCCGCCGGACGGCTGTATTCGAGCAGCGCCCCGATCCCGTCCTCGACCTGCTGGCGCGCGTCGGCCAGGTCGCGCGAGCCCTCGGGCATCCCGCCGACGACCAGAACCAGGCACTGCGCGCCGATGGCCACCGCCTCGTCGACCGCGCGCCGGTTGTCGTCGAGCGCGGCCTGCCGCCCCGCCGCATCCGCCGCCGGGAACATGCCGCCGCGGCACAGGCCGGTGACGGCCAGGTCGGTGTCGGCGATCATGCGGGCGGCTTCGTCGACGCCCGCCTCCTGCACCTTGTCGCGCCAGGGTGAGATGCCGCCGATGCCGTGGCGCACGCAGCCGTCGATCATCTCGCGCAGGGTCCACTGTTCTCGCACGGTGGCCGTGTTCAGGGAACAAAGCGTGGCGTCGCCGGATAGGTCACGCATGGTCAGTCGTCCTCACCGAATATCTTGCGGTAGCGGGTGAACGCGATCTCCAGAACCTCGTCGGGGTCGCGCTTCCACCAGTTGTTCGCGGAGAAAAGTTCGAGCTCGTCATACCCGTCATAGCCGGCCGCCCGCACCTGTGCACGAAGACCGGGCAGGTCGATCACCCCGTCTCCGATCATGCCCCGGTCGTCGCCGGTCGCCGACGCCGTCGTGCGGAGCCAGTCGCTCATCTGGAACGAATAGATGCGGCCCGCCGAGGCCTCGATGGATTCGCCCAGGCTCGGGTCCCACCAGACATGATAGGCATCCACGATCAGCCCGACCCCCTCACCCAGTTCGGCACAGATATCGTTGGCCATGGTGAGCGTGCTCCAGATGCAGCCGGTCGCCACACGCATCGGATGGATCGCCTCCAGCCCCATGCGCACGCCCCGCGCGCGGGCCTCGGGCACCAGCTTTTCCAGCGCATCGCGCGCCCGCGCCCGGGCGCCCGCCAGATCGCGCGAACCTTCCGGCAGGCCGCCGCAGATCATCGCGAGATGGGATGCGCCGAGCGCCGCCGTGACATCGAGCGCGCGCAGGTTTTCATCGTGGTTCGCCGCGATCATCGCCGGATCGTCCTCTGTCAGCGACGCGCAGCGCGAGATGCCGAGCACCGCGATACTCGCATCGGAGATCAGTTTCGCGGCACGTTCGACGCCATAGGCCTCGACGTCGCCGCGGCGCACCGTCAGCGCGCGTACGCCATGGCGCGCGATACCCTCAACACACTGCTCGAACGACCATTGCCGCTCGAGCGTGCCCTGATGGACCGCGAAGTTCGCGGGCGCGGTCACGGTCCGGTCAGGCCTCGACGCCGTGGATCGCAAGCACCGCCTGCATGCGCGCCGCCGCCACGTCGGGGTCGGCGAGCAGACCGGCCGCATCGGCGAGGCGGAACAGTTCGGCCAGGTGCGGCAGCGATCTTGCGCTTTGCTGGCCGCCGACCATGGTGAAGTGATCCTGGTGACCGTTGAGATAAGCCATGAACACGACGCCGGTTTTGTAAAAACGCGTCGGGGCCTGGAAGATATGCCGCGACAACGCCACGGTCGGCTCCAGAATGTCGTGGAAACGCGCCTCGTCACCGGCCGTCAGTGCGCCGAGCGCAGCGGACGCCGCCGGCGCGATGGCATCGAAGATGCCGAGCAGCGCGTCGGAATAACCCTGTTCGTCGCCCGCGATCAGCTCGGCGAAATTGAAGTCGTCGCCGGTGTACATCCGCACGCCTTCGGGCAGGCGGCGGCGCATGGCGATTTCCTTGTCCTTGTCGAGCAGCGAGATCTTGATCCCGTCGACTTTCACGGCATTGTTCGTCAGCACGTCGAGGCAGACGTCCATCGCCTTGTCGACATCGCCATGGCCCCAGTAGCCCGCCAGCGCCGGGTCGAACATGTCGCCCAGCCAGTGGATCATCACCGGCTCGCGCACCTGGCCCAGGATGCGGTCGTAGACCCGGGCATAGTCGTCGGGGCCGGTCGCGGCGGCGGCCAGCGCGCGGCTCGCCATCAGGATGATCGTGCCGCCCACGCCCTCGACGAATTCGCACTGTTCCTCGTAGGCGCGGATGACGTCGTCGACGGTGACGTCCGGACCGGGCTCCAGGTGATCGGTGCCCGCGCCCGAGGCCAGAGTCGCGCCCGGCACGTCGCGCGAGGCGTCGGTCACCCGCTTGATGAGTTCCTGCGCACCCGGCCAGCTCAGGCCCATGCCGCGCTGGGCCGTGTCCATCGCTTCGGCGACGCCGAGCCCGAGGCTCCACAGATGCTGCCGGAAGGCCACCGTCCGGTCCCAGTCGACCATCTCGTCGATCCACGGATCGCCGTCGGCCAGCGGATCGGCCACGATATGCGCGGCGGCATAGGCGATCCGGTTGAACGGCTGCGCCGCAGACGCGGACAGGGAGGCGGGCGCCGGGTTCGCCGAGGTCGAAAAGGTTTCCATCCGTCCGTCGGACGTGGGCAGTGTGAGCGTCGCCATGTTGCGGTTCCTCCGTGCGGGGCTCAGACCGACAGGTCTTCGATATCGACCCAGCGGCGCTCGCGCCAGCTCTGAAGGCCCGCTTCAGCGAGCTGCACGCCCTTCGCGCCCTCGAGCAGGTCCCAGTGGAACGGGGCGTCCTCGGCCAGATGTCGGATGAACATTTCCCACTCGATCTTGAAGCCGTTCTCGAAGACCTCGTTGTCGGGAACCTCGATCCAGTTGTCGAAGAAATCGATCGTCTGGGGCTCGTCCGGGTTCCAGACGGGCTTCGGCGTTGCCGCGCGCGGCTGGCAGACGCACGACGTCAGGCCGGCCACGGCCGAACCGTGGGTGCCGTCGACATGGAAGGTCACCAGATCGTCGCGGCGCACGCGGGTCGTCCAGCTGCTGTTCATCTGGGCAATCACGCCGCCTTCAAGCTCGAAGGTCGCGTAGGCGGCATCGTCGGCGTCGGCGTCGTAGGTGCTGCCGTTCTCGTCGACCCGGCTCGGGATATGGGTCGCGCCGAGGCAGGAGATCGATTTCACCGGCGCGATCACATTGTCGAGCACGTAGCGCCAGTGGGGCAGCATATCGAGGATGATCCCGCCGCCGTCGTCCTTGCGGTAGTTCCAGCTCGGGCGCTGGGCGGGGATCCAGTCGCCTTCGAAGACCCAGTAGCCGAACTCGCCGCGCAGCGAGAGGATCCGGCCGAAGAAATCTCCATCGACCAGCCGCTTCAGCTTCATCAGGCCCGGCAGGAACAGCTTGTCCTGAACGACGCCCGTCTTCACCCCGGTTCTGTTGGCGACGCGCACCAGCTCCAGCGCATCCTCCAGCGTGTCCGCGGTCGGCTTCTCACAATAGATATGCTTGCCCTTCTCCATCGCCTTCGTGAGGAGACCGGCGCGCATCTGGGTCGAGGCGGAATCGAAGAACACCTCGTCGTCGTCGTTGGCGAGCGCGGCATCGAGATCGGTCGTCCAGCGGTCGATCCCGTGCTCGCGCGCCAGCGCCCCGAGCTTTTCGTCGTTGCGGCCGACCAGGATCGGGTCGGGCATGATGCGGTCGCCGTTCGACAGCACCACGCCGCCCTGGGCGCGGATCGCCACAATCGAACGAATAAGGTGCTGGTTCGTGCCCATGCGCCCGGTGACGCCGTGCATGATGATTCCGAGCCGCTTGCTTGCCATTTTTCCGTTCCTTTCACGGCCTGCCGCCGCTTGTAACCAAACGGTTACTACATCAAGAATTGCCCCCGCGCAATATGGCGCGAACCTTCAAAACGGTACTTTCCCGCTGAAAATGCCATGGGCTTCCAGCGGGTCGATTGAAGAGCTGTCATTGCGAGCGCAGCGAAGCAATCCAGAGCCGACGCGCCCGCTCTGGATTGCGTCGTCGCGACGCTCCTCGCAATGACGCGCGTATCCAACAAGCTCATCGTCACCGGAACCTCAGGAAACCCGCATCACCAGGTTGTGGTCGTAGGGCAGCGCCGGTTCCACAAAACGCACGTCATTGCGCACGAAATGAAACGCGCAGGCCCGACGCCACCGGTCGGACTGATTGTCCGAGGAGCGATGGAACGTGTTGCCGTGGTGGAAGGACACGCCTCCCTTGGAGACCGGAGCGGGCGACATGGGCTGAAGCACCGCGATCTCGTCCGGCACCTGGAGGTTGTAGGGCTCGTCCGCAGGCGCGACGTGGGGATACACCGGCCCCATGTTGGAGCCGTCGCCGAAATACAGACACCCGTTCTCCAGCGTCGCATCATCCAGCGCGACCCAGGCCGTCACGATCCCCTCGAGGTCGTTCGGCCCGAAATAGTAGTTGTCCTGGTGCACCGGCTTCGGCCCGCCACCGCGCGGCGGCTTAAAAAAGATCTGGCTGAAGTAGACCGACACACCCGGACCGATGAATCCCTCGACGAGCTCGACCAGCTTCGGCTCGCGCGCGAGTTCGCCGAAAAACGGGCGCTCGATATGGGGGTTGTCGAGCTTGCGCAGTACGTCGGCGTCGCTCACGCCGCCGTCGACGTACCAGGCGCGTTCTTCCGCGCCCAGCCCGTCGATGAATTCCTGCGACCAGGCCATGATATCTGCCACCGCCGCGTCCATGCGGTCCGGCGCGAACACGTCGCGGATCGTCAGGTGACCCGCGTGCCGGTAAATCATGTGCTGCATATCGTCGAGCGCCATCGTTACCCTCCCGAAGTAACCAGTTAGTTACTTATAGGATGACGGAAAGCGCAGGTCAATATCAATTCTCTTCGTCATTGCGAGCCCGAAGGGCGAAGCAATCCAGAGCGGACAGGCGCGCTGTCTGGATTGCTTCGTCGCGATGCTTCTCGCAATAACGAGGAAATCAGCGTCCTACGGCGCAACAAACACGAAACGGCCGATCACGACGCGCACATGATCGTGCCAGCGCCTGATCTCCGCCGGGTCGCGCAGGTCGCGATCGAAAGCCACCGACAGCGTCGCACTGTTCGACAGGTAGTAATAAACGAGCCCGACGATAGAGATGTACAGGTCGACCGGGTCGATACCCGGATGGAAATCGCCGGCATCCACCCCGCGTTTCATCAGGTTCTCGATCGCCGTCTCGAACGGAGGGTGCATCATGCGCGCGCGGCTCGAAGACTTCAGGTGACGCGCCTCATGCAGGTTTTCGGTATTCAGCAGCGCGATCGATTCCGGGTTGTCGAGATAGTAGTCCCAGACAAAATCGACCAGCGCGATGACCCCCTCGCGCGGCGTCATCGAGTCGAAATCGAGCGCCTGTCCGGAAAAGCAGATGTTGTCGTACAGCTCTTCGAGGACGGCGCAGAAAAGGTCGTCTTTGTTGCCGAAGTAGTGATAGAGCATCCGCTTGTTGATGCCTGCGCGCCGGGCGATCTCGTCAACACGGGCATCGCCGAAGCCTTTCGCTGCGAATTCCGCAGTCGCCGCTGAGAGGATGCGCTCGCGAGAAGCGTCCGGGTCGCGCCGACGCACCGCTTTCGTGTTTGGCTTGCGATCGCTCACCGAAAGTCCTCCCGAAACCCGCCGCGTTGACAGGCCAAGTTGACAGGCCAAGCGGGCCTCGCCTAGCTTCAAGTCACCAATTGGTTACTTAGCACAACAACCGCGCCGTCGACCACTGATCGCTCAGATGGGAAGACGCGCCAGGGAGGCCCGGCACCCATGAGCGCCCAACAACCCCGCATCAAGACAACCGTCGTCGGATCTTACCCGATTCCTGCCTGGCTCGTGGCCGCGCCGACCGAACAGGCACTGACGGACGCCACGCGCACCGTGATCGCGACCCAGGAGGCCGCCGGGATCGACGTGGTCTGCGACGGCGAGCTCTACCGTTTCGATATCAACCATCCCGAGACGAACGGCATGATCGAATACTTCGTGGTGCCCATGTCGGGCGTGCGCACGGAGATCAGCTTCGAGGAAATCATCGCCTACCGCAGCCAGGCGGGCATGGGCTTCCGCGCCAAGCCGCCTGGTGTCGTCGACGGCCCCGTCGGCCACGGCACACTGGACCTGCCGAATGCGGCGATGCGCGCTCACGCGCTGGCGACAAAGCCGCTGAAGTTCACGCTGACCGGCCCGCACATGCTCGCCAAGACGCTCAAGAACGAACAGTACAAGGATACGGCCCAGCTGGCGCTGGCCATCGCCGACGTGCTCGCCGAGCAGGTCAGCCACATCGACGCCGAAGTGATCCAGCTCGACGAAGCCAACCTGCCCGGAAGCCCCGACGAGTGGGAATGGGCGGCCGAGGCAATCAACCGCGTGCTCGACGCGGTGAAGGGCACACCCGCCGTGCACCTGTGCTTCGGCAACTATGGCGGCCAGTCGATCCAGAGCGGCAGTTGGGACAAGCTGATCAGCTACCTCAACGCCCTGCACGCCGACCACATCGTCATGGAGAACGCCCACCGCCCGGTCGAGGAACTGGTCGCGTTCAAGGATCTGCGCGAGGGCCTCGGCCTGGGCCTCGGCGTGGTCGACATCAAGCAGACCCAGATCGAGAGCGCCGACGAGATCGCCCGCGCCCTCGAACATGCCGAAAACGCGCTGGGCGAAGGCCGGGTGACCTACATCAACCCGGACTGCGGCTTCTGGATGCTGCCGCGCGCCATTGCCGACGGGAAGATCCGCGCGCTGGTCGATGGCCGGGACCTGTACGAAGGCCGCAAGGCCGACGCCCCGCAGGTGGCATAGGCAGACCCGCCTGCGACAATTTTGCCCTGTCCGGCGCATGCGGTTGTAACGCGAGCCGCGCATGAACGCCTCCGTGTTCTGTTTCCCCACACGGAGTGCGTCATGCAACCCGACCTTTCCGGCAAGAAAGGCCTCGTCGTCGGCGTCGCCAACGACCGGTCCATCGCCTTCGGCTGTGCGGCCGCATACCGCGCCGCCGGTGCCGAACTCGCTGTCAGCTATCTCAACGACAAGGCCCGCCCCCACGTGGCGCCGCTCGCCGAGGCACTCGACAGCGAGGTCTTCCTGCCCTGCGACGTGCGCGAAACCGGCCAGGTGCAGCAGCTCTTCGAAAGCCTCGGCCAGTACTGGGGCAAGCTCGACTTCCTGCTCCACTCGGTTGCCTTCGCGCCGCGCGAGGACCTGCACGGCCGGGTCACCGACTGCTCGCGCGACGGGTTCGACATGGCCATGAACGTGTCGTGCCACTCGTTCATCCGCATGGCGCGCCACGCCGAACCGCTGATGACGGACGGAGGCGCGTTGATGACCATGAGCTACTACGGCGCCGAAAAAGTCGTCGACAACTACAACCTGATGGGCCCGGTGAAGGCCGTGCTCGAAGCCAGCGTGCGTTACATGGCAGCCGAACTGGGGCCGAAAAGCATCCGCGTCTACGCGATCTCTCCCGGCCCTCTCAAGACGCGGGCGGCCTCTGGCATCGACCGGTTCGACGAGCTGATGGAACACGCGGCGGCCAAGGCGCCGCGCCACCGGCTGGTCACCATCGAGCAGGTCGGCAAGGTCGCGGCCTTCCTAGCCTCGGACCAGGCCGACGGCATGACGGGCAACGTCGTCTATGTCGACAACGGCGCCAACATCGTCGACTAGAGTTTCGCGTCAGTCGAGATCGAGGAGCTTGTAGATCCGGCGGGTGTACTCGCCGAACTTCTCGTCGGTCTTGATGCCCAGGTGCCGGTCTTCCGGCAGGTCGATTTCCATATGGTCGGCCAGCCGGGCCGGGCCCGAGGTCATAACGGCCACATGGGAACCCAGAAACACCGCCTCCTGGATGCCGTGGGTGACAAACAGGATCGTCTTCTGGCTTTCCTGCCAGATGCGCAGCAATTCCGTGTTCATGCGCTCGCGCGTCAGCGCGTCGAGCGCGCCGAACGGCTCGTCCATCAGGATCAGCTTGGGGTCGTGGACCAGCGCCCGGGCAATGGCCGCACGCTGCTGCATGCCGCCGGACAGTTCGTAGGGATAGCTCTGCTCAAAGCCGGCAAGCCCGACCATTTCCAGCAGACCGTCCGCGCGCTCGCGTGATTCCTTCTTGGGCAGGCCGAGGATCTCGGCCGGCAACAGGACGTTCTCACGAATGCGCCGCCATTTCAGGAGCAGCGGCTGCTGGAACACCATGCCGATGTCACGCGACGGATCGAACGGCTCGGCAGCCGAGCCGATCCGCACGTCGCCACCGTCATGCGGGTGCAGCCCTGCGAGAATCTTGAGCAGGGTACTTTTGCCGCACCCGGACGGGCCGACGATGCTCACGAGTTCGCCGGCCTGGACATCCATGGTGATCGACTGGATCGCCTCGAACTCCTCGGTCCGCGTCCGGTAAACCTTGCGGACGTCCTTCAGAGAAATAAATGCTTCGGACATCGCGCTATTCCACCCGCGCGTCCTGAACGACGAAGATTCGTTCCAGCAGGATCACAGAGCCGTACAGGCTCACCCCGATCAGGGTGACCAGCATCAGCGCCATCACCATCGCGTCGGTGTTGAGCGCTTCCTGGGTAATCAACATGAACCAGCCCAGCCCGCCATCGGACTGGATGAACTCGCCCACGATGGCCCCGGCAACGGCCAGCACCGTGGCGACCTTCATGCCGGCGAAGACATAGGGCAGCGCGCCGGGAAGCTGGATCTTGGTGAACACCTGCCAACGGTTACCGTGCAGCGATTTCACCAGGTCGAGCAGGTCCGGCTCGACCTCACGCAGACCGCGCGCGGTGTTCAGCAGGATCGGGAAGAAGCAGATCGTGAAGGTGATGACGATGTTGGTCTGGATACCGAAGCGCAGCCAGACGATGAACAACGGCGCCATCGCCACCTTGGGAATCATGTTCAGGGTCACCAGCAGCGGCGTCAGCGTCTCGTCAAGCCGGCGCGACCAAGTGGTCAGCACCGCGACGGCAACTCCGACGAAGGTCGCCAGCAGGTAACCGCCGAAGATCTCCTGCGCGGTGATCGAAAAATGCCGGACCCAGTTGTAGTTCTCCTCGCCCAGCGTCTGCAGCGCGAGCCATGGTGTCGGGAGAATCCATTCCGGAACGTCCGCCAGAATGACGGACACCCACCAGACCGCCACAAAAGCGACATGAACCGCCACGGCAATCGAAATCTTGCGCCATGCATCAGACGTCATATTGAGAACCCCTCCCGGTTGCACGGAACATAACTAACTGGTTACTTGTGCTCAAGACTTGTTTATAATGGCTTCCAGAAACCGGCCGGAACGCGCCGGGATCGAACATGGAGGAGACAGCATAACCATGAACGGACACATGAAAACCCTGCTCACAGGCGCGGCCATCGCGGTTGCCAGCACCCTCGGCGCGGCTCAGGCCCAGGCCCAGGAAAAGATCAACTTCGTCCTCAACTGGGTTCCCGGCGGTGATCACGCACCGGTCTACTGGGCCCGCGAACAGGGCTGGTATTCCGATGCCGGCATCGACCTGGTGATCGAGGACGGTACGGGCTCCGGCGCGTCGGCCAAGAAAGTCGGCGTCGGCCGCAACCAGCTCGGTATCGCCGATCTGCCGACCGCGCTGCAGGCGCGCGGTAAGGGCGCGGACCTGGTCGCCGTGATGAACATCTACGCGAACTCGCCCTATGGGCTCTACTGGAAGAAGTCCGCGGGCATCAACAGCTTCGACGACCTGAAGGGCCGTAAGATCGGCAACCCGCCGTTCGACGCGGCGCGCCAGATGTGGCCGGCCATCGCGAAGGTTCTGGACATCAAGCCGGACGAAGTGCAGTTCGTGAACGTGAAGCCGAACGCCAAGATGGCGGCGCTGGAATCGGGTTCGATCGACGCCACCACCCAGTTCTACAACACCCATTACATCTGGCAGCGCGTGCTGGGCGATGACATGGGTTTTGTCGCGCTGCGCGACCTGGGCTTCAACCCGTACGGCAACTCGATCATCGCCAACGGCGCATGGCTGAAGGAAAACCCGGACCTCGCGAAGAAATTCGTGCAGGTAACCCAGAAGGCCTACGCGACCTGCGCGCAGAATTCCAAGCCGTGCATCGAAGTGCTCGCCAAGGCCGGCAGCCAGAAAGTGTCTGACGTGACCTCCAACTGGAATCTCGTGGTCGAGCTGATGACCGCGAAATCCAGCACCGAGGGCGCGCTGGGCTATTTCGACCCGGCCCGCATGGCCGCCGACTATGACGCGGTCGAGACATCGTTCGACATCGAGAGCTACGACGTGACGACGTTCTACAGGAACGACTTCCTCGACATGTCGGTCAAGATGCCGACGGTGACCAACTAGACCATTTACCTCCCTTGAGAACTTTGGGCCGCACCGGCAACGGTGCGGCCCTTTTTCGTTTCGATGGGCGCCTTTCGATCCTCGTCATCGCGAGCCGCAGGCGCGGCGATCCAGAGCGGACGTGCCCGAGAAACTGGATTGCCACGTCGCCTTGCGGCTCCTCGCAATGATGAACCTTGGGAGCGAACGCCCGCCTGCGCGGGCACGACGCAGAATCCCTAGCCCGCCAGCAAAGGTTTCAAATATTCCGCACAAAACGCCGCGACGCTCGGCCCGTCGGGATCGAGCTCGATCGGCTCGACGGCGATCCAGCCGGCATAGCTGTGTGCCCGCAATGTATCGATCACACCTGCAAAGTCGTCGTCCCCCTGCCCCGGCCCACGCCGGGTGCGGTCCCGGAACTGGATGTGGGCGACATGGCCCGACGGGTACCAGTCGGCAATCAGGTCCTCGACCGGGCGTTCGCCGGGATTGGCGCGCGCGGCGCCGGTATCGATCATGGTCCGCAGGGCCGGGTTACCGATCTGGTCGACGATGGCGGCGGCCTCCGCGACGGTGGTGATGAAGTTCGCATGGGGCGGCGCGAGCGCCTCAATGCAATAGATCACGCCCGCCTCGCGGGCCGCGTCGCCGGCCTTCGCGAAGGCATCCAGCGTCCCGTGCCGCGCGGCCGCGCCTGCAACAGGTTCGTCCGGGATCCAGCGTTGCTTCGGCGAGCCGTGGACCAGAACCTCCCCGCCCAGATCAGCGCACAGGCGGGCAAGACCGCACATGACATCCACGGTCCGCGCGCGCACCTCCGGATCGGGATCCGTCAGGGAAAGGCCCTCGGGTTTGACGAGCAACCAGTGCAATCCGGAGACCCTGAGGCCCGCGTCCTCTACCGTCTTTCGTATCGCGCGGCGTTGTTCGGCGGATATCAGATGCGGCTCATCGCTCAGGGTATAAGGCGCAAGCTCCAGCCCCTCATAGCCGAGCTCGGCGGCATAGGCGCACTGTGCCGCGAGATTGCGGTCGTCGAGAATTTCGTTGCAGAGCGCGAGCTTCATTCGCCGAGCCAGCGCTCCAGGTTCTCCGCCACGAACGCGTCGTCGTTGAGATGCGGATACGCCGCGTAGACCCGGTCGATCTCCACGCTCTGGCCGTCGCTGAGGCGTTCGTCGGGGTTGAGGCACCAGGTGCCCTCGAGCAGGCCCTGGCGGCGCAGCACCTCGTGGCACCCTGCGATGCATCCGGCGAAATCGTTCGCCACGTCGAAGAACGCCGAATTGCTGTCCGTTACCTGGCTGTCGAGCGCCAGCATCTCGGCCGGGATCGTGTCCTGCTCCGCGACGGCATGGCAGCGTTCCAGCAGTTCCACGGCAGCCTTTGTCCAGACCGACCAGTGTCCGAGCAGCCCGCCGACGATCCGCGTCACGACGGGCTCGCCGTCGCGCATGACCGTGAACGGCGTGATCAGGTCATACACGATATGGTCGTCGTTGCCGGTGTAGAGCGTCACCTTCTCCTCGGCACGGGCTTCGACCACCCCACGGATCACATCCAGGGTCCGGTAGCGGTTGAAGGGCGCCATCTTGATGGCGACGACATTGTCGATCTGCGCGAAACGACGCCAGAAATCCGCGCCGAGCAATACCCCGCCCACAGCCGGCTGCAGGTAGAACCCGATCAGCGGCATGTCCTTTGCCACAGCTTCGCAATGCTCGATGATCTCGTCGTCCGAGGCGCCTTTCCACGCTGCCAGGCTCAAGAGCCCCGCATGATAGCCGAGGTCGCGCGCGATGGCCGCTTCCCGACACGCCTGATCGGTCTTGCCGACAAGGCCGGCGATGCGCACCAGCGGTCGGTCTGACCAGTCGTCCATGGTCTCCGCAGCCAGCTTGAGTACAGGTTCGTAGAGGCCGACATCGCGGATCTCGAACTGGGTGGTGTGCACCCCGACCGCGAGACCGCCTGAACCGGCATCCACATAGTAGCGGGTGAGCGCGCGCTGGCGGCGCGGATCGAATTTGCGTTCCTCATCGAGCGCCAGCGGATTGGCCGGAATCGCAACGCCCCGGCGCAAGGTGACGAGGACATCCGCGTCCCAATCGGTCCAGTGGAGAGCCATGGTGAATTCCTATCCGAGTTCGGGACCGGCGAGCGCGTAGGTCCGCGCAATATCGCCGAACCCGTTCGTGTCGCCCTTGTACATGCGCCGGAACGGCCGCTGCACGGTGAAACCAAGTTCGTCGAGCATGTCGGCTAGAGCCTCGTGCCGGTCGGGCACGTCGATGAAAACCGGTTCGTCGAGGCCTGCCAGAGCCTGCGACAAAAGGGCCTGAGCAGCTGCGTCGCTGTCCGCGCAAATAGGCCCGATCTGGAGCGCGCGCCGTCCTTCGCGACTCAGCAGGTAACCACTGCCATCGCACATAACCCAGCTCTTCGCGCCAGGCCGGTTCGCGATATCGAGCAGGATCGCCGCACGATCTCCCTCGAAAACCTCACGGTCGTAAGCGACCATATGGGCTTGGTCGTCCTGGTCCAGAGGCCGGATATCGCCCGACAGATTCCCGGGATTATCGGGCGCATCGGCCTGCCAGCGCCGGATCGTAAAATGGCTCTCGAAACCGAGCCGCTCATAGACTTTCTCCCCATCGGGCGTCGCGTCGAGGATCGGGATCCGGCCCGCAGACTCGTGATCGGCGATACATGTGTCGAGCAACCAGGTCGCAATGCCCTTACGCCGCCAGTCCGCCGTGACCAGCACCATGCTGATCCATCCGAATGCATCGCCGTAGGGAAGCGTCAGCGCCGAGGCGACCAGATTGCCCTGTTCATCCTCGAAGCCGATTGCATGCCCGGCATCGATCATCATTTTCCAATCGGTCGCCGTTTCGTTCCAGCGTGCCTCGTCCACCAGCGCGCAGGCGTCGTCCAGATGACGGTTTTCGAGGGTGACTTCGCGCAGCCCCTCAATAGCGGCCATCGCGGGCCTCGAAATGGGTCGGCTTGGCGAGACTGGGCATGTCCCGCGCAACCCAGTCAGCCACCCAAAGCATCATCCGGTCGAGCGGAACCGCCGGGTAACCGAACAGCGAGGCCGCCTTCGCGGCGTTGGTCAGCCAGCATTCCGTGGCTTCCTCTCCGACGATTTCGGCGGGCTTGCCGTAAATTTCACCGAAGCGTTTCGCCGCCCAGCGCACGGAAATCGTTTCCGGGCCGCTGACATTCAGTTCGAGCGGCGGTGACTGACAATGGCCGAGCGCTCGCAGGGCCTGGCTGTTTGCGTCGCCCTGCCAGATCACATTGGCATGGCCGGTCGTGACGTCGACGGGATCGCCGTTGGCAACTTTTGTCGCGATGTCGAACAGAACGCCATAACGCATGTCGATGGCGTAGTTCAGCCGGACCAGCGCCGCGGGCGTTCCATAGCGATGGGAGAAATACTGGAACATCCGCTCGCGCCCGACACAGGACTGGGCGTACTCGCCCGGCGGATCGGGCGGCACGTCCTCAGTGGCGCCCTGTGAATCGGTCGGTACAAACGGGTACACACAGCCGGTCGAAAACGCGACGATCCGGGACTCGCGATAGCGTTCCGCCACCAGCGCCGGAACATGGACGTTCATCGCCCAGGTCAGTTCCTGGGACCCTTCCGAGCCGAACTTTCGGCCGGCCATGAACACGACATTCGCGGCGTCGGGAAGCCCGGCGAGCGCATCACGATCCAGCAGGTCCGCCTTGACGGTCTCGACCCCATTGCCGGTCATGCGTTCCTCGACCCCGGCTTCCGAGAAGCGGGCCACGGCAAAGACCGTCTTGTCGGGTGCGGCGTTCTTCGCGAGCCGCGCCAGGGTCGGCCCCATCTTGCCGCCGGCGCCGAGCACAATGATATCGCCGTCGATCGTCGCCAGGTCGTCGACGAGCGCCTGACTCGGGCGCGCCATGAAGTCTTCGACCGCATCCTCGTCCTCGAAGCGGTCCGGCAAACTTGCCAGATCGAGAATTTCGACCATGCTCTACTCCCCACACTTGCATGGGTACACCGACCGAGCTTAAGGTGGTCGTTGTAACCATTTGGTTGAATAATAACGGGAACGGCACGCAAGCCGCAAGACCTTGATGAGCGACGGCTACCAAATTCTTTTCGGCGACATTCACAATCACAATGCGTTGGGCTACGGCGTCGGATCGCTCGAGCGCTCGATCGACGTGGCGCGCGGGCATCTGGATTTCTTCGCCTTCACCGGCCACGCGAGCTGGCACGATATGGAAGGGATGGAGGGTGGGCGCGAGAAACACTGGCTCGACGGCTTCGAGCGCCTGTCCGAAGGCTGGCCCAAGGTGCAGGACCTGATCGCCGACGCCAACCGTAACCCCGAGTTCAGCGCCTTCCTCGGCTACGAGTGGCACTCCAGCCATTTCGGCGACCAATGCGTGGTCTTCCCCGAAGACCACCGGCCGCTGGTTTGCCCGGACACGGTGGCCGAACTGCGCAAGTTCTGCATTGGCGAGAACGCACTCATGATCCCGCATCACCTCGCCTACCCGTCGGGGCGCCGCGGGGTGAACTGGGAGGTTTTCGACGAGGCCTGCACCCCCGTCGTCGAAATCTATTCCGAACACGGCAACTCCGAGAGCGACCGCGGCCCGTTCGATTTCTTCAACCATTCGATGGGCGGGCGACAGACGTCGAATACCGTACGGCACGCCCTCGATGCCGGCCTGCGCTTCGGCTTCGTCGCTTCGTCGGACAGCCACAGCGGTTTTCCCGGCGCGCATGGCGAAGGCCTGATGGCGGCGCTGGTGACCGAGAACAGCCGCGCGGCGATCCTCGACGCGATCCGCGCGCGACGCACCTATGCGCTGACCGGAGACCGGATCGAGATCGGCTTCACCGCCGATGGCGCGCAGATGGGTGAATCGATCTCCAGCCGAAAGACCGTCGAGGTCGACTTCGACGTCATGGGACGCGACGAGATCGATGTCGTCGACATCATTGCGAACGGCCACGTCGTCCACCGCGCCTATCCGGACACCCGCACAGCGCAGGGCGATCTGTTCGACGGGCCGGTCCAGGTTCGCCTCGAATGGGGCTGGGGACCGTGGGGCGATCTGGCGCTGGAGCGCACCTGCGACTGGGCCATGGACATCAAACTGGCCGGCGGGCGGATCGCGCGCCATTTCCCGTGCCTGCAGTCGGGCCCGTTCGACGAGGACCGCCGGCACCGGTTCACGACAGGCGGAAAGCAGGACCTGTCGATCGTCTCCTATACATCTCGCCGCGGCGCGTACCGCCAGAACCCGAACCAGAGCGTCATTCTCGAAATCGACGGGGACGCGACAACGGAGATAGAGCTATCGCTCGTACAACCTGTCGCACAGACCGTCCGAACCACGCTGGGAGAACTGCTCACCGGTTCGGTCAATCGCTTTACGGGGCCTTTCCCGGCCGAGGGCTATCAGTGGCACCGGCTCCTGCCGCTGAACGAGAGCCGGGTGCGGGGATCGCATGTCGTGGACATTCCCGACGGGCGCGGGAATGTGTACCTGCGTGCGCGCCAGACCAACGGGCAGATGGCCTGGGCCAGCCCCGTCTATGTGGGACATGCCTGAGCAACGCAATCCGAACGCCATGGTAGGCGAGCTTGCGCGACCCTCAGCCAAATGGTTGATTGCGCAACAAAGCAACAATAACGAAGATCGGCACGATGGTTAGCTCTCCTTCGAAGCGCCCATCCGATTCACGACGTGACCCGGAATGGACGAAGTCGCGCCTGCTGGAAGCGGCGCGCGAGGAGTTCTCCGACAAGGGACTGAGCGGCGCCCGCGTGAACGCCATTGCCGGTGTGGCCGGCGTGAACAAACAGCTGCTCTATTACTATTTCGGCGACAAGGAGAGCCTGTACGCGGCGGTGCTCGAACGCGCCTACGAGGAAATCCGTCTCGGCGAACAGGAACTCGACCTGGCATCCATGGCGCCCGAAGACGCGATGCGCGCGTTCATCGAGTTCAACTTCGACTACATGGTCGCGCACCGTTATTTCGTCTCGCTGCTCGGTGACGAAAACCTGCACCAGGCCAAGCACGTCAAGGAGTCGGCGCAACTCGGCGGACTGCACGAACGCCTGGAACACACGATTGGCGGCACCCTGGAACGCGGCCGGGCGGCGGGCGTGTTCCAGCGCGAAGTCGACCCGGTCGACCTCTATATCTCGATCGCCTCGCTCTGCTTCTTCCATCTCTCGAACAGCTACACGCTGTCGGCCATCTTCGGCCGCGACCTGACGTCCGACGACGAGATCGCGCATCGCCGTGCGCACGTCGTCGACCTCCTGATGTCCTATCTTCAGACCGGCGGGACCGCAGAGCCGGGAAACCCGGCCGCAAGCGAATAGCTTTGCAAGCGGGCGGAAGTTGGCCTATCATAAGTAACTGAACGGTTGATAAGATAACCGTACACCCCGTTCACCGGGAGGTGCACACGCGCCTCTAACAGGTTCATGTCATGAACCCAGCAAAGAACAAGGAGTAGGGAGAGATGCTCAACAAATTCGCCAAAAAGGCTGCATTCGTAGCCGTTGCAGGCATCGCGATGGTCGCGACCGCCGGCGACGCCGTCGCCCAGGCCTATCCGTCCAAGCCAATCACCTTCGTCGTGCCCTGGGGCGCGGGCGGGCGTACCGACATTGTCGGCCGCATGGTCGCCACCGTTATCGGCAGCAAGCTCGGACAGCCGGTCGCCGTCGTGAACCGCACCGGCGGCCGCGGCGCCGTCGGCACCAAGTCCGTCCTCGACGATCCGAAGGACGGCTACACTGTCCTCGTCACCACCCCGGGCAACCAGATTCTCGGCCCGGTGCACCGTGACGTCGGCTTCGTACCGTCCGACTTCCGCGGCATCGGCCGCGTGGCGTCCGGTTCGGTGGTGCTGGCGGCGAACACCGACCAGCCCTTCAGCGACGCCGCCAGCTTTGTCGCCTACGCCAAGGCCAATCCGGGCGAAGTGTCCTATTCGGGCGTGAAGAACGTCCTGCCGTGGCTCGCCGCTGAGGCGATGGCCAAGCAGGCCGGCCTGACGCTCAAGCACGTGCCGGCCAAGGGCGATGCGGATGCCGTGCCGATGGCGCTGGGCGGTCACACCAACCTGGTCTCCTCGTCCAGCCTGAACGCCATCGCGTCGCATCTGGACGCGGGCAAACTGAACGCCATCGTGGTGTTTGCCGAGGAACGCCTGCCGGAAATTCCGGACACGCCGACGGCCATCGAGCTGGGCTACAACGTCACGGCCAGCCCGTGGACCGGCTTTGCCGTTGCCAAGGGTGTGCCGGAGGACCGCATCGAGATCCTGCGCAAGGCGCTCGCCGAAGTGGTGGAAGACAAGACGTTCCAGAACTTTGCGAAAGCCTCGAAGACCACGGTGTCCTACGCGACCGGCCCGGACTTTGAAGCCCAGTGGGATCGTGAGTTCAAGGCGTTCAAGTCCGTGGTGTCCAAGTAACGGCACCGCAGCAACACCAAGTTCAGTAACGCCAAGTTACGAACGATGACACGCGGGGGTCGGGATACCCTGTCCGGGGCAGTGCTGTTGCTCGGCAGTCTAGCCTTGCTGATCGCCCTGCCCGGACAGATCGAGACACTGGAAGGTCCCGACCTGACCCCCGCTTTCATCCCCCGTCTGATGATCATCGGCATCGGGGGACTATCCGCTATTCTTCTGGCCCAGGGCGTGCTGGCGCTGCGGCGCGAGGACGCAAAAGGCTCGGCCGTCGAACTGGCGGCCCGGCTGCGCGGCACCGGCGCCGTGCTGGCCCTGGTCGCCATCATCGCCATCCAGATTCTCCTGATGACCCGGCTCGGCTATCTCGCCTCGAGCGCGCTGACCGTCGGCGCGCTCGCCTTGCTCTACGGCCACCGCCGCTGGTGGCACATCCTCATTCTCATGGTCGTCGCACCGCCGGCGATCATGCTGTTCTTCCGGCACCTGATGCTCGTGCTGCTGCCGTCCGGCACCTGGCTCGGATAGGGCGGTCCCGTGGAACAGTTTCTCGTCGGCTTCGGCCTTATCTTCGAATTCCAGAACATCATCCTGATGGTGGTGGGCCTGGCCGTCGGCATCGTGATCGGCGCGATTCCGGGGCTGAACGTCCCGCTCGCCGTCGCGCTCGCTTTGCCTTTCACGTTCAGCCTGCCGCCGCTCGCCGGGCTGTCGATGCTCATCGGTATCTACAAGGGCGGCACGTATGGCGGATCGATTTCGGCCATCCTGATCAACGTCCCCGGCACACCAGCCGCCGCCGCCACGGCGCTCGACGGCAACAAGCTGGCGCGCGACGGGAAGGCCGGGCGTGCTCTCAAGCTCTCGCTCTACGCCTCGGTCTTCGGCGAACTGATGAGCGACATCCTGCTGATCGTGCTCGCGGTGCAGATCGCCCGGATCGCGCTGCTCTTTGGCCCCCACGAATTTTTCGCGCTCGGCATCTTCGCACTCACCATCATCGGCCTCGTCTCCGGCAAGAGCCTGGTGAAGGGCCTGATCGCAGGCGCGGCCGGTATCCTGTTCGCCACGGTCGGCCTCGACCCGATCGAGGGCGAGGTGCGCCTCGCCTTCGATGTCTACGAACTGACCGGCGGGCTGAAGTTCATCGCGCTTATCATCGGCGCGTTCGCCATCTCCGAAGCGCTGGTCCAGGTCGAAGAGCGTGCCGTCGGCAAGGCCACCGCGCACGTACTCGAAGTCTCCAAGGACCGCGCCGCCAACAGCCTGTCACTGCGAGAACTGCGCAAGCTCCTGCCGACCGCGTTCCGCGGCGCCGCCATCGGCAGCTTCATCGGCGCGGTGCCCGGTATCGGGGCAGCCATCGCGGCGTTCCTGAGCTACGGCGTCGCGCGGCGGCTCTCGAAAACACCCGACGAGTTCGGCGAGGGCTCGCTCGAAGGCGTCACCGCCGCCGAGAGCGCCAACAACGGCGTGACCGGCTCGACCCTGATCCCGCTCCTGACCCTCGGCATCCCCGGGGACGTCATCACCGCGATCATGCTGGGTGCGCTGACCGTGCACGGCCTGATCCCGGGCCCGACCCTGTTCCAGCAGCAGGGCGACTTCGTCACGGCGCTGTTCATCGGCATGCTGATGGTGACGTTCCTGCACCTGATCGTCGGCTATCTGGGCCTGCCGCTGTTCATCCGCGCCGTGCGCATTCCGCCGGGCATCCTGTTCCCGCTGGTGGTCGTGCTCTGCGTCACCGGCACGTTCGTCGCCACCTCGAGCATCTTCGATGTGTTCGTGATGCTCGGCTTCGGCGTGGTCGGCTACCTGATGGTCAAGTTCGGCTTCCCCATCCCGCCGCTGCTGATCGGGTTCATCCTCGGGCCGCTGATCGAGGTCTCCCTGCGCCAGGCGATGATCCTGTCGGACAACAACGCCCTGGACCTGTTTTCCAAGCCGGTCAGCGCCGGTTTCCTGATACTAACCGCCGTCGTGATCGTCAGCGTGGGCTGGCAGCGCGTGCGCGAAATGAGGTCGTCATGAAGATCGAACGCATCGAACTGCTCCCCGTGGTCCTGCCGCTGGAGATGGTGCTGACCCTGCCGCGCGGCGCCTCGCGCACGCCGGACGAGGGCAAGCAGAACATCCTGGTAAAGATGACCGCCGACGACGGCACCGTCGGCTGGGGCGAGGCCGGGCCGAGCCGGCGCTGGTCGGCGGAGACCACCTACTCCACCTACACCTCGCTCAAGCACTTCCTCGTCCCCGTCGTCGAGGGCCGTGACCCGTTCGATATCGCGGGCATCCACGAAGCCATGAACATGGAGGTCGCACCGGGACTCGATCCGGGCCAGCCGATCGCCAAGGGCGCCATCGACATGGCGGTTCACGATCTCGTCTGCAAGAAGCTCGGCATCAACCTCCAGACCTGGCTCGGCGCCAAGCGCAGCGACCGGGTGGAACTGTCCTACCTGGTCTCCGCGCCCGACCCCGACGCCATCGTCAAGGTCGTCGAGCAGGGCAGGGCGGACGGCTTCAGGGCCTTCAAGGTCAAGGTCGGGACCGACCCGGACCTCGACATCGCCAAGGTCAGGGCGGCGATGGAGGCGGCCGACGGCGGGGTCGTGTGGCCCGACGCCAACCAGGGCTACGACCTCGACCGGGCGCTGCGCGCCGCGCGGGGCTTCGAAAATCTGGGCGTCGAGCTGTTCGAGCAGCCGATCCCGATGACCGACGTCTACGGGATGCGCAAGCTCCTGTCCTCGACCACCATGAACATCTCCCTCGACGAGGCGGCGATGGGCATGCCCTACCTGATCGAGCTGATCCGCCGCGAGGCGTGCGAGGGCGTGGTCTGCAAGGTGCAGAAGGTCGGCGGCATCTACTACGCCCGCCAGCTCTGCGACCTGGCCCGCAACGCCGGCCTCAAACTGATCGGCTCGGGCCTGATGGACGCGCCGATCGGCTTCGCGGCCTCTGTCCACGTATTCGCCGCCTACGGGATCGACTTCCCGGCGGACCTCAACGGCCCGCAGCATCTCGGCGGCGACTACCTGAAAACCCCACTGCCGATGGACGGCCAGACGGCGCTGGTCCCCGAGGGACCGGGCCTCGGTTGCGACATCGACGAGGACCGCGTGCGCGGCGAGCTTGCACTGGAGCTGTCGCTCTAGTCGTCCTTCAGGTGCGCATCCCAGCACGCAAACCCGTCATTGCGAGCCCGGAGGGCGAAGCAATCCAGAGCGGAGAAGCTGGATTGCCGCGGCGCTGCGCGCCTCGCAATGACGGTACATCCGTCGCGCTAATCGTCTTTCAGGTGCGCATCCCGGCGCGAATAAAGCTTCTCATCGGCATAGCCCATCGTCTCGGGCTGGCCGCGGCCGAGCATGACCTGGAACCAGACCGGCTCGAGGCTATTGTTGTCATAGCCGTGGATCACGCCCGGCGGGCAGGTGATGCACTCCCAGGGTCCGAGCCGCGTCTCCAGGCGGCGCCCGTCCTCGTCCTCGACAAACACGTCGAGTAGCCCTTTGAGCACGAAGAACGTCTCCTCCACCTCATGAGTGTGCGGCGCGTTCCCCTGGCCCGGCTCCACATACATGATGGAAAGCGTGTGTGCGCGCGCCGGGATCGCGTTCGGGTCGCCATGCTTGCCCGAGCCGCCGGCGCCGATGAACCTGTGCTGGGCACGCTTGAACCCCTCGATCTTGGCGTCCTCGAAGGCTTCCCAGTCCGGCACACGGTCTCGGAACCGGGCCACATAGGTGTCCATGATCTCTTCGAGCGACGCATCGGCAAGCTCGGGCGGACGCGGGTGTCGGGCGACATTCATGATGTTTCTCCGGAGCGAACGGAACAGGCGGAAAGCGAAGCACGGCTCACGAATTCGGTCAAACGCACCCCGTGAAGCGCGTACAGTCGACCGGGCTGCGTAGCTTTGTCGCGGCCGCGACGGTGACCCATTTTTGCCACAGTACGTATTATCCTTCGAATGGGTGGTTCTTCCGTGAAGAACCTCGTCCAAATCATTTTTTGAAGGTGCTTGTCATGAACAGTAAATTCGCCTTTGGCGCTGCGCTTGCCGTCCTGGCACTTGTCCACGTTGCGCCGGCGCACGCGCAGGACGCTGCCGCGGGCCAAAAGACTTACAAGAAATGCGCCGCCTGCCATTCCCTCGAACCCGGCAAACGCAAGGTCGGTCCCTCGCTGCATGGCGTAATCGGCCGCACCGCTGCATCGACCGAGGGCTACAGGTACTCGTCCCTTCTCACCGCGGCCGGCGAGGCCGGATTGGTCTGGGATCAAGAAAACATGGCCGCCTACATCGCCGACACGAACAAGTTCCTGAAGACTTATCTGGCCGAGAAGGACGTGAAGGCCAAGGGCCGATCGAAAATGTCCTTCAAGCTCACGAAGCCGAAGGAGCAGCAGGACGTGATCGCCTACATTCTCTCTAAATCGAACTAGGCTCACCGGTCCGGCGTGGATCGCGCCGATCCCGAATATCGCGCGTGCGCAGGGCGTTTTCTGGTCAGGCCCCTGGGACGGACGAGGCAACGTCGGAACTAGATACCCAGTTCCGGCCAGCGCGACAGGTAAATCCGGAACCAGGGCGCAAAACGCTCCGGCTCTCGGCGCACCTCTTGCCGCACATCGCCGAGCGACACCCAACGCGTCTCGGACACCTCAGCCGGGTCGGCGACAACCGTCACCGCGTTCGCCGGCAAATCGCAGGAGTAGAACGTCACCCGCTCATGTTCGATCAGTCCGTCCCCGACGTCGGCTGAATAGTCCAGCGTCCCGGCGCGCGCCAGTGGCAACATGAGACCGAGTTCCTCCGCCAGCCGGCGTCGGGCGCAATTGTCCATATCCTCGCCCCAGCGGGGGTGGGAGCAGCAGGTGTTCGCCCACAAGCCACCGCAGTGGTACTTGTCCGACGCGCGGCGTTGCAGCAGCAGGTTTTCGCCTGAAAGCACAAACACGGATATCGCCTGATGCAGCAGTCCTTCGCGATGCGCCGCCAGCTTCTCGACAGGATAAAGGCTCCCGTCGTCGGCAATCGCCGGGATCAGGTCCGGTGCGTTATTCATGGTTTCAAGCGACCGGGCCACTATCGTCTCCAGGCAGTCGGGGGCATTCAGCAACCGCCCGATTCGAACTCGGTTTCGGCCGGACCGGGCAGAAGCCCGCAATCCGGCCCTCTATATCGGAATCCGCGCGCACGAGCGATGGCGGAATCCACCACCGTCCGGTTCCGCGGGGAAATTGCCGGATCAGCATGAAGAATTGAGCAGCAGGAGAGAATCCCATGTTTGTCGCCATGAACCGCTTCAGGATCGTGAAAGGCCACGAGGACGACTTCGTCGCCGTCTGGAAGAACCGCGACTCCCGCCTCAAGGACGTGGACGGGTTCGTCGAGTTCCACCTGCTGCGCGGCGGCGAGGAGGACGACCACACCCTGTTCGCCTCGCATACGATCTGGCGCGACCGCGCCGCGTTCGAGGCCTGGACGAAGTCCGATCATTTCCGCCAGGCCCACGCCAACGCCGGCGACAACGCCCACATGTATCTGGGCCACCCGCAGTTCGAGGGCTTCGAGGCCGTGCTCGAAGACTAGAGCCGCCGCATCAGGAACGGGCCAGCTCGGAAAGTATCCATCCGCGGAACGCCTTGATCTCCGGTCGTTCGAAATCGCCTGACAGGCCGACGAGCCAGTAGCTCGTCGAGCCCTCTATTTCCGGGCCGACAGCGGCCAGACGGCCCTTCGCGATGTCCTGGTCGATCAGCGGGCGGCGGCCGAGCGCAACCCCTAGCCCCGCAACAGCCGCCTCGATCGAGCCGTGCACGGTGTCGATGTGGACGCCGCCCGTATCGTCCTGCGCCACAAAGCCCTGCGCCCCGAGCCAGAAGTCCCAGTCTTCGGATGCCTGCGAGACATGGATACGGCGCACCTCCTGCAACACGTCAGGCCAGTCGGCACACTCCAGCGCCTCGGCGACTTCGGGTGCACAAACCGGGACAAGGCTTTCCCTAACCAGCAGGATCCACTCCGGCCCGGCGTGTTCGGCGATCGCCATTCGGATCGCAAGGTCATGGCCGTCGAGCGGGAACTCCACATAGTGCCGCGAGGTATCCAGCGAGATCGTCGTCTCCGGCGACCGCCGCTGGAACACGGGCAGGCGCGGAATCAGCCAGCGCGCCGCAAATGTGGGCGCCACGCTGATCGACAATGTGCCTGTCGCCTTGCGGCCGGGCACGTGGTCCGCCGCGTTCGCGATGAGGGTCAGGGATTCCCGCACCTTGGGCAGGAAGTTCTCGCCGGCCGGCGTCAGCAACAGGCCACGCGACCCGCGGTGAAAGAGGGGGGTGCCCAGCCAGTCCTCCAGTGTCTGGATTCCATGGCTGACCGCACTGGGCGTGACGCCGAGTTCTGTGGCGGCATTCTTGAAGCTCCGATGCCGGCCGGCGGCCTCGAACAGGCGCAGCGTATTGAGCGGGGGAAGTCGCAAGGGCATGGGACAGGAACTGTTGCCGGAAGGACGTGATTCAAGACCCACAGGACAACCGCCAGGACAACGCAAGGCAAACAAATTCTGTTCACCCCGCGACGAGGATTTCTCGTTTGTCCCCGGGGCCGCGACACCGAACATTCTGCGGGCAATGTAAACCCGAGCTTCGGCGGAATAATTTGTGACCAAAGCCTATCCGGTGCAGCGCCTGCCCAACGGCGCCATCGATATCGCGCACTACGACCAGGTCGCGCGCCAACTGCGGAGCGCGGCGTTTCACCGTACGTTGTCGGGCTCCGTCCGGGGGGTGCGACAGGTGATCGCGTCGACACGTGCGGCCCGCCGACGTCGGCCAGGGTGTAGTCTCGATCCGCATCAGGAGACCGCCATGAAATCCCAGGGACCCATTTTGCGCGTTTTCGAAGCCCGGGCAAAACCCGGCTGCGCCACGCAGCTTGTTGAGAATTTTGCGTCGACTTCGGCCGGGGTCGTAACCGGAGAGCCCGGCAACCGGGGCTATTTCTTCGGCCGCGCCATCGAAGGCGACGGCGACACCGTCCTGTTCGTGTCCCTGTGGAAGGACCTCGATGCGGTGAAGGCCCGGTTCGGTACGGGCTGGCAGGTCTCCTTCATGCCCGACGGATATGAAGACCTGATCGAGGACTGTTCGGTGCGCCACTTCGACATGGCCGGCGGCTGGCACCCGGAAGGTCTTTAGCCGTCGGACACAGCCACCGCGTCAATCGCCGGAAAGGCCCAGTTCCGCGAGCAGCTCTTCGGTGTGTTCGCCCAGCCGCGGCGCCGGCGTTGGCCGGTCCGGCGGCGATTGCGAAAACGCTACGGGAATGCCGGTCTCGCGGAACGTCCCTTCGCTCGGGTGTTCGCGCTCGGCAATAAAACCGGACTCGACGATGTGCGGGTCCTGTTGCGCGGCGGCCAGGTCGTAAACCGGCATCGCCGCAATCCGGGCGTCCGCAAAGACCTGCAGCCATTCGTCCGTGGTGCGCGATCCGAGAAGCGAGCCGGCCGTCTCGTAGAGAGCATCGCTGTTCCGGGTCCGCTCACCGATATCGGCAAACCGCGTGTCGTCGGCGAGATCGGGTTTCCCGACAACACCAAAGAACGTCCGCCATTCCCGGTCTGAATAAGGCAACACGCATATATATCCGTCGGCGGTCGGATATGGCCGCCGGTGAGGCGACAGAACCCGGGCGTAGCCGATCTCGCCGTCATAGGGCGAAAGGACGGAATCGCCCGCGTGCTCAAGAAGGTTAAACGCGAGCATGGTCTCGAACATCGGGACCGTCACCTTTTGCCCCTCGCCGGTGCTCTGGCGGTGCACATAGGCGGCGAGCACGGCGTTGACCACGTTCAGCCCGGTGACCTTGTCGCAGACGATGGCGGGAAAATAGCGCGGCGCATCGCCGTCACCGGACATCAGGCTGGCGATGCCACTGGCGCCCTGGATCAGGTCGTCATAGGCCGGCTGCCCCGAATAGGGACCATCTTCTCCGAAGCCCGTCGCCACGCAATAAACCAACGCCGGATGGCGCGCGTGCAGGCGCTCGTAATCGAGCCCGAGGCTCCGCACGACATCCGGGAGCATGTTGTGGATCAGGATATCCGTGCGGGCGACCAGCGCATCGAGCGCTTCGCGGCCCGCCGCGCTTTTCAGATCGAGAACAATGCTGCGCTTGTTGCGGTGGATGGTCAGCGTCAGACCGGACATGCCGCGGGAGCGGCCCGGCGTCACGTAACGGTTCACGTCCCCGCCCGGACGCTCGACCTTGATCACGTCGGCCCCATAGTCCCCGAGAATCTGGGTCGCGTACGGCCCCATCACGACCGTACTCAGATCGAGAACCCGCACACCGGTCAGCGGGCCACTCATGACAACGCCTCGCGCCTGTCTGGCGATGCTTCGCTCATTTGCTCGAATTCCTGTCCCTGGCGTCGCTTCTAGGCGACCTCGACCATCGTGGCGGCGGGATCGTGCCGTCAGGGCCCGAACCCGCACCGCACGGGGCACAATATCAGCGAGGGCACCCGCATGCGCGCAGAGAACGAAAGGTCAGATTTTATGCGGAAAGTGGCGCGCCCGGGAAGATTCGAACTCCCAACCTCCTGATCCGTAGTCAGACGCTCTATCCAGTTGAGCTACGGGCGCTTTGCCAAAGGCGCGCGGACGCTAATCAAAAGCCTTTTGGAATGCAAGACCGCCGCTGCCGTTCTTGTGGGAAGGGCTTGCAATGACGTGAAAATCCGGCCAAAACCCGCTTGCCGCGATTCGGGCCAGTCGGTAACATCGCGCGCAACCAATTGGCTATTCAGCAATTTTTGCGCTGCCGCCACAATGGCGGGCTCTTCGGGGGGCAGGCGCAGGGGCACCGAGGGACAAGGGAGCGGATGACAAAAAAACGCACCTGGTCGGCAATCGCCGGCGCAGCACTGCTATTGGCGGGCTGCGAATTCACCGACGACGCACTTATTCCGTCCCTCACCGGCGAAGATCCGGCGGGTGGCGAACGCGTCGAGATTCCCCCCAGCTCTGCTGAGGGCAACCGGGTTCCCACACTCGGTGGCGGAAATTTCGAGCCCTCGGGCGTGACCGCCGGCCAGCCGACCGGCACCGAGGTCGGCCGCCGCGTGGATCGCCTGCGTGACGATCTCGGGCGCCTTCAGCTGAGCGTCAGCAACGACAACGAAGCCCTCCAGGCCCTGCGCCAGCAGACGATCACCGACGCCCTGCGCTACCAGGAACTGATCGCACAGATCCAGGCCAAGCTGCAGGTCGGCACGACACCGGGCAACCCGACCCTTGTGGCGGCGTGGACCGAAGCACAGACCACCCTCGAACGCATCGCCGACAGCGTCGGCCAGATGAATGCGCTCTCGAACAAGGTCGCCAATGACAGCGCGCTGTCCGCCTTCATTCTCGAATCCGTCCGTGCGACCTACGGCCTGACAGGCGCGGTCGACGAAGACCACCGCCAGCTCGCCGTGCTCGAGGACGAGACCAACCGGACCGTCGTCCTGATCGATCGTCTGCTCAACGAACTCAACGAGGACATCGCGCGCCAGACAAATTACGTCAGCCGTGAGCGCGCGGACCTGACCGTTCTGTCGGTCGCCGTGAAAAACGGCGAGCTGTTCGGCAGCAGCCTGGCGAACCGCGCCTTTGCGACCGCCGCACCGGCGCGCGGGCCGGCCGCCACGGTCGGCAACCTCGCCAACCGCCGCCCGCTCGTCGTGATCCGCTTCGACCGGCCGAATGTGCCCTACAAGGAGCCGCTGTTCTCGGCCGTGAGCGAAGCGCTCAACCGTCGTCCGGGTTCCGCGTTCGATGTGGTGTCCATCGTGCCGCAGCGCGGCACCCCGGCCCAGGTGGCGCTGAACGCCAACCAGTCCCGGCGCAACGCCGAGCAGGTGGTGCAGAGCCTCGTCGAGCTGGGTCTGCCGAGCGACCGCATTTCGCTGAATGCCACGTCGAGCGGCCAGGTCGCCAACAACGAAGTCCACATCTACGTCCGCTAGAGGCGGGGCCGACAAGTTCGGCTTCGTATACTCGTCATGCCCGGAACAAGCCCGGCCATGACGGCAGCGTAGAGCGAAGACGCCAACCCTCGGCTACGACTCCCGTTCGTCCAGGGCGCGGTCGAACTCCGCCAGTTGCGCGGCCACCCGCCCGTAGATCGTCTCGGCGGGATAATCGCCGTCCGCGTCCGGCGTGCCGGCGGCGATGCCGGTGAACAGTTCGATGGCGCTGTCGACATGGCTCGCGGCGTAGGCGTGGAACCGTCCGGCCGCAACCTCGGCGGCGACGTCGTCGTCCAGCACCAGGTTGACCGCATTCGATTCCGGGAACACCACGCCCTGGGTGCCGGTGAGCTCGCCCGCCTCGCGGCAGGCGCGGAAGAAACCCTCTGCCTTGTGGGTCAGGCCGCCGATGGCCTGCACCTCGCCGCGCTGGTTGACCGAGCCCGTCACCGCGAGGTCCTGGCGCAGCGGCGCGCCGGAGAGATCGGAGAGGATCGCCAGCACTTCGGCGAGCGACGCGCTGTCGCCCTCGACCCCGCCATAGCTCTGTTCGAACGTGATCGAGGCGTTGAAGGACAGCGGCATCCGTCGCGCGAACAGCCCGGCCAGGAACCCCTGGATGACCAGCGCACCCTTCTGCTGGATCGGCCCGCCGAGCATGACCTCCCGTTCGATGTTCGTCACGCCGCGCCGCCCGACCGACGTCCGCGCCGTCACCCGCGACGGGGATCCGAACGAGTGATCGCCGGGGTCGCGGACGGTCAGGCCGTTGATCTGGCCGACGGCTTCACCGGTCGTGGATATCAGGACCCCGCCGCGCCGGATCTGCTCGTGCACCCGGTCTTCCATCCGCGCGTTGCGAGTCCGGCGGCTCGCCCGTGCGGCGCGCACGGACTCACGGTCGATATCCTTGTCTCCCGTCGCGCGCGCGGCATAGATCGCCTCGTTGACGATGTCCTCGACCAGCTCGAAACGGGCCGACAGTTTCTCGCGATCGAAGGCAAGCCGCGATGCATAGCCGAGCAGGTAGTCGATGGCCTCGGCGGTACAAGTGGTCGCGCCGTGCTTGTTGGCGAACCCCTGCAGCAGGCCCGCATAGCAGGAAAGGTTCGCCGCGTCGGCGTCCATCTCCGCGTCGATCTCCGCCTTCACCTTGAAATAGGCCTGGAACTCGGGGTCGACGGAAAAGAACGTGTAGTACCAGCGCGGCGCGCCGACGATGACGACCTTCACGTCCAGCGGCACCGCCGCCGGCTGCGGTGCCCCGGCCACGGGCACACCGCCGGCGCGGTACTGCTCGCGCATGCGGATCGCCCCGTCGCGCAATGCGCCCTTCAGCTGCCCCCAGCTGTCGGCATGGGCTGCGATGGCTTCGGCCCGCAGGACGAGGACCCCCCCGTTCGCACGGTGCAGCGCGCCCGGCTGGACCAGCGAGAAATCGGTCTGCAGCACGCCGCCGACCTGCCGGTACTCGATCCGGCCAAACAGGTTCTCGTAGCTCGGGTTCGGCTCCAGCACGACGGGCGGATCGGCCACGTCGGCGTTGTCGACCAGCAGGTTCACGGCATAGCGCGCTTCGGGGGTCGGCTTCGGCGGGGTCGGCATCCCGGGCGGCAGCGCCGGGGCTTCGTCGGCGGCGCGAAACAGGTCGAGATTCTCGATCACGTCCACACGGAACGCGACCAGCCAGCGGTTCAGGCTGCTGTGGTCGGCAAAGCCCGCCGTGAACGTGTCGATCAGCCCGCTAACCGCCGTCTCGGCGACATTGCGGTTCAACTCGCGGACTTCCTCGGCCAGCCCGGCCTGACGCCGCGCCGCGTCCCGGTTGATCTCGCCCAGCATCCGGGTGACGCGCTGGCCCGCTTCTTCCATCGCCGCCCGTTCGGCCTCGGGCAGGTCGGAGACATCCCGCGGCTTCCCGTCCTCGCCCAGCGGCACGACCATCAGGCCTTCCGGCGACTGGACCAGTGAGAGCCCGGCGCCTTCGGCCTCGGCGCGCGCGGCCTCGATCGCCTTGCCGACCTCCTCGCGCATCGACGCGTCGCGCTCGGCGACGCGCTGGTGATATTCCTCGCGCGTGAACGCCTGGTGCAGGGCGGATCGCAACTGCGGAATCAGTTCTGCCATCGCATCGCGGAACTTTCGCCCCTCGCCCGCGGGCAGCCGAACCGCAAGCGGCTCGTTCTCCCGCTTGAAATTGTTCAAGTAGAGCCAGTCGTCGGGACGCGCGCCGCCGTCCAGGGCGCCGCTCAGATAGTCGAGCGTGGCGGTCATCCGGCCACTGCGATCCTCGCCGACGACGAAGATGTTGAAACCCGGATCGCGCGCGTGCAGCCCGAAATCGAGCGCGTCGCGCGCACGCGCGTGGCTCGACAGGGAAAACACCCGCGCCTCGGCCGGATCGGCCTTTCCCGGTCGGGGGAATTCCGGAATCCCGGCATTTTCGGGGAGAATTTCTCGTATCGCCATGCAACGCTCCTCAGCGGTAATGCAACTATAGCCGCTCGGTTTCATGCCGTCGCGGTGACAGCGCGCCGGAATCGACCCATAATCTTCACATGTCTGTTGGACGCACCATTCTCGCGGGCCTGATCGCCGTGCTGGCCCTTGTCGGTCCCGCCTATCCGGACGGCAACCGGACCGAATTCGAGGCGATCATCGAGACCCAGATCGAGGCCTTCTCGCGCGACGACGGCCCTGCGGCGTTTGCGCTCGCCAGTCCGGATATCCAGAGCATGTTCGGCTCGCCCGACCGCTTCATGGCGATGGTCCGGGCCGGCTTCGGGCCCGTCTACCGTCCGCGCGCCTACAGCTTCGAGGAACCAGTCATCGTGGACGGGCTCCCGGCCCAGCCCGTGCGCGTCATCGGGCCCGACGGGCGCGGCGTGATCGCGCTCTACCGGATGGAGCGGCAGCCGGACGACAGCTGGCGGATCGCGGGCGTCACCCTGCACCCCATCGCCGAACGCGGCATCTGACCGGGAAACGGTCCGCGTAATTTTATCCCGGTTATTCAACCCCGCGCCCGATTGCGCACTCGGCGGGCCACGGACTAAATAGCGCCGGTCGAACGATTGCTCAGGGGTGGCTCCGCCATGGTTATCAAACCGCACGATTTTCCGGTGTCTTGGGAACAGCTTCACCGCGACGCCAAAGCGCTCGCCTGGCGTCTCGCCGAAAAAGGTCCGTGGACCGGCATCGTCGCCATCACCCGCGGCGGCCTCGTGCCCGCCGCCATCGTGGCGCGCGAACTCGAGGTCCGGCTTGTCGACACGATCTGCGTGTCCTCCTACGACCACCAGGAACAGGGCGAGATCAAGATCATCAAGAATATCGACGGTGACGGTGAGGGCATGCTGATCGTCGACGACCTCGTCGATACCGGCAAAACAGCGAAGCTGGTCCGCGACCTGCTGCCCAGGGCGCATCTCGCGACCGTCTACGCCAAGCCGGCCGGGCGTCCGTTGGTGGACACCTTCATCACCGAGGTCAGCCAGGACACCTGGATTCACTTCCCGTGGGACCTGGAGCTGCAATTCGTGCAGCCGATCGCCGCCGCGCCGGCAATCTGAAACCTAGCCGATCCGTTCGGTCCGCAGGCGCGGATCGAGGATATCGCGCAGCCCGTCGCCCAGCAGGTTCAGGCCGAGTACGGCCAGCGCAATCGCCAGCCCCGGCAGGATCGCCAGCTTCGGGTCGATGGCCATCAACGTCTGGGCGTCGAACAGCATGCGTCCCCAGCTCGGCGCGGGCGGCTGGGTGCCGAGCCCCAGATAGGCGAGCGCGGCTTCCGCCAGGATCGCCACGGCGAACTGGATCGTCGCCTGGACGATCAGGACCGATGCGATGTTCGGCAACACATGATCGCGTGTCACGCCGAACCCGGTCTTGCCGATGGCCAGCCCTGCGCGGGTGTATTCCATTCCCCAGACCTGCAGCGCCGCGCCGCGCGCGACCCGGGCGAAGACCGGGATATTGAAAATGCCGATGGCGATGATCGCGTTGACCGCGCCCGGCCCGAGGATCGCGGTGATCAGGATCGCCGACACAATCGCCGGGAACGCAAACACGACGTCCGCGCCGCGGGCGATCAGGTCGTCCACCCAGCCGCCCCGCGCGGCGGCGTAGACACCGAGGCTCACCCCGGCCACGAGGCCGATGCTCACGGCCACGACGCCGACCGCGATGGAATTGCGCGCGCCGACCATCAGCCGGGTGGCGATGTCGCGCCCGAACTGGTCGGTGCCGAGCCAGTGCGCCGCGCTGGGCCCCTGCATGCGGTCGGCGATGGAGATCGCATCGTAGGCATGGGGCGTCCAGACCAGCGACAGCAGCGCCGTCAGGCAAAGCACGCCGGTCAGCACGGCGCCGATCAGGAAATTCGGGTGGCGCAGCATCAGCCCGCCCGCCGGGCGCGCGGGTCGATAGCCGTATAGGCGATATCGACCAGGAAATTGACGACCACGACGACGGCCACCAGCAGCAGCACGACATCGCGCACCACGACGAGGTCCCGCGCGCTGACGGCCTGAAAAATCAATCGGCCAATCCCCGGCAGGGCGAACACGTTTTCCACCACGATGGATCCGGCGATCAGGAATGCGAACTGCAGGCCCAGTATCGTCGTCATCGGGATCAGCGCGTTGCGCAGAACATGGCCCCAAAGCACGCGCCGCTCGTCGACGCCCTTGGCGCGGGCTGTGCGCACATAGTCCGCGCCAAGGGTCTCCAGCACGGACGCCCGGGTGATGCGCGCGAGGATCGCGGCCTCGGGCAGGGCCAGCGAAAGCGCCGGCAGGACGAGCGCCCACAATGCGATGCCGAAGCCAGCCTCCCAGCCGGGAAAGCCGGCCGCCGGGAACCAGCCGAGAAACACGGCAAAGAACAGGATCGACAGGATCGCGAACCAGAAATTCGGGATCGCCATGCCGATCTGGCTGAAGCCCATCACCCCATAGTCACCGGCCCGCCCGCGCCGCGTCGCCGCGAACATACCCAGCGGGATCGCGACCATCGTCGACACAAGCAGCGCCAGCAATGCCAGCGGCGCGGTGACGGCGAGCCGCTCGCCGATCAGTTCGAACACCGGGACCGAATAGGTATGGCTCACGCCGCTCGTGCCGGAAAGCAGCCCGCCGATCCACGCCAGATAGCGAACCGGCGCGGGCCGGTCGAGGCCCATCTGCGCGCGCAGCGCGGCGAGCGTATCGTCCTGGGCCTCGATCCCGAGGATCAGCAGCGCCGGATCGCCCGGCAGGACTTCCAGGACGACGAAAATCGCCAGGCTGGCGACGAGGAGCGTCGCCAGCAGGACAAGCAGACGGCGCGCGAGATAGGCGATCATCGACGGCCCGGTCCCGCGCGCTGCCCTTGTCCGTTTCCGCCTACTTCCAGCGAACCTCGGTGACGTCGGTCGCTTGGACCGGCGCGTTTTGCCACATCCCCTCCAGGCCCTTGCGCCACACGCCGAGGCGCGCGAGCTGGAACATGTAGGCGTTCACCGCGTCGAGCGTGATGATCTCCTGCGCCACCGCCAGCAGCGCGTCGCGCGCTTCCGGGTCGCTCGTATTGTTCAGCCGCGCGATCACGGCTTTCAGCGCCGGGGAATCGTAGTTGAAGTAGTACTTGTCGCGCGCATAGATGCCGATATCCATCGGTTCGGTATGGGACACGATCGTCAGGTCGAAGTCGTCGCCGCGGAAGACCTGTTCCAGCCACTGTGCCCACTCGACCGGGATAATCTCAACGTCGATGCCGACGGCCTCCAGTTGGGCCGCGACGATCTCCCCGCCGCGCCGCGCGTAGGTCGGCGGCGGCAGCTTGAGGGTGAGCTTCAGGTTCTCGACACCCGCTTCCTTCAGGAGCGCCTTCGCCTTGTCCGGGTCGTGCGCATAGGTATCGGTAAGGTCGACATATGCCGGGTTGTGGGGCGCGAAGTGCGTGCCGATCGGTGTCCCGAAGCCGAACATCGCGCCGTCGACGATCGCCTTTCGGTCGATCGCGTGAGAGATCGCCCGGCGCACGCGCACATCGTTCAGGGGCGCGCGAGCGTTGTTCATGGCAAGGATCGTTTCGCCTTCGGTGGAACCGATGGCCACCTCGAAGTCCGGGTCCGCCTGGAATGCCAGCACGGCTTCCGGCGCGTTCAGGTTTGTGACCGCATCGATATCACCGGCCTTGAGCGCCGCGACCTGTGCGGAGGGGTCGGGAATGAAGCGGAAGACGAGCTTCTGGATCGGCTGGTCCGCAGACACCGCCTCCATCTCGACACGGTCGCCCTTGGCCCAGCGCACGAACTTGAACGGGCCGGTGCCGACGGGGCTGGTCTTGTTGTTGTCCGCCGATTCCGGCGCGACGATGACGGCATCGCCCCAGCCCAGATTGAACAGCAACGCCCCTTCGGGTCGCGACAGCGTGATTTTCACCGTGTGGGGATCGACAGCCTCGACCTTTTCGATGGCGGCGAAGAGCGGCTTCTGCGCGTTCACCGAGTCCTCGGCGCGCGCCCGATCGAACGAAAAGACCACGTCGGACGCTTCGAAGTCGGTCCCGTCGTGGAATTTCACACCTTTCTTCAGGCTGAACGTGTAGACCAGCTCGTCGTCGGAGATATCCCAGCTTTCCGCGAGTTGCGGTTGCACGACCCCGTTCCGGTCGATTCGGATCAGGCCCTGAAACAGGTTCGCATACACCGTCGCGTCGATTGCGCCGGCCGCGCCGGCGGTCGGGTCGAGGTGCGGCGGTTCCAGCGTAAACCCGAGTGTCAGCGTGTCTTTGGCTTGGGCGTATGCGCTATGGGACGGCAAAACCGCCAGGGCAAGCGCCGCCACGAGCGCAAGTGCGGAGAGTTGTTTGTTCATGATCCTCGTTCCCCGAAAAAACTATTGTATCGGCTTCTTGTTTTTGTGCAGCGCAGCATAGCAAATCGTCCGGATCAACGTCCATCGCCTGCGGCATAGGCCTGCGAATAGGGTGTCCAGCCGTCGCCATGTCCCGTCGCGTGATGCACCCCGCGCGCCACGGCCCGGGCGAGGCAGTCCGCTGCGGCCATGCCGATCCGCGCCACAGCGGCGGCATCGGAGCTTCCCGCACCGGCCGTGGAAAGTGCAAACACGACATCCCCGTCCATCGGCGTGAAAACGGGCCGGATCGCGCGCGCCAACCCGGCCTGTGCCATCACCGCCACGCGCCGCGCCTGGCGAGCATCGAGGGGCGCATCCGTCGCCACCACGGCAAGGGTCGTGTTCGTTCCCGCGTCGCCGGAATCGTATTTCTTGAGCGGGTGGTCGATCGGGTTGATCCGGTCCGGTCCGCCGCGCCCGCCGAATTCGTTCGCCTGCTCGATGGGGCCGGCGAGAAACTGTCCCGCGCCGTTGGCCACCGTCGTGCCCAGCGCATTCACCGCCGCGAGCGCCCCCACCGTGACACCACCGTCCAGCACGAAGGAGGCCGAGCCCTGTCCGCCCTTGAGCTTGCGCCCGTCGTGACCGGTCGTGGTCGCGCCACACCCGGCCCCGACGCTGCCATCCACAACGGATTTGCTGGCCGCTTCGGCGGCCCGACGCCCCAACGCGCGATACGGCAATGCGTCGGTGTCGGTGGAAAAGGCCCTCTTGTCCCCGCCATTGAGCAGGTCGAACAGGATCGCAGCAGGCACCAGCGGCACCCGCATATCGCCGACCGGGAAACCGCGCCCGTTCTCCGCCAGCCACCCGGCCACGCCGTCTGCAGCCGCGAGGCCGAACGCCGACCCGCCGCTCAGCACAAGCGCGTCGACCGTATCGACCGAGCCGTCCGGGCCGAGCAGCTCAACTTCGCGCGTGCCCGTGCCTCCGCCGCGCACATCCACCGCCGCGACAGCGCGGCTGTCGGGCAGGATTACGGTCACGCCAGTGCGAACATCCAGGTCCTCGGCTGTGCCGACGTTAAGGCCGGGCACATCGGTGATCGCGTTCGCCGCGCCGATCTTCATGAAATTTCTCCCCGCAACAGATCGAGCGCCGCGCCGGCCATTACCTGCGCGGACGCCACCATATCGTCGATGCCCACATATTCGTCAGGCTGGTGCGCCAGTTCCAGGATACCCGGGCCGTAGGCGACGCAATTTTTCAGGTTGCCGATCCGGCGCACATGCTTCTGGTCGTAGGTGCCCGGCGAGGCGACATGGCGCGACGGCTGGCCCAGCACGGCCTCGATGTTGCGGTCGAGCGCGCGCACAAGGGGTGAGCCCGGATCGGTCATGGTCGGGGGTACGGACCAAATTTCAGATAATTCATAATTGAATTCGGGTCGTTCGGCGGCCAGTTTTTCCAGTATGGCAACAATTTCGCCGCGCACCTCGGCTTCGTCCTCTTCCATGAGGTAGCGGCGGTCGAGCACGATCCGGCAGCGGTCCGCCACGAGCGCCGACGGAAAACCCTCGGCGTAGGCGCGCTCCGGCAGGCCCCCGTGCAGAGAGTTGAAGTTCAGCGTCGACTGGCGCGCCGCGTCGGGGATCACCGGCATCTCCGTGCGGCGCTGTTCCAGGCGCGGGTAGAGCTCGCGCTCGACCGTCTCGATGAAAGCTCCCATCCCGCGGATCGCGGATACGCCGAGAAACGGCATCGAGCCGTGGGCGATCCGGCCCTTGACCTCGACCTCGGCCCACCACACGCCGCGATGGCCGAGGCAGACCGCGTCCTTGTAGAGCGGCTCCGGGATGATCACGTGATCGACCCGGGGCTGCGAGAAATAGCCGCGTTCGGCCAGCCACGCCACACCGGCATAGCCGCCGGATTCCTCATCGACGGTGCCGGAAATCTCTATCGCGCCCGGGAACGCGATGCCACTGTCGAGGAGCGCCTCGACGGCCACCACGCTGGCCGCAAGCCCGCCCTTCATGTCGCAGGTGCCGCGCCCGTAGACGCGCCCGTCACGGATTTCGCCGGCGAAGGGATCGACCGTCCAGCCCTCGCCGACCGCGACCACATCGATATGGCTGTTGAAATGCACGCACGGGCCGTCGCCCTCGCCCTCGATGCGCGCGACGACATTGACTCGCGGGTGGGTGTCGCTGTCGCCGTGGGCGCCTTCGGCGCGCAGATATTCGACCGCAAAGCCCTTCGCCGCCAGCCGTTCGCCGAGAAATCGCGCGCAGGCTTCGTACCCGTCGCCCGGCGGGTTGACGGTCGGGATGCGCACGAGGTCGGCGGTCAGCGCCGCGACCTCGTCGCGCCGCGCCGCGATTTCCGTGTTTAGTCGGTCGCGTTCGTCCCCGGTCATGGCACAACCTTGGGCGGTTCATTCGCCCGCGACAAGTCTCTAGAGTGCGCGCCATGACAGCTCTGGCAGAGACGACAACCGACCTCCCCGAAATCCGCCTGCAGGCCGGCCGCCACAAGCGCGCCCGGCAGGGCCATCCGTGGATCTATTCCAACGAGGTGGACATGGACGCGGCCGCCAAGGCACTGACGCCCGGCGGGCTGGTGCGGGTTATCGATGCCTCGGGCAACGCCCTCGGGGTCGCGACCTTCAACCCGCACCCGCTGATTTCGGCCCGCCTCCTGTCACGCGACCCGGCGGCCGAGATCGACACGGCCTTCCTCGCCGCGCGCCTGACCGCCGCGCGCGATATCCGCGACGCGCTCTACGGCATTCCCTTCTACCGGCTCGTCCACGCCGAGGCCGACGGCCTGCCGGGCCTGATCGTGGACCGGTTCGGCGAGATATGTGTCGTCCAGGTGAACACCGCCGGAATGGAAGCGCTGACCCCGGCGCTGACCGAGGCCCTGCATTCGGTGCTCGCCCCGCAGACCGTTGTCTTCCGCAACGACAGCGCGGTCCGCCGCCTTGAGGGTCTCAGTCAGGAGACCCGGATCGAGGGCACGCCGCTCACCGGCCCCATCGAGGTGCTGGAGAACGGCGCGGTGTTTTTTGGCGATCCCCGCGAGGGCCAGAAAACCGGCTGGTTCTTCGACCAGCGCGACAACCGGGCCTTCACCGCCGCGCTGTCAAAGGACAAGCGCGTCGCCGACTTCTATTCCTTTTCCGGCGGCTTCGGCGTGACGGCGGCCATGGCGGGCGCGAAAGAGGTTCACGCCTTCGACCGGTCCCAGGCCGCGCTCGACCTCGCGACCCGCGCCGCCGAGACCAACGGCGTCGGCGACCGGTTCTCCACCACCAAGGGCGATGTATTCCCGCTGCTCCACCGGTTCGTGGAGGCCGGCGAGGCCTTCGACGTGGTGATCGCCGACCCGCCCGCCTTCGTGAAATCCAAGAAGGACTACCAGGCGGGCATCCGGGGCTACCGCAAGCTGTTCCGCCTCGCGGCGCAGGCTGTCGCGCCGGGCGGCATCTTCGTCGCGGCGTCCTGTTCCCATCACGTGGACATGCCGTCCTTCGGCGAGGTCGTCCGCCGGGCGCTCGCCGACGCAGGCCGCACGGGACGCATCCTGCGGTCGGCCGGGGCCGCGCCGGACCATCCGGTGCATCCGTTCCTGCCGGAGACGGGCTACCTCAAGGCGCAGGTGCTGCAGCTGGATTGACGGCGAAGATCCCGCCGTCATTGCGAGGAGCAACGCGACGAAGCAATGACGTGGGAGGCCCGCGCGCCCGGGCCAGCGAGACCCACTCCTCGTCACCCCGACGAATGGAGTGACAACGGGGCGCGTTCCAATCCGGCCGCTCGTCATGCCCAGACCTGATCCGGGCATCTCCGGTTCCGAGCTGGAGATTGCCGGGTCAAGCCCGGCAATGACACGAAAAGTAACGGACCGGCTTATCGGCCTTCGACGCCGTTCAGGGACCAGTCGTAGTCGTAGCCGTCGATCTCCAGCACCAGATCGAGCTGCCGCTTCAGTTCCGGTTTTGCGTACTGGCGCAGGTGCCGGAGAACACCGGTCTCGCTGCCGCCGAAATCCTACTCGAACCAGTCGTAGATATTCGACACGGTCAGTTCGCCGCCGCGCAGGTCCGCGCCGCGCGGATCGTTGATGTAGGCCACCGCGTTCTCGGTGAGCAGGCGGTCGACATTCCCGGCCGTGTAGGCGACCGGCAGCAGGTTCGGGCAGCCGATGGACGCGCAGTTCACGCCGTAATGAATACGCGGGTCGTTCCAGATCGGCCGCAGGATCCGGTGCTCGATGTCGTCCAGCGACAGTTCCTCGCCCGCGACCGATACGAGCTTCTTGCCCCACGGCCCGATCGAGAAAAAGCCGGGCGAGATATCGATATCGAGGATGGAGTCCACGGGCATGTGGTCGAGCACCACCTGGACCGTCAGCGCGTTGTACAAGTTGATCCAGTAGGCGAGCTGCTCGTCCCGGTTGAGGGCGTCCACGTCCGTGCCGGAGAGCCGCCCGATATAAGCGTCGAGGGCGTCGCGGTCCGCTACACTGATTCCGGCATAGTCGAAGCGGTTCACCCCGTCGCCCGAGGGCCGGATGTTGCGCGCCAGGATGCCGTCCCACGCGCCGTGGTCGACCCGCGCCTGCGACGCCGGGTCGTGGGCCTCCCAGCGCGGCCAGAGATCGGATTTCGGTGCGCCGTGGGCAGCGTTCATCGCGACCATAACGCCGAACACGAACACCGTGAGTGGTGCAAACCATCGGAGCGTATCGGAACGGAGACCGGCCATGGCGAACATGTAGGAAGCGCGCGGCGCGCCGAAAGAGAGCTCACGGTGAAGTGAGTCGTGTCCGCATCTTTCGGTCGCATCGACAGCCCGGGCGAACCGCGTCAGAATCCAAACATGGATGCGTTCCTCACCCTGAAGTGGATCCACATCCTGAGCGCCACGATCCTGTTCGGAACGGGCCTGGGAACCGCGTTCCATATGTGGATGGCGCACCGCCGGGGCATCACCGCCGGGATTGCGACGGCCTCCAGGAACACAGTGCTGGCCGACTGGCTGTTCACGCTGCCCAGCGGGGTCATACAGGTGGTGACCGGGCTGGGGCTCGTCTGGCTGGGCGGCCACAGTTTCGTCGACGGATGGCTTGTGGCCGCCTATCACCTGTATGCCGTTGCGGGCATATGCTGGGTGGCCGTCGTGCTGATCCAGTTGCGGCTCGCGCGTATCGCGGACGCGGCTCACGCGGCCGGCGAAGACCTGCCCGAGCGCTACCATCGCCTGATGCGCCGATGGTTTTTCCTCGGCTGGCCGGCGTTCGTTTCGCTGATCGTCATTTTCTGGCTGATGGTAAACCGGCCGGCATCGTTATTCGGGGGCGTGTCTTGAAACCGCAGCCGGTCGACTACCCGCTCGCCGCAGGCGAGCGCCTGATCGTGTTCGACGGGGTCTGCAGACTCTGCAGCGGCTGGGCGCGCTTCGTGCTGCGCTACGACCACGACCGGAAAATCACCCTCGCCACGGTGCAGTCCGCGACCGGTAACGACATTCTTTCCCGGTTGGGTGTCAGTATTTCCGACCCGGAGACGGTCGTTTTTATCGAAGATGGCACCGCTTACTTCAAGAGCGACGCCATTTTCCGGATTGTCGCCCAGCTGCGCTGGCCCTGGCAGCCGCTGCGCGCGTTCGCTATCCTGCCGCGCGGTTTCCGGGACTGGTGCTATTCGCTGATCGCGCGCAATCGTTACCGGCTGTTCGGCATGCGGGATACCTGCTTCCTGCCGACAACGGAATACGAAGCCCGGTTCCGAGACTGATAGCCCGCGATGTTCCGGATCGTCATTCTCGGCGGCTACGGTGTGTTCGGCGGTCGCCTGGCCCGGCTCCTCGCGCGCGAACCGGGCATGGAGATTTACATCGCCGGGCGGCGCATCGATCACGCGAAGGCCTTTTGCGACACACACCAGGAAACGGCGCAGAGCCGCTTTTTCCCCCTGGCGGTCCCCGATCTGGACGAACTCGGGGGCCTGCTCGAAGACCTGAACGCGAACCTGCTGGTCAACTGCATCGGTCCGTTCCAGACCCTCGACTACACCGTCGCGGAAACCTGTATCGGCGCGGGGGTCCACTATCTCGACCTCGCCGACGCGCGCGCCTTTGTCGCCGGCTTCGGGCGGCTTTCGGATGCCGCAGAGGCGGCAGGCGTTCTCGCCGTGACGGGAGCGAGCACGCTCCCGGCGATTTCATCCGCCGTCGTCGACCGGCTTTCCGCTGACCTTGGGACGGTCGACACCATCGACATGGCAATCGCGCCGGGGCTGCGCATGCCGCGCGGGGTCGCCGTGGCGCGCGCGATCCTCGGCTATGCGGGCCAGCCGGTGCGCGTCTGGCGGGACAAGACGTGGCAACGGCTGTTCGGCTGGCAGGATCTGCGCCGCCGGCAACTGCGCGTCGGTGTGCGCAAGACGGGCACGCGCTGGCTCGGCATCTGCGACGTGCCCGATCTCGACCTGTTCCCGGCGCGATATCCGGCGGTGCGCACCGTCGAGTTCCGGGCCGGGCTCGAACTGGCGCTGCTGCATTTCGGCCTCTGGGCCGCGACCTGGCTGGTGCGCGCGCGCCTTCTGCCGAGCTTGGAACCCTTCGCTCGTCCCATGAAGTGGCTGGCGGACCTCTTCCAGCCGCTCGGCTCCGACCGGGGCGGCATGTTCGTCGACGTGACCGGCTTGGACGCGCACGGCTTCCGCGTGACACGAACTTGGACCCTGATCGCCGACAGCGGTCACGGCCCCTGGATACCGATCCTGCCTGCGCTCGTCCTGGCCCGGAAAATTCGTGACCACGGCCCTGAACAATCGGGTGCCTTTGCCTGTATGGGCTTCATGGACCTCGCCGAGTTCGAAGCCACCATCACCGATTTCGACATCGAGACCGAAATCTCCGAACAGCCGGCCGCGCTGTTTCACCGCGCGCTGGGACCTGCCTTCGAGGCCCTCGCCCCCGAGGTCCGGCAACTTCACATGCTGCCGTCCGGTGCGCGCCTGCGCGGGACGTGCGAGATCGAGCCCGGCGGCACATGGCTTGCGCGGGCTTTGGGCCGGATCGCCGGCCTGCCGCAACGGACCGACGGCAGCGAGTTTGCCTGCGAGATCGCTTTCGAGTTCATGACCGACAGGGATGATGAGGTCTGGACCCGCAACTTCGCCGGGAAGAGGTTTCGCACCCGGCTGTCGCTCGACGGCCCGCCGGGCACCGGGCGCCTGCGCGAACGGTTCGGCCTGCTGACGGCGGTGTTCACCCTGACCCCCACGGGAGAACGCGTCGTCTGGAAGCCCGAGACCGTCAAGCTGTTCGGCATACCGGTCCCGGCTCCGCTGCGCCCGCGTTTCCAGGCGTCGGAGTGGCAGGCCGACGGCCGCTACCGGTTCGACGTCGAGCTCCGCATGCCGCTGGCGGGCCGCATTATCCGTTACCGCGGAAACCTCGAAACAGGAGAAGGGTCTAGTCCGGCTCGCTGAACGTCAGCCGGAACACGGTGCCGTCGTCGCCCGAGCGAACGAGCGCCAGATCACCGCCATGGGCCTGCATGACATCGCGTGCGATCACCAGTCCCAGACCGGTCCCGCCCTTGCGCGCGGAGCCCTTGAACGGTTCGAACAAACCTTCCCGCGCCGCGCGCGCCAGACCCGGGCCGTCATCGGCCACGTCGATGGATATCCCGGGGTCGAGTGTCTCGACGGCCTGGATCGTCACGCGCCGGGCGCCCGCCTCGAACGCGTTACGGCCCAGGTTGGAGAACACGCGATAGATCTGGTCGCGGTCCGCCTCCACGATAACGTCGGCGCCCACCTGGTTTTCCACCTTCGGCCCGCTGCATGGGGCGGCGTCCGCGTCACCTTCCAGGACCATCAATTCGGCAGCCACCTCATCCACCAGCTCCGACAGCCGGAACCGCGACCGGCTCAGTTCCGGGCCCTCGTCCCGGGCGTAGGTGAGCGTCTGGGTGCACAGGCCGATCGCGCGGTCGATCGCCTGGATCAGCGGTGTCGCGACGCGCTTCACCTCCGGGTTGTCGAGACCGGACAGCCGGTCCGACAACAGCACGGCCGTGGACAGGATGCCGCGCAGGTCATGATTGATCTTGCTGACTGCCGAGCCCAGCGCGGCGAGGTTTTCCTGCTGGCGCAGCGCGGCGCGCAGGTCGCGCTGCATCTCGGCCAGCACGGACTGGGCGACGCCGATCTCGTCGCTGCGCGCCGTTTCCTCGACCCCGCGCGAAAGGTCCTTCGGGTCCTGAGAGAATTGCGTGATGTCCTCGGTGATGCGCCGCATCGGGCGCACCATCATCCACTGGAGCGCCAGGTAGAGGAGCGTCCCGGTAATCAGCGAAATGAAAATAGACAGGAGCAGGATGTTGCGCGAATGCGCGATCATATCGGCGCGCAGGCGCGCCTCGTTGAACATGACCTCCACCTCGAGGTCCGTGTCCTGCCGGGTCGGGCTGATCAGCCGCATGGTCGGGTCGCCGGACCGCAGCATCGTCGCGAACGCCGCGCCGATATCGCCCAGCAGCGACCAGTCGCGCAGTTTCACCGTGACATCCACGGGCGGCGGCGGCGCGGTATACAGAAGCAGCCGCCGGTCCGCCCGTTTGAGAACCACCGCGTAGGCGCCGACCCGCGACAGCAGCTGCGCCTTCAAATCCTGGCTGACGAGTTCCTCCGGCGCGGCCTCGAGCGCGAGGATCGCGAGATGCGCGGAGTCCGCCTGGTCCTGCAACCAGTTGTGCCTGAAGTTCGCAATGGACGGCGCGTAGATCAGAATCTCGGCCAACATGACGAAGGCAATCGTCAGGACCAGCAGCCGGGCCGAAAGCGAACGCGCAAACGGCGGCAGCGAGAATTTGCGCGACCGGATCATTCCGAGCGCATTTCTATCAGATTTCAGACGTTTAGGGATGAATTGGCGCCTGCATTTTCAGCGGCTTGCCTGAAAGGCCGTCATTGCGAGCTGAGCGAAGCAATCCAGAGCGGGCGTGTCGGCTCTGGATTGCGTCGTCGCTGCGCTCCTCGCAATGACAAAAAAGTCCAGCTCGCCTGGATCAGCCGAGCTTGGCGAGCAGCCGGACAATCTTTCGCGTGCGCTCGGAAAACAGCGACGGCGTGTAGTACGCACCGGCCGCGCGCTTGTTGGCCTCGCCCAGGGTCGGATAGGGCGCGATCATCTGGGCCATCGCGCCGATCTTCATTTTCTGGGACACCGCCAGGATCCACGGCTGGATCAGTTCGCCCGCATGGGCGCCGACGATGCCGGCCCCCAGGATACGCCCGCGCTTGCCGACCACCGCCTTGACCATGCCCCCGGTCCGCCGTTCGGTGCGCGCGCGGTCGTTTTCCGCGAACTCCGCCGTCACGACGCGCACATCGTCACCATGGGCTTCGCGGGCGGCGGCTTCGCTCATCCCGACATTGGCCAGTTCCGGGTCGGTGTAGGTCACCCAGGGCACGGCGTCGTAATTGATCTTCGCGGGCATGCGGAAGAGCACGTTCCGGATCACGACCCCGGCGTGATAGCCGGCGATGTGGGTGAACTGGTACTTGCCCGCCACGTCGCCGACGGCGAAGACTTTCTTGTTCGTGGTGCGCAGGCGGTCGTCGACCTCGATCCCGCGCCGGTCGTAGGCGATCCCCGCCGCCTCCAGGTCGAGGCTCGACAGGTTCGGCGACCGGCCCGCGGCCACCAGCAGATGGCTTCCGCTCACCTCAAACGGGCCGTTGTCGGATTCGCATGAAACACTCACGCCATCGGCCGTGCGCTTGACCAACGCGACCTTCGCACCCTCGTGGATCTCGACACCCTCGCCCGCCAGGCGCGCGCGCACCACGTCGACAAGCTCCCGGTCGTCCGGCCCCATGATCTGCATTGCTTCGAGAACCGTGACCTTCGCGCCGAGCTGGCGATGCGCCTGCGCCATCTCCATCCCGATCGGCCCGCCCCCGATCACGACCAGGTGTTCCGGGCATTCGCGCAGGTTGAAAACCGTCTCGTTGGTCAGGAAATCGACCTCGTCGAGGCCCGGGATCCGCGGCACCGCCGGTGACGACCCCGTCGCGATCACGACGCGGCGGGCCCGGACGCGGGTGCCGTTCTCGCCGGTCACCTCACGCGCGCCGGTGAAACGCGCGCCCTCCTGGTAGACCTCGACGCCGAGACCCTCGAAGCGGTCGACACTGTCATGGGGCGCGATCCCGGCGATGACGTCGTGCACGTGATCGTTCACGCCGGCGAAATCGACGGTGGCGGCAGGGCCATTCACGCCGAACTGCGCGGTATGGCCGTAATGGGCCGCGGCGTGCCCGGCAGCCAGAAGCGCCTTCGACGGCACGCAGCCGTAGTTCAGGCAGTCGCCGCCCATCTTGCCGCGCTCGAACAGGGCGACGCTGGCGCCCATCTGGACCGCACCGGCCGCCACCGACAGGCCGCCGGACCCCGCGCCGATCACGCAGATGTCGACATTTCGTACTTCGCTCATGACCTTGGGACCATCATTTGTGGAAAATTGACAAGGAAACCCGGAATCAGGCCGCTCCGGACGAGGCGGCGCTCTTCTTGCGCGCCTGGTACTTCTTGTAGCCGATCGGCAACAGGGAGATGACCGCCAGCGCAATCAGCGGGCCGAGAATTTCCGGCTTGAAGATGATCCCCAGGTCCGGGTCCTGGCCGGCGTCAAGCACCGCGCCCAGCCCGTTGCCGACCGAGGCGAACACGAAGGTGCCCGGAATGATGCCGAAGAAGGTGCCGATCACGTAGGTCAGCGTGGACACGCCCAGGAAGGCGGGCACCAGGTTGACCAGCCAGAACGGGAACAGCGGAATCAGGCGCAGGAAGAGCAAATAACTGAGCGCGTTCTCGCGGAAGCCGTCTTCCATCTTCGCCAGGAAAGGGCCCGCCTTGGCACGCAGCAGGTCGCCCAGCGCCGTGCGGGCGATCAGGAACAGCGCCGTTGCGCCGATCGTGGCGCCGACCACTACGATCAGTCCGCCGCCGAGGGTGCCGAACAGGAAACCGGCCGTCAGCGTCATGATCGCGCCCCCGGGCAGGGAGAAGGCGACGACCACGGCATACAGGACACCGAAACCGACGATCGCGAGGATGCCGTTGTCCGCGACAAAGGCCTGCAGCGTCTCGCGATGCTCCTTCAGCGCTTCGAGGGTGACATAAGCGTCCAGGTCGAGGGCGAAAAACGCCACGAGGCCGGCCACGAGGACGGCCAGCGGCACAAGACGCCTTGCGATACCGGGTTTGGGGGCGTCGGCCAGCGGCGTGGCCGGATCGGGGTTGCTCATCGTGAAACTGCCCTTTTGTTGTTGCGACCCTACTTGGTGCGCACGCGTTGACGAACCACTCACCTATGCGTGAGGAAACGCCTTGGGTTAACACCGCCCACACACGTTGACTTCCATGGCATGAGTTCGTATACAGCGCGCCGAATTGAAAAGCCCTTGAAGGCAATGGAGAATTCGCGTGAAGCGGACCTTTCAACCCAGCAATCTGGTGCGCAAGCGCCGGCATGGTTTTCGCTCCCGCATGAAGACGGTCGGCGGACGCCGTGTTCTGGCGCGCCGGCGTGCGCGGGGGCGCAAGAACCTCAGCGCCTGAACGACGATCGTGCATGGCTTCGGCCGTGCGCGGCCACGATCACCGGGAACATCTGGACCATGACAGGAACGGCGGTGGAAACGACGCCGGAGGCGGAACATTGCGATGTTTCGCCCGTGACGCGTCTGCCCAACCGGGCCGATTTCCTGCGTGTGGCCGCGGAACGGCGGCGTTGGGCCGCCCCGGGCCTCGTCCTGCAGGTTGCGCCGCGCCCGCCATCCGTTCGTCCGGAACCGGACGGCATTCGCGTGGGCTTCACGGCCACCAAAAAGATCGGCGGCGCTGTCGTGCGCAACCGCTCGCGGCGGCGCCTGCGCGCCGCGGTGCGCGAGATCATGGCGCCGTCGGCGCGCCGCGACTGCGACTATGTGGTGATCGCCCGCGCCGCCACGGCCGCGAGGCCCTACGACAAGCTGCTGGACGATCTTGCGACGGCGCTCGAGAAATGCGACGCGACGAAGCCGGTCACCGGGCGAGGCGCGGCATGAGCCCCCTCGCGCGCGCGGCCGTAGCCGTTCTGCGGCTGCCGATCCTGTTCTGGCAGTGGGTCCTCTCCCCGGTGCTGGGCCCCAACTGCCGCTACACGCCCAGCTGTTCGCACTACGCGGCCGAAGCGCTGCAGGTACACGGCCCGCTTCGCGGAACCTGGCTTGCAATCAGGCGCATTCTTTCCTGCAATCCGTGGGGTGGCGCGGGCTATGATCCCGTTCCGCCTGCGCGCCATGACACACATTGCGGCGACATCGACGACGGGGCCGGCACCGCCGCGCTTCGCGTGCCGCCGCACAAGGGAACCTGACACGCGATGGACCAGAAGAACCTTATCCTCGCGATCGCGATGTCGCTGGCCATCCTTCTCGGCTGGCAGATGCTGGTCGAAAAGCCGCAGCAGGAGGCGCGCCTCGCCGAGGAACAGCGCCAGGCGGAACTGGCCGGCCGGAACCCGGATTCGATCGGCGTACCGGCCGTCCCGTCACCGGGCACCGGCCCCCGGACGGGTGCCGGGGCACCCGCCGTTCCGCGCGACCGTGACGAGATCATCGCCGAGACGACCCGCGTAAACATTGAGACACCCTCCTACACCGGGTCGATCAACCTGACAGGCGGGCGCTTCGACGATCTGGTCCTGCGCAACTACCGGCAGACGGTAGAGCCCGACAGTCCGAACATCACGCTGCTGTCGCCGCGCGGCTCGAACAATCCCTACTTTGCCGAATTCGGCTGGCTGACCGGAAACGGAACGGTAACCGGCGGCGGACGCACCGCCTGGTCGGCCGACAGGGATACCCTGACCGTCGACACCCCGGTCGTCCTGACCGCGCGCACCGAAGAGGGGCTGCTGCTCACGCGGACGATCGCCGTCGACGAACGCTATATGTTCACGGTGACCGACCGGGTCGAGAATACCGGCGGCACGGCGATCAATGTCACGCCTTTCGGCCGCGTCACGCGGGTCAACGAGCCCGATACCCTCGGCTTCTTCATCCTCCATGAAGGCCCCATCGGGGTTCTCGATGAGTCGCTGCACGAGATCGACTACGACGACCTGGAGGACGAGCCGGAGCGCCCGCAGTCATTCGAATCGACCGGCGGCTGGCTCGGCTTCACCGATATCTACTGGCTCACCGCGCTGGTCCCGGGCAACGACGAGAAGGTCGACGCGCGCTTTCTGTTCGACACGACCGCGGCCGGCGCCAAGCTCTACCAGGCCGACTTCCGCAGCGAGGCGACATCGCTTGCGCCCGGCCAGGGGGTGGAGAACACGCACCAGCTCTTCGCCGGCGCCAAGGTCTTCAAGGTGCTGAAGAACTACGAAGAGAAGTTCGGCATCGAGCGCTTCGAGATGGCGATCGACTTCGGCTGGTTCTTCTTCCTGACCAAGCCGCTGCTGCAGGTCATCATTTTCTCTGCCGATTTCCTCGGCAACTTCGGCCTCGCGATCCTCGCGGTCACGGTCATCATCAAGCTGTTCTTCTTCCCGCTGGCGAACAAGTCCTACCGCTCGATGAGCGCGATGAAGGCGCTGCAGCCGAAGATGACGGAACTCCGCGAGAAATACGCGGACGACAAGCAGAAGATGCAGCAGGAGCTCATGGCGATGTACCGCCGTGAGAAGGTCAACCCGGTGTCCGGCTGTTTGCCCATCGCACTGCAGATTCCGGTCTTCTTCGCGCTCTACAAGGTGCTGTTCGTCTCCATCGAGATGCGACACGCGCCGTTCTTCGGCTGGGTACAGGATCTGTCCGCGCCCGATCCGCTGAACCTGTTCACCCTGTTCGGCATGATCGACTGGGTGCCGCCGTTCGGTCTCATGCTCGGCGTCTGGCCGATCCTCATGGGCATCACCATGTTCGCCCAGCAGAAGCTGAACCCCGCCCCGGCCGACCCGATCCAGGCGCGCATCTTCATGCTGATGCCCTTGATCTTCATGATCTTCCTGGCCTCCTTCCCGGTCGGCCTGGTGATCTACTGGACATGGAACAACCTGCTCTCGATTGCCCAGCAGTACGTGATCATGCGGCGCATGGGCGTCTCGGTCGGGGGCGGCAAAACCGAGAGCAGCGCCAAGGCGGACTGACCCCGTGGCGCGTGACAGCCACGAGGACGCGGCCGAGGAAGCCGCCCGGCACCTCTTCGCCCAGGAATGCACCTTCGTGCGCGGCGTGGCCCGGCTGCCGGACCTTCCGGAGCCGACGCTTCCCGAAGTCGCCTTCGCGGGGCGGTCGAATGTCGGAAAATCGAGCCTGTTGAACGCGCTGACCGGCCGCAAGACCCTCGCGCGCACCAGCAACACGCCGGGCCGCACCCGCGAGCTCAACTTCTTCGATCTTGCCGGCCGGCTGATGCTCGTCGACCTGCCCGGCTACGGCTACGCCCGTGCCTCGAAAACGGACATCGCGCGCTGGAACGCCACCCTGCGCGACTACCTGCGCGGACGCCCGAACCTGCATCGTCTCTGCCTGCTCATCGACGCCCGCCACGGGATCAAGGCGGGCGACAACGAGATGATGGAGATGCTGGACCAGTCCGCCGTCGTCTACCGGCTGGTGCTGACGAAGACGGACAAACTCAAGCAGGCAGAGCGTGAATCGCGGCTGGAAGAGGTCATGAAGGCCCTGAAACAGCACCCGGCCGCGCTGCCCGAACCGATCCTGACCAGTTCGCGCAAGAACGAGGGCATTTCGGAACTGCGCACCGATCTGGGCACGCTGGCGAATGCCGCCTGAATCGCGATAAGTTGCACATCGTTCGCGACCCGCACCAACACGACAAGAACGGACAAGGTCATGGGCCCAGACAGCGCGCCACCCCCCGAAGAACTGCTCGCGAAGGCCGGAGTCCTCGCCGAGGCGCTTCCCTATATGCGCAAGTTCGCCGGACAGCGCTTCGTCATCAAGTATGGCGGCCACGCGATGGGCGACGCAGACCTCGCGGCTGCATTCGCGCGCGACATCGTGCTTTTGAAGCAGGTGGGGATCGACCCGATCATCGTGCATGGCGGCGGCCCGCAGATCGGCGCAATGCTGGAACGGCTGAAAATCAAGAGCGAGTTCGTCGACGGCCTGCGCGTGACCGACGCGGAGACGGTCGAGATCGTCGAGATGGTCCTGTCCGGGTCGATCAACAAGCAGATCGTGTCGGCCATCAACGGCGCGGGCGGACGGGCCGTGGGCCTGTCGGGCAAGGACGGGAACCTGATGTCCGTCCGAAAATTGCGGCGCACGAGCCGGGAGACGGATTCCAACATCGAGAAAATTCTCGACCTCGGCTTCGTGGGCGATCCGTCCCATGTCGACCCGGACCTGCTCGACAGCCTCACCAGTGCGGACATCATCCCCGTGATCGCACCCATCGGGATCGGCGACGACGGCGCGACCTACAACGTGAACGCCGACACGGCGGCGGGCGCGATCGCATCCGCCGTCAACGCCGCACGGTTGCTGATGCTGACCGACGTCGTCGGCGTTCTGGATGGCGAGAGCAACCTGATCGCCGACATCGGCGTGGATCAGGCGCGCGCGCTGATCGAGGACGGAACGATCTCGGGCGGCATGATCCCGAAGGTCGAGACCTGCATCGACGCGGTGGAGAACGAGGTGGAAGCCGCCGTCATCATGGACGGCCGCGCCGCGCATTCATTGCTGATCGAGATTTTCACCGAACACGGGCTCGGCACGGCCATCTGGGCGGCCTGAGGCGCTAGCTCGCCTGGCGCAGGTGCGAGCCTGTGGGCCGGCGCATGTCGTACAGGATCGACAGGGTATCCACGAGTTCGTTGAACTGCTCGTAGCGCAGCCGCTGGCCATACCGGGTCTGCATTTTCGACCAGATGCTCAGCGCGTGAATGTTCGCGCTCAGGCATGTCGCCAGGTTCGTGTAATCGTCGTCGGCGTGGGACAGGAAATCCTTGAAGGCGCGCGGCTGGTTGTCCTCGATAAAACCTCTGTAGCTTCGTTCGTAGTTGTTCAGCACGATCTTGATGCTTCGATACGTGTCGCGAACCTTGTCGCGCAGACCGAGGAGCGAGTACTCGACCCGGTCGCGGTCTTCCTGCATCAACCGCGGCCAGTCGAGCGGAACGGACATCTTGTCGTCGCCGAGCCATGCGAAGAAATTCTTCATGCGCGGCAGGTATTCCTCGAACTGGACCTGGTAGTAGCAGATCGCTTTCCAGGCAAAGAAAAGCTCGGGCGCACGCTCCGGCGGAATTTCCATGCTGCGCACGAAATCCTCGATACCCTCGATATCCTTGGCTTCCCAGATTTTCGACAGGAAACGGGTAACGTGCTGCTCGACCTTGTCGGCCGACACCTTCCCGCCGCCCACATAGGCCCGGCGCACAAGCGTTCTGATCTTGGTGCGGATCGGCGTGCGGATTCGTTTCCAGTCTTCCTCGCTGATCATGAAGTAGTGGGGATGAATCCGGTCGTCGAGGTCGAGCTGCTCCGACTTGCTGCGCAAGAGGAACGGGTCGAGCGTCGGGAGCGAGTAGATCATCTCCAGAATTTCCAGGTCCATCACATAGTCGACCTGGCTTTCCTCGCTCTGCGAATCCGCGCCGGTCTTGACCTGAAGAACCTTGTTGAAGGCCGGGTCGTCGAACAGGATGGAATCGCCGCCCTCGTAAACATTGTCGAGGTTGTACGGGAAGAACAGAAGCGTCTGGACGGTCGAGATCGTGTTGTACTGCGCGCTGTTGCGCTCCATGATTTTGAAGAACAGCGAGTTGTTCAGGGTCTTGTTGCGGAACAGCTTGCCGATCGGGTCGTCGGCCGGAATAGTCCTGCCGATTTCGAACACATTGAACGCGGTCGAACGACCGGCGTTGATCACCTTCGACAGCTCCGTACGATCCATGGGCATCGGCGCGTCTCCTTTCCCTGTTCCTACTCGCCGTCGGTCATGCCGGCGATGAACTCAAGCTGCCAGGTCATTTCCTCGGGCGAGATCGGATAGCCGTCCGACGCGGTCGCACGCAGGACGCCGCTGGGCGGAATCTTCGCGAGATTCATCTGCAAACGGGTCGCCAGGCGCATCGAGAGCCCGGCCTTCCAGGCCAGGGCCACGATCGCCTTGGCGTTCTGCAGGGTCGCAGCCTTGCGGATCACATCTTCCGAAACACCCGCCAGCGCCGAGGTTGCGACGACGACGAAGTCGGTCTCACCGTCGTTGAGCGCGTCCGCGATATGCTTTTCCTTGAGCGCGCCTTTCGCATGCAGCTTGCGGGCTCTCTTCGCCTGCTTGGACTCGCCCTTGGCCTCGGCCTCTTCCCGGTTCGCCCAATTCGGGTCGAGCGGCCCTTCTTCTTCAGGGGGCACCAAGGTCTCTCGGCTTTCGCCCGCCCATCTCGGGTCCTCCGGACCGTCCGGGCCTTCCGGCACCGGTGCGCCGGGCGCACTGTCGCCCCAGAGGTCCGCTATGTCGCCCAGTTCGTTTCCGTCCAGGCGCCGCTGGATGACCTCGTCGATCGCGGCAAGCGCGGCGTCGTCGAGGTCGGTTCGTTTCTTGAGTTCCACCAACAGTGACCCGGAGACGATCTCGGCGATGCGCCGGGACGCGTTCGTGTGCAGGCCCGGGCGGTGAACGAGCGGCCTGTGCCAGCCGGGCTGGCCCGGCGCCTGGTCGACGATACGGTCGAGCGTTTCCTCGCGAATCTGCGCGCTGTCGTTGCCCAGGAGTTCCGCGACCGCTTCCGCGTCACCGGAATCGACAATGGCATCCGCCACTTCCTGGCCGAGCGCCACCCGGCGCGAGATCGCCTTCAGGGCCCCCTGGACCGGTTCGCTGTGCAGGACCCCGATCAGGAAATCGTCGGTAAGCAGGGGGGAGTGTTCGAGCACGGGCCCGCTGACCGTCAGCTCACGGTCGAGGGCAAGCTTCTCCACGACGTGGCGCGGCGCGCCGGTGCTGTCTTTCAGGGCGTCGGAAAGTATCTGCCGGACCCGGACCAGCTGGTCCCCCGCAAGCACCTCGAGCGCCTGCATCGTCACCCGATAGACATTGCTTTGCTCCGCCTCCGCCTGATCGAAGGACACGCTGGCGATTTTTCCGGCCACGTCGGACCGGACACGGTCGTCGTCGTCCTGGGCCAGCAGGAAATCGGCATGACGTGGCGTGGCATCGTTTCGCGCGATGTAACGGCGCACACCGGGATCGGGGTCTCCCGCTAGATAGTAGAGAATCTCGGGCCGCACGTCGTCGCGCGCCGCAAGACCGCAGCGCTCGTCGTGGCTCCCGTCCCGGGCCATCCGCTTCTGATCTTCGTATCCGATCTCCGGATAGTCGTCGATCTCAGTCTGGACGTTGGTCATCGTTCTGATCTCCATCGCGCACATCGCCATCCTCGCGAAGCGCTTGCCCCTCGGCATCGTCGTCTGAATTCCCTGTCTGCGCCGGATCGAAAGCTTCCGCGACCGCCCAACCGTTCTTGCCGGCGCGCTTCGCGGCGTACATGGCCTCGTCGCCGCGGATCAGCAGCGCGCGCCTCGTCTCGCCGGATTCGGGGAGGAATTCCGCAAGACCGACCGACGCGCCCAGCGGGCTCGAAGGTTCGGAATACTTTTCCGCCAGCGCGCCGACAACCGAGACAATCTCCTCGGCCCGGCGCGTCGCGAGATCGACACCCGCGTTGTCGAGCCAAACGGCGAACTCGTCACCGCCGAGGCGCGCAACCAGGTCATACTTGCGGTTCCGCGAACTGATGAGTTCCGAAATCTCACGCAGCACGGTGTCACCCGTCTCATGACCTTTCGTGTCGTTGATCTGCTTGAAGTTATCGAGATCGACGAACAGCAACACACCCGGCGTTTCATTCCGCACGGCGCGCTCCATGGCGCCTTCGAGGCTGGAGGTGAACGCGCGGCGATTCATCAGCCCCGTCAGCGCGTCGGTGGTGGAAAGCCGTTCCAGTTCGCGATGGTCTGCAATCTGGCGCAATCCGATCGCCAGCTGACCGGCCACCGCATCCAGCATCGCGGACTCATCGTCATTCCAGGACCGCTTGCCCTTATCGCGGAGCAGAACCACGGCGCCGTTCACCGAGCCGTGGTACCAGGTCGCCCGGCCCAGAAGGCGGTTCGCCCCGATTTCGATCACGCGCGAGTCCGGGCCTTGGGCGAAATCCCGCGCGAGCGCTTCGAGATTAACGGTCTCCGGCCACTCGCCGTAGCTCGCGGACAACTGCCACCCGTCTTCGGAGGAGAAACTCAACACGGCGGACGCCGCCGACGTCGCCCGGCCCAGCATCGACGCCGCGGATTCGAGCATCGCGCGCGGGCGCGCTTCCTCGCGAATCTGGTTGACCACATAAGCGACCACCTGCTCGCGCACCTTGGCCTGTGCCAGTTCGCTGTCACGCAGCCGTTCGTGGGTAACGTCGCGACACAAACCGCGTGCGCCAGACCATTTGCCTTGCTCGTCGACCACCGGCACCGCCGAAGCAAGCAGGCAGGCCTCTTCGCCGTCGATATTGCGAAGCCAGATCTGTGCATGAACGACCGCACTGCGCGCATGGAACGGAAGGTCTGAATCGTCCACGTCGCCATCGACGAGGAACTCGCGCGGCTCACGCCCGATCAGGTCTTCCGGCGAATATCCCAGCGCGCCGTGCGGCGAGACGAAAACAAACTTGCCGCTGCGGTCCGTTTCGAACGCAAAGTCGCTCGAAATAGTGACCAGGTCGCGATAGCGCTGGCGGGAATCGAACAGCGCCTGGCGGATATTGAAATCGTAGGTCTGGTCGCGTGCCAGGACGAGAACACCGCCCCCGTCGCGCGGCAGGGCGATGCATTCGAACCAGCGACGCGCATGGTCGAATGTCACTTCCAGCCGGTCGCACACGCTGCCGCCGGACTGGGACACGAGCGCCACGAGGCCCGGCAGGGGCGAATTCGCGTTGCCGGCCGACGTGCGGACAAGATGCGTGCCCAGGTCGTTGGCCGCCAGGACATCGCCGTCGGGCCCGTACTCGATGACCGCGCCGGGCCACACGGCCAGCGCGCCACTCGCACCCGCGAGCGACGGCGGCGGCAGGGTGGCGCCCAAACGGGAAACCTCCTGCGGTTCCGCGAGCGTATGTCCGTCCATGGGGCTCATCACGACACTCATGCGGCCGACTTCTCTCGGGGGAAGGACTTCGGCCGCGGGCTCTGGAAGGCGGTGATCAGCTTGCTTGGCCGGCCATAGAGATACCCCTGTCCGTAGTCGATGCCGCTTTCGCGGACCAGGTCGGCGGTCTCCTTGTCCTCGATCATCTCGGCGACAGTCTTGATATCCAGATCGCGGCACATGCTTGCCATCGCCTTGAGCAGGGCCCTGTTCCGCTTGTTGGTCAGCGCGTCGACCACATAGGCGCCGTCGATCTTGACCACATCGACATGCAGCGCGCTCAGATACTGGAAGGCGGACACGCCCGCACCGAAGTCGTCGAGGCAGACAATGTGCCCGGCATCGCGCAGGGCCTGGATAATCCGGTTGGCTTCCTCGAGATCGTGCAGCTTCGCGGATTCGGTGATCTCGAACACGATATGCTCGCGCGCGTCGGGGAATTCCGCGAGCAGGTCGATCAGCTTGCGGACGAACTTGGGCGTGCTCAGCGAACGGCCGGACACGTTGACGGCGGTGACGTAGCGGTAGCCCTGCCCGTTGGTGTCCTCAAGCCAATGCAGCACCTTGCGGCACATGGCGAGATCGAAATCGCAGATGATCCCGACCTCTTCCGCGAAGGTGATGAACTCGAACGGGCTGGCCTCGAAATTCTCGTGGTCGAAGCGCACCAGCGCCTCGAAATGATGCGGGCGGCCCGTCTGCATGTCGCAGATCGGCTGGAAAGCGACGTCGAACGCGCCCTGGTTGATCATCTCGACGAACTTGTTGCGCCGCTCAACGGTTTCGGACGCGAGCGTCGTGAAACTCTCCGACAGGTCGCGGACCGTGAATTCGCCGGAACTCTCGTCGCAGAAACGGTTGATCGTGTAGACCAGCGCCTTGGCGGTATCGGCTTCGGTCATCACGCCCGGATCGACGTCGATCGTCGCGCTTTCCACCGAAAGTCCCGCGCCGTCGGGATCGACGGACCGGGCGTAGGTCTCGATCTGGTCCGAGAGGGATTCCACGTCGAGGCCGATCTCGTGGACGAGACCGAACCGGTTCTCGTCGATCTGGCCCGCGAGGTCGCCGCCGATGGAACTGGCGCGGAAGAACGACCCCATCGTCGCCGAGAGCTCGTCCTGCGCGTCCTCGCTCAGACGGGCGCGCAGATCGTCATAGGCGCCCAGTTCGATCATCGTCAGCTTGCGCTGTTCGCCGGTGCTTTCGGCATCGGCGAGCGCGCGGGTCGCGACCTCCGTGAACGAGCCCTTGTCATAGACCTCCATGCCCTCGACGCGGACGGCGTTCTCGTCCGCATAGGTCGAGACCTCGACCTTCACCCGGAAGGCCAGGTAGGTGTGACCGCCCAGGTCGGACATGTGAAACCCGCTGACCGACAGCACGATGGGGTGTCCGCTCGAGGCCACCAGCGTCAGGTTCGCGTCGTCGATCCGTGCTCCCGCGCGCGCATCGCGCAGCAGTCGCTCCAGCTTGCGCTGGTCACTTTCGTGAACCAGGTCGTGAACGCGCGTGCCTTTAAGGACTTCCGGGCTGCGGCCGGTGAACACGTTCGTCGCGCCGGCCGCGAACGTGATCTCGCCCGACGGATCGAGTTCGAGAAGCAGGTCGGCGCTGCAAAACGCGAGCGCGACGAACCGGTCGCGTTCCACGCGCAGGCTCTCGGGAGAGGACTTCTCCCCCGACGAATGAAGCAAACTGCGCGGTGCAGTACCCAATCGACCGTCTCCGAATTGCACGGACGAACGACCGCACGGATTCCGCGCGGTGTCCGCCCACTTGGCGTCGTTTGAATTCTATGAGCCATGCAGTTAATGAAGGGTTATTGACGGCGCGCCGCCTTTGGCCCTGTAAACGCCGGTTTTCCGGGATTTTGACGCAATGAAACCGATTGAACGCCTGCACGAGACCGAAACCTGGGTGTTCGACCTCGACAACACCCTCTACCCGGCCTCGTGCGGCCTGATGGCCGCGGTCTCCGCGCGCATGACCCTGTATGTCGCCGAAGCCCTCCGGCTGGCGCAGGACGAAGCCCTGGTCGAGCAGAAACGGATGTTCCGCGAGCACGGCACCACCCTGCGCGGCCTGATGAACGATCACGGGGTCGATCCGGTGGAGTTCATGCGGTTTGTGCATGACGTCGACTATTCGATGGTGGCGGCGAACCCGCGCCTGGATGCGGCGCTCACCCGCCTGCCCGGGCGCAAGGTGGTGTTCACCAATGCCTCCACCGACCATGCGCGCAGCGTGCTGAACGAACTGGGCGTGGTCGGGCATTTCGACGGCATATTCGACGTGGCGGATGCCGACTATGTTCCCAAGCCCCACCGGGCGCCCTACGAAACCCTGGCCGCGCGCCACGGCGTCGATCCGGAGCACGCCGTCATGTTCGAGGATATCGGGCCCAACCTCGCCCCGGCGGCCGCGCTGGGGATGACCACGGTCTGGGTGCGCCACGACATCACGGCCGACCCCTACTGGGCCGTGCCGGACGAGGATTCGGACTACATCCATCACGAAACAGACGATCTGGTCGCCTGGCTCGAGGACATCGCCGTCGGCGACTGATCCCCGTCCGCCCGCGACGTTGACATCGGGGGGCCGCCCCCGCCATCTTCGCGCGCCTGCAACACGAATTTTCGGGAATACAAGAATGAGCACGAGCGATCTTCAATCCGCCGTCGAAGCCGCCTGGGATGACCGCGATTCCCTTTCCGCCGACACCACCGGCGCCCACCGCGAAGCCGTCGAGGAAGCCCTCGACTGCCTCGACAACGGCAGCCTGCGCGTCGCGGAAAAGGCGGACGACGACTGGATCGTGAACGAGTGGCTCAAGAAGGCCGTGCTGCTGTCGTTCCGGCTGAACGACATGGCCATGATCTCCGGCGGACCCGGCGAGCACACGGCCTGGTGGGACAAGGTGCCGTCGAAGTTCAGCGGCTGGTCGCCCGAGGATTTCGAGACCGCGGGTTTCCGGGCCGTTCCGAACGCGGTCGTGCGCCGCTCGGCGTATATCGCGCCCGGCGTCGTGCTGATGCCGAGTTTCGTGAACCTGGGCGCCTACGTCGCGAGCGGCACCATGATCGACACCTGGGCAACGGTCGGCAGCTGTGCGCAGATCGGCGAAAACGTACACCTGTCCGGCGGCGCCGGCATCGGCGGCGTGCTGGAACCGCTGCAGGCCAACCCGGTCATCATCGAAGACAACTGCTTCATCGGCGCGCGCTCCGAGGTCGCCGAAGGCGTGATCGTCGAGGAGGGCGCGGTCCTGTCCATGGGCGTCTACATCGGCGCGTCGACCAGGATTGTCGACCGTGCGACCGGCGAGGTGTTCACCGGGCGCGTGCCGTCCTACTCCGTGGTGGTGCCCGGCTCCCTGCCCGGCAGGGACCTGCCCGACGGTTCTCCCGGCCCGAGCCTCTATTGCGCCGTGATCGTGAAGCGCGTCGACGAGCAGACCCGCGCCAAGACCTCGATCAACGAACTCCTGCGGGACTGACCGCAATCCCGTGTCCGCCGCCCCGATGTCCCCCACCCAAGACCCTATCGCGCTGTCCCAGGCCCTGATCCGCTGCCCCAGCGTCACGCCCGAGGACGCCGGCGCGCTCGGCGTGCTCTCGGACACGCTGGAGGATATCGGCTTCGAGTGTCATCGCTTGCGATTCCAGGATGTCGACACACCGGACGTCGACAACCTCTACGCACGGCTCGGCGACGGCGGGCTGAATTTCTGCTTCGCCGGCCACACGGACGTAGTGCCCGTCGGCGAGGCGGCGGACTGGTCGCACGACCCTTTTTCCGGGGAAGTCTCCGACGGCATGCTGCACGGACGCGGTGCGGCGGACATGAAAAGCGCGATCGCCGCCTTCACCGCGGCCGTCGCCCGGCTGGTCGATCGCCACGGCGCACCGGGAAGCTGGGCCGCCCCCGGCTCGATCAGCCTGCTGGTCACCGGCGACGAGGAAGGCCCCGCCGTCAACGGCACCCGCAAGGTGCTGGCATGGCTGGCCGATCGCGGAGAGCAACTCGACGCGTGCATCGTCGGCGAGCCGACCAACCCGGACGCGCTGGGCGACATGATCAAGATCGGCCGGCGCGGCAGCACCACCGGCGCGCTCACCGTGCGCGGCACCCAGGGCCACGTCGCCTATCCCCACCTGGCCGACAACCCGGTGCATCACCTGGTCCGCATGCTCGCCGCGCTGACGGCCGAGCCGCTCGACGACGGCACCGACTACTTCCCCCCCTCGTCCCTGCAAATCACGACCGTCGACGTCGGCAACCCGGCCACCAATGTGATCCCCGGCAAGGCGTCGGCGACGTTCAACATCCGGTTCAACGACCTGCACACCTCGGACGGCCTCGACGCGTGGGTGCGCGAGACGTTCGACCGGCTGCTCGACGGCCATTCCGCCGGCTACGACCTTTCGTTCCGGGTGACCGGCGAAGCGTTCCTGACCCCGCCGGGGCCGCTGAGCGACGCCATCGCCCACGCCGTCGAGGCCGTGACCGGACGCACGCCCGAACTCAGTACGACCGGCGGTACGTCCGACGCGCGCTTCATCAAGGATTTCTGCCCGGTCGCCGAGTTCGGCCTCGTGGGCCAGACCATGCACAAGGTCGACGAGCGCGTGGCCACCGCAGACATCGAGCAACTCACGGAAATTTATCTCGCGATCCTCGAGACCTACTTTAATCTCTCGGCCTGAACGGCCCCCTTCGGCCGGAACCAGCCCGGCCACCATGGCGAGGAGCGCAACGGCGCGTGATCAATTTACCAGATGCGGCCAACGGTCTCTTCGGAGCCTGGCGCCTGCTTCACTTCGACCGCTCCGGGCTGCAATATTTCCGGGTAACGCCCGACGCGTTCTGGAACTCCTTCTGGGCGGCCCTGGTCGTGATACCCGGTGAAATCATCACCGGCCTCCTGATCGCCGGCAGCATGGGAACCGGCATCCCGAGCGCCGATCCAATTCACACGCTGCTCGTGCTCTCGGGCATCTACGGAATTCTCTGGCTGTTCTTCGCGCTGGTGATGGCGGGTGTCTGCGAGGCGGTGCAACGCGGCGAACGGTTTGTCCTTTTCATCGTCGCCTGGAACTGGTCGCACATCGTGCGTCTTGCGATCGTGATGCCCGCGGGCATCCTGCTCGCGCTCCAGGCGAGCCCTCCGGACGGCGGCTGGGCCGGCCCCGTCTATCTCGTGGCGCTCGGCGCAACGCTGGTCTACGCCGGGTTCGTCGCCCGGGCCACGCTGGATACGACCGTCCGGCTCGCCGTTATCGTCGTCGTTCTGGAAACCGTGCTGGCCTTCCTGTTCGGCCAGGGCGCGCGGGCGATGCTCAGCTAGAGACGGCCCACTTCGGCCGCAAGGCCAGTAGACCCGAGACCAGCAACAGCGCCGCCGCGCCGGAGACGCAGATCGCCAGCGGCCAGGCGGTGCCGTCCGGCGTCACGCTGACGAACAGGGCGCCGAGCGCGCCGCCGCCCATCTCGAACGTCGACAGGACGGCCGCGCTCATGCCGCGCCCATGGTCGGTCACCCGCTCGAAGGCGATGACCGGCGCGGACGCGAACAGCGGACCGAGCGCGAAGGCAAACACGCTCATCGCGGCCGTCAGGGTGAGCGGCGTTTCCCCCTGGGCGACCGCGAGCAGCACCAGCAGGCCGGACAGCGAGCCGCTCCACACGCCGATCGCGAACAGCCGGCGCACCCCGATCCGGTCGACGACGCGGTTCGCCATGAGACTGCCGAAGAAGAACGCCAGCACGATCACGCCCTGGAACAGCCCGTAATAGCGCGTCGCGATCCCGTGCTTGTCGATCAGGATGAACGGCGCTTCGGTGATGTAGGCGAAGATCGCGCCGATCGCGAGGCCGAGGGTCAGCGCCACCGTCACGAAACCGCCGCGCCACAGCAGCCCGGCGTAGCTGCGCAGGATCGGAACCAGCCGCAGCGGCACACGATCGGTGCGCGCAAGCGTCTCCGGCAGCCGGACAAACCCCAGTGCAAGCACCAGCGCCACGACCCCGGCGAGGATGAAGAAATTCGCCCGCCAGCCGAACCATTCGAAGATGAAGCCGCCGATGACCGGTCCCACGGCCGGCACCAGCGCGATGACCATGCCGTAGAGCGCGAAGACCTTGGCGGATTCCTCGGCCTTGTAGATATCCCCGATGACCGCGAGCACGATCACCGCCTCGACGCTCGCCGCCGCGCCCATCAGGATGCGAACCGCCAGCAACTGCTCGATGCTCTGGGCGAGCGCGGCCCCCAGGACGGTGAGCGCGAAAGCGGCCATCCCAACGATAAAGATCGTCCGGCGGCCGAACCGGTCGCTCAACGGCCCCCAGAGGAGTTGAGCCCCGGCGAACGCGGCCATGTTCAACGCCATGGTGAGCTGCACCGTCTCGGCATCCGTGCCGAAATAATCCGGCAGGTGCGGCAGCGACGGGGCGTAGAGGTCCGTCGACAGGATCGACGCACCGCCCGCGGCGATCAGGATGAACAGGATCAGGCGCGACGGTTGCACACCATGCGCGGAATCAGACATTCCCGTACGCCACGGACAGCAGGTACAGCCCCTCGGCGGGCGCCGTCGGTCCCGCGGCGGCCCGGTCGCGCGCGGCGAGCGCGTCGGAAACATCGTCGGCGGACCAGCGGCCCTTGCCGACGAGTTCGAGCGTGCCGACGATATTCCGTACCTGGTGGTGCAGGAACGAACGCGCCGCGGCTTCGACGTGGATCTCGTCGTCCCGGCGAACCACCGCCAGCCGGTCGAGGGTCTTCACCGGCGACTTCGCCTGGCAGATCGACGCCCTGAAGGACGTGAAATCATGCTCCCCCGTCAGGCGCTGGGCCGCGTCGTGCATCGCCTCGGCATCGAGGGAAACCGGCACCCACCACACCCGTCCGCGCGTCACGGTCGGCCGGGGGCGGCGGTTGAGAATCCGGTAGCGATAGCGGCGGCCCGTGGCGGAGAAACGCGCGTGAAACTCCGCGTCGACCTGCAGCGTCTCCAGGACGGAGATCGGCTCCTTGCGAAGAAAATGGTTCAGCGCGTCGATCACCGTCTCCGCGTCCGTCTCACGCTTGATATCGAAATGCGCGACCTGGCCCAGCGCGTGCACGCCCGCGTCGGTGCGGCCCGCACCCTGAACGACGATATCCTCGCCGCTGAACGCCTTCAGCGCGGATTCGAGCGCCGCCTGAATGGACGGTCCGTTCTCCTGACGCTGCCAGCCGACATAGGGCGAGCCATCGTATTCCACCAGAATGCGATACCGGGTCATGCGAAGCGCACGCCTTTGTCCACCGCGCTGCCGCGCAGGAACGCATCCGCATCCATCGCCGCCTTGCCCGCGCGCTGGACGCGCGTGAGCCGGATCGCGCCCTCGCCGCAGGCCACCGTCAGCCGGTCGTCGAGGACCGAACCCGCTTCGCCGTCGCCCGGCGCGATCTCGGCGGACAGAACCTTGATCCGCTCGCCGTCGAGTTCGCTCCACGCGCCCGGCCAGGGCGCGAAACCGCGAATATGCCGTTCGACGGCCTCCGCCGGCTGCGACCAGTCGATGCGTTCCTCGCCGCGTTCGATCTTGGCAGCATAGGTGTCGCCTCGATCGGGCTGCTGGACGGGCGTGATCGAACCGTCCTCAAGCCCCGCGAGCGCGTCGACGACCAGGCGCCCACCCATCTCGGCCAATGCGTCGTGCAGGTCGCCGGTGGTCGTCTCCGGGCCGATCGGCATGGCGTCGCGCAGCAGCTCGGGTCCGGTGTCGAGCCCCTCGTCCATTTGCATGATCGTGACGCCGGTCTCGCGGTCGCCCGCCAGCAGCGCGCGATGGATTGGCGCGGCCCCGCGCCAGCGCGGCAGCAGGGACGCGTGGATGTTGATACAGCCGCGCCGCGGCGCGTCGAGGATCGGCTTCGGCAGGATCAGCCCGTAGGCCACGACCACCGCCGCCTCCAGGTCGAGCGCGCGAAACGCGGCCTGCGCATCCTCGTCCTTCAGGGTCTTCGGCGTGCGCACCTCGATGCTGTCGGCCTCGGCGCGCAGATGCACCGGCGACTTGCGTTCCTTGTGACCCCGGCCCGCCGGGCGCGGCGGCTGGGTATAGACGCAGGCGATCTCGTGCCCGGCCGCGCGGAGGGCGTCGTAGGCCGGCACCGAGAAGTCCGGGGTTCCCATGAAGGCAATGCGCATCGGTCTGTCGTCTTTCGGTTCAACTACGCCCTCAGCCCGGGGAGCCGGCCAGCCCCCCTTGTTCCGACTGTCGCGGGCGACGGCTCCCTTCACGGGTCATTGCGAAGAGCAAAGCGACGAAGCAATCCAGAGCGGGCGTGTCGGCATGAGGGACGTGTGAAATTCTTCCTATTTCTGTTGCCGCTTCAGCTTCTTCATTTTGCGCAGGATCATGTTGCGCTTGAGCGGCGTGAGGTAGTCGACGAACAGCACACCGTCGAGGTGATCGATCTCGTGCTGGATACAGGCGGACAGCAGCCCCTCGGCGGCGATCTCGCGTTCCTGCCCGTCCGGGTCGAGATACTGGACCCTCACCTCGCGGTGGCGTTCCACCTCGGCATACTGGTCGGGAATGCTGAGGCAACCTTCCTCGGCGGCGACAATCTCGTCGGAGCGCCAGACGATCTCCGGGTTGACCATGCGGTAGGGCTGCGGGTCCTCGCCCTCGCGAGCCACGTCGCACACGATCAGACGGCGCAAATCCGCGATCTGGGGTGCGGACAGCCCGATGCCCGGCGCGGCGTACATGGTCTCCAGCATGTCGTCCAGGCAGGCGACCACGTCCGCGTCGATGGTCTCGACGGGTTCACACACCTGCTTGAGCACCGGGTCGGGTGCAATGACGATCGGGCGCGTTGCCATATCGCGGGAACCTCTAACTCGCTGAAATCCGGGTGTTTCGCGGCTTACGTATGACCTCGCGGCGCGCAGGTCAAGCACACACCGAATCTTGCCGGTCTGCTAGACTGGCGTCATGGACCAGGCACTCATGATTGCACTCGCCGTCGGCGGGATCGGGGCGCTCGCCCTGATCGTCGGCCTCGTGCTCGCCCTGCGCCGGAACGGCCCGTCGCCTGAGGTGGTCGCGCTGAGCGAACGCCTCGCCCAGATGACCGAGGCGCAGGCTGCCCAGCAGGCCCAGCTCGCCCAGACCCTCCAGGCGCAGGAACGCACGCTGGCGCAGTCCGTCGACGCGCGGCTGCAGCAGCTCACCGGCAAGATCGACGCGACCCTGGAGAAAACCGACAAGAACCAGAAGACCGTCCTCGACGAGCTCAAGGAACGGCTGGTGCGCATCGACACGGCCCAGAAGAACCTGACCGACCTGTCGTCGCAGGTGGTCGGGCTGCAGGACATCCTGTCCAACAAGCAGGCACGCGGCGCCTTCGGCGAGGTCCAGCTCCAGGACCTGGTGGAATCGGTGATGCCGCCGGGCAGCTACTCGTTCCAGGCGACCCTGGGCGACGGCAAGCGGGCCGACTGCCTGCTCGACCTGCCGAACCCGCCCGGCCCCATCGTCGTGGACGCCAAATTCCCGCTCGAAGCCTGGCGACAACTGCAGGACGCCGAAAGCGAGACCGCGCAGAAAGAGGCCGCCCGCGCATTCCGCCGCGACGTCGGCACCCATGTGAAAGCGATTGCCGAGAAATACATCGTGCCGGGCGAGACCGCCGACGCAGCGCTGATGTTCCTGCCGTCGGAAGCCGTCTACGCCGAACTTCACGCCAACTTCGGCGGCGCGGTGGACGCAGCGCACCGGGCCAAGGTGTTCATCGTCTCGCCCACCACCTTGTGGGCGCTCCTCAACACCATGCGCGCCGTCATGAAGGACGTGCGCATGAAAGAAGCCGCCGGGATCATCCAGACCGAAGTCCTGACGATGCTGGAGGATGTCGACCGTCTGGATAAGCGCGTCGGCCACCTGGAGAAGCATTTCGAGCTGGCCGAGAAAGACATCGAACAGATTCGCACGTCGGCCAACAAGGTGAAGTCGCGCGGATCGAAGATACAGGACATCCAGCTCGACGACGGCACCGACGATTCCATCGAGGACGCCGTCGAGGACAGCCTGAGCGAACCCCCGCGCCTGCGGACCGTGGAGTAGCTCTTCCGACTCCATCTGGATTACCTCGTCGCGCTGCTCCTCGCGATGACGGTTGATCCTGGTCGTCATTGCGAACCGCGAAGCGGCAAAGCAATCCAGAGCCGGGTTAGTTCAGCCTCTGTAAGGCCTCACGCACCTTCGCGCCCCGGACATTCGCGAAATACGCAACTTGCGGCGGCACCGCGTCCGCATCGCGCGCGTCCTTGTACCGGCTGACGAAGGACCGGTAGACGCCATACTTCAGGTAAACCTCGTCCGCCGTCATGGTCGGGCCGCGATAGTCCGCGCGCCGGACGCCATCCACGTAGACATGGAAGAAGCCGACGCGCTCACGGCTCCAGCGCGCGTGGATTTCGAAACGGTGCCAGCGCCCGCGCAGGTCCGCGTCGGGGACCAGGAGATCGTGGCGCGTCTTGTCGATCTGGTTATCGAGGATCAGGCCCGCGTCCGTCTGCCGGAACATGAACAGCGGATGCGAACGGGTCTGGTGGAACTGGCCGAAGACGGTTTTCGTCGGGTGAACGTTCGGATGATCCACCGGCAGGTACAGCGACCAGCCGTACCAGCCCTCTGTATCCGGCGCGATCCGGTCAGCGCGCGCCTGCGCCAGCTCCGAACGCTCGCGGTCGTTCGCGCAATCGTCCCACCCGCCGTTGGCGGCGCAATCGCCCGGCCGCACCTCGAAGCGCTCCACGCGGGCGGCGGGCGCCGTCCCCGCCAGGTTTCCTGCTGGGTCGTCCACGACCGTGTAGCCGTGCGGCGTCGAATTCAGGGAACGATAGAAGGAACCGAGATCGTCAGCCGCGGCGGGGGCCACCATCACAACGAACGCGAGCGCAATGAAGGCCGGGCGCACCGGACCGTCAGACCTCGCGCCGGCTGCGCAGCGCCGCGGTCAGCGTGCCGTCATCGAGATAGTCGAGTTCGCCGCCCACCGGCACGCCGTGGGCCAGGCGGGAGATTTTCACGCCCGCGCCTTCGAGGCGCTCGGTGATGTAGTGAGCCGTGGTCTGGCCCGCGACCGTTGCGTTGGTGGCGAGGATCACCTCCTCGACCTGTTCCAGGCGCGCCCGGTCGGTCAGGCGGCCGATATTCAGGTCCTCCGGCCCGACCCCGTCGAGCGCCGACAGGGTGCCGCCGAGAACATGGTACTGCCCGCCGAAAGATGCCGTGCGCTCCAGCGCCCAGAGGTCGGCCACATCCTCCACCACGCAGATGACGCTGCGGTCGCGTTCCTCGTCGGTGCAGATGCGGCACGGGTCGACGGTGTCGACATTGCCGCAGTTCGAACAGGTCCGGATCGCCATGGCCACCCCCGACAGCGCCTCGGACAACGGCTGCATCAGCTGGCCCGGCCGCCTGATAAGGTGCAGCACCGCGCGCCGCGCCGAGCGCGGACCCAGGCCGGGCAGCTTGGCGAGCAGGTCGACCAGGCGCTCGATTTCGGGTGTGGACATGCTTAACTGGGGATGCCGGACGCCGCGCTCAGGCGCCGAAGGGCAGGTTCATTCCCGGCGGCAGGTTGAGGCCGCCGGTGACCTCTTTCATTTCCTCGGCCATGCGCTCTTCCGCCTTCTTCTTGGCGTCAGCATGTGCAGCCAAAATCAGGTCTTCGAGGATTTCCGCCTCGTCGGCGCTGAGGAGCGACGGGTCGATCTTGATGCCCTTCATTTCGCTCTTGCCGTTCAGGGTCACGGTGACCATGCCGCCGCCCGCCACCCCGTCGATGGTCATCTCCGCCAGGCGGTCCTGCATTTCGACCATTTTGGCCTGCATTTCCTGCGCCTGCTTCATCAGGTTGCCAAGGTTCTTCATTCGTCATCCTCGATCTCGATCGGCAGGTCGTCGCCCGCCGCATCGTCTGCCAGGTTTTCGCGCGACACCACCCGTTCGATCTTCGCACCAGGAAACGTCTCCAGCGCGGCGCGCACTAGGGGATTCTCCGCGGCCTGCTGGTGGGCGGCGGCTTCGGCGTTGTCGGCCTGTTGCGCAAGGGTCGGCGCGCCGGGATCGCCGGATACGCTGACCTGCCAGTGATTACCGCACCAGCCCCGCAAACGGTTGAGCACCTGGCCCGCCAGGTCCTTGGGCGCGTCGTTCGTCGGGCGAAATTCCAGCCGCCCGGGCTCATAGGAAACGAGGTGCACATTGGCGTGCAGGTGGTTGCGAAGCTGGATTTCCCGCTGTGTCGCGAACAGGCTCACCAGCGCGGGGAAATTCTCCGGGTCGGCGATCGCAGCCTCCGCCACCGCCTGTTCGGGCATGGCCGTGGGGGCTTCTTCCGGCTGAACGGCCGCCGACTGTCCGCCGCCGTTGGACAGAGCCTGTGCGCCACCGCCCCGGTCGGACGGCGCGGGCGTCGTCGGCGCAGACGGGGGAGCGGCAGGTGCAGCACTGTCGCCGCTGGCCTCGATCTTTTTTACCAGGTCCGCCGGCGGCGGCATGTCCGCCGCGTGGGCGAGCCGGATGAGGACCATTTCCGCGGCGGGCAGGACCGAGGGCGCGCGCTGCACCTCGCCGACGCCCTTCAGCAGCATCTGCCAGGCCCGCGACAGCACAGCGACACCCAGCTTCCCGGCCATCTCGCGGCCGCGCGTGCGTTCCAGTTCCGACACGGCCGGGTCGTCCGCCGCCTTCGGCACCAGCTTCACCCGCGTGATCCAGTGGCTCAGTTCGAGCAAATCCTGCAACACCGACAACGGGTCGGCGCCGGAGTCGTACAAGGTACCGAGACCGTCCAGTGCGTCGGCCGTGCGCCCCGCCATGACCGCCTCGAAGATATCCAGGACCGCCGCGCTGTCCGCCGTGCCCAGCATCGCGCGCACGTCTTCCTCGCGCGCGACGGCACCGTTCGAGCAGTGCGCCGAGATCGTCTGGTCCAGCAGGGACAGGCCGTCGCGCACCGAGCCGTCTGCCGCGCGGGCAATCAGCCGCAGCGCGCCATCCTCCAGCTTCGCGTTCTCGGCTTGGGCGATGCCGCTGAAATGCGCGATCAGCTCGTCCGCGCGCACCCGGCGCAGGTCGAACCGCTGGCAGCGCGACAGCACCGTCACCGGCACCTTGCGGATTTCGGTCGTCGCGAAGATGAACTTCACATGCTCCGGCGGCTCTTCCAGCGTCTTCAGCAGCGCGTTGAACGCTTGCGTCGACAGCATGTGGACTTCGTCGATGATGTAGACCTTGTAGCGTCCGAACACCGGCCGATAGCGCACGCCGTCGAGGATTTCCCGGATGTCGTTCACGCCGGTGCGGCTCGCCGCATCGACCTCGATCACGTCGGGATGGCGGTCTTCGGAGATCGCGATGCTCTGCTCGTCATCCGGATCGGGATCGATGGTCGGCCCGCCGGAGGCGTTGAGACACTTCGCGATGATGCGCGCGGTCGTCGTCTTGCCGACCCCGCGCACGCCGGTGAGCATGAAGGCATGGGCGACGCGGTCGAGCGCGAAGGCGTTGGTCAGCGTGCAGACCAGCGCCTCCTGGCCGATCAGCCCGGAAAAGTCCTGGGGCCGGTACTTGCGGGCGAGGACCTGGTAGGCCTCCGCGCTTTCGGTCCCGGATGGCACGGAAGCGGGTTCGGGCGATGACTTCGGTGCGGCGGCTTCCGGCACAGCGGCTTCCGGCACGGCGGCTTCCGGCACGGCGGCTTCCGGGGCCGGCGCGTCCAGAAAGCTCGACTGGTTCGGATCGTCGATTGTCGGGCTGCCGTCCTGCGACTCATCCGGCGCCGGGTCGTCCGGTTCACCAGGCTGGTCTTCAAGGTCGGCAGTCATGGAGCGTGTTCGCTTCCCGGAATGTCAGCAGGAACCCGGAATACCCGATTCGGTGTTCGAAGTGGGAGACCGGTTGATACGACCCAGGCGAAGCCTCGTTACGGCTGCTTCCTTCCGGACCTGACCGGGTTGGCGAGATGCCTGTCCGCCCGGCCTCCCGACAGCACTATATCAGATCGGCCCCCCGGATAAACAAGGCGTGCGCGCTTCTCCGGGGCGACTTTCCACAGGCGCGCGCCTGTGACAGGTTACCGGCCTTCCGGGGCGACACACGAACATCATGAAACGTCAGAATTTCTACTCCAGTCTTTATCTGGACCGCGTCTCGCACCTGCGCCGCGACGCCGACTGGCTGTCCGAGGCGCTGTCCAGCGCGTCCAGCCGCCTGTTGCCGGTCTGGCAGCTGCACAACCTGGTCAACGGCACGGACGAGGTCGCGGCCGTGGAACTGGAGATTTCCCAGGTCGAGCTTCTGCGCGACACCGAGACCGACCCGGTCCTGCTCGGTCTCGTGGACGGCACGGCCTATTTCGCGATCGATGTCAGCCATATCGAGGACCCGCACGAACACGAGGTCCTCGGTTCGGCGGGCGTGTTCGAGGACCTGCGCAAGGTCGGTCCTTACATTGACCACAAGCAGGGCAACCTGCTCGCCTTCGCGCGCGGCCTTGCCTACTGGCACCAGCGGCACCGCTTCTGCGGCGTGTGCGGGTCGCCGACGCGCAGCGAATCCGCCGGTCACCAGCGCCGCTGTACCGACAGCGCGTGCAACGCGGTGCATTTTCCGCGCACCGATGTCGCCTGCATCATGCTGATCCATGACGGGGACCGGATCATCATGGGCAAGGCCCCGCGCTTCCAGGGCAAAATGCAGTCGGTGCTGGCCGGGTTCCTGGAGCCGGGCGAAACGCTGGAAGACTGCGTCGCGCGCGAGGTCTATGAAGAAGTCGGCGTGCGCGTGACCGACGTCGAATACCAGCACTCCCAGCCCTGGCCGTTCCCGGCCTCGCTCATGGTCGGCTACCGCGCCCGCGCGCTCGACACCGAGCTGACCATCGACGAGACGGAACTGCTGTCGGCGGACTGGATGTCGCGCGACGAACTCAAGGCGATCACGCCCGATTCGCCCGTGCAGCTGCCACGCAAGGATTCCATCGCCCGCCGCCTCATCGAGGAGTGGCTGGCCGAGGGGTAAATCCCAACGTCATCGCGCGGAGAAACGCGACGACGCGACCCAGAAGCCGGCGCGTCCGCTCTGGATGGCTTCGTCGGCCTCCGGCCTTCTCGCAATGACGGGCTTATTACTGGTTACGGTAGTCGGCGGCCGGATACACGCCCAGCACGCGCACGTTCTTCGAGAAATAGTCGAGTTCCTCGAACGCCTGCGCGACCGCCGGGTCGGCCGGGTGGCCCTCGATGTCCGCATAGAACTGGGCGACCGAGAACCGCTCGCCGGAGATATAGCTTTCCAGTTTGGAAATATTCACACCGTTGGTCGCGAACCCGCCCAGCGCCTTGTAGAGCGCCGCGGGCACTGAGCGCACCTCGAAGATCAGCGAGGTCATGGACGGTCCGTCGTTCGGGTCCGGGTCGCGCCGCGCGCGCGACAGCACGACGAAGCGCGTCGTGTTGCCGATCCGGTCCTCGAAGCGCGAGCGCAGCACCTGCAGGTCATAGATCTCCGCCGCCAGCGCCGGCGCCAGCGCGCCAATCGTGGGATCGCCGAGCTCGGCAATTTCCTGGGCCGAGCCGGCCGTGTCGGCCCGCGCGCGCGTCGCCACGCCCAGCTGGGCGAGCTGCTCGCGGCACTGGGCGAGCGCCTGCGGGTGCGAGCGCACCTCTTTCAGGCCTTCCAGCGTCGCGTCCTTCGTGCCGAGAAGCTGGTGCTGCACCTCGAGATAGTGCTCGCGATTGATGTAGAGCTTGGACTGGGGCAGCAGGTGATGGATGTCCGCCACGCGCCCGCCGAGCGTGTTCTCGATCGGGATCATCGCCAGCGACGCACGTCCCTGGGTCTCCACGGCGGCGAACGCGTCCTCGAATGTCGGGCAGGCCAGCGGGGTCATGTCCGGGAATGCCTGCTGGCACGCGATGTGCGAGTTGGCGCCGGGCACCCCCTGGAAGGCGATGGTATTCGCCGGGTCGGAAGCCTGTTCGTTCTGGTCGCTCATAATCTTCACTGCCGTCCATCGAAAACGCGCGGGACCTGCTAAGCCAGCAGAGCCCGCGCGCGCTCAAGATCGGCAGGAGTATCGACACCGAGCGGAACAGTGTCAACGATGGCCGCATCGATCCGCATGCCCGCTTCCAGGGCGCGAAGTTGTTCAAGTTTCTCGCGTTTTTCCAGCGGGCTCGCGGGCAGCGACACAAAACGCGCCAGCGCGTCGCGCCGGTAGGCATAGAGCCCGATATGGTGGAAATGGTCCCCGGGTCCGGCCGGCACGGTGGCGCGGCTGAAATAAAGCGCCCGCCCCGCGCGTGCGCTCCCGCTCCCGGACAACGCCATCACCGCCTTCACCACGTTCGGGTTGGTCCGCTCGGCCTCTTCGGTGATCGCGCACACCGCCGTCGAGATATCGACCTCGGCCGTGTCGAGCACGTCCACGCACGCGCGCACGACCGCCGGATCGAGGGTCGGCAGGTCGCCCTGCAGGTTCACGACCGCGTCGTGTGTCCCGTCGGGATCGAATTCCGCCAGCGCCGCGAAGATACGGTCCGAGCCCGACGGCAGGTCCGGGTCGGTCAGCACCGCCGCGCCGCCCGCCGCCGTCACGGCGTCCGCGATTTCGGCCTCCGCGCAGGCGACCACGACCGGCCCCACCCCGGCTTCCTCGGCCCGGCGCAGGCACTGCACGATCATCGGCAGCCCGTGGATATCGGCAAGCGGTTTGCCCGGCAGGCGCGTCGACGCCATGCGCGCCGGAATCAGCACCACGGGATTGGCGGGCGCCCCGCTGTTTTCGGCTGGATTCGTCAGGGTTTCGCTCCTTCCGGCTGCGCTGCGACCTAATGCCGCGAGACCTGTCACGGCGCTGGCCGCTGCACAGCACGGAAGATATATCTCGCGCGTCGCGAACGGAACCGTTTCGCCCTGGCCACACCCGTGGACACGGCTCAGGTCGCTCGCTACATTCGCCGCGCGGCGCGGAAATCGCCGTGCGAAAGCTGTCTGATGCAGGGAACTTGACCGATGGGTGGCGAAGAATTTTTCAAGGTTTGGGGTGCGGTGCTGGTCGCGCTGACCGTGGCTGTGGCCATCGGCGTCGGCGTGAACGAAGTCACGCACAGCGAGCATCTGGACATCAAGGCCTACGCCGTTGAGGTGCCCGAGGACGGCACGCAGACGGCCGCCGCCCCGCCGGAGGAAAAGACCCTCGATCCGGTCGCGCCGCTGCTGGCGTCGGCCGACATCGCCGCGGGCGAGAAAGCGTTCAAGCGCTGCGGCACCTGCCACACGGTCGAGAATGGCGGTGCCAACAAGGTCGGCCCGAACCTCTACAACGTCGTCGGGGCCGGGAAGGGCCATGCGTCGGGGTTCGCCTATTCGGACGCCCTCACCTCGCTCGGCGGCGAATGGACGTATGAGAACCTGAACGCCTTCTTCGCGAACCCGAAAGGGTACGCGCCGGGCACGAAGATGAACTTCGCGGGCCTCAAGAAGGTCCAGGACCGCGCCAACATCATCGCCTACCTGCGCCAGTTCGCGGACAACCCGCCGCCCCTGCCGGCGCAGTAGTCCTTGGCCGGGATGACGAAACGTTCAGAGCGGCGCGCGAGCGCCGCTTTGCATTTGTGGGCGCCCCTTTTAGGCACGATATGAGCAAGCCTCTCGACCCCGGCTATTCAGCCCTCGCACACACGCTCGCCGACGCCGCGACGGCGGCGGCCCTGCGCCATTTCCGCACGCCCCTGGACATCGAGACCAAGGACGACGCCAGCCCGGTCACCCGCGCCGACCGGGAGGCGGAGGCGGCCATGCGCGCGCTGATCAACGAGGCCTTTCCCGAACACGGCATTCTGGGCGAGGAGTACGGGGCCGAACGGACCGATGCGGAATTCGTCTGGGTCCTCGACCCCATCGACGGCACGCGGGCTTTCATCAACGGCATACCGTTGTTCGCCACCCTCATCGCCCTGCTGCGCGACGGCGATCCGGTGCTGGGCCTGAACGCCTACCCCGCGCTCGACGAACGCTGGCTGGCCACGGCCGACGAGGCCACCCGCCACTGGGGCCGGGGTGACGACGGGGCGCCGGTGCGCACGGTGCCGCGCGGCGATCTGGGCGCCGCGCGCATGTGCACCACCTCGCAGGACATGTTCGAAGCCGGCGATCTCGCCCGCTACCTGAACCTGAAGGCCGCGGTGGCGGACACGCGTTTCGGCACGGACGCCTACGCCTACGCGATGGTCGCCAGCGGACATACCGACCTCGTCGCCGAAAGCGGCATGCAGCCCTACGACTACCTGTCCCACGCCGTCATCGTGGCGGGCGCGGGCGGCGTGATTTCCGACTGGGAAGGCGCGCCCCTGCGCATCGATTCGCCCGGATCGGTGCTTGCTGCGTGCGACGGCGACGTTCACGCTAGGGCCCTCGACGCACTTCGCACCGACTAGACGCACGAACTGAAAGAGGGGGAAGCCGCCATGGCGCGCGACATCCGTATCGCGATTTCCTGTCCCGACCGGACCGGCCTGCTGTCGGCCCTGACCGGCCGCCTGTTCGATCTCGGCGCCGACATCGGCGACACGAGCTTCGCCGTGCTGGGACAGACCGCCGAATTCGCCGCGGTCGCCCGCCTGCCGGAAGGCCTGGCCGAAGACGACGTCGCGGAGGCACTCGCCGGGGTGGACGAACTCGCCGGCGCGGAAATCGATGTCGACCCCATCGCCGAAGGCCCCGCGCGGGCCGAGAGCGGGCAGGTCACCCACCGGGTCGAGATCAGCGGCGCCGACCAGCCGGGCCTCGTTGCCCGGCTGACCGAGGCGTTCGCCGACTACGGCGCGAACATCGTGCGGATGGACTGCGAACGGGTACCGGCGGGCGATGCGGGCGACTACACGGTCCGGATCGAGGCCTGGATTCCCGACGCGCGTGCGGAAACCTGCCTGGCGGCGGTGGACAGCACCGCGCAGTCGCTCGGCCTTTCCTGCACATCGGAGCCCGCCTGACGAACCGAATCGGGCGGGAAACCGTTCCCAATATGGCGACGATGCGGCAGCGCCTAACAAGCGCGTGACGCCGCGTCGGTTTTCCTTGATCCGCAAGGCTTTCTCCCCCCATCTAGGTGCTGGAAACCTGATTGCTTTCGGAGGGGTCATGCTTCGCACGAAATGTCTCGCGGCGGTCGCCGGGCTGGGTATCGCCGTCTCGTCATTCGCGCCTGCTTTTGCACTGGGCGGCACCGACGGCCCGGCCCACGCCATGGCCATGCACGGGCAGCCCAAATACGGTCCCGCCTTCCCGCACTTCGATTATGTGAACCCGGGCGCGCTGAAAGGCGGCGAGGACGTGCGCCGGGGGATCGGCACCTTCGACAGCCTCAATCCCTTCATCATCCAGGGGAACCCGGCCGGCGGCGTCGGCCTGATCTACGATTCGCTGACCACCTCGTCCGCCGACGAGCCTTTCACCCAATACTGCGTTCTCTGTCTGACGATGGAAGTGCCCGAGGACCGGTCCTGGGTGGAATACGAACTTCGCGACGACGCCAAATGGCACGACGGCAGGGACATCACGCCCGCGGACGTCATCTTCTCGTTCGAAGTGCTGCGCGAAAAAGGTGCGCCCTTCTACCGGTTCTACTACCGCGATATCGCCACGGTGGAGCAGACCGGGCCGCGCAAGGTCAAATTCTCCTTCGGGGATGCGCAGAACCCGGAACTGCCGCTCATCATCGGGCAGCTCCCGATCCTGCCCGCGCACTACTGGGAATCCCGCGATTTCTCCAAACCGACCCTCGAGGTGCCGCTCGGCAGCGGTCCCTACCGCATCGCGGACGTGAAAACCGGCCGTTCGATCACCCTTGAGCGCGTACCCGACTACTGGGGCCGCAGTCACCCGACCAACATCGGGCGGAACAATATCGATACCCTGCGGTTCGAGTATTTCCGCGACCCGGGTGTCTCGCGGATCGCGCTTGTGTCCGGCGACCTCGACCGGATGCGCGAGAATTCGTCCAAGGCCTGGGCGACCGAATACACCGACACCAGGCCCGTGCAGGACGGCAAGTTGATCCTGAAGGAGTTCCCGCATCAGCGCACCGCGCCGATCCAGGGCTTCGTCTTCAATCTGCGCAAACCCATGTTCCAGGACCGCCTTGTCCGCCAAGCGCTGACGCTCGCCTTCGACTTCGAATGGTCGAACAAAAACCTGTTCTATGGCGCATACGCGCGCACCGACAGCTTCTTCGATAATTCGGACCTCGGCAGCCGCGGCCTCGTCGAGGACGCGGATGCCGAAGAACGCGAGATCCTCGAACGCTTCCGCGGCCAACTGCCCGAAGAGGTCTTCACGGCCGAATACCGGCCGCCCGCGACCGACGGCTCGGGTACGCGCGGCATCCGCCAGAACCTGCGCAAGGCCGCCGGGCTTCTGGAAGAGGCCGGCTGGGTCATCCGGGACGGCAAGCGCGTCAACGCCGAAACGGGCGAGCCGTTCGAATTCGAGATCCTGCTCGGCAGCCAGACATTTGAGCGGATCGCCCTGCCCTACGCCCGCAACCTGGAGCGGCTGGGCATCGATGCCAGCGTGCGCGTGGTCGACGCCTCCCAGTACCGGGAACGGACCGACCAGTTCGACTACGACATGATCTCCGGGATCTGGGGACAGTCGGAATCGCCGGGCAACGAGCAGCTCGAATACTGGTCGAGCGACGCGGCCGGGCGGCCGGGCTCGCGAAACTATATCGGGATCGAGGATCCGGTGATCGACGAACTGATCGAACTGGTCGTCACCGCGCCGAACCGCGAAAGCCTGATCCAGCGCACCCGCGCACTCGACCGGGCGCTCGTGTGGGGCAACTACGTCATCCCGCACTGGCATATCACCAGTGACCGGATCGTCTACTGGGACCGCTACGGCATTCCCGAAACCATCCCCCGCCAGGGCGTGCAACTGGATACCTGGTGGATCGATCCCGACAGGGCCGCCGATATCCGCGCCTACCGGGGCAACCGCTAGCCCCGGCGCGCGGACGCAAGATAAGCTGATCCCATGAGATTTATTGACGACCACGCGGCGGTTCTCATGCAAGGAACGGCTGTCATTGCGAGGCGCGAAGCGACGAAGCAATCCAGCCTTCCGCGCCTGGCCGCCCTGGATTGCTTCGCCCGTCGGGCTCGCAATGACGACGTCCCGGAAACAGCGACATCGTCGGCTTCGACTGCCGGAGACTGACTGCGGATGCTCGCTTACATTATCCGCCGGCTTCTGCTGATCGTCCCGACCCTGTTCGGCATCATCCTGCTGAACTTCGTGATCGTGCAGTTCGCGCCGGGCGGACCGGTCGAACAGATGATCGCCCAGGTCCAGGGCACGGCGGTGGATGCCACCTCGCGCGTGTCCGGCGGCGTGGGCGACGCCGGCCCGGGCCTCGACCAACTGCAATCCGACACCACATCGAGCTTCGAATCCAAGTACCGCGGCGCGCGCGGGCTGCCGCCGGAGTTCATCGAGGAACTGGAGCGCATGGTCGGCTTCGACAAGCCGCCCCACGAACGCTTCTTCCTCATGCTGAAGAACTACCTGCAGTTCGATTTCGGCGAGAGTTTTTTCCAGAGCCGTCCCGTGGTCGATCTGGTGCTGGAGAAGCTGCCCGTCTCGATCACCATCGGGTTCTGGACCACGATCTTCCTTTACGGCATCTCGATCCCGCTCGGCATCGCCAAGGCCGTGCGTGACGGCACCCGCTTCGACGCATGGACCAGCGCCATCGTCATCGGCGGCAACGCCCTGCCGCCCTTTCTCGTCGCCATTCTCGGCATCCAGCTTTTCGCCAGCGGCAACTTCGTCGACTGGTTCCCGCTGCGGGGCCTGACATCGGACAATTTCGCGGAACTCAGCCTGCTCGGCCAGATCGCGGACTACTTCTGGCACATCGCCCTGCCGGTCGGCGCGCTGGTGATCGGCGGTTACGCCGCCATGACCATGCTGACCAAGAACTCCTTCCTCGACCAGATTTCCCAGCAGTATGTGACGACCGCCCGCGCCAAGGGACTCGAGGAACGCCGGGTCCTCTATGGTCACGTGTTCCGCAACGCGATGCTGATCGTGATCTCCGGCTTCCCGGCGGCCTTCCTGTCGATCCTGTTCGGCGGCGCGCTGTTCATTGAGATCATCTTCTCTCTCGACGGGCTCGGCCTGCTCGGCTTCGAGGCGGTGCTCAACCGCGACTACCCGATCGTGTTCGCGACGCTTTACGTCTTCGGCCTGATGGGCCTGCTCATCAAGCTCGTGACCGACCTCACCTATGTGCTGGTCGACCCGCGGATCGATTTCGAGAGCCGGGAGGTCTGAGGTGGACGCCACGACCCCCACCTCCTCGGCCAGCCGCTTTCTCGGCATGACGGTCACGCCGCTGACCGCACGCCGGCTCGCGAACTTCCGCGCCAACAAGCGCGGTTACTGGTCCTTGTGGATTTTCCTGGCGCTGTTTTTCTTCTCGCTGTTCGCGGAGTTCATTGCCAACGACAAGCCACTGATCGTGCGCTTCGACGGCGCGTTCTACATGCCGATCTTCACCGCCTATCCGGAAACGGCGTTCGGTGGCGATTTCGAAACCGAGGCCGACTACACCGACCCGTTCGTCGTCGAGCTGATCCAGGAGAAGGGCTGGCTGGTCATGCCGCTCATCCCCTACAGCTTCGACACGCCGGTCACGGATCTGCCGACCCCGGCGCCGTCGCCGCCCACGACGCAAAACTGGCTCGGCACCGACGATCAGGCCCGCGACGTGACGGCACGCCTGATCTACGGGTTCCGGATATCCATTCTCTTCGGCATGACCCTGACAATCTTCGCCAGCATCGTCGGGGTGATCGCCGGCGCGGTGCAGGGCTATTACGGCGGCTGGGTCGATCTCACCTTCCAGCGCTTCATCGAGGTCTGGGAGGGCATGCCGTTCCTGTTCGTGCTGCTGATCGTCGCCAGCCTGTTCGTGCCCGGATTCTGGACGTTGCTGTTCATCATGCTGCTGTTCAGCTGGACCAACCTGGTGGGCGTGGTGCGCGCGGAGTTCCTGCGCGCGCGCAACTTCGACTATGTGCGCGCGGCGCGGGCACTGGGCGTGCGCAACCGGATCATCATGTTCCGCCACGTGCTGCCCAACGCGATGGTCGCCACCATTACCTTCCTGCCGTTTACGCTGGTGGCCGGCCTGACCGCGCTGACGGGGCTCGACTTCCTCGGGCTGGGCCTGCCGCCAGGATCGCCCTCGCTGGGTGAGCTTCTTAAACAGGCGAAGGAGAATTTCACCGCCGAGTGGCTGACATTCGCGGCGTTTTTCTCGATCATGGTGATGCTCATGCTGGTGGTATTCGTGGGCGAGGCGGTGCGCGACGCCTTCGATCCGCGCAAGCAGATTTCCGGAGACGCGGGCTGATGGCCGACCCCCTGCTCAAGGTCGACAACCTCTCGGTCGATTTCGCGACGCCCGGCGGGCTCATGCACGCCGTGAAAGGCGCCTCGTTCGAGGTCGGCAAGGGCGAGACCCTGGCGCTGGTCGGCGAATCCGGTTCCGGCAAGTCGGTCAGCGCGCTGTCGATCCTGCAGCTCCTGCCCTACCCGGTGGCGCGCCATCCGGGCGGGTCGATCACCTTCGAGGGCACGGAACTGGTCGGCGCGCCCGATGCCACCCTGCGCGGCATCCGCGGCAACGACATCGCGATGATCTTCCAGGAGCCGATGACGTCGCTCAATCCGCTCCACAACATTGAGAAGCAGATCAACGAGGTCCTGTTCGTCCACAAGGGGTTGTCGAAAACCGAGGCGCGCGCGCGCACGCTGGAACTTCTGAAGCTCGTCGGCCTCGCCGACGCCGAGAAGCGCCTCAACGCTTATCCCCACGAATTGTCCGGCGGCCAGCGCCAGCGCGTGATGATCGCCATGGCGCTCGCCAACGAACCCAAGCTGCTGATCGCCGATGAGCCGACCACCGCGCTGGACGTCACGATCCAGGCGCAGATCCTCGAACTGCTCGACGACCTGAAACAGAAATTCGGCATGTCGATGCTGTTCATCACCCACGATCTCGGCATCGTCCAGAAGATGGCTGACCGGGTGTGCGTGATGAACCAGGGCGAGATCGTCGAGCACGGCCCGACCCGGCAGATTTTCGACACGCCGTCCCACGAATACACGAAGCACCTGCTCGACGCCGAGCCGTCCGGCACCGCGCTGACACCGGCCAACGACGCGCCGCGCATCGTCCACACGGACGACCTGAAGGTCTACTTCCCGATCAAGGCGGGCGTGATGCGCCGCACGGTGGACCATGTGAAGGCGGTCGACGGGATCACCGTCGAGGTCCGCGAGGGGGAGACCGTCGGTGTCGTCGGCGAATCCGGCTCGGGCAAGACGACGCTGGGTCTCGCGATGCTGCGGCTGATCTCGTCCGACGGCCCGATCGAGTTCGACGGCCGGCAGATCGACGGGCTCCAGACCAGTGAGATGCGACCGCTGCGCCGCGAAATGCAGGTGGTGTTCCAGGACCCGTACGGCTCGCTCAGCCCGCGCATGTCGATCGCGCAGATCATCGAGGAAGGGCTGAAGGTCCACGGCATCGGCAACACGGCGGCCGAGCGCGACGAGATGATCGTCACGGTGATGCAGGAGGTCGGGCTCGACCCCGCGACCCGCCACCGCTACCCCCACGAGTTCTCCGGCGGCCAGCGTCAGCGCGTCGCCATCGCGCGCGCCCTCGTGCTGCGGCCGAAATTCATCGTGCTGGACGAACCGACCTCGGCGCTCGATCGCTCGGTCCAGGCCCAGATCATCGACCTGCTGCGCGGCCTGCAGGAGAAGTACAAGCTCGCCTACCTGTTCATCAGCCATGACCTGAAAGTCGTGCGCGCCATCTCCAACCAGGTGATCGTCATGCGCGACGGCAAGGTCGTCGAACAGGGCCCCGCCGACCAGATCTTCGACGCGCCGCGCGAGCCCTACACCAAGGCGCTGATGGCCGCAGCCTTCGACCTCGCCGCCGTCGGTGCCGGCGACGCGGTGGCGACGTAGCCGCGTGGTCGACACGGACACCGGAACGGAACTGCCCCGTCCGTCATCGCGAGCGCAGCGAAGCAATCCAGTTCCGGTGTGTGCGCATTTCCGCTCTGGATTGCGTCGTTGCTCTGCGCCCCGCAATGACTAAAGAAGCGTGAGCATGTCTATATGGCCGTCCTGATTATTGCCCGGAACGATCGGCCGGACTGGTGGGCCGAACAGCTGCGGGCGAACGACCCATCGCTCGATGTGCGCGTGTGGCCGGAGACCGGAGAACCGGCTGACATCGAATATGCACTGGCGTGGAAACCGCCGGCGGGGGAACTGGCGAAGTTTGCGAACCTGAAAGCCGTGTTCTCGCTCGGCGCCGGGGTGGACCACCTCTTCATCGACCCGGACTTTCCGATGACCGCCGCCGTGTCCCGTGTCGTCGATCCCTACCTGACGGCGGGCATCCGCGAGTACGTACTCCTCCACGTGCTGCGCTACCACAAGAACCAGCCTGCGCTGGACGCCCAGCAGCGCGACCGTGTCTGGGACGACCGCGGGCATGAATTGAAGCAGGCCGACGAGCGCCGGATCGGCATCCTCGGCCTCGGCGAGCTGGGCCGCAGTTCCGGCAACGCGCTGGCTGCGCTCGGCTTCGACGTCGCGGGCTGGAGCCGGTCGGCCAGGGACATTCCGGGCATCGCCTGTTTCCACGGGGCCGACGGCCTCGACGCCCTGCTGCCGCGCACCGACATCCTGGTCTGCCTGCTCCCGCTCACGCCGGAGACCGAAGGCATTCTCGATGCCGGATTGTTCGCGAAGCTTCCGGAAGGCGCCTATGTCATCAACGCCGGGCGCGGCGGGCACCTGGTCGAAGCCGATCTGATCCCGGCGCTGGAATCCGGCCGGCTGGCCCACGCGACGCTCGACGTGTTCCGCACCGAACCGCTGCCGGACGACCATCCGTTCTGGGACCACCCGCAAATCACGGTAACCCCGCACAACGCGTCGATCACCGACCCGCGCTCGGTGGCGCGCCAGATCGTCGATGGAATCAAGGCTGTCGAACGCGGCGACCCGGTCCCGAACGCCGTCGACCCGAAGCTGGGCTACTGACGCCTGCCAACCGGCCTCACCCTGAGCCTTCCGAAAGAATTGTCATTGCGCGCGAAGCAAAGCAATCCAGAGCGGGCGGGACGGCTCTGGATTGCTTCGTCCGGTGCGTCTCGCAATGACCTGAAAGAACCGTCACGCCAGTTCGATATTCACCCACTTCTCGAAGGCGGCATCGCCCAAGAAAGACTTGTACCAGCGCTTGATGTTGGGCGCGTCGAACCGGTCGATATCCAGGTTGAACCAGCGGTGGGCAATCGGCGCGATCGGGATATCGGCCAGCGAAAATGCATCGCCCGCCACATAGGCGTTGTCCGCGAGCTGGTCTTCCAGCACCTGCATGGCCGCGTTCCACTGACCGACCGCGGCGTCGATCGCCTGCTGGTCCCGGTCCTCGGGCTTGGTGCGGACCATGCCGATGAACACCGGCACGTGGCGCGGTGCGAGCAGCGAAATTTCCCAGTCCATCCAGCGCTCGACCGTCTGGCGCGCAGCGAAGTCCGACGGGTAGAGGTCGCTTTTCGACTGCCGGGCGAGATAGCGGATGATGCTGTTGGATTCCCACATCACGAAATCGCCGTCGATCACCACCGGGACGCGCCCGTTCGGGTTCATCGCCAGGTATTCGGGCGAATCGTTGCGGCCGAAGGCGCCGCCGATCTCGTTGTCATGATCGTATTCGCGGCCCTGGTCGTCGCAGAACCAGAGGACCTTCTGCACGTTCGTTGACGTCGCGCGTCCGAGAATTTTCAGCATCTACAGGTCTTTCCGTTGGGACAATTATCGGGGCGAAAAAGAAAGGGCCGCGCACAGCGCGGCCCCTCCACTCTAGACGTTTTGGCGTGCCGCCCGAAAGCCGCTCGCCGGACGTTATTCGGCGGCCTGGGCCATATCGTGGCCCGCGTTCGCCGTGACTTCGTCCAGCGCCGGCTTCACCACCTCGTTGAACTGCTCCATGTTCTTGATGACCTTTTCCTTGGGCATCTGGGCGTAGTGGTAGATCAGCGTGATGTATTCCGCCGGCATCGCCTCCCACTGGGCAACGAGCTGGTCGCGGACCGATTCGGCCGTGCCGATGCAGTAGAGGCCGGAATCGAGCATCGAGCCGATCACATCGGCCTCGTCGAGCTTCCGGCGGCCCATGGCGGCGTAGAAGTTCTTCCAGATGTCGTAGTCGTGGGCCATGACGGCGTCGACCGCGGCGTCGTAGCTCTCGGCGATCTGCAGCCAGCGCACGATGTTCTGGTTCTGGCCGGGCAGCCAGTTGAACCCGTTCTCCGCCGCCGTCTTGGCATACTGCTCGCCCAGCGGGGCGGCCGTGCTGATGTCGGTGAAGTAGGTCGGGATGAAGCCCATCCGCGCGTTGTAGTCGATCGTCTCCGGGCTGCCGCTGCCGGACACGAAGACCGGCGGGTGCGGGTCCTGGTAGGGCGCCGGGCAGACCGACACGTTGACCACGTTGTTGTTCTCGTCGACCTCGTCGAGCGCACCGAGGCGCTGGGTCACGCCGACCTGGGCGAGCTGCCAGTCGTCCACGCCCGTGTCGCCCGGATACGGAATCTGCCAGGCGCGGCCCTTGTGGTTCATCGAATCCTGGGTCCAGGCCTTGAGCACGATCTCGATATTCTCCTCGAAGACATCGCGGTTGTGCTGGTCGTTGGAGACGTCCTTGTCGGAAATCGTGAACCCGCTCTGGGCGAAGCCCGCGCCGACGGCGGTCTGGTTGTTCTTGGCCGCCGTGGGCGACTTGGTCGAGGTCGTGCCGTAATGCTGGCCGAAGACGTTGGTCCAGCGGCTCTGGTAGCCGCGCGCGAACCCGACGAAGCTGCGCCCGCCGGACAGGTGATCGATAATCGCCGTTTCCTCGGCGACCCGGATCGGATTCTGGATGCTCATCACATAGCCGAGCTGGCCGACGCGCACATTCTTGGTGATCGCGGCCCAGTAGGCGTCCATGATCGCCGGCGCGGGGCCGACCTCGTAGCCTTCCGACCAGAAGTGATGCTCGATCGTGGCGACGCCCCAGAAGTTCAGGTTGTCCGCCGCCATGATGACGTCGTGCCACCCCTTCACGGTCTCCTGGTAGCGTTCCTTGTTGCGGCCGATCGGGCGGAGCTTCTCGCGCTCCTCTTCGCTTTCGGCATGAATGACCGGGTAGGTCTGCAGGATCGGTTTGACCATCGGTGTCTCTCCCCAATGAATATGGTTGCCCGCAATCGGGGCTTGGGGAAAGCCTAGCGGAAGCCGATGTGTAATCACAAATTATGAATATATATAATATCCATAATCTGGAGCTATTTTAAACCGTCTGCGCGTCAGCCGCGCCGCGCACGACCTCCCGCAGCCGGCCGGGCACGTCGTCGGCGCCCGCGCCGAACGCCCGGTACATGCACGCCACCTGGTGCGTATAGGCGGCCAGCCAGCGCCCGGCGCGCGGGTCCTCCTCGACCAGGCTCTCGACCTCTTTCGCCACCGCATCTGAAACCTCCCCGTCGAGATAGGCGCTCAGGTCGTCGGCCGTGAAGACCGTCAGGACGGCGGCATCTATACCGGATATGGAATCGTCTTCAGGCATAGGCACCCGCGGACCCCAGGACGTCGGAAGTGGTCCGGCCGCGGAAAGCCGGCTGCCGGCGCGCCGCGCGGACCGGCTTGGTCATCGCGTCGCGCAGCCGCTCGCGCGCGCGCGACAGGCGCGACTTCACGGTGCCCACGGGCACGTCGATCATGTCGGACACTTCGTCATAGGTGTGGCCTTCCATCCCGATCAGCAGCAGCACCTCGCGGTCCTGCTCGGACAGGGTCGCGAAGGCGCGGCGGAACTCTGTGAGCTCGACGGCCGAGAACTGCGAGCCCTGTGTCCCGATCTGGACGACCTCCTCGTCGTCGACGTCCACATGGGTGCCGCGGCGCTGCCACTTGCGCACCTCGTCAATTTGCCGGTTGCGCACAATCCGGAAGAGCCACGCCTTGAGGTTGGTGCCTTCCTCGAAACGGTGGAAGTTGGAAATCGCCTTGGCCAGCGCATCCTGCACGAGATCGTCGGCGAGATCGTCCCGTCCGGTCAGGCCGCGGGCAAAGCGGCGCATGGCCGGGATCAGTTCCTCGATGTCGTGGGCCTGCTGCTCGGTCAGAGCCATTTTCGTTACTCCTCGTTTGTGATCCGACTTAATTCGTTGTCAGCCAACATACGGATCGCGAAAACGGTCGCAACAAAAAACGCATACTAAAATCGTTCAATATCAAAGGGTTACACATGTTCTGCGGGCCATGGAGGATGCATGGCACAGGCAGGCCGCAGCACCGGGGGCAACACATCAGCCGATGATTGTTGCGCGGGCGGATTAACCTTCAGCAACGACGGAACGTCCGCACCCCGCTACCGTTACTTCGTGTACTCACCTTACTCATATGACGCATAAGGCGGATGTTCGACGCGGGACGGTTGCTCTATCAGTTTCGTGGTTGTTTTCCGCAACCTGCGACGATCCTTCGATTCGTTCTCTTCACCTGACGCGCACCATACGAGGCCACACCAACCTCTTTTCCAGCCCTGATGCATCGCTGGGTTACGTGGGGATATAAGAAGAATGGCACGCACGCCGAAGCCGAAACGCACCGAGCGCCTGCAGATCATGCTCGCCCAGGTCGAACTCCAGGCGATCGACGACTGGCGGTATGACAACCGGATCCCCACGCGCGCGGCCGCGATCCGCGAACTGCTGCGGCGCGGCATGGCCTCCGACGAACTCGCGCCGCCCCGGCCGAATGCAGAGACGGGCGAATACGGCGTCATCGACGACGAAACGCTCAGCTATACGCGTATCCAGGACAGGTAAATAACACCTACAGGTGTCTTGTCGTTTCGCGCGATGCGCGAAACGGAATGAGTTACTTACTCATACTGCATACGCTGTATGGGTTGATGCAGTTGCGGAACATCCATACATTGCCGCTTCTCTTTTAATGGAATCCGCGCGGCGCGCGGCCCGGAAAACAAACGATCGATCGCCGAATGCCCAACTCGAGCTCGCCAAAACGCAGCGAACGTCTCCAGATTCTCCTCGCGCCGGCGGAGCTGGAAGCGATCGACGACTGGCGTTACGACCACCGCATCCCGACCCGCGCGGCGGCGATTCGTGAACTGTTGCGCCGCGGCCTGACGGCCGAACACCTCGCGGCGCCCGCCGACAACGCCGATACGTCCGATTACGGCGTGATCGACGACGAGCTCACTTACAACCGGTCGACCTAGGCCGTTCCGCATGAGCCGCGCTTGACGGTGACGGCCCAAACGGGGCCATCTTCGTCCCCATGGAATCGCTGAAGGAAAAATTCGCTGAAGCGGAGCGTCTGGCGCGTTCGGGCCGCATGGACGCCGCCCACAGCGCCTACGCGGCCATCCTTCGCGACGACCCCGCAAACGGCGACGCACGCTACCGGCTCGCCGTTGTGGCGCTGATGCGGGGCCGTTTCGAGGACGGCGCGCGCGAACTGCGCACCTGCCTTGAGGCGAGACCCGACAATCCCGACATCCTGTTCAGCCTCGGCCGCGCGTGTATCGCGCTGGCGGACTACGAGGAGGCGATCGTCCATCTCGCCCACGGTGCGGCGTGCGCGCCGCGGCGCGCGGATATCCTGTCCGCGCTCGCCGACGCGCACTATCTCGACGGCGACATGCCCAACGCGCTTCGCGCGTACCAGGCGGCGCACGAACTCACGCCGGATGACCCCCGCATCCCGGTCAATATGGCCAACGCTCTCTCGCGCCTGGGCGACCATGCGCAGGCGCTGGCCGTCGCCCGGACCGCGCACGCGCTGGCCCCGGACAGACCCGACGTGGCACTCGCGCTCGCGAATACCCTGCGCGCGGCCGGGGAACTGGACGAAGCGCTGGAGATCGCCGAAACCCTTTCCGCCGCCATGCCGGACGACCCCGCCGTCCTGGCCTGCAGGGCCGAGATCCTCGACCGGAAGGGCGAGAGCGCGTCGGCCGCCCGGCTTCTCCTGCCCTGGCTGGACCGGGAGGCGGTTCCCGCCCCGCTGGCCCGGGCCTTCGGCCAGGTCGGCGTCAACCGCGATCAGGACATTCTGCCCGCCGGCAAGGTGGTCGCGCTGCTCGAGCGATGCCTGGCCGATACGAAGCTCAACCGTTTCGAACGGCGCGGCCTCCTGTTCCTTCAGGCCAACCTGTTGCAGAGCGCCGGCGACACCGACGCCGCGTTCGAGACCTGCGCGCGCGCCAACGCCGCCGCCGGGGTTTCCTACGACGCCGCGGCCGTCGATGCGCGGTTCGCGGCCTACCGGGAAACATATGCCGCCCCCGCGCTGCCGGATCTGGCGCGCGCGCGCGAGCGGACGGACCGGCCGGTCTTTATCATCGGCCTTCCCCGATCCGGCACGACGCTGGTCGAGCAGATCCTCGACAGCCATCCCGACGTTGCCGGTGGCGGCGAGCTCCCCGGCGTTCCGGACACCGCGCAAAAAATCGAAGGTTACCCGCACGGCAGTGCGCGTCTCGACACGCCCTCTCTCGATAGCTTTGCGCAGGCTTATCTTGCGGACCTGGAGCGCGTATCGGGCAACGCCCGGTTCGTCACCGACAAGATGCCGGTCAACACCGAGCATCTCGGCCTGATCTGGCAGATGCTGCCCGGCGCGCGGATCGTCCATGTCCAGCGCCACCCGCTGGCGACCGGCCTTTCCTGCTATTTCCAGAATTTCAGGTCCGGGAACGCGTTCACCTTCTCGCTCGAAGCCTTCGCGCACTACTACCGTCACACGGATGCGCTGATGTCGCACTGGCGCCGGACGCTGGATCTGCCGGTCCATACCCTTCGCTACGAAGCGCTTGTGCGTGATCCCGGGCCCACCATCGAGGCGCTCCTCGCCTTCTGCGACCTGCCCTGGGACGACGCCTGTCTCGCGTTCGACCGCAACACGCGCTTCGTCGAGACGCTCAGCTACGCCCAGGTCCGAAAACCGCTGTCGGACGAACCTGTCGCGCGCCACGCGCAGTATGCGGCCCAACTCGGCCCGCTCTCGGCTTTGCTGTCCGAAGAAATCGCACGATACGAGCGCGATTTATAACGCGCGGCCTGCGCCTATCCGTTGGATTTTCGCGACAGGGAACTGTGCTGCATTTTCGCCCGCAGGCGTTCGCGGGCGCGAGAAAGGCGGGACTTCACCGTGCCGACGGCGACGTCCGTCGCTTCAGCGACTTCCTCATAGGTTTTGCCGTCAACCGCAACCATCGTCAGGACCTCGCGATCCGTATCCGACAGTTCGGCCAGGGCATCCTGCAACTCGAGAAGTTCGACATGCGCGAACTGATTGGCCGACTGAACCGCGACGTCCGTCTCTTCGTCCAGCTCGACCATATGCCCCCGGCGCTGTGCTTTTCGCACGCGGTCGATGTGGCAGTTCCGGGCAATCGTGAAGAGCCATGCCCGCAAGTTGGTACCTGGCTTGAACCGGTGCCTGTTGGTGAACGCGCGCAACAGAGCGCGCTGCGCAAGCCCCTCGGCGTCCACGGCGTCTCTGGTCAGCCCCGTGGCGAATCGAACCAGCCCCGGTCGCTCCGCTGCCAGGCCGGCTTCAAAGTCGCTGGCCGCATCTGGTGTTCGCTCGACGTTCTGGATTTGGCTATCACTCAAATTATCCTCTCAATCGCATTCGTGCGAATACGTTTGAGATAAATAATAAGGAAACACAAAAACATCCTCTTTAAACCATGTTAAAAAACATAGAAATATCTTCTCTCAATAATCACAAACATGTGTAATACATTTTTCTTATTTGTTCACGTTTATGATATTTTTTCTTATTTTTTATTGTGGTTCATTTCAAAGCCGAAACGGTTATGCCTGTCATGAGCCACACACATGCAGGCAAGTCACTGATATTGCTCGGTAGCCAGCCACACGCCGGTATGCAGAGAATCGGCGCCAAGAACAGAGCCCCGATAACTGAGTGAATACTGCAAAAACTGCCGCAACCCGGCAGGCGATCAGCCGCCGAACCGATCCCGGATCATGGCGAACGCCGCCCTCAGGCCCTGGGCCTCGCCGCCGGCGGGACGGCCGGGCCGCGATCCCGTGTTCCACGCCATGATGTCGAAATGCGCCCAGGGCACGTCATCGTCGACGAACTCCTGCAGGAACAGCGCGGCGGTAATCGCCCCGCCGAACGGGCCGTCGCCGGTGCTGGACACATCGGCGACCTGGCTCTCGATCATCGCCCGGTAGGGCTTGTGCAGCGGCAGCCGCCAGACCGGGTCGGCGCTTTTCTCGGCATGTTTTTCCAGATCGCGATACAGGTCGTCGTTGTTCGCGAACACGGCCGCCATGCCCGTGCCCACCGCGACCCGGGCCGCGCCGGTCAGGGTCGCGAAATCCAGCAGGATATCCGGCTTCTCGGTGCTGGCCTCGTACAGGCAGTCGCCGATCACCAGCCGGCCTTCGGCGTCGGTGTTGCCGTTCTCGACGGTGATGCCCTTGCGCGTCTGCAGCACGTCCCACGGGCGGTAGGCGTTGCCCGCCACCGCGTTCTCGACCGCGCCGATCAGGATACGCAGGCGCACCGGCAGCTTCGCCGCCATGATGAGCTGGCCGAGCGCCAGCGCATGGGCCGCGCCGCCCATGTCCTTTTTCATGCGCAACATGCCGGCCGCGGGCTTGAGGTCGAGCCCGCCGGTATCGAAACACACGCCCTTGCCCACCAGGGTCACGCGCGGGCCTTTCGTGCCCCAGCGCATGTCGATCAGGCGCGGCGCGTCGTCCGACGCCCGGCCGACCATGTGGATCATCGGGTAGTTCGCCTTCAGCAACGCATCGCCCGTCGTCACCCGGACCTTCGCCTTGAAGGAGCGGCCCACCCTGCGGCATTCGTCGGCCAGTTCCGACGGCCCCAGGTCTTCGGCGGGCGTGTTGATCAGGTCGCGCAGAACCGCCGTTGCATCCAGCATGGACGTCACGTCGCGCCGGTCGGCATTCGACGGCCAGACGAGGTCCGGTCGCGTCTGCCGGGGCTCGCGATAGCGCGTGAACTCGTACGCGGCCATGCCCCAGCCCAGCGCCGCGTCATTCGCCGCGGCCTTCGACAACCGCCCGGTGATTTTGTAGCTGCCCCTGGGCAGCCCTGTGGCCAGCTGGCTCCAGGCCCACATGTCCGTCGTCTCGTCGGTGACGAACACGGCCCGGTCGAAGCCGCCCTTTTCCGACGGCAGCAGGACCGAATCCCCCGCCATGCCGCCGAACCCGGCATTGTCCAGCCAGTCCCGGCGGGCTTTCGAAAGGCCCTTGCGCCAGTCCGCCACCTTGTCGGCGGACAGGACGGCAAGCGTGACGGTGTCCTTGCGGGCGCGGGCGATCAGGTTGTGGGCCACGGGCGGTTCTCCATACGACGCAACATTCCGCTGACTCTGCCTCACCCGCCGGCGGCCCGCAACGCAGCCGCCCACGGATTCGCTTCTATCGGCGGGCAAACCTCTCTAGTCTTCCGCCACCAGCAAAGGGGAACGAAAATGGCGATCAAGGACGACGACCTGATCGGGGCGTGGGAACTCGAAGAGATGTACGCGGAAGCCGAGGACGGCAACCGCACTCACCCCATGGGCCGGGATGCGAAGGGCATGATCATGTACACACCCGACGGACATATGAGCGCCATCACTTATGTAGCCGACCGTTTCCTGCCGGCCGACCGGCCGAGCGACGAGGACCGGGCGGAGGCCTTCTCCAGCTACTTCAACTACGCCGGGCGCTGGTCGCTTGACGGCGACGCCGTCACCCATGAAATCGTCCACGCGCTCGACCCCAACATGACCGGCATATCCCTGACCCGGGAAATCGACCATCAGGGAAACCGCATGGTTTTTTCCGGCCTCGGCCCGGACGGAAAAACCCGGCAGTTCATTGTCTGGAGGCGGCACGACTAACGCGCGAGCATCCCGGCGGCTGTTCCGAAACCCACATAAAACTTGTGATTGGCGGGTGATTGACCGGGTCCGACCCGGCCAATAGGTTCGGCGTCAACATCGCTAAAGACGCCCGCTTAAGGAAGGAATCGCAGATGATCGAATTCTACACCTGGTTCACGCCGAACGGCCGCAAGGTCGCCATCCTGCTCGAGGAACTCGGCATCGACTACAACGTCCATTCCGTCAACATCGGCAAGGACGAGCAGTTCGACCCGGACTTCCTGAAGATCAGCCCGAACAACAAGATTCCGGCGATCGTCGACACCGACAATGGCGACTACCCGCTGTTCGAGACGGGCGCGATCATGATGTATCTCGCCGAGAAGCACGGCCAGTTCCTGAACACCAAGGATCGCGACACGTATTTCCGCACCATGGAGTGGCTGATGTGGCAGATGGGCGGCTTCGGCCCGATCCTCGGCCAGGTCCATCACTTCACCAAGTACAACCCCGGCAAGTCGGACTACGCGCAGGAGCGCTACGAGACCGAGGCGCGCCGCCTCTACGGCGTGCTCGACAAGCGCCTCGAAGGCCGCGAGTTCATCGTCGACGAATACTCGATCGCCGACATGGCCTGCTGGCCGTGGGCGGCCCGCCACAACTGGCAGGAAATCGACCTGAATGATTATCCGAACGTGCGCCGCTGGTACATGACCATGCTCGACCGCCCGGCGGTCAAGGCGGCCTGGAACATCCCCGAAAACGACCAGCCCCTGCCGATCCCCGAGTAAGCGGGACCGCCAGACCGGACAACGAAAACCGGCGCCAAACGGCGCCGGTTTTTTTTACGTCTGCTCGTCATTGCGAGGCGCATCGCGACGAAGCAATCCGGACAGCTCCCCTGCCCGCTCTGGATTTCTTCGGCCTGTCGGCCTCGCAATGACGGGACAAGGCGCCGTCACGGGCGCCCGTCGGCATCAACCAATTCCCCTCGAAACACCCCCACTCGTCACCCCGGCGAAGGCCGGGGTCCATTAACTCAGGCGGCCGCCCGGGCAAGCATCGGCGTGAATGGATGCCGGCCTGCGCCGGCATGACGATGGGAGGGTGGCTGGCGAACGAGGATGCCCAACCAGCATCCGACCGACGACGACCAATCCCCATCGAAACACCCTCACCCGTCGCCCCTGCGAAGGCAGGGGCCCATCAACTCAGGCGACCGCCCGGGCAGGCATCGGCATGAATGGATGCCGGCCTGCGCCGGCATGACGATTGTGTTGGCAGGCGGCACCACCGGCGCTACGGACTTTGTCCGTGATTCCTGAAAACCCGCTTACGCGGCGCCACTGGCGTCACGGTCGGGTTTTCAGCCCCATCGGCTCTGATGGATGCCGCACTCGGTCTTGTCCTGGCCGGCCCAGCGGCCCGCGCGGGGGTCCTCGCCCGCCTCGACCGGCCGAGTGCACGGGTGGCAGCCGATGGACAGGTAGCCCTGTTCCCACAGCGGATGGCGCGGCAGGTCATGTTCGGCGAAGTACCCGTCGAGGCGTTCCTGCGTCCAGCCGGCCAGCGGGTTCACTTTTACCCGCTTGTTCTCGACTTCCACGACCGGCAGGGTCGTGCGGCTGCCGCCCTGGAACCGCTTGCGGCCGGTAATCCACGCGTCGAACCCTTCGAGCGCGTTTTCCAGAGGCAGCACCTTGCGCAGGTGACAGCACGCGCCGGGATCGCTCTTCCAGAGATCGCCGTTGGGATCCTGCCGCGCAAGCTTCCCCGGGTCCGGCCGCACGACGCGCACGTCCGTCAGCCCGAGCCGCTCGCTGAGCTCTTCCTGGTACTGGATCGTCTGCGCGAACAGTTGTCCGGTCTCCAGGAACAGCACCGGGGTCGCCGGATCGATCTGCGCGACCTGGTGCAGGATCACCGCCGATTCCGCGCCGAACGACGACAGCACCGCCACGCGGAACGGGAACACTTCCTCGATCGCGGCGCGCATGATCTTCTCGCCGACGCCGTCCGGCACATGATTCATCAGCCGCGCCGCACGCATGTGCGCCGTGTTGTGGGACTGGGAGGGGATCGGGTGGTCGCCGCGCATGGGAATGGCCTAGCCGCTGGTGCCGTTGGCAAAAGCCTGCGAGGGATGATTGCGCTGCGCCGCCGCCGAGGCCCGCCGGTCGGCCGCGGTCTGGTAGACAACGGAGATATCCTCGAATGCCTTGAGCGCCTCCAGTGCCTCGGTCTTTCCGGCGTATTCGAAACTGTCGAAACCGCACCGCTCCATAAACGCGATCTGGTCGCGCAGCACGTCGCCGACCGCGCGCAGTTCGCCGGTGAAGCCGTGCCGCTCGCGCAGCAGCCGTGCGGTCGAATACCCGCGCCCGTCCTTGAACTGGTCGAACGGCACGGCGACCAGGTCGAGCCGGTCGAGATCGTCCAGCACCGCCTCTGGGCCGTCGCCCGGCTCCAGCCGCACGCCGATCGGCGCGTTGCGTCCGGCCAGCGCCTCGCGCTCCACGCGCCAGCGGGCAATCGAGACGATGGCGCCGCCCTCGGCGGGCACCGGGGTCTCGTCGTCGATATGGGTCCAGCCGTCCTCGACGACCTCCCGGTCCTTAATCAGCGCCATAGAGGGCCTCCCTGAAAGGTTCCTTGCCGACGCGGCGGTATGTATCGAGGAACCGCTCGCCGTCGTTTCGAATGTCCACATAGGCGTTGACCAGGGTCTCGACGGCGTCGACGACCTCGTCATACGCGAAGGCCCGGCCGACGATGTCGCCGACGCTCGCATCCTCCGCGCCGCTGCCGCCCAGCGTGATCTGGTAGTACTCCTCGCCCTTCCGGTCGACGCCCAGAATGCCGATATGGCCGACATGGTGATGGCCGCAGGCGTTGATGCAGCCCGAAATCTTGAGCTTGAGCTCGCCGATGTCGTGCTGCCGGTCGAGATCCGCGAAACGCTCGCTGATCTCCTGGGCGACCGGGATCGAGCGCGCGTTGGCCAGCGAGCAGTAGTCCAGCCCCGGGCAGGCGATCATGTCGGAGATCTGCCCCAGGTTCGGCGTGTGCAGGTCATAGGATTTCAGCGTCTGCCAGAGCGCGTAGAGCTGGTCCTCGCGCACATGGGGCAGCACCAGGTTCTGCTCGTGGGTGACGCGAATCTCGGACAGGCTGAACCGATCCGCCAGCGCCGCGACCGCGTCCATCTGTTCCGCTGTCGCATCGCCCGGCACACCGCCGATGGGCTTCAGCGAGATATTCGCGATCCGGTAGCCGTCCGCCTTGTGCGGGGCCACGTTGACCTCGACCCAGCGGGCGAAGTCCGCGTCGTCGCGCAGGTGTTTCGCCAGCGTGTCGGCCGAACCTTCGGCCGGCTCGTAGCGCGGCGGCATAAAATACGCCGCGATCCGTTCCTTCTCGCCGTCCGGCAGGTCCACCGCCGTATCGCGGATATGCTCCCATTCCGCCTCGACGAGGCGGGTGAATTCCTCCGCGCCGGTCTCGTGGACCTGGATCTTGATCCGCGCCTTGTACATGTTGTCGCGGCGGCCGAGCTGGTTGTAGACCCGCAGAACGGCTTCCAGGTAGGAAAGCAGGTGCTCTTCGGGCAGGAAGTCGCGGATGGTCGGCCCGACGAAGGGCGTGCGCCCGAGACCACCGCCGACGATCACTTCAAAGCCGAGTTCGCCGGCCGCGTTGCGCTTCACGATCAGCCCGATGTCGTGGACCTTCACCGCCGCGCGGTCGGTCTCCGAGCCCGTCACCGCGATTTTGAACTTGCGCGGCAGGAACGAGAATTCCGGGTGCAGCGTCGACCACTGGCGGATGATCTCCGCGTAGATGCGCGGATCGGCCACCTCGTCGGCGGCCACGCCGGCGAACTGGTCGGCCGTCACGTTGCGGATGCAGTTGCCGCTGGTCTGCAGCGCGTGCATCTGGACGCTCGCCAGCTCGGCGAGGATGTCCGGCAGGTCCTCCAGCTTCGGCCAGTTGTACTGGAGGTTCTGGCGCGTCGTGAAATGCGCGTAGTTCCGGTCGTATTTCTTGGAAATCCACGCCAGCTTGCGCAGCTGTTCCGACGACAGGGTGCCGTAGGGTATCGCGACCCGCAGCATATAGGCGTGAAGCTGCAGGTAGACCCCGTTCATCAGGCGCAGCGGCTTGAACTCGTCCTCGGACAGCTCCCCGCTCATCCGCCGCGCGACCTGGCCGCGGAACTGCTGGACCCGCTCGTCGACGAGCGACTGGTCGATTTCATCGTAGAGATACATGACTGAGTGCCTTCCTTACCCGTCGGCCTGGTTCGCCGACGCCGGGTCGTAATTCTGCTTGCTGAGATCGGGGCGCACGCTCGGGCCCGTCGCACGGATGAGTTCGCGGTACCTGGTCGGGCGAACCTCGCCGTCGACCTCGGCCACCTCGATCAGGTACGGGTCGATGACCTTGCGGTCCGCTTCGGCCTGCTTCGCGCGGGCGAGCAACGCCTCGGCCGCCGCGTCGTCGTTGACGATCTCGCTGCGCGAAATCCACTCCGACCAGGAATCGTCGCTGGTCAGGTAGACCACCAGCCCGTCCCCGAGGCGGTTCGCCGATATCACCTGCTGTGTCATTTCGATTCTCCTTGAAGCCCGACGAAAGCACCGTCATTGCGAGCGAAGCGAAGCAATCCAGAGCCGAGGTGCTGGATTGCCGCGGCGCTTCGCGCCTCGCAATGACCGCCTAAACGGACCCCATAAGTTGAAATCAGTCCGGTCATTCCGGTCACTCCCTAGCCAGCCTGCGCGGCGACGCGCACGGCCACGTCGCGGGCGGCATCCGCCAGCGCCGCGACCTCTCCGATAACGATGAGCGCGGGGGCGCCGACCCGCGCGGTTTTGACGATGTCGGGCATGGTCGCGAGCGTGCCCGCGAAGACGCGCTCGTCGGCACGGGTGCCGTTCTCGATGATGGCGACCGGCGTCGAGGGCCCGCGGCCCGCGCCGATCAGTTTCTCCGCGACCGACCCGGCCCGCGACAGGCCCATGTAGACGACCAGCGTGTGACGGTCCCCCGCGAGTGCGTGCCAGTCGACATCCGGTTCGCCGTCGACCCCGTGACCGGTCACGAAGGTAACCGCCGACGCATGGTCGCGATGGGTCAGCGGCATGCCGGTCGAGGCCGCGCATCCGGTCGCGGCCGTGATGCCCGGCACGACCGATGCATCCACGCCCGCTGCCCGCAGCGCATCGAGCTCTTCGCCGCCCCGCCCAAAGACGAACGGGTCGCCGCCCTTCAGGCGAACCACCCGCTTGCCGGCCTTTGCCCGGGCGACAAGAAGATCGTTAATGCCGTCCTGCGGCACCGAGTGGTTGGACTTCGACTTGCCCACATAGATACGTTCGGCATCGCGGCGGATCAGCTCCAGCACACCCTCGCCCACGAGCCGGTCGTGGACGACCACGTCGGCGTCCTGCAGCGCGCGCAGCGCCTTGACGGTCAGCAGCTCGGGATCGCCCGGCCCGGCGCCGACAATCGCGACATGGCCGGTTTCGGACGGCAGCAGGGATGGCTGCTCTGAAGGCCGGTTGATCCGCGAGACCATCGCCTCGCGGGCGCGGCTTTCGTGTCCGGCCAGCACGTCCCGCGCGATGGGGCCGTCGATCACCTCTTCCCAGAAGCGGCGGCGACCGTCGAATGTATCGATCTTGGCTTTCACCGCGCCGCGGAAACTCCGCAGGAACTCCGCCAGCCGGTCGAGGTTGGCCGGGACCAGCGCCTCGATCTGCTCGCGCAGCCGCCGCGCCAGCACCGGCGAGGCCCCGTCGCTCGAGATCGCGACCGTCACCGGGCCGCGATCGACGATGGACGGCACGATGAAGTCCGAAAGCTCGGGCCGGTCGACCACGTTGACCGGGATGCCGCGCCTGCGCGCCGCTTCGGCCACGCGCCGGTCGAGCGCGGCGTCCTCGTTCGCGCCGATCGCCAGGACCGCACCGCGCAGGTCGGACGCGCGAAATCGCCGGTTCTCGACGCGAAGCTTCCCTTCCACGCCCCAGGCGCCAAGTTCCTTCGCCGGGTCGGGGGCGACGACCGTCAGGTCCGCGCCCGCCGCCAGCAGCAGCCGCGCCTTCGCCACCGCCGCCTCGCCGCCGCCGGCAAGCACCACCCGCCGGCCGCGCAGCCGCATGAAGGCAGGAAAATTGTTCATTTAACACACCATTTTTTGTGTGAATAAGTTAATTCAACATGACTTTATGATTATAATTTCCGATGTCCAGCAAATTGTGACGGAAATAGCTCCCACGATCGTTTTCCCGCGCCATCTGTTCCCGCCGGTCACATTTCACAGCCACCGGCATGCGAGTTTTTTCGCAGTTTCAACAGTTTCCCCAAAAACCCAAAAAATCGCGTTCGTTCGGGGCGGGAACAAGTTGTCCCGGCCGCGACCAGCCCGGCGGTGCCTGAGGGCGCTTGCGTGGCGGCGCGGGTGCCGTAAGCTGCGCCGGTCCTGTCCAGACCGGAGCCGAGCCGCCATGAAGTTCTACGACTGCGCCACCGCGCCGAGCCCCCGGCTCGTGCGCATGTTCATCGCCGAGAAGGGCCTCACCGACGACATCGAGACGGTCGAGGTGAACCTGCGCGAGCAGGAGCAGATGGGCGACGCGTTCCGCGCGATCAACCCGTTCTGCACCGTGCCCGTGCTGGAGGCCGACGACGGCACGCGCTTCCTGACGACGCAGGGCTGCTGGCGCTACCTGGAGGAGACCCACCCGGAGCCGGCGCTGCTGGGCCGCGACGCCACCGAACGTGCGCGGATCGCTGACTGGGCCTGGCGGGCGGAACAGGACGGCTTCCTCGCCGTCGGCGAGGCGCTGCGCAACACGGCGAAGGGCATGAAGGACCGGGCGCTGACGGGCCCGCACAACCACGCCCAGATCCCCGAACTCGGCGAGCGCGGGCGGCGGCGCGCCGGGTATTTCTTCGAGCTTCTCGACGTGACCCTCGCGGACCGGGAGTACGTCGCGGGCGACGGGTTCTCCGCCGCCGACATCGTCGCCTTCGTGACGGTCGAGTTCGCCGGCTGGCTGAAGCTCACCCTGCCGGAAGACGCCGCCAATGCGCGCGCGTGGTTCGACCGGGTGAAGGCGCGCCCGAGCGCGGGTGTCTAGCTCTCACGCACCTTCGCGCTCAAAACGACCGTCATTGCGAGCGTAGCGAAGCAATGACGGGGGTGTGGGGCCGCGGGAGTGTCACGCGCCCCGCGCGCGGTCGATCACGGCGCCCGCATCGTCGGGGGCCGCATCGCCGCGCCAGGCCACATGGCCGTCGGGGAAGATGAGGGTCAGCGCCTGCCCGTAGCGTTCGCGCACGGGCGCTTCGTCGATATCCAGAAGCTCAAGCGGCACGCCGCGCGCGGCGGCGGCGTCGAGCATCGGCGCGGCGTCGGCCCCGGCGTCGGTGCGCAGCAGGGTGAAACCGTCGGCGAACCGGTCGCAGAGCGCGCCGCCGTCGGCGAGCCAGACATGGGGCGCGCGGTGGCCCGGGCGCGTCGTCGCGACATAGTCGTAGGCGTCGTCGGGCACCGCCGGCGAGCCATCGGGGGTCACGAGCGCCGAGCCGTCGTAGCGCACGCCGAGGACGATGCCGGGGATCAGGAACTCGCGGCGGCCGTGATCGGCGAGCAGCGCGCCCAGCCGGTTGCGCTCGGCCTCGCCCTCGGGCGTGTCGGCCTCGACGACCGGGTCGACGTCGAACGTGCCGACCGATTCCGCGAAGCCGCGCGCAAAGGACAGATTGCGCGCACCGACCGGGCGGCGGTCGGCCTCGTAGGTCGCCATCAGGTTCGGCCCGCCCCAGCCCCGCACATCGGCCGCGACCTTCCAGGCGAGGTTCACGGCGTCGTCGACGCCGGTGTTCATGCCCAGCCCCCCGGTCGGCGTGAACAGGTGCACCGCATCCCCGACCAGCCAGACGCGGTCCGCGCCGTAGGATTGCGCGAGCAGGGTGTGGCCCGCCGTCCAGGGCTGGCGCAGGACGATCTCGGCCTCGACCGGGCGGCCCGCCGCCCGCGCGAGCAGCGCGTGGTCGTCGACATCGTCGGGCGAGGCGTCGTCCGGAATGCGTGTCAGCAACACAAAGCGCTCCGCACCGTCGACGGTGACCAGCACCGCGCGGACGTCCTCGGCGACAACCCAGTACTGCCAGGCGCGCGCGACGGTCAGCCAGTCGTCGCGGTCCGGGGTCTCGAAGAGGGTCGCCATCATCGCGCCCCCCATCATCTTGCGCTCGACCCCGCCCTCGCCCTCGTAGCGGATGCCGAGCTGGCGGCGTACGGTCCCGCGCCCGCCGTCGGCGCCCACCAGGTGCTGCGCGGAAATCTCGTAGACCCGGTCCTCCGCCAGATCGCGCACCTCGGCGACAATCCCGCCGCCGCCCCCGCTCCCGGTGCGCCGGAAGCCCTCCAGCCTGTGCCCGAACCGGATATCGAGCTGCTCGCGCGCCGATGCGGCGTCGCAAAGGATCGCCTCCAGATACACCTGCGAGCAGCGGTGCGGCGGCTCCGCGCAGTCGTAGGGGTTGGTGCCGGCGCGCGCCTGTTCCACCGCGTCGGTCCAGGACGGCATCGCCACGCGCGCGATCTCGCGGCCGGTCAGCCGGGTGACGTAGCAAACATCCGTGGGGTGGTCGCGCGGCAGCGCCGCCTCGCGCAACGTCGGCACGATCCCGTGCCGGCGGAAATGCTCCATCGAGCGGGCGTTGATCGCGTTCGCCTTCGGGTGCAGCGCGGTCTCGAGCGAATCGTTGACGAGGATCGCGCGCACCCCGAAACGCGCCAGCTCCAGCGCCGCCGTGAGCCCGACCGGTCCGCCGCCGGCAATCAGAACTTCGGTCTCTTCCATCTCATTCCGTCTAGCGGTTTGGCGTCGGCTTGGCCACCGCCCGGCCTCGCATGCCGCAGATGGGCGATATTCATGCTCAATATATTCGCACTCGACACCGGGACGCGAAGTCCTATTTTCAGACGTGCATGAACATGAGGGAGGGCATGATGGCCCACACCGCGCACGAAACCGAGAACCTGCCGTTCGTCGAGGCGACGATGAACTATGTCGACGACAGCGAGAAGCGGCCGGTCACCTATATCGCCGAGATGGGCGAAACCAACCGGCGAGACGAGACGCCCGACCCGCGCACCGTGCCCGTGTACGACGCCCGCGCGATTGCCGGCGAACTGACCCTGGACCGCAACGGCCTCGCCTTCCTGCGCGACACCACGGCCGTCTCCGACTTCCAGGACCCGGCCCAGATCGAGAACGTCTACAACCCCGAGGTCGAGCGGCTGGTGAAGGCCGCGACCGGCGCGTCGCGGGTCGTGGTGTTCGACCATACGCTGCGCGTCGCCGACGAGGATAAACGCCGTGCGGAAAAACTCCGCGAGCCGGTGCGCATCGTCCACAACGACTACACCGACAAGTCCGGCCCCCAGCGCGTGCGCGACCTGCTGCCGCCCGACGAGGCCGAGGAGATGCTGAAGAAGCGCTACGTCTACATCAACGTGTGGCGTTCCATCGAGGGCACGGTCGAGGAGGCGCCGCTGGGCATCTGCGAGTGGCAATCGCTGGAAGACGACGACATGGTGCTGATGGACCTGGTGTATTCCGACCGGGTCGGCGAGATTCACCGCACCCGCTACAACGCGAACCATCGCTGGCTCTACTTCCCGAACATGACGCCGGACGAGGTGATCCTGCTGAAGTGCTACGACACCGAGCGCGACGGCCGCGCGCGCTGGACCGCGCACTCGGCCTTCGACGACCCGACGAGCCCGCCCGACGCCGCCCCGCGGCAAAGCATCGAGACACGGACGATCGCGTTCTACGACTGAGGCGGGCGGCGCGCCCCTCCTTTGTCATTCCTGCGAAAGCAGGAATCCATTAACGCCGATGCGCGACCGGGCGACCGCCTGAGTTAATGGACCCCTGATTCTGTTTCCGCCAACGCGCAAAGCGCGAGGGCGGGCGCCGGGGTGACGAGCGGTGGGTGGCTGGCGCCGGTGTGTTCCTTCGCCGGGGTGACGGCAAGGATCGGAGTGCGTCCGGACGACGCTCCACGTCATTGCGAGGAGCGGAGCGACGCGGCAATCCAGGGCCCGGAGCGGCCCGCCCTGGATTGCTTCGCCTTCGGCTCGCAATGACGGTTGTATCAGCTCTCGTCTGGACGTCCTGCGCGCGCTCTCATACGTTGGCCCGACACCACAACAGCGAACGGCCGGGAGCCACGTCATGCCGAAACTGTCCGGAAAATGCCTGTGCGGGAATATCGCCTTCAGCGGTGATGCGGAGATCGCGCGGGCGGGAAACTGCCATTGCGTCGACTGCCGGACCGCCACCGGCGCGGCCTACGCGACCCTGATCACCGTTGCCGAGGATTCGATCGCCGTGACCGGCACGCCGAAGGTCTACGCCCACAAGGCCGACAGCGGCGCGGATATCGAGAAGCTGTTCTGCCCGGACTGCGGCGCGCAGCTGTTCGGCCGGAACTCCGGCCGCCCGGGGATGCTGAGCATCCGCGCCGGCGTGCTCGACCAGACGGCCGAGGTGAAGCCCGCTTTCAACGTGTTCACCGACAGCGCGATCGAGTCGACGCCGCTCGACCCCGACCTGCCCGCCTTCGCCCGGATGCCGGAGTAGCTCCAACCCTCTCCTCCCCCGGGGAGGAGAGGGTGGCGAGCGCTCGCGAGCCGGGTGAGGTGGGCGCGTGCGGACAGACACAGGTCCCTGAGAGGACATCGCGAACCCCACCTCACCCCGGCCCTCTCCTCCCCCGATGGGGAGGAGAGGGAGAAGAGACCCGCCTGCGCCTCAGGTTTGCCGGAGTAGCTCCAACCCTCTCCTCCCCCGGGGAGGAGAGGGTGGCGAGCGCTCGCGAGCCGGGTGAGGTGGGCGCGTGCGGACAGACACAGGTCCCTGAGAGGACATCGCGAACCCCACCTCACCCCGGCCCTCTCCTCCCCCGATGCGGAGGAGAGGGAGAAGAGACCCGCCTGCGCTTCGCATTTGCCGGAAACCGCCAACGCGGCTAGCGTGCACGAAATCCAAAATCGAGACTTTGCGCCCGCGGGAGACATCTTCCGCGGGCGCTTTCGTTTGCAAACCCGTGCAAGGAGACCCCCATGACCCCTATCCCCAAGGCCGCCCGGCTGCGGTTCCTCGAAACGCTGGCCCGGACCGGCAACCTCCCCGTCGCGGTGGACGCGTCGGGGGTCAGCCGCCACCGGCTGCATGTCCTGCGCAAGGACGACCCGGAGTTCGCCGAACTGTGGGACGACGCGGTCGAGGCCGGGCTCGACCTGCTGGAGGGCGAGGCCATGCGCCGGGTGCTCGAGGGCATCGAGGAGGCCGTCTACTATCACGGCAAGCGCATCGACACGGTGCGGCGCTACTCCGACCCGCTCCTGATCTTCCTGCTGAAAACCCTGCGGTCCGAGAAGTACAACGAGAAGCCCAAGGTCGAAGCGGAGAACCCTATTCAACGGCTGCTGCGCGAAGTCGCGGAACACAGCCCGGAGGCGGGGCCAGACTGTTGAGCGTGGCACCAGTGTCGTTGTCGAACGTAGAAATTGATTGTCGGTCACGGCCGCCGCAGAATCTGAGTGAAATTTCGATTTGGCCGACTTATTTGACCTTGGGGAAGCGGAACTCCGACAAGATCACAGGTGGAGAAGTGGTTTCGGCATTTTCTCAGGCTTTGACCAAGGATGGACACGGCGTTTTCCCGCTCGAACTAAGCACTCGCCGTTCAGATAAGCCCAATACTGACTGATATGCCGAAAATACGCTTCCTGTCCTCTTAACAGAGTAACGTCGACGTACTGCACGGTGAGATTTGTGAGGTCGGCCGGTCCGTCGGTTTTGGCGATTTCCTCAAGCACCACGAAACCCAGTTTACCGGTATAGTCATCGTGCCAGTGACAATGGGCATACTGATTTCGGATTTGTCGACAGTGGTGCATACCGGAAACCGCAGAGTTGAATGCGCTGGAAAGTCGGTGCGCCTTGAAGTGTGGTTCGCCGATGTTTCGAGCCTTGATGATGCGCTGTCGTTCGCCTCGTTCTCCAAACATCGTCTTCAATGTTCGGTCAAAATCGTCACAAGCGCTGGCAACGCATAGGCAGAGGTCGAACTCCAGGTCACCATAGCCAGCCAACAGGCGGCCCACCAAAGAGCCCTCGCAAGAGAACGAATCGAATGCTGGCATGATTGTCGACACGGCTCGGTCTCCAAAAAAATAGAAAACAGCCTTCCGACTCTAATGAACAAAATCAGCGCGAGTGCGAAAGTGTTTTCAACGAATTGGCGACGAGCCACACAAGCCCAAACAATAAAACGTGTAGAGAGGGATTGACCCGGGTCGGGCTGCTTTGATTCAGTGCACATGGGAGGGGCGACGGCCCTAAAGCCGCCGCCCCGGTGTAACGTCTTCCGCTTACTTCCCCTTGGGTTTCGGCTTGGACGTTTTCATGGTCTCAACAACGGTTGTAGAGGGCCGTCGTTGTGCTTCCTTCACGGAAATAAACTCTCCGGTCTTGGCATCACGACCAATTTTGCGAGTTGCCATACTTGCCACCTCCTTTCCGACGCTGGTTGCGTCCGCCTAGCCACAACCGGGCGAGCAAAAGAGGGGCTGGCAAGCCCGCAAGAATGCAACTCTGAGGTGATTCTTGAGTCGGTTCAACCGTTCTTCACGCGAGAGCGCAGAAACGCCCCAAGGTGTTGTTTAAAAGTATTAGGTCCGGTTGGTCCGCCGACAAATCAAGCGCTTCGGGCTGATCCCGGCTGGCACCCTTTTTTCAAACCGTGTCGCCAAGATGTCGACACAGGCCGAAACGCATTACCCGAACTCACACAGATTGTAGCCGGGCGGCTGCATGCGTTCGACGAAAGCCAGCGCGCGCACGACCGAGGGTTCGTCGAGATAGCGGCCGACCGCCTGCATTCCCACCGGCATCCCGTCGGGCGACAGGCCCGCGCAGACCGCGCCGGCGGGCTGGCCGGTCAGGTTGAACGGGTAGGTGTAGTAGACCCAGGAGACCAGATTCCGGTCGGCGTGGGTGTCGGGAATGTTCTGCCCCACGTCGAGCGAGGAGACAGGGATCACCGGCGAGAGCAGCACGTCGTATTTCGTGAAGAGCGCGGCCATGCGGTCGCGCAGCGCGTAGCGTTCGAACACCTTTGAATAGTAATCCTGCATCTCCTGGCCGAGCGCCGGTTCCAGGATGTCGGCCACGGCGGGATCGAGCAGGTCGCGCTTGTTCTCCAGGAAATCGCGCAGCTTGATGCCGACCCCGGCATAGAACTCCGCCGTCCAGAGATCGGCCGGGTCCCCCTCGAACACGTCGTCGACCTGTTCGACGACGGCGCCGGCGTCCTCGAACTTCTTCACTGCCGCCTCCACGACCGCGCGCACGTCGTCGTTGGGCCGGGCGTAGCCCAGCGTCGGGCTCCAGGCCACGCGCATGCCCTCGACGGACCGGTCGCAGGCCGACATCACGTCGGGCACCGGCCCGGCAATGCTGAACGGGTCGCGGGCGTCGTAGCCGGCAATCGCCGTGAACAGCATGGCCGCGTCGCGCACGTTGCGGGCCAGCGGGCCGACATGGGCCAGGGTCGGCGTCGCCGAGGTGGGCCAGACCGGCACCCGGGCGAAGCTGCCCTTGATCCCGGCGAGGCCGGTGAAGGCGCTGGGGATGCGGATCGAGCCGCCCCCGTCCGTGCCGAGCGCGAACGGGGTCACGCCGGCGGCCACGGACGCCGCCGCCCCGGCGCTGGAGCCGCCCGGGGTCTTGTCCGTGTTCCACGGGTTGCGGGTGATCCCGGTGAGAGGTGAATCGCCGACGGGCTTGCAGCCGAACTCGCTGGTCGTCGTCTTGCCGATGACGACGGCCCCGGCGGCGCGCACCCGCTCCACGGCGGGCGCGTCGGTCGGCGCGATATTGCCGTCCATGGTCTTCGAGCCGAACGCGAACGGCGTGTCGGCCACCGCGATCAGGTCCTTCACCGAGACCGGGATGCCGTGCAGCGCGCCGAGCGTATCGCCGTTCATGACCGCCGCCTCGGCTTCCTTCGCGGCGTCCATCGCCGCATCGGCCTGGAGCACGAAGAACGCGTTGAGCTTCGGCTCGGTCTCCCCGGCGCGTTCGAGCGCGCGTTGGGTCAGTTCCACCGGCGAGACGTCCTTGCGGGCGACGCGCAGGCGCATTTCCGCCGCGCTCATATAGTCGAGTTCGTGGGCCATGGCCGCCTTCCTTTTTCGTCTTCGTCCGGTCAGTCGCCGGATCAGTCGTGCGATCAGTCGTCGACGATGGCGAAGGCGCGGATCGGCGAACCGGACCCGCCCTTGAAGCGCAGCGGCACGCCGAAGAACTCGAACTCCCCGAGGCCGATCAGCTCCTCCAGGTTCACCAGCCATTCCATGTGGCTGATGCCGAGCTCGCGGCAGATGCGGTGCTGGGCGAACAGGCTGTCGGACGGCTTGTCCGTCGACGGCCCCTCGACCCCGTGCAGGCGCGAGCCCCGGTCGTACATCCACCGGGTGGCCGCGACCGTGATCCCCGGGTTGCTGAGCACGACTTCCCGGTTGGGGTAGTGGCGTTTGTGCAGGCCGGAACACAGCAGGACGATGTGGCCGTCGACCTTCACGCCGGATTCTTCCTCGGCCTTTTCCATGTCGGCGACGTCGATGTCGCCGAGGTCGGGAATGTGGCGCAGGTCGAAGCACACGGCCTTGCCGAAGAAGCGGTCGATGGGCATCTCGTCGATGGACGCCCCGTTCGGGTCGAAGTGGCGCAGCGCATCCACATGGGTGCCCACATGGTCCAGCGTCGAGATGAAGTTGGTCTGGAAGGTGATCGGGTCGTCGGGCGTGCCGAGCTCCAGCGTCTTCGTATTCTCGTGGGTCATCGCCTTGAGATAGACCGGGCTCTGGAAGAGCTTGTGGGACGGCATGTTGTCCTCGATATCGAGGCTCAGATCGATGATGCGGCGGGCCATTCTTGTCCTCCCCTGTGCAGACGTGTCCGGCCAGCGTAACATCATCGGGACCGAAGACGGGAGGGCTCCCATGCAGACCATCGAAGTCTCGCAAGACGACATGAAGGCGCGCATCGCGCGCTTCCAGGACCAGGAATCGCAGTCGGCGCACTATGCCGAGGCCATCGGCATCCCGCGCGAGGCCTACGAGATCATGGCCGCGGAGACGCTTTACCTGATGATGGCCCCCGACACCCAGGGCGGGCCGATGGCCCAGCGCCCGGCGATTGCCGGCGACAAGGGCGTGAGCGTGATCATCGCGCGCTGCCCACCGGGCGACAAACCGCTGCTGCACGCCCACCATTACACGGTCGAGACCTTCATGTGCCTGACCGGGAAGTTCCGCATCCGCTGGGGCAGCGATGCCGACCAGCATATCGACCTGGAACCCCACGACATGATCGCCGTGCCGCCGGGCGTCGACCGGCAGTTCGAGAACATCACCGACGAGGAAGCGCTGCTGCTGGTCATCATCACCGGCGAGGGCGACGAGGACTTCGCGGATATCTCCATGCCGCCGGGCGAGACGGCGATGATGCGCGAACGTTTCGGGCAGGCCGTGATCGACGGCTACAACAGGATCGGGGTGGCGTGGCGCAACGCCGACGGCAAGGTCGAGGGCCCGAAGGTGCCGGCCCCCATCGAGGTCGACGCGGCCACCATGGAGACACGCATCGCGCGGCTGGGCGACATGCAGCCGCTGTCGGCCACGTCGGGCGACGCCATCGGCGTGCCGCGCGAATGCCGCGAGCTTGTCGCCGCGAAAAACCTCTACCTGCTGATGGCGCCGGAGAACCAGGGCGGCCCGATGGCCCACAACGCCGCCATCGCCGGGCCGGAGCATATCAGCGTGCTGGTCGCGGAATGCCCGCCGGGCGACAAGCCGCTGCTGCACGCCCACCATCACACGGTGGAGAACTTCATGTGCCTGACCGGCCGGTTCCGCATCCGCTGGGGCGACGGCGGGCGCGAGCATATCGACCTGGAGCCGTTCGATATGATCTCGGTGCCGCCCGGCGTGGACCGGCAGTTCGAGAACATCTCCGACGACGACGCGCGGCTGCTGGTGGTCATCACCGGCGAATCCAGCGACGACTATAACGACATCTCCATGCCGCCGGAGGTCACCGAGCTGATCCGGGGGCGGTTCGGCCAGGATGTCATCGACGCCTACGGCCGGCGCGGCGTGACCTTTCGGGAAGCCTAGGACAGCCTTCCACGTTTTGACGTATAAACCTGTCCGAACGCGGGCCGGAGCACCCCCTGATGGAAGACGCGAACAAGTTTATCGATACGGCGCGCGAATGGCTGGAAGCGGCCTGGCAATCCGTCGCCGACAACGCGACCGACCCGACCCTGTACAGCCAGGGGACGATTGTCGTCGTTGCGCTCATCGTGGGGTGGGTGTTCGCGACCTACATCATCAGCCGTATCAGGATTTTCCGCGAGGAACCGAGCGCCGGCACATTGCTGGACCTGCGCCGGAAAGTGCATGCGATGCATGTGCTGCTGCTGCCCATCGCCTGCGCGTTCGCGCTCGGCTTCGCGACGCCGATCACCAATAGCCTGCTGGGCGAGGCCTGGCTGGTCCGCGGCGCCCAGGGCATCGCCTTCGTGATCCTGGCCTTCAGCATCGCCAACCATTTCCTGAGCAGCGTGGCGATGATCCGCATCCTGAAATGGATCGGCGTGCCCATCGCGATCCTGTTCATGCTCGGGCTGCTGGACGATGTCATTGCCCATCTCGACGGCATCGCGATCGAGGTGGGGAACATCCGCGTCACGCTGTACGCGATCATGCGGACCCTGATCTTCGGCGTCGTCCTGCTCTGGCTGGCCCGGGTCTCCAATATCACCGGCCAGCGGGTGATCCGGAACCAGGCGAACATCGACGCCGGGACGCGCGAGGTCATCGCCAAGCTGTTCGAGATCGGCGTCTTCGTCGTCATCTTCCTGCTGCTGCTGAACGTGATGGGCATCGACCTGACGGCACTGGCCGTGTTCGGCGGCGCGCTGGGTGTCGGCCTGGGCTTCGGCCTGCAACAGATCGCGTCGAACTTCATTTCAGGCATCATCATCCTGCTCGACCGGACCATCACCATCGGCGACTACATCGAACTGGAGGACGGCCGCGGCGGCACGTTGCGCGAACTCACCATGCGCTCGGCGACGCTGGAGACGTTCGACGGCAAGGACATCATGGTGCCCAACGAGCAGTTCATCACGACCGCGTTCACCAACTGGACCCACAACAACAAGAAGCAGCGCTACTCCCTGCATTTCGAGGTCGCCTACAAGACCGACCTGGAGCCGATGTTCGAGCGCATCCGCGAGGTCTGCGCCACGCACCCGCAGGTGCTTTCCGGCGAGCAATATCCCCTTGAGGAACGCCCCGATGCCGAGATCGAGGGCTTCGCGGATTCAGGCATCATGATCCTCGTGGAGTTCTGGATGGAGGGCATCGACGACGGCAAGAACCGCGTCGGCGGCGACCTGTACCTGATGATCTGGCTGGCGCTGAAGGAAATGGGCGTCGAGATCCCGTTCCCGCAGCGCGAGGTCAAGGTCCTCGGCGGGGAGATGCCCCGGCAGGGGGACGACGGGTGAACGACAATCCCGAAACGCAGTTCGACTACATCATTGTCGGCGCCGGCTCGGCCGGCTGCGTGATGGCCGCGCGGCTGTCCGCAAAATCGTCCAACAGGGTGCTGCTGCTGGAGGCCGGGCAGGACACCCCGCCCGGCAAGGAGCCGGACGACGTCCTCGACACCTACCCGATGTCCTATTTCAACCCGGCCTACGCCTGGAAGACGATCCGCGGCCATGCGCGCGGGGCGGACGATTCCCCTGCCGCGCCCTTCCGGCAGGGCCGGATCATGGGCGGCACCTCGTCGATCAACGGCATGGTCGCGCTGCGCGGCATGCCCGACGACTATGACGCATGGGACGTGGAGGGCGCGCGCGGCTGGTCGTGGGACGACGTGCTGCCGTATTTCCGCAAGCTGGAAGAAGACACCGACGAGACCGGCGAGACCCACGGACACGACGGACCGATCCCCATCCGCCGGGTGCCGCGCGACCAGTGGCCGCCCTTCGTCGATGGCGTGGCGAACTGGGCGCGCCACCGGCAGCTGCCCGACACGCTCGACCTCAACAGCGATTTCCGCGAGGGGGTGGGCGGCCTGCCGCTGAGCCGGTTCGAGGACAAGCGGGCCTCGACGGCAATCTGCTATCTGGATGCCGATACGCGCGCGCGCGACAACCTGACCATCGTCACCGGCGCGACCGTCGACCGGCTGGCCGTGGATGGACAAACCATCACCGGTGTCGACGCGACCGTCGACGGCGCGCCGCAGCGGTTCCGGGGCGCGGAGACGATCCTGTGCGCCGGAGCCCTGCAATCGCCCGCCATCGCGCTGCGCGCCGGGATCGGCCCGGGCGACGAGCTGAAAGCCAGCGGCATCAGCGTGATCGCCGACCGGCCCGGCATGGGCGCCAACCTGCAGAACCACCAGGTGGTCTATATCGCCGCCCAGCTGAAACGCGACGCCGCCCAGCCTTTCGGGCTGAAATCCCATTCGATCGCGACCTACCGCTATTCCTCGGGTGTCGAGGGCAACGGGCCGCTGGACATGAGCGTGTCGATCAGCAGCAAGATCGGCTGGCACGCGCTGGGCCGGCGGATCGGCGCGCTGGTGCCGACGGTGCTCAAGCCCGGCTCGCGCGGCGCGGTTACTCTGACCGACGCCGACCCGGGCACGCCCGCGCGGATCGTCTTCAACTACCTGAGCGACCCGCGCGACCGCGCCGCGTTGACCGACGGGGTGCGCCGGGTCGTCGATATCCTGATGTCCGACGACGTCCGGCCGCTGTGGCATTGCGCGGTGCCGGTCTCCCGGCCCAACCGGATGCGCGCGCTCAACGACATCACCCTGTCGAACACGCTGCGCGCGAAGATCCTGGCCGGCCTGTTCGACACAATCCCCGCCATCGGCCGCCCGGCGCTGGCCTCCCTGTCGGAACCGGGTGTCGATGTGCAAAAGCTGGCGCGGGACCCGGACATGCTGGGCGAGATCGTCGACAAGTCGGTCGCGGGCGTTTTCCACCCCGGCTGCACCTGCCGGATGGGCGCGACCGACGACCCGGACGCCGTGACCGACCCGCAGGGCCGGGTGTACGGCGTGGCGGGGCTGCGCGTCGTGGACGCATCGCTGATGCCGAGCCTGCCGCGCGGCAACACCAACATCCCGACGATCATGATGGCGGAAAAGATCGCGGCGGAGATGCTCGCCGCCTGACCGGGCAATGCCTGAAAGGCCGCCCCGACGCTCAACGCGATGTGACCGGTGTCACTGATCCACGCAACCATTGCCCTATGATATCGTTTCGAAGGAAACGGAGAGCGACATGAAGTTCCGGCAACTTGCGACGGCAGCGATGCTCGCCGCGCCCATCGTGGCGCTGGCGGTATCGGGCATCGGCCCCCAACCCGAGACCGCGGAGGCGCAGGGCATCCAGATTCCGACCCTGCGCGTCCAGACCGACCGGATCACGCGGGGTATCCAGACCAATATCCGCCTGGCCCGCAACGCGCGCCTGGTCATCAAGCCGGGCGAGGCGATCGAGGTACACTCGCTGGCGCTGAGTTCGCCGCGGTTTCTCGTGACCGGTCTCGGCAACGGATCGGTCCGGATCTGGGACCTCGAATTCGGGCGCGAGGCGGCGAAGATCCAGGCCCATGACGGCACGATCACCGACCTCGCCATCGGCGCGCGCGACACCTTCCTGGCCACCGGCGGCGAGGACGGCCGCGCACGGGTGTGGCAGTTGTCCAACGGCCGCGAGATCGCCTCCTTCGACGCCCATGCGGGCGGGGTCGCGGGCGTGGCGCTCGACGAGGCCGGCCGGAACCTGATCACCGCCGGCGCCGACGGGCGGATCGGCATCTGGGATATCGAGAGCAGGAACCGCCGGGCGGACCTGTCCGGGCATGTCGGCGCGGTCACGTCAATGGCGCTCTCCACCGACGGCAGGACGCTCGTAACCGGCGGCGACGACGGCTCCGTGCGCACCTGGGATATCGCGGGCGCGCGGGCGCTCCAGACCTTCACGGGCCACGATTCCACGGTCAACGCGCTCGCGCTGGACGAGACCGGCAACCTGATCGTCAGCACCGACGCCGACGGCGACATCATCGTCCGTGACCGGCGCGACGGCGCACAGCGCCAGTCCTTCCGCGGCAGCTCGACCCCGCTGACCGTCGCGGTGAACGGACGGCGGAATTTCGTCGGGGTCGGCAGCGAGGACGCGGTGGTGCGCCTCTACGACCTGTCGACCGGCGAGGAGACCCGCGCCTTTCGCGGGCACGGCGGCGCGGTGCGCCATCTCGCCTTCGAGCCGACGAACCAGTTCCTGCATACCGCGAGCATCGACGGCACGTCGCGCGTGTGGGACCTGCCGACGGGCGAGCAGCTGGCGCAGGTGATCTCGACGAATTCGGGCTGGGTCGTCGCGGATGCGTCGGGCGCCTATGACGGCTCTCCCGGCGGCGTGAACTCGGTCCAGTGGCAGACCAGCGAGGGCAGCTTCGAGCTCGACCAGCGGATCGAGCAGGACTACGAGCCCGGCGTGCTGACCCGTCTGGTCGAGGACGGCGCGCAGAGCGTGCGCGGCCGCGAGAGCATCTCCGAAGGGTTCCCGGTACCGCCCACGGTCGAGATTTCCGACAACGGCACGACGACCCTGGACGGCCGCCCGGCCATCGACCTGACCGTCGTGGCCGAGAACGACAAGAGCGGCGGCGTCGAGGAACTCCGGCTCTACCACAACGGCAAGATCGTCGGCCCGGAAACGGCTGGGGTCGAGGTCATCGACGAAGAAAAAGAACCGGCGAAGCACGAACTGCGGCTGAAAGTCCCGCTGATCGCGGGCCGCAACGTGTTCCAGGCCGTCGCGCTCAACAAGGCGCAGGTCGAGAGCAAGCCCGCAACCTTCACCGCCAGCCAGTCCGAGGGCGGCGGCGCGGGCACACTGCACCTGGTCGTCGTCGGCATCGACACCTACCGCAACCCGTCGCTGAACCTGAACTACGGCGTTCTCGACGGGCGCGGCGTCGCGGAATTCTTCAAGGATATCCGGCGCGGCCCCTTCCAGCAGGTCCGCGTCCACGAGGTCTACAACGAGGCCGCGACGCGCGACGGCATCCAGGGAGTCTTCGACCTCGTGCGCGACACGAAGCCCGAGGATGCGGTGATCGTCTATTTCGCCGGGCACGGCGAAGCGGTCGACCGCGACTGGTTCTTCGTGCCGCACGAACTGACCGACACCACGAACTCGGACATGCTGCGCCGCGAGGGCTTCTCCTCGGCCGACCTCCAGGAACGCGCGCTGCGGATCGGCGCGCGGAACGTACTGGTCATGATCGACACCTGCAAGTCCGGCGCGGCGCTGGAGGCCTTCCGCGGCTTCGACGAGCGAAAATCGCTGCGGCTCCTCTCCCGCACCTCGGGGGTCCATGTCGTGGCATCCGCCGACAACGCGCAGCTGGCGACCGAACTGTCGAGCCTGGGGCACGGGCTGTTCACCTTCGCCGCACTGGAAGGGCTTCGCGGCGCCGCCGATGCGGGCAGCCGCGACGGAGCCGTGACGGTCGGCGAGCTTGTCGATTATGTGCGCGACCGCGTCACGCAACTCGCGCAGGAAAACAACACCACTCGCCAGCAGCCCGTCGCGCTCCAGGTCGGCCGGGACTTCAAGATCGCCAGCGCAACCGGCGGCTAGAGAAGTTTTGCGCTACTGAAGCGAGGCCAGCAGCGCCCGGGCCTGCAGGTCGCACCCGCTGCGGGCGAGCCAGGCCGCGCGCAGGCCTGAATTGTTCAGGCCCGCCGGCGCCTTGTGCAGAACGATATCCGAGACCTGCGCGCCGAAGGTCAGCTTGAAGGCCTGCTCGGACGCGCCGGGGAAGTTCGGCGGCAGGGGCAGCCGATCCTGACCGGCGGCAAACTGCTGACGGCCCTGCCAGGTCCCGTCCGCCGCGCGCAGCACGACCGGCGCCGCTTCGTTTGCATCGACACGCCAGAGGAAAGTCGGACTTCCCCCGAGAACGCAGAAATCGCCCGAGGCGTCCACGGGAATGGCATAAGCGCTGGGCACCGCCGCATCGCCCGATCCGCCCGCGCGCGTCACACCGAGACTGGTATCGGTCGTCCCGCCCGTGCTGAAGAGCTGCGCCAGCGCGCCCACGACGTTTCCACCGCCGGACGCCGATCCCGAACCGCCCCCCGGTACGCCCTTGTAGGGCCCCGCGAGCTGAACGGGCGTTCCGTCCTCGCCGATGAGTGTCAGTTTGGCGCCGTCGGGTAAGGTCAGCTCCGCGTCGCCGTCGACCACGTCGCCGGGTTTCAGGTCACTCCCGGAGACACCGATGACGACAAGTTGCGCGGCAAACGCGCTGCCGGCCACCAGCATGGGCAGGCCGGCAAGCAACGATCCAAAGATGCGAATCCAGTTCATGGTCGGTTCCTCACACGGTCAGGATAGCGCATCCACCGGCGGGCAACCAACGCCGGCCTATTCGGGTGCGCCGAACGCCCAGCGCAAATTGAAGGACAGGACCGTACTGTTGTAGTCCTGCCGGGCAAAGCTGCGCGTGAACTCGAAGTTGCCGCTCAGCTGCGATCCGGAGAACAGATCAACGCCCAGCGCGAACTGGCCTTCGTTCTGATCGTTCGGATGCGCCGCCTGGCCCGGCCCCACATCGATCGTGTTCGAGTTCAGCTCGAACAGGTAACGCAGGCCCGCATAGGGATGGAAAACCCATCCGTCGGCAATGTCGAAGAAGCTGTACCCGCCGCGTACGGCCAACTGTACCTGGCTGAGCGGATTGCTCTTGCCGGTCACGGCACCACCATTCGACTCCGTGAATGCGTTGATATTCTCGATCGCGTAGGTGTAGCCGAGCTGGCCAGATAGCAGCGCATTGTCCACGCCCGGAACGGCCGTCACGTAGTTGCCGTTCACCTGTGCGAAGTAACGGTTAAATGTGGTGTCGCTGGTCACCGGTGTCGCACCGACGAAACGGACCTGATCGATGTCACCATAGGAGTAACCGACCAGTGCATCGGCACTCCAGTTATCGTCGTAGCGATAGCTTACATAGGGCGAGATGGTCTTGCCGTCCAAGTTGAGCGTCCCGCCATTGAAGAGAGTCGAAATCTCCCCGCGCTCCAGCCCGAAGGCCACGCCCGCCAGCGTCTGGTCGTCGACCTGGTAGTCGATACCGAGGATGTAGTTGCGAAGATCGCCTTCGTAGCGGGTGGCGACCACGTCTTCCTCGAGGTCGGTATCGGCGAAGTTTGCCCAGCCGGCCATCCGGTCGAACTCGTCACCCGCCGGTGCGCCACGCTGCCCGCGCGCGCCTTCGGGAAGGTCCACCGTCAAAATCAGCGCACCCAGATTACCGCCCGTGCGCGAAATCTGCCGCCCGACAAACCCGGCGAAGTTCGTGATGCTCGTCTTGCTGATCTGCTGATCGACAACTTCGGAACCCGGCTGAAACTCGGTCTCGTTATTGTTCGGCGACGCCAGGGCGGATGTACCCGCCACGCCAAACGCCACGGACACCGGAAGCGCGATGGTCGCCGCGCGCAGATATAAATTTGAAAACATTCGCAAAATTGGCCGCGTTGCGCGGTCACCCCCTCTTGCCCCAAGCAACTTCACTGGTTCCGTATCACATGAGTAAGTGGCGTCAAGAGTGATTTCTGTCTCAACGCCCCGTACTGGCGCCCAGAATCGCTTCGAATCCATCGATTTCGAGGAGTTTTCAGGGGGAATCCGCACCGGAACCGGCCGCCGTCCGGCCGGTCGACCGCGGACCTTCGCGCAGGCTATTCGGGGGCCGCGAACGCCCAGCGCAGATTGACGGACAGGACGGTGCTGTTGAAGTCCCGACGGGCAAAACTGCGGGTAAACTCGAAATTCCCGCTCAGCCGGGAGCCGGAAAAAACGTCCACGCCCAGCGCGAACTGGCCTTCGTTCCGGTCGTTCGGGTGCGCCGTCTGGCCCGCGCCGACATCGACCGTGTTCGAATTCAGTTCGAACAGGTAGCGCAATCCCGCATAGGGATGGAAAACCCATCCGTCGGCGATATCGAACAGGCTATAGCCGCCGCGCAGCGCCAGCTGAACCTGGCTCAACGGATTGCTCTTCCCCGCGATATCGGTGCCGTTCGATTCGGTGAATGCGTCGATTTTCTCGAATGCATGTGTGTAGCCGAGCTGGCCCGACAGAAGCAGGTTGTCCACGTCGGGTACGGGCGTGACGTAGTTGCCGTTCACCTGCGCAAAATAGCGATCGAAGGTCGTATCGCTCGTGACCGGCGTCGCGCCCGCAAAACGGACCTGGTCGATATCACCGCGGGTATATCCGAGGATTGCGTCCGCGCTCCACCGGTCGTCGAAGCGGTAACTGACGTAGGGAGAGACCGTTTTTCCGTCAAGATTGAGGGTTCCCCCGTTGAAGAGGGTCGCAATCTCTCCGCGCTCAAGGCCGAACGCCATGCCCGCAAGCGTCCGGTCGTCGACCTGATAATCGAGCCCAAGGATATAGTTCCGCAGGTCGCCCTCGTACCGGGTCGCGACCACATCTTCCTCGAGGTCCGTGTCAGCGAAATTCGCCCAGCCCGCCATCCGGTCGAACGTATCGCCCGCCGGTGCGCCGCGCTGGCCGCGGGCATCCACAGGAAGATCGACCGTCAGGATCAGCGCCCCGAGATTTCCGCCCGCGCGTGAGATCTGACGGCCAACGAAACCGGCAAAATTCGTGACACTGAATTGCCCGAGCTGGCGGCTGACCACGTCGGAGCCCGCCTTGTCCCCGGTCTCCTCGCCCCCCGCACCGCCTCCGCCGCCACCACCGCCCTGCGTCTGGGCCTGGGCATCCGGAAGGGAAATCCCGAGAAAGGCGCATGCCGTGAGCGCGAACACGAACGCGCGAAAGTCAAACCTGGTATCCATGGATCAGCTCCCGCAAGACACCTGCCGGTATCTCGCGGCCCTCGATAATCCTGGCCCCGGGAACTTTGACTATCACTCACACGCCATCGCCCAAAGCAGCGATGGACAAAATGCTTTCTATCGGGCCGGCGGCATTCCGCCGACCGGTCAATGGTGGAAGCCCGAAGCCTCATCCGCCCCCATTTGGGTATGGACGGGATGCTGATCGAAATATTCCATTGCCCGTTTCATGTCTTCGAGCAGGAGCGATCCGAGGTCCCGGCTGACGCCGTGGCGCACGAGAATCCGCTGAATGGCCTGGTCCTGGCAATTCGCCGGGAGCGTATACGCCGGCACCTGCCAGCCCCGGCTCGCCAGCCGGTCGGCGTAGTCGAACAGGCTGAACCCGGGATCGACGCCGTTTTTCATCTTCCAGCACAGCGCAGGAATGCCACCCGCGGCATCGCCGTTGTAGATCACCTCGAACGGCCCGAGCCTGGCCACTTCTTCCGCAAGGAACTGCGCCGTCGCATAGCAGGCGTTGTGGATCTTCGCGTAGCCCTCCCGGCCGAGCCGGAGGAAATTGTAGTACTGGGCCACGACCTGCCCGCCCGGCCGCGAGAAGTTTAGCGCGATGTCGCGCATATTGCCGCCGAGATAGTTCACCCAGAAAATCATTTCCTCCGGCAGGTCGGCCTCCTCCCGCCAGAGGACCCAGCCAACACCCAGCGGTGCGAGCCCGAACTTATGGCCCGACGCGTTGATCGAGCGCACCCGCGGCAGGCGAAAATCCCATTCCAGATCCGGCGCGCAGAACGGCGCGAGAAACCCGCCGCTGGCCCCGTCGACGTGGATGGGGATGTCGATGCCGGTATCGGCCTGGTACGCATCGAGCGCATCGGAGACGTCTTTCACGGGCTCGTAGGTGCCCGTGAACGTGACCCCGAGGGTCGGCACGACGCCGATGGTGTTCTCGTCGCAGCGCGCGATCACATCTTCCGGGGTCATCTGGTAGTGCCCCTCCTCCATCGGAATCTCGCGGTGCTCGATATCCCAGTAGCGAGTGAACTTGTGCCAGCAGATCTGGACCGGGCCGGTGATGAGGTTCGGCTTGTCGATCGGTTTGCCCGCCGCCTTCTGCCGCGCCTCCCAGCGGCGTTTCATGGCCATCCCGCCGAGCATCGCCGCCTCGCTCGACCCGGTGGTCGAGCAGCCGATGGCGTTTTCCGCATGGGGCGAATTCCAAAGGTCACCGAGCATGTGCACGCAGCGCGCCTCGATCTCGGCGGTCTGCGGGTACTCGTCCTTGTCGACGATGTTCTTGTCGATGCACTCGTCCATCAGCTGATGGATTTCCGGCTCCTCCCAGGTCTGGCAGAAGGTGGCCAGGTTCTGGCGGGCGTTGCCGTCGAGCATCAGCTCGTCATGCACCAGCGCGTAGGCGTGACGCGGGTTCTGCTCGTCCGCAGGAAACCGGTACTTCGGCACGCTGACCGCCAGGTCGGAGGACGCATAGAGCTCGTCATCGATCTGATGACGGATCGTGTTCTTGTCGTGCAGGGCCATCGTGGTAATTCCTTCGCGCGGCATTGAGAGGCCTGCAGCCTATCAAACACCGGTAGCGATCACGATGACGCTGAGACAATCAGCCGGTAATCAACGGACGCAGTTCATCTTCGCACCACTGGCGGAAGGTCGTCGGCGTCGCGCCGGGTTCACCCGGCCGGGCCCGCGTGTCCATGCCCTCATTTTTCGCGGTGAGCATTTCAACGTAGGCATGAACCATGCCCTCGCTCGCGCCCTTCGAGCGAATCGCATCCGCGAACCCCTCCATCGGAATCTCCTGAAACCGGACCGGGCGGCCAAGAACGGCCGACATGATCGCCGCCATTTCCTCGAAGGTCAGATCCTCCGGCCCGAACAGCGGCACCTCCGCCACGCCCCGCCAGTCCGGCGCGAGAAGGAGACGCGCCGCCTCGGCGGCCACGTCGGCGCCCGCCACATGAGGCAGTTTCAGATCGCCGGGGGACGGCTCGAAGAAAACGCCTTCGCCGCCGATCGGCCCCGCCTGGCGCGCGATGTTGCCCATCAGCGAGCCGCAGGCGAGCGCGCGGTAGTTCACCCCGGTGTCGCCGATCATGTCGTCCATTCGCAGGCTTGCCGTGACGTGACCGGCGGGCTTCGGCCATCCGCGGCCCAATGCCGAGACCCCGACGACATGGGTCACGCTGGAGGACGGCAGCGCGCCGCAGAAAGGCCGGGAAAAATCGACATAGGCCGCTTCGGCGCTCGGGCTGGCGGGGCCGCCCGGTGGCAGCCAGAAAACGGACTCGGCCCCGGACAGGGCGCGCCCGATCACATCAGGATCGGCATGGGAGCCCTCGATCACTTCGACGTGCCCGGCGAGATCGTCCGGAAGCTTTGAGGGGTCACGCGCGATCACCCGAACGTCTGTTCCGGCGTCCAGCACGTGGGCCAAGACACGCGCGCCGATATCGCCCGTGGGCGTGGTGATGACGATCATGGCCTTGTGTCCTTGCTGGTCCAGCCGATAAGGCTCAGCACAATGGTGCAGTGTTCACGACGACTTGATGCCAATCCGGGAATAGCCCGCGAATGCGAGGTGTTCGCAGGGTGATGGAACCGGTTCAAGAGCAAACTTCAGAAGTGGCATTTCGCGAAATCGCGCATTCCGCCGAAGCTGCGGAGCAGCGAAGGCGAATGGCGGAGGGAGAGGGATTCGAACCCTCGATACGGTTGCCCGCATACACGCTTTCCAAGCGTGCGCCTTCAGCCACTCGGCCACCCCTCCGGCACGCCGGCAGTGAATAGCCGAACCCGCGCCCCGCTGGCAACCAGTAGCGCTTTTACGAATTCCAACAGGAGTAAGGGTTGTGTCCGACGCGAACAGTGCGGTTAAGTATGACGACGCCAACAAAAAAGAAAAACGGAAACGCGAGGCCCCAAAGGCCATGATTGTCGGTCGTATCATCGGCTGGATATTTCTGATTGTCGCCGTCGCCGTGCTTGTGCGCGACGTGATGGCGAGCATCGACGCGGGCTCGCTGACGCTGATCGCGGCCGGCGAACTCTGGTTCCGCCTGCATCAGGACAGTTTGCAACTCGCCGAACCCGCAATTGCCCGGCACATTCCCTTTATCGGGCCGTGGCTCTGGCACCCGGTGATCTCGACGATCCTGACCTGGCCGGCGCTGCTCGTGTTCGGCGTTCCGGGGCTCGTGCTGACCTGGCTGTTCCGCCGGCGCGCACCGAAGACAGGGATGTTCCGGTAAACCGGGAACGCCGCTGTCATGGCGAGGCCCAAGGGGCCGCGGCAATCCAGAGCGCCGTGAGCGCAAGGCTGGATTGCTTCGTCGCGATGCTCCTCGCAATGACGAGGCAATTCATACGTCCGTCATGACCGGGCTTGACCCGGGCATCTCTGTCAGGATGAACCCTCACCCTGAGCTTGACGAAGGGCGAGGGTGACGACCCCATACTTCGACAAGCTCAGCATGAGGTCGATCGTCGACAATCGGATCAGGTCCGTGGGGGTTGAAAACGTTTGGCCTACTCGTCGCCCATCCTGAGCGCCTCGATGAAGGCGGACTGCGGGATCTCGACGTTTCCGTACTGGCGCATCTTCTTCTTGCCCGCCTTCTGCTTCTCCAGAAGCTTGCGTTTGCGGGTGATGTCGCCGCCGTAGCATTTCGACGTGACGTCCTTGCGCATCGCGCCGAGGGTCTCGCGGGCGATGACCTTGCCGCCGATGGCGGCCTGCAGGGCCACCTTGAAGAGCTGGCGCGGCACCAGGTCTTTCAGCCGCTCGCACAGGTGGCGGCCGCGGGATTCGGCCTGGTCGCGGTGGACCACCATCGCCAGCGCGTCGACCACGTCGCCGTTGACCATGATGTCGACCTTCACGAGATTGCCTTCGCGATACTCGTCCATCTCGTAGTCGAAGCTGGCGTAGCCGCGGCTGATCGACTTCAGCCGGTCGTAGAAATCGAACACCACCTCGTTGAGCGGCAGGCGGTAGACCGCCATGGCGCGCCCGCCCACATACGTAAGATCGAGCTGCTCGCCGCGCCGCTCGGTGCAGAGCTGGAGCACCGCGCCGAGATAGTCGTCGGGCACCATGATCGAGGCCTTGATCCAGGGCTCCTCGATGGTGTCGATGCGCGTCACGTCCGGGTAGTCGGTCGGGTTGTGGAGCTGGATCTCCTCTCCGTCCGTCAGGGTGATGTGATAGACGACCGACGGCGCCGTCGCGATGATCTCAAGGTCGAACTCGCGCTCCAGCCGCTGCTGGATGATCTCCATGTGCAGCAGGCCGAGGAAGCCGCAGCGGAAACCCATGCCCAGCGCGGCGGAACTCTCGGCCTCGTATTCGAAGCTGGCGTCGTTCAGGTGCAGCTTGCCCAGCGCCTCGCGAAGCTCCTCGTATTCCGACGTGTCCGCCGGGTAGAGCGAGGAGAACACCACCGGCACCGACGGCTTGAAGCCCGGCAGCGGTTCGGCGGCGGGCTTGCGGTCGTCGGTGATGGTGTCGCCCACGTTGCAGTCGGCGACGGTCTTGATGGACGCCGTGATGAAGCCGATCTCGCCGGGCCCGAGCTCGCCGGTCTCGGTGCGCGCGGGCGTGAACACGCCGACGCGGTCGACCGGGTAGGAGCGGCCGTTCGACATCATGCGGATCTTCTGGCCCTTCTTCAGGACGCCGTGCTTGACGCGGACCAGCGCGACCACGCCCAGATAAGGATCGTACCAGCTGTCGACCAGCAGCGCCTGCAGGTCGGCGTCAGCCTCGCCCTCGGGCGGCGGCATCCTGGTGACGACCGCCTCGAGCACATCGGGAATGCCGAGCCCCGTCTTGGCGGAAATCTCCAGCGCGTCGGACGCGTCGAGCCCGATCACATCCTCGATCTGCTGCTTGATCCGGTCGGGTTCGGCCGCCGGCAGGTCGATCTTGTTGAGGACCGGGACCAGTTCGAGGTCGGCGTCGATGGCGAGATAGGCGTTGGCGAGGGTCTGGGCTTCCACGCCCTGGCTGGCGTCGACCACCAGCAGCGCGCCCTCGCACGCGGCCAGTGAGCGCGAGACCTCATAGGAGAAGTCCACATGGCCCGGCGTGTCCATCAGGTTCAGGTGATAGGTCTCGCCGTCCTTCGCGGTGTAGGTCAGGCGCACCGTCTGCGCCTTGATGGTGATCCCCCGCTCGCGCTCGAGTTCCATATTGTCGAGCACCTGCTCGGACATCTCCCGCTCGGTCAGCCCGCCAGTCTCCTGGATCAGCCGGTCGGCCAGGGTCGACTTGCCATGGTCGATGTGGGCGACGATCGAAAAATTGCGGATGTGGGAAAGATCTGTCATCGAGCGGGGAACAATTCAGGAACAGGGGCTGTCATATTCGCTGTCATACACAATGTGACACATGGGGATAACTGTCATATTCGGGAAACAACGAATCGTTTTCATAAGATTACCCACAATATACGACAGTCAGGATCATACTTTTTCTATTTAAATATCATATGGTTATGTATTTTCGAGCCGCTATCCACAGTTTGTCACAAAGCTCTGTCATCAATGTCGCCAAACCGTCATCTTATCCACAGCGGTCCGTGGACAGTTTCCGGTTAACCCCGCAGCGTCCCGCCCGTCGACTTCTCGACCGCCGCGACGATCTTGGCTGAAATCTCGTCGATTTCGGCGTCGGTGAGCGTGGCCTCGACCGGCTGAAGGGTCGCCTGGATCGCCAGCGACTTCTTGCCCGGCTCCATGTTCCTGCCCTCGTAGACGTCGAACAGGGACACGTCCGAGATGAGGTCACGGTCGGCGCCGCGCGCGGCGCGGAGCAGGTCGCCGGCCTGCACGTCCGCGTCGACCAGGAAGGCGAAGTCGCGGGTGACCGGCTGGAAGGCCGACAGGTGCAGCGGCGGGCGGGCCGCGCCGCCGCCCTTCTTCGATTTCTTGGCCGGCGGGACCGTGTCGAGAAACACCTCGAAACCCACCGCCGGGCCGCGCACGTCGAGGCCGCGCAGCACCGCCGGGTGGATTTCCCCGAACCAGGCGAGCACGTTCTTGCCGAGGCGTAGCCCCGCTGAGCGGCCCGGGTGGAAATAGTCCGGCGCGTCACGGCTCACCTGAAGGTTGCCGACCGGTGCGCCAGCGGCTTCCAGCGCGGCCATGGCGTCGGCCTTGGCGTCGAGCGCGTCGGCGGCGCGGGCACTGCCGGACCAGTGGGCCGGATGGGCGTTGCCGTGGCGCACGCCCGCCGCGACCAGGAGCTGACCGTCGGGCGTGGCGTCGACATAGGCCGGGCCGAGTTCGAACAGGCCAGTATCCGCGAAACCGCGGTCGGCGTTGCGGCCGGCGGCCTGCAGCAGGTTGGCGAGGATCGACGGCCGCATGGCGTCGAGCTCGGACGAGATCGGGTTGGCGAGGCGCAGGCTTTCCGGCTGCACGCCGAACAGTTCGGCGTGGGTGCTGGCCATGAAGGACCAGGTGACCGCCTCGCTAAGGCCCTGCGCGGCCAGCGTGCGGCGGACGGCGCTCGTGCGGCGCTGTCCCGGCGTGATCGCGACGGACGGCAGGGCGGTGTCTCGGTCGAGCGAGACCGGCGCAATGCGGTCGAAGCCGTGAATGCGAGTGATTTCCTCGACGAGGTCAGCTTCGCCGCCGATGTCCGGGCGCCACGGCGGCACGGACGCGGATACGCCCGCGTCGCTCGGCGTGACCTCGAAGCCGAGGGCTTCGAGAATTTCGGCCTGGCGCGCGTGGGGCACATCGACCCCGCCCAGGGTCTCGACCCGTTCGCTCCGCAACTCGACCGCTCGCCGCCACGCGGGCATCGCGCCGGCGGACACCGGCTTGCTGGTCTCGCCGCCGCAGAAATCGAGGATCATGCGGGCCGCGACCTCCGCGCCCCATTCGGCGGATTCGGGATCGACCCCGCGCTCGAACCGGTAGCGCGCGTCGGAATCGATCTGCAGCTTGCGGCCCGTCGCGGCGACGGAGACCGGGTCGAACAGCGCGACCTCGAGGAACACCTCGGTGGTCTCTTCGGTGCAGCTCGAATCGAGCCCGCCCATGACGCCGGCGAGGCCTTCGGCCACGTCGCCGTCACCGATGACGGTCATCTCGCCGTCGAGCGTGTAGTCGTCGCCGACCAGCGCCCTGAAGTCCTCACCGTCACGCGCATGGCGCATGGTCAGCGTGTCGTTCTTCAGCTTGCCCGCGTCGAACACGTGCAGCGGCCGGCCGAGATCCAGCGAGACATAGTTGGTGACGTCGACCAGCGCCGAGATCGGCCGCAGGCCGACCGCGCGCAGGCGGTCCTGAACCCAGTCCGGCGACGGGCCGTTGGTGACGCCGCGGAAATGGCGCCCGACCACGTACCGGCAGGCGTTGCCGTCATCCGCGATGGCCCACGTAACCGGGCTGTCGTAGCTGCCGTTGACGGGCGCGGCGGCCTCGAACGGCTTGAGTGTACCCAGACCCGCCGCGGCGAGATCGCGCGCGATGCCGCGCACGCCCGTGCAGTCGGGCCGGTTAGGCGTGAGTTCGATGTCGATGACCGGGTCGTCGATGCCGAGCACCCGGGCGAACGGCGTGCCGACGGGCGAATCCTCGGGCAGGTCGATGATGCCGTCATGCTCGTCGGACAGGCCCATCTCCCGCTCGGAGACCAGCATGCCGTTGGATTCGACGCCGCGGATTTTCGTCTTCTTCAGTTCGAGGTCGATGCCCGGCACATAGGTGCCCGACGCCGCGAACACACCCTTCATGCCCGCGCGCGCGTTCGGCGCGCCGCAAACGACCTGGACGGTCTCCTCGCCGGTGTCGACCATGCAGACCTGCAGGCGGTCGGCGTCGGGGTGCTGTTCGGCGGAGACGACATGGGCCACGCGGAATGCCGACAGCTTGGCCGCCGGGTCGTCGACCGTGTCGACCTCCAGGCCGATTTGAATGAGCGTCTCGACGATCTCGTCGAGAGACGCCTCCGTCTCCAGATGATCCTTGAGCCAGCCGAGGGTGAATTTCATCGGAGAGCCTCCGATCCGCTCGCTCGTCGTTCCTGCGCAGGCAGGAACCCATTATCGCCGATGCCCGACCGGGCAACCGCCTGAGTCAATGGACCCCTGCCTTCGCAGGGGTGACGATCTTGGGAAAGGCGACCGACCATCACAGTTCCCTACAGCCCGCGAACCATCGACGGCACCGCCAGCGGCACGAAGCCGTAGTGCTGCAGCCAGCGGATGTCGGCGTCGAAGAAGGTGCGCAGGTCAGGGATGCCGTATTTCAGCATCGCAATCCGGTCGATCCCCATGCCGAAGGCGAAGCCCTGGTATTTCGACGGATCGATGCCGCCATATTCCAGGACCTTCGGATGGACCATGCCGGAGCCCATGATCTCCAGCCAGTTGTCCGCGCCCTCGCCGAAGTTGCCGATGCGCAACTCGCCGCCCTCGCGCGAGCAGCCGATATCGACCTCCATCGAGGGTTCGGTGAACGGGAAATGGCTCGGCCGGAAGCGGACCGGCAGATCTGGTATGTCGAAGAAGGCGCGGCAGAAATCGATGATGCAGCCCTTGAGGTGGCCCATATGGGTCGTCTCGTCGACGACCAGCGCCTCGATCTGGTGGAACATCGGCGTGTGGGTCGCGTCGGAGTCCGACCGGTAGGTGCGCCCCGGCGCGATGATGCGGATCGGCGGTTTGGAGGTCTCCATCGTACGGATCTGAACCGGCGAGGTGTGGGTGCGCAGCACCGGCGCCGGCCGGCCCTCCTCCGCGGCCAGATAGAAGGTGTCGTGCATCTGCCGGGCGGGATGCTCCGGCGGGATGTTGAGCGCTGTGAAGTTGTGGAAATCGTCCTCGATGTCCGGGCCCTCGGCGACGGTGAAGCCCATCTCGCCGAAGATGGCGATGCACTCCTCCGTGACCTGGCTGACCGGATGCAGGTGGCCCGCGGGGCGCGGGCGCGGCGGCAGGGTGACGTCGACCGTCTCCTCCGCCAGCCGCGCTTCGAGCGCGACGGCATCGAGTTCCGCCTGGCGCGCGGCGATGGCGTTGGCGACCGCGTCCTTGACCCGGTTCAGCGCCTGGCCGGCTTCCTTGCGGGTGTCCCCGTCGAGCTGGCCGAGGCCCTTCATCTGCGCCGTGATCGCACCCTTCTTGCCGAGTGCAGCCACGCGCACGGCCTCAAGCGCGTCGAGGCTGTCCGCCGCCGACACGTCAGCGAGCAGGGACTCCTGCAACTCGGAGGGATCAGGCGCGGTCATGGTTCACCCGTTGGCTCCGCCTCGGCGGACCGGCGACGTCAGGACGATGCGCCCAGCGCGCTCTGTGCCTGCTCGACGATGTCCTTGAACGCGTCGGGCTCCCGCACGGCGAGGTCGGCGAGGACCTTGCGATCCAGTTCGATCCCGGCCTGCTTGAGGCCCGCCATGAACTGCGAATAGGTCATGCCGTGCTGGCGTGCACCCGCGTTGATGCGCTGAATCCAGAGCGAACGGAAGTTCCGCTTCTTCACCCGGCGATCGCGGTAGGCGTACTGCAGGCCCTTCTCGACCCGCTCTTTCGCGACGCGATAGACCTTGGAATTCCGGCCCCGGTAGCCCTTGGCAGCCTTCAGGACTTTCTTGCGCCGTGCGTGGCGCTGAACGGTGCTTTTTGCGCGTGACATGGGCCTAGCTCTTTCGCTGGTAGGGCATCATCGGCTTGATGATCTGCTCATCCGCTTTCGCGATGTTGCCGATCTTGCGCGCCTTGCGCTTCATGGACTGAGAGCGCTTGCGCATGCCGTGGCGCATGCCGGAAGGTTTCATTCGGATCTTGCCGTTCGCCGAGAAGCTGAAACGCTTCTTCGCCGAAGACTTCGTCTTCATCTTGGGCATTGTTGTCCTCGCTCTTTGCGGGTTGACGCTTGCGCGTGTGCTCGACGGGTAGGCTGCCCCGGGCGTTACTACTCGCCCTGCCAGACCGTCGCTATTTTTGAAACGGCGGCGGTTATACCGGCGCTGCCCGGCCCTGACAAGGGCTTATCCGGCTGATTTCCCTGTGATTCGGTTGCCTTTGCCCGGCCGGAAAACTAGCGTTCGGGCCAAGAATAACCGGAGGAAGAAGCATGGATCTGGAACTCAGCGGCAAGACCGCCATCGTCACGGGCGCGAGCAAAGGGATCGGCAAGGCCGTCGCCGAGGTACTGGCCGAAGAAGGCGCCTCGCTGCACCTCGTCTCCCGCACCGAGGCCGATCTCAACGCCGTGCGCGACGACCTGAACGCACGCTTCGGCGCGCAGGCGACGGTTCACGCGCTGGACCTGTCGAACGAGGCGGACGCGGCGAAGCTGATCGACGCCGCCGGAGATTGCGATATCCTGGTCAACAACGCCGGTGCGATCCCCGCGGGCGACCTGTCGCGGCTGGACAACGACACAATCAGGAGCGCGTGGGACCTGAAGGTCTTCGGCTTCGTGAGCCTGATCCGGGGAATCTATCCGCGCATGTGCGAGCGCGGCGACGGCGCCATCGTCAACGTGATCGGCATGGCCGGGGAGCGCCCGCGTGCGGGCTACATCGCCGGGTCCATGGGCAACGCCGCGCTGATGCAGCTCACCCGCGCACTCGGCGCGGAAAGCCTCGACCACGGCGTGCGCGTCGTCGGCATCAACCCCGGCCCCATCGAGACCGAACGGCTGGTCAGCCAGGCCAAGATCAACGCGGACATGGAATTCGGCGACGAGACCCGCTGGCGCGAGACCCACAAGGCGCTGCCCGGCGGCCGCCCCGGCAAGCCCGAAGAAATGGGCTGGCTCGCGGCCTACCTCGCCAGCCCGAAGGCGATGTGGGTGTCCGGCACTGTCATCATGGCCGACGGCGGCCAGCATTCGCGGTCAGCGCGGGGGTAAGAAGCGCCGACCAAATTGCACGACTGAGCCCTCATCCTGAGGTTGTTCGAGAGACGCCCTTGAAGCTGGGGCAAGACCCGCTCGTCACCCCTGCGAAGGCAAGGGTCCATTGACGCCGATGCCGGGCCGGGCAATCGTCTGAGTTGATGGTTCCCCAGGTCTGTTTCCGCCAACGCGCAGGACGCGAGGGCGGCCGCAGGGACGACGACCGTGGGGGTTCGACGCTCGCGGGCTGCCGCGCTACCATCGTGCCATGAGCGAACAAACCGTCCCCGTCATCGATATCGCGCCGTTTCTCGCGGGCGAGCATGACGATGTGGTCCAGCAGGTGCGCGAGGCCTGCGAGGGCATCGGCTTTTTCACCATCGTCGGCCACGGGGTCGAGCCCGACATCATTGAGAATTTGCGCGACAACGCGCGCGCCTTCTTTGCCCGGCCCGCATCCGAAAAGAACACCGTCACCCACCCGACCCCCGGCGTGCCGCGCGGCTACCGCGCCATCGGCGACGAGGGACTCGCCTACGGGTCCGGCGAGGAAACGCCGCCGGACCTGAAGGAAGTGTTCCACATGGGCCCGCCGGACTTCCCGGCCGATGCCTATCATACGGACCCGGCAGCGGCGGCGCACTTCATTGAGAATGTGTATCCCGAGGAGCCGGCCACGTACCGCGCGGCGGCGACCGCCTACTACAAGCGGCTGGAGCAACTCGGCGCGATCATTGAGGAAATCTTCGCCCGCGCGCTCGACCTGCCGCCGGACTTCTTCCGCGCCTACACCGACCGGCAGATCGGTGCGCTGCGGATCATCCGCTACCCGCCGCCCGAGTCCGATCCGCTGCCCGGCCAGCTCCGCGCCGGCACGCATACGGATTACGGCACCTTCACGATCCTGCTGAGCGAGAACCGGCCCGGCGGCCTGCAGGTGCGCACGCGGGCGGGCACGTGGATCGACGTCTCGACACCGGCGGATGCCTTCGTCATCAACATCGGCGACCTGATGATGCGCTGGACCAACGACCGATTCGTCTCGAACCCGCACCGGGTCGCGATCCCACCGGACGACGCGGGCGACGCGGCGGACCGGCTGTCGGTGGTGTTCTTCCACCATCCGAACTACGACGCCGAGATCGCCTGCATCCCGACCTGCACCGACGCGGACAACCCGCCAAAGTATCCGCCGGTCTATTCCGGGCCGTACCGCGTGGAGAAATACACCTCCACCCGACTCAAAGCCGACAAGGACTGAATGGCGACGTTCCTGCTCATCCACGGCGCGTGGCAGGGGGCCTGGGCCTGGGAGCGGCTGGTGCCGTTGCTGGAGGCCGGAGGCCACAGGGCCATCGCGGTCGATCTGCCCGGCGACGGCCATGACGAGACGCCGCCGGGCGACGTGACGACCATGCTGTACGCGGAGACCGTCGCGGGCCTGATCGACGAAGCCGACGCGCCGGTGATCGTGGTCGGGCATTCCATGGGCGGCACGGTGGCATCGCAGGTCTCGGAACTGCGGCCGGAGAAAATCTCGCTCGCCGTCTACCTGTGCGCGTTCCTGCTGCCGGACGGGGATTCCATTGTCGATTTCTACGAACGTGCCTGGGAGGACTGGATGACCGGCGCCCACGCGCGCGTCACCTATTCCGACGACAACCACGCCTCGATGATCGACCCGGCCTCCGCCGTCGACGTGTTCTACAACACCGCCGACCCGGACGACGCAGCCGCCGCCGCCGCGAAACTGACGCCGCAGCCCGAGGGTGGGCGGCGTTCGAAGCTGCAACTGTCGGCGGAGAAGTTCGGCAGCATACCGCGGGTCTATATCGAGACCCTGCAGGACAGGTCCGTGTTTCCCGAGCTGCAGAAGCGGATGTACTCGGAAACGCCGGTCGGAAAACTGTATTCACTGGATACGGACCACGCGCCGCAGCTTTCAGCGCCAGGGGAGCTGGCGGCGATACTTTCGGAGTTGGCGAGAAGTTACGCCTGACAGCCGTATTCGTCGTCCCTGCGAAGGCAGGGACCCATGAACGCAGGCGGTTGCCCGGTCGGGCTCCGGCGACAATGGATTCCTGCCTGCGCAGGAATGACGAGCGAGAGTGTTGCAACGCCGGTGCTTGCTCCCAAACAAAAGCCCCGCGCGGTTTTCCGGGCGGGGCTCTGTGTTCTTCGTTGAAGGCTTCGGCCTAGCGCGGTGACATCACCATCACCATCTGGCGGCCTTCCATCTTCGGCATCTGTTCGACCTTGGCGATCTCGTCGAGTTCGTCGCGAACCCGCTGGAGCACCTGCGCGCCCAGATCCTGATGCGCCATCTCGCGTCCACGGAAGCGCAGGGTGACCTTCACCTTGTCGCCATCGTCGATGAAACGGCGCGCGTTGCGCATCTTCACGTCGTAATCGTGGGTGTCGATGTTGGGGCGAAGCTTGATCTCCTTGACGTCGATCGTCTTCTGCTTCTTGCGCGCCTCGTTCTTCTTTTTCTGTTCCTGGTACTTCAGCTTGCCGTAATCGATGATCTTGCAAACCGGGGGTTCGGCGTTGGGCGAAACCTCCACCAGGTCGAGGCCGGCATTGCCGGCGCGCTGCAGAGCATCGTCCGTCGAAACGACACCGACCTGCTCTCCGTTTTCGTCAACGAGCCGCACCTGCGCGACAGAAATATCCTCGTTGATCCGTGGCCCGTCCTTTTTCGGGGGCGTCACGTCTACCGGGCGTCTAGCGATTACTGTTCTCCTTCTCGCAATTCACGCAAATAACGTTGTTTCGCGCACCTCACCCCGCAGGGCTGCGCGCTTCGTCACTAAGTTTGCCGACCACGTCGGCCAACGCAAGAACTTCCTGATCCTTCGAGCCGAGCCGGCGGACGGCAACCGTGCCCTCCTCGGCCTCGCGGCGGCCCACGACAAGGATCGCAGGCACGTGCTGGTGCGAATGGTCGCGGACCTTGCGGTTGATCTTTTCGTTACGCAGATCGGCCTCGACCCGCAGCCCCGCGGCCCGGCACGCGGCCGCGACCTCCTCGGCGTATTCGTCGGCGTCCGACGTGATCGTCGCGACTACGGCCTGCACCGGCGCGAGCCAGAGCGGGAAACGGCCCGCAAAGTTTTCGATCAAAATGCCGATGAAGCGCTCGAATGAGCCGAGGATCGCGCGGTGGAGCATCACCGGGCGCGCCTTGTCGCCGCTCTCGTCGATGTAGCTCGCGTCGAGCCGCTCGGGCAGCACGAAGTCCACCTGCAGGGTACCGCACTGCCAGTCCCGGCCGATGGCGTCGCGGAGCACGAATTCCAGTTTCGGGCCGTAGAATGCGCCCTCGCCCGGGTTGAGCGTGAACTCCAGCCCGGCCGCGTTGGTCGCATCCATGAGCGCCTTCTCGGCCCGGTCCCACGTGGCGTCGTCGCCGGCGCGCACCTCGGGCCGGTCGGAGAACTTCACGGCGACCTCCTCAAAACCGAAGTCCTTGTAGACGGACTGCAGCAGTTCGCAGAAGGCTTTCGTCTCATCGACGATCTGGTCCTCGGTACAGAAGATATGGGCATCGTCCTGGGTGAAGGCGCGCACGCGCATGATGCCGTGCAGCGCGCCCGAGGGCTCGTAGCGATGGCAGGAGCCGAACTCCGCCATGCGCAGCGGCAGGTCGCGATAACTCTTCATGCCGGAATTTGAAAAAATCTGCACGTGGCACGGGCAGTTCATCGGCTTGAGCGCCAGCATCCGGTTGCCCGGCGTCGATGGCGCATCGTGGTCGTGCTCATGGCCATGCGAGGCGGGTTCGCTCTCGTCCACCTCGGCGACGAACATGTTCTCTCGGAATTTCTCCCAGTGGCCCGACTTCTCCCACAGCACGCGGTCAACGAGCTGCGGCGTCTTCACCTCGACATAGCCGGCACCATCGAGCCGCGTGCGCATATAGTCCTCGCACGCTTGGTAGAGCGTCCAGCCATTCGGGTGCCAGAACACGGAACCCACCGCTTCTTCCTGGATATGGAACAGCCCCATCTCGCGGCCGATGCGGCGATGGTCGCGCTTTTCGGCCTCCTCCAGCATGGTGAGGTAGGACTTGAGCTCTTTTTCGTTCCGCCACGCCGTACCGTAGATGCGCTGCAGCTGCGGGTTCGACGCATCGCCGCGCCAGTAGGCGCCGGCTAGTTTCATGAGCTTGAATGCCTTGGGCAGCTTGCCCGTGGACGGCAGGTGCGGGCCGCGGCACAGGTCGATCCAGTCGCCCTGGCGGTACATCGTGATGTCTTCAGCGTCGGGAAGCTCGCCGACCCACTCGGCCTTGAACGTCTCGCCTTCCTTGGCGAAGAACTTGCGAACCTCGTCCTTCGACCAGACCTCGCGGACGATCTCCTCGTCACGGCCGACGATCTCGGCCATCTTCTTCTCGATGGCCTCGAAGTCCTCGGTCGAGAACGGCTCCTCGCGGTGGAAATCGTAATAGAAGCCGTCGTCGGTTGCCGGACCGAAGGTGATCTGCGTGCCCGGAAACAGTTCCTGCACCGCCTCGGCGAGCACATGGGCCGCGTCGTGGCGGATCAGCTCCAGCGCGTCCTCGTCCTTGATCGTGACGATCGCCAGTTCGGCGTCGGCCTCAATGGGACGGTTGAGATCGCGGATCTCGCCGTCGACCTTCACCGCCAGCGCCGCCTTGGCGAGGCCCGGTCCGATATCGGCCGCGATGTCCGCACCGGTCACGCCGCGCGCATGGGTGCGCGCGCTGCCGTCGGGCAGCGTGATCGTGATCTGGTCGGCGTGTGCGGGGTCAGACATGTCGGTTCCGTTGTGTCGCGAAAATCCAAACGCCCGGTTAACCGGAACCGGGCGCATGCGGGGGATTTAGTCCAGCTTGAGCGCCGCTTCAACCTCATCGACCGACACGTCGTCCAGCAGGTCCTTGCGGATGATGGTCACGTCGGGGCCTTTCTGGGCGCAGAGTGCCGGGTCCGAGGCGAAGGAATAGAGCGCGACCGACGGGCAGCCCGCCGTGGCGATGAGGTGCATGGGGCCGGTATCGTTGCCGACCGCGCCCGCAGCGCCACGGGCCAGAGCGACGATCTCGGCGAAGCTGGTGTCCGCCGTCAGGTCGAGCGAGCCCTCGCAGAAAGAGGCCACCGTGCCGGTGGCGTGGGCATCCGGCCCCGCGCCGATCAGGACTGGGGTGATGCCTTTTGCGGCGAGCCGCCGGGCAAGTTCGGTGTAGCGCCCCGCCGACCAGCGCTTCTCCGGCCGGTGCGCCGAGCCGCCGGGCACCATCAGCACATACTTCCCGGAGATGCCGTAGCGCGACACGTCGGCTTCGACCCATTCAAGCGACGGCGCGGGCACCCGATCGATGCCGGCCATGGCGAGCTGGTCGGCCTGCCGGTCGACGGTGTGCATGTTGTCGCGGTCCCTGTTCGAATGCGGGTGGGACGCGAACCGGGCGATGCCCGACCATTCGGGCCGCGGGCCCGGCAACATCAGGTGGAAGTAGCCGCTGGAACGGTCCGATGTCTGGAGATCGTAGACCCGGTCGAACCGGCCGCGCTTCAGCCGGCGGCGCACACGCAGCCAGCCGAGCAGATCACGCCAGCCGGGCCGCACGTCTTCCCAGACCTCGTCGAACCAGTCCGAGCTTTTGAGAAAGCCGGCATAGGCCGGGCCGGTGAGCAACGTGATGTGCGCGTCGGGATGGTGCGCGCGAATGGCCGCGAACGGACCGGTCGCCTGCACGATATCGCCCAGCGCGCCGAGCTTGATTACCAGGATGCGTTTCCCGCCCGCGTTCACCGCTTACCGGCCTCGTGAAGTCCGGCGTAGACGCGCAACGTCGCCGCGCACATGCCCGCCTTGGAATAGTTGCCCCGCGCGTGTTCGGCCGCGCGGACCGCCAATGTCGCGCGCGCATCGGCATCGAGCGCAAGTGCGGTTTCCAGCGCATCGGTCAGCGCCTGCGGGTTGCCCGGCGTGAAGCGCCAGCCGGTCTCCCCCTCGATCACCTGTTCCGCCGCGCCGCCATGGTCCGCCACGACGACCGGGCGACCCATCGCCTGGGCTTCCGCGATGACGCGGCCGAACGCCTCCGGGTCGGTAGAGGCCGATACCACCACGTCGGAGAGCATGTAGGCCGCGGGCATATCCGCGCAGTGACCGACGATCTGCACGTCGCCGCCGAGGCCTTTCTCGTCGATCTGTGTCTCCAGTTCCTCGCGGTAGGCTTCTCGCCCCTGGTCGGAGCCGACCAACAAGCCGGTCACACGAAAATTCTCCGACCCGCGCCGGGACTTGAGCTGCGCCAGGGCCTCGACGAACAGGAGCTGGCCTTTCCATCGCGTCAGGCGGCCCGGCAGCATCACCACGGCGTTGCCGTCGGGCACACGCCACTTGCTGGCCAGTTCGATCATCCGGTTCGGGTTGAAACCCTCGGCGTCGAAACTGGCGGTGTCGATGCCGCGCGGGATGACATGCACGTGTTCCCCGCTGACGCCGTAGTTGGCGGCGATATGGTCGGCGATAAACTGCGAGTTGGCGATGATGGCGTCGCCCTCGACCATGATGGCGTTGTAGCGCTTCTTCAGGTCGCCGAAGATTCCGGTGCCGAAATTATAGGTGCCGTGAAACGTCGTGACGAACGGAACTCCCGCCTCGCGCGCGGCCGCCCGGGCGCTCCACGCGGGGGCCCGCGAGCGCACATGGACCAGATCGACATGCTCGCGTTCGATCACCTCGCGCAGCCGGGCGATGTTCCGGCGGATGACAAGCGGGTTCTTGGACGCCAGCGGCAGTTCGATATGGCGCGCGCCACGGCGTTCGAGCTCGACCACCTGCTTGCCGCCCTGCGAGGCGACCAGCGCCGGCTTGCCGGCCAGCACCAGCGCCTCGGCCACGTCGATCGCGCTGCGCTCGACCCCGCCGCCGCCCACGTCGAGCGAGGGCAGGACCTGCAGCACGACCGGCAGGCGGCGCGCCGTATCGTTGTGATCCGCATGGGGCGGGGTGCTAGACTCGGGAACGTCGTTCATTGCTTTTCGCGTACCTGCTCCATGAACTCCGCCGCCCCCGAACCCGAATTCGTCACCGCCGATGACGGTACCCGGCTTGCTTACGTGGCCAGCCCGGCCTCCGGGACGGGCAACGAAACCGGCAACGGGCCGGGCGTCGTGTTCCTCGGCGGCTTTATGTCCGACATGACCGGTCAGAAGGCAACCGTTTTGGAAAGCTGGGCCCGGAAGAACGGCCAAGCCTTTCTGCGGCTCGACTATTCCGGGCACGGCCATTCCGGCGGCGAATTCCGGGACGGCACCATCGGGCGCTGGCTGAACGACGCGGTCACCGTCATCCGGCATGCGGGCACGAACGTGGCCGGCCTCGGCGGCGATCTCATCCTCGTCGGTTCGTCCATGGGCGGCTGGATCGCCGTGCTGGCGGCCATGGAACTCGACCGGCTTGGCGGCGGTCAGCGCGTCGCGGGCCTCGTCACTATCGCCGCAGCCGCGGACTTCACCGAGGACCTGCTGCCGATGCGGCTGGGGCCCGACGCGATGGCCGCCATCGAAGCCGACGGTTTCTTCTCCGCGCCATCAGAGTATTCCGACACGCCCTACGTCATCACCGGCGACCTGCTGGCCGAAGGCCGGAACCACCTTGTCCTCGGCGGCGCCATCGCGCTGAATATTCCCGCCCGGCTGATCCACGGCACCGCCGACCCGGACGTGCCCTGGACCCAGTCGCAGAAACTGATGTCAGCCCTGACGTCGCCGGACGTGGAGCTGATCCTGGTCAAGGACGGCGATCACCGCCTGTCCGAACCGGACGACCTCGACCGGCTGAAGGCGGTGGTCGCGCGGCTGTGCGATCAGCTCTCGGCGAGCGCGCAAACGGCCTGCAAAATCCGTCCACTTTCGTCGTTGCGAGGAGCGTAGCGACGACGCAATCCAGGGCCGAGTGAAACCCGCTCTGGATTGCTTCGCCCTACGGGATCGCAATGACCGAACTATTCGATGACAAGTGTCATGGTCAGGCATCACGGGGGGCGATGAAGTCATCCACTCTCTAACAACGCATTCAATCCCGCCCGGTAGTCGGGCCAGGTCAGCTTCACGCCGAGCTCGTCCTTGATGCGGCGGTTCGAGACCCGTTTCGATTCCGCGTAGAAACTGCGCGCCATTTCCGACAGTTCGGCCTCCTCGAACGGAATTTCCGGCGGCGACTCAACGCCCAGTAACCCGCAAGCATGGGCGATCACGTCCTGCGGTGGCGCGGGATCGTCGTCGCAGACGTTGTAGGCCGCGCCGGGGTTCGGCCGCGCAATCGATGCCTCGAGGACGGCCGCAATATCGTCGACATGGGTGCGGCTGAAGACCTGCCCGGCCTTGACGATTCGCCGCGCTCTTCCGGCACGCACTGTCGCCAGGGCGTTCCGGCCCGGCCCGTAGATGCCCGCGAGGCGAAACAGGTGGACCGGCAACCCGTGCGACCGGCAGAGCTCGCACCAACCGTTCTCGGCGTCGACGCGCCGCCGGCCGCGTTCCGTGGCAGGCCTGAGTTCCGATCCCTCGTCGACCCAGTCGCCGTCCCGGTCGCCGTAGACGCCGGTCGTCGACAGGTAGCCGGCCCAGGCGATGTCACCCGCCCGCACCGCGATGTCGCCGGCGTGGTGGCGAAGCACCGGGTCGCCGTCGGCATCCGGCGGCACCGACGCCAGGATATGGGTCACGCCATCCAGCGCCGCGCCCGCATCGGCGAGCGGGCTTTCCCCGTCGAACACATGGGCGTCGATACCTTCGCCGCGAAGCGCATCCGCCTTTTCGGGGGTTCGGGTTGTCGCGCGCAGCCGCCACCCTTGCGCGGCAACGCGCTCCGCCAGCGCGCGCGCGCTGTAGCCGAACCCGAACACCAGCATTGTCTTCACGGACATTCTATTTATCTGCCCCGGACAGGGTTTTGCACCGCATACGCCAGCCTGCTAGACCGGAGAGACCACAATAGGAGGCCCGGTGTTGCGCCGTCTATCCAGCTTGCTGGCGATTTCAGGCTTAGCAGCCGCCGTTCTCGTAAACCCGGCGGATGCCCAAACACGCCTGTCCGAACTCCCCCAGGGCGAGGACTATCGCGCGTGCGTGGCCCTTGCCCAGGAGGACCCGGAAGCCGGGTTCGAGGCTGCAATCACATGGCGGGACGAGGGCGGCGGTCCGCCGTCACTGCACTGCGTTGCCCTGGCGCTCTACGGGCTGGGGCAGGCCGAGGAGGCCGCGCAGCGTCTCGAAGACCTGGCGCTCGGCATGCCGGACGCGTCGGCCACGGAACGCGCGGCCATCCTGAGCCAGGCCGGCAACGCGTGGCTGAGCCGCCGCGAGTTCGACCGCGCGCAGGGCGCCTTTTCAAAGGCGCTCGAACTCGACCCCAGCGACCCGGAGTACTGGATCGACAGCGGCGTCGTGCGCGCCGAGACCGGGAACCTGTGGGAAGCCGTCGACGCTTTCTCCGAAGCGCTGGAGCGCGCGCCCGGCCATGTGGACGCGCTGCTGTTCCGCGCCACCGCCTACCGCCTGCTGGACGCGCCGGAACTGGCGCGCGATGACGTGGACAAGGTGCTGGACGTCGCGCCGATGCAACCCAGCGCCCTGCTCGAACTCGGCGCCCTGCACGCGAGTGCCGGCAATGTCGACGACGCAAGGTCGGTCTGGCTGCAGGTGATCGAGAATTCGCCGGGCTCGCCCGCCGCCGACCTGGCACGCGAAGGCATCGAGAGCATCGACGTCAAAAAGGAATAGGCGTCTTTGTCAGGTTCGGCACCCGCCGGCACCCCACCTAAAAATCAGGATCGGCGTAGTGTTTGGGCGGCGGGATGCCCGGAATATGGTCCGCGAGGATCGGGCGCAGGCTCGGCCGCGACTTGACGCGCGCGTACCAGGTCTTGGCCTCGGGATAGTCCTCCCACGGCACGTCACCGACATAGTCGACACAGGACAACTGGGCCGCCGCCGCGACGTCGGCCAGCGAAAATGTGTCTCCGGCCAGCCAGTTCCGGCGGTCGATCAGGTATTCGATATAGGACAGGTGAATCCCGATGTTGGCGTGACCGGCGCGGATCGCCGAAGACGACGGCGCGCCCAGCCCGAGGAAGCGCTTGTTGATCTTTTCGTCGACGAGGTTGACCGTCACCTCGCGCTGGAACTTGTGATCGAACCAGGCCGCGAGCCGCCTGATTTCCGCGCGCGCCGCCGCGTCACCCGCGAGCAACGCGGGGTCGGGCGCGACCTCCTCCAGGTACTCGCAAATGGAAACGGAATCCGCGAAGACGCGCGGCGGGCCGTCGGCCTCCTCGCCGTTAGCCTCTATCAGGACAGGGACCTCGCCCGCCGGGTTCAGCGCCAGAAACGCCTCGCGCCGTTCCCACACTTTTTCGAGTTCCAGTTCGAAGGGAAGCTTCTTTTCCGCCAGGACGATTCGGACCTTGCGCGCGAAGGGACAGAGCCAGAGATGATAGAGCGTCCGCATGCCGGCGCGACGTTAGACGAGGCGCGCGATTCATGGGAAGCGCCGAGAGGCGAACAGCGCGTGTGACGCGAATCGCCGCCCGCCTCACAATGCGCCGGGTCCTGATTTCCCCGGACCGAACGTTGCGGGCTCTTGCAATGAAAGTCGTCTTTATCGGATCGGTGCTGTTCAGCCGCACAGTGCTTGCCGCGCTCGCCGGACAACCGGATGTCCAGGTTGTTGGCGTCGTGACGCGCCGCAACGCGCCAGGCAGCGGCGATTTTGCCAGCCTGCGCGCGGATGCCGACCGGCTCGGCACCGACTGCCTCGAAGCGGACGACACCGACGGGCCCGCGCTCGCCGCCTGGATAAAGGCGCGCGCGCCCGATGCGATTTTTTGCATCGGTTGGAACCGGCTTCTCCGCGACGACGTGCTTTCCATCCCCGCTCTGGGCACAGTCGGCTACCACCCCGCCGCACTTCCTGAAAATCGCGGCCGCCACCCGATCATCTGGGCACTGGCCCTGGGACTGCGCGAGACGGCATCGACATTCTTTCTCATGGACGAAGGGGCCGACACCGGCGCGATCGTCGACCAGGAGCCGGTCCCGATCGGCGACGAGGACGACGCCGGCACGCTCTACGCGAGACTGCAGGAGATGGCGCCCGCCCAGGTCGCGCGGATCGCCGCGGCAATGTCGGCCGGCACGCTGGAACCCCGACCGCAGGACCCCGACCAGGGGAATGCCTGGCGAAAGCGGAGCGCGGACGACGGCCGGATCGACTGGCGCATGTCCGCCGCCTCGATCCGCAACCTCGTGCGTGCGCTGGCCAAGCCCTATCCGGGCGCGACATGCCGGATCGGCGATACCGAAGCTGTCGTGCGCAGGGTCGAGATCGTCCCCGACGCACCGGGCAACCTGGAGCCCGGAAAAGTTCTTTCCGCCAACGCGGGCGTGCTCGTGGTCAAATGCGGCGACGGCGCGCTGCGCCTGACCGACCACGCAATCGACCCGCTGCCGGAACCCGGCACCTACCTGTGAGGACATGAGCATGGGAAATGTTCTGATCGTGGCACCCCACCCCGACGACGAAACGCTCGGTTGCGGCGGGGCCATCCTGCGCCATGTCGCGGCGGGCGACGCCGTCCACTGGTGCATCGTCACGGCGATGCACCCCGACGCCGGCTACAGCGACGCCCAGATCGCCGCGCGCGAGGAGACCATTGCTGACGTTGCCGGTCATTTCGGTTTCGCCGGGGTCCACAACCTTGGCTATCCGACCGCACAGCTCGACAGCCTGCCGCGCGCGGACCTGGTTTCGGACATGGCCGAGCTGGTGGGAAAAATCGCGCCGGAACGCATGTACCTGCCGCACCCGGCGGACAGTCACTCAGACCACCGCGTCGTGTTCGAAGCGGCGGCGGCCTGTACAAAATGGTTCCGCTACCCGTCGATTCACGACGTGCTCGCCTACGAGACGTTGTCCGAGACCGGCTTCGGCCTCGACCCGAGTGTCGAAGCGTTCCGTCCCAACACCTATATCGACATCTCCGACCATCTGGACGGCAAGGTCGCCGCCATCGCGCACTACGCCTCGGAGTTTTCCGACCATCCGTTCCCACGCAGCGAGGCCGGGTTGCGCGCACTCGCGACGTTGCGCGGCGGCGAAGCCGGGTTCACAGCCGCCGAAGCCTTCATGCTGCTGCGTCGCAGAGAAAGCTGACGCGAAAACCTAGTCGTCGGTTTTCCTGCTGCCCCGGAAACCCCAACCGAGCACCGTCACACAGAACGCAACAATCACCCAGATCGCGGTGAGAGGCGTGGCGATGAGACCGACCGGCGGCACCACGAAGATGAGGACAACGGAAACGAAAAACGCAGCGAGCGCAACGGTCATGGACTATGCACCCCCGAGGGTTTCGCCGAGATAGGCCGCCGTGTCGTCGACACAGCGTTTGGCCTCGTCGATCACGCCGGAGTATCCGAAGAAGGCGTGCATCACGCCGGGATAGACTTCCAGCTTGTGCGGGTGTCCGGCAGCTTCCAACTTTTCCGCCAGCGCGATCGAATCGTCCCGGATCGGATCGAGCTGCGCGGCGGCAATGAACATCGGCGGCAGGCCGGCCGGATCCGCCTTCACGGCAAAGGCGCGCGGATCTTCACGATCGGCAACGTCGGGCACGTAGCCGTCATAGACCATCTGCGTGTACTCGGTCGTCAGCATGAAATCGCCGCCGCCGAGTTCCTTCATCGAATCCGATTCCAGATTGTAGTCGAGCACGCCGTAGAGAGAGATGGCGGCCTTCAGCAGATCGCCCTTGCCGTTGTCGCGAAGCGCCTGGGCCACGCCGAGCGCGATGCTGGCGCCCGCCGACGCGCCGCCGATAGCGATCCGGTCCGTATCCAAACCCCAGTCGCCGCCATTCTCCGTCAGCCACTCGACCACGGCGACGATTTCATCCACCGGATCGGGGAAGCTGTGCTCCGGCACATGCACATAGTCGGCGCTGATCACCGCACCGCCCCAGGCGTCGGCGATCTCCCGCATCTGGCGATCATTCGACAGCGGCCCGCCGATCCGGAAGCCGCCGCCATGCAGGTAGACGAACACCGGCAGACCGTCGGCGTCCGACGGTTTGTAGAACTGCACCGGCACGTCGCGGAACGGACCCGGAATCGTCCGTGCCTCGTTCACCGCCATCTCTGGCCCGCCCTTGTTCCACACCGCGCGCGCGGCTTCAGCCTGCGTGCGAACCTCTTCAAGGGTTTCACCCTGGCCACCGACCTCGGCAACGATCTCGGCGTTGCGCTTCAACGCGTCCGCCTGTTGCGGGTGGATCAGGGCGGTGGGACTTAGCTTCGTGTCGTTCGGCATGGTCGGCTCCGTGAATTGGGTTGTCCGCAATCTAGCGCCTCAGACCCGGGCGGCAACGGTGCGAACGCCGACGTTTCAGTGGATAAAAAATATTAGTGCCGCGACGACGGCCACCATGCAAAGTCCATGAACAGGGATGCAAACAGATATATGCCCGGCAGGATCACGAACACCACGAACGCAAAGAATTTGAAATCCCCGGACCATCCGCGCGGGACCACGCGCGTAAACAGGAAAATGTTTAACACCGGCGCACCGAGCGCGGAGATGATGCCGACAGCGCCGTACTGACCGGAGACAGCGCCGAGAAACAGGGTGGCGGCGACGACAATCACCGCATAGACAAGAAAGTGGCTCAGGGTCGGTCCGGCAGCGTCGTCCGGTATATCGGTGGCGATGGAATCGGCCGCTTTCCCGACCTTTCCCACGACCTCGGAAACGGGAAGTTTTTCCAGCGCCTCTCCAGCGCGCCTGCCCTTACGCCGAAACCAGCCCGACGCGCCCGCGCGCACCACCGTCGATTCGAGTTTCCGGCCCATGAAAGCCCTTCCAAAGCCAGCGCCCCTTCCTTCGAAACGTAAATCCACAGCCGGGCGCGGGCAACCATTCGCCAGGTCATGAAACAGCGACGTTAATCGGTTCCTTGGCGTCGAAAGCAGGTGGTAAACAAATTCTCCGCGTCAGGGCAGCGCCGAATAACCCATGTCGATCTTCGAACTTTTCGTTCTCGCCGTCGTTCAGGGCATCACTGAATTCCTCCCGATCAGTTCGTCGGGACATCTGCGTATCGTCTCGGACCTGCTGGGCCTGGAGGGGAACACGCTGGTGATCGACGTCGCGGTCCATGTCGGCACGCTCTTCGCGGTCATTCTGTATTTCTGGCGCGACCTGTTTTTCATCCTCGCGGGCCTCGGGAACGCGGCGCGCGGGCGACGGCATGATGGCACGAAGCTCGCCGGCTATCTCATCGTCGCCAGTATTCCCGTCGCGCTCGCCGGTTATTTCGGCCGCGGGCTCATCGAGGATTCGCTTCGCAGCCTGGAGGGGGTCGGCTGGGCAACCCTCGGCTTCGCATTGCTGTTGTTCGCGGGCGACCGCATGGGCATGAAAATCCTGCGCATGGAACACATGAACATGCCCAATGCCGTGGTGATCGGCCTCGCGCAGGCGCTGGCGCTGATCCCGGGGACCAGCCGTTCGGGCATCACGATCACCGCCGCGCGCTTTCTAGGCTACGAGCGCGCGGAGGCCGCGCGTTTCTCCATGCTGCTTTCGATCCCCGCCATCGGCGGGGCCGGGGCTCTGATCGGCCGGGAGCTCATCGCATCGGGCGACCCACTGCTGACCCAATCCGCATTGATCGCCGCCGCACTGTCGTTCGTGGCCGCACTGGCGGCCATCGCTCTGTTCCTGCGCTGGCTGAAGTTCGCGGGTTTCGGGCCGTTCGTCGTCTACCGCCTGGTCGTCGGCGGCGTGATCCTCGCCTGGGCCTACGGCGCGTTCTGACCCTGTTCAAACGGTCGAGGGTTCAGGCGATCGAGGCGCGGCCCAACCGGCCACCCTTGCGGTACCGGTGGAGATAGGTCGGAAGGATCGCTTCCGCCGGTGTCGGCACAATGCCGAGGTCAGCAAGCGTCAGTGCGTCTTCGGCAACGACATTGTCTTCGCGCAGCGATTTCATCGAATCGCGGGTGACCGGCGGGTTCGGCAGGAATTCCATGAAGAATGCCTGAATATCGCCGACGAAGAACGGGAGCGGCACGAGAAAACGGTTGCGGCGGACCTCCGCCAGCATGAGTTCCATGAGTTCCGCGAACGTATAGACACGCGGCCCGCCCAGTTCGTAGGTCCGCCCCGCCGCCCCGGAATTCCCGAGCGCCGCCACGACGGCATCGGCAACGTCCGCAACATAGACCGGCTGAAAGCGCGTCTTGCCGCCACCGTAGAGGGGCAGTGCCGGTGCAACCCGCGCAAGCCCGCCGAACAGATTGAAGAACCCGTCCTCTGGCCCGAAGATCACCGACGGACGGACAATCGTTGCCGCCGGAAAGGCCTCGCGTACCGCGGCCTCGCCGGCCGCCTTGGACCGGGAATACTCCGACAGCGCCGACGGTGCGGCCCCAATCGCGGAGACCTGGACCAGAGACTCGCAGCCCGCATCGGCCGCCGCACGGGCGATCGCACCCGCCGCGTCGACATGCAATGCCTTGAACGTCTGCCGCCCGCGCTCGGCCAGAATGCCGACAAGGTTGATCACGGCATCGGCGCCTTCCACGGCCGCCCGCACAGAGGCTTCATCCCTGATGTTGCATGCGAACGGGTTGACCTGTCCGACCTGGCCGAGCGGCTTGAGATGCTTGGCGGCCTCCGGGTCGCGGACCCCGACCCGCACGACGATATCGCGATCCGCCAGCCGTTCGACGACATAGCGGCCGAGAAAACCCGAACCGCCGAAGACCGTAACCTGATCCAGTTCCATGTTGCTGCTCCCACATGGGCTGTCGAACTGCCGCGCACGCGGCGGAACCGCTGTATAGACCCACGCCGCATGGCCTGCCAAGCGCGGCGGTTGACAGGAACAAGCACAAGGCGTTAGCAACCGCGCGCCCGGCACGAACATGGCCGGAAACCAAGCGGAAGCGCGCCTTGGACATCGAACTCCACAAACACGACCTGCCCGACGGCCTCGATCTCGGCGACATCATCGCCGTCGACACCGAAACCATGGGGCTGAACCCGCTGCGCGACAGGCTCTGCCTCGTCCAGCTTTCCGCCGGCGACGGCGTGGCCCACCTGGTCCAGTTCCCGGCGAGCGAGGGCGACGCGTACGACGCGCCGAACCTGAAGGCGTTGCTGGCTGACACGAGCCGTCTCAAGCTCTACCACTTCGCGCGCTTCGACCTGGCCGCGATCCAGCAGTATCTCGGGGTCGAAGCCGGACCGGTCTACTGCACGCGTACGGCCTCGCGCCTGGTGCGGACGTTCACCGACAGGCACGGCCTGAAGGATTTGTGCCGTGACCTGCTCGGCGTCGATATCTCCAAGCAGCAACAAAGCTCGGACTGGGGCGCCGACGAGCTGACCCCGGAACAGCAGGAGTATGCGGCAAACGACGTGTTTTTCCTGCACGAACTGAAAATTCGTCTCGACGCGATGCTGGAACGGCACGACCGCACGCACCTAGCCCAGGCCTGTTTCGATTTCCTGCCCGCGCGCGCGGCGCTCGACCTCGCGGGCTGGCCGGACGTCGACCTGCTGGCGCACAACTGAGGCCGCTGCGCACCCGCGTCGTTTGACGATTCACGAACGTTCACCCCATACTGCAAGCGTTTGGTTTTGGGGACATTTCGCGCATTTTTGCCATTTCGGCCGAACACCCTTTCAAGATGAACGACACGCCCGTGACAGGCTCCACGAAATCCCGCACCGACGCACGCGATGCAGAGGCCGATATCGAGGCCGCCCGGCGCGTGTTCCGGCTGGAGGCCGATGCGCTGCGCGCGATGGGTGACGATCTCGACGAAGCTTTCGTGCAGGCCGTCAACCTGATCGACGGCTCACCCGGACGCGCGGTCGTGACCGGCATGGGCAAGAGCGGGCACATCGCCCGCAAGATTTCATCCACGCTCGCCAGCACGGGCACGCCATCCTTCTTCGTGCACCCCGGCGAAGCCAGCCATGGCGACCTGGGCATGATCGCGCGCGAAGACGTGGTTCTGGCGCTGTCCAATTCCGGTGAAACGCCCGAGCTGGGCGACGTCATCAATTACTGCCGCCGCTTCGAGGTACCGCTGATATCCATCACCGGGCGAAGCAACAGTTCGCTCGCGGACAACAGCGACTGCACGCTGCTGTTGCCACCCGTCGCGGAAGCCTGCCCGATGGGCCTGGCGCCGACGACATCGACAACGGCGATGCTGGCGATGGGCGACGCGCTCGCCATCGCGCTGCTCGACCGGCGAGGGTTCACGGCGGAAGACTTCCAGGTTCTTCACCCTGGCGGCAAACTCGGCCAGAACCTGTTGCGGGTCGGCGACCTGATGCACGAAGGCGAAGCGCTGCCCCTGGTCACTCGTGACGACAAGGTGGCCGACGCCCTGATCATCATGACCGCGAAGGGTTTCGGATGCGCCGGCGTCGTCGACGATGCCGGCGACCTGATCGGCGTGATCACGGACGGCGACCTTCGCCGCCATATGTCCGACACATTGCCCAGCCTTACTTGCGGCGAGATCATGACCGGAAAACCGAAAACCATCCGCGTCCAGGCCCTGGCGTCCGAAGCGCTGGGACAGATGAACGCAAGCCAGATCACGGCGCTTTTCGTGGCCCGGGGCACGACGCCGGTCGGCATACTGCATATCCACGACTGCCTGCGTGCGGGCCTCGTCTGACGGACGCATGACAGACACGGGCATCACGACCGCCGCGTCCGAACCCGCCAGCGGCAAGACGCGGCGAAACCGCCACTCCAGGCTGAGCGACAATCCGCGCCGGCGGCGCAGCGGCTTCGGGCGATCGCGGCTCGTTTCCACCATGAAGTACCTGCTGCCGGGCCTGGCTTTCGCCATGTTGGTGCTGGTGGCGGTGTGGCCCCGCCTGTCGCCCGACGAAGAAAGTTTCAGCATCGACCTGGCCGCAGTCGGCCCGGCCGGCGGCAGCAAGCCGCAGGTCCTCAATCCGCGCCTGCAGGGGATCGATTCGGAAAAGCGGCCGTTCCAGATCACCGCGGACCTGGGCTCGCGCGCGATCGGCGACGGGGGCGAGGAAATCTACGACCTGACCAACCCGACGGCCGACATCGTGCTGAAAGACGGTTCGTGGATCGCGCTGAACGCGATCGACGGCCGCTTCGAGAGCGCCACGAACGTCCTGCACCTGCAGGGCGACGTGAACCTGTTTCATGACGATGGCTACGAGTTCAAGACCACCGCGGCGCAGGTCCATCTGGAAGACAGCTCCGCATCCGGCGACGAACCCGTGGCCGGCCAGGGCCCGTTCGGAATCCTGAACGCCGAGGGATTCCGGGTGCTTGATTCGGGAGACCGGGTGCTCTTCCTCGGGCCGGCAACGCTCACCGTATTCGAAGGATCCCCCCCGCAATGACCCGCGCGCTTGCCAGCCTTCTGCTGACCGGCTTCCTGCTGGCCGTCACCCCGTTGTCCGCCGCTGCGCAATCGCTCGGCTTCGGAGGCACCGGCGACGGGCCGATCCAGATCGAGGCCGACGAGGGGATCGAGTGGCAGCGGGCGAACCAGCTCTATCTTGCACGCGGCAACGCGCGGGCCAGCCAGGGCGGAGTTCGCGTCGAGGCCGACCAGCTCATCGCGCACTACCGCCCGAACGCCGCGGGCGAGAATGAGATCTACCGGATCAACGCGAACGGCAATGTGCGGATCGTGTCCGAGACCGAGGTCGCGCAATCCGACAACGCCGTCTACGACATCGACCAGGGCACACTGGTGATGACGGGCGATACCGTGCGCCTCGACACCCGCGAGGACACGATCATCGCGCGCGACAGCCTGGAGTATTACGAGAACCGCCAGATCGCCGTCGCGCGCGGCGACGCGCTGGCGATCCGCGGCGACCGCCGGGTACGGGCCGACGTCCTGACCGCGCACTTCACCGAGGCCAATGCCCAGACGGAAATGAAAAAAATCCAGGCCGACGGCAATGTTCTCGTGTCGACACCGACAGACATCGTGCGCGCGGAGAAGGGTGACTACGACCCGGGCCGCGGTGTTGCCACGGTCACCGGCAATGTGCGCATAACCCGCGGCGACACCCAATTGAACGGTGACCGCGCAGAGGTTAATTTGGCGACGGGTGAAAGCCGAATCCTCTCGTCACGCTCCGGAGAACGTGTGCGCGGACTGTTTTTGCCCAAGGCGCGTTCCGGCGGAACGAGCCAGCCTTCCACCCCCCCGCCCGGTACCCCGGGCAGCCAGGGAACCAGATGACCGACGCGCGATTTGACCCCATGAACCAGGACGGTGGCGCCCCGCGGCTCGTCGCCGACAATCCGGGTCTGATCGCACGCAACCTGGGCAAGCGCTTCCGCAAGCGGCCGGTGATCCGCGACGTGTCCCTGCAGGTGCGTCAGGGCGAAGCGGTGGGCCTGCTGGGGCCGAACGGCGCGGGCAAGACAACCTGCTTCTACATCATCACCGGCCTGCTCACGGCCGACGCCGGCTCTATCGAACTCGACGGCCATGACATCACCGAACTGCCAATGTACCGGCGCGCCCGCCTCGGCATCGGGTACCTGCCCCAGGAAGCCTCGATCTTCCGGGGCTTGTCGGTCGAGCAGAACATCCGTGCCGTGCTCGAGGTGATCGAGCCCGAGCGCGACCGGCGCGAGGCCATGCTCGAAGACCTTCTCGCTGAATTCTCGATCTCGCACCTGCGACGCACACCCTCGCTGGCGCTGTCCGGCGGTGAGCGGCGGCGGGTGGAAATCGCCCGCGCACTGGCCAGCCAGCCGCACTTCATGCTGCTCGACGAACCGCTGGCCGGCATCGATCCGATCGCCGTATCGGACATCCGCGACCTCGTGAGCCACCTCAAGGATCGCGGGATCGGGGTCCTGATCACCGATCACAACGTGCGCGAAACACTCGACATCGTCGACCGGGCCTATATCTTGCATGAAGGCTCGGTGCTCATGAGTGGGGCACCGTCCGAAATCGTGTCACATTCGGATGTACGACGTGTTTACCTCGGCGAAAGATTCAGTCTGTAGAAGACGTTAACCATGGCTTTGTCCGCGCGTCTCGACTTCCGCCAGACGCAGGCACCCGTCATGACGCCGCAGTTGCAGCAGGCCATCAAGCTGCTGCAACTGTCCAATCTTGAACTGGCTGCCTTCGTTGAAACGGAACTGGAAGAAAACCCGCTCCTTGAGCGGGAAGACACCATTATGTCCGATGGCGGTGACGACGCGCCTGCCGAACCGGCGCCTGCCGAGGAAACCGGAGACGCTGCCAGCCTGTCGAGCAACGAGGAGATTTCCACCCAGGACGCCCCGCTCGACAGCAATTACGAGAATGTCTACCAGGACGACCCGTTCCGCGGGACCGGCACCGGCCCCGTGTCCCCACGCGGCGACAGCGACAACCTGCCGGGCATCGAACAGACTCAGGCCAGTGAAGTCACGCTGCGCGAGCACCTGACCGAGCAACTCGATCTCTCCATCTCGGACCCGACCGCGCGGCTGATCGGACGGGCGCTGATCGATTCGATCGACGATCGCGGTTACCTCGTCGCCAGTATCGAGGAGCTCTGCGAGCAGCTCGGCTGCGACCTCGATCAGGTCGCGCAGGTCCTCGATATCCTGCAGGCCTTCGAGCCCACCGGGGTTTTCGCGCGCGACCTGATCGAATGCTTCTCCCTGCAGCTCGCCGAGCGCGACCGGCTGGACCCGGCCATGCAGGCGCTGCTGGAAAATCTCGAACTTCTCGCCAAACACGACATGGCCGGCCTTCGGCGCGCCTGCGGGGTGGACGAGGAAGACCTCACCGACATGCTCAGCGAACTGCGAACGCTGGATCCCAAACCGGGCTCCAGCTTCGACGACGGCGCGGTCGAGTATGTAAGCGCCGATGTGACCATGCGGCCCAAGCAGGGCGGCGGCTGGGAAATCGAACTCAACAACGACACCCTGCCGAGGGTGCTGGTGAACCGGGCCTACTACGCCGAGATTTCGGAGCACACCAACGGCAAAGAAGACAGGGCGTTCGTGCAGGAGAAATTCCACTCCGCCAACTGGCTGGTCCGCGCGCTGGATCAGCGGGCCCGGACGATCCTGAAAGTCTCCACGGAAATCGTGCGCCGCCAGGACGCGTTTTTCCGCCATGGCGTGAGCCACCTGAAACCGCTCGTGCTGGCGGATGTCGCCGAGGCGGTGAAGATGCACGAGAGCACGATCAGCCGGGTGACGACCAACAAGTACATGGCCACGCCACGCGGCCTGTTCGAGCTGAAGTATTTCTTCACGACCGCCATCAACAGCACCGACGGCGAAGACGCCCACTCCGCCGAATCCGTGCGCCACAAGATCAAGCTGCTGATCGACAACGAATCCCCCAAATCGATCCTGTCCGACGACAAGATCGTGAAGATCCTCCGCGACGACGGGGTGGATATCGCCCGCCGGACCGTCGCCAAGTACCGGGATTCATTGAAAATACCGTCCTCGGTTGAGCGGCGGCGCATGAAACGCGCAATGGCGTGACCCACGCTCACCGGCACCGCGAAACCGATTGAAATCACGCTTGTCCTGCTTATGTGTTAGGCTTACACAGCCGGTATTGACAGGTCAGGAACCCCTGACTAAGTTCCGCGCCGCACAACAGACCTGCCACTGATAAAAAGCCGACAACCGGCCCGTATGACAGGTAGAATGGCCCTGAAAGCAGGGCGCAAGAAGCAGCACGTAGAGACATAAAACCGGTCGGGCAAACCGTCCGGAATCGTGAATTCTTTCAACGGACCTCGTGAAACCTTGCTAATCAACGTAACAGGCCAGCAGATTGACGTCGGCGACGCGCTACGCGGCCACATCGAGGATGCGATCGAGGCGACAACGGAGAAGTACTTCGCGGACGCTATCGAGGCGAACGTGGTGCTCTCGCGCGAGAGCTACCGCATCCGAGCCTCCATCGCGATGCATGTGGGCCGCGGCATCCACGTCCGTGCCCAGGAAGAAGCCGACGAGGCCTATGCCGCCTTCGACGTGGCGCTGGCCCACCTTGCAAAGCGGCTTCGCCGCAACAAGCGCCGGCTGCGCGACCATCACAAGGATCGCGATTCCGCCGCCGCCGCCGCCAGCACACCCGAATACGTCATTGCGCCGCAGGCCGAAGAAGAAAGCGAAGCTGTCCCGGCCGAAGACAACCCGATCATTATCGCAGAGAACCAGACAGTCATCGAAAACCTGAGCGTCTCGGAAGCTGTGATGCGTATGGACCTCGCCGACGCGCCGGCCTTTGTTTTCCGCAATTCGCAGCATGGCGGCCTCGGTGTCGTCTATCGCCGCGACGACGGCAATATCGGATGGATCGACACGCCTTCGGGCGAGGCCTGACGACCCGATGGATATCGAACAGTTACTCCAGCGCGAGGCGGTGATCGCCAGCCTGAACGCGACCAGCAAGAAGCACCTGCTGCAGGAGCTGTCGAAGTCGGCGGCAAAGGTATTCGGCCTCGAATCCCGCCAGGTGTTCGACATCCTTCTCGAACGCGAACGCCTGGGCTCGACCGGCGTGGGCTCCGGCCTCGCGATCCCGCACGGCAAGCTGCCCCAGATCGACAAACTTCAGGGCATGTTCGCGCGGCTCGAAAAACCGGTCGATTTCGATGCGATCGACGACCAGCCCGTGGACCTTGTGTTCCTGCTGCTCGCGCCCGAAGGTGCCGGCGCGGACCACCTGAAAGCGCTCGCGCGCATCTCGCGCATCCTGCGCGACCGCAGTTTCTGCGAGAAGCTGCGCGGCTCGGACAATGCCGAGGCGATCTACGCGCTGCTCATGGAAGCCGGTAACTCGACGGGCGACTTCTATCGGGCCGCGAGCTGACGCTCCAACCTCACTTCTCAGAATAGCTGCAAACCTGTCACTGCGAGGAGCGTAGCGACGACGCAATCCAGTGGCGCGGACATGCCCGATCTGGATTGCTTCGGCCGATGGCCTCGCAATGACGAGGCTGTCTGGATCGTCCGGATCAGTGGACGCTGACGGGTTCCATGTCGTGCTGTTTGACGGCCGCGAAGGCGACGTCGCGCTCCGCCATCATGCCGATGGCGTTGCCGTCGGCGCTGTGGATCGCATAGACCTTCTTGCCCTCCACCACGGCGGGTCGGACATAGGCAACCTCGTCCATTCCCAGCGCGGCGAACTGTTCGGGAGAAAGCCCCGGCACGATTCGGGCTTCGGTTTCGCGATTCATGACGCACCTCCTGATGTTTCCACTTCAAGCTCGGGGCCGTCCGTGGCATCGCCGCCGATCTCGATCCTGCGCACGTTGCGCTCGGGCTGCGGCAGGGCGATATCGATATTGAGCAGGCCGTTGTCGAGGGACGCGGAGGTCACCTCCACCCCGTCGGCCAGGACAAAGCTGCGTTTGAACATGCGCGTCGCGATTCCGCGATGCAGGTATTCACGGTCGTCGTTGTCGGCCTGACGGCCGCTCACGGTAAGCTGGTTATCCTCGAGCTGGATGTCGAGGTCGTCGCGGTCGAACCCGGCCACGGCGAGCGTGATGCGCAGGCGCGTCTCGCCCGTGCGCTCGATGTTATAGGGCGGATAGCCGTCGTTGGACGCCTTGGTGATGCGCTCCAGCGTGCGTTCGAATTCGTCGAATCCGAGCAGCAGCGGATTTCTAAGTGGAGACAAGCGATTCATGCCGTCACTCCTCTGGTTTGAGCGAGTTCCGGGCCGCACAGGAATCACGGCTTGCGTACCTGTACGGTCCTGCCGGGCCCGATCAAGGCGCCCGAAGATCCCGTCGCCGGGCCTCATGTGAGCCCCCGGCGATAGAAGGAATCTGGGTTCGAAAACGTCGTTTTTCAAGGGGTGAGCGGTCGCGCCGGCCGCGCAAAGTCCGCGGACTGCATCAGGGTGCGAAACACCAGTGCATCGCGGTTTCCGTCCGCCGCGAGGCGATCCAGTCGGTCCCATGCCGCATCGGTCCGGTGGCGGACCAGCCTGTGGGCTTCCGGCGGGCGCCAGTCGGGCACCGGCGCATCCACCGCCGGCTGCGAAATCCAGGTTGGGATGCCGGCGAGCGCGTCTCGCGCCGATTGCCCGGGCTCTGTATCCGGCGTTACGTGCACCGCGGCCGGCATCCCTGACCCTGCAGACGCCGCACGGAATGGCGACTGCAGCGGCGCACCGTCTGTCAGCGCGAGCGTCGCGACAAAGGTCGCGATGGGCATTCCGCCGATCAAAAGGGCTACTGCAGTCAGTCCGCGCATCGTCTCTCCTCCCTGACAGGGCTGAGAGCAAGGTGGCGTGGCAAGGGGGCGGTGGCGCGGCCCGATTAAGGCAATTTCTTGCCGGCGGATTAACCTGGATTAGTCGGCGAACAAAAATTCTGCTGTCATTGCGAGCGAAGCGAAGCAATCCAGAGCGGGCCTGTCGGCTCTGGATTGCGTCGTCGCGCTGCTCCTCGCAATGACGTTAACCCGGGAACGGCGTCTCCGGCGGCCCCGCGACGCCGACATCCAGCGCGAACAGCGCCCCCGCGAGCGGCTCGGCCGCCAGTTCCTCCGGGCTCAGCATGATCTTCGCGGAGGTGACGTAGAGCGTCTTCAAGTCCGGCCCTCCGAACATCGGGCAGGTGGGGCGGCTGACCGGCAGCGCCACCGAGCGGTCTTCCCTGCCGTCCGGCGTGAAGCGCGTGACCCGCCCGCCGCGGAACTCGGCGGTCCACAGCCCGCCGTCGGCGTCGACGATGGCGCCATCCGGCGTGCCCCGGCCGGGTTCTTCCGGGATGGTCGCGAACACCCTTTCGCCGGCGATGTCTCCGGTCGCCGGGTCGTAGTCCCAGGCGCGGATCGTCCGCGTCGGCGAATCCGCCGCGTACATCGTCTTGCCGTCCGGCGACCAGCACAGGCCGTTCGACACCAGAACGCCGTCGATCATCCGGTGGATGCTCCCGTCCGGATCGAGCCGGTAGAACGCGCCGACCGGTTCCCGCTCGAAATAGGTCTGCGGCGGGCCCTCGGGGTCGTGCATCGACCCCGCCCAGAAACGACCCTGGCGATCCGTGCGGCCGTCATTCAGGCGGTTGTCGGGCAGATCCGGCTCGGGGTTGCCGATCCAGTCCAGCCGGCCGGTCTCGACATCGACACGCGCGAACCCGTCCCGCAGCGCGGCCACCAGCCCGCCGCCCTTCCGCAACGCAATCGAGCCCGTCTCCTGCGGCAGCGGCCAGGACTCGTCGGTATCGGCCGCCGGGTTGTAGCGGTGGAGCGCGGGCGCCTTGATGTCGACCCACCACAGCACCGCGTCGTCCGGCGACCACACGGGGCTTTCACCGAGTATCGCCCCCGTCTCGACCACATGCCGGATACGTGCCTCAACCATGTCACCCGCCTGACTTTTCGTTGACCGTTCGCCGTGTCACGATACACCCACGCGGGCGGCACCGTCCGCAACGCAATATCCGAGGGGGAGAGTCAGGCCATGATCGTCGACGCACGCACATACACCGTAAAGCCCGGGCAATTGCCCGCCTACCTGAAGAGCGTCGAGGAAGAAGGCTACCCGCTGCAGCAGAAGCACGGATTCGACCTCGCCGGCTATTTCACCGTTGAGACCGGCGGGCTGAACAAGGTCGTCCACTACTGGAAGTGGGACAGCGCCAAGGTTCGCCAGGAAGTACGGGCCTCGCTCTACGACGACAAGGACTGGACCGCGTACCGCAAGGCCAACGTCGAGCGGATCGTCGAGCAGGAAAACCGCCTGCTCGCCGCGACGGACGTGGTGGAACCCTTCGCCTTCATGGGCAACGGCAGCGAACAGGGCTTCGTCGACGAGCGCACCTACACGATCCGCTACGCCGAAGTGCCGAACTATGTCGAGGTGACCAAGGCGCTCGCCAAGCCGGTCATCGAGCGGGCCGGCTGGCAGCTCCTGGGTTATTTCTCCTCGATCACCGGCACCATCAACCAGGTCGTGCACCTCTGGTACTGGGACAGCCAGGGCCAGCGCGAGGAGCGCCAGGCGGCCGCCGTGGCCGACCCGGCCTGGAAAATCTACCAGGCCGCGAATGGCCACCGGGTCGTCGACCAGAAGAACCGGTATCTGGTGCCGACCGCGTTCTCGCCTCTGAAATAGGAACACGCGTGGCCGAGAGCGACCCGAGCCTGAAGAAGAAAGAACACCGCGCGCTGCGCCCCGTCGACGCGGCGACGATGGTGCTGTGGCGCAAGCGGCGCGGCGGCACGGTCGAGGTGCTGATGGGCCGCCGCCACAAGAACCATGTGTTCATGCCCCACGCCTGGGTGTTTCCCGGCGGCCGGGTGGACCGGGCCGACAGCGCGCTGAAGCCCGAGAGCAATCTTCGCCGGGACGTGCAGGCCCGCCTGGAGCGCGCCGCCAACCCGACCCGCGCCCGCGCCATCGCCGCCGCGGCGGTGCGCGAGGTCTTCGAGGAAACCGGCCTGCTGCTGGGCGAGGCCGACGACGACGCGCCCGGCGGATTTCGCCCGGAGCTCGGACGGCTCGACTATTTCTTCCGGGCGATCACCCCGCCCGGCCGCCCGCGCCGCTTCGACGCGCGGTTTCTGGTGGCCGAGGCCGACGATGCCATGGGCGAGATCACCGAAGGCGACGGCGAACTCCTCGACGCCGCGTTCTTCCCGATGGACGCTGCCCGCGACCTGGACATCGCCGGGATCACGAGAATCGCACTCGCCGAATTCGAACGCTGGGTCGCCGACCCCCCGAAGCCCGACCCGGAAAGACCGGTGCCGCTGTCACGGTTTTTGCGGGGGCGGTATTACATCACGCCGGAGTAGGAGGCCTTGAAAATGACCGGACTCGCACGGCTTCGATCGTTTCACCTTACGCTATTTGTTGCGTGTAGCTTTTTTGTGGCGCAACTAGCCACCACCCAAGAAGCCACAGGGCAGAAAGCAAATCAGTCAGAGGCCCGAAATCTCTTCGAAGAGGCGGTGAGATCTGCGATTGTCAATGCGAAAGCCGGGGAACGCCGTAGTCGCTCACTTCTAGGTATTCCGGCCTTTCGACCTATCTTCGGTAATTCCAAGACAGACGACGACTACATTGAAGCCTTCCTTGCAAAGACCTATCACGGCATTCCGTCACCTCTTTCATATTCAAACGATCTAAAAAACGTTGATCGTGTTCTGGAATGGGAAGAAATCAGGGAGCGGATACAACGCGCTGCTGAACTGGGGTTCGCTCCAGCTCAATCGACAATGACCAGAGTTGGTGCCGGCAAGCCAACGCCCGAAGAGAATTTTAAGGCCGCTTTCGAATGGGCGGAAAAGGCTGCGGCGCAGGGATATGCGCCCGCACTCGTCTATATCGCGGAACGTTACCTCTGGAGCGAGAACAAGCCGGAAGACGTCGTTCCTTTTGACCTCGACAAAGCTCTTCAACTTATTCGCTCGGCGGCCGAAAGCGACTACGCAGAAGCGCAAGGCTATCTCGGTAATCTCCATGCCCGCAGCACACTGTATCGGGCCATCGGGACGCCCATCGACCGTATCGAGGGTTTCAAGTGGTTTGAGATCGCGACCGTCAACGATCTGGAACACCGGGAAGACCGCGATCAGGTCGCGTTCTTTATGTCTAGCTCCGAAATCGCTGAAGGTCAGAAACGCGCGTCGGAATGGCTGAAGCGAAAGGGGAAAGAGCAGTCCTCTGGACTTCCGATCCTCACGCGCCCGATAGATGCTTTTCAGAGCGTCGACGATCCGGCTCCGGTAAGGCAAGACGAGGACTGCAGATGGGAGAACACCAGTTCTCAAGAAGTCGCAAGAGCGAGCACCGAACTGAAACTCAACAGCGAGGAAAGCCTGGCCTTGTGGAGTTGGCACGACCCCGGAACTTCACCGGGGCAGCAGCGGCCCGAGTTTCTGCTCAGCAATCGGTACTTCATGTCGAACTACCATCCGGACCTCAAGGTTCCAATGTGGACCCAGTATCGGATGCCTTCGGCAACACCATATCGTCTAGCCCAACGTGTAGCCTTTCGGGCCGATCCACGCCTCGAAACCGAACAATCCGGAACTTGCCGTGACTATTCCGATCCGAGTTTCGTGGCCGGTCTCATGGCCCCGCCATCACACACGGCCCGGACGGTAGCTGGCGAGATCAACAATTACCTTCTTTCCAACACCGCGCCGCGCGCTTGCACTCTCGACCGCGGTGCCTGGCGCGGGCTTCTTGAAGCCGTGAAGCATTGGGGACAAACGCGGGAGCCGTTCTACGTCAATCTCGGCTTGATATTTGACCATGACAACGATGGCCAAAGAGACCAGAACGAAATTATCCCTCGGCTGAAATCCCGGACGAGCGAAACCGACGGTATCGCAATACCGAGCCACTTCTACGTCATCGCATCGAACCACCATTTTTCAGAGTTGGTTGCTCTCGTAATCCCTAACGAGCCAGTTCAGTTGAAAAATGAAAAATTTCCGGAATGGCTCGACTCCAAGCGGGTGTCGTTGGAGTGGATCGAAGCCCGAACGGGACTGGAATACTTTACGTCAAAACAATCCAGATACTCTTTACGCAATCAGCCTGGGTTTCTAGAGCGCTGGACCGACGTTTATCCTTTGATGCCGCTCCCCGAATCTGTAGATATCGAGTCCGGTTTGGTAGATTGCCCTGCAAACTAGGAGCTAATTTCCGGCCAACCGCCACTCACTCTCCTCGCCCGCGTCCCCGTCCGCCGTCACCCGGCCCGTCTCGACCATGTGGATGAGATGTGCGAGCACGCTCCGCGCCGCGGCGGGGTAGAGCTTCGGGTCGACGTCGGCGTACATGCGCGGGATCATCTCTTCGATGGTCGCCGGGCCGCCGGCGAGTTCGGCCATGATCTGGGCCTCGCGCTCGTGGCGGTGGGCGATCAGCGCCTTCACATAGGGTTCGGGCGCGTCGATGGGCGCGCCGTGGGTCGGGAAGTAGCGGCCCGCGCCGAAGCGGGCGACCTTGTCGAGCGAGGCCATGTACGCCGCCATGTCGCCGTCAGGCGGCGAGACGATGCTGGTCGACCAGCCCATCACATGGTCGCCGCACAGAAGCGCGTCCTCCTCGTGCAGCGCGAAGCACAGGTGGTTCGAGCAGTGGCCCGGCGTGTGCAGCGCCTCGACGGACCAGCCCGGCCCGGTGATGACATCGCCGTCCCCGACGACATGGTCGGGCGCGAAATCATAGTCCGCGCCGCCCTCGCTCGCCCCGTCCTGAGGCCGGGTGCCGTGGGGGCCCCAAGCGTAGGTCGGCGCGCCGGTCGCGGCCTGCAGCGCGGGCACGGCGGGCGAGTGGTCGATATGGGTGTGGGTGACGAGGATGTGGGTGACGGTCTCGCCGCGCACCGCCTCCAGCAGCGCGTCCACATGCTCGGCCAGGTCCGGTCCCGGGTCGACGACCGCCACCTGCCCGCGCCCGACGATGTAGGTGCCGGTGCCGTGGAAGGTGAAGGCGCTGGGGTTGTTGGCGATGACCCGGCGGACGAGCGGCGTGATTTCATCGACGCGGCCGTACTCGAATTCCAGCTCGCGGTTGTAGGGGATCCGGGTGGGCATGGTGGTTCCTGTTGCATCCTGTCATTGCGAGGAGCGTAGCGACGAAGCAATCCAGGGCCGAGGCAGGTCCGCTCTGGATTGCTTCGCCTACGGCTCGCAATGACGCCTGAGCTCTATGATTTCCGCCCGATGGCGCCGCTGTCTTTCAGCGCGGCGATATCGTCCGCCGCGAAGCCCCAGTCGGCGAGCGCCGCCTCCGTGTGCTCGCCCGGATTGCTCGGCGGGGAGTGGATCCTGCCCGGCGTGCGTGAGAATTTCGGCGCCGGGGCCGGCTGGGTGACGCCCGCGACCTCGACAAAGTTTTCCCGCGCCACGTTGTGCGGGTGGGTGTGGGCCTCGCTCATGGACATGACCGGCGCGAAGCAGACGTCCGTGCCTTCCATGATCTCGATCCACTCGTCCCGGGTCTTGCCCCTGATCACTTCGGCGAAGCGCGCCTTCAGCTCGGGCCAGCGGTCCCGGTCCATCTGGTCGGGCAGATCTTCGTCGGCAAGGCCAAGCTTGTCGAGCAGGATCGCGTAGAACTTCTTCTCGATGGATCCGATGGAGACGAACTTTCCGTCGGCGCACTCGTAGGCATCGTAGAAAGGCGCGCCGCCGTCGAGGATGTTCGAGGCGCGCTGGTCGGTAAAATAGCCCGACGCGTGCAGGCCGATCACCGGGATCATCAGGCTCGCCGCGCCGTCGACCATCCCGGCGTCGACCACCTGGCCCTGGCCCGAGCGCTGGACCTCGTACATCGCCGCCATCACGCCGAACGCCAGATAAAGCGCGCCGCCGCCATAGTCGCCGATCAGGTTCAGCGGCGGCACCGGCTTCTCCGCCGGGCCGATCGCGTGCAGCGCGCCCGACAGCGCCGTGTAGTTGATGTCGTGCCCGGCGACCTTCGCCAGCGGGCCCGTGCCGCCGAAGCCGGTCATGCGCGCGTAGATCAGCTTCGGGTTGCGCGCCATGCAGTCGTCCGGTCCGAGGCCGAGTTTTTCGGTGACGCCGGGGCGGAACGGCTCGATCAGCACGTCGGCATTCTCGACCAGCCTGAGGACCGTCTCGACGCCGTCGGGATGCTTGAGATCGACCGCCACCGAGGGCCGCGAGCGGGTCGCCAGATCGTATTCGTAGCCTCGCGGCACGCCGAGGCCGGCGTCGGCCGGCCGGTCGATCTTGATCACGTCCGCGCCCAGATCCGCCAGCAGCATGCAGGCGAACGGGCCCGGCCCGATGCCCGCCAGCTCCACCACCTTGAGGCCCACCAGCGGCCCGCTGCGTCCGTTCTCGTTCGACATATCGTCCCCCCGAAAGAAATCAGAGCGCAAGCCTGCGGGGAAATTTCGCGCGGCGCAACGGTCAAGGCGCATGTCAGGCAGGGGGGAGGTTTTTCCGGTCGTCCTGCCGCAGGACATAGCGCGTGTAGAACAGGCTGAGACCGATCAGGCTGAGGCCCAGCGCCACGAACGAGAGCACCCGGAACAGGCCCTCCGTCTCCGCCGCGTCGAACAGGAACACCTTGCCGACGGCCAGCAGCATCACCGCGAGCGACGCGAAACGCACCATGCGGTCGCGGGTCCGGAATCCGACCCCGAGTAACGCGAGCCCGAAGAGCAGCCAGACGACCGAGTAGGCGTAGATCTCCGCGTTCCCGGCGAAGGGACCGTCGAGCAGCGGCGCGTGGAAGATATGGCGGACGTTCATGGTGACAAGCACGAACAGCAGGAACACCGTGAAGGCGCGAAGCCACACCGACCAGCGCGCACGATCCAGATGGACCAGCTCGCGCGACAGCAGCCACGCGAAACCAGCCGTCAGGCCGAAGGGCAGCAGCAACGGGTTGAGGACCGCCCAGCCGCCCACCGGGTCCGGGGACCAGACCGGGTTGGCGAACAATATGTCGAAATAGACGACCCGGAAGATCGCCACCCCGGCGAGCGCCACGCCGCTCCACGAAAACGCCGGGCGGGCGAAACGACGGCCCAGCCACAGGCAGGCCAGCCCGAAGGCGAACAGCACGCTGGTCGTCACGCCCCGTTCGAGGAACCCGGCCTCGACCAGCAGGACGTTCGCGTCGATGTTGAAGGCGTGGCGGGTCAGGTAGTAGCCCATCAACCCGGCGAGGCCGATGGCCGCCGCCTCCAGACAGAACACGAATCGGCCGTCCCGGGCGCGGCGCAGCTCGCGCGCCGTGAACAGGAACAGCGCCGCCGGCAGGCCGAGCTGGAAGATCGGCGAATCCACGATGGGCACCGATTCCTGGATGTTCAGGTCGGTGCCGACGAGGCCGACGACGGACAGGCGGACCAGCAGCAGCATCTGGGGTACCAGCAGCACGGCGAACACCGCCGACAGGGCCAGCGCGATGCCGTCGAGAACCTTCAGGCGCAGGCGCGCGTTGATCCAAGCCACCGCCAGAAGCTGGGCGGCGAAGGCGATGCCCAGAAACTGCTGCTCGATCTCCACGGTCAGCCCGAACGCGATGTTGGCCGCCGCAACCACCGCGAAGATCGCGACCATATAGTCACGCGTGCGCGTCGGCCCGCCGTCCGGCGCACCCGGTTTTTCCATCACGAACCGCAGGGCGACGATCGCGCCACCGGCGATGGCGAACGCCAGCAGGCCCCAGAAGAGCGGAAACGGCGCCTCGACCCCCAGGTCGCGCGCCTGGAAGAAAGCGAACAGGTAGAAGGCGAGACTGGCGCTGCCCGTGAGGATGGCGGGATACAGCGGCCGGTTCACGCGGGCCAGCGCCGCATACCCGCTGGCCACGAACCCGAGACCGAATACGGCGGCGTACCAGAGGTCGCCCGCGCGTGCATCCGGCAGCCAGGACAGCAGCACCGTCATCGTGACGGCACCGGCCGCCAGCGCCGCCGGACCGTACAGCCGCGCGTCGAGCACCATCAGGCCGACAGCCGCCGCCGCGACGACGGCGAACATCAGCCACGCGTCCAACCCGTAGCCGGCGTGCCCGACGACGACACCCGCAAGCGCGACCACACCCAGAATCGCGCCCCAGGTGAACCAGAACGGGACACTGCGCTGCAGGTCCTCCATACGCGACAGGGCATTCAACGTGTCGCGATAGACATACCAGCTCCCGGCGAGCGCCACGGCGGCCACGGCCACGAGGTAGCCGATCAGGATCACCGGTTCGGCGTCCGCGCCGCTTCTCAGGAACAGCGGCACCCACATCAGCGCACCCGCCAGGCTGACCATTGCCAACGGCCACCAGCCGCGCTGTCGCACGACCGCGAGAAGGCCCGCGAACAGGAAGAACAGGTACGTGAACAGGACGGTGCTGTTCGGCTCCGCCGCACCGACGAGTAATGGCGTCGCGTAGCCGCCGACGATACCGAGCACCGCCACGGGCATCCCCTGGCGGATCGACAGGCCGACGGCGCAAACCGTGGTCACGACCATGCCGATGAACGCGAAGGCCGGCGGCAGCAGCCCGTAGAGATCGCTGGCGGCGAACAGCGACACGTACAGCACGGCAATGCCGGCCCCGGTCAGCGCCTGGGCAATGCGCCGCCCGTTCGCGATCCGCGGCCGCTCGCGCACCAGCCCGCCGGCCAGCAGCAGGGCCAGGCCGGCGATGCCGCCGAGGATGACCCGGTTGAGCGGCGTCAGCAGGCCCTGGTCGATGGAGTATTTGACGAGGAACAACCCGCCCACCGCGAGGGCCAGGCCGCCGAGCCAGACCGCAAGGCGCGTGCCGAACAGGCGTTCGAAATCGACGCCGCGCCGCACCACGGTATGTGCGGGGGAAGGCACCGGCAACGCGGCGGACGACGGGGCGGGTTTATCCGATTCGCGCGGCTTTTCCGCTTCGGAGACCTCGGTCGATACGGGCTGCGCGGGCGCAGGCGGCGGATCGGCGAACTCCGGCAATCCCAGCGCCAGCCTCATCCGGTGAACCTCGCGTTCGAGCCTGCGTACCTTGACCCAGGCCACGATGCCGGCGATCGGTCCGCCGATCAGAACCAGCAGGACCACAACCAGAAGAAAATTCATCGCCGATCTCCCCTCGATCCCGGGCCGTCCGCGCGGCCGGCAATGTCGGTTCGATGTGGTGGCGCACGGCATAACGCCAAAAGGCGATTTCAAGGCGGCGATACGAACGCAACCAGCAAGCGGCGCAGCCGTTTGTTTCCGCAACGCTTTTTTGTGCTTCGGTACCCCTCACGCAATCTTCCCCGGGGCCCATCGACACGCCGATGATGGAAGGCACCCTGCTCCGGCCGACGGCCTTTCTGCTCACGTCCGGCGAGAGCTACGTTTCCGGCGCCCTGTGGGACATCAACGGAAGTCTCGCCTACAGCTCGCGCCGTCTAGCGCGACGTGGCGCCGCCCTCCCCCTCCCACGTGACGACGAAGGCATCGGCGCTTTTCAGTTCTTCGAGAATCTGCCGGCTCATCAGCCGCGCAAGGCCGGCATCGGCGTTGATGCGGATATAGGTCAGGATATCGGTCCGTGACTCGATCCGCAGACGAACCACGTCCTTCTCCGTCCGGTCGGCATATACCAGCAGGACACGCTCGTCGCTGTGCGCGTCGCGCGTCAGGTCAAGCCCGAGCGCCGAGCCCGCGCGCCCGGCCGCCGCCACGACATTCGGGCGCCGCGCGGCCCAGTAACTTTCGCTCACGTCCCCGCCGAGAAAGTCGGCGACGACGGGTGCGCCGCTCACCGCCGGTGAAAGCATCGAGACGGCCGGCGCGGCCGCACAACCGGCCAGCGCAAGGGCGACAAGCGGCAGTGCGCCCCGTAGAATTCGCGATCTCGCAAACAATATCCAGTTCATCTCACACCCCGTCGAGCCGGCTCGGTTCGTATCCGGATCAACGTATGCCACGTTCGCCTGTTTCAGACCCAGACCCGAATGTCACGGCCGCGCCACGCGCCCCGATGGCCCTGCTCGTGACACTGATGGTGACCAGCCAGGTGGCGATCACGATCTTCCTGCCCTCGCTGCCGTCCATGGCGGGCGATCTGGGCACCAGCCAGGCCCTCGTACAGATGACCGTGTCGGCCTATCTCGGCGCCTTCGCGCTCGCCCAACTCGTGGTCGGTCCGCTCTCGGATGCGATCGGGCGGCGGCGGCCGCTGATCGCGGGGCTGATCCTGTTCACGCTCGCCAGCGCCGGTTGCGCGCTGGCGCCCACTATCGGCTGGCTGATCGCCGCGCGCGTCGTCCAGGCGATCGGGGGGTGCGCCTGTATCGTGGTGGCACGCGCCATCGTGCGCGACACCACCGACGGCCCGGCCGCGACCCGTGCAATGGCCTATCTCGGCATGTCGCTGGCGCTCGCGCCGATGCTGGCGCCGCTGCTGGGCGGGCAACTCGAAACGGGCTTTGGCTGGGAGGCGAGCTTCTGGTTCACCGCCGGGCTCGGCGCGGCAACCCTGCTGGCGACGTTCGTCACGCTGGAGGAAACGCTGCCCGTCGGGAGCCGGCGGTTCACCCAGGTCGAGGCCCTGGCACGGACCTATCTGCGCCTGCTCCGCATGGGGCGGTTCATGGGCTACAGCCTGTCGACGGCCTCGATGGGCGCGGCGTTCCAGTCCTTCCTGGCCGGCGCGCCGTTCGCCCTGATCGTGATCATGGGGGTATCGCCCGAAGACCTGTGGCTGTTCATCATGTCCGTTCCCGCCGGCTACGTTGTCGGCAACTACATCTCCAGCCGCGTCTCCCAGCGCATTTCGCGCGACCGGATGATCCCCGCCGGGGCGATCGTCGCCAGCCTGTGCACCGCCGCGCTGGTCGGCCTGTCGCTGTCGGGCATGGACTCGCCCTATGCGCTGATTGCGCCGCTGTTTTTCTACTCCGTCGGATCGGGGTTTCTCGTGCCGAACAGCCTGGCCGGCGCGCTCACCGCCGTGGAGCCGGCCGCCGCCGGCTCCGCTGCCGCGCTGGGCGGCTTCGTCCAGATGGGCGGCGGGGCGATCGCGACGGTCGTTGTCTCGACCCTGACCCAGACGTCGTTCCTCCAGGTCGGCGCCGTCATGCTGGGGTGCACCTTCCTGTCGTGGCTGTTCTTCGCGGTGCTGGTCCGCAAACGACGCGCCGCCTAGCCTTCCTTCACGTCGTCGTCGGGAATCTCGGCGCCGATGGCCGCAAGCGCGGCCCTGGCCACCACGAGATCCTGCTCGCCGGTGCCCGATCCGCAGCCGATCCCGCCGACGCAATGGCCGTCGAGGACAATCGGCACCCCGCCCTTGAGCGGAATCACCTTCCCCCGGGTCGAGACCGCCAGCCCCATGCCGACATCGTAGGGAATGGCATGGGTCGGCATTCGGTGGTTGGCCGCCGTCATCGCCTTGGCGCTGGCCGATTCCATCGCCAGCACCCGGGCACCGTCCATCAGCAGGTAGCCGACGACCCGTGCGCCGTCGTTGGCGACGGCGATGCCCATGGGCACGCCCATTTCGTCGGCGGCGGCGACGGCGGCATCGATCAGCTTGCGGACCCCGTCATGGGTCAGTTTGCGCGACGGCACGGTGAGTTCGGACATGTTCGGCTCCCTGTTTTGTGTTGGGGCCATCCTAACCGTCGCAGCGGAGAATCTGCTATTGTTGGCGCTCATTCGAATCGAAAGGCATTCCCTATGTCCGATCCCATCGTTCTCGAGGTCTTCTCGGACTACGTCTGACCGTGGTGTTACCTCAGCACCGGGCGTGTTGAAAAAATCCGCGAGACCTACGACGTCGACATCCGGACCGTCCACTTCCCGCTCCACCCGGATACCCCGATGGAGGGCAAGTCGCTGGCCGAACTGTTCGCCGGGCGCGACGTCGACCTCGACGCCATGTACCAACGCATGAAGGGCCTGATGGACGAGGAGGGCCTGCCCTACGCGGAACGGACCCACACCTACAACAGCCGGCTCGCGCAGGAGCTCGGCAAGTGGGCCGACACCCAGCCCGGCGGCGATGCCATCCACATGAAGCTGTTCCAGGCCTATTTCGTCGACAAGAAGAACATCGGCGATATCGACCTTCTCGTGGAGATCGCCGAAGGCGTGGGACTCGACGGAGCGGCCGCACGCGATGTGCTGGAGAACCGGACTTTCGAGGCGGCGGTCGACGCCGACTGGGAGAAATCACGCCAGTATGGCGTAACCGGCGTGCCGACCTACGTCGCGGACGGCAAGGGCGTCGTCGGTGCCCAGCCCTACGAGGTGCTGGAGCAACTGATGGACGCCGCGGGCGCGGAGAAGACGAAAACGCCCTGAGCCCCGTGAAACCCGGCCCGGCGCGACCCATATAACGCGCCATGTCACACAATATACGCACGCGGATGCGCGTTCTTTCCTGTTTCCTGCTCGGCTGGGCCGTGCTTTCGGCTGCCCCGACCTCGGCGGCGGGAGAACGCGAACTCCAGGAGCAGCTCGCCGCGAGCGTCGGCGCGGTCGACGCCGGACCGGCAACGGACCGGCTCGCCGCGATCCGCGAATTCTACGCCGCGCGCGATTTCAAGCTCCACTGGAGCGATGCGCGTCGCCCGAGCGAGAAGGCCGGGGCCGCGCGCGAACTCCTTCGGCGCGCGGACATCGAGGGCCTCGAGCCGGAGGATTACCGGATCGCCGGCGCGCCCGCGGAGAGATTCGAGAATCGCGCCGCGGCGGCCCGGTTCGAGATCGCGCTGTCCGATGCGCTGCTCCGGTACCTGGGCGACCTGCGCACGGGGCGGGTCGCCCCCGCGCGGCTCGACCCGGATCTGTTCGTGGCCCACCCGGCGTTCGATCTCGCCGAAGCGCTGGAGCGTCTCGTCGCAGGGGACGATATCCGGTCGGTCGCCGCCCGGTACGCGCCGGCCAATCCGGTCTACCGCAATCTCCGAGACAGTCTCGCGGCCTACCGGCGAATCGCCGGGCGCGGCGGCTGGTCGGCCGTTTCCTCCGGTCCGAAGCTGGAGGCGGGCACCGCCGGCCCGCGCGTGGCGGCGCTGCGAACGCGGCTGGCGGCGACAGAGGACCTGCCCGGCTCCGATACGACCGGGGAGACATTCGACCATTCCCTGACGCAGGCCGTGAGCACGTTCCAGACGCGCCACGGCCTGGACGCGGACGGCATCGTCGGGCCGGCGACGCTCGCCGCGCTCAACGTTCCGGTCGAGAACAGGATTTCCCAGATCAAGTGGAACATGGAGCGCTGGCGCTGGATGCCGGACGATCTCGGCACCCGGCATGTGCTGGTCAACATTGCGGCCTTCGAACTCCACGGCGTGGTGAACGGCACGATCCGCAAGCGCATGCGCGTGGTGGTCGGGCGCGAATACCGCCGCACACCGGTCTTCTCGGACGCAATCCGGTACATGGAGGTGAACCCCTACTGGCACGTCCCGCCGACAATTGCCGTGAAAGATCTGCTCCCGAAGATCAGGGCCGACCTCGGCTACCTTGCAAGCGAGGGCTTCGCGGTGCTCGACGGCTGGGGCGCAGACGCGCGCAGGCTCGATCCGCAACGCATCGACTGGAACGCCCTGGACAAAGGCGGCTTTCCCTACAAGCTCCGCCAGGACCCGGGCACGAAGAACGCGCTCGGGCGCATCAAGTTCATGTTCCCCAACAAGCACGACGTCTACCTGCACGATTCGCCGGCACGCGAACTCTTCGGACGGGAGGTCCGCACCTTCAGTTCGGGCTGTATCCGCGTCGAGGATGCGAGGGCCCTGGCCGAATTTCTCCTCTCGACGCAAACCGAACCGACGACAGACGCGCTGAACGCGGCACTGGCCGGAACCGAGACCCGCATCGTGCGCCTCGCCGAGCCGGTGCCCGTGCATCTCGCCTATTTCACGGCCTGGACCGGCGAAGACGGGACTGTCCACTTCCGAAAGGATATCTACGGACGCGACCGCGACCTCGCGGCCGCGTTGAAAAAAACATGAAGCCGGTGCGGGACAGCGCAGCCCGGCGCATCGCGAAACGTGGCAGGATTGCGATTTCCGACGTGAATTAACTTTTGATACTTCACGCCGAGCGACAATCGCCCTAAAAGGCCCGCAACCGAATTTTGCTCCGTTCAGGATTGGGGAAAGAGCATGGGGAAAACGGGTGTCGTTGGCGGGATCGGCGATTCCATCGCGCTCGGCCGCCGCAATTTTCTTGCCGGCGCAGCGGCGTTTGCCGCGCCTGCGATCGTTCCATCGATCGCGCAGGCGGCGTTCGTTCGGCCGAAAACGCTGGATTTCCGGCACCTTCACACGGGCGAGACGCTTCGCACGACGTTCTGGGAAAACGGAGAATATATCCCCGACGCGCTGACGGAGATCAACCGCCACCTGCGCGATCACCGCACCGGTGAGGTGTATCCGATTGACCCGAAGCTGATGGACCTGCTGCATGAGCTGCGCGGGAAGCTCGACACCGACGCGGAGTTTCGGGTGATCTCCGGCTACCGGTCGCCGAAGACCAATGCCAGGCTCGCCACCAAGAGCGGCGGCGTCGCGCGGAAGAGCCTGCACATGAAGGGCATGGCGATCGACATCCGCGTCGGCGACCGGTCCACGAAAGAGGTGCACAGGGCCGCGAAGTCGCTCAGGCTCGGCGGCGTCGGCGCCTACTACAAGTCGGCCTTCGTCCATGTCGACGTGGGACGGGTCCGCTACTGGTAGTCAGCCAGCGCGGCGGGTATGAGTCCGTCCTCGACCAGCGACCATAGCGCATCGCCGTAGCCGTCCGTGCGCAGGCGCGTGCCTGTGCTGGACGTGACGACCACGGTCATCTCCAGCGAAGGCACAACGATCACGAACTGGCCGCCGAAGCCGCGCGCGTAGGCCGCCAGTCGCCCGCCGCCGGCATCGCGCAGGAACCAGCCAAAGCCGTAGGCATCACCCGAGAACGGCGAGCGGGTGCGCGGCGTCCATGAGGTTCGAACCCAGTCCTCGGACAGAACCCGTTCGCCATCGAACACGCCGCCGCGCCGGTAGGTCTCTCCAAAGCGGAGCAGGTCGCGCGGCGAGAACGCCATGTTGTTGCCGCCCAGATAGATACCCTGCGGATCACGGTCCCAGGCCGGAATATCGATCCCGAGGGGCGTGCCGAGCCACGCCCGTGCCAGCGCCAGCGTGCTGCGGCCCGACGCGCGCGTGAGGATCGCCGACAGAAGATGCGTGTTCCCGGTGGAATAGAGCATTCGCCCGCCGGGCCGGTCGACGAAGGGGCGCGACAACACATGCGCGACCCAGTCGTCGCTCTGCACCCAGCGCCCGTAGTTGCGCCCCGATGTGCGGTCGAGGCCCGACTGCAGCGACAGGAGGTTGCCGACGGTGATCTCCGCCACACCGCGGTCCGCCCCCGGCGGAATCCGGTCGGCAAGCAAATCTCCGACCGTCTGATCAGGGCCTTCGAGCACGCCCCGGTCGATCGCGATGCCGACCAGCGCCGCGATGACTGACTTGGACACCGATTTGACGTTCACCGGCGTGTCGAGGCCGGGCCCGCGGAAGGCTTCGGCAACAGCCACCTCGCCGCCGCGCGCGACGATCAGGGCATTGAGGCGTTCGAGGGCTTGCGCCTGCGCAACCACGTCGGCGATTCGTTCCGGATGGAACCCCGCCTGCGCGCGCACCGGCGGCCCGCCCGTAGCGGCCAGCAGTCCGGCCATGGAGAAAACCCCGAGAGCTCGGGCGAACGACCGCACGATGGGGCCGCCTACTTCATGTCTTCGGGGAAGTCCGGCTGGGCCTGCGGGCGGGCGTCGAAGAAGGCCGGGTTGTCCATGCAGGTGTCGAAGATGCGCTTGGCCGTCGGATAGGGGTCGAGTGGCACCTTGAACAGCGCCGCGGCGCCGACCTGCGGCACGACGCAGAGGTCGCCGAGACTGATCTCATCGCCCTCGCTGTAGGTGCCCGCATGGGCGACGAGATGGGCCTCGATCGCTTCGAGGCCCTTCTTCGTCCAGTTGCCGATCCAGGCGTTCAGCTCGTCCTCGCTGTGGCCCAAATCCTGGGTGATGTACTTGCGGATGCGCGGCACCACCAGCGGGTGGGTGTCGGCCACCGTAATCATGCACAGCGCGCGCACCCGGGCGCGGGCCACGGGGTCGGTCGGCATCAGCGGCGGCTCGGGATAGGCCTCGTCGAGATATTCAAGGATCGCCATCGACTGACCGAGCGCCACACCGTCGTCGGTGATGAGTGTCGGCACCACGCCCTGCGGGTTGAGCTTCAGATACTCGGGGTCAAACTGGTCGCCCTTGATGAGGTCTGTCGAGATGACCTCGAAGGGCTGGCCCTTGAGGTTGAGGGCGATGCGCACGCGGAACGCGGCCAGCGACCGCCAGTATCCGTAAAGTTTCATGGTGGAACTCTCCGTTGAATGGGTTGGCCGTAGTGGGCCGCTGGCGCCGATCGAAGTCAAGCGGTGACCCGCAGTCCGCGACGGTTCCGGAAGAGCCAGGTCGGGACGGCCGTGGCGAGCGCGAAGGCGAGAAACGGCAGGAACATCTGGGCCAGCGCATACACCCCGATGGCGCGCCGGTCGGCGCCCGAGGCCAGCGCGACCGCTTCCGTCGTCAGCGTGTCGACGCGCCCCGCACCCGCGAACAGCGTCGGCAGGTACTGGCCCACGGAGACCGCGAAACCGACCGCCACAGCGACAAGGACCGGCCGCAACAGCATCGGCAGCTTCACCCGGCAGAACACCCGAAGCGGCGAGGCCCCGAGACAGCGCGCGGCACGGGCGTAGCGCTCGTCCCACGCCCGGTAGGGATCGGCGAGCGACAGGAAGACATAGGGCAGAACGAATACCAGGTGCGCCCAGGCCACGGCGATCCACGCGCCGTCGAGGCCGCTCATCACCAGCAAAACCTGCCCCCCGAACAGGAACGCGATCTGGGGCACCAGCAGCGGGATATAGAGCAGCAGAAGCGCGCGGTTCGTGGCGCGCCGCCCGAACCGGGTCTCGTTCTCCAGGCAGCCGAGAGCCAGGACAAGCCCCACCAGCGCGGCCGCCAGCCCGACGGTCGCCGTGTTCAGTGCGGCCTCGCCAAGGCGCGGCGCATTGTCGATCCACGGGTCGACGGAGAACCGCGACGGCAGCCCGTCCGGGAACCGCCAGCGCCCGGCCACCGACCAGACCGCCATGCTCAGAAGCCCGAGGAAGGCCGCAAGGAAACTGACCGTCAGCGCGCCCGCCGCACCCAGGCGCACGGCGCGATCGCGCACGCCCCGGTGCCCCCGGCGGATCCAGATTCGTCCTAAACATGCGACCGCGCGCTCCCCGAGCCACCACAGCGCGAACACAGCCAGCACCACCGCAAGCTGCAGCACCGCGCCCGCGGACGCCACGAAGCGCATGGCGAGTTCGGGATCGTTGAACCAGCGCAGCAGTTGCACCGCCAGCGGCGGCGGGGTCGAGGGCGCGAGCACGATGGCCACGTCCACGACCGAGGCCGAAAACGCCAGCACCGCGAAGACAGGCAGCCGGATCTGTCGGTAGACCAGAGGGAACACGGCCTTGAGCCAGGCCGTGGTGGTGCCGTAGCCGAGCGTGCGGGCCATGGTCCGGGTGCGGACCGCATCGACCTGGCCGATGGCGGCCAAGGTCATCAGGCACAGGAACGGGATTTCCTTGAGCGCCAGCCCGGCCATGAAGGCCAGCCCGTCCGGGTCCTGCACGATGATCATGTCCGGCGGCCGCTCGAAGCCCGTCAGCCAGGGCGAGGTCAGCCGGAACAGCCAGCCGGACGGGGCGAGCAGGAACGCGATGCCGAAGGCAACGGTCACATGGGGGATCGACAGCAGCGGCGACAGCAGCCGCTGGACCCGGGCGAAGGACCGGGTGCCGTGCCACCCCGCAACGAACAGGATCACCACGGCGAGCGAGAATGCGGAGACCCCGAGCCCCGTCAACACCGACAGGCGGACGGACTCCCGGATACCCGGTGCGGCGAACAGCATCCGCCAGGGTTCGAGACTGAAGGAGTTACCGCCGAGCGCAGGGAGGTAACCGAGCGCCGGCAGGATCGTGCCGATCAGCCCGGCTGCAACGGGTGCGAGCAGAAGCACCAGCGTCAGCGCCGGGAACCAGCGGAGGGAGAAGATACGATGGGTCACGAACCCCGTCCGTCATCGTCATGCCCGGGCTTGACCCGGGCATCTCCGCACAGACCGAGACGAGATGCGCGGATCAAGTCCGCGCATGACATGGAAGGATGCCCCCTACCGCCCGCTCGCATAGCGTTTCGCCCATTCGTCCTCCAGCGCCGCGACCCAGGACGGGTGCGGCTCGAGCCGGGTCGCGCCGAGTTCCGTCGGCGACAGGGTGGCGATGCCCATGTCGAGCCCGTCGAAGGCGGCCTGCGCCGTATCCGGCAGCCGGTCGACGGCCAGCACGGTGAAGTCGCCCCAGACGTCCGGGCCCTGTTTGCGGGCCTGGGCTTCGGGCGACATCAGGAAGTTCGCCAGTACCATCGCGCCCTCCTTCGCCTTCGCGTTGAACGGAATCGCAACGAAATGGGTATTGCCGATGGTTCCGTTGTCGAGCACGAAGGTCCGCACTGTGTCCGGAAGCTTGTCCTCGGCGATCAGGCCCGACGCCTCGGCGGGGTGGAAGGACATGGCGATGGAGACCTCGCCGTCGTCGAGCAGGCGGTGCAGCGCCGGACCGTTCTGGGGGAACACCTCGCCGCGCCGCCACATGTGCGGGTGCAGGTCGTCGAGATAGGCCCACAGCGGCGCAGTCACGCCGTCAAAGTCGGCGACAGGCTTCAGCAGGGCGTCGGCGTCCGGCGCCAGCTCGATCAGGGCCTGTTTCAGGAAGGTCGTGCCGAGGAAGTTCGGTGGCTGCGGATAGGCGAAGCGACCCGGGTTCGCCTTCGCCCATTCGAGCAGCGCGGATACCGAGCCCGGCGTGTCCCTCATATGGGCGGTGTCGTGCATGAACACGAACTGCGCCATGCCCCATGGCGCCTCCAGATTGTCGACGGGCACCGTGAAGTCGACGGTGGTGGTCTTCTTGTTTTCAGTGTCGACGTTCGCGTAGTTCGGCGCGTCCTGGGTCCAAGGACCGAACAGCAGGCCGTTGCGTTTCATGGACGCGAAGTTCTCGCCGTTGATCCAGATGAGGTCGACCGAACCGGCCTCGGTACGCCCGGCCGCCTTCTCGGCAACGACGCGGGCGACAGCTTCGGCCGTGTCCGACAGTTTTACGTGCTGCACCTCGACGCCGTAGCGCTCGCGCACCTGCTCGCCCGCCCAGGCGATATAGGCGTTGATCCGTTCGTCCCCGGCCCAGGCATTCCAGAAAACGGTCTGACCCCTGGCCTTCGCCACAACATCGTCCCAGTCCTGCGCCAGCGCGGGCGAGGCCCAAACGAACAACATGGCAAGCATCGCGAAAAAAGTACGTTTCATGACTTTGTCCTTTCACCCGGCATCCCGACCTATGGCCGAGCGCTGGCACTCCTCAATGTCATTCCGTCGTCATTGCGAACCGAAGGTGAAGCAATCCAGAGCGGACAAGACGGTGAGACTGGATTGCTTCGTCGCTCCGCTCCTCGCAATGACGGGTGCTTCATCGCACCAGCGCGGCCACGGGCGTCACCGGGGCCGTACCGGACCAGTCGGCGCGCACCTGTGCAATGGTCTCGGGGGCGAGATAGTCGGCGACCCGGTCAGCGACATGGGCGACAAGCCCGTCCTCGCTCAGGTCCGCCGACCAGTTTTCGGTCGTGTCCGTCCGGGCCGCGGGCGCGGACTGCACCCGCCACTTGGCGCACCAGGTGACCGACCACAGCCACATGATCCGCCGCAGGGGCAGTAGCCAGGCTTCGCTGGCATCCGCAAGCTCGCCCGGAACGGTCGCCAGCCAGCGCGTGTGAAATCGCTGCACGTCATCGCGTGACAACACGGCGCGGCTGTCCACGTCCCAGGTCGTCGAGGTGTAGAGGCTCGCATGGGCGAGATCGAACGGGGCCGCACCGTAGCGGGCCTTTTCCAGGTCGACGAGGATCGCCTTGCCGGTCCCGTCGACCAGGTAGTTCCCGGGATGCGCGTCGAACGCGATCAGGGACACCGGCGGGCGATCCGGCCCGGCGAGCGTGGCGCGCGCCGCTTCGAGCTCGGCCCGGATCTGGGCTTCGGCGTCGGGATCGAGCCCAGCATCGGCGAGGAACGCCGACTGCCCCGTCACTTCGGCGAAGGTGTCGGCGATGGGATCGGCCGGGTTCTTGAGCGGCGCGCGCGCATCCCTGGGCGGAAGCGGCAGGGCATGAATCGCCGCCAGCGCGTCGGCCAGCGCATCGAGATCGTCCGGCAACGACAGCGGCCGCCCCTCGATCTGTTCGACCACGAGCGCGCCCATCGGCAGGGCGCCGTCCGGCGGCAGGACGTCGTGCAGGCGCGGCGCATGGCCGCTGGCGCTCGCGCGCTCGAAGCAGGCCGCCTGGTAGGCGAGGTTCGCCGACGCCTCCAGGCCCATCTGGGACTGCTTCGGCACGCGGGCGAGGGTCCCGGTCTCGCCGATGGACACGTGATCGTGGGCGAGGCCTGTATCCGGCAGCGGCGTGAGGTATTCCAGCGGCACGCGCAGGCGCGCGGCCAGCGCCTCGCGGACCCGCTCGATCCGGCCAGTCCCGGAGGTCATGCCGCCGCCCGGCGCGCCAGCCGCTCGCGGCGCAGGCCGTCGATCAGGGGGCCGAGCACCTGCTCGTGGAAGCGATCGCAGCCGATGCAAAGATTGCGGTAGGTCTCGCCCGACGGGGTCTTCGTTTCGCTGTGGCGCAGGAAGGTCGCCTCGTCCCAGCCAAAGGCCTCGCCCATCCGCTCCGGGGCGCCGGCGTTGATCGCGTCAAAGGCCGGATGGCCGCGCAGGCTGTCGAGAATATCGACCAGCTTTTCCTCGGTCAGGTTCCCGAGCGGCGCTTTCGTCTTCAGGCAGCAGGGATAGACGTTGCCGTTGGGCTCGATGGACACCTCGGAGCCGACCTTGCCGTGCTCCATAAAATTGAGCCCGCCCGACCAGCGGTTGCAGAAATTGTCGTCCAGCGTTGCCGAGGACAGCCCATTCTCCCACGCGCGCCCACGCGGCCAGATCGGGCCGATCCATTCTTCCGGGTTCGCGCCCATGAAGGAATAGACCGGTGTCACCGTGCCGCGCGCGTCGGTGCCGTCGTGGCGGCGCCCAGTCGGGCTGAGTCCGGCCGCCTCGAACATGGCGGTCAGCTTCCCGATCAGCGGGAGGCGCTTTTCGCCCTCATGACCGACATGGAAATCGTCCATGCCGGTAATCGAGACCTGCCACATGCCATGGTCGAGCAGTTCGTCGACGATCTTTTCGGTGACGAGGTCGCCGGTGGTCTGGACCACCACCCGGACCCCGCCGGTGTCCGCGTACTTCTCGCGGAGCAGGTCCATTACCGGGTAGAGCACCGGTTCGCGGATCTCGTCGAGCAGCACCTCACCGCCGGACAGGATGATCCGCCCCGGCTGTTCCGGGCCGTCGGGGGTCTCCCGGTAGGTCATGCGGTCGGGCAGGTTGGCGACAATCCGCGCATGGCTGGCCAGCGCCTCGTTGACCACGGTGGCCTTCTCCTCACGCACATAGGGGCGGAAGCGGGTGTCGTAGCAATGGTCGCAACGCCGGTGGCAGAGCCACGACAGCACGTAGTAGATCGATTCCATGACGCCTCGTTCGAAGTCGCGGCGATTGTAGCGGGCGGCGACCCGTTGGGAACAACCCTACCCCAACGTCACGGCATTGTTATGAGCGGCGGTTGCGCGCACGCCACGCCCGCCAGTCCGCGCCCGTATCGACATCGTGGAGCGTGTCGATCCGCGCCACCCGGAAGCGCTTCGGCAGGCCTGCAACGGTGTCATCGAGCGCGTGTTCCGTGCTCCAGCGCACATTTGCGAACAGGTCCTTCGGCACCGCCGGCCGGCGGCGCGCACCGACGAGCCAGTAGCCGCCGTCAGATGCCGGGCCGAACACCATGTCATGGCGGCCCAGCGCCGCGAAGGCATCGCGGATATGCCCGGGCGCCACGTCCGGGATGTCACTCCCGACGATCACCACCGGGCCCGGCGGCAGCAGCCGGCTCGGGCGCGCCATGCGTTCGCCGAGCCCTCCGCCGCCCTGCGGGATGCGGCGCAGCCCCGGCACTGCCGGCCACAGGGCGTTAACCGCCGCATCGCGGTCGGGCGTGACCGACAGCCAGGTCGTCCAGCGCGGATCGTCCCCCAACCGGCGGACCACATCGTTGAGAGTGTTCCGGTAGAAATGCAGCGCGGCGGCCGCGCCGATATCCGCCGCCAGGCGCCGTTTCACGGTGTCCCGGCGCGGTGCGCGGGCGAACACCACCAGATGGTGCGGCAGGCTCACCGGTAGATCCTCGCGATGGTCTCCACGGGCACTCCGAAGCGGTACAGCATCAGGCAGAAAAGGTTCCTGCCGGGACGCCGCCAGTAACCGCCGCTCCTGTAGCGCGCTGCCGAAGTCGTTGCTGCCGCGGCGAGCCCGGCCAGTGCGCCCTTGCCATGCCGGCGGGCGATGCGCCTCACAAGATCGACGTCTTCCATCAGCGGCATCGGCGCGAAACCGCCCAGCTCGTCGTACAGGGCCCGCGAGAGCGCGAGGCCCTGGTCGCCGTAAGGCAACGCGAATCGGCGGCAGCGCCACGCGACGAGACGTTCGATCCGTCGCGCGCCCGGATGGTCGTCGTCGAGCGCGAACCTGAAATAGGCCGCCCGGTGCACAGCGTCCGGGCGCTCCATGAACTCCTGCAGCGCGGCCGCCCAGCCCGGCTCCAGCACCGTGTCGGCATGGAGAAACTGCAGCCAGTCTCCGGCGACGGTGGCGGCACCGGCGGCAAGCTGCACACCCCGGCCGCGAGGCGTGTCGATGACCCGCGCGCCATTATCCCGGGCGATGTCGGTGGTGCCATCCGTCGAGCCGCCATCGGCAACGATGACATCCATGTCGAAACTTTCATGACCCTCTCCCAGTGCCCCGAGGCATGCCGGCAAGCCCGCCGCCGCATTCAGCGCGGGAATGACAATGCCGAGAGAGGGTTTGTTCGTCATCCAACCAAGCCGCCAAGAGCCCCTCTCCCATAGGGAGAGGGGTTGGGGTGAGGGGTTAAATTCTCAACGAGGATACACCGAACCACTGCAACCCCTCACCCGGCTCGCGTTGCTCGCCACCCTCTCCCTATGGGAGAGGGTTGTGCATGCGCCCCTGCACCGTGCGCAGGACCAGCAGCAGGCAGATCGCCAGGCCCGAACAGGCCGCACCGACAAACATCGGCGCGGAGGCATCGCCCGTCAGGTCGACGGCCCAGCCCGCCAGCGCCGGAATACTGGCCAGCCCGATATAGTGCCAGGTGTAGTAGAGGCCGGTGCCGATGTTGCGGTTTTCGGGGCGTACGGTTTCCACCGTCAGGGCCATCACGTTGCCCGTCGGCACCCCGACGAAGATGCCCGCCAGCGCAAACAGCAGCAGTTGCGCCTCGGCGAAGGGCACCAGTGCGACGGTGACCCCGGCCAGGGCGAACGTCACCAGCATCACGAGCGTGGGCCGCCCCAGGCGCGAGGACAGCCAGCCGCCCAGCGGGATGGCGAACATGTAGACAATGGTCGCGACCGCGATGAGCGAGCCCGCCTCAACCACGTCGTCGCCCTGGGCGACGAGCATCGCCGGCCCGAAGGCCATGATGACCAGGAACGCGCCGTTGAACATGGTCCATGTCACCCCGGCGATGGAGACGAGCAGGCCTTCGCGGAACGAGATGCGCCCAGTACGTGCGGCAGCTTCTCCCGGCGCGGCACTGTTCTGGGGCTTGTAGAGCAGCCAGATCAGCACCATGCCGCCCAGCGAGCCGACCCCGGCGGTGACAAAGACCGCCTGCCAGCCCCACGCCTCGGCCATGGCGCCCTGGGAGAACAGCCCGATCACGATGCCGACGGGCCACGAGTTCATCAGGATCGCCATCGCGGTGACGACCTGCGGGCCCTCGAACAGATCACCGACCAGCTTGACCATCGTGACCGTGAGCGCGACCCCGCCGACGCCGACGATCAGGCGGCCGAGCGCGGCGATTTCGAAACTCCCGGCGATCCCGGTGACAAATCCGCCCAGCGCCATCAGGGCAAGGCCGGCGAGCACGACGCGCTTCTCCCCGAACCGGCGCCCGAACTGCCCCGCCGGCAGCGCGGTGATAACACCGAGCGCGCTGAACAATCCGATCAGGGTGCCGACCCGGGTGAAGTCGATACCGAGGTCCTCGACGAGCACCGGCGCGACCGAGCCCACCGTCTGGAACTGGTATCCCAGGGACGTGCGCGCCAGGAACAGCGCGCCGAGCACGAGCCAGGGGTTAGGGGTCATGGTGCGGTCATCTCCCTCTCTGCCCACCCTTTGCGTCGCTTGTCGCCGCAAGGGCGACAAATAGGGGGGCGGAGAGGGTCGGGGTGAGGTGGGGTTTGCAAGCTGATAGCCGGGGCGCCCACCTCACCCGGCTCGCGGTGCTCGCCACCCTCTCCTCCCCGTGGAAGGAGAGGGTTGGAAGACCTGCCACCGCAACTGCTCCTACTACGCCGCCGCCTCGTCGAAGACACCGGCATCCTTCAGGATGCGGCGGCCCGAGGCGGTCAGCTCCTCAAGCTTCTGGCGCAGCGTAGCTTCCGGGTAGACGAGCTGGCGGTCGCGTTTGCGCACTTCGCCGGCGATGAACACCGTGTCGATGTTGTGGGGCGTCGCCATGAACACGAGCGTCTGCACCGGGTCGTGCACCGGGCAGGTGTTGATGTCGTCGCCGCGCACGAGGATCAGGTCGGCCTGCTTGCCCGGCGTCAGCGAGCCGATCCGGTCCTCCATGCCCAGCGCGCGAGCATTGCCGATGGTCGCCCACTCCAGCGCCACGCGGGTCTTCAGGTGGTCCGGCATGGCCTTGGTCGGGCGCGGGCGCGCGTCGGTGTACATGGCGCGCTCGAACTGCAGGCCGTAACGCACGGCCGAGAACATGTCGCCGGAGATGTTGGACTCCAGGTCGATCCCGAAGGACGGCGTGCCGCCCGCCTCCAGCACGCGGCCGGTCGCGGGATTGCCGTGGCCGAAGTTGCACTCGCACTCCGGCGCGACGGTGATCGAGCCACCCGTGTCGACGATGAGCTTGATCTCGTCGTCGGTCAGGTTGGTCCCGTGCACGAAGTCGGCTTCCGGGCCGAGCAGGCCAAGTTCGTGCAGCTTGTGCACCGAGCCCTCGGAGAAGAGCGGGATGCCGAGAGCGCCGGTGTGGTTCGACCAGCGCAGGCCCATGTCCTTCGCCAGCCGGACGTCGTGCTCGATGCAGTCCCAGACCGAGAAGCCGATCCCCTGGATGCACATGGCCATCGTGACAAGTGCGTCGTCGGACGACAACCGGCCCTTGCGCAGGCGCTCGACGCGCTCGCGCGAATGCGGGATCTCGTTGAACGGCGGCTCGCCCGGCCTGGATTCGGTCTTGGTCTGGCCGTGGCCGTAGATCGCACGGATCCCTGCCTCTTCCAGCGAATCGATCGCCGCGTCGGAGTGGTCCGTGGTCGCGTTGCAGTGGTGCCAGTCGAACAGGGTCGTGGTGCCGCAGTTGATCTGGTTGAGCGCGCCGCACAGGTTGGCGATCCGCACGTCGTCGGGCGTGAAGTGGGGCACCGCCTTGGCATGCATCAGCGTCGAGTATTCGAACATCGTCCAGTTCGACACGGTGCCGCGCACGCCGGTCTGCCAGGTGTGCTCGTGCATGTTGATGAGGCCCGGCGCAACGATCATGTCGGAGGCGTCGATCACCGCCGCGTCGCCCGCGTCGATGCCGCGCCCGACCTCGACGATCGCGTCGTCCTCGATCAGCACGTCGCCGCCGTCGATATCGCCGATCGCATCGTCCATCGACACGACCCAGCCGCCCTTGATCAGTGTGCGGGCCATGGGAGTCTCCTCGGAAGGGGTTTTGTTTGTTGGCGCGGAGATTAGCGCGCGGGGATGGCAACGCTCAATCGTCCCCCGTTCGCCATCCGCCCTCGTTGATGTCGAAAACCTGGCCGTCGGGGTCGCGGTACTTGATCTCGTAGAAGGCGCCGGAGTCCTTCGCCTCGCCCATCAGCCAGTTGCCGCCCGCGGCCTCGATCTCCGCGCCGGCCGCATCCACGTCGTCCACGACGAAGCCGAAATGGTGGACGCCGAATGCGTCCGGATCTCCGGCGGCGGCCTCCTCGGTCTTGTAGCGCAGCAGCGCGACATTCATGACGCCGTCGGTGAGATAGACCGCCGTCGCGCCGGCGTGGTCGTTCTCGCCGACACGGATCATGCCGAGGGCCTTTTCGTAGAACGCCGCGGCCTTCTGGGGGTCGGGCACGGAGAGCGCGATGTGGCGGAGCTTGGCGGTCATTTTTATTCGTCCTCGAAGAGTTTGTTGTCGAGCCGGGCGCGGCGGGCGGCGCTGACCAGATGGAACAGGCCCCGCGCCCCGAAGAGTAGCCAGACCCCGAACGCCAGCTCAATCAAAGCGACCAAAAACGAAGCGCCTGTCACGTATAAGCCGCCTGAATCGCCGGTCGCAAAATACAGAATCGCACCGACGAGTCCTTGGGACGTGATCGTCGTCACAAGAATCCAAACGCCAGCCGCTGAAAACAAAACCGCCTGCAAAATGTCAGGTGTCCATACCTCGAGAGCGTCGACCGGATCAGTTCTACGCGCCTCTTTCGGCACCAGCCTTCGCACAACCGACAGCGGCCAGAAGAAGAACCACGCCGCCAGCAGAAATTTCAGGAGAACCCAAGCCGCTACATTTGGCTGAGAAACCACACTGACATGGCTCCAGGAAATGGTGTCGAGAATCGAAACGAATAGCCAGATCGCGACGAGCCGCAATATCACGGCGATCAGTGCAACGTTGGACATCTGGCTGCTCCTTACATTGGCCGGGACATCAAAGCATCCTCATGCTGAGCCTGTCGAAGTATGAGGTTGCCGCCCTCGTACTTCGTCAAGCTCAGGATGAGGGCTCAGTCGGGCGGCGAGATGCCCCGATCAAGTCCGGACATGACGGGGTTTGTTACGTCCGTTCCTTCGCGTCGATCAGGACGAACGCGACGGCGGCGGGCTTGTCGGAGCGGTTCGACCAGGCGTGGTTGGTGCCGCGCTGGATCAGCACGTCGCCGACTTCCATCTTCGTCTCGCCCTCTTCCATCACGGCCCAGATCTCGCCGGATATGACAATGGCGTAGTCGGTGGTGCGGGTCTCGTGCATGCCCGCCGTGTCGGAATCGGCGTCGTGGGCGTCGGAGTGCATCTTTTCGAAGGCTTCGCCCATGTCGGCGTCCTTCAGGCTTTCGTCCGGCGGAAACTCGACGATGCGGAAGACCGTGCCCGACGGGTTGCGCGGCTCGAGCTGAAGTTCGCCCAGCGCGGTGTCCTCGTCGCCCGTGTTGTCGGCGGGCGCGCTCGTCTGCCAGAGCTCGTGCGAACTGAGGCCGGGCATAACCTCGACCACGTTCGGCGACGGCCCGTCCTGCCAGAGGATCGAGCGGCCGTCGGAGTCGTGGCCGGTGACGATGCGGCGGTAGTTGCGTGGCATGGTGTGTTTCCCCGTTGGTTCCGGGGGAAGCTTACCGCGAAAGGGCGAAAGGGACACAGGGGGAGCCTTCCACACCCCCGGTCGTCATACCCGCGAAGGCGGGTATCCATTATCGCCGATACCCAGCCAGGCAACCGGCTGAGTCAATGGACCCCTGCCTTCGCAGGGGTGACGACCGAGGTTGGCGGAGACGTGATTGCCATGCCGCCGTTGCATCACTGTCGTTCCGGGTGCGGACTTGCGCCGTGGCGCGGGTGACGCGAGGATGCGGGCAACAATCAAGAACGATGTTCCGAGGAGACGACCATGGCCGAAGATCCCAACAATCCGTCCGGGGCGCTACCCGGCGATCCGCGTTACGGGCTGTCGAAGGAAGAGCTCGCCGAGTACTACCGCAAGAAAAGCTCGAGCTGGATCTGCAAGGGCTACTTCAAGGAAGAGGGCGGGCTGGATCTGCGCGAGGCCGGGATGGAAGGCCACCAGGCGCACCTGCGCGGGACCCAGGACATCATCCGTTTCACCGGCCCGCTGCTGAAGGCCGACGGCGAGACGCCGCGCGGGGCGATGGCGCTGATCGACGCGCCCGACAAGGAAACCGCCGAAGCCTGGATCGCCGCCGACGGCTATGCCAGGGCGGGCGCGTTCGCGAGCACATCGGTGACGCGCTGGTCGTCCTCCATGGACCTGCGCTGGGACACCTTCCCGCGCACCGACGGCTGGAAACAGTTCGCGATCACTGCCATCGACGGCCCGGAAGCGAAGGAACGGCGCGACGCTGTCGCCGACGCGCATCACAAATTCCAGGCCACCGTGATGGACCGCTACGTGGCGCGCGGGCCGATGTTCAACGACGACGGCAGCCAGATGATCGGCTCCTTCATGATCATGGAATACCCGGACCTGGAAGCCTGCGAGGAATTCTGGGCGAAGGAACCGCTGAACTACGGCGGCGTGTTCGCGGACGTGACCATCGAGCGCTGGCGCTACGGCAAGACGCTGGGGTAGGCACGCCCAACGTCATTGCGAGGAGCAACGCAACGACGCAATCCAGGGCCCGGACAAGGCCGCTCTGGATTGCTTCGCCCTTCGGGCTCGCAATGACGGTGTGTTGCGCGCCTCTTCACGCACCCGACACGACAAGTTGTATCCCGGCTGCCCCGCCGGACCGTCTAACCTTCCCCCTGATGGAACGCCGATCGAGGGCGTGAACTCCGGCGGAAGAAGACGGCACGATGGGACGTTTCGGGACCACCTCCACACACCGCGAACCGGTGCGGCTCGCCCGCCTTTGGCGGCTGTTCCGCGAGCCGGTGCCGCCTGAAACGCGGGCATCGCTCGATGCTGTCTGGAACGACATCGCGCCGGAGTTCCGCACCCCCCACCAGATGCTCGGCCGGCACGAGGAAGGCTGCGGCGCGACCATCGGCGCGATGCCGCGCTGCGATTTCGCCTGCCGGGGCTGCTACCTCAACGACGGCGCCAACCGTATTCCGGCGCTGCCGGTCGCCGGCGTGACCGCGCAGCTCGACATGCTGCGCCGCCATCTCGGTCCCTGGGGCAACGTGCAGCTGACGGACGGCGAGGTCTCGCTGCGTGATCCGGACGAGGTGATCGCGATCCTGCGCCACGCGCGCGCGATCGAGCTGATCCCCATGCTGATGACCCACGGCGATACCTTCCTGCGCGAGCCGGACCTGCTGAAGCGGTTCATGGTCGAGGGCGGGCTGGAGGAAATCAGCTTCCACATCGACACCACCCAGCGCGGCCGTCACGACCGCGCGTTCCGCCAGGCCGACACGGAAGCCGACCTGATGCCGTTGCGCGCGCAATTCGCGGACCTCGTGCGACGGGTCCGGCGGGAGACCGGCCACATGTTGCGGGTGGCGTCGACCGTCACCGTCACCGTCGATAATCTCCACGAGGTCGGCGACATCGTGCGCTTCATGCAGGCGAATGCGGACGTGTTCCGTATGGTCGGTTTCCTGCCGGTCGCACCCGTGGGCCGGACCGAGAACGGCATCGGACGGATCGACGCGGAGGCGCTCTGGGTCGAGATCGCGCGCGGGCTCAACATCGAGGAAACGAATGCGGGCCGGCTGGCCGAGAACCGCTGGCTGATGGGTCACCCCGAGTGTTCGCGCTTCGTCATCGGTGCCAGCGTGCAGTCCGGCGAAGGCCCGGCCCAGTTCCTGCCGGTGAGCCCCAAAAGTTCCGCCGCCGACGCCCGGCTGCTGGACGCGATTTTCGACCGCCTGCCCGGCGCGACGTTCCGGGCCGACCGCCCCGCCGAGGCGGTCGCGCGGCTGGCCGGGATGGTGGTGCGCGCGCCCGGGCTTCTCCTTTGGCATTTCCCACGCGCGGCGTGGGACTGGGCGAAGCGGCTGGCGCCCGACGCGCCCTTGTCCCTGATCCGCCGGACCGTCACGGGACAGATCGCGGTACACCGTTTCGCGATCACCGCCCATCACTTCATGGGCCCGGAGGAACTGGCGAGCGAGACCGGGCAGGCGCGCCTCGCCCACTGCGCCTTCCAGGTGGCCATCGACGGAGAACTGCACGCCATGTGCGAAGTAAACGCGACCGGCCTGCGCGAGGCCTTTTACGGCCGGATCGCGCGCGAAGCCGCGGCGGCGCGCGAAGATGCTCTCGATCCCGCTGCCTGACTCCCCGTTGGACGGGGTGCCAAAGCCGCGTCATAATAAAAAGAAAAACAACCCGGAACAGCCGGGTGACTGGGGGCAGAGCGAACGTGACGAGCGCCAACGCCATCATTGTGATTGCGGACGACCATCCGCTGGTTCGCGACGCGTTGCGTCAGGCGATCGCGCAGGACTTTTCCCTCTCCGACTTTCGCGAAGCGGCGAGCCTCGCCGAGGCGGAATCCGCCATCCGCACCGGCGACACACCGGACCTCGTACTCCTCGACCTTCACATGCCGGGCATGCGCGGGTTCACCGGCCTGGCCTATCTGCGCTCGCAGTTTCCCGCCGTGCCGGTCGCCATGATTTCCGCAAGCACCGAGCCGCGCATCATGCGCCAGGCCATCGACTATGGCGCGTCCGGGTTCATCCCGAAGTCGGCGCCGATGGAGGAAATCCGTACCGCGGTCGCGGAAATCCTGGCCGGAAACACCTGGCTGCCCCAGGCGATCGACGGGCTGCCCGACACCGATGCGAAAGACGCGGCGCTGGCCGCCCGGCTCGCCGCGCTGACGCCGCAGCAACTGCGCGTACTGGGCATGCTGTCCGACGGCAAGCTCAACAAGCAGATCGCCTTCGACCTGGATATCTCCGAGGCGACCGTGAAATCCCACGTCTCCGCGATCCTGCAGAAGCTCGATGTGAACAGCCGGACCCAGGCCGTCATCCTGGCCGGGCGGCTGAACGTGGAAGACCCCGCGCGCGAGATGCCCGCCTGACTATTTCCCGGTGACCGTCACGATGCCTGCCGGCGGGCGGCCGCCCGCTGGGCGAGCAGGCGCGTCATCAGCGCGCGGAGCGCGGCGGGCTTCACGGGCTTGTCCAGCACGATATGGCCGCGCCGTGCGGCTTCCTCGCGCAGGCTTTCGGACGGGTCCGCCGTGACGATCACGGCCGGGATCACGCGTTCATAGACACCGCAGATTTCGGTCACCACATCCGGCCCGAGCTCGTCGTTCTCCAGATGATAGTCGGCGATGATCAGCTCGGGCGCGTCGCCCCCCATCGCGCGGCGCCATCGGTCGCCCGCCGCCGCCGTGCGCACGTCGCAGCCCCAGCCGCTGAGCAGCACCTCCATGCCATCGCGCACGTCGGCATTGTCGTCGATGCACAGAACGATCGCGCCCGCCATGTCGCCGCTGGAAAATGCGGGCGGCTGGCGCGGTTCTTCCACGACGTCGCGCGCCGTACCACGCGGCACCGACACCGCGAACACAGACCCCTCGCCCTCGTCGCTGCGCAGATCGATCACGTGGCCGAGCATCCGCGCGATGCGTTCCACGATGGCGAGCCCCAGCCCGAGGCCCTGGTCCTGCGCGGCATCGTTGGGGAGGCGCTGGAACTCCTGGAAAACCGTGTCGCGCTTGTCGGCGGGGATACCGGGGCCGGAATCGCGCACCTCGACCCGCAACCGCTCACCGCCGCCCCGGCAGCCGATCATCACGCGCCCGCCGGTCGGCGTATAGCGCATCGCGTTCGACAGGAAATTCTGGAGTATGCGCCGCAGCAGGCGGGGGTCCGACCTCACGATCGCTTGCGAGTGCACGACCCGCAGCTCGATGCCGCGTTCCTCGGCGACCGCGGCAAACTCGGTCCCGAGCGCACTCAACAGGTCGTCGATCGGGAAGTCCTCCACCTGCGGCTCGACGCCGCCCGCGTCCAGCTTGGAGATATCCAGCAGGCCCGCGAGGAGATCCTCGACCGCGCGCAGGGAGATGTCGACGCGCTCAACCAGCTCCGCATTGTCGCGCTCCATATCCCGCTCGCCCAGCGATGACAGGAACAGGCGCGCCGCGTTCAGCGGCTGCAACAGGTCATGGCTGGCCGCCGCGAGGAAGCGCGTCTTGCCGAGGTTCGCCTGCTGCGCGGCATCCGACGCGCGCCGGAGCTGCTCATTCAGGTCGGTCAGGTCCCGTGTTCGCTCCGCCACCCGCAGCTCCAGGTCGCGCTTCGCCGTCTCCAGTTCCGTCGCGGCTTCCACGCGGTCGGTCACGTCCATCAGGGACACCGCGACGCCGCCCGCGGGCATCGGGCTGGTGCGCACCTCGAGCACCGTCCCGTCCGCCAGCCGCCGTTCATACGTCGCGGGTTCGTTGCGCCGGTACTGGGCCAGCAGATCGTTGACGATCGATTCCACGTCGCCCGGCCCGTATTCGCCATGCTCGGCGCTGTATCGGATGATGTCCTCGACCGGGACGCCGACGCGCCCGAGCATGTCGGGCAAGCCGAGATAGTTGCGGAAACGGTCGTTCAGCCAGGCGAGGCGGAGGTCCTCATCCAGGATCGCGATCCCCTGGCGCAGATTCTCCATGGTCATCTGGAGCAGTTCGCGGTTGTACTGGATGGCCGCCGTAGCGTCATCGAGCAACGACATGGCGCTTTCCATATCGATGTCTTCGCGCTCCATCGACATGGCGATCACGAGGCGCGCCGACGAGGCGCCGATGGCGCTGGCCAGCAGGCGTTCCGCAAAGCGCAGGACACCGGCATCGACGGGATCGTCCTGCAGCAGCGCCGGCGAGCGGTCGGCGCGGTACTGGGTGAAGGCCCGCTCGGCCGACGCCACGCCGAGGTAACGGCCCACGAGCGCCTCCAGGTCGCGTGCGGCAAGCGCCCCGCGCAACGTGCGCGGGCGCGCCGACTGGTCGGCCGCCATGACTTCCACAAAGGCCCGGGCCTGGCTGCGGTCCAGCACGCTCTGACGGCTGAACATCGAGAAGAACACGAGCAGCAGGGTGTTCGCGGCAAGGCTCCAGAAGACACCGTGGGTGAGTGGATCGCCGAGCGTCGAGCCGAACAGGGCCTGCGGGCGCAACCATTCGAGACCGCCGGGGCCGAGCGCGAGCAGCGTCGCGGGGAACCACGCCGCGTTGGCGAAGGTCGGCAGGAGCAGTGTGTAGACCCAGATCACACCGCCGGCGACGATGCCCGTCAGCGCACCGGCCCGCGAGGCGCCGGCCCAGAAAATTCCGATCAGGATCGCGGGCGCGAACTGCGCGACCCCGGCGAAGGAGACCAGCCCGATCGACGCCAGCGCCTGCCCGTCGCCCGCGATGCGGTAGTAGGCAAATGCGAGAAGCAGGATGGCCGTCATCGCCATGCGGCGGATGTTCAGCAGTGTCGCCCCGACCTCCCCGGCCTGCCCGCCGCCGCCCCGCCAGTAGCGCAGGTACAACGGCGTGAACACGTCGTTCGAAATCATGGTCGCGAGCGCGACGGTGGCGACGATGACCATCCCGGTCGCCGCCGAAAGCCCGCCGATAAAGACGAGCAAGGTGAGCGTTTCCTGCTGCGCGAGCATCGGCAGGGTCAGAACGAAGGTGTCGGCATCGACCCCGAGGCCGGTGAACAGCAGAAGACCGGCCATCGCGATGGGAATAACGAAGATATTGATCGCGACGAGATAGCCCGGAAACAGCCAGGCGGCCCGCTTGAGTTCGCGCTCGTCGGCGTTCTCGACCACGGCCACGTGAAACTGACGCGGCAGGCAGATGATCGCCGTCAGCGACAACAGCGTGATCGTGGCCCAGGTCGACGCCGGCGCATCGAACATGAACCGCTCCGCAACCTCCGGCACCGCCGCGGCGCGCGCGAACAGGTCGCCGAACCCGCCGAACATGAAAAACGTGACGAAGATGCCGGCGGCGAGGAAGGCCACCAGCTTCACCACCGACTCGAACGCGATGGCGAGCATCATGCCCTGGTGGTTTTCGGTCGCGTCGATGTTGCGCGTGCCGAACATGATCGAGAACACCGCCATCAGCAGCGCGACCACGAGCGCCGTGTCGCTCCACCAGGGCGTCCCGGCGGTCCCGAGCGGCATGACGATGTCCGGATAGCTCACCAGCACGTTGAAGCTGGTGGAGACGGCCTTCAGCTGCAGGGCGATATAGGGAAGGATCCCCACCACCACGAACAGGGTCACCACGGCCGCGAGGGCCTGGCTCTTGCCGAACCGGGCGGCGATGAAGTCGGCGATGGTCGTGATGTTCTCGGCCTTGCCGATGCGCACGATCTTGCGCAGCACGACATAGCCCAGGGTAAAAAGCAGGATCGGCCCGAGATAAACCGGGATGAAGTCGTACCCCGACGTCGAGGCAAGGCCGACGCTGCCGTAGAACGTCCAGGACGTGCAGTAGACCGCCAGCGACAGAGCGTAGACCACGGGCCTCGCCTTGATGCGCGGCCCCTGGCGCCCGGCGTTCCGGTCGCCCCAGGACGCGATCGCGAACAGGATCGCGATATAGCCGAGCGAGACGGCGAGGATGGTCCAGTCGTTCAACATGGAGAAATGCGTGTCCGCCCCAGGTCCGAACAGGAGCGGAACCCTATCACAAGGCGCACAAAAAAAATGTGCAGGGCACGGGCCCTGCACATGAAAACCCCTAGAAGGGGTCGGGGGAACGGAGGAACGCGTTGCTGCACGGGACAAACCCGAACTGCATCCTCCACCCCCAATCAAGCCCGAGGGATAGCGGCCCGTCCATTAGACAATGGTCGGAGAGTCGCTGCGGCTGCACGCAGGGCTGACATCAGCGGATCGGCCGCCGGCGGCAACGGCCGCGCCGCATGCCAGATCATGCCGAGACCGCGGCTCCATTCAAGCGGTGCGCAGTCGAGGACAACAAGCTCGCCCCGCGAAACTTCCTCTCCGACGAGGTGTTCGGGCAGGTAGGTGAGGATATCGCTCGCTTCGACAAGCGCCTTGATGAACGAGACCGAACCAGACTCAGCCACGATCTGGGGCATGCGCTGTCCGGCATCGGTGAATGTCGATTCGAAGCGAACCCGCAACGGATTGGGATGAACCGGCAGAACCCAGTCATGTTCCGCGAGATCGTTCAGCCGCACTTTCTGTTGCCGGAACGCGGCTGCATCGCCAACCACCACGACACGCTCTTGGACAAGCATCTCCCGCGCAAATCCCGATGAAAGGGCATGCACGTCCGGCGCGACGAGGGCGAAATCGAGGTCGCCCGTCATCACGCCGTCCGCCACCTCGAACAGGCCCTCGCGTACGATCACTCGGATCCCCGGATGGGATTTGCGCAACTGCGCCATCGCCGCAGGAAGGAGTGTCTGCGCTGCGCCCGGACTGGTCCCGACGGCGAGCGTACCCGCGATGCCGTCACGCAGTTCTTCCACTGACCGTCGGGCCTGCTCGAGCACATTGCCCGACATGCGCGCATGCGCGCTCAATGCCTCGCCATATGGGGTCGGCATCATACCTCCGGGACCACGCGTGAGCAGGCTCACACCCAGGTCGGTTTCCAGATTCTGCAGGCTCTTGCTGAGCGCGGAAACCGTCAGGCCGAGCCGGTTCGATGCGGCAGTCAGCGATCCGTTTTCGTAGATCGCGAGAAAATGGCGCAACTGGCGATGATCCACGGACCGGCCCTGAGTTTCCTATTAGTCAAAATGAGTCGCATTTTATTCAATCGTGGTCAACAAGCCGCGGTGCTAGCCTGTGCGCGAAAACCGAGGAGAGCACACCATGAGAAATCGTTTCCTGGGCTGGACACTTGGCGCGTTCGTCGCCGTGTTCGCGTTCAACGGACTTTCACATGCCGAAGCGCAAACGAAGCTTCGTTTGAACATTATCGCGCCGCCGCAGAACTGGTTGACGCAGGAACTCTCGGCCTGGGCGCAAGACGCCAGCGCCGCAACGGAAGGCCGCGTTGTCATCGAAGCGGTGGCAGCCCCGCTCGGCCCGATCCCGCGCGTGTTCGACATGATCGAAACGGGTGTCGTCGACGTCAGCCCGGGACAGCACGGACCGACCCCCGGCCGTTTCCAGGCCACGCAGATTCTCGATATCGGGTTCGTCGCGCCGACGGCCGAAGCAGCTTCGGTGGCGTTCTGGCGGACTTACGAAAAATATCTCGCCGATGTCGACGAACACAAAGGCGTGCATGTGCTCGGGCTGTGGGCGACCGCGTCCAGCCATTTCATGAGCCGCACAAGCGTTCTGTCCAGGCCGGCCGATATCGCGGGCCAGAAATACATCGCCGTCAGCCGCACGGCCGGCAAGATCGCCGGCAGCTTCGGGGCCACCCCTGTCGGCGGACCGCCGTTCAAATGGTTCGAAATGCTTTCACGCGGCATCGCCGACGGCGCCGTGACGAGCTCTACCGCCGCGCAGGTCTTCAAGCTCGGCAGCGTGATGAAATCGGCTTACATCTTCGAGAAAAGCCTGTTCCGCACCAGTTTCTTCCTGGCCGCCAACCAGGGCGCCTGGGACAAGATTTCCGCCGAGGACCGGGCGGCGATCATGGCGGTCTCGGGGGAAAAGCTCGCCCGGCGCATGGGCGCACTGTTCGACCGCGAAGACCGGAACGCCATGGCGGAACTGGAGAAAAGCGGTGTCCGGATCGTGAAGGCCACCCCCGATGTGGAGACGGAAGTTCGCGAGAAACTCTCCTTCCTCGAAACGGACTGGAAGGAGAAGGCGCGCGCCCGCGGAGTCGATGCCGATGCCGCAGTAGAAATGATTCGGGCCGAAGCCGCCAAATACAAGCCCGGCAGTTAGGGGGAATCCGGCATGGCTGCAGCGACTGTCAAACCCGTTCGCCTGTCACATGGAACGCTGACCTGCAGGAATCTGGACGTATCGCGACGCTTTTACGAGGAATTCCTTGGCCTCGAATGCGTCCGGCACCAGAAATCGGCCATGGTCACGTCCTACGGGCGCGAATGGGCCATCGTCTGTCTGGAAATGGGCGACAAGGCGCAGGGCACATCAGCCCTGCATCACTGGGGAATCGACGTGGCCTCCCGGGAGGAGGTCGATGCCGCCCATGCGGAAGCGGTCCGGGAAAAGGACCGGTACGAACTGCAGAAAATCCAGACGGTCAGCGACCAGCACGGCACCTACGGCTTCTACATGCAGGACCGCGACGGGAACTGGTGGGAAATCCAGCACGTCGGTGATTACACTTACGAAAGCCTCTATGAGAACGGCGATTTCGAACCCGACCAGAAGGCCTGACGTGTGGCCCGTCTGGTAACATTCGCGGGGCCCGACGGCCCCCGGCCGGGTGTCTGGATCGGAGAAGAAATCATCGACCTGCGCGCCGCGCGCGGGCGGATCGAGGGCGCCGACTCCCTGCCCGGTTCGACCGCGGAGATCCTGGCCGGCGGCGAGGAAGTGATTGACCGTCTCGATACCGTGGCGGACCGGGCGCAGGGTCGGCTCCACGACACCGAATGTACCGCCGAACCGGATCCGCTCGTTCTGCCTTTCGACGCCGTATCATTGCTCGCACCGCTCCCCGACCCCGGCCTGATCGTCTCGTGCGGCCACACCTATGCCCGTCATGTCGCGGAGATGGGCGCAGACGCCCCGTCCCATCCGGCAGGGTTCATCAAATGCTCAAGCTCGGTCACGGGTCCGCGCGCGCCGATCGTCCTGCCGCGTGCGCACCCGGACATGGTCGATTTCGAGGGCGAGTTCAGCGTCGTGATCGGCAGGCCGTGCCACGATGTTCCGGTGAAGAACGCGATGGACCATGTCGCCGGCTACACGATCATCAACGACGTATCCGCGCGCGACTGGGTCGCCGAAGCCAAGGCTACCGGCGACATGTTCTTCAACACCCTGGGTAAGCAATTTCCGACATTCTGTCCGATGGGGCCCTGCGTGGTTACCGCCGGTGAAATCGCCGACCCCCATGCGCTCGATATCACGACAACCGTGAATGGCGAGGTGTTCCAGGCGGCGAATACACGCGAACTGGTGTTCAGCATCTCCGAGCTGGTCGCCTTCTGGTCGCGCTTCTATGCGTTCCGCCCCGGAGATATCATCACCACCGGGTCACCCGCCGGTGTCGGCGCAGCCCGCACGCCGCCGGTATTCCTCAAGCCCGGAGACCGGGTCGACATCGAAGTGTCGGGAATCGGCGTGCTGAGCAATCCGGTGAGCGCGCCGGAGAGGAGCCAGCACGATCGAGCCGAATAGGATCATTGCCCGGGCCAGAACCGCTCTGATCGCCGTAAACGGTGCAGCGCTCCTGCTCATGACCGCGATCACGACACTCGATGTAGCGGCGCGCTATTTCTTCGATGCACCTCTTTCCACCGCTGTCGAACTGGTCCGCCTGTCACTGCTCACCATGGTGTTCGCGGGGCTTCCGATCGCAACGGCGCGACGCGAACACGTAACGGTCGGGCTGCTCGATTCGCTATTCACCGGACGGCTGGCGCGCATCCGACAGGTCATGATCGATCTCATCGGCACCATCGTCCTTGCCGGTCTCGCGGTCTATGCCTGGCTTCATGCTGCGCGGCTTGCGCGCGCAGGCGAGACCATGATGTTTCTCGATATCCCGGTCGCCCCGTTCGCCTTCGGCGCGGCCGTCCTCGCGGGGCTGTCCGCACTGGTCCTGCTGGCGCTCGTGTTCCGGCCGGCGACGCCACGGGGCGCGGAATGATGCTGTGGGTCGGCGTGACGGCGCTATTCGCTCTGCTGCTCCTCGGCGTGCCAATCGGATTCGCCATGATTCTGGTCGGCGCGCTGGGTTTCGCTTTCACCACCGGATTTGGGCCCGCACTGTCGATGACCGCGCAGGTATCGATCGACACCGGGCTCACCTACGGATTCTCCGTGCTGCCCATGTTCCTGCTGATGGGCAATGTCATCGCACGCTCCCGGCTGGCCGAAGAACTGTATGCGGCAGCGAACGCACTGCTCGGCAACCTGCGTGGCGGGCTGGCGCACGCGACCATCCTCGCCTGCGGATGCTTCAGCGCGTTCTGCGGATCGACCGTCGCCACCGCCGCGACCATGACGCGGATCGCCGTGCCGTCCATGCGCGCGCGCGGCTATCACGATAGCCTGTCTTCGGCCTCCGTCGCCGCCGGCGGCACGCTGGGAAGCCTTATCCCGCCGAGCGTCGCCATGATCATCTATGGCCTGTTGACCGAGACCGACATCGCGCTGCTGTTTCTCGCGGGCTTCATTCCGGGCGTGCTCGGCGTCCTCGGCTACATGGCCGCCGTCGCCTGGGTCACTCAGCGGCGGCCGGACCGCGCACCGCCGGGGCCGGACATGACCTGGCGCGAACGCCGGCGCTCGCTCACCGGCGTCTGGGCGGTCGTGCTGCTGGTCGTGATTGTGTTGGGCGGCATCTACGGCGGCATATTCACGGCCACCGAAGCGGCCGGGATCGGCGCCGCCGGGGCAATCCTGCTCGCCTTCGCCCGCCGTTCGCTCTCGCTGCGGGAATTTCTCGAGGTCGTGCTCGATACCGGCCGCACCACCGCGATGCTGTTCTTCGTGCTGATCGGCGCGCTGGTCCTGACGAACTTCCTGAACATCGCCGGCCTGCCCGGACTGCTCGCCGACATCGTCGGCGGATCCGACCTGACGCCGCTGGCCGTGCTTGCAATCGTTCTCGCGATCTACCTTCTTCTCGGCTGCTTCCTGGACACAATGGCGATGATGATGCTGACGATCCCGATCGTCTTTCCGCTCGTGGCGGCCCAGGGAATCGATCCGATCTGGTTCGGAATCCTGGTCATCGTGGCAATGGAAGTGGGCCTGATTTCACCGCCGTTCGGCATGAACATCTTCGTCGTTCGCGCGACGGCCCCCGGCCTGGATACGGCAACCATATTCAGGGGCATCGCGCCGTTCATTGCCGCCGACCTCGTGCGCCTGTGCATCCTGGTCGCCTTCCCTGTCCTCACCCTCGCCCTGCCGCATCTCGCGCGATGATGATCGCGGCCGGTATCCACACTGAAACCCGAACCGGGAGACACCCATGACCGACAGTGCCAACGTCTCGACCAAGGCCGACACCTATGTTGTCGCGCGCGGCAACGAACCGGAACTCGTGCCCGGTCGGCGCGGATTCCTCGAATACGCAGAGCTCGGCGTGACCGGCGCGACCGGCGGCCGGATGCGCGCGCAGGTCGTGTCGTCCAAGCAAGGTCTGATGCAGCCGACCGGCTGGCATCACCATGTGTGCGAGGGCCAGTTCGTCTACATCCTCGACGGATGGGCCGAGGTCGCGTTCCACAATGGTGACATCGTGCGCATCGAGGCAGGCGATTCTCTCTACATCCCGGGTGGTGTCCGGCACAACGAAATCGGCACGTCCGACGGCTTCACGCTGCTTGAGGTGTCGCTGCCGGCCGACATGGGGACCGAGCCCTGTGAAGCACCGGACTGGTGGGATAACCGCGTCTAACGGCGCCCGCACACCCTCAGGAACGGATCGCCAGCGCCTCGATCTCGACGCGGCCGTTGGGGATCGCCAGCCCGGAGACCTCGACCGTCGAGCGGGCAGGATACGGCTCGCTCACAAAGCCCGAATAAACCTCGTTCATGGCGCGCAGGTCGCCAAGATCGGTCAGGAAGATCGTGACCTTGACGATGTCGCCGTAGCCGAGCCCCTCGGACGCGAGCAGGTGCCCGATATTGTCCATGATGACCTTCGTCTGGGCCGCCGCGTCCATATCCGCCGGGATACCGTCGACTTCGGGGTCGTAGGCCATCTGCCCGCTAACAAAGACCTGGTCACCCGCCACCACGCCGCCCGTAAGGGCCGCGCGCGCCGGCTTTTTGACCTCGGGTGCCGAAAGGGTTTTCCGCATGCTCGTATCTCCTTTGACTCGGTTCAATTCTGGTCCCCATACCGGTCCTCGACCGCGCCCCAGCGGGGCATATCGACGATATCGAGGTACTCGGGAAAGCTCAGGCCGGTGTTGGCGAGCTTGAGTTCGCCGTTCTTGATGTCGGCCAGCGTGTCGCGGATCGTGCGCGCCGCCAGCATCAGGGTCGTAATGCCGTAACTGGTGATGCTGTAGCCGATCTCGCCCAGCTCGGCGGGGGTCATCAGCGGCGTGACGCCGCCCTCGATCATGTTGGCCAGCTGCGGCACCGGCAGCTCCTCGCAGATGCGCCGCATGTCCTCGACCGTGGTCGGCGCTTCGATGAACAGCGCGTCGGCGCCCGCCTTCATGTAGCGCTCCCCGCGCCGCAGCGCCTCGTCGACGCCGTCGGTGGCGATCGCGTCGGTGCGCGCGATGATGAAGGTGTCCGGGTCGCGGCGTTCGCCGGCGCATGCGCGCAGTTTCGCCTCCATCTCCCCGGCCGGCACGATGCGCTTGCCGGCCATGTGGCCGCAGCGCTTCGGCGCCATCTGGTCCTCGATGAAGATCGCCTGCGCACCCAGGTGTTCGTAATGGTTCAGCGTATAGACGGCGTTCTTCACGTCGCCGTAGCCGGTGTCGACATCGACCAGGCAGGGCAGGTCGGTCACCGCGAGGATGTCGCGCACGCCCGCCGAAATCTCGCCGAGGCCGAGCAGGCCGATATCGGGCACACCGTAGCGCGCGCCGACGATCTGGAAACCGCCGATCATGAAGGCGTCGAAGCCGGTCTGTTCGATGATCCGCGCGGTCAGCGCATCGTGCGCACCGGGGATAACAAGCGGCGAGGATTCATTCGCGAGCTGTCGGAATGTCTTGCGGTCGGTCACGGAATCCTCCGGGGGCTAACTTGAACTCTCACGGATATTGTGCGCCGTCCCTCCTGCCCCGGACAACCACGGGCACAAAAAAGCCCGGCCTCGAGAGCCGGGCTTTTCTATATCTGGTGGAGCCGGACGGAATCGAACCGACGACCTCTACAATGCCATTGTAGCGCTCTCCCAACTGAGCTACGGCCCCGAATATCTTGTGCGGCGGGTTGGGCCGCCGCGAACCGCGGGGACCATAATAATCCCCGCCATCAACGCAAGTGAAAACTGTACCGGCGCGCCATCCCTGATCGGGAAGGCCGCGACCCGTCAGTTGTCGTCGTCGCCGCTGCCCTTCTTGGGGATCGGCACGACCGTGTCGTCATCGTCATCGTCCAGATCGTCGTCCGCGAGAACGTCATCGTCGTCGTCATCGTCATCGACGTCGACATCCTCCACGAGCGCGGCGATCTCGTCTTCCGCGTCGTCGTCGCCCTCTTTCGCCTTCTTGGCCTCTTCGCTGGCGGCCTTGGCCGCCGCGGCGGCTTCCTCGGCGCGCGCGCGGCGCGGCTTGAAGATCGTCTCGGGATCGAAGACCGTCTCGCAGTTCGGGCAGACGATCGGGTGTTTCTGCATGTCGTAAAAGCGCGTGCCACAGGCGAGGCACGCCCGCTTCACACCCCATTCAGGTTTCGACACAGATAATTCCTCCGGTGAGTTCCCGCCGTTTGATGGCTGGCGCCGCCGTTTGCCACGAACGCCCCGGCCTGTCAAAACCAAATCCACCGTTTTCCTATTCATTGCGCCACGCCCGGGTGCGCCGGCACGGGCGTTTGTGCTAATCCCTCGCCGCCGATCATGACCGATACAACACATACCCCGCCCCGCCCGGCGACCGCCCATGCCAGCGGCCCCCTGAAAGGCCGGATGGACGTTCCGGGCGACAAATCGATCTCCCACCGCGCGCTGATGTTCGGCGCGCTGGCGGTCGGCACAACCCGCATCGAGGGCCTGCTCGAAGGCGAGGACGTCCACGCCACCGCCGACGCGCTTCGCGCCCTGGGCGTCGGCGTGACCCGTGAGCCAGACGGCACATGGTGCGTGGACGGGGTCGGCGTCGGCGGCCTGTCCGCGCCGGATAACGTGATCGACCTCGGCAATTCCGGAACCTCGGCGCGCCTGTTGTGCGGCCTGCTGGCCGGGCACGGCTTCACGACCATCCTGACCGGCGACGCGTCCCTGCGCGCGCGTCCCATGGGCCGGATGACCGGCCCCCTCACGGAGATGGGCGCGCGCTTCGAGGCGCGCGACGGGAGCCGCATGCCCCTCAGTGTGATCGGCTCCGACGCCCTGCTGCCCATCGAATACACGCTGCCGGTACCGTCGGCGCAGGTGAAATCGGCTGTCCTGCTCGCCGGCCTGCACGCACCGGGGGAAACGAGCGTGATCGAGCCGATCGCGACGCGCGACCACACCGAACGCATGCTCGCCCATATGGGCGCCGACATCGCCCGGGAGGACACGCCGAACGGCGCGCGGATCACAATCACCGGGCAGACCGAGTTGCACCCTGCGGCGATTACGGTGCCGTCGGACCCGAGTTCCGCGGCCTATCCGGCCGTCGCGGCCTGCCTCGTGCCCGGCTCATCGGTCGAGCTGCACGGGATCGGCATGAACCCCGCTCGCGCGGGGCTCTATCAGTGCCTGCGCGAAATGGGCGCCGGCATCACGTTGACCGACGAACGCGACGAAGGCGGCGAACCGGTCGCCGACCTTTCCGTCAACGCGAGCGAACTGAAGGGCATTACGGTGCCGCCGGAGCGCGCGGCGTCGATGATCGACGAGTATCCGGTCCTCGCCATGGCGGCGGCCTGCGCCACGGGTACATCGGTGTTCGAGGGCGTCGGCGAGTTGCGGGTCAAGGAAAGCGACCGACTGGCGGCCATCGAGACCGGCCTGACGGCCTGCGGCGTCGATGTAACGGCGACCGAAGACAGCATCACGATTACGGGTTGCGGCGGCCCGCCGCCGGGGGGCGCCGAAATTCCCGCGCAGCTCGACCACCGGGTGGCCATGAGCTACCTCGTGCTGGGCCTCGTGAGCGGGGCGCCGGTCACGGTGGACGACATCAGCCCCGTCGAGACGAGCTTTCCCGGATTCGCCGATTCCATGCGCGCGCTCGGCGCGGATATCCGGGAAGGAGCAACAACATGAGCAGCCCGCGCGTCATCACCGTCGACGGGCCGGCCGGCGCCGGCAAGGGCACGCTCGCCCGCCGCCTGGCGGAGCACCTTAACTACGCCCATCTGGATACCGGAAAGCTCTACCGCGCGGTGGGGCTCGGCGCATTGCGGGCCGGCGGCGATCCCGCCCTGCCGGCGGACGCGGTCGCGGCGGCGCAGGCCCTCGATCCCCACGCGATGGCCGCCGGGGGGCTCGATGACCCCGAACTCACGGGCGACACGGCGGCAGCGGCGGCCTCGAAAGTCGCAGCCATTCCGGAGGTGCGGCAGGTCCTCCTGGCCTTTCAGCGCGATTTCGCCGCAAACCCGCCGGGGGACGCAACCGGCGCCGTCCTGGACGGGCGCGACACGGGAACGGTGGTGTGCCCCGACGCGGGCGCCAAGTTCTTCATCACCGCGCGCGCCGAAGTGCGGGCCGAACGCCGCCATAAGGAGTTGCTGGACCGGGGCGAAACGAGTATATACGCCCGCGTCCTGGCGGATATGAAGGAAAGGGACGTGCGCGACAGCACCCGGGCGGTGGCCCCGCTCAAGGCAGCCGACGACGCACGCACCATCGATACCTCAGATTTGGACGCCGACGCGGTTCTTACCGTCGCGCTCGAGTATATCGCTTCCCTTTCCTGACACGCTCCCCGGACCCCGTGTCGCATCGCCCGTTTTTATGACCGGATGAGCCGGTCAGGCGGCAAACCAGACACGTTCAAGACCGCCGGACCCAACCGGACGGCCTGAATAAAACACCCCGAAAGGACATTTCGTCCCATGACAAATACCGCTGCGGCATCGCCCGATGCCGGCACCGGCGAAGATTTCGCCGCCCTCCTCGAAGAAAGCCTGCAGGAAAACGACTCTCTCGAACGCACCGTCGTCAAAGGCAAAGTCGTGTCCATGGACAGCGACTTCGCGCTGATCGACGTCGGACTGAAGTCCGAAGGTCGCGTCGCGCTCAAGGAATTCGCCCCCCCGGGGCAGCCGGCCGAGATCGAGGTCGGCGACGACGTCGAGGTTTTCGTCGAACGCTACGAGGACGTGAACGGCGAAGTGGTTCTCTCGCGCGAGAAAGCGCGCCGCGAAGAGGCCTGGGAAAAGCTGGAAGAAGCCTTCGAGAAGACCGAGCGGGTCACCGGCACGATCTTCGGCCGGGTCAAGGGCGGCTTCACCGTCGACCTGTCGGGCGCCGTGGCGTTCCTGCCGGGCAGCCAGGTGGACATCCGCCCCGTGCGCGACGTCTCCCCGCTGATGGGCACGCCGCAGCCGTTCATGATCCTGAAAATGGACCGCTCGCGCGGCAACATCGTGGTCTCGCGCCGCGCCGTGCTGGAGGAAACCCGCGCGGCCGAACGCACCGAGCTGGTGGCCAACCTCAAGGAAGGCCAGGTCCTCCAGGGCGTGGTCAAGAACATCACCGACTACGGCGCCTTCGTCGATCTCGGCGGTGTCGACGGCCTGCTGCACGTCACGGATATTTCGTGGCGCCGCATCAACCACCCGTCGGAAGCGCTGCAGGTCGGCCAGACCGTCCAGGTCCAGGTCGTCCGGTTCAATCCGGAGACCCAGCGCATCTCGCTCGGCATGAAGCAGCTCGAGGCCGATCCGTGGGATGACGTCGAACTGAAGTACCCGGTCAGCGCCCGCTTCACCGGCCGCGTGACCAACATCACCGACTACGGTGCCTTCGTCGAGCTGGAGCCGGGCATCGAAGGCCTGGTCCACGTGTCCGAGATGAGCTGGACCAAGAAGAACGTCCATCCGGGCAAGATCGTCTCGACGAGCCAGGAAGTCGACGTCATGGTTCTCGACGTCGACCCGACCAAGCGGCGGATTTCGCTGGGCCTCAAGCAGACCCAGGAAAATCCGTGGGACGAGTTCTCGGTCAAGTTCCCGCAGGGCACGGAGATCGAGGGCGAGGTGCGCAACATCACCGAATTCGGCCTCTTCGTCGGCCTGCCGGGCGATATCGACGGCATGGTCCATCTGTCGGACATCTCGTGGGAGAAGTCCGGCGAGGAAGCGCTCGAGTCCTTCAACAAGGGCGACATGGTGAAGGTGAAGATCCTCGAGGTCGACACCGACAAGGAGCGTATCTCGCTCGGCATCAAGCAGCTCGAGAACGATCCGTTCGCGGACTCGCTCGGCAACGTGCGCAAGGGCGACATCGTCACGGCGACCGTGTCGGAAGTGAACGACGGCGGCATCGAGGTCCAGACCTCGGGCGGCCTGACGGCCTTCATCCGCCGTTCGGACCTGTCGCGCGACCGCTCCGAGCAGCGCCCCGACCGTTTCGCCGTCGGCGAAAAGGTGGACGCGATGGTCACCAACATCGACATGGGAAGCCGGCGCGTGTCGCTGTCGATCAAGTCGAAGGAAATCTCCGAAGAGAAGAGCGCAATGGCCCAGTACGGCTCGTCCGACAGCGGCGCATCGCTCGGCGATATCCTCGGCGCGGCGATCCGCGAGAAGCAGGCCGAGACCCAGGAGATGATCGGCGACGGTGCCGGTGCAGCCGAGGAAGAGCCCGCCGCAGCGGCGGAGGAAGCCCCGGAGGAGGCGCCGGAAGCGGCAGAAGAAGCGCCGGCTGAAAGCACCGATGCCGAAGCTGAAGCAGATGCCGAGGGTGACGACGAAACCAAGTCGTAGCTCTCCACACGGCAGCGACCGTCATGTCATATGATCCCGACGCCCTGCTGGATCGCAGACGCCTGAAACGGCGCCTGCGAATCTGGCAGGGCGTTGCGATTCTGGCCGTCGTCGCGGTGGTGCTCGTTGCCCTGCAGGCGTCTGGAAACCTGTTTCTCGGCGACCGCGTGGTGCAGGTGAATGTCGAGGGACTGATCGTGCGCGACGATGCGCGTGCGCAGACCCTGACCGACCTGGCGAACGACGACAGCGTGCGCGGCGTCATCGTGCATATCGACAGCCCCGGCGGCACCGTCGTGGGCGGAGAGGACCTCTTTAACGGCCTGCGCAAGATCGCCGAACAGAAGCCCGTGGCCGCGGTCATGGGCACGGTCGCCACCTCGGCGGCTTATATGACCGGCATTGCCGCCGACCGGATCTTCGTGCGCGAAGGCACGGTGACAGGGTCGATCGGCGTCATCCTGCAAAGCGCGAACATCACCGAACTGCTCGACCGCGTCGGGATCGAGGCCGTCACGATCAAGTCCTCCGAGCTCAAGGGCGTCCCGTCACCGGTCGAACCGCTGACCGACGAGGCCCGGGCGGCGACCCGCGATGTCGTGCTCGACCTGTACGACTTCTTCGTTGAACTGGTGGCCGAACGCCGCGATCTCGACGCCGCCGACATCCGCCGCCTTGCCGACGGCCGGGTGTTCACGGGCCGCCAAGCGGTCGAAAACGGCCTGGCCGACGCCATCGGCGACGAGTATGCGGCGATGGCCTGGATGGTGGACGATCAGGGCCTGCCGCCGGGCCTTCCCGTCGAAACGGTCAGCGAGCGCGAGGAGGACAAAAGCCTGCTCGAAAGGCTTCTGGGACTGTCAGGAAAATCGTTATTTTCCAACGGACTAACACTTGACGGGCTGGTTTCGCTTTGGCAACCTGCCGCGCGTTGAACGGCTGAACCGTTCGGCATGGCCCTCTTGGGGGAGGGCTGGATTTCGGGGCCTGGCACCCCGGGGGGTTTAGAATGACCAAATCGGAGTTGATCCAGCGCCTCGCTGACCGCAACCCGCATTTGCTGCAACGCGATGCGGAGCGCATCGTCTCAACCATCCTGGACGAGATTACCGCGGCACTCTCGCGCGGCGACCGGGTGGAACTGCGCGGTTTCGGCGCATTCTCGGTCAAGCAGCGCGGCGCCCGGACCGGACGCAATCCCCGGACCGGAGAGGCTGTCGAGGTGGACGCCAAGGTGGTGCCGTACTTCAAGACCGGCAAGGAACTGCGCGAGCGCCTGAACAACGAACCCGGCCAGGACTGACGCCGGGACCCCCGTTCCCTCGCGGCTTCCAAAATTTGATATAAGACGACCGTCCGGCATGCCGGGCGCGCAGACCCGACTCAACAATGCGAAGGCCCACCGTGGACCGTTTACGCTGGCTCATCACGCTTCCCCTCGCCATCGTCCTGGTGGTGTTCGCGGTGAACAACCGTGCGCTGGTCGAAGTCGACCTCTGGCCGCTGGGTTTCGTCGTGACCTGGCCGCTGTTCGTCTTCGCGTTCCTCGGGGTCTCGGTCGGCTTGCTCGTGGGCGCGCTGTTCGCCTGGATCTCGGGCGGCACGACCCGGAAGATCGCGCGTCAGCGCAAGGCGCAAATCCGCGAGCTCGAGTCCAAGGTCCGCACCATGCAGGCCCGTCTGGACGACGGAGAGGCACAGCCCCCCGCCCGGCCGCTGGCCCTGCCGGAGTAGCCGGCGATTGCAGAACTTCGACGCCGGCGCGGTCGAGGCGGCCCTTGATCCCGGAGAGCTGGTCGCGGCGCTGCGCGAAGCGTTCGCGGGCGATGCGAATGTTCCTCTTCGCCACCATCATTCGATCCCTCTCGCGCCCGGGCATAGCGACGCCACGCTGCTGCTTATGCCGGCGTGGAACGGGAACTCGCCGCCGCGCCATATCGGCGTGAAATCGGTAACCGTTCACCCCGACAACAACCGGCACGGCCTGCCGTCCGTGCAGGGGGTGTATCTCCTGCTCGACGGCCAGACCGGGACCCCGGTCGCGCTGATCGACGGACCGGCCCTGACAGCGCGGCGGACCGCGGCGGCGTCCGCGCTGGCCGCGTCGTTCCTGGCCCGCCGGGACGCCCGCACGCTCGTCGTCATCGGGACCGGCCGCCTCGCGCCGGAACTGGTCGCGGCCCATGCCGCCGTCCGCCCGATCGAACGGGTGCGGATATGGGGCCGCGACCCCCAGAAATCCGGCCGTCTGGCAGCCTCGCTGACATCGCAATCGCTCGACGTACAGGCGGCGGACAACCTCGCCGGGGCCGTCGCCGATGCGGATATCCTGAGCTGCGCCACGACGTCCCGCGCACCCGTTTTCGAGGGCGAATGGCTGTCGCCCGGCACCCATGTGGATCTCGTCGGCGGGTTCCGCCCGGACATGCGCGAAGCCGACGACATGGCGATCGGCCGCGCCACCGTTTTCGTGGACACGCGCGAGGGCGCCTGCCGGGAAGCCGGGGATATCGTCATTCCGCTGCAAACCGGTATCCTGACCGAGACCGATGTCGCCGCCGACCTGTTCGCGCTGTGCCGCGGTGAGCACGCGGGGCGCGGCAGCGACGACGAGATCACCCTGTTCAAGTCAGTCGGCTCGGCAATCGAGGACCTGGCCGCCGCCGAACTTCTCATGGCAAAAGCAAACGCATGACCATCACCGCCGACCACATCCGCAACTGGCTTGCCCATGAGGCCCTGCCGCTCTGGTCCCACGCCGGGCTCGACAGCGAGGCCGGCGGCTTCGTCGAGAAACTGACCCTCGACGGTCGCCCCATCCTCGACAGCGACAAGCGGATGCGCGTCCAGGCGCGCCAGATCTACGTGTACAGCCATGCCCACCTGCTCGGCTGGGAACCGCCGGCGGGCGGGCCGGGCGCGCTGGAATGCGCGCGCAACGGCTTCGACTTCCTCACCCGCCAGTACTGGCACGAGGACGGCGGGTTCATCTATTCGGTCCAGCGCAACGGCGGCCACGCCGACACGCGGATCGAATCCTACGAGCAGGCCTTCGCGATCTTCGCATTCGCCTGGTATTTCCGCGCATCGGGCGACGAGGCGGCGGCGCAATGGGCGGAGCGTACGCTTTCGTTTCTCGACGACACGCTCGGCGACCTCGACCATGGCGGCTACCGGGAAAACCCGGCGCACGACCTGCCGCGCCGGCAGAACCCCCACATGCACCTTCTGGAAGCCCTGCTGTCCTGGCACACGGCGACGGGCGAGGATATCTGGCTGCGGCGCGCCGGCGACATCATCGCGCTGTTCCGCAACCGGTTCTTCGATGCCGAGACCGGCACCCTGGGCGAATTCTTCAACGACGACTGGTCACCCGCACCCGGCACCATGGGCAAGACGGTGGAACCGGGCCACCACTTCGAGTGGGTCTGGTTGCTGCACCAGTACGCCCGCGCGGGCGGCGGCGACATCGAGACCGAGGCCAGCGCGCTCTATCGCTTCGCCGAGGCGCACGGCATCGACACCGGAGACGGCCCGGCGTCGGCCCTCGCCTATGACACGGTCCTGCGCCACGGCACGTCGCTGGACGAGAACAAGCGCCTGTGGTGCCAGACCGAGGCCATCAAGGCGCAGGTCGCGCGCATGGAGTTCCACGGCGACGCGGACGCCGCCCAGCGCCTCGAAGAGCTTCTGGAACGGCTGTTCGGCCTGTACCTCGCCGTCGGCCACGGTAACTGGCAGGACCATCTGGACAAGGACGGCAGGGGCTTCGCCGAAACCGCGCCCGCGTCGAGCTTCTACCACCTGTTCCTGTGCCTGACCGAAGTGCTGCGCGTGCGCGACCGGGTGCTGACGCTGGGTTAATCCGCCTTTGCCGCCGCGGCCGCCTCTGCTAGAAGCGGCGCGCCATGACCGACACACCCGCACTTCCCGCCAATCCCGTTTTCGTCGCGCTCGACACCCCCGATATCGCGCAGGCACTTGCCTGGTCCGAGGCGCTGCGCGGCCATGTGGGCGGGGTCAAGACCGGGCTGGAATTCTTCTCCGCCAACGGGGCGGACGGCGTGCGCCGGATCGTCGAACTGGGCCTGCCGCTGTTCCTCGACCTGAAGTTCCACGACATCCCCAATACGGTGGCGGGCGCGGTGCGCGCCGTCGCGGGCCTGGGCACCGCCATCGTCAACGTGCATGCCTCGGGCGGCCCGGCGATGCTCGACGCGGCCCGCGAAGCGGCCGAACAGGCGGGCGGATCGTCACGGCCGCTGGTCATTGCCGTGACAGTACTGACCAGCATGGATGACGGCGATCTCGGTGCCGTCGGCCAGAACGGCCCGGCGCAGGAACAGGTGGTCCGTCTGGCGCGCCTCTCCCGGGAACACGGCCTCGACGGCGTGGTGTGCTCGCCTGCCGAAATCGAGCCGATCCGCGCGGCGTGCGGCGATGATTTCAAGCTGATCGTGCCGGGGATTCGGCCCGAATGGGCGGCGACTGGCGACCAGAAACGCGTGACCACGCCGCGCCAGGCGCGCGAGCGCGGTGCGGACGTCCTGGTGATCGGTCGGCCGATCACGGGCGCCAACGACCCGGCGACTGCGGCCATGCGGATCGCCGCCGAACTCGCCTAGACGAGCCGGAGCGATGGTCGACGCGAAAATCTGCGGCATCAACGACGCGACCGCCATGCGCACCGCCGTGGCGGCGGGCGCGCGGTTCGTCGGGCTGGTGTTCTACCCGCCCAGCCCGCGCTCGCTCGAGCCGGGCGCGGCGGCGGAACTGGCGGCGCTGGTGCCCGACGGGATCACCAGGGTCGGCCTGTTCGTCGATCCGGAAGATACTTACGTGGACGCTGTACTGGCGGAGGTCGCGCTGGACATGCTCCAGCTGCACGGCAGCGAGACACCCGGGCGGTGCCGCGAGCTGCGCGCGCGTACCGGGCTTCCCGTGATGAAGGCGATCAAGGTCTCCACGCGCGCCGACATCGACGCCGCGGACGCCTACATCGGGTCGGTCGACTGGCTGATGTTCGATGCGAAAGCGCCCGCGGACCTCGAAAACGCGCTGCCGGGCGGCAACGCGCTGGCCTTCGACTGGACGCTGCTGGCGAACGCCCAATTCTCCGTCCCATGGATGCTCGCGGGCGGCCTGAATCCGGAAAACGTGATGGAGGCCGTGCGCGAATCCGGCGCGGGTGTCGTCGACGTATCGTCCGGCGTCGAAAACGCGCCGGGCCGGAAGGACCCCGCGCGGATCGAGGCGTTCCTCTCCGCGACCGGAACGAACTAGCCGCGTCGGCGTTTCACGTCCGGGTGGCAGGATGAGCAACGAGACATCAGATACCGAAAACCTCGAAGACGTCGTCGGCACGTTCCGGAACCTGGCAGACCAGGAAGACGAGGTCTCGATCGGCGATGTGCAGGACGCGGTCGGCCAGCGGTCCTTCGCACCGTTCCTTCTTGTCTGCGGGCTGATCGTGCTTTCGCCGGTCGGGGGCATCCCCGGCGTCCCCACCGTCTTTGCCTTCATCGTGCTGCTGACTGCGGGCCAGTTGCTGATCGGCCAGAAACATTTCTGGCTGCCCGAGGTGTTTACAGAACGGGCCGTCGACGAAGAAAAGCTTCGCACCGCCGCCGACAAGCTGGAAAAGCCCGCACGCTGGATCGACAAGTTTATCAAGCCGCGACTGACGTTCCTGACGCAAGGCCCGGCCCTGTATGCCGTCGCGCTGGCATGTGTCGCGCTGGCGGTGACAATGCCGCCGCTCGAAGCGCTCCCGTTTGCCGTGATGGCGCCGGCAGCGGCCATCACGGCCTTTTCACTGGCACTCGTCGCCCACGACGGCGCTCTGGCGATTGTCGGCTACATCGCCACCGCCGGCAGCTTCTACGTGGTCTCGCTGGCACCGATATTTTAGCGCCCCGGCGATTGTGGACACCCGCACCGGCGTGTTCTAGAACCCGCTCGACCATGAACGATCTAACGAACAGCTTCCGCACCGGGCCCGACGAGGCCGGACACTTCGGCATTTTCGGTGGGCGCTACGTCGCCGAAACCCTGATGCCCCTGATTCTCGAGGTCGAGCGCGCCTACGCCGACGCCAAAGCCGATCCGGCGTTTCAGGCAGAGCTCGACGACTACCTGGCGCACTATGTGGGGCGCCCGAGCCCGCTCTACTTCGCCGAGCGGCTGACCGAGCATTTCGACGGTGCGAAGATCTACTTCAAGCGCGACGAGCTGAACCACACCGGCGCGCACAAGATCAACAACTGCATGGGCCAGATCCTGCTGGCCCGGCGCATGGGCAAGAAGCGGATCATCGCCGAGACCGGCGCCGGCCAGCACGGCGTGGCGACGGCCACCGTCTGCGCGCGCTTCGGCCTCGACTGCGTGGTCTATATGGGCGCCACCGACATCGAGCGGCAGGCCCCGAACGTCTTCCGCATGAAGCTCCTCGGCGCGGAGGTCATACCCGTCACCAGCGGCACGGCGACGCTCAAGGACGCCATGAACGACGCGCTGCGCGACTGGGTGTCCAACGTCGAGGACACCTACTATCTGATCGGCACGGTCGCGGGACCGCATCCCTACCCGGCGATGGTGCGCGACTTCCAGTCCGTGATCGGCAACGAGACCCGCGAGCAGATGCAGGACCGGGAGGGCCGGCTGCCGGATTCGCTGGTCGCGTGCATCGGCGGCGGTTCCAACGCCATCGGCCTGTTCCATCCGTTCCTCGACGACACCGACGTACGGATTATCGGCGTCGAGGCGGCCGGGCACGGGATCGAGACGGGCGAACACGCGGCGTCCCTGACGGGCGGGAAACCGGGCGTGCTGCACGGCAACCGGACCTACCTGCTGCAGGACGACGATGGCCAGATCAACGACGCCCATTCGATTTCGGCCGGGCTCGACTATCCCGGTATCGGCCCCGAGCATGCATGGCTGAACGACAGCGGCCGGGTCGAGTACGTATCCGTGACCGACGACGAAGCGCTGGAAGCCTTCCAGCTCTGCGCGCGCCTCGAAGGCATCATCCCGGCACTGGAGCCGTCCCACGCGCTGGCCCATGTGGCGAAGATCGCGCCGGACCTGCCGTCGGACCACCTGATGGTCATGAATATGTGCGGGCGCGGCGACAAGGACGTGTTCACGGTCGCCGAAGCGCTGGGGGTCGAACTATGAGCGCCGGCAAGACCAGCGGGCGGATCGAGGCGCGGTTCGACGCGCTGCGCGCCGAAGGCCGCGCGGCCTTTGTGCCGTTTATCATGGCGTCTGACCCGGACACGGAAACGAGCCTGAAAATCCTGAAAGGCCTCCCGGCGGCGGGCGCGGATATCATAGAACTCGGCGTGATGTACTCCGACCCGATGGCCGACGGGCCCGCGATCCAGGCGGCGGGCCTGCGCGCCAAGGCCGGGGGGGCGCGCGTTACCAACACGCTCGACATGGTCCGTGCCTTCCGCGAAGGCGATAACGACACGCCGATCATCCTGATGGGCTACTACAACCCGATCTATATCTACGGGGTCGACAGGTTCCTCACCGACGCACGTGACGCCGGCGTGGACGGCCTGATCGTGGTCGACCTGCCGCCCGAGGAAGATTCCGAACTCTGCCTGCCCGCGCTCGACGCCGGCATGCACTTCATCCGCCTCGCGACGCCGACGACCGACGACGCGCGGTTGCCGGCCGTGCTCGCAAACACCTCGGGCTTCGTCTACTACGTCGCGGTTACGGGTATTACCGGTACCAAGTCCGCGGACACGGGCACGATCCACGCCGCCGTCGAACGCCTGCAGCGCCACACGGACCTGCCGGTGGCCGTCGGCTTCGGAATCAAGACCCCGGAGCAGGCCGGTGCAATCGCCGAAGTCGCCGACGCCGCCGTGGTCGGTTCCGCGATCGTGCAAACCATCGCCGACAATCTCGACGAACAGGGGAAGGCCACGCCGGAACTGGTCGACCAGGTGCTGACGTTCACCCGCGAACTGGTCGACGGCGTGCGCGCCGCGCAGCGCCAGGCCGCCGAATAGAGGCCGCCGCATGAGCTGGCTCACGGAATTCGTCCGGCCGAAAATCCGCGCCCTCGTCGGCAAGAACGATGTTCCGGACAACCTCTGGCACACATGCCCGTCCTGCGAACAGATGCTTTTCCACCGCGAGCTGGAAGAACAGCTGAACGTTTGTCATGCGTGCGGCCACCACCTTCGGATCAGCGCGGCCGAGCGCCTCGGGCAACTGTTCGACGACGGCGCCTTCGAGCGGGTCGACCTGCCCGCCGTAACACCCGATCCGCTGAAATTCCGCGACAGCCGCCGCTATTCGGACCGGCTTCGCGATGCCCAGGGCAAGTCCGGAGAAAAAGAGGCCATCATCGTCGCCCGCGGCACCATCGGCGGACAGAAAGCCGTGATCGCCGCGTTCGACTTCGGTTTCATGGGCGGCTCCATGGGACAGGCCGTCGGCGCCGGGCTGCTGGCCGCGGCGGATACCGCCGTCGCGGACGACGCGGCACTGATCGCCATCCCGGCATCCGGCGGTGCACGCATGCAGGAAGGCATGCTCAGCCTCGTCCAGATGCCGCGCACGGTGATCGCGGTCGAGCGGGTGCGCGAAGCGGGCCTGCCCTACATCGTGATCCTGACCGACCCGACGACAGGCGGCGTGTCCGCCTCCTTCGCGATGCTGGGCGACATCCAGATCGCCGAGCCCGGCGCGACCATCGGCTTCGCCGGCAAGCGCGTCATCCAGGACACGGTACGCGAGGAGCTGCCGGAGGGATTCCAGACCGCCGAATACCTTCGCGACCACGGCATGGTGGACATGGTCGTCCCGCGCGGCGAACTGCACGAGCGGCTGGCCCGGTTGCTGGCCCTTCTGCGCGATACCCGACCGGGGGAACCCGTCCTGCTGACCGCCATCCCCGCGCCGGACGATCCCGAAATCCCGGACACCGATGGCGACTGACACCACGTCCGGCGACGATCCCGCGCGCAGCGCGGCATCGGAAATCGAACGCATTCTGGACCGTTTCACACGTTATCACCCGGCACGGATCGACCTGTCACTGGACAGGATGTATCGCCTGCTGGACGACCTGGGAGAGCCGCACAAGGCGCTTCCGCCCGTGATCCATATCGCGGGGACCAACGGCAAAGGCTCTGTCGCGGCATTCCTCGCGGCGGGTCTCGAGGTCGCCGGAAAAACCGTCAGCGTCTACACCTCGCCGCACATTTCCAGGTTTGCCGAGCGTTTTCATGTTGCCGGCGAGACCCTGAGCGACGCGGCGCTCGTGGAACTACTGCTCGAGGTGGAGCGGGTGAACGACGGGCAGCCGGCCACCGAGTTCGAGATCACAACCGCCGCCGCCATTCTCGCCATGGCGCGCGCGCCGGCCGACGTCGCGATTCTGGAAACAGGTCTCGGGGGCCGGTTCGACGCAACCAACGTCGTCGAACGGCCGGCCGCCACCGTGATCACGCGCATCGGCCTCGACCACATGAAATTTCTCGGAGACGACCTCGCCACGATCTCCGGCGAAAAGGCGGCCATCCAGAAACCCGGTACGCCCTCCATTGTCGCTGCACAGCAATCCGCGGCAATGGATATTGTCACGGCGTTTGCCGAAGATGTCGGGGCGCCGCTGTTCCGGGCGGGCCGGGAGTGGACGATCGAAGCGGGACCGGACGGGGGCGGGTGCTACCGCAGGGGGGACACCGTCTGGCCGCTGCCGCCGCCCGGGCTGCCGGGCGCGCACCAGCTCGAGAATGCCGCCGCGGCCGTCGCTTGCCTGGATATCTGCGATTTTCCCGGCGTCACACGGGATGCAATCTCGATTGGCGTTCGCAACGTGACATGGCCCGGCCGTATGGAGTGGATCCAGCGCGGCAGCCTGCCCGCGTCGCTTCCCCAGGGATGGGAGCTCTGGCTCGACGCCGCCCACAATCCGATGGGCGCGCAGGCCGCCGCCGAAACGTTCCGGCGCCTCAACGATCGCGACCCGCGACCGTTGCATCTCGTTTTTTCGCTCCTGGACGACAAGGATATCGACGGTTTTCTGGCGCCGTTCAAAGGTTTGGCAGACATCGCGACGGCCGTCCGCCTCGCCGACGCGCCGCGCGCACATCCCGTCGAGGAATTGGCCGCCCGCGCATCTGCAGCGGGCTTCGCGGCGCACAGTGCGCATACGATCGAAGCCGCTCTGACCGGGATCTCCGACGCGACGGCGCCTCCCTCACGCATCCTGATCGCAGGCTCACACCTGCTTCTGGCGGCCGCCATGGAGGCAAATGTCCGCGACGGGGCGCAATGGTTGGACCAGGTGGACGGCGGGCATTACTGTGCACACTGAGGCGCAGACATGACGACACCAAAACTCGACGACCTGCTGGAACGTGGCGACCGGATTCCGAATTTTTTCCTGACCGATCAGCGCGACGTGATCATCAACCTCGCCGACAAGGCACGCGGCGGGCCGGTGTTCGTGCTGCTGTTCCCCACCCAGAAGGACCCCGGAGCCCTCGCCGAGTTCCAGGCCATGGTGACGGCATCGTCGGACATGGCCGCCGCCGGGGCGCATCTGTTCGCGATCTGCGCGGACCCGGTGCCGCTGGTCCAGAAACTGGCGGAGACGAACAACGCGGATTTCTTCGTCCTGTCCGACGCGGATAAAAAGGTAGCCAGCCGTTTCGGCGGCCGCGGCAAGCTGCTCGGTTTCGTGTGCGGGCGGGACCAGCGCGTCCAGGAGGTCTTGCGACCCGGCGACACGCCGATTGCACATCGCGCTCGCGACGCTATCGCCGCCATGAGACCGAACGACGCGTACGACGCACCGTATCATCCGCCCATCCTTGTTCTGCCCGATGTCTTCTCACCCGACTTCTGCAAATGGCTCATCGAACAGTTCGAGACCCGCGGCAACGAGCCGTCGGGCACGCTGCGGATGGAAGCCGGAAAGATGGTTCACGACACCAGCGGCGACAACAAGCGCCGGCGCGATCACCATGTCGTCGACAACGACCTTCTGGACGCAATCGGCAGCCGGATCGAGCGCCGCGTCCTGCCCGAGATCCAGCGCGCGTTTCATTGCCCGATTCGCTATGTCGAGGAATTCAAGATCGTGCGTTACGACGCCGATCCGGGCGGGTTTTTCCGGCCGCATCGCGACAACACGTCGATGGGAACGGCGCACCGCCGCTTCGCCATGACCCTCAACCTCAACACCGAGGATCATGAAGGCGGCGATTTGCGGTTTCCCGAGTACAACATGGCGAGCTATCGGCCGCGCACGGGCGAGGCCGCGATTTTCTCCTGCAACCTTTTGCACGAGGCGACCGACGTGACGAAGGGCAGCCGCTACGTGCTGTTGTCATTCATGTATGACGAGAGCGGAAAGCAGATCATGGATCGCTACAGGCAGGCGAAAGCAGGCTGAAGGCACGAAAAAGCCCCGCACGAAGCGGGGCTTTTTTTATGTGGGACGGAGGCCGGTCTAGAGAACCGAGTCCACCCAGTCGTAAATCTGGCTCTTCGGAAGACTGCCCACCTTCATCGACGCCACCTGGCCGTCCTTGAACAGCAGCAGGGTCGGAATACCCCGCACGCCATACTTGGACGGGGTCATCGGGTTGTCGTCGATGTTGAGCTTGGCGACCACGATGTCGCCGTCCTTGTCGTCCGAAAGCTCTTCGAGCGTCGGGCCGATCTGCTTGCAAGGCCCGCACCACTCGGCCCAGAAGTCCACGAGGACAGGCTTGTCGGATTGCAGTACGTCTGATTCGAAGGAGTCGTCGGTAATCGCCTTGGACGGCATGAGGGGCCTCATTTCGTTTCTTTGTTGGGGCGGACCGAAGGCCCGCCGCTCTGTTCCGTTCGAACGTAGGTTTGGTTCCGGTTCACGTCAAGAAATTGGACCTGTGATCGCCCGTCACACTGATGTGCGCGCAGCCCGACCCCCCGCGATATCCCAGGCATCCAGGAGCGTTTCGGGCAACCGCATCAGCCGGGGCGCGTCGGTCCACAGCAGATACGCATGAACCGTCTTGTCCGGCCAGGAGCGGCGGACAATATGCCGGTAGGCCGCCATCTGCCGGAGATAGACAGGTGCGACGTCTTCCGGGTTCTCCGGCGGCGGGCGATTGGACTTGTAGTCGATGATCGAGACCGAGTCCGGCGATACCACGAGCCGGTCGATCTGGCCCGAAATGATCCGGTGTGTGCCGTCGGCATCCGCGATCGCGCCCGTCACCGCGACTTCCGCGACGCTGTCCGGGCCGAACAGGTGCGCGAAATCCGGCGTTTCCAGCACGCCCATCACCTCGTCCACGATCGTTGCGCGAACGGGGTCGTCGAGCATCAGGACCGGCCGGGCGACATAGCGTTCCGCCGTGCGCCGCCGGGTCGCGGGATCGAGTTCCGGCAGCCATTGCAGCAACCGGTGCAACGTATTGCCGCGCGCAAACCGCTGTTCGTCCCCCTGCCGGTCGACGGGCGCACGCACGGGCGGCGGCGCGCCGGGGTCCGAGGGCGCGAGCGGGCGCGGCGGTTCCGGCTCGGCCGGCGCAGGGGTATGAAGCCAGCCCGGCATGGACGGTGGCGCGCGAAGTGTTTCGGTCTCCCCCGCCGGCACCGGGGCGTGCTGCTCGGACTCCAGGCGCAGCAGTTCCGACTCTTCGCCGGGAATATCGAGAAACGAGGGAACGGGATGCGGACGGGCAATCTGTTCCATCGCCCGGGACACGAGGGCATACCAGGATTGCTCCGCGGGCTCGTTCCATCCACACACATACAATCGTTCTTCGGCGCGGGTCATCGCGACATAGAGCAGGCGCCGGTATTCCTCGTCCCGAAGGGTGGCGGCATGGTCGCGCATGGCCAGGGTCGCCGTGTCGCCGTCGTCGACGCGCGGCAGCCAGACGAAGAACGGTTCCGCGCCTTCGTCGTACCAGAGAATACCGGGCAGGTGCCGGGGCAGCCGTGTCGTGTCCGGCAGAAAGACGATCGGCGCCTCCAGCCCCTTCGCACCGTGCACCGTCATCACACGCACCGCGCCGCCCGTCTGGTCGAGGTCGCGCTTGACCTCGGCCTCTCCCGCAATCACCCAATGCAGGAAGGCCTGCATCGACGGGGCGTGCGTTTTCTCGAAGCTCAGGGCCAGCGAGAGAAATTCGTCGATGGCATCGGCGGCGTCCGGACCCAGGCGCGCCAGCAGGGCGTCGCGCCCGCCGCGCGACAACACGCCGGCAAACAGCTCGTAAGGCCGTTCATAGTCGACCCGGCCCAGCAGGTCCGACAGCAGGTCGGCCGCGCGGGAGAACGTCTCGCTCTCCGCCCGGCGCGACAACAGCGTCTGCCACAGGCCCGTGTCGCCCCGTTCGTGGGCGAGGGAAAACAGCTCGTCTTCGTCGAGGCGCACGAGCGGGCTCTTGAGAAGGGTCGCCAGGTTCAGGTCGTCCTCGGGCAGCAACAGGAACGACCCGAGCGCCAGCAGGTCCATCACCGCAATCTGTTCGGTCAGGACCATGCGGTCGACCCCGGCAACCGCGATATCGCGCGCCTTGAGCGCGCGCACCAGCGCCTCCACAAATGCGCCACGCTGGCGCACCAGGACCATGATGTCGTCCTCGCGGATCGGGCGGCCTTGGCTTTCGAGCATTTCACCGTCGGCCAGCCACTGGCCGATCTGGGCCGCGATGGCATCCGCCAGGCGGTCCATCGCCCCGGGCCGGTTGACGGGATCGACGGGCGGCTTCCACGGTTCCGGCTCTTCCGGTTTTTCGCTGACGATGGGCGGCCAAAGCTCGACCCGGCCCGCGTCACGGTCCCGCAACGCCGTATGGGCGAGCTTGCCGGCCTCCTCGTCGACGACCCCCCGGCGGGCGTTATCGTCCTCGAACACCTTGTCCACGGCCTGCAGCACGGGACGCGCCGAGCGGAACGAGAAATTCAGCGCCACGTTGTGCCAGTCATGCCCGGCACCGCGCGCCAGCGCTTCCAGCTCACGCTGGACTTCGGGAAACCGTCGCGGCTCCGCGCCCTGAAAGCTGTAGATCGACTGTTTGACGTCGCCCACCGCGAACACGCTGCGCGGCGGCAGCCCGAGCGTCTCGACGGCTTCCTCGCGCGCGCCCTGTCCGACAAAAAACTCCCCGACCAGCGCTTTCACCACGTCCCACTGTTCCGGGTTGGTGTCCTGCGCCTCGTCGATCAGCACATGGTCGATACCACCGTCGAGCTTGAACAGAACCCACGCGGGACCGGCACCGTGCAGCAACTCACGGGTCTTGTTGATGAGATCGTCATAGTCCAGGCGCCCCGCCGACGCCTTGCGCGCCTCGTAACGCGCAATAAGCGCCTGCGCGATATGCGCCAGCGCGCGGTTCGCCGCCAGCAGCGACGCCTTGCGCAACGCATCCCGCGCGGTGCGCAGGCGTTCGCCTTCGGCAGAGAGCACATCCACGACCGTCGGTGCGGCCTCGCGAACCGCCTTGGTGGCGAGCGTCTTGAACAGCTCGCCGCTCGACTGGGTCAGAAACGCACCACAATACGTGTCGAACGCCGCCGCCCGCGCATCCACATCCGCCGCCAGCCAGCCGCCGATGGTCTCGGCCCGCCCGATGTCGGTTTTCGAGCCTCCGGAAAGCGCGTCCACCGCCGCCAGAAGCCCTTCCCGGTCGAGCGCGCCATCGGCACATGCCGCCCGCAACACATCGCGCTCGGACACGTCGGGATCGACTCCGAGGAACGCCGCCAGCCGGGTGACCACGCCGTCGACACCGCCCTGCGCGCCGAACAACGTCGCAAATCGGGTGCGCGCGCGCGTGATCTCGTTGAGGAGGTCTGGAAAGCGCGTCTCGTGCACACGGCCCGCGATCTCGGTGATTGCCTCGCCGAGCGCGCCGGTATCGTCCTCCGCGGCCGCCAGGAGATCGGCCTTGGCGTGTTCGAGCAGTTCCGTGGCGTCACGGTCCTCCATCACGCGGAAGTAGGGCGCGACGCCCGCCTCCAGCGGAAAACGCCGCAGGACGGACTGGCAGAAGGCGTGGATCGTCATGATCTTCATGCCGCCGGGCGCGTCCAGAACGCGTGCGAACAGGCGCCGCGCGCGCACCAGCGCTTCGGGTTCCGGCGGCGCCCCAGACAGATACTCCAACCGTTCCATGAGCGCGGCGTCTTCCGCCACCGTCCATTCGCCGAGCTCGTCGTTTATCCGGCGCGACATCTCCGCCGCTGCCGCCTTGGTGAAGGTCAGGCACAGGATGCGTCCCGGCGCGACACCGGCCATGAGAAGCCGCAAGACCCGGTCGCGCAGTACGCGCGTCTTGCCGGCCCCGGCCGACGCCGACACCCAGGCGTTGGCCATGGCGTCGGCGCCTTCGCGCTGGCGGGCCGCCACGCGGACGAGTTCGTCCGGATTGAAATTCGGCGCGCTCATGGCTCTCCCTGCCCGTCATCGCCACTCGCCCATTCCTTGACGCGGGCCAGGTGCTCGTAGTCGGAGTATCGCGGCGCGCGTTCGGGGCGCGGACGCGATTCATAGGGCGTCTGCGGATCGTCGAATTTCGCCACCAGCGCGCTCAGGCCGGCATAGGCCTGCCGCATGACCTCGACGGGATCGTCCGCGGCGTTGCGCACCTCGCCGGGCTCGCGCGCGCCGGACAATCGCCAGAATGCCAGCTCATGAACGTCGCCCGACGGGACGCCCTCGAACCGCCCGTGGGTCAGGATCGCCGCTTCGAGCGGCAGCTGCGGCGCAAAACCGGCGGCGACCTCGCGCTTGCTCGGCGGGGCGCCCGTCTTGAAGTCGATCACGGCCAGGCCGCCGTCGTTCAACTCGTCGATCCGGTCCGCGCGCGCGCGCAGGACAAACGGCTCGAATGCCGTCGGGATTTCGAGCCGGCCCGATACCTCGGCGTGGGTTCGGCGCACACGATCGCGGCGCGCCGTCTCGGTCTGCAGGAACCAGTCCGCGATCCGCAGAAAACGCGGCCACCAGAACGTCCAGACCGCCGGCAGGCTTCGGTACGGCCCGAGCACCTTTTCCCCCGCCGTCCGGAGCGCCGCTGCGGCGTTCACCGGCAACGGGCCTTCCGGGTGGGCCTGCAGAAACCGGTCGAATATATCGTGGATCAGCGAGCCGTAGGTGGCGGCATCGACGGCCTGGTCGATCGGCGCCAGTGCGTCGAGCTTCAGGATCTCCCGGGCGTAGATGGCATACGGGTCGCGCATCCAGGTTTCGATCTGGGTCACGGACAGGCTGCGCGGGCGGGCCTCGCGCGGCGGGCGCGGGCGGGGCCGTACGCCCGAACCGGCCGACGTATCAGGCTCGACCGCCTCAAGTGCCCGCCACCATTCGAGATACACGGCACCGCGCGCCGCCATCGCGGCCGCGCCATCGACGTCGAGTGCCTCGACCGCGACGTCGAGCCGGGTGAGCCAGCGCGAGGGAATCGCGGGTGCGCCTTCCATCCGCTCCGAACGCGTGAGGATGACCGTGTCCGCGCAAAAGGCCTGCACGAAGTCGTGCGCACTCAAGCCTGTGCGCCGCTCGGGGGCCGGCAATCCGAAATCGGCGCGCATCGGGCGGCTCATCCACGGGTCGACATCCGCCTCGGCGGGCCAGGTGCCTTCGTTCAAACCCGCCAGCACCATCACGTCGTGACGCTGCAGACGTGCCTCCAGCGGGCCAAGGATCGCAAGGCGCGGATGGGTCCCGAAGCGCGGGCGCACGACGCGACCCGCCAGCAACGTATCGAACAGGTTGGCATAGTGAGACGGGGCCACCATCGTCCCCCCGCCATGGGTTGCCAGGTCGGCGACGAACGCGGCCAACGCCTCGCCGTCGTCGTCACGCCAGAGTCGAACGGCGCCGGTTTCCTCCACACTTTCCGCCAGCGCTTCGGCCAGGTCCACATGGGCCTGGACGAGCACCTCCAGCGGCAACTCCTCTGCCCGGAACGCGCGCGCCATGTCACCCGCCGCCCCGGTGACGATATCGACCAGAGCCTCAACCAGGGTCCAGTCAAAACCTTCGGGAACGCGACGGCGCTCGTCCCCCATCGCGCGATCGAGGGCCGCACGCAAACCGTCGGGGCCCGACGCAGGCCGCGGACCGCGCAGGACGCCGCGCTCCAGCATCCGCACCTGTGCGCGGAATGCACCGGGCTCGCATCCCCCCGCACACAGGGGATTCTTGAGGGCCGCCAGAAGGGGCACCGGCGCAAAATCTTCTTGGACCATCCGCACGACCGCCCGCAGGAAGGTTCCCACTGCAGTATCCGAGAGGGGCACGCCCGCACTGTCGTCCACCGCCACCCCCCAGCGCCCCATCAGCGCCGAGACACGCCGCGCGAGTTCACGATCCGGTGTGACCAGTGCCGCCGTGCGGCCGGGCGTCTCCAGCACCTCGCGGAGCACCAGCGCAATCGCCCCGGCCTCCTCATGCGGCTCGCGCGCGTCGATGCGGCTGACGCCGCGAAGCGCATCGCCGGAGATCGTGCCCCGTTCAGCGCGCCAGCTGTCCGTGGTTGCCGCCGGGCGCAGGGCTTCCGTAATCAGTCGTGTGCGCGCAGGCCCGTCCGCCTGCCGCCCGGCCACGTGCGCGGGCCACTCCCCGACGTCCTCGCGGCGGCGCTCCAGGCGCTCCAGCAACTGGCGCAACCCGAACTGGGGATGCGCGGCGTCGAGGCCCGACCACGCCCGGTCGTCCAGCACACGATCGAGCCCGGGCAGAACGACATAGCCGGCCGGAAGACCGGCCACGCAAGCCAGCATATCGGCCGTCGCGGGGATGCTGCCCGTACTGCCGGCAGCGATCACCGGATGGGTGGGCGGATTTTCCCGCCAGGCGGCCACCCGTGCCGCAAGCAGCAGGTTCCGGCGTGCTGCGGGGTCGAGCGCCCCTTCCTCTTCGAGGCGGCGCGGCCAGGTTTCGGTCAGCAACTTCAGGAAGGAAAGCGTTTCCTGCCAGTGCTCGGCATAATCCTCGGGGACCAGCTTCTCGAGTCCGGAAAAGTCGAGACGTTCGGTCTGCACCTGATCGAGCAGCCGCGCGAGTTCGGCGGCAAGTTCAGCCGCCTGGTCGACAGCCAGTTGATCCCCGGCATCGGCAAACCTGGTGCGCAGCTCATCCGCCAGAAGGAGCCGCCGGCGCAGCTCCGGCATGGCCGGCGGGATGCTGTCGTCCGTGAACCCGTCGAAGGCCGTATCGCCCCCGAGCAACAGTTCATCCTCGTCGATATCCCCGATGGGAACGAGGCGCGGCAGCACCAGCGCAGCGCCGTCCGACAATCGCAGAAAACTTTCCTGCAAGGCACGGCAGGCACGGCGCGTGGGAAGCAGTACCGTCGTGCGGGAGAGCGCGAGCGGATCTCCTTGCGACTCGGCACCGTCCAGAATCGACGCCGCCAGTTCGTCGAGAAACGGCCGGTGAGAGGCGATCGAATACAAACCTGGGGGTGGCAGCGTCATCGTGCGATCAGATCGCCAGCGCGCCCAGCCGCACGGCCCAGTCCCCATGCCCGGTCAGGCACGCTTCGCGGGTGTCGCCGGTGCCCCCGAGACGCAGGTCCAGCCGGTGTGCGGGCAGCACCGGGAGCGCGATCTCGGGCCATTCGATCAGGACAGCGCCCCGATGGCATGCCTCGTCGAGGCCGAGCTCGACCATTTCCCCGGGGTCGGTGAGCCGGTACAGGTCGAAATGCGCCACATCCAGGCCCGCTGTCTCGTATTGCTGAACGATGGTGAATGTCGGGCTCGGTACCACGTCCGTGTGACCCAGTGCCTGCAGGATGCCCCGGGCGAACGTCGTTTTGCCGGCACCCAGATCACCGAACAAAGCCACCACGTCCCCGCGCCGCAGTGCAGCCGCGATCTCCCCGCCCAGACGCAACGTGGCCGCCTCATCGGGCAGGACGACATCCCGCACCAGGTCGCGCGCGCCGCCGGACGCCGGACTACCGCCCGCGCTCATGACACGGCGTCGGTGTCGGCCGGCACTTCCGATTGCGGGGTGGCGGGCAACCGGCAACGGATCGCGGTCCCCGAATCGGGTTCCGAGGTGAGTTCCACCTCGCCGCCATGCAGTTCAACGAAACTCTTCACCAGGCTCAGGCCCAGGCCGGCCCCGACACCGGACTGCCGCCCGCGCGGCCGGTTGCCTCTCTCGAATTTCTCGAGGACGCGTTCCTGCTCTTCTTCGTGAATGCCGACGCCTGTGTCGATGACGCTGAAGACCACATGGTCGCCGTCGCGCACCGCCTCGAGGTTGATGACCCCCTGTTCGGGCGTGAACTTGATCGCGTTGCTCGCGAGGTTGAACAGCACCTGCTTGAGGCGTCGTTCGTCGGCATACATGGTGCCGATGTCCGGCGCGCATTCGAGCACCAGCTTCTGCTCCTTGACCCGCGCGCGCTCCCGGTTGAGCGCAAAGACACCGGCCATCATCGCGTGAATATCGAACTGCACCCGGTCGAGGGTCATGTAGCCGGCCTCGATCGTGGCAAGGTCGAGGATGTCGTTGATGAGTTCGAGCAGCGCCTCGCTTGCCTCCAGGATACCGCCGATATACTCGGTTTGCCGCTCGTTCAGCGGGCCGAACATGTCGCCGTTGAGAACCTCGGCGAACCCGATGATCGTGTTCAAAGGCGTACGAAGTTCGTAGGACACGTTGGCGACAAACTCCGACTTGAGCGTGTCGGCCTCCTCCAGCGCCTCGTTGCGTTCGCGCAGCGCCCGCTCCACGCGGTTGGAATCCGTCACGTCGAAATAGGTCATAAGCATCATGCCGTCGGGCAGCGGAACCCCGGCGTACTGCAGAACGGTGCCGTCGGCGCGTTCGAGTGGGCCGGACACCGGCTCGCGCGACATCAACCGCGCCCGGGTCCTCTTTCGCTGTTCCTCCCAATCTTCGTCAGAATCGACGTTGTAGAAGTGACGCGCCTTCTCGATGAGGTCCTCGATGCGCGGCTCGCCCGCGAGGTCGGATTCGCTGAACTGCCACAACCGGCCGTAGGCGGAGTTACAAAGCTTCAGACGGCCATCCGGGCCGATCAGCGCGACACCTTCATAGAGATTGTCCAGCGTGCGCTTCTGCACCTCGATCATCGTGTTGTAGCGCGCCTCGAGCGACAGCCGGTCGGTGACATCCTCGTAAGTGAACATCAGGCCGCCCAGAGGATGCGGCGAGATGCGCTTGAACAGGGTCTTGCCGTCGGGCAGATGCACGAGGGTCTCGGTCGGCGCAATCAGGGAGGTAAAGAGGGAAATCTGTTCCTGCTTGTGCGCGCGGAAATCGACTTCCTCGGTGACAAGACGCCGTTCGCGAAGTTTCTCTAGCTCGTCCCCGAGGGTCGGTTCCGTGTCGAGCCAGCCGGTATCCGCGTCCCACAGCCGCGCATAGGCGCTGTTGTAGAATTTCAGGCGGGTATCGGACCCGTAAATGGCAACCGCCACGGCCAGGTTCTCCAGGACATCGCTTTGCGCCGCAATATGGCTCGATAGCTCTTCCTGAACCTGCTCGAGCTGCGTCACGTCCTGCGCATAGCCGACAACGCCCATATCATCCGTCGGCACCTCGTTGAACTCCATCAAACGCCGCGACCCGCCGACAACGAGATGCCGGCTTTCCGACTGCGGCAGCCCACTGGACCGGGCGCGTTCCGCGATCTCGGTGTCAGCGAGAAAGCGAATGTCCTCCAACTCCGATGGCCGGCGTTCTTCGCCGTCTTCCACTTCGGGGTGCAGCGCCTCGACATAGGACTTGTTGACCTGGACGAGCGCCAGGTCCCGGCCCCGGCGCCAGACCATGACTGGCAGCGCATCAAGCATCGCGCGGTATCCGTCCCGTTCCACTTCGGCCGCAGTCAACTGGATGGCGGTATCCGATTGCACGGCCGTCTCGTTGGTCACGTCGGCGACCCACAGGACGTCCAGCGCCGCATCGCGGGCGCGGCGGCCGTCAACGCGGAGCGCCTGCCCGGCATCGATGGTGAGGAACGTGCGCGAGAATTCCTCGCCGCGCATTCTCAGACCTTCAATCCGCTTTTGCAGGTCGTCGGCGTCGGATTGGCCGAAGCGGGCGAAGAAGCCATCCATCCCGGCTTCATCGTCCAGGAGCATCTGGCGCAATCCCGCTGACAACGCCGGCTCACCCTCCTCATCCCAGGCAATATATCCGCCGGGCACCGTCGCCAGCGTGGCGTCCAGACGCCGACGCACCGCTTCCTCGCGGCGCAAGCTCCGCGCACCGCCGGCGCGGCACAGCGCGAACCCGAGTATGGCGGACGCGCCTGCCACAGCGGCGATAATCAAAAGCAGGATTTGGGTCGACACCGGAAGCCGTTCCGCACAGTGACATGACGGGCCGTTCGATCCGGGCATAAAACACGCGCCCGCGGATCGACCGGCTACCCGGCAACTCTAGAGGGTTGCCGGAGTCTATTGAACCATGCAGTTGCCCGCCGTCAGACGAGCAAACCGGCTAGTAGCGATACGCCTCGGGCTTGAACGGCCCCTCGACCGGGATACCCAGATAGCTCGATTGCCGATCCGAAAGCTTCGTCAGGTTGGCCCCGACTTTCGCCAGATGCAGCGCGGCAACCTTCTCGTCGAGATGCTTCGGCAGAACATAGACGTCCAGCCCATAGGTGCCGGTGTTGTTCCACAACTCGATCTGCGCCAGCACCTGGTTCGTGAAAGACATGCTCATCACGAAGCTCGGATGGCCGGTGGCGTTGCCAAGGTTCACGAGGCGGCCCTCCGACAGGAGGATCATCTTTTTGCCGTCCGGGAACTCGATCTCGTCGACCTGCGGCTTGATGTTTTGCCACTTGTAGTTCTTCAGCCCGGCGACCTGGATCTCGGAATCGAAGTGACCGATGTTGCACACGATGGCGCGGTCTTTCATCTCGCGCATGTGCTCGACGGTGATGACGTCGACGTTGCCGGTCGCGGTCACGAAGATGTCGCCCTGCGGGGCGGCCTCTTCCATGGTCACAACCTCATAGCCTTCCATGGCGGCCTGCAACGCACAGATCGGGTCGATCTCGGTTACCATCACGCGGCAGCCGGCGTTCTGCAGGGACTCGGCCGAACCCTTTCCAACCTCGCCATACCCGGCGACCACGGCGATCTTGCCCGACATCATGACGTCGGTCCCGCGGCGGATACCGTCGACCAGGCTTTCGCGGCAACCGTACAGGTTGTCGAACTTCGACTTGGTGACGGAATCGTTCACGTTGATAGCCGGGAACAGCAACGTGCCCTTCTTGGCCATCTCATAAAGGCGGTGCACACCCGTGGTGGTTTCCTCGGTGACGCCCTTGAGGCTTTCGGCAACCTTCGAGTACCAGCCCGGCTGTTCGGCCAGGCGCTTCCTGATCGACGCGTAGGCCGCCTCTTCCTCCTCATTCTCGGGGTTGTCGAGAACCGAAGGATCGGTCTCGGCCTGTTTGCCGAGGTGGATCAGCAACGTCGCATCGCCGCCGTCGTCGAGAATCATGTTGGGCACGCCGCCGTCCGACCAGTCGAAGATGCGGTGCGCATAGTCCCAGTACTCTTCCAGCGTCTCGCCCTTCACGGCAAAGACCGGCGTGCCTTTCGCGGCAATCGCCGCGGCGGCATGGTCCTGGGTCGAATAGATATTGCATGACGCCCAGCGGACGTCCGCGCCAAGCGCTTCCAGCGTCTCGATCAGCACGGCGGTCTGAATCGTCATATGAAGCGAGCCCGCGATGCGTGCGCCCTTCAGCGGCTGATCGCTGCCATACTCTTCACGAATGGCCATAAGGCCCGGCATTTCGACTTCGGCAAGGTCGAGTTCCTTGCGGCCCCAGTCGGCCAGCGAGATATCGGCAACAACGTAATCGCCGGCGGCTGTATCAGCAGCGGAAGACATATGAACTCTCCGGTTGAATTCGGCGCGCGCAGGCGCGTGGTTGGAGCGGCGTATAGCAAAGGTTTCGGGGCTCCACAACACGGCGACCCACACATCGAGTCGTCGACAACAGTTGCGATTCTGCAACAGAGTGACCGAAAAACGCCTCAACCTTTCAACAACAGTCATCGGTGTAACGACCACGTCACATGCCGCCTCTAAACAGGCGCCAGTAAACAGGCGGGGCCGAAACGAGACCCGCGACATCGAACACCGCTTCGGAGGTATAGGTATGTTCAAGCAAGTTCTTCTGGGGGGCACAGCCCTTGTTGGTGCGGCGGCGATGGTGCTGCCGGCCCATGCGGGCCAGGTCGGCTCCAAGGACGCCATGAGCGTCACACTGGGCGGTGAATTCCGCTTTATCGTCGGCTTCAGCGATCAGGACGTGTCCGCCGGTTTCGGCCGCGGCTACGAGTTCCATGGCGACGAATCCGAAGTCAAAGTCAGCGCCAAGAACACGGCCGACAACGGCCTCGAATACGGCGTCGCCATCGAACTCAACGCCGGCGGCAGTGACGGCTCGGCCGCCGACGAAGCCTATGCCTTCGTCGACAGCGAGCAGTGGGGCCGCATCGAAATGGGCGACCAGGACGACGCCACCGACCGGATGTTCGTCCACGGCTACGATGTCCTCGTGGGCCGCGCCGGTTCCGACGGCGACGTCGCCGACTTCATCCAGTTCGGCACGGGCCGGGCGATCTCCGCACCGGGTGTCGATTCCACGAGCGATGACACCAAGCTGACCTATTTCACGCCGCGCTTCGCCGGCTTCCAGCTCGGCGCCTCGCTGACACCGGACTCCGGTGTCGATGCCGGTACCGCCGACCTGTTCGGCGAGACCGACAACGACGGCGACTTCGAGAACGTCTTCGGCTTCGGCGCCAACTATAGGGGCAAATTCGACGAAGTCGGCATCACGGTCGCGGCGATCGCCGAAATGGGCGACAGCGAGACCGCTTCAGGTGCGGACACCGAAGGTGAGATCGAAACCTTCGGCCTCGGCGCAAACCTGACCTACGGCGGCTTCGGAATCGGCGGCTCATGGGTCGACTTCGCGGAGAAAGGCCTCGCCCAGGGGGTTCGAACCGCAGGTGGCGACGCCGGCTCCTACTTTGATATCGGCGTGTCCTACGGCGCGGGCCCGTGGGGCATCAGCTTCGGCTGGTTCGAAAGTTCGGTCAGCAACGCGACCGGCGCAGGCAGCGACACGGATGTCCAGATCTGGTCGGTCGACGCCGCCTACCAGGTCGCACCGGGCTGGGAACTTGCGGCCGCGCTGCATCTCGTCGACGCGGAGAACATCAACGCGACGGCCGTCGAAGTGGATAACGACGCGACGCTGTTCCTGATCAGCAACGAGTTCAAATTCTAGTCCGACCTCGAAACAAGCTGTTACAGCGGAAGCGGCATCCTTCGGGGTGCCGCTTTCTTTTGGGGAAATGCCGAATATTTGGGCGACGCGCACAAGCAATCAGCAGCCCCGTCACAAAACTGCGCCCTATTTGCAACAACAACGCAACAAACTGTTCTTGAACGGTTATTCGGGATTGCCGCGCCATTCGATCTGAATAGGATCGCCGTCAGTTCCTCTTACAAAAAAAATCATAAGTCTAAATCTCAACGCCGTGGAGGACGCACAACGCCTTGGAAGGACCTGTCGGTCCCGAGAGGTGAACGTGTCTGTAGTTTTTTTTCGGCGCGGAATGCGTGGATCCACCTGTTGGAGATGAATTTCCATGAATACGAAAACCCTTCTGCTGGGTACGAGCGCGCTCGTGACGGCAACCTTTGTCGGCACGGCTGCGATGGCAGGCCAGGTCGGCTCCAAGGACGCGATGAGCGTCAGCCTGGGCGGCGAATTCCGCTTTATCGTCGGCTTTACCGATCAGGACGTCTCGGCCGGCTTCGGTCGCGGCTACGAGTTTCATGCCGACGAGGTCGAAGTCTTCGTCAACGCCGAGAACACGGCGGACAACGGCCTGAAATACGGTGTTGCTTTCGAGTTGAACGGCGGCGGCAGCGATGCCACAGCGGCGGATGAAGCCTATGCCTTCATCGACAGCGCGCAGTGGGGCCGTGTCGAAATGGGCGACCAGGACGACGCCACCGACCGCATGTATGTCGAGAGCGACGACATCCTTGTCGGCCGCGCGGGTCCCGACGGCGACCAGGCGGACTTCTTCCAGTTCGGCGGCGCCATCGCGGCGACCGGCAACACCGTGACCGGTGACGCCACGAAGTTGATCTACTTCACGCCGCGTTTCGCGGGCTTCCAGCTCGGCGCCTCGCTGACGCCGGACTCGGGCGTCGATTCCGGGACCGCCGACCTGTTCGGCGAGACCGACAACGACGGCGACTTCGAGAACGTCATCGGCGCCGGCGTGAACTGGGAAGGCAGCTACGACGATGTCGGTATCGTCCTCAGCCTGACCGGTGAGTTCGGCGACGCGGAGACCGCATCCGGTGCGGACAGCCTCGGCGAGGTCGAGACCATCTCGGTGGGCGGCATCGTCACGTTCGGCGGTTTCGGTCTCGGTGCCGGCTATGTCGACTTCGGTGACCAGAGCATCACGGCGGCCAACCAGGCCGCGGGGGCGGACGCCGGGTCCTACTGGACCGTCGGCGGCTCCTACCAGGCCGGACCGTACGGCGTGAGCCTGAACTGGTTCGAAAGCAGCCGCGACAACGCCGGTGCGCTGGCTGACACCGATGTGCAGATCATCTCGCTCGACGGCAACTACACGGTTGCACCGGGCTGGGATCTGGCCGCTGCGCTGCACCTGATCGATGCGGAGAACATCAACGGCAATGCCGCCAACACCAACAACGACGGCACCGTGTTCCTGATCAGCAACAACTTCAAGTTCTAGTCAAACGCGACGACTTGAACGCGACGGAGACGGCGCCCGCTCGAAGGAGCGGGCGCCGTTTTCTATTCTTCGCCGAAACGGGCTTCGACAAGTTCGGCCAGCGCCGCCACGGCGGCCTCGGCATCCGCCCCGCGCGCCGAAATCCGGATGACCGATCCCGGGCCGGCCGCCAGCATCATCAGGCCCATGATCGAGGTGGCCGGGACGACGGCGCCGTCTTTCTCAACATCGATCCGGCTGTCGAACGTCTCCGCCAGCTTGACGAATTTCGCCGAGGCGCGTGCGTGCAGGCCGCGCTTGTTGGCAATCGAAACCGCCTTCTGGCATTCGGGTTCGGCCAACCCCGGCTATCCGTCGGCCTGAGAGAGCAGCGCGGACGCCACGTTGATGTATTTTCGCCCGGCCTCCTGCGCGTCCTTCACCACATCGGCAAGTGCGCCGGTTTCGCGCACGCGGGCCAACTTGATCAGCATCGGCAGATTGACCCCCGCGATGACCTCGACCGGCACATTCTCGACGGGCGAATCCATGATGGAGATTGCCAGGTTCGACGGAGTACCGCCGAACATATCGGTCAATACGACCACCCCGTCGGGTGAGCCGACCCGCGCCACGGCATCAATGATGTCGTTGCGCCGGACCTCCATATCGTCATCGGCCCCGATGGAGATGGCTTCCGCCTGCTCCTGCTTGCCGACGACATGTTCCAGCGCGGCGAGAAACTCGTTCGCCAGGCGCCCGTGGGTTACCAGTACCAGACCGATCATCGCACCGTTTCCCGTTGCCCGGATTCATCGAAAGAAAGTTCGCGATGCCGCACATCGACCTGCGTCGCACGCTCACTCAGCCAATCGCGAAGCCGCTCCGTCACGTATACCGAGCGATGACGCCCGCCGGTACAGCCGATGGCGATGGTGAGATAGCTTTTCCCCTCCTCGTTGAAGCGGGGCAACAGCAGCGCCAGAAGATCGGTCAGACGCGAAAAAAACGTATCGAAGTCCGGATCGCTGGCCACGAAGGCCCCGACGTCGGGGTCCTGGCCGGTACCCGGCCGCAATGCCGGATCGTAGTGCGGATTGCGCAGAAAGCGCACGTCGATCACAAGGTCTGCGTCACGCGGCACGCCATTCCGGTAGGAAAAGGACGTGACCAGGACGTTCGCCTCCCCGGCGGAACGGCCGACGAGGCGGTCCCGCAAAATCCGCGCGAACTCGTGAATGTTCGTATGGCTGGTGTCGATGACGATGTCGGCCGCGTCGCGCAGCGGCGACAGAAGCCGACGTTCGGACACGATCCCGTCCGCCAGCGGCCGATCGCTGGCCATCGGGTGCACGCGCCGGGTTTCGGTGTAGCGGCGGGCAATGACATCGGAATCGCAGTCGAGAAAAACGAGGTCGATCGGACAATCCACCTTGTCGCGCAGCGCCGCGATGGCGTGAGCGAATCCGTCGGCGGCAAAATCGCGGGTCCGAACATCGACCCCGATCGCGAGGCCCCGCCCGGCAGCCGGGCCCTGCTCGATGAGCGTCGCCATCAGGCGGACGGGAAGGTTGTCGACGGCTTCGCAGTCCATGTCCTCGAGCGCCTTCAGCGCCGTCGAGCGGCCCGCGCCGGACAGTCCGGTGACCACCAGAACACGGCCCGCCAGCGAGGAACGGGTATCCGGGGTATCGGGATCGGTTTCAGACGAGACAGACATCAAGCGGCAACCGGTTGGCTCTAGCGAGCGAGTATACCTTGCCGCGCGGCCTCAAGGCCAAGGCGAACCTTCGACATCGCCGACGCTTCGAACGGGGCGAGCGCCAGCAGCGGAATTTCGATCCCCGAGAGCCGCCGCGTCCGGTATTCGGGCAGGCGCGGCACCTCTGACGGTTCGCACAGTGCGCACACGAGCGCGACCGGTGCCGATGCGCGAAACGGGACTTCCATGAGGCCGACCCCGCGAACCTCGATCCGCCCCGCAATGGTTTCGGGCGCACGCGCTATCAGCACCCCGCCCTCGGATGAGAGTTCGACCTGGTCGTCGGCCACCAGCACGGCCCCGGCGTCGATAAGGCGCAACGCCAGATCCGACTTGCCGGCGCCCGACGGGCCGCTCAGAAGAACGGCGGCCCAGTTCGCACCATCCGCCACGGCGACGCAGCTTGCATGTACCCGTTCCATCCGACCGGTCCTCTCTCGCCGCGCTGTTTTGCCATGACGGAACAGTGTCCCGCGCGCCGTCATGATATACCCGGAAAGAACAAATCCGAATGCACGGGCGCCGCCCAGGCACCCGAAATCACGAATAGTACGGGGAGTTGGAACTCATGAACGAGAAAGGCAAAACGCTCGGCCTGGCGGTCGTCGGCTGCGGGACCATCGGCCGTATCCGGGCCGAATTCGCGCGCGACTATCCGGGCATCGGCTGGATCGGCCTTTGCGACATCAAGGAAGACCTGCTCGACCGGCTGGCGGACGACGTGAACGCCGATTTCAAGACGTCGAGCTTCGAGGAACTGATTACCCGGCCCGAGGTCGACGCGGTCATCATCGCGACGGACGAGAACCACCACGGCGCGCCAACAATCCTTGCCGCCGACCACGGCAAGCCGCTGTTCATCGAGAAACCGCTGGCGACAGACGCCCGCGAATCCGCCAGCGTGCTGGAGGCCATCGAGACCAACGATGTCGACGCCGTCATCGGCTACACCCAGCGTTTCCGCCGCCGGTTCCTGACCGTGAAGGAGCGCCTGGAGAAAGGCCAGATCGGCGAGGTCACCGGCGTGGTCACCCGCGCGCTGATGAACCGCATGGTCCCGATCGCCACCGTCCAGCGCACCAACCAGCGCCAGAACCTGACGCCGATGGTCGTCTCGGGCACCCACGCGCTCGATATGTGCATGTGGCTGATGGAGGGCAAGACACCGGTCTCGCTCTACGCCCAGTCCAACGACAAGGCGCTGTCCCAGTACGGCACCAAGGATTCGACCTTCGGTATCTTCACCATGAACGATGGCACGATGTTCTCCATGAACATCTCCTGGGCCGCCCCGGTGATCTGGCCCGGCGCGGTCTACGGGCTGGAAATCGGCATCATCGGCGACAAGGGCGTCATCGACATCGAGGACACGCATCGCGACCTGGTCGTCGCCACCGAGAACACGCTGGGGGCCGGCTACGCACCGGACGGCTTCACGCCCGAGTTCCAGCGCCATGTCGAGTTCATGACCAGCTACCCGCCGGGAGATATCTATAACGGACAGCTCTGGGGGCCGATGCGCGAGGAAACCTTCTCCTGGTACCAGCGGCTTTACACGGGCATGGAAACGCCTCACGCCACGGCGCACGACGGCCACCGTAACCTGCTGCTGACCATGGCGATGGACCTGTCGGCCAAACGCGGCGAGCGGATCGACCTGCCGCTCGAACTCGACGCCTATTACGAATAGGGCCAACGACGAATAAGGAGACCCCGATGAGCGATACGTTCGCCTGGACCCATATGCTGGAGCGGGCCAAGACCAACGGCCTGCTCGGCAAGCAATTGTTTGTGGTCGTGACCAGCCCCGTCGACGGCATCGAACCGATCATGGCCAACATCAAGGAACACCTCGCCTACCAGCGCATGCTGGAAGATACCGGCGTGATGTTCGCCGCCGGCCCCATGGCCGACGAGGGCGGCGAGACCTGGTCGGGGACCGGCATGGTCGTCGTGCGCGCGGAATCGCTTGCCGAGGCCGAGAAAATCGCCGCCGCCGACCCCATGCACGCCGCGGGCGCGCGTAGTTTCACCGTCCGTCCGTGGCTCGTGAACGAGGGGACGCTGACCGTCAAAGTCGGGTTCGCATCCGGCGCGCGCGAGGTTATCTAGAGCCCACACGCAGCCTCCCGGTCCGATTGACGCCTGCCGGGCCAAGCCCGTACCTTCGGCAGGTCGGGGACGTTCAGAACACCGGGAAAACCGTGGTTATCTCCCCGACACGGGAGGCAAGCGATCATGGCTGGAAAATCCGGTTTCCGCCCGGCACGCGCGCCGCGGCGCAGCAAGGTGCCGAAGCTGAAACGTCAGCCGGGCAAGCCGCTCTATGCCCAGGTCGAAGAGATAATCCGCAAACGGCTGATCGAGAACTACTGGAAACCCGGCGAGGCGCTGCCGAGCGAGTTCGAACTCGCCCATGAGCTGTCGGTCAGCCAGGGCACCGTCCGCAAGGCGCTTAACGACATGGTCGCGGAGAACCTGCTGGAGCGCCGCCAGGGGCTCGGCACCTTCGTCTCGGAATACACCGAGCGGCGCGCCCTGTTCCTCTACTTCAACCTGCGCCACCATGACGGCGACCAGACGATGCCGGTCAGCAACATCCTGGCGTGCGAAAGTCGGCTGGCCACGGAACTCGAACGCAAACGGCTGCAACTGGACATCGGCGAACAGGTCGTCGCCATGCACCGGGTCCGCGAACTGCGCGGGCAACCGGTCATGGTCGAACGACTGACCCTGCCGAAAGGGCTGTTCCCGAACCTCGGGACGGACCTCCGCCTGCCGGAAAACCTGTACCGCTTTTATCAGTCCGAATACGGCATCACCGTCGCGAAGGCGTCCGAGGAAGTACGCGCCGTCGCGGCAGACCCGCTGGAAGCGCAGCTTCTCGGAATCATGCCGGATGCGCCACTTCTGGAGATCGACCGGGTCGCCGTCACTATCGACGAACGCCCTGTCGAATGGCGCGTCAGCCGGTGCAACACGAACGACTATGCCTACGTCGCCGAGCGCGGCTAGCAACCTTCACGGAGAAACATCATGACCACACCCGAGATCGGGGTGATCGGCCTCGGCAACATGGGCGGCGGCATCGCCCGGAACTTCGCCAAGGCGGGCTTCAGCACCGCCGTATGGGATTCAAAACCCGCCGCGGTCGCGCAATATGACGACGTCGCCAACGCCTTCGCGGCACCGCCCGGAGAGATGGCGGCCGCCGGGGCGCTGATGCTTTTCGTGGTGCCCGCCACGCCGGAGATTGAAGAGTATTTCGACGGCGACGACGGCATTCTCGCCAACGCCGGCGAGGGCACCGTGATCTACGACCTCACGACCTCCTTTCCCGACGATACGAAACGGATCGCGGCCCGTGCGGCGGAAGCCGGTATCGCCTATCTGGATGCTGCCATGAGCGGCGGCGCCACCGGTGCCGATGCCGGCACACTCACCCTGATGATCGGCGGCGACGAGGCGACGTTCGAAGCCTCACGCACCAGGCTGGAGGCGGTCGCCAAGAACATGTTCTACCTGGGCCCGGTCGGGTCCGGTCATGCCATGAAGCTGATCCACAACATGGTGACCCATTCGATCTTTCTGACCACCTGCGAGGCGGGCCGGATGGCCGAAAAGGCCGGTCTGAAACTCGGCGACATGATCGACGTGTTCAACGTCTCGAACGCGCGCAGCTATTCGAGCGAGGCCCGCTTCCCGAAGCACATCCTGAGCGAAAAATGGGACGCCCGCTCGCGGGTCTACAACCTGAACAAGGACCTCGGCATGGCTGTGCGCATGGCCGATGGCCTCGGCATGGATGCGCGCTACGCCAAGGAGACCAGCGCCTTTCTCAACAAGGCCATCGAACGCGGCATGGCCGAGGATGACTATTCGCTGCTCTACAAGGTATTCGACGACATTCGCGACGCCGACTGAGATCAGTCGCGCGGCAGGTACTCGAACAGCTCGTCACGAAACCGCCCCATCGTTGTCTCCACCACCGGCTGGACGGTCGACACAAACGCCGCGCGTTCCTCGGCGGACAGCTCGATGATCTCGTTGTCGAGCGGCGCAAGCTTCGCTTTCATCTCGTCATCCTCGCCCGCAGCGAACCCGCGCTGGGCGGGTGTCGCGACGGCCAGCGCGGCCTGCACGGCCTCGCGCACGTCATCCGGCCACGCGTCCCACGTCGCCTTGTGGGCCAGCACGACGCACGGCCCGAAGAAATGGCCACTCATGGTGATCCATTTATGGTGTTCGTGGATGCCGAAATTGACCGTGTTGGTCAGCGGGTTCTCCTGCGCATCCACCGTGCCGTCGGCGCAGGCTCCGGGCAGCTCGGCCACGTCGAGCGGCACGGGCTCGAAGCCCATGGCAGCAAAGCTCTGCTGCTGCAGTTCGCTGAACAGGGTTCTGATCTTCAGCCCCTTGCAGTCGGCGGGGGTATGGATCGGGCGAACGCCGTTGGAGAAATGCCGGAAGCCGTTGTCCCACCAGGCGACAATCCGGAAGTCCGCGGCCTCGGCCATCTTGTCCATGATCAGCTGCCCGAGCGGGCCGTCGAGCATGGCGTAGGCCTGCGTGCGGTCGCGGATCAGGAACGGCAGGTCAAACAGCGCGATCTCCGGCACCTTGCCGGCAAGATAGCTCGACGAGAAATAGCAGAGCGTGGTCTCGCCCGTGGCGACCATGTCCAGCAGGTCGGCGGCCTTGCGCCCCTGCTCGGTCACATTGAGCGTGTGCGTGAAATCCACGCGGTCGCCGAGGGTGCCGTCGAGTTGTTCCTCGAACACCTCCACCGCGCGGTTATGGACCGAGCGCGGGCCCTGGTAACCGCTGAACCTGATATCGAAATCCGCCATCGGAAATTGCCCTATTCCGCCGCTTCGGCCTTGTAGTCGTCGAGCGCGTCCTCGGCGTTCCACCAGCAGGACCGCATGTATTCGACATAGTCTTCCGGATCGAGAACCCTGGACTTCTCGAACCGCTTCATGCTGTCCGCACTGTCATAATCGAGCTCCATCGCATCGTTGAAGCGATTCCAGAAGTTGAAGAAGCCCGACACCATGGTGATCTCGAGTACCTGGGTATCGTTGAAGTGCTGCTTGAGCTCTTCCATCGTCTTCTTGTCACGGTGGTAATGCCGCTCGGTGAGACACTCCGCCCAGGCGATCGCCGCCTTGTCGGCGTCGCTGAACAGGTCGGAGCTCCGGTAGTCGCCTTCCAGCGCCAGCGTCTGTTCCTCCGTCAGCCCGAGGGCCTTGCCCAGTATCGTGTTGTGACCGATGCAATAGGCGCAGCCGTTGAGCATCGACGTCTTCACGATCACAAGCATCTTGGTCCAGACATCGAGTTCGCCGGTGATCTCGTGACGCAGCGCGGCGATGAAGAAGCCCATCAGGGGCTGCATCAGCTTCGGCGCGGCGGCGGCAAGGCGGGTCGAGTTCGACACACGGCCGAGCAACGCGCGCGAGCCGTCGAAGATCGCCTTCTGTTCCGGCGTCGCCTCTTCGTCGCTGATCAGGGGCAGGACAGCCATATCGCAGTCTCCTTCTTGGACTCTATTCAACCGGGGGCCAGATGCGTTCGCCAACCGTTGGCGAGCCCGGCGTGTGCTGGGTGTAGCGGATCACACGGCCCGTCCACTCCTTCTCGTCGAGCGCCAGCGCCTCGTGGGGCAGTTCGAACCCTTCCATGCGCGCCTGCAGAGACGTGAACTCGTACATCACCGAGTATTTCGCCCAACCGGCGACGGAGACCATCACCCGGGTCGAGATGCAGCCCTTCATCCGGGCCATGTGCGGCAGGCGATACTGGGCATACCACTTGCCGACGTCGAACTGGTTCGCGAGATCGGCAACCCGGAAGCTGCCCATCTGGATCGCGGGGCCGGGCGTGCTGCCCAGCGGGCGCTGGTCGATCTCCGGCCCGTCGGTCCGGGCGAAGACCGTGAAGATACACGGCCGGACGCCCTCGCGCAGATCCAGCATCCTGCGTGCCGTTCCTGTCAGGGCGTCCTGCTCGTCCATCACACCCGGCGCCAGCAGCGTCCACGGCTCCGGCGCGCCAACGAGCATAAGGAACTGGGTGCCGGTGCCCAGGTCCCTGGTGTCTTCGGTTTCCGGAAAGGTATCGCGCACCTTCTGCATGTCCGGGCCGCCGCCGTCGCTGCGGTAGTGCGCGGCCCAGGCAATCCCGGGTTTCGCCTGCAGGCCCGGCAGGTATTCGCCGTGCAGCCAGTCGAGATACTCGGTGCGCCCGTCCTCACCCAGATCGTCGGGCAGGTCGTACCAGGTGGCCCAGATGCCGTTGTCCATCGCGTCGTTCCCCGTGATTTCGAACGCACTCTAGCAAAGGAACAGGCGGCGACCCGATCCGGATCGCCGCCTGCGTGTTGAAGCAATCGTCGGTGGGATCGCCCGCTACTGGGCGGCGATCGCCGATGTGTCGTTGCGCGGCAGGTTGACCGGCTCGTTCCGCTCGACCGAAAGGTCGGCGGCGACGTAGACATCCATCACCAGCCGTGCCTCGCCCGGCGTAACCAGAACGGGACGGTCGAGCGCGACGGCCTCGATGAACCGGTCTGTCTCCACCTTCATCGGCCCGGCAAAAACATGGTCGACAGGTTCGCCCGGCATGGTCGACATCGGGTACTGGATGCCGTCGTCCACGCGGTTGATCTGCACTTCCTTGTGCGTGTCGTCGATGGTCAGCGCGCCTTCGGTGCCGATAACCTCGATCCAGCACTGGGAATAGTTCTTGTAGCCGAGCGGCAGGATCCAGCCGGCGCCGACCGTGATCGTCGTGCCGTCGTCCATGGTCACCATGATCCACTGGTGATCCGGGGTGTCGCTCTTCTGCTTGAACAGCTTGCCGGCCTGTTGCGAGTAGACCCGGATCGGCTTGCGCGGCTGCAGGCACCACAACAGGAAGTCCAGGTCGTGGGTGGCTTCCATGGCGGCCGGGGACAGCTTGGTGCGGCCGGTAATCTTGTTGCCCAGCTCGCGCGTCACGTTGCGGCTGACGAGGCAGGTAACCGGCTCGCCGATGGTGCCGTCGTTGATCGCCTTGTGCACGAAGGCGAACTTCTCCTTGAAGCGCTGCGAGTAGCCGACGGTGAACTTCAGGTTGTTACCCTCGGCGATGGCTATCAGCTCGTCTGCTTCCTCCATCGTGGACGCGATCGGCTTCTCCACAAGAACATGCTTGCCGGCCTCAAGCGCCGCCTTGGTCATGGGGTAGTGGAGCGTCTCGGGTGTCGTCGAGATGATGACCGCATCGATATCGTCATTGGCGATCAGCTCTTCCCAGTTATCCGTCGAGTAGGTCGGGTTGGTTTCCTCGACCACCTCGGCCAGTCGGTCCGGGCGGATTTCCGCGAGGTGAAGCTCATCCACCAGCGCATGCTGAGCACAGGCATTCGCCCGAATTCCGCCGCACCACCCAGGTCCGATCACCGCTGCATTGATTTGACGCATCTCTTAATCCCCGTTCGTTTTCGACTGCTTCGCGATATCCTTGCGCGCAGGTCTTATATAAGAATTTGACCCTATCCCGCGCCCTTCGGCCACGCAACGGGAATCTCGCACAGTCCGAGAAACAAGGCTATTGCACCACGGCAAGTCCGGGACATGGCGCGCACCGTCATGGTAAGCCAACGCCCTTCGTCCGATCGGCCCCGCGACTGGAGCAACAGGCCGTGATTTCCGAATTCGCCGCGATCCTGATCCCGATCTTCTTTACCGTCGCCATCGGCTACGGCTGGGAGCGCATCGGCGTGGATTTCCCGACGGAGTTCGTCACCCGCTCGACCGTCTATGTGCTGACCCCGTGCCTGGTGTTCGCAACCATGACCGGTCTCGATATCTCTCTCGCCGCCTACGGACAGGTCGCGCTCGCCACGCTCGCCGTCCTGTCGACCGTCGCGACCGTCGGGATCGTTGGCCTGAAGCTGAAAGGGCTGTCGCTGCGTGCCTTCCTGCCGCCGATCCTGATCCCGAACAGCGGCAACCTCGGCCTTCCGCTCGGCCTGTTCGCCTTCGGGGAGACCGGCCTCGCCCTCGCCATCGCGAGCTACACGATCTATGCACTGGTGCAGTACACGGTGTGTCAGCTGATCGCGGCCGGGCGGGCGTCGTTCAAGATCGTGGTGCGCCAGCCGTTGATTTATGCCGCCGCAATCTCCGTGGGATTTCTCGCCACCGGCGCAACGCCTCCCGCCTGGGCCCTCAACACCACCAAGCTGATCGGCGGCGCGGCGATCCCGCTGAACCTGCTTGCGTTGGGCGTCGCACTGGCCCGCCTGAATGTCTCCAGCCTGCAGAACAGCCTTTATGTATCCGTGCTGCGGCTCGGCGTGGGGCTGCTCGCCGCACTGGCCATCACTGAAGCCTTCGACCTCGACCCGGTCACGCGGGGTATCGTGATTCTGCAGTCGGCCGGGCCGTCGGCCCTGTTTTCCTACCTGTGGGCGCAGCTCTACGGCAACAACGCCGAGCAGGTCGCAGGCGTCATCATGATCTCGACGCTGATTTCACTGGCGACCTTGCCGCTTCTGTTATGGATCGTGCTGTAGCGTCTCGCGCTAGACCGCCGGAAAGCGAACCACGAAACGCGCGCCGACGACCTTGCCGTCACTGCCGCGCCGGTTCTCCGCCCAGATCTCGCCCCCGGCCGCCTCGACAATTTGGCGTGAAATCGACAGGCCGAGCCCCGAGTGGGTCCCCAGCCGTTCCGCGCGCCCGTCCGGTCCCTCGGTCGGCCGGTCGGAATAGAACCGGCGGAAGATGGACTCCAGGTTCGCTTCCGGAATGCCCGGTCCTTCATCGTCGACCGTGACGACCACGAAGTCGCCGTCGCGTTCATTCCGGCGCGCCGCCGAGATCAGAACGCGGCCCCCCGCCGGACTGAACGACTGGGCATTGATGATCAGGTTGCGGAATACCTGACCCAGTCGGTCCTCGAACGCACAAACCGTCAAATCGACGCCTGGCTGGATTTCCATTTCCACGCCGATTTCGGACGTCGACGACTGGACATCGACCAGTGCGCTCAAGACAGCGCGCAGGTCGACATTCGACGGCGGGTCCCGGCTCAGTTCCGCATCGAGGCGCGACGCGTCGGAAATATCGCTGATCAGCCGATCGAGCCGCGAGACGTCGTCGAGGATGATCGACATCAGTTTCTTCTGCTGGGCCGGGTCGTCCACCCGCGCCACCGTCTCGACCGCGCTGCGCAACGACGTCAGCGGGTTCTTGATTTCATGCGACACGTCGGCGGCGAACCGCTCGATCGCATCCATGCGCTCCCACAGGGCCTCGGTCATCGCGCGCAGGTCCCGGCCGAGCTCGCCGATCTCATCGCGCCGGCCCGCGAAGTCGGGAATGGATGTATGACGGCCGGTGCCCGAGCGCACGCGCTCCGCGGCGGCCGCAAGCCGCTTGAGCGGCCGGGCGATGGTCGCCGCGAGGTAGACCGACAACAGGATCGTGACGGCAAGCGCCACGCCGAAAACCTGGAGAATATCGATCCGGATGGCGCGCATCGCGCGTTCGATCTCGTCACTTCCGTGGGTCAGCATCAGCGCGCCCACAACCTGTCGATAGCGCTTCACGGGCACGGCGACAGAGATCACCATGCCGCCCGATTCATGGCGGCGCACGGTCGCGTAGGGCTCGCCGGCGAGGGACTTGATGGCCTCCCGATAATCCGAGGCACGCTGCGGGTTGCGTTCCTGATAGATCGGCAGCTCCGCCTGGCCCGGCAGCCAGTCAAGCAGCGCGTTGAACCGGCGCTCGAACCAGTTCAGCGGCGCGAAGCCTTCGGACGGCGGCAACTCACGAACACGGACCTGTCCGCGCGGCGAAATGAGCGCCTGGGTGTCGGTCACCAACGTGCCGTTCTCGGAAAACAGCCGGGCACGGGTCTGCGTCGGCTCGGTGAGACGCCGCAGCATCAGGCTGGCACGGACCGGGTCGACCCGCTGTCCGAGGCCCGGCACGATCAGGACCGCACCGGCCCCGACGGCACCGGCAAAGACCTCACCCTGCACGCGCAGGGCCTCGATCTCCGTTTCGACGAGGCTTTCCTGATAGCGGTCCAGGAAAAAGAAGCCGCCGACGGGCACGGCCAGCACCAACAGGTTGATCGCCAGGATGCGCCGGGTCAGCGATGTCGACGGCCGTCGGCGAAGCAGCCACGACCAGACCACGCCGAGACGCGGCGCGCGGGAAGCGGGCCGGCTTTCGTTGTCGGCATCGGACCGGGGATTGCCGCGCGCCTCGCCGTTCGCCCGGCGGGTCGGTGCGGAACGGTTTTCGAAACGAGCGTCGATGGTCATCCTGCCCCCCGGGGATGCCGCGCAGGATCGGGACTACGCGTCCTTGTAACGATAGCCGATCCCGTACAGCGTCTCGATGTGGCTGAACTCGTCGTCCACATCGCGGAACTTCTTGCGCAGGCGCTTGATGTGGCTGTCGATGGTCCGGTCATCGACATAGATGTTCTCGCCATAGGCCGCATCCATCAACTGGTCGCGGCTCTTCACATGACCCGGGCGCTGTGCGAGAGCCTCGAGGATCAGGAATTCCGTCACCGTCAGCGTGACCTCCCCGTCGCGCCAGGTGCAAAGGTGCCGGCTCGGATCCAGCAGGAGGTCGCCGCGGCGAATCATGGACTCGCCGTCGGTCTCTCCATCCTTCGCGGCCTGCTCGGCTTCCGCCCGGCGCAGGATCGCGCGAATACGCTCGATCAGCAGGCGCTGGGAAAACGGCTTGGTGATGTAGTCGTCCGCGCCCATGCGCAGACCGAGAACCTCGTCGATCTCGTCATCCTTGGACGTCAGGAATATGACCGGCATGCGCGACGACTTCCGCAGCTTGCCGAGCAGCTCCATGCCATCCATGCGGGGCATCTTGATATCGAGCACCGCCAGGTCGACCGGGGATTCGGAGAGGCCCGTCAGCGCCTCGTCGCCGTCGGCATAGGTGCTGACGTGATAGCCCTCGGCTTCGAGCGCCATTGTGACCGAGGTCAGGATGTTGCGGTCGTCGTCGACCAGGGCGATTGTCTGGGCCATGTCGGGGTCCCCCTCGTTGCAGCCGGAGCACGAAACCGAACGCCCCGTGCCGCCATGAACCACATTCGCAATCCATTATGGCGTATTTGGGGACGTTTTTGCGTTTCTCAAAGCCATGATTTCCGCGGGGCCGGGGTGCCCGGGCCACGATCTCGCCATAAACGAAAACGTGAGCGGCGTGCGACCGGCAGCCGCATTGCGCCTTTCGAAGCGAACGTCCTACACCAAGGGCCATGAACAGGAAGCTGCATATCGGTGTGGTTGTTCTCGTCGTGGCCGTGTTCGGACTGGGCGCCTGGCTGAATTTCCAGCAAGACGACCCGGCGGAAACAAGCCCCGTGGCGGGCATGGTCGTGAACGTGGATATCGGCGGGCCGTTCGAACTGACGGCCCACACGGGCGAGCGGTTTTCGACCGACGACCTCGCCGGTCAGTATGCGCTGGTCTATTTCGGCTACACCTTCTGCCCCGATATCTGCCCCACGGAATTGGGCCAGATCGCGGTCGCGATCGACGAGCTGGGCGACGCCGGTGCGCAGGTCAGGCCGGTGATGATCACCATCGATCCGGAACGCGACACGCCAGAAGTGCTGTCGGAGTATGTGCCGCTGTTCCACGAACGGCTCGTGGGGCTGACCGGTAGCGCCGAGGAAGTCCGAGACGTCGCCACCAAGTACCGCGTATTTTTTAGGAAGTTCGAGGACCCGAACTTCACCGAGTACCTCATGGACCACACGTCGTTCGTGTACCTGCTGGCGCCTGACGGCAAGATAGCCGCCATGTTCCGCTACGGCACGGCGCCTGAAGAGATGGCCGACACCATTCGCCAACACATGCGCGCACAGGGATAGACATGCCAATTCGAACCTTACTCGCCGCCATCGTTCTCGGCCTGCTCGTCGCGGTGCCGGCCATGTCCCATGAAGAGAAAGCCGGAGAACTGACGATTTCCCACCCCTGGTCGCGCGCCACGGCCCCGACCCAGAAGGCGGGCGCCGTCTTCATGACCATTCACAACGCGGGCACGCAGGCGGATCGCCTGGTCGGCGCACGGTCGGACGACGCCGAGCTCGTCCAGATCCACGGGCATATTCGCGACGGAGAGATGATTCGCATGCGTCCGGTCGACGGTGTCGTCGTCCCGGCGGGCGGCAGTGCCGAACTCAAGCCCGGCGGGTTTCACGTCATGCTGATCGGCCTGAAGGGGCCGTTGTTCGAGGAGACCACCATTCCGCTGATCCTGGAGTTCGAACGCGCGGGCGAAGTCAGCATCGAGGCTGTCGTCGAATCGGCGGCGGCGCGCAGCTCGTCGGGCGGCGACAAAATGAATGACGGCAAGATGGACCATGGCGCACACGGCATGAAAAAGCCGTAGGGGGCCTTGCGACCGCAGGAAGTTCCGCTAGTCTCCGCGCCGTGATGACCATCGACGACCGCGACAAACCCACCGGCGAATTGGCCCGGCGGCTGATCCGAACCAGCCGCACGGCGACGCTTTCGACGATCGATGCCGAGACAGGCGGCGCGCCCTACGGCAGCCTCGTGCTGTGCGCGTGCGACCATGCCGGCCAACCGCTGGTCCTGCTGTCGGACCTCGCCCGGCACACGCGCAACTTCCGCGCCGACCCGCGGGTCTCCATGCTTTTCGCCAAACCGGGAACAGAGGCGATCAATCTTTCTCGCGCGACCGTTCTGGGAGAGATGGAAGCCTGCGACGATCCCGTGCTGCGCGAACGTTTCCTTCGCCTGCACGCGGGCGCGCGCAACCACATGGCGTTCGGGGACTTCCACCTCTACCGGCTCGCACCGGAGACGGTTCACTTCATTGGCGGGTTCGGGCGGATCGAGACACTCCCGGCATCGGACGTTTTTCTGGACGGTGACGCCTTCGCGGCGCTTGCGGCGGCGGAAGAAGAGATCGTCGAACACATGAACGAGGACCATGGCGACGCGGTGCGTAACTACGCACACAATCTCGCCGACCGGCCGGGGATCGATTGGCGCATGATCGCGCTGGATCCCGAAGGGATCGATCTGGCCCGCAACGACACGACCGCCCGCGTTGACTTCGCCAAGCCGGTCTCCGACGCCCAGAGCGCACGCACCGAACTGGTGCGGCTCGCCAAGACCGCGCGCACCGCGGCTCTCTCCTAAACCCAGGATCGCAGTTCGACGACAATCACACCCACAGGCTCTTTGGAAAATCTAGTTGCGAATGATTATCATTATTATTAATGTGCCCACGCATTAGCTTGGACAATCGAGATGATCGAAATGACCTGGTCGACCCCCGCGCACACGCCCGCCGCAACGCTGACCTATATGGAGCGCCTGCTCGTTCATGCCTTGCGGCAGTGGGCCGCGGACAAGGCGCTCTGGCCGGACGTCACGCTGGAGTTCAATCGGGCGTGCGGGCCGCGCGCCGCAACGCTGATTTGCGAATCCCTGGAGACGATGTTTCGGAATATCGGCCTCAACGCCCGCCGGCGGCTGCGCCTCCACCAGCCCACCTGCAGTCTCGTCAGCCCGGACGAACTCTGTGTCCTGAATCTGATCGCAGCCCGGCAGAATTGCGATGCCGACCATGCGCGAGCGCTGGCGGATTGGCTGTTGCCGCGCGAGGCGGCCGCAACGCTCGAACCGTTCGTGGAAGCGACGGCGCGCCAGCTGGGCGAGACCGGCTATCTCCTCGTCGTGCGGAGGAACAGCACAGAAACAGGACAGCCGGCGGACATGCCGAGACTCCTGGCGATTCAATAGTTCGGATCAGGCGTCGTCGAGAAGTTCGACGGTAACCGCGAGCGGCCCCTTGTCGCCGGAACGGGTGGTCACGCGCACGCGCGCCTCGGCTTCGAGCATCCGCAGGCCCGACTGGGCCACGACGCGACCGGACACGAAGATGTCCTGGTCCTCGCCGTCCGGAACGATGAAACCGTAGCCCTTGTTCGGATCGAAAAACTTGACCGTGCCCTCGACCTCGGGGCCGTCGGCGGTTTCCGTCGGCGCCGCATCCGGGTTGCCGCCCGTCACGCTGTGGATCACGGAGACCATCGGGCCGCGCGGCCCCTGTTCGATCTCGCACTCCAGTTCTGCCCCGTCCTGCAGGTCTTTCTGTCCGGCCGCTTCGAGAACGGATACGTGCACGAACGCGTCCCCCATCCCGTTTGACGGCTGCACAAAGCCGTAACCCTTGATGGGGTTGAACCATTTGACTGTTGCGGAGATCCGCTCCCCGCTGCCAGATGCCTCTGAGTCACTCATAACAGGCACATCCCGACGCACTCGGCGCCACGGTGCCTGTTGGGGGCTCGGGTCTTACCTGAACGCGAGCCCGACACCGCGGTGCACGCTAATGACGAAACTCTAGCACAGGAATCTACGCGCAAAGCGAGTCCGAAAATTCCGCCGGATGCTGCATTGCATCAATCGTCGCCCGGATTTCCGGCCTTCGTGCCCGTCATGGACGCGCCTTCGAATTTCGCGCCGTCGATCTTGGCGCCGGTCATGTCCGCGCCGTCGAGCACGGCCTGCGCGAGTTCCGCACCCCGCAGGTCCGCGCGCTGAAGGTCCGCGCCCGTCAACTGCGTCGGCAGCCGCCGGTCGGAATCGATCACCAGCGGGCCCATGTTGCAGTCGCGAAGAACAGCGCCTGAAAAACGCGCCTCCTTCAGTTTCGCCCCGCGCAGATCCGCGCCTTCGAGGTTCGCGGTGCGAAAATCGGCCCCGCTGAGATCGGCGCCCTGCAATTTCACGCCACGCATATCGACGCCGTAGAGGGTCGCGCCCGATGCGCGCAGCGCCGCCAGGTTCAGATGCGCCATAAGTTTGATCGGGCGCAGATCCACGCCGGACAGGTCCGCCGGCACGCCGGCCGTCCCGTCGGATTCGACGAAACGGATGTGATTTTCGAGCTGGTCCGGCACGGGCGGTACAACCTCGCTCATGGGCGTGCCCACCGGCTCGTCGGTCAACGTGTCGTCGAGCGTGGTCTGATGGATCGTCGTCATGGTCATGTCGACGCCGGTCAAGACGGCGTTCGAGAGGTCCGCCTCGGTCAGATCCGCACCGGACAGGTCCGAACCTTCGAGGTTCGCCCCCTTGAAATCCGCCTGTTTCAGGTTGGCGCGCACGAGCTTGCAGTTCTTCATGACGGCGCCCGAGAAATCGGTCCGGATCGCCAGCATGCCCGACAGGTTCGCGCGCTCGAGGTTGGCGTGCGCGAAGCTGGCCTCGCTGGTGTCGACGTTGTCGATTGCGGTTTCGTGCGTGCGGATATGCAGATCGCCGTGGGAATCCTTTTCCGCGATCGCGCCTTCACGCAGGTCGGCCTCGAACAGGTCCGCCCCGGTCAGGTTGGCGCTCCGCAGGCTCGCCCCGCGCAAATCGCTGCGCCGCAAATTGACTTTCTCCATGCTCGCGCCGCGCATATCGCAGCAGAAGAACACGGCATTTTCCAGCCGCGCGCCGTCGAGGGTGGCCCCGGACAGCCGCGCACCGGAAAAATTGGCGTCGCCCAGATCGTGCCCCGCGAGCGAGAGTCCGCTCAGATCGCAAAACCCGAAGTCGGCCCGCTTGCCGCCCGGCAGGCCGGCATAAAATCGCGCATGCAAGCCGCAGACCTTGTCGACCTCGTCCTGGGTCAGACGCCGCAGGCCGCCGCTACCCGAATCGCGACTATTTTCGGCTTCAATCGCCAGAGATTGACCCACGCAGACTCTCCCGCATCACCGCACGGTCGAGCCGCACACGCGCTATCATGACGCAAAGGGCTTAACGACGATTTAACCGCACGAGCGACAAATGCCTGGATTTCAGGCCAAATCATTCGATGCGGAACATAAAATAGTATGTATCGACAGGCATTTAGGCTTTACGCTTGCGTTAACGCTTTATAAAGATTTGAATAACAGACTGGTTAACAACTGTTTACCGCGTTCAGGCGTCTTTCGGGGGAGGGCCTCAGTACGTGACACGTGTGGTCGGCCATAAATCCGCGGGCGAAAAGGGGCGACTCTATTCGCGCCGCACGCATGCGCGAACGTCCGGCGATACGCGCGACCGTCACGGGAACGGCGATCCCGACGCGGCTGGCCCGCAAAGCCCCGACCCTGCGACAGCCGGCCCCGTGTCCGCCGGCCCGCACCCCGGACTTCTGGAACATCTGGGCCCCGCCTACATGGCGACGCCCACCGGCGAAGTCCTCTGGCACAACAACGCCTTCGTATTCTTCGCACGGTCGGCCTGGGGCACGGACGACAACACAATGCGCCTCGGGCGTCTCCCGCGCGCACTTCAGCAGGCCACCGAAACGCTGGTCGAAACCGGGCATTTCGAACCGAGCCGGATCTCGGTCGAGACCGGCGGCGTCGAGCGAACCTATCGCGGCCGCCACTTCCTGAACGAGCAGGACGGCCGCACGCTCGTCTACGGATATTTCGAAGACATCACCCAGCGCATCTCGGCCGAGCGCCGGCTCACCGCGCTGGACGACAAACTCACCGACATCATCCGTTCGACATCCGACTGGGTCTGGGAAACCGGCACGGACCTTCGCCTGACGGAGGTCTCGGCGCGGATTGCCGCGATCACCGGCGCGCCCCCCGAGGCGCATCTGGGCAAACCGATGCTGTCGCTGGGCGCCCTGCCCGACCCGATGCCCGGCGTGCCGGACCTGAACCGCCTGATGGCCGACCGCCGGCCTTTCCGCAACCGGCTGTTCCTGATGCGCGACGAGACCGGCCAGACCCGGCGCATCCACCTCAGTGCGACCCCGTTTTTCGATTCCGACACCGGGCGATTCCTCGGCTACCGCGGCACCGGCACGGACGTGACCCGGGCGCTGGAGGCCGAACGCGACGCCGTGATCGCCCGGGAAAAGCTGGAAGACGCGCTGGAAGCGCTCGAGGTGACCAACGAACATCTGCGCGAAGCGCTCGGCAAGTCCCAGTCCGCGTCCGATGCGAAGAGCGACTTCCTGGCGCTGACGAGCCACGAACTGCGCACGCCGCTGAACGCCATCATCGGTTTCGCCGAACTCAGCCGACGCATGATCGACGACACCGTTCCCGAGCGCATGCCGTCCTACCTGGACAACATCCTGTCGGCGTCGAGCCACCTGGTGCAGATCATCGACAACCTGCTCGATACGGTCCGCATCGAGAACGAGTCCATCGACATCGACCTGATCGAAACCAACGTGGCCGACCTGATCCGGGATACCGTCGCGATGATCGAGGTCCGTGCCCGCGACGCGGGGATCGTCGTCGCCGTCCCGCCCGTCGACAGGAAGCTTTCCGTGATCGCCGACCGCACGTCGGCGCGCCAGATCCTCATCAACCTGCTGACCAACGCAATCAAGTTCACGGACGAGGGCGGCAGCGTCGGCGTCGACGTCGTGCTGGGCAAGCAGGACCTGCTTTACCTCACGGTCTGGGATACGGGGATCGGCATCCCGGTCGAGCAGCAGCAGGCGGTGTTCGACCGTTTCCACCGCGTGCGCTCGGACGCCTTTACGACCAACACCGAGGGTGTGGGGATCGGCCTGCACGTGGCGCGCAACCTTGCGCAGCTCATGGGCGGGGACATTACGCTGGAAAGCGAACTCGGCCGCGGATCGCGATTCACCCTGGCCCTGCGGCTGTGGGAGCCGGCGCTCGACGAGCCGGCCGACGAACCTATCGACACCGCGGCGGAATAGGCCCGCCCGGGCACCCTGGAAATCCGGATTTAGATATCGCGGCTCCGCGCGAGGCCGACCCTGGCCGCGCCTTCCGGCGTGATCAGGCCGTCACGGACCCAGCCGCGTTCCTCCATGTCCCGCCATTCGTGGGACGGGACAGACACGAAACCGCGCACATGGCGCGGGCTGACGACGACAGGATCGTCGAGCGGGACCGACGCCTCGGCCTCCGCGCCCTGCGCCAGCCATGTCAGCGCCAGGGCCTGGACACGGCTCATCGACGCGCCGGTGCCTTCGCCTTCCGCTGTTTCGATGAGCGGCACGGCGGACACCCAGAATTCGTCTTCCGAAATACTCTCGGCCAGTTCCAGATCGGCCCGCGCGCGCGCCTCGTCGTCGAAGGCGCGCACGGATTCGACGTCGCCCGACGCACCCTTGCGGCACAGAACCCAGACCGCGCCGACCGGCACGCCCGCCGCATCAGCGCCGGCCTCCGGGCCGCGCGCAGGCTGTTCGGCGTCGCCGGCATCGCTGCCGACACCGTCATTCACCGAGTCCGCGCCCGGGAATTCCGCCAGATCGTTGTTCGACGTGATCGCCATCCGTAAAGAATGCCACCCGGTGTCCGTCCAAAGATGTCCGAAAGGCGGCATCTTTCAGGCCCGCAAATCCACCAGACCCGAAACTGCAACTCAATCGTCCCCAATAACAAAAAGCTAGCGCAGCCGCCGGAGAGAGTCAGCAACCTATGATGGATTTTCGTGCACAGGTTGTGGACGAAACCCGGAAACACTCGCAGGCGGCGAGAAACTCGGGTTACGCCGCCGCAGCGTCCTCGGCCTGCTTGTTCAGCGTGTCGAACTCGCCCGGCCAGTGGTCCGCGAGCCAGCGCAGATAATCGCCCATCTTCGCCGGATCGAGGTGGAGCGAGCCCTGGATCTTGTCGATCTCCGGCTGTTCCTCCAGCGCGATATCGAGGGAATCGTTGATCCGGTTGATCATGTTGAACATGCCGCAGAGCATGGTGATCTCGACGATCTCGCCCTCGGTGAAATTGGCCTTCAGACGGTTGTACGCGTCGGTGTTCTTCTGCGCCGTGTTGCGGGTGACGTTTTCGGCCCACAGGATCGCCGCCTTCTCGCGCTCGGTGAAACGGTCCGAGGTCAGGTAGTCGTCCGACGACATGTCGATGATCTGCTCGTGGGTGATGCCCGCCGCCTGGCCCAGCGAGGTGTTGTGGGCGTAGCAGTATTCGCACTCGTTCACATGGCTGGTCTTGATGACCACCATTTCCTTGATCTTCCCGGAGATGCGCGTGCCCGGCCACTCGCGCTGGGCGCCGGCGTTGATCGGCAGGAACAGCATCGCCAGGAACGGCGCGTTGGAAATCGTCCGGTAGAAATGCGGCACCCGGCCGAGCAGGTTCGTCACGGCGCCATAGAAATCCTCGAAGTCGCCGTCGATGGCTTCCGGCTCGATGGTCTGCACGCGCTGCTGTTCTCGCGACATGGTCGTTCCTCCCGATGAATGATTTGCGCGCATCCTAGCGCGGCGAACGCCGGGACGCAGCACCACCGGTGTATGCGCGGACGCGAAAAACCTGTGCCGGAGCGGCGCGGAAGGCCGCTAGTGCGCCTCGTTCCAGGTCTCGCCAACACCGGTGACTGTCTAAACTAGAGAACTTTCGACAGAACGAGTTCGCTGACGGTTTCTCGAGTTGTCAGGGTGTTGGCGAAATCAAGTTCATCACTATTCAAATCAAGAACTGGCAAACCCGGAGGCTGACGAGCAACTCGATCAGAAACAGCTTTGTTCACATTTTCCAGATACGGTATCGATATCGATTCTTCTTCTGACCTATTGCGCGCTCGAATACGACGAAGTTCCGTCTCAGCCGAACAGACCAGATGAATCAACAACTTCGGATGCCCGACCTCCTCCCGGACAACCGAAAACACAGAGTCGAATGCCTCACGATGCGGTCCAGTCAGATTCACATCTGCATACGCGAGATCGAGGACTAAGGATGTGTCGAGCACTGTCTCGTTCAACGAGAAAGCGGATCGCTTGATCTGGTTGTAGTGCTGTAGGAGAAATGTAACTTCGGTCTCGAATGAGTATCGGTCCGGGTCACCGTAGAATATTTTCCAGAACGGATTGCTTCGGAAGTCCTCGTAGGAAACATCGAAGTGTTGTGATCCCAGAAGTTGGGCGAGAGTTGTTTTTCCCGAGGCAATACCGCCACAAATCTCGACACGCATTCGCTACTGGCCGTTATCTTCCGATATCCGGTCGTTGGACTCCGAAACCATCTTCTCTATTTGACCCAAGGCAGATGAGATCTCATCAAACAGGCGCGTTCTCTCCTGACGTTCATCGGCTAAACCAGATTGCAAATCCGTTCGAATTCTATTCTGTAAGGCACTGACCTCAGCTTGAATTTCACGAGCATGCGTTTCCGTAGCACGAATATCTGACCGCAGATCATTGATGAGTTCAGCCCCACCAATGAAGGCGCTCGCAACAACTGCTATCGCCCCGATAGAGACGTACCTGGTAGTTTCTTTGGCTGTTTTGGCTGCATCCAGTGACTCTTTAAGTGTTTCTGGGATCGAGCTGCGAATCGGGCCCTTGTGCGCGTCTTCAAAATAGTCCCAAACCTTTAGGTTCTTCTTATGATCCGGGAAAGGTACGAATTTATTCTTCTGCCGATAATATTTTTCAACGTCACCTGATCTAGGGTCCCAGTTTCTGTTTGGGCTGGTTTTGGTAAACTCTATCCATATAACTTTTTCACCTCTGCGGAACCGGTATACGTTAGTTGTCAAATTGTGTAACGGGACAAGTAAGTGCCCAACAAACCCAGGATCAACAATCGGACCCGTACCAAGCAGTATACCTCGATGAACATTATTAATTTTTAAATTGAACCTAATAGCCATGTAATCTGGAAGTCGAAATTTCTCTTCTGTCGTTATAAACGCGATTGAATTAGGTTTCAGATCGAATACTTCGTCTTCCTTCAAATTTCGCTCTTCTAAATCTCCATTCTCGTTCCAATAAACAAATTTCTCACCAACTCGCGCGGCATATGACGCAGATTTGAGTAGTTCTGGAACGTACGGGTGCACCATCCCTGTCGCGCAAACATAGTGAAATATATCTGATGAGTTCAGAAGGGATGGAGCAATCGCCGGGAACGGATCAACACTGATCGTTCTCTCGTAGCGCTTGTCTGCTTCAGCATCATCTTCAGCAGGCGACTGATATTGGGTAATCGGCGTAGTCGGTGCCGTGGTCATGCGATTAGTCGAATTCTGTTCAAGCTATCTGCTGGCAAAAGTGACGCTGGGCCCGTCCCTACAAAGTCGATTTTTCGATGAATAATTCGTTCAACCTCTTGGAGTGAAGAGAGAGCAATCGTGGACAAATTCTGAGATTGATGACACTGATAATCGAAATAATCGGCGTGATTCAAAACAACACATGTTGGTTGATTTGCTGAAATAGCTAACTTGACAACAGCACCGTCAAATCTAGCTACCCTTCTAACATTCCCGGTTACTGTTGTTCTCTCCTCGAGCAGGAGAGGCGCCCCGCTCTCCTCTGATACCGTTTCCCAATTTATCTCATTGGGTAGAGGCCCCGAATCTCCACTCACACGGATAGGGAATGCGCGCAGAACCATGATCACTTCGTCGACATCCAGTGGACTTAGGCCACACTCAGAAACGAAAGCCGCCGCCGTTGTGTCTCTGCTTGTGACCTTTGGATAGTGTGCAGAATGTAGAAGGGAAAGGCCGAATCCCTGAGTGCCCTCAATAATCACTCGCTCACCCTTGGCGAGTTCTGAGCGAAGGTATTCGACTGAAGGAAGTACAAATCGATCTTTCAACCGATTGTCGTCCCGCGCAAAATTAAGAGTACCTTTTCGCAGCACCCGGTCAGCTACCGCTGCTCCTGTCCCGCTTCCTGTGGAACCAATACGGGACTTGAGTTCTTGCTCCGCGCGTTTCTGAGCCTCGGAAACGACAACGGCCCCCGGGTCAACAATGACGCGATCATCTTGGATGCCGCACTCTTCCACTTCGCGCAGCAGCACGTCGACATCGATATACGAACCTGCCGCGATTACGCATTTCACATCTGGCAGGATCGCCGCCGTCGGCAAATGCCGGAACTTGAAGGTGTTGCCATTTTCATCGACGACAGTGTGCCCGGAATTCGAACCACCAACGCGGATTGCCGCCGCTGCCGACTGCTTTTTCGCAATCCAGTGCGCGACCTTCCCTTTGCCTTCCGAGCCGAACTGTCCCCCAACAACCACGGTCACAGGCACGGAAATCTCTCCCCCGATTTCGGATACATCACTTGCACAGTTGCATTATACGCCGCGTGAATCGCGCTTCGCTACCCTCGTTGAAAATGACTTCGTGCGCGAGCTGGCTGACGCGCCTTACCATACCTTCGACGGGGTGTTTCGCCGCACGCTCAAATGATCTGCCCGTACCACCGTTTTGTATGTAACGTTCCTTACGAACGGCATAGGGCGCATCCACGTGCACATGCCGAAAGGCCGGTCCAAAACGCTCGACCATGAATGCGTGGTCTTCCGGGAATCGGAGCCCGTCGACAGTAACATAGCGTCCACCCCCTAGATCGCTGACCAACTGTTTCGAGAGCCACCGCTGGCCGGGAGCATGATTAATTTCCTCACCTAGCTCCTGGAGCGTTGCCCGGTTGACCGATTCTCCCTTCTCGCGAAGAAGTTTCGCAAGCACAAGGCTATATCGACCGTAGGCAAATTTCTTACGATCCTTCAGATACACGGCCGCAGTCGTTTTACCGGCAGCAATCGGCCCGCTAAATCCAAGCGCGATCCGCGAGCGCCACAAATCAGGCGATTTTTCCAGATCGGGGATGATCAGATAATCCTCATCATCGTTGCCTAGGGCTTCGAACATCCCAGTCCAAAAGAACAGTCCCACTATCGCCGAGGTAATCGCATCGAGCTCATCGTGAGAAACGTTCGCGTCTACAAACTCCCCATTGATTCCGAAATCGTTCAGGCCCTGCTTGAGATACTGTTCCCCGGCACGTTTCCGTGGAATGGACATAATGTCCTGCGCCGCGCCTGGATAGCTTTCAATCACCGGTATCCCGGCCTTCCGGAATTGATGCGCGAGCCTGATGCCACGCTCCGTTAGACGCTGCATGCTTGGAATAAGTGACGGATAGACGTTAACTCCCCGTGCAAAAAGCTCATGCTCGCATGCTCGCACGATACCGATTTCCTCGCGTTTCGGATCATCGTCTGTCACGCGTGTTCGACCATGAGGCATTGAGAGCGGAGAATCGATTGAAACGAGATCCGGCGAAACATTCATCGATTCGACGAACAGCTCTAGATCAGTTGCAACACGCTTGGTGTGAGCCTCGTTGCCAATCAGCGAGCACCAACCGCTTGGCCTCTTCTCAGACCCCGAAAGATCGATGCCCACAATGCTGAGCTCGGCGGAATGGGTGTCAGAAGTGAGCTCGCGATAGGTCGTTCTCGGACCCTTCTTCCCAGGAAACTTCGGGATATAGGGCAGAAGGCCTTTGGAATGTCTCTTTGACGGAGCAAACTCCAACAGACCCGGCTTAGCGCTAAATAAACGATCGTCGGCTGCGAGTGGCAAGTAGGGCCGTTTCATAAGAAGGCGTGAAATACATTCATCGAAGATCGCCTTCATGCCCTCAACATCGGCATGATTGTACTCGACCAAGCGCCGTGCCGCAGACCTGTCCCCCATTCGATACTGATGCCAAAGGAGGGGCGCAAACTCGCCAACCATTCCTTCGATCTCATCGAGCCTCTGTATGCCTAGAGACTGCTCAATTTTCTTCTGCCCTCCCTCCATTCCCATCGAACGAGCGAAGTATCGAAGGTCTACATGGGATCTCGGCAGAACTAATTCGGGGTAGTCTCGTTTCAGGAATTTCAGGTCAAACGCTGTCCCGTTAAACGTCACTAGGCACTTTGCCTGTGAGAGTTTCCGGACAAACGCTCTCTTATCGGTACCGACAACATGGCAATAAAATTCGCCGTCCACGTCGAAACCGACGATGGTGATGTCGTCGTAATAGTGGCTAAGCCCTGTCGTCTCGATATCAACGAAGTACGTATCTTTCGGGAACGTTAGTGCAATCCGATAGTGTTCCGATTTTGGAAGACGGTCAGCGAAGTAATCTGCATCGCCCCTTGTCAGAGCATCACGTGAATCAACTACCGCCGTCCGACGCTTCTCATCTTCGCCAGAACTGAAAAGCGCCTGCTGGGCAAAGTACTCTTTTTCAAAGTCGTCCCAACTGCGGATGCCTCTTTCCCAGAGCTGCCGCTCGGTTTTTGTCCCCACACCAGCGATATGTAGAAATGTGCTTTCAAGCATGCTGCAGAATGCCGCGTTAAACCCTCAACTGCTAGTGCGCCTCGTTCCAGGTCGCGCCGACGCCGGCGTCGGCGACCAGCGGAACGGACAGGTTCACCGCCGGGGCGGCGGCGCCTTCCATGACATCGGTGACGACCTCGATCAGGGTGTCGACCTCGCCCTCGGGCGCCTCGAACAGCAGTTCGTCGTGGACCTGCAGCAGCATGGTCGATTCAAGCTTCGCCCTCTCCAGCGCGGCGGGCACGCGGATCATCGCGCGCTTGATGATGTCCGCCGCCGCGCCCTGGATCGGGGCATTGATCGCCTGGCGCTCGGCGAAGCCGCGCACCGCCTGGTTCTTGTCTTTGATGCCGGTCAGGTGGATGCGGCGGCCGAAGATGGTCTCGACATAGCCGGCCTCCTTCGCGAATTCCTTGGCCTCGTCCATGTAGCGGCGGATCGCCGGGTAGCGGTCGAAATAGGCGGCGATGTAGTCGCGCGCCTCGTCGCGGGCGATGCCGAGATTGTTGGCGAGCCCGAAGGCGGAGATACCGTAGATGATCCCGAAGTTGATCGCCTTGGCGTTGCGCCGCAGCATCGGGTCCATGTCTTCCATGGGCACGCCGAAGACCTGGCTGGCGGTCATCGCGTGGATGTCCTGGCCGTCGCGGAAGGCCTCGATCAGGGCCTCCTCCCCGGCGACGTGGGCGACCACGCGCAGTTCCACCTGTGAATAGTCGAGGCTGACCAGCCTGTTGCCCTTCTCGGCCACGAAGGCGGCGCGGATCTTCCGGCCTTCCTCGGTGCGCACGGGAATGTTCTGCAGGTTCGGGTCGTTCGACGACAGCCGCCCGGTCTGGGCGATCGCCATGCCGTAGGCGGTGTGGACCCGGCCCGTGTCCGGGTTGATCTGCTCGACGAGCGCGTCGGCGTAGGTCGATTTCAGTTTCTGCATCTGCCGCCAGTCGAGTACCGTCTGCGGCAGTTCGTGGCCCTCCGCGGCCAGGCTTTCGAGCACGTCGGCGGACGTCGTGTAGGCCCCGGTCTTGCCCTTTTTTCCGCCCTCGAGCCCGAGCTTGTCGTACAGGATTTCGCCGAGCTGCTTGGGCGAGCCGACGTTGAACTCCTCGCCCGCCAGTTCGTGCGCCTTGCCTTCGAGCTCCGCCATGCGTTTGGCGAAGTCCTTCGACAGGTCCTTGAGTGTCTCCGCGTCGGCCTTGATGCCCGCGCGCTCCATCTCAACGATCACCGAAACCAGAGGCCGCTCGATGGTCTCGTAGACCGTCGCCATGCGTTCGCCGACGAGGCGGCGGCGGAACAGCGCGTGCAGCCGCCCCGTGACGTCCGCGTCCTCGGCGGCGTAGTCGAGGGCCTTGTCGAGCGGCACCTTGTCGAAGGTGATCTGCTTCTTGCCCTTCCCGGCGATGGCCTCGTACTTGATGTTTTCGTGTTCGAGGTGCCGGAAGGCGAGATCGTCCAGGCCGTGCTTGTTGCGCCCGGCGTCGAGCACATAGGACAGCAGCATCGAATCGTCGATGGCCTGCGGCGCGAGCGGGTCTTCGTCAGGGAGGTGTTTCTCCATCGCCCGGCGCAGCACGAGCAGGTCGTACTTGGCGTTGTGGGCGACCTTCAGGATCGAGGCGTCTTCCAGCAGGTCTTTCAGCACGGTGAGCGCGGCGACCATGTCGACCTGCTTCAAGTCACCGTCGCCGCCATTGCCGCCACCGTCGAGATCGAGCTCTTCCGACGCAGCTACCACATGGCCGACGGGCACGTAGCAGGCCCTTCCCGGCCTGATCGAGAGCGAAAAGCCCGCGAGCTGCGCGCGCATGGCGTTGAGCGAGGTGGTCTCCGTGTCGAACGCGACGAACCCGGCTTCGCGCGCTTCGGCAATCCATTCGTCGAGCGTCGCGGCGTCCTGCACCAGTTCATAGGTCGCGTCTTCCGGCGTTTCGATCTCCGCGGCCGCGGCCGTGTCGGCCTCGTCCATCAGGCCTTCGGCCACGAACCGGCTCTCGACGCGCTGGGTGAGCGTGCGGAACTCCATCTCCTGCAGGAACGCCACCACCTGCGCCGGGTCCGGGTCCTTCAGCGCGAAATCCTCGACCGCGTGGCCGGATTCGACATCGTCCTTCAGGCGCACGAGCTCGCGGCTGATCCGCGCCTGTTCGGCGAACTCGACCAGGTTCTGGCGGCGCTTGGGCTGCTTGATCTCCTCTGCGCGCTCAAGGAGCGTGTCGAGGTCGCCATACTCGTCGAGAAGCTGCGCGGCGGTCTTGACGCCGATGCCCGGCACGCCGGGCACGTTGTCGGTGGAATCGCCGGCGAGCGACTGGACGTCGACGACCTTGTCCGGGGTCACGCCGAACTTTTCCATTACCTCGTCCGGCCCGATCACCTGATCCTTCATGGGATCGAACATGTGCACACCGTCGCGCACCAGCTGCATCAGGTCCTTGTCGGACGAGACCACAACCGTCTCGATGCCCTTCTCGCTGGCCTCCCGCGCGTAGGTCGCGATCAGGTCGTCGGCCTCGTAACCCTCGACCTCGATGGACGGCAGGCCGAACGCGACCGTCGCCTCTCGGACCAGGCCAAACTGCGGGCGCAGTTCCTCGGGCGGCTCGTCGCGGTTGGCCTTGTACTCGGGGTAGATGTCGTTGCGGAAATTCTTCCGCGCCGCGTCGAAGATCACGGCCATGTAGTCATAGGCACCGTCGTCGCGCGCCCGGTCGATCATCTTCAGCAGCATCGCGCAGTAGCCGTTGACGGCGTTCGTGAAGACGCCGTCCGAGCGCCGGAACGCCTCCATCGGGCTGGAGTGAAAGGCCCGGAAGATGAAGCCCGAGCCGTCGATCAGGTAAAGTCGCGCCGGCGGGTCGCCGGCTTTCTTTTTCGCAGCAGCCATGCACATGGTTTAGCGCAAATGCGCGCGCCCAAACAGGCGCGGCTGTCCACAGGAGGGGCCTTCCATGACCGATATCGCGATCGTCTTCGGCGTCGGGGCGAAACAGGGCCTCGGCGCGGCGCTCGCCCGGCGGTTTGCCGCGGGAGGCTTGCACGTGGCGCTGGCCGGGCGAACCGAAGAGCGGCTGGCCGAACACCGCGACGAGATTGCGGCCGCCGGCGGTAGCGCATCGGTCCATCCCGTCGACGTGCGCAAGGAAGAGGCCGTGCAGGCGCTGTTTAGCGATATCGATGGGCTGGACGGCGCGCTGCGCGCGGCCGTCTACAACCCCGGTGCCAACGTGAAGGAACCCCTCGGCGAGACCGAGGCCTGGCTGTTCGAACACCTCTGGCGGGTGGCGTGTTTCGGGGGATTCCTGGTGACCCGCGAAGCCACGCGGCGCATGTCCCGGAACGGCGGGGGCTCGCTGCTGTTCACCGGCGCCACGGGGTCGCTGCGCGGCGCGGCCGGGCACGCGGCGTTCTCGGCGGCCAAGGCCGGATTGCGCATGGTCGCGGAATCCGCCGCGCGCGAATACGGGCCCCAGGGGGTCCATGTCGGCCATGTGATCGTCGACGGGCTGATCGACGGCGAGGCGGTGCGCGGCGCGTTCCCTGACCTGGTCGAGAGCAAGGGAGACGACGGGCTGCTGGCCCCCGATGCAATCGCCGAGAGTTTCTGGCAGCTGCACGCCCAGCCACGCAGCGCGTGGACGTTCGAACTGGACCTGCGGCCCTGGAAGGAGCCGTTCTAGGGGATATGGCCGCTAGAGGCCTTTGACAACCGTCACAAGGTTCTGGCGCAGGTCCTCGATCACCGTGTGAGTGCCGCCCGCCGCCAGGATGTCGATCCCCATGAAGGACTTGATGCCGTAACCGGCAACAAAGACCGGCACCGCGATCACGATCGCGAGCACGGCGATGGCAAACAGGTTGCCGAGCGTGCCCACCGGGTGAAATTTCCGGTCGTGATTGCGCCGTTTGCGCGAACGGCGTTCGCGCCCCATCAGGAACACCACGTAGCGGCGCAACAGCGGGATCGAGAAACGCAGATCGACCGTATGCGCACCGCGTTCGCGGGCCGCGAAGTTCATCTTGATCGCGAGCAGCTGCTCGTCGGTGAAGCTGTGGGCGAGCGCGGGCGACAAATCCCGGAAGAAGTCCTCCAGGAACGGATCGCCGCCGGCGGGGTCGCCGCGGTGCTTGCGTTGATGGCCCATACGCCGAAGCGTGACACACAGGCGTTAACGAATTGCGTACAACCCGGAGAAAGAGAGAGAGACCGCGCCTACCGGTTGCCCGAAAGCCCGCGCAGAAGCGCTTCGGGTTCCGTCCAGCCCGGCAACGCCTGGAAGCGTTCCAGCCAGGGCCCGATGGCGGGCCAATTGGCGATATCGACCTCCGCATCGCGCCAGACATGAACCATCGGATGCACGATGAACTCCGCGATCGTCGGCTTTCCGCCCACCAGCCAGTCATTGTCCCGGAGGTGGCGGTCGAGAAGGTCGAGCCCGCGCAGCATGTTCGGGCGGTAGTGATCCTTGATCGCGGCCGGTTCGCCGCCCATGAAACGGTTGATGAACCGCAGCCGCGCCAGGCCGGCGGAGAAGTAGTCCGCGCTGAACCCGGCCCAGCTGTCGATATCGTAGCCCTCGAACTCACCCTCCCAGCCGTACCGGCCGGTCTTGCGGGACAGGTATTTGAGGATCGTGACCGTCTGGTGAAGCACATTGTCACCGTCGACCAGGGTCGGCGCGCGGCCGAACGGGTTGAGCGTCTCGTAGGACCGATCCTTGTGCTTGCCGTTCAACAGGTCGACGACCTCGAACGCGAAGGGCGTGTCGGTCATCGTCAGCATCAACACCGCCTTGTGGGTGTTGAGCGACTGTTCCTGGCCGATCAGGCGCATGGGCGAGGCGTTCATCTGTCACGCACCTATTTTGGCGGCCAGTTGTCGTGGGGCATCAGGCCCAGTTGCGTGTCCCATCCGGGCAGCGCCTCGAAACGTTTCTGCCAGGCCGCAATCGCCGGGAAATCCGACGGGTCGTATCCGGCATCCGCCAGGAATGTCGAGACGGGGTAGCAGGCGATGTCCGCGATGGTCGCGCGCCCAGCGGCCAGCCATTCATGTTCGGCAAGGTGCGGTTCGATAATCCCCATCCCGCGATCCGCCACCTTCTTGAAATAGTCGAACACGGGTCCTTCGCCGCCGCCGAACAGGAGTTCGAAACGCAGGCGCGCAAGGCCGTAGCCGAAAAAATCGATCGAAAAGCCGACCCAGTCGCCGATCCGCGCCTCCTCCGCCCAGCCGTGCGGGCCGAACCGGCCCGTCTGTTGCGACAGGTAGCGCAGGGTGTCGTGGCTCTGGCGCAGGATCAGGTCCCCGTGGCGCAACACGGGCACCTTGCCCAGCGGATTGATCTCGAGGAACTCCGGCGCCAGGTTGCCGCCCTCCATCAGGTCGATCAGCTCGAAATCGTAGGACGTGCCCGTCATCGACAGCATCAGCGCCGTCTTGTAGGCGTTCCCCGAGCGCGGGTGTGCGTAGAGTGTGTAGTCGGCCATGGTCTGCCCCTCCCTTGATGATGCTAGGGCCGGGGCAGCCGCCAATACAAGCGCTCGCGCGCAACGCGATCTCTTTCGAACCCGAGTTTCTCCAGCGTCCGGATCGACGCCGCGTTGTCGACACCGCAGTCCGCGGTCACGGCCGTCGTGGCGGTGTCGCAAAACGCCCAGTCGATCAGGGCCGCGCAGCCCTCCACCGTGAGGCCGCGCCGGCGATGCGGCGCGACGATCTGGTACCCGATCTCCACCTCGCCGGCCGCATTGGGCGGCCCCGTGAAGGAGGCCGCGCCCACGATCATCCGCTCGGTTTCATAGCGGAAAAGCCAGAGGCCCCAGCCGGCGGGATCGCGCGGCGCGGTGCGGCCGAGCGCGGCGTTGGCCGCGTCGTCCAGACGCTGGGCGAAGGCCGGCAGCTTGGTGGCCAGGTCCTCGTCCGGGAAATCGCGGTGGATCAGACCGCCCGCCAGAGCAGCCGCCGCCTTGCGGTCGGACAGCAGCGCCCGCGCGAGATCGCGCCCCACCGGCACGAGGGCCATGCGGCGCGTCTGGATCGGGGTAGGAAGGGTTTGCGGCGCCTGCGTCAATGACCGGCGGCGGCCGGCGCATCGGCCGACAGAACGAACCGGCGGCCGCAGTACGGGCAGTCGATTTCGGACCTGGCGCCCATGTTCAGGAACACGCGTGGATGCCCCAGGGCGCCGCCACCGCCGTCGCAGGCGATCTCTCGGCTTTCGACCTCGACAGTCTCGGGCGGTTGCATGGCAGGGCTCCTGATCGTCGGCGACCGGCGCGCGACAGTTGTGCGTTTCGCGTCGAAGCCATACATAGGCGAAGCGCATTCGCGCGACAACTCGTTCGCGAACCCCGGACAAGGTTACGGCCACGGCCCCACTGCACATGGACAACGCGACAGATCACACCCGCGCGGCCGGCCCCGCGCCCGCATCGCCCGTTGAGGCCATCTCGGCGCGCGGCCTGGACAAGGTTTACCGGTCCGACGGCGGCGGCGACGTGCACGCGCTTCGCAGCGTCGACCTCGACATCCCGCGCGGCGGCATCTTCGGCCTGCTGGGACCCAACGGGGCCGGAAAATCCACATTCATCAACATCCTCGCCGGCCTCGTCATGAAGACGTCCGGGACGGCGCAAGTGTGGGGGCTGGATATCGACCGCGACCCCCGGTCCGCCCGCGCCGCCATCGGGGTCGTGCCGCAGGAACTGAACCTGGACGCCTTCTTCAGCCCCCGCGAAATGCTGGAGGTGCAGGCGGGGTTCTACGGCGTCCCGCCGCGCGAACGCCGGACCATGGAAATCCTCGAACGGGTCGGCCTCGCCGACAAGGCCGATGCCTATTCGCGTTCGCTGTCCGGCGGCATGCGCCGGCGGCTGCTGGTCGCAAAGGCGCTCGTGCATAATCCGCCGGTCCTCGTTCTGGACGAGCCGACCGCCGGCGTCGATATCGAACTGCGGCGCTCGCTGTGGGAATTCGTCAAGGAACTGCACGCCAATGGCACGACCGTCGTCCTGACGACGCATTATCTTGAGGAAGCCGAAGAGCTGTGCGACCGCATTGCGATCATCAACAGGGGCCGTGTCATCGCATGCGAGGAGACGCGCGCGCTGGTCCAGCGCCGCGACAACAAGGAATTGCGCATCCGGGTGAACGAACCCCTCGATGCGGTGCCGGCCGCGCTCGATGCGTTCACCGTCGATATCAACGATCCGCACACGCTCGTGTTCCGCTACCGGACCCGGGAAACCGAGGTTCGGGAAATCCTCTCGGCCGTCTCGGACTGCGAGCTGACGGTCGCCGACCTGTCGACAGAGGAACCCGATCTGGAGGATGTCTTCCTCGCGCTCACGCGCGATGCGTCGGAAACCGAATGAGGACCAGGTCCTTATGAAGGCCGGGCGTATCGTTTCCGTTATTCTTTTCGCGGTTCTGACAGCCTGCGCCCCGCGACTCCAGGACCCCGGTCCCAACGCCCTTTTCCCCATGCCGCCAAACCTGACCGAACAGCATCTCGTGACCCGCGACGGCACCGCGCTGCCCGTCCGCCGATGGGCCCCGGACACGACCCCGCGCGCGGTCATCGTCGCCCTGCACGGCTTCAACGACTACAGCGACGCATTCTCCACATTCGGTCCGTGGATGGCCGAAAATGGGACCGCGGTGATCGCCTACGACCAGCGCGGTTTCGGGGAATCGCCCCAGACCGGCGTGTGGCCGGGCCACGAGACGCTGACCGCCGACGTCCGCGACGCCATCGCCGCCACGCAAGCGACCTTCCCCGGCATACCGGTCTACGTCATGGGAGAAAGCATGGGCGGGGCCGTGCTGATGGCGGCGTGGGACGAAGCGCCGCTGGATGTCGACGGTCTGATCCTCGTGGCGCCCGCTGTGTGGGGGCGCGCAACCATGCCCGGCTACCAGTCCGCGACCTTATGGCTTTTCGCCCACACGATGCCCTGGCTCTCGGTTTCCGGGCAGGGGATCAAGCGGCACCCGTCGGACAATATCGAGATGCTCAAGGCCCTCGGCCGCGACCCACTGGTGATCAAGAATACGCGCGTGGACGCCGTGTGGGGAATCGTCAACCTGATGGACGAGGCCCTGGACGCCGCCGCGCGGTTCGACGGACCGGCCCTGCTGCTCTTCGGGGCGAACGACGACATCGTGCCCGCCGAGGCGGCACGGCGCACGATCGACGCCCTGCCCGACGATGCCGATCCGCGCCGCAGGGTCGCCGTCTACGACGAGGGCTACCACATGCTGTTGCGCGACATGCAGGGAGAGACCGTCTGGCGGGATATCCTGACCTGGCTGCGTGACCCTGCGGAGCCGCTGCCGTCGGGCGCGGATACCGGCGACGTTCGAGACCGGCTGCCGGCGGACTAGGCGCGCGGCATCGCAACCGTTTGCGCGATCCCGCGCAACTGTAGGAAGCTTGAACGCCGGGTCCCGCAGCCCGGCAAGGGATGTGGCGGCGCCGCAGGCGCCAGGGGGCAGGATCGATGGACGGCGTGATCGGAGTTCTGGCGGCAAACCTGCTGTCACCCATGGTCCTGTTCTTCGTGCTCGGGCTCGCCGCGGCTCTCGCGCGGTCGGATCTGAATATTCCGGAGCCGTTCGCCAAAGCCCTGTCGCTCTACCTGATGCTCGCCATCGGCTTCAAAGGCGGCGCCGAAGTCGCGCGCGCCGGGCTGGACGCCGAGCTCCTGATGATGATCGGCGCCGGCGTGATCCTGAGTTTTGCCTTGCCGGTCGTGGCGTTCGCGCTGCTCCGCCTCACCAGCCCCCTCCCGAAGGTCGATGCCGCCGCCGTCGCCGCGCACTACGGGTCGATCAGCATCGTCACCTTTATCGCCGCCAACGAGTTTCTGCGCAGCCAGGCGATCCTGTTCGACGGCTACCTGGTGGCAGTGGCCGCCGCCATGGAAGCGCCGGCGATCCTGACCGGCATCTGGCTGGCCCGGCGGCACGAAGCGAAATCCGAAGGCCGGACCGGCAACGGCGCATCGATGTTCCAGGAAATCCTGCTCAACGGCTCGATCGTCGTACTCGTCGGCGCTTTCTTCATCGGCTGGATCACGGGAGAAGAGGGGTTGCTGACAATGGCTCCCTTCATCGTCGACCCCTTCAAGGGCGTGCTGGCGCTGTTCCTGCTCGATATGGGCCTGATCGCCGGTCGCGGGCTTCGCGGCAGCCGGGGGGCCCTGGGTGTGCAGACGATCCTGTTCGGTATGTACATGCCGCTGATTTCCGCCGCTGTCGCGCTCGCCGCCGTCAGCGTGATGGGCATAAGCACCGGGAACGCGGCCTTGCTGGTCACGCTGGCGGCCAGCGCGTCCTATATTGCTGTGCCCGCCGCCATGCGGATCGCCCTGCCCGAGGCCCGGCCCGCCATCTATGCGACAATGTCGCTCGGCGTAACGTTTCCCTTCAATCTTGCCGTCGGCATCCCTCTCTATGCGGCGGCCGCGGCAATGGTGACCTGAACCGGGGCCGTCGCCCCATTGGAGTGAACACATGGAACTGCATCGGAAAAAGCGGATCGAGATCATCATCGAGCGTGTCGTCGCCCGACGGTTGACCGACGTCCTGGATCGCGCCGGCGTTCACGGATACACGGTGTTCCCCGCACAGGGCGGGCGCGGCCAGGACGGGGTGTGGGATCGCAACGGCCTGGTCAGCGCGGCCGGCCACATGGTCGCGATCGTCTGCATCCTCGACCCGTCGCGTCTGGACGAAACGCTCGACCAGATTTATGCGGTCGTGGAACGCCAGATCGGGATTGTCGCCATTTCGGATGTCGAGGTGATCCGCTCGGAGCACTTCTAGGGCGCAGGTATGCCCTAATCCTTCGGCTTGAGGTCCAGCGACGCCGAATTCATGCAAAACCGCAAACCGGTCGGTGGCGGCCCGTCCGGGAAAACATGACCCAGATGCGCGTCGCACTTTGCGCAAACGACTTCGTTGCGGACCATGCCATAGGAACGATCGACATGCGTTTCGACCGCATCGTCGGACACCGGCTTCCAGAAACTGGGCCAGCCCGTGCCGGAATCGAACTTCTCGTCCGAGTTGAACAACGCGGTACCGCAACAGACACAATGAAACACACCGGGTTCCTTGGAATCGTTGTATTTGCCGGAAAATGCCGGTTCGGTCCCCGCCTGGCGCGTAATCTGATACTGCTCAGGGGTAAGCTGCGCGCGCCATTCCTCGTCGGTTTTCTCGATTTTTGTGTCTTTGTCGCCGGCCATTTCAGTCTCCTGTCTTATTCATTGGCGAAAACGCCCGCTGCACGAAGAATATGGCGACGCACGGGCGTTTCGCCAACGTATGCTTGACGCAGAGCGGGATTGGCGCAATGGTCCGCGCCGTGAAGCGCCCGTAGCTCAGCTGGATAGAGTGTCGGCCTCCGAAGCCGAAGGTCACAGGTTCGAATCCTGTCGGGCGCGCCACTTTGGCACGCAAGTTGCGTTGATCGGGGCATAGCGCGGAACCTGTTGCATAATGAAGCGTTAACCAATTTTAACAGGGCCGCAATTGGTAGTATGATATGCGCTATGGGGATAGCGCCGTTGGGAGCGAAGTCAGCTGTGTCGCAATTGAGACACGAACGATCCAACCAAACTGACGAGATGAAATCATGAGCCTTTTTCACCACAAAGTTCACGCCCTTCTTCTGGCACTTGCTGTCGCGGTCGCCACGCTTTCCTTTGCCGCATCGTCGGCATTTGCCCAGGATAAAGTTGTCTGGTCGCTGGGAAGCAATGACGACCACCTGAGCGATGTGGTCGCCACGAACGGACCGATCGAAATTCGCTGGCGCGCCACGGGCGGCCAGTTCCAGCTGTCCGTGCTGGATGGCGCGACCAATGTCGAACTTGTCGCCGGACCGCCGCAGGAGCGCACCGACACCCAGGCGCCGCCGATGGTGGGCGGGGTTACGACCGTGCGCGGCGGAGATGTGAAGTTCAAGATTCAGGCGACCGGCCCTTGGTTCGTTCGGGCCATCGAAAAGTAGCCTGAAGCTTCTCTTTCCTGGAACAACGCGACCGATCCCGGCTCCCCCTGGAGCCGGGATTGGCGTTTGTCTGTCCCGGTACTGGTCGTGTCATTCCGGGACACGCCCTTTCCGTCAAATCGCCACCCGCCTGTCACGACATCGCTCCAATGCGATGCGAAAGATGGAATATCGAGATGCCGGCAGCGTCTAGGTGCTGCGAATTGGCATAACGCTACAACATCGAGTTGAGATAAAGTGTTCTTGAAACGAAGACAAACGGGCGGCAACGGCGAGACGACATCGACCGAGTCGGGCCCGGACAGGAAAACAGACATGAGCGAAGCGGATCAGACGGGCACGACACCGGCCCGCGGCCTGGACGAAATTCCCCCGGTTCCCCTGAGCGGCCAGCCGGCGCGGCGAAACCTCGAACCGACCCGCCAGCAGCGCAGTGTCGGCGCGCGCATGACGGTCGGTCCCGGCATCAAGCTCAAGGGCGAAGTCTCGGATTGCGACACCCTCGTCGTCGAGGGCACGGTCGAGGCCACCCTCAACAGCGAAGTTCTGGAGATCGCGGAGGGCGGCACATACAGCGGTACCGCGAACGTCACGGATGCGGAGATTCATGGCAAGTTCGACGGCGAACTGACTGTCACCGGCGTACTGCAGATCCGCTCCGGCGGCCATGTCACCGGCACCGTGAAGTACGGCCGGATAGAGGTCGAATCCGGAGGCGAAATCGCGGGCACGATCACCCGCGAGGAAGGCGCCGTCCCGATCGCCAAGTCGACGCAACAAAGTCCCGCACGCGCAGCACAAAGCGCCTGACCGGCCTGTGACCTGACGGTTTCGCCGCATATGCGGCGAAACCGCACACGGGATCGGGCCTGATTGACTTGGCCCGCCGCGGTTCTTACATATTGACCATCATCGACATCCCGGTCTCGGTCCGCGCGATATACACGTGACCTATTCCGAACGAGCAAGCCTATCGGATTGCGCGAAAGCATGCGTGCCCGGTACGAGCTTGCCATTGGTGCGCTGTCTGTCCCGGCTCTATTTCGCCGAAGGCGCGCGCCACAACCATGGAGTGCTTAAATATGGCTCAAGAAAAACTTCCAATTGCAATACTCGCCGCTGCCGGATTTGCAGAGACGACGTTTACCGATACCCAGAAAACTCTTCTCGGACGCGGCCGCAAGGTCAAAGTGATCTCGCCCGATAGCGGCCTCGTCCAGGGTTGGCATGACGGCGCCTGGGGCCACCATTTCATGGCCGACGAAGATATCGCCGATGCATTGGCCGCCGACTATGACGGGTTGATCCTTCCCGACGGCAAGAACAGCGCCGATACCCTTCTGGAAAATCCGCACACCAAGCGCCTGATCGCGGCCTTCATGGACGCCGATCAGCCGGTCCTCGTGATCGGCGATGCGGTTCGTCTGCTGGCCCCGGCCGGCGTCGCCGCGGCCCGCCAGATCGCGGCGGACCCGGAGGCGGGCGAGGAACTGGCACGCGCCGGCGCCAACTGGGAAGCCGACCAGAACATGGTTGTTGATGGAAAGCTCATCACGGCGATCACCGAATCGTCCGGCGCCGCCCGCCTCGAGGCCTTTCTCGACCTCGTCGACGGGAAGGACGTGCAGCAGGCTGCCTAACGCGGCAACCGCTTGTAGGTTTAGAAAAACGCCCGGCTCCGGCCGGGCGTTTCTTTTTTCAGCCCTTCTCAAACACCGCCAGCAGGCTCGAAACCGGCTCGCCGTATTCTTCGCGCAGGCTGGTCGCCCGCACCGTTGTGTTTGAAAACCCCGCGCCAAGGCCTGTCCGCTCCAGATAAGGCACCGCGTGCCGGTAACGCCCCGCGGATCCGAGTTGCCAATCCTCACCGGTATCGGCCTCTTCAAAGGACGCGACAAACACGCCGCCAGCGCGCAACACCTCGTGAACTCGCCCGAGCAGCGCTTCCAGCGCGCCGATATAGACGAGGACATCCGCCGCCACGGCCGCATCGAACGTCGACGGCTTTCGCGACATGAGAATATCGAGAATCTCGCCTTGCACCAGTTCGTCGTAGACGCCCGTCTGTCCGGCGCGCGCAAGCATGGCTTCGGAAAGATCCACTCCGGTCAGCCGTTCGCAATGATCGGCGAGGGCCAGTCCGCTCAGGCCGGTGCCGCAGCCGAGATCGAGCACGTCGCCCAGCTTGTCGCGCCGCGCCGCGCGGAGCGCGTCTGCAACCTTTTCCGGACCGGTATAGTTGAGGCGCTCGGTCAGATGCGTATCGAAGTGGTCCGCGTACCAGTCGAAGAAAGCGGCAACATAGTCGTCGGGCGCACGATCCGGCATATCCGCCCCGCCGAGCGCGGCGATCATATAGGCCGGGCCGCTGCGGTCGGGTGCGATCTCGACGCAGCGGCGATAGTGCGCAAGCGCGGTCTCGGTTTCGCCACGCCGGCTGAACAGCTCGCCCATCAGCCAATGTGCGTTCAGGCAGTTCGCATCCAGTTCCAGGGCCCGCTCGAAACAGGATTGTGCCCGCAAGCCGTCTCCATGGAACAGCAGCGACGCCCCCACTTCGCTCAAATGATCTGCCTCGACGGCGTTCGCACGGGCGTTGGCCTCGCGCGCGGCATCGGCCTCGCCCAGCGCCGCGCATGCCTCCGACAGGCGGCGCCATGCGGCCACATGTTCCGGGCTTGCCGCAACGACACCGCGCAACAACTCTGCGGCCGCGTCAAAGTCTGATTCGCGACACAGCTTCTCGGCACGAAAGAATTCGTCGGACGTCATCGCGCGAGTATGCACGACGGCAACAGCCTCACGAACACACGTCGTCACCCGCCCCGAACGTATGGGCGAGGGTCATGACAAAAAAGAAGAGCGGAAAGTTTCTACTTACACCAGGGTCCGCCGCGGCCCTTTGAGCCAGGCGGAGGACACGGCGTCGGCAGAACCTTGGCATTTGCGCTGCGATCCAGGCGCACGATGGTCGGCGCCGCATAAGCAACACCCGCAGCGAGTCCCAGACGCGCCAACGCCTTACGGCGGTTCAGCACAGGGGATTCTTTCTTGTTTTCAGTCGGTTGGTCAGTCATCTCTCACCTGTCGACAAGCGGTGCCCTGACGGGAACCGCGACGATCCTCCCCCGATCGATACAAAGCATCATATAGTGACCGACGATCGGGATGCAACCCTTTCAAAGTGACGAATTTCGTTTCTTAACAAACGGTTATCTGAATGGTTGAGAGTGCCCCACAAGCACCGGAAGCCGCCGCAACCGCCGAAATCACCGTCGCGACGACGCGGGGGGTATGCCGGCACCTGTTCGACCTTGGATTCGCGGTGCTGACCGAGTTCACCCTTGCGAACCATCGCCGCGCCGACGTCATCGCGCTTTCCGACAGCGGCGAAATCGTTATCGTCGAAGTGAAGGTTACCGTCGCCGACTTCCGCAGCGACGGCAAATGGCCCGAGTACGAAGATTTCTGCGACCGCCTTTTCTTCGCCGTCCCGCCGGATTTTCCCGCCGACCTGATCCCCGACACGACCGGCCTCCTGATCGCCGATTCCTGGGGTGCGGAAGAAATAAGGCAGGCGCCGGACACGGGCCTGCATGCCGGCCGGCGAAAAGCGGTTACGCTGAAATTTGCCCGGGCCGCCGCCGACCGGCACCAGCGCCTGGTCGACCCCCGCGTCTAGGCGCGAGCTAGCCGGTCATCCGGGCAATCGTTCCGGTGGTCGAGAACCCGTCGACCAGGTTCGCCAGCACAACCTTGCCGCCATAGGATTCGACGAATGGCCCCCCGACGACTTCGTCGGGCTTATAGTCAGCACCCTTGATGAGCACATCGGGGCGAACGGCCTCGATCAGCGCCTCGGGCGTATCTTCCGCGAACAGAACCACCGCATCGACCCCGGCGAGCGATGCCATGACACGCGCGCGCGCGTCCTCCGGCTGGATCGGACGGCCTTCGCCTTTCAACCGAGCAACGGACGCATCGTCGTTCAACGCGACGATCAGCCGATCGCACGCGGCACTCGCCTGCTCCACAAGCGAGATATGCCCCGGATGCACGATATCGAAGCAGCCATTGGTGAAGCCGACCGCGAGCCCGCGCGCGCGCCACTGGGAGACCCGGTCCGCGAGATCGTCGCGCGACAGGAGTTTTCCGCCGAGCCCCGGCCCGCCGCCCAACGAGTCGGAAAGCTCGTCCCGCCGCACCACGGCCGTGCCGACTTTGCCCACGACGATCCCCGCCGCCACGTTGGCGAGCTGGGCCGCGTCGACCAGCGCCATCCCGGCTCCCAGACCGGCGGCAAGCGTGGCCACCACCGTGTCGCCCGCGCCGGAGACATCGAACACTTCGCGGGCAAGCGCCGGCAGGTGAACGGGAGCACCGTCCCCCGCGACCGTCATACCCTGAGACCCGCGTGTCGCAATGACCGCCGACACGGCGCAGCTATCCATCAGCGCGCGGCACGCGGTCTCGGCCTCATCGTCCGATGCCGTGTCCATCCGCGTCGCATCGGCGAGTTCACGCCGGTTCGGGGTGAGGAGCGTGGCGCCGGCGTAGCGGGCGAAATCGACGCCTTTCGGATCCACGATCACGGGCACGCCCGCCTCCGATGCCGCGGCAATCGTGCGGGCGATCACATCGTCCGTCAGCACGCCCTTGCCATAGTCCGACAGCACCAGCGCCGCGAATGTTCCGCCGGCAAGCGCGCGCGCAACTTCAGAAAACACGCCCTCGAGAACATCGTCTGCTATCGGACGGGAATCCTCCTCGTCGGTCCGCAACATCTGCTGCGCGCCGGCGATAAACCGTGTCTTCACCGTTGTCGGGCGCGCGCCGTCGCGAACGAGCGCGAGGTCGATATTCTCATCGGATTCCAGGACACCGGCGGTCGCGCGCCCCGCCTCGTCGTCTCCGACCACACCCACCAGGCGCACCCTTGCACCCAGTGCGGAAAGGTTCCGCGCCACGTTCCCCGCGCCACCGACGGCCAGGGCCTCGCGCGCGATGCGAAGCACGGGAATCGGCGCTTCGGGCGAAATGCGTTCAACGTCACCGTAGACAAAACGGTCGAGCATCACGTCGCCGACACACAGCACATGCACGTCGTCGAAGCGGTCAAGCCAATCGATCAGGCGGGGCGCATTGTTCATCGCAAACCTAGATAGCAGGTCGGGCGCGACCGGGTCATCCGTCCTTCTCCGCACCGGCACCTGCACAATGAAAAAGGAAATCGGCCTGGATCGGTGTCCCGTCGGCGGTCCGGCTTATGTTGTAGCGGCCTTCCTCGACAAAGCCCTGGTCCGACAGAAACGCCGCGACATCCTCGACCAGTGCCTGATTTTCATACAAAGCCTCGAAGGAGGCCTCGACATAGACCCAGGCGAACCGGGAAAGAAGCGACTGCGAACCGCGCAGAACCTCGAGCTCGAACCCCTGCACGTCGATCTTCAGCATCGCCGGCGCGGACAACTCGTCCGTCCCAACGAAGCTGTCGAGCGGGCCGGCCGTCACTTCGGTCGTACCGACCTCCTGGGTGCCCGGGAAGAGTTCCGACTGCCGGTCGGTGATTGGCAGGAGCGACGAACTGTCCGCCGATGCGCTGACATGCATCGTCGCGGTGCCCGCGTCCGGAGAGATCGCGGCTTCGTGCAGGGTCATGCGGGAATCGCCCGCGAAAACGCGCCTGTACCTGGCGGCGGCATCGGGCAATGGCTCGAACGCGATGATCTTCGCGCCCGGATGGAGCGCGCGCACAAGCAATGAAAATTGCCCCACATTCGCCCCGACATCGACGACCGTCGCGAGCGCCAGCCGCGCCACCACATCGCGGTGTTCGATGGCGGCGCCGACGCCGTGCCTCAGGCCCGCGCGATAGACGGGGCTGGGCAGCAGCCGCAACAGTTTCGCGAACTGGCGCGCGCGGCGGGAGAGCGTTCCACTCATGCTGGTGCTCCGTTTCGTTCGGCGAGCCGGGCCGTGAGTTCCTGCTCGAACCGCAACAGCACCGAATCGCGATCCCAGTTCGTCTCCGCCTCGGCGCGCGCCGCCGCGCCGAGCCTGGCCCGCAATTCTCCGTCGCGTGCAAGGTCGAGCACGGCTTCGCCGATCGCATTTCCGTCGCCCGGCGGCACGACCCTTCCGCACATGTTCACCGTGCGATGAATTTGCGTGCCCTCGGCCGCGGACGCCACGACCGGGCGGCCGCTCGACAGCATTCCACCGAGCTTCGACGGCATCACAAGGTCCGCCGCCTCCGCCCGTTGGGGCAACAGGTGAATATCCGCCATTGCCAGAAGTGCGGGAAGTTTCTCCTCCGGCTGAAGCGGCAGCAGGAGGAACGTATCCTCACCCAGCGCGTGGTCGCGCACAGCCCGTTCGATGACGTCCCGGCCCGCCCCCGCGCCCGCCAGCACAAAGCAGATATCCGGATCGCCGGCCCCGCGGCTCTCCACCACATGCTGCGCGGCCGTCGCGATTTGCTCGATACCCTGCTTTTCGCCGATGTTGCCGCTGTAGAGCGCCACGATGGCGTTCTCCGGAACACCGATCTCTGCCCGAAACGACGCGCCGTCGACATCCGGCCGGATACGGCCGGTATCCACCCAGTTGGGGAACATGACCGCGCGCGACGCGGATACGCCCTTGCCTTCCAGCTTCTCGACCATGCGCGGCGAAATCGAGGAGACCGTATCGAAACGCCGCATCAGAAAACGCTCGCCACCGCGCGCCGGTCCCGACAGGGCTCGCGGCAACAGCCCGAATTCGATGGCCGCATCGAATTCGAAATCCTGCACATGCAGCCACGACAGCGCACCGCCGAACCACGCCGCCGCCAACGCGGCAGGCGCCGCGAAGGCTGTCGGCTCGACTGTGAAGACCACATCCGGCCGCCAGAACAGGCCCGACCATTTCGCGGGCGCCGCGCTGGTCAGCGCAAACGAACTCAAATGGATCATCCGGCGGAACCCGCTCGCATATTTCGGGACATAGAGCGGGCAGCGAATCACATCGACGCCTTCCCAACGTTCGCGCTTCCACCAGCGGCCGGTATAACCGTCGCCCACGCGCCAGGCCGGATAGTAGGGCGGTGCGGTGACCGCGCGCACATCATGTCCGCGCGCGGCGAGCCAGGCGGCCATGTCGCCCGAAAACCGGCCGATCCCGGTCAGCTCCGGGGCGAAATTCAGGCCGTATAGAAGAATTTTCACGCCGCGCCCGTCAGCGGTCGAGCAGGTGCCGGTACTTCTCCGACATCGGCGATTCGGGGTCGTCGAGTTCCTCGATCTTCAGGCTGACCTGATACTCGTAGAACATCTTGAGTACGCAATAGCGGAAGCCCAGCCGGCCATCCAGGAAACCACGCTTGACGATATAGAGGTAGAGGAACTGCCAGATCGGCCGCATCGGCAGATAGCGATAGGCGAACTGCTTGAGCGCGCGGCGGCGCTCCGGGCCGCGGGTCGTCAGCCGCGCGGCGATCGAGCTTTCCTTGTCGTGCGCGTTGAGCAGACGCCACGCCTCGACCGCTTCCATGCTCGAATAGTTGTTGTGGCGGTCGTACCAGCGCTCGATCCCCTTGTAGTCCATATGGACCAGGTGGTTTTTCAGATACCCGGCCGGACCCTCGATCACCATGTGCTCGTGCACGATACGGTCCTCGTAGCGCCCCTTGCCGCGCCGGATCAGGCGCAGGTTGTAGTTCGGGTAGATGGCCCGCATGGGCTTGCCCCAAAGCCAGTTCTGCCCCGCCACGTAGTAGCCGTTCCGCGCTTCGGGATCGTTAACGACCGCGCGCACCTCGTCCGCGAGTTCGGGCGTGCCGCGTTCATCCGCATCGACGAAGAACACCCAGTCATGGCGCAGCTCGATGTTGTCGAGCGCCCAGTTCTTGTGGGTCGCGAAATTATCGAAAACCCGCTGAACGACCGTAACGCCGTTCCGCTCTGCGATCTCGACCGTGCGGTCCGACGAATGGGAATCGAACACGATGACCTCGTCGGCCCAGTCCAGGCTGTCGAGGCAGATCTGGATATTCCGCTCCTCGTCCTTGGTCGGGACGATGACGGAAACCGGGACCTTGCCGGTGCCGGTATCAGGCGAGGCCACGGTACACTTCCTCCAATGCTTCCCCGATACGCGACCAGTCGAACGTGTCCGCGACCAGCTTGCGGCCGCGCTGCCCTTTTGCGCGTGCCGCGTCCAGGTCCGACAGCGCGGCGAGTATGGCATCGCGGAACGGCGCGGGCTCCGCGGGGATGACCCAACCGGCATCCGCTGCCGCGACCTCATGCCAGAGATTGACCTTGTCGGAGATCGCGACCGGAAGGCCGCATGCCGACGCCTCGATGACCGATATCCCGAAATTCTCGCTGTAGGACGGCAGCACGAAAAGGTCCGCGTCAGTCAGCAGGTCGAGCTTGTCCGCGCCGGTCACCATGCCCGTGAATGTCGTGCGCTCGCGCAGGCCGTATTCGTCGATCCACGCATCGGTCTTGGCGCGCATTCCCCCATCGGGACCGGCGATCACCAGATGCGCATCCGGGGCGGCATCGGCCAGGTCTGCGAAGGCGCGCGTGAGGACGTCGAGCCCCTTCTTGAAATTGAGCCGCCCGAAAAAGAGAACAATCGGCTTGTCGCCGATGTTCGGGTGCTTCGCGCGAAAATTTCCTCGCGGCGGCAGGTCCGCATACTCGGAAAAGTCCAACCCGTTGGGGATCACCACACCGGGGCGGCCGAAAACATACGGCTCAGCGAGCTGCATCTCCTCTTCGGTCGTGAAATGGATCTTCGAGGCGCCGCGCGTGACCGAATTCTGGAACCAGAGTTCCATCAGCAGCTTCCGCATGCGGCGGCGTTTGTAGAGATACGGGTCGAGGGTGCCGTGGGGTCGCATGATGTAGGGCGTCCCCGTATTCCGGCACACGCGGCCCACCACCCTGTCATGGAACATATAGAGCGAGTGAAGGTGGACGACATCGAAGGACGGGATGTCGGCTTCCAGCGCCCGCGCCATATCGGGCGATGTGCCCCAGAACCTGGGGGCTGTCACGGGAAAATGCCGAAGCGTGACGCCATCGCGCACCACGGGGTCGCCGACAGGCACATCGAGCACGCCCGGCCCGTCCATGTTGGTCGTGTAGATCGAGACCTCATGGCCCCGCCGCGCCACCGCGCGCGCCATCTCGAAACACGCTTTCGACGGCCCGCCGTCGCGCGCGGCGATGGTGGCGATGACGTGGAGGATACGCATCGCCCGGTCTACTTCCCCGCGACCCAGCGGTCGTATTCGTTGGCAAAACGCGCGCGCACTTCGTCGAGCGTGAACCCCGCGCCGGGCGGCAGGCAGAGATAGTTGCTGGTGGTCGCGGCCGGGTCGCGCGGGTCGTCGCCGTCGGCAAACACATAGCCCGCTTCGGCGAGCTGGCGCATCGGCGCGGAGTCCAGGCCGTCGAAACATTCGATGATGAAGACCGGCTTCGCCTCGGCAAGCAGCCGGGTGGCGCCGGCAAGCACCATATCTTCCGCGCCCTCGACGTCGATCTTCACCATGTCCGGTGCGCCGAGCCGGTCCATTTCCGAATCGGCGGTCGTTGTCTCCACCGTGACGACCGCGCCTTTTACGCCCGTGCCGCCGCTTTCCAGATGACTGGTCGTACCGCTCTCGGGGTCCATCACGAAGCGCGCGGTACCGATCTCCGTGCTGGCAGCCTTCGGCACCAGCATCGCCTTGTGTAGCCCGGCGCGCGCCATCGTCGCCTGAACCAGCTCGATATTGTCCGGATCCGGCTCGAACAGGACGGCGTCGAGTTCCTTGTCGGCCGACATCAGAAGCCAGCTGTAGAACCCGACATTCGCACCGATATCCCAGAACCGCTTCGGTTTGTGCAGCGCCTGTACCGTTCGGAAGATCGCGACGGTCCCCGGTTCCATGGCCCGGTTGTCCACGACATAGGTCATATGGCGCATACGGCGGACCCGTACCTTCCAGTCGACCCCGTGCATATTGATGAAAACCGGCTGGTCGAACAACGGCAACACCCGGCGCGCGATGAAGCGGGACTGGCGGAGCCGATGCAACGGATGAAACCGATGACGGAACCCAATGAGCTGGCGAATAAGCATCGGCGGACCGGGACAGTTCGAGGGCCGCGCCGGCCGGCACACGAGAGTACCGAACGCGCCTGTTTCGTTTACAGGTGCCCCCGCGTTGCATCAAGGCCGTGCCACATCGTAAACAGCGGTAACAACACGCGTTTTCGCGCGCGATGAGGTAGCCATGTGCGGTATCAATCTGATCTTCGGCTACGGGGAGAACGCGCCCCCGGTCGACGATACCGAGCTCTACGCAGTGCGCGAGGCGATGATCCCGCGCGGACCCGACGAGGCCGGCATCTGGCATTCGCCCGACGGGAAAGCCGGATTCGGACATCGTCGCCTGTCGATCATCGATCTGTCGCCGACCGGCCGCCAGCCGATGTCGATTCCGGACATGCCGGATTCGCCCGTCGTCGTGTTCAACGGCGAGATCTACAATTTCCACGCGCTGCGCAGCGAACTGATCCAGTCGGGCACCCTGATGTTCTCCAATTCGGACACGGAGGTGCTGCTGCACCTCTACCTGCGCGACGGTCCGGCGATGGTCGAGAAGCTGCGCGGCATGTTCGCTTTCGCGATCTGGGATCCGGCGAAGCGCGGCATGCTGCTGGCGCGCGACCCGCTGGGCATCAAACCGCTCTACTACGCCGACGACGGCCAGACTCTGCGTGCCGCGAGCCAGGTGAAGGCGCTACGCGCAGGCGGCAACATCGACACATCGCCCGACCCGGCGGGTCACGCGGGTTTCTTCCTTTTCGGCTACGTCCCCGAACCGCACACGCTCTATCGCGGCATTCACAGCCTGCCCGCCGGCACAACCATGTGGTGCGAAGCCGGGCGCCGCGAGGAACCGAAACCGTTTTTCAGCGTGGCGAGTGCATTCCGCAACGCGCCGGTCGAAAACGTCGAGGACCGGAAGGACCTGCGCGCCCGGGTGCGCACAGCGCTGCTCGACAGCGTCGACGCGCACATGGTCGCGGACGTGCCCGTCGGCGTGTTCCTGTCGGCCGGGCGCGACAGCACGACCATCGCCGCGCTGGCCCGCGAAGTGGGCGGTGATGATCTTCGCACCGTCACGCTCGGCTTCCGCGAATTCGAAGGCAAGGAAGAGGACGAGTCACCCCTGGCCGAGCAGGTTGCCGCCGCCCTGGGCGCACAACACGAGACGCGATGGGTCGCGCGAGAGGAGTTCGCCGACGACCGCGACCGATTGTTTGCCGCCATGGACCAACCATCGATCGACGGTGTGAACAGCTATTTCGTCGCCAAGGCGACGGCCGCGACCGGCCTGAAGGTGGCGCTGTCGGGTGTCGGCGGAGACGAGTTGTTCGGCGGTTACCCCAGCTTCCAAGGCGTGCCGAAACTGGTCCGCTCTGCTCGCTGGTCGCGCGCGATTCCAGGACTTGGCAGGGCCTTCCGTGTGCTTTCGGCGCCGATCATGCGACGCATGACGTCACCGAAATATGCCGGACTGCTCGAATACGGAACCGAACCCGGTGATGCTTATCTGTTGCGGCGCGCGCTGTTCGCGCCCTGGGAACTGCCTGACGTCATGGACCCTGACATGGCGGCGGCAGGCTGGAACGCCCTCGCACCGCGAATCGCCCTCGCGCGGACCGGCAACGGTCACAAGAGCGAGCGCGCCGCCGTCTCGGCACTGGAGCTGAGCTGGTACATGCGCAACCAGCTGCTGCGCGATGCTGACTGGGCGGGCATGGCCCACTCGCTGGAAATTCGCACGCCGCTGGTCGATATCGAACTGTTCGGCGCACTCGCGCCGCTGATCGCGAGCAATCACCCGCCGACGAAGCGCGACCTCGCGGCCGCCGCCGGCAACATCCTGCCGCGCGCGGTGCGCGAACGCCCCAAGACCGGGTTCGCGATCCCGGTCCGTGACTGGGTGCAGGATCGTGGGAGCGATACTGCCGAGCGCGGCCTGCGCGGCTGGGCGCGCCACGTCTACCGGGCGGCGTCCTGATCAGGGATTTTCAGAGCGCGGTGCAGCCCGGCGATATAGGCGTCGACGTTCCAGCCCGAAATCTTCTCGCGCGCGCCTTTTCGAAAGGAAAGGCGAAGACCCTCATCGCCCGCCATCCGGCGTAGCGCATCGACAAGCGCCGATTTGTCGGAAAACGGAAAAATCAGCCCGCAGGTGTCCGCGACAAGATCGCGTCCGCACGACACCCGGTCGCTGACAATCACGGGGCAGCCGAAATTCATCGCCTCGTTAATGATGAGCCCCCAGGTTTCCTGCCACGCCGAGGGCAAGACCAGAAAATCGGCGATCGCATACCCCTCGCCAATTCGCGACTGGCCGAGCCAGCCGGCGAAGACGATGTTGGCTTCGGGATGCTGCGCGGCCAGGGCCTCCGCCGCCTCGCGTTGCTCCCCTTCACCCACCATCATGAGCGTCCAGCCGTCGCCGAGCCCGGCTTCCGCAAACGCCTCGACCAGCATCAACGGTTGCTTCTTGGCCATGAACTTCGCGCTGTAGAGAACGACCTTCTGATCCCGGTCGATGCTGAAACTCTCCTTCAGTTCGGCTTCCCGGCCAGCCAGGCGCTTGTCCTCCGCCGCGAAAAACGCGTTATCGACGATGTGGGGCGCATGAACCAGCTTGCGCTCGGACACACCGAAGTTGCGGAAATAGTCCTTGTTGTCCTGCCCGATATACAAGAGCACATCGGCCAGCATGTAGAGCGGCCGGTAGATCAGGTGACGGACGAGCTTCACCCAATTTGGACGGTCGCCCAGATTGTTCGAGATCGTGCGAATGATCAGGCGCTTGCCGCCCAGCTTCGCGGCAATGGCGCATGCGACGTGGGTGAAATGGTTGTGGCCGTGGATATAAACCGCGTCATAGCGGCCCGTCATGACACGCCAGATCAGCCCGGGATTGATGAACTTCCAGAACCCGCCGCCGTCGCGGCGCGGGCTGATGTTCGGAAAAACCTCATGCGGATAGCCGCTGAACTTCTCGACCCCCCAGTCGACCACCGTGCCGACTTCCGGGTCGTAACCCGACGACGACCAGCCGCGCTGCATGAACAGGACATCGACATCAAGGGCGGGATCCGCGGCCATCGCCCGATAGAGCGGCAGGTGATAGTGCACGGGGAACTGCGCAACGACGGCCAGCCGTACCGGGTCACCGGGACTACGCGCCAACGCGGCCTCCATCTTCCGGGAGCACCGGCGACGGGTCGACGATCACGCACTGGCGCACGCCCGCGCGAGTCGTATCGACGCTGATCAGGGTGCCGTCACGGTTCCAACGCGGATGCAGGTCGCATTTGATATCGCCGTCACCCACGGACAGGTCGGACGGATAGGCCCCGATATCGATGCGCCGGCTGTTGTCCATGTCGAACAGCATCAGCGCCTGGTTGCGCTGCTCGTCCGGATAGGTGTCGGTCACAAACCAGCGGGGATCGTCCGGGCGGTACATGGGATGGCCGTCGACCGGCAGGCTCTCGCGGCCAACCGGCTTTCGCTGATCGGGGTGGTCTATCGGGACCAGCACATAGTGTTCGCGGATCAACGCCTGTCGCATGCCCCCCTTGAGTTTCCGTGCCAGCTTCAATGCCGGGCGCAGCAGCGGGGATGCCAGCCAGCCGTTGCGGCGCGCGGCCGAGATCGCCCCGGACATCTGGCGTGCCCAGACGAGGATGGTGTCATCGTCGCGGAAACAGAAATGGCTGACCTTCTCCTCGGCAAGCACTTTCATGTTCGATCCGTTGCGATCGACCGTGAGCAAGCGGGTATAGGCCGCGTGATCCGCCGTCAGAAAACGGTGCAGAAAGGCAATTCGATTTCCCGAGGGGCTATAGAGCGGGTGGGTCAGGAACTGGGGAATGTGGTCCGGCATGGTCAGTGGCTGGAACGCCGCGACTTCGGCCACCGAGAGAAACAGTTCGACCTCATTTGTCTCCAGGTTGAGCTTCCACAGGCCGTCGTCATCGGGAACCGGGACATCGACCGAGGGCGATCGCGAACCTGGCACGCCATAGGCCGGCCAGTGGCGCGCGAGGCGGCCATAGTGCGGCGAGACGGACTCCCGGCCCGCCCCGTCGATGGCCCCGACCGCAAACCCGAGCAAGGCCGATGTGCCGGCGGCCAAATCCATCCGCACTGCCGCGAGACGGCCGTCCTCCACGACGTTGTAGACGAGTGAGCCGTCGGGCAGCCATTGCGCGCGTGCGCCCATCTGGAAATTCCAGGCGGTCGTCGTCCCGACCGGCTCCGGCGCGGCGCCGGGCCGCCAGACGCAGACCTCCGCGACATCGCCATCGGGCAAATCGCGTATCCCCGGGTCGGAGCGCAGCACCACGAGTGCATTGCCCGCGGGGTTCCACGGCGTCACATCGTGGAAACCGAAGAAATGCGCCCGGTTGGTCGGCGTCTCCGCCACGATGGGACATAGAATCGTGGTCCGCTCGTTCATTTGATTCTAATTCCCGGCAGATCCGGTAGCGGCGCGCTTCGCGCCCGAAGCTTCGCATAGAGACCGCGAGGGTCCGTCAGCCAGCGCCAGACGCGCGCCCATTTGAACATCAGCGCGTCGGCCGGACGCTGTTCACGGCCCATGACCATCTCGAAATATCTGCGATGGTTGACGAGGCTTTCATCGGCCATCCGCTGGCTCCCGGAAATCGAATCCGCATAGATCGCGAACACCGACCAGTCATCCTCAACCACTTTCACTTTCGCCCCGGCGAGGCCCATTTCGAGCAGCAGTTCGGCGTCCCAGCTCGTTCTGTTCTCGATGTTGAAGCCCCCGGTCAACTTGTACGCCGACGCCTTGAAAAACGTCGATTGTTGCATCACCACCGCCGCGCCGTGGGCGAACCGCCAGGGGGTGAAAGGCGCGGATCGAAAGTGGCGCACCACGTTGCCGTCGCCGTCGACGATGTAGCCATGGCCGACGACGATGTCGGCATCGCGATGGCTCTCGAAGGCCGAGACCGCCTTGCCGATGGCGCCCGGCAGGAACGCATCGTCGGCGTTCATGTAGGCATAGATATCGCCCGTCGCGGCCGCGAAACCATTATTGAGCCCGTCCGGCGGCCCCCTGTCCGGATCGGTGATCACGGTTGCGATCCGGTCGCGGTAGCGCTCGATAATGTCCCGGCTCCCATCCGTCGAACCGGGGTCGACGACGATGTACTCGATATCGTCGTGATCCTGTTCGATCACGGAACGGATCGCACGCTCCAGGTAGGGGGCCTGATTGAACGAAAGAGTGACGACGGAGACCTTCAACGCGGCTCTTCCCTTCCGGGTGGCAGGCCACGCGGGATACTGCCCGGGCGCGGCGCGGTGCCCCGCGGCCCCGGACGCACCCCCGGCGGGAGCGGCCGGTTGATCTGTTGCGGCCGGCGGCCGCCATTGCCGCCGTTCCCGGCCCCCGGCCCGGACGGGCCTGTCCGCCGGCGCCTGTTCAACCGGATCGGCGCCGTGCCGATCATCTCCTTCGGCACGCTCGCCTTCAGCATGTCCCAGACGAACATCATGAGGACGATGTTGTAGGGCACCGTCACGCGACGCTCCGCGCCGAAGGGAGAGAAAAGAACATCCCATAGCATCAGGAAGCCGATGAAGGTGACGAGAGGCCCGAGCGGTTCGCGCACCATGTAGACGTTGGCGAGCACGCGGAACACGAGCAGCAAAATCCAGAACCAGAAAATCGCCCCCACAACCCCCGATTCGACCCACGCGCCCATGAGATGGCTGTGCGATGGAATCAGCTCGGACTCGGCCGCGATGTAGTTCACGTCGTAGCCGAACTTCTCGAGCTCCAGGATACGCGCGGCGTATTTGGGGTCTTTCGCCCAGGACCCGTGTCCGATCAACGGGCTGTCGCGCACCGCCAGGCTCGATACATAAATCTCCGACCGTCCGCCGAGCAAAACGCCGTAGGCGCCGGAGCCCTGGCGCTCATACACATCCTGCGCGAATTCGCCGAGCGCGCCCTGCGAGGCCGCGAACTGGTAGGTATTGAACAGCGACACGGCAACGCCGAGGCCCGCCATGAAGAGCAGAAACGTCCGGATCGGCGAGAAGCCCTTCGGCGCGGTGTTCTTTCGTCCCAGGACCTGCTGCACAAGGACATACAAGGCCGCGAGAATCGTGATCGCCGCGAGACTTCGCGATCCCACGACCATGCTGTAGACGCCGACCGCCCCGATCATCAGGGCCGGCAAGAACCAGACCTTGAAGATCGGTTTCCATTGGGTGAGCACCACCACAAGCAGGATCGTCGGCACGCCGAGGCCGAATTTCCAGGGCTGACGCGTCGCAAAATCCGACGGGTTGATCATGAACGTCAGGTAGCCGCCGACCGCAAGCCCGAGCGCGAACAGCACGATCCGCTGCCGGCTGCCGTAGAGCAGCATGTAGAGCGTGCAGAAGTTCATCGTCGTGAAGATGATCTTCGACCAGCCGCGGCTGAAATCCTCGAAGGGCGTGTCGCGGATGAGATCCGTCAGGACCTGCGCACTGAGCCACAGGCCGGCCATGATCAGGAAGAAGCGCGGCATGGACGCCGCCAGCATCCGCCCGCGCGTCAGCAGCAGGAACGGCAGCAGGCCGATCAGGATCAGTTCCGGCGCAAAAATGCGTCCAACGAGATTGAACTCGAGAAACACGAGTGTCGGCGTGAAGAAGGCTATCGCCGCCAACGCAATACTGTTGGATATCTCGGTCCGATCCGGGCTGAAGTTTCCCGCCGGACGGAGTGGTGCGTATCGCGGCTGGGCGGCGGCGTTGGTCATGCCCGAGATTCGACACGCCGCGCGGGCGCGCCCTCCAGTAAATCACGCAAATGATCGGTAAGAATGACAGTCAACATGTCACCGCCGCAACAGCCGGGCATAGAGATCGAACAGGTGGGTCGCATAGTCCGCCTGCCGGTATCGTTCGCGGACGAGTGCGGCATTGCGCGCACCGATTTCCGCCACACGCGCCCGGTCGGCCGCCGCCTTTCGGACCGCGGCAGCAATGTCGGGGATGTCGCCCGGCGCAATCAGTTCGCCATGGACCCCGTCCTCGACGACCGAGCCGCCGTTGGCGGTCGTGATCATGTAGCACCCGGCCGCCATGGCCTCAAAAAGGACACGCGCAGACCCCTCCGCCAGGGTCGGAAAAACAAACACGTCCGCGGCGCTCATGCGCGCCGCAAGATCGCGGGCCGACAGGTTTCCGTGATAGGTCACGCGCGGATCGGCGTTCAGACGCGCAAACGCATCGGCAGATTCCGCGCCGACCGGCCCGCAAAGATCGAGGGTCCAGTCCACGCCCTCGAGCCCGAGAATGGCTTCGCCGAGCTCCGGCCCACCCTTTCGGCGGTTGAAACTTCCCGCGAACAATAGACGCAGGGGACCGTCATACGGCGCGCGCTCCGGGATCAGGGACAGGAAGCCGTCATCGACCCCGAGATAGATCACATCGACCTTGTCCAGGTCCCACCCTTGCTGGGCGAAGGTGGATTTTACGAAGTCGGAGTTCGTCACAACATGGTCGGCGCGTTCGATATCCTCCAGGATCGCCCGCCAATTGATATCGATCGGACCCGCCTCTCCCGCGGGCGGCATCCGTCCCTCATTCGCGACCAGATATTCAAGGACCGCCGGGTGCGCGATCGAGTGGTCGCACAGGCAGACCCAACCGCGCGAGCGGGCCAGCGCCACGGATTTCCCGCCGAACCCGGCCCGGTAGTGATAGACACCGTCGCCATCGGGTTGCGGCAGTCCTTTCAGCACACGGCTCGCCCCCGCCGCATACAAACCACGGGCCGCCAGATGCAGCCGGTCCGAGAATCCGCCCGAAAGCGCCTTGAACATGCGCGTCCGGTTACCGAGTTGCGAGAGCGGCTCGCCGGCCCACAACGCGTGGGCCTTGTCAGCGGGGATCGGCTCCGACCGCGCCAGGAAGCGGGCGATGGCGGGGAAACGATCCAGCCCGACGGCGGTCAGGGTCCGCGATATCCCCGTGGTCGGATACGCCGCGGTGATGAACGCCGCAAGCGCGTCACGCTGTGCCGCTTCTGTGGCCACAAGCCGGAAGTGGAACCGGCCGAAACCGTTCGACGCGACCACCTTCATATTGGCGTGTGCGTTCATGCCGAGCCCCTTCCGGTGCCGTGCGACGGGCTCGTCCTGCCTGTCCCGCGTCTTCCTCTACCTGTCCCGCACATACGCGGCAAAGCATTTCTGCGTGCCGGAGTACCGCCCGTCCGCGCACCGTCCATGGTCAAGCAGGCCGGGCTATTTGCGGACAAAGAGAAGCCGCAACGTGTCGGTCGGCGGGATAATCACGCGCCGCAGAATCTCAGACGCGCGCTGATCGACGAAGTTCAGCGTCTGGACGAAAACAAGTGCGAGCACGATCAACTCCGAAAGGGCCAGCATCGCCGCCACGCCCGATGTGCCGACCACGAACGCCGCCATGATCGAAGCGGCAACGCCCGCACTCGCCACCACGACGTAGATCGTCGCAATCGCCTGATTGTTGTTGGTCGCGTAGAGCGCACTGGCGGTCCCCGTCCAGGTCAACGTCGCCATGCCCGCCAGCATCAGGAGCCCAAACAGGGGCTGGGTCACCTCGATCCGACCGACCGTCCAGATCTCCACGATCCAGGGCCCCAGAACCATCAGCACGATGAACGCCGTCACGGCCAGCCAGACGGAAAACTGAATCGCCCTCGCGTTCAGGCGCTGCATCAGGCGAATGTCGTCACGCCCGTAGGCCATCGCGATCTCCGGCCGCAGGATCGCGAAAACAAGATTGGCAAACATCACCACCGCGCGGGCCAGGATGCGCAGGGTCGAAAAAACCGCCACGGCGTGCGGCCCGATGATCGCACCGATGACGATCACCGGCCCCTGAATGCTGATCGCGTTGCCCAGAATAAAACCGGCAAACCCGATAGACGGCGTCGCCAGTTCACGGAACATGCGCAGCGACACCCGACCGAAACCATGGTGCATCCATTTGCTGTGATAGCGCGCGAACCCAAGGACCATGAGGAAACCGACACATTCCATCGACGCCATCACCAGCGCGACCGCCACGGGGCCTTCCCCGAGTAGCAGCACGACGATCACGACAAGGAAGGCGGCAAGCCGCGTCAATGCGGTCAAAAACGCATGCAGGCCGTACTGTCCCGCGCTGATCAGACCCGCCGCGGCAATCCCGGTCTGGATATTGACCAGGACCTGGAACAACAGCAGCGCCAGCACCACCGACGCGCCGAAATTCGTCAGGCGGGAAAATTCGAACCAGATCGCGAGCGGCGCGACGAACGAGCCGGCGACCAGCAGGGCGGCCACCAGGAACGACATGAGGGTGACGAACACCCAGGTGGTCTGGAACGCCATCAGCGCACCGGCGAAATCGCCGCGCGAGACCCGCATCGTCGCTTCGTTCGAGGTGGCGGTGGTGAAACCGAGATCGGAGATCACGAGATAGGCGGGAAACGCCGCCAGCACGAGCCACTCGCCATACAATCCCGTTCCCCAGAAATGGAGAAACAACGGCACGCTGCCGATCTGGATCGAAAACGCGACCGCCTGCGAGAAAGCCTGGCCGCCCAGGCCGCGCCGCAGCCGCGCTTGCAACGTGTTTGCCATGGGTTTGTGCGCCTCAAACCGCGCCCGATACGGCGCGCGGGAAACCTATCAAAGCGCCAGAGATCGACGCAAACCGGTTGCAGACCGATTTCAAGCCGGCGGGACCGGTACGCCCGTGTCGCGCACAACCAGCCCGCGCAGTCGTGACGCAGCATTTCGCAGCCCCACCGACGGCTCTGTACTGAGCAGCAGTTCCCGCCGCAATGTGGCGCCCAGCCCGGGCTGCGACGGATAGAGCCGCAACGTCTCGTCGCGCATTCGCCGATATTCCTCACGCGCACGGGACGGCAGTTTGAAGTCGGTGTCGTCCGGCAGGCGGTTTCGCGCCACGCCGAGTTCGGCCAGCAGTTTTAAGAAGGCCCGGAACGGCGTGACGAAGCCACCCTCTTCGGCCATGCCCGACAATCCCGGCCAGTCGAGCTCATACCGGGCGGCCAGCCGCATCGCGTCGGCAATCTTTCGCGCGGCGAAAGGTCCGAACTTGTCTTTCGCGGCATTGGTCGCGCACAGCAGGAACGCATGATCGGGCCGGGCAACACGGAACGAAAGATCCTCGGCGACGATCGTTTGGGCATCCGCAAAGACCCGCGCGGTCGTCAGCGAGCGATACGCCGGATAACAATCCGGATGGACATGCACATCGAGATTGCAGGCCCCGTCCGCCGATACGAACGGCGCATAGCTCGCCTCGGAAATGAAGCCCCAGGGGGGACGCGGCAAAGGCTCGAACGAATATCCGAGCTCAGCCAGGTGCAGGAGAAGGCCGTCCCGGTCCGCCGCGCGCACGAGAATATCGAGATCGCCGACCGCGCGGATGTCCGGGTCGGGGTAGATCATGTGGGCGAGCGCAAAACCCTTGATCCCGATCACGTCGAAACCGGCGTCCAGAATCGTCCGAAGGCAGGCCCGCTGGGCCGCCAGGCGAAAACGGTTGTTGAGACGGCTCTGCGCCACCGTATCCGGGGGCAGCACCCCGCCGCCCAGCAACTCATCGGTCAGGACCGGCGAAGCGAGTTCCGAAAATCTGTCGACGGCGGGGGAAGGCAACGACTCTCCGTCGGTCCCGCCACGCGCGACGGCGCGCCAGATCGCCGCTCCGTCTTCGCTGGAGATGTCCGCGTCGGCCATGATTCAGGTGGAAATGAACTCGCGCGCCCGCCCGGAAAGGACGGCGCAGGTGAGCCGGCTGGTGGCATACGCCCCCGTGTCGACGCCGATCCGGTTCGCACGATCGACGGGATTGTCCTCCACCGTGTGGCCGTGGACGATAACGGCGCCATGGTCCCTCGAATCCTCCAGAAACTCCTGCCGGATCCAGAGAAGATCCTCGGGATTCTGGTCGTCGAGCGGCACACCCGGGCGCACACCGGCATGCACGAAAGTGTAGCCGCCCTCGCGGTGCGTCGTCGGCAGCGCCGCCATGAAATCGCGGTGGGATTCGGGCATCGCGCTCTTGAAATCCGCCTGCACGCGCGGGGCGTCCGCCGGCGACATCGAGACTTCAACGCCATAGCTCATCAACGTCTCGACCCCGCCGTTCGAGAACCAGACGCGCGCCACACTGGAATCCTCAAGGAAGCGCAGAAGGAATTCCTCATGGTTGCCCTTGAGAAAAACACGCTCGAACCCGGCCGGCCCCGCACCCATGAGATGGTCGATCACCCCGCGCGATTCGTAGCCCCGGTCGACATAGTCGCCGAGATACACGATCACCCGCCGGTCCGAACCGCGCGTCTCCGCATCGCGCACGATACGCCGTTCCAACTCCTCCAACAGGTCGAGCCGGCCGTGAATGTCACCGATGGCATAGATGACCGAGTTGTCGGGAGCCGTGTAGTCGGACGCCTGGTTCGCCGAACCGCGGGAAAACAGCTTCTTCAACATGCCCGAATGATAACACGGGCAGCGTGCTTTGCGGCCAGCTAGCCGACCATCCCGTGGATACCCGGCGGCGGGTTGGAGAAGCCGGACCAGGCTTCGCGGCCGCCGCGATTTTCAAGCCGGTTGATCAGCGCGCCGACCACCGCGAGGTCGAAGCGCGACCCCGCCATGTCGAGCAGCATCGAGACGGTCTCGTCAAACGCCATCCCGGGACGGTGCGCGCGGGGGCTGACCATGCCGACAAAGGCGTTGGCCACGGCAACCACGCGCGCCGTGATCAGGATGTCGTCGCCGGCGAGACCCCGGGGGTCGCCGGTGCCGTCGAAGTGCGCACGAGTCTGCCGCAGGGTTTCGACGACCGGCCCCGCAAACTCGACATCCGCGAGAAGCTCGATGCCCGCCGCCAGCGAACGGCGCACTTTCTCCGCTTCGTCATCGGTCAACGCTCCGGTCTTCATCAGGATCTGGCGCGGCACGAGGACCTTGCCGATATTCATCAGGCGCGCGGACTTGTCGACGGTGTCCACATAGACCTCGTCGAGGGACATTTCCTCGGCGAGCGCACAAGCCACCTCCGCCACGCGCGCCGACTGATGGGCCGCGTAGGTATCGCGCCGGTCGACAATAGCCAGCAGCGTCCCGGAAAGCTGTTCGAGCAAACGCTCGTTCCGCTCACGCTGGGAGATCGCCTCGGTAATGTCCTGCTCGACGATGAGGACGCCCGCCGATGCATGACCCGTCGCCGGCAGGTGCACGAATTGCGCCTGCAGGACCTGCTCGTTCCCGTGTCCCTCGCCATCGCCAACCGGGATACGGTCGATCCTCGTCACGCTGGCTTCTTCGGCAAACGCCTCGCGCACACCGCGGGCATAGCGCCGCGCGGCCGCGGGCCCGAATACACCCGCCAGCGTTTTGCCCATGAGTTCGTCCGTGTCCTGCACGCCGACCAGGTCGGCCAACCGCGCATTCGCGAATGTGACCCGGTCGTCGGCATCGACGATCATGATGGCGTTCGGCTGGGTATCGGTCAGTTTTCGAATAAATTTCGCCTGGGCCTCGTAACGCACCGCCAGTTCGCGATACCGCTCCGCCGCTTCCGCGGCACGCCGGGAGGCCCCGTGACGCCATGCCGCAATGATTCCCGCCGCCGCAACGGCCACAGCCAGCAGCAGGATGACCAGCATGCGAGTCAGGCGGCGGTCGGTCGCCCCAAGCGCTTCAGCACGATCGACCTTGTACGCCAGGATCCAGTCGGTCCCGGGCACCTGGCGGCTCGCAACGAGAACCTCGGCCTCGCGGTAGTCACGAAACACCCCGAAGCCACCGGGATTCTGGATTGCGAACGCCGCCGCCAGGCCGGGCGTGTCGAGCGCGCGCGTGCGATCGAGCGCGGGCGTGCCGTCGCGCAGCGGGGAGACATAGCGCACCGCCGCCGCGTCCGTGATCAGCAGCATCGCCTCGGCCGTCTCTTCGATAGCGCCCGGCTGTTTCAGCAAGGCGAACAGGGCATCGCCGACCGGACGGATGCCGACAACGACACCGGCCTGGGTCTCGCTCTGAATACCGACGACCGGCGCCGCAAAGGCCATGCTGGGCATTCCGTCCGCGTCAGCGGGGAATGGGCCGAGCATCGCGGAACCGGTCTGTCCAATCCGTCCGGCAATAAAGGCACGCAGATCCGGCGTCTGTGGCGGCAGCCCGGACGTGGCAACGATTGTATCGAGGTTGGAATCGACAATCGCAATCCCTGCCCGGCCGACACGATCCACATTCGCGCGCACGTCCGGTCCTACGGCGGGAGCTGAAAAACCGGCCCGGCCCGCGGTAACCTCCAGCAGGTTCGCGAGATACTGGGTTTGCGCCGGAACGTCATCTACCTCCGGATCGCGGCCGGCGGAGACGATATCCGACAGATAGAGCCGAACGATGTCATCGCGTCCCAGCGAATCGATCACGTCACGCTGTACAGCAACCCAGTCACCGACAGCCGCCGCGCGACTTTCCGCGACAATCGTGAGCTTGTCCTGCCACGCGCGCAGAGATCGTGAACGCTCATCGGAAATCCACAGAAAGACCAGCACCACCCCCGCGACCGCAAAAGCCGTGAGCGCCGAAAAAGAAAGCCAGAGCCCACCGGCGGAGCGGGTGTCCCGGCCCGTGCGGAGGCTTTCGGTTTCTTCTTTAAGAGGCGCGGTCATGGCAAATGTCGGTGGTGTAATCAGGAGCAGTTTCCGTCGGCATCCTAGGACCGCCGCGTTTGCAAATTCTTAAAGCTGCAACGGCATGATCCAAATCGATGACAACGCCAATGCAATATTCCCGGCGCACAGCAACGGCGCTCCTTGCCGGCAGCGCAATGAGCATGCTTCTGCCATCAGGCGCTCATGCCTCGCTGCCGGCGCGCAAGGGGAAAGGCATATTCGGTTTCACCGACGTCCGGCGGACAGGCTCACAGCGTTTCCCGAAGTGGAAAGGCGCGATCGACCGCACGGTGCGAGAGCGCAAGACGCTGGGCCGGCCCTGTCGCCCGACCGCGGTCTCCAACTGCGACATGCATGAATGGCAGAGACTCGTGAACGGCTTGCGTTCGATGCCGCGCGGCGAACAACTTCACCTCGTCAATCTCGAACTCAACCGGCGCGCCTATGTTCTCGACCCCATCAACTGGGGCGTATCGGACTACTGGGCGTCACCGGCCCAGTTCTTTAAGAAGAACGGCGACTGCGAGGACTATTCCATCGCCAAGTACATGTCCTTGCGCGACCTCGGGTTCGCGCCGTCGAAGATGCGCGTCGTGGTGCTGAACGACGAAAACCTGAAAATACCCCACGCGGTGCTCGCCGTGCGCCACGGCCAGGACGAACTCATCCTCGACAATCAGATCGACCGCGTGGTGAGCCACCGGGTCATCCGCCACTATCGGCCGATCTTCTCCATCAACGAGGAAGCGTGGTGGATGCACCGCTAGCGGGTATCGACACATACCGGAAACACGAAAAATCAAAGTGTTTCCGAGATTTATGCCGTTTGCGGTGGTGACGGCGTTTCGTCTATTTTCGGCGTCGTTTCCGACAGGAAGGCGTTTTCATGGCCGTTGCCAACCGATTTGCGGGCGATCTACAGACCGGTGCCTCCGTCGCCCTACGGCTCGGAGATGCGGTGATCGTCGCCCTGTTCGCGGTGGTGGCTTACTGGATCTGGCACGGCGACCTCGATCTGCCGAATATCTACCTGCAGGGCATTTTCGCGGCCGTCCTGATCCTCGTGATCATTTTCCACATTGCGCGGCTTTACGAAGAATCGAATCTCGACCGTTTCTTCTTCCAATCCGGACGCATGACCGCGGGCTGGGCCATCGTCATGATGATCCTGCTTGCGCTGGCGTTCATGACGAAGATCACCGACAGCTTCTCGCGTGCCTGGTCGATCATCTGGTTCTTCTCCGTTCTCGGCGGCATGCTGACATTGCGCATATTGCTGGCGATACAGATCTCCCGCTGGCGCGAACGCGGCGACCTGCGTCAGAACGTCGTCATCGTGGGGGCCGGTGAGTACGGACAACGCCTGATCCGCGAGCTTCTTTCGGTCGACGACCGCAGCGTCAATATCCTGGGGGTGTTCGACCGCCGTGCGTCGCGCGTACCGGGGGATATCGAGGGCGTGCCGCTGGTCGGCGATATTCAAGAGTTGCTCCGATATGTCCGCCACCACCGCGTCGACGAGATTATCGTCGCCCTGCCGTGGCGATCGGGCGGCGATCTCATGGAGCTGGTCCAAAGCCTCAAGAGCGCCGCAGCAAACGTGAAATGGTGTCCGGAAACGATCGCGTTCCAGCTGCCCGTCCGCAGCCTGTCGAACGTGGCGGGCGTACCGATGCTCAATATCTTCGAGCGACCGATCACTGGCCGCAACCTGATCCTGAAAACCATCGAGGACCGGGTGGGCGCATTTCTGCTTCTGGTGCTCCTGTCGCCGTTGCTGCTGTTGATCGCCCTGTTGATCCGTCTCGAAAGCCGGGGCCCCGCGCTGTTCAAGCAAAAGCGCTACGGCTTCAACAACGAAGAGTTCACCGTCTACAAGTTCAGGTCGATGCGCGCCGAAACCGCCCAGCCTGCCGAAACGCCGGATGCCGAAGTGCAACAGGCGACACGAGACGATCCACGCATCACGCGGGTTGGCCGGTTCCTGCGCAAATCGAGCCTCGACGAACTGCCGCAGCTGATCAATGTCCTGCGGGGCGAGATGTCGCTTGTCGGCCCCCGCCCCCACGCCGTCGCCCATAACGAGCAGTTCGGTGCGGTCATTGACGAATATTTCGCCCGGCACCGGGTCAAGCCCGGGATCACGGGGTGGGCGCAGATCAACGGACTGCGTGGCGAAACGGACACGCCGGAGAAAATGCGGCGGCGTGTCGAGTACGACCTTCACTACATCGACAACTGGTCGATCCTGTTCGATATCCGTATCCTCTTTCTCACGATCTTCGTCGGATTCATCAACAAGAACGCCTACTGACGGGCCGCGCGCATGCCTGCGAAAAAGCCTTACTCTCCCTTTGCGCTGCGTCTCGCCTTTGGCGCGCTTCTCGCCCTGCTCGTCCTGGCGCCTCTTCCGTTCGGCAGCAACCGGCCATGGGCGTGGAGCCTTCTCTCCATCGGCGTGGCCGTCACTCTCCTCATCTGGGCATTCGGGGTCTCGCGCACTTCGGGTGCCGTTCGCATCCCGTGGAAACGACACCTGCCGGCCACGGTCGCCTTCCTGCTGGCGATCGTCTGGTTTTTCGTGCAGGCCAGCGGCATCACGCCGTCCGGGTGGGACCATCCGCTGTGGGCCGAGGCAGGCACGGCGTTGAACAATCCCGATATCGGCGGGGCGATCAGCCTCGATCCGAACGCATCTTTCGACGGTGCCATGCGGCTGCTCGCCTATGGCGCCGTCTTCTGGCTGACCCTGCATTTCTGCCGGTCACGCCGGCGCACCAAGCAGCTGCTTTGGGCGATCGTCATTTCCGGCAGCGCCTATGCCGCCTACGGCCTGGCCGTTCAGTTCAGCGGGTCGAACACGATCCTGTGGTTCGACAAATGGGCCTATGAGAACGTGGTCACGTCGACCTTCGTGAACCGCAACAACTTCGCCACCTATGCCGCCCTGGTCATCATGGCCGCGTTCGGCCTGCTTACGCGCAAGGCTGACGAGGCGGCGGAACTGGGCATCGCGAACCGGGCGGGCATCGCCCATATCCTCGACAGCATGGGCCCCCAGGTATTCGGCCTGCTTCTGGCGCTTTTCATTACGGGGACCGCGCTTCTATTGACGGCGTCGCGCGGCGGCATCTTGAGCGCCGGCGTCGGGGTCCTCGTTTTCCTGACCGGCCTCGTGATCTACAAGCGCCGGCGCGTGCGCCGCACGATCGTGTTTGCGGGCGTGGTTCTGGTCGGTGCGCTGGTGCTGGTCAGCTTCAGCGGGCGCGAAGTGGTGCTGCGCCTGAACCAGAGCAACGACGACCTCTCGGGCCGGGGACAGATCTGGGAGATGACGCGCGGCGCGATCGCCGAACGCCCCTGGCTGGGCAGCGGACTGAATACCTTCGCGGATGTTGCGATCCGGAACCGAAGCGATGCTCTTTCACCGCGGGCCAGCCCGTTCCTGCGCGCCCATAACGGATACCTCGAGATGCTGCTGGAAGGCGGCGTCATCGGGTTCGGACTGATCATGGCAGCGCTGGCCTGGCTCGGCGGCTGGTGTCTCTACGGCGTTTTCAGCCGACACGAGGACGGTGTGTTCCCCATCGTGGGCCTATCGGCGATCGCCGTCGTCGCGACCCATGCCTGGGTCGATTTCAGTTTGCAGATACCTGCAGTAACCCTGACATTCGCCGCCATCGTCGCGGTGGGATGCGCCCAGGCGAACCCGCACCGACGGAGCTCGGCACCCGTCTGACGACGGACGTATCAGGCAGCGGGTTCGCGCTGCCGGAAGTACAGCAGGTTGAAACGCGCGCGCACCGCCGGGTCGTCACGCAGGGCCTCGCGCACCTGGGCCAACCGGTACCGCGCGCGGGTCCGGCGCACGAGGTCCTCCGGGAACCATTTCATGGCAAGCCTGATTTGCTCCGCCGTCAAAGCCTGAACGTCCGGTGGAAGGTCGTTCCAGACCGCGAGCGCGAGGTCCAGGCGCGGCAACAAGAGGCGCGGATCGTTCGGGGCGCTGCGATAGGACATCCGCAGATAGTCCCCGATGTCGGCGCGCGCACCGCCGCGTTCAATATTGGCTTGCGCAAGCCGCATCCACGAGAACGGCGCCGTCGGCGCGAGTTCCGCCGCGTGACGGTCTGCCGCAATCGCGTCGGCAACCTGCGTGTTGCGTTTTTCGCTGCCGCGCGGCTGGGTGATGGCGAGCGTGAAATTGAGCGCCCCGAGATCGGCCGCATAGCGCGCGCTGGAATACCACCCCAGTGCAGCCACCCGGCTGGATCGCGCAAACCTGATTTCACTTTCCGGCACGGCATCGCCACGACCGAGCGCGCGTACGGTATCGTCGAAGGGACCGGCAATCAGCCCCGAGGCCAACCGCGGCGTTGCAAGAAAGACGAGGACCAACGCGACGGCGAGGGAAAGCAGGGCGGCACTCAATCTGGATTGTGACATCGGCCGGCCCTCCCGGTCGGCAGGCCCGGGCGGCTACTCGGTGTAGTACTTCCGATAGCTGCCGTAATAGTAATAGCCCGAATCCCCGTAGTCGTATGACGCGTGTTTCTTCACGTTGACCTGAGTGAGGACCGTCCCGGCCATGTTTGCACCCGCTTCCAGCGCCTGCTTGATACCGGCAAGCGCGGTTTCGCGGCGGGTCTTCTCCCAGCGCACGAGGAACAGGGTGCGGTCGACATCGCGCATCAGCACCAGCGCGTCGGATACGGCCATGAGCGGCGGCGTGTCGAGGATGACCATGTCGTACATCTCGCCGAGCTGGTGGATCAGTTCCCGCATCTCGTTCGAGCTGAGCATGTCGGTCGGGTTCGGGGCGCGGGAACCGGCCGTGATGTAGTGCAGGGTCGAGGACGGATGGATTTCAATCACGTCCTCAAGCTGTGCCTGGCCCGAAAGATAGTCGCTCAGGCCGCGCTGGTTCGGCACGTCCATATAGGCGTGCAGGCTCGAGTTGCGCAGGTCGCAGTCGATAATGACCACACGCTGGCCGGACTTTGCGGCCGTCATCGCGATCGACAGGGAGGTCGAGGTCTTGCCCTCACCCGGGATCGACGAAGTGATCAGCATCGTGCGCGGCGGCTTGTCGACAGACGACAGCATAAGACCGGTTCGTACTGATCGAATGGCTTCGCCATAGGTCGAGTTCGGTCTCGCAAGCGCGAACTCATGCGGCCGCTTGCCATCGCTCTGGCTCTTCGAGAGCGCCGGAACCATGCCGAGCGCGGCGACGCCGCTGAGGTTCTCGAGCTGCGCGGTCGAGCGGAACCCGCTGTCCATGAACTCCGCCACGAATGCCAGGGCAAAGCCGACAAAGGCGGAAAAGACAACGGCGGCGGCGAGCATGAGCTGCTTGTTCGGGAAGAACGGGCCGCCGGGGACCGTGGCGCGGGAAATCACCCGCGCATCGGCCTTCTGGTCCGTGTTCTCGAGGATGTCGGTTTCCTTCAAGCGCTCGAGAAAAGTCTCATAGAGCTGCTTGTTCGCCGAGAGTTCGCTGGACAGCGACTGCAGGGTTGCCTGCGCCTCGTTCTGCTCCTGGAGCGTGCCCTCGAGCCGGTCGAGTTCCGCGCGCACGTTGGATTCCCGCACCCGTGCCAGCTGCACTTCGTTGCGAAGGTTCGACGCGATCTTCTGCACTTCGCGCTCGATGGCGGCGCGCAGATCGGCGAGCTCGTTCTCGGCCAGCTGCAGGCGCGGGTGACCCGGGCGAAGCTGGGTCTGGAACTCGGCGACCTTACGGATAACCTCGGCTTCCTGCTCACGCAGGCGCGCGATCAGATCGGAGCTGAGAACGGCAGCCGCCGTTTCCAGACCACTGCCGGTCTGGAGCAGTTCCTGGACCTGGTCGAAGCGCGCCTCGGCGTCCGAGCGCGCGATCCGGGCTTCCGAGAGCTCCTCGTTCGCACGGGCAAGCTGCTGCTGGTAGACCGTGATGCCGCCCTGGTCGATGATCCCGGCGTCGGCGCGATAGCGCGCGATTTCGCGCTCCTGGGTGATGACGCGCTCACGAAGCTCGTTGACGCGCTTCTGCAGGAACTGTCCGGCGTCGGTCGTGGCCGCGGTCAGGCTTTCGAGCTGGTCCTCGATATAGAGATTCGCCGTGGTGTTCGCCGCTTCGGCGGCGAACGTCGGATCGGTCGACGTAAAGCTGATCGTGATGACGCGGCTGCGCGGCGACGGTGAAACCGACAGGCCGCCCTGATACTGGGCCGCAGCGTTCTTGCGAAGGAATGCCTCGCGCTCGGCCTTCGGCATCTGGAGCAGCGGGCTTTGCGCATGCGGGTCGGCCGACGACGCCTTCTCGAGTTCCGCAATGTCTTCCGGCGTTCCGATGATGTTCAGGAAGAGCAGCTTGACGTTCTTGACGATGACTTCCTTGAGCGTCGGCTCCGGGACGCGCAGCAGCGGGTTATAGAGCGGCGACTGCGTCAGGTTCAGCCGGTCGACCGCCTTGAAGGCGAGCGCCTGGCTGCGAATAACTTCGGCTTCGGTCTCGTTCGTGTAGTAGTCCGGCGACACACCGCTGACCACCTGTTCGATGTCGACGATATTCTGGCGATTGGGTTCCACCACGATCTTCGCGCTGGCCGAATACAGCGGCGTGATCTGCTGGATCATCAGATAGGCGACGGTGGTGATGATGAGCATCACCCCGGCGATCAGGAACTTGCGACGCTTTACGATCGACAACAGTCGGCGCAGGCTCAACGTCTCCGTGTCGGACGCGGGCATGAAATTACCCTGGTCCTGCATCGGATCGTATTCCTGTGTCGGAAACTGTGTGACCGTACTCATTTGTCTTTCTTCAATCGCATGCAACATCGGTGATCGTCCGGATATTCGACAATGCGAGGGTTGCAGCGCGGAAGTTGGTTATTCAGAGCGCATGTTGCAATGCGCAAAAAGTTGAATGATCAACGTCCGAATTTTCCCCTCGGCATGGAAATAAGCAATCACCGTGCCAGTTTATGCAGACCGAATTTAGCTCCTATGAAAACCCGCGGAAACACGCACTACCCTTTGCGCGCACGCAAACTATGCAGTTCAGCGCACAACTAACGACGGACTATGGGAGTGTGTTCCGAAGTTGTAAATAACTTTTTAAGGCTTACGTTTAATTGAGGTTAACAAGATATTGATTTTGTATATAAATCCTGCCCCGCGCTATATCCGAGATATCGGTGCGGACATACCCGGCCCTACCACGGGTTGTGGTTGGGACTAGAACAGGCGGCGCCGGACTTCGACGGTATCGCCCGGCAATACCGGTGCATTCGGCGTCGCGGCGTACTTGATGTCGGTCTGGTCGATCTCGCGGACAATCACGACTTCGGACTGATCGGCCCGTCGGGTAAACCCGCCGGCGATTGCAACGGCCTGTCGCACATTGAGACCGGAGACATACGGATAGCTGCCCGGCGCGTTCACCTGGCCCAGGATATAAAAGGGCCGGAAATTGAGCACTTCGACGGAAACCCGCGGATCAACGATGAAATCACGGTTCAGATCGTCGGTGATGATGGCGCTCAGCTCCTCAAGCGTGTGGCCGCGCGCCTGTACCTGACCGAGCAACGGATAGGCAATCTCACCACTGCCGTCGACTTCGAACTCGCCCGACAGATCGGGGTGGCCGAATACACTGATCGCGAGCCGGTCTCCCGAACCCAGGCGGTACTGAGCGCTCGCCGTGGTGTTCAGGGATGTCAGGCCGATCTGTTGTGGCGCGAGCGGGAGCTCGACATCCGTCGAAATCAGATCACACGCGGCCAGCGACAAAGCGGCTGCGAACATCAAGACTATGCGCGTCATGTTTTGTTCACCCATCCACCGAGGATTTGCTCTTTTAAGCTTCCTAGAGTTTCCCGCCAAGGCGGACTTGCAATCTGTTTTCGGTCACGTCGTCGACGTCGAGGTCACCGGTCTGGAGTTCCGTGGTCGCGATGACGGAGCTGTAGAAGTTCCGGTTGATCGCCCAGTCCGCCGACAGGCCGAGAACAATCGAGTCACGCGAACGCTCGGGCGTCGCATCCTCGAAGACTTCATTTCGCAACGACGCCGAGGCTGACAGGATCAACGGATCCCAGGGCGTCCAGTCCACGCTGGTCGCATAGGTGCGCGTCAAGGTTCCGGAAATCCCGGGGCTGGACGCCGGCGTAAACGACTGGTCGATGCTGCCGTTGATCGTCAGGACCGACGTCGGGTTCCAGAGACCCGAGGCGCGGACCAGATAGTCGGTGCCGTCCACGAAAGACGCGTCCACGAACTGGCGGTGGGTGATACCGGCAAGGAATTCGAGGAATGAGATCGGCGACGGGTCGAGACGCAGGCCGGCGGCGATCTGATAGTCGTCGAAATCGCGGTTGATGCCGAAATTGTCCAGATCCACGCGGAATCGCGTGAGTGTCGCACCCGACGACACGAACACCGATGTGCCCTGTTCGATTTCCCAGCCCACACGCACGGAAGCACCAAGCTCGTCGCGCCACCGGTCCGAGTTATCGATCGGGCCGTTGTCCTCGAAGCTGATCTTGGTGAGCGTCAGCGAGCCGTCCAGTTCCAGCCCGTCGGGAATCTGCCGCGTGCCGGAAATCGACACGGTGTTGGTGTACTGGATATCGGTCGAAATCTGCTGCCCGGGGTCGTCGATGTCTCCGCGCTCGCCATGGGATCGCGAATGGGATGCCTGCGCCGACGCGGACGAGAACTCGTCGATATCGAGCACGAACGAGGTGCCGAGCGTGTAGTCCTCGTAATCCTCGATCGGATTGTTAAAGTGGCGGCCGATATCGACCTGACCGTTGAACGACAGGAAATGATTCTCCCAATCCGACTGGATCTCGAAAATCGGCCGGTAGATCGTGATCAGGTCCGTCTTCTCGTCGGTGGACGAACGAAAGATGTTGTCGGTGTAGATCAGGTCCACCTCAAAGGTCGGAAAGACCGTGAACGTGCTGAGAACCGGCGGACGCGTCTCGTCGGGATCGTGATCGCCGTCCTCGGCGAGATCGAAGGGCAGCTCGAGGAGCCGGTCGAGTTCGATCCCGATCGGATCACGCTCGAACGTGCCGATCCCGCGCACGCTCTCGATCTGGGCATCCGGCGGATCCGCCGCCTGCAGGGGGGACGCGACAAGCAACGCCGCGGCGGCCACCGATGTGGCCGCCGGAATCATTCGCCGCCCCATCCGGAGACCCTCAGGGAAGCGGAAGGAGCGGCGTTTATGCATTCTGCTGTTCACGCCCTCAATAAACCCCTGGGATTATGCGGGACTGGCCGAGTCCCCGTCCTCGATGACGGGCTCGGGAAGGTCGAGCAGTTCCAGTTCGGGGCCGGCCGCAGGCTCGATTTCCTCGAGCAGGTCGGCGAGCGCCGTTGTGATGTCGGCTTCCAGCTCCAGGCACTCTTCGGTGTCCAGCACGGCTTCGGATGCGTCGAGATGCCGGCCGAACGCCGGAGCGTCGGTGACCGGCTCCACCATCGCGCCGACCATGTAGGTCTGTCGCTGCTGTTCGCCGCCGCCGGGCGGAATGAGTTCGATTTCGAGCTGGCCGTTGGTCACCTCGACCTCAACCATCAGCGCGCCGCCGCGTTGTTCGTTCACGTTCAGGCCGTTGACTTCGGTGCGCGTGACCGTCGGGTTGCTGCCCGGCGCGGCGAGGACCGCCTGCGGCAGCCATTCTTCGGGCGGATGATCGCCCAGCGCGATTTCGCGGCCGTTCACGATCACCTTGCCGCCGAGCGGCGAGAGATAGGTGTCTTCGCTGCCGATGTCGTCGGTGAAGAGCAGGACGCGGTGCGACCCGTTCTCCATCGGGGTCACGAACTTGTTGAGGCCGACCACCCCGTCGGAGAGCAGGCTGTTGTTTCCGGGGCGCTGCAACGCGCGCGGCTGTCCGCCGCGCAGACGGTTGTCCCCCGGCGAAACTTTCTGGAAGCCCGCCATGGCGCGGGAGTCGCGCGGCCCAAAATCGAAGCCCCGCGCATTCGGCGGCAGGGAGAAACCCGGATCGACGAATGTTTTCATGACCTTCGGCGGGCACAGGGCCGGCGTTGCGACCTGGGCGATGCGGTCGGCGGCCGCAATCAGCTCAGACGGATCGGTAAAGTTGCCGCTGCGCTGGAGCTCGTTGATCGCCACCACGGCGCGGGCCGCGATCTCCTGCGGGCGAGGGTTGCCCGACGTCAGATAGCTCTGGATGGCCTGCCGGCCTTCGACGGAGCGATTGCCCGCGCTCGTGATCACGTTTTCCGGGACAAGGCTCTCATTCTGCTGGGCGAACGCCGATCCGGACACGACGGTCAGGCAGGCAGCCGCGATCGAAGCAGCGCCAATGGCGGACAAACGGAGTTTGCGGGACAGGGGAGCGTTCATGTTCTCACATCCGGGTTCTTGTACATGCGGTACGGATAGAAACCCTCCCCCGAGCGTTTCGTACTTCTCCATATAGCAATGCGAACGCCCTCCATCCAGATGAAAATAAAACGAACACGACAAAAGCTGATCCGCAATGGTTAAAAAGCCTCAAAGAAACCACAAGAACCGTAGTCCCGTTTACTCCGTTCACGCGCGCATGAAACAGGAAAGACGAAACCGTTACATCACGCACAATTAAATTTACGTTTGTTAACCGATTTTTGCTAGGTTTCGTGCGCTAAATTCCTGATTCAATGAACTGAATCGGCCCTGGCCCACGAGTAATAGGCAATTCATGTCGCGAGACGACGCGCCAGAAGACACGCGAAACCATGACGACGAAACCGACGAGCGGTCGGGCAAGGTCGTCCAGGTCCCGCGTGACAACGCAGAAGAGCCGCGGGCGCGCGAACGCGTGGCCGTGGACACCCTGCTGCGCTGTCTGATCCGTCTGACGGTACACTACGGGCGCCCCGTTCCCGCACCCGATATCCGATCCGCCGTCCCGATTCCCGAGAACGGCATGGTGGCGGAAACTTTCGCGCGCGCGGCCACGCGCCTGGGATACGCCGTGCGCGAAGTGCCGTTCGATGTCGATGCCGCCCATGAGCTGCCGGTGCCCTTCGTCCTCCTGGGGCGTGACGGCGGGCCGAGCGCGCTCGTCCTGTCGCGCAGCGGCGACGAACTCGTCATCTTCGATCCCATTGCCGAACAATCCGTTCGCGTGAAACCGGGCGCGGCGACCAACCTCGCCGACCGCGCCATTCTGGTGAAACCCGAAGACAGTGTCGCGCCGCGTGCCAACTGGCGCTCGATGATCGGCCAGCGGGTGAAGTCCATCGCTGGGGAGCTCGTGCTCGCCTCGGTGTTCATCAACCTTTTCGCGCTCGCCAGCCCGCTTTTCATGATGACCGTCTACAACAAGGTCATCGGCCAGCGCGCGCTCGAGACGCTCTGGGTGCTGGTGATCGCCGTCGTCACGATCGCCCTGTTCGACGTGGTGCTGCGTGCCGTGCGCGGCTACGTGTCCAGCTACACCGGCGCGCGGCTGGATGCGCTGATCGGCTCGGAGGTGGTGCACCACCTCGTACACCTGCCGTACAAGCACTTCGAGCAGACCCCGACCGGCGTTATCACCGAACGGCTGCGCCAGCTCGACACGATCCGTCATTTCTTTTCCGGCCAGATGCCGATCACGCTGGTCGACATGGCGTTCGTCGTGCTGTTTCTCGGTGCGCTGTTTTTCATCAGCTTTCCAATCGCAATCCTCGTTGCCGCGACGATGCCGGTGTTCCTGATCCTGTCGATCGTCTTTCACCAAAAACAGAAAGACCTGATCGAGCAGGATTTCGTGGCCCACGCCGCGAAGGCCTCCGCCCTCAACGAGACCATCAACAACGCCCTGACGATCAAGTCCATGGGCCTCGAATCCGATGTCGAGAATCGCTGGAGCCAGCGCCTCGCCCTTGGCGCCTGGACAGGCTTCAAGGCTCACAACCAGACGAACGTGGTCAATATCGTCGGTTCGTTGATGCAGCAGATCGTGACCTACGGCGTGGTCGTGCTCGGCGTGTTCCTGATCCTGGAGAACCAGCTGTCCATCGGTGCGCTGATCGCGGCCAACATTCTTGCCACCCGCGCGATCGCACCGGTGCGACAGGTCGTCGGTGCCTGGCACCAGCTGCAGGAAGTGCGCGCGGCCTTCGAACGCCTCGACGACATCATGGACGAGCAGGCGGACACGACCCCGGGCGCGACGGCTCCAATGCCGCCGATCCGCGGCAAGATCGATTTCGAGAACGTGTCGTTCCGCTTCGCCGAAGACCAGCGGCCAATCCTCGAGGGCGTCGATCTGGCTATTCCCCAGGGCGGCATTATCGGGATCGTCGGCCCATCGGGCTCAGGCAAATCCACGCTCGTCAAACTCCTGCAGGGGCTCTACGAGCCCGACGCCGGGCGCATCCTGATCGACGATACGGACATCTCCCACATGTCCCTGCCGACACTGCGCCAGCAGATGGGCGTCGTGCCGCAGGAGATTCAGCTCTTCGCCGGTTCGGTTCGCGACAACATCTCCATGGGTATGCCCGTGAAGGACCCGATGCGCGTCGTGGCGATCGCGCGGTTCGTCGGCGCACATGATTTCATCCAGCGTCTGCCGAACGGCTACGACACCGTGCTTGCCGAGCGCGGTATCGGCCTGTCCTCCGGCCAGCGCCAGCTGCTCGCGCTGGCACGTGCGCTGATCCGAAACCCGCGCCTTATCATTCTCGATGAAGCGACCAGCGCGCTCGACCTCGTGTCCGAGGAAATGGTGATGCGCAATCTCCGCCGGGTCGGTGGCGACCGGACGATCGTGATGGTGACTCACCGGACGGCGCCGCTCGCGATCTGCGACCAGGTCGCGTTCATGCAGGATGGGCGGATCGAGAAGGTCGGCAAACCCGGCGATGTCATTCCCTTTGCGCGCGACCGGATGAATGAAAGCCGCCGCCAGCAGCAGGAAGAAGAAGTGGCACGTCAGGACAACAACCCTCCGGACGGCTCCGGGGAGCGGTGATCGCATGAGGCTGGGCAGTATTCTACCGTTCGGGCGGCGCGACGACGGCGACGACGGCAATGGCGGCCGCCGCACGAGCCTGGCATTGCAAAGCGGCGGCTTCGGCCGCGCGGTTGCACCCGCCCGCTATGCGGACTTCCTGCCCGACGCCCAGGCAATCGCGGCGCGCGAACATTCGCCCCTTGCGCGAATTCTGCTGATCGCGATCGCTTTGTTCGTCATCATCGCGCTGGCCTGGGCCGCCCTGGCATCGGTGGAAAAGGTCGCCACCGCGCCGGGCCGCGTCCGCCCCGACAGCCGCGTGAAGATCATCAATCACTCCGAAGGCGGCCGCATCGCGGAAATCTTCGTTGTCGAGGGCCAGCGCGTCGCCGCCGGCGCACCGCTCATCGAGTTCGACCCGGAATTTTTGGAGGACGAGGTCGAGCGCCTGCGTGAAGAGTGGGCGACCTTCGCCGCACAGGCCGCACGCCTGGAAGCCGAATCCATCAACGCGTCTGAGATCGTGTTCCCGAAGGACCTCGAAGCGGTCAATCCATCGCTGCTGAAAAATCAGCGCGACCTCTTCCAGTCGCGGCGCGCCGGCTTCGCCGCGCGGCAACGCGCCGCCGACGAGGCCGTCATCCGGTTTGAACGCGAAGCGGCCGCGTTGGGCGACCGGATATCCAGCCTGGAGGAAACCGTCGCCATTCGCGCCGACCAGGAGGACGCGACACGGAGAGCCACCGAAGGCGGCTATTACTCGCGCCTGCGCTACCTCGCGATCAAGAACGAACTTGTCGAATCCCAGGGACAGCTCGCGAGCCGCCGGGAGGAACTCGCGGCCAAGGAAGCGCAGCTGGCAGAAGCCCGCAAACGGCGCGAGCAGGTCCAGGAAGAATATTATTCGGACGTGCTCGAACGCCTCGTCCAGTCACGCCAGGCCCGCGACAGCCTGGCGCGGGAGCTGAGCCAGACCGAGAACCGCAAGGTGCGCCTGATCGTGCGCGCGCCGGTCGACGGGATCGTCCAGAATCTGAATGTCACCAGCGTCGGCCAGTCCGTCGATGAGAACGAGCCGATGATGAATATCGTGCCCACGGGCGACACGCTGATCATCGAGGCCCGCGTTTCGAACCAGGACATCGGTTTCATCGAACTCGGCCAGGAAGCCGAGATCCGGGTGAACACCTACGACTTCGTGAAGTTCGGAACCCTGAAGGGCAAGGTCAGCCAGATCGGGGCCGACGCCACGGAAGATCCGGGCAGCGAAGGCAGCGTGTTCAACTACGTGGTGCTCATCAAGACGGACAAGACCCACCTCGGCCCGACGCCGCAGGACCAGCCGGTAGTGCCGGGAATGCAGGTCACGGCTGATCTGAAGATCGGCGAACGCACGGTACTCAGCTTCCTGACGGACCGTGTGGCGCAAACCACCGAAACCGCGTTCCGCGAACGCTAGGCGTACTCAACGATCAGGTCGCGCGCGCGCATGTCGTCGATCGCGGCGCTTACGTCTTTTGACACATCATCGTCGGGCGCGTCCGGAAATGCCGCACGGTAGGTATCGAGCGCGTCGGCACGTGTCGAAGGTTCGGCGAACAGGTTCCACAAACCACTCGTCACGGCATTCAGGTAGAACACCTCGCCGCTCGCCGGTTCCACAAGAAACACGTCGTCGTCGAGCGTCGTCTGCGTCACGGCGGGATTGCGTACAAGGCGGAGCTGTTCGGTGGCGCTCATCGATTGCTATCCGTCAAACTTGGCGAGCAGCGCATCCGCCGCCGCTTCGCCATCTTCATACTCCAAAATATATCCCTCAACGTTATCGGCAAGCTGCGTCATGGCCGCAACGATTGCGCCGGGGCCTGCGGGCGAGGTCGTCTCCTCGATGAGGGTTCGCGCGATGTCGCCCGGCGCGGCATGCCGAAGCGAAACGGTGTCGGCGACCTCGCGCCGACGCGGCACGATAATCGCGCCCAACGGCAGCTCGTCGCCGAACCGCGCCGCCTCGTCATGCTCAAGATGGAGATAGGCGATTGTCTCATCGACCATGTGCCACCGCATCTCCACCAGATCTGTGAGCCCTTTGCCGGGCGGCAACGGCTTGCGGGCCTTGGCAGACAGGCCCAGCGCGCCCACACGATAGGGCGAAGATTCATCGAGCAGCAGGATCCGGTCGTCGGACAGATGCCGACGTCCCCGCGCGGCCAGCCGAAGCGCCAGAGTGGACTTGCCTGCCTGCGCGCGACCGGCAAACAGAATGGCACGACCGCCGATTTCAGCGGCCGCCGCGTGCAGACAGTAAGCCGCCATGCCATGAGCCAGAACCGCATCGATGAGAAGACCCGCGAGCGCGTTGGCTGCGTTGTTCGGATCGGCCGCGACAGACTCCCCTCCCGGCCAGCTTTCCGCACGGATCGTGAAAAGGCCTTGTGAGAATGTGACTGATATATCGGGTTTGCCGGTGGGCGCCATATCGCGCATTTCCCAACCGGGAAGGAAAATGCCCGCCGCCTTCCGAAAGGCATCGGCATCGACATCCGCGGCGATCGAGACAACGAGTTCGCGCCCGCGTCCGGCAAATGCCAGCGATGTCGGCTGATCGGGCACGGCGGTCGCTGCGGGCTATTCGCGTGGGGCGTGCTTCGCCAAAATCCGCTGCAGCGTACGGCGATGCATGTTGAGCCGGCGCGCCGTCTCCGAAACATTGCGGTCGCATTGCTCGTAGACGCGCTGGATATGCTCCCAGCGCACTCGGTCAGCGGACATCGGCCGGTCCGGCGGCGGCGGCAGGGATTCTCCTTCCGCCAGCAGTGCCGCAGCCACCTGGTCCGCGTCGGCGGGTTTCGGCAGATAGTCCACGGCGCCCGCCTTCACCGCAGCCACGGCGGTGGCGATGTTGCCGTATCCGGTGAGCATGACGATGCGTGCATCGGCGCGCGCTTCGCGCAACGCCTCGACAACCTCGAGCCCGCTGCCGTCGCCGAGCCGGAGATCGATCACCGCATATTTGGGGGGATGCGCGGTAACGGCCCGCAGGCCCTCGGCCACCGATTCCGCCACGTTCGTTTCGAACCCACGGCGTTCCATCGCCTTGGCGAGTTGATTGCGGAGGTTCGCCTCGTCGTCGACGATCAGCAGCGAAGCGTCACCCGCCACCGTCGCACCCTGTTCCTCAACCTCAACCATGACGTTCGACTAGCCTTTCCCTTCGTCAACTTCAAGCACCGCGCGGCGCCAGCGGATCACCACCTCGGCACCCGCGACCCGGCCCGCATCGCGCATGTTGCCGAAATGAAGCGCGGCGCCCGTGCGTTCCAGCAAGGTCTGGGCAATGAAAATACCCAGGCCCATGCCGTCACCCCGCATCGAGACATAAGGTTCGCCGATGCGATCGAGAATGCCGGGCGAGAAACCCGGCCCATCGTCACGGACCTCGACGCGCGCTTCGCTCTCGTCCCAGGAAACTTCGACCGAAACACTCCTTTGTCCGAACTGAACGGCATTCTGGATCACATTGCCGAGGCCATGAAGCAGTTCCGGGCTCCGCGGGACGACCGGCTCGTCGCTGTCGTCGACAGCGGCAGCCAGAATATCGATGGCAATGTCGTCCCGCCGATGGCGCTCGGCCGCCGCCGCAACCACATCCGACAACATGGCCACCGACATGGGGTCGCCGGGATCGGACGTGTCCGGGACACGACCCAATTCCGCGAGGATATCGCGGCAGCGATCGGCCTCCGCCTGCAGGATGCGAACATCTTCGGCGTAGACGCTGTCCGGCGGGATCTGGTGGGTCAGTTCCTTAACGGTTACCGAGATGGTCGCCAGCGGGCTTCCCAGCTCGTGGGCCGCCGCCGCCGCCAGCCCGCCCACGGCGGAGAGCTGCTGTTCACGCGCCAGCGCGAGCTGAATCGCCGTCAGCGCATCGGACATACGCCGCACCTCGCTCGCGACGCTGCTGACGTAGCCCGCCAGGAACAGCGTCCCGACAACGAGCGCGGCCCACAGCCCGCCGACATACAGGGGCGGCAGGTCAAGGCCCGGTGCCTCCCACGGCAACGGCAGGTGGTAGAATGCCAGGAGCGACGCAGCCGCCACCACCAGCGCCGCCAGCAACGCGGTCGCCGACCGGCTGAGGATCGTCGCCGACACCGTGACCGGCCCCAGAAACAAAAGCGCAAAGGGGTTGCCGAGCCCGCCTGTCAGGTAAAGCAGCGCTGTCAGCTGGGCGATATCGAACACCAGATAGACCGCCACCTCCAGTTCGCCCAGACGACCGAGCGCCGGGCGGCGGAACGTCATCACAACATTGATCAGCACCGACGCGCCGACCGCGCCCAGGGCGGCGTCGATCGGCAGGTCCCACCCCAGGGCGAACTGCACGATCAAAAGCGCCGCCAGCTGCCCTGCAATGGCGATCCACCGGATCCAGACAAGCGTGCGCAGGCGGACCTGGCGGGCCCGCGAATGTTGTCCGACCGGCGACGACAGCCTATTTTCCGCGTTGCCGGGTGTAAGGTCGGTCTGGGCCATGTCCAAGCGCGGTCCTGTCAAATCCTGATACTGGATAGCCATGTTGCGGACCGCCGCCGTCAAAGTCGAGAACCTGTCCAAGCGCTTCGGGCCCGTCACGGCGGTGGATGAAATATCCTTCGAGATTCCACGCGGCACCTGCGTCGGCCTGCTCGGTGGCAACGGCGCGGGCAAGACCACCACCATCGCCATGGTCATGGGCCTGCTGCTGCCCAGCGGCGGCCGGATCGAGGTGCTGGGCGAGGACATGCTCGCGCACCGGTTCCGGGTGTTGCCCCGGATCAACTTTTCCTCGCCCTACATGGAGTTGCCGCACCGGCTGACCATCGCGGAGAACCTGCGGATCTACGCGGAGCTCTACGAGGTGCCGGACCCGAAGACGCGGATCGCCGAGATCGCGGAAACGCTCGACCTCGCGCCCCTGCTGTCGCGCCCGTCAGGGCGGCTGTCGGCGGGCCAGAAGACCCGGGTGGGACTGGCGAAGTCCCTTCTGAACAACCCGGAGTTCCTGGCGCTCGACGAACCCACAGCGAGCCTCGACCCCGATACCGCCGACCGGATTCGCGGCTATCTGGAGACCTACCGGAGCGACAGCGGCGGCAGCATCCTGCTCGCGAGCCATAACATGGCCGAGGTGGAGCGTCTGTGCGACGACGTGCTGATGATGCGCGCGGGCGAGATCGTCGACCGGGGACCGCCGGCCGACCTGATCGCGCGTTACGGCCGCAAAACCCTGGAGGAGGTTTTTCTCGATATCGCACGCACGCCCGGCGGCGAGAACGCGCCGCCGGCGGAGGCCGCCCAATGAGCACTGCCGAACCGCAACGCATCCACGCCTTCTCCGCGCGGCGCGTCTTCGCGATGGTGCGGCGCTACTGGTACCTGCTGCGCGGGTCGTGGCCGCGCATCGTCGAGCTGATGTACTGGCCAACGATCCAGATGATCATGTGGGGCTTCATCACGCTGCACCTGCGCGACACCTCGACATGGGTCGCGGAGGCGGCCGGGGTCCTGCTGACCGGCGTCCTGCTCTGGGACATCCTGTTCCGGGGCCAACTCGGCTACACGCTGTCGTTTCTGGAGGAGATGTACTCGCGCAACCTGGGCCAGCTCTTCGTCAGCCCGCTTCGGCCGGCGGAGATGGTCGCGGCGCTGATGACGATCTCGCTGCTGCGCACCCTGATCGGCATTCTCCCCGCCGCCCTGCTTGCCATCCCGCTGTTCGCCTGGAACGTCTTCACCATCGGCCTGCCGCTGCTCGCCTTCTTCGCCATGCTGCTGGTGATGGGCTGGGCCGTCGGCATGGTCGTGACCGCCCTGCTGCTGCGCGTCGGGCTCGGCGGCGAAAGCCTCGCCTGGTTCGTGATCTTCCTGCTGATCCCGGTCAGCGCCGTCTACTACCCGGTCGACGTGCTGCCGGTCTGGCTGCAGTGGGTCGCCTTCGCGATGCCGCCCGTCTACGTGTTCGAGGGCATGCGCGCGGTGCTGTTCGACGGCGTCTTCCGCTGGGACTATTTCGCCGCGGCGCTGGGCCTGAACATTCTTTATCTCTCCCTCGGCGCTGCCGCCTTCCTCTGGAGTTTCCAGGTGGCGCGCCGCCGTGGGCTATTACTCGCCGGCGGAGAATGACCGCCGGCTCCGGCCACACCCGAAAGAAAGGATTACCCCATGGCCAGCGACACCCTGCACGCGCCGCGCGAGCGGCTCAGCACCGAAACCCTGTCGATGCATCACGCCATCGTCTCGCTTATGGAAGAGTTGGAGGCAGTCGACTGGTACCGCCAGCGCGCCGACGATTGCGAGGACGCCGAGCTCAAGGCCATCCTGCTCCACAACATGCGCGAGGAAATCGAGCATGCGGCGATGGCGCTCGAATGGCTGCGCCGGAATAACGAACACTTCGACAAGGAACTGAAGGAGTATCTCTTCACCGAGGGCAGCATCGCCGCCCACGAGCAAGACGCCACGTCCTGACGGCTAGTCCGTCTGGAACTTCGCCGCCAGATCCGGATCAAATTCACCGTCGATCAGCACGAACATCACCTCGCACGGCGCGTCCGAGCGGTTCGACCAGGCGTGGTTGGTGCCGCACTGGATCACCACGTCGCCGGCGGTCAGGTGCAGTTCGCCATCGTCGTGGATCATGGTGATCTCGCCCGACAGGATCAGCGCATAGTCGAGGGTCTCAGTCCGGTGGCTCGCCGGGTGCGACCCGCCGCGCCCGTAGGTCGAGGCCGGCTCGTTGCCCAGCGCGCGGAACGCCGCGCGCGCCTCCTCGACCGTGCGGTTGCGCACCGCCTCGCTCTCGGGCGCGAAATGGTTGATCCGGAACACGGTACCGTTCGGCCGCGGCATCTGGCGGCGCGGGCCGAGGGTCGGTTCCTCGTGTTCAGGCACGATCTTCACCGGCGTCTCGGACGTGCGCCAGAGATCGGTCGACCAGTCATTCTCGTCGCGCGGGTTGATGTGGACAAAGGGCGCGGGCCCGTCGGATTTGACAACCGCGCGGCCGTCCTCGTCGTGGCCCATCACCACGCGGCGGATCGGTTTAGCCATGATTGTTCCTCCCCTTATGAGTGTTCGTTATGAGCGTTCGTTGTGCCAACATTAGGCCCACCCGCAACGCCTGCCGAATCCGAAGATGACCTTCTCCGTCGACGACATGACCCGGGACGACTGGCCTGCCGTCCGTGCCATCTATGGCGAAGGCCTGGCGACGGGCCTCGCCGCCTTCACGACGACGCCGGCGCGATGGGGCGCGTGGCACGCGGGACACCTGAGGATCGGGCGGATCGTCGCACGCGGCGCGGACGGGGACGTGCTCGGTTTCGCGGCCCTGTCGCCGGTGCCGGACACGTGAGGCGCGGCCGGGGTCGCTGAGGTCAGCGTCTACGTTCGTCCAGATGAGCACCGCCAGGGGATCGGTTCGGCGCTTCTCGACCGCCAGATCGAGGTCTCCGAAGGCGAAGGTTACTGGACCCTGCAGGGCCAGGTGATGGCGGAAAACGCGGCCAGCCGCGCGTTGCTCTCGGCGAGCGGTTTCCGCGAGGTCGGCCGGCGCGAACGCTACGGCCACATCGACGGCGTATGGCGCGACGTGCTGCTGTTCGAACGCCGCAGCAAACGCGCGGGCGGGCCGAATCTGCCAACGGTGAGTTGCGGGTAGGAATATCGGAGCGTGGCATGAGAATTCTGCTCGGACATTCGCCACTTGGACTTGTGGGCGCAATCGGCGCAGCCTTCCTGATGTTCAACGCCTCCGGGGCGCACTCGACGCCGGACATCGAAGGCTGCAGCGAAAACTGCATCACCGCCGAAGGCCGCGAGCGCCCCGACCGGGAAAAGGAGTACTACATCTCCTGCGCGCCCCGCCGTGATGAACCGGTCTTGATCCTGAACTCACCCGCGCCGGACGACCCGGTTACGGATACCTGGGCGCAAATGGTGAACAGCACCTGGTCATTCCAGGTCGACGAACTGATGACCGTCGACGGGATTCAATACGCGTCGGGAATCGTGGTCGACGGCCGGGGGCGGTGGACCGATGTCACCCGCTACATGATATCGGCCGAATGGGACTGCGAACTCTATCGCGACTAGTTCGCCTTGCCGCTGACCCCGGCGCTTTCGAAGGTTGCCATGCCCGTGTGGCAGGCAAGCGCCGCGCGCACGATCTGGATCGCCAGCGCGGCGCCGGAGCCTTCGCCCAGCCGCATCGCCAGCGCCAGCAGCGGCACCTTGTCGAGTTTCTCGCACAGCGCCCGGTGCGCCGGCTCCGCGGAAAGATGCCCCACCATGCAGTGGTCGATAGCGTGTTCGTCGATCGCGTGCAGAACCGCGGCGGCGGCGGTGCAGGTGTAGCCGTCGAGAAGCACCGGCACGCCGGCCAGCCGCGCGGCGACGATCCCGCCGGCGATCGCCGCGATCTCGTGTCCGCCCAGCGCGCGCAGCACCTGCAGCGGGTCGCCAAGCAGATCGGCGTTGGCCGCAACGCCCGCTTCCACGGCCGCGACCTTCGCCGCATAGGCATCGCCTGACACGCCAGTACCCGGCCCCACCCAGTCCGCGGCCGCGCCACCGTAGAGCGCATGACACAACGCCGCGGCCGACGTCGTATTGCCGATGCCCATCTCGCCGAAGGCCATGAGCTCGACCCCCGCCTCGACCGACATCATTCCGTAGGCGATGGCGCGGGCCGTATCTTCCTCGCTCAGCGCCGGACCTTCCGTGAAATCCGCCGTCGGCGCTTCCAGCGCCATTTCGTAGACCCGCAGGTCGGCATCGGCGAGCTCGGTGAGCTGGTTCACCGCCGCGCCGCCGGCGATGAAGTTCTGCACCATCTGTCCGGTCACCTCGGACGGGTACGCCGAGACGCCCCGCGCCGCCACACCGTGGTTGCCCGCAAACACGGCGACCCGCGCGTGGGTCACGTTCGGCGGCGTGCGGCCCTGCCACATGGCGACCCATTCGGCGATTTCCTCCAGGCGGCCGAGCGATCCCGGCGGCTTGGTCAAGGTCGCATCCCGTTCGCGGGTCTGCAGGACCGCCTCGACGTCGGGCGCGGGAAATTCGGAAATGATCTTGCGGATTTCGGCAAAGTCCGGGCCGTCGCCACGGCCCGACCCGTTGCTGCCGTTCGCGCCGTTTCCACTGTTGCTGCCGTCGTTCATGGGGCCGTTCGCCGATGCCGTTTCCGAAAGACGGGCGTTGTCCTATAAGTCCGCCATGGATGCAAACACCGAAACCGAACCGTTTTCGATGGCCGCACAGTTCCGGCTCGCGGTCGCGTTCCTGACACGGCTGCCGGTGCCCCGCGCGGCGATCGACGAAGACACCGAGGACGAGACGCCGATCGAACCGTTGGACACGCTTGGCCAGCTTGCCCGCGCCATGTGGCTGTTCCCGCTGGTCGGGTTCGGGATCGGCGGCACGGGCGCGATCGTGCTCGTTCTGCTGTCCTGGCTGGGCGTGCCGGGCTACGCCGCCGCGACCCTGGCGCTGGGCGCCGTTATCTGGCTCACCGGCGCGCTGCACGAAGACGGCCTGGCCGACATCGCCGACGGCTTCGGCGGCGGCGGCGACCGCGAGGCCAAGCTCCGGATCATGCGCGACAGCCGCCTCGGCACCTATGGGGTGGTCACGCTCGCGGTCGTCCTTCTCACAAAGATCGCGGCGCTCGGCGCGATCGCCGAAGTCAGCCCGAGCGCGGCCGCCGCCGCACTGATCGCTGCCGCCACCTGGAGCCGTGCGCTGTTCGCGCCGACCCTGCGCTGGCTGGAACCGGCGCGCGGCGACGGCCTCGGCGCGGGAGCCGGCACGCCCGCCGAAGGCACAAGCTGGACCGGGCTGCTGCTCGGGGCCGCGCTCGCGGCGCTGGTGTTGCTCAACCCGGCGGGTCTCGGCTTCGTCGTCGTCCTTGCTGCCGGCGGGCTGGGCGCATTCGTCGTCGGCTGGGTCGCCCTGAAACAGATCGGCGGACAGACCGGCGACGTGCTCGGCGCCGGCCAGCAGGTCGCGGAGACCGCCGCCATCGTCGCGGCCAGCGCCGTCATCCTGCCCGAGGCCACACTTCTGGGGCGTCTGATATGACCCAACGCACAAGCTGGTGGTGGGTGCGCCACGCCCCGGTCCGCTCGACCGGCGGGCGGATCTACGGCAACACCGACCCGCTGGCAGACACCGACGACCCGCCGACCTACGCCGCGCTGGCGCGGTTCCTCCCGAAGGAGGCCGTCCTCGTGACGTCGCACCTGCAGCGGACCCACCAGACGGCGAAGGCGATCCAGGCCGCCGGCCTCGAATTGCCCGAGCCCCACGTGGAGGAAGACCTCGCCGAGCAGAATTTCGGCGAATGGCAGGGGCGGTTGCGCGAGGAGGTGTTCGCTGAACTGGACCCGAAGCACATGTTCTGGCTCGCGCCCGCACATACGGCAGCACCGGGCGGCGAAAGCTTCGCGGACCTGATGGTGCGTGTCGCCGCCGTCATCGACCGACTGACGCAAGCGCATATCGGGCGCGATATCGTCTCGGTCACCCATGGCGGGACGATCCGCGCCGCCATCGGCCACGCGCTGGGCCTCGACCCCGAGGCGGCGCTGGCCTGCCAGATCGACAACTGCTCGGTCACCCGGATCGACCGCTTCGGACCGACGCCGAGCCATCCGGAGGGGGCGTGGGCGGTCTTCCACATGAACCAGATCCCGACGATGGACTCGACGCTGGCCCCGGATCACACGGCCATGCTAGCAATGGTGCAGCGCTGAAACAGGGAAGTCCGGTGCGGCCCGCCCGTCCTACAACGAGCGATCCAATGCCGGCGCTGCCCCCGCAACTGTAGCGGTGAGGCCGTGCGCGATATCCACTGGCGACAAGTTCGCCGGGAAGGACGCGCCCGGGCCGACGATCCGAAGCCAGGAGACCTCTTCGGCGCACGATAAACGCGCACCCGGCCCTCGGGAGGAGGAACGGCGTCTTGGAAGCACAAGGTTCGAGTTCGAACGACAATGCCCGGCCCGATGACCGGCTCCCGGACCTCACCCTGGTCCTGGGCGGCGCGCGCTCGGGCAAGAGCGTGCACGCCGAGGCACTGATCGTCGCCCACCTGGACGCCGACACGAAAGCGCGCCGGGCCACCTATGTCGCCACCGCCGAAGCCGCCGATCGGGAAATGGCGCAGCGGATCGCCGACCATCGTGCGCGCCGCGGTGACCAGTGGCGCACCGTCGAGACGCTGCTTGCGCTGGGCGACGCGGTGGTCGACACCACAGCCAGCGGCGAGCCAGTGCTGGTCGACTGCCTGACCCTCTGGCTGTCGAACGTCATGCACGCGGACCTCGACGTTCAAGCCGAAACCGAATCTCTCCGCGATGCGTTCGACCGGGCGCGCGGCCCGGTCGTGTGCGTCTCCAACGAGGTCGGGCTCGGGATTGTGCCCGGCACCGAACTGGGCCGCGAATTCCGCGATGCCGCCGGACGCCTCAACCAGCAGATCGCCAGCCAGGCCGACCGGGTCGACTTCGTCGCGGCAGGCCTTCCGATTTCACTCAAACACGTCGGGCCTCGCCCTTCGTCAAGCTCAGGCTGAGGCCCTCATGCTGAGCCTGACGAAGTATGAGGGCCGGAACGCCCAACCGAGCGTCACAAGAGAGCCATCATGAAACGCATCCCCGCCACCGTCGTCACCGGCTTCCTCGGTGCCGGCAAGACAAGCCTGATCCGGCACCTGCTGGAGAATGCCGGGGGCAAGCGTATTGCGCTCGTTATCAACGAGTTTGGCGACCTCGGTATCGACCGAGGCATCGTCGAGGGTTGCGCCATACCGGGCTGCGAAGAGGATGACATCGTCGAACTCGCCAACGGCTGCATCTGCTGCACCGTCGCCGATGATTTCCTGCCGACCATCACCGCGCTGCTCGACCGGCCCGATCCGCCCGACCACATCGTGATCGAGACCTCGGGGCTCGCGCTACCCAAGCCGCTGGTGAAAGCCTTTGCCTGGCCGGAAGTACGCGCCCGCACGACCGTCGACGGCGTGGTGACGGTGATCGACGCGGCCGCCGTCGCCGACGGACGCTTCGCCGACGATCCCGAAGCCGTCGCCCAGGCCCAGGCGGACGACCCGTCGCTCGATCACGACAACCCGCTGGAAGAACTGTTCGTCGACCAGGTGAGCTGCGCCGACCTGCTGGTCGTCAACAAGGCCGATCTCGTGAACGGCGATGCCGCGAGCGTGGACGCCGCGCTCGCGCCCCACCGGCGACCCGGCGTGAAGTCGGTGGCCGCCACCCATGGGCGGCTGGACCCGGCAATCCTGCTCGGCCTCGGAGCCGGTGCCGAGGACGACCTGGAATCGCGCCCAAGCCATCACGACGGCGACGACGACCATGACCATGACGACTTCGACAGCTTCGTGGTCTCGCTCGGCGATATCAATGACCCCGACGCTCTCGAGGCCCGGCTCGCGGAGGCCGTTCAGAACCACGATATCTTCCGCATCAAGGGCTTCATTCACGTGCCCGGCAAATCCCGGCGGCTTGTCGTGCAGGGGGTCGGCACCCGCTTCCAGCGCTACTACGACCGCGACTGGGCCGCCGGCGAGACCCCGGACACCGAGCTCGTGGTGATCGGCCGGGCCGGCATGGACCGTGCGGCGATCGAGGCCGCCATCCGCTGATGCACCTGCTGGCTGCAGCGCCCGGCGCCGTCGACGACGGCTCGGAAGCCATCGACCTGGGCCAGACCCCGGGCGACATCGTCGTGCTGACGGCGGCGGACACGGAGATCGCGGCCCTGGCCGCCGCCAACCGGGCGCGCCTCGAACGCGACCCAGGCGCGCCGACCCTGCGGCTCGCGAACTACCTGCGCCTCGGCCACAACATGTCGGTCGACCTCTATACCGACGAGATCGTGCGCCACGCCAGGCTGGTCGTGTGCCGCCTGCTCGGGGGGCGGGGCTACTGGTCGTACGGGGTCGACGAACTCGCGAACGTCTGCCGCGCCCACGATATTCCGGTCGCTTTCCTGCCCGGCGACGACCAGCCCGACGCCGAACTCGCCAGCCTGTCGACCCTCGACGCCGACGCCACCCACCGGCTATGGCAGTACCTCGTGCATGGCGGCGTGCCGAACGCCACCGGATTCCTCGATTTCGCAGCGAGCCTGCTCGATCACCAGACAGACTGGAACGAACCCGCTTCACTGATGCGCGCCGGGCTCTACTGGCCGGGCGCGGGTGAAATCTCGCTCGACGAGGTACGTGCGCAATGGATCCCCGACGCCCCTGTCGCCGCGATCCTGTTCTACCGGGCGCTCGTCCAGGCTGCGAACGTCGCGCCGGTCGACGGGCTGATCGCCGAACTGCGCGCGCAGGGCCTGAACCCGCTGCCGGTCCACGCCGCGAGCCTGAAGGACCCGGTTGCCGCCGAAATCCTCGCCCGCACCTTCGCGGCAGCAACTCCCGACATCATCCTGAACGCCACCGGGTTCGCGCTTTCCGCACCGGGCGCCGAGACCGATCGGGGGCCGTTCGCCGGCACCAATGCCCCCGTCCTGCAGGTGGTGTTCGCTGGCTCCGATGCCGACAACTGGCGCGACGGGGCCAATGGCCTTTCGGCCCGCGATATCGCCATGAACGTCGCCCTGCCCGAGGTCGACGGCCGCATCCTGTCACGCGCGGTCTCCTTCAAGGGCGCCAGCCGGCGCGACAACGACGCCCAGACCGACATCGTGTCCTACGAGCCGGTGCCCGACCGGATCGGCTTCGTCGCCGCCCTCGCGGCCAACTGGGCCCGGCTGCGCCGGACACCGGCGGCAGACCGCCGGGTCGCGCTCATCCTTGCCAACTACCCGAACCACGACGGCCGGATCGGCAACGGGGTCGGGCTGGACTCCCCCGCCGGCGCGGTCTCCGCCCTGAAGGCCATGGACGCCGCAGGGTACCGGCTCGACGACATTCCCGCCGACGGCGACGCGCTCGTGCGCCGGTTGCAGGACGGCCCCACCAACGCCGGGACCGCCGGGCGGAAGATCGACGAGACCCTCCCGCTGCCTGACTACGAGATCTTTTTCGCGGGCCTGCCCGCCGCGGTGCGGCGCGCCGTCACGGACCGCTGGGGGCCGCCAGAGGCGGATCCGATGTTCCTGCCCGGTCACACCGACTGCGGCGCTTTCGCCATTTCCGCTTACCGTTGCGGTCACGTCGCCGTCGCGCTGCAGCCCGCGCGCGGATACAACATCGATCCCGCTGCGAGCTATCACGACCCGGACCTCGTGCCGCCCCACAACTACCTCGCCTTTCACGCCTGGCTGCGCGAGACCTTCGCGGCCCACGCGGTCGTGCATTTCGGCAAGCACGGCAACCTCGAATGGCTGCCGGGCAAGGCGGTCGCCCTGTCGCAGGAGTGTTTTCCGGAAGCCGCACTGGGGCCGCTGCCGAACATCTACCCGTTCATCGTCAACGATCCCGGTGAAGGCACCCAGGCCAAGCGGCGCGCAGGCGCGGTAGTCGTCGATCACCTGACGCCGCCGCTGGCCCGCGCCGAAACCTACGGCCCCCTGAAGGATCTCGAGGCGCTGGTCGACGAGTACTACGAAGCGGCGAACGTCGATCCCCGGCGGCTCAAGATCCTGAGCGCACAGATCCTCGAACTGGTCCGCGAGACGGGTATCGACCGGGACCTCGGCTTCGCCGCCGACGCCGACCCCAGCGAGGCCGACGCGCTGGCCCGTCTCGACGGCTACCTGTGCGAACTGAAGGAGCTGCAGATTCGCGATGGGCTGCATGTGTTCGGGCAATCGCCCGAAGGCGACCTGCGGACCGGGCTGCTGACCGCCCTTGCGCGGCTTCCGAGAGGCAGCAGCGAGACCGGCGACGCATCGATCACCCGTGCGCTGGCCGCCGATCTGGGCCTCGATTTCGATCCACTGGACTGCGACTTCGCCGCGCCATGGGACGGCGCCCGGCCCGGTGTTCTCGACGACGACATCCCGTGGCGGTCAACCGGAGACACGGTCGAACGGCTGGAACTGCTCGCCGAGCGGCTGATTGCGGGCGCGCAGAAACCCGAACCCGGCTGGTCACGAACGCCCGCCGTTCTCGAAACCGTCGAACGAAATCTCGCGCCGGCCGTGGATGCGTCCGGCAAAGCCGAACTCGACGGCCTTCTCACCGGCCTCGATGGGCGTTTTCTGGCGCCGGGCCCGTCGGGTGCGCCGACCCGGGGCCGGCCCGACGTCCTGCCGACCGGCCGGAATTTCTATTCGGTCGACACCCGCACGGTGCCGACCCCGGCCGCGTGGGAGCTCGGCTGGAAATCGGCGCAGCTGCTGGTCGAGACCCACGCCCAGGCGCACGGCGACTGGCCGACGGCGGTCGCGCTATCGGCCTGGGGCACCAGCAACATGCGCACGGGCGGGGACGATATCGCCCAGGCACTGGCACTGATCGGGGCCCAGCCCTCCTGGGACAGCGCTTCGCGCAGGGTCACAGGCTTCGAGATCATGCCGGTCTCGGTGCTCGACCGGCCGCGCATCGATGTCACCCTGCGGGTTTCCGGTTTCTTCCGGGACGCCTTCCCGGGTCTGGTCGACCTGTTCGACAGCGCCGTGGCCGCGATCGCCGCAATCGAGGACGAATCGCCCCGCGACAACCCGATTGCCGCCCGCGTCGCCGAAGACATCGCCAGCGCCCTTGAAAAAGGTATCCCGGAAGCGGACGCCCGGCGCGAGGCGACCTATCGCGTGTTCGGATCCAAACCCGGCGCCTACGGCGCGGGCCTGCAGGCGCTGATCGACGAAAAGGGGTGGAACGACGCTGGAGACCTCGCCCGGGCCTACATCGCCTGGGGCGGCTGGGCCTATGGGGCCGGAACGGGCACCGGGAATGCGAACGCGTACGGCGTACCCGCTCAGAAAACCTTTGCAAACCGCCTCTCGCACGTCGAAGCGGTGCTTCACAACCAGGACAACCGGGAGCACGACCTGCTCGACAGCGACGACTACTACCAGTTTGAGGGTGGCCTGACCGCTGCCGTGGAGGCGGAATCCGGTACGCGGCCCGTCGTCTACCACAATGACCATTCCCGGCCCTTCGCCCCGGCCGTACGCACCCTCGAAGATGAGATTTCACGGATCGTACGCGCCCGTGTGACCAACCCGAAGTGGATTTCCGGGGTCATGCGCCACGGCTACAAGGGCGCGTTCGAGATGGCCGCGACCGTGGACTACCTGTTTGCCTTCGCCGCGACGACCGGCGCCGTGCGCGACGACCAGTTCGACGCAGTGCACGCCGCGTTCCTGGACGATCCTGACGTCCGGCAGTTCCTCGCCGACCACAATCCCGAAGCTTTGCGTGAAATGGCGGCGCGCTTCCTGGAAGCGATCGAGCGCGGGATGTGGCAGGCGCGCTCCAACTCGGCCTATGCTCGGCTGAACGAACTCGCCCGCACCAACGTGGAGACCCCCGCGTGACCGACACCGACCAGAATGCCGACGACGCCCGCTGGGCCGAGAAGAAGCGCAAGCAGAAGGCGGCGCGCGACCGCATGCTCGCCAAAAAGACCCGCAAGAAGGGCCTGCTGATGGTCCACACCGGCAAGGGCAAGGGGAAGACCACCGCCGCCATGGGCCTCGCCATGCGCGCCATCGGCAACGGCATGAAGGTGGGGATCGTCCAGTTCGTGAAGGGCAAGTGGGAGACCGGCGAACGGCAGGTGCTCGAAGCCTTCCCGGAACAGATCGAGATCCGTGTGATGGGCGAAGGCTTCTCCTGGGATTCCCAGGACCGGCAGCGTGACATCGCCGCGGCGAGCGCGGCGTGGGAGATGGCCAAAGAGATGATCGCCGACCCGCAGTTCGACCTCATCGTCCTCGACGAACTCAACATCCCCCTGCGCTATGACCATCTCGACATCGACGACGTGGTCGCCGGGCTGAAGGCAAAACCGGAAGACCTCCATGTCGTCGTCACGGGGCGCAACGCCAAGGACGAGCTGATCGAGGCCGCCGACATGGTGACCGACATGGGCATGGTGAAGCACCACTTCCGCGACGACGTGAAGGCGCAGAAGGGCATCGAGTTCTAGCTCGGCCCGACGCCTCACCATGACCCCCGCGATCATGTTCCAGGGCACTGGCTCGGACGTCGGCAAGTCGCTGATCGTCGCGGGCCTGTGCCGGTTGTTCGCGCGCCAGGGCCTGAAGGTCCGTCCATTCAAGCCGCAGAACATGTCGAACAACGCCGCACCCGCGATCGGCCCCGGCGGCATCTATGGCGAGATCGGCCGTGCCCAGGCGCTGCAGGCACGCGCGGCGGGCCTTGACCCGACGACCGACATGAACCCGTTACTGCTCAAGCCCCAGACGGATATCGGTGCGCAGGTGGTTGTCGACGGCACGGTCGTGGGCAATGCGGACGCCCGCGCCTACCACGCGATGAAACCGAAGCTTCTCGCCCCGGCGGTCGCCGCCTTCGAACGGCTGTCCGCCGGCACGGACCTCGTGCTGATCGAGGGTGCCGGCAGTCCCGCCGAGATCAACCTGCGCGACGGCGATATCGCGAACATGGGCTTCGCGGAGGCGGCGAACGTGCCGGTCGCCCTGATCGGCGACATCGAACGCGGCGGCGTGATTGCCGCCCTCGTCGGCACATGGACGCTGCTGCCCGATGCCGAGCGGGAACGTCTCAAGGGCTTTATCGTCAACCGGTTCCGCGGCGATCCCTCGCTGTTCGACGACGCGCTGCCGCTTATCGAGGAGCGGACGACCATGCCGTCACTCGGCGTTGTGCCGTGGTTCGACGGGGCCCGCGACCTGCCCGCCGAAGACACGGCCTCCCTGCGCGGCCGCTACGGGGCCCGGGACTGGACAGGCGCGCCGGTGCGGATCGCCGTGCCCCAACTCCCCCGTATCGCCAACTTCGACGACCTCGACCCGTTGGCGGCCGAGCGGGATGTGGCGCTTCGTCTCGTCGCGCCCGGCGACTCGATCCCGGAGGACGCCAACCTGATCCTGCTCGCCGGATCGAAATCGACCCGGGCAGACATGGAAGAATTGCGCCGAAACGGATGGGACGCCGGTATCCGGCAGGCAGTCGAAGGCGGAGCCCATGTCCTCGGCCTGTGCGGCGGCTACCAGATGCTCGGCCGCCGGATATCGGACCCGGACGGCACCGAAGGCGCGCCCGGCGATACGGAAGGGTTGGGTCTGCTCGATATTGAAACGACGATCATCGGGACCAAGACGCTCTCGCCCGCTTCGGGCCGGGCGGTTACCGGCGGGGACCCCGTCACCGGGTTCGAAATGCACATGGGCGTCACCCGCGGCGCCGACACGTCACGACCGTTCCTGCAACTCGATGACGGCCGCCCGGACGGCGCCCTAAACGCCACCGGCCGGATCGCCGGCACCTATCTGCACGGCCTGTTCGGAGGGGACTCGTTCCGCCAATCGTTCCTGAAAGGCATCGACAATCGTTTTTCCGCCACATCTTCATGGAATGATAGGCTGGAGCAGGCGTTGAATGGATTGGCCGACCATCTGGACGCGCATATCGACACTGCGCGGATTCTCGACATCGCGCGGGCACGTAGCTGAGGAGCTGGCAATGCTGAAAATTCTCAAGTGCCTGGCGTTTCTGAGCGCACTCGCGCTTCTCCCCGCCCCGGCGAACGCCGGGGATATCCACACCGACGTACCAGCGAAGATCAAGCCGGATGCGCACTACCTGATCTACGTCCACGGTGGCTGGCTCGAAACCCGCCGTCCAGACGAACCGCACCCCAAGCGGGGCCTCTACGAGTATGACAAGATTGTCGCAGCGCTCGCGGCCGGCGGGTTCGAGATCGTGTCCGAGCTACGGCGCGAAAAGACCAATCCCCGACGCTACGCCCGCACCCGGGTCGTCCCGCAGGTCAAGGCGCTGATGGAGGCCGGTGTGCCTGCCGGGAATATCACGGTTGCCGGTTTCTCGAAGGGCGGCAGTATTGCCCTGCTTGCCGCCACGCAGACAAAGGCACCAGGGCTGAATTTCGTTGTCATGGCGGGCTGCGGCAAAGGGCAGTTCCGCAAATCCTACGACAGCTTTCTCGCCAACGACGCGAGCAAGATGCAGGGACGGATGCTATCGCTGTACGACAGCAAAGACCTGATCGCCGGCACCTGTAAGGAGACCGCGGCCAAGGCGCCGAACGTTAAGTTCGAGGAAATCGTCCTTGAGGTAGGTGCCGGACACGGCACGTTTTACGTCGCGCGAAAGGCGTGGACGGACAAGATCGCGGCCTGGGCGAAATCGGCCCACGCCGCCGCCAAAAAGAGCTAGACCAGGCCGCCGGACAGCGTGACGGTCGCGATGGCCGCGACGATGACCGCTTCCATCAGACACGCGACCACGAACAGATAGAGCGCCCGGCGTATATCCGCCGGGGCGACCCGCGCCGGAAACTCGCCGCCGACCCACGGTTCGTTCTCCGTGGCCCCGCCATAGCTGCGCGGCCCGGCCAGCGCCACGCCCAGCGCGCCGGCCATCGCCGCCTCCGGCCAGCCGGCATTGGGCGACCGGTGCTTGCCCCCGTCCCGCGCCATCACCCGGAACGAGGCGCCGGGCCTGCCGCGCGGCACGAACGCGCTGGCCACCACGATCAGCACGGCCGCAATACGCGCGGGCAGGTAATTCATGACGTCGTCGAGGCGGGCCGCGGCCCGGCCGAATGCCGCGTGCCGTTCGGTCCGGTAACCGATCATCGAATCCATCGTGTTGACGGTCTTGTAGACCAGCAATCCGGGCAGCCCGAGCAACAGGTACCAGAAAACCGGCGCGACCACGCCGTCCGCGAAACTCTCGGCAAGGCTTTCGATCGCCGCACGCGCCACGCCGTGTTCGTCCAGCGTTTCGGGATCGCGCCCGACGATCCGCGCCACGGCGGCGCGGCCGCCCCTGAGGCCGTCATGCTCAAGGCCCCGCGCCACGGCGCGCACATGGTCGAAAAGGCTGCGCTGCGCCACGAGCAACGTCACCGCCACCAGTTCGATCGCCCAGCCGTGGGGCACGTCGCGCGCCAGCCCGTGCAGCCCCCAGCCGGCCGCCGCCGCCAGGCCAACCATCAGCACGACGACCACCAGACCCCGCACGAACCGCGCATTCTCGCTGCGGCGTTCGCGATTGAGACGCCTGTCGAACCAGCCCGTCAGGCTGCCGATCCACGCCACCGGGTGCGGCAACATCCGGAAGAGCGGGCCGAACTCGCCGACGACGGCATCCACGACCAGCGCGAGGAACAGGATCACCGGGGGCGCAAGACCGGCGCTTTCGAGGCCAAGAAGCATGGGCCGCATCCTGCGAGCGCCCGGCGCGCCGCGTCAATCGAGCGCGGCCCCGGCCCGGCCCTTGGCCGCACCGCACGGGCATGGTCTATTGCGGCCCAACAGGAGAGTTTCATGGCCGACGATTTTGGCATCATGGTGTGCGGACACGGCAGCCGGGACGAGGGCGCGGTCCGCGAGTTTGCCGTCGTCGCGGATTCGCTGCGCGAACGTTTTTCGGACAAGGAGGTCGAACACGGCTTCCTCGAATTCGCAACGCCGATCATCCGCGACGGCCTCGACAAGCTGGTCGCACGTGGTGTCACCCGGATTTTCGCGCTGCCCGGCATGCTCTTCGCGGCCGGCCACGCCAAGAACGATATTCCGTCGGTCCTGAACACCTACGCCGCCCAGAATCCGGGCGTCGAGATCATCTACGGCCGCGAACTCGGGATCGACCTGAAGATGATCCGCGCCGCCGGGGACCGGGTCACCGAAGCCCTCGAGAAGGCGGATGCGGAGCACGGTCCGGTGCCGCGCCACGAGACCATGCTGATGACGGTCGGGCGCGGCGCGTCCGACCCCGACGCGAACTCCAATGTCGCCAAGGTGTCACGCATGTTGTGGGAAGGGCTCGGGCTGGGGTGGGGCGAGACCTGTTATTCCGGCGTGACCTTCCCGCTGGTCCAGCCGGGCCTCGAGCATGCGGTCAAGCTCGGCTACAAGCGCATCGTCGTGTTCCCGTATTTCCTGTTCACCGGCATCCTGGTGAACCGCATCTACGACCACACCGATATCGTCGCCGCGCAGCATCCCGATATCCAGTTCGTGAAGGCGCCCTATCTCAACGACCATCCGCAGGTGCTGGAGACCTTCGCGGACCGGGTCGGCGAGATCGTCAACGGCACCAACGTGATGAACTGCCAGATGTGCAAGTACCGCGAGCAGGTGCTGGGCTTCGAGGCCGAGGTCGGGTTGCCCCAGGAAAGCCACCACCACCACGTGGAGGGTATCGGGACCGGTGACGGCGGGCACCACCATCACGACCATGATCACGGGCACGACCATGATCACGGGCACGACCATGATCACGGGCACGATCACGGCCACCACCATCCCTATCCCCACGCGGATCACCCGCACGGCCCGCGCACGCTTCCGGCCGAAGGCGACTGACGGGCAGCACGCGACGTGATGACCGAAGGCGGCCCCGACTACCTGCGCGACCCCCGGGCGATCTATGCCCAATCCTTCGCCGCGATCCGCGACGCCGTGGATCTTTCTCCGGTGCCCCAGGCGTTGCACGACGTGGCCCTGCGGATCGCCCACGCCGCGGGCGACAGCGACGCAATCGCGGACCTTGCCTGGTCCGACGACGCGGCACAGGCCGGCATGACCGCGCTCACCCGGGGCGCCCCGGTCCTCGCCGACGCCCGCATGGTCGCGGACGGCATCATCCGGGCGCGCCTGCCGCGTGACAATCGGGTGATCTGCACGCTTCCGCTCGGCAGCGTGGCCGGCAATGCCGCGCGCGCCGCCACCACGCGCTCCGCCGCCGCCGTCGACCTGTGGGCACCGTTTCTCGACGGCGCGGTCGTGACAATCGGCAATGCGCCGACGGCGCTCTTCCGACTGCTGGAAGGCCTTGCCGCCGGTTGGCCAACCCCGGCGCTGATTATCGGCATGCCTGTCGGCTTCGTTGGCGCGGCAGAGTCCAAGGCGCTGCTGATCGACACCTGTCCGGCGCCCTACATCGCCCTGCGCGGCCGGCGCGGCGGCAGCGCCGTCGCCGCGGCCGCCGTGAATGCGCTCTCGGGCGAACCCTCATGAGCGCGTGGCTGCATGTCATCGGCGTCGGCGCGGACGGGGTCGACGGGTTGACCGGGCCCGCACGCGCACTTGTGGAAAACGCAGACCTTCTGATCGGCGGGAAACGCCACCTGGCAATGGTCGCCGACGGCGCGGCGCGCAAGCTCGAATGGGAATTCCCGCTCGACGGGATCGTGTCCGAAATCTCCGAGGCGCGGAACGGGCGGGTGGTCGTCCTCGCAACCGGCGATCCGATGTCGTTCGGGATCGGCTCCACCCTGGCAAAACACTTCGACCCTTCGGAAATGGCGATCCAGCCGGCACCCGGCGCGTTCAGCCTTGCCGCCGCGCGGCTCGGATGGCCCCTGCACGGCTGCACCTGCCTGACCCTGCACGGGCGTCCACTCGATCTGCTCAACTATCACCTGTTGCCGAACAGGCGTCTCCTGATTTTCAGCCACGACGGCGAGACGCCGGCAAACGTGGCCGAAGTCTTGCGCGGTGCCGGTTTCGGCCCGAGCATCCTGCACGTCATGGAGAGTATGGGCGCGCCGGACGAAACCATCCGCCACGGTATCGCCCAGACATGGCGCGAGAGCGGGATCGACGACCTCAACACCATCGGCGTCGAGTGCCTGCCGGGCCCGGACGCGCGCCACCACGCGCAGGTGCCGGGCCTGCCCGACGACGCGTTCGCCCACGACGGACAGATGACCAAGCAGGTCGTTCGCGCCGCCACCGTCGCCGCGCTGGCCCCGCAGCCCGACCAGTACCTCTGGGACCTGGGGGCGGGCTGCGGTTCGGTCGCGATCGAGTGGCTCCGGGCCGCCCAGGATGTCCAGGGCCAGGGCGCGAGGGCGACCGCCATCGAACGCGCACCCGAACGCTGCGCCATGATGGCGCGCAACGCCGCCGACCTGGGAACACCCTTTCTCGACATCGTGACCGGCGACAACGCGCAGGCGACCGCGGACCTCGACGATCCCGACGCCGTATTCATCGGCGGCGGCCTTTCCGACGACAGCCTCATCGAAACGGTCTGGCACCGGCTGAACCCTGACGGCCGGCTGGTGGCCAACGCGGTGACCCTGGAGGGCGAGCAGGCGTTGTTTGCGGCGCGCGCGCGTTTCGGCGGCGCGCTGACGCGGATCGCGGTAAGCCACGCCGAGCCCGTCGGCAATCTGACGGGCTGGCGCCTGGCGATGCCGGTCACCCAGTGGCGCGCGACAAAGCCATGAACGGCACCGCAATCGGTATCGGCGTCGGCCCGGGCGACCCCGAACTTATGACCCTGAAGGGCGCAAGGCTTCTCTCCTCGGTGCCGGTCGTCGCCTATCCCGCGCCGGAGACAGGCGACAGCCTCGCGCGCCGGATCGCCACCCCGCACCTGCCGGCCGGCGCGACCGAGATCGCCATTCGCATGCCGCTGTCGGCCGACCGCTTCCCCGTCGAGGGCGTCTACGACCGGGCGGCGGAAGAGATCGGCGGGCATCTGGGTGAAGGGCGCGACGTCGCGATTCTGTGCGAGGGCGATCCGTTCTTCTACGGTTCCTTCATGTACCTGTTCGCCCGGCTCGCCGAGCAGTGGCCGGTCGAGATCGTACCCGGCGTATCGTCGCTCACCGCCTGCGCTGCGGTCTCGCGCAAGGCCCTGGCTGCGCGAAACGACGTCCTGACAGTCCTTCCCGCGCCCCTGCCCGACGACGTATTGCGCGCCCGACTGGAAAACACCGATGCGGCCGCGATCATCAAGGTCGGCCGACACCTTCCCCGGATCGAGGCGCTCCTTGCGGAGTTGGGCCTCGCGGACCACGCGGAGTATGTCGAGCGCGCCACCATGCCGGAAGAGCGTCACCGCCCGCTTGCCGCGACCGGAGAAAGCCCGGCGCCGTACTTTTCAATGATCCTCGTCCACCGCCGGGGTGCGGCATGGGAATAGCGCTCATCGTCCTGACATCGGATGGCGCGGAACTGGCCCGCCGTATCGCCCGGGAAGAAGACGGCGCGCGCATCCACGGTCTCGCCGGGCGGATCGACGATGCGGATGAGACGTTTACCGACACGATCGCGCATATCCGGGAGCTTTTCGGGGACGGTCAAACCATCGTCGGCATTTGCGCCACCGGCATCCTTATTCGCGCGCTGGCCCCGATGTTGTCGGACAAGCATGACGAGCCGCCGGTCGTCGCGCTTTCGCCGGACGGCGCGTCGGCCGTGCCGTTGCTCGGGGGACACCACGGCGCCAACGAACTTGCGCGCAGGATGGCAGGGATCACCGGGGGCCACGCCGCCGTCACGACCGCCAGCGATGCAAAGCTGGGCATGGCCCTGGACAATCCACCGGACGGATGGACCGTCGCAAACCCGGACGCGGTGAAACCGCTGGTCGCAGCCGCGCTGGCAGGCACCGCGCCCTGCCTCGTGGTCGAGGCCGGCGACATCGACTGGCTGGCCGGGTTCCCTGTCGACGGCAACGGCGAATGGATGATCCGGATCACCGACAGGAAAATCACGCCGAATGCCCGCGAACTGGTCCTGAACCCACCGACGCTTGCCGTGGGCGTCGGGTGCGAGCGCGATTGCAGCGAAGACGAACTCTGGCGACTGGTCCGCACGACACTCGACGAGGCGGGGCTTGCGGATGCTTCCGTGGGCGCGGTCGTTTCCATCGACGTCAAGGCCGACGAAACCGCCGTGCACGCGGTCGCCGAGCGGCTTTCCAGACCCGCCCGATTCTTCACCCCGGACCGACTGGAAGCCGAAACACCGCGCCTGGCCAATCCGTCCGATCTCGTGTTCCGCGAAGTCGGCGCGCACGGGGTCGCCGAGGCGGCCGCTCTCGCCGCCGCCGGGCCGGAGGGAAGCCTGATCGTCCCGAAGCGAAAATCGGTCCGGGCCACCTGCGCGATCGCCCGCGGCCCGCACATCGATGCGGCCACCGCCGGTGTTCCCCGCGGCGTACTCTCCATCGTCGGCACCGGACCCGGCGATCGGGAATACCGGATTCCGGCCACCGACCAGGCTGTCTTTCCGGCATCGGACATCGTGGGCTATGGCCCCTACCTCGATCTGCTCGGCTCGGCGATCGCCGGCAAGACACGGCACGACTTCGATCTCGGTGCGGAAGAGGCGCGTTGCCGCCATGCGCTCGATCTCGCCGCGCAGGGCCGGCATGTCGCGCTGGTCTCGTCCGGAGATCCCGGGGTATTCGCCATGGCAACGCTGGTGTTCGAGTTGCTGGATCGCGAGGACCGTGCCGCGTGGCGGCGGCTTGCGATCCAGGTCGAGCCCGGCGTCTCGGCCATGCAGCTGGCGGCCGCCCGTGCGGGCGCTCCGCTCGGGCACGATTTCTGCGCGATTTCGCTATCGGACCTTCTGACGCCCCGCCCGGCGATCGACGCCCGCCTCGCGGCAGCGGCGGAAGCCGACTTTGTGATCGCGCTCTACAACCCCGCCAGCCGGACCCGCCGCCAACTGCTTGAGGCGGCCCGGGATACCTTGCTGAAACACCGGCCCGGCGACACCCCGGTGGTGGTTGCACGAAACCTGGCCCGGGAAGGCGAGACGGTGGAAGTCGTCCGGCTGGCGGAGCTGAAACTCGATGCCATCGACATGCTGACGCTCGTGATCGTCGGCAACAGCCAGTCCCGCGCCCTGCGCCATGACGGGCGCGCTTGGGCCTACACGCCGCGCGGATACGCCGCGAAACAGGCGGGCCGCAAAGCGGGGTAGTCGACGTCTAGATGGTGTTGCGCCGGTCGACGCGCGCCTTGGCCTCGGGGCTCATGAACCCGAACTGCTCCACGAAACGCTTGCCGTCGGCATCGCAGGTATACCCCGCAACGAACGTATCGGGGTCGTCCTTGTCGTTGTCGTAACCCGTCGATCCCTTGACACGCTTGAGGAACCGGAACGCGACGCAGCGGCCGTCCTGGGCGACGAACCCGATGGTTTCGTGGCCTTCCGCTTCGGTCACAACCGGCGACCCGGCGACCATCGGTGTACGTTCGAGAAAAGTGAGGAACGCCGCCGCGTCGCGCGCGCTCTCGATCGAGATATCGTTGAACCAGGCATCGAAGACATGCTCGACAACCGCAACCCGCGCCGCGCCGGAATAGTAGGTCTCCTGAACCACCGACCCGTTGTCGCGCATGGTCTGCTGTACGGCGTCGATCTGAGGCAGCAGGAAAGGAACGTTGAAGCGCGCTTCGACGATATCCACCGCCACCGGATCGGATACGTAGGTCTTGGTGCCGCCGACGGTCTCGACTTCGGTGCCGCTGGCGCAGGCCGCAAGCGCCAAAGCGCCGGTGAGGAGCATGATGCGTGCGTAGAACATGTCATCAAGCCTACCATCGCCGGGACGCGAAGGGTAAGACAGGTGCATGACCGTTTTCTTCATCGGCGCGGGGCCGGGTGCGCCGGACCTCATTACCGTGCGGGGGCGTGACCTGATCGCCCGCTGCCCGGTATGCCTGTATGCCGGCTCGCTCGTCCCGCAGGAAATTCTGTCCCACGCCCCCGCGGACGCCAAGGTCGTGGACACCGCCCCGCTGCACCTCGACCAGATCGTGGCGCACATGGCCGCCGCGCACGCCCTCGGACAGGATGTCTCGCGGGTGCACTCGGGCGACCCCTCGCTTTACGGCGCCATCGGCGAACAGATGCGGCGACTGGATGTGCTGGAGATACAGTATGAGGTGGTGCCCGGGGTTCCGGCTTTCGCGGCGGCCTCGGCTGCCCTGAAACGGGAATTTACCCTGCCCGGCATTGCACAGACGATCATCCTGACCCGGACGGCCGTGCGCGCTTCAGATATGCCGAAAGGCGAAGAGCTGGCCGAGCTCGGGCGATCCGGCGCGACGCTCGCGGTTCATCTGTCGGTGAACAACCTGGCGAACGTCGTGCGCGATCTCGAACCGCACTACGGCGCCGACTGCCCGGTTGTGGTGGCATATAGGGTGAGCTGGCCGGACGAGCGTTTCATCCACGGCTCGCTCGCGGACATTCGGGACAAGGTCAAGGCCTCGGGCATTACACGCACGGCGCTCATCCTTGTCGGGCAGGTGCTGGGCGACACAGCGGCGTTCGACGACAGCCGGCTCTACGACGCCAGCCATCACCACGTCTTGCGCCCGCACGATGGCGGGGCTGCCGCGAAGACCTAGCGCGCGCCGGCTTTTTGGAGAATTTTCACGACCTGCCGCGAGCGGCCCTCGCGGGCAATATCCAGGACCGTGCGACCCGTGAAGTCGTTGAGCCCGATATCGGCGCCGGCATTCAGCAACGCCTGAACGACATCGGGATATCCCTCCCGGGCTGCGGCCATCAGCGGCGTGCGACCGTCCCTGTTCGCCTGGTCGAGAGGCGCATCGTACTCAAGGAGAAGCTCGACCACGTCGATGTGGCCGTTTTCGGCGGCATGATAGAGGGCGCTGTTGCCCACATCGTCGACGAGATTGGTCCGCGCCCCGGCTTCGAGCAATAGGTCGATCGAGTCGTAGCTGCCCTGGATCGAACCCCACATCAGCGCCGTTCGACCATCGGTATCGGCGCGCGCCGTCGGATGCTGGCGCACGAGGAGGGCGCGCACAGCGTCGGGCCTGTTCTCGTAAACCGCGACGATTAACGGGTCGTCGGCAAAGATGTTCGTCTGCGCCAGCGCGGGGCCGCCGGACAGAAGCCCCATCAGCAGCGTCGCCAAGGTACATACGCGCAAAAACCTGTTCATTCGTTCCGCCCCGTTACGCCCGCGCCGATCATACGGCCATGCAAATCCAAGAACCATTCCACTGCCAAGTCAACGTTCGCCACGCTTCGTCCGGGGGATTCCGGCGGTCGCGCGATCATGATCACCGGAATATTCCGCCGGCGCGCCGCCGTCAATTTCGCGGCGGTCATGTCACCACCGGATGCCTTGCAGACAAGTACGTCGATTTCATGACAGTCGAGAAGCTCGATTTCCTCGTCGACCGCAAATGGCCCGCGCGCGGCGATGACCTCACAGCGGGCAAGGGGAAGCGGCTCCGGCGGAATATCCACGAGACGCACCAGAAACCATGTGTCCGGGCAGGCCGAGAAGGCCTCCAGATCGCGCCGCCCGACAGTAAGGAACGCGCGTTGTCCCAGGCCCGGCAACAGGGACGCGGCATCTGCGGCAGACGCCGCCATTTGCCAGTTGTCGCCATCGGCCGGCGTCCAGGCCGGCCTCTCGATGCGCAGGTACGCGATGCCGCAGGCCTCCGACGCGATATAGGCATTGGCCGAAATTTGCGCCGCAAACGGGTGCGTGGCGTCGATCAGTGCCGAGAAACCTTCCCGGCGGAGATATTCCGCCAGAGCATTCGCTCCGCCGAAACCGCCGACCCGCACTTCGCCCGGGACATCCGCCGGCGCGCGCGTGCGCCCGGCGAGCGAACTGACGATACGAACCGCCGGACCCAGATGCCGGTCAAGTTCGCGCGCCAGCGCGACCGCTTCGGACGTGCCACCCATAATGAGGACACCGCCCGGATCAGACATCGGCATGGCCCAGGACCCTGCCGTCGCGCGCAACCACAAGGACATCCACATCCGAGGCGCCCGCCAGCGCCGCGCGGCATACTTCCCGGGCGCCGCGTGCGACATCCGCGGCAAGCGACGTGTCGAGACTGGCCCCGGCAGCCAATTCGAGAATGGCGCCCGCCGACGGCGCCCGCCGGGCCTCCGCGATCAAAGCCGGATCGGCCCCGCACCGTGCCAGGCGGTCGGCGAGCGCCCCCACGTCGACGGAGGAGCGGCTTGAATGCAGGTCCATGTGCCCGTCCGCCAGTTTCGACAGCTTGCCGAAACCGCCGCCGACGGTGAGGCGCGGCAACGGATGCGCGCGAATGTATTTCAACAGCGCACCGGCGAAATCTCCCATATCGATCAGGGCGCGCGCGTCGAGCGCGTGATACGCACCCACCGCCAGTTCGGACGTCCGCCCCGTCACGCCCGCGACATGATCGATCCCCGTTGCACGGGCGACATCGACGGCGCGATGGATCGAGTGCACCCAGGATGCGCAGGAATAGGGAATCACGACGCCGGTTGTGCCCAGAATACTGAGCCCGCCGACGATCCCGAGGCGCGGATTGGCCGTCTTTTCAGCCATCGCCTCGCCGCCCGGGACCGCGACGGTCACCGAAACATCGGCGGCAACGCCGTATTCTCCGGCGACCTCGGTCAAGGCTGCGGATATCATCTCACGCGGTTTCGGATTGATCGCCGGCTCACCCGGCGGCACCGGCAAGCCCGGCAGCGTGACCGTCCCGACACCCTCGCCGGCAAAAAAACGGACGCCCCCGCCCGTCGCGCCGTGCGCGACGGTGCACCGGATCGTGGCCCCATGGGTCACATCCGGATCGTCACCGGCATCCTTCACGACCGCCGCCACGGCCGAGCCCCCCTCAAGGCGCGATTCGGACAACGGAAATGATGCGCGGAGCCCGCGCGGCAGCCGCACCGTCACGGGGTCGGGAAACGCACCACCCAGCAACGCCTCATAGGCAGCCTTCGCCGCCGCACTGGCGCAGGCCCCCGTCGTCCAGCCGCGCCGCAGCCCGGCGCCATCGCGCCGCCCGTCCTGATCCGCATACTCATTCATGGTCCGCATGGTACCGCCCCGGCAGGTTGCCCGACCAGCGGGCGGGCGCTAGCTTCGCGGGATGAATCTCGACCAACTTTCTCTGCCGGTATTCGAACCGGGCTGGGTGTGGCTCGTCGGCGCCGGACCCGGGGACCCCGCGTTGCTGGCGGTCGGTGCGCTGCACGCCCTGCAGACGGCGGATACCGTCGTGCATGACGCGCTGGTCGACGAGCGTATTCTCGCCCTGGCCGCGCCGAACGCCGAGTTGATCTATGCCGGAAAACGCGGCGGCAAGCCGTCGCCCAAACAGCCGGATATTTCCGCCCGGCTCGTGACGCTCGCACGCGAGGGGCGCAAGGTCCTGCGCCTGAAGGGCGGCGATCCGTTCCTGTTCGGCCGGGGCGGGGAAGAGGCGCTCGCGCTCGTCGATGCCGGAATCCCCTTCCGCGTCGTCCCCGGGATCACGGCGGCGATCGGCGGCATGGCCTACGCCGGAATCCCGATGACACACCGGGCCACGGCCACCGCCGTCACATTCATCACCGGACATAACCTGTCGGGCGAAGTCCCCACGGATCTCGACTGGTGGGCACTGGCAAGCGGCGCGCAGGTCCTCGTCTTCTATATGGCGCTCAAACACATCGACCAGATCGTCGACCGCCTGCACGCCGGCGGGATGGACCCCGCCACGCCGGCGGCACTGATCGCGGACGCCACGACGGACCGGCAGAAAATCATCGAAACCCGGCTGGACAAGGCGAAAACCGCCGCCCGCGATGTCTCTCCGCCGGCCCTTTTCGTGGTCGGCGAGGTCGTCCGCCTGCGCAATGGGCTCGACTGGCTCGGCGCCCTTGCGGGCAAGACCCTCGATGCCGACCCCCTTGGCCAGCGCGACCTCCGCGATGCCGTCTGACCGCGTTCCCACCCACCGCCCGGAAGATCCGGACGCTCCGACACCGCTGGCCCGAACCATCTCGATCGCCCTGGCCGTGACCGCCATTGCGATCGTCGGCGTGTTTTTCGTCATCGCGGAGCGCGAGCTCCTGCTGCCCGAGAAAATGACCGTCTCGATCATCGCGCTGGGGGTCGTCGCCGGACTTGTCCACGCGTTCGGCGTTGTCCCCGAACACCGCCAGCTTCGCGCCTTCGCGAGCCCTGTCGTCGCCTGGCCGGTCATGCTGGCCGGCCTCGTGACCCTGCTGACGTCATGAACGCGGCACCCGGCCTGATCATCGCCGCGCCGGCATCGGGAAGCGGCAAGACCGTCATGACCCTCGGCCTGCTGCGCGCGCTCAAAAACGCCGGTGTCCGGGCCGCCAGCGCCAAGGCAGGGCCTGACTATATCGACCCCGCATTCCACGCGGCCGCGACGGGCCGGCCGGCCTACAACCTCGACCCCTGGGCGATGCGCGCCGAAACACTGGCGCGGCTTGTTACCCGCTGTGGCGAAGACGCCGAGATGGTCGTTGCCGAGGGCGTGATGGGCCTGTTCGACGGTGCGAACCTGCCGGGCCGGCCCGACGCGGGATCGACGGCCGACCTCGCCGCCGCGACAGGCTGGCCGGTTATCCTCGTCGTGGACGCCGCCAGGCAGGCCGCGAGCGCCGCCGCTCTCGTAAGCGGTTTCGCGCGGCACCGGGAGGACGTGCACCTTCCCGGGGTCGTCTTCAACCGGGTCGGCAGCCCCGCGCACACGGCCGTGCTTCGCGATTCCATGGCCGCAGCATGTCCGGAGATAGCCGTCCTCGGCGCCCTGCCCCGCGACAACGGTCTGGAACTGCCGGAACGCCACCTCGGGCTCGTCCAGGCCCGCGAACACGACCGGCTTGAGCCGTTCATTGAACGGACCGCCTCGCTCGTCGAAGCGCATATCGACATCGCTGCGCTGCAGGCGCTGGCGGCCCCGGCTTCGCCGGTTGAGACATCCGGGGCGCAGCTGGAGCCTCTCGGCCAACGCATCGCGGTCGCGCGCGACGATGCCTTTGCTTTCTCCTACGCGTCCGTGTTCGAGGACTGGCGCGATGCCGGTGCGGAGCTTTCGTTCTTTTCGCCCCTAGATGACGAAGCCCCGCGCGACGATTCGGATGCGATCTACCTGCCGGGCGGATATCCGGAGCTGCACGGGGCGCAACTTTCGTCATCGGAGAAATTCCGGAATGGCCTGCAGTCGGCCGCGGCACGCGGCGCGGCGGTTTACGGTGAGTGCGGAGGCTACATGGTGCTGGGCCGCGGGATTGTGGACGCGGACGGCCAGCGCCATGCCATGACGGGCTTGCTGCCGCTGGAGACCAGCTTCGCGGAACGCAAGCTGCACCTCGGATATCGCGAAGTCGCGACCGCCGGAACGTCGCCATTGGGCGACGCGGGCGCGCGGTTCCGGGGGCACGAATTCCACTACGCGTCCGTTCTCGCCGAGGACAATGCCTCGCCCCTGTTCCACACCGCCAACGCGCGCGGAGACGGCCTCGGACCGGCCGGCATGGTGATCGGCCGGGTCGCGGGGTCCTTTGTCCACCTGATCGATCGGGCGGCGGCATGACCGAAAAAACCCGGTTCTGGGAAACCAAGTCCCTCGATGCGATGAGCGAGACCGAATGGGAATCGCTCTGCGACGGGTGCGGGCAGTGCTGCCTGTTCAAGCTCGAGGACGCGGACACCGGCGAGTATGCGCTCACCGATGTCGCGTGCCGGTACCTGGACCATGACACCTGCCAGTGCAGCGACTACGCGAACCGCAGCCGGAACGTGCCCGACTGCGTGAAAGTCACCCCGGGCAATATCGCGGGCCTGCGCTGGATGCCGGAGACCTGCGCCTACCGGCTGCTGGCCGAAGGCAAGCCGCTCTATGACTGGCACCCGCTCGTATCCGGCGACCCCGACAGCGTGCACAGCGCGGGCGCGTCCGTGCAGGGCAAGGCCGTCAACGAGGATTATGTCGACGATCTGGAAGAACATGTCGTGGCGGAACTGAACCGCCGCATCAAGAACGGTATCCCGCCCCTCGGGGCACCAAGCGGAAAAAAGCGCGACGGCTAGTGCGCCCCACGGCCCCGCAGCGCAAAAACGCACCACAATTTGTGCTGGAGAAACCCATGACCACCGACACCACGCCCTCCGGCGTTTTCGCCGCTTCTCTCACGCCGATGACCGCCGATCTGGAAGTCGATATCCCGCGCGCGGTCGCCCACAACCAATGGCTTCTGGCGAACGGGTGCGACGGGGTCGCGCCGCTGGGCACAACGGGTGAGGCCAACTCGCTGGGCATGGACGAACGGCTGAACCTTCTCGACGCCCTGGCCGATGCCGGGATCACCGGCGCGCAGATGATCGCCGGTGTCGGCACGACCGCCATCCCCGACACCGTCACCCTGACGAAGAAAGCTCTCGCGAATGGCGCGGGCGGCGTACTTATGCTCCCACCCTTCTATTACAAGGCGCCGAGCGAGGACGGCCTTTTCGCCGCCTATTCGGAAGTGATCCAGCGCGTTGGCGATTCGGCGCTGAAAATCTATCTCTACAACTTCCCGCAGCAGGTCGGCTTCGAGCTGCCGCTGAACCTGGTCGGCCGGCTGATCGAGGCCTATCCCGATACAGTCGTGGGTTCCAAGGACTCCTCGGGCGACTGGCCGCGCATGGAGAAAATCCTCACCGAATACCCCGGCTTTCGGTTGTTCCCCGGTTCCGAGGAGTTTCTGCTGGCCGGGCTTCGCCTGGGCGGGGTGGGCTGCATATCCGCCACCGTGAACGTCAACGCCCCGCACGCCCAGGCGGTCTACGCAAACTGGCAGGCCGGCAATGCGGATAACCTTCAGGCGCACCTGACCGAGCTCCGCATGGCGTTCAAGGAACTCCCCGCGATCCCGGTGATGAAGGCGTATCTCGCGCGCGAGAAGAATGACGCCAGCCTGGCGAATGTACGCCCGCCCTTTACGCCCGCAAGCGCCGCGGATCTCGCGACGGCCAGCGAGCGCCTGGCGGCCGCGTCTTTCGAACTCGCGGTCTAGCGCCGTCGCCGACTGCCGCGGCTGAGGTTCACCAACGCAACCCCGACGAAGATGATCGCCATGGCGGCCCACAACCAGACGCTGGGCCGCTCGTCGAACAGCCATGCGCCCCAGCCCACGCCCATCAGCGGGACGAGGTAGCCGACCTGTGCCAGATAGACGGCCCCCGCGAGCTTGACGACCGAATAAAACAGCACGAAGGCAAGCGCCGTCGTGAAGCCGTAGCCGACGATAACGAGGTTGGGCAGGCTCGCTTCCGCCCAGATCGGATGGAATGTGCCGGTCAGGAGCGCGGTCACCAGAGCCCCCGCCGCCGCCATGAACATCGTGCCCATTGCAAGCCCGATGGTATCGCTCTCGTCCGGGCGCGAGATCTCGGCAAACACATTGCTGGCCGCCCACAGCGCCGGCGTCAGGAACGCCATCAGCGCGACCGGCAACAGGTCCGGAGAGGGCAGGCTGCCCTCGGGCAACACGAGTGTCGCGGCGCCGATAAAGCCGAGCACCACGCCCGCCGCGCGCAGCGCGGAAAAGCTTTCGATCCGGATTGCGAGCGCGACAACATACGTAATCACGGGCGACGTGATCACGATGACGCCCATGAGGCTGACCGGCAGTTCGCGCAACACGATCACCATGTTCGTATTCGGCAGGGTCAGCCCGACCACCCCCATCCCGAAGTAGTAGATCAGGTGCTTACGGTCGAACCGAAGGCGCGTGCGCCGGACCAGACAAATCGTCAGCAGGATCGCGCCCGCAATGATCGTCTGCCAGAACACCATGCCCAGCGGAGGTATCCCGTTGAGCGCGACGAACTTCACGATGGTGGGGCCCAGGCCCCAGACAACGCTGAGGTTGAGCAGCAGGATCAGCGGTAGCAGCCTCAATCCCTGTTGGTCTGTATTTTCCGGTGCCTGCATGGAAGCCTTCAGGCCGCTTCGCCATCATCGGCCGGATGCTGGCGTCCCTTGCCGAGGTTCACGAGCGCAACCCCCAGGCCGACAACCACGACGGCAACCCACAACCAGATCGTCGTGCTTTCGCCAAAGAAGATCACGGCCCACGCCACTCCGAAAAGGGTGACCAGATAACCGACCTGACCCAGGTAGACCGCCCCGGCGGTATCCACGATCTTGTAGAACAGCAGGAACGCCAAACCCGTGGCGAGCGCATAGGCGAGCAGGATCCACTCGCGTGTGTCGAACCCGTGCCAGATCGGGTGGAAACTGTCTTCGATCAGAGCCACCACGATCGACCCGAGCGCGGCCGCAAACATCGTGGCAGTTGCGAGCGCGATATTGTCCGCACCTTCGGGACGGCCCCATTCGGAATAGACATTCGCGGCAGCATAGCCGGCCGGGATCACGAACGAGAGCAGCGCGTAAGGCAGAAGGTCCGGCGACGGCAGACTGCCCTGCGGGAACACCAGAAAGCCGGCGCCGACGAAGCCGAGCGCAATTCCCGTCGCGCGCATCAGGTTGATCCGCTCGATACGCAACGATACAGCGAAGACATAGGTCAGAACGGGAGACAGCAGGATCACCACCGCCGCAAACCCGACAGGCACATGCTGCACGACAAACACAAGCGTCATGTAAGCGATATCGATCCCCACCAGACCGATAAACAGATAGTAGACGATCGCGCGCCGGGTCAGCGGGATGCGGATGCCGCGCACGACGCATACGACGGAGAGAACGATCCCCGCCAGAAAGGTTTGCCAGAACACGACCGCGGCGGGAGACAGTTCCGCCGTCACCAGCGCCCTGGAAAAGCTCGGATTACCTCCCCAGAGCGCCCCCAGGCCCAAAAGCATGACCAGCGGTAGCCAGCGGATCGTGCGACGCGCACCGGTCGTGTCGGTCATGTCGATTGTCCTCCCCTAACCCGCGAGAGGCCCCGCGGGAACAATCACTCATATCCGCTCAATCCGGTCTTGGCAAAGCGGCGGGCGCCGGACAGGCATGTTCGGCCGGCATGGATCGCGGTTTCGCCGCGCGACCACGGCCGGTATTGTGGATTCTCCGACGTTTCCCCTAAAGGCCGAAACCGAAGCCCGCATGGACATCCCCGCCGAAGGCACCCTTGAACTCGAGGATGTCTCGCTCTCCATCGGGGGCGAGACCCTGTTCGCGCCGCTCGCACTGACGGTGCGGCCGGGCGAGGCCGCGACGGTGATGGGGCCGAGCGGCTGCGGAAAATCGTCCTTGCTTGCCTACATCTGCGGCACGCTCGACCCGGCGTTTTCGGCGCGCGGGACGGTTCGCCTGGATGGCGACACCCTCGACGGGCAGCCGCCGGAGGCACGGTCCGTCGGTATTCTCTTTCAGGACGACTTGCTGTTCCCTCACCTTTCGGTCGGCGACAACCTGGCCTTCGGACTGCCCCCCGACATCCGGGGCCGCGCCCGGCGGCAGGCGCTGATCGAGGATGCGCTCGCCGATGCGGACCTCGCCGGCATGGCCGAACGCGACCCGGCCACCCTGTCCGGCGGCCAACGCGCACGCGTGGCGCTGATGCGTACATTGCTGTCAGGCCCTCGCGCACTTCTCCTCGACGAACCCTTCTCCAAACTCGACACCGAACTGCGCGACCGCGTGCGCGGCTTCGTTTTCGCTCATGCGCGCGGCAACGCGATACCGACGCTTCTGGTGACCCACGATCCCGCGGACGCGGATGCCGCGGGTGGGCACGTGGTGGAACTCGGATGAGCAGCACATCGAATTTCGGGCGGTCCGTGCCCGGCCCGGTGGGCATGGCGCTGTTGCTGGGCCTGCTGGTCTCGTTCGCGCCGATGACCATTGACCTTTACCTCCCGGCCCTGCCGGAGATGACGCGCGACCTGGGAACCGACATCACCGCGATGCAGCTCACCTTGAGCGTGTACATGATCGGTTTCGCGATTTCCCAAACCTTCTTCGGGCCAATCTCCGACCGGTTCGGCCGAAAACCCGTGATCCTCATGGGAACCGCGATCTACCTGGTCGCCAGCGTCGCCTGCGCCGTCGCCACGTCGGTCGAACAGCTCATCCTGTTTCGGCTGTTCCAGTCCATCGGCGCGGCGGCCGCGCCCGTAGTTGCGCGCGCGGTGGTGCGTGACATGTACACCCGCGAGGAAGCAGCCCGAATGTTCTCGGTCGTAACGACCGTGGTCGCCATCGCGCCCGTCATCGCGCCCGTGCTGGGAGGATACATCGTCATCTGGCTGGGGTGGCGGGCGAACTTCTGGATTCTCACGGGCTTCGGGTCCGTGGCCATGCTGCTGGTTATCACGCTGTTACCGGAAACCAACCGGGTGCCCGACCCTACCGCCACCAAGGTCGGCCGAATGATCGAAAACTTCGGCACCATGTTGGGAAACAGGGTGTACGCCGGCTACCTGCTGACGGTGATGGGCACCTTCGGCGGGTTGTTTGCCTACCTCATCGGTTCGTCGTTCGTGCTGGTCGACCAACTCGGCATGTCCGAAGAGGCGTTCGGCCTGTCCTTCGGCGGTGCATCCGTCGGTTTCATGAGCGGCGCTTTTCTGGGCAGCCAGATCGTGCGCCGCGTCGGGATCGAGCGTATGTGCCTGATGGGCACCGCCTGCACGGCGATTGCCGGTCTGCTGATTTTCGGCCTGATCTGGTCCGGCGAAATCACCATCTGGTCGGTCATCGTCCCGACAGTGATTTACTTCACAGGCATGGGCATGTCGCAGCCGAATATCCAGGCGGGCGCGATTTCCCCCTTTCCGCAGATGGCCGGTGCCGCCGCGTCGCTGCTCGGACTCGCCCAGTATATTTCGGCAGGCATCATGTCCATCGTCATCGGTGTGTTCGGCTTCGACCCGACGCTGTCCCTGGCCACAATCATGGGCTTCGCGGGCGTGTTCGCATTTGCCGTTTTCGTCCTGATGATCTGGGTACCCGTACAGCGCGGCCGGAAAGCCTAGTCCGTCTGGCTCTCGAAGATCGCCGGTGACAGGCGGGTCGGCTCGCGCTCGGGGACGCGACGCGGTGGTGTCGCCGACACGTCGGACGAACCGGACTGTCTCGACGATACGGGCCCGGTTTCACGCGGCCGGTCCGATTGTGCGACCCCGATTTTGGTCGCACCGGACATGAAGTGTTTCCAGATGTCGGCCGGTATGCTCGAACCCGTAACGCCGTTCATCGGGCTGTTGTTGTCGTTGCCGACCCACACCGCCGTCACGATGTTGCCCGAATAACCGACAAACCAGGCATCGCGAAAATCCTGACTTGTACCGGTCTTGCCCGCGGCCGGTATGCCGAAACCCGCGCGCCGGCCCGTTCCCCAATCAACCACGGCGCGAAGCATATCCGTCATCCGGGCCGCCGCCTCGGCCGACACGACGCGGCGCGCGGTACGGCCGTCGCGGCGGAATAGAACGTCGCTCCCCTGGCGCACTTCGGAAATACCGTACGGCTCGACCGCAAACCCGCCGTTGGCCAGCACGGCATAGGCCGCCGTCAGCTCGAGCGGCGTGACTTCCCCGGCCCCCAGCGCGATCGACGGATGCGGGTCCAGCGGTGCCGTGATGCCGAGGCGTCGCGCGGCCTGCACGACGCGGTCCCGGCCGACATCCTCTGACACCCGGACCGCCACCGTGTTCAACGAACGCGCGACGGCTTCGCGCAATGTGACGGCCCCGCGATATTCGCCCGAGAAGTTTTTCGGCGTCCACCCGTCGACCGTGATCGGGGCATCGCGGACGGTCGTTTCCGGTGTCATCCCGGCCTCGAGAGCCGGCAGGTAGACGATCGGCTTGAAGGCCGATCCGGGCTGGCGTTGCGCGCGCGTGACACGATTGAACTGGCTGGCGCTGTAGCTCCGCCCCCCCACCATGGCAAGAACGGCGCCGTCGTCGCGCAGGGCGACGAGAGCGACCTCCGCGCCCTTGGTGTCGGTCGTCGCGACCGCGGCCTCGGCCAACTGCTGCAGGCGCGGGTCCAGTGTCGTCTCAACTGCGAGGTCGGTGCCGGTACGTCCGGCGTAACCTGCCGCACGCTCCAGCACCCAGTCCGAAAAGTAGCGGCGCGTCTGCCCGGGGACGCGGGCCAGGGGTTGAGCGGCATCCCCGCGGCCGGGCCGACGCGTCTGCGCAATACGCTCGGCTTCGTCCGGGCGCAGGAAGCCGGCATCGACCATCGCGGCCAGAACGGTGCGCGCGCGGTCATGGGCGGCGTTGGCATTGTTGTCCGGGTTGAGCCGCGAAGGAGCGCGCAAAAGGCCCGCCAGAACGGCGGCCTGATAGGTATCTATTTCCCGCGCGGACACACCGAAATAGCGCTGGGACGCGGCTTCCACCCCATAGGTGCCGGCGCCGAGATACACCCGGTTCAGATAGATTGTGAGCAGCTCGTCTTTCTCGAACCGGCTTTCCAGCGAAAGGGCAAGAAGCAGTTCCTTGATCTTGCGCTCGTAGGAACGTTCCGGCGTCAGGAACAGGTTCTTGGCAAGTTGCTGCGACAAGGTGGACCCGCCCTGCACGACCCCGCCGGCCCGCACGTTCGCGACCATGGCGCGCGCGAGCCCGCGCGCGTCGAAACCGGAGTGTTCGAAGAAACGCCGGTCCTCGATGGCGATCACGGCCTGGATCAACCCCGGGGGAAGTTCGTTGACGCTCAGTCGCGCGCCGTAGAGGTCGCCGTATCCGGCGATCAGTGAACCGTCGCCGGCGAGAACGGTAACCCCCGGGCGTCGGGTCTTGTCGGCGCTCGCGCCCAGATTGTCGATCGACGGCAGATCCCAGGCGAACCAGATCAACATGCCGCCGACCACCAGTCCGCCCCAGATCGCAAACACGAGCGACCACTTGGTGGCACGCCACAGAAGGCTGCTGCGTTGTTTGGCTTCCGGTTCGACCTTTTTCGGGGTCGTTTTGGCGGCGCGCTTTGTCGACGGCGCGCGTTTTGCCTTGGTCTTCCTGCTCATGGGCGCGGAGACTGTTGCAAAGCCTTGGCGGAATTGTGGCGGTGTGCGATTCCGGACTAACCGTTAGACGTCCAGGTTCGCGACCTTGAGCGCGTTCTCCTGGATAAACTCGCGCCGCGGTGCCACGTCGTCGCCCATAAGGGTTTCGAAGATGTTGCCCGCCGCATCGGCCTGGGCCACGCGCACCTGCAGCAGCGCACGGGCGTTGGCATCGAGCGTCGTCTCCCAGAGCTGGTCCGGATTCATCTCCCCCAGCCCCTTGTAACGCTGGATCGAGATCCCCTTGCGGCCCACATCGAACACCGCCTTCAACAGGGACAACGGCCCGGTGACGGGATAGCTGTTGTCCTTCGCGATCAGCTCGGAATGCCGGACATAGTCCGCCTGCAGCTCCGCGCTGCGCGAATTCAGGCCGCGTGCTTCCGACGAGTTGATAATCCGCTCGTCGATCACAAGCCGCGTAAGTACGCCGCGCAGGGTTCGCTCGAAAACGAGAGAGCCGTTTTCGGCATCGTGGAGCCCCGACCAGCCCCGTTCGAGTTGCGGCTCAAGCGCATCGAGACGGCGGGCGATGTATTCCGCGGCGTTCTGTGCGTTCTCCGGATCCGCCAGCAGTTCGGGATCGAGCGCCCCGGCAATCGCCGCCTGCTCGACGACCGTGGCGTTCGGCAGGTGGGCGGTCAGGGGTTCGGTCAGGCGCCGGACCGCGCGCGCGGTATCCAGCATCGCCCGCAGATCACCGCCGGACCGGCGTTCGCCATCGGGCAGGTTCAGGACCGCATCGCCGAGACCGCTGTCGATCAGGGAAACATCCAGCGCCGGGTCGTCTTTCAGGTACACCGCCGAGTTGCCGCGCTGCAGCCGATAGAGCGGGGGCTGGGCAATATAAAGATGGCCGCGCTCGATGATCTCCGGCATCTGGCGATAGAAGAAGGTCAGCAGGAGCGTGCGGATGTGCGAACCGTCGACGTCCGCGTCCGTCATGATGATGATCTTGTGGTAGCGCAGTTTCTCGATATCGAAATCGTCGCGGATACCGGTCCCGAGTGCCGTGATCAGCGTGCCGATTTCCGCCGAGGAAAGCATCTTGTCAAAGCGCGCCCGCTCGACGTTCAGAATCTTACCGCGCAGCGGCAGCACCGCCTGAGTTTTCCGGTCCCGGCCCTGTTTGGCGGACCCGCCGGCGCTGTCACCCTCGACGATGAACAGTTCAGCTTTCGACGGATCGCGCTCCTGGCAGTCGGCAAGCTTACCCGGCAACGAAGCCACGTCCAGCGCGCCCTTGCGCCGGGTCAGCTCGCGCGCCTTGCGCGCGGCTTCACGAGCGGCGGCGGCCTCGATGATCTTGTCGATCACCATGCGGGCCTCGTTCGGGTGTTCCTCGAACCACTGTCCGAGCCGGTCGCCGACGATCGATTCGACGATCGGGCGCACTTCGGAGGAAACCAGCTTGTCCTTGGTCTGGGACGAAAATTTCGGGTCCGGCACTTTCACCGAAAGGATGCAGGTGAGGCCCTCGCGCGCATCGTCGCCCGAAATGGCGATCTTCGCCTTCTTGGCCATGCCGCTTTCATTGGCGTAGCTGTTGATCGTGCGGGTCAGCGCGCCCCGGAATCCGGCCAGATGGGTGCCGCCGTCGCGCTGGGGGATGTTGTTCGTGAAGCACAGCATCGTCTCGTGATAGCTGTCGTTCCACTGCAGCGCGACCTCGACGACGACGCCCTCTTTTTCGTCCGTGACGTGGATGACCTCGCCCATGATTCCCTGGCGATTGCGGTCGACATACTCGACGAACGCCTTGAGGCCGCCCTCGTAATACATCTCGACACGCACCGGCTCGACACCGCGCGCGTCGGTCAGCACCAGGGTCACGCCGGAATTCAGGAACGCCAGCTCACGCAGGCGGTGCTCCAGCGTATCGCAATCAAAGTCGGTCATCGTGAAGGTTTCGGCCGACGGCTGGAATGTAATCTCCGTGCCCGTCAGCGGCGCGCCGTCCTTGTCCGGCGCCTCGCCCGTCACCTCGAGGTCGCCAACCGGTACACCGAGCTCGAAACGAAGCTTGTGCTCCCTGCCATCACGCCAGATGCGCATTTCAAGCCATTCCGACAGCGCGTTCACCACCGACACGCCGACACCGTGCAGGCCGCCGGAGACCTTGTACGAGTTCTGGTCGAACTTTCCGCCCGCATGGAGCTGGGTCATGATGACCTGGGCCGCCGAAACGCCCTCTTCCTCGTGAATGTCCACAGGGATCCCACGGCCGTTATCGACCACCGTGACCGAACCGTCGGGGTTGAGCGTGACATCCACCGTGTCGCAATGCCCGGCAAGCGCCTCGTCGATGGCGTTATCCACCACCTCATAGACCATGTGATGCAGGCCGGAACCGTCATCGGTGTCGCCGATATACATGCCCGGGCGCTTGCGCACGGCATCGAGCCCGCGCAGAACCTTGATGGAATCCGCGCCATACTCGGCGTCTTCCCCCTCGGGAACGTCGATGTTTTCGGGTTCGTCACTCATGTGTCGTCTCCTGGAATCCCGCCATTGTCAGCTCCCGCTGACCCGGCCGGACGAAACTTCGAAAATCTGTGCGTCGCACCCGAATGCCTCAAACAGGCTGCGGTCGGTTCCCGTGAGCCAGGCCTGCGCACCCAGCGCCAGGATGCGTTCGGCCAGCGCCGCGCGCCGACCTTCGTCGAGATGCGCCGCGACCTCGTCGAGCAGAATGACCGGCGAGGCACCCCGCGCAAGGCCCAGCAGGCGCGCATGCGCCAGCACGATCGCGATCAGCAGCGCTTTCTGCTCACCCGTCGAGCACTGCGCGGCGGGCATGTCCTTGGCGCGGTGCTGCACCGCGAGGTCGCTGCGATGCACCCCGTGCAGCGCCCGCCCCGCATCCGCATCGCGCGCGCGGTTTTCGGCGAGCGTTTCGCGCAAACGGTCTTCCACCGCCAGTGCCGGCGCACCGTCGAGCCACGTCTCAACCTCACCCTCGAAGGACAGGCTCGCGCGCGGGAACGGCTCCTCACGCATGCTGTCCTCGGCCTCAATGGCGGCGTCCAGCCGCGCCACGACCTCCCGCCGGGCAGCAGCGATGGCCACGCCCGTGGCCGACATTGTTTCTTCCTCCGCCGCGAGCCACGCCGTATCGCCGACCCCGTCGCGCAGAAGTCGCTGACGCCCCCGCATCGCCTGCTCGTAAGTGGCCAGACGCCGGGCATGCTCAGCATCGAAGCCGTAGACCATGCGGTCGACGAACTGCCGCCGGGCCATCCCGCCCTCCATGAATAAGCGGTCCATGTCCGGCGCAAGCCAGACGATACTCATATGCTCCGCGAAGGCCGCCTGCCCCCGTGCCGGCTCGCCATCGACCCGGACCGCGCGGCGAGCCGCACGGCCGCCGGGAGGCACCTCGAGACCCGTGCCGAGCGAAACGGGCCCCCAGGCGCCCTCGATTTGCGCCGCGACCGCCCAACCCGGTGCCGATACCCCGCCCGCCAGACGGGCGACGTCCGGCAGGGACGCGCGCCGCAGGCCCCGCCCGGGGGCAAAGAACGAAAGCGCTTCGAGAAGGTTTGTCTTGCCCGCCCCGTTGGTGCCGGCCAGAACAACGGGGGCCGGTCCGACTTCCAGGCGCAAGGCCGCATAGTTTCGGAACGTTGTCAGGTCGAGACGCCGCACAAACGCACCGGCCCCGGCGGAGTCGCCGCCCGCGGGCCGCGTTTCGATACCGGTTGTGTCCGGGTGTCGGGCGGTCATTCAGCCATCCGCGCCTACACGCGCATCGGCATCAGGACATAAAGCGCGCTCTGGTCGTCGCCGTCGCGCACGATCGTCGGCGAAGACGAATCGGCAAGGACGAATTCCGCGCCGTCGCTCTCAATCTGGGACGTGATGTCCAGCAGGTAGCGGGAGTTGAAGCCGATCTCCAGCTGGTCGTGTTCGAAGCTGACTTCCAGCTCCTCGACCGCACTGCCGTTTTCCGCACTGGTGGCTGACAGCGTGAGCATCCCGGTTCCCACGGCCAATTTGATGGCGCGGCTCTTTTCGGAAGAAATCGTCGAGACGCGGTCCACGGCTTCGGCGAAACTGTTGCGGTCGACCGACAAAACCTTGTCGTTGCCCGTGGGAATCACCCGCTGATAGTCCGGGAACGTGCCGTCGATCAGCTTCGACGTGAGCACGGCGTCATCGAAGGTAATGCGTACACGTGTGTCGGACAGCGCGATTTCGACGGGATCGGTTGTCTCGTCGATGAGTTTGCGGAGTTCGCCGATTGCCTTTCGCGGCACGATCACGCCCGGCATGCCCTCCCCGCCGTCCGGCATCGGAATCTGGACGCGCGCGAGCCGGTGACCGTCGGTGGCCACCGCACGCAGCATCGCACCGCCTTCGTCGTCGGCTGCGTGCAGGTAGATACCGTTCAGGTAGTAGCGCGTTTCCTCGGTGGACACTGCGAACCGAGTGCGGTCCACCAGGGTGCGCAAGTCCTCGGCTTCCAGCGAAAACACATTCGGCAGGTCGCCGCCGCTCATGGTCGGGAAGTCCTCGACCGGCAGGGTCGCGAGATTGAAGCGCGAGCGCCCGGCGCGGATCGCCATCTGCCCGGCTTCGGCGTCGGTTTCGATCTCGACCTGTGCGCCGTCGGGCAGCTTGCGGACAATGTCGTACAGGGTGTGCGCAGGCGCCGTCGTCGCCCCCGCCTGACCGATCTCGGCCGGAACCGTCTCGGTAATTGCGAGATCCATGTCGGTCGCCGTCAGCGTCAGCGCGCTGCCCTGTCCATCAAGGAGCACGTTGGCGAGGATCGGAATGGTGTTGCGCCGTTCGACAACGCTCTGCACATGGGCCAGCGCCTTCAGAAGGGTCGCGCGCTCGATCGTCAGCTTCATTCGTCTGCTTTCCTTTTCGTCCCCGGATTCGCAGGACACCGCGCCTGTGGGAGGCGCTTCTTGCCGGCTCCGGTAGATGGTCTTTGAAGACCCGGAATCGCGCTGATTCCGAACAAAAATCGATAGGCTGAAAGTATAGCAGAATCGGGCTGATTCGACAGGGCTTTCGCCCGTCGAGCAAGCTGATCAGCGGTATATTTTATCGTTCTATAACAGTGAGTTGCCGACGAACACCGTCAAACCGGTGGATCAAATCTCCAGCATGCGCCTCAGCAGCTCGACATCCTCGTTAAATCCGGCGTCCGTAGAACGCAACTCCTCGACCTTGCGAACAGCGTGCATCACCGTCGTATGGTCACGCCCGCCGAACTTGCGGCCGATCTCCGGCAGCGAGCGCGATGTCAGCTGCTTGGCGAGATACATGGCAACCTGCCGGGGCCGGGCAACAGCCCGCGCACGCCTCGCCGAATGCATGTCGGCGAGGCGAATGTTGAAATGCTCGGCCACCCGCTTCTGGATTTCCTCGATGGTCACCCGACGGTCGTTGGCGCGAAGCAGATCGTGGAGGACGTCCTGGGTGGTCTCCAGGGTCACAGGGCGGCCCACCAGGGTCGCGTGGGCGACAATGCGGTTCAGCGCCCCTTCGAGTTCGCGCACGTTTGACGTGATCTTATGCGACAGGAACTCCAAGACCTTGTCCGGCACTTCGGCACCGAGCTGCTCGGCCTTCGCCTGAAGAATTCCGAGACGGAGCTCGTAATCGGTCGGATGGATATCCGCAACGAGCCCGCAACCCAGGCGCGACTTCAGGCGCTCTTCCATGCCCTCAAGATCCGACGGCGACTTGTCCGCGGAAACGATAATCTGCCGGTTCTGGTCCACCAGCGCATTAAAGGTGTGGAAGAACTCTTCCTGAGTCGAATCCTTGCCCGCGATAAACTGGATATCGTCGATCATCAGGACGTCGACCGAGCGGAACTGCTCCTTGAAGTCCATGATCGTGCGATACCGCAGCGCGCGGATAAACTGGTACATGAACTTCTCGGCGGACATGTACAGCACCCGCCGGCGCGGATCGCGTTCGGTGATGTGCCATGCGATGGCATGCATGAGATGCGTCTTGCCGAGCCCGACACCGCCGTACAGGAACAGCGGGTTGAACGGCACCGCCTTGGCCTCGGCCACGCGGCGTGCGGCGGCGTGAGCCAACTCGTTCGACTTGCCGACCACAAAATTCGTGAACTTGAACCTGTCGTCGATGAAGGCGCGCACATTCTCGATCGCGTGCTCGCCACCTTCCGGGCCGCCAGACGCATAAGCGCCCGCGGCGCCGTTCGCGCCGCGCGGCGCGGCCTCGGATTCGATGCGCTGGGCCAGCGGCTGGCGCGGCGGCGCACCCGCCGGCTGAATGACTGTCTGGGTCGGCTCGACGATAATTTCCACCGCCGTCACGGACTCGTTTTCCTCGACCCACAACTCCGTCAGCCGGTCGGCATAGTTCTGTTCGATCCAGTCGCGCATGAAACGCGTCGGTACCGCGACCCGCAAACGGCCGGCCTTGAAATCACCGAGCGTCAGCGGCTTAAGCCAGCTGTTAAAGGCGGCGTCTCCCACGTCGCCGCGAAGTCGCGCACGTACACGCGTCCACTGCTCGGTTAGAGAGTTGTCGGCTTGCCCCCATTGTTCAGCCATCTGGCGAAACACTCCATCACGAAAAAATCTGCGCCCGACACGTGGTTCCGCCAGGAAAACACACATGCATTTATTTCGAACTCCGAACGGCCGCCGCTCACGCCAGCGGGCCGTCATTGTTCCCCGTCAGGGTCTTCATAGAGTCTCAGGCGAGACGCCCGAAGACACGACAGTGTCCACCCCCACCTCTCGAGAGAACTCGGCAAATCCATTCGAAACGAAAACGTCGAGATGACGACAAGAGGACAGAGAAGTTACGGTTGACGCAAGGCCGTGCGGAAAGCTTTTCGAAACTTTTACTTATATTTATTTGAAAAGTTAACCCTATTTACTTTCTTGCGTCGACATATTTCCTCGAAGACTGGGTAATTTTAATAATTCCCAATCTCTCTAAAGTCCCTGTTCGTATTGAATGGCATTTCACCTGACCGAGTATTTGGTTTTATTCACTCTCGGTCCCGAAAGGCGAGAAGGAAGATAGCGTGACCGGGTCTTGGCTGCAACCGCCCAAAAGTCGTATTCAGCAAAAAAAGAAGAAAATTTCGTGTGCCGGACGCAGCGTCCACCCAAACGAAAACCGCGCCCCGAAGGGCGCGGCTTAAAAAACTCATTTGCGTTCGTGGCTTAGGACATCGCCTTGATCTGCGCAGACAGCCGCGAGATTTTCCGCGACGCGGTGTTCGCATGAAGCACGCCCTTCTGGGCGCCACGATGAAGCTCCGGCTGGGCCGCCCGAAGGGCATCGCGGGCCGCATCCTTGTCGCCCGAAGCGATCGCCGCCTCGACCTTTTTCACGTGCGTGCGCACGCGGTTGAGCCGGTCGCCGTTAATTGTCGCGCGCCGTGCGTTGCGGCGAATGCGCACTTTGGCTGAGTGATGGTTGGCCATGGCCTGTTCTCGAATTCGTTCCTGATTGGCCGCGGTGTATAGACCCGCGGCCGGAGAGCGTCAAGGGCAGCATCGTGGGCCCAAGCCCCCGAAATTCCGTGGAAATTCGGGAACCCGCGCCGTTCCGCCGAGACCCTAGCTGTGCTTGAAGTTCGGCTGGCGCTTCTCCACGAATGCCGACATGCCTTCCTTCTGGTCATCGGTCGCGAATGTCGAGTGGAACAGTCGGCGCTCGAAGCGCACGCCTTCGGCCAGCGTCGTCTCGTAGGCGCGGTTGACCGCCTCCTTCGCCAGCATCACCACCGGACGCGACAGATCGCAGATGGTATCCGCCGTTTTGATGGCCTCGTCGACCAACTCGTCCGCCGGCACGATGCGGCTCACAAGGCCGGAACGCTCCGCTTCCTCGGCATCCATCATGCGGCCCGTCAGGACCATTTCCATCGCTTTCGACTTGCCGACGAAGCGGGTGAGACGCTGGCTACCACCCGCGCCGGGGATGGTGCCGATCGTGATCTCCGGCTGGCCGAACTTGGCGTTGTCGCCCGCGATGATGAAGTCGCACATCATGGCGAGTTCGCAGCCGCCGCCCAGCGCATAGCCTGCGACCGCGGCGATGACCGGCTTGCGGCACGTGGTGACCCGCTCCCAGCCCGACGTGATGAAGTCGGACAGATAAGCGTCCATGTAGGACTTGTCGGCCATCTCCTTGATATCGGCGCCGGCCGCGAAAGCTTTTTCCGATCCGGTCAACACGATGCAACCGATGTTGTCGTCGGCCTCGAAGTCATCCAGCGCGCGGCCGAGCTCTTCGACGAGCGCATCGCAAAGCGCGTTCAGCGCCTTCGGGCGGTTCAGCCGGACGATACCGACATGGCCGCGGGTTTCGACTTCGATATTTTCATAGGCCATGGGGGCCTCCTGGATTGGTGATTCGTCTGTAACTTGGATTGGTGTGCGCGGTTACCGGCCCGCTGGCGTAATCAGATATCGCACCACGACCTGCGACCCGTCCTGGCCCACTGTCATTTCCATGGTTTCGTCATCGCGCTGCCACGTGCCGTTCGGGCCGGCCCGCCATCCGAGCGCCGGAAGGGTCCGGTCGTAGAACGCCCGCACCTCGCCCGCTTTTCCCGGACCGCTCGCCGCCGTATCGACAATGCGACCCTCCGGCTTGTCGAACACGACGCGCGCGGCGGGATCCTCGGCGAAACCCTCGGGCAAAGGCAGGTCGTCGACATCCTCGAGGAACGCCGATTCCGCCTCCGCGCCTGAAGGAAGCGCGCCGACGGCAAGCGATATTGCGATTGCGAATGATATTGTGCGCAGCAACATTGACCCGCTCATAGCTCAGCGCTGGCGCGAAGGGCAATAGAAAGTCGAACGGCCCGACTGCACGATACGGCGAATCCGGCACCCCTCGTCCCCCGCTTCGCCGCAGACCGGGCACGCTTCGCCCTCGCGGCCGTAGACCGCCCAGCTGTGCTGGAAATAACCGAGTTCCCCGTCGGTATGGACATAGTCGCGCAACGATGAGCCCCCCGCCTCGATTGCGTCGGACAACACCGATTTGACCGCCTCGACCAGCCGCGCGGCGCGCTGGCCGGGGACGGAGCTTGCCAGGCGCCGCGGGCTGACCCCGGCACGCCACAGCGCTTCGCACGCGTAGATGTTGCCAATGCCCGCCACGAGGCGCTGGTCGAGGAGCGCGGCCTTGATCGGCGTGCGCCGCCCGCTGAGCGCCTGCGACCAGTACACGGCCGAAAAATCGTCCGACAGCGGTTCGGGACCCAGATTGCGCAGGTGAGCGTTGTCGGCCTCGCCGCCCGCGGGGATCAGGTCCATGTAGCCGAAGCGTCGCGGGTCGTTGAATACCACGCGGCCGCCCTCATCGGTTTCGACAAGGACATGGTCATGCTTCTCGACCATCGCCCACCCGGAATTATGTCCCGCCTGCCCCGAAGAAGCGTTGCCGCCCGGCGAGACCGTGAACCGGCCGGACATGCCGAGGTGCGACAACCATGTCTCGCCGTTGTCCAGGCGAACGAGCACGTATTTGGCGCGCCGCGTGACCTCGGACACGGTTCGGCCCGTCAGGCGCGCCGAAAAACCCTCGGGCAGCGGAAAGCGAAGGTCCGGACGTCGCGCCTCGACCCGGGCAAGCCGGCGGCCTTCCAGCGCGGGACGGAGCCCCCGGACAACGGTTTCGACTTCGGGAAGTTCGGGCATAACCGCGACGTTGTGCGACGAACGGCGTCGGCACTCAAGCCATCATTCGACGTGCGACGATAAGCGCTTGTGAACAGGCGGCTTTTCCTTTGCCGCCCCGGCCCGCCGTCCGATATGGTCGCCCCGCTATGTCCGATCCTGGCAAGACATCGGCGCAAAACCCGGCGCAAGACACCACCCATTTCGGCTTCGAGGATGTTCCCGTTGCCGAGAAAAGCGCTCGCGTGCGCGACGTGTTCTCCTCGGTGGCCCGGCGCTACGACCTGATGAACGACCTGATGAGCCTCGGCGTGCATCGGGCTTGGAAGGCGGCGTTCGTCAACCGGATTATGTTCCGCCCCGGTATGCGTTTTCTCGACGTCGCCGGTGGGACCGGCGATATCGCGTTCCGCATTCGCGAGGCCGGCCCGCCCGGCGCCCGCATCACGGTGTGCGACATCAACGCCGACATGCTGCGGGTCGGGCGCGCCCGGGCCGCGGACAGGGGCATTCTGGAGAACGACGGAGGCATTCGCTGGGTCTGCGGCGATGCGGAGAAAGTGCCGGCGCCGGCCGCCGTCTTCGACGCGTACACCATCGCGTTCGGCCTGCGGAACGTGACCGATATTCACGCCGCCCTCGCCGAGGCGCGGCGCGTCCTGCGGCCCGGCGGGCAGTTCCTGTGCCTCGAATTCAGCCGGGTGGTGCTACCTGTCCTCGACGACATCTACGACCGCTACTCTTTCTCCGTGCTGCCGCAGCTCGGTCGATGGGTGGCGCGCGACGAGGACGCCTACCGCTACCTCGCCGAAAGCATCCGAAAATTCCCGGACCAGGATACCCTGGCCAGCATGATCGCGGAGGCCGGACTGGAACAGGTGCGCGTGCAGAACCTGTCGGGCGGAATCGCGGCGATCCACTCCGCACGGCGCATCTGACCCGCCATGCTCGCGCCGCTGCGCAACATATTCCGTCTGATCGGTATCGCGCGCACGCTGGCGCGCTACGATGCGCTGTTTCCGGCCCAATGGATGCCCGCAACGGGCGGGCTGGTGTTCGCGGCCCGGCTGCTGTCGGGGTTTCGGACCGCGCCCGCGGCACGGGGGCTTCGGCCGGGGGAACGCCTGGCATTGGCGCTGGAAGATCTCGGACCGAGCTTCATCAAGTTCGGACAAATGCTCAGCACCCGCCCCGACCTCGTGGGCGAGACTATCGCCGCGGATCTCAGCAAGCTCCAGGACCAGCTGCCACCGTTCTCCAGCGGGGAAGCTCGCGCCGCCATCGAAGCGGAGTTCGGCAAGCCGGTCGAGGCACTGTTCGATACTTTCGACGACACACCGATCGCCGCCGCGTCGATCGCTCAGGTGCACAAGGCGACGACCATGCGGACCACGGAAGACGGCGAGGAGACAGTCGCACTCGCCGTCAAGATCCTGCGCCCCGGTATCGAGCGCGCCATCGGGCGCGACCTCGAACTCTTTCGCTGGATCGCCGATGTCGCCGAACGCACCCAGCCGCGCCTGCGCCGACTGAAACCGGTCGCCGCCGTCGAGACGTTCGCGGAGAGCCTGCGCTGGGAAATGGATCTGCGCATGGAAGCCGCCGCGGCGTCGGAGCTGGGCGCGAACTTCGCCGACGACCCGCTATTCGTGATTCCCGCCGTTGACTGGGAGCACACAGGCCAGCGTATCCTGACGACCGAATGGGTCGACGGGATTCCGATCCATGATGTCGACGACCTGGTCGCCGCGGGCCACGATCTCGAGGCCATCGTGCGCAAGGCGTCGGAATCCTTCTTTCTCCAGGTGTTCCGCGACGGTTTCTTTCACGCCGACATGCACCCCGGAAACGCGTTCGTGCGCGCGGACGGCGCGCTCTGCGTGGTCGATTTCGGCATCGTCGGACGTATCGACCGGCCGACACGGCATTTCCTCGCGGACATGCTGCTGGGCTTCGTGACGGGCGACTATGCCCGCGTGGCCGACGTACACTTTCAGGCGGGCTACATCCCACCCGAGACCGATCGCGCAGTCTTTCAGCAGGCCATCCGCGCGGTCGGCGAACCGATTTTCGACCGGCCCCCGAACGAGATATCCATCGCGCGTCTGCTCGCCCAGTTGTTCGCCGTGTCCGAGCGATTCCACATGGAAGCGCAACCGCAACTGCTCCTGCTCCAGAAGACCATGCTGGTTGCCGAGGGCGTGGGCCGGCGCCTCGCGCCCGAACTCAATATGTGGCAACTCGCCCAGCCTCTGATAGAGGAATGGATGCGCGAGAACCGCGGCCCCGAAGCACGCCTTGCGGACATCACTGCGGACACCATCCTCGCCCTGCAGCGCCTGCCGGCCGCAACCCGGGCGCTGGAGCGCGCCGCCACGACCGTGGCCGACGGTCGGGTGGCGCTCGACCTGCGTCATGCGGCACGCCCGCGTTGGCCGATCTGGCTGGCTGTCGGCGCCGCCGCCATGCTGGCCCTGATCGCTATTTTCGATTGATTTCGGGTGACTTGCCCGGATCGTTCGAGAGGCCTATCTAATTACAACAGTTTTGCGTAGATTACGCTGTCGTCCCGCTGTGGACGCACAAATTGGGGGTTTCCCGATGTTGCACGGCAAACGGATTCTGCTGATCGTCAGCGGTGGAATCGCCGCCTACAAGAGTCTCGAACTCGTCCGCCGCCTGCGCGAGCGCGGCGCAGCGGTGCGCTGCGTGCTGACGCGCGGTGGCGCGCAGTTCGTCACGCCGCTGTCCCTGTCGGCACTCAGCGAGGACAAGGTCTACACCGATCTGTTTTCGCTCACCGACGAAGCGGAAATGGGCCATATCCAGCTTTCGCGCGCCGCGGACCTGGTGCTGGTGGTGCCGGCCTCGGCCGACATCCTGGCGAAAATGGCGCAAGGCCTCGCCGACGATCTCGCCACCACCGTCCTGCTCGCGACAGACAAGGACGTCATGGTGGCCCCCGCCATGAACGTGCGCATGTGGACCCACGCGGCGACCCAAGCGAACCTGGAAACGCTGCGAGCGCGCGGCGTGCGCTTCGTGGGCCCCGCGGACGGCGACATGGCCTGTGGCGAGTTCGGGCCGGGCCGCATGTCCGAGCCCGACGAGATCGCGGACGCGGTATCGGATTTTTTTAGTTCCAGCGCGCCCCTGTCGGGCCGGCGCGCGCTGGTGACCAGCGGCCCGACCCACGAGCCCATCGACCCGGTGCGCTACATCGCCAACCGGTCATCCGGCCGCCAGGGACATGCGATTGCCGCCGCGCTGGCGCGGCGTGGCGCCCACACGACGCTCGTGTCCGGCCCCACGAACCTGCCCGATCCCGCAGGCGTGGATGTGGTGCGCGTGGAAAGCGCGCGCGACATGCTGGCGGCGTGCGAGAAATCCCTGCCCGCCGACATCGCGGTGTGCGCGGCCGCCGTCGCCGACTGGCGCGTGATGCAGGCGGCGGACGAGAAGCTGAAGAAAAACGGTGGCGGCGCCCACACCCTCGAAATGGCCGAAAACCCGGACATTCTGGCAACCCTGTCCGCCGCCGCGAACACCCGGCCGACCCTGGTTGTGGGCTTTGCCGCAGAGACGGAGAAGGTGATCGAGCACGCCACGGCGAAACTCAAGCGCAAGGGCTGCGACTGGATTCTCGCCAATGACGTCTCCCCCGACACCGGCACGTTCGGCGGCGAGGACAATACGATCCACCTGGTCTCCGCCGACGGCGTCGACAACTGGCCACGCATGTCGAAATCCGACGTGGCGGACCGGCTCGCCGACCGCATCGTCTCGCATCTGGCCCCCGGCGCCTGAGAGAAGTTCCATGTCCGTTTCCGTTGCCGTCACCCGCTTGCCCCACGGCGCCGATCTCGACCTGCCGTCCTACGAAACCGCAGACGCAGCGGGCATGGATTTGCGCGCAGCGGTTGAGACCGACGTCGAACTCGCACCCGGCGCACGCGCGCTGATCCCCACGGGTCTCGCGATCGCCCTGCCCGCGGGCTATGAGGCGCAGGTGCGCCCGCGCTCGGGGCTCGCCCTGCGCAACGGCATTTCGCTGGTCAACAGCCCCGGCACCATCGATGCGGACTACCGGGGCGAAGTCGGCGTCATCGTCATCAACCATGGCGACGAGGCCTTCACCGTCACGCGCGGCATGCGCATCGCCCAGATGGTGATCGCGCCGGTCACACAAGCCGGATGGGTGGAGGTCAACGCGCTCCCGGACACCGAGCGAGGCGCCGGCGGATTCGGTTCCACCGGTACGTCCGCGGAAAAGCCGGGGGACTGACCGCAGATGTTCCGTCTTTCGCGAAAAACCCTGTTCGCCATCGAAGCGGTCCTCGATATTGCCTACCACGCATCTGCCAACCCGGTGCAGAGCCGCGAAATCACCCGCCGACAGGGTATTCCACGACGATACCTCGAACAGGTCCTGCAAAATCTCGTACGTGCCGGTGTACTTACCGGTGTACGTGGTCCGCGCGGCGGTTACAGGCTGGCTCGTGAACGCCGCCGCATCACGCTGGCAGACATCGTCGAGGTGGTGAACGAAATGGAGGCCCGGGCGGACCCGATTGAGGAAACCGACGGGTCGCCCCTGGGCGTACACGTTGTACGCCCGCTGTGGCGGCAGCTTTCGGACGAATGCATGGCGCAGCTCGCGCGAACTACGATCCAGGACCTTTGCAACCAGGCACGCGAGGCCGGGGTCGAAAGCGAAGACGCTGACCGCCACGACTACAACATCTGATCCCAGCCACCCACACGACACAGAGACACGCCATGTCCACCGCCGAACAGATCGAAACGCCGAAACCGGAATTCCGGGGCAAGATTTACGATTCCGTCGTCGACACCATCGGCGCCACGCCGCTGGTTCGCCTGGGGCGTCTGGCCGAAAGCGAAGGATGCAAGGCGGACCTCGTGGCCAAGCTCGAATTCTTCAATCCGCTCGCCTCGGTCAAGGATCGGATCGGCAATGCCATGATCTCCGCTGCGGAGGCCGAAGGCAAAATCGGCCCGGGCTCCGTCATCGTGGAGCCCACCTCGGGCAATACGGGAATTGCTTTGGCTTTCGTGTGCGCCGCACGCGGCTATCGCTGCATTCTCGTGATGCCGGATTCGATGTCGCAGGAACGGCGCAAGATGCTCGCCCTGCTGGGCGCTGAACTCGTGCTGACCCCCGCCGCCGAACGCATGCCGGGCTCCATCGCGAAAGCGCAGGAGATCGTCGATTCGACCGAGAACGCAATCATGCTGCAGCAGTTCCAGAATCCCGCAAACCCGGAAGTTCACCGGAACACGACAGCGGAGGAAATCTGGAACGACACCAACGGCGCCGTCGACGTGCTGGTCGCCGGCGTCGGCACCGGCGGCACGATCACGGGCGCGGGCGAGGTCCTGAAGGCGCGCAAGCCGGACGTGCATGTCGTCGCCGTCGAGCCGGAGGACAGCGCCGTGCTGCAGGGCGGCCCGGCAGGCCCCCACATGATCCAGGGTATCGGCGCGGGCTTCATTCCCGGCACGCTCAACATGGAGGTCTATGACGAGGTTCTCGGCATCGCCAACGAGACCTCTCTGGAGACCGCGCGCAAGCTCGCACGGGTCGAGGGCATCCCGGTCGGCATCTCGTCGGGCGCCGCCATCGCCGCAGCGCTGGAGGTAGGTGTGCGGGACGAAATGGCCGGCAAGTTGATGGTCGTGGTGCTCCCGTCCTTCGCCGAACGCTACCTGTCGACGGCCTTGTTCGAGGGAATCTGAACAGTCAATGGAACTCACCGACGAACAGTTTCACCGCTACGCCCGGCACCTGATCCTCGACGAGGTCGGGGATGAGGGGCAGGAGAAACTGCTGTCGTCGAAGGTGCTGGTCGTCGGCGCGGGCGGCCTCGGTGCCCCGCTGCTTATGTACCTCGCCGCCGCCGGTGTCGGCACGCTGGGAATCGTCGACGACGATGAGGTGGACCTGACCAACCTGCAGCGCCAGGTGGTTCATGTAACGGATGCAGTAGGGCGGAAAAAGACAGATTCAGCAAAGGCTACGCTCGCCTCCCTAAACCCGGGCATCAAGGTTATCCTGCATAATGTTAGACTCGAGGCGGAAAATGCCGCCGATCTGATCGCCGGGTACGATCTTGTCGCCGACGGATCCGATAACTTCGAGACGCGCTACCTTCTCAACGATGCCTGCTATCTCGCTGGAATCCCTCTCGTTGCTGCCGCGATGCTACGCTTCGAAGGCCAGCTGTTCACCTTCCGCCGCAACGACGACGCGCCGACGGCCTGCTACCGTTGCATCTTTCCCGAGATGCCGCCGCCGGACATGGTCCCACGCTGTGAGGAAGCGGGCATCCTGGGCGCGCTTGCCGGGGTGATGGGCTCACTGCAGACGACCGAAGTGTTGAAGGAATTGCTTGGCCTGGGCGACAGTCTCGCCGGGCGGATGCTGATGTACGACGCGCTCGCGACGAGCTTCCACACAATCTCCGTGCCGCACGACGGGGGCTGCAAACTGTGCGGTGAAAACCCGGCGATCAAAACTGTCAGCGCGTCGCCCGAAGCCGCCTAGGTCCGGCCGCAGGGACGCCCCCTAGAACATTGTCTCCAGCACCCGGTCGGGCGGGGCATGTCCGTCGACGAACGCACGAATATTGACGACGACTTTCTCGCCCATCTCGTGGCGACCCTCGACAGTGGCTGAGCCCAAGTGCGGCAGCACGACAACGTTATCGGCCTCCATCAGGCGCGGGTCGACGGCGGGCTCGTGCTCGAAGACGTCCAGGCCGGCGCCGGCAATCCTGCCGGCCTCGATCAGATCACCCAGCGCGCGTTCGTCGATCACCTCGCCGCGCGACGTGTTCACCAGATAGGCGTGCGGCTGAAGCAGTTCGAGCCGACGGCGCGACAGAAGATGGAAAGTCGCGGGCGTGCGCGGGCAGTTGACCGACACGATATCGACGCGCGCCAGCATCTGATCGAGGGATTCCCAGTAGGTGGCCTCGAGTTCGGTTTCGATGTCCGGGTGAACCGGTCGGCGGTTGTGATAATGGATGTGCAGACCGAAACCGCGCGCCCGGCGGGCCAGCGCGGTGCCGATCTGCCCCATGCCGATAATGCCGAGCCGCTTGCCCCAGATCCGCCGCCCCGGCAGCAGGGTCGGGGACCAGCCTGTCCATTCGCCCGAATGGATCAGGCGCGCGCCTTCCTCCAGTCGCCGTGGCACGGCCAGCACCAGCGCCATGGTCATGTCCGCCGTGTCCTCGGTCAGGACGCCGGGCGTGTTCGTGACCGTGACCCCGCGCTCGCGTGCAGCGGGCAGGTCGATATTGTCGACGCCGTTGCCGTAGTTCGCGATCAGCTTCAACTGCTCGCCGGCACCCGCGATCAGGTCCGACGTGATAGCGTCCGTCACGGTCGGGACCAGGATATCCGCTTCCTGCATCGCGGCGGCCAGCGCCGCGCGATCCATGGGCACGTCATCGTGATTGAGGCGAGTGTCGAACAGCTCCATCATCCGGGCCTCGGTGGCCTCGGGGAGCCTGCGCGTCACGATGACTAACGGTTTGCCGCTGTTCATGGGTCCTGACTTTCGTCGCGGAAGGCAGGCAATGCGAAGGCACCGCCGGATCGTTTCCGATTATCGCGGAAGCCCCCATATTCGCAAGGCTCGCAGGCGCCTTCACGACCTTGACCGGCCCCACGGCGTTCGATAGACGGCAAGGCATGCGATCGCTCCAAGCTCTTTCGATCTGTTTGACCCTTTCCGCCGCTTTTGCCGGCGCCATGCCGGGTGCATTCGCACCCGCGCCGGCCGCCGCCCAGGACGGGACGGCAGAGACACGCAAGCCAAACCCGTCCGGCCTGCCCATCCCGCGCTGGGTCAGCATCCGGCCCGGCGAGGCAAACCTGCGGACCGGCCCGGGCGCGCGCTACCCGATAGATTGGGTATTGCAGCGCCGGAGCCTGCCTGTCGAGGTGATCGACGAATTCGAGAACTGGCGGAAAATTCGCGCGCGCGACGACACGACGGGCTGGGTCCACAAGTCGATGCTGTCGGGCAAGCGCATGGCGACCGTTGCCGTGGCACGGGCGCGCGTGATGTCGGCCCCCGATTCGCGTTCGCCGGTCGCCGCGTTCGTGGAAGAAGGGGTGATCGTCGCCCTGGACGGCTGCGACGGCGAATGGTGTGCCGTTCGGATCGTCAGCCACGGCGTCGACGGCTGGATCCCGCGTGAAGCTTTGTGGGGCCTGCACGACGGAGAGACCGTCGCGCGCTAGCGCCTGATTCCAGCGCCTTGCGCGGATTTCTTCAGGAGATACAGAAAAGGCGAAGCCGAAGCCCCGCCCTCCAAACACTTGGAATCCTTAGAAATCAGTCGAAATCGCCGGCGAGTTCCGCCCGGACATTTTCCGGCAGCATCGTCATGTGCGCGTAGTCGGGGTGGCTGAACCCCAGCGTGACTTCGGTACCGGACTCGCGGAAAGCCGTCACCTGTTCGTCGGTGAACGGGAAATGGATGAACTGTACGGAGCTCGCCTTGCCGTCGGCGGTCGTCCGGTCAACGTCGGTCTCCGGCACGCCGGCAACCGTCTGCCCGCCGAACTTGAGAAACGCGGTCTCCTCGACCCCGCCCAGCTTGGACAGGACCATCTTGCGGCGGACGGGATCGTCGATTTCGAACATGACGGTCGCGACCAGTTCGCGGCCGTTCGGAATCAGCGGGTTGTAGGCGGACAGTTCGTCGGGAATCTGCTCCTCGCCGCCACGTTCGATGAACAGCATCTCGTGCACCTGGTGCCACATGGTTTCGTAGGACTCGAAATAGGCCGTCGCGTGCGGGCCGATATCGGCGCGCCGGTTCTTCTTCCGGGCGAGCATTTCGGCACGGCGTTCCTTGCGGGTGCGCGCATACTCCTCGATGTCGAGGATATCGTCGCGGGTGATTTCACGCTTGGCGGACATGGGGCCTGCTCCGTCGGTCTGGATTACGCGTTCAGGATTGCAGTTCTGGTGCGAGCCCATAGGCCATCGCAAACAGTTCGACCGGATGGTAGCTGCGCACGGGCGCGGTCTCACCCTCGTCGAGTTGACGGGCGATGCCTTGCAGGATGTGGTCGGCCGCGAGCGGGCATTCCGACGCCACGTAGCGCGCCTCTTTCGCCTGGCGGGCCACTGGGCGGCCAACCTTTATCGCGGTGTCGAAATTTTCCTTCATCACACCCCACGAGCCGCCATGGCCCGAGCAGCGCTCGATCACCTTCAAGTCGGCATCGGGGATCAGGCGCAGCATTTCCGCGGCTTTCTGACCCACATTCTGGGCACGGGCGTGACAGGCCATGTGCAGCGCGACCGGATCCGGCAGCGCGCCGAGGCCGTCGGCCAGGCCCTCGTTTTTCGCAATGTCGACGATGTACTCCGTGATGTCCCGGGTCGCGCGTGACAGCGCCGCCACGTCCTCGTCGTCGGGCACGATCAGCGGCCATTCGAACTTCAGCATCAGGGCGCAGGATGGGGTCAGCGCGATGATGTCATGGCCTTCGTCGATCTTTGGCCGGAAGGCCTGCGCGACCGATTTCGCCATCGCGGCCACGTCATCCAGCAGGCCCTGTTCGAGTTGCGGCATGCCGCAGCAATTCGGGTGCATCGCACTGGTCTCGACGCCGTTCTTCGCCAGGATGCGTTGCGCGAGCACACCTGTGTCCGGCTTGTTGTAGTTCACGAAACAGGTGGCGTAGAGCACTGCCTTGCGGCCATGGGCCGGCGCGCCGGTTTCGACCTCGGGCGGGGTGTTCGTGGCCTGCGCCACAAAGGTCTTCGACGTCGGCACATATTCCGGCAGCGCCGCATCTCGATGGATGCCGGCCACCGATTCCATCATTGGGCGAGTCAGGCCGTTGCCGCATTTCGACGCCCAGTTTGCGACCCCTGAGATCTTACCCGCGAGCTTCCCGTTGCGCTCGGTCCGTATGAGTTGCTTTTCGTTCCAGGGCACCCCATCCCGCTTCGCCTCGACGGCGCGATAACGCAGCATCAGATGCGGGAAATCGAGATTGAACTCATGTGGCGGCACGTAAGGGCACTTGGTCAGGAAGCACATGTCGCACAGCGTGCAGGCGTCCACGACCGGCTTGAAGTCGGCGCTTTCGACCGTGTCCAGTTCACCAGATTCGGATTCATCGATCAGGTCGAACAGGCGCGGGAACGAATCGCAGAGGTTGAAGCAGCGGCGGCAGCCGTGACAGATGTCGAAAACCCGGCGCAGCTCCTCGTCGAGTTTTTCTTCGTCGAAGAAATCCGCCTCGCGCCATTCGATCGGGTGGCGCGTCGGCGCGTCGAGGCTACCCTCACGCGGCGTTTCGGAATTTCCCTCGCTCATGATCGCCGCCCTTTCCGGTTTGCTGCGGATACACGCGTCCCGTGTCCCGTCGACGTGGCGACACGGGACCGCGCAATTCTACGCGATTGAAAAGAGAACGGGGCCGCGGCGATCATCACGCGCGGCCCCGTAAACACTCAGTCGAGCTCGTCGAGCGCTTTCTGGAAGCGGCCCGCGTGGCTTTTCTCAGCCTTCGCAAGGGTCTCGAACCAGTCGGCGATCTCGTCGAAGCCTTCGTCGCGCGCCGTGCGCGCCATGCCCGGGTACATGTCGGTGTACTCGTGGGTCTCACCGGCAACGGCGGCTTTCAGGTTGTTCGAGGTGGTGCCGATCGGCTCACCCGTCGCCGGGTCGCCGACCTCTTCGAGAAATTCGAGATGGCCGTGCGCGTGCCCGGTCTCGCCCTCGGCGGTCGAACGGAACACGGAAGCGACGTCGTTGTAGCCCTCGACGTCCGCCTTCTGCGCGAAATAGAGGTAGCGGCGATTCGCCTGACTTTCGCCGGCGAATGCTTCCTTGAGGTTGTCTTCGGTCTTGGAACCTTTCAGCGCCATCGGTACGTCTCCTTCTGCCTGATCCGTCTGGATGTATTGATGCCCACTTCTCTCACGTTTCCCTGCAGGGATTCCGGGGAAATGTTCGGCACCAATATGGCGGCGCTGGCACGCGGAGTCAACAGTTTGGAAGAATTCCAAACTATACCCGACCTTGCTGTTAAAATTTAATTTATTGAGAACGATTCTCAGATGCACGGCGCAGCCGCACAATCACGTCGACACGCGAGACCTCGGCGTCCACCGGCGCCTCCGGAAGCCGCGCCAGCGCAATCGCATCGCGCGGGATATCCTGCAACTCGCCATCGTCTTCGTAGAAGAAATGGTGATGATCGTCGATGTTCGTGTCGAAATAGGACCGCCCCGGCGCCACCACAACCTCGCGCAACAGGCCGGTGTCCGTGAACTGGTTCAGCGTGTTGTAGACCGTCGCCAGCGACACCTTGATGCCGTTCGTCGACGCCTCGGCGTGCAACTGCTCCGCCGTGACGTGGCGGTCGCCAGCGTCAAACAGCAGCTTTCCGAGCGCCAGGCGCTGGCGCGTCGGGCGCAGGCCCGCGTCTTTCAGACGCCGAAGCGTCCGGGAAAAAGGCCGGTCGGGCATGTCCTGTCGTATTTCGTCCATGCGGTAAATATGGCGCGGAAACCGCGAATGTAAAGATGAATCTTTCGAAAAAAGTTCTTAAGGCCATGATTTTACACATTTAATGGGAGGCTTCTTGCTGACCGGCATTGGTCCCGCCGGGGCCGCGGCGCCCGTGCCGAACAAGAGAATCGTTGTCGCGCCGGATATGTTCGCCAAATTGCGGACAGCGCAGCGAACAACTGTTAGAACGTTCGGACATTTCTTTTTTGGGTGGTGCCGCCCACGGCGGCACCTGGTTGCGAGATAAGCGGGTATGGACGGTCTCACGCAAAAATCGAGTTTCTCCTACGACGACCTCATCAAGTGCGGTCATGGCGAACTGTTCGGGCCGGGCAATGCCCAGTTACCGTTGCCGCCGATGCTCATGTTCGACCGGATCACCGAGATTTCAGAAGACGGGGGCGAGCATGGCAAGGGCCTGATCGTCGCCGAACTCGATATCAGGGAAGACCTCTGGTTCTACCCGTGTCACTTCGAGGGCGACCCGATCATGCCGGGCTGCCTGGGCCTCGACGCGCTCTGGCAGATGCTGGGCTTCTACCTGGGCTGGCTCGGCCTGCCCGGCCCCGGCCGCGCGCTGGGCGTCGGCGAGGTGAAGTTCGCCGGCGAGGTGAAACCGTCGGGCAAGCTGCTGCGCTACCAGATCGACGTGCAAAAGGTCATCAAGCGCGGCTTTGCGATTGCCGTAGCGGACGGCCGCGCGGACCTCGACGGCGAGACCGTCTACACCACCGCCGGCCTGCGGGTCGGGCTCTTCCCGCCCTCGGACAAGGCAGACTAAGGAGGGGTCAATGAGCACCAACGGTTTGCGCCGTGTCGCCGTCACCGGCCTCGGCATCGTCTCCCCCATCGGCTCCAACGCCGCCGAAGTGACCGAAAGCCTGCGCGCCGGCCGCTCGGGCATCGTGAAGGCGGACGTGTACGAGGAGATGGGCTTCCGCTCCCACGTCCACGGCGCGCCGACCGTCGACATCGACGAACATATCGATCGCAAGCTGCGCCGCTTCATGGGCGACGGCGCGGCCTACGGCTACATCGCCATGCAGGAAGCCATCAAGGATTCCGGGCTGGCGGACGCCGACATCCGCAACGAGCGAACGGGCCTCGTCGCGGGCACCGGCGGCCCGTCGACCTCGGCCCAGGTCGAGGCCGCCGACACCGCGCGCAACAAGAGCGCCAAGCGCGTCGGCCCCTATGCCGTGCCCAAGGCCATGTGCTCGACCCTGTCGGCCAATCTGTCGACGGCTTTCGGCATGCGCGGCCTGAGCTACTCCATCAGCTCCGCCTGCTCGACGAGCGCCCACTGCATCGGCAACGGCGCCGAGCTCATTCAGATGGGCAAGCAGGATGTCGTCTTCGCCGGCGGCGCGGAAGAACTGCACTGGTCGCTGACCGTCCTGTTCGACGCCATGGGCGCGCTGTCGTCCAAGTACAACGACACGCCCGAGAAGGCGTCACGACCTTACGATGCCAACCGCGACGGTTTTGTGATTGCGGGCGGCGGCGGCATGGTCGTGCTCGAAGAGCTCGAGCGCGCCAGGGCGCGGGGCGCGAAGATATACGCCGAGCTCGTCGGCTACGGCGCCACGTCGGACGGCGTCGACATGGTCGCGCCGTCAGGCGAAGGCGCGGTGCGCTGCATGAAAATGGCCACCGCCGGGCTCGGCAACAAGTCGGTCGACTACATCAACGCCCACGGCACCTCGACCCCGGTCGGTGACATGATCGAGCTCGCGGCGATCCAGGAGGTCTTCGGTGACCAGCGCCCGCGCGTCGCATCGACCAAGTCGCTCACGGGCCACTCACAGGGCGCGACCGGCGCGCACGAGGCGATCTACTCGCTGCTGATGCTCGACAACGATTTCATCGCACCGTCGATCAACGTCGAGGATCTCGACCCGGAAGTCGGGAACGCAAATATCGTCACCGAGCGGGTCGACGACGCGGGCCTCGAGGTCGTGATGTCGAACAGCTTCGGCTTCGGCGGCACCAACGCAACACTCGCTTTTCAGCGGTTCGAAGGATGACCGAGATGGCAGACGCACGCGCACCTTCATCGGAACCGCGCCCCGCAACCCGGGCGAAAATCACCGATCCCGCCGACGACGCGATGCCCGTGTCGGGCAACCTGATGAAGGGCAAACGTGGCCTCATCATGGGCGTCGCGAACGACCACTCGATCGCCTGGGGCATCGCGCGCGCCGCGGCCGCCCAGGGCGCCGAGCTGGCCTTCACCTATCAGACGGATTCCTTCGCGCGTCGCGTCGGGCCGCTGGCGGAATCCGTTAATGCGGCGGCGATGGTCCAGTGCGACGCCTCGGAGGTGGACAGCCTGGACAAGGCGTTCGGTACCATCGGCGACACCTGGGACCGGCTCGACTTCGTCGTCCACGCCATCGCGCATTCCAACAAGGAAGAGCTCAAGGGCCGCTACATGAATACGACGCAGGAGAACTTCCTGCGGACGATGAACATCTCCTGCTACTCCTTTACCGCCGTCGCCCAGCGGGCCGCGGCGATGATGGGCGATACCGGCTCGCTGCTGACGCTCACCTACCACGGGGCGCAGGCGGTGATGCCAAACTACAACGTGATGGGCGTCGCCAAGGCCGCCCTCGAAGCGTCGGTGCGCTACCTCGCGTCGGACCTCGGTCCGGACGGGGTGCGCGTGAACGCGATCTCCGCCGGCCCGATGCGCACACTTGCGGGATCGGCCGTCGGCTCGGCCCGGCAGGTCTACAACTACAACCGCGAGGTCTCGCCGCTGCGCCGCAACGTGGTGCTCGACGACGTTGGCGGCGCGGGCCTCTACCTGCTGTCGGACCTGTCCAAGGCCGTCACCGGCGAGATCCACTACGTCGACTGCGGCTTCAACGCCATCGGCATGCCCGACCCGGCCGCGAAGAACGGCGAATAGGCCGGCTGATCCGTACAATTTCCTGCCCCCCGGGACTGTTCCTCGCCGCCTCCGCGCGGTAGCCTTCGCCTGCGCCGATACGGAACCCGTCACACACTAGAGCGGGGCCGGTCGCGCGGGTTGGGGAAACAAACCGGACACACGGACACACCATGACAGATACGCAATATCTCGCGCCGTCGACACTCGACGAGGCGATCAACGCATATGCGGCGGCCGGAAGCGCGGCACGCATCCTCGCGGGCGGCACCGACCTCCTGGTCCAGATGCAGTCTGGCTTCGTGAAGCCGGGCACCATCGTCGACGTGAAAAAGATTCCCGAGCTGACCGCCATTGAGGAAACCGGCGACGGTGGCTTCGTGGTCGGCGCGGCCGTGTCCGGCGCGGCGCTGGAGAAGCACTCTTCCTTCGGAACGGCCTGGCCCGGTGCGCTCGAGGGGCTGAACCTGATCGGCTCGACCCAGATCCAGGGACGCGCGTCCTTCGGCGGGAACCTTTGCAACGGCTCCCCGGCCGCGGACAGCGTGCCGGCGCTGGTTGCCGGCGAGGTCACGGTGACGATCCAGGGCCCGGATGGCCGCCGGGAGATGGCGGTCGCGGACGTGCCCGCCGGTCCCGGCAAAACCAACCTGGCGCCGGGTGAGATCGCGGTGTCGTTCCACTTTCCGGCCCGCCCGCCCCATTCGAGCGATGCCTACCTGCGCATGATCCCGCGCACGGAGATGGACATCGCCGTCGTTGGCTGCGGCGTGAACCTGACCATGGACGGCGACACCTGCACCGCCGCCCGGGTCGCGCTGGGCGCCGTCGCGCCGACGGTCGTGCGCGTCCCTGATGCCGAGGCGGCGCTCATCGGCTCGACCCTCGACGAGGCGGCGCTGGAAGCCGCCGCCGAGGCCTGCCGGGCCGCCTGCAACCCGATCGACGACAAACGCGGCACGATCGCCTACCGCACCAGCGTGGCGGGCACGTTGCTGAAACGCACCACGGCCATCGCCGCCGAACGCGCGAAGGCCTAGGGGGGAACAGACCATGGCGAAGATCCACGTCACCACCACCATCAACGGCGAGCCGGAGGAGTTCCTCTGCGACCCCGGCGAGAGCATGCTCCACGTGCTGCGCAACCAGCTGAACCTGACCGGTTCCAAGGAAGGCTGCGCGACGGGCGATTGCGGCGCCTGCTCGATCACGCTGGACGGCACCCTTGTATGCGCCTGCCTGATGCTCGGCGCCGAGGCCGAGGGCAGGGAAATCGAGACCATCGAGGGCATGGCCGACGGCGACAGGCTGCACCCGCTGCAGGAGAAATTCCTGGACATGGCGGCGCTCCAGTGCGGCATCTGCACGCCCGGCTTCCTGGTCGCGGCGAAGGCGCTGCTGGAGGAAAACCCGGACCCGACCGAGACCGAGGTCCGTTACTGGCTCGCCGGCAACCTCTGCCGGTGCACGGGCTATGACAAGATTATCCGCGCGGTGATGGACACGGCGGCGGAACTGCGGGAGGCGGCACAATGAACGAGATGTCCAACAAGTGGATCGGCGAGCGCACCGTCCGCCCCGACGGGGTCGACAAGGTCACCGGCCGCGCGGCCTTCGCGGCAGACTCGACCATGCCCGGCATGATCTGGGGCAAGGTGCTCCGCTCGCCCCACGCCCACGCAATCATCAAGTCGATCGACACGTCGAAGGCCGAGGCCCTGCCCGGCGTGAAGGCGGTCGTCACGGCCGACGACATCGTCGACTTCCCGTTCGACACGCCCTTCCCGCTCGGCATCCAGGACATGCGCTGGATGTGCCGCAACGTGCTGGCGCGCGAACGGGCCCTTTGGCACGGCCACGCCATCGCCGGCGTCGCGGCCAACAGCGAGGCCATCGCGGAAGAGGCCTGCGCCCTGATCGTGGTGGAGTACGAGGTCCTGCCCCACGCCATCGAGATCGACGACGCGCTGGCCGACGACGCGCCGATCCTGCACCCGTGGATGGAGTTCGAGGGCAAGCCGTCGAACATCGCCGGCGTGCTGGAACACACGAAGGGCGACGTGGAGGCCGGCTTCGCCGAGGCCGACGTGATCGTCGAGCGCGATTTCACCACCCGCCCGGTCCACCAGGGCTATATCGAGCCCCACGCCTGCCTCGTCTCGACGGCGGCGGACGGCAAGATGACCATCTGGTCGTCGAGCCAGGGCCAGTTCATGGTCCGCGCCATGACCGGGCTGCTGACCGGCATCCCCCAGTCCGACATCCGGGCGATCCCGGCGGAAATCGGCGGCGGTTTCGGCGGCAAGACCATCATCTACCTGGAGCCGCTGGCGGCGATCCTGTCAAAGAAGTCCGGCCGCCCGGTGAAGATGGCGATGACCCGCGAGGAGGTCATGCGCGCCTCGGGCCCGACCTCGGGCTCCAAGAGCAAGATCAAGATCGGCGCCAAGAAGGACGGCACGATCACGGCGGCCAAGGGCCTTTACTGGCTGCAGGCCGGCGGGCTTCCGGGCGCCCCGGTGCGCGGCGCCGTGGGCTGCGCGCTCGCGCCCTATGACATCCCGAACGGCCACACGCTGGGTTACGACGTGGTCTGCAACCGTTCCAAGGTCGCGGCCTACCGCGCACCGGGCGCGCCCATCGGCGCGTTCGGCGTGGAATGCGTGCTCGACGAGCTGGCCGAGAAGATCGGCATGGACCCGCTCGACCTGCGGCTGAAGAACGCCGCCAGGGAAGGCACCCAGGCCGTCCACGGCCCGACCTACGAGCTGATGGGCTATGTCGAATCGCTTGAGGCGGCGAAGGCCCACGACCACTACAAGGCCCCGCTCGACCGGTCGAAGTTCCAGGGGCGCGGCGTCGCCAGCGGCTTCTGGTTCAACGCCGGCGGCGAATCCTCCGCCCAGGTGAACATCACCGAGGACGGCAACGTGGTCGTCACCACCGGCCACCCGGATATCGGCGGCTCGCGTGCGAGCATCGCCAACATCTGCGCCGAGGTGCTCGGCATCGACTACCGCCGGGTGTCGGTCCTGATCGGCGATACGGCGACGGTCGGCTTCTCGAACCTGACCGGCGGCAGCCGCGTGCTGTTCGCCTCGTCCATCGTCGTGACCGAGAGCACCAACAAGGTCATCAGGACCCTGTGCGAACTCGCCGCGCAGATCTGGGACATCGACCCCGACGCCGTCGAGTGGGCGGACGGCGAGGCGCGGCCCGCCGGCGCCAACGCGGGCGAATTCGACCCGCTATCGCTGGAGGAGCTCGCCGCGCGCGCCAACGAGACCGGCGGACCCATCGGCGCCGGCGCCCAGGTCAACACGACCGGCGCAGCGGGCGGCTTCGGCACCCATATCTGCGATGTGGAGGTCGACCGCGAACTCGGGATCGTGCGCGTGCTGCGCTACACGGTCCTCATGGATGTCGGCCGCGCCGTGCATCCGGGTTACGTCGAGGGACAGATGCAGGGCGGCGCCGTGCAGGCCATCGGCTGGGCGCTGAACGAGGAATACCTCTACGACAAGGACGGGAAGGTCGATAACCCGGGCTTCCTCGACTACCGCATGCCGGTCGCCTCGGACCTGCCGATGATCGACACCTACATCATCGAGATCCCGAACCCGAAGCACCCCCAGGGCGTGCGCGGGGTGGGCGAGGTGCCGCTGGTGCCGGGCCTGTCGGCGGTGACCAACGCGGTCTATGACGCGCTGGGCATCCGGTTCGAGGACCTGCCCCTGTCGCCGCCGCGTGTGCTCGCCGGGCTGGAGGGCATGAAGGAGGCGGCGGAGTAGCCCCGCCATGCCCGCCGCCTACGAGACCATCGGCCTCACCGAGATGTCGCCCGCCTGCGGCGCGATCATCGGGGGCATCGACCTTGCGGAAGAGTTGACCAACCGGCAGTTCGACGAGATCCATGCCGCGCTCCTGGATCGCACGGTGCTGGTCTTCCGCGACCAGCACCTGACCCAGGCGCAGCAGTCGGCCTTCGCGCGGCGCTTCGGCGAGGTGCAGCCGTCGGCCGTGTCGGGCTTCGAGAAAAGCGACGAGCACCCGGACGTCGACATCCTGGAATACGACGCCGACAACCCGCCCCATGTGACCCGCGACCTCTGGCACACGGATTTCGTGGGCACGCCGAAGCCGACCATGGGCACGGTGCTCTACGCGAAGGACATCCCGCCCGAGGGCGGCGACACGATCTGGGTCAACGGCATCGCGGCCTACGAAGCGCTATCGGACCGGATGAAGGCCCATCTCGACGGGCTGTGGGCGTTCAATGACCGGTTCAAGGCCTATGACGAGCATGTCCGCCCGGAGCTGTGGGACAAGGACTACCAGGAGCACCTGCAGGCGCGCAAAGCCGCCTATACCCCGGCGCTCCACCCGGTCGTGCGGACCCACCCGGTGACCGGGCAGAAGGGCCTGTTCGTCAACGAGTCCATGACCACCCTGATCCAGGGCATGGACCGGCGGGAAAGCGACATGCTGCTGCGCTACCTGTTCGACTACCTGCGCACGCCGGAGTTCCAGTACCGCCACAAGTGGCAGGTGAACGACCTGGCGATCTGGGACAACCGCACCTCGCTGCACTACGCGCTGTTCGACTACACCGAACACCGCCTGATGCACCGCATCGTCATCCAGGGCGACGTGCCCCACGCCTAGGCGGTTATTCCCCCTAGACGAACATGGACATTGCGAAGAACACGAGCGCCGACAGGATCGCTGTCGCGGGCACCGTGATCACCCAGGCCGCGATGATCGTCAGGAAGTGTGACCGGCGCACCAGCTTGCGGTGCTGCAGCACTTCCGGCGGTGGCGGGCGGCTGTCGCCGTCCGGCTCGCCGGCTGCGCCGCGCAGGACCATTTCGCGGCGGCGCTTGCTGCGGCGCGTGTAGTACTCGCGGAAGAAGCCGACCCCGAACACCGCGCCGACCGCGATGTGGGTGGAGCTCACCGGCAGCCCGAGCCACGACGCGATGATCACGGTGATCGCCGCCGACAGTGCCACGCAATACGCGCGCATCGGGTTCATCTTGGTGATGCGGTCGCCGACCATGCGGATCAGTTTCGGGCCGTACAGGAACAGGCCAAGCGAAATACCGAACGCACCGATCATCATGATCCAGATCGGCACCTCGACCTTGCCCGAAATCTCCCCGAACTCCGCCGCGCGCAGGATCGCCGCCAGCGGCCCGATGGCATTGGCAACGTCGTTCGCGCCATGGGCAAACGACAGCAGCGCGGCGGAACAGATCAGCGGAATGCGGAACAGGGCCCGAAGGGACTGGTTCCGATTTTCCATGCCTTCGGACTGGCGGCGGATGAGCGGGCGCATGACGATCCACACGCTGGCGAACACCGCTGCCCCGATGGCGAGGACCATCCATGTTTCCGGCTTCCAGACGCGCTTGAAGCCCTTGATAGCCAGGTAACACGCGAACGCCCCGGCCATGACCGCCACCAGCATGGGCACCCAGCGGCGTGCGGCGGCGATCTTGTCCTCCCGGTAGATCAGGTTGATCTTGATAAAGGCCAGGAAGCCTGCCGCGATGACGCCGCCCAGCACAGGGGAGATCACCCAGCTCGCGGCGATTGCGCCCATGGTGCCCCAGTTCACGAGCTGGAAGCCGACCGCGGCGATGCCCGCCCCCATCACGCCGCCGACCACGGCATGGGTCGTGGAGACCGGCGCGCCGACGAACGTCGCGAGGTTCACCCACAGCGCCGACGAGATCAGCGCGGCCATCATCGCCAGGATGAACACGCTCGTGTCGTCGACGAGTGTCGGGTCGATGATGCCCTTGGAGATCGTGTTGACCACGTCGCCGCCCGCCAGCAACGCACCGGCGCTCTCGAACACGGCGGCGATCACCAGCGCACCGAACATCGTCAGCGCGCGCGAGCCCACGGCGGGCCCGACATTGTTGGCCACGTCGTTGGCGCCGATGTTCAGCGCCATGTACCCGCCCAGCACAGCGGCCATCACGACCATCGCCGTGTCCGACGTGACGCCCGCGGTCACCCCGGCCAGCACCGCCGACAGGGCGAGGAAAATCACGGCGATGCCGTGAATGCCGACCGTGTTCGCCACCGTGCGCGTCGCCGCCTCAACATGAACGATCTTTTCCAGATCCTTGTCGAGCGATCGTTTGACGATGGCCATGTGCGTGTCCCCGCTGCTCTTCTATTTTCGGCGCAAATCGCGCGACGTGTTGTTTTCGAGCATATCAACCGTCCGGCGCAGGCTGTCGGCATCGCGCCCGCACAGTCGCTTCAGCATGCGCGCCAGCCCGCGATCCCCTACCTTCTTGCGCGCACTTTCAAGCGATATCCATCGCCGCTTGCGCTGCCCCGCTTCCGGCCAGTCAGACAGTTCCTCATCCACCAGCAACGGATATACCGACACCTGCGAGCGGACATCGTATCCCGCCGGCAAATGCTTTCGGTAACGGTAGGTGCCGACCGGCACCTCCCCGGGTGTGCCCCGAACCCCGGCTTCCTCATAGGCTTCGCGCGCGGCGCCCTGCGCCGGTGTCTCGCCGTCCTCGATCCAGCCCTTGGGAAGCATCCACCGCCCGTCACGCCGCGACGTGATCAGCAGCACGCGTATTTCTGCTTGATCGTCGCGCTGCAGCGGCAGCGCGGCCGCCTGCTGAATGGTCGAAAGACTGGAGAACAAGGAACCCGACCGCGGTCGTTGATGGTCACGAACTTATGACAGCGACCCTGACGCGCCGCAACGCACGCCTCACCGGACTTATCCAGAACGAAAACGGCCCCGGAGATTTCTCTCCGGGGCCGCTTTGTGAGAGCGTTGGCCGAGGGTTACTCGGCGGCGTCGCGGTCGCGGCGCGGGCGGCGGCGGCGCGGGCGGTCCTCGCCATCGCCGTCCCGGTCACCCCCACGGTCACCGCGCGGCTCGCGCGGCGGGCGGGTGTCCTCCAGCTCTTCGCCGGTTTCCTGGTCGACGACGCGCATGGACAGCTTGACTTTACCCCGGTCGTCGATGCCGAGCACCTTGACCTTCACCTCGTCGCCCTCGTTGATCACGTCGGTCACCTGACCCACGCGCTCGTTCTTGAGTTCGGAGATGTGGACGAGGCCGTCGCGCGACCCGAAGAAGTTCACGAAAGCGCCGAAGTCGACGACCTTCACGACCTTGCCGTCGTAGATCACGCCGACTTCCGGCTCGGCCACGATGGAGGTGATCCAGTCGATCGCCTTCTGGGCCGCGTCACCGTCGGATGACGCGACCTTGATCAGGCCCTCGTCGTCGATGTCGACCTTACAGCCGGTCACTTCGCAGATTTCGCGGATGACCTTGCCGCCCGTGCCGATCACGTCGCGAATCTTGTCCGTCGGGACCGTCATCGTCGTGATCCGCGGCGCGTGCTGCGACAGCTCGTTGCGCGAGGTATCGATGGCCTTGGCCATCTCGCCCAGGATGTGCACCCGGCCGTCCTTCGCCTGGTCGAGCGCGATCTCCATGATCTCCTTGGTGATGGACGTGATCTTGATGTCCATCTGGAGCGAGGTGATGCCCGTCTCGGTGCCGGCGACCTTGAAGTCCATGTCGCCCAGGTGATCCTCGTCGCCGAGGATGTCGGACAGCACGGCAAAGCCGTCGTCTTCCTTGATGAGGCCCATCGCGATACCCGCGACCGGCGCCTTCAGCGGCACGCCCGCATCCATCATCGCCAGCGAGGAACCGCAGACCGTAGCCATGGAGGAGGACCCGTTGGATTCGGTGATCTCGGAGACCACGCGGATCGTGTAGGGGAATTCCTCCTTCGACGGCAGCAGCGGACGCAGCGCGCGCCATGCCAGCTTGCCGTGGCCGATTTCGCGGCGGCCGGTGAAGCCGATGCGGCCCGTCTCACCGACGCTGAAGGGCGGGAAGTTGTAGTGCAGCAGGAAGTGCTGCCGGTACTCGCCTTCCAGCGCGTCGATGATCTGCTCGTCCTGGCCGGTGCCCAGCGTCGCCACCACGAGGCCCTGGGTCTCGCCGCGGGTGAACAGGGCGGAGCCGTGGGAGCGCGGCAGCATCGAGATCTGGCAGTCGATCGGACGGACGGTCTTGGTGTCGCGGCCGTCGATACGCACACCGGTATCGATGATGTCGCGGCGGACCACGTCCGACTCGAGCGCCTTCAGGGCCGCGCCGGCACCCGCCTGCTCCTCTTCGGAGAGCTGTTCGAGGACGGACTGCTTGGCCGCGGAGACTTTCTCCTGGCGGGCCAGCTTGTCCTTCTCGGTGTAAGCCTCGCGGATGGCGGCCTCGCCGAGTTCGCGGACCTTCGCCTTGAGGTCGAGCTCTTCCTGGGACGGCTCGGTCACCGCGCGCGGCTCCTTGGCCGCCCGCTCGGCGACGGAGATGATCAGGTCGATCACGTCCTGGTAGGCCTCGTGACCAAACATGACCGCGCCGAGCATGATGTCCTCGGAAAGCTCATGGGCTTCCGATTCGACCATCAGCACGCCTTCCGACGTGCCGGCGACGATGAGGTCCAGTTCGGACTCAACGAGTTGGTCGGCGGTCGGGTTCAGCACGTATTCGCCGTCGATGTAGCCGACGCGCGCGGCGGCGATCGGACCCAGGAACGGAATGCCCGAGATCGTCAGCGCGGCCGAGGCGCCGATCAGCGCCGCGATGTCCGGATCGTTCTCCAGATCGTGGCTGACCGTGGTGCAGATGATCTGGGTTTCGTTGCGGTAGCTCTTGTGGAAGAGCGGGCGGATCGGACGGTCGATCAGGCGGGAGGTCAGGACCTCCTTCTCCGTCGGGCGTCCTTCGCGCTTGAAGAAGCCGCCGGGGATCTTGCCGGCCGCGAATGTCTTTTCCTGGTAGTGGACCGTCAGCGGGAAGAAATCGATTCCTTCGCGCGGCTTGGCCTCACCCACCGCGGTGCACAGCACCGAGGATTCGCCATAAGTGACGAGAACGGCCCCGTCGGCCTGTCGGGCAATACGCCCGGTTTCAACGGACAGCGTGCGGCCGCCCCATTCGATTTCCTTACGGACAATGTCAAACATCGTCTATCTCCAACCTGCGTCGTCCGACCGGGCCTATCCCGGATCAAACGCCCCGTGCCCTCGGGGTCATCGCGCCGTCACGCAGCAAATCTGTTTTGACGACGAGTTCGCGGACCTTCCGCGCGGGCGGAATCCGGGATGCCGGATTGCATCCTCTGGATCCGGTGTTAAAGGGGCCGGCCGCTCGAGCGGCCGGCATCCCATTTCTCGGGGTCGCCCGCAACTAGCGGCGGACGCCCACACGCTCGATCAGGGTGCGATAGCGCGCTTCATCCTTGCGCTTCACATAGTCGAGCAGACGCCGGCGCTGGCCCACCATAAGCAGGAGCCCGCGGCGCGAGTGATGATCCTTGGCATGGGTCTGGAGGTGCCCGGTCAGGTTGTTGATCCGCTCTGTGAGGATCGCGACCTGGACCTCGGGCGAACCCGTGTCCCCATCCTTGGTCTGGTATTCCTTGATAAGTTCGGTTTTACGCTCGGGCGTAATCGACATGATCATTTTCTCCCGGCATCAGAGATTCAAAACACGGACCGGACGTATCTGGATGCCGTCGACCCGGGCGAGCGCCACGGGTGTCGAAGCATCCAGGGCGAGGACGATTCCATCGTCGCCCGCCGTCGCAATCCTCTCCCGGTCCTGCGGTCGCAGAACCGGAACTGCCTGCCCATTGCGAAGTTTTTCGGCCTCGCGATCCGATAGGGCCAGCGCCGGGATGCCGTCCAGCGCGGTCTCAACCGGTAACAATATGGGTGAGGCGGCGGCACTATGGCCAAGTTCCTCCAGCATTTCCAGTGAAATCGCAGCGTCTTCCGCGAAGGGCCCGACGGCCGTGCGGCGCAGGTCCGACAGGTGGCCGCAGGTGCCGAGCGCGACCGCGAGATCGCGGGCCAGCGCGCGCATATACGCGCCCTTGCCGGAAACTACTTCGAAGCGGGCGCTGTCGGAATCCAGGATTTCGGCCAGTTCGAAAGCGTGGATATCGATCGTGCGAGCCGCGAGTTCGAAATCCTCGCCGGCGCGCGCCTTCTTGTAGGCGCGCTCGCCGTCAATCTTGATGGCGGAAAACGCCGGTGGTGTCTGTTGAATCGCACCGACAAAAGCCGGAAGCGCCGCCAGTATAGCCGCACGGTCCGGGCGGATGTCGCTCATCTCGACGGTTTCGCCTTCCGCATCATCCGTCGTCGTGCGTACGCCCCAGTGCACGGTGAACGCGTACTTCTTGGTGCTGTCGGTGACGTACGGCATGGTCTTGGTGGCTTCGCCCATGGCAATCGGCAGAATTCCGGTCGCCGACGGATCCAGTGTTCCCGCATGGCCGAGTTTCGCGGCACCGGTAGCCCGGCGTACGGCATTTACGCAATCCGACGATGTCATCCCTGCCGGCTTGTCGAGGTTGATCCAGCCGTTAATCGGCAAACCCTTGCGGCGACGTCCCATCAGGCGTCTCCGTCTTCACGGGACGCGGGGTCGAGATCGCGCTGCACGGCATCGCTGTGCAGCAGGGCGTCGATCTTGTTGGCCTCGTCGAAGCTCTCGTCGTGCACGAAATTGAGCTTCGGCATGTGTCTGAGGCGCACCGCGTCGGCGAGTTGGCCGCGCAGGAAGGCCGAAGCCCGGTTGAGCGCCTCAACGACCGGTTCGACCTCGCCACCCAGCGGCATCACGAACACGGTCGCGTTGCGCAGGTCGGGGCTGACCCGCGCCTCGGTCACGGTCACGGATGATTCCGCCAGCACCGGATCGCGGAAATGCGCCCGGCGCAGGATCTCCGACAGCGCGTGGCGGATTTCCTCGCCGACGCGCAACTGGCGCTGGCTCGGCGCCTTGCCGCTGCGGGTATCTTTACGTTGTCGTGTCACGTCTATCCTGCGTTCCTGCAGGGGCGGGGATCGGACCCGCCCCGACGCGGTCGCCTCGCGGCGACCCTAGCTGTCGAGCTTGCGGGCCACTTCCTGGACCTCGAAGCACTCGATCACATCGCCGACCTGGATATCGTTGTAGTTCTCCAGCGCGATACCGCATTCGTAGCCGTTCTGGACTTCGCGAACATCGTCCTTAAAGCGCCGAAGCGTGCCGAGATCGCCGGTGTGGATAACCACGCTGTCGCGCATCAGACGGACCTTCGAATCGCGGCGGATGAGGCCGTCGGTGACCATGCAACCGGCGACCTTGCCGACCCGCGATACCGAGAAGACCTCGCGGATCTCGGCGGATCCGAGCAGGTTCTCCTCGATGTTCGGAGACAACTCGCCCTCGAGCATCGCACGGACATCGTCGACCACGTCGTAGATCACGTTGTAGTAGCGGATCTCGATCTGGTCGCGCTTGGCCTGGTCGCGGGCCTGGGGGATCGCCCGGACGTTGAAGCCGATGACCAGGCCGTTGTTCACGGTGGCCAGCGACACGTCGGATTCGGTGATGCCGCCGACGCCCGAATGCAGCACCTGCACCTTTACCTCGTCGGTGGACATGTTCTCCAGCGCACCGACGATCGCCTCGACCGAACCCTGCACATCGCCCTTGACGACGACCGGCACCTGGGCCGCCTCGCCCGCCTTGATCTGCTGGAACATCTCGTCCAGCGACCCGCGCGCCCCGGCGGCCGCCCGCTGGTCGCGGATGACGCCCTGGCGATACTCGACAATTTCGCGCGCGCGCGCCTCACTGTCGACGACCGCGAAGTCGTCGCCCGCCTGCGGCGTGCCGTTCAGGCCGAGAACCTCGACGGGCTGGGACGGGCCAGCCTCTTCGACATTTTCGCCATTCTCATTGATCAGCGCGCGGACCCGGCCCCATTCGGCACCGGCCACGAAGATATCGCCGACCCGCAGCGTACCGCCCTGGATCAGCACGGTTGCAACCGCGCCGCGCCCGGCTTCGAGCTGAGCCTCGATCACGGCGCCGAAGGACGCGCGGTCCGGATTGGCCGTGAGTTCGAGCAGCTCGGACTGCAGCACGATGGCCTCGGTGAGCGTATCGAGGCCTTCCTTCTTGATCGCGGAGACCTCGATCACCTGGATGTCGCCGCCCATTTCCTCGGGCACGAGTTCGTGGGAGAGCAGTTCGTTCTTCACCCGCGTCGGATCTGCGCCGGGCACATCCATCTTGTTGACCGCGACGATGATCGGGACCTCGGCCGCCTTCGCGTGGTTGATCGCCTCAATGGTCTGCGGCTGGACGCCGTCATCGGCCGCGACCACGAGGATCACGATATCGGTCACATTGGCGCCGCGCTGACGCATCGACGTGAAGGCCGCATGGCCCGGGGTGTCGATGAAGCTGATCTTGTCGCCGGACTCCAGTTCTACCTGATAGGCGCCGATATGCTGGGTGATGCCGCCGGCCTCGCCGCGCACCACATCCGTGGAACGGAGCGCATCGAGCAGCGACGTCTTGCCGTGATCGACATGGCCCATGACCGTGACAACCGGCGGACGCGGCTTGCGCGCGCCATCGTCGTCCTCGACCGATGCACCAAGGTTGAGTTCCACATCCGCCGCCGAGCTGAGCTTCGCCGAGTGCCCGAATTCCTCGACGACGAGCTGAGCGGTTTCCTGGTCGATTGTCTGGTTGATCGTCGCCATCACGCCCATCTTCATCAGCGCCTTAATGACTTCCGCGCCTCGCTCCGCCATGCGGTTCGCGAGCTCCCCAACCGTGATCGCGTCGGGGATTGTGACTTCGCGCACGACCTTGGACTGGCTGCCGCCGCCGCCGCTGTCGCGCGAACGCTGCTGGCGCTCGCGTTCCTGCTTGCGCCGGAACGCCGCGACGGAACGCTGGCGCGCACCGCCCTCGTCGTTGAGCGCTTCCGAAATGGTGAGTTTGCCGCTGCGACGTTTGCGCTCTCCGCGCGAACGTGAGGGGCGCTGCTGCTGTGGCGCCTCGGCAGCGGCACCGCCACCACCCGCGCCGCGACCGCCGCGCTTGCGATCGGCGCCACCGTCGCCGCCACCTGCTTCTTCTTCCAGCTCGGCGCGTTTGCGTTCCGCGGTAGCCGCGCGTTGAGCGGCCTCGTCAGCCATGCGCTGGGCTTCCGCTTCCGCCGCGCGACGGGCTTCTTCCTCGATTTCCCTGCGGGTCTTGGCCGGCTCCGGGGCGGTTTCCGGTGACGCTTCAGCGGTCTCCGCCTGGGCCTCGGCCTCTTCGACCTTTTCCTTTGCCTCTTCGACTTCGGCAGCCTTCTCTGCGGCCTCCTTCGCCTTCGCGGCAGCCTCTTCCTCGACCTTGGCGCGTGCCGCCTCTTCTTCACCGGCCTTGCGCGCGGCTTCCAGTGCCGCCTGCGCAGCTTCGCTCTCGCGCGCCGCTTCCTCGGCGGCCTTGCGCGCCTCTTCGAGCGCGCGGGCGCGGGCAGCCTGCTCGGCCTCGGTCAATGTGCGCTTCGGAGTCGTGTCCGCGCGCGGCGCCTCTTTCGCCTCCGGCGCCTGCTCGAACACCTCTTCCTGCGCGGCGTCCTTGACCTCGGTCATCTCACCCGCGGCGCCCTGCTGGAAGGTCCGCTTCTTCTTGACCTCGACGGCCACGGTCTTGGTCCGTCCATGGCTGAAGCTCTGGCGCACCTGCCCGCCCTCGACGGTCTTCTTGAGCTCGAGCTTGCCCGGTCGCGACAGCGTCAGCGGCTTTTTCTTCTTCTTCTTGTCGTCGTTCTCGGTCGTATTCGCCATCGTCTCATTCCATCAAATCTGTTTCGGTCCGCGCGTTCGCGTCGGACGCCTCGCCCCGATAGGCAACCAGTCGTTCGGCCGCGGCACGCAACTGGCGCGCCGGCCCGCCGGGGGTCACGAACGCGTGGACGACACGATCGCGCCCTGCCACCCGTCCGAGGGTCGCGGCATCGAACAGATCGAGCCGCAAAATATCGTTCGCGTGACCGGCCAGCCGGCCGATCTTCTCGCGTCCGTCCGCGCCGGCATCGCTCGCACAGAGCAAGACGGCCTGGCCGGATGTCTCGGCCGCCACAACAAGGCCGGAGAGTGCGCTTCGAACCTTCTCGAACCCCGACACGAGGTCGCCCGACTTGCGGGCCAACGCGAGAGCATTTTCAGTCCGCTCGAGAAGCCTGTCCTCGACGAACGCCGCAAGATCTTCGCCGCCGGGTCCTGTCATCGGCGTGACATTTCGGCCCGCACCACGCGAAAAAGCGCGCTTCCCGCAGGCCGCCGCGACTATATCCCGGCGTCCGGTCAACCACAATCCGCGCCCGGGAAGCCGGTTGTCGAGGTCGGGGACCACGATATCGTCGGGCCCGACCGCGAACCGCAGCAGCGCATCGCGCGGACGCACCTCGCCGGTCAACAGGCAGCGCCGCTCGGGCGCAGGCTTGGCGCGGCGCCGGGTATCCGGCCGGTCACTGGTTTCGACGGACATCACGCTGACGATGGCTCCCCTCTTTCCCTGCTATTCGGCGGGCGGCTTGGCCGCCGGCTCCGCCGGTGCGAATACGGCTTCGGCCGTCGCCAGTTCCGCGGCGCGCGTGTCGGCCGGGGTCGCTTCCGCTTCCTCCGCCTCTTCGCCTTCCTCGGGCTCCGGTTCCGGCGCGATCACGTCGTCGCCATAAACCGCGACGCGTGCGGCCATGATGATCTGGTTTGCCTCGTCGGCGCTGACCGGGCTCGGGCGCACCAGGCGTCCGATCTCGTGGTCGGCCATGTCGAACAGGTCGTCCAGCTTCACCTCGGTCTCGATGTCCATGAAGATGAACCGGTATTCGTCCGGCATCAGGCCGGCCAGGTCCTCGGCGCTGCGTACGCCGTTCTGGCCGAGCCGCACGGATTTCTCGAGCGAGATACCCTCAACGTTCAGCAGGGTATCGTCGACGCCGAGCTTCTTGCGCTCGTTGTCGAGCTGCGCGTCGCGCTCCTCGAGCCAAGTGCGGGCGCGCGCCTGGAGTTCCTCGGCGATTTCGTCGTCGAAGCCCTCGATCACCGTCAAATCGCTCAGCGGCACGAAGCCAACTTCCTCGACGGTCGCAAAACCCTCGGTCACCAGCAGATGCGCGATGACATCCTCGACGTCGAGCGACTCGATGAACATCTCGCTGCGCGAGTTGAATTCGTCCTGGCGGCGCTGGGATTCCTCTTCCTCGGTCAGGATGTCGATATCCCAGCCTGACAGCATCGAGGCGAGGCGCACATTCTGTCCGCGGCGGCCGATGGCCAGCGAAAGCTGCTCGTCCGGCACCACGACCTCGATCTTGTTGGCATCCTCGTCGAGGACCACCTTCGAGACCTCGGCCGGCGCCAGCGCGTTCACCACGAACGTCGCCGGGTCCTCGGACCAGGGAATAATGTCGATCTTTTCGCCCTGCAACTCGCCGACAACGGCCTGGACGCGGCTGCCGCGCATGCCGACGCAGGCACCCACGGGATCGATCGAGTGGTCCTTGGAGATCACGGCGATCTTCGCGCGGCTTCCCGGGTCGCGGGCCGCGGCGCGGATCTCGATGATGCCGTCGTAGATTTCCGGCACTTCCTGGGCGAACAGCGACTTCATGAACTCGGGCTTCGCGCGGGTCAGGAAAATCTGCGGACCCCGCTGTTCGCGGCGCACATCATAGATGTAGGCGCGAATACGGTCGCCCGGCCGGTGGTTCTCGCGCGGCAGCGATTCGTCGCGCCGCATGACACCCTCGGCCCGGCCGAGGTCGACGGTCACATTGCCGTACTCGACCCGCTTGACCAGGCCGTTCACAACCTCGCCGGTGCGGTCCTTATACTCCTCGAACTGGCGCTCACGCTCGGCGTCACGCACCCGCTGGACGATCACCTGCTTCGCGGTCTGCGCGGCGATGCGGCCGAAATCGATCGGCGGCAACTCATCGACCAGGAACTCGCCGACCTTCGCGTCGGCCTTTTCGGCCCGGGCCTGTTCCAGGGTGAGCTGGGTGTTCTCGTCCTCGATTTCCTCGACGACCTCGCGGTAGCGCGCCAGCGAGATATGTCCGCCGTCACGGTCGATGATCGCGCGGATGTCGTGCTCCGGCCCGTACTTGTTCCGGCCGGCCTTCTGAATGGCCTGCTCCATCGCAGTAATGACTTCCTCGCGCTCGATACCCTTTTCGCGCGCGACAGCGTCGGCGACGGCGAGCATCTCGATACGGCTGGGTCCACCAGACTCCATGGTCTCTATCCTTCGTTCGTCCGGCCCTGCTGGGCCGCCTTGATCAGTTCGTCGGTCAGCACGAGTTTCGCCCGGGCCACGTCGGACACCGGAAGTTCGACGGCGTCGTCGTTCTCCGCGTCCGCGGTTTCCAGCCGCACCATGCCATTGTCGAGGCCCAGCAGACGTCCGCGAAAACGACGCTGCCCATCCCGGGCCTGCTTGAGTTCGACCTTCGCCTCGAAGCCGGCGAAACTGTCGAAATCCTTCTCCCGCGTCAGCGGGCGGTCGATGCCCGGTGAGCCGACTTCCAGCTCATAGGCATCGGGAATTGGATCGGCGACATCGAGCAGCGCCGAGATCGTGCGGCTGGCGAGCGTGCAATCGTCGATGGTGATGTCCTCACCGTCGGCGCGGTCGATCATGATCTGAAGAACCGGCCTGTCGCCGCCACCGAAATGGACACGCACCAGTTCATAGCCGAGATCGGCCAGCGACGGCTCGATGATCGACATAACCTGGTCGGTCCGCGGATTTTCACTCACGAGGTTCAACGCCCGTTCACACTCCATGTTCGCGGCCGCCGGGCCGGATTTCGGATAACAAAAAAGGCGGCGCCGGTTTTCACCCGGGCCACCCCTTAACTGTCCGTTTCCGAACCGCTGGGCCTTTGTTGACCGGGAATATAGGTCAAATCGCGCAAAACGCAAGTGCTTGTCGCAGCGGTGCTATTCGCCCTTTTCAGGGCTCTTGAGATAGCGCAGGAACGTGGGGCCCGGCCCGCCGCTGCGGTTCTTGCCCTCGTAGCGGGTGTCGGGCCAGTCGTCGGGTCGCACCCGCCAGTCGTCGGCGCGCTGCGCCATCCATTCAAACGCCGGGTGCGCGTCCAGATGGCGCAGCATCCAGACCAGATAGCCCTGATCGTCCGTGGCAAGACGCAGCTCGGCGCCCGCGCGCATGGCCCGCGCAAGGACGTCCAGAATGTCCGGATTCACAATTCGGCGCGCGTGATGACGCTTTTTCGGCCAGGGATCGGGAAACAGGATGAACACGCGCCCCAGGCTCGCGGGTGCCAAGCGGTCGAGAAGAGGGCGCACATCGTCCGGCAGGATCCGGATGTTCCTCATGTCCTGCCGTTCGATCGCCGCCAGCAGCCGCGCCACCCCGTTAAGGTAGGGCTCCGCACCGATCATCCCGATATCCGGATGATGCTCGGCCTGCCATGCGAGGTGTTCACCCGCACCGAAGCCGATTTCGAGCCAGACGTCGGCAACCGGGTCGGCGAAAAAGCCGCACGGATCGAGCGGTCCGTCGCCGTCGGGCACGTCCACCGAAAGGCGCGGCAGGGCGGTTTCGAGCAGGCGTTCGAGGCCCGGGCGCAACTTGCGCCCGCGCCGTCGCCCGTGAAACCGCGTGTCCGTTTCCGGCGGGTTTTCCTGCATCGCTTCCTCGCCGCCGCCTCGCCCTCGTCGCGCCGACGGCGCGGGATCAGAGCGCGTCGTGCAGCGCGTCCACCAGGTCGGTCTTCTCCCAGGAGAAACCGCCGTCGGCGTCCGGCTCGCGGCCGAAGTGCCCGTAGGCCGCCGTGCGCGCATAAATCGGCTTGTTCAGGCCCAGATGCTCGCGAATGCCGCGCGGGCTGAGATCCATCGCCTTCTGAACGGCCTCGGCCAATTCCTCGTCGCTGGATTTTCCGGTGCCGTAGGTTTCGACATAGACCGACAGCGGCTTCGACACGCCGATGGCATAAGCCACCTGGATGGTGCAGCGGTCGGCAAGATCCGCCGCGACGACGTTCTTTGCCACGTACCGCGCGGCATACGCCGCCGAGCGGTCGACCTTCGTCGGGTCCTTGCCGGAGAACGCACCGCCGCCGTGCGGCGCCGCGCCGCCATAGGTATCGACGATGATCTTGCGGCCTGTCAGGCCCGCGTCGCCGTCCGGCCCGCCGATGACGAAACGCCCGGTCGGGTTCACGTAAAATTCGTCTTCGGGGCACATCCAGCCGTCGGGCAGAACCTTGAGCACATGCGGGCGCACAATTTCGCGCACGTCGTCCTGGCTCAGGCCCTCGTCATGCTGGGTCGACACGACCACCGAGGTCACGCCAACGGGCGTACCGTTCTCGTAGCGCATGGTGACCTGGCTCTTCGAGTCCGGGCCCAGGCCCTTGTCCGCGCCCGAATGCCGGGCCTCGGCCAGCGAGCGCAGGATCGCGTGGGAATAGTGGATCGGTGCCGGCATCAGCACGTCGGTCTCGCGGCAGGCGTAACCGAACATCAGGCCCTGGTCACCCGCGCCCTCGTCCTTGTTGCCGGCGGCATCCACGCCCTGGGCAATATCAATGGACTGGGCATGCAGGTAGACGGACACGTCCGCGTCCTTCCAGTGGAAGCCGTCCTGCTCGTAGCCGATTTCCTTCACCGCCGTGCGGGCGATCTCTTCCATGCGCGCGACATCAACCTGGCCGTCGTTGACGAGCGGCTCCGGCCCGCGGACCTCGCCCGCCAGAACGATCCGGTTCGTGGTCGTCAGGGTCTCGCACGCCACGCGCGCCTCGGGGTCGGCCGCCAGAAACGCGTCGACAACGCCGTCGGAGATGCGGTCGCAAACCTTGTCGGGATGTCCTTCGGACACCGACTCACTGGTGAAAAGATAGTTGCCTGTGGACACGGAGATAAGCCCCCCTGGAATCTTCACGCCGGCATTTTCGGGCCGGTCGCATATGTCTGGGATCGTTGAGATCGTGAGCGCCCGCCAACGCCTTCAACAGCAGGCGGCCCGGTTGTGCAGGAACGCACCCGGTCGCGTCAAGACGTATCCCGGCAGCGCCGGACTACCAGCGCCGATACCAGAAGCAGGGCGGCGAAAACCGCCGGGATCAGATCGCCCCAGCGCGCGTAGACGGTCGGCGGGAGCTGTTCCGGCAGGTCGCTGTCGAGAATGCCCGCCTCGCCCAGCCCGAGGCGCGCGAGGACCCGGCCATAGGGGTCGATCACCGCGGAGATGCCGGTGTTGGCCGCCCGAACCATGGGCAGGCCTTCCTCGACCGCGCGGGTCGAGGCGATGGCAAAATGCTGGCGCGGGCCGGCGAAGTTCCCGAACCAGGCATCGTTTGTCAGGTTCAACAGCCAGCCCGGGCGGGGGCCGTCCGGTGTGACCCGTCCGGGGAAAATCGCCTCGTAGCAGATCAGCGGGCTGAACGCGGGCAGGCCGTCCACGCGCAGCAGGGCTCGCCCGGTACCGGGCGTGAAGTCGCTCTGGCCCGGCACCACCTTGTCGACCGGCAGAACGCCGCGCAGCGGCACGTATTCGCCGAACGGCACCAGATGGGCCTTGTCGTAGACCTGGCCGATGTTCGCTTCGTCGTCGATCGCCAGCAGGGCGTTGTAGAGACGACGCCCGCGCGATCCGAACGCCGTGCGCACGCTGCCGGTGATCAGCGTTCCGCCCGCCGGAACGGCGCGCGAGGCCTGAACCCGGACGAGCGCATCGTTCGCGAGCAGGAACGGCACCGCCGTTTCCGGCCAGATAACGTGGGTCGGAGACGCGCCGGCGTCAGACCGGCTCAGTTCGATATGCCGGGCGAGATGGCCGGTGCGCAGTTCCGGGTTCCACTTGTCCCGCTGGGCGATGTTCGCCTGCACGATCCGCAGCCGCACATCCGGCACGAACGCCGTCTCCGCGCCCGCCAGCCGCGCAGTGCCCCCCGCCCAGAGTGCGGCCGGCAGCACGCCGGCGAACAGGGCCGCCACCGCCCACCGCCGCCGCGCGGGGACCGCCGCGTTCCCGAGCACCGAAGGCATGGCGGCCATCAGAACCGTCAGGGTTCCAAGACCCAGAATGCCCAGCACGGACGTGCTCTGCATGACCGGCGTCACGGCACTCCAGGCGTAGCCGACCAGGTTCCAGGGAAAGCCCGTGAAGACGAAACCGCGCAACATCTCCACAAACGTCCACAGGCCGGCCAGCGCCAGCACGCGCGCCAGCGTGCGGTCACCGAAGCGGGCCGGGGCGAGCGCCCCGCAGACCAGCGCCGGAAACACGGCCAGCACCGCGGCCAGGCCCGGCCATGCAAACGGGATCATCCAGGCAGTGCGTGCCGGGTCCACCAGCATGGGTTCCACGATCCAGTGAAGCCCGACAAAGAAATGTCCGAAGCCGAAACCGAAGCCGGCGGCGAGTGCCCGGCGCACCGGGCGCGGTCGCGCCTCCGCGCCCTCGAGCATCCAGACGAGCCCCATGAAAGCGGGCAACAGCAGGGGCACGAAATGGAAGGGTGGGAGGGAATGTGCCGAAAGCCCGCCGAGCGCGACAGCGGCCAGGGCGCGACGCCAGCCGGAAAGCGCCCGCACGCTGTCCGCAAGCCGTGTGAGAGCAGATGGGTTCATCGGGCGGGATTCGGTTCAGGCGTTGGGGGTGGCAGCTTACGCTTCCGCGGCCCGCTCGCGCAGATCGCGTACCCGCAAACGCTTGATCCGACGGGCGTCGGCATCGATCACCTCGAACTCCACGCCGGTCGAATGAGTGACGACCTCGCTGCGCCGGGGCACGCGATCGACCAGCGCAAAGACAACACCTCCGAGCGTATCGGCTTCCTCGCGTTCCTCGTCCGTCAGGAACGTGCCGATCTCAGATTCCAGTTCGCCGATCTCGACACGCGCATCGGCCAGGATGGAGCCATCGGGGTTCGTCGAGATCGAAGGGCCATCCTCGTCGTGCTCGTCCTCGATCTCGCCGACGATTTCCTCGACAAGATCCTCGATGGTGACCAGCCCGTCGACGCCACCGAACTCATCGATGACGATCGCAATGTGCGTGCGTTGGGCGCGCATTTCCAGCAGGAGATCGAGCACGCGGATCGACGGCGCGGCAAACAGGATATCGCGGCGCAGCTCGTGCACCGGCTGTTGCGGGGCGGTCCGCAGCGCGGCGAGAACATCCTTGATGTGGACGAAACCCACCACCTCGTCGAGCTGCTCACGGTAGATCGGCAGCCGCGAATGCGCCTCCTGCGAGATCAGATCGGCGACCGCGTGGAGCGCCGCGTTTTCGTCGATCGCCACGATATCGGCGCGCGGGATCATCACGTCTTCCGCGGTCAGATCGTGCAGCTTAAGAATGTTGGAGATGAGGGCGCTTTCGTCGGCCCCGATGGCCGCCCCCTCGGTGCGCGGCTCGTCGATCAGCTCGCCGATGACCTCTCGAACCGAGCTTTCCTGATTGCGGCCACCAAGCAGGCCGCGCAGCCAGCCGAGGAACCCGCCCCGGACGGCGGCATCGGATGGCGTGGCGGGAATCCCGGTATCGCTTTGTTGCGGAAGATCGGCCATGTCGCGTCAGGCTGCCTCGCTGTCGGCATAAGGGTCCGGCACACCCAGACCGGCGAGGATGCTTCGTTCCTCGCTCTCCATCCGGTCGGCATCGCGCGCATCCTCGTGGTCGAAACCGAGCAGGTGCAGGGTGCCATGGACCAGCAGGTGGCGAAGATGATCGGCGACCGGTTTGTTCTCGGCCTGCGCCTCGCGACAACAGGTCTCGAACGCGACCACCACATCGCCGAGCGGGGTCGGGATGCCGGGCGCGCCTTCCTCGGTGTCCAGCGCGAACGCCAGAACGTTGGTGGCCTTGTCCTGACCGCGCCAGTCGCGGTTCAGGTTCCGGATTTCATTGTCGCCGGTCAGCCGTACGCTGACCTCGACCGGGCCCTCGGGCGCCCGGCCCCGCAGGGCCGCGAGGACCGCCGCAATTGTGTCGTCCTCGAGGTTCGCAAGCTCGCCACAGCGCCATGCGGCATCCGCGACATCCACGAACACATTCGCCTCGTCCGGTTGGGGGGCGTCGGGCATCGCTAGTCCGCGTCCCGGGCGGAGCCGCGCATGTCTTCCCCGCTGACAGCCGTGCGCTGCTTGTCGCGCGCGTTGTAGGCGGTGACGATCCGCGTCACCATCGTGTGCCGCACGACATCGGCCTCGCCGAACCGCACGATCCGCACGCCCTCGACCTGTTCGAGAACGTCGAGCGAATCGGCGAGCCCCGAGCGCGTACCGCTCGGCAGGTCGATCTGGCTCATGTCGCCGGTGATCGCCATGCGCGAACCCTCGCCGAGGCGGGTCAGGAACATCTTCATCTGCATCGCCGACGTATTCTGCGCCTCATCCAGGATGATAAATGCGCGCGAGAGTGTCCGCCCGCGCATGAAGGCCAGCGGCGCGACCTCGATCTCGCCACTCTCCAGCCGCTTGGCGACCTGATCGCCGGGCAGCATGTCGTACAGCGCGTCATAGAGCGGGCGCAGATACGGATCGATCTTGTCCTGAAGATCGCCCGGCAGGAAGCCGAGGCGCTCGCCGGCCTCGACGGCCGGGCGCGACAGGATCAGGCGGTCGACCTTGCCCTGGATCAGATCGGAGACCGCCATTGCGACGGCCAGATAGGTTTTGCCGGTACCCGCCGGGCCGAGCCCGAATGTCAGGTCGGCGTGCCCGAGCGCTTCCAGGTAGCGCGCCTGCACGGGCGAGCGCGGCGAGATCGTGCGTTTGCGCGTACGGATGGCGATCTTCTCGCCGCCGAGATCGTCGCTCGCGGCCATGCGCACCGCGGCCTGAACATCGGCCGGCGCCACTTCCTCGCCGTCCTTGAGGCGTGAATAGAGACTTCCGATCGCCCGGTCGGCAATTGCGCGCGACGTATCCGGCCCCTGGATTTCCAACTGGTTGCCCCGGTATCGAAGGGTCACGTCGAGCAGTCGTTCGATCTGCAACAGGTGTTCGTCATGTTGGCCGAACAGCGCCGGCAGCAACGCATTGTCATCGAACTGGATCTGGACGGGATTACCCGGCGTCATTTCGGTCGCGGTCAAGCGCTCAGTCTCTCCTCAGTGTGCGCACGCGGCGCCCTGTCGTCGGGTTCGATCAATCGCCCGGCCACACTATGCGGTTTGCATGATTCAATCATGACTTGGGCGATATCGCCAACCGATTGGTTCGGCGCATCGACATGAACGGCCTGGTTATGGGGGCTGCGCCCCACAAGCTGACCGTCATGGCGGCCCGGTCGTTCGAACAACACCTCGCAAGCGTTGCCCACGCTGGCCGCGTTGAAAGCCGCCTGCTGTTCTTCCAGCAGCGCCTGCAGGCGTGCCAGCCGCTCATCCTTCACGTCTTCGGGCACCTGCCCCGGCAGCCCTGCCGCCGGCGTGCCCGGACGTGCGCTGTACTTGAAAGAGTACGCCTGCGCGTACCCGACCGTGCGCACGAGATCGAGGGTCGCCTCGAAGTCCGCGTCGGTCTCGCCGGGAAACCCGACGATAAAGTCGCAACTGAGCGCGAGGTCCGGCCGCGCGGCGCGCAGATCGTCGATGATCTTCAGGTATCGCGCCGTGTCATGCCCCCGATTCATGGCCTCAAGCAACCGGTCGCTGCCTGACTGTACCGGCAGATGCAGGTACGGCATCAGTTCCGCCACCTCGCCATGGGCCGCGACGAGTTCGTCGTCCACGTCGCGCGGATGGCTGGTCGTGTAGCGGATGCGGGCGAGGCCGTCGATGGCCGCCAGCCGGCGGATCAGCGCGCCGAGCCCCGTCGCACGCCCGTCTTCGTCGAGCCCGTGATAGGCATTGACGTTCTGGCCGAGCAGGGTCAGCTCCCGTACGCCCCGGTCCACGAGAATTTCGGCCTCGGCCTCCACCTGCGCCACGGGGCGCGAGAATTCCGCGCCGCGCGTATAGGGCACCACGCAGAACGTACAGAACTTGTCACAGCCTTCCTGTACCGACAGGAATGCAGAGACACCGTTCTCGCCGCGCGCGGCGGGTAGGTGGTCGAACTTGCTCTCGATCGGGAAATCGGTGTCCAGCACGCCGCGCCCGTCGGCACCCGCGCGATGCACGCGCGCCACCATTTCCGGCAGGCGGTGATAGGTCTGTGGGCCAAGCACCATGTCCACGAAGGGCGCGCGGCGCAGCATCTCCTCGCCTTCCGCCTGGGCGACGCAGCCGGCGACAGCAATCACCATGCCGGCGCCCTCTTGCGTGCGCTGTTCCTTGATCACGCGCAGGCGGCCGAGTTCGGAATAGACCTTCTCGCTCGCCTTCTCGCGGATATGGCAGGTGTTGAGAATAACCATGTCGGCATCCGACGGATCGTCGCCCGGCACATAGCCGAGCGGCGCCAGAACGTCCGCCATCCGGGCGGAGTCGTAGACGTTCATCTGGCAACCGTAGGTTCGGATGAAAAGTTTCTTGGCCAAGAGCCTGGGACCATCCATCAAGCGGCACCGGCTCGCGCCGCGGAAACCCCGGGCGAAACCCCTACCAACATGTTGTTATATCGAAACAAAGGCACACCTAAGCCTTCGCCGGATTTGAGTCAACCCGACGCCCCTGCTTGCGGCCGATGCGCTTTTCGCGGGGGCTTGCAAATCCGCCCTTCTTGGCGCGCCGGAGGCCCTTCAGGTCGCGCAGCCGGGGACGCAGGCGCCAGCGGATCCAGTCCCAGCGCCCGGCGGTCCCCGCCATCGGCTGGATGCGTCCGGCCAGTGCGTCGGAGTGGCCACCGACAATGCGGTCCTGGCAATACTCCGTCAGCTCCTTGCGAGACGCGAACTGATCGATCGTCACGGGTTCGTGGAACGACACGGTGACCGTCAACCGGCCGAGCCCGATCAGTTCGCCCGCATGCCCGACAAGGTCCATGTCGCCGTACCAGGCGTAGAACGGCCGCAAGTGACGGCCAATGGGAACACCGTCCACGCGCGAGTAGGTCAGCGAGACCGGCTGGACGGTCAGCGGTTCGTCATTGACGCGGAACTCGGCGACGGACAACAGCGCGCTCTTGAACCGGAAGATGTGATTCCCGTCGTTGCTGGTGCCTTCGGGGAACAGGATCATGCTGTCGCCGGCTTCGAGGCGTTTGCCGAGCGCGGTCGCCTGCAGGTGCGACGTGCGCACCCGCCGATCCACGAACACCGAGCGCTGCAGTCTCGCGAGCAGCCCGAAGAACGGCCACTCACCGACTTCGGACTTGGCCACGAACGAGCCCGGGATCAACGCACCGTAGATCGGGATGTCGAGATAGGAGGTGTGGTTCGCCACGAACAGGGTGGGCCGCGTCTTCGAACGGCGGCCGAAGACCTCCAGCCGGATACCCAGCAGGCGGCAACAGACGCGGTGGTACCAGAGCGGAATTCGCTTCGCGAGCGGCAGACGGAGCAGCAGCGCCACCGCTTGCACCGGGATCATCGCGAGCGTGAACAGCGCATACACGAACGCCCGGCAGATCGCCGTCAGGCGCGAGTGATAGACCGTCGGCTCGGTCAAGGCACCTGCTCCTCCGCGCGTTCGGAGGATGCATTCGTGCCGTCACGCGTCCCCTTGCCCTCCGGCGCGTGGCGACCGTAGTGGCGATAGTATTTGTCATTCACGTTGTCGGTCTTCACGACCACGCACACGTCCGTGGTGTTGAACTGATGATCGACCACGGCACCGTCACCGACATATCCGCCAAGACGCAGATAGCCCTTCAACAGCGGCGGCAACTCGCGCAACGCGGCCTTTTTGTCGATCCGGTCTTCCGGCATGAAGTTCATATCCACATGCAGGTCGGGCAGCGCACGGGGGCATAGCTCGTCGGGCGCACGGTGGAAATGATGCAGGTAGCTGAGCTGCAACGCGAGCGCCTGGGGATCGACCCCGTGCAGGCTGGCGCAGCCGAACATCAGGTTGATGTCGTGGTGGAACACGAACTGCGCAATCGCGCTCCACAACAGTTGCATGGTCGGGCGTCCGCGATACTCCGCATCGACACAACTCCGCCCGAGCTCAAGGATCTCGCCGGGCTGGTTTTCGAGCATCGAGATGTCGTACTCGCCCGCCGTATAGAACCGCCCGTGCTTGCGCGCCAGCGATCCGCGCAGCAACCGGTAGGTCGCGACGATGCCGTCCGCGCCCTCGCCCCTGTCCGTGTCGAAAACAAGAAGATGCTCGCAGACTTCGTCGAACGGATCGAAGTCGCGCCGGGCCCTGGCCATCTCGGCATCCGGCTTGGCCTTCATCTCGTCATAGAACACCCGGTAACGCAGCGACTGCGCCGCCACGATATCGGCATCGCTGCTCGCAAGCCGCGCGCCCAGCGTACCGGCGCCCAGCGCGGCGAGCGCACGATCGAGCCCGGCAGCGCCGCCGGACGGTTCTTCGGATTCAGGGTGGTCGCTCATGCCGCCCGCTTTCGCGCGTTGGCCGGAGACATTCAGTCGGCGTCGTCGTCGCCGGAAGAGCCGAGAGGCTTGCCGAACAGTTCAAGCCGGTGATCGATCAGTTCGAAGCCCAGCTCTTCGGCGATGCGTGCCTTCATCGCCTCGATTTCCTCGTTATAGAACTCGATGACCTTGCCGGTCTTCACGTCAATCAGGTGGTCGTGGTGGTCGTCCTGAACTTCCTCGTAGCGCGCCCGGCCGTCGCCGAAGTCGTGCTTTTCGAGGATGTTGGCTTCCTCGAACAGGCGCACGGTGCGGTACACGGTGGCGATGGAGATACGCGAATCGAGACGCGTGGCGCGGCGATAGACCTGGTCGACATCGGGATGATCGTCCGAATCCGAGAGCACACGCGCAATCGTCCGCCGCTGGTCGGTCATTTTCAGACCCCGGTCCGTGCACAGTTCTTCGATTCGAGAAGGTGCTTGCGAACTCAAGCCAATCTCCCGTTAGCCGGTGAATACGTCACCTACGCGATTCCGCGTATTCAATATAGGACAAATTTGGGTCCGGGGCGACACCGCCCGGCACCTGCAACGCCGCGCCCGGCTAGCTCTTGCCGCGTTTGCCGAGACCGATTTTCTTGGCCAGCTGACTGCGCTTCTTCGCATAGTTCGGCGCCACCATGGGATAGTCGGCCGGCAGGCCCCACCGCTCGCGATACTGTTCGGGGGTCAGCCCGTACGAGGTATTGAGGTGACGCTTGAGCATCTTCAACTTCTTGCCGTCCTCCAGGCACACGATGTAGTCCGGCGTGACCGACTTCTTGACCGGCACGGCAGGCGTCGGGCGCTGCGGGGCGCTTCCGGCGTCGCCGGTGTCCGCCAGGCTTGCATGCACCTGCGCGATGAGCTGCGGCAGATCGGATGCCGACAGTTTGTTGTTGGAGACGTGCGCGGCAACAATATCCGCCGTCAATTTCAACAAATCCGATGAACTTACCTGATCACTCATCTTGGTTTTCCCGTTGCGGAAAAGAACGATAAATCAATTGATTATTTATTTAGGCATATCTGTTGATTTGTCCAGCCCGTTTCTTGGGTACAACATACACGCGCAGCATCAAGACTGCGCTGTTTTGTGTGCCAGTATAAGCGCGTCGGTGCGCGCGCCGTCGCCCGAATAGTAGTCCGGGCGGCGGCCGACAGGCCTGAAACCGAGATCCATGTACAGGGCGACAGCGGCATCGTTGTCCACGGCGACCTCGAGCACCGTACGTGTTTCCGGGGGCACTTCGCCGAAATATGCCGCGAACAACGCTTTCGCCACACCGCCCCGGCGCGCGCCGGGCGTGACGCAAACCGTCAGGATTTCCCGGACATCGCCGGCTTCCCGCGCCACGAGCAGACCGATCGGGGCGCTGTCCGCGCCTTCCGCGGCAAACGCCAGTGCCCCCGGCATTTTCAGGACAGTCCGAAACGCGGTTTCCGACCAGGGCGTCTCGGGCAACGGCGCGAAACAGAGTTCATGAAGCGCCGCGAACACCGCCGCGTGCTCGAAGCCTGCCCGAACCACGGCGTGGCCGGTCACCGGCGCAGCCGCTGACGGTCGGCCTGCGGCGACGCCACGTCGGGCGCGCGCAGGTAGAGCGGGCTCGGCGGCCTATCGGGAGCCCCGCGCTCCGCAAATCGAACGGCGGCCAGGGCCGCGAGCGTGGCGGCGTCCGCGTGCGCATGTTCGGTGGCCACGGGCCGCAGCGCATCGCCCGCCGCGTCCGAAAAGCGTGTCGCGGCGTCGCCCGTCAAAAAGGCCTCCGGCTCCTTTCCCGCAATCAACGCGGCGGCGGCGAGCGGAGCGGCAACCGTTGCGGCAATCAGCTCCCGGTCGTCCGCATCGTAGAGCGCGAGATAGACGTCGTCCCGTCGGGTCTCGAGGACGACCGCGACCGGTCCGCGCACCCCCGCCGCGCGGGCGCGGGCGCGATGGATATCGAAGTTGTCGAGGCCGAGTGCCGGCGCCTGTGTTGCCAGCGCAAGCGCGCGCGCGGTGGAAATCGCGATCCGCAGGCCGGTGTACCCGCCCGGCCCGGTCCCGACAGAGATGAGGTCGAGCGCGTCGTATCCGGTATTCGCCACCACCGCCTCGACCATGGGCATGAGGACCTCGGCATGGCCGTACTCCATCTCGGCAAATCGGGCGTCATGCAGCGACCCATCGCGCCAGAGCGCCGCCGAGCAGGCGGAGCCCGCGCCATCGAGCGCCAGGATTGTCGGGTTGGCCGTCAAGGTCATGCAGGTCGTCTTTCTCTCGAATCACCTGTCCGCTCTAGCATCGCGCACAGGAATCAGCCAACCGCCGAACCCCGGAGATGCGCATGGGTGACTATATCGAGATCGACCCGCAGACCCGCGACGTGGAGATCGCGCTCGCCTATGCGACGGCGGAAAACTTCACCGGCGAGCCGGTGTACGCGAGCGCCCACTGCTTCCTGCACAAGGACGCCGCGGCTCTGCTGGATCGCGCGATCGATATCGCGTCGCGCCAGGGCTACAGGTTTCGCATATTCGATGCGCTGCGGCCGAGCGAGGCGCAATGGAAGCTCTGGAACCACACACCGGACCCGGATTTCCTGGCCGATCCGCGCCGGGGCTCCCCGCACAGCCGCGGGGTCGCCGTGGACCTGACCCTGCTGGACGGCGACGGCCGCGAACTCGACATGGGCACCGGTTTCGACGCCTTCACGCCGATGTCCTTTCATGGCGACGGAGAGATCCCCGCCGACGCACAGCGCAACAGGCTCCTGCTGCTGGGCATCATGAGCACGGCGGGTTGGGATTTCTACTCCAAGGAATGGTGGCACTATCAGATGTTCGACCCCCGCAGCTATCCTCTGGTCGACGACGAGATGCTCCCCAAACCCATGATGGGTTAGCGCGTCGGCCGGTTCGTACGGCCTTGCGGTGCAAAACCCGGCGAAGGTAACGTGCGCGAAACACATCCACCCGCCAAGCCGGGGAATCTGTTGCAGAGGAAAGCTTCGGTGAGCCAGGTCAGATTCCGCCGCCGCCCGGCGGCGCGAACCGGCAGAGCGCTTCGGTGCCTCGCGTTCGCACTCGTCATACTCTCCGGGCTGCCGGCGCCGGCGATGGCCGCCGATTCCGCTGTGATCCTCATGTATCACCGCTTCGGCGAGGACAATTTCCCGTCCACGAACATCCGCCTCGACCAGTTCGAGGCGCATATCGCCGAACTGTCATCCGGTCCCTATACCGTGTTGCCGGTGCCCGAGATCGTATCGGCCATCCGCGAGGGGCGCGAACTGCCGGACCGCACGGTCGGCATCACGGTGGACGACGGATACCTGTCCGTGTTCACGGAAGCCTTCCCGCGCCTGCGCGACGCCGGCTTCCCGTTCACCGTATTCGTGTCCACCGACCCCATCGACCGCAAGTTCGCGGGCTTCATGAACTGGGACCAGGTACGGGAAATGCACGATGCCGGGGTGACCATCGGTGCGCATACCGCGACCCACCTGCACATGCCGGCAAACACCATGGAGCGCAATCGCGAGGACATGTCCCGGTCCAACGCGCGTTTTCGCGAAGAGCTGGGTTCCGTCCCGCCGCTGTTTGCCTATCCGTTCGGCGAAGCGAGCAACGAGATCAAGGCGCTGGTGCGCGAACTGGGACATGTTGCGGCGTTCGGGCAGCATTCCGCGCCCGTGCAGTCCGCCTCGGATCCTTACTATATGCCGCGCTTCGCCCTGAACGAGGCGTTCGGCAACATGGACCGCTTCCGGTTGGTCGCGAATGTGCTGCCGATCGAATACACGGATATTTCCCCCACCGACCCGACCCTCTCGACCAACCCGCCCCGTTTCGGGTTCACGCGCACGAACCCGTCCGAGCCGCTGAACGGGCTGGCCTGTTACGCCGCCGACCAGGGCAAGGTCGCGCTCGAACAAATCGGTCCACGGGTGGAAGTGCGCATGAACGGGCCGTTTTCAGCCGGACGCGCGCGCATCAACTGCACCGCGCTCGGCCCGGACAACCGGTGGCGCTGGCTCGGCACGCTTTACTACGTGCCCCGTTCCTGAGGAGAAAAGCCTCTAGCGCGAGGCGAGCTGCGTCCCGGCAATCTCGACCGGCTCACTCGACAGCCGTGCGCTTTCGAAATTGTGCAGCCGGTTGCTCGCGATCAGCTTCTGGATCGTATCCACGTAGGCACCGCGGCGTTCCGAGTAGTTGATCAGCGTTTCCGCCAGGCGCGAAGCATTGAGCTCGACCTCGCGCGCACGCATCTGGGCCCGGGCCGCGCGGTAGTCGTCATAAGCATGGTGCCGGTTCAGGTTCAGCACGTAGCTGCGCACGCTGTCGAGCAACGTGTCGAAGGCGCGCACCTCGAAGGTTTCGCCGTCGCCGCGCTTTTCCGGCACGAAGCCGGCGCCCTTGCTCCAGGCGCGCTGGCCGAACAGTGCATTGCCGAGGCGCGCGAACCGCGACCGGCCCCAGCCGCTTTCCTCGATCGACTGCGCCAGCGCCAGCGTCGGAGAAATCGCGTCCACGCGGCGCAACAGGGTCGGGAAGTCATTCGGCGCGGCGCGATACTTGTCCGCGAGATTTTCGAGCCACAGCTGGTCCGATTCCGGAATTTCACGGCCGGACGAAAGCTGTTCCTCGATCGCAATGAGGCGGCGACGCTCGGCCGTCACCTCTTCATTGGCTTTCAGCACGAGCGGCAGAACGGTGCGGACGAAGAGCTGTTTACGCTCGCTGACGACCATCGGCTCGTTGAAATCGTCGGGCAGGTCCTCGACGAAAAAGCGCGGCACGGACGCGTAACCGCGGCGCACCGGCTTGAGTTCGAAATCCGCCGCTTCCAGCGTGCGGTCGAGGTCGTCCGCCGACGCGACCTCGATCATCGAGTCATCGACAACTTCCGCGGCCACGATCGCCGACGCGGGCGTGACCTGCGGCAACGCCACCCAGTCACGCTCCGGTTTCTCCGGGCGGTCCACCGGATAGGCAATCGCCGCCCCGTAGAGCGCGGCCACGCTCAGGCACAACAGCGTCAACGCGGCGCGTTTGTAATCCCGAAAGAAAATGATAATGCCCCTCATTTCGACGCGCTCCCCCGCACTGCCGCGGGCCAGGGGCGAGTCGCCTTTTAATATTGTGTTAACTGTTCGGCAAGCGATTGGTTCCCCGCGCCTGCCCCTCGCTACTCAGCCAAGCTCTCGTCAGGCGACGGCCTGCACCTCTTCGACTTCGGGGATGTAGTGCCGAAGCAGGTTCTCGATCCCCATCTTCAGGGTGGCCGTCGAACTCGGGCAGCCCGCGCACGCGCCCTGCATGGTCAGGAACACGGTGCCGTCTTCGAACCCGTGGAAGACAATGTCACCGCCGTCCATCGCCACCGCCGGGCGCACCCGGGTGTCGAGAAGCTCGACGATCTGCGAGACGACTTCGTCGTTCTCGCCGTCGCCCGCGGCATGCGCCGGGCCGGCTTCCTTCACCAGCACCGGATCGCCGGAGGTGAAATGCTCCATGATCGCACCCAGGACAGCCGGCTTGAGCACCTGCCAGTCCGCCTCGGGTGACTTTGTCACGGTCACGAAATCGCCGCCCAGGAACACAGCCGACACTTCCGGCACGGCGAACAGGCGCTGTGCCAGCGGCGAGTCCGCGGCGGTATCGCGGTTTGGAAAGTCCGCCGTTCCCGCGTCCATGACGGCGCGTCCCGGAAGGAACTTCAACGTCACCGGATTTGGGGTTTCCTCGGTCTGAATAAACATCCCGAACCTCGCTGCCATTTGATGCCTGATGCGGTGCCGTTATCTCGACTTTCCGCGTTTCGCGTCCCAATTAACCTTTCGCCCCGGGAACCGTTAACGAATTCTCCGGGGCGGACGCACTGTTAAGCGGCAATTTGGTTCAAAATAGGCGGAAATCAAGCCCAAATTTGAGACAATAGGGTTAACCGAATTTCTTCCGTGGTTAACACGAACACGCACCGAACTGGCGAACACAGCACGAACATCCTATGTTTTGCGGCCTTGAGCGGCCGAAGACGAACCCCATCCGAGCGGATTGCCCTGTGGATAGCGAAACACTCGTTCCCGGACAGAACATACGTCCGGACCCCGCATCCGGTCTTCCGGCCCTCGAATACGACTGCCCGGTTTTCGAATGGACGGAGAATTTCGGCCGGTACACGGACTCGATGTCCAGCCTCATCGCCGAGGTCGGGCGCCGGTTCCGCGATTGCGGGCTGCCGCTCGCGCGGTTGAGCGTCGTGGTGCGCACGCTGCACCCGCAGATCGCCGTCACCGGATATGTCTGGGACGGATCGACGGGCGAGATGGACGAGTTCACCGGCGACCACCAGTCGCAATCGGGCGAGTCCTATCAGCGAAGTCCGGTCCGGCGAATTTTCGAAGGCGCGCCCGGCATCCGGCGGCGCCTGCTCGACCCCCAGTGCCCGCGCGACTTCCCCGTCCTCGTCGACCTCGATGCCGAGGGGATCACCGACTACCTGATCCTGCCGGTGCCCTTCTCCGACGGCAAATCCTACGCCTGTTCCTGGTCGACCCGGCATCCCGACGGCTTCAACGATGAACAGATCGGCCGCATCTCCCAGCTGATGCCCGCCTTCTCGCTGGTGCTGGAAATCCTCGCGATGCGGACCATCTCGCGGAACCTGATGGATACCTACCTCGGCCACGGCGCCGGGGAACGGGTGCTGGCGGGCCAGATCTATCGCGGCGTGAACGAGGATATCGAGGCCGTTATCTGGCTGTCCGACCTGCGCGGCTTCACGCGCCTGTCGGACGCCTTCGCGCCGCCGGTGGTTCTCGGCGTTCTCAACGATCATTTCGAGCGCGTCGTCGGCGCCATCTCCAATCACGGGGGCGAGGTTCTCAAGTTCATGGGCGATTCCGTGCTGGCGATCTTCCCGATCTCCGCCTTCGGCAGCGACGGCGCGGCGGCCGATGCCGCGCTGGCCGCCGCGGCCGAAGCGGAGGCGAGCATCGCGGACGGCAACCGGGACCGGGCCGGAAAGGGCCTGGACGAAATCCGCTACGGAATCGCCCTGCACCTCGGCAACGTCGTCTACGGCAATATCGGCGCCCCGGACCGGCTGGACTTCACGGTCATCGGCCCGGCGGTCAACCAGGTGGCGCGGATCGAACAGCTGTGCCGCACCCTGTCGCGCAATGTGCTGCTGTCGGCCTCGCTCGCCGAGGCCACGGGCCGCGAGCAGCAGTCGCTCGGCTTCCATGCGCTCCGCGGCGTGCGCGAACCGCAGGAAATTTTCACCCTGCCTGAAAGCGCCTGAAGAACCATGCCGAAGGAAGATCTCGTCATATCGTGGATGCTTGGCGAGGGACGCCAGACAGATCACGACATGGCTGGTTTCGGCGAGCGCTTGTGTTCGCATATCGTCAAGGCGGGCATCCCGATATCTCGAACATTCTGCGGTGTGCACACGTTGCACCCGCTGGTCGGCGCTGTCGGGTACATCTGGCATCGAGCCACTGGGAAAGTGGAGCAATACTCGGCGACCTGGGATCACAAGCAAAGCGACGAATTTCTTCACAATCCCGCCACCCGCGCGGTCGAGACCGGCCGTTCCTACCGCCAGCGTCTCGACGGGGCCGAGGTTCCCGACTACGACCTCCTGCAGGAGCTGCGTGCGCAGGGGCTGACCGATTACCTTGCCCTGCCGATGACTTTTTCCGATGGCATTCGCAACCCGCTATCGTTTCAGACCGATGCCCCCGGCGGCTTTTCGGATGCGGACATCAAGGCACTGGAACAGATCGCCAGGGTCGTCTCGCTGGTCGTCGAGGCAGAGACGAGGGACCGGATCGCCCGCCAGGTTCTCGAAACCTACGTTGGGCGCCGGACCGGAGAGCAGATTCTGAAGGGCGGTATCCGGCGCGGGTACGCCGAAACCATCGATGCGGTGGTGTGGTTCAGTGACTTGCGCGGGTTCACGGCACTGACGGAGACAACGTCTCGGGACGAATTGCTGCAGCAACTCGACGCCCATTTCGAGACCCTGGTCAGCGCCATTGAAGGCGCCGGCGGCGAAGTTCTGAAATTTCTCGGTGATGGCCTTCTGGCAATCTTTGAGGTGGACAAGTCCAGTCCGCCGGACCGGGCCTGCCGCGCGGCGATGGACGCGATGGCCGCAGCGCAATCCAGTCCGGAGGGGCCAAATTTGTCCTGGGCGCTCGCCCTCGACCTCGGCGAAGTGTCATACGGCAATATCGGCGGCGCAACCCGTCTCGATTTCACGGTCATTGGCCCGTCCGTAAATCACGCCGCACGGTTAGAGGCGCTGACCGGCGAACTGGACGAACCCGTGCTGATCTCCGAAGCATTTGCCGACGCGCTCGGCACCCCGTTACGCGACCTCGGCGAGCACCGCCTTAAGGGTGTCGCCGTGCCCCAGCGCGTGTTTGCCCCCGTCGCCTAAGCCTTCGCGCCCAGGAACCCGACGATTTCGTGCACCTCCCGGATGATGGGTTCGGCCAGAGCCGACGCGCGCTCTCCGCCGTCCGCCAGCACCGAATCCACATGGCCCGGGTCGGCCATCAGCCGCTGCATCTCCGCCCCGATCGGCCCCAGCTTCTCGACCGCCAGGTCGGCAAGCTCGCCCTTGAAGGTGCTGAACTGGGAACCCGCGAACTGGTCGAGTGTCGATGCCATATCCTGGCCGGACAGGGCCGCGTAGATCGAGATCAGGTTGAACGCCTCGGGCCTTTCCTTGATCGCCTCGCCGCGCAGGCTGGTGCCGTCCTCATCGAGCGCCTCGGTGCCGGGCAGTTCCGCCGGATCGGTGCGCGCCTTGCGGATCTTGGTCGCGATGTCGTCGGCGCCGTCGGTCAGGTTGATGCGTGAATATTCCGACGGGTCGGACTTCGACATCTTCTTGGTGCCGTCGCGCAGGCTCATCACCCGGGTCGCCTCGCCGAAGATCAGCGGCTCGGTCACCGGGAAAAACTCGGTGCCGAAGTCGTTGTTGAACTTGATCGCGATGTCGCGGGTCAGTTCCAGGTGCTGCTTCTGGTCCTCGCCGACGGGCACATGGGTCGCCTTGTAGGCCAGGATATCGGCGGCCATCAGGTTCGGATAAACGTAAAGGCCGACGCTGGCGTTCTCGCGGTGCTTGCCGGCCTTTTCCTTGAACTGGGTCATCCGGTTCAGCCAGCCCATCCGCGCGACGCAGTTGAACACCCACGCCAACCGAGCGTGGGCCGAGACCTGGCTCTGGTTGAAGATGATCGAGGTCTTCGGATCGATGCCCGACGCGAGGAACGCCGACGCGACCTCGCGGGTGTGCGGCGCCAGCTGCGCCGGGTCCTGCCAGACCGTGATGGCGTGCATGTCGACGACGCAGTAGATGCACTCGTGGTCGGCCTGCAGGCCGACGAAGTTGCGAATCGCGCCGAGATAGTTGCCGAGGTGAAGGTCGCCCGTGGGCTGGACGCCGGAGAATACGCGGCTCATGGATCGCTCCTGGGGGTTTGGACGCCCGAGGGTGTCGGTAAATGGTGGCGCGGGTTATCGCTGCGCCGCCGCACCAGGTCAAGCCGGCAGGTCAGGCAACGGGCGCGCCCCTGCGCAGCATCGCGCGCATTTCGCCCAGCGACGTCGCCCGCAGCAACTGGGCGAGGACCCCGTAGACGACGATCCCGCCGAGGACGAGCAACGCCAGCGCCGCGATCCCGGCGGCGTCGCTCCGGGTCAGGAGTTCGGACAGCGGCTTTCCGCCGAGCCACAGGGCCACGGCCATGAGGCCCGCGGCGAGGAGGATGCGGACGAGGCGATCAACCAGCCGACGGTCGGGCCGGAGCAGACCGCGCCGGTAGAGCAGCGCGCCGAGCAGCAGGGCGTTGAAGGAGGACGAAATCGCGGTCGCCAGCGCGATGCCGACATGATCGAGGTGAGGCATCAGCGCCAGGGCCGCCACGACATTGAGAACCAGCGCCGCTGCCGCGATCTTGACCGGCGTCGCCGTGTCCTCGCGCGCGAAGAAGCCCGGCGCGAGCGCCTTGATCAGCACATAGGCCGGAAGGCCGACCGCGAACGCCGCCAGCGCGGCGGACGTGGCGGCGGCATCGGTCGCGTCGAACGCGCCGCGCTGGAACAGCACCGTGACGATCGGGCGCGCCAGCACGATGAGCGCGGCGGCGGCCGGGATCGTCAGCAGCATCGAGAACTCGAGCGCCCGGTTCTGGCTGTCGCGCGCCGCGGCCTCGTCGCCAGCCTTCAGTTGGCGCGACAGCAGGGGCAGCAGCGCCACGCTAACCGCCGCGCCCACCACACCCAGCGGCAACTGGTTCACCCGGTCCGCGAAGTAGAGGAACGAGACCGAGCCCTCGGGAAGCTCCGAGGCCAGCCGGACCCCGATGAGCACGTTGATCTGGTAGACGCCGGCGCCGAGAATCCCCGGGCCCATCAGCACGAACAGGCGGCGCACGCGCGGGCCCATGACGACGCGCGGCACCCGGGGCAGCAGCCCGGCGCGCGCGCAGGCGACCGACAACCAGACGAACTGGCCGATACCGGCAATCAGCACGCCCCAACTCAGCGCGCGACCGGGGTCAGGGAACCATTCGAGCGACACACCGACCAGCGCGGAGATCAAAACCACGTTGAGCAGGATCGGCGCGGCGGCGGCCGCCACGAAACGCTCCAGCGTGTTGAGGATGCCGGACATCATGGCGGCCAGGGACACGAACAGAAGATAAGGGAAAGTCAGGCGCGCAAGGTCGACGGCGAGCTGGAACTTCTCCGGGTCGTCGCGGAACCCGCCCGCGACGACCGTCATCACCTCGGTCATGAAGATCTCGACCAGGAAGGTCAGCGCCAGCAGCATCAGCAGCATCACGCCGAAGACCCGCTCGGCAAACTCACGGGCCGCGGCGCGGCCATGCTCGGTCAGTTCACCCGCGAACAGCGGCACAAACGCCGCGTTGAACGCGCCCTCGGCAAACAGGCGGCGGAAGATATTGGGAAACTGCAACGCGACAAAGAACGCGTCGCTGATCTGTCCGGCGCCAAGAAACCCGGCGATGAACAGATCGCGGATGAACCCCAGCACACGGCTGCCCATGGTCCAGCCGCCAACCGTCGCAATGGCACGAAAGAGAGGCATGCGGCGCTCTTACCGGGAAACCGGGGCGAAGAAAAGGCGCGGGTGCGGCGTCAGCCGGCCTCATCGATGTCGTCGGGGTCCACGCGCGGGTCGAGAACCGGCGAGGTCGGGGCAGGGCCGACCGGCTCGAATGCCACCTGTTCGGTATCCGGTACCGCTTCTGTCTGCCCAAGCCGGTGGACCCCGAACACGCACAGGAGGCACGCAACCCCGGCAATAAACATGAAGACCGCCCATGGACCGAAGGCGGACATCACAAAACCGCCCAGGACAGGGCCGACTGCGGCCCCCACTCCGAACACGAGCAACAGGGCCGCGCTCGCCTGAATCAGGTCTTCGTGGACAATGCGATCGTTGATATGTGCCGCACAGAGCGGATAGATCACGAGGTTCATGCCCCCGAGCACCAGGCCGACCGCCAGCATGATCCACCAGTCGGCCCCGGCCGCAAAAAAGACGGTCACGCTCGCCCCGGCCAGAACCGCGGCGGAGATGATGATGACGTGACGGCGGTCCACCAAATCCGACAGGCGGCCGATGGGCCATTGCAATGCGACGCCGCCCAGCACGATGACGGTCATGAAGACGGATATCTCGGATGTCGACATGCCGGTCTGGATCCCGGCGAGCGGGATCAGGCCCCACATCGCGCCATTCGCCAGGCCGATTGCGAAGGCCCCCACCGTCCCCAACGGGGATATGCCATAGATGTCAGCAAGCGACATCCGGTCGGTCGGGACGGCTGACGGTGCCACGGAGGTCGTCAGGGCCACGGGCACCAGCGCCACCGACACGAGAACCGAGGACAGAACGAACAGGATGAAGCCGGCCGGGTCGGCCAGGTTGAGCAACTGCTGGGCGGCGGCGATCGCACCCAGGTTCACCACCATGTAAATCGCCATCATGCGACCGCGGTTCTCGTTCGCCACGCGGCCGTTCAGCCAACTCTCGATCGCCATATAGAGACCGGCAAAGCAGTAACCGGTCAGCATGCGAAGAACGACCCAGAAGACGGGATCGGGCGAAACCGGGAAAACGACGGCCGCCGCGGACGCCAGCGAGGCGAAGGCCGCGAAGGCCCGGATATGTCCGACCCGTTCGATGACACGCGCCGCGAACATGCAGCCGGCTGCAAAGCCCACATAGTAGGCCGACATGATGAAGCCGATCGACGCCGGGGAAAAACCCTCGATGGCGCCCCGAATGCCGAGCAAGGTGCCCTGCAGGCCGCTGCCGAGCAGCAGCAGGGCCACCCCGAGCAGGAGCGCCGCGATCGAGGGAATGACGGATTTCATCGGCTGGCCTGACGAAGCTATGCCGCGCGCCTATTCGGCCGCATCGCGCGCCGGCTCGACATCTTCCTCACGGATCGCGTCGAGTAGCGTCTCGCGAATCTTCGCGAGCCGGGACTCATGGGTGATCTTCGTGCCGAAGCCGTCCTTCACGTAGAACACGTCCACGGCCCGCTCCCCGAAGGTCGAAATTTTCGCCGACGAAATCTGCAACGACAGGTTAAACAGAGCGCGTGTGACCAGGTACAGGAAGCCCGGCCGGTCGCGGCCGTTAATCTCGATCACCGTGTGGGTCGCGCTCGCCTTGTTGTCGATGATCACCCTCGGCGGCACCTTGAAGACCTTGATGCGCGCCGGCACGAAAGTCCGCTGGACTTGGGCTTCTTCCCGTTTCATCTCGCCTGCCAGGGCGCGTTCGATCTGGACCGTCAGCCTGGCAAGCGTTCCGCTCGCCGACAGGGCCGTGTCTTCGTTATCCTGCAACCAGAAGGTCTCCAGCGCCATGCCCTGGGGCGTGGTGAACGCCTTCGCATCCACGATGTTGGCATCGATGGCGGAAATGGCGCCGGCCACGCGCGAGAACAGGCCCGGGTGGTCCTGGGTGTAGATCGTGAGTTCGGTCACATCGATGTCGTTGCGCACGCGCGTGCGGATCGACAGCGGGAGCTGTTCCTGGTCGGCCTCGCGTATCACCCGGGCCTGGTGTGCCAGGGTGTCCGTGTCGAACGTCAGCCAATACCCCGCATAGCCGCGGTCGAAATGCGCTTCGATATCCGCATCGGGCCAGTCGGACAGGGCTGCGCGCAACCGTTCCTTCGCGGCCGCGACCCGTTCCGCGCGCGCGTTGGTCAGCTGGCCGCCCGACATCACGTCACCCGCCGAATGATAGAGCTCGCGAAGGAGTTCCGCCTTCCAGTTGTTCCAGATGTTCGGCCCGGTCGCGCGCATGTCAACGACCGTCAGGCACAACAGCAGGCGCAGCCGCTCGGGCGACTGCACGATCTCCACGAAGTCATGGATCGTCTTGGCGTCGTTGAGATCGCGCTTCTGGGCGACGTTGCTCATGACGAGATGCTCGCGCACCAGCCACTCGACAGTCTCGCTCTCCTCCGCGTCCAGGCCCAGGCGCGGGCATACCCGCCTGGCGATGCGCGCGCCGAGCACTGAATGGTCCCCGCCGCGCCCCTTGGCGATGTCGTGGAACAGCACGCCGAGATAGAGCGCGCGCCGTGAGGAAATCTTGTGGATCGCCTCGCTCGAGACCGGGTGCTCTTCCTTCAGCTCGCCACGCTCGATCTTCGCCAGCAGACCGATCGCCTGGATCGTGTGCTCATCGACCGTATAGACGTGATACATATCGTGCTGGGTCTGGCCGACGACGCGCCCGAAGTCGCGCAGGAACTTGCCGAACACCCCCGCCTCGTTCATCCGCGTCAGCACGATCTCCGGCGAATCGATCGATGAGGCCATCTCCACGAACATCCGGTTCGCCTCGGGATTCTCGCGGAGCGCCTTGTCGATCAGCTTGAGGTTCTGGGTGACAAGCCGCAACGCGTGCGGATGGATGTCGAGCCCTTCGTTGTGGGCGACGTAAAACAGCCGGATCAGCGCCACCGGATCGTCGGCGAACTGGGTTTCCGACGTCACTGTCAGCCGGTCGCGGTCAATGGCGAAACCCATCAGGTCGCGCGGCCGGCGAATACGGGGCAGCCGGATCATCGGCTTGCTCATGTTCTCCGCCTCGATGGCGGCGCAGAAGATGCGCGTCAGGTCCCCGACATCCTTGGCCACGATGTAGTAGTGCTTCATGAAGCGCTCGACACCGGACGCACCCGCGCGCTCGGCATAGCCCATGCGCTCCGCGATCTGGGTCTGGACATCGAAGGTCAGCCGTTCCTCGGGCCGGCCGGAGATGTAGTGCAGGTGAAAACGCACTGACCAGAGGAAGTTCTGGTCCTTGTTGAAGTTCCTGGCCTCGGCTTTTGTCAGGACGTCGCGGTCAACCAGTTCACTGACACTGTCCACGTCATAGGCGTATTTCGCGATCCAGTAGAGGGTCTGAAGGTCCCGCAGCCCGCCCTTCCCGTCCTTGATGTTCGGTTCCACGTAATAGCGGCTGTCGCCCATTTTTTCATGACGCGCATCGCGCTCGGCAAGCTTGCCGGTGACAAAGTCCATCGCCGAGCCGGATTTGACGTCATCGTTAAACGCCTTGCGGAGCTCCAGGAACAGGGCCTGGTCGCCCCACAAGTAACGTGCTTCCAGCAATGCCGTCCGAATGGTGAGATCGCGCTTCGCCAGCCGCGTGCAATCCTCGATCGAGCGGGTCGAATGCCCGACCTTGAGCCCGAGATCCCAGAGCATGTAGAGCATGTACTCGACGATCTGCTCGCCGCGGGCGGTCTGCTTCCAGGGAAACAGGAACAGCAGGTCGATATCCGAAAAAGGCGCGAGCTCACCGCGCCCGTAGCCGCCGACGGCCACGACCGCCATGCGGTCGCCCGCTGTCGGATTCGCTGCAGGATAGGCCCGCATCGCCAGGTCGTGGGTCACCCGGATCACCTGGTCGAACAGGAACGCCAGCTCGCCCTTGGCCCTGTTGCCGTCGAGCTGACGTGACTCGAAACGCTGGCGAACCTGATCGTTGCCGGACTCGATCGCGGCGCGCAGCTTCTCCAGAACAATCTTGCGGCGTTCAGAATCAGACCCCGCATCCTCGCAGGCGGCAAGGATTTCGCCTTCGAGTTGCGCGCGGTCGATCAGGTCGCGTTTGCGTTTTCGGGTTGCCATATCGGGGCCGTTTTACAACGTCAGAGCAATTTTGACACGCGCGCCGCTACTCCGCCGGCCGCCGCACCGCCGCTTCCGCCTGCGGCACGTCTCCACGCGGCCCCTCCAGCGCATCACGCAATCGCGTGCGCCGCGACCAGGCAAAGACAAATACCGCCAGCCCGGCACCTGCACCGAACAGGATCGGCCAGGTCAATCCCACGGCATCGCCCAGGCGCCCGATTGCCAGCGCCCCGAGTGCCGGGCCGGAGCGAAAAATCATGCCGAACAGACCCAGCACGCGTCCACGCATCTCGTCGGGCACGGCGAATTGCACGACCTGCTGGGTCGCGATGCTACCCACCGTCATCGAGAAGCCGAGGAGCGCCAGACATATGAGCGCCAGCGGGAACCACGCCACCGCGATCACCGTCACAACCGCCGCCCCGCCGATCAGACCGGCGAACAGGGCGATATCGGTCGAGTGGCCTGCGTTGCCGCGGCGCAACATCCAGATCGCTCCGGTCATCGCGCCGATCCCGACCGAGGACGCCATCGCCGAAAACCCGCCGACCTCGAGCAGGAACACCGCGCCGGCAACCGCCGACAGCAGCTCGGTCAACGGACGAATGGTCGTGCCGAGCACCAACAACAGCAGCAACATCGGCCCGATCCCGGGGTGCGCGGCGCCATAGCGGATGCCCGCCAGCGCGTCGTCCAGAAACGACGCCTTCGCCCCGCCGCGCGCCGCCCTGGCCGGCAGTTCGACCTGCGCCAGCGCCCACACCATGACGGCGGCGGCCAGAATGTTGGAGGCAAAGGCCAGCCCCGGGCCGCCCGCCGTCAGCAGCACCGCCGCGAAGGCGGGGCCGATGAACTGGGCGGCATTGAAAGTCGACGAGTTCAGCGCGATCGCCGTCGGCAACTGTTCGCGCGGCACCAGGTTCGGCATCAGGGCCAGGCGCACCGGCTGCCAGAAGGAAAAGGTGATCCCGCGCGCAAGCGCGAAACCGAACAGAAGCCAGATGGTGATGAACCCCGACAGGGTGGTCACGGTCAGCAGCACCGCGATCACGGTGAGGATCGCTTGCGTAACCACGGCGATGTGCTTGCGGTCCATCCGGTCGGCCAGCACGCCCCCGATCGGGCCGAAGAGCAGGACCGGCAGCGCATCGGCGGCAGCCACCGCGCCGACCCAGAAGCTCGATTCCGTCAATTCCCAGGCGAGCCAGCCGATCGCGATCCGCACCACCCATATGCCGACAACGTTCGGGATATGCCCGATGAGGTAGATCCGGAAACTCCGGTGTTGCATCACCTCCTCGACCGCACCGAACCCGGCCAACGCCAGCAAGTCGTGCATCACCTTACGCATCGCGCGCCGCCTTCAGCCGATACAGCAGCTCGAGCGCCTCGCGCGGCGAGAGCGAGTCCGGCTCGATATCGTCGAGCAGGTCGCGCACCGGATCGGCCGGGACATCCATGACCGGCCCCGGCTCCCTCACCGCCGCAGCCTGGAACAGCGGCAGATCGTCCGCCAGCCGCGACAGGGCGCTCGCCTGATCGCCCGCTTCCAGCAGGCCCAGCACCTCTTCCGAGCGCGCGACGACCGCCGGGGGCAGGCCGGCGAGCTTGCCGACATGAATGCCGTAAGAGCGGTCCGCCGCTCCGGCGCCGACCTCGTGCAGGAACACGATGTCGTCCTGCCACTCCTTGACCCGCATGGTGTGGCAGCTCAGCTCGTCGAGCCGGGTGGCCAGATGGGTCAGCTCGTGGAAGTGGGTCGCGAACAGCGTGCGGCAGCGATTGACGTCGTGCAGGTGTTCGACGGTCGCCCAGGCGATGGACAGTCCGTCGAAGGTCGCTGTGCCCCGGCCGATCTCGTCGAGGATCACCAGCGCGCGCGGGCCCGCCTGGTTGAGGATCGCCGCCGCCTCGACCATTTCGACCATGAACGTCGAGCGGCCGCGCGCCAGGTCGTCCGCCGCGCCGACGCGCGAAAACAGCCGGTCGACGACCCCGATCTCGGCCTCGTCGGCGGGCACGAACGCCCCGATCTGGGCGAGGATCGCGATCAGCGCGTTCTGGCGCAGGAATGTCGACTTGCCGGCCATGTTGGGGCCGGTCACCAGCCAGAGGCGACCGCCGACCTGCGCGCTATCCGTGGCGGCGCCGGACAGGTCGCAGTCGTTGGCGACGAACGCGCCCGGCCCGTCGTCGAGCATCGCCTCGACCACCGGGTGGCGGCCGCCGGAAACGCGGAACACACCGTCCTCCACAAGGCGCGGGCGCACGTAGCGTGCCTGGACGGCCCGCTCGGCCAGCGCGGCGCTGACGTCGAGGTCGGCCAGCGCGCGCGCAGCCATGGCAATATCCTCGGCGTGATCGAGGACCTGCCCGGACAATCGCTCGAACAGGTCCAGTTCGATCGCCAGCGCGCGCTCACCGGCCCGGGCAATCTTGTCGTCGAGCTCGGACAGCTCGACGGTGGTGAAACGCACCGCGTTGGCCATGGTCTGGCGGTGGATCATGCCGTAGGTCTCGGCGGCCGCTTCCTTGCCGCCGTCCATCAGCCGCTCGGCATGCGCCGCGCTGACCTCCACGAAGTAGCCCAGCACGTTGTTATGGCGCACCTTCAGCGCGGCGATCCCGGTCGCTTCCGCGTACTTGGCCTGCAGGCCGGCGACAAGCTGCCGGCTGTCGTCACGCAAGGCGCGCTGCGCATCGAGGTCTTCGGAATATCCGGCGGCCACGAACCCGCCATCGCGCGCAGCCAGCGGCAGGTCGTCCGCGAGCGCGCGGGCGAGCTCCGCCGTGAGCCCCTCATGCGTCCCGAGCCCGACGCGCACTTCTTCCAGGATCGGCGGCAGCGCGGGGGCGTCGCCCAGGGCGGACTTCAGGTCATGCGCTCCGGCAAGGCCCGTGCGGATCGCCGCCAGGTCGCGCGGCCCGCCGCGCCCGAGAGACAGGCGCGACAGCGCACGCTCAACGTCCGGAACGGCGCGCAATGCCTCGCGCACCGATTCGCGCCGGGCGCCGTCATCGACGAAGAACGCCACCGCGTCGAGCCGGGCATCGATCGCCGCGACGTCGGTGAGCGGCGCGGCCAGCCGCTCGGCCAGCAGGCGCGCGCCCGGCCCGGTGACCGTCCGGTCGATCACCGACAGCAGCGAACCCCTGCGTTCGCCCGAAAGGGTCTGCGCGAGTTCGAGACTGCGCCGGGTGGCCGCGTCGATTTCCATTACCGCGCCGGCGGCACCCGGCGGCGGCAAACGGCGCGGGCGCGACAGCCGCGGCATCCGGTCGACCTGTGTCAGCGCCAGATAGTCCAGCAGCGCGCCCGCCGCCGCAATCTCCGCGCGGCCCGGGTCCCCGAAGGCGTCGAGCGCCGCGACGTCGTAGGTCTCGAGGACCCGCTTTCGCGCATTCTCAGAATCGAACCGGCTGGCGGGCAGCGGCGTCAGTACGTCTTCGAGGTCGTCGCGCATCGCCGCCAGGTCGTCGCGCGCCAGCAACGTGTCCGGAAGCAACAATTCACCGGGAGAAATCCGGGCCAGGGCCGCCGCCAGCAGTCCGGCCCCGCCGTCCCCGGGCAGCGGCTGCATCCAGACTTCGCCCGTCGACATATCGAGCCATGCCAGCCCGAAGGCATCGCGCACGACGGCGCAGGAGGCGAGGTAGTTGTGCCGCCGCGCGTCGAGCAGCGTGTCCTCGCTGAGGGTGCCCGGCGTGATGACGCGCACCACGTCGCGCCGGACGATGGATTTCGAGCCGCGCTTCCTGGCCTCGGCCGGGTCCTCCATCTGCTCGCAGACGGCGACGCGGTGGCCGGCGCGGATCAGACGCGGCAGATACTGTTCCGCCGCATGCACCGGCACGCCCGCCATCGGAACAGCTTCGCCCTTGTGCTGGCCGCGCGTCGTCAACGCGATATCGAGCGCCGCCGCCGCCGCCACGGCATCGTCGAAAAACAGCTCGTAGAAATCGCCCATGCGGAAGAACAGCAGGCAGTCGGGATAGGCGGATTTCGCCGTATGCCATTGCTCCAGCATCGGCGACGCGCCGGCCGGCGCGGCCTTCCTGTCCGTGGTTTTGGTGCGGGTCGTCGGCATGGTGATGTCCCCACATATACGCCGCGCAACCGGGGGCCGAAACCCTCCGGCCTGTGGACCGACGCGGTGGAATGCGAACTGGCCCCGCAACCCGGTTCTTGACGCACTCGACGCACATGGTCACGCTCGTTTACTTCCGATCCTTGGGCCGAACAACGGGTGCGCAAATGGCTGAAAAATCCAAGAACAACGAGAAGAAGATGTCGCAGCTCGACATCGACTCGCTCGAAATGCACCGCACCGGAAAACCCGGGAAAATCGAGATCAATGCGACCAAGCCGCTGACGACCCAGCGCGATCTGGCCCTGGCCTACTCGCCCGGCGTCGCCGCGCCCTGCGTCAAGATCCATTCGAACCCCGACGACGCCTACGACTACACGGCGCGCGGAAATCTCGTGGCGGTCGTCTCCAACGGCACCGCGGTGCTCGGGCTCGGCAATATCGGCGCGCTCGCGTCCAAACCCGTCATGGAGGGCAAGTCCGTCCTGTTCAAACGGTTCGCCGACATCGACGCGATGGACCTGGAAGTCGACAGCGAGGACGTGGACGAGGTGGTCAACTGCGTGCGCTTCCTCGGCCCCACTTTCGGCGGGATCAACCTGGAAGACATCAAGGCGCCGGAATGCTTCATCATCGAGCAGCGCCTGCGCGAGGCGATGGACATCCCGATCTTCCATGACGACCAGCACGGCACCGCCATCGTGTCGCTGGCCGGCATGATCAACGCGCTGCACCTGACCGACCGGGACATCAAGGACATCACCATCGTCGTCAACGGCGCCGGCGCGGCGTCCATCGCGTGTATCGAGCTGATGAAGGCGATGGGCCTGCCCCACGACCAGGCGATCCTGTGCGACAGCCGGGGCGTGATCTACCAGGGCCGCGCCGACGGCATGAACCAGTGGAAGTCGGCCCACGCCGTCAAGACGAAGGCCCGCACGCTGGAAGAGGCCATGGAGGGCGCGGATGTGTTCTTCGGCCTGTCGGTCGCCGGATCGGTGACCAAGAAGATGGTCAAGTCGATGGCCAAGAACCCGATCATCTTCGCGATGGCGAACCCGGATCCGGAGATCACCCCGGAAGAGGTGCGCGAGGTGCGCGACGATGCCATCGTCGCGACGGGCCGGTCGGACTATCCGAACCAGGTCAACAACGTGCTGGGCTTTCCCTATATCTTCCGCGGCGCGCTCGACGTGCGCGCGCGTACCATCAACGACGAGATGAAGATCGCCTGCGCCGAGGCGCTGGCCGAGCTCGCGCGCGAAGACGTGCCGGACGAGGTCGATGCCGCCTACCCCGGCGAGCATCTGCAATACGGGCCGGACTACATCATTCCCGTGCCGTTCGACCCGCGCCTGATCGAGTTCATCCCGCCGCGCATTGCGCAGGCGGCCATGGACACCGGCGTCGCCCGACAGCCGATCGAGGACATGGACGAATACCGGCGCGAACTGGCGCAGCGGCTCGACCCGACGTCTTCGGTCATCGAGGCGACCTACGAGGCCGTCCGCTCCAGCCCGCGCAAGGTCGTCTTCGCGGAGGGCGAGTCCGAGCGGGTCATCCGGGCCGCGCTGTCCTATCGCAACCAGGGGCTGGGCGAGCCGGTCCTGATCGGACGCGAAGAGGTCGTGCGGGCGCGGATCGAGGAGCTCGGCCTGACGAACGCGGGCGAGCTGCAGATTCACAACGCCGCCCTGGCCGACCAGCGCGAGAGCTATATCGACTTTCTCTACGAGCGCCTGCAGCGCCAGGGAATGATGTATCGCGACTGCGCCCGGGCGGTGAATCAGAACCGGAATGTCTTCGCGGCCTGCATGGTCGCGCTGGGCGACGCGGACGCGATGGTGACCGGCGTGTCCCGCCGCTTCTCGACCTGCCTGAAGGATGTGCGCCGGGTGTTCGACCCGCGCCCCGGCGAAGAGGTCTTCGGGCTGACGGTGCACGTGATGCGCAACCGTACGCTGTTTATCGCGGACTCCTCCGTGCACGAGCGGCCCAGCCCCGAGGTCATGGTCGGTATCGCCACCCAGGCGGCGGCCAAGGCCCGCCAGCTGGGCAGCGAGCCCCGCGTCGCGTTCCTGAGCTACGCCAACTTCGGCAACCCGCCCGTCGACCTGACCGAGCGCTCGCGCGAGGCGGTGCGCCTGCTCGACGAGCGCGGCGGCGCCGATTTCGAATACGAGGGCGAGATGACCCCGGACGTCGCGCTCGATGCGACGATGCGCGAGCGCTACTACCCGTTCTCGCGGCTCACCGGCCCGGCCAACGTGCTGATCATGCCCGGCCTGCACTCCGCCCACATCACGTCGCGGATGCTCGAATCGCTCGACGTGGGCACGGTGCTGGGGCCGATGCTGATGGGGCTGGAGAAACCGGTCCAGATCAGCCACATGACGGCCACGGTGAACGAGCTGGTCAACACCAGCGCCTTCGCCGCCCACGAATCGATCCGCAGCGAGACCAAGGCGAAGCGGTCGCGCAAGGCGAAGACGGCCACTAAGAAAGCCGCCGAATAACGGCTCATGCCGGTTGTGCTAGGATCGCCGTCCCGAGTTTGACCCCGGATCACGCGCGACCCTGACATGACACCGAAACCCGGTCACCTGATCACGACGGCGGCCCTCTTCGCGAGTCCGGCAGCAGCAATCCTGATCATTCTGATAACCGCCGACCGGTTGTCGCTGACGGCCGGCCTAGCATCCATCGTGATCGCCGTCGGCGCGTCGGCGCTTCTCGTCAACAGGCCGTTGCGGCGTCTGCGCGACGTCGAATCCCGCATCGAGACCTTGCTCGCCCGTGCCCCGGACGACGCACCGACAGCCGCCACGACGGACGAAGGCGGCCCCATCGGCGACGTCGCGGCCGCGCTTTACCGGCTTGAACGCGGCTGGGGCCGCGACCGCCAACAGCTGCGCGACAGCCTGCATGCGGCGCAGGTCCTGTTCGACGCCCTGCCCGATCCCCTCGTCACCCTCGATGCGCAGGCGCGCATCGTCTATGCGAACGCCGCCGCGCGAAAACTTCTCGAGGGACGGCACGGGGTCGCGAATCTCTCGGGCCGGGATTTGTCGGCGGTCATCCGGCAACCGGCGATCCTGCAGGCCGTCGAACAGGTGCTGGGCGGAGCCTCCGGACATATCGTCGAGTTTACTTTCACCGACCTGGTGGACCAGACATTCGAGGCGCGCGTCGAAGCCATACGGACCGAAACATCCGGCGAAGACGATGCGCGGGCCCTGATCCTGATGCGCGATGTCACGGCGCTGCGCCGCGGCGAGCAGATGCGCGCGGACTTCGTCGCGAACGTCAGCCACGAACTGCGCACACCGCTGACTTCGCTGGTCGGTTTTATCGAAACCCTGCGCGGACCGGCCAAGGGCGACAGCGAGGCCAGCGAACGATTTCTCGACCTGATGGAGACACAGTCCACGCGCATGACGCGCATCGTCAACGACCTGTTGTCCCTGTCGCGTATCGAGATGAACGAGCACACGCCGCCGCGCGACGAGGTCAATCTACGCCAGGTGATCGAAACCGTCGCGGACCTGCTGGGGCCGCAGGCGCAGGAACGCGACGTCACGATCGAATTGTCTCTCGATGCGCTCGATCGGCCCGTCACGGGACACCAGGACGAGCTGACCCAGCTGTTCCAGAACCTGATCGAGAACGCCATCAAATACGGCGGCACCGGCAGCCGGGTCCGCGTGAACGCTTCGGCGACCGGTGACGTGGCCGCGATTTCGGTAATCGACGAGGGTGAGGGGATCGAACGCGAACACATCCCCCGACTGACCGAACGTTTCTACAGGGTCGACACCGCCCGTTCGCGCGAACTGGGCGGCACCGGTCTGGGCCTCGCCATCGTCAAGCACATCGCCAACCGGCATCGCGGCGAGTTGACGATCCAGAGCTCACCAGGCGAAGGCAGCACCTTCACGGTCACGATGCGCCTCGCAAAAGCATAAAAAACTTTCCGGCTGGACATTTTCCACCGGGAAAGCGCGCGCTGTCATCGAATTGAAACATTAATGTCACAGAAGTAACGCTGGCAGGACATAGGGTCGCGCCCGCGAACGTGATTGGCCCATGAAACGGGCGGCCGCGAACGCTGAAAACCACGCCAGACACAGCTATCTTCAAGAGAGGCATCCGTGAAAATCAAGACTCTGACCCTCGCCGCAGCGGTCACCGTGGGGGTCGCCGGCGCCGCCGAGGCCCGCGACCAGATCCGCATCGTCGGTTCGTCCACCGTATTCCCGTTCTCCACCGCCGTGGCCGAGCAGTTCGGCAAGACATCGAGCTTCGCGACCCCGGTCGTCGAAAGCACCGGCTCGGGCGGCGGCATGAAGCTATTCTGCACCGGAATCGGCGAAGATCACCCGGACGTGACCAATGCGTCGCGGCGGATCAAAAAGTCCGAATTCGAGAACTGCACCAAGAACGGTATTGGCATTACCGAGGTGAAGATCGGTTTTGACGGTATCGTACTCGCCAACGCCAAGAGCGGCCCGGACCTGGACCTGACCCTCGAGCAGGTTTTCCTCGCGCTGGCCAAGGAAGTGCCGGTCGACGGCAAGCTCGTTGCGAACCCGAACAAGATGTGGTCCGACATCGACCCGTCGCTGCCGAAGGCCGAAATCGAAGTCCTCGGCCCGCCGCCGACGTCGGGCACCCGTGACGCGTTCGTCGAGATCGCCATGGAAGGCGGTTGCAAGACGCTTGCCGGCGCCAAGGATCTCGGCCTGACCAAAAAGGCCTGCCACGCGATCCGCGAAGACGGTGCCTATGTCGAAGCGGGCGAGAACGACAACCTGATCGTTCAGAAGCTCGAAGCGAACCCGGCTGCCTTCGGTATCTTCGGCTTCAGCTTCCTCGACCAGAACTCCGACAAGGTGAAGGGTGCCAGGATCAACGGCACCGAACCCGAGTTCGAACTGATCGCGGCCGGCGACTATCCGGTGTCCCGCTCGCTTTACTTCTACGTGAAGCAGCAGCATGTCGGCGTGATCCCCGGGATCAAGGAGTTCGTCGAGGAATTCACCAGCGAAAACGCCTGGGGTCCTGACGGCTACCTGGTCGACAAGGGCCTGATCCCGCTGCCGGAGGACGCCCGCGCCGCCATGGCCGAACAGGCCACCGGTCTGCAGCCGCTGTCCATGTAACCCAACATCCGTATCGCCCCCGGCCCCGCGCCGGGGGCGAATTTCTTCCCGCGCCCACAACACCCGGCCCCGGCCCCATGAACTCCCTGATCCTCATTGTCGCGCTTCTGGTGTTGAGCGCCATCGCCTATCAGTACGGCCGCCGCAAAGCGCTTTCGAGCGCTGGCGGGCACGTTCGCGATCTTCATTCCCTGCCGTCCTATCACGGCGCCTATGTCGCGCTGTGGTGCGCACTCCCCGCACTGCTTGTGGCCGGCCTCTGGATGGCGCTGCAAAACGGGCTGGTGGAAAGCCTCGTGCTGTCCGGCCTGTCCCAACAGACCGCCGGCATGTCGGAAGGCGAGATCAGCCTTCTACTCAGCGATATTCGCAACCTTGCCGCAGGAGACATCACAAGCCGCGACCCGAACCCGATGGTTCTGCGTGCCGCGGAGCGATACAACGAACTTCAGGCGCTCGGCTTCGCGCTGATGACCGGGGTGATCGTGGTCCTCGCGACGGGCGGGCTGTTCCTCGCACAGCGCGCCGTCCGCCCGGCCCTTCGCGCGCGCCCCCGGGTGGAGCGTATTGTGAACTGGGTGCTCCTGGTGGCTTCCGTGGTCGCCATCCTGACGACCATCGGCATCGTTCTTTCGCTGCTGTTCGAGTCGATCCGCTTCTTCAATCAGGTCTCCCCGATCGAGTTTCTGTTCGGCCTGACCTGGAGCCCGCAGACCGCGCTTCGGGCAGACCAGGTGGGTGCGTCGGGCGCTTTCGGCGCCGTCCCCATCTTTGCCGGCACGCTTCTGATTACCCTGATTGCCATGGTCGTCGCGGTGCCCATCGGCCTGATGGCGGCGATCTATATGGCCGAGTATGCGAGCCAGACGACCCGCTCGATCGTCAAGCCGCTGCTGGAAATCCTCGCCGGTATCCCGACCGTCGTTTACGGCTTCTTCGCGGCGCTGGCCCTGGGCCCAACGATTCGACAGATCGGCGAAGCGGTCGGACTGAGCGTGGCCTCGGAAAGCGCGCTGGCAGCCGGCCTAATCATGGGAGTCATGATCATCCCCTTCGTCTCGTCCCTGTCCGACGACGTCATCAATGCCGTGCCGCAATCCCTGCGCGACGGCTCCTATGCCATCGGCGCCACCCAGTCCGAGACCATCCGGCAGGTGATCCTCCCGGCGTCGCTGCACGGGATCGTCGGCGCAGTGCTTCTCGCCGTCAGCCGCGCCATCGGCGAGACCATGATTGTGGTCATGGCCGCGGGCCTCGCGGCGAACCTGACCGCAAACCCGCTCGAGGCGGTGACGACCGTGACGGTGCAGATCGTCACGCTGCTGGTCGGCGACCAGGAGTTCGACAGCGCCAAGACCCTGGCCGCCTTCGCCCTGGGCCTTGTCCTGTTCCTCGTCACCCTGCTGCTCAACATCATTGCGTTGCGCGTGGTGCGCAAATACCGGGAAGAATATGACTGATTCCGTTGCCAACAGCGCCGCAGAACAGAAGGTCGCGCGCAAACCGGACTTCTCCGACGCGCACCTGCGAAAGCGGTACCGCGCCGAACTCCGCTTCCGGATATACGGGATCGCCGCAATCGCGGCGGCCCTCGCCATGCTTGCGATTCTTCTGGGTTCGATCGTCTGGAACGGCGCCGGCGCGTTCGTCCAGACCGAGATCGCGCTGGATGTAGATCTGGATCGCGCGGTGATCGACCCGAAAGGGACCGGCGACCCGGCCGTCATGGCGAAAGCGAACTACCGCAAGCTCATTCGCGACGCGCTGCGCACCGAGTTTCCGAACGTGTCCGGGCGGCGCGATACGCGCAGCCTCGCAAAAATCATGTCCTCGGGCGCCGACTTCACGCTTCGGGGGTTGGTCGCCGAAAACCCCGACCTGATCGGCACGACCCAGACCCTTTGGTTCAAGTCATCCGCGGATATCGACCAGCTCAGCAAGGGCAACATCTCGCGCAGCGTACCCGAGGGGGACCGGCGGGTCAGCGACGACCAGATCGCCTGGTTCGACACGCTCGACGAGGATGACCGCGTCCGCACGTCGTTCAACACGACATTCTTTACATCGGGCGACAGCCGCGAACCGGAGCAGGCCGGCGTCCTGGGCGCCGTGGTCGGCTCCGCCCTCACGCTCGTCGTCACCCTCCTGCTCTCGTTCCCGATCGGCGTGATGGCTGCGGTCTACCTTCAGGAGTTCGCCCCAAAGAACCGCTGGACCGACCTGATCGAGGTCAACATCAACAACCTCGCCGCGGTGCCGTCCATTGTCTTCGGCCTGCTGGGCCTTGCGGTGTTCCTGAACTTCTTCGGCCTGCCCCGTTCGGCGCCACTGGTCGGCGGGCTCGTTCTGGCGCTCATGACGCTGCCCACGGTCATCATCGCCGCGCGCGCGGCGCTGGCTTCGGTACCCCCCTCGATCCGCGAGGCCGCCCTGGGCGTTGGCGCATCGCCGCTGCAAACCGTGTCCCACCATGTCCTGCCGCTGGCGATGCCCGGCATCCTGACGGGCACGATCATCGGCATGGCGCGCGCGCTGGGCGAGACCGCCCCGCTGCTGATGATCGGCATGGTCGCCTTTATCGTCGACATCCCGAAGGGGTTCACCGACGCGGCCACCGCCCTGCCGGTGCAGGTTTTCCTCTGGGCCGACGCGCCCGAGCGGGCCTTCGTGGAACGCACGTCGGCGGCCATCATCGTGTTGCTGGCCTTCCTCATTCTCATGAATCTCGCTGCCGTGCTCCTGCGGCGGAAGTTCGAAAGGCGCTGGTAAAATGACCGATGCTCTCTATCTTGGAAGCTCTCCGGAGCCGAACCAACAAGGCGCACCCGACATGAGTGAAGCCGCGCAAGCGCAACCGACGGAAACCGAAACGGCCGACGCACCGGCGAAGGTCAAGGCCGAAGACGTTAACGTTTTCTACGCCGAGAAGCAGGCCCTGTTCGACGTCAGCCTGGACGTGCTTGAACATCAGGTCACCGCGCTGATCGGCCCGTCGGGCTGCGGCAAGTCGACCTTCCTACGCTGCGTCAACCGTATGAACGACACGATCCCGATTTGCCGCGTCGAGGGAAAGATCGATATCGACGGGCAGGACATCTACGATTCCGAAATCGACGTGGTGCAGCTTCGCGCGCGTATCGGCATGGTCTTCCAGAAGCCGAACCCGTTCCCGAAATCGATCTACGAGAACATCGCCTACGGCCCCCGCATCCACGGCATGGTGCGCGGCAAGGCGGACCTGGACGACATCGTGGAGTCGAGCCTGAACCGGGCCGGCCTGTGGAACGAGGTGAAGGACCGCCTATCAGAGCCCGGGACCGGCCTTTCGGGTGGGCAGCAGCAACGCCTGTGCATCGCCCGCGCCATCGCCGTGAATCCCGACGTGATCCTGATGGACGAGCCGTGTTCCGCGCTCGACCCGATCGCGACCGCGCGGATCGAGGAGCTGATGGACGAGCTGCGGCGGAACTATACGATCGTCATTGTCACCCATTCGATGCAGCAGGCCGCGCGCGTCAGCCAGCGCACGGCGTTTTTCCATCTCGGCTACCTTGTGGAGTCCGGTGCGACGGAGACGATCTTCACGAACCCCGAGGACGAACGCACCCAAGACTACATTACCGGCCGGTTCGGTTGAGCCTGGCGCGGAAACAGGGAGGAATGCGCGAATGGTGACCGACCACATCGTCAAATCCTTCGACGAGGAGCTGGCGCGGCTGAGCGACCTGATCAGCCGCATGGGCGGCCTCGCGGAGTCGCAACTCGAAAATTCGATCGAGGCGCTCCAGAAACGGGATTCATCACTTGCCGAGTCCGCGATCGAAAGCGATCACCAGATCGACGAGTTCCACGCGGAAGTCGATGAACTGGCCATCCGCCTCCTGGCGCTTCGCCAGCCAATGGCAACCGACCTGCGCCACATCGTGACCGCCCTGAAGGTCGCCCCCGTTGTGGAGCGCATCGGCGACTATTCCAAGAACGTCGCCAAACGAACCATCGCGCTCAACCAGATGCCGCCCGTGAAGCCGCTGTTCACCATTCCGCGCATGGGCCGGCTGGTGCGGGAAATGATCAAGGACGTCCTGGACGCCTTTTCAAACGCCGACGTGGAAATGGCGCGTGCCGTGTGGGAGCGGGACAAGGAAGTCGACGATATGTACGACAGCCTATTCCGTGAACTGCTGACCTACATGATGGAAGACGCACGCAACATCACCGCCTGCACCCATCTTTTGTTCGTCGCGCGCAACATCGAGCGCATCGGTGACCTGGCCACCAATGTCGCCGAGCTCATCTACTACCAGGTCGAGGGCGTCCATCTGGATTCGGACAGGCCCAAGGCCGATGAAGCCAGCGTCACCATCGTCGATCCCAAGTAACGCCCGAACCTGACGGAGCCCCCGAGGACCATGAGCAACCTCCAGCCCAACGTCCTGATCGTCGAAGACGAGCCGCCTCTCGTCGAGCTGCTGTCCTACAACCTCGAGAAGGCCGGGTTCCAGCCGCACATCGCGCGCGACGGCGACGAGGCGATCCTCGCGGTCGAGGAACGCAAGCCCGACCTCGTGCTGCTCGACTGGATGCTGCCTTATGTGTCGGGCATCGAGATCTGCCGCCGGATCCGGCGCAATCCCGAAACCCGGGACCTGCCGATCATCATCCTGACTGCGCGCGGCGAGGAGGATGACCGGATTCGCGGCCTCGATGCCGGCGCCGACGACTATGTAGTGAAACCCTTTTCGCCCAGCGAGCTGGTCGCGCGGGTGCGCGCCGTGCTGCGCCGGACCCGGCCCGCCTTCGACAAGGACAACCTGACCTACGGCGATATCTCCATGGACCTGACGACCCACCGGGTCAGCCGGGCCGATGCGCCCGTCGACCTGGGCCCGACCGAGTTCCGCCTGCTGCGGTTCCTGATGGAGCATCCGGGCCGCGTGTTCTCGCGTGAGCAGTTGCTCGATTCCGTCTGGGGCCACGACGCTTATATCGAGCCGCGCACCGTCGACGTGCACATCCGGCGCCTGCGCAAGGCCATGAACCTGCCCGGCACGGACGACCTGATCCGCACGGTCCGCTCAGCGGGCTACGCGCTCGATCTCAACGAGCAGGCCGCCTGAAGTACCCGGCACCGAACCGTCCGGAACTCGTTCCGGGCGCGCGCGTTTCATGCATGTCCCGATTTTCGACTCATTCCAGCCCCTATAGTCGGGCGGTTATCGTCGTGCCGCCCGAAGGACTGTGATGAAGGTCTCTGCTCCGTTTCCCCGCCTGCTGATCTGCGCCGTCGCGCTGTTCGCGCCGCTCCTGTCGGCCGAACGCGCGCTGGCGGAACCGTCCCACGCCATCGCCATGCTCGGCGCGCCAAAATACGCGGCGGACTTCACCCATTTCGACTACGTCAATCCGGATGCACCCAAGGGCGGCAGCCTGCGCCTGCATGCGCTTGGCGCGTTCGATTCGCTCAACCCCTACATCGTGCGCGGCAAACCGGCGGCGGGCCTGCACCACGGCGCGGGCATGTATTTCGAAACCCTCGCAGCGCGCGCGCGCGACGAGCCGTTCACGCTCTACGGCCTGCTCGCGGAAACCATCGAGACCCCCGACGACCGGACCTGGGTGGAGTTCGCCCTGCGCCCCGAAGCCCGTTTTTCGGACGGGACGCCGGTCACCGTCGACGACGTGATCTTCAGCTGGGAAACCCTGAAAGAAAAAGGCCGGCCCAACGCCCGCGCGACCTGGTCGCGGGTCAGCGAAGCGGTCCAGACAGGGCCGCGCAAGGTCCGGTTCAATTTCGCCAACGCGGACGATCGCGAACTGCCCCTGCTGATCGCAGGCTTCATGCCGATCATGTCAAAGGCCTGGTGGCAGGACCGCACCTTCGACGACACGACCCTCGACCCGCCACTGGCGAGCGGACCCTATGTGGTGGACAGCGTCGACCCGGGACGTGCGATCACCTATCGCCGCAACCCCGACTACTGGGGCCGGGATCTGGCGGTGAATACCGGGCGGCACAACTTCGACACCATCCGCTACGACTATTTCCGCGACGCCTCGGTGGCGCTGGAGGCGTTCAAGGCCGGCGACTACGACCTGCGCACCGAAGGCGACGCGACCCGCTGGGCCACCCAGTACGAATTCCCGGCCGTCGGCGACGGGCGCGTCACGCGCGACGTGCTGCGGACCGGCACGCCGTCGGGCCTGAGCGCGCTGACCTTCAACCTCCGCAAGCCGAAGTTCCAGGACATCCGTGTGCGCGACGCGCTGACCCACGCCTTCGACTTCGAATGGCTGAACCGGGCGCTGCTCCACAGCGGCTACGCGCGCACCACCAGCATATTCACCGGCTCCGACATGGCGCCTGCCGGGCCGCCGGAAGGCCTGGAGCTGGCCCTGCTGGAACCGTGGCGCGGGAAGGTGCCCGACGCCGTGTTCGGCCCGCCCTACGCGCCGCCGGCAACCGACGGGTCGGGGCGCCCGCGCGCCAACCTGAAACACGCCGCAACGCTGCTCGACGAGGCCGGATGGCAGGTCGTCGACGGCGTGCGCCGCAACGCGGCGGGCGAGCCCTTCCAGATCGAGATCACGATCCGCCGGCCGTCCAACGAGAAGATCGCGCTCGCCTACGCGCGCAACCTCGAACGGCTCGGGATCGAGGCCAAGGTGCGGCTGGTCGAATCGGCGCAGTTCCAGGGCCGCATCGACACCTACGATTTCGACATGGTGTTCGGCTTCTGGGGCGTCTCGCTGTCGCCCGGCAACGAGCAGCAGAACTACTGGAGCAGCCGCACGTCCGACCAGCCCGGCGGGCGCAACTGGGCCGGGGTCGCCGACCCGGCCATCGACGCGATGATCACCGCGCTGGGCGCCGCCCAGACCCGCGAAGAACTGGTCGCCGCCGCCCGCGCGCTCGACCGCATCCTGATGTGGAACCGCTACGTGCTGCCGCTCTATCACGACCCGGGCCAGCGCATTGCCCGATGGACGCGGATCGCCCGGCCCGACGTGATTCCGGTCTACGGCCTGCAGATCCAGACCATGTGGGAAGACGCGCCGCGCTAGCGGGCGAACCGCTAGAGCCAGAGCGCCACAAGCGCCATCACGCCCAGGCCCGCGATCAGCGCGGGGAACTTGCCCGCCGCGCGGTTCTCGGACCCGAATTCGCGGCCGATGACTTCCAGCGTTGCCACATAGACGAACGTGGCCGCCGCCAGGGCGTCGAAAATACCCTCGCTCAGGCGCGCGCCGTCGCCCGACAGCATCTCCTGCAGGCTCGCGCCCAGAAGGATTCCCAGCGGCGTCATCGCCGAGAACAGCAGCAGCTGCGGCCAGACAGCGCGTGCCGTGCCGCCGTCCTGGAGAATGCGCGTCGTCAGCGCGAAGGCCGCGCTGCCCTTGTGGGCGAGGACCGCCAGCAGCAGGACGATCGAGTTCGCCGCCGAATCTTCCGCGCCGATGGCGGCGCCGGCGAGGATGGAATGGAACGACAGCACGAACAGCAGGATCAGGGCCGACGTCCGGCTTTCCCCATGCTCGCCCATCAGATGCCCGGCCCGGTCGATCGCGAGGATGAGGATCAGTCCCAGCGCGGCGAGCGCGTAGGGCACCGGGTAGTCGAGCGAAGGATAGAGATCGCCGAACTGCGCCACCGCGTCGGGGAGCATGTGGATCAGCCCCGCGCCGAGGAACACGCCGCCGCCGAAAATCGCCCCGAGCGAGAACAGCCGGTCGGCATGGCGGGCGTTGCGGGCGCGCAGGGCGGTCCAGCCGCCCCCAACCGCGACCACCAGGATAAGCGCGATGGCCAGCGCCTTGATCGCAATCAGGGACATCGCGCCGGTCCCCTCAGCCGCCGAGCTTTTCGGCGACAAGGCCGGCGAGTTTCACCTGCGGGCGGGGGCCGACATGGGCGATGACTTCCGCCGCCGCGATCCCGCCGATGCGCGCGCAGGTCGCGAGGTCATGGCCTTTCGTCAGGCCGTGCAGGAAGCCGGCTGCGAACTGGTCGCCCGCGCCGGTGGTGTCGACAACGGCGTCGACCGGCTCGGCATCGACCACATGGACTTCGTCGCCCGCGACAACCACCGAGCCCTTTTCGGAACGCGTGAGCGCGGCGATGCGGCAGTCGCGGCGTACATGCTGCAGCGCGTCGTCGAACGTCTCCACTTCATAAAGCGACGTGATCTCGTCCTCGTTTGCGAACAGCACGTCGACATGGCCCGACACGAACTCGCGGAAGGAATCCCGGTGCCGGTCGACGCAGAAGGGGTCCGAAAGACTGAGCGAGACCAACCGTTCGTGTTTCGCGGCCAGCTCCGCGGCGCGCAGGAAGGCCTGCTTGGCTTCCTCCCGGTCCCACAGGTAGCCCTCCAGATAGGTCACGAGCGCACGCGTCACCAGCGTCTCGTCGATATCGTCGGGGCCCAGGTTCACGCTGGCCCCGAGGAACGTGTTCATGGTGCGTTGCGCGTCGGGCGTAATGAAAATCAGGCAGCGCGCGGTCGGCGGGCCGTCCGTCACCGGCGGGGTGGCGTATTCCACGCCGATGGACCGGATATCGTGGGTAAAGATCTCGCCGAGCTGGTCGTCGCGAACGCGCCCGATGAAGGCACAGTTCGCCTCGAGCGACGCGAGGCCGGCCGCCGTGTTCCCCGCCGACCCGCCCGAGGTCTCGACCCCGGCGTTCATGCGCGCATACAAGAGCTCGGCCTGGTCCGCATCAATCAGGGCCATGGTGCCCTTGTTCATGCCCAGCTCCTCGATGGTCGCATCGTCGGCCTGGCTGAGAACGTCGACAATGGCGTTGCCGACGCACAGGACGTCGAGCTCGCCGGTCTGGGGCGCGGAATCGGTCATGGGAACTCCGGGGTGGTGCAAGTGCGCGAATGGGTACGGGCGGCGAGTATAGCGGCGGTCGCGCAGCACACAATGGAACCCTGCCGATCCACGCGGCAGGAACGAATTCGCCGGTTTTCCGTGGCCATGGCGGGGCGCAGCGGGTAAGACTCGAGCCCATGATTTCCGCATTCTTCAAGGCCCTGGGCGACCTCGGCAGCCCGCGATTCCGCAAGGTTTTGTGGCACTGCGCCCTCTGGAGCTTTTGCACCGCCGCCGTCCTCTGGGGGGCCGTGTGGTGGCTGATGCTCAACACCGAACTTATCGGCGAACTGCCATGGGTCGGCGGCCTCGCCGAAGACGCATCGGACTTCTTGGCGATTTTCATTGCCTTCTTCCTGATGATCCTGCTGCTGCCCGCCTTCCTCGGCATTTACGCCAGTCTCTATATCGAGACGATCTGCCGGGCCGTGGAAATGCGCCACTATCCGGAACTCGCGCCGCCGCGCGACCAGGGCATCTCGGAAGCGATCTGGGTCGGCGTGAAGTTCGGCCTCTTCCTGATCGTGCTGAACCTGTTCCTGCTCGTGTTCCTGATTTTCCCGCCGCTGTATTTCGTCCTGGGCTGGGGAATCAACGGCTACCTGCTCGGCCGCGAATACCTGGAAATGGTCGGCTTCCGCCGCATGACGCCGCGGGAATTGCGCGATTTCAGGATGCGGCACCGGGGCCGGATGTACCTCGCCGGGCTGATTTTCGCGCTGATCGCGACAATCCCCATCGTGAACCTGCTGCTGCCGCTTTTCGGCACCGCGATGATGCTCCACGTCTATGAGCGCCATCGCCCCAAGGGCGGAGATACAAACGCAACAATTACAATTGCTTGAATAATACTCTGGACATTTCGCTCTAGATTTCATACCGAAGCTTATGAGAATTGCCGGGTTTTCGACATGTCCTCATGCGGCATGGAAAGTTCGTGGTTCTCGGGGGCGACAATATTGGGGGCGAGACCATGAGCGCTGAGACCGATCGGGACGATGAACGGCCCGACCTCGACTTGAGTTTTCTGGACCGCCAGCCCGTGCGCGCGGCGGAAATTCCCAATCTGAACGAACGCGGCGAACGGAACGACGATCCCGAACCGCGCCGCAGCGGGGGCCCGGACGCCAAGACGCTGACGGTGGCCCGCGACATCGCACTCAAGGGCGATATCACCGAATGCGATTCCCTGGTCGTGGAAGGCCGCATCGACGCCACCCTGGGCGAGGCCCGGGCGCTTGAAGTCGCGCGCGGCGGCCGCTTCACAGGCTCCGCCTCGGTCCAGACAGCGATCATCAGCGGGCGCTTCGACGGCGATCTCGACGTCGCACGCGAACTGCGGATCACTGCGTCGGGCAAGGTCACGGGCACCGTGTCCTATGGCCGGCTGGAGATCGAACAGGGCGGCGAAGTGCTGGGCGACGTCAAGGTCCATGCCTGACGTCGGCCGAACCGGCGCCGTCTGACCCCATGCGCGGGTTCCTTGTCCTGATGGCGGCCGCGGCATTAACCGCCTGCTCGCTCGACGGCTTCGGCGGGACGGATAACGCGAACACGCCCGCCCGGCAGGAAGCCCGGCCGCAGGCCACGGCGCCAGCGCCGGCCGCGCGCGCAAGGCCGAGAGCCGATCTCGAAGACATCCTCGGTGCGGAGAGCGTGCGCGTGGACGGCTATCTGGGCCGGCCGCGTATCGTGCGCCGCGAAGGCGCGGGCGAATTGCGGCTCTACCGAAGTTCCGCCTGCGTCGTCCACGTGTTCATGTACCCCCGCGCCGGGCGGCTCACCGCCGCCCATGTGGAGGCCCGCGCCGAAAACCGGCGCCTGAGCGGCAACCGCGCCGACGCCTGCATCGGCAGCTTTTCCTGAGATTTATTCGGCGGTCGTCTTCGCCTTGTAGGTGCACAGGTCGGCCACGCTGCAGGACATGCACTCGGGCTTGCGCGCCTTGCATACGTAGCGCCCGTGCAGGATCAGCCAGTGGTGGGCATGGCGCATATATTTGTCCGGCACACGCTTGACCAGCTTGTCCTCCACCGCGCGGACGGTCTTGCCGGGCGCCAGGCCGGTGCGGTTCGACAGCCGGAAAATATGGGTATCGACCGCCATGGTGTGCTCGCCGAAGGCCGTATTCAGCACCACGTTCGCCGTCTTCCGTCCGACCCCCGGCAGCGCCTCCAGGGCGGCGCGGTCGCGCGGCACCACGCCGTCATGTTCCTCGACCAGCTTCCGGCTGAGGGCGATCACGTTCTTCGCCTTGTTGCGGAACAGTCCGATCGTGCGGATATGCCCGATCAGCTCGTCCTCGCCCAGCGCCAGCATCTTTTGCGGCGTATCGACGGTCTTGAACAACCCCGCCGTCGCCCGGTTCACGCCCACATCGGTCGCCTGCGCCGACAGCACCACGGCCACGAGCAGGGTGTAGGTGTTCGTATACTCGAGTTCGGTCTGCGGTTCGGGGTTCGCCGCCGAGAGGCGCGCGAAGAACTCGTCGATCTGGTCTTTTTTCATCTGCGCCATGATCGCGCCAATGTAACCGGTTTTGACCTCTGCTGCGACAAAGCGCGGCTAGGCAGGCGCCGCTCGCGGCACTAGGATTTTGTTCATGGATCGCAACGAACCCGAGCCGATTTTCGACGCGGTGCTTTATCCGCACCGCAGCCTGTCGCCGCGCGGCGTGCGTCTCGTCATCGCGGGGATCGGCGGTGCGCTGGCGCTGGTCGCGCTCTATTTCACGGCGCTGGGCGCGTGGCCCGTCCTGCCGTTCTTCGGCTGCGAGATACTTCTGATTCTTTGGGCGTTTCGCACCAACGCGCGCGACGCGCGGATGTTCGAACGCCTGCGCCTCACACCGGATGAGTTGACGGTCGCCCGTGTCCGCCCCTCGGGCCAGGAACAGCGCCACCGTTTCGCCCCGCCGCACTGGCTGTCCGTCGACCTGGCGTCGAGCTCGGACGGCGGCAACGAATTGTGGCTCGCAAGCCATGGCCGTTCGCTGCAGGTGGGCCGTTTCCTGACACCCGACGAGCGGACCGATCTGGCGGACGCGTTGCGCGTCGCGTTGCGGGGATTGCGCCAACCCGTCGCGGACCGGGGCTAGTCGCCCATCCCCAGCACGTCGGCCATGGCGTAAAACCCCGGCTCGCGGCCCCGGGTCCACAGGGCCGCCCGGACGGCGCCGCGCGCAAAGATGCCCCGGTCGGTCGCGCGGTGCGTCAGCTCGATGCGCTCTCCCTCACCCGCGAAGATCACAGTGTGCTCACCCACAACATCGCCGCCGCGCAACGTCGCGAAACCGATGCGCCCGCGCCCGCGTTCGCCGGTGATGCCCTCGCGCGAGAGCATCTTCTCGGTGTCGAAATCGACCCCGCGTCCGGCCGCCGCCGCCTCGCCGAGGCTCAGAGCCGTGCCCGACGGGGCATCGATCTTGTGCTTGTGGTGCATTTCCACGATCTCGATGTCGAAGTCCGGGTCCAGCGCGCGCGCGACGCGTTCGGTCAGCGCGAACAGCAGGTTCACTCCGCTCGACATGTTGGACGCCCAGACCACGGGCACTTTCTGCGCGGCCGTCTCCAGCGCGGCGCGGTGCTCGTCTTCCAGTCCGGTGGTTCCGGCGATCAGCGCACAGCCATGCTCGGCCGCCAGCGCCGCGTGGGCCGCCGTCGCGGCAGGGATCGTGAAGTCGATCACGGCATCGACGGCGGCGAACATGGCGCGCGCATCGTCGGTGATCTTCACACCCGGGTCGCCGACCCCCGCGAGCGCGCCGGCGTCCGCGCCGACCTGGTCCGACCCCGCCGCTTCGCTCGCGCCGGCGAGCACGCAGCCGTCGCTGCCAGCCACGACCTGCACAAGCATCCGGCCCATGCGGCCCGCCGCCCCGACAATTCCGATTTTCAGTTGATCTGTCATGTTCGCTTCCCGTCCCGGGCCCCCAGATCGGGGCCGGCGGGAAGATAGCACTTCGAGCGCGCGATCCAACGCCTGAAGACTATTCCTTCAGGTCGTCCCAGAACTCCTTCACCTTGGTGAAGAAGCCTTCGGATTCGGGGCTGTGCTTGGTCGAGCCGCCGCCCGAATCCTCGAACTTTTTGAGCAGGTCGCGCTGCTCCTTGGTGAGGTTGACCGGGGTCTCGATCTGCGCCTGGACGTACATGTCGCCATGGGCGCTGGAACGCAGGACCGACATGCCCTTGTTGCGCAGCCGGAACTGCTGGCCCGTCTGGGTGCCCGCGGGGATATTGACCCGCGCACGCGAGCCGTCGATGGCCGGCACCTCGATGGAACCGCCGAGGGCCGCGGTCGTCATCGGGATCGGCACCCGGCAATGGATATCCGCGCCCTCGCGCCGGAAGAAGCGATGCGGCCGGATCGTCACGAAAATATAAAGGTCGCCCGGCGGCCCGCCGCGCAGACCCGCCTCCCCCTCGCCGGCGACGCGGATGCGCGTGCCGTCCTCGATGCCCGCGGGAATATTGACCGACAAGGTCTTTTCCTTGTTCACCCGGCCCGCGCCGCCGCACGGCCCGCACGGGTTGTCGATCACACGGCCCGCGCCATGGCAGGTCGGGCAGGTGCGCTCGACGGTGAAGAAGCCCTGCTGGGCGCGGATTTTCCCCTGGCCCTGGCAGGACGGACAGGCCGTCGGCTCGGCCCCGCCGGCCGCCCCGGACCCGTGGCACTCCTCGCACGCCGCCGAAGCGTTCACGCGCACGCGCGCCTGCTTGCCCTTGAAGGCGTCTTCCAGGCTGACGTCGAGGTTGTAGCGAAGGTCGGAGCCGCGGGTGCTCGCCCGGCGGCGATTGCCGCCGCCCCGGCCGCCCATGAATTCGCCGAACATCTCGTCGAAGATGTCGGCGAACCCGCCGCCGCCGTTGAAATCGAAGCCGCCGCCCTGCGGCCCGCCCGTTCCGTCGAAGGCCGACGGCCCGAAACGGTCGTAGGCCGCGCGCTTCTCGTCGTCTTTCAGGATGTCGTAGGCCTGGTTCACTTCCTTGAAGCGCTGCTCGGCCGTCTCGTCCCCCGGATTGCGGTCGGGGTGCAGCTCCTTGGCGAGCCGCCGATAGGCGCTCTTGATCGCCGCCGCGTCCGCGCCGCGATCGACCCCGAGTATCTCGTAAAAGTCCTTATCCGCCATCGACGTGTCCTTCACCCCCAAAGGTCCGGCCCGGACGTGCGGCGCGCCCGGCTTCCCGCCATGCGCGCCGCATCGTCACAGGTCGATCGCCTACGAGGCTGAAGACTGGCCCTTGGGCTCGTCGTCGTCGTCGACTTCCTCGAAGTCGGCGTCGACGATGGTCTCGTCCGGGTTGGCATCGGCCGCCATGTCGGCGTCGGCCGCATCGGCCCCCCCCCCGTCGCCGTCACCCTGCTCGGCCTTGTAGATGGCCTCGCCGAGCTTCATCGAGGAGGTCGCCAGCACCTGGAGCTTGGCCTGGATGTCTTCCAGGTCGTCCCCCTCGGCCGCCGACTTGAGTGCTTCGAGGTCGGCCTCGATGGCCGATTTCTCTTCCTCGGAGATCTTGTCGCCATGCTCGGACAGGCTGCTCTCGGTCTGGTGCACCAGGGCTTCCGCCTGGTTCTTCACCTCGACCGCCTCGCGCCGCTTCTTGTCGTCCTCGGCATGTTCCTCGGCGTCCTTGACCATCCGGTCGATATCGTCGTCCGACAGGCCGCCCGACGCCTGGATGCGGATCTGCTGCTCCTTGCCGGTACCCTTGTCTTTCGCCGAGACGTTGACGATGCCGTTGGCGTCGATGTCGAAGGTGACCTCGACCTGCGGCACGCCGCGCGGCGCGGACGGGATACCCACCAGATCGAACTGGCCGAGCAGCTTGTTGTCGGCCGCCATCTCGCGCTCGCCCTGGAACACGCGGATCGTCACCGCGCTCTGGTTGTCCTCGGCGGTCGAGAAGACCTGGCTCTTCTTGGTCGGGATCGTCGTGTTGCGGTCGATCAGGCGCGTGAACACGCCGCCGAGCGTCTCGATGCCCAGCGACAGCGGGGTCACGTCGAGCAGCAGCACGTCCTTGACGTCGCCCGCCAGCACGCCGGCCTGGATGGCCGCGCCGATGGCGACGACCTCGTCCGGGTTCACGCCGCGATGCGGATCGCGGCCAAACAGGTTCTTTACTGTCTCCTGCACCTTCGGCATGCGGGTCATGCCGCCGACCAGGATGACCTCGTCGATCTCGTTCGGCTTGAGGCCCGCATCCTTGAGCGCCGCTTCGCACGGCTTGACCGTGCGCTGGACAAGATCCTCGACCAGCGCTTCGAGCTTGGCGCGGGTGAGCTTGACGTTGAGATGCTTCGGACCCGACGCATCCGCGGTGATGAACGGCAGGTTCACCTCGGTCTGGGTCGAGGAGGAGAGCTCGATCTTCGCCTTCTCGGCGGCCTCCTTGAGGCGCTGCAGGGCGAGCTTGTCCTCGCGCAGGTCGATGCCCTGATCCTTCTTGAACTCGTCAGCCAGGTACTCGATGACCCGGGCGTCGAAGTCCTCACCGCCCAGGAAGGTGTCGCCGTTGGTCGATTTCACCTCGAACACGCCGTCGCCGATTTCGAGCACGGACACGTCGAAGGTGCCGCCGCCGAGGTCGTAGACCGCGATGGTGCCCGTTTCCTTCTTGTCGAGGCCATAGGCCAGCGCGGCCGCCGTCGGCTCGTTGATGATGCGCAGCACTTCGAGGCCGGCGATCTTGCCTGCGTCCTTCGTGGCCTGGCGCTGGGAATCGTTGAAGTAGGCCGGCACGGTGATTACCGCCTGCTCGACCGTCTCGCCGAGGAAGGCCTCCGCGGTCTCCTTCATCTTCTGCAGGATGAAGGCGCTGATCTCCGACGGGCTGTACTTCTTGTCATTCGCCGAGACCCATGCGTCGCCGTTGTCGCCGGCGACGATCTCGAACGGGACCAGGTCCTTGTCCTTCTCGGTCAGCGGATCGTCGTACCGGCGCCCGATCAGGCGCTTGACCGCGAAAATCGTATTTTCCGGGTTGGTCACTGCCTGCCGCTTCGCCGCCTGGCCGACCAGCCGTTCATCGCTGTCGGAAAACGCCACCATAGACGGCGTTGTGCGCGCGCCTTCCGAGTTCTCGATCACCTTGCCCTGATCGCCGTCCATGACGGCGACGCAGGAGTTGGTCGTCCCGAGATCGATACCAATTACTTTCGCCATTTGTCCCTCGCTCCGTCAGCAGAATTGCCCGGCCCTGACGGCACCGCGGCAAATCCCTGTTTTGTGCGTTCGAAAGTCCGATATATCGGACCAGAAGTGTTCGTCGGACATATAGGGAGTGCCTCTTTGGCGTGCAACCACCCGGGAAAAACCAATTTTCCGAGCAATTTCCGGCATTTCACTCCACCCTTGCACCGCTAACATGGTGCCATGATTATTTCGGCCAGCTACAAGACGGATATCCCGGCTTTTTACGGCGAATGGTTCCGCCACCGGCGCGACGCCGGCTTCGTCGATGTCCGCAATGTCTGGAACGGAAAATATTTTCGGGTCTCGCTGCGTGACGAGGATTGCGGCGCATTCGTCTACTGGACCCGGAATGCCCGACCGTTCGGCGCCGAACTGGCCCGAACCGCGGAAACCCGGCCGTTGACGGTGCAGTACACGATCACGGGCTCCCCGCGCTGGCTGGAGCGGGCGGTGCCCGATCCCGATCATGCCGCCGCTGACCTGAGGGATATTTCGGCCCGCTACGGGCCCGATGCGGCTGTCTGGCGCTACGATCCGGTCCTGGTCACGAACGACACCCCCGCCGACTGGCACATCGAGAATTTCAACCGGCTGGCGGACCGGCTGGCGGGCACCACGAACGAGGTGGTCGTCAGTTTCGCGCAAATCTATCGAAAGACCCGCCGCAACCTCGACCGCGCCTGCGAGGCGGGAAGTTACCGCTGGACGGACCCCGGGCTTGGCGAAAAGCGCGAACTGCTGGCGGAACTGGATACGCGCGCCCGCGCGCGCGACATGACCCTGACGCTGTGCACCCAGCCCGACCTCGTGGACGAGAGCATCGCGCCGGCGCGCTGCATCGACGCCGGGCGGCTGAACCGGGTCGCCGCATTTCTCGGCCACGAGCGCATCGACGCCCGCACAAAAGGGCTGCGCGACGGGTGCCTGTGCGCCGAGGCACGCGATATCGGAGCCTACGACACCTGTTCGCACGGCTGCGTTTACTGCTATGCCGTCAGCGACCCGGCGGCGGCGCGGCGCAATCAGGCGCGGCACCGGCCCACCGCCGAAACGCTTGATCCCTCCGTCGCCAAGGTGCCGGCATCATGAACACGCCCCCCCGTCCGCTCGACATTCTCTACTTCCTGTCGCGGGAGGGCGTCAGCCTGCCGGCCATGAGAATCGTGGATGTCGGTGCGATGGATGTCGGCGAGAACGAGCCCTGGGCACGCCTGGTTTCCTCCGGCGCGGCGTCGTTGGTCGGCTTCGAGCCGAACGGTGAGGAATGCGCGAAGCTCAACGCGCGCGCGCCGGACAACTGCCGGTACCTGCCGCATGCGCTCGGCGACGGTGCAACGCACACGCTCCACATCGGCAAGGCCCCGATGACCTCGTCGCTCTTTCCGCCCGACCCGGACGTGATGCAGCGGTTTCACAGCCTGTGGGAGCTGTGCGAGCCGGTGGGCGAGGAGCGCGTCGACACCGTGCGCCTCGACGATGTCGAGGAAGCCCACCCGGCGGATTTTCTGAAGCTGGACGTCCAGGGCGCGGAACGCCTGGTGCTCGAAGGGGCGGCGCAGAGCCTCGGCAACGTGCTCGCGATCCAGACCGAAGTGAATTTCCTGCCGATCTACAAGGGGCAGGCGCTGTTCGCGGACGTGGACGCGTTTCTGCGGCAGCAGGGGTTCGCATTCCATACGATGGTGGGGGTGGGCTCGCGCCCCTACCGCCCGCTCATCAAGGACGACAACCCGAACCGCGGGTTCGCGCAAGTGATCTGGAGCAACGCCCTCTATTTCCGTGATCCCGCGGCCTTCACGGGTATGGCGACGTCCGACCCGAACGGCCTCCTGAAAGTCGCCGTCCTGGCGCACGAACTATACGGCGCGTTCGACTTTGCCGCCGTCGCCCTGCAGCACTACGGCGCCGCGCAGCAACAGGGGCTCGCGACGGCCTACATCCGCGCCCTGATGGACGCGGACCCGACCATTACCGCAAAGAAATAGATCACCGCTCAGGCGGTGGTGTCGACCTGGCCGTCTTCAGGGCCGCCGCCGTCTTTCGACCCGCCTGCGGGCGCCGCGTCGGCCGACTTCGCCACACCGACGCGCGCCGGACGCAACAGCCGGTCGTGCAGCTGATAGCCGGGCTGTATCACCTGGGCGACGGTGCCGTTGGGCAGGTCGGTGCCGGGCACCTCGAACATCGCTTCATGAAGGTTCGGGTCGAACGCTTCGCCGACCGGGTCGAGGCGTTTGATGTGATTGGCCTCCATCACCTGCACGAAGCTCGCCTGGACCGCCTGCACGCCTTCGGCCAGCGTGCCGAGAAGCTCGTGTTCGCCCCGGCGCTCTTCGGGCACCGCGTCGAGCGCGCGTTCGAGATTGTCCGCCACCTGCAGGATGTCACGCGCGAAACCCGTGACCGCGAATTTGTGTGCGTCCTGCACATGGCGCTCGCTGCGCTTGCGCATGTTTTCGGTCTCGGCCATGGCGCGCAACAGCTGGTCGCGCAACTCCACGACCTTCGCTTCCAGGTCCGCCGTGCGGTTGTCGCCGCCGCCCCGCGTCGGCGCATCGGCCGGCGTTTCGTCCTGTGCCGTTTCGGGCGTTGCCTCGCCGGCAGGCGCCGTGTCGTTCGCCGGCGCGCCGGTTTCCGGCTCGGGCGCCGCTTCGTTTTCAGGGTTTTCGTTCTCGTTCATCTCTTCGTCCCACCGTTGCCACCGGTCCGGCGGCACCTGTTCGGGTTATCCCATAAGGCGGCCGACCACCTGGGCGGTGTAGTCCACCACCGGAATGATCCGCGCATAGTTGATCCGTGTCGGCCCGATGACACCCACCGCCCCGACAATTTCCTGCTCGCTGTTGCGATACGGCGCCACAACGACCGAACAGCCGGCAACCGAGAACAAGTCGTTCTCCGAGCCGATGAAAATTTTCACGCCTTCGCCGTCGCGCGCCGCATCGAGCAGCTTGAACCACGATTCTTTCGTGTCCAGCGCGTCATAGAGCGTTCGTACGCGCTCCAGGTCCTCGACGGCCTGCACGTCGTCGAGCAACCGCTCGGTTCCGCTCACGATCAGCGCGGTCTCCGCGCCCTCGCCCGTCGCCGTCGCCATGCCCGCCTCGACGAGCTTCTGGGTCAGGTCGTCGAGGTCGCGCCGGTGAGCCTCCAGTTCGGCGGCGAGCTGGCGCTGCGCCTCCTCGATCGTCTTGCCGACCATGCGGGCGGACAGAAAGTTGGTCGCCTCCGTCATCGCCGACGCCGGCATGCCCGCCGGCACTTCGACAATCCGGTTCTCGACGCTGCCGTCCTCCGTGACCAGCACGACGAGCGCGCGCCCCTGCGCCAGCGACACGAACTCGATGTGGCGCAACGGCGAATCGCTCTTCGGCGCCACGACCAGCCCGGCGCAATTGCTCAGGCCCGACAGCACGCGCGAAGCCTCGTTGAGGGTCTGCTGCAGGCTGCGGCCCTGGGCGGCGCACTGCGCCTCGATGGCTTTGCGTTCCGCGTCCGTCAGGTGGCCGATCTCGAGAAGGCCGTCGACGAACATGCGCAAGCCGGCATCGGTCGGGATACGCCCCGCCGAGGTGTGCGGCGAGAACAGCAGCCCGGCGTCCTGAAGGTCCGCCATCACGTTGCGGATCGTCGCGGGCGACAGGTCGAGATCGAGATTCCGCGACAACGTCCGCGACCCCACCGGCTCGCCCGTCTCCAGGTAGCCGTCGATGATCTGCCGGAGAATCTCGGTGCTGCGCGCGTTCAGCTGTGGAATCGAGCGGCTCATGGGTCCGTCTGCGGTTATCTCGTGGTTCCGGCTGCAGGCCCGGAATGCCCGGTCAACTTAGGCACGAGCTTGCCGCCAATCAAGAAGACGCCACGCCGCGACATCGGTGGACGGCGCCGCCGCGAAACGACTAGGTTGCGCGCAATCTCTCACACCGACCGGAAATGCTCATGGCCAAGTCCCCCCATCGCCCGTCCCGACGCGCCCTCGACGAGATGCGCCGCGTCCGCCTGAAGACCGGCGCCGCCAAGTATGCGGAGGGGTCATGCCTCGCCATGTTCGGCAACACCCATGTGCTGTGCGCCGCGTCGGTCGAGGAGCGCGTGCCGCCCTGGATGCGCGGCGGCGGCAGCGGATGGGTGACCGCGGAATACGGCATGCTGCCGCGCTCGACCCATGAGCGCACGGGCCGCGAGGCGGCGCGCGGCAAGCAGTCCGGGCGCACCCAGGAAATCCAGCGCCTGATCGGGCGCTCGCTGCGTGCCGTCACCGACCTCGAGGCGCTCGGCGAGCGGCAGATCCGGCTCGACTGCGATGTGCTGCAGGCCGACGGCGGCACGCGGACCGCATCGATCACGGGCGCCTGCGTGGCGCTCCACATCGCGTGCCAGGGCCTTGTGAAATCCGGCGCCATCGAGACCAATCCCGTGACCGAACTGGTCGCGGCGATTTCCTGCGGCATCTATGAGGGCGAGCTCGTGCTCGACCTGGACTATCCGGAGGATTCCAACGCCCAGGCCGACGCCAATTTCGTCCTCACCGAAAAGGGCGGGATCGTCGAGATCCAGGGCACCGCCGAAGACCGGCCGTTCTCCCGCGCGCAGTTCGTGAAGCTCCTGGATCTGGCCCGCGACGGCGTCACCGAGCTGGTCGGCCATCAGCGCAAGGCGCTCGGCATCAAGTAGGAAAGAAAGCGATGGCCCGCAGGTTCGACGGCGACCGCCTGGTGATCGCCAGCCACAACGACGGCAAGGTGCGAGAAATCGCGGACCTGCTCCAGCCCTTCGCCATCTCCGTGGTCAGCGCCGGTGAGCTGGGCCTGCCCGAACCCGAGGAGACCGGCACGACCTTCGCGGAAAACGCCGCGCTGAAGGCGCGCGCCTCGGTGACCGGAAGCGGGCTTCCGGCGCTGGCCGACGATTCCGGTTTCTCCGTCGCCGCCCTGGACGGGGCGCCGGGCATCCATGCCGCCCGCTTCGCCACCCGTGAGGACGGCCGGCGGGATTTCGACTGGGCCATGGAGCGCGTCCACGCGGAAACCGCCGACGCGGACGACCGGACCGCCTGGTTCACCTGCGCACTCGCGCTCGCCTGGCCGGACGATCATGTGGAGATTTTCGAAGGGCGCGTCGACGGGATGCTGGCCTGGCCGCCGCGCGGGACCCGGGGTTTCGGCTACGACCCGGTGTTCGTTCCCAACGGCTACGCCGAGACGTTCGGCGAAATGGCACCCGCGCACAAGCACGCCATATCCCATCGCGCGCTTGCCTTCGGGCAGATGATCGCGGCCTGCTTCGCGAAAGCCGATGGCTGAGACAGGCTCCGGGGCCGGCACGGAAGATGCGGACGGGGACATCGCGCTCTACGTCCACTGGCCGTTCTGCCGGTCGCTCTGTCCCTATTGCGACTTCAACAGCCATGTCCGCGACGACGTCGACGATGGCGCGTGGCGCGAGGCGCTGGTTGCCGAGCTCGAACATTATGCGGGCCGCGTTCCCGGGCGCCGGCTGACCAGCATTTTCTTCGGCGGCGGCACACCGTCCCTGATGGCGCCCGACACGACGCGCGCGGTGATCCGCCGCGCACGCGACCTCTTCGCGCCCGCGCCGGATCTGGAAATCACGCTGGAAGCGAACCCGACATCGGCGGAAACCTCCGTGATGGACGGGTTCGCGGATGCGGGCATCAACCGCCTCAGCCTCGGCATACAGGCGCTCGACGACGCATCGCTGGCCGCGCTCGGCCGCACCCACGGGGCCGACGAGGCGCGCGCCGCGATCGAGGCGGCGCACGCACGATTTCCCCGCGTCTCGTTCGACCTGATCTATGCCCGGCCGGGGCAGACCGCGGCGGCCTGGCGCGAGGAACTGGCGCGCGCGCTCGAACATGTGCGCGGTCACCTGTCGGTCTACCAGCTCACCATCGAGCCCGGCACGCCCTTCTTCCTCGCGGCGGCCCGGGGGGCGCTCGAAACGCCGGACGAGGACAGCGGGGCCGAGATGTTCGAGGTCACGCACGAAATTCTGGAGGCCGCCGGCCTGCCCGCCTACGAAATATCGAACCACGCCGAACCCGGGTCCGAATCGCGCCACAACCTGACCTACTGGCGGCACGGCGACTATCTGGGGATCGGGCCCGGCGCCCATGGACGGATCGCCGACGGCAACAGCGTCCACGAGACCCGCCAGCACCGGGCCCCGGAAATCTGGCTGGCGCGGACACAGGAGGCCGGCCACGCCACCCGGCGCGACACACCGCTGTCCGCCGACGCGCTCGTCGAGGAAGTCACGATGATGGGGCTGCGCCTGCGCGAAGGGATCGACAGGGACCGCTTCTTCCGGCGTACCGGCCGCCATATCGGGGAGGTGTTTTCGCCCGATGCCGTGGCGCGTCTCGTGGCCGGCGGTTACGTCGCCGACGACAGCCGTCGCCTGCGCGCGACGCGGTCGGGACAACAGCGCCTGAACGCTGTCATCGACACCTTGCTCAATTCGTCAGCGCTCAGTTCGTAAGCGGGTCTTCGAAGCTGGCCGGCGCGGGGTCGATCTCGATCGGCCCCTCCCGGCGAACCTCCAGGACCGCAAGGCCGCGTTCGACCTCGCCGGTTCCATGAAGCCGGAAGATTCCGTCGACCCCCGCGAAGCCGTCGGGGTTCTGCAGCCGGTCCGCGGAGAACGGCGCCTCGCCGGTGGCGGCGGTCTGGGCCAGAACCGCGGCGAGCGCGACCCCGTCGTAAGCCAGTGTCGCCAGCCGGTCCGGGGTGCGGCCGTAGGTGGTGCGGAAGCGCTCGACGAAGCGCCCGCGCGATTCACGCGGCGGCGCGGCGAACCAGGCGCCCAGCATGGAAGGCTCCTTGCCCAGCGCCGGGTCGTCCCAGATCCATGTCCCGAGCAGCTTGACCTCCGCCGGGTCGACGTCGAAGAACGCCAGCAGCGGCGCGAGTTGCAGCACCTGGCTGCCGCCCTCCGGCAGCATCAGTGCCTCAAACCCGACCTCGCCGAGCGTGTCGAGGGTCTCAAGCCGCTCCAGGGCGCGTTTCGATACGGGGTCGTCGTTTTTGGCGAGACGGGCTTTTTCGCGCTTCAGTTCGGCGGCCCGCTCGTCATAGCGCGCCAGCGTCCGCACCGTCTCGGTCATGCCCTCGATCTCGAGCGGATAGAACTGCGTCTGGACGACCTGCCCCCCGGCGTCGGCAACCGCGTCCGAGAGAGCAAGGTTCATCCGGGTGCCGTATGCGTCGTTGGGCACGAGCGACGCGAATTCGAACATGCCCCGCCGGGCCGCGAAATCGACCACGCGCGCAACCTGCGCCTCGGGGAAAAAGCCGGCGACATAGACTCCGTCGCCACCCACGAGGCGGTCGCTCGAAAACGCGTAGACCGGAATGGCGGCCGGCCTGGCCACGTCGGCCGCCGCCGCGACGGCGTCCGCGAAAAGCGGGCCCAGGAGCATCCGGACGCCCTCCTGCTGGGCGCGCGAGGTGACGGAGGCTGCAATATTCGCGTTGCCGCCCGTATCGTAGATGCGCAACTCGAACAACTGCGGTTTGAAATCGAACATCGCCAACTGCGCGGCATCGACCAGGTCCCGGCCCACGGAAGCCGCGGCGCCGGACAGCGGGACCGCAAGCCCGACGCGCACGATTTCGGATTCGGTGGGTGCCGTCTGCGCGGGCACCGGCGCCGGGGCGGCCTGCGCGGCCGTCTCGGGCGCGGGTTCCGGTTGCGTTTCGGCTTGCGGCGTCGCTACCTTGGACTGGGCACAGGCCGTCAGGGCGAGTGCGGCCGCGATAAATACGATGCGTGGCGAAATCTGGAAAACCGGTCGTGGCACGAAACGCTTCCTCTCCAACTTCTTCGCCCAGCGAGGCTCGCGGCGACCCTAGCGGCACCGCGAACCCCGAACAAGCGCGGCCCGACAAGATTTCCCCGGGCCTGTATATCGTCGCGACGCCGATCGGAAATCTGCGCGACATTACCTTGCGGGCGCTGGACGTCTTGCACGCCGCCGACCGGATCGCCTGCGAAGACACGCGCGTCACCGCCAAGCTTCTCCACCGGTACGGCGTTACGGCCAGGACCGTTTCGTACAACGACCACAACGCCCAAAAGGTCCTTCCCGATCTTATGGAACGCCTGAAAGATGGCGAATCTCTGGCGCTCGTCAGCGACGCGGGCACGCCCCTGATTTCCGATCCGGGTTTCCGGCTGGTGACCGCCGCGCAGGACGCGGACCTCCCGGTGCACGTCATTCCCGGCGCAAACGCCGCAATCTCCGGCCTCGTGGCGTCCGGCCTGCCCACCGACGCCTTCTTTTTCACGGGCTTCCTGCCGAACAAAAGCGGTGCGCGCCGCGCCCGCCTGCTGGAGCTGGCGGCCGTGCCCGGTTCGCTCGTTTTCTACGAGACCGGGCCCCGCCTCGCGGCGAGCCTTGCCGACATGGCGGACGTGCTTGGCGACCGCCCCGCAGCCGTCGCGCGCGAACTGACGAAGATTCACGAGGAAGTATTTCGCGGCTCGCTCGTCCATCTGGCGGAAGCGCGCGCGGAGCAGCCAGCCCCGCGCGGCGAGATCGTCGTGGTGGTCGGCCCCCCGGTCGCAACCGCCGCCGGTGACGAAGACGTGCGCCGGGAACTGGCGCACGCCCTGCAGGAGATGAGCGTCCGCGATGCGGCGAGCGACGTTTCAGAAAGAACCGGGCGCGCCCGGCGCGAGGTCTATCGCATGGCGCTCGAACTGTCCGGCGACGGCCCCGGCCGGGACCGATGAACGCCGCCCCAGGGCGCGCCACGCGACAGGAATCCGAACGGCGCGGCCGGCGCGCCGAGACATCGGCGGCGCTTTTCTTGCGCCTGAAAGGCTATGCCGTGCTGGCCCGGCGCTATCGCTGCCCGGCCGGAGAGATCGACCTGATCGTCCGGCGCGGCCGGGTTGTCGCAGCCGTCGAGGTCAAGGCCCGCGCCCGGCTCGACGATGCGGCCTTCTCGATCAGCACGCATCAGCGCGGGCGCATCGCCCGGGCCGCGGAACATTTTCTTGCCGCAAATCCGCGCTACAGCGACCACATATTCCGCTTCGACGCCATGCTCGTGGCGCCGGGGCGCCTTCCCCGGCACGTGCCCGACGCGTGGCGAATCGACTAGTCTGCAACCGGTTTCCGGAGCTTCACGATGAATCTTTCCTCACCCGATACCCCTCGCCTCCTTCGTCTGGCCGGCCTCGCCGTGGCCGGCGCGCTGACGCTCGCGGCCTGCACCCCGGCGGGCATGGCGGTCGGGGCGGGGGCCACGGCGGGCGTCGCCGCCGCCGAGGAGCGCGGCCTGCGCGGCGCGGGCAAGGACACGCTGATCCGGGTCGAGATCAACGAGGCCTGGCTCAACTCGGACTTCGACACCTTCAATCGCCTGAATCTCCAGATCTACGAGGGACGGGTATTGGTCTCGGGCCGGGTGCCCGACCAGAAGAATGCGGACGAGGCCATCCGGCTGGCCTGGCAGGCCGACGGCGTGCGCGAGGTCATCAACGAGGTCGAGATTTCCAACGCCGGCGCGCTGGACGATTTCGCCAACGACGCGCTGATCAACGCACGGCTCGACTCGGAACTGCTGTTCGACAGCGAGATCGACTCGATCAACTACTCGACCCGCTCGGTGGCCGGTACCGTCTACCTGCTGGGCGTCGCGCAGGACCGGGCCGAACTCGACCGGGTCTTCCGCGTCACACGCAATATCCCCAACGTCAAACGTGTCGTCAGCCATGTGATCATGAAGGACGACCCGCGCCGCGTCGCACGTCCCGCAGGAGAACCGGCGGGCGAGCCGGCGGAGAAACCCGCCGCGCAGCGCTAGCGTTTCGTTGGCGTCCGGCGGCGTGTCCGACCCCGACCACAAGGCCGCGCTGCAACGCCTCGCGGGGCTCGACGACGCCGGGATCGATCTGGCCGAGGCCGCCCTGCTTCTCGCCGCGCGCGAGCGCGCCGGGGTCTCGCTCGCCCGTTACCGGGACCATCTGGGCGAACTTGCGAACGCCGTGAAAACCCACCCCGGCAGTACCTCCGGCAGCCTGGAGGGGCGTCAAAGCGCGCTGGCGGACGCCGTCCACGGCGTGTTCGGCTACGCGGGCGACCGGCAGACCTACGACGACCTGCAGAATGCCAACCTCATGCGGGTGATCGACCGGCGCAGGGGCCTGCCCATCGCGCTCGGCATCCTGCACATCCACTGCGGTCGCGCGCTCGGCTGGGACATTTGCGGGCTGAACTTTCCCGGCCATTTCCTGATCCGGCTCGACGACGGCGGCGCCCGGATGATCCTCGACCCCTTCAACGGCGGGGCCGAGGTTACCGCTGCCGAACTGCGCGAGCTGCTGAAGGCCACCCACGGTCCCGACGCCGAACTCGCCCCCGAACACTATGCCCCGGCGGGCAACCGCGACATCCTCATCCGGCTCGAGAACAACCGGAAGATCCGGTTGCTCAAGGCCGATCGGATCACGGAGGGGCTGCAGTCCGTCGAGGACATGCTCCTGTTCGCGCCCGGCGAGCCATCGCTCTGGCACGAGGCGGGCGTGCTGAACGCCCATCTCGGCAATCTGCGCGCGGCGCTGCTCGCCTTCGAACACTGCCACGACCTGAGCGAACACCCGGGCGAAAAGGCACGGGTCGCGGGCCTCATGAACGACATCCGGACGCGGCTCAACTGATACGACGCTCGCAGCGCGGCGTTTGCCAAGCCCGTGAAAATCCCTAGATTGCATCCGGTCAAACACCCCGGAGCCCGCCCGCCATGAGCCTTGCCGTCGCCATCCAGATGGACCCGATCGAAGACATCGATATCGATGGCGATTCGACCTTCGCCCTCGCGCTGGAAGCCCAGTCGCGCGGCCACGGGCTGTATCACTACCTGCCGCAGGACCTGTCGCTGCGCGAGGGCCGGGTGATCGCAAAGGCCCGCCCGCTGCAGGTCCGGCGCGAGAACGGCAACCACTTCACTTTCGGCGACGCGCAGACCCTCGACCTTGCCGGGCTCGACGTGGTGCTGATGCGCCAGGACCCGCCGTTCGACATGGCCTACATCACCGCCACGCATATCCTCGAACACGTCCACCCGCAGACGCTCGTCGTGAACGACCCGGTCTCCGTCCGCAACGCGCCGGAGAAACTGTTCGTGACCCACTTCGACGGCGTCATGCCGCCGACCCTGATCAGCTCCTCGCCGGAAGAGATTCTCAAGTTCCGCGAGAAGCACGAGGACATCATCGTCAAGCCGCTCTACGGCAACGGCGGCGCCGGCGTGTTCCACATCACGCCGGGCGACGAGAACCTGAACTCGCTGCTGGAGATGTTCACCGAGATGTACCGCGAGCCGGTGATCGTCCAGAAATACCTGCCGGAGGTGCGCCAGGGCGACAAGCGGATCATCCTCGTCGACGGCGAGCCGGTCGGCGCGATCAACCGCATCCCCGCCGAGGGCGAGGCGCGCTCGAACATGCATGTCGGCGGGAGGGCCGAACGCAGCGACCTCACCGAGCGCGAACAGGAAATCTGCACGGCCATCGGCCCCGCGCTGCGCGAGCAGGGGCTGATCTTCGTCGGCATCGACGTGATCGGCGACTACCTCACGGAAATCAACGTCACCTCACCCACCGGCATCCAGGAGATCGACCGCTACGACGACGTGAACCTGTCCGCGCTGGTGTGGGACGCCATCGAGAAGCGCCGCGAGGACGTGGCGGACTGACCCCAAAAAGCTGTCATTGCGAGGAGCGCAGCGACGTCGCAATCCAGTCTCGGGGGGGGGCCGCCCTGGATTGCTTCGCCTTCGGCTCGCAATGACGGACTTTCGGAGTCTCTGAAAAAACGAAGGGGCCCGAGGGGCCCCTTCTTTCGTGTGCGATCAGTTCGCCGGGAATTCCGTCAGATCCGGCGGGGTTCCGTCCGGGCGCTTGAGGAGTTTTTCCTCCGGCTCGCCGGCCGCGAGGCGGGCGGACAGTTCATCCGGGTCGAACTTGATGCCGATGGGGTTCTCGGTGAACTCGCCGCTGTCGAAATACTCGGCGAATTTCTCCTCCGGCACGTTATCGACCTGCAGCTCGACCTGGTTCTTGTCCGGGTCGAAATAGTACATCGACGTGGTCGGGCCGTGGTTGATGCAGAACTCCGGCTTGATGTCGTGCTCGTCCTTGAGCCGGTTGTAGGTGTGCATCAGGTCGCCAAGGTTCGCGTAGGTGAAGGCCATGTGGTGCATACCGGCGTGGCCATCGACATGTTCCTTGATGCCCGGCAGGCCGAGCACCGCGACACGATGGTGTTCGGTGTCATAGGTGACAAATCCGAGGCCCTCGGTCTCGAACATGGCCTCGCCCTCCAGCACCTTCTTGTACCAGTCGAGCACCATGCTCACGCGCTCCGGCGGCGTGCGGAGCACCACATGGGCCAGCTTGGCCGGCGCGACTTTCCCGCGTTCCTTCGCCGTCTTCGGCATTTTCGCAACAGCGTTCATTCTTCTCTCCCTCGATAGCGTCGTTCTTGGCGTACGCCCTTCGCGGGCATTGTTGCGCCGGAGCGAAAAAGATTCAATCGTGACCGTCGATCCACGGGGGGGACCGCATGACCGGGAAAAAGAAATCGCCGCCGCCGCAGCGCGAGACGAAGACACCGAAGCTGAAGGCGCCGCCCGGCGCGACGGACACACACTTCCATCTCTACGGGCCCGCGAAGCGGTTCCCGTTTCACCCCGATTCACCGCTGGACGTGGAGGACTCGACCCTCGACGACATGATCCGGATGCACGACACGCTCGGCATCGAGCGCGGGGTGATCGTGCAGTCGATCGTCCAGGGCCACACATACGAGTACATGCTGCACGCGCTCGCCCGCGAACCCGACCGGTTGCGGGGCATTGCCATGGTCCACCCGAGTATCACGGACCGGGAGCTCGAAATCCTGACCGACATGGGCGTCGTCGGGATGCGGTTCGCCTACCGCTTCAGTCCCGAGATCGACATGGACCTGATCCACCGGCTGCACGCGTTCGGCTGGCACCCGCAGTTCTGGTTCCGCGGGCCCGAGGAGGCGGCGGACTGGCACCAGCAGATGCTGACGGTCCCCGGCAACTTCGTGATCGACCATATGGGCTGGCAGCCCGCCGAACTGGGCATCGACGCGCCCGGCTTCCGCGCGGTGCTCGACTGCCTCGACACCGGGCGCTGCTGGGTGAAGATCTCCGGGCCGATGCGCTTCACCGCCGAGCCGGACCTGCCCTACAGGGACACCTGGCCCTTCGCGAAAGCGCTCATCGAGCGCAACCCGGACCGGGTGATGTGGGGGTCGGACTGGCCGCACCCGGACCACTTCGAGGCGATGCCGAACGACGGCGACCTTCTCGACCTGCTGCTCGAATGGGCGCCCGACGAGGCGCAGCGCAAGAAAATCCTGGTCGACAACCCGGCGGAGCTGTTCGGGTTTCCGCCCGCCTGAGCGGGCGGGGTACCGCGCAGCGTCAGGCCGCGAGAATCCGCGCGGGCGCCGGCATCTCGACTTCCGGTGCGCGCCGCAGCGCGCCGGTCAGGTCGGCGGGGTCGGATATCTCCGTGCTCGAAAGGTCCAGCATGCGCACCGTCAGCGGAATCTCGCCGGCGAGCGCGCGCAGCGCGTCCACGAAGCACCGGCGGCCGTTTCCGGCGGGAGGCCCGTAGAACAAGACACCCACCGAACTGGCGTCGATCTCGGCGATTTCACACGCCTCCCCCAGGACGGCGCGAAGCCGCAGGCCGAGCGAGCCGGCCATGTGCGTCGGCGAGGAGACCTCGAACACCCGCATCGGCACGTTCGTCATCGACAGGCGCGGCAGGGTCTTCGCCAGGCGGTCGACGAACGCCGTGCGGGCGGCGGCCCGCCCGCCGGACGCGTTTGCATCGGCGGGGACATCCCGGGACGCGCCGTTCTGCCATGCGTTTCGAAAATCGTCGCGATATTCCATCGGAACCCCGGATTCCCGGCCTTGCGCCGTGATGTTTCTGAACAATTCATCGAAATTTGTACGCGACAATCCCCGTGCCGGGTTGAATCAAGGCTGTGACAACGTTGTGTCATTTGCCCGGCCCGGCTACCACTTGATCGGGGAGTCGTGATCAATAGGAATCCCGCATAGCGGTTTGGGGGCCGCTGTTTCGAAGCCGGAGTGCTTTGGTGAGACAGGCAGTTGGATCGATCGGCTTCGCCGGGGCCGCCGAACGTTACGCGGCGCGCGCCGCCGCCCTTGTGTTCGCGGCTTTCGCGCTGGGCGCGTGTTCGGCGCTCGACCTGTTCGACGGTCTGCGGAACGACACCCGCCCCGACGAACGCGCCGCGACCTTCGACCCCGCGCTCGCCCCGCCCGGCCCGGACGACACCGGCGCCGCCGAACCGCGCGACAAGCCGAAGGCTCCGAAACGCGCCATTGCCGCCGCCCCCCCCGCAAAACCGAAACGCGAGCCGGTCCAGCCCGAAACCGTCGTCGGCATGGCCGAGGCCGAGGCCGAACGCCTGTTCGGCCCGCCGCACTTCGTGATCCGCCGCCAGCCCTCGACCCGCTGGCACTATGTCAGCGAGCGCTGCACGCTCGACCTGTTTTTCTTCGAGGACATCGAGACCCGCGAACGGCGCATCCTGGCCTACGATGTGGCGGCCGCCGAACCGGGCGCCGCGAAGACCACCGACGGCAAGGCGCTGAACGCCTGTGTCGCGGCCATCCATGAGGAGCGCAATGGCGGCAGCAGCTAACCTTCGCGCCGTGGACGACCCGGCCCCCGTCCACGTGCTGATCGTCGACGACGACGCCCTGCTTCGCGAATCCCTGGAGCAGAACCTGATCGACGCCGGCTTCCGGGTCAGCGGGTTTTCGAACGGGCCCGCCGTGCTTTCGCATCTGGAGGGCGCCGCGCCCGCCGACCCGGGACACGGCGACCTCATCCTGCTCGACTGGAAAATGCCGGAGATGAACGGCATTGAGGTGCTCAAACAACTGCGCGCGCGCGAGATCGACGTACCGGTCGTCTTCCTGACGGTGCTCTCGGACCAGATCTACGAAGAGGCGGCGCTGCTGGGCGGCGCGGTGGATTTCGTCGAGAAGTCGCGCAGCTTCGCGATCCTGCGGCGGCGGATCGAGCTGATCCTCGACCGGCAGGACCCGCCCGAAGACCGCGGCACGAACGGGGCCGGCGGCGAGCTGGCCGTCGGTGCGCTGCAGCTCGATCCGCCTTCCAGCCGCGCGCTCTGGCGGGGCGAACGCGTCGACCTGACCCTGACCGAGTTCAAGATCGTCCATCACCTGGCGGCGCATGCCGGCACCGACATCCGCTACCGTGAGATCTACGATCTCGTCCACGGCGCGGGCTTCATCGCGGGCGCGGGCGACGACGGCTACCGCAGCAACGTGCGCACCTTCATCAAGCGCATCCGCCAGAAGTTCCGCGACGTCGATCCCGATTTCGCCGCCATCGAGACCTACACCGGGTTCGGCTACCGCTGGGCCACGCGCACCGGCGGCGATGGCTAGGGGCGCGACAGGCGGGTGGCGGCGGGCCGGCACGCTGTGGCGCTCTTTCGCCACCAAGCTCGCCCTGCTGATCGCGATCCTCGTCACGGTCCCGGTGGTTCTCTACGCCCAGTTCCGCAGCGCCGACCAGGAACGGACCGAACTGCTCCAGCGCAGCGTGCAGGAGGAAGGCCGGCTCATCGCCACGAGCCTCGAACCGATCCTCCGCGAGTTTCGCGGCGAGACGGCGGACGATATCGGCGACCGTCTCGCCGCCATCGGCGGGCCCGACATCAACGTGAAGCTGCTATTTCGCCCGTCGGTGAGCCCCCAGAACGATGCCGGCGGCGGCGTTTTCTATATCGCGGCCAACCCGCCGGTGACGTCCGACTATATCGAGCGCGACCGGGCCGAACTGATGGCGACAGGCATCTTCGACGCGGTGCCCCAGACCTGTGCCGGCGGCGAACCGCTCGCGCGGCGCTACACCAACCCCGACGGGGC